>JAIUPK010000008.1 GCA_020160915.1 Actinomycetota bacterium | reverse complement strand
GAGACCTACGACGTCGTCGCCGGTCTCGCGTACGACGATCTGAAGCACGTCTACCAGATCGCCGACAAGCAGGAGCGTCAGGACGCCGACGACGCACTGAAGGACCGCGTCAAGGGCCACATCGCTGGCGAGATCGAGGGCGAGCGTCTGCCCGCCTCGGCCGCGTCCGAGGTCAGTGCCGCGTACAAGTCGGTGTCCAAGAAGGTCATGCGCGCTCGCGTGCTGACCGAGGGCATCCGTATCGATGGTCGTGGGCTCGCGGATATCCGCGCCCTGGACGCCGAGGTGCAGGTCATCCCGCGCGTGCACGGTTCCGCGATCTTCCAGCGCGGCGAGACCCAGATCCTGGGTGTCACCACGCTGAACATGCTCAAGATGGAGCAGCAGATCGACTCGCTGAACCCCGTCACGAAGAAGCGCTACCTGCACCACTACAACTTCCCGCCCTACTCGACCGGTGAGACCGGCCGTGTCGGTAGCCCGAAGCGTCGCGAGATCGGGCACGGCTTCCTCGCCGAGCGCGCCCTCGTGCCGGTGCTGCCGCCCCGCGAGGAGTTCCCCTACGCGATCCGCCAGGTGTCCGAGGCTCTCGGCTCCAACGGTTCCACGTCGATGGGTTCGGTCTGCGCCTCGACCCTCTCGCTGCTCAATGCCGGTGTGCCGCTGCGCGCTCCGGTCGCCGGCATCGCGATGGGTCTCATCTCCGACGAGGTCGACGGGGTCACGCGCTACGCGGCCCTCACCGACATCCTCGGTGCGGAGGACGCGCTCGGCGACATGGACTTCAAGGTCGCCGGTACCAGTGAGTTCGTCACGGCCATCCAGCTCGACACGAAGCTCGCGGGTCTGCCCTCGAGCGTGCTCGACGGTGCTCTCAAGCAGGCCAAGGAGGCTCGCACCGCGATCCTCGCCGTTATCAACGCCGCGATCGACTCGCCCGACGAGATGGCGCCCACGGCGCCCCGCGTCATCAGCGTGCAGATCCCGGTCGACAAGATCGGTGAGCTGATCGGCCCGAAGGGTAAGACGATCAACCAGATCCAGGATGACACTGGCGCCGACATCTCGATCGAGGATGACGGCACCGTGTACATCGGTGCTGTCGATGGTCCCTCGGCCGAGGCGGCCCGCGCGGCGGTCAACGCGATCGCGAACCCGCTCAACCCGGAGGTCGGCGAGCGGTTCCTTGGAACCGTCGTCAAGCTGGCCACGTTCGGCGCGTTCGTCTCGCTCACCCCGGGTAAGGACGGCCTGCTGCACATCAGCGAGGTGCGCAAGCTCGCCGGTGGAAAGCGCGTCGAGAACGTCGAGGACGTGCTCTCCGTGGGCCAGAAGATCCAGGTCGAGATCACGAAGATCGATGACCGTGGAAAGCTCTCGCTGGCCCCGGTCGACGACAGCGCGGATGCCGCGGACACCGACAGCTCGGTTGCCGCGTCCGACGGGCCCGAGGCACCTGCCGAAGGCTAGTCGCTAGCGATCCATCACTCAGGCCCGCCCCGGAAACGGGGTGGGCCTGAGTCATTCTCGGCAACTCCTGTCTGCCCCCACTTTGGGGGTAAGGAGGCAAGCGATTGCACTCCTAGGGTGAGCGAGTGACCACACCCTTCGACCACTTCATGAAGGCCTTCACCGACTGGTTGGACACCGCGTGGTACCTCTGGGTCGCCATGGTCGTGATCTTCGCCGTGGTCGTCGCCGTGGTGGTTCTGTCGAAGGTGCGGGCCCGTGCCCGCCAGCGGGTTCCCCAGTATCGCCGTCAGCTGCCGGGATGACTCAGCGCCTCATTCGCGCATAGGGCGCCCTTTGCCCACTCGGGCCGTCCCGCATGTGCCGGACGAGGAAACGACCTCGTAACGATTGGGCATTTCTGACCGACTCGCGCGCTCGTGCGACGTAGTCTGAAGATGCCTTGGGGAGGCGAGAATGATTCAGTTGGATACGAGCACAGCGCTCCGAGGACAGACAGTGCCCACGCCAGACACGGTGCCCACGCCAGACACGGTTCCCACGACAGGTGAGACCTCGGCAGTAGTCGGGCAGTCCGCGCCCCGACTGAGACGAGTCGGTGAGTCGGACCTGACAGTCTTCCCCCTGGCCATCAGCGGCAACGTCTTCGGCTGGACCGCCGACGATGCGACGACCAACGCCATCCTTGACACCTACACCGGGCAGGGCGGCAACTTCATCGACACCGCTGATTCTTATGCCGCAGGTCGCAGCGAGACGATGATCGGCAACTGGATGCGCTCCCGGCGCAACCGCTCCGATGTCGTCATCGCCACCAAGGTGGGTAAGAGCGCCGACAACCCGGGCCTTCGCGCGCGGGTGCTCACGAGGGCCGTGCACGCGTCCCTTCAGCGGTTGGGAACAGATCGCATCGACCTGCTGTACCTGCACATCGATGACGAGACGGTCGAGTTCGAGGAGACCCTGCTTGCGGTCGATGAGCTGATTCGGGCGGGTGCCGTGAGGTATTTCGGCGGCTCAGATCACACGGGAAACCGGTTGATCGAGGCGCGAATCGCATCGGCACAGGTGGGGGTCGCCCAGATGGTCGCCCTGCAGAATCACTACAACCTGATGCATCGCGACGAGTACGAGGGCGATCTCGCCCATGTCGCGGCCCAGCAGCGGCTGGGCGTGATGCCTCGATTCGCCCTAGCCAGCGGCTTCCTCACGGGTAAGTACCGCCAGAAGTCCGACCTCGCGAAGGGGGAGCGCGGGGCGGAAGTCGCCCGCTACCTGAACCGTCGTGGACTTCGCGTGCTCGCCACTCTCGACACGATTGCGGCTGCGCACGGGACGAGCGTGGCGTCGATTGCCCTGGCGTGGCTGTTGACGAAACCGAACGTCGTGGCACCGGTGGCCTCTGCCAGCCGCCCGGAGCAGGTGCGCGACCTCACGGCTGCTGCGGCAGTGCAGTTGACCCGCCATCAGGTGTCGGACCTGGATCGGGTATCGGCCGGCTAGCCCTGCGGGCGAACCGGCCGACGACCGCTAGCCCAAGCCGGGAATGGAGAGCCATCCCGCCGCGATCAGCACGACCACGGTGTTGAGTATGAGTGCGATCAGAGTGAGCGCGGTGAAGCCGCTGCCACGTGTTCCCCTCAACACGAGCAGCAGAATCAGCACGACCTCGAGCGCGACAGCGAACACGAAGGTTCCCAGCGGCGCGGGAAAGGCGATGAAGATCGAGATGAGCATCAGCACGGCGAACACCAACTCGGCAATTGCGAGGATGGAGTTGCTGCGGTTGCCTCGCACGCGACGAATTCCGTCGAACATCGAGAGGGCGGCTGCGAGCACTGTGACGATGAGAAGCCAGGAGAGTGTGATCATGCCCATCACCCTAGGGGGAGGTGCCGGGGCGACCTCCGGGGCCTAGTCAGCGCCCGCGCGCGCCGCTACACTACGCGAGCTTGGCCGGGGATGCTTCGGCCAGCACGCGACTGGTGATGCGACCCAGAGCGGCTGTCGCAGCCACCGAGTCGCCCGCGTACCCGCCGGCGAGTGCGCCATCGCGCGCGAGGAGAAGTTCGTCGGCCGCGTCGCCCGGAACGGGATGTCCCATATTGCGCAGCATCAGGGCGAGAGTGTCGACGTACCATTCCCGGTGGTCGGTGACGATCCTGCGAACCGGGTGGTCGGCATCCGGGAACTCGGCGGCGGCATTGATGAACGGGCAGCCGCGGAATCCAGGCCGAGCGATCTCGGCGGCGATGTCGGCAACGAAGAGGTGCAGAGCCTCCTCCGGCGTCTCGGCCGAGGCCATCATGGCCTCAATGGACTCCCGAACGGTCACGTGACGAGCGCTGATGTACTCGACGATCAGGTTGTCCTTGGCGCGGTAGTGCTTGTAGAACGTCGCCTTCGTCACGGCCGACGCGCTGATGATGCGATCGACGCCGACATTGCGGATGCCGTCCTCGTAGAAGAGCTCGTTGGCTGTCTCGAGGATGCGGCCCTTCGCTGGAGCGCGCTGCGTGGTCGGAGCTTCCTCAACGACCATCACAGCGCGACTCCTTGCGGGGGTTTCCCGATCGTGGGGGACGATCGGGGTGGTGCACGACCGCCATCGGGTTAGCGGCTGTGCTGGGCTTCGGGTGCCCGATAGACAAGATAGCACATGAGGACAGACAGACCAGTCTGTTTGTCCTCATGTCTGTGCCCAGTTCGGGGGGTAGGCCATCCCTGCACCAGGATGACGTAGGCTCGATCCGATGAACGGCGCCGTAGCTCTCCCACTCGAACTCGCGGACCTGACGTTCACCGCATCCGGCAACTCGCTCGTGCGACGCACGGTGCTGCCGAGCGGTGTTCGTATCCTCAGCGAAGCCGTTCCGGGGGCCAGGAGCTCCACGATCGGCTACTGGGTCGCCGTGGGCTCGCGGGACGAGCATCCGGAGACCTTCGGCTCGACGCACTTCCTCGAGCATCTGCTGTTCAAGGGAACTCCGACCCGCAGCGCGCTCGACATCGCTGTTGCGTTCGACTCGGTCGGTGGCGAGCACAATGCGATGACCGCCAAGGAGTACACCTGCTACTACGCGAAGGTGCAGGACCGCGACCTTCCAATGGCCGTCGACGTGCTCGCGGACATGTTCACGTCATCGCTGATCGACCCGCAGGAGTTCGAGACCGAGCGCGGGGTGATCCTCGAGGAACTCGCCATGGCCGACGATGACCCCGCCGATGTCACGAGTGAGCGCTTCTTCGAGGCGGTTCTCGGCGAGCATCCCCTCGGTCGCCCCATCGGCGGTAACCCGGCCACCATCACCGCCGTCAGTCGCGAGGCGGTCGTCGAGCATTATCGGGCCAACTACCGCGCACAGGATCTCGTGATCACCGCCGCCGGCGCCGTCGATCACGACGTGCTCGTCGCCGGGGTCGTCGCTGCGCTCGAGCGAGCGGGATGGGATCTGGGGGCCGAGGCACGCCCCGTTGAGCGCCGCGATGCGACACACGACCTCATCGAGCGGGGGAGCCCCCTCGTCGTCGTGAACCGGCCCATCGAGCAGACCAATCTCATCGCGGGCGTCGTCGGCATCTCGGCGGCAGACCCACGGCGAGCAACGCTGTCGGTGCTGAATTCCCTTTTCGGCGGCGGAATGTCCAGCCGACTCTTCCAGGAGATCAGGGAGAAGCGCGGGCTCGCCTACTCCGTCTACTCCTTCACCCCGAGCTTCTCCGACGCCGGGCTGTTCGGCATCTATGCCGGATGCTCGCCCGCCAAGGCCCCGCAGGTCGCCGAGCTCATGCTCGGCGAGTTCGCGCGGCTCGCGGTCGACGGCGCGAGTGACGACGAGGTGCGACGCGCCGTGGGACAGCTCAGCGGGGCATCCGCTCTGGCACTCGAGGACTCCGACACGCGCATGTCGCGCCTGGGCCGCAGCGAGATCACTCTGGGCGAGTTCGTCGATCTCGACGAGAGCCTGCGTCGGCTCGCCGCCGTCACAGCCGACGACGTGCGGGCTCTTGCGGCCGAACTCGTCGAGCGTCCGTTGTCCATCGCCGCCGTCGGCACAGTCGACGCCTCACGCTTCTCGGGGCTGGCAGTGCCGCCAGTTCCGATCCCGTAACACAGCCACACGAAACACGAGGTGCCAGTCACATGGCTCACTATCTCTATCTGGTGCGTCACGGCGAACAGCAGGATGCCGAACACGGTCTTCCCGACGGACCGCTCTCGCCGAAGGGCCAGCGGCAGGCGCGAGCGATTGCCGACCGGCTGGGGGGTGTTCCATTCAGTCGCGCCTGGCACTCGCCCCTGGAGCGGGCAGCACAGACGGCCGCCATCATGACCGAACGGCTGCCCGCCCTCACATCCACGCCGAGTTCGCTGCTCATGGACTGCATCCCGTCCGGCCCGACTCCCGACATGCCGCACGCCTTCGAGCCGTTCTTCGGATCCGTCACCCTGGAGCAGATCGAGGCGGGCGAGGCGCAGATGGCCGACGCGGTGGCGGAGTTCCTCGCGCCCGCGATGGAGGATCGCCACGACCTGCTCATCACCCACAACTTCGTGATCGCGTGGTTCGTGCGTGAGGTGTTCGGGGCGCCCTCGTGGCGCTGGCTGGGGCTGAATCAGGCCAACTGCGGCCTGACGATCATCCGCGTGCGCAGCGCGAAGCCGCCCGTGCTCGTCACTCACAACGATCTCGGACACCTTCCCGCCGAGCTGCGCACCGGCCTGCCGCAGGAGCAGCCCTTCTAGAGCGCCTTGCGGTACCAGTCGGTGGCGTTCGGGTTGTCGTTGTACGCGTCGATGCTCTCGAAGCCGCTCGTGCGGTAGAGCTCGCCGGCAGCTTCGAGGCTCGCGTTGGTGTCGAGCACCAGCTCGGTCGCGCCGAGGCGCTTCGCGCGCTTCTCCAGCTCGTTCAGCAGCGCTCGACCCAGACCGCGACCTCGGGCCAGTGGCCGCAACCACAGGTGCTTGACCTCGAAACGCCCATTCTCGAGACGACGGATGCCGCCGCACCCGAGCGCCTCGCCGAACTCACGCACCACCAGGAAGACGCCGTCGGGGGCCACGAATCTCGCGGGATCCGGATAGCTCGCACGGTACCCCGACGGCACCGGGAAGGTGGACGCGCGGTAGCTGAAGTACTCGGTGAGCAGCGCGTGCGCCGTGGCATCCGTCACCGGGGTGGCGCGATACGTGGGCACCTGTTCAGCGTAGAACCTCGGACGCCTTCGGGTGAGCTTGTCGATCAGCTTCGCGCGAGCTCGCGCGTCGCGATGGCCGTGCGCGACGAGACTCCCCACCGCTCGAAGATGCCCGACAGGTGCTTCTCCACGGTCTTCGCACTGATGCCCAACTCGGCAGCGATCGCCGCGTTCGACATTCCGCACGCCACCAGCCGGGCCACCTGCTGCTGGCGTTCGGTCAGCGGGGGCGCCTCGATCCGCGTGGCCGTGGTGACGAGCGACGGGATGCCCGTGCGCGAGTCAACCCCCAGTGCTCGCAGCGCGCGCGAGACATGGCTCTGCACTGTGCGATCGGAGATGAAGAGGGTGCTGGCGATCGTGCGGTTGCTGTGGCCCTCCGCCGCGAGGACCGCGATCTCGCGCTCGCGGTCGGTGAGGCTCTCCCACCCGCCGCGGCGATCGCTGAGGGCCCTCAGCTCGCGGGATGCCTCCCTGCGCACGGCGTCGGCACCGAGGCGCTCGGCCTCTCGCGCCGTCTCGCCCAGGTTGGCAATAGCCTCGCCGTGTTCGCCGCGTGCCGCGAGTGCGCCCGCCACCAGAACGCGAGATCGCAGCTCGTCGATGCGCGAACCAGTTGCAGAGTCGTGTGCAGCGGACCTGATTGCCCGCGCCAGCGCTTCGCCCGAGTCGCCCTCAGCGGCTGCGACTTTGCTCAGTGTGCGCTCCACCGCTGCCGCAGCCACTTCGTAGCGGGCGAGGGGCGCGGCCCAGCCCGCCCACTCTCGTGCTGCCGCGAGGTCACCGCGCTGCAGCGCGGCGCTCGCCAGAAGCTCGTAGCCGAAAGCGCGATCCCAGGTCTTGATGCGCACCAGCCCCGCACCGCCAGCTGTGCCCAGCAGAAGCGCCGCCGCGCGCTGCACTTGCCCGATCGTGGAGAACGACCACGCCACCAGCAAGCACGAGCCCACCTGCACGTACGTGCCGACGCGTCGCGCTTCGGCGAGTACCTCGGTGCTGCGAGCATCCACCTCGACCCGGTCTCCGCTCTGTGCGGCCGCGTAGCAGAGCAGTGCGTTAGCGAGCATCGCAGCCTGCGGATGCCGCGCCAGCGCGCCCTCGGACTCCAACGCCGCGCACCCCGCGCCGACGTCGGGCAGCTGCCCCCGGAACAACTGCGACCTGATCACCTGCAGGCGTACCCAGGTGGCGACCTGGGTACTCGAGCCCACACCTGTCGCCGGGTGGGCGTTCACGAGCTGCTCGACCACGACGAAACGCCCCGTGGCCATGGCTGCCTCGATGAGCGGGTGCACGGCCAGTTGTGCGTCAGCGCCCAACGGGAGCACAGCGGCGGAGCGCGCCATGACCTCGTCGAAGCTAAGGGGGAGGGTTGCGGCATCCGTGCCCTGATCGACCATGCCGGCCGCCAACAGGCGCACGGCGTCGACGTAGAAGCGCGCAAGTTCGCCGGTCGGTGACTCCAGAGCCGCCGCCTCGGCGGTCTGGGCTCCGCCGAGGTAGTCGCACCCGGTCAGTTCACAGAAGGCGCGAAAGGCGAGCAGCACTGCGCGGTCGTCAGGGCTCTGGCTTGAGTCGAGGAGGCGGCTCGCGGTTTCGAAGGCCGTGGTCACATCGCCGGAGACGGCACGGTCCCATTCGGCGCCGACTGCCTCCCACAGCTCCATTCAGCCATGCTACCTAGGCCGCGCACTGTGCCCGGCGTTGGTAGATTTGCGGGATGACAACGACGGTCGCCCTCGCGGGCGCGACGGGCCGCATGGGCACGCTCATCAGCGATCTGATCGCGAAGTCGGGTGACTTCGAGGTGGTGGCGCGCCTGGACTCGTCCAGTGCCCTCGACGCGATGACCGGCGCAGACATCGTCGTGGACGTGACAGTTCCCGCCGTGTCGCAGCGAATCGTCGAGTTCGCCATTGCCGGCGGTCAGAGCGTCTTGGTCGGTACCTCGGGCTGGTCGTCGGAACGGATCGCGGCGCTTCAGCCTCTGGTCGATGCCAACCCCTCGTCGGGCGTCGTGATCGTCCCGAACTTCTCGATCGGGTCGGTGCTCGCGACATCCTTCGCCGCGACGGCGGCGCGCTACTTCAACTCGATGGAGATCATCGAGGCCCACCACGCGACGAAGGTGGACTCCCCGTCGGGCACGGCGGTGCGCACCGCCGAATTGATGCTCGCCTCGCGGGGCGAACTGGGGCCGGTCGCGGCCCCCCACGTCGACCAGCGTGCGCGCGGCCAGCAGGTGTCGAGCATCCCGATTCACAGCCTGCGGATGCACGGTGTGGTCGCCAAGCAGGACGTCATACTGGGCGGTACCGGCGAGTTGCTCACCATCAGTCACGAGACGCTGTCGCCCAGCTCCTACGAGGCGGGGATCATGCTGGCGCTGCGTGCCGTATCGAGCGTGCAGGGCATCGTCGTCGGACTCGATCGCATCATCGACCTGGCGGCAGCCGCCGAATGACGGCCAGAATCGGCGCGATCGTCATGGCCGCGCTGCTGGGGCTGTATCTGGTCTTCGTCTTTCAGTACGCCCTGCTGCTCATCGGGTCCCAGAACGGTATCGCCAAGGCGCTCGGCATTGCGCTGCTCGTCCTTCCGATCGTCGGAGCGTGGGCGCTGGTGTCGGAGATCGTCTTCGTCGTGCGCGGCCAACGTCTGGTTCGTCGCCTGGGCGAGCAGGGCGGCCTTCCCGTGGATGACCTGCCGCGCCTGCCCAGTGGCCGCATCGACCCGCAGGCCGCCGACCTGGAGTTCCCGCGGTATCGGGCCGAGGTCGAGGCATCGCCCGACTCATGGCAGGCGTGGCTGCGCCTCGGACTGGCGTATGACGCGAGCGGTGACCGCGGCAGGGCTCGGTGGGCGACTCGGGCGGCGATCAGACTCGAGCGGCGTCGCTGAACTCGGCGGCCACGGCTTTCTCGATCGTCGCATCCCGGAACACGAAGCCATCGGCCAGAAGCTTGGCCGGAACGACCTTCTCGCTCGTCAGGAGCAGATCCTCGCCGGCGTCTCCCAGCAGGCGCAGGGCGAAGGTGGGGACCACGAGCAGGTGCCATCGGCGCAGCGCCGTCGCGAGCGCGCGGGTGACCTGCACTGAGGTTGCCGGCGTGGGCCCGGCAAGGTTCACAACGCCCGTCAGGCTGGAGGTGAGAAGGTGGCGGATGGCCGCCGCTTCGTCGTGGAGGCTGATCCACGGCCAGTTCTGCCGCCCCGTGCCGATTCTCGCGCCCAGACCGACCCGGGTCAGCAGGGCGAGCGGCGTGAACGCTCCGCCGCGACCGACGACGAGGCCGGTGCGGAAGGTGACGACTCGTGTCGTCGGCGGCGCGAGGTGTGCCGCCTTCTCCCAGGCCTGCACGACGTCGCTGAGGAATCCCTCGCCCTTCGCGCCAGATTCGTCAAGGGCCACCCCGGGCTGGTCGCCGAAGTAGCCGACCGCAGACCCGTTGAGGAAGATGGTCGGCGGATTGCTCGAGGCACGGATCGCCTCCGCGAGGGTCGTGGTCCCGTTGACCCGCGAGTAGAGGATCTCGCGCTTGTAGGCGCGAGTCCACGGGATGCGGCCGGTCGTGGCGCCGGCGAGGTTGATCACCGCGTCGGCCGATTCGATGGCCGCGGCATCCACAGTCTTCTCAGAGGGAGACCAGCGGAACTCGTTCGGCCCGGTGGGCGCGCGGCGCACGAGCCGCAGCACCGTGTGGCCGTCGGCCTCGAGCTGTCGACACAGTTCCGCACCGATGAATCCGGATGCCCCGGACACCAGAACGCGCAGGGGAGTGGGCCGCGCGGCTGCCACTAGGCGAGGCTGGCTTCGAGGGTGATCGGAATACCGGCGAGGGCCTGGGACACCGGGCATCCGGCCTTCGCCTCGGCGGCGAGGCGCTGGAAGTCGTCTTCACTGATGCCGGCGATCTTGGCGCTGACGAGCAGGTGGCTTCCGGTGATGCCCGTGCCCGGCTCGAACGTGACGGCCGCCGTGACCTGCAGGCTCTCGGGAGGGGTTCCGTTCTTGGCCAGCGCGTTGGAGAACGCCATCGAGTAGCACGCCGAGTGGGCGGCGCCGAGCAGTTCTTCGGGGTTGGTCTGCCCGGAGACGCCCTCGGACCGCGCGGCCCACGTGACGGGGAATTCGGCCGCGTCCGACGAGTCCAGGGACGTGGTGCCCGATCCGCTCAGAAGGTCGCCGAACCACAGGGTTGTTGCTTCGCTGGTGACTGACATGCCTCCAGACTAGGCGGGCTCAGGCTGTAGCGGCACCCTTGCGGCCGAGGATGCCGGCGCGCACGAGCAGGAGGTAGATCTGGCACCCGAGGCAGTAGGCGAAGACCGAGTTGAGGAAGGCGGCCACGAACGCCGCGCCGGCAGCGACGACGAGGGCGTAGGGCACGCCGGCCAGGTGCAGCACGATGCCGATCAGGGTGATGGCGAATCCGACACCCTGGGCGAAGGTCGGCGGTACCGGGTCCTCGAGCTCGGTGGGCGGCGCGAGACGGGGGCGAATGAGTGCACGGTAGATCGCGCCATACGGGTGGCGCTGCACGCCGGCGAAGGCGCCCCAGCCGAACAGGGCCCAGATGAGGGCGAAGAGGATGAAGCCCGGCTCGGTCGCTCGCTGGGCGACCGTCGCGCCGAAGGGCGTCACGAGCCCGAGGCCGACCACGACAAGCAGGAGCACGGCGGTGATGCCGGCGCCGAAGCGGGGGCTACGCGGGTCGATGCCCTTCTGTCCCGGCTTGGCGGCGAGGGTGGGCTTGGTGGTCGTCATGGTGCCTCCGGGGCGGGCGGGAAGAGGGGCAGGGTCAGGCGGCAATGAGGATGCGGTCGAGCTCGGCGCGCACCGCGTCCCGGCGGGGAGCCCCACCGATGCGGGCACGCACGACGCCCTTGCTGTCGAGGATCAGCGTCGTCGGCGTCTGCATGATGTGGAACTGGCTGGCGAGGTCGGGCCTGTGCGTCAGGTCGACGTCGACATGCGCCACGTTGCTGTGCTCGCTCGCAACCGCGCCGAGCACGTCGCGCGTCACCTTGCAGGGCGCGCACACCTCGGTCGAGAACTGCAGGAAGGTCGCACCTCGGGCGAACCGACGCATCCCGGGGACGTCTCCCACCTTGACCGTGGTCGTTCCGCGCGTGTGGTGGATGCGTCCCTGCTGCGAACGCCACACCAGGCCGATGACGGTCGCGACCGCGACGAGCCCCACGAGCACGCCCACCACCGCCACAGGGTTCATGGTTGCCACGATAGGCGGGCGGGGAGGGGTACGCCCGAGTGTTGAGAACTGTTACATCCCGCTTCTCAGCTATCGTGAAGGCCGTGCCTGATGACAAGCCCGCCGTGAAGTTCCGATCCGATGTCACCGTCGAGCTGGTGCGCTCGAGCGCGAGCGATTCGGATGTGCTGTTCGCCGCCCGCGTGTCCACCCAGGGCGAGCAGACGCTGGAGTCTGCCCAGGACGAGAACCTCGACGCGAGCCGCAGCAAGGGGCTCATCAACTACCTCATGCGGGACCGCCACGGCTCGCCGTTCGAGCACAACTCGATGACGTTCTACGTGCAGGCGCCGATCTTCGTGTTCCGCGAGTTCATGCGTCACCGCATCGCCTCGTACAACGAGGAGAGTGGGCGCTACCGCGAGCTCAACCCGGTGTTCTACGTGCCCGGCCCCGACCGCAACCTCGTCCAGGTCGGCAAGGCGGGCGCTTACGACTTCCTGCCCGGCAGCCCCGAGCAGACCGAGCTCGCGGTCTCCGAGTCGAAGGCTCAGGCGACCGCCGCCTACGAGTCCTACCAGCGGATGCTCGACGCCGGCATTGCCCGCGAGGTCGCCAGGATCGTGCTGCCGCTGAGCATCTACTCGTCGATGTACGTGACGATGAACGCGCGATCGCTCATGAACTTCCTCTCGCTGCGCACGAAGCGGGAGGGAACGCATTTTCCCTCGTTCCCGCAGCGTGAAATCGAGATGGCCGCGGAGCAGATGGAGGCGCTGTGGGCCGACCTCATGCCGCTGACCCACGCGACCTTCAACGAGAACGGTCGCGTCGCGCCGTAGCTGTAGCTGTAGCTCTCGCTCGCCGCAATCGACGGCCGGGCCTAGCCGCAAACTCGGTCGACTCCTTCCCGCGCCTTCTGTTCTGCAGGAAAACGAAGGAACTCTCGTGTCTCCTGCACAACGGCGGCAGCGGCCTGCTTCTGCAGGATAAGGGAGTCGTCGTCGCCTCTCCTGCACAACAGAAGGGTTCAGCATCAGTCGCCCGAAATTCCGGGTCCCGCCGCCGACGCGCGGCCGAGCGCACACCATGGTGCAATGGAGATGAAGCTCGAACGCGACATCGGCGCCCTGGGAGGAATTGCAAAACTCTCCGAGCTACTGGACAGGGGCCACCACCCCGAGCACGTTCGCATCGCGTGCAACTATGGCCGCATCATCCGGGTGCGCAAGGGCTGGTACGCCCGACGGGACGCACCGTCTGACGCCATACTCGCCTGGCGAGTGGGCGGCCGCCTCGCCTGCGTCAGCGCCTTGCACTACCTCGGCCTGCTCGATCGGCCCGCTGCCCTGCATGTCGCTGTCCGCGCGAACGCCTCTCGGCTCAGAGCTCCGCGCAACGCGCGATCTCGGTTGGATGCGCTGTCAGCGGAAGTTGTCGTGCATTGGGTCTCAGACGCGGGCGGTGACCGGGTCACCGTCGCCCCCGCGACCGCACTCGCACAGGCCGCGCAGTGCTGGGCTACTGCAACGACGACGTCAGCCGCGCGAGGGCGTCGTTGACCTTGCCGGCGAGGCGCCGCGTCATCCACTCTTCGAGTGTCAGCAGATCGCTGGAGGCTCGGTAGTCGTCCTCGATCGCGCGCATCGCCGAGACAAAACTCTCGCCCTGAACCATGACCGATACCTCCATGTTGAGGCTGAACGAGCGCACGTCCATGTTGCTCGACCCGATCACCGCCACGTCGTCGTCGATCGTGAAGTGCTTGGAGTGCAGCACGGTCGGGGCGCGGTACAGGTAGATCTTCACGCCGGCTCGTAGGAGCGCTTCGTAGTAGGAGCGCTGTGCGTGGTAGACGAGATGCTGATCGCCGATGGCCGAGACGAAGAGCTCGACGTCGAGGCCGCGCGCGGCGGCCGTGACGATCGCCATGAGCGTGGACTCGTCAGGCACGAAGTAGGGACTCGTGATGCTCACCCTGCGCTGGCCGCTCTGCAGCAGATAGCCGAACAGCTTCAGATTGTTGTCGTTGTCGAAGCTCGGTCCGCTCGGGAGCACCTGCGCATCCAGGAGTGCGTCGTCTGTGCCGAGAACCACCGGGCTCGTGTCCAGGGGCAGCAGCACCCCCGACTCGCTGTACCAGTCGGTCACGAACACCGCATTGAGCTCCCGCACGACGGGACCCTCGAGCCGCACCATCAGCTCGTGCCAGTGCAGGCCGCGCGCGATGTTCTTCTTCTTGAGATATGTCGAGTCAATGAGGTTCTGCGAGCCGGTGAATCCGACCCGCCCATCCACCACGACGAGCTTGCGGTGATTGCGCAGGTCCGGTCGCTGCCACTGACCTCGTAGGGGGCGCAGCGGCAGCATCGCGTGCCACTCGGCACCTATCTCGTCGAGGGCGCCGAAGGTCTCGCGCCGATTCGGGAACATGATGCTCGACAGGTGATCGACCAGCACCCGCACCAGCACGCCGCGCTCGCGCGCGCGGCGCAGGGCGTCGAAGAACACGCGGGTCGTGTCATCCAGAACAAGGATGTAGAACTCGACGTGCACGTACTCGGCCGCGGTGTCGATCTCGGCGGCCATTGCCGCGATCGAGCCCTCGTAGTCGGCCAGGAGCTCGGCACGGTTGCCGCCGACTATAGGCAGCGCGCCCAGGGTCAGATTCATGCGTGCAGCACTCGCAAGCCAGGCCGGCCATTCGCCTCCATGGCTCACAGCATCGAGACCCTCGGTGCGCGACAGGATGAGGTCGCTGACCTCGCGCTGCTTCTCCCGCCGGGCGCGGGGGAGCCGTCCAGCACCGACCAGCAGGTACCAGAGCGCGCCGAGAAACGGAATGAAGATGATCACGAGCACCCAGGCGACGGCCGCCGAGGGTCGCCGGTTGGTCGAGATCAGCACCGTGGCGACGAAGCCGAGCACGACGTGCGCTGCGAGAAGCAGCAGGGTGGTGGCCTCCCAGCCGGGCACTAGCGCTCGTTCTGGGTGGGAACGATGACCTTCTTGGTGATCAGCAGAATCGATGCCGAGACGGGGCAGGCGACGAGTGCGCCGAGCAGGCCGAGAAGAGTCGCGCCCACCATCGCGCCGATCAGCACCAGCGAACCGGGGATGCGAATCGCCTTACCGACGATCCGCGGGGTGAGCACGTAGGCCTCGAGCTGCAGGTACACGAACATCACGATTCCCACGATGAGTCCTGTCGTGGGCGAGGTGAACAACGAGACGACCGTCATGATCGAGGCGCTGATCAGACTCCCCACCACCGGGATGAACGTGATCACGATCGCGAACGCCGCGAGGATGCCCGCCCACGGTACACCGAGGATGGTGAGCAGCACGAACGAGAACGCCGCATTGATGAGGGCGAGCAGGAACATCCCGCTCAGGTACTTGCCCACCGATTGGAAGATCTCCTCGGCGATCTCGGAGAAGCCAGCGCGCCGGGAGGCGGGCACCAGCGAGTACAGCCCGTGCTTCATGGTTTCCAGCGATGCCACGAAGTAGAGCGTGAGGGCGACCACGAAGATTGCCCCGAACGTTCCGTTGACGATCGACACGCTCACGTGCAGGGCGCCGCCGCCGATCGCGATCCAGACGGCCGGGTCGGAGAGCGCCTGCTGCAGAGTCTGCACGAACGGGAGGAGTCCGCCGCCGAAAGTCTCGTTGAGCGCGAGGAACCACTCCTGGTGCTCGATGTCGTCGAGGCCAGCGGGAATGTACTTGATCAGCTGCCGGGCCTGCTCGACGATGTTCGGGATGATGCGCCAGAGCAGCAGTCCGACCACGACGATGAAGATGCCCATGACGGTCAGCACGGCCCCGGTGCGCGAGAACTTGAGCGACTCGAGCTTCAGCACCAGCGGATAGAGCCCCAGACTGACGAACAGGGCGAAGAAGATGAGCGTCAACGCGTACGTCAGAGACCCGATCGCGAGACCGAGAACGAGCGCCAGCAGCACGCCCAGCGTCGTGATGAATCCGAACCGGAACGGCCCGGAGTTCAGTAGGCGGTATCCGGGCATCTCACTCATTTCGTGGGGGTGAAGTTCGTGAGCAGTTCGATCAGCAGTCGGGTCGCGAATCCGGTTGCCCCCGCTGTGCGCCAGGAGTCGTCGGTGTCGCTCTGCATGGTGCCCGCGATGTCGAGGTGCGCCCACGGGATGCCGTCGACGAACTCATTGAGGAACAGTGCCGCAGTGATCGCCACATTGAACGGACCGCCCATGTTTGACATGTCCGCGTATGCCGAGTTCAGCTGTGGGCGGTACCGGTGCTCGAGCGGTAGCTGCCAGATCGGCTCGTCGGTCGCCTGAGAGGCCGCGATCGCCTGGTCGACGAGTGCCTGATCGTTGCCGAACACGGCGGCGACACGAGTGCCGAGCGTCTGGAGGGCGGAGCCGGTGAGAGTGGCAACGTCGACGATGGCATCGGGATGCTCCTCCGTCGCGAGCACGAGCGCGTCGGCCATCACCAGGCGCCCCTCGGCGTCGGTGTTCTTGATCTCGACGGTCTTGCCGCCGCGCATCGTCAGCACGTCGCCGAGTCCCATGGCCGTTCCCGAGGGCATGTTGTCGGTGCACATGAGCCACGCGCTGACCTTGCTGGTCACGCCGAGCGCCTTCAGCGCAGTCATGGCGCCCATGATGGCCGCAGCTCCGGCCATGTCCATCTTCATGAGCAGATGCATGGAGTCGCTCGGCTTGAGGGAGATGCCGCCGGCGTCGTACATGATTCCCTTGCCGACGAGGGCGACGTGCGAGGTCGGGGTGCCCTCGGGGGTGTAGACCATCTTGATCATGCGCGGCTCCTCCGCGCTGCCGGCGTTGACCCCGAGTAGGCCTCCGCAGCCCAGCTCGATGAGCTGCTTCTTGTCGAACACCTCGACCTTCAGACCGTAGTCGTCGGCGATGTCCAGCCCGACAGTTCCCATGCGCGTGGCGGTGAGGTGGCCGGGAGGGTTGTTCGCCAAGTCGCGAGCGAGATTCGCCGCCCTCGAGGTGACCTCGCCCGTCGCTGCACCGGCCGTCACCTGCTCGATGGTTCCGGGTTCGCTGACGATCGTCAGCGACGCGAGCGGGATGTCTGTGGTCGTCGGCTTGAGTTCGGTGAAGCGGTAGCGGGCCAGCAGCGTCCCTTCCGTGACCATCTGGCCGACCACGCTCGGTTCCAGGGCGAATGCCTCACCCAGGTCGAGAGCAAGCGCGGAGTACCGTGCCGCGGCGCGCGCGAATGCGGCGGCAGCATCCCGGAGGCTGGTAGCGGTCTGCGCGGGGTCGCTGCCCACACCGACGGCGATGAAGACCGGACCCTCGGTGCGCGGCAGGACGAGCGTCTGCCCGGGGGTGCCGGCGAACCCGGCTCGGTTCAGGGCGTCGAAGGTGGTGCCGAGGGCCGAGGGCACCTTTCCGTCGGATCCGACGGCGAAGCCGACGACCTCGACGTCGTCGGGGAGGGTGCTCGAGACGATGATCTTCGGTGCATGATCCAGCGAGGGCACCGGGGTGAAGTCCGCGGGGATCAGGCGAGAGTCGATGGCCATGGGGTTCTCCTTAGGGGGTGGGGTAGAAAGGCCAGAAGACCGGCACGAGGAAGGTTGCGACGGCGACGAACAGCAGGGCCAATGGCAGACCGAGCTTCCAGTAGTCGCCGAAGCGGTAGCCACCCGGTCCGAAGACCATGGTGTTGGCGGGGGTGGCGACCGGGGTGAGGAACGAGGCCGCCGCGGCGATGGCAACCGACATTAACAGCGGTACCGGAGAGACCCCGGTTTCTGAGGCAATCGCGATGGCGATCGGTGCCAGGATCAGCGCGGTCGCGGTGTTGCTGATCAGCTGGCCGAGAACGACTGTCACGAGCGCGAGTCCGAGAGCCAGCAGGTAGGGGCTGGCCGACCCGAGGGTCGCGACTATGCCGTTGGCGATCAGATCCGCGGTGCCGCTGACCTGGATCGCCGTCGAGAGCGGGATCATGCCTCCGACGAGGATCAGGGTTGTCCAGGAGATGGACCGGTGGGCCTGGTGCACGCTCAGCACCCGGAAGATCACCATGCAGGTCGCGGCGATCAAGGCGGCGACGGCCGGTGTCACGAGACCGGTCGCGAGGAGGATCACCATTCCGGCGAGGATCACCAGCGCCGTCTTGGCCTTGGCGCCCATCGGCACTGCCTGACGACGGATGGCGGCGGGCGAGTCCACCATGATGACGTTCGGATCCGCCGCGATGTTGGCGTCCAGGGCGCCCCAACTTCCGCGGAGCAGCATGACGTCGCCGACCTGGAGGGTCGCCTTTCCCAGGTTCTCGCCACCGCGCTGGATCGCCACGACCACGAGGTCGCCGCTGTCGGTGACCATTCCGGGGAAGACGTCCTGGCCGACGAGTTCAGAGCGCGGGGGAATGACGACCTCGGTCAGGCCGGCCTCACGGGTGAGGAGCTTCTGCTCGTCCTCGATGGAGTACTGCAGCGCCAGGGTTTGGGCGTGCATGCTGAGGTCTTTGGTCACGTACTTCGGCGTCAGTCGAGGCAGCAGCTTCGGGCCGAGGAGAACTGTGATGAGCACCGTGCCGATGAGCAGCGGCAGGCCGACGAGCCCGATCTGGAAGAACCCGATCGGCTTCTCACCCGCCTCGACGAGGAACTCGGAGATCAGCACGTTGACGGGGCTACCGGTGAGTACCAGCAGTGAGCCAGCGTGGGCGCCGAACGCGAGGGGGATGAGCATCTGCGAGGGCGGCTGCTTGATGCGCACGGCGAGCACCACGACCATCGGCAGCAGCGCTGCTACTGCTCCGTTGACGCTGATGAGCGCAGAGAGCACGGCGACGAGGATCATGATCAGTGTCGTCAACGAGCGCGGGTTGGTGCCCGCGCGCGTCACAAGCTGCTGGCCCGCCCACGCAGTCACGCCCGTGGCATCCAGACCCTCACTGACGACGAAGAGCGCCGCGATGAAGACGATCACCGGGTCTCCGAATCCCGCGAGGGATTGTTCGACGGTGAGCACGCCGGTCAGGTACAGGGAGAGCGCCACTCCGATCGCCACGATCCCCACGGGGATCTTGTTGGCGACGAACGCGACGACCGCCAATCCGAGGATGACGAGCGTGACAATGACGGGATTCATCTGAGCCCCAGAATTCGAATCGCCGCCTACTTCTTCTTTCGCGCGGCGCCCGGCTTGGCGCCACCCGTCGAGAGTCGCTCCGGCATGTCACCGGGCGTGAAGCCGGGCATACGACCAGCAGGAACGATCGCGAGCAGCGCCAACGCGGCAAGGCCTAGGAGCGAGATCTTCAGGCCGAGCAGGCGGGCATCCTCGTTGAGGGCGATCGCCGCGTCGACCTGCTCCGGGGTCGCCGTGGTCTCGGCGAGCACGGCAGACAGCTGGTCGTTGGTGATGAAGTTGACGTTGTCGAGGTTCACCTGCGAGACGAGCTCCGGCGGCAGTTCGGGGTGGTCGCGAACGTCGGCCTGGATGATGCCGGCGAGCACGCTGACGGCGAAGACGGATGCGACGGCGATTCCGACGCTGCCCGAGAGGTTGTGCACCAGACCGCGCCACGCGCCGACGTCACCCGCGAGCTCCTTGGGAGCCGACGACAGGAGCGTGTTGAAGACCAGCGCGACGATCGCACCCTGCCCGAGGCCGAGGAGGATCAGGCCGGTGACGATCAGCACCTGGGTCCACTCGTTGCGGATCGTGAACGCGATGAGCGTCAGGGCCGAGGCCACGACGATGAAGCCGACGCGAGCGATGACTCGTGGAGCGAATCGCGAGTAGAGGGTCGCGACCACCGAGCTCGCCACGAAGATTGACAGGGTGTAGGGGATGATCGAGAGCGACGTCTCGAAGCTGCCGCGGCCCTGCACGATCTGGATGTACAGGGGAATGAGGAAGTTGGCGGCGGTGCCGATGAACAGCATGAGACCCATGCAGAATGTCGTCGCGAGCTCGGTGCCGGAGCGAAGCACATCGAGGTCGAAGATCTGCGGGTGACCCTCAGCCTTGCGCTTGCGGATCCAGACGAAGAAGATCTGGGCTCCGATGATGCCGAGGATCACGAGGAGCGGGGCCGGGGAGAGACCGAGAATCTGGAACGGGGCGGCGTCCGTGGCGAACAGGAGTCCCCACGACGACAGGCCGCTGAAGCCGAAGCTCAGCAGGATGATCGAGATGGCGGCGATGATCGCGCCAGTCCAGTCGATGGCCACCTCGGACATCGCCGGAACCTTCTTGACGCGGAAGCTGAGGAGGAGGTTCACGACGGCCAGCCCGACAACGAGGGCGAAGGAGTAGCGCCATCCGATGGTCGACGCGAATGCCCCGGCGATGAGAAGCGCGAGCACGCCCGCGGCCGGGATCGCCGCGGCGAGGAAGCCGATGGCCTGCGCCTGCTGACGCCCCTTGAAGTTGGTGGCGATGAACACCGTCAGGGCCGGCGAGATCGCGGCAATCACGACACCCGATGCGGCCTGTGCGATGAACAGCATCGCGGGACTCGCGGCCAGGGCCACGCCGCCCATGGCCAGGCCGTGCACGACGACGGCGATCTGGAACACCTTGCGCGTACCGAACTTCGCCCCGAGCTTGGCGCCGAGCAGAATGAAGGCCGCCATGGCGAATGTGCTGGCCGTGATCGCGGTTCCCACCGTCGTCGCGGGGGTGTTCAGATCGGTCGTGATCCCGGCCATCGACACCGTGAGCGCGTTGACCGCGAACGACGCCTGAATTTGGGTGAGGACCACCACGATCAGGGGTAGCCAGGAGGCCCTGACCTCGGTGGATGCTGCGGTGGTGGCCATGGGCGTTGCTCCTAGATTCTGCGTCAGGTCAGGATTGCTCACACACTATGACCGGCGGGCGCGGACCGCAGACCATTGGCGCAGTTCTGCGCAGGTGCTGGCGCGTTCGCTATGCTGTCGCCGTGGGGACGGACGAGCACAGCGCGGGGGTCTGGCGATCCCTCACGGTGCAGGATGTCGCGCGGGTCATCGCCCAGGTCAAGGGACAGCATCCGCTGCCGCAGTCAGCGCTGGAGACGATCGCCACGGCGGTCAGCGTGCGCCGCGATCTGCCCGTGCACTTCACAGCCCAACGCCGCCAGATCGGTGACGTCGGAGTGGCCCTGATGTCGATGTCGGGAATCCGCGTCGCAGGCTTGGCCGCGCAGCGATCGAACACGGTGCACCTGGCGTTCCTCCTCGAGGGCAGAGTGCAGATGACGCCGCGCGAGAGCGCCCCGCTTGTGCTGGAGCCCGGCGCCTGCTTCATGATCACAAACTGGTCGTCGTTCGACGTCGAGGCCCAGGAGGGCACCCGGGCTCTGCATCTTCTGGTTCCCGAGGCGGTTCTGCGTGCTCGCGGTGTTCGCGTCAAGTCGACCCGATTCCGCCTCGAGGGTTCGACAACTCTCAAGGGGCCGCTGCTCGCGCTCGCGATGTCGACGGTCGATCCGGAGTGGTCACCGTCGGCCAGCGCGCAACGTGCCACGGCCAAGGCGCTGGAGGACCTCGCGATCGCCTACCTCGCCGAGAGCGACGATCACGAACTGGACCGGGCCGATCTTCGTGCCCAACTGCGCAGGCGCTCCGTCGAGGAGATTTCTCTTCGTCACCGGGATGCCGCGCTCAACCCCGCCGCGTTGGCCCGCCACCTCGGCGTGTCGCTCCGACACCTCCAGCGCGCCTACGAGGGCAGTGGCACCACGATCTCCGATCAGATCCTGCGCTATCGCACTGAATCGGCGGTCACGCTCCTCTCATCGCCCGCCGGCCGATCGCTCACTGTCGCCGAGCAGGCACGAATTGCAGGGTTCTCCTCGGCGTACGAAGTGCGTTCCGCCGTGCGATCGAGACTCGGGATGCTGCCGACCGAACTCCGTGCGGCCAGTCAGGACGCGATATCCGTGCCAGAGTCAGCCGAGTAGCGCGCCACCGGTCGGCGAGAACCTTCACCTATTGAGACACTTGCTTTCACAGTCTGAGGAGGCGTCAATGATCATGGTCCGTTCCGCGCTCGCCGTTTCGGCGCTCGCACTCATTGCGACCCTCACGGCGTGCTCCTCCGGCGACGCCTCTGTGCGATCGGCCGTAGAGCCCGCCACCCTCGTCGGCACGTGGGCAATCGACTCCACCTTCGATTCTCCGGAACAGCCCTTCGTCGCCTTCGTCGACGACGGAACGTGGACTGCGTCAGACGGCTGCAACCGCGTGCAGGGCACCTATGAGCTCGGCGACCTCGGAGCCCTCACCACGACGTCCGGACCCTCGACGTTGATGGCCTGCGACGGCGCCCAGTTGCCGCTGGCCGTGGCGATGGCCGACTACGTGCAGATCTCGGGTGACGTGTTGACGATCACGAGCTCTGCCGACTCGACCATCACGACCCTGGTGCGCTCGACCGACCCGACAGTCGGCCCGCAGGACAAGCCGGTCGGGCAGTGGGTCGAGTCCGACGCGGCGGATGCCCCGTTCCTCACGCTCGCCGCCGACGGTTCCGCGCACGGCAGCGACGGCTGCAACATCCTGAACGGGACCTGGACCCTCGCCGACGACGGCTCGATCACCTTCGGACCGTTCGCCGCGACCCTCAAGTTCTGCGAGGGCGTCGACACGTGGCTTCTCACGGCGGCGAGCGCACGTGTGCAGGGTGGCGTCATGACGGTTCAGGATGCCGCTGGCGAGGTTCTCGGCCAGCTCACGTCGCAGTAGATCTCCTGCCCACCCGGCAGGATCAGCAAATCACCATCTCGAATAGAAAAAGGAACAATGTCCGACCTCTGGCAGCTCATCTGGAACGTCTTCGTCATCTTCGCCTTTGTGGCGTACCTGATGATCCTCATCTCGATCTTCGCGGACCTGTTTCGGGATCGCGCCCTCAACGGCTGGTACAAGGCGCTGTGGTTCATCTTCCTCATCGTGTTCCCGTACCTCGCCGCGATCATCTACCTGATCGCTCGCGGTCGCTCGATGGCCGAGCGCCAGCTGGAGCACGCTCAGGCGCGCAATGAAGCGGCCAACGCCTACATCCGCCAGGTCGCCGGCAGCGGTCCCGCCGCGGACATCGCGAGCGCCAAGGCTCTGCTCGACGAGGGCACGATCACCGAGGCCGAGTACGAGAAGCTCAAGAAGAAGGCCCTCGCCTAGGCGAGAACTTTCGGTGGGTGGCCGCGCGGATTCTCCGCTGCGGCCACCCACTATCGTTTAACGCGTGTCTACCCTTCCCAACCCTTTCGGCCAGGTGCTCGTCGCACTCGTCACGCCGTTCAACAGCGACGGCGAAGTGAACTGGACCGACGTCGAGAAGCACATCGACGACGTCATCACGAACGGTGCCGATGGCATCGTCGTTACCGGAACGACGGGCGAGACATCCACTCTCACCGACCCGGAGAAGGTCAAGCTCGTCGAGGTCGCGAAGAAGGTCGCCGGTGACCGGGCGAAGGTCATCACGGGCGGCGGATCAAACGAGACCGCCCACGCCATCGAACTCGCCAAGAAGAGCGAGAAGGCGGGCGCCGACGGCAACATGATCGTTACCCCGTACTACAACAAGCCCACGCAGGCGGGCATCCTCACCCACTTCCGTATGATCGCGGACGCGACGGACCTCCCCGTGATCCTCTACGACATCCCCGGGCGCACCGGCGTGCCGATCAAGTACGAGACGATCCTGCGCGCCTCGAAGCACCCGAACATCGTTGCCGTCAAGGACGCCAAGGGCGACCTGGCGGAGGTGAGTCGCGTGCTCAACCAGACCGACCTGTACTACTTCTGCGGCGACGACGCCCTTGTGCTGCCGAGCCTCGCGATCGGCGCCACCGGGCTCATCGGCGTGACGGCGAACATCGCTCCGATGCCCTACCGCCACATCGTGGATGCCGTCAACGCGGGTGACCTCAAGGCCGCCACGGCGGCCCACAAGTCGCTCGAGCCGCTCGTGCGCGCGACCATGACGCACGTTCCCGGTACGGTCGCGACGAAGTACATCCTGCATGGGCTCGGTCGCATCACCAGCCCTCGCGTGCGCCTGCCGCTCGTGGGTCCCGAGGAGTGGGAGGCCGCTCAGATCGAGGACGAGATCGACCTCGTGCAGGACATCCCCGGCGTGAGTTTCGACAACTTCCGGCCCGACCGCAATGCGGCCGCCGGGGGAGCGCTTCCGAAGGTCGCGGGCACCACCCGCTAGCCAACGGGTAGGCTCGGCACTGATGCCAGCCTCAGTGTTCACCCCTCCCCAGCTCGCCCCCGGAACTCTCCGCGTCACGCCGATCGGCGGTCTCGGCGAGATCGGTCGCAACATGACGACCTTCGAGATCGACGGCAAGATCCTTGTCGTCGACTGCGGGGTGCTCTTCCCCGAGGAGAATCAGCCGGGCGTCGACCTGATCCTTCCGGACTTCTCGCCGATCCGCGACCGCCTCGACGACGTGCTGGGAATCGTGCTCACCCACGGTCACGAGGACCACATCGGGGCCGTGCCGTACCTGCTCAAGTTGAAGGGCGACATCCCGCTCATCGGCTCGACCCTGACGCTCGCGCTCATCGAGGCGAAGCTCAAGGAGCACCGCATCACGCCCTACACGCTCACGGTCAGCGAGGGCCAGCACGAGACGCTCGGCCCGTTCGACCTCGAGTTCGTGGCGGTCAACCACTCGATTCCCGACGCGCTCGCGGTCGCCATCAAGACGAGGGCTGGCGTCGTGCTGCACACGGGTGACTTCAAGATGGACCAGCTGCCCCTCGACGACCGCATCACCGACCTGCGGGCGTTCGCGCGCCTGGGCGAGGCCGGCGTCGACCTGTTCCTGCCCGATTCGACGAATGCGGATGTCCCGGGGTTCACCCCGAGCGAGCGCGACATCGGTCCCGTGTTGGAGGCCGTCATCGCCAAGGCACCCCGTCGGGTGATCGTGGCCAGCTTCTCGAGCCACGTGCACCGCGTGCAGCAGGTGCTCGATGCGGCGGTGGCCAACAAGCGCAAGGTGGTGCTGATGGGGCGCTCGATGGTGCGCAACATGGGCATCGCCGCCGAGCTGGGCTACCTCAAGGTTCCCGACGGCGTGCTGATCGACGCGAAGAAGGCCGTCGATCTTCCCGACAACCAGCTCGTCTACATGTCGACTGGCAGCCAGGGCGAGCCCATGGCGGTGCTCGCGCGCATGGCCAACCTCGAGCACCAGATCGAGGTGGGCAAGGGTGACACGGTGATCCTGGCATCCAGTCTCATCCCCGGTAACGAGAACGCGGTCTACCGAGTGATCAACGGCCTCATGAAGCTGGGCGCGACTGTGGTGCACAAGGCCAATGCGAGGGTGCATGTGTCGGGCCACGCGGCCGCGGGGGAGTTGCTCTACTGCTACAACATCCTGAAGCCGAAGAACGTGCTTCCGGTGCACGGCGAGCAGCGCCACCTCGTCGCCAACGCCAACCTCGCGATCCAGACCGGGGTGCCCGAGGAGAACACGATCATCGCCGAGGACGGCACCGTCATCGACCTGAGGGATGGCGTCGCGAAGGTTGTCGGTCAGCTCGACCTCGGCTACGTCTACGTCGATGGCTCCAGCGTCGGCGAGATCACGGATGCCGACCTCAAGGACCGCCGCATCCTCGCCGAGGAGGGCTTCATCTCGATCTTCGTCGCCGTCGACCCGCAGACCGGCAAGGTGATCGTCGGGCCCGAGATTCAGGCGCGCGGCTTCGCCGAGGACGAGAACGTCTTCGATGCGGTGCTTCCCCAGATCATCAAGGCTCTGACGGACGCCGCGGAGAACGGCACCCGTGATCCGCACGCGTTCGCGCAGGTCATCCGCCGCACCGTCGGCCGCTGGGTCAACACCCAGCACCGCCGCCGCCCGATGATCGTGCCGGTCGTGATCGAGGCCTAAGGGCCCCGACCACTCGCGCCATGACCACCACGCGCCGCGCCACCGCGGCCGACCTCCCCTTTCTCGAAGAGGTCTTCGGGATCGCAGCTGACTGGAACCCGGAGGCCGTCAAGGGCGCCGAGTTCTGGCACGCCGACCCCACCTTCCAGAAATACCTCGCCGGCTTTCCTCGCGACACCGACCTCGGCTTCATCGCCGAGCGCGAAGGGCAGGATGCCGGCGCCGTCTGGTCGCGCTACTTCACGGCGGCAGACCCCGGCTACGGGTTCGTCGCCGAGGACATCCCGGAGCTCAGCATCGGTGTTGTGGCGGGTCGGCGCGGGGAGGGTATTGGCCGGGCGCTGCTGAACGCGATGCTCGCGGCATCCCCGGTCAGCCTCAGCCTGAGCGTCGAAGACGGCAACCCGGCCCTGGAGCTCTACCGCAAGAGCGGTTTCGTGCCGGTGGGCAGGGTCGGAGACGCAACCACGATGCTGTACACCCGGCGCAGCGACTAGAGCGTACTGCAAGCGCTTGCCGTAGCATCAACGATTGTGGCTGCAGACAACGACGTACTCTCGAAGGATCCTGACTGGTGGCGCCAGGCCGTGATCTACCAGATCTATCCGCGCAGCTTCGCCGACGCGGACGGCGATGGCCTCGGAGACCTCAAGGGCATCACGAGTCGGGTGCCGTATTTGGCCAGCCTCGGCATCGATGCAGTGTGGCTGAGCCCGTTCTATCCGTCCGAACTCGCTGACGGCGGCTATGACGTCGCCCACTACCGCGAGGTCGACCCGAAGCTCGGCACCCTGGAGCACTTCGACGAGCTCATCGCTGCGCTCCATGCAGTGGGCATCCGGATGTTCGTGGACATCGTGCCGAACCACTCGAGCGACCAGCACGAGTGGTTCCAGGCTGCGCTTGCCGCGGGCCCGGGATCGCCGGAGCGCGAGCGCTACATCTTCCGCAAGGGTCTCGGCGAGCACGGTGAGCTGCCCCCGAGCGACTGGCCTTCGCACTTCGGACCGACAGCGTGGGACAGGCTGCCCGATGGTGACTGGTACCTGCATCTCTTCGCGCCCGAGCAGCCCGACTTCAACTGGGATCACCCTGAGGTGCGCGAGGACTTCCTCACGACCCTGCGATTCTGGAGCGATCGCGGCGTCGACGGCTTCAGGATCGACGTCGCCCACGCCCTCACCAAGGACCTGACCGAGCCGCTGCGTTCCAAGGCCGCCTTCATCGACTTCGACAACCCGTTGACCGGTGACGATGTGCTCTTCGATCGCAATGAGGTGCACGACATCTACCGGTCGTGGCGCGAGGTCTTCAACGAGTACGACCCGCCGCGCGTCGCTGTCGCCGAGGCCTACGTGCGAGCCGAGCGGCGCATGCTCTACGCCCGGCCGGACTCCCTCGGGCAGGCGTTCAACTTCGACCTCCTCGTGAGCCCGTGGCAGGTCGAGACCTATCGCACGGTAATCACCGACAACGTCCTGCTCGCGGAGGGCGTGGGTGCGTCATCGACGTGGGTGCTCTCCAACCACGACAAGGTGCGGCACGCGAGTCGGCTCGCGCTCCCGCCCGGGGATGACGGCACCCGGTGGGTGGACTCAGACGGGCACGACCCCGAGATCGACCGCGACCTCGGTCTGCGTCGCGCGCGGGCCGCGACCCTCCTCATGCTTGCGCTACCGGGATCGAGTTACATCTACCAGGGTGAGGAGCTCGGCCTGCACGAGGTGGCTGACCTTCCCGCGGAGGCACTGCAGGATCCGATCTTCAAGCGAACGGGCGAGCTCCACAAGGGCAGGGATGGATGCCGCGTGCCGCTGCCGTGGACAACCTCCGGCCCGTCGTTCGGGTTCGGCACCGCGGCGCCGCACCTGCCCCAGCCGAGTTGGTTCGGCGCGTCATCCGTCGAGGCAGAGGATGGTGCCGAGGGTTCGACCCTCGAGCTCTATCGGACCGCACTGCGCCTGCGCCGCCAGTTCGCCACCACCGAGGCCTTCGAGTGGGTGGCAAGTTCGCCCGAGGTGCTGCTATTCCGCCGAGGAAACGGATGGCACTGCATCACCAACTTCGGCACCGCCGCGGTCGCCCTTCCCGAGGGCACGCTGCTGGTGACCAGCGGTGAACTCGACGATGGACTGCTGCCGACCGACACGACCGCCTGGGTGGCCGTCGAGGAGCCGTCGGCGACTAGCTGAGCACTCTGCGTGAAGAGCCGTGGTCGCCTGGCTCAGGGTCACTGACGCGATTCGGTACTGAGGTTCGGTGAGTCGGGATTGCAGCGTGGCTACCGCCCACTGACGTACCCCGCAGGTACCGTGGAGCGCATGGCTACGAGCACCAGGTCGACGTCGCGCGCCCGCGCGACACCGGCCGCGCGCGGTCGCGGCAACCAGCCCACGAAACGTCTTCCTCGGGGCAAGCAGGTCGTCGTGGAAGAGCCCGGCGTGTTCACCAAGGCCTGGATGGGTCTGGCTCACGCTGCGGGCGGCGCCTTCCGTGTGCTCGGCAAGGAGACCCTCGCCAAGGAGGAGCGCCGTGACGGTGTTCCCTTCCTCATCTTCGTTCTCGCCGTCATCGGTGCGGTCGTGGAGTGGTTCAACCCCACCGATCCCGTGGCGATCGCCCTCGATGCCTACACGTTCGGCGGGCTGTTCGGTCGCGTCGCGTTCGCCCTGCCGGTGATCATGCTGCTGTTCGCGATCTGGCTGTTCAGGCAGCCGTCGAGCGTTCACGACAACACCCGCATCGGCATTGGCGTCACGCTGCTCATCACGACCATCAGCGGTTTGTGCCACATCTTCGGCGGTCAGCCGCAGCCCACGCAGGGCATGGAGTCGCTCGCGAGGGCCGGCGGAATCGTCGGGTGGGTGCTCGCCAGCCCGCTGCTGTACGTCGGAACCGCGGTGTTTGCCGCACCGGTGGTCATCCTTCTGCTGGTGCTCTCCCTCTTCATCATCACCAAGACGCCGCCGAATCGCATCGGATCTCGCCTGCGCGAGCTCTACGCCTACCTCTTCGGCGCTCAGCTTCCCGACGAGTCGGAGCGCGCTGCCGCAAAGGCCGCCCGCAATGATTCGGTCGAGTTCGGCAGCCTGAGCGATCTGGGAATCGACGAGGATCCCGCGAGCATCCCGTGGTGGCGGCGCAACAAGGCCCCGAGCGCGGGGGAGCCGGCCTTCGACAGCCCGGTGATCTCACGCGAGCCCGTGACCGAGGTCATCGCGCCGGTGCCGTCATCGCCTGTCGCGGAGGACGAATTCGGCATCGACCTGCTCGAGGATCTCCTCAAGGCCGAAGAGGCGGTCAAGCGCTTCACGGGCGAGGTCGAGACCGGCGCGACCGGCCTCCGCGAGGACGGCCCCGGTCTGCTGCCCGGGTTCGTGACCAAGGCGAGCGAGAAGGGCGAGGCGGGCGAGTTCGACGGCGCGGTGCCGACCAGGCCGAAGCAGCCCACGGCCGTGTACCGGATGCCCGCGGCATCCCTTCTGACGCCGGGAACGCCGCCCAAGAAGCACTCTGCCGCCAACGACGAAGTGGTAGCGGCCATCACCGAGGTGCTCAAGCAGTTCCAGGTCGACGCGCAGGTCACCGGATTCAGCCGTGGCCCCTCGGTCACCCGCTACGAGCTCGAGCTCGGCCCGGGAGTCAAGGTCGAGCGGGTCACCGCTCTTGCTCGCAATATCTCTTATGCCGTAGCCAGCAACGAGGTCAACATCCTGTCGCCGATCCCGGGCAAGAGCGCCATCGGCGTCGAGATCCCCAACAAGGACCGCGAGATCGTCTCGCTCGGTGACGTGCTGCGCTCGGGCGCGAGCACCTCGAGCCTGCATCCGATGACCATCGGACTCGGCAAGGACGTCGAGGGCGGCTTCGTCGTCGCCAACCTCGCCAAGATGCCGCATCTGCTCGTGGCCGGCTCCACCGGCTCGGGCAAGTCGAGCTTCGTCAACTCGATGATCACCTCCATCCTCATGCGGGCCAAGCCCGCCGAGGTGCGCATGGTGCTCATCGACCCCAAGCGCGTTGAACTCTCCATCTACGCGGGCGTGCCGCATCTCATCACGCCCATCATCACGAACCCCAAGAAAGCGGCAGAGGCGCTGGCGTGGGTCGTGAAGGAGATGGACATGAGGTACGACGATCTGGCGAGCTTCGGCTTCCGCCACATCGACGACTTCAACCGGGCGGTGGTGGCAGGGGAGATCGTGCTGCCGGCCGGGAGTGAGCGCAAACTGTCGCCGTACCCGTATCTGCTGGTCGTCGTCGACGAGCTCGCCGACCTCATGATGGTCGCGCCACGCGACGTCGAGGACTCGATCGTGCGCATCACCCAGCTGGCCCGGGCGTCAGGCATCCACCTGGTGCTCGCGACCCAGCGCCCGTCGGTTGACGTGGTGACCGGCCTGATCAAGGCCAACGTGCCGTCGCGGCTGGCGTTCGCGGTGTCGAGCATGACCGACAGCCGCGTCATCCTCGACCAGCCCGGGGCCGACAAGCTCATCGGGCAGGGCGACGCGCTGTTCCTGCCGATGGGGGCCTCGAAGGCGATCCGCGTGCAGGGCGCGTGGGTGTCCGAGGCCGAGGTCAACGCGGTCGTGCAGCACGTGATCGCCCAGGCCCGGCCGGAGTACCGCGAGGATGTCGCCGCCGAAGCCACCCGCAAGCAGATCGACGCCGACATCGGCGACGATCTCGAACTGCTCCTGGCGGCTGCCGAGCTCGTGGTGAGCACCCAGTTCGGGTCGACCTCGATGCTCCAGCGCAAGCTCAGGGTCGGCTTCGCCAAGGCCGGCAGGCTCATGGATCTGCTCGAGTCGCGCGAGATCGTCGGGCCGTCGGAGGGTTCCAAGGCCCGTGACGTGCTGGTGACCGCCGAGCAGCTTCCCGGGGTGCTTGCGCGCCTTCGCGGCGCCGACGATGCACCGGCTATTCGTGACGCGGTCGAGGATTCCCTGAGCGGTTACGATGTCGTAGACGGCGATTCGGACGAAGACGCCTGGAAGCTGACCGATCGGGAGTAGACGCGCGTGGTTCCTGAGTCGGAAGTCCCCCAGGAGTCACCGGATCTCAGATCCGTGCACGCCAAGCGCGCCGATGCGGTCAAGGAGTCGATGAAGGGCCGAGTGGCCAGCCACGGCGACACCAAGGCGTCCAACGGCAACGTCGCGAACATCATCACGGTCGCCCGAATCCTGCTCGCTCCGGTCTTCGTCTGGCTCCTCGCCGCAGACAACGGGGAGCACGGAGTCCTGCGCTGGGTCGCGGCCGGCCTGTTCATCCTCGCGATCGCAACCGACGGTGTCGACGGCTCGCTCGCGCGCAGTCGCAACCTCGTGACCAACGTGGGCATCATCCTCGACCCGATCGCGGACAAGGTGCTCACCGGTGCCGCGCTGATCATGCTGTCGGTACTCGGCGAGCTCTGGTGGTGGGTGACCATCGTCATCCTCGTGCGCGAGCTCGGCATCACGGCGTTCCGTTTCGCGGTGCTGCGCAGCCGCGTGATCCCCGCCTCCCGCGGTGGCAAGCTCAAGACGATCGTCCAGTCGGTGGCGATCTCGCTGTTCCTCGTGCCGCTGAACACGCTCGTCGGCGACTGGGTGCTGTGGGTCAACTGGGTCGTCATGGGCGCTGCGCTGGTGCTCACCGTCGTCACGGGCATCGACTACCTCTGGCAGGCCTGGCGGGGCAACCGGTCCAAGTGACGACCTCCGCCGAGATCATCGCCACGCTCGTCGAGCGCGGGTACCAGATCGCGGTCGCCGAGTCTCTCACCGGCGGGCTTCTCGTGGCCGAACTGATCAACACTCCGGGGGCGTCCCGGGTGGTGGTGGGCGGCGTCGTCGCCTACAACACCGAGCTCAAGGCCAGCGTGCTGAACGTGGACGCCGGGGCCCTCGCAGAACACGGCGCGGTGCATCCGGATGTCGCCGCGCAGATGGCCACCGGGGTGCGGGCCGCGCTCGCTCTCGCCGCCGGGCCGCCGTACATCGGTATCTCCACGACCGGGGTGGCGGGCCCCGAGCCGCAGGACGGTCAGGGCGTGGGCACCGTGTACCTCGGCTTCGCGATCGGCGGCGATGTGAGCGTGAAGCGGCTCAGCCTGACGGGAAGTCGTGCCGACATCCGTTCGGCGACCGTCTCCGAAGCACTATCAGAGCTCGCACGACTGCTCGGCTGACCGAGCGGGAATACTGCTCGTTTCGATCTCGTTACATGTGGTGAGTTCACACGTACTGCTCAGTTGTCAGTGGTTAGAGTTCTCATAATCGAGAGGCTGTAGTCTTAGGCCTCCAACGGGAAAACTGGCCGGATTCAACAGGCAGAAAAGGAGGGTCCAATGGTTCTGGTACGTCAGGAAATCGGTGACGTTCTCCGTGACTTCCGTTTGCAGAAGGGCCGCACCCTTCGCCAGGTCGCGAGCAAGGCGAGCGTTGCGCTCGGCTACCTCAGTGAGGTGGAGCGCGGCCAGAAAGAGGCCAGCTCTGAGATTCTTGCGTCTGTAGCGGAGGCGCTCGAGACCCCGATCTCGGTCATCATGCGCGAGGTGGGCGACCGCCTCGCCGTCATCGAGGGGCTCAACCCGATGCCCACTCACATCCCCGACACGCTTCCCGACGACCTCGTGGCCGAATTCGACTCCGACCTCGTCTCTCGCTGATCGGTCACTGCCGATCCAGTGTCCACCGAATGCCCCGGCCGAGCGCCGGGGCATTCGTGCGTTTCGGGCTGGCTTGGCGTTTCGGGTTAGTTTGGTCAGATGCGACTGAGCGAGTTCTGGCTGGCCGTGTCCGACGAGTTCGGGCCGGAGTACGGCCGCGTACTCACGAGCGACCTGGTGCTGGGCGAGATCGGCGGGCTCACGGCACAGCAGGGCATTGCCAAGGGCGTTGCGCCCCGCGAGATCTGGCTCGCCCTCTGTGAGGCGATGGATGTTCCCGCCAATCGGCGCTACGGGGTGGGTCAACGGGAGCCGAAGAAACGCTGACACGCCGGGCTATGGGTATCGAACATCCATTCGAACAGTGCTAGCTTCTCCCTAACGTCTTCTCGAAGACGGGTTTTACCCACACTGCGCATGGCGTCCGACCGAATGTCGGAACCCGCGCGTAGCGTGGGGCACAAGCACCACAGCCTTTGTCGGGAGGCCAGGGACCTTGCATCACCGGTCCGGGGGCGAAACGACAGCCTATGGGCAGCAACCAGCGGCGCCAGCCGTCTAACCGGAGAGAAGAAGCACATGCCATCAGTAGCAGATCGCGAGAAGTCCCTCGAGACCGCCCTCGCGCAGATCGACCGCCAGTTCGGCAAGGGCTCAGTCATGCGCCTCGGTAGCGACGAACGCGCTCCGGTTGAGGTGATCCCCACTGGTTCCATCGCTCTGGATGTCGCGCTCGGCATCGGTGGACTGCCCCGCGGCCGCATCGTGGAGATCTACGGTCCGGAGTCCTCGGGTAAGACGACCCTGACCCTGCACGCCATCGCGAACGCACAGCGCGCCGGCGGCATCGCCGCCTTCATCGACGCGGAGCACGCGCTCGACCCCGAGTACGCGGCCAAGCTCGGCGTCGACATCGACTCCCTCTTGGTCTCACAGCCCGACACGGGCGAGCAGGCACTCGAGATCGCCGACATGCTCGTGCGCTCCGGCTCCATCGACTTGATCGTCATCGACTCGGTCGCCGCCCTCGTGCCGCGAGCCGAGATCGAGGGCGAGATGGGCGACTCGCACGTCGGCCTCCAGGCACGACTCATGTCGCAGGCGCTGCGCAAGCTCACCGGTGGCCTCAGCTCGACGAACACCACGATGATCTTCATCAACCAGCTCCGCGAGAAGATCGGTGTGTTCTTCGGCAGCCCCGAGACGACCGCCGGCGGCAAGGCTCTCAAGTTCTACGCGTCGGTGCGCCTCGACATCCGGCGCATCGAGACCCTGAAGGACGGCACGGATGCCGTCGGAAACCGCACCCGGGTCAAGGTCGTGAAGAACAAGATGGCGCCGCCCTTCAAGCAGGCCGAGTTCGACATCCTGTTCGGCGTGGGCATCTCGCGCGAGGGCAGCCTCATCGACTTCGGTGTCGAGCACGAGATCGTGCGCAAGTCCGGCGCCTGGTACACCTACGACGGTGACCAGCTCGGGCAGGGCAAGGAGAACTCGCGCAACTTCCTGCTCGAGAACCCCAAGATCGCCGCCGAGATCGAGCAGAAGATCATGCTCAAGCTCGGTATCGGTGCCGAGGCCAAGGCGGCCCAGACCAAGGCTGCCGCTGACGCGATCGTTGCGGAAGCAGAGCAGGTGAAGGCTGCCGGCGCCAAGGCATCCGGTCCCGTTCTTGCCGTCGCGACTGCCGACGAGTCCGGCCTGCCGTCCGCGGTAGGCGAGTGATCGTGAGCTCCTCCGGCGCAAGGCCATCGGACACCGCGGAGCCCCTGGCTCCCGTGACGTGGCTGTTCGGCGAACCCCCCATCGCCGTCGCGCCGGAGGAGCTCCCTTCCGTCCGCTCAGCAGAAGCTGCTCAGCAGCACGACCCGGTGCAGCGCGGGGGATTCGACCCCATCAACAACGTCAGCATGAACGCGTTGGCGCGCAGGGGCATGTCGATTGCCGAGATGCGCGACTACCTGATCGGCCGGGAGTTCGAGGCCGACGAGGTCGAACTCGAACTCGAGAGGCTCATCGGCGTCGCGCTGCTGGACGATGAGCACCTCGCGGCGACACTCGTGCGCACGCTTCGGGAGCGCAAGGGGCTCGGGCGATCGGCCCTCACCGCTGAACTTCGCCGTCGCAAGCTGGAGCCGGCAGCGGTGGAATCCGCGCTCGATGACCTCGAGACGGGCGACGAGCTCGAGCGCGCCACCGAGATTGCCCTCAGGCGCGCCCCCCAGCTGCGATCGCTCGATCAGGCCACGGCGAAGCGTCGGCTGAGCGCCTTCCTCATGCGCAAGGGGTATTCGGGCTCCGTGGTCTCCGCGGCCGTTGCCGCGGCCCTCACTCCGTCGGGGCCAGTGTTCCGCTGAATCGACTCGACGCGCGTCGTAGGCTTGTGGGCATGACCGAAGCCGTCCTGACCGCCCCGCGCACCTACGAGGTGCGCACCTACGGCTGCCAGATGAACGTGCACGATTCCGAGCGCTTGAGCGGCTCGCTGGAGGCCGCGGGCTACGTGCGTGCTACAGATGGCCAGGCCGATGTCGTCGTCATCAACACCTGTGCCGTGCGTGAGAACGCCGACAACAAGCTCTACGGCAACCTGGGCATGCTCGCCAACGTCAAGAAGACCAAGACCGATCTGCAGATCGCCGTCGGTGGCTGCCTCGCCCAGAAGGACAAGGCGGTCATCCTCGAGAAGGCACCCTGGGTCGACGTCGTCTTCGGCACTCACAACATGGGCGCACTGCCCACCCTGCTCGAGCGTGCGCGCCACAACGGCGAGGCCCAGCTGGAGATCCTCGAGTCGCTCGACGTCTTCCCCTCGACGCTGCCGACTCGCCGCGAGTCGACCCACAGCGCGTGGGTGTCCATCTCCGTGGGCTGCAACAACACCTGCACCTTCTGCATCGTGCCCGCGCTGCGGGGCAAGGAGAAGGACCGCCGCCCCGGCGACATCCTCGCTGAGATCCAGGCGATCGTCGATGACGGCGCCATCGAGGTGACCCTGCTGGGTCAGAACGTCAACTCCTACGGAGTGGAGTTCGGAGATCGCGGAGCGTTTGCGAAGCTTCTGCGCGCGGCGGGCGCGATCGAGGGTCTCGAGCGCATCCGCTTCACCAGCCCGCACCCGGCCGCCTTCACCGACGACGTGATCGACGCCATGGCTGAGACGCCCTCCGTGATGCCGCAGCTGCACATGCCACTCCAGTCCGGATCCGACCGCGTGCTGAAGGCCATGCGCCGGTCGTACCGCTCCGAGAAGTTCCTGGGGATCCTCGATCGCGTGCGCGAGCGCATCCCGAATGCGGCAATCAGCACCGACATCATCGTCGGGTTCCCGGGCGAGACCGAGGACGACTTTCTCGAGACCCTCGCGGTGGTCGAACGCGCACGATTCGCCTCGGCGTTCACCTTCCAGTACTCGATCCGCGAGGGAACTCCCGCGGCCACCATGGCCGACCAGGTGCCCAAGGCCATCGTGCAGGAACGGTACGAGCGACTCGTCGCCCTGCAGGATCGCATCTCCTGGGAGGAGAACCAGAAGCTGGTCGGCCAACGGCTCAACGTGCTGGTCACGGCCGCCGAGGGCCGCAAGAGCTCCGAGACCCATCGGCTGTCCGGTCGGGCCGAAGACAGCCGACTCGTGCACTTCGATGTGCCGGCGGGCAGCACCGTCCCGCGTCCGGGCGACGTGGTGACCGTCACGGTCACGCAGGCGGCACCCTTCCACCTGATCGCCGACTCGCCCGATGGCGTGCCCCTCGAGGTGCGTCGCACTCGCGCGGGAGACGCGTGGGACCGCGCCGAGGCGGAATCCTGTGCCGTACCCACGCCCGGGTCGCAGGCGTCGTCGTCGGAGCCCGGCCGGGTGTCACTCGGCCTGCCCGGCCTCAGAGTCGCTACTGCGCCGATCTACGATCTCGCCGACGACCTGCGCTGAGACGACGGCAGCCATGACCCTCGTCGTGATCGTCGGGGCGACCGGCACAGGCAAGTCCGACCTCTCCCTGGGCGTCGCTGAGGGGCTGTCGGCCCACGGATTGTCCGCGGAGATCGTCAACGCCGACGCGATGCAGCTGTACCGCGGCATGGATGTGGGAACCGCGAAGCTCACGATCGGTCAGCGCCGCGGCATCCCGCATCACATGCTCGATGTGCTCGAACCGTCCGACGAAGCGAGCGTCGCCGACTACCAGCGGGATGCCCGCTCAGCGATCGAGGACATCGAGGCCCGCGGCAGCGTCCCGATCCTCGTGGGCGGCAGCGGTCTCTACGTCTCGAGTGTCATCCAGGACTTCCGCTTCCCGGGCACGGACCCGGCAGTGCGCGCCCGTCTTGAAGCGGAGCTGGTCGAGACCGGCCCCGGAACGATGTATCGTCGCCTGCTCGAGGTCGACCCCGATGCCGCTCGCGCGATCGGCGGATCCAACGGTCGGCGGATCGTGCGGGCGCTCGAGGTGGTCGAACTCACCGGGGAGCCCTTCGGGTCCGGCTTACCCGAAGACGGGCGGCCGTGGCGACCCACCGTGATCATCGGCCTGCAGACCCCGCGGGAGCTGCTCGTCGATCGCCTGACTGCGCGAGCCGCCGGCATGTGGCGCGCCGGTCTTCTTGACGAGGTCAGGGGTCTCCGGGATCGCGAACTCGGGGTGACGGCCAGCCGCGCCATCGGGTACGCCCAGGCGTTCGCTCAGCTGGCCGGCGAGCTGACCGAGGCAGAGGGAATCGATCAGACGGCCGCGTTGACGCGCCGGTACGCCCGACGCCAGGTCGGCTGGTTCCGGCGTTACGACACTGCCCACTGGCTCGACTCCGACGATCCCGGTCGCCACACGACCGCACTGGCACTTGCGATGGGAGAGGATTGATCCATGGCGACACTCGAATTCACCAAGGGTCACGGAACCGGCAACGATTTCGTGCTGTTTGCCGACCCCGACGGTGAGATCGACCTGAGCGCAGCACAGATCGCTGCGATCTGCGACCGCCACTTCGGCGTGGGAGCCGACGGCGTGCTTCGCGCAGTCCGCTCACGCAGCATTCCCGAGGGGGCCGCAGTACTCGCCGAGGACCCGGCCGCCGAATGGTTCATGGACTACCACAACGCCGACGGTTCGGTCGCCGAGATGTGCGGCAACGGCATCCGGGTGTTCTCGCGCTTCCTGGTCGACAACGGCCTCGCCGAGCTCGAACCGGGAGGCACCCTGCCGATCGGAACCCGCAACGGTGTGCGCGACGTGCAGCGCAACGCGTCGGGCTATCAGGCCGACCTGGGCCGGTGGGAACTCGCGGGCGGCGAGCCGCTCGTGCGGGCTCGCGAACTCCCCGTCGCGCGACCCGGTCTCGGAATCTCGGTGGGCAACCCCCACGTGGTCGTTGCGCTGGCCAGCGACGAGGAGCTCGACGGCACCGACCTGAGCTACATCCCGGTGATCGAGCCCGAACCGGCCGATGGCGCCAACGTCGAGTTCGTCGTCGCTGCCGAGCCGCTCGTCAAGGACGGCGTCGGTCACATCCGCATGCGCGTGCACGAGCGCGGCAGCGGGGAGACCCTCAGCTGCGGCACCGGGGCAGTGGCCGCCGCGCTGGCGATCAGGCATTGGGCCGGCGCAGGGGCACCCAACCACTGGCGAGTCGACGTGCCCGGTGGAACCGTCGGGGTGCGTATGTTCCCGGCCGAGGACGGCGAGCACGTCTCGCTGAGCGGCCCGGCCGAGCTGGTCTACGTCGGCGCGCTCGAGGTCTGAGTCCTCGCTAGTCGCTACGGCTCGCGGATGATGTCGATCGGCGAGGTCAGCCCGGTGCGCCGCCGAGCGCGCAGTACCCGATAGCCCTTGTTGGTGGATGCCCGCACAAAGCTGAACTCCTCGGGGAACGCGCCCTGAAGCCACCGGTGGAGCGAGTCGGAGCCGAGGTTGCGCTGCACGACGAGCCAGGCATCCGAGCCGCTCTCCAGCCTCGGCAGCCAGCGCTGGAGGAGTCCGTGCAGTTCGTTCTTGCCGACCCGGATCGGAGGGTTGGACCAGATCGTGGTGAACATGATCGACGGGGGCACCTCGTCGGGCAGAACTGCGTTAACATTAGTTATGGACAATTTCGCGGCGTTCGTGCGCACCAGATCCAGTGCGCGCTCGTTGACGTCCACCGCCCACACCGTCGCATGAGGTGACTCGAGCGCGAGCGTGAGGGCGATCGGACCCCAGCCGCAACCGAGATCAAGCAGGTTGCCACCCGGCGGTGGCGCCGGAACACTTCCCAGGAGCACCTGGGTTCCGGTGTCGATGCGATCCGGGCTGAACACACCATTGGCCGTCGACAACTCGTAGTCCCGCCCCAGAATCTTGGCGTGGATCGTGCGGAGTTTGAGCTCACTTCCGGGCGACGACGAGAAGTAGTGCTCACTGGCCATGCAGAGAACTTACCGAAGACTGACTAGCAAGGGTTAATAGCAATGACCGAATCTCACCACGACGACACCGCGGCCGAGACCGTGACACCGGATGCCGCGGCTGCACGCAGCGACGTCGATCGCGTCTTGGCCACCGAGGGTGCCCGTTCGGCGGGCTACACGCTCTTCGGATCGGGCTCAGCACTCGCGCTCCAGGAGGACTCCCACTACGAGGGCGATCGCGACGGCGACCAGTTCGACCGGGAGGATCGCCAGGCGCTGCGACGCGTCGCGGGTCTCTCCACCGAACTCGAGGATGTCACCGAGGTCGAGTACCGCCAACTGCGCCTCGAGAACGTCGTGCTCATCGGCGTCTACTCGGGTGGCAGCGTGCAGGACGCGGAGAACTCGATCCGCGAGCTCGCCGCCCTCGCCGAGACGGCGGGAGCGGTCGTGCTCGACGGCCTGCTCCAGAGGCGACCGCATCCCGATCCGAGCACCTACTTCGGCAAGGGCAAGGCGCAGGAGCTGCGCGACGTGGTTGCCGCCACGGGCGCCGACACCGTCATCGCCGACACCGAACTGGCGGCCAGCCAGCGGCGCGTGCTCGAGGACATCGTCGGTGTCAAGGTCATCGATCGCACCGCGGTGATCCTCGACATCTTCAGCCAGCACGCGACCAGTCGTGAGGGTCGAGCTCAGGTCGAGCTCGCCCAACTCGAGTACCTGCTGCCGCGATTGCGTGGTTGGGGTGAGTCGATGTCCCGCCAGGCCGGTGGACAGGTCGGCGCCGGAAACGGCATGGGAAGCCGCGGGCCGGGTGAGACGAAGATCGAGCTCGACCGTCGCCGCATCCACACCCGCATGTCGAGGCTGCGCAAGCAGATCAAGGGCTTCGCGCCGGCGCGCGAAGCGAAGCGGGCCAACCGCAACCGCTTCGAGGTGCCGAGCGTCGCAATTGCCGGCTACACGAACGCGGGCAAGTCGAGCCTGCTCAACCGCATCACGCGGGCGGGCGTGCTCGTCGAGAACGCGCTGTTCGCGACACTGGATGCCACGGTGCGCCGTTCGACGACGCCCGACGGTCGCCTCTTCACCCTCTCCGACACCGTGGGGTTCGTGCGCAACCTGCCGCACCAACTCGTGGAGGCCTTCCGCTCCACTCTCGAGGAGGTGGGACAGTCCGACGTCATCATCCACGTGGTGGACGCCTCTCACCCGGACCCGGCGGCACAGCTGGCGACGGTGCGAGACGTCATCGGCGAGGTCGGGGCTCGCGACATCCCGGAGATCGTGGCATTCAACAAGAGCGATCTCGCTGATGACGACCAGCGGCTTCTGCTGCGGGGGATGGAGCCGACCGGCATCTTCGTGTCGGCCCGCACGGGTGAGGGCATCGACGAGCTCCTAGCGCGAGTGGCCGAGCTGCTGCCGGCTCCCGAGATCGAGATGACGTTGCTCGTGCCCTACGACAGGGGCGAGATCATCTCGCGCCTACACGTGCAGGGCCGGGTGCTCTCGACCGACTACCGCGAAGAGGGCACTCTGGTGACCGCCATGGTTCATCCCGCGCGGGTGGAGGAGCTGAAGCCGTTCGTGGCGTAACACGCGTTAACCCGAGTGGGCGGGACGCCTAGAATTGACAGGCTGGGGTGACCACCCCACAGGAGCGACAGCCGAGCCCGGCACCCGCCCACTCGGAATGCACCACTACCGAAGGGCCCGTGCGGTGTCTGGAGATCTCCCGTGTCGAACTGACGCGACCTTCTCCTTTGAGCTCTATCCACCGCGGTCACCGGCGGCCGAAGCCAACCTCTTCGCGGCGATCGACCGGCTCAGCGCTCTCGGTCCCGAGTTCATGTCGGTGACCTATCGGGCTACGGGGCAGGATCGCGCAGCGTCGCTTGCGGTGCTCGACAAGCTCATCCGGGAGCACAGGGTGAGCGCCATGGCACATCTCACCTGCGTGGGCTCCTCGTTCGATGAGGCGAGCCGGGTCATTCGGGAGTTCCTCGACGCGGGGGTGACGAGCTTCCTCGCCCTTCGCGGTGACCCGCCGGAGGGGTTCGAGGAGGGTGACGACTTCCTCGGGGACTTCCGCAGCGCCAGCGAGCTGGTGCAGCTGATCCATAACGTGCAGGCCGAACGCAGCCCGTTCAGGCTCGGTGATGTGCCCGGATTTCCCGCAGCGAAGCGGCTGCGTAGCGGGCAGAAGGTCACGATCGCGGTCGCGACGTTCCCCAACGGGCATCCGCGCTCGCGATCGAGATCCCAGGACATCGACACCCTGCTCGCCAAGCAGGCCGCCGGTGCCAACCTCGCCATCACGCAACTGTTCTTCCACTCCGACGAATACCTCGGATTCGTCGACGAGGCGCGCGCGGCCGGCGTGACGATGCGCATCCTGCCGGGAATCATGCCGGTACTGAGCGTCACCCGGCTTCAGCGAATGCTCGAACTGTCGGGCGAGGCGACGCCCGTGGACCTGCTCGCAACCCTCGAGTCGGCACCGGATGCCGCGGCCGCGAGTCGTCTCGGAATCGATGCGTGCATCAGCCTGGCCCGCGATCTCCTCGACGGCGGTGCCGACGGCATCCACCTGTACACCTTCAACAGTTCGGCGGCTCCGACCACCGTGCTCGAAGGTGCCGGCCTCATCAAGCACTCGACCCCTCTGACAGCATCGATCGAAGGAACTCCGTGACCCGCGTCTCCCGAACTGCCCCTCTCCTCGCCGCGATCGTCGCGCTCGCCCTCGCCGGGTGCGCGGCCCCCGCCGCGGGTCCAGGCTCCACTGCCGAGCCGCAGCCCACAGCGGCTGGCGGCTGCGCTCAGGTCGCCGTCGTAGTCGACTTCGGTCCGCTGGATGAGCCGGCAATCGCAGACTGCGTCGCCGCGGGGCCCGCCACCGACATCCTCGGCGAGGCCGGCGTGACGACCGAGGGCACTGTGGACTACGGGGACCAGGTGGTCTGCCGGGTGAATGGCCAGCCCTCAGCCGAGGCGGAGGTCACCATCGAGGGCCAGGCACCCTTCGTCGAGACCTGCCAGACCCTGAGCGCTGTCGCGTACTGGGCGCTGTGGGTCAAGAGCAGCCCCGAGAGCGAGTGGGAGTACGCCCAGGAGGGCGTCAGTACGCTCGAGCTGACCGACGGACAGTCTGTCGGTCTGGTCTACACGCCCGGCACCGAGACCGTACCGCCGCAGGACTGATGCGTCTGACCCGGCTTGCCGCCCTGCGAACCGCGATCCTGGTCGCGGTCGGGTTCGTCGTGGTCCGGGTGCTGTACCGCATCGTGTTCGGTGGCGCCGACGGCCCCGGGATGCTGCTGGTCGACCTGCCCCGGCTGCGGCTGTCGGGTCCCTTCGAGCACATCACGCTGCTCGGCCCGGTGACCTCGGGCGGTGTCGCCCTGATCGCTTGGGGCGCCGTTCCCTTTGCCCTCGTGGTGCTGGCGTTCGGTCTGCTCGCCGTGGTCTTCGATCTGCGCACCCTGGCCGCGCGTGGCGCGGTTCGCGGGCCGGTGCGCACGGTCTCCCGTGCGCTCGTCGTCGCGTGGGCCGCGGTTCCGGCACTGGTGGGCTCGGTGGCGCGAGTGCGCACTGCCCGCCGCCTCCGCGGCGAGCGGTCAGCGGCATCCCTTCTGGTGCCCGTGCTGGAGCAGAGCGTGGAGCGAGCCATCGCTCTGGGATCGGCCATGGAGGTGCGCGGCTTTGCCGCCACTCGCCGGGCGGAGCCGGATTGTGAGCGGCCCGCGACCGTGCACAGTGCCAGTCTCGGTTACGACGGATCGTGGAGCCTCGTCGATGTCGACTTCGACGTCGCACCCGGCACCCTCACCGTCGTCACGGGAGCCACCGGTTCGGGCAAGTCGACCATCCTCGACGCGCTGAGCGGTCTGTTCCAGCACGTGGCAGGGGGAGAGCAGCAGGGGATTGTCGAGGTGGCCGGGGTTAGCCGCGCGCTCATTCCGCCGCGGGAGACCGCGGGCTTCGTCGGGGTCGTTGCACAGTCAGTTCGGCTGTCGTTCGTCGCCGCGACCGTGCGGGAGGAGCTCGGCTTCGCACTGGCCAACCGGGGCGTGGCCGCCATCATCGTCACGGCGAGAGTGGAGGAGACGGCGCGGAGGCTGGGCATCCAGCATCTGCTGGAGCGCTCGACAGCGGCCCTGTCCGCCGGGGAGGCGTGCCTGGTGGCGATCGGTGCCGCGCTCATCGAGCATCCGGTTCTGCTGCTCGTCGACGAGCCGCTCGCCGATCTGGATGACTCGGCGCGCGCGACAGTGATCGCACTTCTCGATGAACTCGCACACCAGGCCGGAGTCGCAGTTGTTGTCGCCGAGCATGCCATCCACGGGTGGGGAACCCGAGCGGATGTCTGGCTCGAGGTGGGCGACGGCACCCTCATCCGGCGCAACGGCGCCGAGCTTGGCCGACTCAACTCCGACCGGTCACAGGCGCGCCCGGCCCACCACCGGCCTCCGCCCGTCGGCGCGGCGCCCATCGCCGAGATCCGGGACCTGACAGTCACCCACGGTGATGTCGTCGCCGTGGCCGGTGCCAACCTGCACCTGTGCGGTGGCGAGGTGGTCGCTCTGCGCGGCCGCAACGGAGCGGGTAAGAGCAGCCTGCTGCTGGCCACTGCCCTGCCCACCCAGCGCGGTGCCGTCTTCGTCGATGGGTGTGATGTCCACGCCGTAGGTCGGCGCGAACGCCCGAGCTACGTCGCCCTGGTGCCCGAGCAGTTCGACGATCTGTTCTTCTCCACCTCCGTCGAGGCGGAGTGCCGTCGTGCGGACCGGCGCACCACCACGGGCACGACGGCGCAGCTCTTCGCCGAACTTCTCGACGCCGACCCGGATCGCGCGAGCGATCTCGCGTCGCGACACCCTCGCGACCTGTCGGCGGGGGAGCGGCTCTGCCTCGCGCTCGCGATCCAGTTGACGGCTCGCCCTCGCGTGCTTCTGATCGACGAGCCGAGCCGGGGGCTGGATGCCGCGGCTCGCGCCCTCGTCGGCCGCGCGATGGTCGCGGCCGCGACCCGGGGAGCCGCAGTACTGATGGCGACGCACGACGAGGACTTCGCCGCGACCTACTCGACGCGCACGATCAGGATGGCGGCCGGCCGCATCGAGCCCGTGACGGTGACCTCGTGACATCCCGAGTCCCCGCCCCTGCCGGCGCGCGTCGCGACGTCAGCTCGCGAGTGACCCTGTTGATCGCCAGCCTGTTCGCTCTGGCCGGGTTCCTCTGGCCGCTCGTCGCCACCGCGGTGCCGAAGGATGCCCAGGCGGCCGTTCCCGTGCTCGCCCTCGCGCTGGTGCCCATTGCGGTTGTCGCGCTCACCCTGACCGTGGACCGTCAGATGCACAGCGCCACGACCGTGGCGCTGCTGGGGATGCTCACCGCCGTGGGCGCCGCCGTACGGATCGCCGGTACCGGTGTCGGCGGCCTCGAGGCCGTGTTCATCGTCCTCATCCTCGCTGGCCGAGCATTCGGTGCGCGGTTCGGCTTCCTGTTGGGGATGCTCGTGATCTCGCTCTCGTCGGTGCTCTGGGGCGGCATCGGACCGTGGACGCCCTTCCAGATCTTCGCCTGCGGCTGGGTCGCCGCCGGCGCGGGGCTGCTGCCGCGCATCACCGCGCGATCGCAGCGCACTGCAATGTGGCTGGAGGTGCTCATGCTCGCGGGGTACGGCATCCTCGCCTCGTATGCCTTCGGACTCATCATGAACCTGTGGTTCTGGCCGTTCGCCGTGGGCGCCGGGTCGGACATCTCGTACTCCGCAGGCGCGCCGCTCGGCCAGAATCTGGCCTCGTTCGGCCTGTACTCGCTCGTGACATCTACCCTCACCTGGGACACGGTGCGCGCGGTGACGACCGCGGTGGGCATCCTGCTGGTCGGACCTGCGGCGCTGGCGGCGCTGCGGCGCGCGCGGATCGGTAGTGCGCGGCATCGGCGAGCACCCGGGGCTACACCGAGAAGTACCGTGCCTCGGGGTGGTGGAACACGAACGCATCTGTCGACTGCTCGGGATGAAGCTGAAGCTCCTCAGACAGCTCAACGCCCATCCGCTCGGGCTTGAGCAGCTCGACCACCTTGCGGCGATCCTCCATGTCGGGGCAGGCCGGGTAACCGAGGGAGAAACGCGCCCCGCGGTAGTTGAGCTTGAACATGCCGGCGATGTCGCTCGGATCCTCGGCGGCGAAGCCGAGTTCGGCACGCACCCGCGAATGCCAGTACTCGGCGAGTGCCTCGGTGAGCTGCATCGTGAGTCCGTTGAGTTCCAGGTAGTCGCGGTACTTGTTCTCGGCGAACATCTGGGCGGTGAAGGCGTCGACGGCCGAGCCAGCGGTCACGAGCTGTAGGGCGACCACGTCGACCTGCCCCGACTCACGTGAGCGCACGTAGTCGGCCAGGCACAGGTGCCGGTCGCGCCGCTGGCGCGGGAAGCTGAAGCGCAGGCGTTCGGTGCCGATCGACCCGCCCGAGCCTCCATCGGGAGCGAGCATTCCCGGGGTGCCGAGGATGCCGGTGGGGTCGTCGCCATGGTGCAGGATGACCAGGTCGTCGCCCTCGGAGTAGGCGGGGAAGTACCCGTAGTCGACCGAGGCGTCGATCATGCCCTCGGCGAGGATGCGATCCAGCCAGTAGCGCAGGCGCGGCCGACCCTCGGTCTGCACGAGTTCCTCGTAGCTCGCGCCGTCCTCGGCGCGGCTCGGCTTGAGGCCCCACTGGCCCATGAAGGTGGCGCGTTCGTCGAGGAAGGCCGCGTAGTCGGCGAGTGCGATGCCCTTGACGATCCGGGTGCCCCAGAACGGCGGGGCGGGGATCGGGTTGTCGGTCGCGACATCCGATCGCTGCGGCATGTTCTCGGGCTCGGTCACGTCGATGGTGGTGCGGGCGTGGATGCGCTTCTTGAGCGGCGGGAGGCCCACCGAGTCGCGTGCGGCCCCGCGGGCGATCGCCACGAGTGGCTCCATGAGTGCGAGACCCTCGAAGGCATCCCTCGCGTAGCGCACCTCGCCGTCGAAGATCGACGCGAGGTCGTCCTCCACGTAGGTGCGGGTCAGCGCGGCACCTCCCAACAGGATCGGCCATCGCGTGCCGAGTCCGCGCGCCGAGAGCTCCTGGAGGTTCTCCTTCATGACCACGGTCGACTTCACGAGCAGGCCGCTCATTCCGATCACGTCGGCGTTGTGCTCCTCGGCCGCGCGGATGAACTCGCTCAGCGGCTGCTTGATGCCGATGTTGATGACGTCGTAGCCGTTGTTGGTGAGGATGATGTCGACCAGATTCTTGCCGATGTCGTGCACATCCCCGCGCACGGTGCCGATGACCATCGTGCCCTTGCCCGCGGCGTCCGACTTCTCCATGTGAGGTTCGAGGAGGGCCACGGCCGCCTTCATCACCTCGGCCGACTGCAGCACGAACGGCAGTTGCATCTCGCCGCTGCCGAAGCGCTGCCCGACGACCTGCATGCCGGCCAGCAGGTGATCGTTGATGATCGCCAGCGCGCTCATGCCATCGGCGCGGGCAAGGTCGAGGTCAGCTTCGAGGCCCTTCGCCTCGCCGTCGATGATCCGGCGTTCGAGCCGCTGGCCCACCGGCAGCGCGGCAAGCTCGGCGGCACGCTGGTCCTTGAGCGCCGCGGAGTCGACCCCGTCGAACAGGTCGAGCATTGCGGACAGCGGGTCGTAGGTGACGGTGCCGTCGGCGTCGTACTCGCGCTTGTCCCACACCAGGTCGAGCGCGACCTTGCGACGATCGTCCGGCACGGATGCCAGCGGCACGATCTTCGCCGCATTGATGATGGCCGAATCCAGCCCGGCCTCGACCGCCTCGTGGAGGAACACGGAGTTGAGCACCGATCGGGCCGCGGGATTCAGACCGAACGAGACGTTCGACACACCGAGAGTGGTGTGGATGCCCGGATACTTGGCGGTGATCTGCCGGATCGCCTCGATGGTCTCGATCGCGTCGCGGCGGGTCTCTTCCTGCCCCGTCGCGATGGGAAAGGTCAGCGCATCCACGATGATGTCGTCGACCCGCATGCCCCACTCACCCACGAGGGAGTCGACGAGCCGGGACGCGATGCGCACCTTGTGCTCGGCCGTGCGGGCCTGACCCTCCTCGTCGATCGTGAGGGCGATCACCGCGGCGCCGTGCTCCTTGACGAGCGGCATGATGCGGCCGAACCGTGACTGCGGGCCGTCGCCATCCTCGAAGTTCACGGAGTTGACCACCGGCCGACCGCCGATGAGCTCCATTCCGGCCTGAAGCACGGCCGGTTCGGTCGAGTCGACGACGAGGGGAAGGGTGGAGGCGCTGGCGAGCCGCGACACGATCTCACGCATGTCGGCGACGCCGTCACGGCCGACGTAGTCGATGCAGACGTCGAGCAGGTTGGCGCCCTCGCGCACCTGGCTTCGGGCGATGTCGACGCAGTCATCCCAGCGCTCTTCGAGCATCGCCGCGCGGAAGGCGAGCGAGCCGTTCGCGTTGGTGCGCTCACCGATCGCAAGATACGACGAATCCTGGGTGAACGGCACGTGCTGGTACAGACTCGCGACGCCGCTGTCCTCCTCGATCGTTCTCGTGAGAGCGCGTGTGCCACCGATGCGGTCGACGACGGCCTTCAGGTGCTCGGGCGTCGTGCCGCAGCATCCGCCCACGAGGCCCAGTCCGAACTCCTTCACGAACTGCTCGTGCGCCGTCGCCAGTTCATCGGGCGTGAGTGGGTAGCTGGCACCGTTGGGCCCGAGCACGGGCAGGCCCGCGTTGGGCATGCACATCACCGGGATGTGGGCGGACTTCGACAGGTGGCGCAGGTGCTCGCTCATCTCGTCCGGACCGGTCGCGCAGTTCAGGCCGATCATGTCGATGCCGAGGGGCTCGAGAGTCGTGAGGGCGGCCGCGATCTCGCTGCCCATGAGCATCGTGCCCGTGGTCTCGACGGTCACCTCCACGAAGATCGGCAGACGGATGCCCGTCTCGACCATCGCGAGCTTGCACCCGTTGACCGCCGCCTTCGTCTGCAGCAGGTCCTGCGAGGTCTCGATCATGAGCGCGTCGGAACCGCCGAGGATGAGTCCCTTGGCCTGCTCGCCGAAGGTCACCTTGAGGTTGTCGTAGGTGGTGTGGCCGAGGCTGGGGAGCTTGGTACCGGGGCCGATCGAGCCGAGTACCCAGCGCATCCGGCCATCACGGGCCTCGTAGGTCTCGACCGAACGCCGCGCGATCTCCGCGCCAGCTCGTGAGAGCTCCTCGATGCGGTCCTCGATGCCGTAGTCGGAGAGGTTCGACCAGTTCGATCCGAACGTGTTCGTCTCGATGGCGTCGATGCCCGTGTCGAGGTAGGCGTGATGGATCGTCTCGACGATGTCGGGGCGCGACACGTTGAGGACCTCGTTGCACCCCTCGTGCTGCTGGAAGTCGTCCATCGTGGGACCGGCGTCCTGCAGCATCGTGCCCATCGCACCGTCGGCGATGACGACACGCTGCCTGAGGGTCTGCATCAGTGCTTCGGATCGCGCCGGCCGGGGGATGCCGCTCAGGTCGGCGATCGACGGGGAACTCACACTCGATGCCACCCGATCAGCCTAGCTGCGCGCTGTCGGGCGCTGTCTTATGTGACGCCCTACAGTGCGCGCAGTACCGTGACGACCTTGCCGAGCACGACGGCGTGGTCGCCGAGGATCGGCTCGAAGTTGGAGTTGCGCGGCAGCAGCCAGGTGTGGCCGTCCCGCTGACGGAACACCTTGACTGTCGCCTCGTTGTCGAGCATGGCCGCCACGATGTCGCCGTTCTCCGCGGTCTGCTGCTGGCGCACGACGACCCAGTCGCCGTCGCAGATGGCGGCGTCGATCATCGACTCGCCCACGACCTTGAGCATGAACAGCTCGCCCTTGCCGGTCAGTTGCCGGGGGAGCGGGAACACCTCGTCCACCTGCTGGTCGGCGGTGATCGGGATGCCCGCCGCGATGCGACCCACGAGCGGCACCATCACGGCGTCACCCACCGCCGGCGAAGTGCTCTCGGCCGTGGCATCCGCACCCTCGAGGGAGGGCAGGTCGATGAGCACCTCCATGGCGCGCGGCCGGTTGGGGTCGCGACGCAGGTAACCGCTGAGTTCGAGCTGGTTGAGCTGGTGGGTCACGCTCGACAGGGAGGAGAGCCCGACGGCGTCGCCGATCTCGCGCATGCTCGGCGGATAGCCGCGGGCGGACACGGAGCGCTGGATGACATCGAGGATCGCCAGCTGCTTGTCGCTCAGGCTGGTGCGACGGCGGGTCGCCGGGCGCTCGGCTGCCGCGGTGGCGTCATCAATCGCGTCGTCCATGATTCCTCGATTCGTCAGGCCGACGTCGGTCACTCGCGTGCCAATGTCGGTGGCTCATTCGAAACTGTATCCGTTCCGGGCGGCCAAGACAAACACCTATTCGAGTGTGTTGCAGGCAATGTCGGTGGTTTGTTCGAAGATCCTCTTGAAAAGAAGGGCGATCGAATGTATGTTCGGAACACAGGTACGACACGCACCTTCCCCCACACTTCGTATCCGGCTCTCCCGGCCGAGCGCCGGATACGAAACCCCCGCCAGGCAGCACGATCGACAGGAAGAGGACGACCGATGAGCACAGCAGTCATCGCACCGGGCTACGGATTCACCCCGGCCCGCACGGCACAGTCCGTGCCCGCCTCCGCCCCGAAGCTGCGCCTGACCAAGCGTGGCCGCGCGGTTCTCACGTTCCTCGCGGCCACACCACTCGTGATCGCGGCACTCGTCTTCGCCCTCAACGGCGGGGGAGCGACCGCGTCGCTCGAGGGCTCATCCGTCGGCTTCGAGTACGTCACGGTCGAGTCCGGGCAGACACTCTGGCAGCTCGCGGAGAGCATCGCGCCTGCGGCAGACCCGCGTGACGTGATCGGCGAGATCATGCAGCTCAACCAGCTTGAGTCGGCGGATGTCTACGCGGGCCAGGAGCTCGCGATTCCTGCCGCCTACGCTCCGTAGGTGCCGCGCATCGGGCGAGGTCCGGAGCGTCCTAGGCTTGTCGGGTGACAAGCCTCGACGACCTGCCGATTCGCGACGACCTCCGTGGTCTCGAGCCCTACGGTGCACCGCAGAAGCACGTTCGGGTGCAGCTCAATGTCAACGAGAACACTCACGCCATTCCCGAGGCGGTTGCCACCGACATCGTCATGGCTCTCGCCGGCGCGGTCATGGGAGTCAATCGGTATCCCGACCGCGAGTTCACCGAGCTTCGGGATTCCCTTGCCGACTACCTCGGGCATGGCTTGACCCGCGACAACATCTGGGCCGCCAACGGGTCCAACGAGGTGCTGCAGCAGACCCTGCAGGCGTTCGGCGGGCCAGGCCGCAGTGTGCTCGGCTTCCCTCCCACCTACTCGATGCACTCCATCATCGCGAGCGGCACCGGCACGCGCTGGGTCACCGCCGAGCGTGATGACGGCTATGAGCTCTCGCCGCAGACCGTCGTCGCGGCGATCGAACGCGAACAGCCGGACGTCGTGTTCCTCTGCTCACCCAATAACCCGACCGGCACACCACTCGGGCTGGACACCGTCGAGGCGGCGTACGACGCGACCTCGGGCATCCTGCTCGTCGACGAGGCCTATGCGGAGTTCGCCGACGGTGACACCGCGCTCACCCTGCTCGAAGGCCGCCCCCGCCTGCTCATCTCGCGCACCATGAGCAAGGCGTTTGCCTTCGCGGGTGCGCGACTGGGCTATCTCGCGGCCGACCCCGCGGTGACGGATGCGCTGCGCTTGGTGCGGCTGCCGTACCACCTGTCGGCCCTCACCCAGGCGGCGGCGATCGCTGCCCTCGCCCATGCGCCGGAGATGCTCGCCATGGTCGAGGACATCAAGCACCAGCGCGACCGCATGATCCTCGCTCTGCCCGCACTCGGCTACACGCCGCTGCCCAGCGCGGCCAACTTCGTGCTCTTCGGTGGGGTGGCCGATCCGCACGCGGTCTTCGAGGCGCTCCTGGAGCGCGACATCATCATCCGCGAGGTGGGCATCCCGCACCACCTGCGGGTGACGGCCGGCAGCGATGCCGAGACGACCCTCTTCCTCGACGCGCTCGGGCAGCTCGAGTCGATCGGTAGGATTGCGCCATGACCGCAGCCCGCACCGCGAGCATCAGCCGCACCACGAGCGAGTCGAGCATCGAACTCTCGCTCGACCTCGACGGCACGGGCACATCGTCGATCTCGACGAGCGTGCCGTTCTTCGACCACCTGCTGACGGCCTTCTCCAAGCACTCGCTCGTCGACCTCACGGTCACGGCGACCGGCGACACGCACATCGACGTGCACCACACGGTGGAGGACGTCGGCATCGCACTCGGCACAGCTATTCGCCAGGCGCTCGGCGACAAGGCGGGCATCTCGCGGTTCGGCGATGCGCTGGTTCCCCTCGACGAGGCGCTCGTGCAGGCGGTCGTGGATGTCTCGGGCCGCCCCTACCTCGTGCACACCGGCGAGCCCGCGGGCTTCGAGCACCACCTCATCGGCGGCCACTTCACGGGCTCGATGCTGCGGCACGTGTTCGAGGCCATCACCTTCAACGCGGGACTCACCGTGCACATCACCGTGCTCGGCGGGCGCGATCCCCACCACATCGCCGAAGCCGAGTTCAAGGCGTTCGCTCGCGCGTTCCGACTCGCGGTGCAGCCCGATGCCCGTGTCAGCGGCATCCCGTCGACCAAGGGTGCCCTCTAGCCGTGATCTCTCCCTCCGTCGTCGTTCTCGACTACGGTTCCGGCAACATCCACTCGGCCGCCAAGGCGCTCGAGTTGGCCGGAGCCCGAGTGTCGCTGTCGAGCGAGAAGAGCGTGGCCGAGGCCGCCGATGGACTGCTCGTTCCGGGCGTCGGCGCATTCTCGGCCGTCATGGCTGGCATCAACTCGGTGCGCGGGGGAGCCGCGATCGAGAAGCGGCTCACCGGCGGGCGACCTGTTCTCGGCATCTGCGTCGGCATGCAGGTGCTGTTCGAGCACGGTCTCGAGCGGGGCAACGACACCCCCGGCCTCGGCGAGTGGCCCGGCGTCGTGACCGAACTGGATGCGCCGATCCTGCCCCACATGGGCTGGAACACGGTCGACGCTCCCGCCGACTCGCGCCTGTTCGCGGGCATCGCCGACGAGCGTTTCTACTTCGTGCACTCCTATGCCGCCCGTGAGTGGACGCTCGAGGTGCACGACCCGTTCCCGCACCCTAGGCTCACCTGGGCGAATCACGGCGGTGACACCTTCCTCGCCGCGGTGGAGAACGGCCCCCTCTCGGCGACGCAGTTCCATCCCGAGAAGTCGGGCGAAGCCGGCATCCGCCTCCTGAAGAATTGGTTGGAAACCCTATGAGCGAGTTCACCAGCACACCCCGACTGGTATTGCTTCCTGCTGTCGACGTTGCCGGCGGCAAGGCCGTCCGGTTGACTCAGGGCGAGGCGGGCTCGGAGACCAGCTACGGCGATCCCGTCGACGCGGCGCAGGAGTGGATCGGCCAGGGCGCCGAGTGGATCCACCTCGTCGACCTCGACGCGGCATTCGGGCGCGGCAACAACCACGCCGTCATCAGGAAGGTCATCAAGAACACCCCGCGGCGCGTCAACATCGAGCTGTCGGGTGGCATCCGGGATGACGCGAGCCTCGAGGCCGCGCTCGCGACCGGGGCCAAACGCATCAACCTCGGCACCGCTGCGCTCGAGAACCCGGAGTGGGCTGCCCACGTGATCGCGGAGTACGGCGATGCGATCGCCGTCGGCCTCGATGTGCGCGGCACCACGCTTGCCGCCCGCGGCTGGACGCAGGAGGGCGGTGACCTCTGGCAGGTCATGGACCGTCTCGAACTCGCCGGCTGCGCACGCTACGTCGTCACCGACGTCACCAAGGACGGCACCCTCAAGGGCCCCAACATCGACCTGCTCACTCAGGTGATGGCACGCACCGATCGGCCCGTCATCGCCTCGGGCGGGGTCGCCACCCTCGACGACATCGTCGAACTGCGTGAACTGGTTCCCCACGGGCTCGAGGGCGCGATCGTGGGCAAGGCGCTGTACGCCAAGGCCTTCACCCTCGCACAGGCCCTCGACGTCGCCAGCAGCTAGTGTCCGATTCGGCCGGCGTGCCCTGGGAGGGTCGCCACTTCGAACCGAACCCCGCCGCGGATGACGACGGTTCGGCGCCCGAGCCGCTCATGACCGCGATCCGTCGATTCAGAGCGGGCGAGGGTGGCGAGGCCGAGGTCGTCGATGCCGTGCGCGAGGCGCGCCTGCTGGTCGCGCTCGTGGCCGAGCTCGGCGACACCGGCGTGAGCCCTCTGGGCCACACCATCGACAAGTCCCAGGAGCTCTCGATCGTGACGGTCGCCGGCCCCGACGGCCGCAACGTGCTCCCTGCTTTCAGTTCGGTGACGGCGATGAGTGCCTGGAACGCGAAGGCTCGTCCCGTTCCGGCGGCGGGTACGCGTGTGGCGCTGGCCGCTGCGAGCGAGTCGACCGAGCTGGTCGTGCTCGACCCCACGAGCGACACGGAGTTCGTCATTCGTCGGCCCGCGCTCTGGGCGATCGCCCAGTCCGAGCCGTGGATTCCGAGCTACCTCGATCCCGAGGTGCTTCGCGCCTTCATGGATGCCGCGGCTCCAGAACCGACGGTGCTCGCCGTGACGCTTGCCCCCGGTGACCCCGCCGCCCGTCTCGCGGGTCCCGAACTCGTCGTGCGGCTCGCGCTCACCGAGGGGCTGGATCGCGCGTCCCTCGACGCGGTCATCGCGCGCCTGCAGGCCCGGTGGGCGGCCTCGGAGATCATCACCACGCGGGTCGACTCGCTGCGGGTGCAGTTGCTGAGCGCGGTGTAGCGGCTCAGATCACGCTGCCGGTGTACTTCTCGCCGGGGCCGGCACCGGGCGCATCCGGAATGAACGACGCCTCGCGGAACGCGAGCTGAAGCGAGCGCAGCCCGTCGCGAAGCGGGCGGGCGTGGTTGTCGGAGATCTCCGGTGCCGCAGCGGTCACGAGTCCCGCGAGGGAGGTGATGAGCTTGCGTGCCTCGTCGAGATCGAGGTCGGCAGCGGCATCCGGGGTGTCTCCGAGGCCCAGCTTGACCGCGGCGGCGCTCATCAGGTGCACCGCAACGGTGTTGATGAGCTCGACCGCCGGAACGTCGGAGATGTCGCGGATCTCGGCGTCGATGTGGTCGGGGGCGTCGGCCATGGAGCATCCTTAGTGAATTGGGGCGGCGTCTGCTATTCTTGTGCAGGCTCCGGGGCTCGCCCCGGCTACGAAAGTGGAGATTCTCCCACCTGTCAACCGCTTCTCAAGGTTACCGGGTAGTTACACCCCGCCTGGCCGCGTCACTGCGTGCCCGGTAGCAGCAAGGGTGTTGGCGCGACAGCGCTTGTGAAAATCCTCTCTCGTTCTGCCTGCGGCAGCCGCCGCACTGCACCCCGGTGCACGAGAACCACGAGAAGGAGACCCGCATCAGCGATCCCCGTACCAATGACCGAATCCGCGTTCCGGAGGTCCGTCTTGTTGGCCCCAATGGCGAGCAGGTGGGCGTCGTCCGCATTGAGGATGCACTCCGTCTGGCCCAGGAGGCCGACCTGGATTTGGTTGAGGTAGCTCCCAATTCCAAGCCTCCCGTCGCCAAGATCATGGATTACGGCAAGTTCAAGTACGAAGAGGCCCAGAAGGCCAAGGAAGCGCGGCGCAACCAGGCGAACACGATCCTCAAGGAGGTTCGTTTCCGCCTCAAGATCGACACCCACGACTACGAAACGAAGCGCAAGCGCGCCGAGGGATTCCTCCAGGCTGGCGACAAGGTCAAAGCAATGATCCTGTTCCGCGGTCGCGAGCAGTCCCGTCCCGAGCAGGGCGTGCGCTTGCTGCAGAGGTTCGCCGAGGATGTGTCGGAGTTCGGTTCGGTCGAATCGACACCGACCATCGACGGTCGCAACATGGTCATGGTGATCGGCCCGCACAAGACCAAGGCAGCGGCGAAGGCCGAGGCCGAGGCTCGCAAGGCCGCCAACAACTCCAAACCGGCCCGAACGGATGCCCCTGCTGCCGCAGCGGCGCCCGAGGAAGCACCGAAGGCTGCAGCCCCCAAAGCCGCAGCCCCCGCAGAAGCCAAGGCGGCCGCCCCGAAGGCGGCAGCCCCCAAGCCAGTAGTTCCGAAGAAAGAGGAAAAGGATGCCTAAGCAGAAGACGCATTCCGGTGCCAAGAAGCGCTTCAAGCTCACCGGTAGCGGCAAGGTCATGAAGCAGCAGGCTGGCATGCGCCACAACCTGGAGGTCAAGAGCGGCAAGACGAAGCGCCGCCTGAACCAGGAAGAGGTCCTCGCTCCGCAGGACGCCAAGGTCATCAAGAAGCTTCTCGGCAAGTAAGGGTCAGGTACAGAAGAAATGGCAAGAGTAAAGCGGGCGGTCAACGCCCACAAGAAGCGTCGCGTCATCCTCGATCGCGCCTCCGGCTACCGGGGCCAGCGTTCGCGCCTGTACCGCAAGGCGAAGGAGCAGGTCACCCACTCGCTCGTCTACGCGTACCGTGACCGCCGTGCCCGCAAGGGTGACTTCCGTCGCCTGTGGATCCAGCGCATCAACGCGGCATCGCGTGCGAACGGCCTGACCTACAACCGCCTCATCCAGGGCCTCAACCTGGCCGGCATCGAGGTCGACCGTCGCATCCTCGCTGACCTCGCGGTCACCGAGCCCGCCACGTTCGCTGCGATCGTCGCCACCGCGAAGGCCGCACTGCCGGCCGACACGAGCGCGCCGAAGGTGAACGCATAGGTTCAGCGCGGCGAAAGCCAGCGTTCAGTAAGCCGCAATAGGCTGTCGACATGATCGACAACCCGCGCTCACCTCGGGTGCGCGCTGTGGCAAAACTCGCTAAGAGAGAAGCCCGGTCGCAGACCGGGCTTTTCCTCTTGGAGGGACCTCAGGCCGTGTCGGAGGCTCTGTCCTTCCGGCCTGATCTCATTGTCGACCTCTTCGCGACTCCCACGGCGCTGGAGCGCCATCCCGGTATCGCCGCAGCTGCCGCCGAGACCGACCTCGAGGTCGAGTTCGTCACGGAGCAGGTGCTCGAGGCGATGGCCGACACCGTCACTCCGCAGGGGGTTGTCGCCGTCTGCCGTCAGTTCCCCACCTCGGTGAAGGACATCCTGGCCGGGCAGCCCAAGCTCATCGCGATTCTCGAGGAGGTGCGCGATCCCGGCAACGCGGGCACGATCATCCGAGCAGCGGATGCCGCCGGTGCGGACGCGGTCATCTTCACCGGTCGCAGCGTCGACCTCTACAACCCGAAGGTGGTTCGCGCGACCACCGGCTCGCTGTTCCACCTGCCCGTCGCCGTCGACAACGAGTTGGAGAGCGTCATCGAGCGCACCAAGGCGGTCGGCGTGCAGGTGATCGCCGCCGACATCAAGGGCGCCGACCTTCTCGCTGCGCGCAAGGCGGGGGCGCTGGCCAGCCCAACGGCATGGCTGTTCGGCAACGAGGCGCGCGGCCTGAGCGACGAGCACTACGCCCTCGCCGACTGGGTGATCACCGTGCCGATCTACGGGCACGCCGAATCGATGAACCTCGCGACCGCGGCATCCGTCTGCCTCTATGAGAGTGCGTTCGCTCAGCGCAGCTGAGCGAACCATCTGCGCAGCCGCGAAGCGCAGCTGACAGTAAACTCGTCACTTGTGCCAGACCCCACGATCACTGACAGCAGCGTTGACGCCGCGAGGGATGACGCCCTCGCCGCCATTGCCGCCTCCACGACCCTGACCGAGCTGCGGGCCGCCCGCACGGCGCACGCAGGGGAGGCCTCTGCGCTCGCGCAGTTCAACGCGAGCCTGAAGACTGTTGCGCCCGATCAGCGCGCCGCGGCAGGAAAGCTCGTCGGCCAGGCCCGGGCTCGCGTCGCCGAGGCGCTGTCGTCGCGCGAGGCGGAGCTTGCCGTCGCCGAGGAGACCGCGCGGCTGGCGAGCGAGGCGGTGGATGTCACGGCGGTGGCCACACGCTGGCGCTCCGGGGCGCGGCATCCGCTCAGCCTGCTCATGGAGCAGATGGCCGACATCTTCATCGGCATGGGCTGGGAGGTCGCCGAGGGCCCGGAACTCGAGAACGAGTGGTTCAACTTCGACGCGCTCAATATGGACGAGGATCACCCCGCCCGCGGCACGCAGGACACGTTCTTCATCGACCCGATCGAGTCGCACCTTCTGCTGCGCACGCAGACCAGTCCGGTGCAGGTGCGGTCACTGCTCGATCGGCCGCTGCCGGTCTACGTGGTGTCGCCCGGCAAGGTGTTCCGCAAGGACGAGCTCGACGCGACCCACACGCCGGTCTTCCACCAGCTCGAGGGCATTGCGATCGACAAGGGCCTGACGATGGCGCACCTGCGCGGCACCCTCGAGCACCTCGCGCGTGCGATGTTCGGTGATGGCGCCGAGATTCGCCTGCGCCCCAACTACTTCCCGTTCACCGAGCCGAGCGCCGAGATGGACGTCTGGCAGCCGAACGCCAAGGGCGGAGCCCGCTGGGTCGAGTGGGGCGGCTGCGGCATGGTCAACCCCAACGTGCTGCGTGCCGCGGGCATCGACCCCGAGGTCTACCAGGGCTTCGCATTCGGCATGGGCATCGAGCGCACCCTGCAGTTCCGAAACGAGATGAACGACATGCGCGACATGGTCGAGGGCGATGTGCGCTTCTCGCAGCAGTTCGGAATGGTGGTCTGAGATGCGCATCCCCATCTCCTGGCTTGGCGAGTTCGTCGACCTCCCCGAGGACGTCACGCACGAGCACGTGCACGCGGCCCTCGTCAAGGTCGGGCTCGAAGAGGAGGACGTGCACGGCTTCGAGTTGTCGGGTCCCGTGGTCGTCGGAAAGGTGCTCGAGTTCACTCCCGAGCCCCAGGCCAACGGCAAGACCATCAACTGGTGCCAGGTGGATGTCGGTGAAGGCGAGCCCCGCGGCATCGTCTGCGGCGCCCACAACTTCGTGGTCGGCGACAAGGTCGTCGTGTCTCTGCCCGGTGCGGTGCTCCCCGGCCCGTTCCCGATCTCCGCACGCAAGACCTACGGCCACGTCTCCGACGGCATGATCGCCTCGGCTCGCGAGCTGGGTCTCGGCGACGAGCACGACGGCATCCTGCGTTTGGCGAGCCTCGGGCTCGACCCCGAGGTGGGCACGGATGCGATCGCCCTCCTCGGCCTGGACGACTTCGCCGTCGAGGTCAACGTGACGCCCGACCGCGGGTACGCCTTCTCGATCCGCGGCATCGCGCGCGAGTACGCGAACTCCACGGGCGCGACCTTCCGCGACCCGGTCTCGGTGGTCGAGTCCGTTGAGACCGCCGCCACCGGGTTCCCGGTGACGATCGCCGACGACGCGCCCATCCGCGGCCGTGTGGGGGCGACAGTGTTCATGTCCCGCGCGGTACGCGGCGTGGATGCGAGCCGGCCCACCCCACCGTGGATGGTGTCCCGGTTGGCTCTGGCGGGCATCCGCTCGGTGTCTCTCGTGGTCGACATCACCAACTACGTGATGCTCGAGACCGGCCAACCCACCCACGCCTACGACCTCGACCGGTTGACGGGTGGCATCACCGTGCGCCGCGCTAAGGCGGGGGAGACCATCACGACCCTCGACGACAAGCAGCGCACCCTTGACCCCGAGGACCTGCTGATCACCGACGAGTCCGGTCCGATCGGTATCGCCGGGGTGATGGGTGGCGCGTCCACCGAGATCGATGCGGCAACCTCGACGAACGTGCTGGTCGAGGCCGCGAACTTCGACCCCGTGACCATCGCGCGCAGCGCCCGTCGCCACAAGCTGCCGAGCGAGGCATCCCGTCGCTTCGAGCGCGGTGTCGACCCCAAGGCGGCCGCACCGGCCGTCGCGCGAGTGGTTCAGCTGCTCGTTGAGCTTGCCGGCGGCACAGCTGACGACCTCGGATCGACTATCGACGAGTCCTCGGCGCCGACGCCCATCGATCTGCCGGAGGGCTACGTCGAGGGCCTGATCGGCGTCGACTTCTCCGCAGACGAGATCACGTCCTCCCTCTCTGCGATCGGCGCTGCCGTCGAGGCCACCGACACCGGATGGCGCGTGACTCCGCCCACCTGGCGCCCCGACCTCACCTTCCCGGCCACGCTCGCGGAGGAGGTCGCCCGCATCGTCGGGTACGACCGCATACCGTCTGAGCTGCCCACTGCACCACCCGGACGCGGCCTCAGCCGTGAGCAGCGGCTGCGCCGGTCGGTCGCGAGCTCCCTCGCCTCCGCAGGACTCACCGAGGTGCTGGCGTACCCGTTCATCGCTCAGGGCTCCAACGACCTCTTCGGCTCGGCGGTCGCGGGCCCGGTTGCCGCGATGACGGTCGCCAACCCGCTCGATCCGGATGCTGCGTCGCTCCGCACCTCGCTGCTGCCCGGCCTCGTCGCTGTCGCCCACCGCAACCTGTCGCGCGGTCTGACCGACCTCGCGCTGTTCGAGGTGGGCACCGTGTTCCTGCCGCAGCCGGGCGCGAAGTACGGCAGCGGTCCGCTGCCGGCGGGTGACGCGCGCCCCTCCGACGAGGTGCTCGGTGCGCTTCGCGCGAGCATCCCACCGCAGCCGTGGCATGTCGGCGCACTGTTCCTGGGTGATGCCGTGGCCAAGCAGCCCGGCCAGCCGGCAGTGGCCACCGGCCTCGCGGATGCCCTCGCCGCCGCACATCACATTGCCGAACTCGTGGCGGCGCCCCTGACCGTGGTGACGGGTCACCACCAGGCCATGCACCCCGGCCGCACGGCCGAGCTGCGGATCGGCGAGCGTTCCGTCGGCTTCGCGGGGGAGCTGCTGCCCTCGTTGGCCGTGGAGCTCGATCTTCCGCGCGTGGTCGCCGCACTCGAGTTGGATCTCGACGCTCTCATCGAGGCGGGGGCGACGCAGATCTCAGCGACTCCGATCTCGTCGTTCCCGGCCGCGACTCAGGATGTCTCGCTCGTCGTTGCGGCGGACGTGCCGGCCGGCGACATGCTCGCCCTGCTGCGCGAGGGCGCGGGCGAACTGCTCGAGCACGCGGTGCTCACCGACGACTACCGCGGGTCCGGCGTGGCCGAGGGAACGAAGTCGCTCACCTACGCGCTGCGCTTCCGCGCCCCCGACCGCACCCTCACGCAGGCGGAGGCGACGGAGGCGAAGACCGCAGCAGTCGCCCTGGCCGCCACCACTTTCGGGGCAACCCTCCGCGAGTAGCCCGATCTACCTCCCTCCCGTGCTGAGGGGGAGCCGAGGCGTGCCGCCCGAGCGTCGTTTTGTTACTTCGCGAGGTCGACGCGTATCGGTTTTCTCGCGAGTTATGAAGAAGTCCCGGCGGCCATGGGCCGTCGGGACTTCTTCATTGTCTGAGCTGAAAACCGATGCGCGTCGGCCTCAGCGCACCCCGAGTTACTTGGTGCCGCCTCCGAGCAGCCCGCCGAGCGCGCCGCCGATGATGTCTTGGCCCTGCTTAGACGAGAGCAACCCGCCGAGGATGCTGCCGATGTCGGTGCCGGTCGCGGCTGCGGGCTCTTCCGCCTTGGGCGCTGCAGCGGTGGTGCTGCCGCCCTTGCTCATTTGCTGGGCGAGGAACGCGAGCACGATGGGGGCGATGATGGGCAGCACCTGCGCGACGATGGCGCCGATGTCGGGCCCGCCCGCCTTCGCGCCGGCGGCGGCGGCGACGTCGTCGGCCTTGGCACCGAAGACGTGCTTGACGATCTTCTGGCCGTCTTCGACGTCGACGTCGTCGACGCTCACCTTCTTGTCGTGGTGCTCGACTGCGGCCTGGAGCTTCTGGGCGCCGGTGTCGGTCTTGGCGTTGGCCGCGAGGCCTCCGACGATGGCGGGCACGGCGACCGCGACGGCGGCCTTGGCGACGTTCTCGTCGATTCCGAGCTTCTTCGCGATGTCGCCGATGGGGATGAGGTTGATGAGGCCATCGAGGTCGGACATGGGTTCTCCTGTGTTCTGGTGGTGCTCCTGGTGAGCATCGATCATCAGCGTAGCGATTCGCGCTGTCCAACGGGATGGGGGTACGCTCGGTCACGTGACCGGCTTCACCCGCACCCTCGAGCGCTTCGCGCCGACCGTTGTGCTGCGCCGACGTCGCGACGAGCGACGCTAGGCGGTGTCTCGTCTGCGACCGGGAGTCCTTTTCTCTGCGGTCGCCTGAGCCCCCGCCGCGTCATCCCCTCGTCCGTCTCTCATTAAGGTAGAGCCATGTCCTTGTCGGTTGCCGTCGCTGGTGCCAGCGGCTACGCCGGGGGTGAGGTGCTGAGACTGCTCTCGGCGCACCCCGATTTCGCTGTCACCACGGTGACCGCGTTCCAGAATGCCGGCCAGTCACTGGGTGCCGTGCAGCCGCACCTGCGGTCGCTCGCGCACCTGGAGCTTCAGCCGACGGATGCCGCGACTCTCGCCGGCCATGACGTCGTGTTCCTGGCACTGCCGCACGGCAAGTCGGGTGAGGTCACCCGTGATCTACCGGCCGACACGCTGGTCGTGGATTGCGGCGCCGACCACCGTCTCACCGACCCCTCGGCGTGGGAGGCCTTCTACGGAGGCGAGTTCTTCGGCGCCTGGGACTACGGCTTGCCCGAGTTGCTGCTCGCGTCCGGCGGCACTCAGCGCAGCGCGCTCACGGGCAGCAAGCGCATCGCGGTTCCGGGATGCAACGTCACGGCCATCACGTTGGCCCTGGCCCCGGGCATCCGGGCAGGCGTCATCGAGCCGAGCGACCTCGTCGCCGTTCTCGCCGTCGGACCGTCGGGTGCGGGTAGGACCCTGCGCACCGATCTGCTGGCCAGCGAACTGATCGGCTCCGCTCACGCCTACCAGGTGGGCGGCATCCATCGGCACACGCCCGAGATCATCCAGAACTTGACGGCGGCCGGCGGCGTCGGCGTGAGCGTGTCGTTCACTCCGGTGCTGGTGCCGATGAGCCGTGGCATCCTCGCGACGTCGACGGCACGGCTGGTGCCCGGCACCACCGCGACTCAGGTGCGGGATGCGTGGGAGCAGGCCTATGCGGACGAGCCGTTCGTGCACCTGCTTCCGGCGGGCCAGTTCCCGCGCACGGCCGATACTGTGGGCGCCAACACCGCTCTGATCGGGCTCGCGATCGACGAGGCGGCGGGACGCGTGGTCGCGGTGAGCGCGATCGACAATCTTGTGAAGGGCACCGCGGGGGCGGCGATCCAGTCGGCGAACATCGCCCTGGGGCTGCCGGAGACGACGGGACTGACTGTGGATGGGGTGGCACCGTGAGTGTGACAGCGGCAAAGGGTTTCGAGGCGGCGGGCGTGACCGCGGGTCTCAAGTCGAGCGGGGGGCTGGACTTCGCCCTCGTGGTCAATCGGGGTCCGCTGGCCAACGCCGCAGCCGTGTTCACGAGCAACCGGTCGAAGGCGAACCCGATCATCTGGTCGCAGCAGGCCATCGCCGACGGCACCGCGAGCGCGATCGTGCTCAACTCCGGGGGAGCGAACTGCTTCACCGGCGCGCAGGGCTTCCAGGTGACGCACTCCACGGCCGAGGCGGTGGCCTTCGCGCTCGGCATCAGCTCGGGTGACGTGCTCGTCTGCTCGACCGGGTTGATCGGCGACCAGCTTCCCCTCGACAAGGTGCTCGCGGGGGTGGAACTCGCGGCCGCCGCTCTCGGCGACCACGGCGAGGAGGCGAGCCTCGCGATCATGACGACCGACTCGAAGCCGAAGCGCTCGATCAAGCAGGGCAACGGCTACACGGTCGGCGGCATGGCGAAGGGTGCGGGCATGCTCGCGCCGGGCCTCGCGACGATGCTCGTGGTCATCACCACCGACGTCGTGCTCTCGAGCGCCGAACTCGACATCGCGCTGCGCCACGCGACCCGCGTCAGTTTCGACCGCCTCGACTCCGACGGCTGCATGTCCACCAACGACCAGGTGTCGCTGCTGGCGAGCGGCGCATCCGGCGTGGAGCCGGAGCTCGACGCGTTCACCCAGGTGCTGACCGCCGTGTGCGTCGACCTCGCCGAGCAGCTGCAGGGCGACGCGGAGGGGGCCAGCCACGACATCCGCATCGAGGTAGTCGGCGCGGCAACCGAGGATGACGCGGTCGAGGTCGGTCGCTCGGTGGCCCGCAACAACCTGTTCAAGGCCGCGGTCTTCGGCAACGACCCCAACTGGGGCCGGGTGCTCGCCGCCATCGGAACCACGGATGCCGCCTTCGACCCGTACGACGTCGACGTGAGCATGAACGGGGTGCGGGTCTGCCACGCCGGCGCACCCGACCGGCCGCGTACCGACGTCGACCTGTCACCGCGCCGCGTGGACCTCACCATCGACCTCAAGTCGGGCGAGCACACGGCGACGATCCTCACGAACGATCTCACGCACGACTACGTGCACGAGAACTCGGCGTACTCCAGCTGATGGTCAGCCAGGATCAGGCGGCCGCGAAGGCCGCTGTGCTCATCGAATCGCTGCCGTGGCTGAAGCGGTTCCACGACGAGATCATCGTGGTCAAGTTCGGCGGCAACGCGATGGTCGACGATGACCTCAAGCGCGCCTTCGCCGAGGACATGGCGTACCTGCGCTTCGCGGGCGTGAAGCCCGTGGTGGTGCACGGGGGCGGCCCGCAGATCACCGCCGAGTTGACGCGCCGCGGCATCCCGAGCGAATTCAAGGGCGGCTACCGAGTCACTACTCCGGAGTCGATGCCGGTGATCAGACAGGTACTCGCCGAACAGGTCGGCGGTGAGCTGGTCGGCCTGATCAATGAGCACAGCATCACCGAGCACGCCTACCTCGCCGAGGGCATCTCGGGTGACCAGTACGGACTGTTCACCGGCGAACAGCGAGCGACCGTCGTCGACGGCGAACTCGTGGATCTCGGCCTCGTCGGCGATGTGACCTCGGTCGATCCGGCGGCGGTGCTGCTGGAGGTAGCCGCCGGGCGCATCCCCGTCATCTCGACAGTGGCGAACGGGCCCGACGGGCTGCTCAACGTCAATGCCGACTCGGCTGCAGCGTCGCTCGCGGTGGCGCTCGGCGCTGCCAAGCTCGTGATCCTCACCGACGTTGCCGGTCTCTACAGCGACTGGCCCAACCGGGACTCGCTTGTCTCGATCATCACCACGACCGAGCTCGAGGCCCTGCTGCCGAGCCTCGAGTCGGGCATGATCCCCAAGATGGCGGCGTGCCTCGAGGCCGTCGCCGGGGGAGTGGCGAAGGCAGCCATCATCGACGGCCGCGAGCCGCACTCGATCCTGCTCGAGGTCTTCACCCAGCAGGGCATCGGCACGGAGGTGGTACCCGCATGACCTGGCAGGACGAGTACTCGGCGAAGATCATGAAGTCGGCCGCCCTACCGTCGCGCGAGTTGGTGCGCGGCGAGGGCTGCTACGTCTGGGATGACACCGGTGCGAAGTATCTCGACTTCCTCGCGGGTATCGCGGTCAATGCCTTGGGGCACGCGCATCCCGTGCTGGTGGATGCCGTCAGCCGGCAGATCGCGACAGTCGCGCACGTCTCCAACTACTTCGCCAACCCGCCGCAGCTGGAGCTCGCCGCCCGCCTCACCCGCCTGACCGGCGGCGACCGCGTCTACTTCTGCAACTCCGGTGCCGAGGCGATCGAGGCCGCCATCAAGCTCGCCCGCCGCACCGGCCGGCCGCGCATCATCGCCCTCAACAACTCGTTCCACGGGCGCACCATGGGCTCGCTCTCACTCACCGGCAAGCCGGCGCTGCGCGAGCCGTTCGAGCCCCTGGTGCCCAACGTCGAGCACATCGACTCGACCATCGAGGCGCTCGAGCGAGCCATCGGCCCGGATGTCGCGGCGGTAGTCATCGAGCCGATCAAGGGTGAGGCCGGCGTCATCGACCTCCCCGAGGGCTACCTCGCAGCGGCGCGGGACATCACGGCTCGCCACGGCGCCCTGCTCATCCTCGACGAGATCCAGACGGGAGCCGGTCGCACCGGCACGTGGTGGGCGTTCCAGCAGGCGGGGATCGTGCCCGACGCGATTGCCGTGGCCAAAGGCATCGGCGGCGGAGTGCCGATCGGGGCGCTCGTCACCTTTGGCGCGGCATCCGACCTGTTCACGGCCGGTCAACACGGCAGCACGTTCGGCGGCAACCCGCTGGCGACGGCGGCCTCGAACGCGGTGCTCGGGGAGATCGAGCGTGCGGGTCTGGTCGACAACGCTGCGACACGTGGAGAGCAGCTTCGTGCCGCGATCGTCGGCCTGCCGTTGGTCGAAGAGGTGCGTGGCCGCGGCCTGCTCATCGGGGTGGGGTTGTCTGACGATGTCGCCCCCGCGGTGGTGGCGAGAGCCCTGGAGCTGGGACTGATCATCAACGCGCCGAACGACGCGAGCATCCGTCTCGCGCCGCCCCTGATCATCGGCGATGCCGAGATCGCCGAGTTCATTGACAAGTTCACAGCAGCACTCACCCACGTAAGCGAGGCCACCGCATGACCCGCCACTTCCTCCGCGACGACGACCTGACCCAGGCCGAGCAGACCGCGATTCTCGACCTGGCCGAGCAGATCAAGGCGGACCGCTGGGGTCGCAAGCCTCTCGCCGGGCCGCAGACGGTTGCCGTGATCTTCGACAAGTCGTCGACACGCACGCGGGTCTCGTTCGCTGTGGGCATCGCCGACCTCGGGGGAGTGCCGCTCATCATCTCCACGGCCAACAGCCAGCTCGGCGGCAAGGAGACGGCGTCGGACACGGCACGCGTGCTCGAGCGCCAGGTCGCGGCGATCGTCTGGCGCACCTACGCGCAGTCGGGACTGGTCGAGATGGCCGCCGACACGACGGTGCCGGTCATCAACGCCCTGAGCGACGAGTTCCACCCGTGCCAGCTGCTCGCCGACCTGCTGACGATCCGCGAGCACAAGGGCACCCTCGCCGGCCTCACGCTCGCCTTCCTGGGCGACGGTGCCGACAACATGGTGCACTCGTACCTGCTCGCGGGTGCGACGGCCGGAATGCACGTGCGCATCGCCTGCCCGGCCGACTACATGCCCGACGAGCGCATCGTCTCGGATGCCGACGCGATCGCCGTGCAGACCGGCGGCTCGGTGACCATCTACACCGACCCGCTCGAGGCGGTCGCGGGTGTCGACGTCGTGGTGACGGACACCTGGGTCTCGATGGGCAAGGAGGAGGAGAAAGCGGCGCGCGTGGCATCCCTCTCGCCCTACAAGGTCGACGCCGACATGATGGCTCTCGCGAAGCCCGATGCGATCTTCCTGCACTGCTTGCCGGCCGACCGTGGCTACGAGGTGACGGGCGAGGTCATCGACGGTCCGCAGAGCGTGATCTGGGACGAGGCGGAGAACCGGCTGCACGCCCAGAAGGCGCTGCTCGTCTGGCTGCTCGAGCAGTAGGCCGGTTGGGTAGCCGCGAAGCGGCGTATCGAAACCGCCAGCAGACCCATCCCTAGACTGAACCCAACCGAAGGAGACCGACCCCGTGGCAGAAGCGAAGACCGGTGACGGTGCCCTGTGGGGCGCCCGGTTCGCGAGCGGACCCTCGGAGGAACTCGCGCGTCTCAGCCGCTCCACGCACTTCGACTGGCAGCTGGCGCCCTACGACATCGCGGGCTCCCACGGTCACGCGAAGGCGCTCGCCGCCGCGGGCTACCTGACCCCCGATGAGGAGGCCGCCATGCATGCGGGCCTCGATGAGCTGCTGCGCCGGGTCGAGGTCGGCGAGCTTGTCGCCGCGCCCGACGACGAAGACGTTCACGGCGCCCTCGAGTCCGCGCTCATCGACATCGTGGGACCCGATCTCGGTGGTCGACTGCGCGCCGGCCGCAGCCGCAACGACCAGATCGCCACCCTGATCCGGATGTACCTGCTCGACCACGCCGCCGTGATCGGTGACCTCGTGGTCGACCTCATCGATGCCATCAACGCGCAGGCCGAGAAGGCGGGCAGCGCGATCCTGCCGGGGCGCACTCACCTCCAGCACGCGCAGCCCGTGCTTCTCGCCCACCATCTACTTGCCCACGCCTGGCCGTTGGTGCGTGACCTCCAGCGGCTGCGCGATTGGCGCGGGCGGGCATCCGCGTCGCCCTATGGCGCCGGCGCCCTGGCAGGCAGCAGCCTGGGGCTCGACCCCGCCCTGGTCGCGCGTGAACTGGGCCTTGCTCGCCCCAGCGAGAACTCGATCGACGCGACTGCCAGTCGCGACGTCGTGGCGGAGTTCGCCTTCATCGCCGCTCAGATCGGTATCGACCTCTCCCGGTTCGCCGAGGAGATCATCATCTGGAACACTCGCGAGTTCGGCTTCGTGCGCCTCGATGACGCCTACTCCACCGGCTCGTCGATCATGCCGCAGAAGAAGAACCCCGACATCGCCGAGCTCGCGCGCGGCAAGTCCGGGAGGCTGATCGGCAACCTGACCGGACTGCTCGCCACGCTCAAGGGACTCCCGCTCGCCTACAACCGCGACCTGCAGGAGGACAAGGAGCCGGTCTTCGACTCGGTGGAGACCCTCGAAGTACTCCTGCCCGCGTTCACCGGCATGCTCGCGACCCTGACCTTCGACACGAAGCGCATGGCCGAACTCGCCCCGCAGGGCTTCTCCCTGGCCACGGATGTCGCTGACTGGCTCGTGCGCCAGAGGGTGCCGTTCCGCGAGGCTCACGAGATCTCGGGAGCGCTCGTGCGGTTCTGCGAAGACAACGGGCTCGACCTCGACGAGCCGACCGACGAGCAGTATCAGGCGGTCTCGCCGCACCTCACCCCGGGCGTTCGTGGCGTGCTCACGATCGAGGGGTCGGTCTCCAGTCGCTCGGGCGTGGGCGGCACGTCGCCCGAGCGCGTCGCCGAACAACGCATCGAACTCACCGCGCGCGTTCGCGCCCTCACCTCCAGGAGCACCCTGTGACACTGCACAATGATCAGGATCCCGGCTGGTGGCGCCGCGGCATGACCAAGCGAGCGACGACGATCGTCGTCGTGGTGAGCGTGGCCGTGCTGGTGGTGGCGTTCATCATCATCGCCGTCAACGGGATTCCGCTGTTCTAGAGACGCTGCTGTCCCGGCCGGCCCTCGAGGTCGCGCCCCTGCTGCTCGGCGGCCACCTGACCGTCGACGGTGTCACCCTGCGCCTCACCGAGGTGGAGGCGTACCAGGGCGAGACCGACCCCGGGTCGCACGCCTTCCGTGGGCCGACGCCGCGAACCGAGGTGATGTTCGGTCCGCCCGGGCGCCTGTACACGTACTTCACCTACGGCATGCACGTGTGCGCCAACATCGTGTGCTCGCCCGACGGTGAGGCATCCGCCGTGCTGCTGCGTGCGGGCGAGATCGTCGACGGCATCGAGGTCGCCCGGATGCGCCGCACGACGAGTCGCACGGATGCCGACCTCGCGCGGGGCCCGGCCCGCCTCACCGTCGCACTGGGGATCACTCTCGCCGACGGCGGATCCAGCGTCGCGAACGGGCGGGTGCGTTTCACTCCCGCCGAGAGCCCGGCGCCATTCGCGCAGGGACCGCGCACGGGCGTCTCCGGCGCCGGGGGAGGAGCGGCTTTCCCGTGGCGCTTCTGGATCCCCGGCGACCCGACGGTCTCACCGTACAAGCGTCACCCGAAGGCGATCCGCTAGTCCTAGGCGGCGAGCACAGCTGCCGCCGCGCAGGCTCCCGCCCAGATCAGGCTGGTGAGCGTGCCGATGATGAACCGCTCCCGTGCCTCGCTGCCGTCGAGTTCCGAGAACCGGCCGAGGCCCTTGATCGCTACGATCACCGCGACCGCGGCGGCCTGGCCGGCCGCGACGGCTCCGAGCAGCGCGACCCGCTCCAGGTAGCCGATCGTGGCGCCCCCGCGCAGGATCTCGTGCCGCGGGGTGAGGCCGCCGTCGCTCGAGACGACGATGCCGCCGTGCTCGCCGAGGATGACGCTGCCCTGGGCGAACCGCAGCACCAGGCCCACCACGGGGCTGCCGCCGACCACCCCCACTGCCCCGAACAGCACCGCCGCGACGACGCCGAGCCAGTTCGGCCCGCTGCCCGCGGGCGCGACCAGCGGAACGAGGATCGCGAGCAGCACTATCACCGCCGACGGTATGGCGAACCAATGCCGTCGTGGGGACGTCGCCACGACGGCGAAGGCGAGGGCGACGCCAGCTGCGATGGCCAGAACGACGGGGATCATGATTCCCCATTGTGCGCGTCGGCACCGTCAACCTGGGAGAGCACCGCCGCGAGAGCTGGCAGTGCCGAGAGCTCCTGCCGGATGCCCGCGGCGCGCGCTCGTTGGCTGGCAGCCTGCGGGCTGATCCCCAGCCGGGTGGCGGCGTCGGACTGCGTGAGCCCCTCGGAGATGAGGTCGAACAGCTCCCAACCCTCCAAGCTGCGACGCGCGCGAACCAGCAGCATGAGGTCGATGAGCGCCTCGGCATGCTCGGCGGCGCCGAGGGTCTCGCTCTCGAGGGCGAACCTCAGCGGTGCGCGCTTGGACCGGTCGACCGCGGTCCTGGCCGCGACGAACCCGGGTCCGGCGGCCTCCCGGGTGTTCGCGGGCAGGGGGGTGCGCACCCGACCGATCCCGCATCCGACGCTCCACTGTCCCGTGCGGGTCAGGTCGGCGATGATCGCGAGGGCCGCATCGCCTCGGCCGACGAGGGCCTGGATCTCGTCGCCGGCATTGCGGTCGACGGGCAGCGCCAACTCGCCCTCGTAGCGCGTGTTGAGGCGGGCTATGGTCGAGCCGGCGAGGTCGTCGAGGTGGCGACTGTCGATCTGGTCAGCGGTGATGATGAACATGATGTCCCTCAAGCTTTCAGGCTTGATCTAAGCCGAATCAAGTCTAGGCACTAGATATGAGCCATATCAAGCCTTGAAGCTTAATCCCGGACGCCGCGTCATGCCCGCGAACCTCCGGTACGGTTGAACCCGTGCCTCCAACCGCATCTGAATCGCTCCACAGTCAGGCCAACGATCCCGCCTTCGATACCGTGTGGGACGAGATCACCTGGCGGGGACTCGTGCATGTCTCCACCAACGCGGACGAGCTTCGCGAGCTGCTCGCGGGGGAGCCGATCACCTACTACTGCGGATTCGACCCGACCGCTCCGAGTCTGCACCTGGGCAACCTCGTGCAGCTGCTGCTGCTGCGCAGACTCCAGCTCGCCGGGCACCGACCCCTCGGTCTCGTCGGGGGCTCCACTGGCCTCATCGGTGATCCTCGGCCGACGGCGGAGCGCACCCTGAACGATGCTGCCGTCGTGGCCGAGTGGGTGGGCTACCTCCAACAGCAGGTGTCCAAGTTCCTGAGTTTCGAAGGCGACAACGCCGCCAGGCTCGTCAACAACCTCGACTGGACGGCACCCCTGTCGGCGATCGACTTCCTCCGTGACGTGGGCAAGCACTTCCGGGTCGGCACGATGCTGAAGAAGGATGCCGTCAGCGCCCGTCTCAACTCCGATGCGGGCATCAGCTACACCGAGTTCAGCTACCAGATCCTCCAGGGCATGGACTTCCTCGAGCTCTACCGCAGCTACGGCTGCGTACTGCAGACCGGCGGCAGCGACCAGTGGGGCAATCTCACCAGCGGAACCGATCTCATCCACAAGGCGGAGGGCGTCTCGGCGCACGCCATCGGCACGCCACTGATCACCAACTCCGACGGCACCAAGTTCGGCAAGAGCGAGGGCAACGCGATCTGGCTCGATCCGGCGATGACGAGTCCCTACGCGTTCTACCAGTTCTGGCTCAACACCGACGATGCCGACGTGATCGAGCGCCTCAAGATCTTCACCTTCCTGACACGCGCCGAGATCGAGCGTTTGGAGGGCGCCGTCGCCGCCGAGCCCTTCAAGCGCGAGGCGCAGCGCGTGCTCGCGTGGGAGGTCACGTCGCTCGTGCACGGAGTCGCGGCCACCGAGGCGGCCATCGCGGCGGCCGCGGCCCTGTTCGGTCAGGGTGAGCTGTCGGCGCTGGATGACGCCACCCTCGAGCAGGCCCTGCGTGAACTGCCGCACACCACCGCGCCGGCGAGCTCCACCATCGCGCAGCTCCTGGTGGACACCGGGCTCTCCCCGAGCCTCGCCGCGGCCCGCCGCTCGATCGGCGAGGGCGGCGTCTACGTGAACAACGTGCGGGTGGACGACGAGGCATCCGTGCTGGGTGGTTCGCTCCTGGCGGGCCGGATGGCCGTGCTGCGACGGGGCAAGAAGACCCTCGCCGGCGTCTTCGCCGAGTAGGTTTCGCGTACGACACGCCCGGGATTCACCGTAATTTGCAGGGCGCGTAACATCCACGTAATGTAATCCCTTGTCACCCCAAAGGTGCGGGAAAGCCGCAGAGCTTCCCGGCCTCAAGAGGGACCAAATCCAGCCAGTGAATGTAGTTGCTCTAGTAGCGACTGCGGCGTCCTGGTGGTAGGTTAGAGCAGTTGCCCTGAAACGAAGCCGCGAGGTGGAAGTCAGGAGCGCCCGATCCTTGAGAACTCAACAGCGTGCACAATGTCAAATGCCAAAAACCCGTGCCTACTTCGGTAGGCCGGATTCCTTTGGAAAAGATATAAACAACAAAGCAAGTCAGTATTGATTTGTTCTGTCAGTTTCAAACTTGTCGTTGTTCGTCCTCCCATTCCGGAGGCAACGATGGCGCATAAACATTTATGGAGAGTTTGATCCTGGCTCAGGATGAACGCTGGCGGCGTGCTTAACACATGCAAGTCGAACGATGAAAGCGGGAGCTTGCTCCTGCTGGATTAGTGGCGAACGGGTGAGTAACACGTGAGTAACCTGCCCTTGACTCTGGGATAAGCGTTGGAAACGACGTCTAATACCGGATACGACCTTCGGAGGCATCTCCTGGGGGTGGAAAGAATTTCGGTCAAGGATGGACTCGCGGCCTATCAGCTAGTTGGTGAGGTAATGGCTCACCAAGGCGACGACGGGTAGCCGGCCTGAGAGGGTGACCGGCCACACTGGGACTGAGACACGGCCCAGACTCCTACGGGAGGCAGCAGTGGGGAATATTGCACAATGGGCGCAAGCCTGATGCAGCAACGCCGCGTGAGGGACGACGGCCTTCGGGTTGTAAACCTCTTTTAGTAGGGAAGAAGCGAAAGTGACGGTACCTGCAGAAAAAGCACCGGCTAACTACGTGCCAGCAGCCGCGGTAATACGTAGGGTGCAAGCGTTATCCGGAATTATTGGGCGTAAAGAGCTCGTAGGCGGTTTGTCACGTCTGCTGTGAAAACTGGAGGCTCAACCTCCAGCCTGCAGTGGGTACGGGCAGACTAGAGTGCGGTAGGGGAGATTGGAATTCCTGGTGTAGCGGTGGAATGCGCAGATATCAGGAGGAACACCGATGGCGAAGGCAGATCTCTGGGCCGTAACTGACGCTGAGGAGCGAAAGCATGGGGAGCGAACAGGATTAGATACCCTGGTAGTCCATGCCGTAAACGTTGGGAACTAGATGTAGGGACCATTCCACGGTTTCTGTGTCGCAGCTAACGCATTAAGTTCCCCGCCTGGGGAGTACGGCCGCAAGGCTAAAACTCAAAGGAATTGACGGGGGCCCGCACAAGCGGCGGAGCATGCG
>JAIUPK010000007.1 GCA_020160915.1 Actinomycetota bacterium | reverse complement strand
CTCCCAGAGATCGAACACATGTTCGAGTAGAAGATCTTTCCGCAGAACCACCTGTGGAGGAGAAGAGGGCGGAGGACCAGACGGGAGGAGCGTGAAGGAGAGAGGGAAGGGCAGGAGGACAGGCGGAGAGGAGCACAGGAGTGCAGGCGGGCAAGAGGACAGGAGCACAGGAGCAGAGCAGCCTGTGAGAACATCCGTCCCCGCGCCCCCAATCCCCACCCCTAGGCTGGCCGCATGGCAGCCCCGAACGCACGAGTGCGCCGCGCGCTCGATACCGTGCTGGCGGAGGCGCGTCCGCACACCGAGGGCGCGGTTGCCGACTACATCCCGCAACTCGCCCTTGCCGACCCCGACGGACTCGGCGTCGCACTCGTCGGCGTGAAGGGTCGCACCTACGAGGCCGGCGACTCCCGCCGCGAGTTCACGATCCAGTCGGTCTCGAAGCCGTTCGTCTATGCACTCGCGCTTGAGGCGCGAGGGGTAGCCGAGCTGTCCGCCCATGTGGGCGTCGAGCCGAGCGGCGAGGCCTTCAATGAGGCGAGCTTCGACGGCGGGCGGCCGATGAACCCGATGATCAACGCGGGTGCGATCGTCGTGGCATCCCTCATCGAAGGCAGTACCGCCGAGCAGAAGGCCCAAACAATTCTCGACGGCCTCGGTGCGTTCGCCGGCCGAACCCTGGCGGTGGATGACGCGGTCTTCCGCTCCGAGCTGGCCACGGGTGACCGCAATCGCGAACTCGCGGGGCTCGCGCACGGTGCGCTCGGCTCGAGCGAGGACGTCGCGACCGAAGCGTACTTCCGACAGTGCGCGGCGTCGGTCACCGCCTTCGACATCGCCGTGATGGCCGCGACCCTCGCCAACTTCGGTCGCAACCCTCTCACCGGTCAGCAGGTGGTCGGTCCACCGGTCGCGCGCTGGGTGATGTCGGTGATGGCCTCGTGCGGCATGTACGACGGGTCCGGGGAGTGGCTGGCCCGGGTGGGGCTACCGGCCAAGAGCGGCGTCGCAGGCGGCATCGTCGCGTTGGACCCCGGTCGTTTCGGCATCGGCACGTTCGCACCCCGACTGGATGCCCGGGGCAACAGCATCCGCGGACTGGTCATGCTCGAGTCACTCTCGCGCGAGTACGGTTTGCACCTGTTCAGCCACGAGAACTCGTTGCGGCGTGGGCCGATCCGGCCGTAGCCGTGCCCCCGCTGTACTGCAGAGAAGAGGGCGGGAACCGGGAGCGATCTGGCTACTGCGAGAACTAGAAGGACCTAAGGAAATCGGCATTGTCGCAACGGGAACGGGACAGATGCTCCGTGGATCGTCGTCCGAACTCCTAGCGCCGTTACTCTAGGCGACGATGCATGCAGACTTTGAGTTCATGGCAACAAAAGACGGCCCGATCCTTGTCGGGTCATCGGCGCCGCGCCTGGCCGAGTTGTTGAATCAACTCGAGGGTCACTTGGTGCGCGCCGGTTCGGCCACTCATCTTCTGAACCCTGGTCTCTCGGGGCAGCGCATCCGGAATCAGCTTGCCGCCTCAGGTCTGAGCGCCCCCGATGAGTTAATTGTCTGGTTCGGTTGGCACGATGGCCGAGTGCTGGACGACCCGCGGTCTTTTGACGTCATCCCGAACTTTCCGATCGCGAGCCTCTCCGAGGCAATCGAACGCCACGAGGAGTTCACTTCTGAGTTTCCTGGTCTCGACCCGCGTGACGAGAATGACTGGGGGATACCGCGGGGTTGGCTTTCGCTGACCCAAACCAACTACGGCACGGCGGTTCATTGTCTGGGTGAGCCCAGCGCTTCCCCGCAGGTTCGCGTCGCGACCCCGTTCTTCTATGAGGAGGACGGACACCGCGCGGTGTCGTTGTGCACTCTCGTCGCTTGGTGGATTGTGGGACTCGGCGGCGGCGGATATGTCCGCCGCGAACCACGGTTTGAATACGACGGTTGGTGGGACGTGGATCGCGCGAGACTCCACCCCCTCCAAGTCGAATCTCTGTTTGCCTAGGGCCCAAGGCTTCGGGGGCTGGAGGAGGGTTCGAAAAAATGCAGTTTGAATTCACAATGACCGACGCGGGGTCAATGCTGACCGGCTCCTCCCCAGACCGGCTCGCTACCCTGCTGGAGCAACTGCAAAGTGCGCTCGACGCTTCCGGCGCACCGACCCAGCTCTTCCGACATGGCCAAAGTGAGCGACTGACGATCGAGAAGTTCGATCGCGCCGGGCTAGCGCCCTTGGACGAGTTGATCGTTTGGTTCGGTTGGCACGATGGCGAGGAACAGAATGCGAACACGCATGCCCTCCCTGCCGGCCGGATGGCGACTTCCACCAACGCCCTACTGTTGGAAGCGCGGGCCGAGGAACCTGGCCCCCTCGACTGGGGCGCGCCGCGAGGGTGGCTGCCTTTGGTGGAGCACAATGCCGGACTCGCTGCGGATTGCACGGTCGGGACCACCCAGGCGGCCCAACTCAGGAACAGGGCGCCGGAGTTCTACGATGAGCCCTTCCCATACGGCCGAGCGGTCTCGTTGTGTACGCCGGTGGCGTGGTGGCTCTACGCTCTCGACAGTGGGGCCTTGGTGTGGGATCAGGAGAACGGCCGCTGGGGCGGGGATGCTCGCAAGTCACACCCCTCCCAAATTGAGGCAATGTTCTTCTAGCGCCCCCGCTGCCTAACCGAGAAGAGGGCGGGAACCGGGAGCCGATTTCATTGGTTCCCGCCCTCCAACCCGCACTGCTAACGCAGGGCGGGAGCTTCGTCCTTCGACTCCTCGATCGCGGCGAAGGCGGCGTCGTCTTCGAACGACTTCCTGCGGGCGACGTAGAAGATGATGAGACCGTAGACGGCCTTCGCGAGGATGTCGGCAACCGAGTAGCCGACCTGCTTGAAGACCCAGGCATCCGATCCTGCGATGTTGAGCAGCGGCAGCAGGTAGGCGATCGGGTACACACCCCAGCTCAGCAGCAGGAGGAAGCGCAGGCGCGACAGCGTCTTGCGCACGCTCACCGGCTGGCGCTCGAGCGACTTGCCCAACTGCACGAAGAGCACGTACAGGATGAACAGGAACGGGATGGTCGACAGCAGACCGAAGATCGCTCGGATGCCGTTGTCGCCGCTGATCTCACCCGGGTAGCCGAGCGCGATCATCAGTGCCGCTGCGGGTACGAGCTGCATCATCAGCCGGCGCGATACCGATCGGGCCAGCGCGAGCACCGCGATGAGCTCCACGAGCAGCAGCGGCACGGTGAGGAACCAGTCGACGTAGCGGTAGCCCTCGTTGAACCCTTCGCCGACGGCCTGCGTGTAGGTGCCGGTGCCGCCGACAGAGTCGGTGACGAACGCGGCCTTGAACGAGTCGAAGATGCGGAAGTAGTGGTACGCGGCGATGCCACACACGATGATCGCGATGGTGATCGCCTGTCGGTAGCGGGGCAGGATGCGCGGCAGGGCGATCAGCATGAACAGGGCTGCGAACAGCTGCGATGCGATCACCAGCGAGAGGAAGTTGTACACGGTGTTGTACTGTCCGGCGGACAGGGTGTCTGGAATCACTGAAGTTCTCCAACGGCTGAGTGGGTGCCCCCGGTTCGGCGGCTGCTACTTAACTTACTCGCTAAGTCAACGAATAAGTAAATGAGTTTCTCAGTAACCTATCGATCGGCTTCTGTACAGTTGTCTTCCATGACCCCGGATGGCGCCTCGCACACGCTCACCGGCTTCCCCGCGGCGGCAACCGAGTTCGTCAGTGCCCTCGACAGCAACCGGCGCAAGATCGCCGAAGACGCCGGCCTCACCGCGACCGAGCTTCGCGCGATGTTCCACGTCGCCCAGGTGGTGAGCATCACGCCGAAGGATCTCGCCGCCTACCTCGGCATGACCACCGGTGCCGTGACCGCCATTGCGCGCTCGCTCGTGGATGCCGACCTGCTCACGAGGGTCGACCATCCCGGTGATCGGCGCAGCCTCTACCTGGAGCTCTCGGCCCACGGCCACGAGCAGATGGCTCAGATCCACCGCGACTTCAACGACATGATCGCGGCATCCACCTCGGCGCTGTCACCGGCCGAGCTCGATCAGTTCACCGCCGCCCTGCGCACGGTCGCGAGCGAGGTGCGGGCGCGCGTCGGGCGCTAGCGGTCAGGCGTCCGTGACGAGCTCGTGCACGAACCGCAGCTTCGCGATGACCGGCTCGGTGAGCGTGAACGGGTACAGATCGCTCTGCCCCATCGACCGGTTCACCCGGTTGAACATCAGGCTGAGCCAGTGCCAGTCGTCGAGCATCCGATCGATTCCGAGCGCGCTGTAGTCACTCTCGGGCACGACGTCGTGGTCGATGATGCCCTGCACCCGGTCGACGCTGAGGATCACGCCAGCCGCAGCGGCGGTCGCCAGCGTGCCCGTGATGTGCAGGTAGTGCGCGAAGCTCTCCGCGAAGTCCTCCCACGGATGCATGGTCGCGTACTCGGAGATGAACGAGTCGGCCCAGTCGGCCGGCGCGCCCTCGCGGTAGTGGCGCTGGATCGCGTCCTGGTAGCTGGCTCGTTCGTCACCGAACAGGGCCCGGCAGGCCGCCCACTGCTCGTCTGAGGTGACGAGCACCCACTGGTAGTAGTGCCCGATCTCGTGCCTGAAATGCCCGAGCATCGTGCGGTACGGCTCCCCCAACCGCACGCGCAGGTTCTCCCGGTAGGCGTCGAGGGTCTCCGCGAGGTCGAGCGTGATGATGCCGTTCGCGTGCCCGATGGTGACGCGCTCGCCGCTGAGGCTCGAGAGCAGGTCGAAGCCGAGTCCGCCCTCCTTCTCGTCGTACGGAGTGACGGGCAGTCCCAGCTCGAACAGCTGCACGAGCAGGCGGCGCTTGGCGATGCCGGTGTCCTTGAGCTTCTCCCAGGCGATCGTGTCATCCCGGTCGGGGAGTCGGCGGCTGAGCCGACAGGAGAAGCACCGGCCCGATTCCTCACTGTCGGCGACCAGCCAGTTGCACCCCCAGTCGCGATTGGAGCAGGTGCGCCAGGTCTCGCCGTCGGCGACTGTGCCCTCCGGATGCGCCTGCAGAAAGCTCAGCGTCGTGTACCGGTACCCCAGCTCGACCCCGCAGCTGCCGCACGCCGTCCAGTCGAGGAACGCGAAGCTCTGGCAGTGCGGACAGCGCGGCATCATGGTGCCAGCCTAGGTCGACTCGCGCAGCACGATGTATGACGGGTCGCTCGTCCAATCCTCGGGCTCGACCCCGAGCGCCGCGCAGGCCGCGCGCCGACCGTAGGCCTCGGCATCGATGTGCACGCTGGTGAGCGAGGGTGTCCAGATCGCGCCAGGTCTGGCGTCGTCGAAGCCGATCACCGCCATGGTCGCGGGAATCGCCACGCCGGCATCGCTCAAGGCGCCCATCGCGAGAAGCGCGGTGTCGTCGTCGAAACCCGCGACGGCCGTGATCTGCGGATGCTCGTGCCGCAACCACCGCATGGCCTCACGGGCCTCGGCGCGCGACTGTCCCACCATCACCGGGGTGACTGGCGGGATGCCGAGCGCGTGCGCAGCGCGCTGCGACTGGGCGAGCCTGATCTCCACGAGCGCTCCGAAGTCGCCGCTCGGCAGGGCCAGGGCGATGGCCGTGTGTCCGCGGTCGACGAGGTGCCGCAGCTGGGCTGCCGTCGCGGGGGCGAGCCCGTCGGTCCAGTCGGACCCCTCCTGGCCGAGGTCGGCGCCGGCGAGATCGATAACGGCGCGGGGTGAGACGGCCTCGAGGAGCTCGGCCAGGGATTCGTCGCTCTGCTCCCCGTAGTGCACGACGAGATTGTGGCCCCGGGCACGCAGCTCGCCGCTCACGCCGGCGATGAAGCTGTCGAGGCTCTGCCCGCCTCGCCAGCGCCCGGTGGTGAGGAGTACGACCCGCGATGTCCCCTCCCTGAGTGCCCTCGCAATACTGTGCGGTAGGTAGCCGAGCTCGGTCGCCGCCTGATGCACGCGCCGCCGCGTGCCCTCCGGGATGGTCTGCCTCGGAGTGTTGTTGAGTACGAAACTCACCGTGGTGGGCGACACCCCGCTGGCGCGAGCGACGTCTTTGAGGGTGATGCGCACGGCCACGGACGCTCCTGTTACTAATTCGATTTAGTGACTATCGTGTCGCACGTGGCGCCCAATGTCGAGCGCCGCCGGGTCGTGGGCCTTTCGGCCCTGACTCGAGGATGCGACCCGGCGTAGCTTGGCCCCATCCAGGCTCGCTGCTCTCCTCGACTCACGACCAGCGCACCAGCAATCGAAAGGATTCACCATGGAGATCACCGGCAAGGTATTCGTCGTCACCGGCGGAGGAAACGGCATGGGCCGCGAGGTCGTGCTCGGACTGATCAAGCGCGGCGCCCGCGTCGCCGCCGTCGACCTCAACGAGGCGGGGCTTGCCGAGACCGCGCAGCTGGCGAACGCGCCCGAGGGTCACCTCACGACGCATCCGCTCAATGTCACCGACCGCAAGGCGGTTCTCGCGCTTCCGGCGGCCGTCGTCAAGGCGCACGGTCAGGTGGACGGCCTGCTCAACGTGGCTGGAATCATCCAGCCCTTCGTCAAGATCAAGGACCTCGACTTCGAGGTGATCGAGCGGGTGATGAACGTCAACTTCTGGGGCGTCGTCAACACGTCGAAGGCGTTCCTGCCGTTGCTGCTCGAACGCCCGTCCGCAGCGCTGCTCAACGTCTCGAGCATGGGCGGCTTCCTGCCGGTTCCCGGCCAGGCGGCCTACGGCGCGAGCAAGGCGGCCGTCAAGCTGTTCACCGAGGCGCTCTACGCGGAGTCGCAGGGCACCGGCCTCGCGGTGACCGTCGTGTTCCCCGGCGGTGTTGCCACGCACATCACCGAGAACTCGGGCGTGGACACGTCGAAGATGATGGCCGCGATGGGTGACGCCAAGGCGCCCAAGACCACGAGTGCACCGGATGCCGCGCGCCAGATCATCGAGGGTGTCGAGAAGGGCAGCTTCCGTGTCGTCATCGGCGGTGACGCGAAGTTCATGGACCGCTTCGCGCGGCTCAACCCGCGTCGCGCGACCCTTCTCATCGCCGACCAGATGAAGTCGCTTCTGGGCTAGTTCGTCTCGGGCCCGGCAACTCCGGGCCCGAGTGACCCCGGCCCCAAGTGGCGCTGGATCGTCGCGCGCAGCGTGGGTACCAAGCCGACGAGTTGCTCCTTCGGGCAGCGGAACGTGACCGCGCTGATGCTGATCGCGCCCACGGGGGTGGGGGAGGAATCCGTGTACACGGGCACGGCGACGCAGGTGATGCCGAGCTCGTTCTCCTCGTCGTCGATCGCGTACCCCCGGCGGGCGATTGCGTCGAGGTCGGCCGCGAGGTCGGGGATGCTCGTGAGCGTGTTCGGCGTGCGCGCCTCAAGCGGGCCGGGGCCGAAGTGATCGGTCAGCTCGCTCACCGAATGCGGTCGCTGGCTGAGGAGGGCCTTGCCCACCGAGGTGCTGTGCGCGGGATTGCGACCGCCGACGACCGATGTCAGCCGCACCGCGCCGCGGGGTGGATCGGCCTTGGCCCGGTACACGATCTCGGTGCCGGCGAGGATCGCGTAGTGCGACGTCTCGCCGGTCACCTCGGCGAGCTCTTCCAACAACGGCTGGATGCGGATGGTCTCGGGCCGACCGTCGAGGTTGCGCAGCGCCAATCGCACGAACTCGTCCCCCAGCACGTAGACGCCGCGACCCATGAGGTCGGCCAGCCCCGCACGTCGCAGCGTGGCCAGGGCGCGATGCACCGTCGGCTTCGAGCTGTTCAGGATGCCCGCCAACTCGTCCAGCGTCACCCCGAGCGGGTGCTCCGCGAGTTCGGTGAGCACGGCTATCACGCGGTCGGCTCCGACCAGACGTTCCTCGTTGTCGTTCATGATCGCATCCGGGGGTCGACATGCACTTTGGGACCCGGTCCGGCGGTGGCCCCGCGGCGGCCTTCGAGGCGGCTGGGCACATCCTCGAGCGGGATGACCTCGCTGACCAGGGCATCCGGCACTACGGCGCCAGCGGCGAAGCTCTGGATGGCGCCGGCGAGCCCGGGCGACGCCGACAGGATTCCCACAGCGGTGATGTCCTTGAGGGCGATGTGCCGGGAGTCGACGAGGCTCGGTGTCGACGACAGTCCGATGTAGACCACGCGCCCGGCCGGCTTGGCCAGACGAACCGCCAGACTCGGCATGGTTTCGACCGAGGTCGCCTCGATCACCGAGTCGTACTCGTTCTCGCGATCGCCGATCTCGTCGAGTCGCATGGTGCTGTGCGCGCCGAGCGATCGGGCGAGCTCGAGCGATCCCTCGCGCACGCCGGCGATGTGCACCTCCGCCCCCTCGGCGCGCGCGAACAGCGCCGCGAGCAGTCCGATCGTGCCCGACCCCAGCACGAGCACGCGGTGTCCGGGTTCGATTGCCGCGGCACGGGCGGCGCGCAGCGAGTTGCCGCCCGGTTCTACCAGTGCGGCCGCCGTCAGGCTCACTGACTCGGGTATCGCGTAGGCGTAGCGCGTCGGGATGAGCACGCGCTCGGCAAGTGCGCCCGGCCATCCGTCGCGGATACCCACCTCGAACCGATCCGGGCACACGTGGTGATGTCCCGACAGGCAGTAGTCGCAGTGGCCGCACCCGAGCATCGTGTCGCCGGTCACTCGACGACCCAGCCACGACTCATCCTCCGCCGAACCGACAGCGACCACCCGTCCCGTCCACTCGTGGCCCAACTGGAGCGGGAAGTGCGTCACGCCCTGGTCGTGGTACGCCATCTCGCCGGTGTACAGCTCGACGTCCGTGCCGCAGATTCCCACCCGCTCGACCTCCACCAACAGCTCGCCGGGGGAGGCGACCGGATCGTCGACCTCCACGACCGCGGCTTGACGGGGGGCCGTGACGACGAGCGCGCGCATCAGATCCCCGCCCAGTACGGCTCGCTGGTGCTCCCGGCCCAGCGGTACGCCGACTGGCCCACCGCGTCAACGTCCGCAAGGAAGATCGCGCCGGCCTGGTCGTCGAACTCGGTGAGCCCCTCCTGGGCGGTCGTGATCGCGAGAGTGGTGAGGCCGGGTCGCACGAAGCCCGGGCACGACACCTGCGCGGCATCCACGCTCACCGTCTCGAGGAGCTCCCCGGCCGGAGTGTATCGGCGCACTCGGTAGGCCCCCCACTCGGCGATCCACAGGGTTCCGGCGGAATCGACCGTGAGGCCGTCGGGATGCCCGTCGAACTCGGTGATCAGCGGCACCCACGGCTCGGTGCGGTCGAACGCCCCCGGCCCGTAGGAGTGGGTGGATACCGTCTTCGCGAACGTGTCGGCGTGGTAGATCGTGCCGCCGTCGGGCGAGAAGCCGATGCCGTTCGACAGCCGCACGCCCTCGCGCAGCACCTCGGTGCCGCCGTCGGGCGCGACCCGGAGGAGCACCTCGTTGCCGACGTCGCGAGCGCCCTTGCCCTCGAACGTGAGTGTGCCGGTGAGGAACCGCCCCTGCGGGTCGACGCGGCCATCGTTGAGCCTCACGCCAGAGCGCTCGCCGATGAGGTCGGGCCCGAAGGAGACGGCGCCGTCGGGGGAGATGACCGCAAGTCCCCGTGCGGCGGCGACCACCAGACCCCCGTCGTGCGCGAGGCCCACGGCGGCGGCCGTCTGACCCAGCACGATCGTCTCGGTCACTGTGAGCGTGTCATCCGTGAGGGTGCCGGCGAGCACCCGGCCCTCCCAGAGATCGACCCAGCGCACGAGGCCGGCCCGGTCGTCCCAGATGACGCCCTCGGCGAGTTCGTACGTGGGCGGGGTCGCTGCTTGTGCGGGGTACTCGATCATGGCTCCCGTGCCTCGATGCCGTCAGGACGCGTATGCGATAATTCAGCATGTTAGCTCAGTATTCAAACTAATGGAAAAGGTCAAGGATGACCCTGAGAAGCGCCGAGTGGTACGCCGGATCCGATCGCAATGCCTACATCCACCGGGCCTGGATGCGCCGCGGCAATCCCGAGGACTCCCTCGACGGCTCGAAACCCCAGATCGCCATCGCGAACACCGCGTCTGATCTGACCCCCTGCAACAAGCACCTCAACGAGGTCGCCGAGTCGGTCAAGGCCGGCATCTGGGAGGCCGGCGGCGTGCCCTACAACCTACCCGTCGTCTCGCTCGGCGAGACCCAGGTCAAGCCCACCGCGATGCTGTGGCGCAACATGGCCGCGATGGCCATGGAGGAGATGTTCCGCGCCAACCCGATCGATGGGCTGGTGCTGCTGGGCGGCTGTGACAAGACGATTCCCGCGCTGCTGATGGCCGCGGCATCCGTCGACCTGCCGGCCGTCGTCGTGCCCGGCGGGCCGATGCTCACCGGCCACTTCCGTGGCGAGGCACTGGGCTGCGGCACCGACGTGTGGCGTCTCAGCGAGGAGGCGAGGGCGGGCACCATCACCAACGGGCAGTTCCTGGCATCCGAGCAGTCGATGATCCGCTCCAAGGGGCATTGCAACACCATGGGCACAGCCTCGACCATGGCCGTCGTCGCCGAGGCACTCGGGATGACCATCCCCGGCTTCGCGGGAACGCCCGCCCCCGACGCGCGCCTGCTCTCGCTCTCACACGAGACCGGACGCCTGATCGTCGACATGGTCGCGGCCGATCGCAAACCCAGCGACATCATGACCCGCGACTCGTTCCTCAACGCGATCATCGCGGTCGCGGCCGTCGGCGGCTCGACCAACTCGGTCGTGCATCTGCTGGCCATCGCCGGTCGGCTCGGCATCGACCTCAGTCTCGATGACTTCGATGCCGCGGGCGCGGGTGTTCCCGTGATGGCCAATCTGCAGCCGAGCGGCACGTACCTGATGGACGACCTGTTCCGGGCCGGCGGGGTGCTGGCGGTGCTCGCGCAGGTGGGGGAGCTGCTGCATCCCGAACCGATCACCGTCACGGGGTCGCCCCTGGTCGACTACCTCGCCGACCGACCCGTGTACGACGACACCGTGATCATGCCCCGCGATGCCCCCCTCATGGCCAACGCCGGCATCGCGGTGCTGCGCGGCAACCTCGCCCCGCGCGGCGCTCTCGTGAAGCCCGCCGCCGCCACCGCCGAGCTGCTGCAGCACACCGGTCCCGCCGTCGTCTTCGATTCGATCGAAGACATGCGAGCCCGCATCGATGAGCCCGACCTGGAGGTCACGGCCGACTCCGTACTCGTGCTGCGGGGCTGCGGCCCGAAGGGCTACCCCGGCATGCCCGAGGTGGGCAACATGCCGCTGCCGCGAAAGCTGCTGGAGGCCGGAGTGCGCGACATGGTGCGCATCAGCGACGCCCGCATGAGCGGCACCGCCTACGGAACGGTGATCCTCCACGTCTCTCCCGAGGCCGCCGCGGGCGGACCGCTTGGGCTGGTTCGCACCGGCGACCTCATCACGGTCGATCTCGCGAATCGCGCGCTGTCGATGGCTGTGCCCGACGACGAGCTCGCCGCCCGGCAGGAGTCGGCCCCGACGCGGGCCGCCTACGCCGCCCCCACGCGCGGATGGGCCAAGCTCTACGTCGATCACGTGATGCAGGCTGACACCGGCGCTGACCTCGACTTTCTCGTGGGCGGCAGTGGCGATCGGGTGAGTCGTGAATCCCACTGAGGCCCGGCGCCGGCGGGCGATCGTGACCGGTGGATGCAGCGGCCTCGTAGACGCGTACTGACGCGACCTACTCCGCGGGACCGACCGGCCCGGTCCACGGGAGGTTGTTGTCGCGCTGCGCGAGCAACTGCGCGCGCACCGTCTCCATGGTCTCCAGCACGGCGATCGTCGCCGACATGGGATGGATCGGATGCTCCACCTCGCCCGCGAGGATCGCTTCACCGGCGGCCCGGAACATGGGCACGTACCCGGCGCCCTCCTTCTCGAAGGTGTACTCCTCGATCACGGGGGGCCGGGGCGGGTCGGCCGCCATGTGACGGAACGCGGGTGGCGAGAACAGCGGCTCGGCGAAGTCGATGCTGCCGGTCGTGCCGCCGAGGTACCCGCGAGGGGGGATCGAGTAGGTGATGGATGTCGTCAGCTGGGCGATCGCGCCGTTCGCGAACGTCAGCGTGATGCCCTCGAAGTAGTCGACGCCATCGGCACGGGTGTGGCCGACGCAGCTGATCGACTCCGGGATGCCGAGAAAGAGTTGTGCGAGCGCGATCGTGTAGACGCCCATGTCGTACAGCGCACCTCCGCCGAGTTCGGGAACCCAGAAACGCTTGGGACCGTTCGTCGGCACGGGGTAGCCGAGCCCCGCCTGCACGATCATCGGAGTTCCGATGGCGCCGGCCGCGACGAGCTCCTGGGCCTTGCGGATGCTCGGGCTGAACTTCATCCACATGGCTTCCATGACCAGCACACCGTGCTCCCGCGAGAGGCGCTGGAGTTCGCGTGCCTCGTCGGCAGTCATCGTGAGGGGCTTCTCGCTGAGCACGTTCTTGCCTGCCGTGATCGCCTCGCTGGCGTAGGCGAAGTGGGTGCCGTGGGGGGTGCCCAGGTAGATCGCGTCGACCTCCGGGTCCGCACAAAGGGCGGCGAAGTCGCTGTAGTGGCGGGGGATGTGATGCTCGGCCGCGAACCGGGTCGCTGACTCGCTGCTCCTCGAACAGATGGCGACGACCTCGGCGTTCTCGCAGAGCTTCAGGTCTCCCAGGGTTCGCAGCGCGATACCTCCGGTGCCGACGATCGCCCAGCGTACTGTCGGTTGTGCCATGGTTGCGAAGCTCCCTTCGAGGGACAGCGACCCCACTGTCACAATCAGACAGTCTATGGCGTGAAGCTGACTAAAGCGGGTGAGGGTTGAGGGGCTCGGATTGATGGCGAGACGTCATTGCTTAGACGTCACATGTATGATCTACTACGTATACCGTCACCACCGGCGGAAAGTCGTCAACGACGTCGACCAGAAAGGCACGCGACATGTCATCACAGCATCGCCGACCGTTCACCCGAAGCACCCGCATCCTTGCCGCCACTGCATCCCTCGCGGTCGCCGGTCTGCTGGCGGCCTGCTCGGGTGGCTCAGCAACAGTGAACTCGGACTACGGGTTCGCCACCGCGGAGCAGGTACCCGACTCCACCATCACGATTTGGGCTGACGCGACGCGCCAGCCGGCGGTCGAGGCCTTCCAGGCCGCTCACCCGGAGATCAAGGTCGACCTCGTCGTCGACGACGGCTCCGCCGGTGGCTCCGCCACCTTCCAGACCAAGATCGCCCTCGCCGACCAGGCTGGCGATGGCTGGCCCGATGTGGTGTTCTCTACGCAGAACAACGACGCGTCGTGGGCATCCAAGGAGACCAACGGCGTGCAGGCGTTCGCCGCTCCGCTCAACAAGGGCTACCTCGAAGACGACTTCCTCTCCGGCTTCACCCCGAGCGCGCTCGACCCGGTGACCGTTGACGGCACCGTCTACGGTCTGCGCAACGACCTCGCCCCCGTGCTGTTCTGGTACAACAAGGCGCTGCTCGATGAGTTCGGCTACGACGTCCCGAAGACCTGGGAGGACTACTCGGCCCTGAGCGACAAGCTCGCCGCAGAGCACCCCGGGTACTTCCTCGGTTCGGTCGGCGACTCCTTCGTGGGCACCTACGTGTACTACTTCTCGGGTGCTGCGCCGATCTTCACGCTCGACGGAACCACGTTCCACTCCGACGTGAACGACCCCAACTCGAAGAAGGTCACCGACCTCATCGACCACATGGTCGCCAACGGCACCCTGATTCAGGACAGCCTCTTCAGCGCCGAGTTCGTCGCCAAGGCCGACCACCTGGTCGGGATGCCCGGAGCCGCCTGGTACGCCGGCGCGCTGTTCCAGAACCCGGACAACGTGAACGCGAACGCCGGCCAGTGGGGCGCGGCCGACCCGCTGTATTGGGATGGTGAGGACAAGGTCACCGGCAACGTCGGTGGTGGCGTCTGGTACGCATCCAGCCACTCGAAGAACCTCGAAGCGGTCAAGACCTTCCTCGAGTTCATCGTGAGCGACCCGTCAACCGCGGGAACCGGTGGCCTCCCGGCCTACCAGTCCGCGGCTGACACCTGGCTCTCCGACCAGGCCGCGAGCGGATTCTTCGCTGGCGACTTCAAGTCGGCCATGAGCACGGCGGCCTCGAGCGTCTGGAGCGGATGGGGCTACCCCAACTTCAGCGTCGAGACGGCCTACGCCAAGGTCATCGTGCCCGGCCTCGCCGCAGGCAAGACGGTCGCCGAGCTCGCCGACGAGTGGCAGAAGGAGATGGAGAACGAGGCTCAGGTCGCCGGTTACACCGTCGGATAGTCCGTTCCTCGTCACGAATCCTCTTTCTCCACGAAACTGATCACATGAGCTCCAACGCACAGCTGGCTGCCGGTCCCACCAGGGGCCGGCAGCCGGCCGGCGCTTCACCGCGTCGCAGCAAGCCCACCAGTTCACAGGCCCGGGTGGGGGTGGCCTTCTCCAGCGGCTACACCCTCTTCCTGCTGGTCTTCGGAGTCCTCCCGACTCTCTACGCGATCTACCTCGCCTTCACCAAGGCCAACGCCTTCGCGGGCGTCGACAACTTCGTCAAGGTCTTCACCGACTACCGCTTCCTGCCGGCTGTCGGCCACGTCGCCCTGTACGTCGCCGTGTGGGTCGCGAGCCTCATCGTGCTCGTCGTACTGCTCGCCCTCATCGTGCACGCGATCCGCGTGCGCTGGCTGTCGACGACATCCCGGTTCATCTTCTACATCCCCGGTGCACTGGCTGGTGCCTCGAGCGTGATGCTGTGGCTGTTCATCCTCGACCCCAGCGTCAGCCCGGTCGCGTTCCTGCTGAAGGCGCTTGGCAACGACTCCTTCGTCGACACCGTGCAGGTCAACCAACTGCCATTCGTGCTCGCGATCATCGCCTTCTGGACGGGCGCCGGCGGGTGGATCGTCATCATGTACGGGGCGCTCAACAACATCAGCCACGACGTCATGGAGGCGGCCCGCATCGACGGTGCCGGACCGCTCGCCACGGCGTGGTACATCCAGATTCCGCTGCTGCGCAAGTGGATCTCGTACATGGCGATCCTCTCGCTCGCGGCGGGCACCCAACTCTTCGTTGAGCCCCGTGTGCTCTCCCAGGCCAGCAAGGGTGTGGTCCCACCGGACTACTCGCTGAACCAACTGGCATTCCTGTACGCCTTCAAGCAGAACGACTTCAACGGCTCGGCGGCGATCTCGCTGGTGCTGCTGGTCGTGGCACTCGGCCTGTCGGTGTTCTTCGTCTTCCGAGGGGGCCTCTTTGAGCGCGATTGATACCGGCGCCCGCACCGGATCCTCGAAGCCCCAGCAGTGGTTCGGGCGCGGCATTGCCGGACTCGTGGTTGTCGTCTTCACCCTGTTCTTCATCGTGCCGATCGTCTGGCTGCTGCTGGCACCCACGAAGAACGGCCGCGAGCTGCTGCTCGGCGCCCCGTTCTCCGTCGGCGGGCTCACGCAGCTGGGCGACAACTGGCACAGCCTGATCACCTACCAGGACGGCATCATCTGGACCTGGTTGGGCAACTCGGCCCTCTACTCGCTCGGCGCGCTGGTGCTCACGCTGCTCATCAGCATCCCAGCCGGCTACGCCATGGCGCTGACCGAGTTCCCCGGTCGGCGACTGCTGCTGGCGACGACGCTCATCGTGATGCTCATCCCGAGCACGGCGCTCGTGCTGCCGATCTTCCTCGAGCTGAGCGCTGTGAAGCTGATCGGTTCGCCCCTGTCGGTGATCCTGCCGTTCTCGTTCTTCCCGTTCGGCGTCTACCTGACCTACATCTACTTCTCGACGACCGTGTCGCGCGACCTCCTGGATGCCGCGCGCATCGACGGGGCGACCGAGTTGAGGGTGTTCGGCCAGATCGCGATGCCGCTGGCAACGCCGGTCATCGCGCTCGTCGGCTTCTTCAGCTTCGTGGGCAACTGGAACAACTACTTCCTGCCCTACGTGATGGTGCCGGGCCGCAAGGCGCCCGTGCAGGTGGGTCTGGCGGAGCTGCTGTCGAACGTGCCCCAGTTCAACCCGACGAACGCCGCATCCACCACGATCGACCTGCCGACGCTAGCCCTGGCCACGTTGGTGAGCGTCGCCCCGGTGCTGCTGATCTTCCTGTTCTCCCAGCGCTTCCTCGTCTCGGGGATGACCGCCGGCGGTACCAAGGAGTGACCCGGCGGTTCGGGATGGTGTGCCGCCTCCGTCTGGACAAGCGGGCCGAGTACCTCGAGCTGCATTCGGCCGTGTGGCCGGGGGTCGAGGCGATGATCACCGAGTGCGGCATCCGCAACTTCACGATCTTTGTGCGCGGCGACGTGCTGTTCGGCTACTACGAGTACGTCGGCGACGACTTCGAGGCCGACCAGGCCCGCATGGCGGCCGACCCGGTCTCGCAGCAGTGGTGGTCTCGCACGGATCCCTGCCAGTTCGGCTTCGACGATGACGCCCCCGATGGCGCGCGTTGGCAGGAGCTGGACGAGGTCTGGCACCAGGACTGAGCCGGGGCGGACTGCGCCCCGTGGTCTAGTCGGTCGGGCGGCGGTCGGTGGGTCGGCGCCGCTCCCAGGCTCGCGCGATGTGGTCGTGCATGGCACGCGACGCGGCCTCTGAGTCGCCGGCGGTGATCGCATCCAGAATCGCTCGATGCTCTTCGAGGGTGAGCCGCACAGCCTCGGGGCTCGCTGTGCCGGTGAACCGTCGGCTCACTCGGGCGCGCTGGAACAGGATCTGCGTGATGTTCGCGGCCAACCGGATGCCCGACTGCTCCATCACCAGGTAGTGGAACCGGGCATCCGCATCGGCGTAGGCCTCGATGTCGTTCATCGTGCGCTCGGTCTCCTCGAACGCGCGAGTGAGGTCGGCGCTGCGCTGCGGGTTCTGACGAGCGGCGGCGGCGGCCGCCATCGATGACTCGAGGCTTCCGCGCACGATCGAGAGCTCGTCGAGCACGCCCAGGGTGTCGTCGTGATCGACGAGGGCCGACAGCACGATCGGGTCGAGCACGTTCCAGGCGGTGGGCGCGTTGACTGTCGTTCCGCGGCCCTGAGCGACCGTGACGAGACCCTTCTCCTCGACCCGCTTGACCGACTCGCGGATGACGGTGCGACTCACGCCGAAGCGCTGGCTGAGGGTGCTCTCGGGCGGAAGCGCGTCGCCCGGGGCGAGCTCGCCGGTCACGATCGCGGCCACCAGGTCGGACACGACCGCGACGCCCAGCCGGGCGGGCGGAGTGCGAGTCGCCGAACCTCCGAGAACCGAGTTCCGCACGGGAACGTCAGCAGCGTGGTCGGTCATGCGTCCCAGTGTAAGGCCCGGTCCCCGCTCAGCCGGGCAGGGACGACGGGTCCTCTGCCACCATGCGCAGGCCAGCGCGCTTGGGGCGAACGTGGGGTCCCCCCTGCACGAGCCACGCGCCACCGGCGGCACCGCGGGCAGCGATCGCGTCCTCGTCGATCGTGAGCCCGGCTCCGGGCCGATCCCCAAGAACGATGCCGCCGTCGGCGTACTCCATGTCGATGTCGATACCGAACGGTCCACCGAGATCCTGCACCTCGGCCGACAGGTGATTGGGCACCGCTGCGGCAGCGTGGGCGACCGACGCGTTGGCGGTGAGGCCCACCGGACTGATGGGAAGGTCACGGCTGTGGGCTGCATAGGCGACCCGCAGGAAGTGGGTAACACCTGCCGGGCTTCCCGCCTGGGCGACGTCGACCGCTCCGGCCTCGAAGAGCGGAAGGTACTGGTCGAGTCCGGTCAGGTTCTCGCCGGTGGCGACCGCAGCCTTGATCGAGCGGGAGAGGCGGGCGTGCCCAGCGGCATCCCAGCGCCGCAGCGGCTCCTCGATCCAGGTGAGGTCGTGCACCGCCTCGACGGCGGTCACGTGACGCACGGCCTGCTTGAGATTCCACGACTCGTTGGCGTCGAGCATGAGGGCGGGGTGGTCGGCGTTGCCGCGCAACTCGTCGGCGATGATCTGCAGCCGGCGGATGTCGTCGGCGACCACCCGGCCGCCTTTCAGTTTGCCGGCGGTGAAGCCCCGTTCCGCCATCCTGCGGTAGAAGCTGGCGAGTTGGTCGTCGTCGAGTGCGATGTCCAGTCCCGAGGCGTAGCCCGCGACGAAGCGGTCGCCGCCGCCGAGCAGGCGCCACAGCGGTTCGCCGGCGAGCTTGGCCTTGATGTCCCAGAGGGCCGTGTCGAGAGTCCCGATGCCACTGTAGGTGGCGCCACCGTGACCGGTCTTGAAGACGCGGGCGAGCATCCGGTCGTACAGGGCGGAAACGGCGCGAGGGTCCTGGCCCTCGATGGCCGGGAAGAGTCGCTCGATGTCATGGTGCGAGCCGGTTGCGACGCCGGTGACGCCCTCGTCGGTCTCGAGAATGACGATCGGCACCTCGGTGACACCGGACTCGATGAATCCGTTGACATCACCGACGGGGCGTCCCCAATCGTGGAAGCTGCGAAGGCAGCGGTACCCGGTGATCTTCATCATCGCCCTTGACGTTTAGACAGTTGCGGCATTCAGTCGCTTCAAACAGCATACATCACACGTTCGACGTAGCATCAATCAGATTGTACGATGAAACCGACGTGACGAGGAGGTCGTGACATTCGCAGCACCACACTGGGCAGAGCGCCCGCGCTGACTGAGATCGGCCTCGGCACCTCCACCTTCGGCAACCTCTACCGCGAGACCACTGACGCCGAAACGGTCGACGCCGTCGATGTCGCGTGGTCCGGCGGTGTGCGCTACTTCGACACCGCACCGCATTACGGGCTTGGGCTGGCCGAGCGCCGGCTCGGTGCCGCGCTCGCCGGGCGACCCCGAGACGAGTTCATCGTCTCCACCAAGGTGGGCCGTGCCCTCGTGCCAACACCCGAGAACGCACACCAGCTCGACGATGGCGGATTCCACGTGCCCGCCGAGTACCGGCGCGAATGGGACTTCAGCCGCGACGGCATCCTGCGCTCGCTCGAGCAGAGCCTGACCCGCCTCGGGATGGACCGGGTGGATGTGCTGTACCTGCACGATCCCGATCACCACTGGCATCAGGCATCCACCGAGGGCATCGCGACCCTCATCGAGCTGCGCGACCAGGGCGTCGTGCGGGCGATCGGCGCCGGCATGAACCAGTCGGCGATGCTCGCCCGGTTCGTGCGTGAGTGCGACATCGACCTCGTGATGCTGGCCGGCCGCTTCACCCTGCTCGATCAGGGCGCGCTCGACGACCTGCTGCCGATCGCGCTCGAGCGAGGCGTCGGCGTCGTCGCCGCCGGCGTCTACAACTCGGGGCTGCTCGGGCGAGCGGTCGTTCCGGATGACGCGCACTACGAGTACGAGGCCGCCCCCGTCGACCTGCTCGCGCGCGCCCGCGCAATTGCCGAGCTCTGCGGCACTCACGGCGTGACACTTCCGGATGCCGCCGTGCAGTTTCCGCTGCGTCATCAGGCGGTCGTGTCTGCCGTGCTGGGCGCGCGCAACGGGGAGCAGATGCAGGGTGGACTCGACCGGGACTCGGCTCCGATTCCGGATGCCCTCTGGCGCGACCTCGAGACCGCCGGATTCATCCCGCCGCTGGCCTGACAGGGAGCACGGCATGATCATCGACTCGCACCTGCACGTCTGGGACCCGTCCCGAGCGAACTACCCCTGGCTCGACGACGGGCTGGGATCGTTGAACCGCACCATCTCGTTCGACGAGATCGCGCCGGCGCTCGCCGAGCGGGGCATCGGCGGAGCGGTGCTCGTGCAGGCGTCAGACAACGCCGAGGACACCGACGTGATGCTGGCGGTTGCCGCCCGGCAATCGACGGTTCTCGGGGTGGTGGCCTGGACTCCGCTCGACCGGCCGGGGCAGGTGGCACTCGACCTTCAGCGCTTCGGAGCGATCGTGGTCGGGGTGCGCAACCTAGTGCACGAGCGCGAACGCGAGTGGGTGCTGCAGCCCGCCGTCGGTGGCAGCCTCGAGCTGCTGGCGGCGGCCGGTGTGCCGCTCGACTTTCCCACGGCGGATTACGCTGCGCTCGCCGATATCGCGACGCTCGGTGAACGGCATCCGTCGCTCACCATCGTGATCGACCACCTGGGCAAGCCGCCCATCGGCCGTGACGAGGCAGCGCACGTCGAGTGGCGCGCCTTGCTCGCCGAGTGCGCCGCCAACCCTCGCACAGTTGCGAAGGTCTCGGGCCTGTACGCCTCGGTGGGCCCACTCGACTCCTGGACCGTGGATGCAGTGCGCCCCTTCGTCGAGGACGCGCTCGACCTCTTCGGCGCGGACCGCCTCCTGTACGGGGGCGACTGGCCCATCTCCGAGCTCGCCGGCGGCTACGCGCGCACGTGGGAGGCGGTCACCGGCATCCTCGACTCGCAACCCGCCGCGGTTCGTTCCGCGATCCTGGGTGGAACCGCGGTACGCGTCTACCGTTTGGGCTAGACCGCATCCGAGGTCTGTGGGCAGGATTGCCTCATGGAACAGTACTTGTGGGTGCTGAAGAGCACCGAGCGCGACCTCATCCGCGAGCTTGAGCCCGAGCGCCTCGCCCTGCTGGACGAGGACGGTCTCATGGAGCTTCACAAGCGCGTGCGGCGGGCGCGCAACAAGCACTCGAAGAACTACCGACGGGGCGCAGCATCCGGTGTCGCCGAGGTTGGGGCGCGCGGTACTGCCGCATCCAAGTCCGACAAGTCACGGGCGCGCGCGTACGTGTTCGAGGAGGCGCTGTCGATCGTCAGTGGCGAACTGGGTCGAGTGGCGCACGACGCAGCGGAGGCCCTCAAGGACGAGCGGCTTGCGCGCGCCCGGGCCGGCAAGTCGACCGGCCCGGAATCGGCGGGCACCCAGGATGGCACGGTGGGTGCCGGACGCGTCCGCTCGCACAGCAAGACGACCGGCGGCGTGAAACGCGACGCCTCGAGTCGCGCGCAGGGAGCGAAGCGTCAGGCGAAGCGCGACGGGCGCTAGCCCTCCCTGATGAGCGGAATGAACGCGAATATTGGACCCTGGGCCAAGTCATTTCCGGCGGCGAGTTGGGGGCTCAGCCACGAGGAGTTCCTCAGCACCTCCCCTCGCCTCTCGCACTTCTCCACGCCCGTGCTGTCGATCGACTCCGCCGCTGCCGCGTCGAACGTCGCGCTGATGGCAGAGTGGATGAGCGAGCGCGGATTCGAACTCGCCCCTCACGGCAAGACGACCCTGGCTCCCCAGCTGTGGCAGCAGGTGCTCGACGCCGGCGCATGGGGGATCACTCTCGCCACGCCATGGCAGGTGCAGTTGGCGCGTTCAGTGGGTATCAAGCGAGTGCTACTGGCGAACGAGTTCGTGGATCCCGTAGCGCTGGGTTGGTTGGGCGCCGAACTCGCCGATCCCGACTTCGAGTTCCTCTGCTGGGTGGACAGCATCGAGGCCGTTGATGCAATGCGAGCTGGCCTGCGTCGCGCCGCGCGTCCCGTCGACGTCGTCGTGGAACTGGGCGGAGCGCGCACCGGTGCGCGCAGCATTCGCGAAGCACTCACCGTCGCCGCCGCCGCAGAGGCCGCGCCCGAACTCCGGTTGGTCGGCGTCGGCGGCTACGAGGGGGCGATGGGTGGGTCACGGTCGGCGAAGGACCTTGCGGCTGTGCAGCAGTACCTCTCCGACCTCGTGGACCTGAGCGCAGCCATTCACTGGCGACAGAAACCTATCGTGACCGCCGGTGGTAGCGCCTACTTCGACCTCGTCGCGGAGGCGCTGACGCCTCTCGTGGGTGCGGCCAGGGTGATCGTGCGATCCGGGGCATATCAACTGCACGATGCGGGCTTCTACCGGGTCATCACTCCGCTGCCCGGGCTGCGATCAGCGATACACGGCTGGTCCCGTGTGCTGTCCCGGCCCGAGCCAGAGCTCGCACTGCTGGACGGGGGAAAGCGCGACTTTCCCTACGACCTCGACATGCCGCGATCCGTACATGGCCCGCTATCGAAGATGAATGATCAGCACGGCTTCCTTCCCCTCGACCCGACAGCCGAGGTGAGCGTGGGGGATGTCCTTCGGCTCGACCTCTCGCATCCGTGTACAGCGATGGACAAGTGGCGGCTGGTGCCCGTGATCGATAGCGCGGATGCATCCGATCCTGCGGTCATCGATCTCGTTGAGACCTTCTTCTAACGCACCGCAACCGCCGAGTGCCTAGGCCGCCGACCGCAGCTGACCCCGCAGTATCGAGTCGCCCGAGTGCTCGGGGTTGCCGTCGATCGGCTCCTCCGAGATGTCGACGAGGTCGTAGCGGGTCAGGTCGAGGCCGTCGGGGATGGTGAACCGGCCAGTGTCGCCGCGCACGACTCCGAGACTCACCAGCTGCGAGGTGTCCGAACTGATCAGCCAGACCTCCCGGAAGCCCCCCTTGGTGGCGGGTGCCTGGAATGTGACATCCACGAACCGCGCACCGGCCGCCGTCTGCTCGACGACCGCGGAGCCCGTCGATCCGACCCACGCGGGGAATGCATCGAGCGTCGCTGAGGCCAGCAGTGTCACCGGCGCGGGCTGAAGCGCCCACAGGGTGACGCCCACTCCGCCCACGAGCACGACCACGGCGGCGGCAACCGCGAGAAGCCGACGGGCGATGCGCGGCCGCAGCGTCACCACCGGTGCGGGTGCCGCCACCTCGGCCTGGATCGACCTCCAGACACGCTCGTCGGGCTGCAGAAGCTCTCCCGCATCGAGAGTGGAGCGCCCCACGGCGGCCGCGTGGGCGAGGTTCTCCAGCTCAGACCGGCAGTCGGCACAGGCGGCGAGGTGACCGCGATCCGACTCGGTGCCCGCATTCTCGCCGAGGGCCAACAGGGCGAGTACGTCAGGATCGATGTGTCGCATGAGTCACCTCCAGTCGGGTTCGCATCCGCTGCAGGCTGCGACGGATGTGGCTCTTGACCGTGCCCAAGGGTATCCCCAGGCGGGTCGAGATCTCGTTGTGCGTAAGGTCGTCGTAGAACGCGAGTCTCATGACGGTCTGGGCGTCGGGCTCGAGCTGGGCGATCTCGTCGGCGACAAGCAGAGTGTCGGCGAGATCGACCGGCTCGGTCATCCACTCGCTCGGTGTCGAGACGGCCGCCAGCTGTTCCTGCAGGCGACGGATGCGCGCGCGAGCTTCGTGCGTGTCGGCGATCTTGTTCTTGGCGATGCCGACCAGCCAGGCCGAGAGCCGGGCACGCGCCGGGTCGAAGCGGGAGCGTGAGGTCCACGCGGCCACGAAGGTCTTCTGGGTGACATCCTCGGCGTCGCCGACGTCGCCGAGTGAGCGCACAGCGAGGGTGTAGACCAGGGGCGACCAGCGGCGGTACGCGTCTTCGAGCGCGCGGTCGCCACCCGCCGCGAAGTCGCGGGCGATGCGGTCGTCATCGAGTTCGGTCATGATCCTCGATTCAGGATCCCACGGGAGTCGCGATGACGACCACGTTGTCGCTGTAGGTGAGAGTGTCATAGTCGAACTGACCTCCGCAGGTGATCAGGGCCAGGCGCTGGGCGCCCGCTCTGTCGAAGATGTCGTTGACGGGAAGCTGGGCCTTGGGGATGCTCGTGATCGATTCGACCTGGTAGGTCACGGATGACCCGTCCGAGACCGTCACGATGATCTGAGCACCGCTGCCGAGGTTCCTCAGGTCGGCGAACGGGCCGAGGCCGTACTCGAGCGAGTCGACGTGCGCCGCGATCACGGTCGTGCCGGTGTCGCTGAACGGGTCGGATCCGTAGCTGTACCAGCCCGCGACATCTACGTTGGCGGGGATGTCCATGAGCCCATCTGACCGAACACCGACCGGTACCACGGGCACCGAGATTCCCGCATCCGGGATGTCGACGGAGACCGGAGGCTCCGCCTCCCGGGGCGCCTGGAGCAACGCACTCGACCGGGGGATGTCCGGCACGGCAGCGCTGGGGGCCGTGCTGGTGGGCTGTGGTGCGGGCTGCACGGCCGGAGTGGTCGTGCAGCCCGCGAGAAGGAGCACCGCGGCGGCGGCGCAGATCAGTCGCTTCATTGTGGTGCTCCTTCCTGGGGTGCTAAACGGGCGTCAGTCGGTTTCGCGAGCGGAGCGAACGCGCGCTCCGGCGAAGCCGGCGACCAGCAGCAGCGCGAGCGCCGCGGCGATGCTCAGGCCGATCACCGTCGGGTTGTTGTCGGCAGCGAGGCCGGCGCTTCCCGTGTTGACGCCACCCGGGTTGGAGTGCAGGCCCGAGATCGACTGGGTGATGAGCTGGAGCTCGTCGCCCGTGCCGACTGCGTAGACGATGAGGTTCACGCCCTCGGCCAGGGCGATGTCGGCAGCGGTGCCCGACGTCGGGATGATGATCGGGGTCGTGGTTCCGGGGCCAGCGACGCCAGCGGTGTAGTCGCCCACCGGGAGGTCGGCCTTGAACTCCTCGCCGTTCTCGAAGTCAGCGCCGAACGGGTTCGCCCCGTTGACCACGACCGCGACCGCACCGGCCTCGGCGGCGTGACGCACGGTCACGCGACCCTGCCCTGCGGCGATGGTCGAGATGTCGTTCACGTACACGCCGAGCTTGTAGTCGCCCGCGGCGTCGTACTGGGCGACGAGAGAGACGCTCTTGTTGGCGGGCACGGCCGCCGCAGGAACGTCGATCACCGAGTCAGTCGCAGGGTTTCCACCCGCAGGGACCACCTGAATCTTGTAGTCGCCCGCGGCCAGGTCGAGCGGGCCGGCAACGCCGGCCGCACCGAACGTGAAGTCCTCGAGCGTGAGGGCGTCGTTCACGTAGACATCCACCACCACTCCGGGGATGCCGTGCACGACGTAGACGTCGGAGCTCGTCGATGAGATCGCCTGGGCGGGCGCGGCAACGCCGACCGTGGCGAGAAGTCCGACCGCGAGGCCGGAGAGAATCTTGTACCGCATGATGTCCTCCTTGGGGCAGGCGGACTTCGCCTGTCATGAAGTACTTCTTGCTGTGGGGTGGTTTCGGATGCAGCTGGCCCGAACTTTTTCTGAATTGTGTGTCCAGTCCTCACGGATTGCAGTGATCGCAGTACCCCGGGTCGGCGACCGAGACCGCGCGGGGGCGGCGGACCTGGTGGCCGCAGACGCCGCATCCGTCGATGTCGGCGGCGATCAGGTCGGTCGCTCGACCGCACTGCGCGCACGGCACGCCCCGCTCCGGCGCGACGCGGCCGAAGCCGGGTGAGGCGCAGCGCGGGCAGGGCGTCGCGAGGCGCAGCGCCATCCGTTCACAGAGGGCTCGGATGCGGTGCGCTCGCAGCGGGGAACGGTGCGCCCGGTAGTCGGCGATCAGCGTCACCGCGCCGCCCTCGCCGAGGGCTCGCTCCACATGGCCGGTCAGCTCGCCGAGCGTGGGGATGTCCTTGACGATCGCGAGGCCGTCGTCGCCGACGGCCCGAAGCGTCAGCCCTTGGGCGGGAAAGCCGACGGCGGCCGCGAAGGCGACTGCCTCGGCGACGCTGTGGATCGGCCCGCCCGCGGGCAGAGGCCAGTCCATAGTGGATGATTCGACGAGCTCCAACCCGCGCTCGGAGTCGATGAACAGAAGCAGCTCGGTGTTCTCGACTCCCAGTCCGAGCATCGAGGTGAAGCTGCCCTCCGAGGCCAGTGCGAATGGCACGCCCGCGATCTGCATGGCCAGCCGGGCCTTCACCAGCGCCGCGTGGTAGGGGCTGAGGGTGCGGGGGATGTCACCTGCGAACGTGCCGAACTGGTCGGTGTCCAAATGCTCCGGCGCGACGACCGTTGCACCGAGCAGTTCGGCGAAACTGTCGTCGGCAAGACGCTGCTTGTCGTGCATCGTCGCGAAGACGATCGCGCTGCCGTCGTACGGTGAGCGTCGCGCCGTCACTGGAAGTACTCGGGCCGACTCACGTAGGTGTCGGCCACGAACATGACGCCGCTCGACATGCTGAGCAGCTCGCGTACCGCGTCGATGAGCGCCTCGGCGCGATCCTCGGGCAGCACGGTGATGAGCATGGTGAGCGTGTCGTACTCGTTGAACAGCAGCGCGCCGGAGTGCGGCCCGTGGTGTCCGATTCCGGAGACTCCCGACACCGACGTGTATCCGGTCGCGCCGGCGGACGAGATGAGCTCGCGAATGGCGGGCGCGTCGCGGGCGGGCACGATGACCTCGAGGCGGGTCATCCGTGTGAGGTTCTTCATTGCTGCTGTCCTTCCGTGTGCGGGGTGTGGTCGAGGCGGTCCCAGCCGTACGCGGTGTAGCGCAGCCAGGGTGAGTCGCTGGTGCTGCGCGCCGTCAGGGAGATCCACTCGTTGTCGAGGAGGTTGCGCAGCACCTGGTTGCCCGAGATGATGCGCCCGATGCGGTCGATCGGCGCCTGTGCGACCACCGACAGCCGCAGCGGTTCGTGCAGCAGGTCGCTGCCGAGACCGACCGACTGCCAGGGGAGGCCGCGGCGCAGATCGCCGCCGTGGCCGGAGAGCACGCCGATCGTTCCGATCGCGTTGTGCACGGTCTTGGTCCCCGCGCCGAGGGTCGCCGGGTTCAGCGCCGAGAAGTAGTACTGGTGGTTGATCCACTGCGCCACGATCAGGGGTGCCGTCATGATCGTCTCCAGCGCGGTGCCGTCCGGATCCATGTCCGCCCGATACGAGTGCAGGAATACTCGGCGCTCGAGGTCGCAGCCGCGACTGATCTCCCGTGGACCGATGATCATCGCCGCGTTGCCGAGAAGGCCGAGCTCGGGGTAGACCTCGGCCCAGTCGTGAGCCCGCCGCCGTACCTGCGCCGGGGTCGTGCGGGAGTGGGAGCCCGGCAGCAGCCTGGCCCTCTCGAGCGTGAGACGGTCGCCGGCATCCCGCTGCATGGAGCGGAACTCCTCAACCCGGGCGGCGTGCGTCGCGGGGATCAGGTGTGAGTCGAGCACCCGCAGTTCGTCAGACACGGTGTTGTGCTCGGCCGCGACGAAGTGCGTGTCGTCGGGGATGTCGATCCCCCGCTGACGCAGCGCCGAGCGCACGAGGGGGTCATTGAAGATGGATGCCGCGGCGCGCGCATTCGCTGCCCCGGGGTTGCCGCCGCAGGCGCCGCAGTCCAGCGCCGACTCGTACAGGTTGTTGGTGGAGAGCGAGCCGTGCCCGGCGAGCACGATCAGAGGCGCGAACCGGTGCAGGCCCATCATGCGCACGGCGGTTTCCGCGAGCGAGGCGCGCTCCTCCGCAGTGAAGGATTCCGCAACGGTCACCTCGGTCGCAGGGGTGCGTCGGCCGGGCGACAGAAGCCGAGCGAGTCGCCCGTCGAGGCCGGGCGTGAGGGTGCGCAGAGCACTGCGCGCTCCGTAGAACCACCCGGCGGTCTCGGCAAGGGCGAACGGGGTGGCCGTCGCCTCGTCGGCGACTCGCGTCGCGCTGGTCAGGGCATCCCACCTGCGCCCCGCCGACACCGAGCGGCCCGCGCGCGCCTCGTCGACCGGCCGCTCGGTCACCTGGTGTCGCGGAGCCAGCAGGGCGGGCAGGGCGTCGACCGCACCCCTCGCTGCGTACCGGGAGAAGCGGATCGGAACCCCGAAGAAACCGGCGAACCCGAAGGTCTCCACGTCGGCGTCGCGCTCGAGCTGCCGGCGCATCCCTTCGGAGCGGGGGTCGATGCACATCACCAATTGCACGCGGGGCCGATCCTCGGGCGCGTCGGTCACCCGCAGGCACGCGAGCAGTGGTCGCCTGTACGCCTCCTCGTAGGCGAGCTGCCAGGTCAGTGGGTGTTCGGTAGACGGATGCTCGGCAAGCACCCGCGCGATCAGCGCGACCACCTCGCGCCCCGGGTCGCCACCGACGATCTCGCGGGCAACGCGCCCGGCCCTCGCAAGTGTCTCCTCCAGCGATGAAGGCTCGGGACCAGTGGACTCACGCGGCTCACTGCCGCGCCCGAGCGCAGCGATCAGCGTCAGACGCACCGCAAGGTAGGACGTCAGATCGACGTCACCGACCTTCTCGGCGCGCCACTTGATGTGCCCGACCCAGCCCGGCAGTGCGCCCAGGTGTGCGCGCAGCACCTCGGTGGTCGACTCGCGGTCGACGCCGAGCGCGGCGAGGGCGTCGGCGAGTGCGAGATCCGGCTCCGCGGGTAGCTCGCGGATCCGGCGCCGAACCCGCCGGGGCAGGGAACGGTCGCCGGGGGCTAGCGCTCTCCACGCTCCGTAGAAGCCGCGGTCGCGATGGGGCATCTCCCACAGCGGGTCCGGGCTGAGGTAGGCCGACAGCCACGCCGAGAGGTAGTCGTCGACGGGGTCGGGGGCGAGCTCGTCGGCCGGCCGGGGTGCTGGCGCCGCGGCATCCGCCCGCATCATCAGGTCGCGGGCGGCGATGCGACTCGCGGCGGTCGGTCGGCCGTCGATGGTGAGGCTGCGCGCGAGGGCGGGAACGCGCCGCTCGAGTGCAGTGGTGAGGTCGTCGAGAGTGATTCGTCCGCGCTCCAGGTCGGCCAGGTAGTCGGCGATGGGCCGGGTGTGGCTGACCCCAGCACTCGATCCGAACGGTCGTGACTCGGCCCCGGCGAGCGGGTTCACCGCGATGAAGGAGTCGAGCGGCCAGGCCGGAACGACGTCGTGCGCGGCGGTGGCCACCTGGGCGCGAAGCAGGAGACTCATGCGTGCAGTCCTTTCGAGGTGTTCAGGTCGAGGTGGAGTCGGGGAATCGAGGCGGTGAGGCTTCGGGTGTAGGCGCGTGCGCTCAGCGGTGCGGCCCCGCGACTGAGCAGCTCCAGCGCGGCCAGGCCGAGTGCCGGCACCACCAGCAACCATGCGGGGGCCGGCGCGCTCGCTCCGACCGGGTCGAGCGCGCTCGAGAAGGCCGCGAGGAAGATCGTGTACCCGATGATGACGGCGCTGATCGAGCCGGCCGCGATGAGCACGGTGCCCGGGCTGAATCGGGTGGTCAGCGCGGTGGACAGAGTCACGATCGCGGTGACGGCAAGGAAGACCAGAAGACCGAGGCTTGCCGGCGACGTCTGGTGCACGACGATCAGTTCGACGGCGGCGATGGCAGTGACGGGCAGGGCGATGGCGATCACCGTGGCGGCGGCGCGGCGCGAACGCGTGACAGGACCTCGTGCGGGCAGGTCGCGCAGCACGGCATGCGATCGCACGCCCGTGCCGGCGCCGAGGAAGAGCGACGACTTGTAGAGCGAGTGGGCGATCAGGTGGAAGATCGCTGCTGGGAACGCGCCCAGCCCGCAGGCCATGATCATGAAGCCCATCTGGGCCATCGTGGAGAACACGAGTCGGCCCTTCACGTCGGGCCGCGCCAGGCGCACCGCCGTGGCGTAGAGCAGGGTGGCCGCGCCGGCCGCGAAGATCGCCAGCATGATGACCTGGTGCTGGGCGATGACCGGCGCAAATCTGAGCAGCAGAATCGCGCCCGCGTTCACGACGCCGGCGTGCAGCAGAGCCGAGACCGGGGTGGGTGCCGCGAGGGTGAACGGCAGCCAGCCCTGGAACGGGATCTGGCTGGATCGAGCCAGCGCACCGGTCACCAGTAGCGCCGCCACCGCAAGCTGCACCGGCTGGCTCAGGCCGTCGCTCACGGCAACGAGCTCGCTCAGCCGCGCGTCGCCGCCGTTCGCCACGAGAAGCACAGCGACCCCGACGAGGAACAGGGAGTCGGCAATGCCGAGGCGGATCGCCAGCCGGCGCACCCCGTCACCCGCCTGCGGGCTGCGGTAGGTCGCGAGCAGGGCGACGAGCGCGGCGCCGGCTGCCACCCACGCCACCGCGAATACCAGCAGCGAGCCGGCGCAGACGAGCGCCACCGTGCAGCCGGTGAGCACGTTCGCCCAGACCACGAACCAGCCCTGACGGGTGTCGCCGCGCAGGTAGCGCACGGCGAACGACTGGATCAGCGCGCTCAGGCCGAGCACGAGCATCCCGAGGAAGACGGCGAGCGTGTCGACGTTCAAGCCTGTCGCGCCGATGCCAATCCAGACCGGCCCTCCAGTCAGTACCCGTACGGTCGCGATGACGGATGCCGCGCAGCCCGCCGCGGTGACCCAGGAGGCACCGCGTGCTGCGGTGGCCATCCCGTCGCGGCGGCGCAGAACGGCCGCGAGGGTGGCGGCCACCCACGGCGAACCGACCAGTACCGCTACGACTACCGCGTCCATCCGCTCTCCTTAAGGCTGACATTCAATACACGAAATGTATAGCACACTTTGAATGTCGTGAATCAAGTCGGGGGAATCAGATGACGCCGGTGCACAATGGAGGCATGGCCCAGTGGACCTTCCTCACCAATCACGCGCACGTACTCCTGTGTGTCGCCGAGAACCCCAATGTGCGGTTGCGTGAGGTGGCGAACCTGGTCGGCATCACCGAGCGTGCTGCGCAGCGCATCGTCTCCGAGCTGGAGGAGGCGGGCTACCTCGAGCGCGAGCGCGACGGGCGCCGCAACGTCTACCGGCTCAAGCCCGAGATGCCGCTACGCCACCCGCTCGACCGCGACCATCGCATCGGCGAGCTGCTCGCGACCTTCGCGAACTCGCGCTGAGTGTGCGGACTGGTCATCATCTCGTCCAGTCCGCGGGCTCACCTGGGAACTGCTGGCGAGTTGTGCACCGCTGCGATCGTCTGAGCGTTGAGGGAGTGCGCTGCAGGAAGGTCGGCCAGCGCCAGTGCATCGACGCCCAGTTTCGAATAGACCGCTTGGAGGCTCGACACGATAGCCCCCGCCGCACCGGAGTAGTCACCTAGTTCCGCGAGCGTCAGACGGGGAGCGACCCGGAGATTCTGCCTAAGTGAATCCTCATACCTGGAGAGGCTGCCCAGAAGGGAATTGGAGATTCCGCCACCCAGAACGATCACCTCAGGCTCGCTCGAGACTGCGATTGCGGTGAGAACTATGAGCAATGCATGGTCGAAATGGGTCCGCAGGGCGGCCACTGACCCGACCGCATCATCGGTGAATAGGTCGGCGGGAGTCGCGAATACGACGCCCGCTTCAGCCGCACGGCGCATGATTCCAGGCCCCGTCACGAGGTGCTCAAGGCGAGTTCCGAGCGGTCCGACGGGAAGCTGCCCGAATTCCCCGACGAGGCCGTGCTTTCCGCGAAGGATCTGGCCATTGATCGACAAGCCAGCGCCCAAGCCCGCGCCCAGAGTCAGCATGCCGGCCATCGGCATGTTCCGCGCTGCGCCAAAACGCTGTTCGCCCAGTAGCGCAAAATTCGCGTCGTTGTCGATCTGAACATCCACGCCGAGGGCGCCAACGAGGCTGCTCAGAAACTCCGGATCCTCGACGACCTCGAGGTTTGGCGCATTTGAGACCATGTCCCCGGTCGCGCTCACGGCACCGGGGAGGCCCAGCGACACCTCCGTGATGGGCGGCCACGCGTCCGCGCGTAGGCGGCGTAGCTCCTCGGCAACCCAGTGGGCGAGTTGGGTTGCCCCGAGGTCTCTCGGCGTCACAATCTCACCCGCTGCGATCGGATTCGCGAGTAGGTCCGACACGATGTACCGCATGTTCGAGGCACCCAGATCGATACCGGCAACGTACGAGCGATCCGCAACCAGATCGAGCGGGACAGCTCGTCGACCCCGGCTCTCCACGACGAGTTCGTCGCCTTCTCTGAGGATGCCTTCGGCGATGAGCGAGTCGACGGCTCGGGTGACCGTTGCAGCCGAAATGCCCGTCCGTGAAGCGACAAGCTTCCTACTCACGGGACGGGAGCGAAGTACTTCAGCAAGTACGGCACCGCGGTTCAAAGCGCGAGTGTCCTGAACCATGGTGCGACCACTTTAGAACCGATGTGGTTACAAATACAACATTTCTGCGGGCATTGCGCGCGAGTTCTCGCCCCCGGGAGCAGAAGCACAAAGAAAGTTCTTGACTTTAGTTGCGGATTGAAATCAAAATGTTCCACAAGTTAGTCACCGGAGATTAACGACGTTCATGGCACCTGATGATGACCGCAGCGTCTCCGGCTCATCCCCACACTGGAAGGTTCACAGAACGATGCAATCACTAAACCCCGTCGCCCGACGCCATCGCGGTGCGATCACTGCCGCGGCTCTCGTAGTGGCGCTCGCCCTTGGTGGATGTGCATCCACCACCACAGGGGTCGACGCGACTCCCGAGTCGCCGGCCGCTGAGCCGAGCCTTGAGTTCACCGGACCCAACGGTGAGATCCCGGGTGCACTGGATGAACTCTCGCTCACCGCCGACGAGATGTCCCAGATCAAGGACGGAACCTTCACGGCAGCATTTGTCTGGCACACGTCGTCCGAATTCGTGACAGCCGTCGAGAAGGGTGCGACCGCCGAGTTCGATCAGCTCGGGATCAAGGTTGTTGCGAGCACGCAGGCGGGGTTCGACGCTGCAACCCAGGCCAACAACCTTCAGACGGTTCTGGCACTCAACCCTGACATCATCGTGGCGACCGCGGTGGACCCGACTTCGGCTGAGGCGACCTTCCAGCCGGCGGTCGACGCCGGAGTCAAGCTGGTCATCATGACCACGCCGCCAGCGAACTACAGTGCTGGCGACCAGTTCGTCTCGATTGTGACTGAAGACCTCGCCGCCGCAGGCAAGCTCAACGCGCAGCTACTCGGAGAGGCGCTGGGCGGCACCGGTGAGGTTGGCTACATGTACCACGATGCAGACTTCTGGTTCACCAACCAGCGGGACGAATCGTTCAAGGCGTGGACCGCATTCCTGTACCCGGACGAGAAGATCGTGGCTGAAGAAGGATTCACCGACGAAGCCAAGACCCAGGAGATCGCGGCAGCGATGATCGCGAAGCACCCGGACCTCAAGGGCATCTATGTTCCGTGGGCGACCGCCGCTCAAGGCGTGGTGGCAGCACTGAGGGACGCCGGCCGGTCGGATGTGAAGGTCGTCACGAACGACCTCGACACAACACTCGCAGCCGACATGCTCTCTGGCGGCAACGTCGTTGGGTTGGTTGGCAACGGCTCCATCGGTATCGGAAAGGGACTCGCGATCGCTGGTGCGTACGGACTTCTCGGCAAGACCGCACCCGAACTAGTCGCCAGCCAGCCGACTGGTGTTACGGCTGACAACCTGGTCGAGGCGTGGAAGGCCGACTACGGCACCGAGCCGCCGGCCAGTGTGACGAACCAGTAGCACTGCATCTCCGGATCTGGGTCGGTGTGCCAGCATCGACCCAGATCCGGACTTCTTTACCAGCATCCAACCAAGGAGTTGTCATGAGGCCGACCGTTCGCACGGTCCTGGGCGACATCGACCCCAGTGTCATCGAGAACGTCCTGCACCACGAGCACATCACGTCTCTGGTGCCAGGACCGTGGCTCTCCGGCGGACGATTGGAGACGCTCACTGATTCCAGTGACCTGCAAGTGGACCCGAACGATCCTCTTTACGTCGAGGATCAGGTTCGACAGGCCGTTGGCGCATTGAGCTCGCTCAAGGCTCTCGGCTACAACACTGTTGTCGACCTGAGCCCATACAACGTGGTCGGTCGCACCCCCCTCGGTGAGAACCTTCCCATCCTCCAGGAGGCATCTCGCCGGTCCGGGGTCCACATCGTGGCGGGCAGTGCTGTCTACCTCGAGCCGTACAGCCCGGGATGGAGCGCGGAGGCAAGCCTCGACGAACTAACCGAACGATTCATCCTCGACGTGACATCCGGAATCGGGTCGAGCTCGGTGCGAGCGGGGATCCTCGGCGAGCAGGCGACCGGACTCGGAGCAATCTCGCCACACGAAGAGAAGTGCCTCAGAGCCGCCGCCCGAGCTCACCGAACGACCGGAGTGTCACTGGCCACCCACACTACGCACGGCACCATGGCTCTCGAACAACTGGAGATACTGGCAGAGGAGGGCGCCGACTTCTCACGGGTCGTGATTGGCCACATGGACATCCAGCCCGACCTCGATTACGTCATTCGGGTCCTCGACACTGGCGTAAACGTCGCATTCGACACCGTGGGCAAGCAGTTCTGGGACTTCTTCCTTGCCCCAGCGTCAGCGCGCGATCAGGAGGGCGAGTTCGGCAAACGCGCCTACTACCGAGCTGACCAGTCGCGTGCATCCCGACTGGTCGAACTCGCGGCACGTGGGTATGCATCCCAACTTCTCGTCTCCCAGGATCTCACCGGCGCCGAGGTCTACCTCAATCCGACGACCCATGGTCAGTGGGGCTACGGATACCTTGGCTCAGTCTTCATGCCGCTTGCCGAAGAGCTGGGACTGTCCCGCGGGGACGCGACACTGCTCGTGCATGGCAATCCCCTGCGCTTGCTGACGATGGGTCACGCATGACCGGAACGTTGACGAGTGCCTCCTCGCGAGATTTCGTCGTCGGCGTCGACCTCGGTGGCACCAAGATCCGTGCCGGTCTTGCAACGTCGGCTGGCACGATCATTGCCGAGACGCGAGTCGCAACGCATGTGTTGGGCAGGGGTGTCGCCGAACAGCTAGTGACGGTGGTTGCGAACCTCGTTACCCAAGCTGGACTGGATGCTGAGCAGATTGCGGTAACTGGCATCGGCGGGGCAGGTGTGCCGGACAGTTCAGGCAGCGCCTTCGAACTCGCCCCGAATCTCGCCGACCTTGACCACTCCTTCGTGTCGGAACTCTCCGAGCGACTGGGGCATCCGGTCGTGCTCGACAACGATGTCAATGTCGCGGCGATGGGTGAACTGCACCACGGACTTGGTCTCGCCCACCGTGACTTCGTGTTCGTGTCGATCGGCACAGGAATCGGTATGGGAATCATCGCGAACGGCGGTGTGGTGCGCGGAGGTCGGGGCGCCGCTGGGGAGATCGGATTCCTGCCGTTCGGCGCGGACCCATTGGACGCAGCGAACCACGTCCGCGGTCCGCTGGAGGAGGTCACCGCTGGTGACGCGATCGTCCAACGCTATGCGGATGCAACAACTCGAAGAATAAGCACTGAGGAAGTCTTCGCATTGGCCGCCGCGGGGGATCCCGCCGCGCAGGCGTCGGTTGACACTGAAGCGCAGTGGATCGCCCGAGCGTTGGTTGCCGTCAACGCTGTGCTCGACCCCGAAGTGTTCGTGCTCGGTGGCGGGATTGGCTCACGTCCAGACCTCCTGCCCCTGCTCGAGAGGTGGCTCGAACGATACGGTGTGATCCTCGATCTTCGAACAAGTGAACTCGGCCACCGCGCACCTGTTCTCGGCGCTATCCAACTCGCCCTGACGGTCTTCCACTCGAACCAGAAAGGCACAACCCCATGAGCGGTGTCACCGCACAGTCCACGAGCTTCGCCGCGCGTCTGAAGCGGGTCGATTGGAGCAATTACGTCGTCTACATCGGCTTCGCCGTCGTGTTCCTCTTCTTTGCGGTCACCCAGACGCAGTACTTCCTGACCGCGACCAACCTGACCAATATCGTCGTTCAGGCCGCTCCCATCACCGTCATGGCGATTGGCCTCGTGTTCGTACTGAGCACTGGCGAGATCGACCTCTCCATTGGCTCGACGGTAGCTCTCTCGGCATTGACGGCCGCCATCGTGCTCCAGGCCACGCATCAATGGTGGCTCGGAGCACTAGCGGGTCTGGCGGTCGGGGCAGCCGTTGGGGCTGTGAATGGAGTCTTCATAACCTGGTTGCGCCTCCCTTCCTTCCTCGTGACCCTGGCGAGCATGGGGCTGGTGTCCGGTCTCGCGCGTCAACTGACGGACCTGCAGTCCGTGCCGGTTACCGATGATGTCTTTGTGTTCATCTTCGGAGGTGGCTCGATTCTGGGGATCCCGATCCTCCTGTTCTGGACCGCAGGTGCCGTGCTGGTGGGATGGCACCTCCTCCGCCAGCGCCGGTACGGGGCTCACGTGCTCGCGGTCGGCAACAACGCATCCGCCGCACGAGTCAGTGGAATCAAAGTCAACCGCGTCAAGATGATGGTGTTTGTGGGCTCCGCAATGACCGCGGCACTCGCCGGCTTGCTGTACGCGGGCCGCTTGCAGGGCGCCCGCTACACGCTGGGAGAAACCGACCTGATGACCGTCATCGCCGCGGCAATCGTCGGAGGAACGAGCCTGTTCGGCGGCAAGGGAACGGTCGTGGGCGCACTCATCGGAAGCCTCTTGATGAGCATGATCAACAACGGGCTGATCCTTGCTGGCTTGAACGTCTCGCAGCAGATGATCGTGCGGGGCGCAATTATCCTCATCGCGGTCTCGTTCTCGCTCCGCGGCAAGAAGAACTCATAGGACCGATATGTTTCTCGAACTGCTTCGTCGCCGCAATCCCACGTTTCTTGCGACCATCGCGTCCCTTCATTCCACAGGCCAACTGCCCCCGAATTGCTACGCCATTGACTCCGACGCCGTTGGCCGCAACGCGACGGCGTTCGTCGCGGAGTGCTCACGGCTTGGCTTGACTCCCTTCGCAATGACGAAACAGATTGGGCGCAACCCCGACATATCCCGGGTGCTCGTCGAATCCGGCATCAGTCACGCGGTCGCGGTCGACCTCCAATGCGCGGTTGCGGCGGCGGCCGGAGGCCTCGGAATCGGACACCTGGGGCACCTTGTGCAGATCCCACGACACGAAGCTGCGATAGCGGCATCCCTCAACCCGCTGTATTGGACTGTCTTCAACGAGACCAAGGCGTTCGAAGCAGGTGCATCCGCACTGGCCAACGGTCGGGTCCAGGATGTGCTGCTGCGTGTTGTCGCGCCCGGCGACCAGTTCTATGTCGGCCACGAGGGCGGCTTCGCGATCGACAACGTGGAGGCGGAGGCCGATCAGATCGACTCAATCCCCGGAGTCAGGGTTGCAGGGGTTACGACATTTCCCGCGACGCTGTTCGACCGAGCAACGGGCACCGCGCGAGCGACGCACAATCGTGCGACGCTGATTCACGCCCGTGATCGGCTGATTGCCTCCGGTCGAAGCGGGCTGCAGGTCAACGCGCCGGGCACAACGTCAGTATCCATACTCAGTGACCTGGCCGAGGCCGGGGCGACTCAGGTGGAACCTGGCCACGGGCTCACGGGGACAACCCCGTTGCATGCTGTGCACGACCTGGTTGAGGAACCGGCTATCGCGTACGTGAGTGAGGTTTCGCATCTCCACAACGGCCGGGCGTATGTCTTCGGGGGAGGCCTCTACGTCGACCCGGTGCTTGGCGGAGTGCCCACATCAGCCCTGATCGTCGCACCTGGCGTTGACCCGGCCGACATCGAGCCTGTGGCGGTTGAGATGCCTGCGGCCGAGGCGATCGACTACTACGCTGCCATCCCACTGCCGGAGGGCTCCAAGGTCGCGGTGGGCGACACCGTCATCTTTGGATTCCGTGCGCAGGTGTTTGTCACGCGCGCACTGACAGCAGCCATCTCCGGGATCTCCCGTGGCATGCCCCACGTCGAGGGCGTCTGGGCGGCCGATGGCTCAGCACCGCTCACCCCGTCGACTTCCTCCGAAACGAAATGGACCCAGGCATGACTCTTCCACTCGACCGCGCGTCTGAAGCAACTCTTGGCAAGTCCGATGTGCCACTTCGTCTGGTGGGTATTCATAAGAACTTCGGCGGAGTCGTAGCCATCAAGCGCTTTGACATTGAGGTTGCCGCGGGCGAAATTGTTGCGCTGGTCGGCGACAATGGCGCCGGGAAATCGACTCTGATCAAGATCATCTCGGGCCTGTATCAACCGTCGGAAGGGGAGATTTGGCTGAATGGCGAGCCGGTCGACTTCCGTGACGCGTCAGACGCCCGCGCGAGAGGCGTAGAGGTGGTGTACCAGGATCTCGCGCTGGTTCCCGACCAGCCCGTCTACATGAACATGTTCCTCGGACGTGAGCTCACCACCGGTCCCCTTCGAATTCTCGATCGCAAACGGATGGCACGCGAAACCCAGGAGCTCGTGGACGCCCTTGACGTGCGTATCCCGTCGGCGAAAGCGACTCTGAGCGACCTCAGCGGCGGCCAACGGCAAGCCGTAGCAATATGCCGAGCAACCCACTGGGCTTCGGGGCTTGTGCTCCTTGACGAGCCCACTGCGGCACTGGGAGTTGCTGAGACGGCCAAGGTCGAACAACTGATCCTCAAGCTCAAGGAACGTGGCGCTGCCATCCTCATAGTCAGCCACAACATGGACCAGGTCTTCCGCATTGCAGATCGCGTCTCAGTGCTGCGGCGCGGCACTCAGGTTGGTACCAAGCCCCTGAGTGAAACCAGCCACAACGAGGTCGTCGCGATGATCACGGGCCTGACATCGTGACGGTCGAGCTCGAACCAGGTTCGCTCATGCGCTCTGAGATTCGTGAGCAGCCCGCACGGTGGCGCGATCTCCTTCGGTCGCAGAAGGACGCGCTGATAGCCGCTGGCAGCTGGCTGCGGGCAGATCACCATGACGCCCTCGTTTTCGTCGCCCGAGGCACCAGCGACCACGCTGCGGTATTCGGTCAGTACCTGTATCAAGTCGAACTGGGGCGCCCGGCATACCTATCCGCCCCCAGCGTCTCATCCGTCTTCGGGCAGAGTGTCTTTCGACCCAGCAATCTCGTCGTCGCCGTCTCACAATCCGGCGCTTCGCCTGATCTGCTTACAACGCTCGAAGGTGCGCGTTCGGTGGGGGCTCCCATTATCGCCATGACGAATGACTCGGCGAGCCCCATGGCACGAATGGCCGATGTGCACATCGACTTGAGCGCCGGTCCCGAACTGTCAGTGGCGGCGACAAAGACCTATACAGCCGAGCTGGTGGCGCTTTTCGCGATAGTTCGTTTGGCCAGTGGGGCACCGTTCGACTCGGTCGAGCGGTCGGTGCGGGATCTCGAACGAGCGGCTGAAGTTGTGCTCGATCGGGCCGATACCGCAATCCCCGAGGTGGTCGTGGCGATCGCCGAGGCTGCATCGTTGCTGGCAATCGGGCGAGGGACGTCGATGGCAACAGCAAAGGAATCGGCGCTCAAGCTCATGGAGACCTCCCGACTCGCAGCGTCGGGATGGAGCGCTGCGGACGCGAAGCATGGACCTGTGGGGCAGATACTTCCGGGTACCCCAGTGCTCCTCTTCACCTCATCGCCTCGCGCGTCAGAGTCGGTGTTGGACCTCCGCGAGCTGCTGGTGTCCCTGGGCGCGCGGCTGTTCACGATTGGTGGCACCGCACTGGATCCCTCCTTGGAACGCCTGGTTGTTGACCTTCGAGATGTCGAAGTAGACGAGGCGCTTCTGCCCGTCCTTGAGATTCTTCCCGTTCAGCTGCTCGCGCTGGGTCTGTCGATAGCTCGAGGCTTGAATCCTGACTCGCCTGTGGGCCTGATGAAGGTCACAACAACGGTCTAGCCTTCGTGGGCCCAGGCTCAACCCTGAAAAGTAGCGACGCCGGTCCCGAACCGGATGCTGGCGCCGCTGGTTGCCTCGCTGCAGTCCGCAACGCCAGCAGCGACCGTGCACGTGAACGACTCGGTCGCCGACTCCACGGTGAGTATCTGGGTTTCGGAAAGCACCTTGGTGGCGGCGACGATGGCCGGGTCCGTTTGCTCCTGCCATGACCGGCATCCGGTGAATCCTGCCGAGCCAGTGTCGAAGACCTTGAAGCTGATGCCGACTGAGTACCCGTCGGTGGCGTTCGACGCGCTCAGATCGCACTCAGCGGGGATGTCGGCCGGCACGGTGTAGGTGCGAAGTGACTCGTTGCCCAAGGTTATTGCGCAGTTCACGCCACCGCTGTCGCCGCTGAAGATGTACAGGTCGCAGCGGACGGATTTCGAAGCATCCGTGAAGAAGCCGTAGTGACCGCTCCACATCCCGTCGGCATCCGGAATGCCCGGGGTGCCCTCGAGCAGGAAGCTTGCGGGGTCGACCGCCTCCGGCGACGGTGCAGCGGTCGCGCTCGGTGCGGCGCTCGGCGAACTCGACGAGGCGGCGTCGGACGGTGGAGCTGGGGCGACCGGCGTGCATCCGACCAGCAACAGGGCTGCGGCGATCGGAGCGGCTAGCTGGAGGATTCGCGTCACGCGCTCATCGTATGGTCAGATCCTCCTGCTCGCGTAGGCAAATCGCGCCCACGAAGCCAGAGCGACCTCAGGTTGCTCTGGGTGGAGTCGAGCAGCGAGCGGCGCGGGGCGGGCTCCTACCCCGACAGCATCGTGGAGCTGCGCTGCACCACGCGCGTCGGCACGAGGTGGATGCCGGGCTGCCCGTTGCCATCCATCGCGGCGAACAAGAGCTCGGCGGCGAGACGCCCCAGTTCTTCGAGATTCATGTCGATGGTCGACAGTGGGGGACGCGATTGAGCGGCGATCTGCTCCCAGTTGTCGTGACCCATGATCGCGATGTCGCCGGGCACGTCCCGTCCCGCCTCGCGCAGGGCGTCGAGTGCGCCGCGGGCGATCTGGTCACTACCGCAGATGATGGCGTCGAGGTCGGGATGCCGCGACAGGAGTACGCGCACCGCAGCGCGGCCCCACCCTTCGCTCCAGCTGCCGAAGAGTGGTTCGCCGCCGACCAAGGGTAGCCCGTGCTGAGCGAGTCGCGCCGAGGCACCGTCCGCCCGCTCGGTGGCAGCCAAGTAGCCGATGTCACCGCCGACATAGGCGATACGCGTTCGCCCGTTCATCACGAGGTGTTCGGCGGCGAGAGCTCCGGCGCCAACGTTGTCGCTGATGACGGAGGTGTCGCGAGGGTCGCTCGATGGGGCGTAGGCGTAAACGACCGGCACGGGTATGTCCGGACCGAGCGAGACGCGCGGTTCGGTGCGGTAGCCCACCACGATGAGGCCGTCTACCCGGCGGCTCACGAGAGCCTTCAGGTGGTGCTGTTCGCGGATCGAATCGCCGCGGGCGTCGCAGAGGAAGACCGAGATGCTGCCGGCACCGAAGGCATCCTCCGCGCCCATGAGGATCGGCAGGCTGAAGCGACCCTCGAGGTCATTCGTGAGGAGGCCGACGGTGCCCGTGCGGCCCGCGAGCAATCCCTGGGCGAGCGGGTTGGGGGTGAACTTCAGTCGCTCGGCGGCCTGCAGCACACGTTCGCGGGTTTCGGCACGAACCTGTCCGCGACCGTTGACGCGGGGCGACATCCCGGCCGTTGACGGCCCGCGGTTGCCCTGGTCGTGTGCGCTTGCGCAGGCGACGAGCGCTCCTGAAGGGCAATGTGGCTCGTAGTCAAACGACGACCGATGAGTGTCACTAGGAGTTGCTCCCGGCGGAAATACGCTCAGGTCGGCCTTATCTACGCCCGAGGCGAAGCAAGCATCCCCTCCAGCGCAGGACGCAGCACAGCCGCCCACGCGCGATACCCCTCACCGTTCAGGTGCAGGCCGTCGGGGGTGAATTCCTTCCGGAGCGTGTGCGACGGCGTCGCCAGGGCGGGCCAGAGGTCGAGGTACTCGGCGTCGAAATCCCGGGCGATCTCGCGGTAATGGCCATTGATCGTCGTGATCGTGTCGATGTACTTGGCGCCGCGGGGCATCACGCTGTTGATCAGCAGCGGCACGTCGGCATCCCGCTGGCGGATCTGCGCGATGAGCTCGCGGAAGCGAGACCCGATGGAGTCGGCATCCTTGGAATCACTGCGCACGAGGTCGTTGGTTCCCGCCAGTACTGACACGGCGCGGGGCGAGTCGATGGCGCTGTCCACGCGCGCGGTGAGCTGCGCGACGGTGTCTCCGCCGATCCCGCGGTTGGCCGTGGGCATCCCCGGTAGCCACCCACTCCAGAATCCGCCTTCGGTGATGCTGTCGCCGAACAGCACGACCTTGCCGGTCGGCGCCGGAAGCGCCTTGAAGAGCTGCGCGCGCTTGAACTCCATCTTCTCGACGAAGCCCTTGCCGACATCCGAGAGAGCCGGCACTGGGCGGCCGGTCGCGCCGGGCAGTCCTGTCGCACTCGCGATCGCCTGGGCGAGGTGGGAGTAGACCGCAGCATCCCATCGGAGCGGGGAGACCATGTAGCCGTCGGCGTCGTCTCCGGCGAAGGGCGGGGCCGGGATGAACACCGCGCCACGCTGGGCCACCAGTGTCGCCGCCCGCGCGTTGAAGTCGAATGCTCGCTCCCCGAGGGCCAGTCGAAGGGGTACCCCGACGATGACGACGGATGCCGGCTCGACCCGGGACGTGGCGAGGGCGACCAGTGCATCCAGTCGTTCCGCCGCGCGTCGCGGGCTGGCGCTTCCGCCCATCCCGAGCAGATCAGCGGTGCCGACCAGGATCACGAGCGCCCGCGGCGAGTCGATGGATGCTACGAACTCACGAGCATCGTCAATGAGCAGCAGCTCGTCACCGAGGGTGCGCACGGAGCTGGCGGGGAACCATTCCTCCCACTCCCCGTGAAGGCTGAGCCCGTCGCCGATGAACACGAGATCGCTCGGTGAGGTGGGCAGGAGCCGCGACTGCAGGCGGGCGCCCGGGCTGAACCTGGTGAGCATGGTGTGTACTGCACGTCCTCGAAGCGACATTGCTTCCTCCTTGTTGGGGCCAAATGTGGCGTGTTCGCCGCGTGACTAGCGCTCGAGTGCGAAGGGCCGAAGCAGCGGGCGCAGCACGTCCCGCCAGGCCTGATAGCCGGGCTCGATCAGGTGAAGGTTGTCCTTTGTGAGCTCCGTGCGCAGGCCGCCCGCGTCGTCGGCGAGTGCCGGCCAGAGGTCGACATAGGTGCACCCTGTGCGACGAGCCGCGTCGGCGTATTGCTCGTTGAGCGAGCGGATGCGTGGAGCGAACCACGGTGTGCGCGGCGTGATGCTGTTGATGAAGATCGGCACACCAGGGGCCTTCATGCGGATGCGAACGATGATTTGCTCGAGACGCGACACGATTCCCTGCGGCTCTTTCAACCGACGGTTGGTGTGCAGGTCGTTGGTTCCGATCAGCAGCGAGACGGCCACGGGATTCTGCAGGGCTTCGTCCAGCCGGGCCAGCACGTCCTGCGTGGTGTCGCCATTGATGCCGCGATTCAGGGTCGCCAGCTCGGGGAACAGCACGTCCCATTGGCCCCAATGGGTGATGCTGTCCCCGAGGAACAGAACGCGGCCATCGGTGCGTTCCTCGGCTTCGAAGGCCCGCAGACGTCGGCGTGCAGCTGCAGCGACCAGGGGGCGGATCGTCGGCACGAGTCCGAGGTAGATGCGATCGGTATTCACTGCCATGCGAAGGTCCTTCTAGTCGGCGTTGACGAGGTGATCCGTATCCGGGTTCGGGCTGAGGCTTGCGTTGCATCCCGAGTATAGGGATCATAGGCCTTATTCGATACGAATGGTATCGAAACGCATTCAGAGGAGAACCAATGACTCAGACCGCTGTCATCACCGGAGGCACAGGCGGCATGGGGTTCGCTACCGCGAAGCTCCTCGGACGAGACCACCGCATCGTGCTCGCCGATCTCACCCAGGAGCGCATCGACTCGGTGGTGAACGACCTGACGGCACTGGGCATCGACGCCTCGGGCACGGTCTGCGACATCACCGATCGCGCATCCGTCGACGCGCTCTTCGACTTCGCCACGGCTGGCGACCATCACGTGCGCGCAGTCATCCACACCGCCGGAATCAGTCCGCAGATGGGGACCGCCGCCCAGGTCGCCCACATCAACGGCACGGGCACGGTCACGGTGGCGCAGGCGTTCCTGCAGCGCGCGGGCGAGGGTGACGTTCTCGTCAACGTCGCCTCTGCGGCGGGGCACTCCATGCCCAAGGCGCTCATCCCGTTCCGCGCCTTCAGGCTCGCGGAGTCGAATCCCGACAAGTTCGAGAAGATCATCGTCAGCCGCGCACGGGTCTTGGGGAAGAAGCTCCATTCGGGCCTCGCCTACGCCTTCAGCAAGTCCTTCGTGATCTGGTACACGCGCTGGCTCGCGCAGGCGTTCGGCGTCAAGGGTGCCCGCATCGTCTCGGTCTCACCCGGAAGCTTCGACACCCCCATGGGCCGCCTTGAAGAGGACCACGGCGCCGGCGCGCTGCTCAAGGTCGCCGCGCTGAAACGATTCGGAAAGCCCGAGGAGATCGCCGCAGTGCTGGCGTTCTGTGCGAGCCCAGCTGCCGGCTACTTGACCGGTGCCGACATTCAGGTCGATGGCGGCACGGCCGCGGGCCAGGAGTTCAAGCGGTCGCGTTCCTGATCACGGTGACCGGCGAATAGGCTTCCGGGATGAGTGAACCGAACCGGGGCGGGCGGCCCCGGAGCTCGCGGTCGACGGATGCGGTGCTCAGCGCCACCCGCGATCTGCTCGCCGAGGTCGGATACGAGCGGATGACCATCGACGCCATCGCCGCCAAGTCTGGCGTCGGCAAGATGACGATCTACCGGTGGTGGTCGTCGAAGTCGGCGATCGTCGCGGATGCGGTCATCGAGGGGGTGATCACGATCGCCCCGTTCTCCTTCCCGGACACCGGCGATCTGCGAGCGGATCTGCACGCCTGGCTGATGCCGGCGGTCGGCCTCGCGACCCCGCCGGAGGTCGCCGCGCTGGCCCTCGCCATGACCGCCGCGACCACCGGAGACGTGCGTACGGGAGAGGCGCTGTACGAACGCTTCACCGGGCGGGATCGCCAGGCGTTGATCGACCGGCTCCAGAAGGAGGTTGACTCGGGACGCCTGGGCTCCGACGTAGACCTCTCGGTCGCTGTCGACATGCTCTTCGGCGTGCTGCTCTATCGACTCGTCACCCGGGCCGAACCGAGCGAGCAGTATGCGCGCGATCTCACCGACTTAGTCGTGGGTGGCCTGGAGACGTGAGGCCGGCCGCCCGCATCTAGGGTGGAGGGCATGACGACGGATGACCTCTCGATCCGGCCGCCTCGGCAGGAGCGGTCACGTCTGGCATGGGCGAGGGTCTTGGATGCCGGTGCCCGGCTCATCGAAGAGGAAGGCTACGAGGGGTTCACCATTGCGGCCGTGTGCGAGCGGGCGGGAGTCTCCGTCGCAACGATCTACGCTCGAGCGGCGAGCAAGGATGCCCTGTTTCTGGCGGTGTACGAACACGTGCTCGCCGACATCACGGGCGAGGAATTGGTTCTGGAAGACTCCTCGCGGTGGGATGCCCTCCCGACGCCAGAACTGATCCGCGAAGCGGTGTCGACGGTTGCGGACCGGTTCCTCTTGCACTCTCGATTCCTCGGTTCCGTGATCCTGCTCTCCGGAACGCATGCGGAACTCCGCCGCCGCGGCGCGATGTACTCTCAGGCTCTCGGCGATCGATTCTCATCGCTCGTGCTTCGGCGGGAGGCCGAGATCGCCCGTGAGAACCCCGTCGAAGCAGTGGACGCGTGCTTCCGGATGGTCTTCTCGACACTGGCGATTCACGTGAGTTATGGCGCGGGGTTCGAGTCAGGGCGCGAGATGAGCGACGCTGCCCTCGTGCGCGAGATCCGGGAACTCGCAGCAAGCTATCTTCTCGCCCCGGTCTCCTGACCATCAGCACGGGTGATAACCAGAATAAGAATTCTTGTATTGCTTTCTGTCTAGTCCGGGAACAGAGTGAGCGGTACCGCAGCGTTGCGGGCATTCACTTCTGGAGATTCAATGTCGAAATCCTCATCCGGTCAGCGCATCGCCATCATCGGCGCCGGCCCCGCGGGCATGGCCGCGGCCCTCTCCCTCTCGCAGACCGAGCACGAGGTCGTGCTCTTCGAGCGCTACAAGGAGGCCCGCCCGGCCGGCAACATCCTCAACCTCTGGCCGCCGCCCATCAAGGCACTCGGACTCATGGGCGTCGACACCAAGGAGCTCGGGGCGCCCTGCCAGTCTGAGTTCCGTCGCGCCGACGGCAAGGTGCGCGCGGTCATCCACCTTCCGCAGGCGGTGATCGACGAGTACCGTGGCGGCTTCATCGGCATGCTGCGTCCGCAGCTCTATCGTCGGATGCTCGCAGCCCTGCCCGACGGAGTGCTCCGCCTGAACCAGCAGATCGACAGCTTCGACCAGGATGAGACCGGAGTGACTCTCCGCCTCTCCGATGGCAGTATCGAGAAGTTCGACGTGCTCGTTGGCGCCGACGGCATCGACTCGCTGGTGCGCAAGACCCTCTGGGGTGACAGCCCGAAGCGCGATCACAAGCTCCACATCTTCGGCGGCTTCACCTTCCAGGACGTGCCGGGAATCGAACGCGGACGCTGCGTCGTCTCCCACACCAAGACCGTCCAGGGCAGTTGGACGTCGATCCGCGACGGCGACCGCAACGGCTATCAGTGGTGGGTGCTCGAGGCCACGCACGGCGAGGAGGACTCGGGTGACGACCTTTACGGTCGCGCGGCGAAGCTCGGCTCCGAGTTCGCCTTCCCGCTTCCCGAGCTCATCGCGGCCACCGATCCGGCGGACGTGCAGCGCTGGGACATCCGCGACCGCGTTCCGATGAAGCAGTGGTCTCAAGGTCGGGTCACCCTCGTCGGCGACGCAGCGCACTCGACGTCGCCCTATGCCGCCTACGGGGCAGGCATGGCCATCGAGGATGGCTACTTCCTCGGCCGCCGCCTCGCTGGCGTGGATCTGTCAGACCAAGCGGCGGTTGAGGCTGCGCTGAAGGCCTACGAGGAGCCGCGCAAGCCCCACACCAAGCTGCAGTCCAACCTCGCCTTCAACCTTGGACGGGTCTTCCACCGTGCTCCGGCGCTCCTTCGCCCTCTCCGCGATCTGGTCTTCGATCACACGGGGATGCTTCAGAAAGTCATCGGCGATGCGACACCCGGCGAGATCATCGCCCAGCTCGACGAAATCGACCACGCCGAGACCGCGTTCCGCGGAGAGGTAGCGAGTTCGGCAGCGTGATCATCGTGCGTGGATCAGCCCGGGCCCGCCCGGGGATGCGACAAGCTCTCGCCGACGCCGTGCTCGCGGTCGCCGCGGCAACCGAGCACGACGACGGGTGCATGGTCTACGAATTCTCCGTCGACCTCCTTGACGCTGAGATAATCCGCAATGTTGAAGTCTGGCGTGACCAGAAAGCACTTGACGAGCACATGACGCACGACCATACGATCACGTTCATGGCCACTGTCGGCGATCTCGTCGATGGCCAGCCGCAGATGGACATCGTCAGCGCCGGCTAACGGCACGGAGTTTCCCACCTCGCCCGTGGCATTGCGGGCGAGGTGGGGCCGGACTCACCCAGCCGCGAGAAAGCGCTACTCAGGATCGATCCAGTGACCTCACCACCGTCACTGATCGCATACTCTAGTGTCTGAGTTAAGAATCGGCGGGGGCACACATGGAACCGAAGGCGCGCGAGCGGGGAGTGCGGTCGGACTCGACCCGTAACCGAGACGCGATCCTGGCAGCCGCCGCTCGATGCCTGACCGAGAACCCTTCGGCGACCCTGGCCGACATCGCACAGGCCGCGGGTATCGGGCGGGTCACCCTCTACGGTCACTTCCCTTCCCGCAGCGAGTTGCTGACCGCATTGCTCCACACCACCATGGTCCGGGTTGAGACGCAGCTCAGTGCAATTGACCTTTCGGGCAGCCCCTGGGAGGCGATGGATACGCTCGCGACGACCTCGTGGCGAGTTCTCAGCGAAGTCAACACCCTCCGCGGCGTCGTAGAGCAGGAGCTACCGGAAGCGGAGATGCACGCCAGTCATGATGACCCGAGGACACGGCTCATCCGCCTCCTTGAACGGGGTCGAGCGGATGGCTCCTTCCGAAGGGATCAGGGCGTCGACTGGCAGGTTGCGTGCTACTTCTCGATCCTCCACGGAGCTGCTTCTGAGATTCGAGCTGGTCGGCTGACGGAGGAGGACGTTCAGACGCTTCTTCCGGCGACCCTTCGGTCCTTGCTTCAAGCATCGCCCGAATAGTCGTCGCCATCTCGGCCGTGGCCGTGCTCGGCAGGAGCCGGCCCCCTCTGACCTGCGTCGCTCCGGCCTGCAGAATCGAGTAGAAGCACTGGGCCTGCCATTCGAGGTCCTGGTCCGACCGGAACACGCCCTGCTCGCGCCCCTGGGCCAGCAGCCCCTGGATCCGGGCGAGCGGTTCTCGATGAAGACGGCGGAGCTCCCGCGCCGGGATCTCCAGACTCGCGGCGGTGGTCATCCCCGCGATGTGACCGAGCACCCACCATGACGTCGCGACCAGTTGCTCGAGCGACGCGACCGCGGGCGTGGCTGGATCAATCTTCGCGAGTTGCGCATCGACATCGCCCATGAGCCAATCGAACGCCGCCGCCACCAGGGACTGCCTGCTGGGGAAGTGCCCGTACAGGGTCCCTCTGCTGACGCCCGCAGCGGTGGCGATCTCGGCAAGGCTCGCGCTCGGCTTCTCGTTCAATGTCGAGAGCGTGGCCTCGATGATCGCCGTGCGATTGCGAACGGCGTCGGCCCTGCCCCGACGTCCCTGCCGTACCTGCATCGTCTTGTCCTCTTGACTAAATCAAACATTGATGTATATCTTAGCCTCACGAAAGTATACATCAGTGTTTGAATTAAAGACCGCTGGCGTCAACCGGACGCCGAGCGCCCCGCCTCGAGAACGAGAGAAGGCTGCACGCCATGTCACCCACCAACTCCCCCCGACGCCCGCCCTTCGGGCGCCGTGCCCTCCGAGTCGTCATGATCGCGACGGCCTCGCTGCTCGTGATCGCGGCCGTGTCCGCCATCGGCAGCTCCGCCGTGTCTGCTTCTGAGAAGGCCGCGATCATGCCCTACGGCACCACGGTCCGCCTAGCCGAGGGAGACGTCAATGTCGTCCGAACCGGTGGCGCCGGGCCCACGATGGTTCTGCTCAGTGGCTACGGCACCGCCGCCCCCGCCATCGACTTGGCTCCGCTGATCCGTGAGCTCGACGAGTACGACGTGATCGTCATCGAGGGATTCGGCTACGGGTACAGCGACCTCGATGTCGCCGGCCGCTCGATCGAGAACATCACGAGTGAGATCCACCAAGTCCTCGACAAACTCAACGTCAGCACTCCAGTGATTCTGGTGGGCCATTCCGTCGGCGGACTCTACGCGCGCTACTACGCCAACCAGTACCCCGGTGAGGTCTCGGCGATCATTGGTATCGACCCGATGGCCGCCACCACTTCATCTCTGGAGCGAGGAACCCCCTCCGTGGTCGATGGCCTCGTCAACACCCTGGGACTGATGCGTGTGGCGTCAACCCTGGTCCCTGACCTGATTCAGCCCCCCGGCACCGCCTTCACAGCCGACGAGCGTCGGCGAATCGCGGCGATGACGAACTGGAATTACGGCAACCCGTCGGTCAGCGACGAGTGGAGCCAGATCGCCGCGAACTCGACCAAGGCAAACCTGCGGCCATTCCCGAGCGACCTTCCCGTGCTCGAGATGCTCAGCAGCGACAGCGTCGACACGATCCCCGGATGGCTCGCTCACCACGAAGCCGAACTCGCGACCGTCTCGTCCCACCGACTCGAGGTGCTGGAGGGAACCCACTACCTGCACTGGACGCAATCCCCGGCAATCGCCCGGATGATCGCCGAGTTCCTCGCCACCACCCTCGACCGCTAACCAGACCCCCCAAGGAGACCCGCATGTCACGCATTGCTCGGCGCATCGGATCGATCGCGCTCGCCACCACCCTCACGGCCGCCACCTTTGCTGCCATCGCGATCGGTGGGCTGTCCCAGCCCGCTAGCTCCAACGAGGGACGCCAAGGAACCCCAGCAGCACGTCCCGCGCCGGCCAGGACGCCAGCGCCAAATCAACTCGTAGTGGCGATCGTTCTGGGTCAGACGGGTACCGACACGACCGACGCGTTCGCCCCCCACGAAGTGTTCTCCAGCTCGCCGAGTTTCTTCGTCTATACGATCGCCGCCAGCACGGAGGCTGCACCGGTGGACGGGAGCATGGCGGTGCTGCCCGACCACACCTTCGACGAGGTCGCCTCGGGAGCCGCACCGAGGCCCGACCTCGTGGTCGTGCCCGCGGTCAATGACCCAGCCGACGCGGAGGAGGCGGGAGCACGCGACTTCATCTCTTCGCAGTACCACGCCGGCGCTCGTATCCTCGGGGTCTGCGCTGGCTCACGATTGCTCGCGGCGTCCGGGATTCTCGACGGACTCCGAGCGACCTCCCACTGGTCGCGCATCTCCGCGCTCAGGGAGTCGAATCCGGAGGTCACCTGGGTCACCGGCGAGCGCTTCGTTCGGGATGGACGGGTAACCACCACAGGTGGTGTCACGTCGGGCATCCCGGGCTCCCTCAGGGTTCTCGCCGATATGGCCGGCGACGCGGAGGCGGCCCGGATCGGCAACACCATTCGGTACCCCGGATGGTCGCCTGAAGCTTCGACGGCGATGCCTGCACAGAGCTTCGGGTTTGAGGACGCCCCCCTGATCCTGAATACGGTCTTCCCGTGGGGTCGACCCTCGGTGGGTGTCGAACTGCGCGAGGGTGTCGGCGAGATAGACGTCGCGTCGATTCTCGCGGTGTACACCTACTCCCAGGCGGCGACGGCAGCGGCCTATTCGCGTACAGGATCGATCACGACCCAGCACGGCATCGAGATTCGTACGGCGACGAGTGTCAGCTCCTCCGCGGTCTCCGTCGTTGCCGGGCAGCTCGGCGCACCGGGCAGCGAACAGGGCTTTGATGCGGCGTTCGAACTGCTCTCCCGCAGCGCCAGCTCATCTGTCGTGCACTCTGCGAGCAAGATGCTCGAGTACCCGATCTATCGAGTCACGCCCGAGGTCGCCCCACTGGCCGTGCAGGTGCGTGCGCCCGTGCTTGTCATCGTGAGTCTTGCCGTGGCCGTCGGGGTGGGCCTACTCCCGCTCAGCATCTCCCGCTGGGTGCGCCGTGCCAGAACCTCTGCAACCGCAGGCCAGCCCACCACCGAGCGGGCTGCATCATGAGACGAGGACTGTTCGCGATCGTAGGCGCGCTACTCATCACGGCGGTGATGGCATCTCCGGCTCGCGGATCCAACAGCGCGACACCGAGTGACCGGGTGGCGGCCGTTGACCAGTATCTCGTGGAGCAGATGGCGGCACATCACATCCCGGGTCTGGCTGTCGCCATCACGCGGGGTCAACAGGTGGTGCACGTTGCTGGGTTCGGTCACGACTCCGCTGGCAACCCCGTCACAGAGTCCACACTGTTCCAGGTGGCGTCGCTGAGCAAGTCGTTCACCGCACTGGCGGTTCTCCAACTGGTGGACGACGGCCTACTCAGGCTGGACGACACCGTCGTATCCCACCTTCCGGAGTTCCAGCTGGCCGATCCGCGCGGTTCACTGATCACCGTGCGTCAGATCCTCACCCAGACCTCCGGACTCGCGGACTCGACGAACCCCGACTTCAGCAAGTCACAGCCATCGAGCCTGGCCGAGGCCATTGAGAGCATGCGTGATTCCCACCTCGCGGCCGACCCGGGCACACGGTGGAGCTACCACAACCCGAACTACCAGATCGCGGCGCGACTGGTCGAAGTCGTCAGCGGGGAGCCGTTCGGCGACTACATTCGGCGGCATGTCTTCGAGCCCGCGGGAATGTTCTCCAGCGTCACCGAGACGACAAACACCGATGCCATCGCCGGGCTTGCCGACGGCCACATCGTCGTCTTCGGGATGCCCGTGCCAGCACTTGCGCTGGGCACCTTCGTTGAAGGCTCCGGAGGTGTTGTCTCCTCTGCAGCAGACATGGCGCAATGGCTCCTCGTCAACGCCAACGATGGTCGCGCGGCCAACGGAGCACAGATCGTGTCCCCTGAGGGCTTCAGGCAATGGCACAGCCCAGGCAGCCCCAGCGGTTACGCGCTGGGCTGGTTCACCGCCGGGCCCGCGGATGCTCCCACTCAACTCGACCACACGGGCAACCAGATGACGTACGGGGCCGCGCAGGTGTTGATACCTGACCAGGACCTGGGGGTTGCGCTCCTGTTCAACAGCAGCTCAGCACTCCAGTCGGACCAGACAGCGATCAGGCGCGGCGTCCTCGCCATCCTCCGAGGCGAGCCGGCACCATCCACGACGTCCGGCTTACCTTCGTGGGCCGTCGACGCCCTGCTGGGAGCGATCACGATCGCCGCGCTCATCCTGGGGGCTCTCGCCGTCATCCGCTCGGCCCGCTGGGCACGCCACCACAGGGGCAAGCGAGTGCGACTAGTGCTGGGGCTCTTGCCGTCCTTAGCTCTTGTCGCACTGGTCGCCCTAGTGCCTCTGCTGGCCAGTCTGCTCTACGATGGTCGCAACGTGACCTGGTTCGGTGTGTTCTATGGCTGGCCAGCCCTCGCGATCGCGGGAGGGGCCGCGGGCAGCGCGGCCGCCCTCACACTTGCCGCCCGTGTCTGGAACGTCGTACGGAGCGGTTCGTGGACTCGCTCGCCGGCGAACCCCGCCGCATCATCCGCGGGAACGGAGCGGGCCGATGTCTCTGTCTCCTGACGTGCGGCGACGGGTCCTGCTCCTCGCGCTGGTGTGCGCTCAGTTCGTCGCGATGCTCGACTCCTCGATCCTCAATGTCGCACTTCCCTCGATGTCCCAGGAGCTCGCGCTCACGCGTACGGGGAGTGCGTGGATTCTCAACGCCTACTTCCTGACGTTCGGAGGGTTCCTTCTCGTCGCGGGACGCGCCGCCGATCTCTTCGGCCGCAGGCGCATGTTCCTGCTCGGGTCGAGCCTGCTCGTCGGCTCCTCGGCGCTCGCGAGCCTGGCGACGAACGAAGCCGTCGTCATCGCGGCCCGAATGATTCAGGGACTCGGGGCGGCGGCGCTGACTCCCGCGGCACTGTCGCTTCTGCTTCTGACGTTTCCGGGGGAGCAGAAGGCTCGCGCCATGAGCGCCTGGGGCGCCGCTTCCGCACTCGGTGGTGCCGCAGGCGTGTCGGTCGGCGGCGTGATGGTGACGGCATTCGGCTGGCAGTCGGTGTTCATCATCACCGGCGCTGTGGCTCTGGCCAACCTCGTGGTCGCGGCCCGATTGACGCCGCCGGATGCGGTGGGCAGTCAACGCTCGTTCGATGTGGCGGGCGCAGTCACCGTGACGGGTGCGGCACTTGCGATCGTCTTCGGAGTGCTTTCAGCTCCGGAGACCGGACTCGTCTCGCTCGAAGTGCTGGGTTCCGCGGGCGTGGCAGTCGCTCTGGTCGTGGTCTTCATCATCGTCGAGCGCCGGGCCGTCGACCCGGTGGTGCCCCTCGACCTGTTTCGCAGCGCGACTGTCTCGGCCGGCGTTGCCGTGAACCTCCTCGGTGGTGCGGCTCGAGTTGCCTGTTTCTTCCTCGTCGCCCTCTACCTTCAGCAGGGACTCGGCTACAGCCCGGTCCTCGCCGGAGCGGCCATGCTTCCGACATCGATCACTGGATTTGCCGTGACGGTGATCCTCCTCCCGCGTCTTGTCACTCGCTGGGGAGCCACCCGCACGATGATTACGGGATTGATACTGGTTGCGGGCAGTCACCTCTGGCTGGCACGAGGGCCGGTTGCGGGCAGCTACCTTCTCGACGTGTTGCCGGCCCTCCTCCTCGCCGCCATCGGGGTCGCCCTGAGCTTCACTCCGACCACACTGGTCATCACCTCGGGAGTCCCCGCGAGTCGGTCCGGCATCACGTCGGGCATCGCCAGCGGAAGCGCTCAGCTCGGGGGCGCGATCGGGATCGCGGTCTTCAGCGCCGTCCATGTGGCCGCGCAGAACGCCACCGGTGACGCGACGCCCGGTATTGATGCGATCGCGCAGTCGCAGGGCTTCTCCGCGCGGCCTTCCTGGCTGCGGCGACCACGGCGGCGATTGCCGCGACGCTCGCTGTGATCACCCTCCCAGTGCGTCATCGTCAGAACGCGGCATCCCTCACCCCTGTCAATGAGACACGGCCACAGCGTCGGACCACAGAGTGAGAACTGCGACTCGGATCCCACGGTGGAGGCTCCCCATCGCCGTGGTCGCGGTGGCCACCCTGCTCGTCGGTGCCGTCATCACGCTCGCCGAAGGTGACGTGCCCTACGCGGTGCGCGTGCTCAGTAGGGGTGACGCCAACACGAGTGACTACACGTGGAAACCAACCCAACGCATTGTCGCGGATTCTCCGGTCGCGTGGCGGGAGCACGATGAGTGCGCCACTGTGGCGGCGGCGTTCTCCGGGGTCGGGGTGCCGTCGATGAACGAGTATCTGGCCGAGGGCGCGGCGCAATCGCTGGTCGTCATCCACCACGGGCAGCTGGTGTGCCAGTGGTACGGCAACGGCGGCGCAGCTGACAGGCCCGCGATGGCCTTCTCCGTCTCCAAGTCAGTGCTGGCGCTTCTCGTCGCGCGCGCGGCGGATGCTCGGCTGATGAACCTCGACGACCCGATCACCGCATACGTACCTGAGCTCGGTGAACGCGACCCGCGATTCGCAGAGATCACCATTCGGGCACTGCTGGACATGCGCTCCGGAGTCGGTTTCTCCCAGCAGGTGGACTTTCCGTGGGTGAACCAGGACGCATCGGCGGTGTACTACTCGAGCGATCTGATTGAAACCGTCCTCACGCGACCTCAGATCGTCTCTCCGCCCGGCGGATTCCAGTACAACGACTACGCGCCGAATCTCGTCGGTCTTGCGCTGCAGCGCGCGACCGGCACCACGCTGACAGACGGTCCGGTGAGTGATCTCTGGCACGCCATCGGCGCGCAGGATGACGCGTGGTGGTGCGTCGACGACCACGGGTTCGCCTGGCATGAGAGCGGGTTGGTCTCAACTGCTCGCGACCTTGCACGGATAGGTCAGCTCTACCTGGACGAGGGGCTGGTGAGCGGAGACCTCGTCGCGCCGTCGGCCTACATCACCACCGGATTGAGCGGTTCGCACGCTGATCCGGTCGTCGACTTTGGCGGAATCCCGATGGGCTACGAGAACGGGTGGTGGCGCCTCCCGGGTCCTTCAGGAGGCGCCGACCTTGTCGCGATGGGCAATTTCGGCCAGGTGATGGTCGTGTCCCCAGCTTCCGACGTGGTGATCGTCCGGCTCGGCACGGATGAGGTGCGCGAGAGCAATGCGTCGATTGCAGCGCGCCTGGCGCTTGTTGCAGATGCCCTATCCAAGTGACCGGAACCTCGTGGGAGTGAGGAGCGAGCTCACGCGCGGCCCGCTGCCGCGACCTGGGCGGTCGCGCCGAAGCCGCGCACGATGAGCCAGATCCCGAAGGCGATCTCGAACAGTCCACCGGGGATGGCCGAGACGAGCCCTGCGCCGGCAACGCCGACGAGCTCGAGCAGTGAGCCGGCCGCGAACGATGCGTATCCGACGAAGCCCCAGATCGCCAGGAACCGCGGCGCGATCCCGAAGCGGTAGAGGGCAAAGCAGAAGAACAAGCTGCCGATGCCGAGGCCGGCCATCGCGATGTTGTAGGCGACGACGTTGGTGCTGGCTGCTCCGAGGATCAGCGCGATCGTGCCGACGGCGAGGAACGTCCCCTCGAAGATCCGCGTCGCCAGATAGCCGATCGCGATCGCCGGGGCATGGGGTCGAAGAATCGGCAGCATGAGCACACCGATCGCGATGACTGCGGCGGAATTGAGAAGCATCATCACCAAGCCGACGGTCGACGGGATGCCGGACGAGGTTGTCGCGAGGGAGTTGCCGACGCCGTAGAGCACGAAGGCGGCAAGCAGAAGGATGCCGACGGTGCGGGCGGTGGTACGGGGAGTAAACATGGGTTTCCTTTCTCGAAGTGAGGGCCAACCATACGGCGTAAGGTTGACAGAGCGAAGTTACCATACGGTGTAAGGTGTGTCTATGCCCCCAGCACAAGTCAGAAAACCGGTCACCCGCGAGCGGGCTATCCGAGCGGCGGTGGCGCTCGCCGATGCGGGCGGCATCCAATCGCTCAGCATGCGCAAACTTGCGGCCGAGCTCGGTGTCGAGGCGATGTCGCTCTACTACCACGTGAAGAGCAAGGAGGACATTCTCGACGGGATGCTCGACCTCGTGCACTCGGAGTTCTCGACTCCTCGAGCCGGTGAGGAGTGGCGCACGGCGATGCGTGCGCGGGCGGAGTCGACGCGGGAGGTGCTGGCGCGGCATCCGTGGGCCATCAGCATCAAGGCGCGCACCTCACCGGGGCCCGCGACCCTCAGTCACTTGGACTCAACGATCGGGTGCTTGATCGCCGCCGGGTTCATGATGCCGATGGTTGGTCACGCACTCTCAGTCCTGGACAGCTATGTACAGGGCTTCGCTCAACAGGAGGCGTCTCTGCCCTTGGATTCCTCCGGTGATATCAGTGCGGCGACGGAGGACATCATCGCTCAGCAGGAATCGATGGCCGACTCATTCCCCCATCTTGGCGAGATGGCGACATCGCTGATCCTGCAGCCGGGCTATGCCTACGCAAACGAGTTCGAGTTCGGGCTTGAGCTCATCCTCGACGGGATCGACTTGGCACGCAGGTCTGACTAGCGCGCTGCGGCCGCGTTATCGTTGAGGTGGGCGACCACGCACCGACCCCGAAGGAAGCATGAAGGCACTCGACGTTCCATCGCACCACCACGGCGGGACCTCCGCGTGACCCAGCGCCCTCAGCGAGTCGCCATCGTCACCGGCGCGGGTAGCGAACGCGGAATCGGTTTCGCGGCGGCGCGTGAGCTCGGCGCCCAGGGTATGCGGATCGTCCTCACGTCGACGACCGACCGGATCTTCGCGCGGGTCGACGAACTGCGAGCAGCCGGGGTGATGGCTGAGGGGGTGACCGCTGACCTCACTCTTCACAGCGGGGTCGAGGAGGTGCTCTCGTGCGCGGAGCGCGCCTTCGGTGGTGCCGACGTGCTCGTCAACAACGCCGGGATGACGTCGATGTCCGCCCCGGACACCCCCGGGGCGATCGACGAACTGTCGATCTCGGACTGGCACGCGTCGCTGGAGCGCAACCTCACCACATCGTTCCTGATGATTCGTGCGGTCGTCCCCGGGATGCGCGCCGCCGGCTACGGCCGTATCGTCACCGTCGCATCCGTGTCCGGGCCGGTTGCGGCCTACGTGGGTGATGTGGCGTACCACGCGGCGAAAGCCGGGGTCGTCGGGCTGACTCGCGCGGTCGCGATCGAAACGGCTTCCGCCGGGATCACCGCGAATGCCGTCGCGCCGGGGTGGATCGACACGGCATCGGCGTCGGATCACGAGCGCGCCATGGGCGAGGCCACGCCGGTCGGCCGGCCCGGCACCCCCGACGAGGTCGCGGGCGCGATCGCCTTCCTCGCATCGGAGGGTGCGTCATACATCACCGGCCAGCTCATCGTCATCGACGGAGGCAACTCCATCAGTGAGGAGCGTGGTCGTTAGTGCCCTACGGCGAATGGAGTCCACGATGACCATCGACGACAGCAACCCTGGGTTCGATTTCTTCGCGACGGGGGAGCTCCCGGCCCCGAGCGTGTCACGCGAGCTGGCGGAGCGGTGGGCCGAAGACGTCTTCGGCCTGACCGTGCGGGCCGTCGATCTCGGCAGCCAACAGGATGCCAACTTCCTCCTCCTCGATACATCAGGCACGGGCGAGGGGGTGCCGGCCGCCGTCATGAAGATCTCCAACGCCGCGTTCGGGCGCGATGTTGTGGAGGATCAGGATCGCGCGGCGGAGTGGATCGCGAACTCCCCTGCGAGCCTGCGGGCGTCGACGCGGGTAGGCGACATCGCGTTGCTTGAGGCACCGAGCGGCTCGCACATCGTGCGGCTTCTCCGCTTTCTCGATGGTGGAACGCTGCACGGCAGCGGGTTCCTGTCCGCCGAGGTCATCGAGGAGATGGGCAGGCTCTCAGGCGAGGTCAGTGCAGCGCTCGCGGGCCTGCCCACCCCTCCCGGGAGCAGGGTGCTGCAGTGGGACCTGCGGCACGGCCGCCGCGTGGTCGAGGCGCTGGCGCACCACATCGGCGACCCGCAACTGCGCGAGAAGGTGGAGCGGGTCGCGGGCATCGAAGCCCGCCGGGTCGACCATGTCGCGGCGCTTCTTCCCGTGCAGGTGGTGCACGGCGATCTCACGGACGACAACCTGATGCGGTCCGCGACGGCGCACGCCGAGAGACTCCTCGACGGGGTCATCGACTTCGGCGACGTGATGCTCTCCTGGCGGGTGGCCGAGCTCGCGTGCACGATCTCCTCGATCCTGCACCACGAGGGTGCCTCGCCCCTGTCGGTTCTCCCCGCCATCGCGTCGTTCCATCGGATCCGACCGCTCAGCATGCCCGAGATCGAGGCCCTGTGGCCGCTCGTCGTCATTCGCGGCGCCGTGCTCGTGGCGAGCGGATCCCAGCAGGTGCGCAATGACGAGTCCAATGACTACGCCCGAGAGGGCCTGGTCCGCGAGGAGTCCATCTTCCACAGCGCATCCTCGGTGCCGTCCCCGGTGATGACCCGGATCATCGCGCAGCACCTCGGGCTCACGTCCTCGGAGTTGGCGCCGAAGCCAGCGGCGTCCCGCCTCATCGCGAGCGACCATTCCGTAGCCCTCCTCGACCTCGGGGTGGGCAGCCGCATCCTGGACGAAGGGGCATGGGTCACCGACTCGAGCGCACGACGCGCGGTCGCCGACGCGGTCGAGCGCCTCTTCGCACGCGGGAACGACCTGGTGATCGCGCCGTTCGGCGCCATCGATGCCAGCCGCAGTCGACCCCTGGCGGTTGATCCGGCGTCGACCTGGCGCACCGGGACCGACGTGTGGGTCGCCACCGAGGTTCCCCTCGTGGCGCCGTGGCCTGGAGAAGTGACGGTCGCGCCGTCGGGCCTGGTGCTGACGGGCGAAGACGCGACCCTCCGCATCACCGCGGACGAGGGGATGCCCGGTTCGGAGCCGACGTCGGTATCCCTCGGAGCCCCGCTCGGAGTGCTGCGCCCTGGCACGTCGTATCGCCTCACCGTCGTGACGAACGATCTCGAGTCCGGCGTGCCCGCCTTCGCGCCGCCAGCGTACGCCGCCGGCTGGATGGCGTATCTCCTCGACCCGGGGGCCATCCTGGGTGTCGGGGACACCGCCGCGCCATCCACAGGGGGAAGCGGAGAGCTCATGGAGCGTCGGGAAGCGGTGCTTGCCGACGTTCAGGAGCACTACTACGCCCAGCCGCCACGTATCGAGCGGGGATGGAAGCACCACCTCATGGGCGACGACGGCCGGGTGTATCTCGACATGGTGAACAATGTCACGGTGCTCGGGCACAGTCATCCGAGGGTGGCGCGTGCGGTCGCAGACCAATGGCGCACCTTCAACTCGAATTCCCGGTTCCACTACGGGTCGATCGTCGCGCTCGCCGAGAAGCTGACCGCCCTGCTTCCGGAGAGTCTCGACACCGTGTTCCTCGTCAACTCCGGTTCGGAAGCGGTCGAGCTCGCGCTGCGTCTGGCGCGCATCCACACCAAGCGTGACGACCTGCTCGCCGTGCGGGAGAGCTACCACGGGTGGACGTATCTCGCCGATGCGGTCTCCACGTCGGCCGCAGACAATCCGAACGCCCTCGCCTCGCGGCCCGAGTGGGTGCACACTCTCGACGTTCCGAACACCTTCCGGGGGCGCTATCGCGAGGACGAGGCCCACCGCTATGCGCAGGATGCCACGGCCGCCGTCAGAGAGCTCGTCGCGTCTGGGCGGCCACCGGCGGCCTTCATCTGCGAGCCCGTTTACGGCAGCGCGGGCGGTGTGACATTGCCCGCGGGCTATCTGGAGGCCGTGTACTCCGAGGTGCGGCGATCGGGCGGCGTGACGATCGCCGACGAAGTGCAGGTCGGTCTCGGTCGGCTCGGCAGCTGGTTCTGGGGCTTCGAGCAGCAGGATGTCGTCCCCGACATCGTCACCATCGCCAAGTCGTTGGGCGATGGGCACCCGCTCGGCGCCGTGGTCACCAGCAAGGCCATCGCCGCGAGCTATGCCGCGGAGGGCTACTTCTTCTCGTCGACCGGCGGCAGCCCGGTGTCATCCATCGTCGGTGCAACGGTTCTCGACGTCATCGCCGAGGAGGACCTCGCTGGCAATGCGCGCCGCGTGGGCGGGTACCTGAAGGGGCGCCTGCAGGAGCTCGCGCTTCGGCACAGCCTCATCGGCACCGTGCACGGGGAGGGCCTGTACCTCGGCGTCGAGTTCGTGCGCGACCGCGTCTCACTCGAGCCAGCCACCGCGGAGACCTCGGCGATCTGCGATCGACTGCGTCAGCTCGGCGTGATCGTCCAGCCGACCGGCAACTTCATGAATGTGCTCAAGATCAAGCCACCGTTGAGTTTCGACGAGGATGCCGCGGACTTCTTCGTCGACACTCTCGATCGCGTCCTGGCCTGATCCTCAGCACGGCCAGGTCGGCCTGTGGGGCCTCTAACCAGAACCGCGGCCGTGGCCCAAGCCACGGAGCTCGGCATTCTTCGCCAGATAACGCTGGCGGAACCACCGGTTCCGTCATAGGCTGAAATTTTACCCTTCCGCTTGCTGCTCCGGCAGCTCTGATTGACACGAGGGCCGTCATGACCCATCCAGCGTCCAACACCATCTGGCTGACGCGCGGTGCGCGCGATCGGTTGGAAGCCGAATTGGCCGAGCTGTCGCATGGCGCCGCTCCGAGCCCTGCTGTCGAGGGTCGAATTCGCGAGCTTCTTGCCCTGCTCCGCCGCACCGAGGTGGGGGACAAGCCCGACGACGGACTTGTCGAAGCCGGCATGGTCGTCACGGTGCAGTTCGAGGGCGACAGGGACGCCACTACCTTTCTGCTCGCGCATCGAGGTGTGACCGTAACCGACTCGACCATAGAGATCGACATCTACTCCCCCGAATCACCCCTCGGTTCTGCGATTGCCAATAAGTACCCCGGTGATTCCTTTCACTATGAAACGCCCACCGGATCGCACGTTCGGGGCACGGTCGTCTCCGCAACTCCTTTCAAGGAATCGGTGCCCGCTGCACCTGCGAGCTCGAATTAGATGACCCCCAACGCCAGCATGGCGTCCGCCACCCTGGTGAAGCCAGCGATATTCGCCCCTACCACGTAGTCGTTCGGAGCTCCGTACTCGTCGGCGGTTTCGAGGCAGCGATGATGCACCGACGTCATGATCTCTGACAAACGCTCTTCCGTGTAGTCAAAGGTCCATGAATCACGGGACGCATTCTGCTGCATCTCAAGAGCGCTTGTTGCGACCCCGCCCGCGTTAACGGCCTTGCCGGGTCCAAATCGCACACCAGCATCGCGGAGCGTGTGGATGGCACGTGGGGTCGTTGGCATGTTCGCGCCCTCGGCGACCACGCGGCATCCGTTCTTGATTAGGCGAATCGCATTTTCGTCATCTAGCTCGTTCTGCGTGGCGCACGGCAAGGCGACATCGCAGGGCACGTCCCAGATCGAACCGTCAGAAATGAAGGATGCGGATGCGCGGCGATCCGCGTATTCGTCAATCCGGCCTCGTCGTTCAATCTTGATCTCCTTGAGTAGATCGAGGTCGATCCCGGCCTCGTCGACTACGTATCCGCTTGAGTCCGAGCACGCCACCACGCGGGCACCGAATTGATGCACCTTCTCAATGGCGTATGTTGCGACGTTGCCCGATCCCGATACCACCACCCTCTTGCCGTCGAATGACTCTGCACTGGCCTTCAGCATCTCCTTGACGAAGAACGCGGTCCCGTAGCCGGTGGCCTCCGTGCGAACCTGCGAGCCACCCCACGACAGCCCTTTGCCGGTGAAGGTTCCGGATTCGTATCTATTTGTGATGCGCTTGTACTGCCCGAACATATAGCCGATCTCTCGCCCACCGACACCGATATCGCCTGCGGGCACGTCGGTGTACTCCCCGAGATGCCTGTAGAGCTCCGTCATGAATGACTGGCAGAACCGCATGACCTCCGCTTCGCTGCGGCCCTTGGGATCAAAATCGCTCCCGCCCTTCGCTCCACCGATAGGAAGCCCGCTGAGCGAGTTCTTGAAGATCTGCTCGAATCCCAAGAACTTGACGATTCCGAGGTACACCGATGGATGGAACCGCAAACCGCCCTTGTAGGGTCCAAGCGCGGAGTTGAACTCGACACGGAACCCACGATTCAGCTGAACGCGAGCCCGATCGTCAGTCCAGGGCACGCGAAAGATAATCTGGCGTTCGGGCTCGCACAGCCGACGAATCACTTCGCTATCTGCGTACTCGGGATGCTTGGCGACGACCGGGCCGAGGCTCTCAAGTACCTCCCTTACTGCCTGGTGAAACTCGATCTCGCCGGGGTTGCGGGCAATGACCTCGTCGAACACGGGGACGAGATGATCATGCAGTTGCGGCAAGGGACGTTCTCCAATCGGGGGTGCTGTGATGCCACGCAAGCTCGTTGCGCACACTCGACGTTATCGCTGTTGAGCCAGCGGTCAGCACGCACCCGATCCGTTCGTTGCCCCGCGCGGCTGACTCATAGTGCTCGCGCGCGTGAGACTCCGCCATCAGCATCACAGCTGTCCACAGTGAGGTCTTACGGCCGTTCACTGCACCTTGGCTGTTCCATGCCTACCGCGAAGATGGCGTGGCTGCGAAGTCGAAAAGCGGACAACGAACTTGGCGAGAAAGCCCCTCGGACCCTTACTGGGGTGTATGTGGTGGCTCCGACGGGCGTCGATCCCGTGACCTCACGATTTTCAGTCGTGCGCTCTACCAACTGAGCTACAGAGCCTCGCACTGGTGACCAGTGCTAATAAGGCACGGCAATCTGGCGAGAGATGTGCCGTGCCTTGCGACCCTGACCGGACTTGAACCGGCGACCTCCGCCGTGACAGGGCGGCGCGCTAACCAACTGCGCTACAGGGCCTAGCTTGTGTTGCCTGTGTTTGGTGACCCCAACGGGATTCGAACCCGTGTTAACGCCGTGAAAGGGCGCCGTCCTAGGCCACTAAACGATGGGGCCTCGATCTCACATGACATCTCAGCTACCGAGGGTCAAGCATAAGGGGCGCTGCGGCTTTTGCCAAACGGGTGACGGGATGGCCCGGTTTGGCGCAAAGGGGGCGAATGTCCGCGGCATCCGGGGGTCTCGAAGGTAGTTTCAAGTCGGAGTTGAAGCTTGCTGGGTTTTCCAGCGACCTGTTGTTACTGTTAACACTGTTAATAGTGTTATCAACGTGACTCGGGCACGGTGACTACACGATTCGGGGAGCAATGAGAATCACGCGCACTCATCGGGGGATGACGGGCCCAGGGGCAGCACTGCCCAGAGGCCTGCGGGGCAAGCGCCTCGCGGCGACTCTCGCCGTGCTCGCGACATTCGTCACGGGCACCATCATCGCGAGCTCGCCCGCGTACGCCACCGACTACCCGACCTGGAACGACGTCGCCTCGGTGCGCAACGACGAGGCCGCCACCGCCAACAAGATCGCCGAGATCGAGGGCATGCTCGCGGGCCTGCAGGCCGAGGCCGAGCGCACTCAGAAGGACGCCGAAGCCAAGGGTGCCATCTGGGGTGCCGCCGACGCGAAGTTCCAGGAGGCCGCCTACCGCGCCGAGAACCTGCAGAAGCAGGCGGATGCCGCAGCCGCAACCGCCCTCGCATCCGGCCAGCGTGCCGGCCAGTGGGCCGCCCAGCTCGCGCGCTCCGGCGGCGGGGACATCACCGCCGACCTGTTCGCCAACACCGGCAGCGCCGACGACCTGCTCTACGGCCTCGGCATGTCCAGCAAGATCTCCGACCAGGCGTACACGATCTACGAGCGCGCGCTGCTCGACCGCAACACGGCCCAGGCGCTCACCGACCAGGCCGATGTCGCCAAGAACGAGCTCGAGGAGCTCAAGCTCATCGCCGAGAAGGCCTTCAAGGAGGCCCAGGCCTCGGCCGACGCCGCGAGCAAGGCGCTCACCGAGCAGCAGGACAACCAGGCCCGCCTCGCGCAGCAGCTCATCGTGCTCAAGGAGAAGCGGGCCGCGACCGAGGCCGACTACCTCGCCGGGGTGCGCGAGCGCATCGGCAGCGGCGCAAGCCTCGACGCCGGCGAGATCAGCCTCAGCGGGTGGGCTCGTCCCACGGCCGGCCGCATCACCGACGGCTACGGTCCGCGGGTTTCGCCGCTGCCGGGTGCGTCGTCGTTCCACCAGGGCACGGACATCGCGGCCTCCTGCGGGCAGGGCATCTACGCGGCATCCAGCGGCACGGTCGTCTACGCGGGCTGGAACGGCAGTTACGGCAACTTCATCATGATCGACCACGGCGGCGGCCTGACCACCGGCTACGCCCACATCGTCAGCGGCGGCATCCTCGTCTCCTACGGCGAGAGCGTGGTCGTGGGCCAGCAGATCGCGTCGGTCGGCTCGACCGGCCTGTCGACGGGATGCCACCTGCACTTCGAGGTGCGCGTCGACGGCTACTCGCAGGACTCGGTGCCCTTCATGGCCAGCCAGGGGATCACTATTGGTTGATCTTCGGTGTGAGAGTCCGGAGCGGTAGTGTCCAGGCACTTCCGCCCCATCGGGGCGCTCGCTACCGTCGTTGTCGGCGCGGTTCTGGTCGCCGTCGGCATCGTCGGTCCCGCCGCGGCGGAAGACTACCCCTCGTGGGATGACGTGCAGGCGGCGCGCCAGAACGAGGCCGACACACAGGCGGCGATCGACGAGATCGAGGGGCTTCTCGTCGGTCTCGAGACCGAGGCCGCCGATCTGGGCCGCACCGCGCAGGTCAAGGCTGAGGCCTACAACGCCGCCAACTCCGCGCTCGAAGACGCCACCGCGGCGGCCGACGCGCTCGCGCGTCAGTCGAAGGATGCCGCGGCCAAGGCCACCGAATCCAGCCAGCGTGCCGGCCAGCTCATCGCCCAACTCGCGCGCACCGGAGGCGGAAGCCTCACGCTGGAGCTGCTCATGAGCTCGAACGCCGACGATCTGCTCGGCTCGCTCGGCACGCTCACGAAGGTCAGCGCGCAGGCGGGCGAGATCTACCGCCAGGCCGTCATCGACAAGAATCTCGCCGGCTCACTCGCCGAGCAGGCCAAGGTCGCGCAGACCAAGCGCGCCGAGTTGGCAGCGACTGCCAAGTCCGCCTACACCGAGGCCCAGTCCGCATCGGATGCCGCGCTCGCGCGCCTCGCGGAGAAGCAGGCCGCGTCCGACCAGCTGTACGCGCAGCTCGCCTCACTCAAGGGCACGACCTCGTCGGTCGAGCAGGGCTACCTCGAGGGACTGACCGCGGAGCAGGAGGGGCAGAACCAGCCGCCCCCGCCCGACCCGGGTCCTGCGCCCAACCCGCCGCCGCCCGCCCCGAACGGCTCGGCCGTGGCCGGTGCGCTCTCGTTCGCCTACGCGCAGCTCGGTGACATGTACCAGTTCGCGGGCTCCGGCCCCGACGTGTGGGACTGCTCGGGACTCACCCGCGGCGCCTACGCCTCGGTGGGGGTCTACATCGGCACCCACAGCGCGACCAACCAGTACTGGACGATGGCCTACGCCGGCCGGCTCGTTCCGCTCAGCGACATGGTTGCGGGTGACCTGATCTTCTACGCCGACAACGGTGACATCAGCAACAGCGCGTACCACGTGACCATGTACGTGGGCGGCGGGCAGATGATCGAGGCGCCCTACGACGGCGTTCCGGTGCGCGTGGTCAACGTGCGGTACTACGACATCGTGCCCTACGCGGGTCGCCCGACTCCGTAGCGCTGGTTGAGTAGCGCGCAGCGCGTATCGAAACCCTCGCCCTCAGGCTGGTTGAGTAGCGCGCAGCGCGTATCGAAACCCTCGATCGCGCTGGTTCCGATACGGCGCTGCGCGCCTACTCAACCGGCTCGGTTCAGTGGCCTTCGGCCTTGAGCTTCTCGAAGCCCGCGAGCACGATCTCCTCGGCGCGCGCCGCGCCCTCCCAGCCCTCTACCTTGACCCACTTGCCGGGCTCGAGGTCCTTGTAGTGCTCGAAGAAGTGCTCGATCTCCTTGCGGGTGTACTCGGGCACGTCGTCGAGGTCCTGGATGTGCGACCAGCGCGGGTCCTTCGCCTGCACGCAGATCACCTTGGAGTCGATGCCGGCGTCATCCGTCATGTTGAAGACGGCGACCGGGCGAACCGAGATGGTCACGCCGGGGAACGTCGGGTAGTCGAGCAGCACGAGCGCGTCGACGGGGTCGCCGTCGAGGCCGAGGGTGTTCTCGAAGAAGCCGTAGTCGGTCGGGTAGACGAAGCCCGTGAAGAGCACCCGGTCGAGGCGCACGCGACCCGACTCGTGATCGACCTCGTACTTGTTGCGCGAACCCTGCGGGATCTCGATGATGACGTCGTACGCGGCCATGGCAATGCTCCTTGAGGTGGTGCGGGGGATGCTGCAATAACGTTAGCGGATGCCGCCAACTCGCCCGCGACTCACCCCCGCCATCGCGGACGTGCGGCGTGCGGCGCGCTCAGCGCTGGTCGACTTGGCCCGGACCGTCGCTGTACCAAATGCAGGAGATTTCTCGACTGAGCCCCTCGCATCCCAACACAGCACCCCGGCCCCGCAGGAATCTCCTGCATTTGGCAAGCCAACCGGCGATGCTCCCCTCGTACTCGTGGCCCTCAGCGGCGGCCCCGACTCCCTGGCCCTCGCTGCGGCCACCGCGTTCGAGGCACCGCGGGCCGGGCTGCGCGCGGGCGCCGTCATCGTCGACCACGGCCTCCAACCCGGGTCGGCGGATGCCGCGGCGCACGCCGCCCGCCAGGCCGAGACTCTGGGCCTCAGCCCCGTCATCATCCGCACCGTCACCGTCGGCACAGACGGCGGACCGGAGGCCGCCGCCCGCACCGCCCGCTACGCGGCCCTGAACGACGTCGCCGCCGAGACCGGCGCTCACGCCGTGCTGCTCGGTCACACCCTCGACGACCAGGCTGAGACCGTGCTGCTGGGGTTGGCGCGCGGAAGCGGCGCGACGAGTGTGCAGGGCATGGCGCAGGTGACGGGACTGTATCGGCGGCCGCTGCTGGGCATCCGTCGGTCGACGACCGTGCAGTTCTGCGCCGACTCGGGGCTCGACCCGTGGTTCGATCCGCAGAACGACGACGCCGCCTACACGCGGGTGCGAGTGCGCCAGCGGGTGCTGCCGGTGCTGGAGGCCGAGCTCGGCCCGGGTATTGCCGAGGCGCTCGCGCGCACCGCCGAGCAACTGCGCGAGGACTCCGACGCGCTCGATCACTTCGCCGAGGAACTCGCGGAAGACCTCGCCGAGCACTCCGAGGCGGGCATCTCATTGCCGGTGGCCGCGCTCGCCGCCAACCCGCCCGCGCTGCGGCAGCGACTCATTCGCCTGGCGGTCGCGAGCGAGTTCGCGGTGAGTCTGAGCCGCGCGCACACCCTTGAGGTCGCACGCCTCGTCACCGACTGGCACGGGCAGGGCCCGCTCGACCTGCCCGGCATTAGGGTGGAACGGCAGGGCGGCCTGCTCACCTTCCGAGCCGCGCTCAGACAGCGCAAGCCCAGACAGCCCAAGGAGTAGCACCAGATGGAACTCGCTGACGTTGCCGACGACCTCACCGAGGTGCTGCTCACCGAGACGCAGATCCACGACAAGATCGCCGAGCTCGCTCGCCGCGTCGAGCAGGACTACGCGGGCGAACGACCGCTCCTGGTCGGCGTCCTGAAGGGTGCCGTCATGGTCATGGCGGATGTCGCGCGCGAGCTGAAGATGCACGTCGACATGGACTTCATGGCCGTCTCGTCCTACGGCGCGAGCACCGAGTCGTCGGGTGTCGTGCGCATCCTCAAAGACCTCGATGCCGACCTCGAGGGCCGCCACGTGATCATCGTCGAGGACATCATCGACTCGGGCCTCACGCTGGCCTGGCTGCGGGCGAACCTTGAGAGCCGGGGTCCGGCAAGCCTCGAGATTCTTGCGCTGCTGCGTAAGCCGGATGCCGCGAAGGTCGACGTCGATGTCAAGTACTTCGGTTTCGACATCCCGAACGCCTTCGTGGTCGGGTACGGCCTCGACTACGCGGAGCGCTACCGCAACCTGCGCGGCGTCGCGGTACTGGCGCCGCACGTCTACTCGTAGGTCCGCCTGCGGCGAACACGCAGATACTCCCAAGGCGCGTGACTGTAGCCTTACAGGACGTTTCTTCGATAGGAAGGTGCCGGGCTTCCAGCCCGCAACATCATGGATCTCAGGCGCACACTTCGCGGGCCGATCGTTTGGATCGTGGTCGCATTCGCAGTCATCGCGATCGGCATCACGTGGATCACCAGTGCGGCTGGATTCCGCGTCATCTCCACGCAGGAGGGCCTCGACCTGCTCAAGGGTTCGACGGTGCAGTCGGCCAAGATCGTGGACGGCGAGCAGCGGGTTGACCTCACGCTGACCAAGGCCGACGGTGACAACGGCACGAAGGTGCAGTTCTACTACGTCGCCCCCCGTGGCGCCGAGGTCGTCAAGGCGATCACCGACGCCGACGTGAAGTTCGACGACGAGGTGCCGCAGACCAACTTCTTCACGAGCCTGCTCGGGCTCGTCGTGCCGTTCCTCATCATCGGCGTGATCTTCTACTTCCTGGTCAGTCGCATGCAGGGCGGCGGCAACAGGGTGATGCAGTTCGGCAAGTCGAAGGCCAAGCTCGTGGGCAAGGAGTCGCCCCGCGTGACCTTCGCCGACGTCGCCGGCGCCGACGAGGCCATCGAGGAGCTCGAGGAGATCAAGGACTTCCTCAAGGAGCCCGCGAAGTTCCTCGCGGTCGGTGCGCGCATCCCGAAGGGTGTGCTGCTGTACGGCCCTCCCGGAACCGGTAAGACCCTGCTCGCCCGTGCGACCGCCGGCGAGGCGGGCGTTCCGTTCTACACGATCTCGGGTTCGGACTTCGTCGAGATGTTCGTGGGTGTCGGCGCGAGCCGCGTGCGCGACCTGTTCGACCAGGCCAAGCAGAACTCGCCGGCCATCATCTTCATCGACGAGATCGACGCTGTCGGTCGTCACCGCGGCGCCGGCATCGGCGGCGGCAATGACGAGCGCGAGCAGACCCTCAACCAGCTGCTGGTCGAGATGGATGGCTTCGACGTGAAGACCAACGTCATCCTGATCGCCGCGACGAACCGCCCCGACGTGCTCGACCCCGCGCTGCTGCGCCCGGGTCGCTTCGACCGCCAGATCGGCGTGGACTCCCCCGACCTCCAGGGTCGTCGGCAGATCCTCGAGGTGCACGCCAAGGGCAAGCCGATGGCGGATGGCGTCGACCTCGAAGTGGTCGCCCGCAAGACGCCCGGCTTCACGGGTGCCGACCTCGCCAACGTGCTCAACGAGGCCGCGCTGCTCACCGCCCGCAGCAACGCGCAGCTCATCGACAACCGTGCGCTCGACGAGGCCATCGACCGCGTCATGGCCGGCCCGCAGCGTCGCACGCGTCTGATGAACGACAAGGAGAAGCTCATCACGGCGTACCACGAGGGTGGCCACGCCCTCGCCGCGGCGAGCATGCGCAACACCGACCCGGTGACCAAGGTCACGATCCTGCCGCGCGGTCGCGCCCTCGGCTACACGATGGTGCTGCCGCTGGAGGACAAGTACTCGGTCACCCGCAACGAGCTGCTCGACCAGCTGACCTACGCGATGGGTGGGCGAGTCGCCGAGGAGATCGTGTTCCACGACCCGACGACCGGGGCATCCAATGACATCGAGAAGGCCACGGCGATCGCTCGCCGCATGGTCACCGAGTACGGCATGAGCACGAAGGTCGGGTCGGTCAAGCTCGGCCAGGCGGCTGGCGAGCCGTTCCTCGGCCGCGACATGGGTTACACCCGCGACTTCTCCGACACGATGGCCGAGACCATCGACGAGGAGGTGCGCAAGCTCATCGAGCAGGCCCACGACGAGGCGTGGCAGGTGCTCAACGCCAACCGCGACGTGCTCGACAAGCTGGCGACCGAGCTGCTCACCAAGGAGACCCTCGACCACGTGCAGTTGGCGAAGATCTTCGAGGGCGTCGAGAAGCTGCCCGAGCGTCCGGTGTGGCTGTCGAGCGACAGCCGTCCCCTGTCGGACCGCCCGCCGGTGAAGGTGCCGCTCAAGGCACCGATCGACGCCGGCCTGTCCGAGGGTGGCATCGAGTCGGAGCCGACGAAGCCGAAGCGCACCACCCGTCCGCGCAAGACTCCCGGCATCGCCACCGCCTGAGGTGCCGATGGCCATCGACTCCGGGCGCATCGAGGCGGCCGTGGCCGAGATCCTCGCCGCGATCGGTGAGGATCCGGGCCGACCGGGCCTCGTCGATACCCCGCGACGGGTCGCGGAGGCGTACGCCGACTTCTTCTCGGGGGTCGGGGCCGACCCGCTGGCGGTTCTCTCCGGTGCGCTCGAGGGGGAATCGGGCGAGCTCGTGATCGTGCGTGACATCCAGTTCCGCTCGATCTGCGAGCACCACCTGCTGCCGTTCCTCGGTGTTGCGCACGTCGCCTACGCGCCGGGTGCGCGCATCGTGGGCCTCGGTCGGCTGGCCGAGCTGGTGACACTGCTGGCCTCGCGCCCCCAACTCCAGGAGCGCCTGACCGACGAGATCGCGGATGCCCTGACCACCGCCCTCGCCCCGGAGGGTGTTCTCGTGGTGCTCGACGCGGTGCACGGGTGTGTCTCGGCACGCGGACCGAGGCAGGCCACGAGTTCGACGGTGACCGTCGCATCCCGGGGCGCCCTCGCGGAGCCGACCGCTCGGGCCGGCGTGCTCTCGCTCATCGGGGGTGCCCCATGAGCGTGCAGCTGCTCGGCATCCTCAACGTCACGCCCGACTCGTTCAGCGACGGCGGCCTCTACGCGGAGCAGTCGGCCGCGGTCGAGCGCGGCATCGCTATGCGCGACGAAGGAGCGACCCTCGTCGACGTCGGTGGCGAGTCCACCCGGCCCGGTGCCGAGCGCATCGACCCCGCCGAGGAGCAGCGTCGGGTGATCCCCGTGGTGCGCGAGCTCGTGGCGGCGGGCGTGAGCGTGAGCGTCGACACCATGAACGCGGAGACGGCGCTCGCCGCGGCGGAGGCGGGGGCATCCGTCATCAACGACGTCTCGGGCGGTCTGGCCGACCCCGGAATGTACCGCGCCGTCGCCGAGACCGGACTCACCTACATCGCCATGCACTGGCGGGGCCACTCCACCGACATGGATGCGCTCGCCACCTACGACGACGTCGTCGTCGATGTGCGCGAGGAGCTCAAGGCGCGGCTGAGCGAGATGATCGTGTCGGGCGTCGACCTGCGCCGCGTGATCCTCGACCCGGGCCTCGGCTTCGCGAAGCGACCGGAGCACAACTGGCAGCTGCTGGGTCGGCTCGACGAGTTGGGCAGCCTCGGGCATCCGCTGCTCGTGGGCGCCTCGCGCAAGCGATTCCTGTCGCCCTGGGGTGCCGAGCCGGCGCAGCGTGACGAGGCGACCGCGATCGTGAGCGCCCTCGCGGCGAACGCCGGCGTGTGGGGAGTGCGCGTGCACGACGTCGCGAGCACCAGGGCGGCGCTCGAGATCACCGAGGCCTGGCAGAACGGACGAACCGACTCATGAACCCCCTCGACGAGATCACCCTCACCGGGCTGCGTGCGACCGCGTTCCACGGCGTGCTCGACCATGAGCGCCGCGACGGGCAGGTCTTCGTGATCGACGTGACGGTGATGCTGCCGCTCGGGGATGCCGCGACGACCGACGACCTCGCGCGCACCATCCACTACGGCGAACTCGCCGCGGAGGTCGTGGCGGCCGTCGAGAGCAATCCGGTCGACCTCATCGAGACCGTCGCCGAACGCATCGCCACGGTCGTGCTCGCACACGAGCGCGCCATGTTCACCAGGGTTACGGTGCACAAGCCCCACGCGCCGATCTCCGTGCCTTTCGACGACGTATCCGTCACGATCACCCGCGGACGCCCCGAGCGGCTCACCCCCACGGGGTTCTCGCTGTGATTCGAGCCCAACGTCTGCGCGTGGAGTTTCCCGCGGTCATCGCTCTCGGCAGCAATCTCGGCGACCGCGAGGCCACCCTGCGCGCCGCCGTCGCCGACATCGCGGCGATCGACGGCGTCGTGCTGCTGCGAGCATCGAGCCTCTACGAGACCCCCGCTCTCAAGCCCGAGGGCATCGACACGGATGCCCCGGCCTACCTCAACGCGGTCGTCGCCGTGCGCTCTGCTCTCGACCCCCACGCGCTGCTCGCCGAGCTCCGCGGCATCGAGAACGCCCACGGCCGGGTGCGCGACGTGCGCTGGGGGGATCGCACCCTCGACCTCGACCTCGTGAGCTTCGGCGGCCAGAGCATGGACAGCGCCGACCTCACGCTGCCCCACCCCCGGGCGCACGAACGCGCGTTCGTGCTCGCACCCTGGCTCGAGGTCGAACCCGCCGCGACGGTGCCCGGCCGCGGTAGCGTGCGCGCGCTCCTTGACGCCACCGGTGAGTCGGCGTCGGTCTATCCCGCGGAGTCGCTGCTGTGAGCCGCACCAAGCCGTTGCACCTGGTGCTGTTGGCTGCGTTCGGAGCGGTGGCCGCATGGTTGCTCGAGACTGTGCTCGCGGCATCCGGTCGGGCGGTTCTGCTGCCCCCGGTGACCCTCGCGATCGCGCTCGTGCTCATCGGCGCGATCGTCGTGATCATGGCGCTGCCGGTGCGGCGCGTCTCGCGGCGCGTGGAGGGCGCGAAGGTCGACCCGTTCTACGCGACGAGGGTCGTGATGCTCGCCAAGGCGTCGAGCCTCAGCGGGGCGCTGCTCGGCGGCGCGGGTCTGGGCATCGCCTTCTACCTCCTCGGGCGCGCGGTGCTGCCCGGGGTAGGCTCCATCACGATGGCGTTCGCCTGCGCCGCCGGAGCGATCCTGCTGCTCGTGGCGGGACTGATCGCCGAGCACATGTGCACCATCCCGCCGGACGACGACCCGAAGAACGACGGCCGTCCCGACCCCAGAGGAATCTCGTGAGCCGACTCGAACTCGACGTCACCGAGTGGCGACGGGTCTCGCCCAAGTACGTCTGGGTCGACCTCGTCGGCATGCTCATCGCCGCCATCATCGTGGTGGGCGCGACGAGCCTGCCCGCCGTCTTCACCCACAACGTGTACCTGTTCACGATCCCCGCGTCGCTCGCCATCATCTTCATCATCGCGCTCGCACTCACGCCCCGGCGGGTTCGTGCGATCGGCTACCAGCTGCGCTCCGACGACCTGCTCTTCCGCAAGGGGCTGATGTTCCAGCGCTTCGTGTCGGTGCCGTACGGGCGCATGCAGCTGGTCGACATCAACCGCGGTCCGCTCGACCGAGCGCTGGGACTCAGCGAACTCAAGTTCGTCACCGCTGCGGCCGCGACAGGAGTGGTGATCCCGGGGCTGCCCGAGGCCGACGCCGAGACGCTTCGCGACGAGCTCGTGGCGCTGGCCGAGAGCCGCCGGGCCGGACTATGAGCGAGGCGGCTGGCGCGACCCCGCCACCCGTGACGCCGGCGCCTGTGACCCCGGCGCTCGGCGCTGCCGGGCGGCTCGCCGACGGCGAGTGGCACCGACTGCACCCCGCGACACCCCTGCTGCGCGGCGGCTTCGCGCTCGTGGCGATCCTCGGTGTGATCCTCGTGAACCTGCGCGACGTCTGGATCGACCTCATCATCGGAGGCCCCGACGGCGGCCCGCCCGACCCGCTCGTCTGGATCCTCGAACACGACTACGCGCTGCCCGTGCTCGCGGCGATCGCCGCCGGTCTCATCCTCTTCATCCTCGGCTTCTACGTGTCGTGGCGTATGCACACGTTCCGCATCACCGACGAACTCGTGGAGGTGCGCAGCGGCATCCTGTTCCGCACCAACCGTCGGGGGCGGCTTGACCGCATCCAGGGCATCAACATCGCCCGCCCGTTCCTGGCGAGGCTCGTGGGAGCCGCGAAGCTCGAGATCAACGTGGCCGGGCAGGACGCCAACGTGCAACTCGCCTATCTCGGATCGGCGGCCGCTGACGAACTGCGGCGGGAGATACTCGCGCTCGCGTCGGGGGTGCGGGCCGAGGCATCCGCTGCAAGAGGCGGGTCGGGTCTCGACACGCTCGACCAGCGGCGGTCGACATCCGGCTTCGTCGAGCAGCGGGTCAACGAACTGCTCGCTCCCGAGCTCGATCCGGATGCCGCGGCTCCCGAATCCGTCGTGCAGATGCACCTCGGTCGCCTGCTGGGCGCGCTCCTGCTCAGCGGAACGACCGTGTTCCTGCTGGTGGGCGCGGCCGTGGTCGCGACGATCATCACGCTGACCGGCGAGTTCTTCATCCTGTTCGCCGTCGTGCCGGGTCTGATCGGTGTTGCGAGCTTCTACTTCACCCGGTTCACGCGGTCGCTGCGGTACAGCATCGCGGCGACGCCCGACGGTGTGCGGGTGGGCTTCGGCCTGCTGTCGATCAGCAACGAGACCCTGCCGCCGGGGCGCATCCACGCCGTCTCGGTGAGCCAGCCCCTGCTCTGGCGAGCGTCGGGCTGGTGGGAGATCCGCATCAATCGCGCCGCCAACAGCTCGGCGCGCGGTGCCGCCGGGCAGGCGAACACCACTCTGCTGCCGGTCGGCAACCTCACCGACGTGCGCCGGGTGCTCGAACTCGTGCTCGTCGACCCCGCGCTGATCGAGCTCGTGGAGCGCGGCATGGTGTCGAAGGGCGGCGACGACGGCTTCGTGAACTCGCCCCGTCGCGCCGCAGTGGTGCGCTGGTTCTCGTGGCGGCGCAACGGCTTCGCGCTGGCGCCGTCTGCGGTGCTGCTGCGCCGCGGCGCGATCTGGCGCGAGCTCGTCATCGTTCCGCAGGCCCGCATCCAGAGCATCACCCTGAATCAGGGACCGCTGGCCCGTCGACTGCGTCTGGCCGCGCTCACGGTGCAGACCGTCACAGGCCCCGTCTCGGCTCGGCTCGGTGCCATCGATGCCGAGAGCGCGGTGGGCCTGTTCGGTGACGTAGCGGATGCCGCCATCCGGAGCGCCACCAACGACACGAGTCACCGCTGGCGCGAGTCCCGCCCCGGCTCGGCCACCACGTGAGCACCCCCTCGGGCCGCCTCGGGGTGGGGATCGTGGGTGCCGGTCGCGTCGGCCCCGTGCTCGGTGCCGCGCTCGCTGGCGCTGGGCACGCGATCGTCGGCATCAGCGCGGTCTCGGAGGCGAGTCGGGATCGGGCCGAGGCGATGCTGCCGGGGGTTCCCGTGCTCGAGGTGCCCGACCTGATCGAACGCAGCGAGCTGGTGATTCTCGCGGTGCCCGAGTCGGAGCTCCAGTCGCTGGTCGCCGGGCTCGCCGCGACGGGCGCGTGGCAGCCCGGTCAGCTGGTGCTGCACACCGCCCCCGGGGTCGGAACGTCGGTGCTCGCGCCCGCGATGGCGGCGGGCGCGATCCCGCTCGCGATCAACCCGGCCATGGTGTTCACCGGAACGAGCATCGACCTCGTGCGCCTGCGCGAGAGCTTCTGCGCGGTCACCGCGCCGACGCCGGTGCAGCCGATCGGCCAGGCCCTCGTCGTCGAGATGGGCGCGGAGCCGATCCTCATCGCCGAAGCCGACCGACCGGCGTGGGCCGAGGCGGTGTCCACGGCGACGAGCTTCTCGAGCGCGATCGTCGGCCAGGCTGTGGGGTTGCTCGGCGGCATCGGCATCGAGTCACCCGGCTCGGTGCTGGGACCGCTGGTGCGGTCATCCGTCGAGACGGCGCTGCAGAACGCGGTCGACCCGGGGCTCGGGCTGGTTGAGTAGCGGCAAGGCCGCGTATCGAAACCATCCAGACTCGGGGCAGCGGTTTCGATACGCCGCTCCGCGGCTACTCAACCGGCGTCAGTGCCCGTCCTCCACCTGTAGCGCCGCCCACTGCGAGCGGATGACGCCGGCCACCGTCGCAGCCCCGCGCTCACCCATCACGATCGTGTAGTGGTTGACGTGCTCAACCTCGAGGATCGTCAGCTCCGGCACTCGTTGCTGCCACCGCGCGAGCACCTCCGGCGGGTAGAGCCCGGGCTTCTCGTTCTGGAGTCCGCGCGGCGCGGTGAGCAGGATCGCCCCACCGAGCGCCTCCAGCGCATCGACGACGACGTCGCCGCCGTACAGTTCGCGGGAGTCGTAGCGCATCGCGTCGGCCGAGGTGCGCGACTTCAGCTCGCCGGCGACGCTGGCCAGGTCGTAGTCGACGTAGGCGTCGAGTTCGGCGGGGGCGTGCTCGGCGAACGCCGGGTGGCTGCGCCAGAAGGCGCGGTACGCCTCGGGGCTCTCGAAGGTCATCCCGAGGCGCTCCGCCGCCGGGCCGAGCGTGCGCTCGAGGTCGTCGAGCCGCACCCCCGGCGGCAGCTCGAGCGGCAGGCCGCCATCCACGAGCAGCAGGCTGGAGACGCGATCCGGATGCCTGCGGGCCACGACCGCGGCGACGAACGCCCCCATTGAGTGCCCCACGACCTGTGCCTTCTCAATACCGAGGTGGTCGAGCGCGGCGACGACGTCGTCGGCGTGCCGGGCCATGCCCCACGGCCCCGGGAGGGTCGCGCTTGCGCCGCGTCCACGGAGGTCCGGCGCGATCAGGCGATGTTCGGGCAGCGCGCGGGCGACGGTGGCCCAGGCGAGGTGGGAGGCCGTGATGCCGTGGATCGCGAGAACGGGGGGCGAGGCATCCGCGCCCCAGATGCCGCCGTGGAGGAGACCTCCGACGACCGGTGCGTCGAAGTCACGATTCGCGGGGAAGTTCATGAAGATCTCCTCCAACCTGAGAGACGATTCAGGTTACAGTTACAGTATCACCGTCACATCGTCGTGAAAGGAAGAACCAGCACATGTCGCTCTTCGAAGGAATCATCGCACGCACTGTGCCGACATCACGGCTGAAGGTCAACGTGCTCGAGCGGGCCGGACAGGCGACCGGCGGTCCCGCGATCGTGCTCGTGCACGGCAATGTCTCGTCGTCGCTGTTCTGGCAGGAGATCATGCTCCAGCTGCCGGCCGACCTGCCGGTGTACGCCATCGACCTGCGCGGCTTCGGTGACAGCGAGACGGCCCCCGTCGACGCGACCCGCGGGCTTCGCGACTTCAGCGACGACGTCGCCGCGACCATCGACGAGCTCGGCCTCGGTGCCGTGCACCTCGTCGGTTGGTCGATGGGCGGCGGCGTGGCGATGCAGTACGCGCTCGACCACCCCGTGCTCAGCCTCACCCTGCAGGCGCCCGTCTCGCCCTACGGCTTCGGTGGAACCCGCCTCGACGGCACCCGCTTGACCGACGATGACGCGGGTGTCGGCGGCGGTGGCGCCAACCCCGCGTTCGTGGCCAGCATCACCGAACAGGATGCGGGCGCCGACAACCCGATGGCCTCGCGCGCGGTGTTCCGCAGCGCCTACGTCGCCGCCGGGTACACGAGCGACCACGAAGACACCTGGGTCGAGTCCATGCTCACCACGAAGACGGGCGACGCGAACTACCCCGGCACTGCCGCGGCCTCCGAGAACTGGCCGGGCTTCGCGGCCGGCGACCAGGGCGTGCTGAACACCATGGCACCGAAGTACTTCAACGTGTCGGCAATCGTCGACCTCGCGGTCAAGCCACCCGTGCTGTGGATCCGTGGCGACTCCGATGCGATCGTCGGTGACGGCACCTTCTTCGACATCAACTTCCTCGGCCAGGCCGGAGTCATCCCCGGCTGGCCGGGCGAGGATGTCGCCCCCGCGCAGCCGATGATCTCCCAGACCCGCGCGGTGTTCGAGAAGTACGCGGCCAACGGCGGCAGCTACACCGAGCTCGTCTTCGAGAACTGCGGCCACTCGCCGCACCTCGAATACCCCGACAAGTTCGTGACCGCCCTCGTGGAGCACGTGCGCGCGGCGGGCTGATCGACCCCCGGTACTATCGACAGGTGCCCGTCACCGTAGCAGCCACCGTCGTCGAGCTTCGAAGCCTGATCGGTGGGCGGCGGGTTGCGCTGGTCCCCACCATGGGCGCGCTTCACGACGGGCATCTGGCGCTGGCCGCGAGAGCCGTCGAACTCGTGAGCCAGGGCGTCGTGGATGTTGTCGCGGCATCCATCTTCGTGAACCCCCTGCAGTTCGGGCCCAACGAAGATCTCGAGAAGTATCCGCGCACCTTCGACGAGGACGTCGCCAAGCTCGACGCCGCGGGAATCGACTTCGTCTTCGCCCCGACCGTCGAGGAGATGTATCCGAACGGCCCGCTCGAGACCAAGGTCACGGCCGGCACCGTCGGGTCGATGTTCGAGGGGCGCTCGCGGCCCGGACACTTCGACGGCGTGCTCACCGTGGTCAACAAGCTGCTGAACATCGCCGGCGCCTCCGCCGTGCTGTTCGGCCAGAAGGATGCCCAGCAGGCGTTCCTCGTGCAGCGCATGGTTCGCGACCTCAGCATGCCCGTGCGGGTGGAGATCGTCGAGACCGTGCGGGAGGAGTCGGGGCTCGCGCTGTCCAGCCGTAACCGGTTCCTCGACGCGAAGGAGCACCGAGCAGCGCGGGTGCTGTCGACCGCGTTGGAGGCGGCAGCGTCATCCGCCGACCGGGGCATCGATGCCGTGATCGCCGCAGCGCAGTCGGTGCTCATGGGGGAGAACCTCGTGGAGCTCGACTATCTCGCCGTGGTCAACCCGGCCACGTTCCTGCCCGTCGATGACGACTACCGCGGCCCCGCCCGCGTGCTGATCGCCGCGCGCGTGGGCTCGACCCGCCTCATCGACAACGAGCGCATCCGCCTCTAGCGGTGATCGAGCTCGTCGAGATCCCCCCCGGTCTCGACAAGCTCGACCACCGACCCCGCTACGCTCGCCGATCAGGAGATCGCAGAGAAACGCCGGTCGCTGGATGCCGCACCGCGGCGTGTCGCGCAAATCTCCTGATCGGCGAACCAGGGCGGAGGGGGAGGAGCTCCGACGCCGCCCCGGTACGATTGACCCTCGTGACCGACGACACCGCACCCGCCGCCGAACTGACCGAGGCTGAAGTCTCCGAGCAGAAGGCCGTGCGGCTGGAGAAGCGTCAGCGGCTCATCGATTCGGGCGCCGGCGCGTACCCGGTTGGCGTGGGCGTCACGACGACCATTCCCGCCCTGCGGGCGAAGTACCCCGAGCTCGAAGCGGATGCCACCACCGGCGACATCGTCGGCATCGCCGGCCGCGTGGTGCACCTGCGCAACACGGGCAAGCTGTGTTTCGCGAGCCTGCAGTCGGGTGACGGACAGCGCATCCAGGCCATGATCTCGCTCGCCGAGGTCGGCGAGGAGTCCCTCGAGCGCTGGAAGGATCTCGTCGACCTCGGTGACCACGTATTCGTCTCGGGTGAGGTCATCTCGAGTCGCCGTGGCGAGCTGTCGGTGCTCGCGCGCGACTGGGCGATCGCCGCGAAGGCGATCCTGCCGCTGCCGAACCTGCACTCCGAGCTCAGCGATGAGCAGCGCGTGCGCAGCCGCTACCTCGACCTGATCGTGCGGGAGCAGGCGCGCTTCACCGTGCGCGCCCGGGCCGCGGTGAACGCGAGCCTGCGCTCGACGTTCTCCGCGCACGAGTACCTCGAGGTCGAGACCCCGATGCTGCAGGTGCAGCACGGCGGAGCATCCGCGAGGCCCTTCATCACCCACAGCAACGCCTTCGACACCGAGCTGTACCTGCGCATCGCGCCCGAGCTGTTCCTCAAGCGCGCGGTGGTCGGCGGCATCGACCGGGTGTTCGAGATCAACCGCAACTTCCGCAATGAGGGTGCCGACTCTACGCACTCGCCCGAGTTCGCGATGCTCGAGGCCTACGAGGCCTACGGCGACTACAACCAGATGGCCGACCTCACCCAGGAGCTCGTGCAGAACGCGGCCCGCGCGGTGTCCGGCGGACTCGTCGTCACCTGGGCCGACGGCACCGAGTACGACCTCGGCGGGCAGTGGGACCGCATCTCGATGTACGACTCGCTGAACGCCGCATCCGGTCTCAGTGTCACGCCGCAGACCCCGGTCGAGGAGCTTCTCGCGCATGCGGCCACGCTCGACATCGAGGTGGCGCTGCCCACCCACGGCAAGCTCGTCGAGGAGCTGTGGGAGCACTACGTCAAGCCCGGGCTGACGCGGCCGACGTTCGTCATGGACTTTCCCGTCGACACCAGCCCGCTCGTTCGTGACCACCGGTCGATCCCGGGTGTCGTCGAGAAGTGGGACCTCTACGTGCGCGGCTTCGAGCTGGCCACCGGCTACTCCGAACTCGTCGACCCGGTCATCCAGCGCGAGCGCTTCGTCGCGCAGGCCCTGCTCGCGAGCAAGGGCGACCCCGAGGCCATGCGCCTCGACGAAGAGTTCCTGCGTGCCCTCGAGCACGGGATGCCACCGACCGGCGGCATGGGCATGGGCATCGATCGCCTGCTTATGACGGTCACGGGGCTCGGCATCCGCGAGACCATCCTGTTCCCGTTGGTGAAGTGAGGACTGACCATGAGTGACCTGAAGCTGCCCGGCGAGGAGAACAAGAAGAAGGGCGAGATCTCCTTCGCCCGCATCGCCATCTGGGTGATCGTCGGCGGGGTGGGACTCTACCTGGTGATCTCCGGCGTCGTCGGCATCATCGTCAAGGGCCAGTAGTGGACCGTCGCACCTCGCGACTCGTGATGGGCATCGCGCTCGGGGGCATCCTCATCGTGATCGCCATCGCCTTCCTCATCACCAGCTACGCTGGTTAGGTGCCTCAGGAAGTCTGGTCGAACGCGCTCTTCGCGCTAGCGCCGACCGTGCTCGTCGGTCTGGTCTTCTGGTTCATCATGGCGGCGATCATCCGTTCCGATCGCTCCGAGCGCTCGGCGAAGGCGAAGATCGAGGCCGAGGAGCGTGCCAAGCGCGGTCTGCCGCCGAAGCCTGCCGCGTAGGCCGGTCGAGTAGGGCGCAGCCCGTATCGAGGCCTCTACCCTCTCGGCTTGAGTCGCACCGCCGGCAACTCCGGCGCTGGCAGCGCCCGGCCGTCGTAGCCGCGCACGACACCGAACCGTCCATTGGCGTTTCCGCCAGCGATCACGTCGGACTGCCAGTCGGTGCGGAACTGCACGATCTCCTCGTGGCTGCGCCCGATGAAGTTCCACCACATCACGATCTGCTCGCCGAGGGGCACGCCGCCGATCAGCAGCAGGGTCGCGCCCGTCGGCCCGGCGGTGAGGGTCATCGTGTCGCTGCCCGGCGCGACATAGGCGAGATGCGACAGCGGCACCGGATGCCCGTTCAGAGCGATCTCGCCGGTGTCGAGCAGCACGCCGTGCTCGAAGTCGGGGCGCACGTCGAGCGTGACGGTGGTGCCGGCCGGAACGTCGAGCTGGGCGCCGAGCAGCTCGGTGAACACGCGCGCCGACGACGTCGAGCCGGCGAGCGAGCCGAGGAACACCCGCAGCGTCGCGCCCTCCACGACGACCGGCTCGGGCACGTAGCTCTCGAAGAACGGTGCGACGTGGCGGTCGGGGTCGGGAAGGGCGATCCAGAGCTGGGCGCCGTGCAGCACGTCGGTCGCAGTCGTCGCCACCTCGGAGTGGGCGATCCCGTTGCCCGCCGTCATCAGGTTGAGCTGGCCGGGATGGATGGGCGCGAAGGTTCCCACGCTGTCGCGGTGGTCGATCTCGCCGGCGAACAGCCAGCTCACCGTCTGCAGTCCGGTGTGCGGATGCGGCGGCACATCCATGCCGGCACCCTCCTCAACCGGGTCGGGCCCGTAGTGATCGACGAAGCACCACGCACCGATCAGGGACCGCTGCTTCTGCGGCAGGGTGCGCCGCACCGGTCGCGCTCGCGGGCCACCGAGCGGCACCTCGCGGGGTTCGAGGATCTCGACGCCCGCGTGCGCCGAGCTGGTGCCCGCCACCAGCTCCTCGGGCTCGGCCTCGAGGTTGCTCACCGCAGGACCGCATCCAATTCGGTCAGGAGCAGCGTCGCATCCGCGGTACTGAACGGCAGCGGCGGCCGGATCTTCAGGGTGTCGTTCGCAGGGCCGGAGGCGGAGACGAGCACGTGCCGGTCGCGCAGCGCATTGACGACGTCGACGGCCCGGGCCTCGCTCTCCAGCTGGGCTCCGATGAAGAGCCCGGCCCCGCGCACCTCGACGAACTTGCCCATGTTGGTCAGCGCCGTCTTGAGGTACTGGCCCATCAGTCGCGCAGACTCGATCAGCTCCTCGTCGCGCAGCACATCGAAGGTGGCCTGGGCCGCGGCGATCGACACCGAACTGCCGCCGAACGTGTTGAAGTAGCGCGAGTGCCGGTTGAACTCGTCGACCAGGTCGTGGCGGGTCATCACGGCGGCGATCGGCTGTCCGTTGCCCATGGGCTTTCCGACTGTCACCATGTCGGGCACGATGCCGTAGCGGTCGAAACCCCACATGCCCTGACCCAGTCGACCGAAACCGGGCTGCACCTCGTCGGCGATGAACAGGCCCCCTGCCGCGCGAACCGCAGCCACCGCAGTGCCGAGGTCGGCGACATCCGGGAGCACGCCGTCAGAGGCGAAGATCGTGTCCGCGATCAGGGCGGCCGGCCGGATGCCCGCAGCCGAGAACTCCGCGAGGGCCGCGGGCACCTGGCGGCCGAGGTCCGCAGGGTCGACCAGCCGCACCCAGCCGGCAATGGACTCGACGCCGCCGAGTGACGGCGAGATGGCGGCCACCTCCGTGGTGACTCCGTGGTACGCGTTGCTCGTGACGATGACGCCGGTGCCGCCGGTCACGAGCTTGGCGATGCGCAGCGCGAGATCGTTGGCCTCGGAGCCCGTGCACGTGTACATGATGTTGTCGATGTCGGGATGAAGCGTTGCCAGCAACTGCTCCGAGTACCGCACGACCCCGGCCGACAGGTAGCGGGTGTGAGTGATGAGGGTGGCGGCCTGCTTGGCGATGGCCTCCGCGACCCGCGGGTGGGAGTGGCCGACGGACGGCACGTTGTTGTAGGCGTCGAGGTACTCGGTGCCCGCGGCATCCCACACCCGGGTTCCGAGGCCACGCACCAGTTGCACCGGCTCACGGTAGAAGAGTCGGTAGGCGGAGCCCAGCACCCGAGCACGGCGGGCGACGAGGTCGCGCTCGCCCGGGTCGAGCTCGCCGATGCGGCTCGGATCGAAGTAGGTCGATGGTCCCGGCATCAGTTCTCCCCCGTGGTGTGCTGCTCCCGTGCCAGCAATCCTGACATCACGATGCGCTGCACCAGCCGCGCCGACACGAGGTCGGGAAGAATCGCCTTCTCCTCGGGCAGCAGCGGCACAACGCTCTCGAATCCGTCGATGAACGGCTGCACACCCGTGAGCAGGTCACCCTGCGGCGCGAGATAGGCCAGCGCCACCCCCAAGTCGCTCACGCGGGCCGCGTGCACCACATCGCCGAAGTCGAGCACGCCGACGATGTACCGCGGGTCGCGCTCGTCCACGAGGATGTTCGAGGGGTGGAAGTCGTTGTGGATGACCTGTTGGGGCAGGCCGTTGAGCAGGGGCGCCACGCTGACCTCGAACCGGTCGATCACGTGGGCGGTCGCGTCGGTGGCGAGTTCGCGCAGCATCCCGAGGTGACGCAAGTCCCAGGCCAGGGTGCGGTGGGCGGCCGGATGCTCGAAGGTGCTGAGCGCGTGGTTGAGGCGACCCAGCATCACGCCCGACGCGTGCAGCTGCGATGGCGTCGGCTCCTGACCGCGCGCGAGTTCACCCGGCAGCCAGGTCAGCAGGCGCGCGGCGCGTCCGTTGACGAGCTGCACCGGTCGGCCGTCGAGCCCGAGCACGACCTTCTGCAGCGGGATGCCCGGGTCGGCCGTCGCGGCGAACGTCATCGCCGCGAGCTGCATCTCGATGACCGCGGGGTCGTCGGACGGGTGGGCGATCTTGAGCGAGAACTGCTGTCCGCCAGCCGAGACCAGGAAGCTGTCGTCGCGCTCGGTGGGCAGTGACTCGAGCTCGGCGGCGGGCAGCCCGTAGTGCTCCGTCAGAATGCGGGATGCCTCGGCGGGCGGCATCCGCTCGAAGGGTTCGACCAGCTGCTCCAGTACCGGATCCATCACCCCAGCTTAGGCAGGGGCTCGCCCGGGGTGGGGCTCAGTTGCCGCCGGGTAGCACGAACTGGATGATCGCGACGATCGTTCCGGCGCCGACGGTCAGCACGATGAGGGCGATGATGACCACCCAGGTGATCGCTTTGCGGTTGCGCAGCTTGCCCAGGAAACCGACCGGGCGGGAGTCGTAGTCGTCGCTCATGTCAGCGAGCCTAGCGACTCGCGACCAGCAGTTCGCCCACCTCGCAGTCGAGCGCCGCACAGATCGCCTCGAGAGTGGAGAACCGGATGGCGCGCGAGCAGGCAACCCCGCCGCCCCGACCAAATGAAGGAGATTTCGCGCTGAACCCCCGTGCATCCCATTGAACCTGTGCGGCACCCCCAGGATCTCCTTCAGTGGTCGGGAGGGGGGAGCGCGCACCCGTCACGCCTACGGCGAACACCGGACTATTCGGCCCAGCCCGTGGTTAGTCTCTTTACATCGGTACCGACCACGAACGGCGCCGCCAAGGAGTAGAAGATGTTCGAGAGATTCACGGACCGCGCCCGTCGCGTTGTCGTCCTGGCCCAGGAAGAGGCCAAGATGCTCAACCACAACTACATCGGTACCGAGCACATCCTGCTCGGGCTGATCCACGAGGGTGAGGGCGTTGCCGCGAAGGCACTGGAGTCCCTCGGCATCTCTCTGGATGCCGTGCGCGACCAGGTGCAGGACATCATCGGCCAGGGCCAGCAGCAGCCGACCGGGCACATCCCGTTCACGCCGCGCGCCAAGAAGGTGCTCGAGCTGAGCCTGCGCGAGGCCCTGCAGCTCGGCCACAACTACATCGGCACCGAGCACATCCTGCTCGGGCTCATCCGCGAGGGCGAGGGCGTCGCAGCCCAGGTGCTCGTGAAGCTGGGCGCCGACCTCAACCGGGTGCGCCAGCAGGTCATCCAGCTGCTCTCCGGCTACCAGGGCAAGGAGGCGGTCGCCGTCGGCGGCAACGACGCCACGCCCGACAAGGGCAGCCAGATTCTCGACCAGTTCGGTCGCAACCTGACGCAGGCCGCTCGTGACGGCAAGCTCGACCCCGTGATCGGGCGCGAGAAGGAGATGGAGCGGGTCATGCAGATCCTCTCTCGCCGCTCGAAGAACAACCCCGTGCTGATCGGTGAGCCCGGCGTCGGCAAGACCGCCGTCGTCGAGGGGCTCGCGCTGGCGATCGTGCGCGGCGACGTTCCCGAGACCCTCAAGGACAAGCAGCTCTACACGCTCGACCTCGGCAGCCTCATCGCCGGCAGCCGCTACCGCGGTGACTTCGAGGAGCGCCTCAAGAAGGTGACCAAGGAGATCCGCACCCGCGGCGACATCATCACGTTCATCGACGAGATCCACACCCTCGTGGGTGCCGGGGCAGCCGAGGGCGCTATCGACGCCGCGTCGATCCTGAAGCCCCTGCTCGCCCGCGGCGAGCTGCAGACGATCGGTGCGACCACCCTCGACGAGTACCGCAAGCACTTCGAGAAGGATGCCGCGCTCGAGCGCCGCTTCCAGCCCGTGCAGGTGCACGAGCCATCGCTGCCGCACACCATCAACATCCTCAAGGGACTGCGCGACAAGTACGAGTCGTTCCACAAGGTGTCGATCACGGATGGCGCGATCGTCGCCGCCGCGAACCTCGCCGACCGCTATGTGCAGGACCGCTTCCTGCCCGACAAGGCCATCGACCTGATCGATGAGGCCGGCGCACGCCTGCGCCTGTCGATCCTGTCCGCCCCGCCGGAGCTGCGCGAGTTCGACGAGAAGATCGCCGAGGTGCGTGGCCAGAAGGAAGGCGCCATCGAGGACCAGGACTTCGAGAAGGCCGCGAGCCTGCGCGACGAGGAGAAGAAGCTCCTCGGCGAGCGCCTGCGCCTGGAGAAGCAGTGGAAGTCCGGCGACGCCGGAACCACGGGCACGGTGGATGAGGGACTCATCGCCGAAGTGCTGGCTGCGGCCACGGGCATCCCGGTCTTCAAGCTGACCGAGGAGGAGTCGTCGAGGCTCATCTTCATGGAGAAGGCGCTGCACATGCGCGTCATCGGCCAGGAGGAGGCCATCTCGGTTCTCGCCAAGACGATCCGCCGCACCCGCGCCGGACTCAAGGACCCGAAGCGCCCCTCGGGCTCGTTCATCTTCGCCGGCCCCACGGGTGTCGGCAAGACCGAGCTCGCCAAGGCGCTCGCCGAGTTCCTCTTCGATGACGAGAACGCGCTCATCTCGCTCGACATGAGCGAGTACGGCGAGAAGCACACCGTCTCGCGGCTGTTCGGTGCCCCTCCCGGGTTCGTCGGCTTCGAGGAGGGCGGCCAGCTCACCGAGAAGGTGCGTCGCAAGCCGTTCAGCGTGGTGCTGTTCGACGAGATCGAGAAGGCCCACCCCGACATCTTCAACTCGCTGCTCCAGATTCTGGAGGAGGGACGCCTGACGGATGGCCAGGGTCGCGTCGTCGACTTCAAGAACACCGTGATCATCATGACCACCAACCTCGGTACCCGGGACATCTCGGGCACGCCCATCGGCTTCACGTCGTCGAGCGACACCGCCACCGGTTACGAGCGGATGCGCGGCAAGGTCGTCGAGGAGCTGAAGAAGCACTTCAAGCCCGAGTTCCTCAACCGCGTCGACGAGACCATCGTCTTCCCGCAGCTGAGCAAGGACGAGCTGCTGCAGATCGTGGACCTCTTCATCAAGCGGCTCGGTGAGCGCCTGATGGACCGCGACCTCACGGTCGAGCTGACGGTTCCCGCCAAGGAGCAGCTCATCAAGGTGGGCTTCGATCCGTCGCTGGGTGCCCGGCCGTTGCGCCGCGCAGTGCAGCACGAGATCGAGGATGCCCTGAGCGAGAAGATCCTCCACGGCGAGCTGAACGCGGGCGACCACGTGCACGTCGACTTCACCGATGGCGAGTTCATCTTCACGACCGGTCGTCAGGCCGGACTCGAGGAGAAGGCCCCGGAGGCCGTCGAGGCGTAAGACACAAGGCTGGTTGAGTAGCCGACGGAGTCGGCGTATCGAAACCTGATAGCGAGGTCTCGATACGCGCTCCGCGCTACTCAACCGGCCTTAGTCTTTTCTCCGTGAGTTCCTTCCGCGTGCGCCCCGCCCGCACCAGCGACATCCCCGCGATCCAGGGCCTGGTCGAACCGCTCGTGCAGCGGCGCATCCTGCTCGGCAAAGATCGCGTCGTGCTCTATGAGGCGGTTCCCGAGTTCCGCGTCGCCGAGGACGAGAACGGCGCCCTCATCGGCTGCGGCGCCCTCCACGTGATGTGGGAGGACCTCGGCGAAGTACGTACCCTCGCGGTCACCGAGTCGTGGCTGGGCAAGGGTGTGGGCCACGCCCTGCTCGAGCAGGTCGAGACGGATGCCCGGGGCTACGGCCTCTCGCGGCTGTTCTGCCTCACCTTCGAGACCGACTTCTTCGGGCGGCACGGGTTCGAGCCGATCGCGGAGGATGTGGTCGCGGCCGACGTCTACACGCAGCTCGCACTCTCCCCCGATGAGGGCGTCGCCGAGTTCCTCGATCTGTCGCGCGTGAAGCAGAACACCCTCGGCAACACCCGCATGCTCAAGCGCCTCTAGGCACGCCCGAGCGGCACGCCCGAGCCGCTCGGCCTAGGGGCACGCCGGGAAATCGCCGGGTCATCCCCAGCGACGACGCTTACCCTGAGGGCATGTCGACGTTCCGCAATCCGGTCGGCCCGCAGCCGCCCAGCGTCTACTGGCGTCGCCGCCTGGTGCTGGGGCTCGGCTTGCTCGCCGTCATCGTCATCATCGTGCTGATCGTGGTGAGGCCCGGTTCGGGTGCGCCCGCTCCGACGCCGAAGCCCACCGGCTCGAACTCGGCGAACCCCGCACCGACCAACGCCGCAGGTCAGGTCGAGTGCGATCTCACCAAGGTCACGCTCGAGGCGACGACCGACTCGAACAGCTACGACCCGGGCGTGAACCCGGTGCTGACCTTCAGCCTCAAGAGCCTCATGACCGAGCCCTGCACAATCGCGGCCGGGTCCGATCTGCAGGAATTCCGCATCACCAGCGGCGATGAGCTGATCTGGAGCTCGAAGGACTGCCAGACCGGCGCGGTCGCGGCCAACGCGGTGCTGAAGCCGGGCATCCCGCTGCAGGGACCATCGGTCACCTGGGATCGCACCCGTTCGTCGACTGACACCTGCGACACGACACGCGAAGAGGTGATCGCCGGGGGTGCGAGCTACCACCTCGAGGTTGTCGTCGGTGACCTGAAGTCCAAGAACGACACGCAGTTCCTGCTCAACTGATGCCGACCTTCCGTTCCGGGCCGCTCGAGAGCGCGCTCGCCGCCCAGGATGTCGCGGCCGTAGCCTTCGCCCTGCGCAACGACCGCGTGGCGGTGCCGTTGATCCCGGGTGACGGCCCGCCCCAGGTGCGCGTCTTCCGCCGCGGCGAGGTGGACCGCTACATGCTGCTGCTGTTCTCATCGCTCGACAGCTACCAGACCATGCTTCCGGAGGAGTCGGATCTGACCGTCGCCGCCTACGACGCGGACGCCCTGCGGGACTTCCTCAGTCAGAACATCGGCGTGCTCGAATCCGTCTGGTTCGATGTGGCCGGGCCGCACGCCATGCAGGCCGAGCCGCAGGACGTGCTCGACGCGCTCGAGCTCAGCGGCGAGTAGCGCCCCGGCGCGGGAGGCCTAGAGTCCCTCGAGGTGGATGGGCTGCAGGTCGTAGCCGGCCGTGTACTTGCGCTTCGGGTCGAGTTCGTCGATGAGTGCCACGAGGGCGCGCTGGATGTCGGCGAGCCTACGCACGTCGCCCTTCGACACCAGACTCATCCCCTCGTTGACCGGTGTGAACCAGGCGCGGAAGTTCTCGTCGTCGCGGTACATGCGCACGAATGTCGCGTAGCCCTTGACCTTGGGGATGCGCTGCTTGTTGACCACTTCCCACTCGCACATGAGCTCGCCGATCGCTCGCTGCTCGGTGGTGAAGAAGAGGAAGCCCTCGCTGTCCTCGCTGCGGCGCAGAGTCTTCAGCACGCCGTCGATGAGTTTCTGCACCGAGATGTCGCGACCGCCCTCGCCGCTCGACGACAACACGGCCTGGCGTCGAGCTTCGATCCAACCGAAGTAGTGGGCGAACAGGAACGCGGTGCTCACCAGCGCGTAGTCGCCGTGGCTCTCGTACCGCTTCATGAGCGGCACCCATCCGGTCTCCACGATGTTGAAGATGCGCGACTGGAGCTCCGCGGCAGCCTGTGCGAGTGGTTCATACACGCGCTCGGCGGCTTTGAGCGCGGATTGCGCCTCGATTCGCTCGTCGCGCTCATCCTCGAGCTGACGGTTGAGACGGGCGGTGCGGATGGAGAACCATCCCGAGAGGGCGACGCTCACCACGCTCAGCACGATCGCGAGCGCGGTCAGTGCTGTGTCGATCGTCATGCGTTGATGGTAGCGGTGGGGGTTCTGCTGGGGGTTACCAGAACTGGGGGTGTCACCCGGGGTAGACAATACTTTCTGTCGAATAGGTTTGCCGGTTACGCTATGTGAGTGGATGACAACAACTTCGGGGTGCCGGCCGGGTGGTATCCCGACCCCCTCGGTCTTCCCCAGCTGCGCTGGTGGGACGCTCAGGCGTGGACCGAGCACACTTCCGAGGCGCGTGCACCCATCATCATCCAGCCAGCAACTCGTCTGGGCTACGCCGACGACGATCTGATCGCCGAGGAGTCCCGCCCCTGGGATGACCTTCCGTCGCGCCGCGAGCAGCGTGAACGCGAGCGCCAGGACTCGGGAGCAATCCAGCTCGACTACGAGTCCGATGTTCTGGAGTACCAGCCCGATACTGTCGACGAGGAGCTCAGCGCCCAGCCGCTGCTCGCGATGACGCTGAAGGAACTCGAGCCGCCGCTCACCGACACCGTCGATGAGGAGACGCCCGGACCGCGCCGCGCGAGCTCGCACACCAATGCTGCGCCCGCGGCATCCACTCTGTCGGCACTCGCCGAGGAAGAGGAAGCGCCCGCGCGCGCACCCAAGCGCATGGGCACCTACACGGCGGCCGTCTGGTTCATCGCCCTGATGCCCGCGATTCAGCTCGCGGTGAGCGTGCTGCTGATCGTCGGCGGCCTCGGCAGCAACTACCCCCTCTACTTGGTCGTGTGGTTCGCGCCGTATCTGCTCGTGATCGGCTTCGCCGCATTCGACCGGCTCGTGCTGACCCTCTGGGGTCACGAACGGCCGGCCAGCGCGTGGTGGGCCGTGCTCACCGAGCCGGTGTATCTGGTCATGCGTGCGATTCGCACCTACCGTCAGACCGGCAGGGGGTTCGCGCCGCTGGCCGCATTCGTCGGCTCTGCCACCGCAGTACTGGCTGGCGTGCTCGTGCTGCCCGGTCTCGTGATTGCCGCCATCCCCGGCGCCTTCGCCGAAGAGGCGGCCCGCTCTGTTGAGTTGGATGCCGCGGCTCTCGGTGCCACGTTCACCGTCGAGTGCCCCGCCCCGCCTCTGATCATCGGCGACACCTTCGCCTGCATCGGCACCAAGGCGGACGGCACCTGGGACTCGATCTCGGTGCGCCTCACCCGCCAGTCCGGCTGGATCGACTGGCGCGTCGAGGACTGGGGCCCGGCGATCATGGTCGGCAACTAGAAGTCGGGTACGTCGACTCTTTCCACCGTCGAGCCCGCGAACGCGAGACGCAACGCCTCGCGCAGGTGCACGGTCTCGCTGTCGAGCACCTGGCTGAAGCCCAGTCGCTTCGCCTCCGACGACCGCTGCTTCGCGGATGACGCCGGCCGAATCTCACCGGCGAGGCTGATCTCACCGACGGCCGCAAGCGTCACGGGGTAGGCCTTGTCGCGGTAGGCGCTCGCGATCGCGAGCGCGATGGCGAGGTCGGCGCCCGGCTCGGTGAGGCGGATGCCGCCGACGGTGGACACGTACACGTCGAAGCTCGACAGCGCGAGATTCGCTCGCCGCTCGAGCACGGCGAGCAGCATGGCGACCCGCGACGAGTCGACGCCGTTGACCACGCGCCGCGGCTGGGGTGCCTGCGTCTTCACGATGAGCGCCTGCACCTCGACCGGCAGCGCCCGCCGACCTTCGACGGCAATCGTCACGCACGTGCCGCTCACGGGCGTGCGTGCGCGCGAGAGGAACAGCCCACTCGGGTCGGCAACCTCGGCGATGCCGTCGCCGGTCATCTCGAAGCAGCCGACCTCGTCGGTCGGGCCGAACCGGTTCTTGTGGGCGCGCACGAACCGCAGGGCCGTCTGGCGGTCGCCCTCGAACTGCAGCACGACATCCACGAGGTGTTCGAGCAGGCGGGGGCCGGCGATCGTGCCGTCTTTGGTGACGTGGCCGACGAGCAACACAGGCAGGTTGCGATCCTTGCTCACGCGAATCAACGTCGATGCCACTTCGCGCACCTGCGACGGGCCTCCGGCCAGCCCATCCGTCAACCCGGATGACACGGTCTGCACGCTGTCGACGATCACGAGCTGGGGCTGCACCTGGTCGATCTGGCCGAGGATCGTGGCCAGGTCGGTCTCCGCCGCGAGGAACAGCGAGGGCTGCAGCGCGTGCGTGCGCTCGGCCCGCAGGCGCACCTGGCTCACGCTCTCCTCGGCGCTGACGTAGAGAACCCGCTGACCGGATGCCGCGGCGCGCGAAGCGACCTCCAGAAGCAGTGTCGACTTGCCGACCCCCGGCTCGCCGCTGAGCAATATCGCCGCCCCCGGGACCACGCCACCCCCGAGCACCCGGTCGAACTCGGCGATGCCGCTGGGCCAGTGCGCGACCGACTCGGCGCCGATCTCGGTGATCGAGCGTGCCTGGCTGCGCGGGGCCACGGCGCTGACGCGCTGGGTGGGGGCCGTCGCATCCACGACGGTGTTCCACTGCTGGCACTCGCCGCACTGGCCCACCCACTTGAGGCTCGTCCAGCCGCATTCGGTGCAGCGGAACTGGGTGGTGGGGCGGGCCATGCGGCAAGCCTAGGCGGTGCCGCCGACGGAGCGACCTCGCCGCTGCGCGAGGCTCAGCCCCCCGTTCGTGATCTGCGCGGATGTCGAGACCAGCGTCCTTCGATCGCACGGCATCCGCCACGCTGATGGGCTGCATCGGCGGCCGGATCTTCCCAGCTCGCGCGCCAATTCGTAGCGTGAGACCCAATCGCATCGCCGCGGTTGAGTTTCACACAACGAAAGTGCTTTTCAATCAACGAAACTCATGCTAAAAAGGAACCCACAGTTTCGGCGACCAGCCGAACGCGACGCAAAGGTGCACGCATCATGACCCTGTTCTCCCGGAGTTCCGTCCGCTCCGCCCGACGCCCCCTGGTCGTCGGGCTCGCTGCCGCCGTGGCAATCTCGCTCGCCGCCTGCAGCCCCACCCCCACGCCGACCGAGACCGCCGCGAGCGGCGATCAGGCCCTCCGCATCGGCTTCTCGCCGTTCACTCTCCAGGTGCCGGCCCTCAAGGGTCTCGCCGACGCCCTCACCGGCGTCGCCGCCTCGCAGGGTGACGAGGTCGTCGTCGCTGACCCCAAGGCGGACCCGTCACTGCAGCTGCAGCAGATCCAGCAGTGGGTCGACCTCGACCAGGTCGACGCCATCTGGGTCATCCCGGTCGCCGGCGAGACGATCGCCTCGGCTCTGATCGACGCGCAGGCCAAGGGCATCGTCATCGTCGCCTCAGGTGTTCCGTCCGACTACGGTTTCGACGGCCCGCAGGCGGGTATCACCTTCACACAGGTCGACAACGCCGAGTACGGCTCCGGTCTCGGTGGCCTTGCGACCGACTGCATCGCCGAGCGCCTCGATGGACAGGGCAAGATCATCTACCTTCAGAGCGCCAGCGGACAGCAGAGTTCCGAGCTGCTCAACACAGCGGTGCTCGACGCTCTTGCCGCCGACGCCCCCGACTCGACAGTCGTCAATACCCAGGAGGCCGCTGACCGCCTTGGTTCAGCGCAGCTCGTGGCCAGCGCCCTCCAGGGCGCTCCGGACGCGAACGTCGTCATCGCGACGGACGACGAGTCCAGCCTCGGCGCGCTCGACGCGTTCAAGCAGGCCGGCATCGACCCGTCGACGGTCTGCATCGTTGGCGCCGGTGGAAACGATGAGGCGAAAGCGGCCGTCACGGCTGGTGAGCTGTTCGGTATCGTGGCGTTCGACTTCCAGGCTGACCTGGGACAGAACCTCGGCGAGTTGCACAAGCTCGCGGCGGATCCGACGGCGGACGGCAGCCAGCTGACCACGCCGATCCTCGTCATCACCGAGTAACGACGACACACGGCGAGGGTGAAGAAGAGAGTTCGATGATGAGCAATCGAAGCGATACCGAGAGCATTGCGACCGTGCTGAACGCGGAGCGCAAGGGTCCCTCGGACTCCGGCGGAACGAACGGAGTGAAGACCCTTGTCTTCCTCCGGGACCGCGGGATCATCGTGCTCTGGGTTGTTCTCGTGGCGGTGTTCGCCTTCTGGGCGGCTCCGTACTTCTTCACCCTCGCCAACGCCGCGCTCGTCGCGAACGTCGCGGCGCTCACGGCGATCTTCGCCGCCGCCGTCGCGTTCGGTGTGCTCAGCGGCGCCCTCGACCTGTCGATACCCGGGACCGCGACGCTCGCCGCCGTGACGGGCGGGACCGTTCTCCACGCCGGGGCACCGGTGTGGCTCGGCATCGCCGTCACCCTTGCCGTGGGCGTCGGGATCGGCATCATCAACGGCGTCCTGGTGCAGCGGGGTCTCAATCCCCTCGTCGTGACCATCGCCACGCTCACCGTCACGGGTGGCGTCGCGCAGGTGATCGCCGGTGGCGTTCCCGTGAGCGGGATCACGCAATTGACCTGGATGGGCAGCACCGACTACTTCGGGGTTCCCGCGCCGGTGTTCGTGGTCGCACTCGTCTTCTTGGTGGGCGCAGTGTTCCTCTCCCAGACCCGAGCCGGCGTTCGGCTCATGGCCGTCGGCGGCAACATCGAGGCCGTTCGCCGGGCCGGGATCAACGCTAATTGGTATCGCGTCCTCGGATTTGCGCTCTCGGGCGTCTGTGCCGCCATCGGTGGCCTGCTCGTCATGGCCACGACCACTCAGGCCTCTCCCAACCCGAGCGTCGACCTCCTGTTCTCCGCCCTCACCGCGGTGGCGCTCTCCGGGATGCCGCTCACGGGTGGGCGCGGCAGCCTCATCCGGGTGCTTATCGGTGCGCTCATCATCGCGACGATTTCGAGCGCTCTCGTGATCAAGGGCATCCCGCCCTACTTCGCCACGATCGCCACCGGCGTGCTGCTCGTCGCCGCTCTCGCGTTCGAGAAGGTGATGTCATCCGAGGTCGCCAGACGTCTCGCGCCGCCGCCCACGGCATCCCTGCCGATCGACCCCACGACGGCGACGTCGACTCCTGAGGAGGCCTGAGATGGAACCGAACAGTGTCCCCGCCCTGCGCCTGAGCGGTATCGGGCTCAACTACGGCTTCGTCAAGGCCCTCTCCGGGGTCGACTTCGAGGTGCACCACGGTGAGATCGTCGCCGTGCTCGGCGACAACGGTGCCGGCAAGTCCACTCTGTTGAAGGTGCTCTCCGGTGCGCACCGCGCGTCCGAGGGAACGATCCAGGTCGAGGGCAGCGACCACGACTTCAAGAGCCCTCGGGATGCCGCCGACGCCGGAGTGCAGATGGTCTACCAGGACCTCGCGCTCGTCGATGCCGCCGACATCGCCACCAACCTCACGCTCGGTCGGGAGCCGCTGCGGCGCGGTCCGCTCGGCTGGCTCGGGTTTCTCGACAAGAAGGCGATGCGTCGCGAGTCGTTGCGTGAGCTCGAATCGCTGGGCGTGACCACCGCTCCCGTCTCACGCCCCGTCGAGATGCTCTCGGGCGGTCAGCGTCAGGTTGTCGCCCTTGCCCGCTCCGCCGTGCGCGTCACGGCTCGCGGCCACGGGGTGTTACTGCTCGACGAGCCGACGGCCGCCCTCGGCTACGCGCAGACCCGTCAGGTGGAGGAGCTCATCCGCCGGATGCGCGGACTCGACATCGCCGTCGTGCTCGTCACCCACAACCTTCAGCTCTGCTTCGAGCTCGCCGACCGCGTCGTGGTGCTCAACCGCGGCCGTAAGGTGGCCGACGTGCTCACCAAGGATACGGACATGGACAGCGTGGTCGGCTGGATCACGGGCGCTCGCGCACCGCAGGCCGACCTGGTCGCCTGATGCGGGTCCTCGGCCTCTCCGCCGGGAACCCGAACGGGAGCGCCGAGATCGCCCTCAAGGAGGCCTTGCGGGCGGCCGAGGCATCCGGCGCCGATATCGAGCTCGTGCGGCTCCACGACCTACGCCTCTCGTCTGGTCCGGATGCCGGCACAGATGACACGACGTGGTTCTGGGAGCGATTGCTTGCCTGCGACGGCCTCATCGTCTCCACTCCGATCTACAGTCGCACCATCCCCGGCTTGCTCCGCCTACTCGGTGACAAGTTCTCCGGACCGCACTCGGATGTGGCCTTCACCGCTGAGATCATTCGGATGCGCGCCACCGGAGAGACCCTCGCGGTCGATTTCGCGGTGGATGAGCGGGTGCTGCGTCCCCGCGTCGCGGGCTTCATCGCCGTTGGCGGGGCGATCCCGACCCGATGGCGCTCGCTCGCCCTCCCCCTGCTGCACACCCTGACCACCTCGGCTCAGATCGCGGTGGTCGACCAGCTCGAGATCGCCGGGGCCGGCAGCCAGGGCTCGGTGCTGCTCGATGAGCCGGCCCTGGAACGCGCGGCCCGGGTGGGGAGCAACGTGGCCTCGCAGCTCGGCCGTCCCTACGACGAGGCCCAGTACCTCGGCGCGCCCGGCCTCTGCCCACGGTGCCACCTCTCGGTCATGCTGCTCGACGGTTCCGACGTTGAGTGCGCGACGTGCGGGGCCGCCGGTCGACTGGCCGTCGTCGATGGTGAGCCCACAGTGCAGTTCTCGCCGGAGGGCCTCGCGCAGTCCGTGCTCGACTACCGCGAGAAACTCGACCACTTCCGCGAGGTGCAGCAGACGGCGGCCCGGCACGCAGAGTCCCGGGACTGGATCACCACGCGCGTAGCCGAGATCGCCACTTGGGATCCCCGTATCCACCCCGACCGGTGACTCTCGACGACCTATTATGTCCACGTCCACCCCGCAGATGATCACGCCCATCGTTGATGACGAGGCGGCCCCCCTGCTGCGTCGCACCTTCGATGTGGATGCCGCGCACGGCCGTCCCACACGCGCGGTGCTCCGTCTTGCGGCTCGGGGTCTGATCGAGGCGTGGATCGACGGGGTCCCGACGAGCGATGAACTGCTCAATCCCGGGTGGACCTCCTACGAGTGGCGTACCCGCGTGATCGAGCATGACGTCACGGCGCTTGTCGGCGATCGCTCGACCCTCGCCCTGCGGCTCGGCAACGGCTGGTATCGCGGCTACCTCGGGTTCACGGGTCAGCGCGCGCTGTACGGCGACGACCGCGGCGGGTGGGCCCATCTGGAGTTGACTTTCGCCGACGGGCACCGCCAGTCGATCGTCACGGATGAGACCTGGCGAGCCTCGACGGGGGCGGTGCGTTCCGACGACTTCTACCGCGGTCAGATGATCGACGCGCGTATCGACGACGAGGCGTGGAAGCATCCCGAGTTCGACGATGCGGGCTGGGTGGGGGTGCGGGTGCTGCCTCCCGATGGGGCGGAGCTCGTCGAGCGCACCTCGCCCCCCGTGCGCCGGCTCGCGAAGGTCGCCCCAATGTCGATGACCACGACTGCCTCCGGCGCGACCCTCGTGGACTTCGGTCAGAATCTCGTCGGGGTCGTGCGTCTGTCCGTGCGTGGGCAGATCGGAACCACGGTTGTGGTGCGCCACGCCGAGGTGCTCGAGCACGGCGAGCTTGCGACAGCGCCGTTGCGCGCCGCGACCAGCACCGACACCTACGTGCTCAGCGGCGGCGACGACGTGTTCGAGCCCACCCTGACCTTCCACGGCTTCCGCTACGCAGAGATCGCCGGACTCGCCTCGCCCCCGAGGCTCGAGGACGTGACAGCGATCGTGATCGGCACGGACATCCCGATCACGGCGACATTCGAGTGCTCGGACCCCGAGCTGAACCGCCTTCACGAGAATGTCATCTGGGGGATGCGCGGCAACTTCCTTAGCGTGCCCACCGACTGTCCGCAGCGTGACGAACGCCTGGGCTGGACGGGTGATCTGAGCGCTTTCGCGCCCACCGCCGCGTACCTCGGAGACGTGGAGTCGTTCCTCACCGACTGGCTCACCGACCTCGCGCTCGAACAACGCAGCAGCGGCGCCGTGCCCGTTGTGGTCCCCGACGCCCTGAAGTATTGCGACACCGGATTCCCGACCCCCGGCGCGACGGCGATCTGGGGGGATGCCGCGATCTGGGTTCCCTGGGAGCTCTGGATCGCGACCGGGCATCGGACGGTGCTCGAGCGTGCGTACCCCTCGATGAGCGCCCATCTTGCGTCGATCGCGGAGGCCCTCACGGGCGACGTGTGGTCGCACGGCTTCCAGTTCGGTGACTGGCTCGACCCTGACGCACCCGACGACGACCCGGGCAAGTCGAAGGCGGACACCGGGGTCGTCTCGACTCTGTGCGCGCTCCGCGACGCCTCCCTCATGGAACGCACCGCGAACGTGCTCGGGCGCACCGAGGATGCCGCCGCGTTCTCCGCCCTGCGGGACCGCATTCGGGCGGGGTTCCAGCGCGAGTACTGGTTCGATGGCCGCATCATCAGTGACTGCGCGACCGTCTATGCCCTCGCGATCGAGTTCGACGCCCTCGACGTTGCCCAGCGCGTGACGGCGGGTGAGCGCCTCACCGAGCTGATGCGGGCGAACGACTTCCGCATCTCGACCGGATTTGCAGGGACGCCGTTCCTGCTCGCCGCCCTCACCTCAACCGGTCACCTCGACATCGCATACCGCGTGCTGCTCAACCCCGAGATTCCAGGATGGATCTTCCCCGTCCGTGCGGGTGCGACGACGATCTGGGAGCGCTGGGACTCGATGCGACCCGATGGCACAGTGAACCCGAACGGTATGACGAGCTTCAACCACTACGCGTTCGGCGCCGTCGCCGACTGGCTGCACCGCACCGTGGGCGGCCTGTCGCCCCTCGACGCCGGCTACGCGACCGCGCTCGTCGCCCCGCGCCCGGGCGGTGGGCTCACTCACGCGAGCACGAGCACCGTCACCCCCTACGGGCGCCTCTCGGTCTCATGGGAGATCGTGGCCGGCTCGTTCCATGCTGACGTCGTCATCCCGCCGGGCATGACGGCGGTGCTGCGCCTGCCCGGACTTCAGGAGGAGATCGTCGCGGCGGGCGAGCACCGCCGCGAATCCGGAGCCAGGTAGACGCCGCACCCTGCGCTGATCAGGCGCGCCGGGCCTTCACGGCCGCGGTATAGACCGCCACGCTGGGCTTGGCCGTGCGTTCGAACGTGGTGCGGTCGACGCTGAACAGCCCGAGCTGGCTCGAGTAGCCGAAGATCCACTCGAAGTTGTCCATCAGGGTCCAGTGGAAGTATCCGAGAACCGGCACGCCGTCGGCGATAGCGCGTGCGAGCCCGTCGAGTGAGGGCTCGATGAAGTCGGCCCGAAGGCGGTCGTCGGGGGTCGAGATGCCGTGCTCGGTGACGACGATCGGCACGCCGCTCACCGCATAGGCGTATTCGACGGCGCCGCGCAGGGAGTCGGGTTCGATGGCGGTCCCCATCCCGTTGATCGCCGCCCCCTCGGTAGGGGCGACCTGCCCCTCGGGCCCGTAGACGAGGCGCTCGTAGTTCTGCACCCCGACGAAGTCGTCGTCACTGGCCAGCTGCAGCCAGTAGTCGTAGACCTCCGCTCTCTTGCGGTCGCGTAGCGCCTCGCCGCCCTCGATCGCTACGTCGTCGCACATCGCCACGGAGAGACCCACCTTGAGGTCCGGCCGACTCGCCTTGATCGCCGCCTTCGCCGCGATGTGGGCGGCCGTCATCCCCGCCCGCATGGCGGGGAAGTCCTCCCGCAACATGACGTTGCCGGCGCGATACCGCTCCACGCCCGCCGCCAAGGAGGCAGCCTCGATGGTCTGGCGTTCGAGCGCGACCACGAAGTCGGGCAGGTGCAGCCAGGAGAGCATCTCCGGCAGGTCGGGTTCGTTGAAGGTCACGGCGAGCGCGATGCGGTCGCCGAAGCGATCCATGACGATGCCGCAGAAGCGCGCGAAGAGGTACGCGGACGCGGGATCCAGCCAAGCGCCGAGCTTCGCGAACCAGTGCGGCGAGGTGAAGTGGCTGAAGGTGATGACGGGCGCGAGGCCGCGGGCGAGGCATCCGTCGACGATCGCTTCGTAGTGCGCGAGCGCCTCCTCGGAGAACTCCCCCTCGGTCGGCTCGATCCGAGCCCACTCCACCGAGAACCGGTAGGCGGTGAGGCCCATCCCTGCGACGAGATCGAGGTCGGACTCCCAGAGCTCCCAGCCGTTCGCTGCCGCACCCGAGGGCTCGCGGAAGATCGTCGGACTCACGTTCTCGAGGAACCAGGTGTCGCTCGTCGTGTTGTTTCCCTCGTTCTGGTGGCCGGCCGTGGCGACCCCCCAGAGGAAGCCGGCGGGGAAGGATGAGGTCGTCATGAGGGCCTTTCGGTGGGGTCGGTCACACGGAGCGCGAACGCGATCGCGCGGTCGAACAGAGAATCGCTGAGGGAAGGATCGGCACCCTTCCAGAAGTGGCCTACGTCTGGCACGAGTTCGAGCTCCACCGGCACGTCGGCCGCTCGAAGCGCGTCGGCGAGCGTGGTCGTCTGCGACGCGGGAACGTCAGTGTCGGCGAGGCCGTGGGCGAGGTGGAACGGGGGAGCGCCGGCGTGCACGCGATTTACCGGGCTCGCGGCATCAGCCAGCTCGGGGGCGTCCTCCACGGCCGTGCCGAGCCAGAGATCCTCGCGCGTGGGATGCGGCTGGTCGGCGGTGTGCTCGGCCATCGCCCTGAGGTCAGTGGGGCCGTACCAGTCGATCACGCCGCGCACGCTCACGGTCGGATCGAGTCCGACGAGCGCTGCGATCGTGCCGCCCGCGGAGCCGCCCCACAGCACAATGCGCTCGGGGTCGAGGCCGTGCTCGGTCGCGTGCTCGCAGATCCAGGCCAGGGCGGCGCGAGCATCGTCGAGCTGCGCCGGGTAGACAGCCTCTCCGCTGAGCCGGTAGTCGGCGGCGACCACGGCGAACCCGGCGGCGACGATGCGGCCGAACGAGTCATCCACGCTCACGAGCGGGCTGAACGACGTGCGGCTGCCCATCCGCCACCCCCCGCCGTGCAGCTGCAGCACGACGGGGCGCGGCGCGTCGGTGGGTTCCGGCAGATGAAGGTCGAGACTGATCGGCCGGAAGCCCGGGACCACCGAGAACGGCAGATCCCGCAGAATGCGATGCGTCATGCGGGGAGGCTAGTCCTGGAACTGCCAGTCGGGCATGAAGACCGTCTCGTGGGCGGCCCCGGCGGCGAGCATCTGCTGGATCGGGGTGATGTAGGGGATCGCCGGGATGCCCGGCTTGTCGGTGGGCGTGCCCATGTCGTGGAAGAAGCGCTCGAAGCCCGCGGTGCTGACGCCGAGGATGCGCACCGTCGACTCCACCTGGAACGCATGGACGACCTTCGTCGGCACGAAGGCGAAGTCGCCCGCGGCGAGCGTGCGCTTGCTGTGGAAGCCCTTCTGGTCATCCACCCAGAGATGCAGCGACCCGCCCACGATGTAGAAGATCTCGTGGGTCGTGAGGTGCTGGTGGGCCGGGATGCGCTCGCCGGCGGGAGCATCCGCGGTGAAGACGCCGTACTGGTTGTCGGTCTCGTCGCCGCTGAGCAGGATCGTGAAGAGCTGGTCGAAGACGACCGACTTCTCGCCCTCGCCGTCCTTGAGGAAATAGGGTTCCGGGCGACCCGGCAGGATCCCCTCGAAGGGAAGGTTATGGGTACCGTCGGCGGACGTGGCGTGGGACATGAAGCTGACCTCCTTGTGAGCTGGTGCAGTCATCCTGCGGGGTGGATGCCGCTTCCCTCCAGTTCGAAGCTCCTACCCGGCGTTAGGCGCAGCCTAAGATGCTCGACATGGACCTTCCGCTGCATGTGCTGCGCTACTTCTGCGTCCTCGCGCACGAACTGCACTTCGGCCGAGCCGCAGCTGCCCTGAATATCTCGGCGCCCTCGCTGAGCCAGCAGATCAGCCGTCTCGAGAAGACGATCGGCGTGCAGCTCTTCGAACGCTCGCCGCGCAAGGTGGAGCTCACCCAGGCCGGTGTTGAGCTGCTCCCGCTCGCTCGCCGAGTGCGGGACGACCACGCCGACGTCATCGGTTGGGCGCGCGAGCGCCAGCGCGCGAGCGAAGGGTATCTGCTGCGCATCGGCGTCGTCGCAGCCGGGGCCGGCGCTCTCACGACCGCGACCCTCACGACCGCGATGGAGCGTATGCCCCAGTTGCGCATCGAGATGCGCCGACTCGGGTTCTTCGACACCGTCTCCGAGCTGCTGGCAGGGCGGGTGGACATCGCCTTCGCTCCCGGCCCGATCGACGCGGACGACCGCATCCGCATCGAGCCGCTGTGGTCGGAGCCCCGGGTGCTCGTCGTTCCCGCGGGGCACCGGTTCGCCTCGCGGGAGTCGATCACGATCGACGAGACCAACGACGAGGTGTTCATTGCGGCATCCGGAGATCAACGGGCCATCATCGACTGGTGGATCGTCGATCCCCGACCGGATGGAACGCACCCGAGACGCGGCCCCGTCGCAGATGACATCGAGGGGTTGCTCGAGCTGGTCGCCACCGGCGCGGGAGTCAACATCGCGGCGGCCGGGGCGTCAAAGCACTACGCCCGCGCGGAACTCGCGTTTATCCCGATCACCGACATCGAGCCGAACACGATCCTGCTCTGCACCCTCGAGCGCACGACGAATCGCGCCGTGCAGGTGTTTGAGTCGATCGCAAGCGAGCTCGCCCCGGACATCCCGCCCTCGCGCTATCGGGTCGGAGAGTCCCTGGTCGGCTGATCGACGCGGAACACCCTCAACTGCAGCGCGAGGGCGGCGTAGTAGCCCACGAGCGTGACGAGCTCGAACAGAGAGGGCTCGTCGAGCACGTCCCTGGCCTCCGTCCAGAGCCCGTCATCGATGTCGCCCGCGGCCGCGGCATGAACAACCCGCAGGCTCGCGAGTTCGACCGGATCGGTGAGTATCGGCAGCGCACCCGACCGCACGGCGAGGATCTCCTCGTCGGTGACCCCGGATGCCCGACCCACGGCCTCATGCGCCATCCGCTCGAACGCGCTGTCCCAGTGTGCGGCGACGACGAGGATCGCCAACTCCCGCACGCGATCACTCAGCGCCGTGCCGTATCGCACCGCGGCACCGAGGTCCTGCAGGGCGGTGCCGAGGCGCGGTGAGAGCAGCAGCGCGTTGAACGGACCTGCGAGCGACCCATCGTCGTGAGTGAGGGCGAAGTGTTGCGGTCCCTGAGCGCGCGGCCCGCTGGTGATCGCCTCGTAGAGGGCGAGCTCTTCGCCGTGCAGCTGGCTCGGGGGACGCCGGCGCAGCCGGCTCATGTGGTGGCCATCCTCTGCATGATCTCGTCCGCCGCCGCCCGCAGGCGATCGAGCAACGGGCCGCGCAGATCCTCGGCCGAGCGCTTCGACGATGAGACGGCGATGTTCACGGCGGCGACGGTGCGACCGTCGCGCCCAATGACGGGGACGGACACGGAGCGCAGTCCCGCAGCGAGCTCCTGGTCCTGCATGGCGTATCCCTGCTCGCGGATCTCGGCGAGGCGCCGCTGCAGCTCGCCGAGATCTCGAACCGCGTTAGGCCCGGCCTCACGATCGAACGGGCGTGCACCGAGATGTGTCGTCAGTTCGTCAGGCGTGAGCCCGGAGAGCAGCAGCTTGCCCATCGAGGTGTAGACCGCGGGAAGGGTGGATCCCACCTGCACGTTGGCGGTGACGAGGTCGGAGTTGCGCAGGCGCACGAGGTAGAGCACCTGGTCGCCCAGCAGCACCCCGAGGTTGACGGTCTCGCCGGTGGCATCCGCCAGATCGCGCAACGGGCGTTCGCTCGCCTGCACGAGGCCGGAGCCCCGGATCGCCGCGGAGCCGAGGGTGAGCACGGCCACGCCGGGCTGGTAGGCACCGTCGGCGGTGCGGTCGAGGAAGCCGTCCTCCTCGAGCGTGGCCACGATGCGGAACGCGGTCGGCATCGGGATGCGCGTCAGATCGCAGATCTCGCGCAGCTTGAGGCTCACCGTCTGCTCGTCGAACAGCCCGAGCACGGTCAGGCCCTTGGCCAGCGCTTCGATGCGATAGCGCCCCGGGTCCTTGTCCTTCTCCATGTTGATTTCCTGCCGCCCGTCACCTAGTCTTTTCAATGGAAGAAAACGACTTTCATCTAGTAAAACACTACCCCGCAAGGAGGCGGCGATGCAAGCGGTTCGTGACGCGACCGACTGGCTTGGCCTCACCGGTGCTCGGGTGCTCGTGGTGGGAGCGGGAGGCATCGGAGTGGAGTGCATCCGAGGCTATCTCGCCGTCGGAGCGTCCGTCATGGTCGTCGACCGGGATGCCGCCGCCCTCGCCGCGCTCAATGCCGACCCCGACTTCTCCGGCCGCATTCACACTCACCACGCCGATCTCACCGACGCGGGAAGCGGCACCGATGTCGTCGCCGCCGCGATCGAAGCGCTCGGGGGACTCGACGTCGCCCTGCACTGCGTGGGCATCAATGACCGCCGCCCGGTGCTCGATTTCACCGAGGACGAGTGGGACCGCGTGATCGAGGTCAACCTCACCACGGCGTTCAAGGTGGCACAGGCCGCCGGCCGCCACATGGTGTCCGCCGGATACGGCCGCATCGTCATCCTTTCCTCCGTCTCGGGCTTGCTCGCGCACAAGCTCCACGCACCCTACGCAGCCTCGAAGGGCGGCATCAACCAGATGGCGCGTGTCATGGCCGCCGAATGGGCGTCGTCCGGCGTCACCGTGAACACCCTCGCGCCGGGCTACATCGAGACCAACCTCACCTCGGCCTACCTCGGTAAGCCCGGGGTGCGCGACAATCTCGTGAGCCTGGTCCCCGCGGGCCGCCTCGGCATCCCCGAGGATGTCGTCGGCCCGGCCCTGTTCCTGTCCTCCCGCCAGGCCGCGTTCGTGACCGGCCACGTGCTCTACATCGACGGCGGCCGGACGCTCGTCTGACCCCCTCATCCCCAGGAGACCCCCATGACCCAGATCTTCCCCCGATTCGCAGGCAAGACCGTGCTCGTCACCGGCGCCGGCACCGGCTTCGGTCACGAGATCGCGTTCCGCGCCGCCCAGGAGGGCGCCAAGGTGGCCGTGCACTACCGCTCGTCGAAGGCGGGGGCCGAGGCAACCGTCGCGCGCATCGAGTCGATCGGCGGCGAAGCGATCCTCGTGCAGGGCGACATCGGCGACTGGGCCACGATCAAGCGCATGGCCGACGAGGTGTGGGCCGCGTTCGGCACCCTCGACGTGCTCGTCAACAACGTCGGCGACGTGTCGAGCGAGCAGATGTCGTGGCGCGACCTGACGCAGGAGGCCCTCGATGCGGTCATCGACATCGACGTCAAGGGCACCCTGCTCATGACCCACGAGTTCGGCGAACGAATGCTCGAGCAGCCGAACGGCGGAAACATCATCAACGTCGGCTCGACCGTCATCGTGCGCGGCTCGCCCCGCGCGCCGCAGTACGCCGCCGCGAAGTACGCGATCCTCGGCATCACGAAGAGCTACGCGAAGGTGCTCGCCCCCGCGGTGCGGGTCAACACCTTCGCCCCCGGCTTCATGGAGACCGAGAAGCTGCTCAGTCGCGAGGACTGGAAGAGCGGTCGTCGCGAGGTTCTGATCTCGCAGACGCCGATGGGCGTCATCCCTCCGCCCGAGTTCGTCGCCGGCACCTGCCTGTGGCTGGCGACCGACGAAGCGGCACATCTCACCGGCGGCTACCTGCTCGCCGATGGCGGATTCAACATGGTTGGGGCATAAGCAATGAAACTCATCACCTTCGACAACGACCGGGTCGGTCGCCTCGAGCTCGAGGACAACCTCGTCATCGAGCTCGACGTGCCCTCGACCCGCGAGTACTTCGAGCGCGGCGGCGACGTCGCGGAGACCGGCGAGCGTCTCGCCTACTCCGACGTGCGACTGCGCGCGCCGATCCGCCCCAAGAAGTTCTTCCACACGGCCGGCAACTTCGCGGATCACCACAACGAGCTGGAGGCCGTCAACTGGTCGCACCCCGTACACAAGGGAATCGTGTTCTTCCAGAACGTCGACGCGATCATCGGTCCGGATGACGCGATCGTCTACCCCGAGGGTCTGACCAAGGAGCTCGACTACGAGCTCGAGCTCGCGATCGTCATCGGCAAGGCCGGCAAGTTCTTCGGGCCGGAGGAGGCCGTCGACTACATCGCGGGATTCACGGTCTTCAACGACATCTCGGCCCGCGACATCCAGCGCAAGGAGATGGAGTCGGGCGTCTTCTCGTTCAGCAAGGCCATCGACACGTTCTGCCCGATCGGCCCGTGGATCGTCACGGCCGATGAGGTGCCCGACATGCACAACCTCGCCATGGAGCTCCGGGTCAACGGCGAGGTGCGCCAGAAGGGCAATACCAACCAGACCCGCATCAAGTTCCCGCATCTGGTCGCATATCATTCCCCGCAGACCTACAGCGCGGGCGACCTCATCACCACGGGAACGATCTCCGGCGTTGCAGCGGTGCAGCCCAACCCCTTCGACTTCTACCTGCAGCCCGGCGACCAGATCGAGGCGGAGATCGCCGGCATCGGCGTACTGCGCAACCACGTGATCAGCTGGGAGCAGGCCCACGGCGAGCCCGCTCCCGAGCGAGTCGACTGGTGAGATTCGCGTCGCTCGCCGGCCGCGCCGTCATCGTCTCCGAGTCGAGCGCGGTCGACGTTGAGGCGGCGAGCGCCGGCCGGTTCGTCGCAGACCCGCAAGCCGCCTTCGACGACTGGCCCGCGTTCGCCGCGTGGGCCTCGACTGTGGATGCCTCGACCGGCACGCCCTTCGACCCGTCGACCCTGGGCGCGCCCGTGCCCCGCCCGCGCCAGGTCTTCGCCATCGGCATCAACTTCACCGAGCACGCCGCCGAGGCGGGATACCCTCCCGAGTCGTTACCGGTGACCTTCACGAAGTTCCCGACCTGCATCGTCGGTCAGGACCACGTCGTGGAGCTGCCACCGGGCAACGTTGACTGGGAAGTCGAGCTCGTCGTGGCGATCGGGATCGGCGCCCACCGGGTGGAGCGCTCCACGGCCTGGAGCCACGTGGCTGGTCTGACCATCGGCCAGGACCTGTCGGAACGCGTCATCCAGCTCGAGGGAGCATCGCCGCAGTTCAGCCTGGGCAAGTCCTTTCCCGGCTTCGGCCCGACCGGCCCGTGGCTGGTCACGCCCGACGAGTTCGCCAGTCCAGATGACCTGGCGCTGTCGACCACCCTGAACGGGCAGCGGGTGCAGGACTCGCGCACCGCCTTGATGATCTACGACGTTCCCGAGCTGATCGCGCGGCTGTCGGCGATCTGTCCACTGCTCCCGGGCGACCTGATCTTCTCCGGCACGCCGGCCGGTGTCGGCAACCGCATGGTGCCGAAGCGGTTCATCGGGCCCGATGACGTGCTGGTCAGCGAGATCGAGGGCATCGGCGCGCTCACGACCCGGTTCGTGGCGCAGCGTTAGCGTTCGACTAACCCGCAGTAGCGAACACGAACTGGTCGCGGGCCTGTCGAGGCCGTTGACTGGACGTGACGTCAACCCGTCCCGATCCACCGTCCACTGAAGGACCCCCGATGCCCGCGATCCCCGCGCCTACCCGGCTGAGATTCGAGCACCTCGAGAATCCGCTCGGTGTCGGTCCGCAAGCTCCCCGCCTCTCGTGGTGGCTGGCCCCGGGAACGGCGCAGGTCGGGTACGAGCTCGAGTCCTCAGTCGCGGGCAAGACCTGGTCGAGCGGGCTCATCGACGGAGCCGAGACGGTGCTCGTGGACTACGGCGGACCCCGCCCCGATCCGGGTGAGCGCGCCGTCTGGCGGGTGCACGTGAGCACCCTCGACGGGTGGAGCGAGTGGAGTGACTGGGCGTGGTGGGAGCCGGCGCTGGCATCCGAGCACTGGTCGGCCCGCTGGATCGTGCCCGCCGACCCCGACGCGGGCGAGGCCGGGTCTCGCGCCACCCATCTGCTGCGCACGGTGTTCGACCTCGAGACGCCGGCGAAGCGCGCACGCCTGCACATCACCGCCCACGGCATCTACGAGGCGCACCTCGACGGCGTGCGGGTCGGCGACGCCGAGCTGACCCCCGGATTCACCGAGTACTCCCACCGCACCCAGGTGCAGGTCTACGACGTGACCGATGCTCTGTCGGCAGGCACGCATGAGCTGACCGTCGAACTCTCCGACGGCTGGTACCGCGGACAGGTCGGCGTCTTCCGCTACCACGAGCAGTGGGGCGCCCGCACTGCGCTGCTCGCCCAGCTCGTGGTCGAACTGCCGGACGACACCGTGCGTGTCATCGCCACCGACGACACTTGGCGGTCCGCGACGACAACCCACCGTGCCGACCTCATCGCGGGGGAGACAATCGATGCCCGATTCCGCGCGGGGGCGGTCGACTGGAGCGCGGTCACGGTCGAGGATCGGGGCTGCTCGATGCTCGTGGCATCCCCGGCGCCGCCGGTGCGACAGATCGAGGAGCTCGCCCCCGTCTCCGTCACCCGACGGGGCAGCTTCCACGTGGCCGACTTCGGGCAGAACTTCTCGGGCTGGCTGCGTCTGCGCGACCTCGGTGCAGCGGATGCCCGGCTCACGCTCACGTTCGGCGAGGAACTCGGACCCGACGGTGATGTCACGCAGGTCAACCTCGAGCCCGCGATTCCCTTCCTGCCCGAGCGCTTGTCGGCAGGGCAGGTCGACCATCTGGTCTCCGACGGCGACCCGACGCGGGTGATCGAGACACGCCACTCGACGCACGGATTCCGGTACGTGCGCATCGAGGGGCTCGACCATGAGCCCGCCGAGGGCGACCTGGTAGGCGTCGTCGTGCACACCGATCTCGAACTGACGGGCACCTTCGAGTGCAGCGACGACGACCTCAACCGCCTGCGCGCCGCCGCCGCGTGGTCGTTCCGCGGCAATGCGGTCGACGTGCCCACCGACTGTCCCGTGCGCGAGCGTGCCGCCTGGACGGGCGACTGGCAGATCTTCGCACCCACGGCGACCTACCTCTACGACGTCGCGGGGTTCGGCATCAAGTGGTTGCGCGACCTCGCCGTCGGGCAACGCGACTCCGGGCTCATCCTCAACCAGGCACCGATGCCGCACAGCGAGTTCGACATCCCACCCGGGTCGTTCCTCAACGGCTCCGCCGGGTGGGGGGATGCCGCGGTCATCGTGCCCTGGCAGCTGTACCAGTCCTACGCCGATCCGCGCATCCTCGAGGAGTTCTACCCCGTTGCCGAGCGCTGGATGGCGTTCGTGACGCGGGCCGCCGAGTCGGATCGCCACCCCAGCCGGGCGGCCGCGCATCCGCAGGCCCGACCGCACGACGCCTACCTGTGGGACACGGGCTTCCACTGGGGAGAGTGGCTCGAGCCGAATCCGCTCGCCGACGACGGCTTCGAGGCCCTGCTCGCGGCGGACAAGGGTGCCGTCGCCACCGCCTACTACCGGCACTCGACACGACTGATGGGGCGCATGGCGCGGGCCCTGGGTCGCGACGATGACGCCCAGCACTACGAGCAGCTCAGCGAGCGCGTGCGCGACGCGTGGTGCACGGAGTTCCTCACCCGCGACGGCCGGGTGGAACCCGCCACTCAGGCCACGTGCGTGCGGGCACTCGCCTTCGACCTGGTGCCCGAGCGCGCCAGGGCCGGCGTCGCGGCGCAGCTCGTCGAGCTCATCCGCGCCGCCGACGGTCATCTGGGCACGGGCTTCCTGTCGACGGGCCTTCTGCTTCCCGCGCTCGCCGACGCGGGCTACCCGGATGTCGCGTTCGAGGTGCTTCAGCAGCGCACCGAGCCGTCCTGGCTCGCCATGCTCGACCGGGGTGCCACGACGATGTGGGAGCGCTGGCAGGGGTGGACCGACGATGGGCAACCCTCGGAGTCGCACAACCACTACTCCAAGGGCGCCGTGGTGACGTTCCTGCACCGCTACGTCGTGGGCATCCGGCCCGTCGAGCAGTCGCCCGGCTACGCCCGGTTCGACCTGCACCCGGTCGTCGGTGGCGGCCTCACCAGCGCGCGGGGATCGCTCGCGACCCCGCACGGGGTCATCGAGAGTGCGTGGCACATCGTCGATGGTCGCTTCGTCATCGACTTCACCGTGCCGCCGGGCACCCGCTGCCGACTCACCCTGCCCGATGGCACCACCCACGGCGTCCTGCCGGGCGTGCACCGCTTCTCATCCCGCCTGCCCTGATATGCCCAGTCCCGACCGAAGGAGTTCGCGATGACCGATACCCACACCGAAGGCCCTAAGCCCAACTTCGAGCCGCCCACCCACGTCAGCCCGGCGGCGCTCGCCGCGCAACGCCCCCAGCGGTCGCGCAACCACATCGGAATGATCACCACCGCGGTCGACGGATTTCGGAGCCTCGAACTCGACCTGTTCGTGCCGGACTCCCCGACCGGGCCGGTGCCCTGCGTGGTCTGGATCCACGGCGGCGCGTGGCTCTTCGGCAGCCGTGCCCTCCTGCCCGACTACTGGCCGGCGGGAAGCCTCTTCCAGCAGTTGATCGACGCGGGCCTGGCGGTCGCGACAATCGACTACCGGCACTCGCGCGAAGCCCCCTTCCCGGCTCAGCTGCACGACGGTGTCGCTGCCTTGCGGTGGCTCGCGCAGTACGGCCCCGAGCTCGGAATCGACCCCGACCGCCTGGGCATCTGGGGCGAGTCCGCGGGCGCCCACCTGGCGTCGCTGCTCGCGCTCGTCACAGACCCGCAGTTGCAGGGAACCGAGGGTGCACCGGTGGCGACCCCGCGCATCCGTGCGGCTGTCTCCTTCTACGGCATCGCCGACGTCGACCGCATGCCCAGCATGTTCGCCACCATGCCGCCCGAGTGGGTCGAGGAGCTCACCCGGGCCGCCGGCGGCAAGCCTGCCGAACCCCTCGACGTGTTCCTCAACGACAGCCCGTGGCCTCGGGCCCAGGCCAACCGCCTCGCGTCACCCATCCACCACGTGCATCCGGATGCGCCGCCGTTCCTCCTGATCCACGGCGAGGCGGACGGGCTGGTGCCGTTCGAGCAGAGCGTCATGCTCGAGGGAGCTCTCCGGCAGGCCGGGGTGAGCGTCGAGCTCATCGCGGTGCCCGGGGCCGACCACGTGTTCCTCGGTGCCGATCCCCTGGTGCCGATCGCCAAGGCCGTCGCCTTCCTCGGATCGCACCTCTGATCGTGCCGGCCCGCGCCCCGAAGGACCTTCGGCCCTAACCCGTGTCGCGCGCACGGCGCACGCTGGTGGCAAGTACAGCGCCGTCTGCGGAGGAGATTCTCATGGGCACGATCATGGTCGGAGTCAGCGAAAGCACGTCGGGGCACCCCGCGATCGGGTGGGCGATCCGGCACGCGAGCCGTCGCGGTGACTCCGTGGAACTGGTGCACGTCGTCGACATCACGTGGACCACCATCCCGGTCGACTGGGCGGAGTCCGCCCTCCTTGCAGCCGAGGAGGCCGTGCGTGGTGAAGCACAGCGGGCCAGCCTCATCGACCCGAGCGTCGCCGTGCATTCGGTCGTGCTGATCGGCTCCCCGACTCGCCTGCTCGCCGAGCATGCTGCGACCGCCGACCTGCTCGTCGTCGGAACGCACTCGCGACGAGCCGCCAGTGAGGTTCTTCTGGGCAGTCAGGCCACGCGCATCGCGGCGGCGGCGACCTGTCCCGTCGCGGTCATCCCGGCCGCGGGCCAGGAGGGCACGGGAATCGTCGTCGGCGTCGACGGATCCGAGGCATCGGCCGCGGCCGTCGCATTCGCGGCCGCCGAGGCAGACAGGTACGGCGAACCGCTCACGGCGATCTACGCGTGGAGCGCCCCCGAACCGTGGGGCATGGGGGAGAGCGCCTGGCCGACGTCGCCCGTGGAGGAGGACCGTCGCATCCTCGCCGAAGCGGTGGCGGGTCTCGCCGACCAGTACCCCGACCTGCGGGTGACGGCCGAGGTGGTCGGTGGTCGGCCGCTGTCCGCTCTGTACGCCGCCAGTGTGGGGGCACGGATGCTCGTGGTCGGCACCCACGGCAAGCACGGCTTCTCGAAAGCCCTGCTCGGATCTGTCAGTGAGGATCTCGTGCTGTCGCTACCCTGTCCGGTGGTGGTGGTTCGCCCGTAATCTTCGCCCGCCCGCCGCGCGCGGTTAGGCTCGGGGAATGGCGACCGACTTCGATCCCCGGTTCGACCCCGCGTTCCAGCGGGGCTACGACGGGCCCGGCGTTGGACCGGTGGTGGAGCCTGCGCGCCCGGTGGTCGAGCCTGTCGAGACCCGCGCCGCGCCGGTGGCCGAGCGAGTCGAGACATCTCCCGCACCGGCCGAGCCCCTCGAACCCCTCCGTTACGAGACCCGTGGCAACCCCTGGCTGCGCGCACTGTGGGTGGTCGCCGCGGTCTTCACCGTTGCCGGCCTGCTGGCGACATACGCCGCCCAGTCGTTGATGCAGGGCGCCAACACCAGCTCGGCGATCGACTACTACGTGCTGCCCCTGACGGTGTCGCAACTGGCGCCGTGGTTCACCGTCACCGGCCTGTTCGCAGGGGTGGCGGCGTTGGTCCTCAATGCGATCCGGTGGCGCCCGGAGGCCCAGTGAGAGTGACCCTGGCCCTGCTTGCCGGTGCGGTCGTCGCCCTGGGCACGGGAGCCGTGTGGCTCGTGGCCGACGTGGCGGACTGGTTCGGGCATCCGATGGCCGTCTCCAGCTTCGCCGGGCTGCCCGTGTTCCGGGATGCCGCCGGCAACCTGGCAATGTACGAGCCGTACCTGCCGGGGCCGGCCTTCACCCTCATCGGATTCGGCGTGGTGCTCGTGCCGATCGCCCTCATCCACGCCGCCGCGCGCTGGCGCCGCCGGGTGTACTAAACTCTTCCCCGGAACCGTGTCCGAGCGGCCGAAGGTGCAACTCTCGAAAAGTTGTGTGGGTGTTGAGCCCACCGTGGGTTCAAATCCCACCGGTTCCGCCAGATTCGCGAAAACCCCGACGTCTCAGTCGGGGTTTTTTCGTGGTGCTCAGGGAACAAAGGCCCTTGGCTGCCGACGGCTTTGCCTGAAGAATGCACTCAGAAGGAGCATCCCATGCCGCAGAAGCCGCCCACATCTCACATCGAAGAAGCGAACCGTCGCCTGCTGGCGACCCTGCCGTTCCACGACGTGCAGGACTTCGAGGACGCCCAGCGCGGCTTCATCGCCGCCCTCGACCCCGCCATCGTGAAGGATGCCGCTGGCGGCACCGTCTGGGACGGTGAGTCGTACAACTTCCTCACCGGAGACGCCCCCGCATCGGTCAACCCGAGCCTCTGGCGGCAGTCCCTGCTCGTCAACAAGCAGGGACTCTTCGAGATCGTCGAGGGCATCTACCAGGTGCGCGGCCTGGACCTCTCGCACATCACGTTCGTGGAGAGCGACTCCGGCATCATCGTGATCGACCCGCTCATCTCGACCGAGACCGCGGCGGCCGCGCTCGCGCTATACCGGGAGCACCGCGGCGACCGCAAGGTGGTCGCCGTCATCTACACCCACAGCCACGCCGACCACTTCGGCGGCGTCTTCGGCGTCGCCAGCCAGGCCGACGTGGATGCCGGCCGCATCCAGGTGATCGCTCCCGAGGGTTTCGTCGCGCACGCCGTCTCGGAGAACGTGTTCGCGGGAACCGCGATGGGTCGCCGGGCCGGATACATGTATGGGGCCGCCCTCGCACGCGGGCCCCTGGGCCAGGTCGGCGCCGGTCTCGGCCAAACCACCTCGACGGGGGAGGTCGGCCTCATCGTGCCGACCCTCGACATCCGCACCACCGGGGAGACCCATGTCGTGGACGGCATCGAGATCGAGTTCCAGATGGCGCCCGGCTCGGAGGCCCCGGCCGAGATGCACTTCTACTTCCCGAAGTTCCGCGCCCTGTGCATGGCCGAGAACGCGAGCCACACGCTGCACAACATCCTCACGCTGCGCGGAGCGCTCGTGCGCGACCCCAACATGTGGTCGGCCTACCTCACTGAGGCGATCGCGCGCTACGGGGCAAAGAGCGACGTGGTCTTCGCTTCGCACCACTGGCCGACCTGGGGCACAGAGCGTGGCATCGCCTACCTCAGGGAGCAGCGCGACATCTACGCCTACCTCCATGATCAGACCCTCCGGATGATGAACCAGGGCTTCACCGGACCCGAGATCGCCGAGACCATCCAGTTGCCGCCCGCGCTCGAGAACGCGTGGAATGCCCGCGGCTACTACGGGTCGGTCAGCCACAACGTGAAGGCGATCTACCAGCGGTACATGGGCTGGTTCGATGGCAACCCTGCCCGCCTCTGGCCGCACCCGCCGGCCGAGCAGGCGCAGCGCTACGTCGCCGCGATCGGCGGCGTCGACCGTGTTGTCGAGCTCGCGCAGGCCGCCTTCGACGAGGGCGACTACCGCTGGGCGGCCACCCTGCTCGACCATGTGATCTTCACGGATGCCACCCACCAGCCCACGCGCGACCTCCTCGCCGACACACTCGAGCAGCTGGCCTACGGCAGCGAGAACGGCGTCTGGCGCAACTTCTTCCTCTCCGGCGCGACCGAGCTGCGCGACGGCAACTTCGGCACCCCGGCCAGCCCCAATGCGCCCGCCGTCGTGGCACAGCTGTCGCCGCAGCAGCTCTTCGCCTCACTCGCTCTCAGTGTCAACGGGCCGCGCGCGTGGGACCTCGACCTTGCTCTGGATGTCACGTTCACCGACCTCGATGTGAACTACCGGGTGACCCTGCGCAACGGTGTGCTGATCAGCCAGCAGCAGCCGACTGACGACACGGCCGGGGCATCCCTCACCCTGACCAAGCTGCGGATGCTCGCCCTCCTCGGCGGGGACCTCGCCAGCCCCGGAGTGGAGATCGGCGGTGACCCGGCCGTGCTGCAGTCGCTGCTCGGCGTGCTGGAGCCGGGTAATCCGGCATTCAACATCGTGGAGCCGTAGCCCGAAGAATCGCGGCATCACCCCTTTTCGGGGGGTGGGAGCCCCGCGTACTGAGCGCATATCGTCTTTCGTGAGCCCAGTGTGGGCACAGTAGGGCGCGCATGACCTTATCCTGGAAAGGCCGCACCCGCCTCCAGATCCCGGTCGATGTGGTGCGGGCGTTGGGTCGTGTAATCGTTCCGGTCGGCATCGCCGTGGTGATCGGTGTGGTCTTCGCGTTCATCCTCCTGCTGCTCTACGCGCAGTTCATCGGGCCCGCCGCCTACGGCCAACTTGTCGTTCTCGCCAGCACGGCGGAGAGCGAGTCGCTGGCGATCATCGCACTGCTGGTCCCCGTCATCCTGCTGGCAGCCTTCGCGACCCTGGTCTGGGCGGCGATCGTGGTGCTGGTGGCGGCCGACACGGCACGGGGGCGCGCCGCATCCGTGGTGGGGGCCGCCGCCGTCGGAATCAGGCAGTCGCCGCGGGCGGCAGCTGTGGCGCTGCTCGTCGCTCTGGGGGTTCTCGCCGCGCTCGTGCTCACCCCGCTGATCGTGATCGCGGGCATCGTCGGACTGATCATCGACCTGCTGGCCCGGCCCCGCCTCGATCGCTGGCCGACCCGCGCGACACTCATCACCATGGCGGTTCCTTTCGGGGCTGCAGTGCGCCTCGCGGTGCGGTGGACACTCGCGCTCCCCTCGGTCTGGCTCGCTGGATCGACCGCGCGGGGGGCGCTCGCCGACAGTGCCCACCGGGTGCGCGGCCGCGAGGTGTCGGTCGGGGTGACCCTGCTCACGACCGCACTCATCACGTCGCTCGCCACCGAGGGCGCGGTCATCGGGGTCGGGATGCTCGTGCCGGGCGACACCCCCATGCTCGCCGCCCGCCTGCTCGCCGTCATCGTGGTGGGGCCGCTCGTTCTGGTCGCCATGACGGTGCTCTACTGCCGGTCGGCCTCGCGCAGTTCGCCCGCACCGGCGCGCGACGCGATCGCCGGGCGCAAGGGTGCGCGCGTCGCGATCGCGGTGGCGCTCTCGCTGCTCGTGCCTTTCGCGGTGGTGGCTACCCCGTCGCCCGCGTTCGCAGCCGCGACAACGGTGACGCTCGCCACCGATCTCACCTCGAGCGTGTTCGGGCAGACCGTCACACTCACCGCCACGGTCGCCGGCAGCCCGCTGCCGACCGGCACCGTGAGCTTCGAAGCTCGCGCGACCGCCGGGCCCAACACCGGCCTCGGGTACTTTCTCGGCTCGAGTACCCTCGACGGCGCGGGTGTCGCCACCCTCACGACGAGCACCCTTCTCGTGGGCGAGTACGATCTGACCGCCCACTACGAGGGCTTCAGCATCTCGGAGCCGAGCACGTCGCCGGCGGTCGACCTCATCGTGCAGCGGGCCCAGCCGACGATTACCGTCACATCCGACCTCGCGAATCCGAGGGCAGGTGACACTGCCGACATCACCGTGACCGTGACCGCCGCATCACCAGGCAGCGGCTCGCCCGCCGGCACCGTGACGCTCACACGGGACGGCACAACCCTCGGCACCGCGACGCTCGCGGGAGGGGTGGGCTTGTTCACGGTGCCCGTCGGCGCGGGCGGCAACCGGCACTTCACGGCCGAGTACTCGGGCGACGAGAGCTTCGCGGCGGGCACGGGCGTGCTCGACATGCTGCTCAGGATTCCCACCACGACGATCGTCGATGGCGACAAGGACCGCAGCGCGACCTACGGCACGAGCCAGACCTACTCGGGCATCGTGACGGCCGAGGACGGGTCCCACCCCAGCGGCACCGTCGAGCTGTGGGTGGGTGGCTCCCCGGTCACCGACGGTGACCTGGTCGACGGCGGCTTCTCCATCACCACCGACCTCATCCCCGTGGGTGTGGTGACCGCCATGACCGCGTGGGTGGTCTACAGCGGCGACGACACCTACGAGGGCAGCGACAGTTCGGGCGCCAGCGACGTCATCAACCTCGAGATGCTCAAGGCGACGTCGGTGCCGCAGCTCACCGTTTCGCCCTCGGTGTTCAGCGTCGGCGACACGGTGACGGTCACCGCGACCCTGGACGACCTCGGCGTCGGGCCCACCGGCTGGGTCACCTTCAGCACGCCGACCGGACCCTCGGGGTCGGCCGTGCCGCTCGGCCTGCCCGTCGCGGTGGCTTCGGCCGCGGCATCCATCAGCTTCGTGGTCGGCTCGGCGACGACGATCGTCAACGCTCACTTCGACGGTGACTCCAACTTCTCCGACACCGACGCGCCGCCGTTCACCCTCACTGCCAACAAGCTCACCGCCACGGTGACACTGGATGACCCGGGCGCGATCCCCTTCGCCACCACGACCGAGCTCGTGGCTCATGTGGCACTGGGCGATGGGCGGGTACCGACCGCAGCGGTGCAGTTCCGCACGAGCGACGGCACGATCTACACCGCAACTCCCGACCCGAGCGGTGTCGCGCGCCTCACGGTGTGCGCGGGCAGTGCCGGCGACTGCGCGTCGGGCATCGCGCTGGGCACCGGTGCCCTCACCATCACGGCCCGCTACCCCGAGACATCGGTCAACGCGCAGGGCGATTCCTCGCCGGTCGACTACACGGTGGACAGGGCGACGACCGTCACGGTGACGACCAACCCGACCAGCGGCATCCAGGGCGGACTCGTCTTCCTCACGGCTACTGTCGCCGCACCGGTCGGGTCGCCGGCGGCATCGCACGGCTCGGTCTCGTTCTACGCCCTCATGCCCGACGGGTCCGGTGGCCACGGCGAGATGTTCCTCGGTCGCGACGACAGCCTCGTCGGTGGCGTTGCCGAGGTGCAGGCCAAGGTCGGAGTGGGCACCGGCGACCTGCAGTGGCCGGTGGACGGCATCATCGCACGCTACCTCCCCGGGGGTGATCCCTACCTTTCGGGTTCGGGAACGACACCGTTCTCGGTGCAGCGCATCTCGCTCGACCTCGATGTTCAGGAGCCCACGGTCGTGCCGGGCCAACCGGCCACCGTGACCGTCACCCTCACGCACGGCCCCGGGGTGTCCAACGACTACACCGAGCGGGTCGCCGTGCTGGTCGACGGCGTGGTGGCCTGCCGGGCGTTCGTGCCGTCGGGCCAGCAGGTCACCAGTTGCCAGGTCGCGGCATCCGCGCTCGCGACCGGGTCGCACGACCTCACCGCATCGTACCCCGGTGACACGGTCTATGTACCGTCGGTGAGCGATCCCGTGACCGTCGGAGTGGGCAAGCGCACCCCGACGCTGGGGGCGAGCGTGCCCCTGCCGGTCACCGCCGGCACGGATGTCACAGTCACCTGGAACGTGTTCGACGCCTCGTCGACCGGCCTCGTGCAGGTCTTCGCCGACGGCACCCAGTGGTGCGAGGTGCTCGCGACAGTGGGCAGTTGCACCGGGCAGTTCGGCAACTCCTCGGCGACGGGCGCCTTGGTGGATGTGCGGGTGCGCTTCCTCGGTGACTCGAGCTGGAATCAGACCGAGCAGATCGTGAAGACCCGAGTGAACATCTGCGCGACCCTCGACGTGTACTCGTCGAACACGGCCCTCGGCACCGTGCGGATCGACACGGCACCGAATTGCGGTGGCACCGGGTACTTGGCGGGCACGACGGTCACGGCGACAGCGCTGCCGATCGCGCCGAACGAACTGGCGGCGTGGAGCAAGCTCGGCGGCAGCGGTCTCATCATCGACGTGACCACCACGAGCGTGACCTGGCTCGTAACCAACGACTCGACGACGTGGGTGCGGGCCGCCAGCTTCCGTCTGCCGTGCTATCCGGTGACCGCGGACGCCGAGGGCGGCGGCATCCGGGTGCTGCCCGCATCGAACTGCACGACGCCCGCCGGCGACGCGGGATGGTCGATCGGCACCGCGGTCGACGTTTACCCCGTCGGCTCCTACTCTCCGGGCTGGGAGGAGAACAACGCGTTTGTCGCGTTCGGCGCGTTGCCGTCCGGGGCGGTGACGAGCACCGATCGGTTCGGCGACTACCGGGCCTCGTTCATCGTGACCGGAGCCACCGTCATCCCCGCCACGTTCGGTCCGCAGTGCCGGGTCGTGACCGTCGTCACCGCACCGGCGAGCCCCGGCGACACGACCGCAGTCAGCACGCCGCAGAATTGCGAGTCGCACGCGGTGGACGGTTTCACGCGGGACAGCCGGGTGACCGTCACCGCGGCATCCGGCGACCCGAACCTGGTGATCGCAAGCTGGTCGGTCGATGGCGTGGTGCAGCCGTCACTCGGTCGAGCGCCGACGGCAACGATTGTCGTGGGAGCCCGACCCCCGGTCGTCACGGCGAACTTCGTGTACTGCTATCCGTTGAACCTGAACCTCGACTCGGTGGATCTCGGCGGCCGAGAGGTGGGTCGCATCAACGTCACCGGTGCGGCGAACTGCCCCGACGGCAGCAAGCGGTACCTCCCGGGTACCGCGCTGACACTCACCCCCGAGGTGCTGGTCGATGGGGCGTCCTTCCGGGGCTGGGATCCTGCCGACACGCTCAACTACCTGCCGCCGAGCGGAGGCACGGGAGTCATCACCCGGGCCGCCAAGGAGATCGTCATCGCGGCCAACACGGTCGTCTATGCCGGGTTCTATCTCGCGAGCTCCTGCTCCCGCATCCAGCTGGTCGGTAGACAGACCGGCATCGTCAGCTTCCCGAACACCGGGTGCGGTCCCGGGTACTACCTCGACCTGCAGAAGCAGGAGGCCGCTCGCAGTGGAGTCACCGGAGCCGAGGCGCTGCACGCGTTCAAGATCCGGAGCGCGTTGAACACGAGCGTGCCTGCGAACGTGGACATGGATGTGTACCTGAGCATTCGCGGTGGAGATGCGAAGAACTGCTTCGGCGTGCAGGATCCGGGCATCGCGAGTTCGGAGTGGAAGACCTTCGGTCCGCTCGCGCGCCCGACCGACTCGTGCGACATCGGCGGGGACATCGCGGTGTGGGCGGAAGCCTGCCAGACGGTGACACCGACGGTGAAGTTCATCTCCAACGGTGTGGTCTGGGGCCGCCAGGACGTCCCCCGAATCATGTACCTGAAGAACGCCGTCGGCCAGATCACGGCCTTCGACACGACCGGGTTCGACTTCGTGCAGTCGGCGGCCGTGCAGGTCGAAGGCACCGGGGATGACATCGAGCTCCTCTACGACGAGCTCGATCCCGGGCCGTGCAAGGAGGCTGGCAATGCCTTCCCGGCCGGGCGTGACATCGCGATCTACCCCATGACCCCCGCCACCGGCATCGTCTTCGACGGCTGGGAGAACGCGACGGCAGATGGCAGCCTGCTCAAGAGCATGCCGCTGGTGCGCACCACCATCGAGCAGCGCAAGCTGATCGTGACGGCCTCCTACTCGGTGACCTGTTTCCACCTCACCCTGGGTGCGGGCATCTCGGTGAATGGTGACGCACCGTGGTGCCCGGGGACCGATCCCTCGGAGAGTATGTTCATCGCGGGTACCGCCGTGCAGTTGCGGGCGGACGCTTCGCGCGATGGCAAGGGTCTCGAGGGCCTGCTCGGCGATTTCGTGCACAGCCAGGTCTGGGAGGACGACACCACCAAGGAGATGTTCGGTTACGCCTACATGGACGGCGACAAGAACGTGCGCGGGGACTACCCGAGCGCCGCACAGTACCAAGGCCGCCGTCTGGCCCAAGCAGGCAAGTACATGGTCGGTTTCGTGGCGGTCGCCGCCCCCATCTTCATCGGGATGGCGTTCCCGCCGGCGGGCATCCTCTTCGCCGGGTTGGCTGCGGGAGCCGGAATCTCGAGCCTCATTCCCGGCGGTGGCAAGGCGGCCGCGTTCTTCGACCTGCTCAATCCGACCAACATCACCCAGTGTGCGGCGCAGTGGGCTTTCAACAATCCCGGCAAGCCCACCGTCGGTCCCAATGCTCCCGCCATCGTCGCCACCACCCTGACCATCAGCAAGATCGTCAGGAGCAAGGATGTGCTGACGGCACCGATCGCCGACCTCGCCTCGATTCCGCTCATCGGCAGCAAGCTGCCCAAGGCGCTCGGCAACCTGCCTGGCGGGCTGAGCCTGTCGGTCGGTGCGGCGTCGTTCGGGTACGGCATCTACGACGCAGGTGTGGGCAATGCCGACCTCGGGCCGCAGACCATTGAGCAACTCAACGACACCGGTACGATCACCCGCTGCCTTGACGAGCAGTGGCGCTACGCGCAGCCGAACCTCAATGCGCCGTCGGCGCCGGCCGTGGGCGACTAGCTTCGCGAGCCCCGGGTAGGGACTCCGGGTCCACCACCGTCGCCAGCGGCCGAGCAGGATCCGAGAAGCGCGGCCCGCCGCCGCTGCGTACGCTCAGGGGAGAGTCATCCCGAATGGAGGAATCGTGCGCAAGGTCATAGATTTCGTCGATGTCTCACCAGAAGGCCTCGAGTCGAGCCCCGTGGCCGACGCGCTCGCCGGACTGCGAGCCAACGAGGCGCGCTACTACAAGAACAAGTACGATCACGACTTCGCCGTCGCACCAGCGGCCGACGAGCCCGAGACCCTCGCGTACGTCACGCGGGTTCTGGCCGAGGAGCGCGACATCGTTATCGGGTCACCGCCCCTCGAGGTCACGATGTTCCAGGTCGAAGACCTGCGCATGGCCTACGTGTTCTACCAGTCGGGGTTGGCCATCAACGTGATGTACGGCCTCGAACCCGGCGGCAAGCGGGCTGTCGGCTTCAAGCTGTCCGAGGGCATGGATGTTCCTGAGGAGCTCGAGACCCGATTCAAGTTCGCGCGACAGAAGTCGAAGCTGGCGGGCGTCATCCGTGGATCATTCTTCGTCATCAAGGGCGAGTACTAGGGCTCTTGTGCCTCGGGGTGCGCGGCCCGATGATGGCCGCATGCAATCACTCACCGAGTATCTCGCCGACACACCTGAGCCCGCGCGCGCACGTCTCACCGCGCTGCGCGGCCGCACTCTCGCGCTCGTACCCGACGCCGAAGAGGGCCTCAGCTACGGGATGCCCGCTCTGCGTTATCGAGGTCGGCCCCTGATCAGCGTGATGGCGACCAAGGCCGGCTACTCACTCTTCCCCTTCAGCGCGGAGGTCGTCGCCGGCGTGATCGGGGGCTTGCACGGATTCCCGTCCACCAAGGGCGGGATCAAGTTCACCGAGGAGCACCCGCTGCCCGACGAGGCGTTCGATCGCATCGTGCTGGCGCGCCGCGAGGAGATCGACGCGGCGCTCGACGGGCGTTCAGATTCGCGGGGTTAGCCTGTGGACATGAGCCCCCAGCACGATCCCAGTGACCTCATGTCCGCCGAGGCCGAACTGCACCGCATCGACCACACGGCGACGATCTGGTTCGCCGCCGCCCTCATCGCCGTTGCCCTACCTCTCACGGGCCTCCTCATCTCCGGATGGCGCCCCGCCGACCTCACGCCCGTCGCGGCCGCCTTCTGGTGGGCCGGCGCCATCGTGGGCATCATCGGACTGTCCGCGATCGGCTACGCGGGATGCCCGATCTACTGGGGCAGCGTGCTCACCGCACACCTGCAGAAGTCGATCGCCATCCGGGCGGGGCTGGCGATGCTGCTCATCGGATCGTTCGTGGCGATCTCGGCTGTGCTCGGGGGCTGACGCTTCAGCCGGCGGCGAGCTCCACGAGCGCCTGCGTGGTGCGCAGGTTGCGCGCCGTGCCGGCCACTCCCAGCGATCTGAGAAGGCGATCGAGGTTCAGCACTGCGCGGCCCATTCCGTCGGCGAACCTGAGGTGGAGCTCGCGCCCGGCGAGCTGCCACTCGTCGTCGCCGGTGGGGACGTTCGCCGCGGCATCCAGAGCCCCGGCCGCTGGCGTCGCAGTGAGGAAGGTGATGTACGAGAACTTCGGGTCGACGACCTCGAACGGATGCGCCGCGAGGGCCGCCGACACCTCCGCCGGTGTGCGGGAGATCACCTCGCGCACGAAGCCGTACCTCTCCGTGATCGCCGCCTCGACGGCGCGATCGAACCGTGCGGCGTCGCCCGGGACATCGAGCACGGCATTGCCCGACGCGATGTAGGTGCGCACGCTCTCGCCACCGAGCTCGGCCAGCAGCGCACGGAATTCCGCCATGGGCAGGGTCGCGCCGCCCACGTTCACCGCACGCACGAACAGGATGCGTGTGCTCACCGCAGCGGCACTCCCACGTCGCTGCCGCCCTCGAAGGTGACACGATCGCCCATCTGCACGATCGTCGGGGCGCCGATGAACCCGCCCGCGAAGAGCGCCATGCCCTGGGTGAACAGCGGTGACTGCTCGATGAGCGATTCGGGCACGAAGCCGAAGATCGAGGCGAGCTCGTGCAGGTCGATGGGTGAGCTCATCTTCATGAGGGCGAGGTTGTCGCACTGGGAGATGATGCCCGGGTGCACCTTCGACGGGCGTTGGGTCGACAGCAGCAGCCACAGCCCGTACTTGCGACCTTCGGCGGCGATGCGGATGATCTGCTCGCGCACCGCGCGACCGAGCGGGCTGTCGAGGTCGGGGGAGCAGAGGTTGTGGGCCTCGTCGATGACGATGAGCACGGGTCGGCGCTGCTCGCGGCGGGTCCACAGGTCGTCGAGCACCGAGAGCGCGACGACGAGAGGCTCCTCGGCGTAGCGGAATCCGCCGAGGTCGAGCACCGTGGCATCCGGTCGGGTGTCGATGATCTCGGTGGCTGCTGCCCGCTCGCCGGCCCAGAGCCCCCAGTCGTCGAGGGCGAGATTCTCGACGCGCTCGGCGAGGGCATGGTGCACCGGGTCGCCGGACTCCTGCAGGCGCTCGACGATGCTGCGCTCGTCGTTGATGGGGTAGCGCTCCTGCAGGTGCAGCAGGGCGTTGTACTCGGCTCGGTCATCGAGAGGGTCGAGTCGCAGCAGGGCCGCCTTTATGGGGAACGGCAACGCCGAGAACCGCACCCGCAGCGAGTCGTCGCGGTCGCCCGGTCGCAGCACCCGGATGTCGCGGCCCTCAAGCGCCGCCGCCGTGCTACCGCCCGCGGCCTCAGGCCGCACCTCGCCGAGCCGCACGAAGTCGGCGTTGGGGTCAAGGATCACCACAGGCAAACTCGTGTGCGCGAGTATCTGCTCCAGCACCACGCCGAGGGCGTAGGTCTTGCCCGATCCGCTCTGGCCGCACCAGAAGGTGTGGCGGTTGAAACGCTGAGCGTTCAGTTCGGCGATATCGCCCGAATCGACGACGGTGCCGATCGGCAGGGTGGCTGGCATGGCTCGATGGTATCGGGGCGATACCGCAGTTCTGAGTCGCGCCCGACGCTGGTATAGTTTTCAGGTTGGCTTCTCGTCGGGCCAGCAGATGCGCCCGTAGCTCAGCGGATAGAGCAATTGACTACGGATCAATAGGCCGGGGGTTCAAATCCCTCCGGGCGCACCATTCGATCGAACCACCCATCCGGCAGCCCGGTGGCTCGTTCGATCGCCGCCAGGTCGCGTGCCTTGGGTACTGATCTGCCGCCGACCCATCGGCTGATGGTGTCGCGGCTAGCTCCGATTGCGTCACCGAGCTCTGAGTAGTTCATCTCGGCGAATCGCATTGCTCGCCAAATGCATTCCGGGAGCTCGATTGTCGGGCTCGCCTCAGTTGTGATCCTCATGCCGATCACTCTAGCGCGCTGGATAACGCATATGCGAGACACGCCGCGCCGGTTATCGCGCTGGATAACGCATATGCCCCACACTCCGCGTATGGAGTCATTGCAGCTGATCGGCACAACCGAGGCCGCCAAGCGCCTCGGTAAGCACCGCAGCACGGTCGTGCGCTGGGCGAGGAACGGCATCCTGCCATTCGTCGTCGAGGTGCCTGGCTATCGCGGTGACTTCCTGTTCGATCCGGCCTCGGTTGAGGCCCTACGGGAAGGCAAGGCAGCATGACGAAGACGATTGACCTGGACACTCTGGTGTTGGCGAAGGGTGGGCACGGCAGTATCGAGCAGGGTGCGTGCCTGCTGGAGGCGGCGTCGTACATCGCGGGCGAGCGGTGGTCTGACCAGCCTCAGTGCGTGTCGGTGGTGCTCGGTGCGTTCGGCCGGCGGCTGAACGACAACTGCACTGACGAGGAGCGGCAGCAGCTGAAGCCGTTCATCCCTAGGCTGCTCAACACAGCCGACGACGGCAAGGATGCCGCTCGCGCGTTCCTCGCCGCTGACTGGCTCGTGCGTGACGCGCTCCCGCGTCTGCTGGAGACGTTCGGGCGAGCCGAGGAGGCTCAGCAGCTGAGGGCGCTCGCAGCGATCACCGACCGTGCCACCGACAAGGCAGCGCGTCCCGTGGTGCAGGCGATCCGCACCCTATCGTACGCCGGGGCCGCAGGGGGCGCCTTGGCCGCCGGCGCCGCCGGGGCCGCCGGGGACGCCTGGGCCGCCGGGGACGCCTGGGCCGCCGGGGACGCCTGGGCCGCCGGGGACGCCGGGGACACCTGGGACGCCGATCGCAAGTCGATCGAGATGCTGCTCGATGCCTCGCTGACGCCTGCCGCGTTCCGTTCGGCGCTGCGCGTCCACGTGCGTGAGGCGATCTTGTCGCGCTGGGCACCTGCTGCTGTCGAGTCGCGTGCCTCGGCGATCGCTCTGTTCGACCGGATGATCGACGCCGCGTAGATGCGTCGTCGTGCTAGCTGGCGGTCTGTCCCGGCGTCACCCACGCCGGGACAGGTCCTGCCTGCCCTGATTATCTTCGCGATCGGCCTCGGCATCCTGTCGTGGCTGGTCGCCTACCACCTCTGGGGAGGTCTGCTGTGACTGAGGGCAACCTCGTGCGACGGCTGCTGCCGTTCGAGCGCAACTTTGTCCAGCTGCCTAACGGCTGGATGCGCGACGAGCGTCTCAGCTGGGCTGCTCGTGGCCTGCTGGCCAATCTCATGACCCACGAGCCCTCGTGGACGGTGAGCATCACCGCGCTGGCCAAGGCCTCACCACAGGGCACTGAGGTGGTCCGCACCGCCGTCGCACAGCTGGAGCAATTGGGCTACCTCGTGCGCCGACCGTCCCGGATCGGCAAGCCCGACAACTGGGAAATCTGCGACCCCTCGGGCCTCTACGAGCCCGCTCTGATCGGCTACCAGGAGGCCCGCCAGCCTGTGGATAACCTACCCCTCGGGAAACCCGACCCCTCGGGAAACCCGACACGTAACCCCTCGGGAAACCCGACGACTATAAGAACACTAGTTAAGAACAATCAAGTACCAGCGCAACCACAGCAGCGCAGACCCCAACCTGTGGATAACTCGGACGCCTCCGGCGGCTCCCACCAGCCCGCTGACGCGATGGTGCAGACCTGCTCGCACGGTCACCCGATCATCGGCCACAGTGGTGGTGGAGTGCCCTTCTGCTCGATCGGGTGCCCTCCCGTGGAGGTGCCAGCATGAGCCTGACCATCCACCAGGCGAAGTCTCGACTGCTCATGCTCGCTCAGGTCTGCAGCGAGGAAGGGCAGCAGTGGCCGAGAGGCCGTCAGCGCGCCGAGCTCACTCACACGTCGATCCAGCTGGCCTACCTCGCCCGCTCGATCGAGCGTCAGCCCATGCCAGTCGTCGAGAGCTTCATCAGCAGCACCATCGACCTCGTGGCACCGATGGCGGCCGCGAGAGCCTTCGCTGGGGTGCACCGTGGCTGAGGTGCTGGAGTCGTTCGATCAGGCTGCCGGGGATCACCCGCAGTCGTCTCAGGTCAGCTGCATGGCCGAGTACGAGCTCCACGGCTACCGGTGGCTGTGCATGCTCCCGATCTTGCACGGCGGCGACCACGTCTCCTGGGCGTTCAGGTGGCCGCGATGACCAACCAGTGCAACGCCCGCGACGGTGGATACACGTGTGAGCGCTCTCGTGGCCACGAGGGCTGGCACCGTGCCGAGCTCGGCAAGCCCGACCCTCAGCATGGCGTCGCCATCATGGCCGGCAGCGACGAGAAGACCCTAGCCGCAGCGGTGGTGAGCTGGTCATGACCGCACACCACCGCTCGCCCGAATGGCAGCGCACAGTCCGAGCCAACCGGTCGAAGATCGCCGCTACACTCCCGGCCCGATGCATCGACTGTGGTGGAGCCATCCGCCCCGGCGATCGCTGGCAGGTCGGCCACCGAATCCCCGTGGTCGTGGCTAAGGCGCAGGGATGGACCACAGCCCAGATCAACGACCTCTCGAACCTCGGCCCCACCCACGCCAAGGCACCAGGTCAGCGAGCCTGCAACCAGATCGCAGGCGGGAAGCTCGGCGCCAAGAAGACGCAGGCCAAGGCTGCAGCCAAGCGAGAGACCACGAAGAGGATGCCGTCATGGTGAGCCCCGGCGATCGTGTGTACTGGCGCACGCGAGACGGTGAGGACCGCACGGGCATCGTGACAGACGTGGGCAATGGCAGCACGTCGAGCACTGGTGACCCTCTCTGCTCCGTCGTAGATGACGAAGGCTGGACTCGTCATGCTCGTGGTTCGCAGCTGAGCCTCGACGCTCCCACCGATCGGCTGTGGTGATCATGGCTCGCCCTCGCGGAACGTACACGACGCAACAGCACCAGGACACGGCCCTTTTTGACGTTGGGCTCAAAACCCCCGCCGTAGGCAGTATCGA
>JAIUPK010000006.1 GCA_020160915.1 Actinomycetota bacterium | reverse complement strand
GACCCTGCCCCCGAGCTCGGCGACGCAACATCATCCGGCAGCCTCGTGCTCACCAACATTCCGCGCGGCCCCAAGACCGAGCACAACGGCGCCTGGGCCCAATCGACTCTCCAGGTAGAGCACAACGGGGCATGGGTGCAGGGGCTGGTCTTCGCCGAATTCAACGGCGCTTGGGTGCAAGCAGCATGACGAACAGGAGCAACTAATGGCCGCAGGATCGACAGACTCCAACGGGGTCTACCAGTACGGATCATCCGACACCAACGCGACCTTCCACGGTCTGCTGAACATCGCCAACGCGATCCTGTCGACCACCATCGGCGCGATGCTCACCCGCATCACCAACGCCGAGAACAAGCTCCGCCGAACCGTAGCCTCTCTAGCCGCCCTCGATGCCGTCTCGACAGCTGCAGTCGGCCACACCGCCTACCTGACAACACCCGGCACAACCGGCATCGACCCCCACAGCTGGGTTGCCGTATCCGGCTCGGGAGCCTCGCTGAAGTGGAAGCCTGACGGGCCGATCATCGCCGACACCAAAGCACACCTCGACTCGTACATCGCCACCGTCGTCGCGATCACCGACCTCAGCTTCGCAGTTGGAGGCGAAGCCCGCGTCGGCACCACCAGGTACCGCTTCACCAGTACCGCTGGCGCCTACCTGCCATTCGAGCTCGCCTGCTCCCTGCGCAAGTCAGCGAACTACAACCTGACCACCTCGGCGGTCGCTCTCACCTGGGACGTTGAGATCAGCGACCCTGCAGGCATGCACGACAACGGCTCGAACACCTCCCGCCTCGTCGCAGTCGAGGCCGGCCTCTACGAGGTGTGCGCGTCGCTGTACAACAACAACACGTCCGGGCTGGGCAATGTCGAAGGCCGCCTCAACGGCACCACCGCGATCCCCGGCTCTTTCGACCGGCGCACTGGCGACGCCGGCGGACTACCGCTGAAGTCCATTTTCTCGATCGCCCTCGCCGCCGGCGACTACGTCGAGATCATGGTCCAGCACGCCTCAGCCGCCGGCGCAATCGAGGGCGGCACCACCAGGTCAGCCGCCGTCGTCACGATGAAGCGAGTCGGACCATGACCCAGTATCGATTTCCGTTCCCGCTCGACACCATCACCGTCGCCTACGGGGTAGTTGACGAGGACCACCCGAACGGTCACCGCGGCACAGACTTCGCCCCCGACGGCGGCGGCACCGTGCTCGCCGTCTCTGACGGCGTGGTCGTGCGCGTCGAGTACCAGTCAGGGCTTGGGTGGGTCATGGTCGTACGTGACCCTGACGCCGTGTTCTGGGGTCTCTCGCACCTGGAGGAGCGCCCGCCCGTCGAGGTGGGCGCTCGCGTGTGGATCGGCATCACCCCGGTCGGAGATGTCGGCGATACCGGAACCCTGACCGATGGGCGACATCTTCATTTCACGATGTCGTTCACCAGCGACAACCCCGGCACCGGCTCGACCTTCGACCCGATCCCGTACATCACCGCCCGCCTCTCCAGCACTGCTGGCGGCGGCTCGACACCAATCGCAACAACCGAGGAGGACGACATGAACCCGAGAGTGATCAAGAAGACGGCGAAGGAGGGTGCCGAGGAGTGGATGATCGTCGCTCCCTGGATCACCGGCCCGACCAAGAAGGAGCGCGGATACCGGGTCACCACCAACCAGAGCACCGGGTTCGCCTGGGCACGCCTGTACGCGCCCGCTGGTGCCCCGCACGCGACCCTTGACCGCGAGGACTACATCAAGACTCAGGACGAGGCCCGGGTGCTCCGCGACGAGTGGATCGCCACGATGAAGCTGGTGAACGCATGAACAAGAACCTCATCATCGTCCTGTACTTCGGCCTCGCGGCCGTGGCCGTCATCGGCCTCATCATCGTCACGATCGTCAGCCCGACCCAGATCGACAAGACCGTCGGCTGGGTCGTCCAGCTGCTCGGTCTGGCGTCGACCGCTGCCGTCACGATCTACCTCCTCGGCAAGCAGGCCAACACCCTGGAGGAGGTCAAGACCCAGACCAACGGCAACCTCTCCGCGCTGCGAGAGGAGAACGCGAGCCTGCGCAACCAGCTGCTCGCGGTGGTCGCCCAGGCACCGCCCAAGGACACCCCCGAGCCCGCCAAGGTCGACTGAACGACCCTCTGACGGACGAGCGCCCCGGGATGCTGCCCCGGGGCGCTTTGTCGTGCAAGGATGCCGCCATGAGAATCCTGAGCCTGGTCGCGCTCGCGCTGCTCCTTACCGGCTGCACGCCGAACACCGATGCCGCCTACAAGAACTGCTACGACACACTGAGCCTCACCGTGAAGTACGACGAGACCCTGACGTTCGACGAGCAAGTCGACAAGCTTGTGAAGGTAGCCGAGCTATGCCAGGAGCTCGCCCGCACCAACCCAGATCAGTTCATCGAGGACTGGGGGGAACTAGGCGGCGACTCGGTCGGCGTACCGCTTGTGAGCAGCTTGCCTGGTCATGCCAAGGGCATCACCGATCGACTGCCATGACTTGCCGCACTGCAGCTGCAGTCGGATCGCCTCGACGATCGCCGCCTCAAGGTCATCCCTCAGCGCCACGAGCTCGCCGAGCTCGAACTCGTCAGCATCTCCCACCCGGACAGCGAGCGCCGCTATGAAGCGCCTGACGGCCCCGTGCACGTCCTCGAATGAGCGTTCGCGCCCTCGTCTAGCCATGTGATTCCCCTCGCGATTTTGGCGTCAACCAACGGTTGACAGTGAAATTGGGTTCAGGATGCGGCCGCCATGACGGTCGCTCGGAGGCGATCGTCCGGCAGCTTGACGTAGATCAGCGTTGTGGCTGGCGACGCATGGCCGAGCAGCTTCTGAGCGATCGCCAGGTCCCCGTGAAGGTAGAACGCTGTGCCGGCGGAGTGCCTCAGCTTGTGCATGGTGCAGTCGCCGTCGAGCAGCTGCGCGACGCGCTTGCCGATCCATCGGGCCGATAGGTGCCCGTGGTCGTCACCGGGGAATGCCCACCCCTCGGGCAGGTCCCGCAGCGTCCGGGCCATGCCCGGGGTCAGCGGCACGGTGCGTCGCTTGCCGCCCTTGCCGTGCACGAGCAGCGACCACCCGACGAGATCCTCGATCAGATCGTCAGAGTGAACGACCGCGACCTCGCAGCGGCGTAGCCCGTGGTCGTGGGCGAGCTCGAGCCAGATCCGCTCCTGGTCGTCGGCGCGCATGAGCGCTTTCCGGTACACCCGGTCGGGGACCGGGCGCGGGTCGGGCTCGCCTGGCTTGACCTTCGCCAGCGACTTGGCGATGTTGTGCCGGCACCGCTTCGTGGCTTTCGCCCAGGCCCAGAATGACCGGTAGCTGTTGTAGCGCCCGCGTCGGGTTTCGGTCGCCCAGGACTGGGAGCCGGCCCACTCGATCAGCTGCTCGCTCGTGAGCTCCCACGGTCCGGCTCCGACCCTCGCCGCCATCTGCGAGAGCCGCTGCCGGTGCGAGTTGATCGTCGCCGGCGTCTTACCTGTGTGTCGTTCGTGGGCGAGGTAGGCATCGATGGCTACCCGCCACTCATGAGTTAGTGTCATGCGTCACGCTAGCTCGATCGCGCAGCCAGTGCAGCAAGGGCAGGGCGATCGACAGCACCACCCCGGCGATCGCCACGGCGATCATGCCAGCACCCGCTTCTGGACGATCGTCAGCCGCCTCACCGGAGCCGACGTGTGCACGTACTCGGACACCGTGCCGTCGGCCTCGACCTTGGCCAGCCGAGCAATGCCGTCGTGCTCGCCATAGAACGATTCCACGCACCAGGTCACTCCACCGGTGCCGACCTTCACCAGGTCACCCACCTCGATCATGCTGTCGGCTCCGATCCAGGGAGGAGCTCAGCGTTGACTTCGTCGAACAGCTGTACGCGGGCGACGTGCCACTCGGCTGCCTCGTGTCCGCTCGGCCGCATGCACCGCTTGCGGTTGCTTCCGCAGCTGGGGCATGGCGGCAGCTGGTAGACCACGCCCTGGTGCTCGATGGTCTTCATCCGTGGGCCTCGCAGTCGGGTCGCCCGCATTCGGGGCAGCCGATGGTGTCGAGCTCTATGCCGAGCTCGGCCCAGGCGATATGCTCGGTGGCCCGCAGCGGGGCAGCGACGGCGCTCACGCTGCGACCGCCCAGTAGGCACGCTCAGACGGCCCCACAGGCTCCAGACCAATAGGCCGGGGGTTCAAATCCCTCCGGGCGCACCAACTAAAACGGGTCTGACCAGCATTTCTTCTGGAATGCGGTCGGGCCCGTTGTGGTTTCTGCCCACATTCTGCCCACGCTTGAAAACATTTGGGGTCGATTTCGAGCTGAGAATCGACCCGTTCGACTCCTCGGAGCCCAATGTTTGTCTACGTTTCGCGCCAGCGAGTGAAGTTGACCAATTGACCTCCGATCAATTGGTTTGCTTTCGGATCGCCAAGGCGCGGCACCACTTCTTTGTACCCACGCGCCGAAACTGGTCGTTTCCGGCGGGGCACGATCGTTAGCGCCCAATCGACTCCCACAAACGTGCGCCGCAAACGAGTTCCGGTGACGAATTCGCCTCAGCGGAGTTGCTTCAATCACCCAAGTCTTGCGGCTGCTCGCCCCTGGCTCGCGTTGCGCTGTGCCGAAGCCGGACTGCGCCAACAAGTCCAAGCACTAGGAAGATTGTGGCGACGAGCATCGACCAGCGGGTGCCGTCGGCGAATCCGCTGGACAGAGCCTCGACCGCGGCCGCCGTCTGGTCTCCGAGGGGACCGGATGGTCCGTCGGCACGCAGTTCCGCGATGTTCGTGCCCGCAGATTGCCGGGTGACGGTTGCGATCTGATCGGCAGTTTCACCACTGATCCCAGCCGTTCTTAGAGCTTCGGGAAGCGTGAATGAGAGCGAGATGGACAGGACTGCCCCGGCGAAAGCGGTCCCTAGTGCGGATCCAATCTGCCGAACCGTGCTCTGAGTCGCCGACGCCTGTCCGGACACGCCGACCGGGACATCGCGGAGGACGGTACCCGTGAGCTGGGCCGATGCGAGGCCCAGTCCCAGGCCGTACACGACGAGCGGGATGGCAAGGATCCAGCCCGGAGTGGTGCCGGAGACGATGATCGCGAGCACGACTACACCGGCGACCTCGAGCGCGAGCCCGATCAGGACGGTTCCAGCGGACCCGAAGCGAGCGGCGAGGTGGCGAGCGGATGCTCCGGAGAGAAATGCACCGAGTGCCATCGCGGCGAGTATGAGACCGGCGCCCATGACATCCAGCCCGAGTGCGTTGATCAAGTACAAGGGCAGGACGAATATGATCGCGAACTCGCCGATAGCGACCATGGCCGCAGTGAGGTTGCCCCACGAAAAGGTCGGAAGCATGAACAGGTTCAGGTCGAGCAGTGCTGAGCGCTTCACCTTTTCTCGGTGACGCTCCCAGAAGACGAAGAGAGTGAGCGCGACGGCGGCGATCGCGAAGGCGACAGGCACGGCGGAAATCGCAGCCTCCTCCGGCCAGGTCCAGCCAAAGAGGTGCAGCTGGGCCGTCGGCGCCCACCACCCGAGCTCTGGCCCCTCGATGACAGCAAAAACGAGAGCGCCGAAGCCGATGCCAGAGAGCAGTGCGCCGTCGACATCAGCACCGGGACGACCTCTCTCACCGCGCGTCTTCGGGATGATGAGCACACCCGCGACGAACACCACCGCGCCGAGAGGGATATTGACGAGGAATATCCAATGCCAGGATGCCCACTGCGTGAGGGCGCCACCGGCGAGTGGGCCGACGGCTGCTGCTCCCGAGATCACCGCTCCCCAGATCCCGAACGCGGCGGCGCGGTACTTCCCGCGGAAGACAGCATTCACGGTAGAGAGCGTCGACGGCATGATGAACGCCGCACCAACGGCCTGCACTGCGCGTGCGGCGATCAGCGAGCCTGCTGCATCCGATATCGCCGCAAGGATGCTGCCTCCGATGAACACGACTAGACCGATGAGAAAGAGGAGCTTTCGTCCCCACCGATCTGCGAGCTTTCCCGTGGAAAGCAGCAGGGCCGCAAGCAGCACCGCATACAAACTGTTGACCCACTGGGCATCGGTGAGATCGAGGTTCAGGTCGCCGATAATCGCCGGGAGCGCGACCCCCACTATCGTGCCGTCGAGCACGATCAAACCCAGGCCCACCGAAAGCACAGCCAGTGCGACCCAGTCCCGGCGGCTGGGTGCTTCTGTTGCGGAGTCTGTAGACATGGCGCGTCCTGTCACCGTGATCCGCTCGGCCGACGCCGCAGCACATCGAAGAGCGCGCGGAGCGTGAGAACACCGGCGACGACAAGGAAGAGGTATCCGAAGATCTGGAAGAGGGTAAGAGTTTCGGTCAGCTGGGGCCCGGTGTCGCTGGTGAGCAGCATTGCAGCCATGATGCCGAAGATGCCTGCGAGGAAGGACACCACCGCGAGGCTGATGATCTCGCGCACGAACGATCGGTCCCGGGCATCCGCGAACAGGCGCACGTTCATCCCAAAGCGGCCATCTGCAAGGTTGCCCGTGACGCGATCGATCCGCTGCGGTAGGCGCTTCACGATCGGCATTGCGGACAGGAGCTCGTCTGTGATGGCTTTCGTGATGGAGGAGGGTCGGGTCGCCTCGGTCACACGCTGCTGGGCATATTTCTTGGCTTCGGCGACGAAATCGAAGGTGGGATCGAGGTGCTGCAGGGATCCTTCCACGGTTGCGATAGTGCGGAACGGCACGGTTAGCTCGGCGGGGACGGTGAGGCCATAGTCGGCCAGGATTGACATGACTTGGCTGAACATGCTTGCGTCGAGCCTGGCGCCGGGGCCGAGACGTCGGGACATGAAGGCGGCGACTGCGCGACGAAGGCCAAGCTCATCCTGCACATCGCTGAGGTCAACGAACATGAAGAGCGCCTCAGTGAACTCGGTGGCGTCTCGACGAGAAAAGGCGAACAACAGCTCCCCGAGGCGGCTTCGCGTCTCCGAGTCGATGCGGCCGATCGATCCAAAGTCGAGCAGCACCAGAGCTCCGTCTGCGATGACGATGTTGCCGGGATGCAGGTCCGAGTGGAAGACGCCGGCCTCCATGATTTGCGCGAGCGTCGCCGCCAGCAGCCGCTGTGCGAGGCGATGACGCGCCTGGTCGTCGACCGAACTGAGCGCCGTCATGCTGCTGAGTGTTTCCCCGGTGATGTACTCCATGACGAGCACCCGGTCGCTGCTGAACTCGGCGATGAAGCGCGGGATACGGACCCGCGCTTCGGCGGGCACATGATCCTGTGCTTCGGTAAGGGCGAGGATGTTGGCGGCTTCCTGCGTGTAGTCGAGTTCGTCGCGGAGGCTCGCGATGAGGCTGTCTACGAGTTGTTCGATACCGAATCTCGCTGCCCAGTCGGCGGACCGGGCGAGTCGGCGGGCGAGACGCGCGGCGATGTCCATATCGCGTTCTATCAGCGGCACGATACCCGGCCGGCGCACCTTCACTGCGACACGTTCACCGGATTGCAGCACCGCGGCGTGCACCTGGCCGATCGATGCCGCTGCGAAGGGCTCCTCGCTGAACGCGCTGAAGACCTCGCCTGGCGGCCCGCCGAGGGATCGCTCGAGCTCAGGACGAATATCGTCCCAGGGGACCGGCGGGACATGCTGCTGGAGCATTGCGAGGGCGTCGAGGAACTCTGCGGGCAGAACATCCGGACGCGTCGAGAGCAGCTGTCCGAGCTTCACGAACGCCCCGCCAGCCTCCTCAAGTGCTCGCTTCAATGCCTCGGCCTGCGCTCTGCGGTCAGCGGCCGCAGCAGTGCTGCCGGGCCCCAACCTGATCGTGAACAGTCTGTGTCGTGCGGCGATGCGGAGCAGCTCGAGGTACCTGGTGTTGCGGTCGAACGCCGCTCGGATCAGGTGTGCCCACTGGTCTGGCCTCGGCAGCGTTCCCTGCGGAATGAGGAGTTCCGCGACAACGAGGACGGTGATGGCGACCAGCACGATGATCCCAAAGAGGACCGGGATCATCGCCGGCGTGTACTCGGTGGCACGCCAGATGAACTGGGATTCGAATCCGACGCCCGCAGCGAGTCCGAGAACGCCGGCGAGGATGATCCTGCCGGCACTCATGCGCACCCCAAGCAGCCGTCGCGACAAGGCACCGAGCAGAAGCATCAGCACGACCGTGGCGACGAGCATCAGCGCGACGTCCACAGCGACTACGGCGAGATTCATGACGACCCCCAGAGCGATGGAGAACCCTAGACTTCCGCCATCTCACTTGGTGCGGCGCGGTTTAGAACAGCTCGGCGCAGTGCGACGAAGAACACGACCATGCCCGCGGTGAGGAGCATGTGGCCAAGCCCCGCGATACCGGCGATCATCGTGCTGGACTCCTGGCCGAGCACGGTGAGGCTTCCGTGCCAGATGAGCATGCCCGAGGTGAGGATCACGCCAGCGTTGTAGAGCCAGAAGAACCAGGCGAACAGCTTGGGGCTTCGGGAGATCGTGAAGACCTTCTCGATGACGAGCGCAATGAGCAGGACGATGAATCCCAATGTAAGCAGGTGGGTGTGCACCAGGCCGAGCTGCGTGAACTTTCCCTCAGGGAAGCCGTTGAGCTTGGTGAACTCCCGGTAGAACAGTCCGGATGCGACACCGGCAATCATGTAGATGAACGCGGCGTTGAGGGTCTTCTTCACGGGGTGTTTCCTTTCGAGGGCGGGATTAGATGAGCCCGGTTTCCTGGGCGACGTGGATCGCGCGGGAGCGGCTGTCGACGCTGAGTTTTGTGAAGATGTGTGCGATGTGGCTCTTCACGGTTGCTTCGGTGACGAAGAGGGCGCGGGCCATCTCCTTGTTCGAGGCTCCTGTCGCAAGAAGGCGGAGCACCTCGACCTCGCGCTCAGTGAGCTTCGGGAGCGGGTTGCGCATCCCCTTGAGCACTCTGTCGGCGAGGTCTGGAGCAAGGAACATGTCACCGCCCGCTGCTCGAAGGATGCCTTCGATGATCACGTCCGGTGCGACATCTTTGAGAAGGTATCCGGCGGCACCGGCTTCGATCGCGCCGAGGATCTCCGCATCGCGATCGAACGTGGTGAGGATCAGAACCGCGGGTGCGGGCTCAAGCGCTCGAAGTGCGGCGGTCGTCTGCACACCGTCGATCCCGGCCCCGAGACGCAGGTCACACAGCACCACGTCGGGGTGCAGGTGAGCGGCGAGAGCGACGGCTTCTTCACCCGTCGCCGCCTCGCCCACGACGTGCACGGAGTCTGATTCGAGGACGGCACGCAACCCGCTGCGCACGACAGGATGGTCATCGACGAGCAAAACGGTGGTAGTCATGCCTTCTCCCCTTTGTTCAATGGGGAGCGATCGCGATGGACCGGGAGGCTCACCGAGATCGCGGTGCCTTCGCCTGGGTTGCTCTCAATATCGAGCCCGCCGCCGAGTTCACGAAGTCGATCTCGCATGAAACGGAGACCGTAGCTGGGAGACCCGGCCTCAGACCTCTGCTCCCAGGAAGGAACATCGAATCCTTGACCGTCATCCATGATGTCGAGCCGGACGCTACGGTCGGCGTCGACAAGGGTCATCACGACGCGCGTTGCGTTCGCGTGAAGGCGGACGTTAGCAAGTGCGGACTGGGCACTGCGCAATAGCGCGACCTCGACTTCAGTGGGCAGCAGGGGAACGGAGTCGTCCACGTGCAGCTCAACCTGCAGGCCTGTCTCCTCGTGCGCACGGTCAAGCATCCGTCGCAATGCTGCCGCGAGCGCATCCTCGTCCAACTCTGCGGGAGTCAGTGCGGCCACGATCCTTCGGACGTCAGCCAGACTGTCACCAGCCAGCGTCTCCACCTGTGAGAGGACGCGTGCGGCGGCAGGGTCCTGACTGCGCCCGGCACCGGCGTGGGCGAGGAGTCGGATCGATGAGAGCGCCTGTGCAATGGTGTCGTGGATGTCCCGCGAGATGCGGGTGCGTTCGGCGACCGCCCCGGAGAGACGCTGGGCGAGGGCGAGTTCATCCTGAAGTTCCGCCATCTCCTGCTGCGCAAGCATCAGGGACGAAACCAGCCGTTCTCGTTCAGCTGCGTCCCGCAGAAGCTGAAGGTAGCCACGAGAGATCCCGAACGCGAACACCCCTCCGATGAGCGGCCCGAACACGTTCGCGTAGCTCGTGGTGCCGTGATGAAGGATCGGCGCGACAATCACCACCGCAAGCACGAGTCCTGAGAAGACCAGGCCCCACGGGAGCGGAAGCAGATGTCCGGCGAGGAGCCACAGCAGAAATGCGACCCAGATGAATTCGGGTGATACGGCGACCGCGGCGATCCAGATCACACCGAACCCGATGAGCCACCACACGACGACCCGCCCGGACGGCGCACGGGATGGGAGGATGGTGCCGGCGGTGTGCCAGGCAAGGATCGCGAGCCCGGAGATCACTGCAGCAGCGATGGGGGTGCCGTTGCCGATCGCCCGAATCGCGCCGACGCTCGTCAAACCCGCGGCCATGACGTGCTGCCCGATCTCCATCGCCCTCATGGTGAGGCCGGGCGAGGCCGACCCCACGGGTTCAGTGCGGGTCAATGGTGTGCTCACGAGACTCATGCACCCATTCTCCTCAGCGCGCCGTGACTGAGCTGGGCCACCAGATGCGGTCGCCGACCAGTGCGAAGATCGCCGGAACGATCACGGTGCGTACGACCAGGGTGTCAACGATCACGCCAACACCAACAATCAGCCCGAGCTGCCCCAGCGTGACCAACGGCAGTACGCCGAGCGCGGCGAACACGGCAGCAAGCACGATACCGGCGCTCGTGATAACTCCACCGGTGTGGGCAATGGCCTCAACCATTCCCGCGCGGGTGCCCATGACCATGGCCTCACCGCGGGCGCGGTGCACGAGAAAGATCGTGTAGTCGATGCCGAGCGCCACCAGGAAGAGGAACGCAAGCAGCGGAACCTGCAGATCCAGGGCGTGCTGACCAAACAGCACTCGGCTCAGCCATGCGCCGGCGCCGATCGCGGCGACCGCGCTGGCGAGGTTGACCAGAAGCAGAAGTACGGGTGCGATGATCGAGCGCAGCAGGACAAGCAGCACGAGGAAGCTGACCGCGAGCACCAAAGGAGCTATCAGCATCAGGTCCCTCTCGTTGCCGGCGCGCGCGTCGAGATCCGTTGCGACCGCTCCACCGACCAGGGCATCCGCGTTCGGAACCGCGTGTGCGGCCTCGCGCAGCTCCGCGATCTGGTTCAGGCTCTGCTCGGTGCTGGGCGCATACGCGCTAGTCACCATGAGCTTCGTCAGGGAGCCATCAGCGGTGGTGTCAACCGGGTGCACGCGCACCACGCCCTCGACATCCTCAACCGCGGCAACCACGGCATCCGATTCGGCAGCGTCGGCGATGATGAAGATCGGCTGTGCCTCTCCCGGCGGGAAATGGTCCGCGAGGACCTCGAGACCGGCGGCCGATTCGGACTGCACCCGGAACTTCTCGACCTGGTCGAGCCCGATCGACGTACCCAACAGGCCCACAGCCATGACGGCCAGCAGCGCTGTTCCGCCGACAAGGCTCACGACGGGGCGGCGCACAACCGCTGAGGCCAACCGGCGCCATCCGCGACCCTGCCGAGGAGCCTCGCCGGGACGGGGGACGAACGGCCAGAACACCCTGCGACCGCATACTGCAAGCACCGCCGGCAGCAGAAACAGCACAGTACCGAGAGCGATGAGAAGCCCGATGGCGGAAGTGACGCCCAGACCATTCGTGCCCGGGATGACCGCGAGCACCAGGGTCAGAAGGGCAAGTACCACGGTCACGTTCGAGGCGATGATCGCCGGGGCAGTCTTGCGCCACGCGGTACTCAATGCCTTCCGATGGTCTTCGACGGTCTGCAGTTCCTCCCGGTAACGGGAGATCAGGAGCAGCGCATAGTTGGTGCCCGCGCCGAACACCAACACGCTGATGATGCCAGCGTCGAACTGCAGATCCCATGCCGAGCCGGCCGCGGCCGTCATCCGCCCGGCAAGTCCATCGGCCAGGGCAACGACGACCAGAGGAAGCAGCCACAGCACGGGCGACCGGTAGGTGACGATCAGGAGGATCGCAACGATAAGGATGGTCACCAGGAGCAACGTGAAGTCCGCGCCCTCGAACGACGACGCTACGTCTGCAGCGAAAGCGGGGCCACCGGTCACCTGCAACGTGATGCCATCGGGAGCCGCGTCTGCCAGCGCAGCACGGATCGCCTTGATCTCCTCTGCCGTCTGAGCGTTGGTCTCGCCCACCTTGATGGGGATGACCAGCAGAGCCGCCTTGTTGTCTTCGCTGAGCAGCGGACCAGTCGTGTCGGCGTCCGCATACTCGTCGAGAACAGGAAGCAGCCCCGCGAGCGCGCTGACCTCAGAGTCAGAAAGCGTCGCGCCATCCTTGTGCGATGCCACAACGAGCACCGACTGACGATCCGCGTTCGGGAACTTCGCCATCAACTCACTCGTTCTTGCTGACTCCGAGTCTGCAGGTGCCTGTGCGTTGCCGCCGGGGGCCTTCGCGGACCCGAACGCGCCGAACAACAGCACCATGAGAACGAGAACAATCCCGAGAGAGAGCCACGCGCCTCGGCGTGAGGTCAAGCTGTCGGAGAAGTGCGAACGCTGTGCGGAATCTGCCATGACATCTACTCCACCAGCAGCTCCACCTTCTGGTCATCGTGAAGAAGAGGGTGAAAAGTCTCACCCAAACGGATGATGCAATGACAGAAGTCGACGAGTAGTAGCGCAGGTCGAGCGGAGGCCCGAGCAGCGCCTTGACCGCCTCACGGGGTCGTCGATGTCCAGATCGGCTTGGCTTATGGGGAGGATCTCAGGTCCTCGAGCGCGGCGAGGATGAGGTCGAGGCCGAATGTGAACTCCTCCGCCGGGTCGTACCCAGCCGCGACGAGCGCAGCGGCGGACTCGTTGAGGTAGGGAAACTCGTCTGGGGGAAGCTGAGGGAGGTAGACGTTCTCGGTCATCTCTGCGAGCTCGTCCGCGGTGTCGAACGGCAGGCTCGCGACCTGCAGGGCGTAGCCGTACACATAGCCGTTGAGCAACCAGTTCGCGTGCGTCGCCATCGGAACCGAGAATCCGGCCCGCCTGAGACAACCGGTGACCGCTTCGCGATGCCGGAGGTTGGCGGGACCCGGCGTCGTTCGTGACTCCATCAAAGTAATCGCCCACGGGTGGCGCGCGAGTACCTGTCGGGCGGATTCCGACTCCCGTCGCATCGCAGACTGCCAGTCGGAACCTTCGGGCGGGGGTTCGATCTCCGAGAACACGACGTCGACCATGGCGTCGAGCAGCTCGTCCTTGTTCGCCACGTAGTGGTACAGCGACATCGCTCCCGCGCCGAGCGCGTCGGCGAGCCGGCGCATGCTCAGCCCCTCGACCCCTTCGCGGTCGGCACCGTCCGACAACCCGTCCGACAACCCGTCGGTTATCCGACCGCATCCCAGGAGTACGACATGACCTCGCCCACGAGTCCTATCACCACCCAAACCCCTACGCCACGACAGTTCGAGACCTCGGTGATCGCCGTGCAGGCCAAGCTCGCCGCCGCGTGGACCAGCTTGATGTTCCTGATCATCTACATCGACTACTTCCACCTCTACCAGCCCGGCGAGATCGACGACATCCGGGGCGGCGTCATCTTCGCGTTCGACATCAGCGGCACGCTGCTGACGATCTTCTTCGCGATCATCGCAATCCCGGCCCTGATGGTCATGCTCTCCGTGACGCTGCGACCTCGGGTGAACCGGGCCGTAAACCTCGTCGTTGCATCGCTCTACATCCCGATCTGCGTGTTCAACGCGGCGGGGGCGACCTCGGACTGGGCCTTCTACTATGTCGTCACCATCGGAGTCGAAGTGCTGATTCTTGCCTTCATCCTCCGCACCGCATGGACGTGGCCTCGGAGCTCGACTGTGACGGCAGTGGCCTGATGGGGACCTACTCGACGTCGCCTCTTCGTGCGCGTGTGGACCCGCGGTTCACGATCATCATCGCAAGTACGATGCTGCTCGTTGGCGCCTACTTCTTCCTGCCAGGCACCGTTGCAGCCGTCCTGTCGCCGGCCGGAATCACGACCGGAGTTCTCGCCGAGACGCTCGGGGCCGCCTTCTCTCAATGGTGGTCAGGGGCGGCGGCGCCGCTAACTACGGACATGCGTGCAGTCGTGTCGTTCTGGGGCATGTTTCACGTCACCAAGGCAGTGGTCGCTCTCGCGCTCCTGATCGGCCTTCTCCTGACCGGGCATCAGGTCTGGAGGGCCTATGCCCGAGTCAACGCTCCAGAAGCACGAGCAGCGATCGCACTCGTCGGCATCGCGGGCGCGCCGATTGCCGCCTTCGTGCTGCTGATCGTGATGGCAAACATCCAAGGAGCGCTCGCTCCCCTGTCCTCCGTCATGGGACTCCTGCCGATGGATGGATCAGTTCCTGAGGTCGCTCAGGTTCGAGAGCAGTTCGCCGCAGGAACGATCTCGCCGATGCTCGAGACCTTGATCGGCGACTTCCGCGCCTACCATCTGGCGCTGGTCGTGATCGCGGCTGTTGCCGCCGTCATCGTCGTGGCCGCCGACATCGTGCTCTGGATCCGATGGTCTCGGATGCCACGACAGGATGTGCGACTCCGCAGAGTAACGGCGACCATCGCGGCCGTGCTGCCGACGGTTGCCGTGCTTCTGCTGTTCATCATGGTCGTCAACCTCTCCACGGTCGCCGATGCCGCTCCAGCACTCGCGGCGTTCTTCGGGGGCAGCTTGTGAGTGCAGGCGAGCGACTCAGGACCGGATGGCTGTCGATCACCGGACTTCTTCTGCTGAGCGCCCTGCCCGTGGTGGGCGGCGTGCTCCGTCTGGGAGAGCTGAGCACCGACCGCGACGGCGCTCGGGCGGCAGTGATCACCGTGGCGGTCGTCGCGCACATCGTGGCGATGACCGTGTTCTGCCTGCTCGGGGCATTCCAGTTCTCTCCGGCCCTGCGGGCTCGGCGCGGTTGGCACCGGACCGCCGGCCGCGCGCTGATCCCGGTCGGGTTCCTCGCTGCAGTGTCGAGCGTTCCGCTCGGAGTCTTCTTCGCTGGACCCCCTGACGAGTTCCCCCTTGCAGTCGTTCGGGTCGTCTTCGCCGTCGCGATGACCCTGTTTCTCGTGCGCGGAGCATTCGCGATCATGGGTCGCGACTTCGTGGCGCACGGAGAGTGGATGACGCGCGCCTACGCGATCGCCGTCTCCGGAGGAACCCAGGCGCTCGTCGTCGCCCTGTGGTCCATTCCCGCCGGCGAGGTCGACGCATCCGCTGAGACCTGGCTCGTCGCCGTGGGCTTCGTGATCAACAGCGTCGCGGCGGAGTTGCTCGTCCGGCGGAGGGCGGGCGCAACCCCACCTCAGCGTGGGGGTCTCTCCTCAGTCAGTACAACCCCGGCACGATCCGGTACTTGACCTTCGCCGTGTACTCATCCCAGAGGTCGCCGTACTTCGCCTGGCAGATGGCGTCGTCATCGATCTGGCGGCTGAGGAACAGGCCGATGTAGTAGATCGGGTACAGCCACACCATCCAAATTGCGAAGTAGCCGGGGGCCAGGGCGATGGCGACCGCCTGGATGATCTCGCCCAGGTAGTTGATGTGACGGCTGGCGCCCCAGAAGCCGTTGACGAGAAGCCGGTTGTTGCCGTCGCTTATCGCCTGAGGTTCGATCCACAGGAACTTCTGACCGGGCTTCGTCTTGAAGGAGAACTTCTGCATGTTCGCGCCCCGGGTCAGCACCCAGCCGCAGAGGAACAGCGCACCGAACAGCACCGTGACCCACACCGGAATCCCCGGGTTGGGGAGGTCGGCAGTGAACCACAGGGAGACCGAGTAGAAGTAGGGGTAGAAGGCGAGGCATCCGAAACCCAGCTTGAATCCGACCCGTTCGGCGATGAAGTCGTAGGTCCACAGGTGGATGCGTTCGAAGATCAGGTACTCGACGCAGAACCACGTGAGCATCGCGCAGCCCAGCAGGAACCCGGGGTTGATGCTCTCAACGTTCTGCAGGTGGAACGCCGCGAACGAGAGCACGTTGAGCTGAAGCATGACCGCGCCGACGAGGTACAGCCAGACCTTGGCATCCACGAAACCGTCTTTGAGTTGCGGGTCTTTGGATCTGCCGAACCACAGGTCGGCGAAGAATGATGCGCGGTTGGGCGGCACTCGGAGAACGACGACGAGCGAGTAGGCCAAGCCGATGACGCAGGCACCGATCAGTCCGAGCCAGCGGGTCTCGTAGAGCCAGACGTACGGGACGATGTTGACGTATCCGAGGAGAAACCACAGGATGACGCTGACCGCGAGAACGTAACGTCCGTTGAGCCGATACTTGCGCACCTCGCCCGTGGCGTCGTCCTTCACGTAGCCGGTCACGCGTTTCGCGGGGATCGCGACGTGAAGGAGGGTGATCACGACGTACGCGATCAGGGGGGTGATGAGACCCAGGAAAATCGTCACGACAAGCCTCCCGTGTTCTTCGCCATGATATCGATCGCGGTTCGCCTGCTCAGGAGGCGCGTGAGCACGAATCGGCCCACCTTGTTGACGGCCCCGGGAACCACCACCGGTCCCTTCCCGAGAGCCCGCAGCGTCTGTTCGGCGACCACGGCAGCTTCCAGCGTCCCTGGCGCTGGTCTGCCGCCCTCGGCCTCCTGATAACCCGGCGTGAGAATCGCGCCGGCGAGGCAAGCGAGCACGTCGATCCCGCGAGGCTTCAGTTCCTTCCAGAGGCCCTCGGCCAGGATGGCGTTGAAGGCCTTCGTCGCCGCGTACGCCGCAATGTTCGGACTGCCCTGACCCCCGGCGAGCGACGACATCAGCACGATGCCTCCCCGCCCGCGTTCGATCATGGGCCCGGAGAGCATCTTCGCGAGGAGCAGGGGCGTGCGCACGTTGACCGACACGCCTTGAGCGAGCTGTTCTTCGGGCACATCCTCGAAACGGCCGATGGGCGCGTGCGCCGCGTCGTAGACGAGGAGGCCCACCGCGACCTCGAGTCTGCTGAGCTGGGTTCTCACATCTTCGAAGTCAGCCATGTCGGCCACGACCGCGATGACATCGACGCCGTACGTCGCACTCAGGCGCTCGGCCGTGGCCGACAGCTGGTTCTCGTTGCGGGCAATGATGACGAGGTTCACGCCGCGTCGGGCGATCGCCTCCGCGAAGGCGGCGCCCAGACCGTAGGAACCACCAGCGACTAGGGCGTACGGACCGTAGTTGTGAATGAATCCGGTTGCCACAAGCATGCCCCTTTCGCTCCGGAGAGCCTGTCGGTGCCTGAACCCGTGCTCAACCTACTGCCTCGCACTTCCCGTTGCGAGGGGAACAGGCAGGACCTCCTGCGGGGCGCTCTTCGGTGCCTTTCGGAGAATGATCAGACCGAAGATCAGGAGCGCTGTGTCGCCTCCGATCATGATCCCCCATCGCCACGCGCTTGAGACGTCGCCGAGCTGGAGCGCAATGTCGGTGATCGCGTGGAGCACGACGAGCGCCCAGATCGAGGTTCCGCGGAGGCGTAGTGCCGCGAACCCCACTCCGTAGCAGGCGGCGCCGACGACCTGGGCGATGGTGACCCAGAGGTTGGCACCGAACACCAGGTTGGATAGGTGCGCGAGACCGAAGAGGGCGGACGAGAACAGCGCCGCCCGCAGCGGCGTCCAGATGCGCAGAGTCCGAAGGATCACGCCGCGAAACCAGAACTCCTCGAAGACACCCGTAGCGATGTAGCCGACCACGAGGATGAGTGTCGTCTGCGCCCCGAGATCCTTCAGGCCGCCCGCGAACGGCGCGAGCACAATCAGGGTTGGCGCGATGAGGAGCGGAACCGAGACACCGCCAGACCAGAGCAGGTCGCGGTGTCTCGACGTCGCAACGACGATCACCGCAGCCACTGCCAGGGCAATCACCACGATCAGTCGGGCCGTCAGGGTGTCCAGCTGTGGGGCCGCCGAACTGAGCACGACGGCCGCAATTACGGTTGCGGCGCTCGTTGCTGAAGCAAGGAGCACCGCGCGCCAGGCGGGCGAGAGGCGAGCATCGAGGGTGGTACGTGACATTGAGAGGGTCTCCAATCTCGGATGGCGGCCCACGGCGGTCCGCGCACCATCGATGTTGGCGTTCGCGCCGCCGCGAATCGTCAGCGCACAGATGGAGACCGTTCATCCACCCTGGGATTGAGACCGTGGGCTACGAGGCGGGGCCGACAGCATCGATGGGGACCGTCAGACGTACGCGGAACCCATCGTCAAGCGGGCCGGTTTCGATCGAGGCTCCGAGCAACTCCGCGCGCTCCGCCATGCCTGTCAGCCCGTAGCCGGAGCCGTGGCCGGCAATCGGGTCCCCGCTGATCTGCCCACCATGATCGATCACCTCGAGGATCACCGCCGAAGGCGTCCAGCTGAGCATGATCTCGACAGCAGCGCCGGGCGCGTGCTTGCGCACGTTCGACAGCGCCTCCTGCGCGGTTCGGTAGATCGCCAGGCTTGCGTCCGCATCCAATGGAACGGGTTCACCAGTGATGATCAATCGGGTCGGGCTGCCGGCAGCGAGTCGGTGTTCGTCGACGAGTTCCTGAAGCAGCTCAGGGCCCGGGAGCTGGTCGCCGCGCAGTGCGGCGACCGCACGTTTCGCCTCAAGGATGCCCGCCCGGGAGAGCTGGTGCGCACGTTCCACCGAGTCGCGCAGGGCCGCTGGTACTGCGTGCTGTGTTGACAGTATCCGCGCACCCTCCAACTGAATCGCGAGACCCGACAGCGTGTGAGCCAGCACGTCGTGCAACTCGCGTGCCATTCGGCCGCGCTCGGCCAGCATGTCGGAGGCCTTCTCCTGCTGGCGGCGTTCCTCCACCTCCGCGAGCAGCTCTGCGATCTGCACCCGCTGGGTGCGCTCGGAGACGAGGAGACGACTGACCGCGAAGAGGAATGCGACTCCGGCAATGGTCGCGAGGGCGGTCACGATCGTGTCCTGGCCAAGCGCGAGTTGTACGGCCACGTGAGCACCCGTGGCCAGGGCGAGCACCACAGCCAGCCAGCGCCGCGGCTCGCGCGCGGTCGCGAAGGCGGCCAGCAGGAACAGAGCGAGCGGAGTAGCGGACACGAGCCAGTAGAGCAGTACAACCGAAGCCGCCATGATCGCGAAGTCGACAACGACGATCGCACGGGGCATCCGTGCCCAGAGAAGGAGTGCTGCCCCGGCTGCGGTGAAGACGACCAGCATGGGGAGGACGATCGGCCCTCGATTGATCAGCGTCGCGATCACGACGAGCACAATCATCCCCAGGCCGAGCGCCACGAACTGTCCCCGAACACGCTCCATGCGAACACTGTGCCACGGCCGCCTCACGGGTTCAACGCGAGTCAACCCTGGGGTGGATGAGGCACCACCGACAATCACCGCCGGGGATGACGATTGCGGCCGCCGTACATGGCACCCTTGAATCACAACGCGAGGGAGGGCACTGTGTCTGAGGTGCGGGTGCTGATTGCCGACGACCAGAAGGTCGTGCGCGACGGGCTCGCGACGCTCCTTGGCCTTCTGGATGGCATCACTGTCGTGGGCACCGCAGTCGATGGTGACGATGCCGTACGGCAGGCCCTCCAGCTCGACCCCGACGTTGTGCTGATGGACCTCCACATGCCCAATTGCTCGGGGGTGGAAGCCACTGAGCAGCTCGCTGCGGCGGGTGCGCGTTGTCGCGTCGTCGTGCTCACCACCTACTCCGATGACGACTGGGTCTTCGCGGCGCTGAGGGCCGGGGCTCGGGGATTTCTGACCAAGGATGCCAGCGCCGAAGAGATCCGGACGGCCCTGACCACGGTGGCCCGGGGTGACGCCCAGCTCGACCCGACAGTGCAGCGACGACTGCTCGAGGCACTCAGCCACGGCGGGGTCTCCGCACTGCCGGCATCAATTCCGGACAACTTGACCCCGCGCGAGGTGGGCGTACTTCAGTTGATCGCGGCTGGTAGGTCCAACTCGGAGATCGCCAACGAGCTCTATGTCTCGGATGCGACGGTCAAGACGCACGTGAACCACATTCTGGCCAAGACCGCGGCGCGCGACCGGGCGCAGCTTGTCGCCTACGCCTTCCGCCACGGACTCGCACAGCCCTGACTCCACCCGCGGGTGGAGGGGAGATTCCACCCGAGCGCCGACGAACGACAGGCGCTGCTTCGGCAGCATGATGTGTGTGACCACCTATCAGCGATACCTCCGTTCGATCGCCGAGGGTTCCGCGATCGAACGTCTCGTGTTCTTCAGTGACGCCGTGTTCGCGATCGCGATGACCTTGCTCGTAGTTGAACTCCACGTGCCGACCGTCGCAGCCGACGACCTGGGTCCGGCACTGGCAGAACTCGCGCCCGAGTACCTCTCGTTCGTCTTGAGCTTCGCCGTCATCGGTGCGGTGTGGATGTCGCATCATAGGAAGTTCCGGGCGATCATCAAGTACACACAGCCACTCCTACGGATCAACCTGGTCATGTTGCTGGTCGTCGCATCCGTACCGTTTTCGACCGCAGTGCTCGGCCGCTACGGCGACGTGCCACTCAGCGTGTACATCTATGCGGCATCCATCTGCCTGATCGGGCTCCTGCTGACCGCAATGTGGATGTACGCCTGGCATGCGAAGCTCATCGATCAGCACGTGTCAGTTGACGTCTTTCGGTATGTTCTCGTGCAGTCCTTCCCGATCCCTGGCATCTTCCTGTTGTCGATTCCGGTCGCTGCGTTCGCCGGCGCGACAGCCGCGGAGTTCACTTGGGCGGCCGCGGTCCCGATCTCCTACATCATCACTCGCGTCTATCGAGCACGTTCCCGGATGCGCGCTGGTGAGGCTGAGCCCGATAGTGCGGTGTGAGTACGTGATCGCGCCTCTGGAGAGCGGGTGATGGTGCCGGACGGTCGAACCGAAATCGCGCGAGGACGCGCGTCAGTTGTCTACGACCTCGGTGATGGCACCGTTCTGCGACGGTGTCTTGATGCCGGTGCTGACGTGGCGTATGAGGCGGAGGTCATGGAACACGCGCACGCGCATGGAGTGCCCACTCCTCGCGTATTCGCCGCCGACGGTACAGACATGCGTATGGAGCGTCTGCGCGGGGTGACCATGCTGCAGGACCTCGCTCACCATCCGGAACACGCCGAGCAACACGGTCGCACGCTCGCCGACCTGCACGGTGTGCTCGACCGCGTGCCCGCCATGAAACCTGCGGATGCACATCATCACCTACTGCATTTGGATCTGCATCCCGGCAACGTCATGATGACGCCGTCTGGCCCGGTGCTGTTCGATTGGACCAATGCAGCACCCGGTCCGCGGGAGCTTGACGTTGCAACGACGTGGCTGATCCTCGCCTGCATGGGGGTGGATGAAGCAGGGGCCACGGGTAACACGACGATGCGCGCACGCCTGCTGGAAGGGTTCCTCGACGGCATCGACGAAGCCAGAGTCCGACCCGTACTCCCTACGGCTGGTAGGGCTCGTCTCGCAGATCCGGCGACCACTGCCGTGGAGCGCGCGCGGCTCGCCGCCTTCGTCACGACAGTCAGCACCCGTCGAGCACACGAGGCTTGAGGTGGTTGGGTGGGGCAGGGCGTCACGCAGAGGACTTCGTGACGCCCTGTCCGATGTGGCTACAACGACGGTCGACTACTCGGACGAGGCCGCGCTGCCCGACCGCAATTTCTCTGCTACCTCGATAGCATCACCGGCCGGCGCATCCGACTTGCGGTCGGGACGCGCGATCAGCAGGTAGAGAAGTCCGGTGATGAGAACGACCCCGAGCCCCAGTAGTACGACCCAGTCGGTGGCGAAGTTTCCCGACGAGCCCGGCACCGCGAGCAGGATGATCGCGAAGATCCCCCATGCGAGCGCTGCGACATTGATGACGTACCCCAGGGTCCCCAAGCTGAACGGACCGGCAGGTCGCCACCCCTTGATGCGCTGGCGCAGCGCGGCGAGCACGACCATCTGGAATGCGATGTAGATGCCGATGATTGCGAACGCGGTGATGGGAACGAGCAGGGTGCTGTTCAGGAAGACCACGAACGCGATGAGCGCCGGCACGGTGCTCGCCACGATGAGCGCGTTGGTCGGGACCTTGGTTCTGGGCGACACCTTTGCCAGCCAACGGTGGCCCGGCAGCATCTGATCGCGTCCGAAGGAGAACAGCAAGCGGCTCGCAGCCGCCTGGAGACTCAGCACGCACGACAGGAACGCCGTAATCGCTACGACGAGGAATATCTTCCCGCCAACCTCACCGAGGGTCGCGTTCAGGATGCCGGGGATGGGGTCGGCGTCCTCGCCAGACACGATCGCCGCCAGGTTGGGAGCTGCCAGCACGTACCCCGCGAACGCGAAGAGCGCAGATACCCCGCCGACCAGAATCGTCATGATCATCGCCAGCGGGATGCGACGTGCGGGACTCTCAACCTCTTCGGCGACATCTCCGCAGGCCTCGAAGCCGTAGAAGAGGAACAGGCCGGCGAGCGCCGCGCCGAGGAAGGCCATGCCGTAGGTGCCGTCACCCTCGGTGCCCATCGAGTTGAAGAACACGTCGAAACCCTGCTGGCGCTGGAAGATCAGCAGATAGAGCCCGACCCCGATGACGCCGATCAATTCCGCGGCAAGGCCGATGCGTGCTACCCGAGCCAGAGACTTCGTGCCCGTGAAGTTGATCACGAGTGCAACCAGAAGGAATGCCAGAGTGATGAGGAAGCCGGACGTGCTGTTCAGTTCGATTCCGAACAGGCTCGCGGCGAATCCGGATCCGTATTCAGCAACGGCCGTGATCGTGACGATCATCGCCCAGATGTACACCCACGCTGCCAGCCACGCGTATCGGCGACCCCACAGCCGTCGCGTCCATGGATAGATGCCACCGTGAATCGGATACTGCGACACGACCTCGCCGAACACGAATGCAACGAGCAACTGGCCGGCTCCGACGATGACGATCCACCAGATGGACGGAGGACCGCCGATGGTGAGCACCACCGCGAAAAGCGAATACACGCCGACAAGGGGCGAGAGGTAGGTGAAGCCGAGCGCGAAGTTCGACCAGAGCGACATCGAACGCCGGAAGGAGTCGTCATACCCGAGCACCTTCAGGTGCTCTTGATCGGTCAGATCTTCTGAGTTGCGGGATGGTGTAGACATTTCAGCCCTTCTGTGGGTTAGACAGGCGCACACATCCTTGTGTGCACCCCGGGTGTTGCCTTTCTGTTGGGATCTCTAACGCAGCACGCGGATCATCTTGCGGTTCACGAACTCTTCGATGCCGTACCGGCCGAGCTCTCGACCGAATCCAGACCTCTTGATTCCGCCGAAAGGCAGTTCCGGGCTGTCGAGGCCGACGCCATTGACGAAGACCATGCCTGCCTCGATCTGGTCGGCAACCCGCAGGGCCTGCTCGGGATCGGTCGTGAAGACGTAGGAGCCGAGTCCGAACGGGGTGTCGTTGGCCAGCTCAAGGGCGTGTGCTTCATCCGCGGCGCGATACACGATCGCGACCGGACCGAAGAACTCCTCCGAGTGGGCGGGATTGTCCGGGGTCACCTCGGTGAGCACGGCGGGCGAGAACCACGCCCCGTCTTGAGCTCCCGAGCCAGCAGCCTTGGCCCCGCTCGCAACGGCACGCGAGAGCTGCTCTGACAGGCGCTCGGCAGCGAGAGCCGACGAAAGCGGCCCTAGTTCTGTCGCCGACTGGGTCGGGTCGCCAGCCACAGTTCCGACCATCGCGTCGGTGAACTTGGCAAGGAACTCCTCGTAGAGCGCGTCGGCAACGATGAAGCGCTTGGCCGCGTTGCAGGACTGACCGCTGTTGTCGAGTCGACCCGCGACCGCCGCTGCAACAGTGGCATCCATGTCATCCGTGCTGAGAAGGATGAACGGATCGGACCCACCCAGCTCGAGCACGACCTTCTTGAGGTTGCGCCCGGCGACCTCGGCCACCGCGGCACCCGCGCGCTCCGAGCCCGTGAGTGATACCCCGACGACGCGGGGGTCGGCGATGAGGTCGGCGACCTGTTCGCTCGTGATGAAGAGGTTGCGGTAAGCGCCGTCAGGAAAGCCCGCGTCGCGGAAGATCGTCTCGATGGCTGCGGCTGACTCGGGGCACTGGCTCGCGTGCTTGAGCAGAATCGTGTTGCCGAGCACGAGGTTGGGGCCGGCAAACCGGGCGACCTGGTAGTAGGGAAAATTCCAAGGCATGATGCCGAGAAGCACGCCGAGGGATGATCGACGGATGAACGCCGAGCCCTCGCCATCGAGCAGCTCAATCGGCTCGTCAGCGAGAAACGTCTCGCCGTTCTCGGCGTAGTAGGAGTAGATCGCGGCGCTGAAATCGACCTCGCCGAGGGCCTGCTCGACGGGCTTGCCCATCTCGCGCACGATGATGTCGGCCAGCAGTTCACGGCGCTCAGTGTGCAACTCGGCGACCCGCTGCATCAGAGCAGCGCGTTCGGCGACGGAGGTCGAGCGAGACCAGGTGCGGTACGCGCTGTCTGCGCTTGCGAGGGATGCGCTGGCTTCAGCGTCGGTAGTCGGGGCCGGGTTGAAGCCGGTCTCTCCCGTCGCGGGGTTGGTCACGATGTAGTCGCTCATGGATGCTCCTAAGAGGGTTCAGCGAAAGGCGGGGGCGCCGGTCAGGTGAGGTGCGATAAGTAGAGTGTGCACCTCATCGGTTCATTCATGGGTGCTCAATCGCTCGAGATTTTTGGTGTGACGCCTCCCGGTAGCGAGGCGAGCCAGCGACGCACAGAGTCATTGTGCTCACCGAGGTCTGGCGGGGCAGCCGTGCGGGGGGTGACCGCGGGCGTCCAACTGATCGGGCTGCGGAACTGCGCGCCCGAAGGGTTACCCGAGGCATCCTTTACCTCGATGGTGGGGGCGAGGTCGAGCGCGCGGGCGAGCTCGAGGCCGTCGGCGATTGACCCCACTTGGCCCGCTGGCACACCCACCGCAGTGAGGGCGGTCTGCCAGTACGAAGCGGTTCGGGTGGCGAGTCGGCCCTCCAGGGCGGTGACCAACTCCGCTCGGTGTTCGACCCGGGCACTGTTGGTGAGAAACCGTTCATCGCTCAGCAGTGACTCGAGGCCGAGCACTCGAAGTGTCGCCACGAATTGCCGGTCGTTGCCGCATGCGAGGGCCAGAGGTTTGTCTCGGCAATGCAGCAACTCGTAAGGAGCGATCGACGGATGTGCGTTGCCCATCTGACGAGGCGTGCGCCCGGCACCGAGGTGCGACTGGCCCTGATTGGCCAGAGCTCCTTGCAGGCTCGACAACAGATTGACCTCGAGACGACGACCCAGGCCTGTTTCGTTTCTCGCCTGCAACGCCGCCAGGATTCCGATAGTCGCATCCTTCGCGGTGAGGATGTCCACGACGGCAACGCCTACCTTCATGGGCGGTCCCTCGGGGTCGCCGGTAATGCTCATGAGTCCACCGACGGCCTGCACGATGAAGTCGTATCCCGGTAGCTCCGCACCTCTGCCGCTGCCGAAGCCGGAGATGGACGCGTAGATGAGGCCCGGGTTCAGCACGCTGAGCTCGTCGTATCCCAGGCCGAGCGAGGTCGCGCCCCCGGGCTTGAAATTCTCGACGAGGATGTCTGCGTTGCTCGCGATCGCAATGGCGACCGCACGATCGGCGTCAGTGGTGAGATCGAGCTCGATCGACTCCTTGTTGCGATTGACGCTCTCGAAATAGGTGGAGCCGGTCGGGGAGAACGGAGGACCCCAGTGACGCGTGTCGTCACCTTCACCGGGTCGCTCGATCTTGATGACGCGAGCACCGAGATCGGCAAGCGTCATCGTCGCTAGCGGACCGGCAAGCACCCGCGAGAAGTCGGCGACCACGATCCCGGTGAGGGGCAGTGCCTCAGGTGGGAGAGCCATAAGAACACCAAACTACTCGCTAGAGCCCGATGAGTTCCCGCCCGATCAGGTACCGGCGGATTTCGTTCGTCCCCGCACCGATGTCGTAGAGCTTGGCGTCGCGCAGCAACCGTTCCACCGGCCACTCCTTGGTGTAGCCGGCCCCGCCGAGAGCTTGGATCGCGTCGAGCGAGGTCTTCACGGCACTCTCGGATGCGTACAGGATCGCGCCCGCAGCATCCGCCCGCGACGTCAGATCGGCGTCGCACGCTCGCGCCACCGCGTAAACGTAGGCGCGTGAGGTGCTCAGCGCCACGTACATGTCGGCAACTTTGGCCTGCATCAACTGGAATGAGCCGATAGCCGCGCCGAACTGTTCGCGTTGCCGCACGTACGGCAGCACGACATCCAGCGCCGCCTGCATGATGCCGAGCGGCCCCGCGGCGAGCACTGCTCGCTCGTAGTCCAGGCCCGACATGAGCACCGCGGCGCCGTCATTGACGGTTCCGAGCACATTCTCGGCCGGTATCTCGCAGTGGTCGAAGACGAGTTCTGCGGTGTCGGAACCGCGCATGCCCATCTTGTTGAGCTTCGCGCCGACCGTGAAGCCGGGCATCCCCTTCTCGACTATGAAGGCGGTGATCCCTCGAGCGCCGGCTGTCGGCTCGGTCTTCGCGTAGACCACCAGAGTGTCGGCCTGGGGCGCATTGGTGATCCAGAACTTGGTGCCCGTGAGCACATACCCGCCGGCGGACGGTTGCGCCTTGAGCTTCATGGAGACGACATCGGATCCGGCCTCCGCCTCGGACATTGCCAGTGACCCCACGTGCTCCCCGGAGATGAGCTTCGGCAGATACGTGCGCTTCTGCTCGTCAGTGCCCCAGCGACGTATCTGATTGACACACAGGTTGGAGTGCGCACCGTACGAGAGGCCAACAGAAGCGGATGCCCGTGAGATCTCCTCCATCACGACGACCTGCTCGAGATAGCCGAGGCCGAGGCCACCCCACTCCTCCTCGACGGTCACGCCGTGGAGCCCCAGGTCGCCGAACTCGGTCCACAGTTCGCGCGGAAAGGTGTTCGTCTCGTCGATCTGTGCCGCGAGTGGCGCAATGCGCCGGGTGGCGAACCCGGAGGCGACTTCTCGGATGGTGTCGGCGGCCTCGCCGAGAGCGAAGTCGAGTCCTGCTGGGATCGTGCTCATGTGGGCTCCAATGGGTGGCGGGCGGGCGGCAATCAGAGAAGGGTCAGTAGCGGCAGAGGGTTGTGGAGGATTGCCGCAACGTCAGTGAGGAACCGCGCACCCTGCTCGCCGTCGACGAGGCGATGGTCGAACGACAGGCTGAGGGTGAGCACGTCGCGAAGGACGACCTCACCGCGGTACCCCCACGGAGTGTGCCGAACCGCCCCGATCCCGAGTATCGCTGCCTCGCCCGGGTTGAGTATCGGCGTTCCGGCGTCGACGCCGAACACCCCGATGTTCGTGACGGTGATCGTTCCGTGCGCGAAGTCCGCGGGCGCCGTGTGTCCGGCTCGTGCGGTGTCGACCAACGCGCCGATCGCGTCGGCGAGTTCGAGCAGGCTCAGCGTCTCAGCGTCCTTGATGTTCGGCACCATCAGGCCGCGATCGGTCGCGGTGGCGATGCCGAGGTTGACGTAGCCGAACGTGATGATCTCTTGGGCCGCGCCATCCCATCGGCTGTTGAGCGTCTCGTGGCGCGCGAGGGCGAGACATACAGCCTTGGCCACCACGGTGAGAATCGTGAGGCGACGACCGTCGAAGCGCGGGTCTGTTCGTAGTCGAGCGAGCAACTCAGTCGTGGCCGAGACGTCGACTGTGAGAAACACGGTCACCTGTGGAGCAGTGAAGGCGCTCGCGACCATCGCCTCCGCGGTGTGTTTCCGCACGCCCCGAATGGCGGTTCTCGTCTCTCTGGCCCTGGACGCCCTGCCCGACTCCGCTCGGGATGCCGCGAGCTCAATGTCTGCGCGGGTGATGAGCCCGCGGTCACCGGTGCCCGTGACCGTGCGCAGGTCCACCCCGAGCGAAGCGGCAAGCGTGCGCACCGGAGGGGTCGAACGTGGACCGTCGGGGCGTGCATCCGGAGCCAGCGCGGGCGGAGCAGGCGTGGGCGCCTGGGATGCTGCCCCAGCGGCGCGGCGGCGCGGGACGGCGGTCTCGGCGCGGGCGCCGTACCCCACGAGGTGGGCTTCGGGGCTGTCGGCGCGGGCGGTGTCAGGGTCATCACCCGGGGAGGCGGCCGCGTCATCCGCCGTCGTCTCGAAGGTGACGAGCGGCGCACCCACCGCGACGGTCTGGCCTGCCTCGGCATGCAACGCCGCGACGACGCCCGCGACGGGCGACGGCAGTTCGACGGCGGCCTTGGCAGTCTCGACGTCGGCGATGATCTGGTTGAGTTCAACGTTGTCGCCGACTGACACGCGCCATCCGACGACCTCGGATTCGGTGAGTCCCTCGCCCAGGTCGGGCAGGCTGAAGATCGTCCTCATGACCCGGCACCCATGCCACTGCGCGAGTTCGGCCGGCCCAGCGCGCAGTCGATGCCGTCGAGGAGTCGGTCGAGGTCGGGGATATGGTGCCCCTCGGCCTTGGCCGGCGGATAGGGGATGTCGTGGCCGGTGACCCGCACGGGCGCAGCCTCGAGGTACTCGAAACAGCGCTCGGTGATGCTCGCGCAGACCTCGGCGCCGACTCCGCCGGTGAGCGCGGCCTCGTGTGCGACAACCAGTCGTCCGGTGCGCCGAACCGACTGCGCGATCGGCGCGTAGTCGATCGGCGAGAGTGAGAGCAGGTCGATGACTTCGATCGAGATGCCCTCTCGCTCGGCGGCGGCAGCGGCATCCAGAGCGGTCTGCACCAACGCCCCGTACGCGACGACAGTGACGTCGGTTCCGGCCACGAGCACCTGCGAACGGCCCGCTGACTGGCCGGACAACGGTGCCTCCAGGTCGACCTCGCCCTTGAGGTGGTAGCGGCGCTTCGGCTCGAAGTAGAGCACAGGGTCATCCGATGCGATGGCCTCGCGAATCATCGTGTACGCGTTCTGGGGGTTAGAGCACGCCACCACTCGCAGGCCGGCGGTGTGGGTGAAGTACGCCTCGGGCGAGTCGGAGTGGTGCTCGGCCGCGCCGATGCCGCCGCCCCAGGGCACCCGGATGGTGATCGGCATGCGCACCGCGCCCTTGGTGCGGTAGTGCATGCGCGAGACCTGACTGACGATCTGGTCGAAGGCCGGGTAGATGAATCCATCGAACTGGATTTCGCACACCGGTCGATACCCGCGATAGGCGAGCCCCACCGCCGCGCCGATGATCGCTGACTCGGCCAGCGGGGTGTCCAGAACCCGACGCTCACCAAAGTCGGCCTGCAGGCCATCGGTGATGCGGTACACGCCGCCGAGCTTGCCGATGTCCTCGCCGAGCAGAACCACCTTGGGATCGGTCTCCATTGCGCGTCGAAGCCCAGCTCCGATGGCCTTGCTCAGGGTCAGCGTGCTCACGGCGCGGCCTCGAATCCGTCGAGATAGTGTGCGTACCACTCACGGCGCTGTTCCAGCGCGGGGTGAGGATCGGCGTAGACGTGGTCGAAGATGCTCAGTGGATCGGGGTCGGGGAGGGCGATGCATCCGGCCCGCAGCTCCGCCGCCGTGCTGTCGGCCACGGCCTGCACCTCGGCGCGGAAGTCGTCGGGCAGTTCATTGCGGCTCGTCAAGTAGGCCTCAAGCCTGACGATCGGATCCCGCTTGCGCCACTCATCCAGCTCCGCGGGCGGTCGGTATCGCGTGGGGTCATCGGCGGTCGTGTGCGGGCCCATCCGGTAGGTGACGGCCTCGATGAAGGTCGGCCCGCCCCCCGATCGCGCGCGATCCAGGGCGATCCGCGTCGCGGCGGTGACCGCGAGCACGTCGTTGCCGTCAACTCGCATCGAGGGGATGCCGAACCCGCTACCGCGGGCGGCGAGGCTTCCCCGGGTCTGAAGCGTGACCGGCTCGGAGATGGCCCAGTGGTTGTTCTGGCAGAAGAAGACGACGGGCGCGCTGTATGCGGCCGCGAAGACGAGCGCTTCGCTGACATCGCCTTCGCTCGTCGCGCCGTCTCCGAAGTAGGCGACCGCCACCGCGTCGGCACCGTCTGCCTGGATACCCAGGGCGTAACCGGTGGCATGTAGGGTCTGGGCTCCGATGACCACCTGAGGTGTCGCCATGTTGATCGAGTACGGGTTCCACCCCGTCGCCGTGACCGCGCGCCACACGCTCACGAGCTCGACGGGCGCCGCACCCCGGCAGTAGGCAACGGCGTTCTCGCGGTAGCTCGTGAACACGAAGTCGTCGCTGCGCAGCGCACGTGCGGAGGCGACCTGTGCCGCCTCCTGGCCGAGCAGCGGGGGCCAGAGAGCGAGTTCGCCCTGCCGCTGCAGTGCGGTGGCCTCGGTGTCGATGCGGCGCACGACGACCATGTCTCGGTAGAGGTCGCGCAGCTGAGCGTCGTCGACATCGCCGACCCAGGGGTCGTACTCCGGCGAGGCGACGCGCTCACCGGCGGGAGTGAGGAGTTGCACGGGATCGGGCTCGTCAGATGTGTTCACACCGCGCCCCCCGTCATTGGTCGAGTGCTCGCAACACTAGGTTGCGTCGACACTAAGCTCAAGAGTGCTCGCTCATACTGAGCATTGTGCTTACTCTGAGCAGACACTCGGTGCTACTATTGCGCACTATGGCAGGCTACGACCAGATCGATCACAACCTTCTCCTCGCGCTCGCCGACGATCCTCGTGCAACTGTTGTCGCCCTCGCCGACCGGTTGGGGCTCGCTCGCAACACCGTTCAGGCGCGGATGACACGGCTCGAGCGCGACGCAGCGTTCCTGTCATTCGAGCGCACCATCAACCCCGTGCCTCTGGGATACCCGATCCACGCCTTCATCGCGGTGCACCTGCAGCAGAAGATTCTCGCAAGCGTGGTTCACGAGCTCGCCAAGATTCCCGAGGTCGTGCAGGCCCACGGGCTCAGCGGCCCGGTCGATCTCTTTGTGAGCGTGGTGTGCCGCGACACAGCCGACCTGTTCCGGGTGGACGACTCGATCCTGTCGATCGAGGGCGTCGAACGCACCGAGACATCCCTGTCGATGGGGGAACTCATCCCGTTCCGGCTGCGACCGCTGCTCGAGCGGGCACCGAGCTAGGTGGTGTCGAGCGAAGCAGTGTCGACCGCCGTGCGCGCGCCGAGCATCCCGGTGATCGCCATCTCGGCGAGCACTCCGCGCGCATCGTCCACGTCGACGAGCCGCGCGTTGTGAGGCGTTGAATTCAGCAGCCCGAAGATCGCGTGCACTCGCACTTCGATTTCGGCGGTGGGGGTGGTCGGGCTGAGCCGGGCGACCAGGGCGACCCATTCCTGCACGTAGCGGCGCTGGAGCATCCGTACCTCCCGGTTCACTTCGAGCGGGAGGCTCGCGAGTTCGCGATCCTGGATGCGGATGATGTCACGCTCGCTCAGCGCAAAATCCACGTGGAAGTCGACAAGGTCTCGCAACGCCTGCTGGCTTTCGGCATCTTCGGCGATGATGCGTGTGCACCCTTCCAGGAGGCGCCGGCTCGCGCCGATCAGGAGCTCGCCGAGCATCGCCTCCTTGCTCGGGAAGTGGCGGTACAACGCGGGGCCGCTCACGCCGACCGCTGCCCCGAGGTCTTCGATCGAGACCCCGTTGAATCCTCGCTCGGCGAACAGATGGGCCGCAGCATCGAGCAGCTGTTGGCGACGGTGCGCCTTGGCCGTCGCCCGCCACGTCTCTGCCATGACCCCATGGTACCGATTCTGGACAATTCAGTTAACGCTCGCTAACCTAAACTGGATTAGCGCACACTAACTGAGATGAGGCGCGATGGAGACGCTTGCGACGGGGGCCCGCCCGCACAGCGACGATTTCGTCGCGAACGATGCCTCTCAACGTGCCCTGGTCAGTGAGCTCCGGGAGCGCCTTGAGCGCGTCGGACGCGGGGGCTCCGAAGCATCCCGCAACCGGCACAGCGCGCGGGGAAAGCTCCTTCCCCGTGACCGGATTGACTACCTCCTCGACCGCGGCAGCCCGTTTCTCGAGGTGGGTGCGCTCGCGGCGTACGGGATGTACGACGACGAGAGCCCCGGCGCGGGCATCATCACGGGCATCGGGCTCGTGAGCGGTCGGCTCTGCATGATCGTGTGCAACGACGCCACTGTGAAGGGCGGCTCGTACTACCCGATGACCGTCAAGAAGCACCTGCGTGCGCAGGAGATCGCCAGCGAGAACCTGCTGCCGTGCATCTACCTCGTCGACTCCGGCGGCGCGTACTTGCCGCTTCAGGACGACGTATTTCCGGATCGGGAGCACTTCGGCCGCATCTTCTACAACCAATCACGGATGTCGGCCCGCGGCATCGCGCAGATCTCGGCGGTCCTCGGGTCGAGCACGGCCGGCGGCGCCTACATGCCCGCAATGAGTGACGAGACCGTGATCGTTCGCAATCAGGGAACGATCTTCCTTGGCGGCCCTCCGCTGGTGAAGGCGGCAACCGGTGAGGTCGTGTCCGCCGAGGACCTCGGTGGCGGCGTCACTCACTCGCGACTGTCTGGCGTCACCGACCATCTTGCCGAGAATGACGAGCACGCTCTCGACATCGTGCGAGACATCATCGCGCAGCTGCCGCCGCCCGCGCCGAGGCCCTACGAGCTCAGCCCGGTGACCGAGCCGACGGTCAATCCTGCCGAGCTGTACGGAGTTGTCCCTCCCGAGCTCCACGTCGCCTACGACGTGCGCGAGGTGATCGCGCGCATCGTTGACGGAAGCGAGTTCCACGAGTTCAAGGCCGAATACGGCCAGACCCTCGTCACGGGGTTCGCGCGCATCCACGGGCATCCAGTCGGGATCATCGCGAACAATGGCGTGCTCTTCAGCGAGTCCGCCCTCAAGGGCGCGCACTTCATCGAGCTGTGCGATCAGCGCAAGACACCCCTGGTCTTCCTGCAGAACATCACCGGCTTCATGGTCGGTCGCGAGTACGAAGCGGGCGGAATCGCGAAGCACGGCGCGAAGATGGTCAATGCTGTCGCGTCGGCGCGCGTGCCCAAACTCACGGTCGTCATCGGCGGCTCGTTCGGTGCCGGCAACTACTCGATGAGCGGTCGGTCGTACTCGCCACGCTTCTTGTGGATGTGGCCCGCCAGCCGAATCTCGGTCATGGGTGGCCCTCAGGCTGCGGCCGTGCTGTCGACGATCCGCCGCGATCAGCTCGACGCCAAGGGTGAGACGTGGAGCGCCGAAGACGAGGCGACCTTCACTCAAACCCTGCGCGAGCAGTACGAGCGCCAGGGCAACCCCTACTACTCGACCGCCCGACTCTGGGACGACGGCATCATCGACCCTGTCGACACCCGCACCGTTCTCGGGCTGTCGCTAGAGGTCTGCTCGCGAGCCCCGCTGGCCGACATCTCCTACGGCGTCTTCAGGATGTGACCGTGTTCGACACCGTACTGATTGCCAACCGCGGCGAGATCGCGTGTCGCATCATCGCGACCCTTCGCACTCTCGGCATTCGTTCCGTCGCCGTCTACAGTGACGCGGATGCCGCGGCTCGCCACGTCTCGCTGGCCGACGTAGCCGTGCGCATCGGTCGCGCGAGCGCGGCCGACAGTTACCTCAACATCGACCGGATCGTTCGAGCAGCTGTTGAGAGCGGGGCACAAGCAATCCATCCCGGCTACGGGTTCCTCGCCGAAAACGCGCAGTTCGCGGCCGCCTGTGCGGCCGCGGGGATCGTCTTCATCGGCCCTGGCATCGACGCCCTCGAGATCATGGGCGACAAGATCCGCGCCAAGACCCAGGTGACCGCGCGCGGTGTGCCGGTCGTTCCAGGAATCGCGCGTGCTGGCCTCACCGATAGCGAGCTCAAGCAGGCCGCGTTAGAGATCGGATTCCCCGCGCTCATCAAGCCGTCAGCCGGTGGTGGCGGCAAGGGCATGCATGTCGTGTGGGCCCCCGAGGAACTCGAGGATGCGCTCGCCGCCGCCCGCCGCGAGGCACAGTCGTCGTTCGGCGACGACACCCTCTTCATCGAGCGCTTCCTCGCCCGACCGCGGCACATCGAGGTGCAGGTTCTCGCCGATGGCCACGGCAACGTCGTGCATCTGGGCGAGCGTGAGTGCTCGCTGCAGCGACGGCACCAGAAGGTCATCGAGGAAGCCCCGTCGCCGCTGATCGACGAGACAACGCGAGAACGAATCGGGGAGGCCGCGTGCGAGAGCGCGCGCAGCGTGGGCTACCTGGGTGCGGGCACCGTGGAATTCATCGTCTCGGCCGACGCTCCCGATGAGTTCTTCTTCATCGAGATGAATACGCGCCTGCAGGTCGAGCACCCTGTGACCGAGTTGGTGACGGGGATCGACCTCGTGGAGTGGCAACTGCGCATTGCCGCCGGCGAGCCGCTCGACTTCGCGCAGCGCGACGTCGAGTTGACCGGCCACGCGGTTGAGGCCCGCGTCTACGCGGAGGACCCGGCGCGAGGGTTCCTCCCCACGGGCGGCACGGTGCTCGAGCTGCAGGAGCCGACTGCCGCGGGCATCCGGGTCGACAGCGCTCTCGTGCCCGGGCTTGTGGTCTCGTCCGACTACGACCCGATGCTGGCGAAGGTCATCGCGTGGGCGCCGGACCGGGCATCCGCTCTTCAGAGACTGCGGGCTGCCCTGCGCGACACGGTAGTGCTCGGCGTCGGTACGAACGTCGAGTTTCTCGGGCTGCTGTTGAGCGCACCCGCGGTCGAGAGCGGCGACCTCGATACCGAGCTGATCGGCCGCATCCTGCCCGATATGGCCTTCGCCGAGCCGGGCCCGGATGTGTTGGCGACCGCGGCCATGATTCGCCACGCTGACGGATGGCGGGCCAGCGAGACCGGGCTGTGGACGACGCCCAACGGGTGGCGGATGGGCGCAGCCGCACCCAGTGTCTACCGGATGCGTTCGGTGCCGGGCGAGGTGTCCGCGACGGTTCGCGTGTGGGGATCGCCGTCGCACCTGCGGGTGCGCGTCGACGACGGGGACCTGCGGGACGGCTCTGTTGTGCTGCGCGGGTGCCGGGCGCGCGTGACGATTGGCGAGGCATCCGCCACCTGGGTCTTCGCGGAGTCGGGCGCTGATGAGCTCTGTCTCTCGTCTCAGGGGGTGAGCTGGACCCTTCTCGAGACTCGCGGCGCGCGAGGGGAGTCGAATGATGGTGACGCCGATCCAGAGCTGCGGTCGCCACTGCCGGGCGCCGTGGTGGCGATCTCCGTTGCGGATGGGCAGGTGGTCGACGCAGGCGCACCGATCGCGATCGTCGAGGCGATGAAGATGGAGCACGTGTTGCGCGCGCCGGTCGCCGGTAGCGTATCCCTGCGGGTTGCGCTCGGCTCGCAGGTCGCCGGCGACCAGATTGTGGCAACGATCGTGCCGGTGGAAGAAGCGCGGGTGCTGCCGGAGGAGAGGCCATGACGGAGAAACGAATCGTGCAGCGCGGCCTGTACTACGAGGAGTTCGAGCTCGGCGTCACCTACGTGCACAGCCCGTCGCGCACCGTGACCGAAGCCGACAACGTGCTGTTCACCACCCTGACGATGAACACGCAGTCGCTGCATCTCGACGCAGAATGGGCACGCACAACTGAGTTCGGGGAGCGGCTCGTCAACAGCATGTTCACTCTATCGACTCTCGTCGGGACGTCCGTGGCTCAGTTGACGCAGGGCACGATCGTGGCAAACCTCGGCATCGACAACGCGCGGTTCCCTCACCCGATGCGGCACGGGGACACGATGACTTCCGAGTCGGTGGTGATCGCCAAGCGGCTGTCGGAGAGTCGGCCCGGCCAGGGAATTGTGACCCTCGAGCACACCGCTCGCAATCAGAATGGCGAGGTCGTCGCCGTGGCGACCAGGAACGTCTTGATGCTCTGCGCGCCCGAGGAGCGCTGAGGTGGTGCTCGGGCCCGCCATCCTCTTCTGCCCAGGGGACCGCCCGGATCGGTTCGGCAAGGCCGCGATGGCCGCGGATGCCGTGATCCTCGACCTCGAGGATGGTGTTGCGCCGAGCGACAAGCAGGCTGCGCGGGTGGCGGTCGCGGCATCCGATCTCGACCCGGACCGCACGGTCGTGCGTGTGAATGCGGCGAGCACCGAGGAGTTCGCGCGCGATCTCGAGGCAGTCGCGTCGAGCGGGTTCCGTACGATCATGCTCGCGAAGGCAGAGCGCGTTGCCGACCTTGAGGCCCTCGCGGAATACAGCGTCATTCCCATCTGCGAAACACCGATCGGCGTCGAGAACGCGTTTGCGCTCGCCGAGCAGACACCCGTGATTGCTCTCATGTGGGGGGCTGAAGACCTCGTCGCCGCACTCGGGGGTCGTTCGAGCCGAACACTCGACGGACGGTATCGCGATGTCGCCCGCTACGCCAGGGCGCGGGTGCTCGTCGCCGCTGCCGCTGCCGGTAAACAGGCGTACGACGCAGTCCACCTCGACATCGCCGACCTGGCCGGGTTACGAGACGAAGCGGAGGACGGCGCCGCGTCGGGTTTCATCGGAACGGCGTGCATCCACCCCTCCCAGGTCGAGACCGTGCGGGAGGCTTACCGCTCGTCCGTCGAGGCCGTCGCCTGGGCTGAGCGGGTGCTCGCGGCGGCGGAGATCTCCGCTGGCGTGTTCGCGTTCGAGGGACGCATGGTTGACGAACCCGTGCTCAAGCAGGCGCGACGCATCCTTGAACGGCGGGGCTAGGTGACCCACCGACCGCGCGGACACAGCGCCCACCAGTTCGATGTCACCGAGATCCCCTTCTCGGTGCGCGGATCGTGGCTCGACATCTCGCCGGTGGTCGCCCTCCACACCAGGCGGGACGACCTTCACCTCGTCTCGCATCAGAACGGCATGCACGCCGTGCTCGGGCTCCTGCCCGAACGCGAAGGTGCACGAGTGAGCACGCGGATCGAGGCGAGCCCGTCGGTGCTGTCGTGGGTCGACGGTGCCGCGCGCGCCGAAGCGACCTTCGATGGCACCGAGACGGTGCGCCTGCGCGGAACCGGCGTCGGCATGCGATTCACGGATGCCGCGGCCGGCCTCACTCCGTTCACCGGCACGTACCTCTTCACCGAGCCCGGCACCTCAAGCGTCGTCTTCACGTCGTATGAGACCGGGCGCCGGTACCGCATCACGCCGCTCGCCGGAACCCTGCTGGTCGAGGGCGATGGCGCGCTCGGTGTCGCCGCGCGGTCCGTGCTTGCCGGTGGCGACGGCTCGGCGTGGGAGGTGGCCGTCGAGGAGTTCACCGCCGCGGTGGGCCCGTACCGGGCATCCGCCCCGTTCGATGAACTGGTCGAACGCAATGCTCGCGACTTCGAGGAGTACCTGGCCGCGGTCGCGCCCTGGCGCAGCGAGCGCACCCCTGGCGCGGCTCTCGCGGCCTACGTGCTGTGGTCGGCCACCGTGCGCCCCCTCGGGTACCTCGGCCGGGAGTCGATCCTGATGTCGAAGCACTGGATGGACAAGGTGTGGAGTTGGGATCACGCCTTCAACGCCCTCGCGCTGGCACCCGGGCTGCCGGACAGCGCACTCGATCAGTTCCTCGCGCCCTTCGACCACCAGGATGCCGCGGGGGCGCCACCCGACTCGATCACCCACTCGGAGATCCTGTACAACTACGTGAAGCCGCCGATTCACGGTTGGGCTCTGCTGAAGCTGCGGGAGCGACTGGAGCGCGACTTCGACCCGGCCGAATTACGCGAGGTCTATGACCGGCTGAGCAGCTGGAGCCTGTTCTGGCTCGACTACCGTCGCGTGTCCGGTCGAGACCTGCCCTACTACCAGCACGGCAACGACTCGGGCTGGGACAACTCGACCACCTTCGACCTGGATCGGGTGATCGAGTCGCCCGATCTGGCCGCATTCCTGGTGGTACAGCTCGATGTGCTGGACGGGCTCGCCACGGAGCTGGGGCTCGCGGAGCCGCGGTGGGCGGCCGAGTCCGCGCGCATCCGGGAGGCGCTGTTGAGCCAGCTGTGGGACGGCGAGAACTTCGTGGCTGTGGGCGCGACATCCGGTCGCACGAGCACGGCGACGAGCCTGCTCAACCTGCTGCCGGTCGTGGCCGGCGAGCGTCTGCCGATGGATGTGCGCCAGAAGCTCGCGGCCGGCATCGAGCGGCACCTCACCGAGTTCGGCCCGGCCACCGAGATTCCGGGCAGCGCCCACTACGAGGCGGACGGCTACTGGCGCGGCCCCATCTGGGCGCCGTCGACCGTGCTCATCGAGGCGGGGCTGCGCGCCAGCGGGTTCGCCGACCTCGCGGACATCGTGAGTGCGCGATTCCGGGCGCTGTGCGAGAAGTCCGGGTTCGCCGAGAACTTCGACGCGGTCACCGGCGCGGGTCTGCGCGACCGGGCCTACTCGTGGACGGCCAGCAGCTACCTGCTGCTCGCCGGCGAGGCGGAGGCGCGGCGGGCGGGCGACGCCGCCGTCTGAGCTGGCCCTGTCACAGCCAGACGGTACCGTGGAGGCGTGCCGTCGCTTGAGGATGTCCGTGCCATCGCCGCGACGCTGCCCGGCAGCGAGGAGCGCGCGACGACGGGTGGGGCGGCCTGGTTCGTGCGCAACAGGCTGTACGCGTGGGAGGCCCATCCGTGGCCGAGCGTGCCCGCGGATATCCGAGCGATCATCGAGCGGGAGCCGGTGTTCGTGGTCAAGGTCGCCTCCGAGGAGGACAAGCTGGCCTACCGGGAGGGCTGGCCGGACGTGTTCCTTCGCCAGACCACGGGATGGAGCGAGCCGAAGGTTGCCTTCCGTCTCGCGGCCGTGGCGCCCGACCTGCTCGTCGAGTTGATCACCGACGGCTGGTACAGCCGGGCGCCACGGTACCTGAGGCGCGAGTTCGACGGCTGACGGTCAGCAGGCCATTCAGGCCCGAACGCCAGCCCCCAGCAGACCCTCGAGTCGGGCGTAGCTCGTCTCCATACCGCCGGTCATGCCGGTGGCGAGGATCGCGTCGCGTTGCTCGGCGTTCGCGTAGGTGATCATCAGCGACAGCAGCGTGCCGCCCTCAACAGCGGTCAGCGTGAGCTCGTTGAGCGTCGCCGGTGCATCGAGTCCGATCATCGCCTCGGTGGTGACCGCGCGATACGGCGGCTCGCTCTCGAGCAGCTCGCCGGTGAACCCGAAACCCTCGCCGCCGCCGACCGGCTCCCAGACGTAGCGGTAGCTGTCGCCGACGTTCGCGGCGATCTCGCACACCGGCATCGTCCAGCCGTCGGGGCCGAGCAGCCACTGCTTCATGAGGTCGGCATCGTTGTGTGCGCGCCAGACCTGATCGACCGAGCCGCGGATGACGCGGGCCACCCGCACCTGCGTGTCGCTGAGGATCTGGGCCTCCACCGCCTGATCGCTCGCGAACGCGGCGAGGTCGGCGAGCACGGCATCGATCTGCGACATGGCCTCCTTCGTGCCCTCGAGCATCTGCATGGCGAGCAGCTGCTCGAGCTGCTCCAGCGAGTCGAAGCGCGATGTCGTGGTGAGGCGGGATCCGCTGTCGGTGGGCTCGAAGGCGAAGGTCACGTGGGTGCCGGGCAGGTCGGTGTTCGGTGCGCCCGTGGCATCCGCGAACCAGTCGACGACTTCGAAGGAGTGCGGGGCGTTGACACCCGTCCACTCCCAGCAGCCGTAGTGCTCGTCGCCGGTGGGGCCGGTCATGCGGTAGACGCTGCGCCCACCGACCGCGACGTCGTGCCGCAGGAACGTCGCGGGATAGGTCGGCGGACCCCAGAAGCGCTCGATCTGGCGGGGGTCGGCGTAGGCATCCCAGAGTCGGCGGAGCGGCGCCGCGAAGTCCGCGACGATCGTGATGGTGAGGTCGTCGAGGTTCTTCTCGACTGAGGTGATCGGCATGGTGCGCCCTTCCTAGTGGGATTCTTCTTCGAGCAGGATGTCAAGGCGGTCGATCCTCGAACGCCAGAGTTGTTCGAACTGGTCGAGCAGGCGCTGAGCCTGGTTGATGCGCTCCGGGTTACCGCGCACCAGGCGCTCGCGACCGCGTGGGTGCTTTGTCACCAGCCTCGCCTCCTCCAGTACTGCGACGTGCTTCTGAACGGCCGCGAATGACATCGCGTACAGGTCTGCCAGTTGCGACACCGAGATCTCCTCGACGAGCGTTCGGCGCACGATGTCGCGTCGTGTGGTGTCGGCGAGAGCCCGGAAGATCCGGTTCACGTCGTCATCGGTGAGTTCATCTACAACCATTTGGTTGTACGTTACAACCTCGATCGGGAGAGCGCAAGACCGGTTGCGCAGCGCGGGCGGGCCGCCGCCGTCTCGCTGCGTGAGTCGTACCATCGGACTCATGAGATCGATCGTCTACAGCAGCACCGGAACCTCCGACGTGCTCAGGCTGGTCGACCGCGCCATCCCTGAGCCGGGGCCCGGCCAGGTTCGGGTGCGAATGCTCGTCAGCGGCGTCAACCCGACGGACTGGAAGCGACGCGCGGCGCAGACCGGGCCGAGCGAACTGGCTGGCGACGTCGTACCCGACCAGGACGGCGCGGGAGTCGTCGATGCACTCGGAGGCGGGGTCACCGGGCTCGCGGTCGGCGACCGGGTGTGGATCTACCTCGCCCAGCACGAATCGCCCGAGGGCACAGCGCAGGAGTTCACGGTCGTCGTCGCCGATAAGGCCGTGAGGCTGCCCGACTCGGTGAGCTTCGACGTCGGCGCGAGCCTCGGGGTTCCCGCGATGACGGCCCACCGAGCGCTGACCGTGCACGAGGATGGCCCGACCCGCCTGGCGCCTGGCGCCCTCGCCGGGCGCACCGTGCTCGTCACCGGCGGCGCCGGTGCCGTGGGCCACGCTGCGATCCAGCTCGCGAAGTGGGCGGGCGCGACCGTGATCACGACGGTGTCGAGCGAGGGCAAGGCCGCACTGGCGAGAGCCGCCGGCGCCGACCACGTGATCGACTACACGACGGGTGACCCGGCGGCGGGCATCCGGAGCCTGGCTCCCGGCGGCGTGGACATCGTGGTCGACGTCGACATCATCCGCAACGTCGAGCTGGTGGGTGCGGTGCTCGCGACGCGGGGCTCGGTCGCGATCTACGCCAACAGCGGGCATGCCGCCACCATCCCCATGCGCGCATTCATGGGCCTCAACGCCCGGCTGCAGTACGTGCTCTTGTACACCGTGGGGCACGCGGCGCTCGCTTCAGCGGCGGCCGACGTCACCGCGGCCGCCGCCGCGGGCGCACTCGAGGTGGGCGAGGAGCACGGCCTGCCGTTGACGCGGTTCCCGCTCGCCGACACCGCGGCCGCGCACGATGCCGTCGAGGGTGGAGCCGTCGGCAAGGTGCTCATCGACGTCGCGAGCTAGGGACCTCTTGACGCCGCACTTGTTTTTTGCAAGTGTTAACGCCATCCACCACAGCTGAGGAGAAAACCCCATGACCTCGATGTTCGTCAGCCTGCCGGTCACCGACCTGGATCGCGCGAAAGCCTTCTACACGGCGGTCGGCTTCACCTTCAACCCCGCGATGTCCGATCACAACGGGGCATGCTTCGTGGTCGAGGAGGACCACAGCTACTTCATGATCATGACGCGGGAGTTCTTCCAGACCCTCACCGACCTGCCGCTCGGCGACCCCAAGGTCAGCCCGGTGTCGGCGACCATCATCTTCCTCGACAGCCGCGAGGCCGTGGACCGCACCATCGCTGCGGGTCTCGCCGCCGGGGGAGCCGAGCCCGGCCCCGTCGAGGACTACGGATTCATGTACCAGCGCCCGATCACCGACCCCGACGGCAACCACCTCGAGTTCGGGTGGATGGACCCGACCGCCGCGACCGCAGAGCCCGAGGCTGCCGCGGAACAGCAGGCCTGAGGTCGATGGCGGCACGCGAGTACGGACAGCACGACGGCATCACCCGCGCGCTCGAGCTCATCGGCGAGCGTTGGGCGCTGCTCATCGTGCGCGACCTGCTGGTCGGACCCCGCAGATACAGCGAGCTCGCGGCCGGGCTGCCGCGCATCCCGAGCAACATCCTGGCCGCACGCCTCAAGGAGCTCCAGGAGGCGGGAGTGCTGCGCCGCGCACCGCACTCCCGCGTGGTCGTGTACGAGCTGACGCCCTACGGCCGTGAACTCGAGCCGGTCGTGCTGGGCCTCGGCGCCTGGGGGTTCAAGACACTGGACGATCCTCGCGACGAGCAGATCGTCACGCCGGACTCGATGACGATGACGCTGCGCACGGCGTTCCGGCAGAACGTCGCGGCGACCCTTCCCGCGACGGCGTACGCGGCGAGGGTGGGGGCCGCCGAACTGCTCATTCACGTGGATGGCGCAGCCCTCGACGTGACCCGAGGCGACGGGCCGGCCGACCTGGCCTTTGCCGCCGGGCCGGACATCCGGCGCCTGATCTCGGGTGAACTCGCCCCGGACCGTGCGATCTCGTCAGGCGTGGTCGAGGTGCTGCACGGGCGTGGCGAGTTGCTCGCGCGTTTCGCGAACACGTTCCACTTGGCTGCCTGACGTCCTAGCGGCCAGTGCGCCCGATGCGCCTTCGCCGATCGGTCGCGAGCGCGATGCCGAGCGCCAGAAGCGCCGCAGCGCCGAGCGCCGTGGCGCCCAGCCCAGAGGTCGCAGACCCGGTGTCAGCAAGCTTCGTCTGAGCGATGAGCAATCTCAGGATGACCGCCGCGACCTCATCGTTGTCCTTCCGCTCCTGGTTGAACATCGTCGTCACACCGAGCCCCAGGCTCGACGCCATGACCGTGTCGGTGCTGGAACCGGCGGTGCCGCCGTTCTTGAACGCCCAGGGCGCGCCCATGTCAGCGTGCGTCGCGGAGTAGAGCTGCCAGGCGAGCCCCATCTGGAAGTCGGCGGGCCCACACTGCGAATCCGAGGAGCACTCGGTGGTGATGGTGCTGACCGGAAGAAGGGTGTTCGCCATCGACCGCACGCCGAGGGACGCGCCAGCCGTGTTGTAGCCGAGGTGTGCGGCTACCCACGTGCCCATGTCGTTCGCGTTGGAGATGAGGCCGCCGGCCCCGCTGATGGCGTTGGTGTTGTCCCAGTAGAACGCCGGCGCTCCAGTGGAGTAGTAAGGGGTGGCGATGGGCGGGCTCGGCGGTTCGAGCTCCGTCGACGACATGCCGAGGTCGTCGAGGAAGGCCTGTTCGATGGTCAGTTGGTACGCGGGAGGATCCGTGATCGGCACGGAATTGACAACATTCGACAGGATCGTGCTGAGCAGGCCGAAGCCCCAGTTCGAGTAGAGCCATCGGGTGCCCGGCTGCCACAGCAGAAGCTGACTCTCGAGCCCACTCCACAGCATTGTCTGCGTGTAGCCGGGGCGCGGGTTCTCGCAGCTTGGAGGTCCCCCGCAGCCCTCGTTGAAGTTCCACGGCGGGTCGGGCAGCCCAGCCTGGTGGGTCGCGAGGTCGCGCAGGGTGATCGGGGTGTGAACGCCCGAGTCGGGGTCGATCCACTCCGGCACCGTTATCCCAACCGGCGCATACATCTGCACCGGGTCATCGAGAGACACCACATTGGAGGCGACGAGGTAGGCGAGCAGGTCGGCGGTGAAGGCCTTCGTCTCCGATCCGAGTTCGAACTGGGTCGACGCGTCGACCTGGGTTCCCGAACCGAACGACGGCTCGCCGGAGGCGAAGGTGGTGATCACGGGGTTGGGCCCGTGAGGGTCGGGCGTGACGACCGCGGCCGAGATGCCGGAGATGGAATGGCTCGTGCGGAAATCGTCGATCAACGCCTGGATCTTTGCCTTCAGCGCGGGCGTCATCTCGACCACGATGGGTGCCGCGGGAGCGGCGACAGCAGGTGCAACCGCGCTCGCGGAGAGCGCGACGAAGGCCAGAGCTGCGATTGCCGCGGTGGATCGACGCCAGCGTGCACGGCGGGGGCTCCTGCTCACGGGGGTCTCTCCTTCGCTGAATGTACTTCAGTGAGTCAAGCCGATGCAGATGACATGGTCAATCACCCGTCCACAGGGCGGGTTCGCCGGGGCTGCCGATCCGGCGGCGACGCTGCTACCGTCGACGTCGTGACGAAACTCAGGGTGCACAGCCTCGCCGTCTCACTCGACGGGTTCGCGACCGGCGAGGGGCAGGCGTTCGACGCCCCGTTCGGACATGCGGGCAGCCGCCTGATGAGCTGGTTCTTTCCCACGCGCACCTTCGTGAGCATGACCGGCCACGACGCCGAGGCGATCGGGCAGGGAACGACGGGCGTCGATGACGCCTTCGCCGCGGCCGGCTGGGTCGGCATCGGCGCTGAGATCATGGGCCGCCGCAAGTTCGGTCCGCAGCAGGGGCCGTGGCAGGAAGACGACTGGCAGGGCTGGTGGGGCGACGAGCCTCCCTTCCACACTCCCGTCGTCGTGCTGACCCATCACGCTCGCCCGGACCTCACCCTCGGCGAGACCACCTTCCTGTTCCGGGATGCCTCACCGCAGGCCGCGCTCGATCTCGCCTCCGAGCTAGCCGGGGGTCTCGACGTGCGACTCGGCGGGGGGCCGACCGTCGTGCGCGAGTTTCTCGCGGCAGACCTGGTGGACCACCTGCACATCGTCGTGGTGCCGGTAGTCCTCGGCCGCGGGGTGCGACTGTGGGACGGGCTGGAGGGTCTCGAGGAGCGATTCTCCATCGAGAGCGCGGCATCGCCATCCGGGGTCGTGCACCAGATCTTCACGCGCCGCTGACTGCGGGAACTTTATCGGTGCTCCCGCTGTTCCACTAGGTGAGGGCCGCAGCCAGCGACCCGACAAGGAGCAGATCCACATGACCACCGTGTACCGCAAGGACCCGACCGCCGTCGCTCAGTTGAACGCTGAGCAGTTCGCGGTCACTCAGAAGAACGCCACGGAGCCAGCCTTCCGCAACGAGTTCTGGGACAACCACGCCGACGGCATCTACGTCGACATCGTCTCGGGCGAGCCGCTGTTCTCGTCGACCGACAAGTTCGACAGCGGATCGGGTTGGCCGAGTTTCACCAGGCCGATCAACTCCGCCTACATCGTGCGCCACGACGACAAGAGCTGGGGCATGCTTCGCACCGAGGTGCGCTCGACCAACGGTGACAGCCACCTGGGTCACCTGTTCGACGACGGGCCGATCGCCGAGGGCGGCATGCGCTACTGCATCAACTCGGCCGCGCTGAGGTTCATCCCGGTGGACCAGCTCGAAGCCGCGGGCTACGGTGACTACCGCAGCCTGTTCACCACCACGAAGGGAGCCTGACCATGGCCAACACCGAGACCGCGATTCTTGCCGGTGGATGTTTCTGGGGCGCCCAGCAGCTTCTGCGGCGTCGCCCGGGAGTGATCTCCACCCGCGTCGGCTACTCCGGCGGGGACACGCCCAACGCGACCTACCGCAACCACGGTGACCACGCCGAGGCGGTCGAGATCGTCTTCGACCCGTCTCTGATCTCCTACCGTGACCTTCTGGAGTTCTTCTTCCAGATCCACGACCCGTCGACGAAGAACCGTCAGGGCAACGACATCGGTCGCAGCTACCGTTCGGCGATCTACTTCACCACCGACGAGCAGAAGCGGGTCGCCCTCGACACGATCGCCGACGTGGATGCCTCGGGCCTCTGGCCGGGCAAGGTTGTCACCGAGGTCGAGCCGGCCGGTGACTTCTGGGAGGCCGAGGACGAGCACCAGGACTACCTGGAGAAGTACCCCAACGGCTACACCTGCCACTTCGTGCGCCCGGGCTGGAAGCTCCCGCACCGCGAGGAGCAGCTGACCAGTTAGCGCTGCGTGGCGACTGGCCACAGAGAGACGGAAGGGGCGGAGCCGTGATGGCTCCGCCCCTTCGCTACGTCCGTGGGATCAGTTTGTGGCGTCCCGCACGGTGTCCTTGACCTTCTCGCCGGCCTGGTGGAGGTCGGCCTTGGCGCGCTCGACCTTGCCCTCGTTCTCGAGGTCGCGGTTGTCCGTCGCGGCACCGACGCCCTCCTTGACGCGGCCCACGGCCTCATCAGCGGCGTTCTTGATCTTGTCGTCCATACCCATGATGTGACTCCATTTCCGCACAGGGTGGCTGTGCTTCTTCAACGCTGTCACCTCCGCGCCGAGACTGCCTGGGGGTTGACATCCGAGGCCGCCTGCGATCTCAGAGACCGCGGGTGCCTGCACTGCCACACGCGCAGCGCCCGTGTCAATGGGGGGCGGCATCCTGTGCCATCGGGATTGGATTGCAGAACAGACAGGAGTGCATGATGACACTGAACCGAACCGCCGACGCCACCACGAGACTGCTGCCGTCGCGCTTTGTCACCGACTCGCTCGACATCTCGCTCATCGCGCCGGACACCTACTGCCTCCTGGCTCCGAACAGTACGATCGGTTTCGTGCAGAAGCGCGGCAACGTGTTCGTAGGCTTGCTCGGAGACGACATTCTGCACACGATGGACATCTGCGAGTCGCTCTCGTTCGATGCGACCGTGTCGATGGTCGTGGATGCCTACCGGCGCTGATCAGGCGATGTGCGACATCGCCGTGTGCCACTGCTCAATGACCTCCGGGGCAGTGAGCTCGTCGAACGGGCTGGCCTCGTCTACCGTCACGAGCTGACTTGACGGGCCGATGAGCAGTGTGGCGCTCGCCGTGCCACCATCGCCGAGTCGCACCGGCAGCTTGATCTCTGCAGACCCGCCCGCATGCGCGAGCGCTTGCGCGTACTGAACGACTCCTCGCGCGATCTCGTCCCCCGTCAGAAGGCTGACCCCCGAGTAGTGGATGCGTTGCATTTCATCACCTCAGACACATTTCGTCGTACGCTTCCCACAGTAGGCGCGCGGGGTGAGTCCTCCGGGGGGGCTTGCGCTGGGTGGGCATCCCTGAAACTATCCCCGTCGCTCATGTCCATCCCGCGGAAGGTGAAACGATGCTGACCACCCGTGAGGCCGTCGCGGCGGCACTTCACCGTGACGAGTTCCGACTGGTGTACCAACCGATCGTCGAACTGTCGTCGGGTAAAACGGTGGGGCTCGAGGCACTCGTGAGATGGGCTCATCCGGAGTTGGGCGAGGTCGGCCCGGTGAACTTCATCCAGGACTTCGAGCGCAGCGGAGCCATCGAAGACCTGGGGGTGTGGGTCACCAAGCGCGCGATGGCTGAGGCGGCAGAGTGGCATCGCGCGGCACGCGAGCGCGGCCGCGACCTCTACTTGAGTGTCAACGTCTCGGGGTACGAGCTGCAGCAACTCGCCTACAGCGTCTCACTCGTCACCATGTGCGACGACTTCCAGCACCGCTGTCAGGATCTGCGCGTGGAGGTGATCGAGAGCGAGTTCGATCTGGGCGGCGACGACGTCAAAGCAAACCTCGCCACCCTGCGTCGCGAGCAGATCAAGGTTGTCATCGACGACTTCGGCACCGGTGCCTCGACTGTGGAGCGGTTCATCGAAGTGGATGCCGACGCCCTCAAGCTCGACCGCAGCCTGATTGCTGACATCGAGACGGCGCCGGAGCGGGCCGAGATCATCTCCGCGGTCGCTTCAGCCGCCAGGCTCGCCGGGTTGGAGGTCGTGGCCGAGGGCATCGAGCGCACGTCACAACTCGAGGTGCTCCTTGCGGCAGGGTGCACCTACGGGCAGGGCTACCTGTTCTCTCGCCCTGTACCGGCGTCCAGTGTGCCCTCCATTCTCGACAGGTGATCTGCCCGTCAAGCCCCCGGACGGGGTACGTGCCCGTCAGCGACAATAGAGCCCTACCTTCGTCCCGGACCCGACGACCAGGAGTATGACGTGCCCTCTCCGACCGCCCAGCAGAGCGAATTCCAGCTCGCGGTCCTCCGACTGATCTCGGGCGGACTCGCGATCGGCTTCGCGCTTGCGGGCATCTGGGGAGAATTCGAGTCGATGTGGCTCCGTTCGGTGGCGATTGCCGCGGCGGTGATCTGTGTTCTGTTCACGGCGGCTCTGACGTGGTTCCACGGGCGGCGCGATCTCGTGGTGCGGTCTTTCCTCTCGGTGATCATGGCGACGGTGTTCTTGCTGGGTTTGACCATCCAGCCGGCACCACTCGGAACGCTCAGCGGCTTCGTCTTCCTGGGTATCGCGGTCGGCATTGCGTCGTACGAGAAACTCGGCGCTGCGATCGTGATGTCGCTGGTCTCCGTCGGCTTCGGCATCGTCTCGATCGCCCTGCGATCCACTGTGCCCGCGCCGGCGCTCGGAGTGTTCGTCGCCGTGGCGGCAGCATCGCTCTTTGCGGTCTTCGGATTCAGGCGAGTGGCCGCCAGCGCGACGGCGGAGGCAATCGCTGACTCGCTCAAGGACCCGCTCACGGGAATCACGAACCGGCGCGGTTTGGCGCTGGGCACATCCCTTCTCGGTGCCCTCGCGGATCGTACCGGCCAGAGACTGGGCTGCCTGATTCTCGACCTGGACCACTTCAAGGCCGTCAACGACAACTTCGGACACGAGGCGGGGGACACAGTGCTGGTCGCGGTGGCGCGTCGCATTCAGGAGGTCGCGCGTCAGGGCGATCTCTTCGTGCGGATGGGCGGTGAGGAGTTCGCCGTGTTCACCGTCGTGAGAAACATCAAGGAGCTCACACTCGTCGCCGACCGCCTCCGGGCCGCCGTCGAAGATCTCGCTGTCGAGCCCCGAATCACTACAAGCGTGGGAGGCGCGCTTCAGTCGTCGGGTGCTGAGTTGCACCTCGAAGAGCTGATGAGTCGCGCAGATCGCCAGTTGTACGACGCAAAGGCCTCGGGCCGCAACACCGTCCGCGTCGCCGCGGACTAGGTCTGGGGCGCGTCGCCGCCCTGCGGTTCGGGCAGGGGCACCAAGCCCATGGTGCTCGCCGCTACACCCGAGAGCGCCTCGATCCATGCGCGGTTAAGTGAAGGCTCGCGACCGCCGTAGAAGCGGAACTGCAGGGGGATCGCCGGATCCATCCACAGCGACATGCGACCGCTGCCGTTCGAGGTGGGGTAGTCCCACGTGAATGTGAAGTTCTCGCCTCGACGCAGCTTGGTGACGATGACGACGCGAAGGTGGGCGAGCAGGCGGTCCTCGAACTCGAACTCGGCGTCCTGCGACCCGTAGATCAGCTTTCCCACAATGTTCTCCCAGACTGGACTACCGGATACCCCCTGAGCCTAATCGTCACGGTCCACCGCGTCCGAACCCGCCTTCGCGAGGAAGTCGCTCATTGCCTCCGACCAGGTGCTGAAGCCGTCATCCGGCGCCGTGTAGGAGATTGTCGATGTAGTCACACGCCACGACACGTCTTCGGGATTCATCGTCTGCTCGAGAACACCCTGGTGCGAAAGGCCCTGCTGGATGCCCCACACTCCGTCTCCCCGGCTGATCAGGTTCCAGACGAGCCCTCCGCGTTCGACCTGAGCGGGAACGGGGAGCTCGTCAGCGTCGAACTCAGCTTCCATCGGTAGGTCCGAAGAACTGAGGATCCCAGAAGGACGCGGTCGCGGCAGCCAATGAGACATGCACGCGGGTGTCGCGGGGGTTGTCGAGGGGTACCGCCTCGTATCCCTCGCTGTTGCGTGCGATCACTCCCAACACTGCTCGATGATCGTTCTCGGCAAAGCGCCGATCGCAGACGCGCCACTCCGTGCTGGAGATGAGGTCGAGGCGGATGTCTCGTTCTGAGACTGCGGGTACGTTCACGAGTGCCTCCAATATGTGAAACCCCGCAATCCTATGCAGGCTCCGAAGGTCGCAGATGGGGCTTGATTGTGCCGCGGCGACAAGCTAGGGCAGGGGTCTGTAATGGCGACAGACGGTCAATACCATGCCGGAGTCGCGCAGTACAAGGGGTAGAGCCGCATCCGTCGCGCTGTGATTGAGTGTGAGGCGCCTCGATACCCGGGGCCAACCAAACGACTGGAGATACGTCATGGGCATCATCGGCTGGATCATTCTGGGCTTGGCGGCCGGCGCTATCGCGAAGGCGATCCTTCCTGGCAACCAGGGAGGCGGCTGGCTCATCACGCTGCTGCTCGGCGTCGTCGGCGCGCTCCTCGGTGGCTTCATCGGCAGTGCCGTGTTCGGCATCGGCCTGGAGGGGTTCTTCTCCATCCAGACCTGGCTGCTGGCTATTGGTGGCGCCATCGTCGTGCTGCTGATCTACGGCCTCGCCACGCGGGGCTCGCGTCGCGCGTAGTTCCACCCACGAGAACGGGGCGGCCCTTCGGGGTCGCCCCGTTCTTCGTTGTCGCGGCTAGGCGCGCAGGCCCACGATGATGGCCTCGACGCACGCCCGCGCCAGCCCTTCCGCCTGCTCGGCAGGAATCGACTTGAACACGGGTGTGTCGAGCACGATGGTGGTGATTCCGTGGATCTGGCTCCACAGCGCCAGGCCGATGATCTCCGGGTTCTCGGCACGCAGCACGCCGGCCGCCTGGAGCTGGATGACCCGTTCCGCGAGCACCGCCTGGGACCCTCGCGAGGCCTCCTCGAGCGGGTCGGGCACCCCGTCGGGCATGCAGAGACTGCGCTGGAACATGAACCCGAACTCCGCCGGGTGAGCCATGGCGAACCGGAGGTAGGCGACCGCCAACTCCTCCAGGCCGTCGTCGCGTTCGGCCGCCTCTCGAAGCTCGACAGCGAGCTGCTCGAACGCCACGATCGCGAGCCCGCGCAGCAGGTCCTTCTTGTCGGCGAAGTGGTTGTACGCGGCGGTGTGGCTGACACCCGCGCGCCGCGCTACCTCGCGCAGCGACAGCTCTTCCGACCCGACTTCGCGTGCGACCTCGCTACCTGCGGCGAGCAGCGCATTGCGCAGGTCGCCGTGGTGGTAGCCCGTGCGCGAAGTGGAAGTTGACATTGGTTACATTCTCCCATAAATTGCCACTGGTCATAATGTTTCCAGTGGAAAGTTGAGTGTTGTCGTGAGTGGATTGCATGTCGTCATCGGTGCGGGCGGCCTCGGCCGTTCTGTGGCTGAACACCTTGTCTCGGGTGGTGAGCGGGTGCGGCTGGTGAGCCGAACAGGAGATGCGCGAGTTACGGGAGCGGAGTCGGTTGGGGCGGATGCCACGAACCCGTCCGACCTCGATGTGGCGCTTGCCGGGGCATCCGTCGTCTATCAGTGCGCGCAGCCGGCCTACACGCGGTGGGCGCAGGAGTTTCCGCAGTTGCAGACCGGCATCCTCGACGCGGCCGTGCGGGCCGGCGCCGACCTCGTCATCGCCGACAACCTGTACATGTACGGCGACCCGAACGGCGCCGCGATCAGAGAGGCGTCGCCCGAGAACCCGGCCACCAAGAAGGGCCGGGTGCGCAAGGCGATGGCGGATGCCGCGGTGCAAGCCCACCGCGAGGGTCAACTGCGCGTGGCGATCTCGCGTCCCGCCGACTACTTCGGGCCGGGGCATGACCAGTCGAGTAAGGCGATCTTCGGCAACGCCGCGCGCGGCCGAGCCATGCAGTTCTTCGGGCGTATGGACGCGCCGCACACGCTGAGCTACCTGCCCGATGCCGCAGCGGCAATGGCCGCGCTCGGCACGACCGAGGCCGGGTGGGGCTCGGTCTGGATCCCACCGGTGCAGCCCGCGGTCACGCAGCAGGAGCTCGCCGAGCGCGTGTGGTCGGCCGCGGGCAACTCCGGTCGGCCGAAGGTGCGCGTCACCGGCGAGGGCGCGATTCGGTTGGTCGGTCTGGTGGTGCCCGTCGTGCGGGAGTTCGCGGAGATGAGCTACCAGTACGAGAAGCCGTTCGTCGTCGACTCGTCACGGTTCGAGTCGACCTTCGGTGCGGCGCCAACGCCCAACGATGTCGCGATCGCGGCGACGGTCGAGCACTACCGGGCGAGCTAGGGCGCGGACTGCGAGAGCGCTTCGAAGTCGGCCAGCGGCACGACCCCGTCGGCAGCCGCCGCCAGCTCGGGATCGAGAGTCACAAGTGCGTCGGCCTGCAGCTGCGTGACGGCGACGTACTCGGCGCGGGTCGTATCAGCCCACCCCAGCTTCTCGGCAACGTGCCAGGCCGTCGCGCGCGAAACCCGGTCGCCGAGCAGACGGATGCCCATGGTCGTGATCCCGTCGAGGATGCGTCGAGCCTCTGCCGCGGTCTCGTTCCCCTCCCGCACCGCGCGGTAGAGCACGGACATCGCGTCGGACGGCAGGCGGTTCGGCGCGACCAGCTTGTGCGACGCGGGCACCGGCAGGCGCTCGCGGGCGATGCGGATCGCGGTCAGGGCGTCGATGCCGAAGCGGGTCATGGCTCCAGTATCGGGTCGACGACCGTCAGTACTGCCACGGGTAGGGCGACCAGTCGGGTTCGCGCTTCTCGAGGAACGAATCGCGCCCCTCGACGGCCTCGTCGGTTCCGTAGGCCAGGCGGGTCGCCTCACCCATGAGCACCTGCTGACCGGAGAGCCCGTCGTCGATCGCGTTGAACGAGAACTTGAGCATGCGGATCGACGTGGGCGACTTGCGGAGGATTGTGTGCGCCCACTCGAGGGCGGTCTTCTCGAGCTCCGCGTGGGGAACCACGGCGTTGATGGCTCCCATCTCATACGCCCGCTGCGCCGAGTACTCCTCCGCGAGGAAGAAGATCTCGCGGGCGACCTTCTGGCCGACCTGGCGGGCGAGGTAGGCGCTGCCGTAGCCGCCGTCGAAGGAGCCGACGTCGGCATCCGTCTGCTTGAACTTGCCGTGCTCGGCGCTGGCGATCGTGAGGTCGCACACCACGTGCAGCGAGTGCCCGCCGCCGGCCGCCCAGCCGGGTACGACCGCGATGACGACCTTGGGCATGATGCGGATGAGCCGTTGCACCTCCAGGATGTGCAGCCGTGCCGCCCCCGCTCGGTTCAGGCCCTTGCTCTCGCCCTCGTGGTACTCGTAGCCTTCACGACCCCGGATGCGCTGGTCGCCCCCCGAGCAGAAGGCCCACCTGCCGTCTTTGGGGCTGGGTCCGTTGCCTGTGAGGAGCACGACGCCGATCTTGGTGTTCTGCCGGGCGTCGTCGAGGGCGCTGTACAGCTGGTCGACCGTGCGCGGGCGGAAGGCGTTACGAACCTCGGGCCGGTTGAAGGCGATGCGGGCGATCCGGCCGGTGACGTCGTGGTGGTACGTGATGTCGTCGAACGACTCGAAGCCGTGCACCTCACGCCAGGCGTCCGCGTCGAACAGGTCGGAGATGAATGCCATGTGCTCAGCCTAATGACGTGGCCGTTCCTGCTCGCCGGTTGAGTAGCGGCGCAGCCGCGTATCGAAACCTCGCATGGAGCGGCCGCCTCGATACTGTGGCTCTACGCGCGTGAAGGAGGACGATCGTGGCGAATCACCAATCGGGGATCTTGGCTGCGGTCATGCGGTCCATGGTTTGGGGTATCGGGATTGCTCTCGTAGTCCTGGCAGTCCTCACTGCGATCCTCACCGCTCTCGGGCGCATCAATCTAGATGCCGCGGTAGCCGCCTTCTCCCTCCTTGTTCTATTGGGAGCTTTCCTATTGGGGCCATCGTTGGTCGCCAGAATGATGTTCCCGGGGTTGGCGCGCCGCGAGCGAGCTTCGCGTCGCCCTGGGGCCTACGGTGCGGTCTTCTACGCGAACGCGCCACGATCGCTTTCTAAGGGTCTCCTCGGCTTGGGCGACATGCGAGTGGAATCCGGGGGTGTGAGCATCCGAATAGGCGACCGCGAAGGTGTGCGAAATATCGACTGGCACGAGGTGAGCGGAGTTGACGTTCGCCGGGTAGGAATGCCGATGAATCGTAGGGAAGTGCTAGCACTTGTTCTGGGGACCAAGGTGATTTGCGCACGCCTATGGGATGGCGACGAAGAACTTTCACCGCCACGCCTTCGATCCCTCGCCAAGGACTTGACTGCCCTACGAGCCTCAGCAGTGCGCCTCTAGCGAGCAGGCTCGACCAACACGTGCTCGAGCCATGAACTCCAGGCGCGGATCCGGTTCCTTAGCTACCGCCGCACTGTCCCCGTGAGCTCAGCGACCCGGGCGAGGAGTGTGGGGCGGGCGAGCATCCAGCCGACGGCCATCACCACGAGCGACGCCGCGAAGATGCCGAACCCCCACCAGGTCTCGTCGTCTCGACCCGCGTACATGTGGTTGAGGTTGCGCAGTACACCGGTCGCGAGCACAAGAGTCACGTGCACGATCGTGAACGCCACGAAGTAGAGCAGCACGAGGTAGTGCACGAGCCGCGTCACCTTCAGCGGCACGACGCGGTCGAGGGGCCGCAGCCGTGCTGCCAAACCCGGCGCCAACCGGATGCCCGTGGCCAGAGCCAGCGGCGCCGCGATGAACACCGTGGCGAAGTACGCCAGCAGCTGCAGCGCGTTGTAGTTGACCCAGCCGTTCTCGGTCGGCCAGTTCAGGGACGCGTACTGCAGACCCGCCGAGATCGCGTTGGGCACGATGTCCCAGGTGCGCGGCACGAGCCGCACCCACTGGCCGGTCGCGAACAGCAACACGATGTAGACCACGCCGTTGAGCACCCAGACCGCGTCGAGGCTGAGGTGGAACCACAGCGGGATGCCGATGCGCACCGGCGGATTGCGGCGCAGGAACGGGCCGGTCGTGCGGGTCCAGAAGGCGGCGGGCCGCTTGGCCTGGTGCAGCTGCCATCCGGTGCGGAAGATGAACAGCAGGAAGAAGGCGTTGAGGAAGTGCTGCCAGTTCAGCCAGGCGGGGAAACCGACGGGCGCGTCATCCGGTAGCGGCACCGTGCCCGGAAATTCGACCAGCCACGCCTGCACGCCCGGCAGATCGCGCAGGGCCTTCGCGCCGAGAACCACGACCAGGGCGAGCACCAGCAGCGCCGGAACCACCCACACCAGTGCGAACCAACGGCTTGCCCGGGCTCGCTCCCAGCGGGTCGACGTGGTCACGAAACCAGCCTAGTGTTGCGGCTGTGTCCGACGTTGTGATCACCCAGCGGGGCCGCCTCGGGCACGTGCTGCTGAACCGCCCGCAGGCGATCAACGCGCTCACCCACCAGATGGTGGTCGAGATCGCCGCGGCGCTCGACGCCTGGGCGACCGACGACTCGGTCGAGACGGTCGCCATCTCCGGGGCTGGCGAACGCGGCCTGTGCGCGGGCGGCGACGTCACCGCGATGTACCGTTCGGCGATCGCTGAGGGTGCTGATGCCGGCGTCGCGGCCGCCGCCTTCTGGGCCGACGAGTACGCCCTCAACTCCACCATCGCGCACTACCCCAAGCCCTACGTCGCCCTCATGACCGGCGTCGTGCTCGGCGGCGGGGTCGGCGTCTCCGCCCACGGCTCGCACCGCGTCGTCACCGAGACGACCACGCTCGGGATGCCCGAGGTCACGATCGGCTTCGTGCCCGACGTCGGCGGCACCCGCCTTCTCGCCCGCGCGCCGGGCGAGCTCGGCACGCACCTAGCGCTCACCGGCGGCACCATGACGGGCGCCGACGCGATCGCGCTCGGCTTCGCCGACTGGTATGTGCCGTCGGTCGCGCTGCCCACCCTGCTCGATGACCTCGAGCGGATGCCCGCCGCCGACGCGATCGCCCGGCACGCGTCAGCGGTGCCCGCCTCCGACCTGCTCACGCAGCGCGCGTGGGTGGACGAGGCGTACGCGGGCGACGAGTCGGTGGTGATCGTGGAGCGGCTGGAGTCGTCGCCGGTAGCCGAGGCTCGCGCCGCGGCATCCGTGATTCGCGGCAAGTCGCCGACGAGCGTGGCCGTGGCGCTCGAGGCCCTGCGCCGGTCCGCCGGGCTCGCAACCCTCGAGCAGGTGCTCGACCAGGAGTACCGGGTGGGGCTGCGGATGCTCGCGGGCGCCGACATGCGCGAAGGCATCCGCGCGCAGGTGATCGACAAGGATCGCACCCCGCACTGGCGACCGCCCACCCTGGAGCAGGTCGACCACGCCGCCGTGCTGAGCTACTTCGAGCCGCTCGGCGAGCGCGAACTCGGGCTGGCGACGCGACCAGCGTAAGTTAGACGGATGCCCGTTCCATTCACTGTCTCCGCCGAAGTCGCCGACGCGCTCGCCGCCAACCGACCGGTCGTCGCCCTCGAGTCCACGATCATCTCCCACGGCCTGCCGCGGCCTCGCAACCACGAGGCGGCGATCGAGTTCGAGACGATCCTGCGGGATGCCGGCGTCACCCCCGCGACGATCGCCATCCTCGACGGCGTGCCCCAGATCGGTCTCGACGCGGAGGGCGTGCGGCGGATCGCGGAGGAGGAGCTCGCCAAGGCGAGCGTGCGCGACATCCCCATCATCGCGGCCACCGGCGCCAGCGCGGCAACCACCGTGGCGGCGACCTCGCACCTGGCGGCGCTCGCCGGGGTGCGGGTGTTCGCGACGGGCGGTCTCGGCGGCGTGCATCGCGGAGCCAGCGACACCTTCGACGAGTCGGCCGACCTGTCGACACTCGCCGTGACCCCGATCACCGTGGTCAGCGCGGGCGTGAAGTCGGTGCTCGACATCGCGGCGACGCTCGAGCGGCTCGAGACGCTGAGCGTTCCCGTCGTCGGCTACGGCACCCGCATCTTCCCGAGCTTCTGGCTTCGCGAGTCGGCCTTCACGCTCGACTGGTCGGTCGACACCGCCGCCGAGGTGGCGGCGATCATGCGCTCGCAGGATCAGCTGGGCCACGGGCAGGGCATCGTGGTGGCCAACCCGATCCCGCTCGAGCAGCAGTGGGACCCTACCGAACACGACCGCGTGCTGACCGAGGCACTCGCGCTGGCCGACGAGGCGGGCGTGACCGGCAAGGCGGTGACGCCGTTCCTGCTGCTCAAGATCGTCGAGCTCTCCGGCGGCCGCAGCCTCGAGGTCAACCTCGATCTCGCCCGCAACAACGTGCGCGTCGCAGGCGAGATCGCCACCGCGTGGTGTGCGCTGAATGCCTGAGGCCGGCCAGCGCATCGTCTGCTTCGGTGACCTCATCGACGATGTGGTCGCGGTGCCCCAGGGGCCGATCCGGGATGACACCGACACCGAGGCATCCATCCGCATCCTGCCCGGCGGCTCGGCGGCCAACACCGCCGCGTGGCTGGGTTCGCTCGGCGCCGACGTCGACTTCGTCGGGATCGTGGGCTCGGCTGATGTCGCCCGCCACGAGGCTTCGCTGCCGGGCGTGCGAGCGCACCTGCGCGGCCACGCCTCCGAACCGACCGGCACCATCGTCGTGGTCGTGCAGGGTCAAAGTCGCACGATGCTGACCCAGCGCGGCGCGAACCGAACGCTCGATCCCGCGGATGTCACGGACGCCCTGCTCGCGGACGCCGCAGTACTGCACCTCACGGGCCACGTGCTCCTGAACGACGTCGGTTCCGCAGGAATCGGGCAGCTCATCGCCCGCGCGACGGCCGCAGGGGTCACCGTGAGTGTCGACCCGGGCTCCGCGGGGTTCATCGCCGACTACGGGGTGGAGGCGTTTCTCGAAGCCTTCGCCGGGGCATCGATTCTGCTGCCGAGCCTGGAGGAGGGCAGCCTGCTGACCGGGCTCGCCGCCCCCGAGGCGATAGCGGCGGCGCTCGCGGAGACGTTCGACGTCGTCGCGCTCACGATGGGCATGGACGGGGTCATCATGGCCTTCGGCGACACCGTCGAACACGTTGTCGCCTCGCACGCCGAGGTCGTCGACCCGACGGGTGCGGGCGACGCGTTCGCAGCCGGCTTCCTCGCGGAGTGGGTGCGCACGAACGACCCGATCGCCTCCGCCATGTGCGGGGTGCTCGTCGGCGCGCGAGCCGTCGAGACTATCGGCGGGCGGCCGTAGGTCGGTTGGGCTTTCGGCGGGCCGCCTGCCGGGCGTGATCAGGCTGGCCCGACCGGCGGCCGCGACCGGTCTCGTGCTGCTCTTCGCGCGAACTGCGGTCACTTCTGCTGTGCACTTCTGTTATGCAGGAGATGGGACGATCCGTCGGCTTTCCTGCACAACAGAAGTCGTGCACCCAGGGGGCGATTGCGCACCTTCCCAGAGCCGCAGGAGGTGCGAGTGTCGACGATTGCCCGCGTTTCCTGCATAACAGGAGTAGTTGGCGGATGGCACCGTCAGTTCGCCGTCAATCGCCAGCCGACTCGCGACCCGAGCCGCCAGCACTTGCCTTGACCGCCTCATAGGCCTCGAGCGCCTGGCGCCGGGTCTCGCCCAGGTCCACGATCGGGTCGGGGTAGGCGGGCGTGCCGTACTCGGGCACCCAGTGCCGGATGTACTCGGCGTCGGGATCGAACTTGGCCGCCTGCAGTTCGGGGTTGAACACGCGGAAGTAGGGCGCGGCATCCGCCCCGCTGCCTGCGACCCACTGCCAGCTCGCCGGGTTGTTGGCCTCGTCGGCGTCGACGAGGGTGTCCCAGAACCACTGCTCGCCCACCCGCCAGTCGACGAGCAGGTTCTTCACGAGAAAGCTCGCCACGACCATCCGCACCCGGTTGTGCATGTAGCCGGTGTGCCAGAGCTCGCGCATGCCGGCATCCACCAGCGGGATGCCCGTGCGCCCCTCGCGCCACGCCGCAAGCTCGGCGGGGTCGGCCTGCCCCCAGGGAAAGCCGTCGAACGCGGGCCTGAAGTTCTCCGTCGCAAGCCTCGGCGAGTGGAACAGGATATTCCAGCTGAACTCGCGCCACCCGACCTCGCTCAGGAACTTCGCCGAGTTCTTGTCGCGCCCGTGCGCGGCCTCCCACAGCTGGAACGGGCTGACCTCACCGAACCGCAGGTGCGGGCTCAGGCGGCTGGTCGCGGCGACGGCCGGTTCGTCGCGCCGGTGGTACAGCGGCAGACCCTCAGTGACGAAGGCATCGAGTCGGGCGTGAGCTCCCGCCTCGCCCGGTGTCCACGCCTCGCGCAGACCGCCGGCCCAGTCGGGGCGGGTGGGCAGCAGGTTCCAGTCGTCGAGGCTGTCTGACGTGGCATCCGCGTAGGTCACTTCGGACACGGGCAGCGGCGAACGCACCGGCAGCTCGAGGCTCGCGCGCCAGAACGGCGTGAACACGCGGTACGGGTTGCCGTCGCCGGTGGTGACCGTCCACGGCTCGTGCAGCAGGTTCGCCTGGTGGCTCTGCGCGTCGATGCCCGACTCCCGCAGCGATACCTTGAGCCGCGCATCGATGTCGCGGGAGGCCGAGTACCGGCGGTTCCAGTGCACGGCCGCGGCATCCGTCTCGGCGACCAGCGCGGGGATGACCTGCTCGGCAGCACCGCGTCTCAGTACGAGCCGGCCGCCGACCGAGGCCGAGAGTGCGGCCAGCGAGTGGTGCAGCCACCAGCGGCTCGCCGCCCCCAGCGGCCGGATGCCCGGACTCACCTCATCGAGCAGGTACACGAGCACGACCGGCTCGCCGCGCTCCGCCGCCGCCGTCAGCGCGGGGTTGTCGGCCAGACGCAGGTCGTCGCGCAGCCAGACAATCGTGGTGCCCGACATCAACCCTCGATGCTGCGCCGCAGCTTGTCGGTGAGTGCGGTCAGGGCGGCCAGCTCGTCGGGAGCGAGCGCGGCCATCTCCTTCGCGATCGAGGTCGAGTGCGGCACGGCCACCGCGCGGAACAGCTCGTAACCGGCCTCGGTGAGGCACACGATTGTGCCGCGCCCGTCACCCGGGTCGGCCTCCTTGCGCAACAGGCCGCGCGCGGCCAGGCGATCGACGAGGCGGCTCACGCTCGGCTGGGTGAGCAGCAGGTGCTTGTTGAGGTCGCGGATGCGCAGCTGGTGTTCGGGCTGTCGGGACAGGTTGAACAGCACGTCGTACTCGTTGAGCGAGATCTCATCGGTGGGGAATTCGGCCTGAAGCGCCCTCAGCACGGTGACCTGCGCGCGGAACAGTGCCTCCCAGGCGTTGACCGCTGCCGCTCGATCGCTCACCTAGTAAAACTACCGCCGGTTGAGTAGCGCGAAGCGCGTATCGAGACCAAGCCGCTGGGCCGGTTGAGTAGCGCGAAGCGCGTATCGAAACCGAGACCCCCGTTAAACAGGATTGAGGGTCGGTTCCAGAGGCTAGGAACCGACCCTCTCCCTTGCACCAAGAGTGTCCTGCAATCACATTCCGCATCAGCTGCCACAGCAAACAACTTCTGCTCTATGAATGTATAACGGAACGGTAACGCTGTCTAGTTACCTAACCGTTATTTTTTCTGCGAGTTTCCTTGGAGCCCGAATAGCCGCCGCGTACGGGCGCGCCGACCAAGCTGCGAGACTGGACGTCATGACAGTCGATGGAGTCTGGCCAGCGGTTCAGGGCATCGCCTACGGCGGCGACTACAGCCCCGAGCAGTGGCCCCGAGAGACCTGGCACGAGGATGTTGCGCTCATGCGCGAGGCCGGCGTATCCATGGTCAGCATCGGCATCTTCTCGTGGGCGCTCCTCGAAACCAGCGAAGGCGTCTTCGACTTCGACTGGCTTGACGACCTGATCGAGCTGCTGCACGACAATGGCATCGCCGTCGACCTCGGCACGCCGACCGCCTCGCCGCCGGCTTGGTTCTTTGCGAAGCATCCGGATGCCCGTCCCGTCAGCCGCGACGGAGTACCCATGGGCTTCGGCGCTCGTGGCATGGCGTCGCCGTCGTCACCCGAGTACCGCGAGGCGTCGGTGCGCATTGCGGGGCGCCTCGCCGAACGCTACGGCGGGCATCCGGCGGTCGTCATGTGGCACGTGCACAACGAGTACGGACAGCCCGTGGGGGAGGACTACTCGGCCCATGCGGTGCTCGCGTTCCGCCAGTGGTTGGAGGCGCGCTACGGCACGATCGCCGAGCTCAACCGCGTCTGGGGCACGGCGTTCTGGGGGCAGCGGTACTCCGACTGGCACGAGGTGAGTGTGCCCGCCGCCGCGCTGTCGGTGGTGAACCCGGCGCAGCGCCTGGACTTCGCGCGCTTCACTGATCACCAGTTGCGCCAGTGCTACATCGCCGAGCGCGACGCGATCCGGGCTCACGCCGCGCAGCCGATCACCACCAACTTCATGGCGAACTCGAGCTGGGTCACCGACCTGTGGGCGTGGGGCCGCGAGGTCGACATCGTCTCGGATGACCACTACCTGTGGGCGGCGGACCCCGAGGGGGAGATCGGTCTGGCGATCGCCGCCGACCTGTCGCGTTCGGTCGCTGGCGGCAAGCCGTGGATCCTCATGGAGCACTCCACCTCGGCCGTCAACTGGCAGCCGCGCAACGTCGCGAAGCGCCCGGGGGAGATGGCTCGCAACTCGCTCTCCCACCTCGGCCGCGGGGCCGACGCGATCCTGTTCTTCCAGTGGCGCGCGTCGCGGTCGGGGGCCGAGAAGTTCCACTCGGCGATGATTCCGCACGCCGGCACCCAGTCGCGGGTGTGGCGCGAGGTCGTGGAGCTTGGCGCGACTCTCGGCCGCCTGGCCGAGGTACGAGGTTCTCGCGTGCAGGCAGACGTCGCCATCCTGTGGGACTTCGAGTCGTTCTGGGCCCAGGATCTGGAGTGGCGCCCCTCGGTCGACGTCAGTCACGCCGAGCGCATCCGCGCCTTCTACGAGCAGTGCTGGCGGGCCGGAATCACCATCGACTTCGCGCTGCCGGGCCACGACCTGTCCCGTTACAGTCTGGTCATCGTGCCCGCGCAGTACCTTCTCACGACGGCGGATGCCGCGAACCTCGCCCACTACGTCGAGCACGGCGGCACTCTGCTCGTGTCGTTCTTCTCAGCCATCGTCGACGAGTTCGACACCGTACACGAGGGCGGATACCTGGCGCCCCTGCGCGACGCCCTGGGGGTGACCGTCGAGGAGTTCCTGCCGCTGCGCGAGAACGCCACGGCCTCCGTCGCCTTCGACGGATCCACACTGGCGGCCGACGTCTGGCAGGAGCATCTGGCGCTCGCGGGCGCCGAGGTGATGGGCACCTACCTCGACGGCCCCGGCGCGGGGATGCCCGCGATCACCCGTAATCGGCACGGGGACGGAGTCGGCTGGTACGTCAGCACGCGGCTCGACGCAGCCGGGCTGACCAGGGTGATGGCGGCGGTGTACGCCGACGCGGGCATCACCGCAGCCGACCTGCCGGCCGGACTGGAGGTGGTGCGCAGGCGCGGCGAGACCCACGATTACGTGACCGTGATCAACCATGGCGACACCGTCGCATCCGTGCCCGTCTCGGGGTTCGACCTCGTCGGCCAGAGCGAGGTGACCCGGGGTACGCCCCTTGCCGCCGGTGCTGTCGCGATCGTTCGTACGACCACCTAGCCGAGCGCGAGCGGGGTCACCGACACGACGAATTCCGGTCGGATGGGCCCGTAGACGTGGGGGAACAGCTCGCCGGCCACATCCTCCCAGAGCACCCGGATGCCCGCCGCCTCGATTCGCGCCTCGTCGAGTTCGAGCACGATGAGCGTGAGCGGATCATCCGAGTAGAACGCATTTGCCACCCCCACCACCTGCGCTTCGGATGACGCGTGGATGAAGCCCACCTCGTCGAGCGTGCGCCCCCGGGTCGAGACGCGGTACTCGCCGGTGCGTTCGGCATCGTGCCAGTCGACGGCGTGCGCGATGTGGAAGATCGTCATGGGTTGATCGTAGGCTGCGTGCCATGAACTTCGACGAGGCCATGGACGCCTGCGCCGGGCATCCCGCGACCGAACTCGGCTACCCGTTCGGCGAGGGTGTGCACGTCTACAAGGTCGTGGGCAAGGTCTTCGCGATCCTGGGCGACGAGGCCGGGCGCGCCCGCATCACTATCAAGGCCGACCCCGAGGATGCCCGTGCGCTCGTCGCCACGTTCCCCGAGGTAACTCCCGGCTACCACATGAACAAGAAGCACTGGGTGAGCATCGACCTGCCGTCGGCCGGAGCGCCCCTCGACGAGCTCATCCGAGACTCGTACGAACTGGTCGTCGCTACCCTTCCGCGCGACAAGCGCCCGAAGTAGGGCGCGCCGCAGGGGCGGCGACGCACCCAACAATTCAGAAGAAGTCGGGGCTGGGTGTCGAGGCCTGGCGGATCGAGACGTCGGCGTGACGGTCGAAACGGTAGCCGACTCCGCGGACCGTGCGCACGATGTCCTCATAGTCGCCGAGCTTGGCGCGCAGGCGCCGCACGTGCACGTCGATGGTGCGCTCGTTCGGGATCTCGTCGTCGCCGGCGCTCCACAGTGATGCGATGAGTTCGTCACGACCAACCGTGCGTCCCTCGCGCAGCACGAGGTACTGCAGCAGCTCGAACTCCTTGTAAGTGAGAGGCGCCGTGTCACCATCCAGCTGAACGCGCTTGCGTGAGATGTCGATGATGACGCCACCGCGCGGCTTGGGGGCGGGCTCCTCCACCTGGCGGTGCTTGGCGAGAGCGGCCGGGTCCTGCAGGGCGAGACGAACGACATCCACGTCACGGCCACCGGAGCCGACCGGGGCTAGTGCGACCGACGCGTAGGTCTCGGCGCTCGGCACGAGCTCGGCCAGACGCTTCTTGAGCTGATCGACGACGTAGCTGAGGTCGGTGCCGGCTTCGATGGCACTGAACTCGTCGAGGCCGACGTACAGGGCGAAGCCGCGCGCCTCCGTGCCCTGAGGCACGGCGTGCAGCCGGCGCGGCGCAGCGGGAGCCGCCGCAGGGACGGGAGCGGAAAGGGGTGCGCGATCGATGGTTGCGAGAGACATGTGTCCTGTGTTCCTTGACTGGGGTGAAGGGCCTCTGATGATGAGGGTGTGATCCTTCGGAGTACTGCGGGTGGTGCGTGCGGATCAGGCCGTTATGAGGGCGATGATCCGGGAGTCACGGTCGATGGTGACTCGGCGAGGAAAGCCGATTAGGCACACATTCGACAACACATGGACGCGCGAGAACCCATCACCTCAAGGGTGGTCAGGGAGTACGCGCGAACAGTCATGCATGCAACTATCGGGCAATTGCCCGCGGATTGCAACTGCAGTTGGTCTCGATACGGCCTTCGGCCTACTCGACCGGCTTCTACACGGTGCCGTAGAGCCGATCGCCGGCGTCACCGAGGCCGGGGACGATGTAGCCGACCTCGTTGAGCTTCTCGTCGAGAGCGCCGAGCACGATCGTGACGTCGCGACCTTCGGTGGCCTTCTCGACGGCAGCCAGACCCTCGGGGGCTCCGAGCAGGCAGACGGCCGTGACATCCACGGCGCCGCGGGCGAACAGGTACTCGATCGCGGCGATCAGCGACCCGCCGGTCGCCAGCATCGGGTCGAGCACGAAGCACTGCCGGTTGGAGAGGTCGTCGGGCAGGCGCTCGGCGTAGATGTCGGGCTGGAGGGTCTCCTCGTTGCGCACCATTCCGAGGAAGCCGACCTCGGCGGTGGGCACGAGTTTCACCATGCCCTCGAGCATCCCGAGTCCCGCACGCAGGATCGGCACGACGAGCGGCTTGGGGTCGCTGATCGCGAGCCCCTGCGTCTCGGCCACGGGTGTCGTGATGGTCACGGCGTGGGTGCGCACGTTGCGCGTCGCCTCGTAGGCGAGCAGGGTCACGAGCTCCTCCGCGAGGGCGCGGAACGTGGGCGACGGGGTGGTCTTGTCGCGCAGCACGGTGAGCTTGTGGGTGATGAGCGGGTGATCGGCAACGTGTACTCGCATAGGCTCAATCTACTGTGGACGCCCTGCCGATGAGCACGACAGACGAGTGGATGCGCGCCGCCCTCGTCGAGGCCCGGCTCGCGCTGGCCAGTGGTGACGTTCCCGTCGCGGCGCTCGTCCTCGACGCGTCAGGCATCCCGATCGGAGTCGGACACAACGAACGCGAGCTCACCGGCGACCCCACCGCCCATGCTGAGATCGTCGCCATCCGCGCAGCGGCGAAGGCGACCGGCTCATGGCACCTGGAGAACACGACCTTGGTGGTCACTCTCGAGCCATGCACGATGTGCGCGGGGGCGATTCTTCAGGCGCGCATTCCCCGGGTCGTGTTCGGCGCATGGGACGAGAAGGCCGGGGCGGTCGGCAGCGTGCACGATGTGTTGCGCGATCGACGCCTGCCGCACCGGGTCGAGGTCATTGCAGGAATTCGCGAGGCTGAGTGTGCGACCCTGCTGCGCGACTTCTTCGCCGACAGGCGGGTTGAGTAGCGCGAAGCGCGTATCGAAAGGCGGGTTGAGTTGCGCGAAGCGCGTATCGAAACCGGGCTGATCGAGTTCGTCGAGATCTAGGCTGACCACATGACCCGCGCTCTCGTGCTCATCGACCTCCAGCTCGACTACTTCGAAGGTGGAGCCCATCCGCTCGTCGGCCCGGATGCCGCAGTCGCCAGTGCCGCGGCCGTGCTGGAGCAGTTCCGGGCGGACGGCGAGCCGGTCATCCACGTCTTCGAGATCTGGGACGATCCGGAGGCGACCTTCTTCCGCCCGGGCACGCCCGGAGTCGCGATCCACCCCGCCGTCGCGCCGCTGGCCGGTGAGCGCGTCGTGCAGAAGAGCAACGCCAATGCCTTCCTCGACACGAGCCTCGAGGCTGACCTGCGTGCGCTCGGCGCCGACGAGGTCGTCGTCGTGGGCATGATGACCTGCGTCTGCATCGACTCGTCGGTGCGCGCGGCGGCCGACCTCGGCTTTGACGTCACGGTTGTGGGGGATGCGTGTGCGGAACCCGACCTCGAGTTCGGTGGCGCGATCGTTCCCGCAGCCCAGGTTCACGCCGCCTTCCTCGCGGCGCTGGGCGAGAACTTCGCGACGGTGGTCACCGCCGAGGAGTTGCTCGCAGGCTGATCATGCCCACCGGTGATCGACTCACACCGGTGATCGAGCCTGTCGAGATCAGCCCCAGAACACCGCCACGAGCACGTTGATCACCGCGAGGCCGCCCGCGGCATGGAACCACGGCTGCACACGTCCACCCTTGCGCTGCGTGACGACAGCGAGGATCGCGGCGACGAGCACAACCACGGCAATGGTCAGCTTCACGCCGATCTTCGCGTAGATGAGGTCGTCGCCGGTCGCTTCGGCGAGTCCGACGAGGGCGAGCCCAGTCACGACCTGAGTGATCGCGCCGACCAGCAGCGGCGTCAGTACGAAATCGCTCTTGCGCCGCATCTGCACGAAGAAGGAGCCGACGATGGCCGCCATCCCGAGAAAGTGCGCTGCAACGAGAACGAGCTTGAGGATCTCCATGGGTCAGTCTCCTTTTCGCGCCTAGTCGGCGCCCTTGATGACAATCGAATCGGTGGTCGGGTTGGATGCTCCGGGCGCCTGATACACGTCAGGCTCGATGTAGATCACCCGCGCGACGGGCACGGCGGCCCGGATGGCGGCCTCAAGCGTATTGATGCTGGTCGCGACATCCGAGAGTCGGGACTTGGCGGCGAACGCGACCTTGGCGGCGACGAGCAGTTCGTCGGGTCCGAGGTAGAGCGTCTTGATGTGGATGAGGGCCTCGACGTCGGTGTTGGCGTTGATCACGTCGCGGATCTTGTCCGCGTCGCGCGAGCCCGCCCCTTCGCCGACGAGTAGGCTCTTGGTCTCGATTCCGAGGACGACGGCCACCACGATGAGCAGGACACCGATCGCGAGGGTACCGATCGCATCCCAGGCGCTGTTGCCGGTGAGGATAGTGAGCCCCACGCCGAACATGGCGAAGACCAGACCGGTGAGGGCTGCGACGTCTTCGAGCAGCACGACGGGAAGCTCGGGCGCCTTGGCGTGGCGGATGAACGACACCCAGCCCTGCTTGCCGCGCACGTGGTTCGACTCCTTGATCGCGGTGCGCAGCGAGAACGACTCGAGCACGATCGCGACCGACAGCACGAGGATCGGCAGCCAGGGCACCTCGAGCTCGTGCGGGTGCTGCAGCTTGTCGATGCCCTCGTAGATCGAGAACACGCCACCGACAGAGAACAGGATGATCGACACGACGAAGGCGTACACGTAGCGCTCGCGCCCGTAGCCGAACGGATGCGCCGCATCGGCCCGCTTGCGAGACTTGCGACCGCCGAGCAGCAGCAGGCCCTGGTTGCCGGTATCGGCAAGCGAGTGGACGCTCTCCGCGAGCATCGAACTCGAACCGGAGAACAGGAACGCGATGAACTTCGTGATGGCGATGCCCAGATTGGCCAGCAGTGCCGCAATGATCGCTCTGGTTCCACCCGTTGTGCTCATGCGCCCAATCCTAGGATGAACGCATGAGCACACTCGGTTCGATAGCGATCATCGGCGCAGGGGCTATGGGCGGGGCGATCCTCGGCGGGCTACTCGCCCCGGGGGTCACCGTCGACGGCGATATCCGCGTGACCAACCGCACGGAGGCGAAGGCCGCGCTCGTGCGGCGCCCGGGTGTGGATTCCGTCGCCCTCGAGACGGCGCCCGACGGCAACGCCCTCGCGGTGCGCGGCGCCTCGGTCGTCATCATCGGGGTGAAGCCCGCGATGGTGCCCGAGACGCTGGCGGCGCTCGCCGAGGATCTTGCCCCGGACGCGCTGGTGATCAGCGTCGCGGCCGGCGTCACCACGGCGACGATGGAGGCGATCGTGAGCCAGCCGGTTCTGCGCGCCATGCCCAACACCCCGTCGCTGATCGGCAAGGGCGTGACGGGGCTCGCCGCCGGTTCACGTGCCACAGCGGAGCAGGTCGCCCTCGGCCGCGCTGTCTTCGAGACCGTCGGAACGGTCGTCGAGGTGCCGGAGTCGCAGATCGACGCCCTCAGCACGATCTCGGGATCGGGACCCGCCTATGTGTTCTACCTCGTCGAGCAGCTCACCCGCACCGCGGTGAATCTCGGCTTCACGCCGGCGCAGGCGGCCGAGCTCGTCACGGGCACGTTCCTCGGCTCGGTGGAACTGCTCGTCGCCTCCGGGAAGGAGCCCGAGGAGCTTCGTCGCCAGGTGACGAGCCCGAACGGCACGACCCAGCGCGCGATCGCGGAGCTGGAGAAGGCCGACCTGACGGGCTTGTTCGACCGGGCCACGGCATCCGCTCTGGCGCGGGCGAAGGAGATGGCCGAGGGCAGGTAAGCGGATTCACCGCCCGGTCATAGCCGGTCCATAGGAAGTCCGGGCACCGTGTGATCAGCGCGTCCAAGCGCCTCACATGCGAAGGAGTCCTCGTGGCAACCAAGAAGGAAGAGTCGGCACCCGCCGCTTCTGCCAGCATCCCGAGCGAGCCCGTGCTCGCTCAGTCAGACCCCGCACAGCCGCCCGTCACCCGTCGGCGCGGCCTCGGCGGCGGAGCCATCGCCGGAATCGTCGTCGGATCGTTCGTCGTCGCCGGCGCCCTGTTCGGTGGCGGAGTGCTCGTCGGCAGCCACCTGCCGTCGGGCATGACACAGAGCCAGGTCGGGCCCGGATTCGGCCCGGGTGACGGCGACAACGACGGTCGTCCCCCGTTCCCCGGCGGTGGGCACGGACCGGTGCAGCCCGGTCAGAACGACGGCGACACCGACTCGAACTAGCCGGGGTCAGGTCGAGTCGGGTCAGCTCGACAGGGCCGCGAACTTCTCGATGTCGGTCGAGTTGCCGCTCACGATGATCAGGTCGTGATTAGACACGATCGTCTCCGGCGTCGCGTAGGTGAAGTCGGCCCCCGGCGACTTCACCCCGACGACTGTGACGCCGTACTTCTTGCGCACCAACGACTGTGACAGCGGGATGCCGCGGATCGGCTTGGGCGGGTACATCTTGACGATCGCGAAGTCGTCATCGAACTCGATGAAGTCCAGCATGCGCCCGGAGACGAGGTGGGCGACCCGTTCGCCCGCCTCGGCCTCGGGGTAGATCACGTGGTTGGCGCCGATGCGGGTCAGGATCGTGCCGTGCGACTTGCTGATCGCCTTCGCCCAGATCTGCGGGATCTTGAGGTCGACCAGGTTGGCCGTGATCAGCACGCTCGATTCGATGGATGACCCGACCGCGACCACCGCGATCGAGAAGTCCTGCGCGCCGATCTGCCGCAGGGCATCGATACTGCGGGCGTCGGCCTGCACGGCGTGGGTGACTCGCTCCGACCACTTCTGCACAAGGCCGGCATCCTCGTCGATCGCGAGCACCTCCCGATCGAGTCGCTGCAGCTGGCCCGCCGTGGCCGCTCCGAACCGGCCGAGGCCGATCACGAGCACGGGGGCGTCGTGGGCAATCTTCTCAACCAACGATGGGCCTCTCTTCCGGTTGTCTGAACAGCTTGGGGTGCTGGCTTGCGGCGAGCGCCGCCGCCAGCGTGACGGTGCCGATGCGGCCGAAGAACATGGTCGCTGCCAGTACGTACTGCGCGGCATCCGTGGTGTTGGCAGTGAAGCCGGTGGACAGGCCGCAGGTCGCGAAGGCGCTGATCACGTCGAAGAGCACGTGGTCGAGCGCGGCATCCGTCATCATCATGATCACGATGCAGGAGACGGCCACCGTGGTCGCGCCCCACAGTACGACGCTCACGCCGAGTCGGAGAACGTCCTGTGGGATGCGCCGCTCGTACGCCTCCATGTCATCGCGACCGCGCGCCTCGGCGAACGCGGCGAGGAAGAGGATCGCGAGAGTCGTGACCTTGATGCCGCCCGCAGTCGATGCGGAGCCGCCGCCGATGAACATGAGCATGTCGGTGACGAGAAGACTCGAGCCGTCGAGCTGGGAGATGTCGATCGTCGAGAATCCGCCGGATCGGGCCATCGAGGACAGGAAGAAGCTCTGCAGCACCCGCTGCCCGCCGTCGAGCCCGCGGAACGCATGGTCGAACTCGAGCACGAAGTAGGCCAGAGCCCCCATCACGAGCAGCAGGGCGAAGGTGATGAGGGTGAGCTTGACGTGCAGCGACCAGCGCCGCGGATTCCTGAGGTTGCGCGACAGGGCGTAGATCACGGGGAAGCCGATCGCCCCCGCCACAACGCCGAGCATGATGACGCTGAGGAACCAGACGTCGCCCGCGTACGGTGCCAGGCCGGTCGAGGTGGGCAGGAACCCGGTGTTGGTGAAGGCCATCGCGGAGATGTAGACGGACTGCCACGCGGCATCCCACACGGGCACACCCTGGATGAGCATGCGGGGGAAGAGCAGGATCGCGACCCCGGCCTCGATCACGAGAGCGCTGATGGCCACCGTGCGCAGCAGGTTGCCGGTCTCGCCGAGGCGGATCGCCTGACCCTCCGCGATCGGTCCCTTGCGGATGCGCAGCGGGTTGGCGTCGCCGGCCGCGAGCAGCTTCTGCCGCAGCCCCAGACGCCTGCTGATCACGAGGCCGAGGATCGAGGCGACCGTGAGCACACCGACGCCACCGATCTCGACGCCGAGGAACACCAGCACGTGGCCGAACGGCGACCAGAAGGTTGCCATGTCCACGGTGGACAGGCCGGTGACGCAGATGACTGAGACCGCGGTGAAGAGGGCGTCAACCAGCGGCGCCTGCTTACCCGAGCTCGTGGCAATCGGCAGCGAGAAGAGCGCCGTGAAGACGAGGATGAGAGAAGCGAAGATCACGATGGCGAAGCGCGCGGGGCTCGAGGCCACGAACGCATCCACCACGTCTTGCAGACGACCGAACACCGTTCTGCGCGAGATGGGTCTGGCGCGCATGCTCACCCGACCAGTATCGCGCCTCATGTGTGCGCCGGTAGCCTGAAGTCATGGCTGACATCTTCGACGTGATCGCTGACCCGACGAGGCGAGACCTGCTTCAGGTGCTTCTGGAGCGCTATGTCGCTGCCGACTCCGAGACGGGGGAGATCAGCGTCGGTGACCTCGTCGAACGACTGGGCCTCAGCCAGCCGACGGTGTCGAAGCACCTGCGCGTGCTACGCGACCACGGCCTCGTGAGCGTGCGGGAGGACGGCCAGCATCGCTACTACCGCCTCGAGGCGACGCCCCTGGAAGAGCTCGAGGACTGGCTGCAGCCCTACCTCAGCGCCGACTTCGACGACACCTTCGAGCCTGCCGACGGTGGCCCCAACGCGTTCGCAGCATGGTCGGGCGCCGATGTCGGCGAGACGATCGGTCGTCGAGTCGCCGAGGGAACACACCAAGCAAGAGTCGTGATTCAGGATGCCGCGGAGCAGGTCACCAAGCGCCTGCCCAAGTCATTCCGCCGCAGGCCGCACCGCCCCTAGTCACCGCGGGTCGAACCTGTGGACTTCGGTGGTCGAGCGCGTCAAGGCCCACACCTGAGACCAGTTCAGGGGCTGGACACCGACTCACATCAGCCCCTAGTGTTACCGATTAGCACTCCAGTCACATTCCCTCGAGTGCGCAATCCTGGGAGCCCGCAGCCGATGTCACTGTCAGACGTTCGATTCCTCACCGTCGCTGAGGTGGCGGAGATGATGCGCGTCTCGAACATGACCGTCTACCGTCTCGTGCACTCCGGCGATCTGCCTGCCGTGCGATTCGGTCGTTCGTTCCGCATCCCTGAGTCCGCGGTCGTCGCGGCCATCCAGACCCCGATCGCCGACGTCGGCTGAGGCCTCACTCCGCACTGATGTAAGATCGCGGGGTATGTCTTTCCGCGGTTCTGAATCGGACCGGGTCGGTCCATTCGGAAACAGAAAAGGTTCTCATGGGTTCAGTCATCAAGAAGCGTCGCAAGCGCATGGCGAAGAAGAAGCACCGCAAGCTGCTGCGTAAGACGCGTCACCAGCGTCGCAACAAGAAGTAGCTAGCTGAGCGAGTAGCCCGAAGGGTCGGGCGCTGATCGAGTAGCCCGGAGGGCGTATCGAGATCTCACCTCCTTAACAGGGTTTCGATACGCGACTTCGTCGCTACTCAACCCGCTACTCAACCCGCCTTGCGTTCGCGCTTCACCTGCTTGCGGGCATCCGTGATGCTCGACCGCTTCAGGGGCAGCACTCGCCAGCCGTGAGTGTTCGCGTGGGCGAGCAACTTCGCGTCAGGGTTCACCACGACCCGGTTGCCGACCATCGTCAGCAGCGGGATGTCGTTGCTCGAATCGGAGTACGCCCAGCACTGAGCCAGATCGGCACGCTTCTGGTCGGCAAACAGTCGCGCCACGGTGGCCTTCTCGTCGCCGTGCAGCACCGGCCCGTCGAGCTCGCCGGTGAATACGCCCTCGAGCGCCTGCACCTTGGTGCCCAGGGCGCCGGTGAGGCCGAGCCGCTCTGCGATCACCTGAGCGACGATCTCGGGAGTCGCCGTGATCAGCCACACCTCGTGGCCCTGGGCCAGGTGCTCGCGGGTGAGCGCGACAGTCTCCGGCCAGAGATTGGGCAGGATGTCCTTCTCGTAGATGTCGTTGGCGAGCATGACGAGGGCCTCTTCGGTGTGACCGCCGACCAGGCCGAGCGCGCGCTCCTTGGCGTGCGCCAGGTGCTGCCGGTTCTCGCCGACGGCAAGGAATCGGAACTGGTGCCAGGCGAACACGGCGATGTCACGGAACGAGATCAGCCGACGCCGCCACGCCTCGCGACCCACGTAGAAGACGCTCGCGCCACGCATGAGCGTGTTGTCGACGTCGAAGAAGGCCACGATGGGCCCCGGGGTCGGGGTGCGCCGCGCTGCATCAGACATCGCGATTAGTCTATGGTCGTGCCCGACGTACGCCTCACCCTGCTGTCCAAGCCGGGGTGTCACCTGTGCGATACGGCGCGGGATGCCGTGACCGAGGTCATCGCGCAACTCGGGGCAGCGGCATCCGCAGTCACCGTCGAGGAGCTGTCGATCCTCGATGACCCGGAGCTCAACTCGCGCTACTGGGACGAGATTCCCGTGGTGCTGGTCAATGGGCGCGTGCACACCATCTGGCGGGTCGACCCGACGCGCCTGACCCGAGCCCTCGAGGAGGCAATTCAATGATCCGACACGTGGTGATGTGGAAGCTCAGCGCGACCGAACCGGCCGCCAAGGCGGCCGCTGTCGCGGAGATCGCCGGGGCGTTGGAGCCGCTGGTAGGCGTAGTTCCCGGCCTGCAGAGCCTCATGGTGCGGCCGAACGTCGCCTACCTGGAGACCAACTACGACGCGATTCTCGTCAGCGACTTCGACTCGGTCGAGGCGCTCGAGCAGTATCAGGTGCACCCCGCCCACGTCGAGGCGGCCGCCGTGCCGAAGTCGCACGCGGCATCGCGCGTGACGGTGGACTTCGAGGTTTAGCCCGCGGCGTTCTGGGTCTCGATCGGACCGGTTAGGCTCTTGGCGAGCTTGTCGCGCTCGGCGCTGAGCGAGGCGAGGGTGGTCGCTTCGAGGCCAGGCTCGAGCACATCGGCGAAGGGGTTGCCCAGACCGCTCTTCGCGTGAACGGCCTCGGCGTAGGCGGTCGCAGCTGCGGCCACCCGAGCGCTTGCGCGCTGCGATTTCTTCAGTGACACAGTGCGGCCGCCCACGGCCTCGGCGTGCTTGTTCAGGGCCTTCTTCAGGTCCTTGAGTGCTGCATCGATCTTCTTGGACATGGGGACATCATGCCCCATCCAGATGAACGTCCGGAAGTGAGGTCAGCTCTCGTCGACGACGGCGGCGTCGGGGGCGTTCTTGCGAACCGACTCGATTCCATTCTGTGCGCCCGACTTGCTTGCGTACCCCTCGGACATCGCGATGATCTCCCCATTTCCAGCCTTGAGGACGAAGCGGAACTCGCCCTTCTTGTCCTTGGAGATAACGAACTTTCCAGCCATGGATGGCCCCTTTCGCAGTTGCGGTTGCTTGGGGCTCAGCCTAGGGCGCTACGGCAGCAGGCGGGTAGGTCCACGGAACAGATACGTGGTCTCGCGCAGGTTCGGCAGGTGCAGCATGAGCATCAGCACTCGGCTGAGCCCCATGCCGAAGCCACCGTGCGGGGGAACGCCGTAGCGGAAGAAGTCGAGGTAGAAGGCGAGCTCCTCGGGGTCGAGCCCCTTGTCGCGAGCCTGTGCCTCCAGGATCTCGATGCGGTGCTCGCGCTGTGCTCCGGTGGAGATCTCGACTCCGTTGAAGATGAGGTCGTAGCTGTTGGTCAGCGACGCGTCATCCGCGTGCCTCATGTGGTAGAACGGCCGGATGCTGGAGGCGTAGTCCGTGAGGAACACGAACTCGTGGCCGAAGGTCTCCTTCACGTAGGCGGCGATCTGGCGCTCGCCCTCCGGGTCCATGTCGTCGTCGTGCCGGGGCACCTCGTAGCCGCGCTCGGCCACGATGCGCTTCGCTTCGGCGAGCGGGATGCGCGGGAACGGCACCGTGGGTACGGTCACCTCGACCCCGAACAGGGCTTCGATCTCGTCGCCGTGCTTCGCCTTGACCGCCGCGAAGCCGGCCACCAGCAGCTCCTCGTGGAGCTTCATGACGTCTTCGTGCGAGTCGATCCAGCTGATCTCGCTGTCGACGCTGGTGAACTCAGTGGCGTGGCGGCTCGTGAAGCTCGGGTCGGCGCGGAACGCGGGGCCGACCTCGAAGATCTTGCCGAAGCCGGCCGGCTGGGCCATCTGCTTGAAGAACTGCGGGCTCTGCGACAGGTAGGCCTTGGTGTCGAAGTACTCGACCTCGAACAGCTCGGCCTTGGATTCGCTCGCGCTGGCCATGAGCTTGGGGGTGTGCAGCTCGATGAAGTCGTGCTCGACCCAGTAGGTGCGCCAGGCGTGCTCGAGGGTGGTCTGGATGCGGAAGATCAGGTTGTTCTTCGGCTGGCGCAGGTCGAGGAAGCGCCAGTCCATGCGCTTGTCGACGCCGGTGTCGTCGGCGATGGGCGTCTCGGGGTTGGCTGCGGCGGCGATCTCGAGTGCCTCGAGCTTGATCTCCACCCCGCCGAGCTTCACGCGCTCATCGTGCTTGAGCTCACCGGTCGCGGTGAGGAAGGTGCCCTGGGCGAGACCCGAGATGGTGTCACTGAGTTCGTCGGCGACGGTGTTGCCGTCGGCGTCGGATGCACGAGGGTTCACCAACTGCACAGCACCGGACTCGTCGCGGAGCACGACGAACTGCACCTTCTTCTGGTCGCGCACCGTATCGACCCACCCCGACACGGAGACGGGTCCGTCGGTTGCGGCGAGCAGGTTCTTGATCAGGGTGCGTTCGGTCACCCCCAGAGTTTAGTTGCGTGGCGAGTAGACATCTTTGCGATGTCCGAGAGTAACCACCACAACAAGCAGTACGTCGTCGCGGATCGTGTAGATGATCCGATAGTCGCCCACCCGAACGCGGAGGCCATCACGGCCGTGAAGTGCTCGTGCACCGGGCGGACGGGGGTTCTCTCCCAGCAGGGCGATCGCCCCTTGGATTCTGGCGCGATCCTTGCGCTCGATGGCGCGCAGAGCCTTGATCGCCGCCGGACGCAGCTCGATGCGGTAGCCGCTCACGTCCAGCCGAGGTCTGCCTTGACCTGAGCCCAGGGAATGCTGTCGCCTTCCTCCGCCATTGCCTCGTCAAATGCGGCGACGTCTTCCACTTCTTCCAGCGCGTCCATCATGCGCTCATACTGCTCGGGGCTCAGCACCACTGCCTCGAGTTTTCCACGGCGCTCAAGAAAGACCGCCTCGGTGCGCGCCCGATCGATCAATTCGGGGAGGCGGCCGCGGGCGTCCGTCACGCTGATCTTCGACACTTCTCCAATGTACATGTGATGTTGTCGAATGTACATTACGGCGCCAGCGGGCTCGATGGCGAGCCGTAGAATCGAGGGGTGCCCGCCGACCTCATCCATCTCGTGCGCCACGGTGAGGTTCACAACCCCGAGGGCGTTCTCTACGGTCGCATCCCGGGCTACCACCTGAGCGAACTGGGCCACCGCATGGCGGATGCCGCGGCGGCGAGTCTGGCGGGGCATCCGGTCACCCGGCTCTACGCCAGCCCACTCCAGCGTGCGCAGGAGTCTGCCGCCCCCTGGTCGGAGCGCTTCGGGCTACCGATCACGACCGACGATCGCCTGATCGAGCCGCACAACTGGTTCGAGGGCAAGAAGATGCGCGAGGCGTTGAAGCGCCCCTCCGGCTGGATCCAGCTGCGCAATCCCATGAAGCCGAGTTGGGGCGAGCCGTTCATCAGCGTGCGTGACCGCATGCTCGCGGTCGTCACCGACGCGTGGCGCGACACCGACAGCGGGGAAGCCGTGCTCGTCAGCCACCAGATGCCGATCGTCATGGTGGCCCGCTCGGTCAAGGATCTGCGGCTGCCGCACGACCCGCGCGATCGGCGCTGCGCGCTCTCCAGCATCACGACGCTCGAGCGTCGCGGCGATGCCTTCGTCGAGGTCAACTATCAGGAACCTGCGAAAGACTTAGGGCAAGCAGCAATCGACTTGGGAGCAGTGTGAGGTTCCGACTTCTTGCGGCGGCGGGAGCTCTCGTGCTCGTCCTCTCGGGGTGCACCAACGATCCGCTCGCCGAGCAGTACGCCAGCGGTTCCGGGCAGGGTTACATCTCCGGGGACGGAGCGATCACCGAGATCCCCGCCGGCCAGCGGGACGCGCCGATCGTGTTCTCCGGAGTCGACGAGTCCGGTGCGACCATCACCAGTGACGACTTCGCGGGCTCGGTCTTCGTCGTCAACTTCTGGTACGCCGCCTGCGGGCCCTGCCGAGCTGAAGCGCCCGACCTCAAGGCGCTGAGCGAGCAGTACACGGACGTGCCGTTCCTCGGAGTCAACGTCTCCGACTCCCCGGATGTCGCGGCCACCTTCACGACCAAGAACGGGCTCGGCTACCCCTCGATCATCGACGCCAACACCGCGACCGTGCAGCTCGCCTTCGCGGGTGCCGTGGCGCCCAACGCCGTGCCCACGACCCTCGTGGTGGACCGCGAGGGACGGGTCGCCGCACGCATCAGCGGGCTCATCCGCGACAAGAGCATCCTCGCCGCGATGATCGACACCGTCGTCGCCGAGAAGCAGTAGCGGCGCCCCCGTGGACCCGATCGGCCAACTCGTCTTCGGCGGCAGCCTCGCCCTCGCCCTGCCCGTGGCGGTGCTGGCCGGGCTCGTGTCGTTCGCTTCGCCGTGCGTGCTGCCGCTGGTGCCGAGCTACCTCGCCTACGTGGGCGGGTTCACGGGCGACGGCGAGAAGCAGGATCGCGGGCGGCTGCTCGTCGGCGTCGCCCTGTTCGTGCTCGGATTCAGCGTCGTCTTCGTGACCCTCGGAGTGCTGTTCGGCACCGCCGGGTTGCTGCTGCGTCCTTGGCTCGACCTGATCCTTCGGATAGCCGGCGTGCTGGTGATCATCATGGGCCTGGTGTTCATCGGCCAGGTCACGTTCCTGCAGCGCACCATCCGCCCGCAGTGGAAGGTCGCGACCGGGCTGGCCGGCGCCCCCCTGCTCGGCATCGTCTTCGCGCTCGGCTGGGCGCCCTGCATCGGTCCGACCCTGACCGCGGTCTACGCCATCGCGCTCGACGGCGGCGATCCGTGGCGGGGTGCGCTGCTCGCGATGGCGTACTGCATCGGCTTGGGCATCCCGTTCCTGCTGGTGGCCCTGGGTCTCGGCTGGGTCACGGGGTCGGTCGCCTGGCTCAAGCGGCACATCCGGGTGATCAACATCATCGGCGGCTCGCTGCTCATCGCGATCGGACTGCTCATGGTCTCGGGCCTCTGGCGCGTCTTCATCTCCAACTTGGGATCGGTGATCAATGGCTACGTCCCGGCCCTCTGATTCGAGCGGTGCGGCGTCGAACGACCCCGCGCGGCCCTCTGACCACATCGATCAGGATGCCCCGGCCGTCGAACCGGGCGGTGACGGCATCGTGCAGCCGCGACTCGGCGTGATGGGCTACCTGCGCTTCTTCTGGCGGCAGCTCACGAGCATGCGTACGGCGTTGTTCCTGCTGCTGCTGCTCGCGATCGCCGCCATCCCGGGCTCGCTCGTGCCGCAGGTCAGTTCAGACCCCAACGGCGTGATCCAGTACAAGGCGGCGAACCCGACTCTCGCGCCGGTGCTCGACGCTCTGGGCATCTTCAACACGTACACCTCGGTGTGGTTCTCGGCGATCTACCTGCTGCTGTTCGTCTCGCTCATCGGCTGCGTCATCCCGCGCACCAGGCACCACCTCAATGCGCTGCGCGCGAAGCCGCCGGCCACGCCGGCCCGACTCGCTCGCCTCGAGGGCTTCACCACACGCGGGACGACTGTGGATGCCGCGACTGCCGTAGCGGCCGCCGAGACGGTGCTGCGCAAGCAGGGTTACCGCACCGAGCTGTACCCGGCAGGCCCAGGGCAGGCGGCCACCTCGGTCAGTGCCGAGCGCGGATACCTCCGCGAGACCGGCAACCTGGTGTTCCACACCGCGCTGATCGGGGTGCTGGTGAGCGTCGGCATCGGCGGTGGGTTCGGGTTCACCGGCCAGCGGGTCGTGGTGGAAGGTCAGGCCTTCGTCAACTCCCTCGCCAGCTACGACTCGTTCAACCCGGGGCGCTTCTTCAGCGAATCCGAGCTGGAGCCGTTCACCATCGTGCTCGACAGCTTCGATGTCAGCTACGAGGAGCAGAACCTCAAGGCCCTCGGGCAGGCCGTCGACTTCACCGCCAACGTGACGACAACCCTGCGCGGCCAGGAACCGGCGCCGGCGACCATCAAGGTCAACGAGCCCCTCTCGATCGGCGGCACGCAGGTCTACCTCCTCGGCAATGGATACGCGCCGGTGGTGACGGTGCGCGACCCCGAAGGCGCCGTCGTCTTCTCGCAGCCCGTCGCTTTCCTGCCCCAGGATGCCAACCTGACCAGCCTCGGCATCATCAAGGTGCCCGACGGCCTGAGCGAGCAGCTGGGTATGCGGGGCTTCCTCTACCCGACCGCCGTGGCACTGCCATCGGGGGCGCTCACCTCGAACTACCCCGACCTGCTCAACCCGATCCTCACCCTCGAGGTGTACCAGGGCGATCTGGGGCTCGACAACGGGCAGGGCGTGAACGCCTACTCGCTCAACACTGACTCGCTCACCCAGATCGCCGGGCGCAAGTCGGACGCGCCCACGATCGAACTCAGCCCCGGAGACAAGGTCGACCTCCCGGGGGACCTAGGAAGCATCGAACTCGAGTCGATCCCGCGGTTCGTGTCGCTCGACGTGCACCACGACCCGTCGCAGCTGTGGGTGCTGATCTTCTCGGCGCTCGTTGTCGCGGGGCTGGTCACCAGCCTGTTCATTCCGCGTCGTCGCATGTGGGTGAAGGCCGTAACCACCAAAGACGGTGTCACGCTGGAGTACGCCGGACTCGCCCGGGGCGACGACCCCACACTCACCGCTGCGGTGGCCGACCTGGCCGACCGGCACATCGAACAACTCAAGGCTTAGGGTGGAACCGTGACCGAGACTCTCGTGATGTACATGCGTCTGGCCCTGTACTCGGCCATGGCGGTCTACACACTGGCCTTCATCCTCTTCACCGTCGATCTTGCGCGGCGGTCGGCTGGCGCGCCCGTGGCGGCGACCGTCGGGAGCAAGGCGGTTGCGGCATCCGGAACCACCGCCCTCCTGGAGAAGACGGATGCCCCGGCATCCGTCGGGCGCAGCACCCCCCGCTACCTGCGCGCGGCCATGGCGCTCACCGTCATCGCCTGGGTTCTGCACGTCACGGCCGCGATCCTGCGCGGACTTGCCGCCGGCCGCGTGCCGTGGGCCAACATGTTCGAGTTCACGCTCACGGCGACCGCGATCATCGTCGGGGTGTTCCTCGCTGTGCAGTTCTGGCAGGACCTGCGGTTCCTCGGCGCGTTCATCTCCGGCTTCGTGCTGATCGCCCTCGGAGTTGCGACAGTCAACTTCTACGTCGACGTCGTGCCGCTTCCGCCGGCACTGCAGTCGGCGTGGCTGGTCATTCACGTGTTCGTTGCGACCCTGGGAACCGGGTTCTTCGCTCTCGGCGCAGGGCTCTCGATCGTGCAGCTGCTCAAGGAGCGTCGCGCGGTCGGCAAGCTGACGAAGGCGAAGTTCCTCGACACGCTGCCCGAGCCGGAGAAGCTCGAGAACATGGCCTACCGGCTCATCGTCGTCGGGTTCGTGCTCTGGACCTTCACGCTCATCGCGGGCGCCATCTGGGCATCACGCGCGTGGGGCCGCTACTGGGGCTGGGACACGAAGGAGGTCTGGACCTTCATCATCTGGACGATCTTCGCCGGCTACATCCACGCGAGGGCGACCCGAGGATGGCGCGGCTCGCGGAGCGCCTGGCTCGCGATCATCGGCTTCAGCGCCGTGCTCTTCAACTTCACGATCGTGAACCTGTTCTTCAAGGGGCTGCACGCGTACAGCGGGCTGTAGTCCCGGCTGGTTGAGTAGCGCCAAAGGCGCGTATCGAAACCGCCTCCGGCTGGTTGAGTAGTCCGCGCAGCGGACGTATCGAAACCCGCATCCACAACTCCGCCCCGGGCCGAACCACCGACGACTGCCATAGCGCACACTCCGTGCATGCCCTACGTCTACATGCTGCGCTGCTCCGACGGCTCGTACTACGTGGGCAGTACCCGCGATCTAGACAATCGGATGTGGCAGCACTCGACTGGAGCGGGTTGCAACTACACCAGCACGCGACTGCCGATCGAGCTGGTTTTCGCCCAGGAGTTCGAGCGCATCGACGACGCGTACGAGCGGGAGAAACAGATCCAACGGTGGTCTCGCAAGAAGCGGGAGGCACTGATCGCCGGGGCGTACGGTCGACTGCCGGAGCTGAGTCGGAAGGACTTCCGCCGGTAGGGTTTCGATACGCGGCGCAGCCGCTACTCAACCCGCTGGGGGCGGTTTCGATACGCGGCGTGGCCGCTACTTAACCCGCCTGGGGGCGGTTTCGATACGCGGCGTGGCCGCTACTCAACCAGCTGGTAGCAGCGCTCGAGGCGCGCGCGCCACCACAGCGTGCGATCCTGAGTGGCGGCGTGGCGGGCCAGTAGTTCGGCTGTGGGCACCACGCGGCGCACGGGCAGCTCGCCTTCGCGCGGGGTGAGCGGGGCATCCGTCACGTCGGCGGCCAGCAGGGCCGCGGTGGCGAGCCCGCAGTCGAAATCCAGCTCGGGGATGGCGGCCGCCAGGTGCAGGCCCATCGAGATGCCCACCGACGTGTCGAGGGCGCTCGAGACGACGACCGGCAGCCCGGCCTCGGCGATGAGCGCGAGCGCCTTAGAGATGCCGCCGAGCGGCTGGGCCTTGACCACCAGGATGTCGGCGGCCCCGGCGCGCGCGACCGCCAGCGGGTCCTCCGCCTTGCGCACGCTCTCGTCGGCGGCGATCGGGATTCCCATGTACTTGACCCGCCGCCGCACCTGCGCGAGTTCGTCGACCGTCGCACACGGCTGCTCGACATATTCGAGGTCGAACTCAGCGAAGGCGTGGATGGCGTGCTCCGCCTCGTCCATGTTCCAGCCGCCGTTCGCGTCGACGCGGATGCGACCCTCGGCACCCAGCGCTGCCCGCACTGCGGCGACGCGCGCCGTGTCATCCGCGAGGCTCTGGCCCGGCTCGGCCACCTTGATCTTCACCGTGCGACACCCGGGGAACCTGGCCAGCACGGCCGGCAACTCGTCGGCGGTCACGGCGGGCATGGTCGCGTTCACGCGGATCGTGTCGCGCAGCGCAGGAGGCGTCGGGTTCCAGCCGAAGTCGATGGCGGCGGCGAGCCAGGCGGATGCCTCGGCGTCGCCGTACTCGGTGAACGGCGAGAACTCGGTCCACCCCTCGGGGCCCTCGATGAGCATGGCTTCGCGCCGGTCGATTCCCCGGAACCGCGAGACCAGCGGCAGACTCACGACGTGGGCGGTGGCAAGCAGGTCGGTCACGGTGGGGCGCATTGCCCCAGTCTGGCAAGGTGCGGGTCGGTTAGGGTGATTCTCGTGGCCGAGCCGGGAGAAGTGCAGAGAGTTCCGCTCAAGGTCGTGCCGATCTTCATCGACGAGCCCGTGGTCGCCGAGCCCATCGAGACACCGGATGCCCCGCCCCCAGCCCCGCGCCGGAAGACCGCACTGCTGGGCGCCACCGCCCTCGCGGCCGCCGTCATCGCGGGGGTCCTGCAGGGCGTGGCCATCGCCGTGGCGACGGGTGGGGACTACTTCGCCGCAACCGTGCTCGGCTACCTGAGCATCGGGCTGGCGGTCGTCGCCGTGGTGGGTGGCGTGGTGGCGATCGTCCTTGATCGCGGGCGGCGGCTGGGTAGTGCCGCCGTGGCGCTCGGGGTGCTGGCCAACCCCTTCGTTCTGCTGACCTTGTTCCGGCTGGTCGGCACCCTGATCACCTGACGGGAATAGATTCCGTTTCTATGCGTTTGCATGGATAACGAATTCCTGAAAGGAACTTGATCATGACCGTCATGACACAGGGTCTGCACCACGTGACCGCGATCGCGGGCGCGCCGCAGCGCAACATCAACTTCTACATCACCGGCCTCGGGCTGCGGCTCGTCAAGAAGACCGTCAACTTCGACGACCCCGGCACGTACCACCTGTACTACGGCGACGAGGCGGGCCGCCCCGGCTCGCTCATCACCTTCTTCCCGTGGCGGGGCATCCAGCAGGGACGGGTCGGAGCCGGCCAGTCCACCTCGACCGCCTTCTCCGTTCCCGCCGGCAGCCTCGGCTGGTGGACCGAGCACTTCGCCGCGCTCGGCGCAGAGTCCCGCATCACATCCGAGTCGAGTTCGGAAGAGCGGCTGCTGGTGAGCGACCCGGACGGCCTGCAGATCGAGCTGGTCGCATCATCCGTCACCGACCCCCGCGACCCGTGGGACTCGGCCAGCGTGCCCGCCGAGTACGCGATCCGCGGCCAGCACTCCTCGGTGCTCACCGTGCGTCACCCCGAGCAGACCATCGCGCTGCTCACCAACGACCTGGGGCTCACGATCGTCGACGAGTCGGCCGGTCGCACCCGCCTCGCCGCGGGTGATGGCTCCGCCGGGACCATCGTCGACGTGATCGGATCCTCGCTCGCGCCCGACGGCCTGGGTGCCGGCGGAACCGTGCACCACATCGCATTCCGCGTGCCCGACCACGCCACCCAGCAGGCCTGGCGCGAGGAGCTCGTGGGCAAGGGTCACCAGGTGACCGGCATCCTCGACCGGCAGTACTTCACCTCGATCTACTTCCGCGAGCCGGGTGGGGTGCTGTTCGAGATCGCGACCGACACCCCCGGATTCGACATCGACGAGCCGCTGCTCGAGCTGGGTCGCTCGCTCAAGCTGCCGCCGTGGCTCGAGCCGAGCCGCGAGCAGATCGAGCACTCCGTGGCGCAGATCACCCTGCCCGAGGAGAACAACCCCGCGCTGGGTGCGGCATGAGCCTGGCCGACTGGCCGCACCTGTTCGTGGCGGGCGACCCCGGTTCTCCGGTGATCGTCGCCCTCCACGGCACGGGCGGCACCGAGCATGACGGCGTCGCGCTGGCGCGGGAGATCGCGCCGGGCTTCGCCGTGCTCGCGCCGAGGGGCCGGGTGAGCGAGCAGGGCATGAACCGGTGGTTCAGACGGCTCGCCGAGGGCGTGTTCGATGTCGACGACGTCGAAGCACGCGCCGACGAGTTGGCCGCCTTCGTGACCGACGCAGTGGCCGAGTACGACCTGGCGGGCCGGATGCTCGTGGTCGCCGGCTTCTCCAACGGAGCGAACATGGCGCTCGCCACCGCCATCCGCCACCCTCGGGTGCTGCGCAGGGCGATCGGATTCTCGGGCATGTACCCGTTCGCGGACCGCACCCCGACCGACTCGCTGGCCGGGCTCGAGGTGCTGTTGCTCAACGGCCGCGACGACCCGATGGCGCCCCGCGCCAGCGTCGACCGCCTGCACACGGTGCTCACCGGTCTTGGGGCCGACTCGACCCGCGAGGAGCGGGCCGGCGGCCACGGCATCTCTGCGGCGGAACTCGGGACCGCGCGGGAGTGGCTCGCCGCGCACGCCTGAAGCCGCACCGCCGCCCCCGGCTGTACCGTGGTACGGACGCCGAGGGCGGCAGGAAGCGGGGGCTCCATGCGGGGATTGCGAGTCGTTGACTCGGCAGACGTGACCGGAGTGTTCGATGCACTCCGGGACGCGCTCGCGGGCGACGGTCCGGCCATCCTGCCCCTGCCGAGCGAGACCGCGCGCGACGACGCCACGTCGCTCGACGGGCGCACCATCGAGCAGCGCGTGGCCGTCGTCGTCGAGACGAGCGGCTCGACCGCGCGACCCAAGCGTGTGATGCTCAGCGCCGATGCACTGTTGGCGAGCGCAGCGGCATCCGAAACCGCACTGGGCACCTCGGGTCAGTGGCTGCTCGCGCTGCCCACCCACTACATCGCCGGGCTCGCGGTTCTGGTGCGGTCGCTCGCGGCCGGTACCGACCCGGTCGTGCTCGATCCCCGCGGGTTCACCCCGGAGGCCTTCGTCGCCGCCGCGGCCCGCCTCGATCACCCGACGAGGTTCGTCTCGCTCGTGCCGGCCCAATTCGCCCGCCTGATGGCATCGGATGCCGCTGTCGACGCCCTGCGCGGATTCGAGGGCATTCTCGTCGGCGGGCAATCCACTCCCGTCGCCCTGGCGGCGGCCGCAGTGGACAAGGGCCTGCGCCTGACCCGCACCTACGGCGCGTCGGAGACCTGCGGCGGCTGCGTCTACAACGGCGTACCGATCGGCAACACCGAGATCGCGATCGTCGACGGTCGCATCGAACTGTCGGGCAGCGTCATCGCCGAGGGCTACCTCGACGATCCCCGGCGCACGGCCTTCTCCTTTCCGGAGCACGACGGCCGCCGGTGGTATCGCACGGATGACACGGGCGCGATGCACCACGGCCGCCTCGCGGTCACCGGCCGCATCGACGACGTCATCATCTCCGGCGGCATCAAGGTCTCGCTGGCCGAGGTCGAGTCCGTAGTGCGGGATCAGCTCGGGCTCGGGGATTCGGTGGTCGTCGCGGCGCCGCATCCCCAGTGGGGTGAGGTGCCTGTCGTGGTCGGCACGGCCACCATGGGCCTGAAGGAACTGCGTCGGGAGGTGGCGCTGCGCCTGGGCCCGGCCGCGTCGCCGGATCGCATGTTGCTGGTCGACGAGCTTCCCCTGCTGCCGTCGGGCAAGCCGGACCGCCTCGCCATCGCGGCGCTCGCACTGAAGTAGCGGGGCCAACGCAGTAGTCTTCCTGTCGTGGCGAATCCTCGGCAGCAGCGCATCAATCCGAAGTCCGTACCCGCTCCCAGCGTGGCATCCCAGCTGAAGGCCGAGCAGGCCCGGCAGCAGGCGGTCCAGAAGGGCAAGAAGAAGTCGGGACGACCGGGACTCCCGCCCGGGGTCGCGTCGGTGCGCAAGGCGACGCTGGGCGACTGGATCGGCGGGATGCGGCTGCAGACGCTGCCGCTCGCCATCGCGCCCGTCGCCCTCGGTACCGCCACCGCCTACGTGCTCCCGCACGAGGAGACCGGCGACGGCTGGCACTGGCTGCGGGCCCTCGCGTGTCTGGCCGTCGCGGTGTTCCTGCAGATCGGCGTGAACTTCGCCAACGACTACTCCGACGGGGTACGCGGCACCGACAAGTTCCGTTCCGGCCCGAAGCGGTTGACGGCCTCGGGCGCGGCCAAGCCGCGCACGGTGCTGACCGTCGCGCTCGTGTTCTTCGCGCTCGCCGCGGCCGCGGGGCTCGTGATCGTCTGGCGCACCGGCTACTGGTGGCTGATCGCAGTCGGTGCGGTGTGCATCCTCGCCGCCTGGTTCTACACCGGCGGCAAGCGGCCGTATGGCTATGCAGGCCTGGGCGAGCCCTTCGTGTTCGTATTCTTCGGGATCGTGGCGACCGCCGGCACCACCTTCGTGCTTGCGGGAACGGTGACAGTCGAGAGCTGGCTGGCTGGTGCGGCGGCGGGCTTCATCGCCTGCGCGGTACTCATGGTCAACAACATCCGCGATCTCGCACAGGACAAGCTGGCGGGCAAGCGCACCCTCGCTGTGCGTCTGGGCGACCGTCCGGCCCGAATCGCCTACGCGGTGCTGTTGCTGCTGCCGTTCGTCATCCTCGTGTTCTTCACGCTCTTCTACGCGAACGCCTACCTGGTCTACTTCGCACTGCTGGCCGCCGTGCCGGCCGCGGGCATCACCTTGAGCGCCAAGACCGCACCGGAGCTCGTGCTCGCGCTGCGTCTCACGGCGCTGACGGCACTCGCCTACGGTCTCGGACTCGGCTGGGCGATCGCCTTCTAGAGCTCCGCGTCCTCGGCGATCTGGTCGGCGTCCTTGGTGGTGCGCGACCGGCGGTCCGCGATGTCGAGTGCGACGGCATCGCGCAGCTTGCCGAAGAAGATGTACGCCACGCACAGCCCGATGACGGCGGCGACGATGGCGGCCAGCCACCACGGCACGCCCACGATCAGCAGCACCGCCAGCGCGATCGCGAACACGCCGACCCGCACGAGACTGTAGAGCACCCAAGGTTTCACTCTGCCAGTGTAGGCAGCGCGCTGGAGCTCAGCGTGCGCGCCTAGAATTGGCACATGGGACGGCTGCTGATCTTCTTCGTTGCGGCATTCATCCTCGACGTCTTCGCCCTCATCGACCTGATCCTCATCGATCGCCGTCGGGTGCGGGCGTTCCCCAAGATCGTCTGGGGAATCATCATCGTGCTGGTGCCGTTCGTCGGCGCGCTGCTGTGGTTCTTCGTCGGTCACGGGTGGGGCAGTCGCGGCGGCGAGCGCCGTACGATCGCCCCCGATGACGACCCCAGTTTTCTGAAGAACCTCCGACGCGATGAGGACCAGGACGAGCGCATCCGCCGCCTGGAGCAGGAACTCGCCGACCTCGACGATGACCCCCCGACCACCTGAGTCGCCCGCCACGGCGTTCGCTGTGGCGTTGCTCGAGGAGTTCCATCGGCTCGGCGTGCGCGACATCGTGCTCGGACCGGGCTCGCGATCGCAGGCACTGGCGCTGGCCGCCGCCGAGTTCGAACGCCTGGGAATGATCCGACTGCGGGTGCGCATCGACGAGCGGGTCGGCGGATTCCTCGCCCTCGGTATCGCCGTGGAGACCGGCAGGCCGGTCATCCTGATCACCACTTCCGGCACGGCGGTCGGCAACCTGCACCCGGCCGTGCTCGAGGCGCATCACTCGGGCGTGCCGCTCATCGTCATCACCGCTGACCGCCCCGAGTCGTTGCGCGGTGTCGGGTCGAACCAGACGACCGAGCAGCCGGGGATCTTCAGCTCCGCGGTGCGTCGTTCGTGGGACGTCGCTCCTCCGAACGGCTCCGCGGGCGAGACGGATGCCGCGGCCGCCCTCGCGCGCGATGCCCTGGCAGCGGCATCCGGCCCCGTGCATCTCAACCTCGCGTTCGCCGAGCCGCTCTCCTCGCCGTTCACGCTGGCGGAGCGGCCGCTGCCCGAACCCGTGTCGGTCGTCGAGTTGTCGGTGGTCGAGCGTGTCGAGACCCCGGCGCCGGATCTCGACGAGCTCGGTCTTCAGCTCTCGGCGGTTCCCGGCACCGTCGTCGTCGCCGGCACGGGCGCCGGCCCCCGCGCCGAGGAGGTAGCCCGCGAGCTCGGCGCGCCGCTGCTCGCGGAGATCGCCAGCGGTGCGCACTTCGGGCCGCAGCTCGTCGTCGCCTACCGCGAGCTTCTGAAGACCGCCAACTTCGGCGACCGGGTGCAGCGCGTCATCGTGTTCGGTCACCCGACCCTCAGCCGCGAGGTTCCGGCGCTCATCCAGCGCCAGGGGGTCGAGACCATCGTCGTGCGCGGCGCGAGCGCGGAGGACTACAACCCGGGGCGCCGGGTGGGCACGTTCGCCGATTCCGTGAGCGTCGTGGGTGAGCCGGATGCCCGTTCCTGGTCGGGACGGTGGGTCGCGGCATCCCGGGCACTCATCGAGGACATCGACGTGGCACCGGACATCACGGCCGACCTGGGAGCTCACGCCAAGGCCGAGCTTGCCGCCGTGCGCGCTCCCGTCACCCGGCGGGCGCTGGTTGAGGCGGTCTGGCGCGCGACGTGGCCGAAGGATCGGCTGGTGCTCGGCGCTTCGCGGCTCATCCGCGAGGCAGACAAAGTGCTGCCTGGCAAGCGCGTTCCCGTGCACGCGAACCGCGGTCTTGCGGGCATCGACGGCACGATTTCGACGGCGTTGGGCATAGCGCTCGCCAGCCAGGCTGAGGGCGCCGAGGGCACCACTCGCGTGCTGGTGGGCGATCTCACGTTCCTGCACGATGTCGGCGCCCTGTTGTTCGGGGTCGGCGAGGTGCAGCCGCGCATCCAGGTGATCGTGGGCAACGACAACGGCGGGACCATCTTCGACGGCCTCGAGGTGGCGCAGTCGGCCGGTCCCGGCTACGACCGCGTGCTGCTCACGCCGCAGCGGGTGGACATCCCGAAACTCGCCGAGGCATACGGGTGGGACTACCTGCGCGTCGAGACCCGGGGCGCCCTGGATCAGGCGATGACGGCATCCATTCGTCCGGTGATCGTGGAAGTGCCGCTGCCGCGCGAGTAGGTTGGGGCGCATGAGCACTGTTCCCCTGAAGCCGGTCACCGCCGACTTCGTCCTCGCTGACGTCGACACCTCGTCGCACCCGGGCGTCGACAAGAAGTCGGCCGAGAAGGAGTTGCTCAGCAACCACGACACTCTCGCCGACCTGCAGGAGCGTCTGTTCGCCGAGAGCAAGTTCGGCGGCACCCGCAGTGTGCTGCTCGTGCTGCAGGCGATGGACACGGCGGGCAAGGGCGGCATCATCCGGCACGTGGTGGGCGGCATCGACCCGCAGGGCGTGCACATTCACGCGTTCAAGGCGCCCACCGAGGAGGAGCGCAAGCACGACTTCCTGTGGCGGGTGCGCCCGCAGCTGCCGACGCCCGGCATCATCGGGGTGTTCGACCGCTCCCACTATGAAGACGTGCTCATCCACCGCGTGCGCGGGTTCTCGACGCCGGAGGCGATCGAGGAGCGGTACGGCATCATCACCGACTTCGAGAGCGAAGTGGCGGCGGCCGGCACCACGATCATCAAGGTCATGCTGCACATCTCGTCGGCCGAGCAGAAGGCGCGCCTGAGCGAGCGCCTCGAGCGAAGCGACAAGCACTGGAAGTACAACCCGGGCGACGTGGATGAGCGCAAACTCTGGCCCGCCTATCAGGAGGCGTACCAGATCGCCCTGACCCGCACCTCGACACCGGATGCGCCCTGGTACGTCGTGCCCGCCGACAACAAGTGGTACGCGCGCTGGGCCGTGCAGAACCTGCTGCTCGAGGCCCTGCAGAAGCTCGACCCCCAGTGGCCGAGCGTCGACTACGACGTCGAAGCCGAGAAGGCGCGGCTCGCCGCGACCTGACCCGGCTGGTTGAGTAGCGGGCGCCAGCCCGCGTATCGAAACCCTGACCCGGCCTGGTTTCGATACGCGCTGCGCGCTACTCAACCGGCTTGGTTTCGATACGCGCTGCGCGCTACTCAACCGGCCTGGCCGAACGCCTCCACGATGGGCCGGAACTTCAGCTCGGTCTCCGCGAGTTCCTTGGCGGGCTCCGAGTCGGCGACGATGCCGGCACCCGCCCACGCGGTGATGTGCCCGTCGTCATCGATGAGTGCGCAGCGCAGCGCGATCGCCCATTCGCCGTCACCCGCGGCATCCACCCAGCCCACCGGCCCGGCATAGCGACCCCGGTCGAAGGGCTCGAGTTCGGCGATCAGGTCGAGCGCGACGTCGGTGGGGGTACCCGCGACGGCCGCCGTCGGGTGCAGTGCCCCCACCAGTTCGAGCGCGGTGCGGCCGGGCACGAGGGTGCCGCGCACGTCGGAGGCCAGGTGCCAGAGGTTGGGCAGGCGCAGCGGGTAGGGGTCGCTCGTGGTCACGTCCGTCGCGTGCGGCGCGAGCGAGTCGAGCACGCTGCGCACCGCGTGATCGTGCTCCCCGCGATCTTTCGCCGAGGTGGCGAGAGTGGATGCCGCGTGCACATCGGTCGCGTCATCCGGCCATCGACGTGCCGTGCCCGCAAGAACTCGCGCACTGACGTCGCCGCCGCTCACCCGCACGAGTGTCTCGGGGCTGGACCCCATGAGCCCGGAATGCGCGAACGTGAAAGTGTCGGGGTAGGCGGCGGCCAGCCGGGCCAGCCAGCCGCGCTTGTCGGCGACCCAACCGATGTCGGCCACGAGGTCGCGAGCGAGCACCACCTTGCCGAGCTCGCCGGCGCGGATGTGCTGCCGCGCGGCCAGCACGGCGGCCTCGTACCGCTCCGGGGTCATCGCACCCGGCACGAGTGAGGCCGAGCGGGTCGGCCACGGCGTGCTCGGCTCGACCGGGAAGCCGCCGTCGAACCGCGTGATCCACGTCACGTCGCCGCGCCTGCCGACGATCACGCTCGGAATGGTCAGCACGCTGGCGGACGCCGACGTGTCGCTGAACGCGAAGCTGCCGAACGCGGTGAGACCCGTGCCGGGCAGCATGACCTCGTCGTGCACCTCGGCTGCGTCGCACAGTTCGCGCCACCAGCGGGCGAGTTCGGCGATGCGATTCTCGCCCTCGTGCCGGAACGTCGCCCGCTCGCCGAAGCCGACGATGCCCTCGCCGCCGCGCAGGAAGGCCAGCGGATGCTCCGGCTCGGCCCAGTCGAGAAGGGGGCCGTCGTAGTCGAGTCGCTCGGTGCGCACGCGCAGCACCTCGGGGTTCACACCCCTCAGCGTACCCGTCGGCTACGAACACTCAGGGTGAGTCGGATTCGAGAGCCTAGACTTGACCTCGTGGCCAAGGCGGATATGAACAAGCGACCGGAAGACGTCGCCGGCATGTTCGACGGTGTCGCCAAGCGGTACGACCGCACCAACAATGTTCTCTCCGGCGGCAACGCGATCCTCTGGCGGGTCGCCACGGTGCGCGCAGTCGATCCGCAGCCGGGGGAGCGCATTCTGGATGTCGCGGCCGGCACCGGCACCAGCTCGGCCGCGCTGCAGCGCAACGGCGCGACCGTGGTGGCTCTCGACTTCTCCGCGGGGATGGTCGCCGAGGGTCGCAAGCGCCACAAGAACATCGAGTTCGTCGAGGGCGATGCCGAGAAGCTGCCGTTCGGCGACAACGAGTTCGACGTCGTCACCATCAGCTTCGGCCTGCGCAATGTGGCCAACCCGAAGCTCGCGCTCGCCGAGATGTACCGGGTACTGAAGCCCGGCGGCCGCCTCGTGATCTGCGAGTTCTCGCGCCCGCCTGTGGCAATCTTCCGTGCCGCCTACAACACCTACCTCTCCAAGGTCATGCCGATCGTCGCCGACCGCGCGAGCTCCAACCCGGAGGCCTACGGCTATCTCGCGGAGTCGATCAAGGCGTGGCCCGATCAGGGCGAGCTCAGCCAGTGGATCCGCGCCGCCGGCTTCACGCGGGTCGCCTACCGCAATCTCACGGCGGGCATTGTCGCCCTGCACCGCGGACGCAAGCCGGTCGATGAGGCCGTGCTCGCATCCGTCGCCAAGCGCAAGCTCAATGCCACCCAGCCCATCACAACGGTCCCGCGCCCTTAGCGGCCGCGCAGAACAGACAGAGAATCGCTTGTCTCACGTGAACCCGAGCGTTCCCCTTGCTCGTCGCAGCAACACCCTGAGCTCCTCGCTCGGGCTCGGTGAGAAGCTCTTCGCATCGAGCGACGAACGCAAGTTCGTCGACGCGCTGGAGCAGGGCCTCGCCCAGGTGGAGGAGGGGCTCCTCGCCGCCATGGTCTTCGCCGACGAGATCGCGGATGTCACGGGCCGCTACCTGCTCGAAGCCGGCGGCAAGCGCGTGCGCCCCGTGCTCACGCTGCTCACCGCACAGCTCGGCGAGGGCAACAACGACGAGGTGATCCGGGCCGCACAGGCGATCGAGATCACGCACGTGGCATCCCTGTATCACGATGACGTCATGGACGACGCGCCATCGCGGCGCGGGGTGCCGAGCGCCCAGAACGTCTGGGGCAACTCGGTGGCGATCCTCACCGGTGACCTGCTGTTCGCCCGGGCCAGCCGCATCGGTGCGAGCCTGGGCGAGCGCATCCTGGTGCTGCAGGCCGAGACCTTCGAGCGACTGTGCCTCGGCCAGCTGCACGAGACCATTGGCCCGCGTGCCGACGAGGATCCGATCGAGCACTACATCCAGGTGCTCGCCGACAAGACCGGCTCGCTCATCTCCGCGGCCGCGCAGGTGGGCGTCATCTTCTCCAACGCGCCCGAGCAGTACCGGCCGGCGGTCGCCGAGTTCGGCGAGAAGATCGGTATCGCCTTCCAGCTCATCGACGACGTCATCGATCTCGCCGGCGAGACGGATGACACGGGCAAGACCCCCGGCACCGACCTCCGTGCCGGCGTCGCAACCCTCCCCCTCCTCTACCTGCGTCGCCTCGCTCAGACCGACCAGGACGCGGACGATCTGCTGCGCCGCATCGAGCGCGACGTGACGACGGTGTACTACGGCGATGCCGCTTCGGAAAGCGCTGCCGAGGCCGACCTCACGGCGGCGATCGCCGAGTTGCGCGGCCATGCCGTCACCCAGCAGACTCTCGCGGAGGCACATCGCTGGTCCCGCGAAGCCGTGGAGGCGCTCGCGCCCCTCCCGCAGGGACCGGTCAAGAAGGCCCTCACCCGATTCGCTGAAACGATTGTGGAGCGCTCGAAGTAATGACACCGAAGCTCAGGCTGGCCATCGTCGGAGCGGGGCCGGCCGGAATCTACGCTGCCGACATCCTGCTGAAGACCGAGCGGGCGTTCGACGTCTCGATCGACCTGTTCGAGCAGCTACCCGCTCCGTACGGTCTCGTGCGCTACGGCGTCGCGCCCGATCACCCGCGCATCAAGGGCATCATCACGGCGCTGCGCGAGGTGCTCGACACGGGCGACATCCGCCTCTTCGGCAACGTCTACTTCGGTCGCGACATCACCCTCGACGACCTCAAGCAGCACTACAACGCCGTGATCTTCTCGACGGGCGCGATCCGGGATGCCCCGCTTCAGATCCCCGGCATCGACCTGCCCGGCAGCTACGGCGCCGCCGACTTCGTGAGCTGGTACGACGGTCACCCCGACTTCCCCCGCGAGTGGCCGCTGGATGCTCGCGAGGTCGCCGTCATCGGCAACGGCAACGTCGCGCTCGACGTCGCGCGCATCCTCGCCAAGCACGCCGACGACCTGCTGCCGACCGAGATCCCGGCCAACGTCTACGACGGACTCAAGGCCTCGCCCGTCACCGACGTGCACGTCTTCGGCCGTCGCGGACCCATGCAGGTCAAGTTCACCCCGCTCGAGCTGCGCGAACTCGGCGAACTCGACGACGTCGACCTGGTCGTCTACGAGGAGGACTTCGACTACGACGAGGCCTCCAAGACGGCCATCGAGACCAACAAGCAGATCATGGTGATCGACCGCATCTTCCGCAAGTGGCGCGACGAGCCGCAGACCGGGTCATCACGTCGGCTGCACCTGCACTTCTTCGCGCGGCCGGTGGAGGTGCTCGGCACGGATTCGGTCGAGGGCTTCCGCTACGAGCGCACCGAGCCGGACGGCGCCGGTGGCGTGCGCGGAACGGGCGAGTTCCGGGAGGTCCCGGTGCAGGCGGTGTACCGTGCGGTGGGGTACTTCGGGTCGCCGTTGGACGGCATTCCGTTCGACGAGAAGCGTGGCGTCATCCCGAACCGCGAGGGCCAGGTGCTCGACGACGAGGACCGTCCGGTGCCCGGCGTCTACGCGACTGGGTGGATCAAGCGCGGGCCGGTGGGCCTCATCGGTCACACCAAGAGCGACGCGATGGAGACCATCAAGCACGTGATCAACGGGCAGGCGAGCTGGTGGAGCCCGGCGCATCCCGAGGAGTCGGCGATCGTCGATCTGCTCGCGAGCCGCGGCGTGGAGTTCACCAACCTGGACGGCTGGCACAACCTCGACGCGCACGAACTCGCTCTGGGGGCGCCGCAGGGTCGCACGCGGGTGAAGGTCGTTCCGCGCGACGAGATGGTCGCAGTGTCGAACGGGCGACCGGTCGAGTAATCCGCTGGTCGAGTAGCGGCGCCCTCAGCCGGTCGAGTAGCGGCGCAGCCGCGTATCGAGACCTGTCCTCTCGGTCTAGAACGCCTCATAGCAGTCAAACGTCTCGATCGACCGGATGCGCCCACCCTCGACCTCGGCGAACTGGGCGATGTGCGCGGTGAGCCGTTGCCCTTCGCGGAACGGACCCGCGTCGCGGGCCACTTCGCCGGTCCAGGTCAGGCGCGCGACGACGGTCGTGCCGTGTTCGGCGAGGGTGTGTGCGTCGTAGCGCTGCCAGGCGAGTAGCCCAGCGCCGGCCTCTGAAGCCGCGAGCATCTCGGCGAGCGTGCTGGTGCGGCCGCGCGGGTTGAGGGCGTTGGGGTGCTCTGTGGTGGTGGCATCCGGCGTGAAGAGTTCACGCAGGTCGTCGCCGTGCTGGCCTGCGGTCAGCGCGGTATGCAGGGCGGTCACAGCGGTGGTCGTATCGATCATGAAAACACAACATAAGTTGTACAACCAAGGTTGTCAAGCTACAGTGGAACCATGACGATCACAGCCCAGAGCATCGAACCGGAGTCCATCGACCTGGCGACCCTCGCCACGCTCGCGGGCGACCTGAGTTCGGAGTACCTGCTGCAGAGGGTTCGCGAGCGTGGGCATCCCTTCGTGCGCACCGCGCACGGCTACCTCATCCAGCATCTGGTCGCCGGCTCACCGACCGTCACCGAGCTCGCGTCACGCATGGGCGTCACCCAGCAGGCCGCGTCGAAGTCCGTGGTCGAGCTCGAGACCCTCGGGCTGGTGCAGCGCGAGGGTGAGGAGGGCGACCAGCGGGTTCGTCGGGTGACGCTCACCGACGCGGGCCGCGAGGTCGTCGAGTCAGGCCGCGCAGCGCGTGCCCAGCTCGAGGCGAAACTCGTCGAGGCGCTCGGCGACGACACTCTTGCCACCGCCAAGGGTGCGCTCGCCGCCCTGATCGACGCGGTCGGCGGCATCGACGACCTGCGCGGACGACGGGTGCGCGCCCGCACCGTGTAACGCCGGTGGCCGGCGGGGGATTCCGTCGCCGGCTGAGCAACGCCTCCTCGCCCGTGGCCACCACGATTGGCACGCCCGCCAAATGAAGGAGATCTTCGCGCGACACCCCGCGCATCCCATCGTGTGCGGGCGAAACGCCGACATCTCCTTCATTTGGCCGGGGTCGGGCGAGGCGCTGGGCCGCCCGTGGTGCCGGTTACGCTGGTCGCGTGACCGATCGACTCGACCCCGCACGCCTCGACGAACTCTGGGACTTCGCGGATGCCGCGGCCAGCGCCGACCGTTTCCGCGCCGAGATCGCGTCCGCCCCAGCGATCGCGGCCGACGAGCTGCGCACGCAGCTGGCCCGCGCGCTGGGCCTCGGGGGCCAGGGTGATGACGCGGACGCGCTGCTCGGCTCCATCGCCTCCGACGACCTCGTGGTGCGGGCCCGTGTGGCGCTCGAGCGGGGGCGTCGGCGCAACTCGTCCGGGCATCCGGAGCAGGCCATTCCGTTCTTCGAGCAGGCGCTCGAACTCGCGCGGTCCGCGCACGACGACTTCCTCGCCGTCGATGCCCTGCACATGCTCGCGATCGCCGACCGCGGGGGTTCGGCCCAGTGGGCTGCTCGCGGCGTGGCGCTCGCCGAGGCATCCGCTGACCCCCGCACCCACCGCTGGCTCATCGCTCTGCACAACAACCTCGGCTGGCTTCACCATGACGCCGGTCGCTACTCCGAGGCGCTCGCCGAGTTCGAGGCGGCGGATGCCGCGGCGCAAGCCCACGGCAGCGAAGACCAGCAGCAGATCGCCCAGTGGTCCATCGCCCGCGCGCTGCGCTCGCTGGGACGCCGGGACGAGGCTCGCGCCATCCAGGAGCGCCTGCTCGTGCTACGCCCCGACGACGAGTACGTGACCGAGGAACTCGAAGCGCTGAAGGACTAGCGCGCGGAGCCTCAGCGCCTGCGCGTTACTGCAGCGTGGCGGCGAGGCGCGCCACGTTGTCGAACGTCGCCGCGACGCGGGAGCGCGTCATCCACTCGTCGAGGGTCAGCTCGCGACTGTTCTCGCGGTACTGCTCCTGCAGTTCGTGCAGGTCATCGATGATGGTCTTGCCCCTCACCATCACCGAGATCTCGAGGTCGAGTGCAAACGAGCGCATGTCCATGTTGCTCGACCCGACCACCGCGACCTCGTCATCGATCGTGAAGAACTTCGCGTGCAGCACGGTGGGCGCCTTGTACAGCCAGATGCGCACACCCGCGCGCAGCAGTTCCTCGTAGTAGCTGCGCTGGGCGTGGTAGACGACCGCCTGATCCCCGATCTCCGAGGCGAACAGCTGCACGTCCAGCCCACTCTGCGCCGCCGTGGTGATCGCGTAGAGCATCGACCCGTCGGGCACGAAGTAGGGGCTCGTGATGATGACCTGCTTGGTGGCGGCGTACACGAGCGCGTTGAACAGCCTGAGGTTGTTCTCCCCCTCGAAGCCGGGTCCGCTCGGCACGACCTGCGCGTCGATCGGACTCTCCTTCACCGGGCGGGGAACATCGTGCTCGCGCAGGATCAGTTCGTCGGTCTCGCAGTACCAGTCGGTGGCGAAGAGGGCGTCGATACCGGCGACGATCGGTCCCTCGAAGCGCACCATGAGGTCCTTCCAGTGCAGACCTCGACGGATGTTGCCCTTCTTGTTGTAGCTGGAGTCGATGAAGTTCTGCGATCCCGTGAAGCCGACCTTGCCGTCGACGATGAGCAGCTTGCGGTGGTTGCGCAGGTCGGGGCGCTGCCACTGTCCGCGCAGCGGTCGCACGGGCAGCATGTAGTGCCACTGCGCGCCCATCTTCGTGAGTCGTCTCGCGGTCTTGCGGTAGCCAACCGAGCGAATGGATGCGATGTGGTCGAGCAGCACACGCACGTCGACTCCGCGCTTGACGGCAGCCTCCAGCGCGTCGAAGAAGGGCGCGGTCGTGTGGTCGAGCGACAGGATGTAGAACTCGACGTGCACCGACTTAGTGGCTTCGCCGACGGCATCCGTCATCGCCTGAAGCGACTTCTCGTAGTCGGGCAGCAGTTCAGCGTTATTGCCGCCGACGAGCGGCATCGCGCCGAGGTTGCGGTTGAGTTCGACGATCGGCTCGAGCCAGTCGGGCCATGGTGGTTCGCGCTTGACGTCCTCCATGCCCTCGGTGCCCTCGACGATGTACTGGTTGATCTCCTCCTGCTTGCGACGGCGCCCCCGGGGCAGCTTCGAATTGCCGACCAGCAGGAACAGCAGGATGCCGACGTAGGGGATGAAGAAGATCGCCAGCAGCCAGGCCAGCGCCGTCTGGGGGCGGCGGTTGCGGGGCACGTAGATGATCGCGAGCACGCGCACGACGAAGTCCACGATCACGAGAATCGTGGCCAGCGAGAGGTTGAAGTCGAGCGTTATGCCGTTCGAGTCATCCACGCGGGGCTACCGGAAGTTGACGAACTGCAGGTCGACGTCGAGGTCCTTGCCCTTGAGTAGCGCCATGGTCGCCTGCAGGTCGTCACGGCTCTTGGACTGCACCCGTAGCTCGTCGCCCTGGATCTGCGCCTTGACCGACTTGGGGCCCTCCTCGCGGATGATCTTGGCGACCTTCTTCGCGTCCTCCGAGGAGATGCCGTTCTTCAGGCTCACCTCGATGCGGTACTCCTTGCCGCTGGCGTAGGGATCGCCCGAGTCCAGGCTGCGCAGCGAGATGCCGCGCTTGATGAACTTCTGCTCGAGCACCTCGAGCACGGCCTTCACGCGTTCCTCGGCGCTGGCCTTGAGCAGCAGCTTCTCGCCGCTCCACTCGACCGAGGCGCCGACGCCTTTGAAGTCGTAGCGGGTGGCGATCTCCTTCTGGGCCTGGTTGACGGCGTTATCCGCCTCCATCTTGTCGACCTTGCTGACGATGTCGAATGTGGAATCTGCCATGCGCCCATGGTATCGGCGACGGGCTCCACGGGGGCGTTCAGGCCCACGTGATAGAACGGCAGGGTGAATCGTCGATGGGTGCTTCCGAGCGCCGGGGCGGCCGCGCTGGTCGTCGCCGCCGTCGTGGCGTTCGTCGTGTTCGCGACTCCGCGGGCAGGCGATGGGCCGGATGCCACGCCTGTCGTCGTGCCGCAGGCAGCCCCCGCGCCCGCCCTCGCCGCGGAGCCCGGCCCCGGACTACCCGGCCTTGTAGACCGCGAGTGGGCGCAGAGGATCTCAGACGCGACGGGCATCCCCGTCACCGCCGTCATCGCGTACGCGGGCGGTGCGCTGGGCGCCGAGTGGAACTTCCCCGAGTGCGGAATCTCCTGGAACACCCTCGCGGCGATCGGTCTCGTCGAGAGCGACCACGGCCGCCACGACGGCTCGGCAGCCGGTGACGACGGTGTCGTCCGCCCGCCCATCTACGGCGTCGCACTCAACGGCGATGGGGTGGTGCTCATCCCCGACACCGACGGTGGAGAGCTCGACGGCGACGCCGAACACGACCGCGCGGTCGGGCCGATGCAGATCATCCCGCAGACCTGGCGCAGCTGGGTGTTCGACGCCGAGGGCGACGGAACCACCGACCCGCAGAACTTCTACGACGCCGCAGTCGCGGCCGGCGACTACCTGTGCCACGCCAGCGGCGGCATGTCCACCGACGAAGGCTGGCTGAGCGCGATCGCCTCGTACAACGCTGGCGACGTGTACCTGCGGGACGTCGCCGAGGCGGCCCAGCGGTATGCGGATGCCGCGGCATCCGTCACCGGCTAGATCAAGAGGTAACCCCACTCGCGTGCGACCCGCGCCTGTTCGGCGTCGCGTGTGACGAATGCGACCTGTTCGTGTGGTTCTGCGAGAGCCTCGAATGTGAGGTGGGCGCACGCGAGCTGCCAGGCATCCATCGCCCGCAGCCCGTACTCGCGCACCACTCGCAGGGCGATCAGTTCGATTTCGGCTTGGCTGACGTCGACGATGAGCAGGGTGCCGCCGACAGGATCCGTGTCTCGCAGGAAGGCCGCCTCGAGTTCGGCGAAGACGAAGCGGCCGGTGCGCTCCGCACGAACGAATGCGCTCGTGGCCTCGATCCGGGTCCACGAGCCGGTCACCGTGGTGATGTCGGAGTCGCGGATCAGATTGCTGGGGGAGGCACCGTGAGCCTCATCCGTCAGGTATGACCGCACCACGGCCGATGAGTCGAGGTACGCGATCACGGCCAGCGGCCCTTGCCGCGCTGCCAGGCGATGAGTTCGTCGATCTCGTCCAGTTCCGGCGGCGTCGCGCGAATCGCCTCAAGGTCGGACAAGAGCTGCGGCGACGGCGACGGCGGGAGCCGACCTGAACCGCGGATCTCGCCGATCTCCATTAGTTTGAGCCGCAGCCGGTCGGTGCGCGACAGGTTAGTCGGGTCGATTCCGAGCCCGAGGATGTCGTTCGCGAGCGCGTTCACCGACGTGCCTTTGGCGCGCGCCTGAGCGGTGAGCCGAGCGTGCAACTCGTCGGGAACGCGCAGGAGCAGTTGCTTCATCCGGCGATGATATCACTGCGGCAGAAGTGATATCAGGTCGACTTGCGGCTCGTGGGTCGAGCGGTGCTCGAGCGCACGATGAGCTCGTACGGCAGCGGCGTGTTGGTGAGCGCGAGGTCGCGGTGGCCGGGGTGCAGCTGGTCCATGACGATGTCGACGGCCATGCGGCCCTGAAGCGCAGGGAACTGCGCGATCGTCGACAGCCCGAAGAACTCGCTCAGCTCGTGGTCGTCGACGCCGATCACCGAGATGTCGTCGGGCACCGTCAGCCCGAGGTCGCGCGCCGCGAGAATGGTGCCGATGGCCATCTCATCGGATGCCACGAACACCGCCGTCGGGCGTGACCGCGGGTCACCCAGCAGCTGCTTCGCCGCCGCGTATCCGCCCTGAAGGGTGAAGTCGGCGGCCTGGAACAGTGCAGTGTCGATCGGGATGCCCGCAGCGGTGAGTGCCTGCTCGTAGCCCACTCGTCGCTTGCTGGGCACGTGGAAGTCCATCTCAGACGCACGGTTTCCGCCGATGTGGGCGATCGCGCGGTGCCCGAGCGAGATCAGGTGATCGGTGGCCAGCCGGGCAACGCCGATGTCGTCGATGCTGAGCGTGCGCACGCCGTCGATGGAACCGCCCACCACCACCATCGGTTTCGCGAGATCGTGCAGCCTGCCCACCTCGCCCTCGGTGAGTTCGAGGGCGATGGCGATGACGGCATCCACTCGCTTACGCAGCAGGAAGTGCTCGAACACGCTGGTGCGTTCCCCGCCGCCGCCGGCCAGGTTGTAGAGGGTGAGGTCGTAGCCGTGGCTGAGCAGCGCGCTCTCGGCGCCCTCGATGACCGCGCCGTAGTACCAGCGATTGAGGAACGGGATGACCACGCCCACGTTCTTCATGCGGCCGGTCGCCAAGCTCGACGCATTGGAGGACACCACGTACTCGAGTTCGAGGGCGGCGGCGAGCACCCGCTCCTTGGTCTCCTGCGCAACATGGCCGTTGCCGCTGAGCGCGCGGGACACCGTGGCAGTCGACACTCCGGCAAGGCGCGCGACCTCGTTGATTCCCGGCATCGCGTGAACCTTCCTTGGGTCTCCCCGATCCTATCCGCGCTCGCGGCTGGTCACACATCGCTCGCAGACCTTGTATTCTTGTTCAGCGCGTTCGGACAGATGATCACATGTGGTCGGAGGCGCCCCGGCAAGTTACCCAAGCGGCCAAAGGGAGCTGACTGTAAATCAGCCGTTTTCAACTTCGGGGGTTCGAATCCCTCACTTGCCACTCGAAAGAGCCCCGCTTTATGCGGGGCTTTTTCGCGTGATGAGCGATGCGGCATGAGAACCCCTTGGTGGGCCCCCGCTGAGCAGTCCGGCGCATTGCGCAGCAATGTGGAGGCGGCTCAGTAGGGGAGTCGAATCCACAACGCGATGTACTTGCGCGCGATGGGCCGGCGGCACCGGTTGGGCGTCGAATCCCTCACTTGCCACGCATGAAGAAGCCCTCGCGATTGCGGGGGCTTCTTTCGTGAGTGCTGGTGCGTCGCTTCGAAGGCGCCCTACGCGCCCAACCGCGCCAACTGCTCCGGCGTGAGCACCAGTTCCGATGCGAGGGCCGAGTCGGCGGCCGATGCGGGCCTGGATGCCCCGGGAATGGGTATCACAGAGTCTCCGAGCGACAGCTCCCACGCCAGCGCGACCTGCTGTGCGCTGACGCCGAGCTCGGCGCCGACGGCCGCGAAGGCGGACGAGTCGAACACCTCCGAACCGTTGCCGATGCCACCGAGCGGGCTCCAGGGCAGGAACGCCATGCCGTGCTCGACGGTGTAGTCGAGCTCGGGGCGGCTGGACTGGAAGATCGGCGAGAACCGGTTCTGCACCGACACGAGCCGACCGTCGAGGATCTCGTTGAACAGCGCGATCTGCTCGGTGATGGCGTTGGAGATACCTGCCATCTGGATGAGGCCCTCGTCGAGCAGGTCCTTCATCGCACCGAGGGAGTCGGTATACGCCACCGTGTAGTCCTGCCGGTGGTACTGGTAGAGCCCGATCGATTCGACCCCGAGCCGGCGGGCGGAGTCGATCGCCGCCTGGCGCAGGTACTCGGGCTTGCCGTTGCGATCCCACGGGCGGCCGGTGCGGTAGATGAGCCCGCCCTTGGTGGCGACGAGGATGTTCTTGGCCTCCGTCGGCCGCAGCCTGAGCGCCTCGGCGATGAGCAACTCGTTGTGGCCCTGGCCGTCGATCTCCATCGTGTAGGAGTCGGCGGTGTCGATGAGCGTCACCCCCGAGTCGATGGCGGCGAGGATGGTCGCGAGCGCCTGTTCGCGATCCGGTCGCCCGTCGATGGACAGCGGCATCCCCCCGAGGCCGATGGCACTGACGGTGACGTTCCCAATTCGGCGACTCTGCATAGGGCCCAGCGTATTCGCTGCCCGCGACGCCGAGCACCCGCGCGCGCTATCGTCGAAGACGCCCGCACCATTCCGGCGTCGAAAGGGGGCGTTGTGGCTACGTCAGCGCCCACCGTTGAGCCCGGATTGTTTCGGGCCTTCGTTGTCGGGCTCGCCGAAGCGATGATCGCTGCCGACGAGTCTGTCGATTCGATTCACGACCAGCTCGAGCGCACGGCCCACGCCTATGGCTTTGCGGAGACTGCGTTCGTGGTGCTGCCGACACTCGTTCTGGTGCAGACGGGACCGGCGGATGCTGGCCGCGTCACGGTGCGATCGCGAGATGTCGACTCGTTCCACTTCCACCAGATCGCCCAGCTCTATCGGCTGCTCAATCGCGCGGAACGGGGCGACATCGACCCGGAGCAGGGGCTCGCCCGGCTGGCGGAGATCCGCGCGATGCGACCGCAATTCTCGTGGTGGGTTCGCACCATCGGTCACGCAATCCTCGCGGCGGGGCTCTCGCTCATCCTTGTTCCGACGCTCACGGGTGTCGCCGTGGCCTTCGGTCTCGGTCTGCTCGTGGGCCTGGCCAAGCTGGTGCCGTCGCGGGCGCTGCAGCTCGTGCTGCCCACCCTGTCTGCCCTCGTGTGCGCCCTGGTCGTGTACTCCCTTGCCCAGTACATCGGGGTGGGGGACTCGCTGCGGTTACTGATCGCCCCTCTCGCCACCTTCCTTCCCGGCGCGATGCTGACGACGGCGACCGTGGAGCTGGCGTCGCGTCAGATGATCGCCGGGGCATCCCGATTGGTGGCGGGTCTCATGCAGCTCGCCCTCCTGGCGGTGGGCATTCTCGCCGCCGGCGCGATCGTCGGCGTCGACGGCCCGGACTACAACCCGATCAGTTCGGTGACGATCGTTCCGTGGTGGATCGAGGCGCTGGGCGTCATCCTCTTCGCCGTCGGCATCTTCTTCTACCTCTCGGTGCCCGCGTGGACCTTCGCGTGGGTGCTGCTCGTTCTGCTGACCGCGTTCGGTGTTCAGACCGTGACGACAGGCTGGGTGGGCGGCACCTCGGGCGCGTTCTTCGGTGCACTGGTGATGACTCCGCTGGTGCTGTGGATCTCCAGCCGCGACTACGGTGCACCGTCGCAGATCACGTTCCTGCCCGCGTTCTGGTTGCTTGTACCGGGCGTGTCGGGTCTCATCGGCCTCACCGAAGCGGCGGATGTCGGGCTCAGCGGCCTGGGCGCGGCCCTGACGACAGTGCTCTCGATCGCTCTCGGGGTGCTCATCGGCACGGCCCTGTACCGTGGCTTCAGCGAGATCGGTCGACGTCGGCCGGCAGAAACGTGATCTCGAACAGCACTGGAGGGGGCGCACCGTGGTGATCGCCCGCTTCGAGGAGCTCGACTTCCAGCCCACGCCGATGGGCGACCTGATGCTGCGCCGCCGCACCGACGCGCAGCTCGGCGTCGACATCTTCGAGGTGAAGCTCGGCGAGGAGTTTCTGATGTCGAGCCTGTTCACCGTCGCCGAGGAGGAGCTTGCAACCCTCGGCTTGGCCTCGGCCGAGGGCGATGTCCTCGCGGTTCTCGTCGGTGGCCTGGGCCTCGGATATACGGCGATCGCGGCTCTGCGCGACCCGCGGGTGAGCTCCATGACGGTCATCGACACGATGCCCGCCGTCATCGACTGGCACGAACGCGGCCTGCTGCCCGTGTCGGATGCCCTCACAAGTGACCCGCGCACCAGTCTCGTGCTTGACGACTTCTTCGCTGTCATGCGCGGCGAGCCAGGCGAGCACTACGACGCCATCTTGCTTGACGTCGACCATTCACCGCGCCACCAGTTGGATGCCAGCCACGCCGACCTCTACACCGAGTCGGGTCTGCGCGCGCTCGCCCACCACCTCACCGACGGGGGAGTGTTTGCTCTGTGGTCTGACGACCCGCCCGACGACGACTTCATGGCAACCCTGTCTGGCGTCTTCTCCGAGTCACGCGCCCACGTGGTCGACTTCGACAATCCGCTCACCGGTGGCGTCTCGTCAAACACGGTGTATGTCGCGCGACTCTGAAGCGGCGGCAGTGTTCCAATGGAACAGCAAACTGCTGCAGTTGGCGGCGGCGAACCAGGGGGATGCCGGGGCACCAATTGATAGAAGAAACCGGTCGTCCAACTGTCGCTCTCACTCACTGCGTGGCGTTGGCGTCGCTGTCGGGTCTTCTGAGACTCGCACGAGCAACTTCCCGAAGTTCTTTCCCTCGAGCATGCCGAGGAATGCGTCCGGCGCACTCTCCAGCCCTTCGACGATATCCTCGCGGTACTTCAGGCGGCCATCTGCCAACCATCGCGGCACGTCCCGCGCGAACGACTTGTAGTGTGCCGGTATTAGGTCGCGCTGAGTGAAGCCGCGGACGAGCAGTCGCTTGGTATTGATGGCGCTCATTAACTCGGGAAGTCGGTCGGGTCCCGACGGCGGGGTCGAGGCGTTGTACTGGGAGATCAGCCCGCACACCGGCACGCGAGCGAAGTCGTTCAAATGGTCGAACACTGCATTCCACACCCTGCCGCCGACGTTCTCGAAGTAAACGTCGATGCCATCGGGTACCGCAACGGCCAGCTCCTCTTCGAAGTAGGGCGAGCGATGGTCTAGTGCCACATCGAAACCCAGTTCCTCAAGCCACGCGATCTTGGCAGCACCGCCTGCGATGCCGACGGTGCGCGCGCCCAGGATGCGGCCGAACTGACCGACAGCCGACCCCACCGCACCCGTCGCGCCGGCCACGACAAGAGTTTCGCCGGGCTTGGGTCGTCCGATCTCCATCAACCCTGCGTAGGCAGCGAATCCGGGCATTCCAAGGATGCCGAGTGCCGTCGAGATCGGCGCACCAGCGGTGTCGATGAGACTCACGAGTTCTGCGCTCTCAACGGAGTGCGTCTGCCAGCCCGAGCGCCCGAGTACGATATCGCCGGGAGCGAAGTCCGGTGATGCCGACTCGAGGACCTCGCAGACGGTCGCCCCTTCCATGACGGCGTCGATCGCCACCGGCATCGCGTAGGAGCGACCAGCATTCATCCGACCGCGCATATAGGGATCCAGCGAGAGGTAAATGGTGCGCAGCAGTACGGCGCCAGGCGTGAGGGCGGGAAGCTCGTGGATCTCGAGTCGGAAGTTCGATGGGGTGGGATTGCCATTCGGGCGGGAGGCGAGAACGATCGCTGTGCTGTAGGTCACCCTGCCACTCTATTTGCTCAACTGCATAGAGCACGATACGGTCTCAACAAGTCTGAATATTTTCGTTCAGACGATCAATAATGATGTCTGGAGCAGACAGACGCGCGCGGGCGTCGTCACGTCGGGGTGAGTCGCCTGATTCGTGTGCTTCACGATCTTCACAGGATAGGAGAAGAGCAATGGTGACAACCATCACGATCACAGGGGAGCGCGTGGGTCTGGACGCCATGCGCGCGGTGTACCGGGCACCCGTTCGGGTGAATTTGGCTCCGAGCGCGTTGAACAATCTGAGTCGCGCGCACCAGGTAATCGTCGATGCGATGGCGCGAGGAGACGTTGTCTATGCGGTAAACACCGGGTTTGGAAAGCTCGCTGACCGCCGAATCTCCCCCGATGACTTGGAGGAACTGCAGCGACGATCCGTCCTGTCCCACATGGTGGGTGTGGGCGACCCGCTCCCGGATGAGGTTGTGCGGGCGATTCTGGTGATCAAGCTGATCGGCCTAGCGCGGGGTCACTCCGGTGTCCGCGTGGAGATCGCAGAGATGCTTGCCGCTCTCATCAATTTCGATGTACTTCCCGTCGTGCCATCCCAGGGATCGGTCGGTGCGTCGGGCGACCTCGCACCTCTCGCACATCTGACGGGAGCCCTTATTGGCGAAGGACAGGTGCGCATCGCGGGCGTCACCTACGGCGCAGTGGAAGGGCTCGCAAAGGTGGGTCTGTCGCCCATAGTCCTCGGACCGAAAGAGGCTGTCGCGCTACTCAACGGAGTACAGGCGTCGACCGCGATCGCTCTACAGGGCCTCTTCGGTGCGGAAGCCGTTTTCAACGCGGGTCTGGCCGCAGGTGCCCTCACGCTTGAGGCCACGGCGGGTCGGCAGGGTGTGCTGGACGATCGCATTCAGCAGATCCGCGGACATGCGGGCCAGATCCGTGTTGCTGCGGCGCTGCGGCAACTCGTGGCGGACAGTCCCGTGCTCGGTATTGAATTCGAAGGCCGCAGGCTCCAGGACCCGTACTGTCTTCGTTGCCAACCGCAGGTAATGGGGGCTGCGCTGGACCTCCTGAATTTCGCCGCACGCACGCTCGAGCAGGAGGTCAATGCTGTCTCGGACAACCCACTGATGTTCCCCGACGATGGGGTCGTCCTCTCCGGAGGAAACTTCCACGGTCAGCCGATCGCCTATGCAGCGGACATCATCGCCCTAGCTGTCTGCGAGATTGGGTCCATCTCAGAGCGCCGTCAGGCGATGCTGATGGACGCGTCGATGAGCGGCCTCGAACCCTTCCTTGTGGGCAATGCGGGATTAAACTCCGGATTCCTGATGGCTCAGGTCACCAGTGCCGCGCTCGTCGCCGAGAACCGCGCCAAGGCAACTCCGAATAGCGTCGACAGCATCCCTACGTCGGCCGGACAGGAGGATCACGTCAGCATGGCTACGCACGCTGCGCGGCGGCTCGAACCGATGGTGCGAAACGCGGGGTACATCGTCGCCATCGAGCTCCTCTGTGCTGCACAGGGTCTTGACCTGCGCAACGGGGGCAACGCCGCACCGTCCAATCGGGCGACCTACGAGATCGTTCGATCCAAGGCCGCCTTCCTCAAGGATGACCGCATCATGGCCGGCGAGATGGAAAGCGTGGCCATCGAGGTGCTCAACGGCGCGTTCGTGACGATCGCCGGCGTCGGATTGGCCCCGAATAGTTGAGGTTTGTTTTTCAGTTGCGTGGGACTGCATCTTGACGATACAGTCCCACTGATATCTGAATAATTCTGTTCAGAACTTCAATCCTTCGAGTCAGGAGCTAGCTATGCGCACCACCCGTGTCCCAGCGGTCTTGTCCCTCCTAGCAGTAACCGCCCTGCTTGTCTCCGGCTGTACCGCCGGGTCTTCGACCGGCGACGGCGGAGCAACCGACGACCAGGTCGTCCCCGAACTTAACGCGCTTCTACCGGACTCCGTCCGCGAATCGGGCGTGTTGACCGTCGGTACCGACCCGCAGTACCCGCCGTGCGACTTCACGAATGATGCCGGTGAGATCGACGGGTTCAACCACGACCTCCTGATGGCGATGGCCCCTTTCCTCGGCGTCGAGATCAAGCAGGAGGCGATCTCCTTCGACGGGCTGCTGCCCGGCGTCGAGAGCGGCCGCTTCGACGCGGCGATGGAGTGCATCACCGACAACCTCGAGCGTCAGAAGACAGTGCAGTTCGTCGACTACGCGTACGCGACGAAGGGCCTCATCACGTTGTCGGCCAATGACCACGACATCAGCGAGAACCCCCTGAGCATCTGCGGACTGCACGCCGGAGTTCAGACGGGAACCGAATTCGTCGACGACGCTGCTCGGTTCAGCGAGAACTGCGCCCAGGAGGGCAAGCCGGCCGTCGAGATCACCAACTTCCCTACGGCTGGTGACCAGAACACAGCGCTGCAGTCGGGTCGCATCGACTTCGCCATCACCAGCATCGCAACCGGCGTGTGGCAGGCCAAGGAGAGCGATGATGCGTTCGTCGTCTTCCCGAGCCCCCTGCTCTCTCGCACCTACGTCGGAATCGTTGTGGGCCTTGAGGCCGATGGAACGGCCAAGGCGCTCCTCGGTGCTCTCGAGGCGATCATCGAGGACGGCACCTATGACGAGATTATGGACGGGAAGTGGGGCCTTTCGGATCTCGCCCTTGCCACTCCCGGCATCAACCTAGCGTCGACGAACCCGCTCGAACTGCCGGAGCTGTGCGGGGCGTGCGGCTTCTGAAGCACCCCTGCCCAGCGGGACGAGGCACATCCGTCCCTTAAAAGCATGAAGCGATGACGAATCTCGTCGTTGTGTGGAACGGGACTGGCGCGGCTTACCAGCTGCGCCAGTCCTGGTCCACGAGTATCCCCGAATCGAAAGTAGGTGAAGTAGTGACAGGCTCGACAGTCGACGGTGACGTCCGAGACCCGCACGCGAGGCCCGTACCGCGGAAGCATCCGAGCTACTGGCTGAGCGGCGCTGTCGCTCTCGTGATAGCTGGATTGGTCGTCTATTCCCTGGCCACCAACGAGAAGTTGCAATGGCCTGTGTTCGCGCAGTACCTGTTCTCGGCGCCGATCCTGCAGGGCCTATGGGTGACCATCCAACTCTCCGTAGTCTCTCAGGTCATCGCCCTCGTGATCGGGTGTGTACTCGCCCTCCTAGGGGAGTCCAAGAACCCTGTATTCAGGGCATTCGTCAAGGGCTACGTCGGGTTCTTCCGGGGCTTGCCGCTCCTGGTGCTTCTGCTCATTTGCTTCAATGCCGCACTATTCATCCCCCGTTTAGGGTGGGGCGACTTCAGCTGGGACACCAACACCCTCATCTCTGGTTTCACCGCGGCCATCATCGGGCTTTCCCTCCACGAAGGGGCATTCATGGTCGAGATCATCCGCGCCGGGTTCATGTCGGTACCCCCCGGTCAACGCGAGGCGGCTCAAAGCCTGGGGATGAAGCGGGGCCTGACAATGCGCGCCATCGTGATCCCCCAGGCGATTCGCGTGATCATCCCGCCCACCGGGAACCAGTTCATCAGTCTCCTAAAGGCGAGTTCGCTCGTGGCCGTCATCGGCGGCGGGGACTTGCTGACGAGGGCGCAGCAGATCTACGGATCCAATTTCAAGGTCATTCCACTGCTTCTCGTCGTCAGCTTCTGGTATCTCGCGATCGTCACTTTGGCGACCTTCGGCCAGCACTTCCTAGAGAAGAAGTACTCCCTGTCTGCGGGACCGCAGAAGAAGCAGACCAAGCCACGTCTCGAGGAGGCGTCCGCATGACTCAGAAACAGCCGCTAGTGACCATCAGAAACGTCGTGAAACGTTTTGGCGAGGTCGAGGTGCTCAAGGGCATCGACCTCGACGTCATGGAAGGCGAGGTGCTCTGCTTGATCGGCCCTTCGGGTTCCGGCAAGAGCACGTTGCTCAGGTGCGTCAACTACCTCGAACGCGCGGATGACGGCTACATCAAGGTCGACGCCGACTACGCAGGTGCCGTAGTTCGCGGTGGTCAGCTGCACGAGGCCAGCGAGGGGGAGATAGCTAGCTATCGGCAGCGAGTTGGCATGGTGTTCCAGCATTTCAATCTCTTCCTGCACTTGACGGCGCTCGAAAACGTCTCGATCGGGCTGCAGAAGGTACGTCGGCTCACCAAGTCCGACGCGACCGAGTGCGCTCGCACAGCCCTAGCCGACGTGGGGTTGGCTCATCTCGAGCACTCCTACCCTCGTCACCTCTCCGGAGGTCAGCAGCAAAGAGTCGCCATCGCACGGGCTCTGGCGATGGAGCCGAAACTCATGCTGTTCGACGAGCCCACCAGCGCCCTCGATCCCGAGCTTGTCGGCGAGGTGCTCACCGTCATGCGTCGCGTCGCGGAACGGGGAATGACGATGATCGTCGTGACCCACGAGATGCGGTTCGCTCGCGATGTCGCCAATCGCGTCGCCTTCATGGACCAGGGAAAGGTGGTCGAGGTTGGGCCCGCCAAGCAACTCCTTGATACCCCGAGTTCCGAGCGGACGAAGTCGTTCCTCACCCGCGTCGAGTGAGTCGAGCTCGTGGTCACCACTAACGTTAGGTTCGCCCGATCCCAGGGAACTCCCTCAGCGGAGTACCTTGTGCTTGGTCACTCTCTGGGTACCTCCGCTGCGCTCTGGGACCCCGCTCTCGCCCTGCTCGGGGAAAAGTTCACCGTCATCCGGTGGGAATTGCCAGGGCACGGTGAAGCCGCGCGGGCGACCGCGCGGTTCGAGATACAGGATCTCTCGGAGGACATCGTTGATCACATGTCCTCGATAGGGGTTACACAGTTCCGATACGCGGGAGTGTCGATCGGCGCAACTGTGGGGCTCGACCTGGCACTGCGGCACGCGGAAGTCGTGCGCTCCGCCGCTGTCATCTCAACGGGCGCAAGTGTCGATTCGCCGGATGCCTGGCGTGAGCGCGCCGCCCTAGTCCGGACGCGGGGAATTGCTGCTATCTCGGAGGGGACGGCCGAGCGGTGGTTCTCCGCCGCGACCCGAAAGAGCGCCCCGAACGTTGTGGACCACTTGATCGACGTTCTCCACGCCACCGATGGCGACAGCTACGCGTATGCCTGCGAGGCGATCGCGGACTACGACGTTCGTGCGCGTCTCGGCGACGTGCAAGTGCCGATCCTGGCCATGTGGGGCGACGCCGACCGACTGGTTCCCGAGGCGAGATCCGTCGAGATCGCGCAGGGAGTGCAGCGGGGTACCGTCCGGCGAATCGTCGGGGCCGCCCATGCCTCACCTAGTGAGCAGCCGGTCGACGTAGCGCGGAGCCTCATCGAATTCTTCGCTTCCGACGGCGATGACCACGGTGAGCGCTGAGATCGTGCGCCATCCACTTCAATCGACCTCTGCCCGCTCACTCTGGAGACGAGAAATTCATGACGATGATTGCGCTGTTGATGGGTTCGGCATCGCCAACCCCGGGTCGGACGGCACGGGGAGAGTGAGCTATGTCGGTTCGTGAGCGTCTTGATGAGATCCGCGAGATCGGTCGCGACGAGCTTCGCGGCGGCTACTCGCGCCACCTGTTCGATCAGGCCGAGGTTCAACTGCGTGACTGGTTCCGTTCGTCGGCCGAGAAGGTTGGACTCTCCACGGAGGTGGACGGAAACGGCAACCTCTGGGCATGGTGGGGCTCGCCCGGCCCTGGGACGATCGCGACAGGCAGTCATCTTGACTCGGTGCCCGGTGGCGGAACCTATGACGGGCCCCTCGGAATTGCGAGCGCGTTCGAGGCCGTCGCCCTCCTGCAGGCGCAAGGGTGGGTGCCCTCGCGTCCGGTGGCGATCTGTGCGTTCGCCGAAGAGGAGGGTTCCCGGTTCGGCATGCCATGTCTCGGCAGTCGACTTCTCGTTGGCGAGATCGACCCGCAGGCAGCGCTCGTGCGGTCGGACTCCGACGGCACGACTTTGGAGTCCGCGTGGCGGCGCGAAGAACTCGACGTGTCGCGTCTCGGCGCGGACCCCAAGCGACTTGCGTGGTTGAGTGCGTTCGTGGAGTTGCATGTGGAGCAGGGGCTCGACCTTGAGCAGCGGGGGCTGCCGTTGGCGGTTGCCTCGGCGATCCTCTCGCATGGTCGTTGGAGGGTCTCGATCCACGGGGAAGGCAACCATGCGGGCACGACGCCGATGCGGGACCGCCGCGATCCCGTCGTAGCTGCGTCGGCAGCGGTTCTCGCGGTGCGTCGGGTTGCGCTCGAGGGGGAATCGGCTGCGCGGGCGACTGTTGGTCGCCTTGCCGTGACCCCGAACGGGACCAATGTGGTCGCATCGCGTGTCGACGCTTGGCTCGACATCCGGGGTGCGTCGGATCAGGATGTTCGGGACCAACTCGCTGCGACGCTGAAGCTCATCGGCGAATGCGTGGCGGCGGAAGGCTGCAGCCTCGATGTGAACGAGGAGTCCTTCTCACCACTGGTCACGTTCCACGATGAGCTCACCTCTCGAGTGGCACATATTCTGGGCGGCGTGCCATCCATTCCGACCGGTGCAGGTCACGATGCTGGCATCCTGGCACCGCACCTGCCATCCGCAATGATCTTCGTACGTAATCCCACCGGCGTATCTCATTCGCCTGGCGAGACGGCACGGCACGTGGATTGCGAGACAGGAGCGCGGGGGCTTGCCGAAGTGCTGAAGCGGCTCGCAGGGGAGGAGACGTCGTGACTCACGCGGGCAGTTCGTACTTCTGCCGGGCGGCGCTCCTCGATGGCACCTTCCGCGGCCGTGTTCGCGTGCTCGTGGCCGACGGTGTCATCACCGCCATCTCAGCGGATGAAGATCCCGATCCCACCGACGTGGAACTCGACACCGTCGTACCTGGCTTCGGGAACGCACATTCCCACGCGTTCCACCGCAGATTGCGCGGCCGTACCCACGCGGACGGCGGCGACTTCTGGCAGTGGCGGGAACGCATGTACGCCGAGGCCGCTGACCTCGACCCCGACCGCTATCACGAGCTCGCGGAGACGGTCTTCACGGAGATGCGTGACGCGGGGTACACGGCGGTGGGGGAGTTCCACTACGTGCACCACTCTGAGGGCGGTGAGGCGTATGCGGACCATGCCATGGAGCTTGCGCTTGCCGCCGCTGCTGAATCGGTGGGAATTCGCCTCGTTCTACTCGATGCGTGCTACCTGCGAGGAGGTATCGGACAACCGCTCTCTGCTCGGCAACGTCGCTTCGGTGACGGCGACGTTCAACGCTGGCTCGAGCGATGGCACGCGCTGCGTGACGCACTGCGAAGCGTGGGTGGTGGTCTGGTCACGGTGGGAGCAGCGATCCACTCAGTGCGAGCCGTGTCCCGCGATGACCTCACCGCGATCTCGGCGGGATTGCCACCTGAGGTGCCCCTGCACGCCCATATCTCGGAGCAACGCGCCGAGAATGATGCCTGCTTCGCGGCATACGGACTGACGCCAGTCGGTCTCTTAGCAGAACACGGACTAATATCGCCTCGATTCTCCGCGGTACATGCCACACACCTCACCGAGGGGGACATCAGGCAGCTGGGAACGGCAGGCGCGACAGTCGTCATGTGCCCTACCACCGAGGCAGACCTCGGGGACGGAATCGGGCCCGCACCTGAACTACTTGAAGCGGGAGCTCGGCTGGCGATCGGTTCCGACCAGCACGTCGTCCTCGATCCGCTGGAAGAGCTCACTCGCCTTGAGTACGATCAGCGTCTGCGCTCCGAGCGCCGTGGAGTCTTCACCCCGGAGGTTCTCTGGCGCGCGGGCACTGTGGAGGGCTACCGCGCGCTCGGTCTTGTAGACGATCAACGCTCGCCAGGCTTGCGAGTAGGCAACCCGTTCGATGCAGTCGAACTCGACGCTGCCTCCCCACGAACGGCAGGGGCCGAGGCCATCCAACTGCCAGTCGTTGCGCGATCAGCTGACATCAGGGCGACGATCGTCGCGGGACGGCTTACCCGTCCGACGAGTGCGGGCAGGTAGTGTCGATGAAGATCGTCGTGATGGTCAAGGAGGTCCCGGACACCTACGGGACCAGAACGTTGGACCTAGGGACTGGCCTGAGCGAGCGGCTCCGATCCGAGCCCGTTCTGGACGAGATCGGTGAACGCGCCATCGAAGCCGCACTCGCCTATCGGGAGCGGGGTCACAATGCGGAGATCATCGTTGTGTCGATGGGCCCTAGGACCACCACCGCGACGCTGCAGAAGGCGCTCGCGATGGGGGCTGATTCGGCTGTCCACATTGTTGATGACGCCCTGATCGGTGCCGACCTCCTGCTGACCGCCGAAGTGCTGGCGTCGGCGGTCCGCAAGATCGGCGATGTGGATCTTGTGCTTGCTGGCGACCAGTCGAGCGACGGATCAGCGGGGATCGTTCCGGCCATGATGTCGGAACTGCTCGGGTGGCCGAACGCTACCGGCCTGTCATCGTTGAGTCTGACCGACAGCGCTCTGACTGGCATGCGTGTTTCGGATTCCGCCAACGTGAGCATCGAAGCCGATCTCCCAGCCGTGGCGTCCATCACCGAGACCTTTCCCGAAGCGCGGTTTCCCACCTTCGCTGGGATCATCGCTGCGAAGCGGAAGTCAGTCGCGAAGTGGTCACTCGCCGAGATGGGGTGGGTGCCTGCGACGGAGGTCGCGCGCTCCATCATGGTGGACGTATCGGCGAGGCCAGCTCGCATCGCGGGCACCACGATCCATGACTCCGGAGACGCTGGTACGCAGCTTGCGAGATTCCTGATCGAGAAGGGACTCGTGTAGTGGGGAGCACGATTCTCGTACAGGCCGAAGTGTCACCGGCGGGAATTTTCGCGGCGAGCACGGCGCGGCTCCTCGCCATGGCCGAGAGCGTGGGAGAGCCGGTGCTTCTAGTGGTCGCGAGGCCGGGCACTTGTGCCGCCGTGGCTCAGTCCGCCGGATCGGTCGGAGCTAGACGCGTCCTGGTCGTCGAATATGAGGGATCCACGGGACAGCTCACTGTCCCTACCGTCGATGCGCTCGCGATCGCCTGCGCGCATGTCGCTCCCGATGCCGTGCTCATTGCGAATAGCCTGGACGGCCGGGAGGCAGCCGGCCGCCTTGCGGCGCGCATTGGCGCTGCCGTGGCCGTTGACGCCGTCGGGGTCGAGCGCGACGAGGAAGGTATTGTGGCGCGTCATTCGGTCTATGGCGGTGCCTACAGCGTCGCGTCAGCGGCGACCTTTGGACCCTTGGTGGTGACCGTCCGTCACGGAGCTCTTGATGCTCAGGTCGAATCCGTCAAACAACCAGACGTGGAGCTTCTGACCGCAGCACCCTCCGGTACGCGTGCCGCGAGGGTGACGCGAGTGGAACTCGACGACACGACATCGGCGCGCCCCGATCTCCGCGGGGCTGCCCGAGTGGTTTCCGGCGGCCGAGGGTTGGGCTCGGCGGCTAGCTTCGCGCTTGTCGAGGAGCTAGCCGACGAGCTCGATGCCGCCGTCGGAGCGTCGAGGGCGGCCGTCGATGCGGGGTTCGCGGCCCCGTCCCAACAAGTGGGACAAACCGGTGCCTCCGTCTCGCCACAGCTCTACCTTGCGCTCGGCATCTCGGGTGCCGTCCAGCATCGGGCCGGGATGCAGACTGCGGGCACGATCGTGGCCGTGAACAAGGACCCAGACGCCCCCATCTTCGAGATCGCCGACTTCGGTGTTGTCGGTGATCTGTTCGCGGTGGTTCCCCAGCTGATTGCAGAACTCCGCGCTAGGAGGAACTGATCCGATGACCGACGACAGCCCGATCCGCCGTGGTTTGCCGCGCACGCCACCCGGCGCATCGCCCAGAGCTGAGAATGTCGTCAGTCCTAGATCACACCCTGCGGAGACCGTCGACGAGGGCTCGGACAGGCAAGAACGACCAGCCGGGTGGAAGCTGCGAGTGGCCATTGGTGCGCTGATCGTGGTTGCCGCAGCGGCAGCCGCAGTGGTGGCGAGTCGGTGGTTGGTGACCCTTCCCTTCATGCGCGACTTCATGAGCAGCTACCCGGGCGAGACCGAGTTGCCGCCGGGTGCGCCGGTCGGCTTCCCGGCCTGGTTGGCGTGGCAGCACTTTCTCAATTCTTTCGTTATGGTGCTGATCATCCGAACTGGCCTTCAGATTCGGATCCAGAGGCGTCCGCGGGTTCACTGGACGCCCCGATGGCGTTCTGGTGCACGCATCAGCCTGTCCGCGTGGTTCCATCAAGCGCTCGACATTCTCTGGATCGTCAACGGCGTCGCCTTCTTGGTGCTGCTATTTCTCACCGGGCAATGGATGCGGGTCGTCCCGTTGACATGGGACGTGTGGCCCAATGCCGTGTCGGCGGGAGTCCAGTACCTCACTCTGGACTGGCCGACCGAGAATGGCTGGGTGAACTACAACAGCTTGCAGCTGCTGGCCTACTTCACGACCATCTTCATCGCAGCGCCTCTGGCAACGCTCACCGGCGTGCGCATGTCGGGCCTCTGGCCCCGCAACACCATGCTCGGCCGCGTGTTCCCCGTGGAATGGGCACGCGCGGTGCACTTTCCCGTGATGCTCTATTTCGTGGTGTTCATCATCGTGCATGTCGCGCTCGTGCTGGCGACCGGCGCTCTGCGCAATCTGAACCATATGTACGCGGCCCGCGGGTCGACCGACCCCGGGGCATATGCGGGCGACTGGTTGGGGTTCGCGATCTTCCTCGGATCGCTTGCTGTCATCGCCGCGGCGTGGCTCGCAGCCCGACCGCTCATTCTCTCATCGATCGCGCGGGCGTTCGGCACGGTCTCGGGTCGCTAGGCCTCGAACACGTCCAGTTCGGTTGCGTAGCGCTCGAACTGCTCGAGACCTTCCTGGGACAAGTTCGGGCGCGAATCCGCCATCGCGTGAAGCAGCGCGCTCGTCATCACATCCATCGCGGCCGACGTGTCGAAGAGTAGGCCGGTGCCCAGGCGAACGGTGATGAGTTCATCGGTCTCAAGGCCCACCGCTGCGAAGGACTCGTCACTGAGAACGGCTACCTTGAGGCCGCTCTGCCGCGCGAAACGCACCAGATCGCAGGCTTCCCTTGGGTAGCGGGGCAGAAGGAACGCGAGGCACCACGTGGCGCCCTCGCTGATCATTCGCTCCAGATGCTCCTTCGCCTCGGTGTCGCTGCGATCGATCACGGAGATGCCCGAACGCACCTTGCTGCCTAGGTAGGCGAAGTGCTGGGCGAAGGAGCGCGAGATGCGCAAACCGATCACGGGGAGCCGGTCGGAGGACATGATCGCCGCGCCGACGCGAGCGATCTGCTCCTCCAAGGCGGCTGACTGGCTGAGCCACCGGAGGTTGGCGATCTCAGTGCCGATCGCCTCGCTCAGCGGACTTGTGCGGGTCTGGGTGCGCGTAAGGGCCGAGACGTCCGATTGGGCCCAGGCCTGCAGGGCACGCTTGAACTCGGAGAAGCTCAGGTACCCCAGCGCCGACGCGAATCGGGAGACCGACGGCTGACTCACGCCCACCTGACTCGCGATGCTCTGACTCGTGAGGAAAGCCGCAGACGCACGGTGGTCGATAATGTACCGGGCGATACGCCGTTGAGCCGGCGACAGTCTCGCGTTGGTCAGGCGTTCATAGACGCTGTCCGTGGTCGCAAGCGAGCTTGTCATGGTCTCGGTCCTTCTTCGCCAGTAACGAGCCGGGTGTACACCTGCGGCGACTGCATACTTTCATACATACTGGCATGATGGTGCCCGCCGTGCCTCACTGGCGCGATGTGCCGGTGGACCCGGACGCGCCATTCTGGAGTTCCCGCTGTTCGTGCTCGACCAGGATGTCGACCAACAGCTCCGCGGTCTGCCCGGGATCGCTGATGTTAGGGCTGTGCCTCCCATCGATCTCGCGCACGCTGCACGATGGAGCGTGCGCGGCGATCTGCTGGGCCCAGTCGCGCTCGACGAGGTCATCATTCCTTCCGCTAACGAGCGTGATGGGCATTGTGGCGCTTGCCAAGCTCGCGGGGTAGGGGTCGGTGCCGACGGTTGTCGCAAACGGCGTCGCCAGCCCCGCGGCCGCCACCGCGCGGTAGTGACCAGGGTTGCTGGCATCCTGCAAGCGGAGGTCCACGTACTCGTCGAGGCCGTCGAATTCTCCCGTCAGCAGGAGCACAATGCGACGCATGTCTGCGCCGGATCCGTCGAAATGCGCTAGCGATACCAGTGACTCCTTGGTGCGGAAGGGTCCGCCCGTACCGGCAATGGACGTCGCCGACCTCATCCGCCAGGCGAACCAATCGATCGTGGATGCGCGAAGCGCCATCGCACCTCCAAAGGAGTTGCCGACAATGTGGGCACGCCGGTCACGAAGCCCGAGGGCGTCCAGTAACCCCGCCACCTGCCGCAGCCGGAACTCGTAGGGCGCGACGTCTAGTTGCACCACCTTGCTCGAGTCGCCGTACCCGAACAGGTCGGGTGCGATCACGCGGTAGTACTCGGCCAGGTGGGGGATGATCGCATCCCAGCTGGCCCGCGCCGAACCTCCCCAGGCGCCATCGTGCAGCAGAACCACGGGCGGGGCGGAATCAGCTCCCGCGATGAGGTAGCTCGTCTGGAGGTCGTCGACGATGAGCCGGTGCCGTTCAGTTCGACGGGGCATTGGACCTTCTTCTTTGCGATCTTCTGAGATTCGACTTCGGGCAGCACGCTCCGTCACTCAAGGCAGGAGCTCGTAGTCGTCGAGCTGGACTGCGTGTGTGATGTTCCAGTACTCGACGTTGGTGTACGGCCAGATCTGCGACACGCGACCGTGCCGGTTCTGGTACCACGTGCTCACGTACGGCTGTCCCCATGCCATGGCCCGATTGCCCCGGTCGACCCACTCAACGAATCGGTCCATAGCCTCAGCTCGCACGTCGATCCCGCGGACTCCCCGTTCGAGAATGACACGGATGGCCGACAGCGAGTACTCGACTGCCCTCTCAAGCATGAAGTGAAGGCTGCCGGCCACGACACCGCCCACGTTGGGCCCATAGATCATGAAGAAGTTGGGGAAGCCGGGCACCGTGATCCCGTTGTAGGCGCGGGCGTCGCCGTTCCAGAAGTCGTGGATCTCTGTGCCCCCTCGTCCGACTACCTCGACTCCGTCGAGGTAGTCGGACGGCTTGAACCCGGTCGCGAAGATCACGGCATCGACCTCGTGCTCCAGGCCGTCGCTGTCGACGACCCCGCTTTCGGTGAAGCGTGCGATCCCGCTGGTCACCAGGGTGGTCTTGTCGGCGCGCAGCGCGGCCGACCAAACCTCGTTGTCGCGGAGCATCCGCTTCGCACCCGGAGGATAGTTGGGGATGGCATGCTCGAGGAGATCGGGTCTCCCCTGAAGTTGCGTTTCGAGGCGGGCGATGAGGTACTCGCGAAGTTCCTGGTTCTTGCGTGACACACTGAGCGGCGCACCCGTCCAGTCCGGCTCTGCGGTGACGGTATGGGCGCGCCCCGGGATGCCGGTCAGGATCACCCAGAGCCGATACCACTGCCCGAAGTGGGGCACCTTGGCGCGCAGCCACCTGAAGGTGTCCGTGATCGGCTCGTGGTAGTTGGGGGCAGGGAGCATCCACGGAGCGCTTCGCTGGAAGATGGCGAGCTTGCTGACAGAGTCGACGATCGCCGGCACTATCTGGTAGGCGCTCGCGCCGGTTCCGATCACCGCCACGCGCTTCCCGGCGAGATCCACGTCGTGCCGCCACTCCTGCGAGTGCATTGTGAGTCCGCGATAGTCCGCGAAACCGGGAAGGTCAGGGATGTTCGGCTTGTCTAGCTGGCCGAGCGCGCTGATCACCGCGGAGAATCGCCGAACATTCACAGTGCCGTCGGGCGCGCTCGTGGTCGCCTCCCAGAGGGAAGCCGTATCATCCCACCGCAGTCGTAATAGCCGCGTCGAGTACTCGATGGCGTCAACGATCCCGGCTCGATGTGCGACATCTCGCAGATACTCGAGGACTTCGCCGCCCTGCGCGAACTGGTGAGGCCAGTCACTGCGCTGCGCGAACGAATAGGAGTACCCGAAGGTGGGCGTGTCCAGTCGCACACCGGCGTACGTGTTTTTGGCCCAAGTCCCGCCAACGGTAGTCCCCGCTTCGATCATCGTGAACGGGACGCCGGCCTGCGCGAAGCGGTGGGCGGCGGCGATTCCGGCGACTCCGGCGCCAACGATCAGCGTCGTGAAGTCACGCGCGGCTGCGAGTTCTTCGAAGCTCCACGCCGGTTTCCCGCCCTTGTCCACAGCGAGGTCGAGTTCGTGCTTCAGCATGTCGAACCACTCCTCGCGGTTCCCGGTCAGATAGCCGAGGGTTGCGCGCGTCTCCGACTCTGTGAGGATGTCGACACTGGTGATGCCACTGTCCCGAAGCTGCTTGAGCCCCGAGAGCGCGAGCGCCGACGCCTCCCTGCACTGCTCGTCGGTCATGCCCCCGTTAGGGTGCGGTTCGGTGTCGATGGGGGTCAGGGGTGGCTGGAGCTCCGGCCGCAGCGCTGAGGTGTCGTGGAGTGCGGCGGCGAGGGCCGCGAGGAGCACGGGCAGTTCAGCTCCAGCAACGATCCGCTCGAGGAATGCATCGTCCTCGACGATGGGATCAGTGCGAGACTGCCAGTACAGATCGTCGAACTTGTCGATGTCTTCTGCGCCAGCATGGTGCGCAGCGCTGACCCCGTGAATGCCTGTCATCTCGAGTCGAATCCTCTCTTGGGGGCAGTGCCCTGGCGAACCGCGGCAGGCATGACGAGAGTCGTCGCGCCTGGCGGCAGTCTGAATATTACCATTCGATCTATTCAAGTGTGTATATTGTGGTGCAGAATAGCCGTGAGCGAGCCCAAGGCCGCAGTCGAGAGGAGTACTGATGAGCGTGTCAGATGATGTCGTGAGGCAGTGGTTGGAGAGTTTCGGACGGGTCTGGCGCGAGCGTGATGCTTCGGGTGCTGCCGCGATCTTCAGCAACGAAGCCAGCTACCGGAATAGCCCGTTCCTCGATGCCCCGTTCGTGGGCCGGCCGGCGATCGAAGGGTTCTGGGCCGCCGCGGTAGCCCACGTGTCAGATGTCGACTTCCGCTACGGTACCCCGGTCATCGACGGTGATCGAGTGGGCGTCGAGTGGTGGACGATCCTCAAGTCCGGCGGTGACGACTACACTCTCGCGGGCAACTTCCTTCTCACCTTCGAGGGAGGACTGGTGTCGGACCTTCGTGAGTCATATGTCAAGGAGGCGGGCGTTCGGCAGCCCCACCCCGGCTGGGGACTGTGAGTCCGGTCGCACCCAACCAGTGAATAGGGACTCTTCAGGTGGACATCCGAGCTGAGGTACTGGTGCTCGGCGCCGGCGTCATCGGCGCCAGCGTGGCGCGGGCAATGGCGAAGGCAGGGCACGACGTGCTCACCCTCGATCGCAACGCCGGCGTGGGTGACGGGTCAACCGGTGCATCGGCCGGGATCATCCGGGTGCACGCGAGCGACTCCCAGAGCTCGGCGCTCGCCGCCGACAGCTTGATCGCGTGGAATCGGTGGGGTGAGTTCCTCGACGCAGACGACTCCGAGGAGTTGGCGCGGTTCGTCACCTGCGGCTCTTTGATCCTGGACGCAGCCAACGGGTTCACGCAGCGAGCGGCTGCGGCCATGCGCGAAGCCGAAGTTCCCTTCCAGGAGTGGACCCTCCAGGAGATGACCCAGCGGTTCCCCTACATCGACTTCCACCGTTTCGGGCCGCCGACCTCGATCGAGGACGAAGCCTTCTGGGGCGAGCCCACCCAGTACCTCAGCGGAGCGCTGTATACGCCGCAGTCCGGGTACGTCGCCGACCCTACGCTGGCCGCCGTTAATCTCATGACGGCGGCCCGGCGCGCCGGTGCGCGGCTACGCATGTCATCCACGGTCGCACGGATCAATCTCGTCGGCGAGCGCGTCATCGGCGTGACGCTCACGGATGGGACGGAGATCGGTGCCGATGCGGTCGTCGTGGTTGCCGGGCCGCACTCGGACGCGATCCTCACGCACATCGGAGCCACCGCCGACTTCCGCGTACATACTCGACGGCTTCGTGAGGAGCTCCTGCACGTCGCTGCCCCCCCTGAGATGGACCTCGGACTGCAGGGTGTCCATCTCGTCGATGGCGACCTCAATATCAACTTCCGTCCCGACGGCGCGAGTGCCTTCCTCGGGGGGAGCAACGGCGACCTGGTCGACGAGCAAACGGTCATCGAGAATCCCGATCAATTCGACCGGATGACCACCGCAGCCGCGTGGGAGCGCGGTACCCTGCGCCTTGCTCGCCGTATCCCAAACCTAGGCATTCCGCGCGAGCGCAGCGGGGTCGTGGGATTGTATGACGCGGCAGAGGACTGGCTCCCGATCTACGACCGAACGCGATTCGACGGGCTCTTCGTCGCCATGGCCACATCCGGTACGCAGTTCAAGAACGCACCGATCATCGGCGATCTGCTGAGGCACATCGTCGAACGGGAGATGAACGGTCACGACCACAGGGACGAGCCTTTCCGGAGCCCTGTGAGCGACCGCGAGTACTCCACTGCCCAGTTCTCCCGTCTGCGGGAGCCGAGGGAAGATCAGTCCCGGGGATGAACAGGGAGTCGACATGAGCAACCACAGGAGCACCGTCATCACGGGAATCTCCGAACTGGTCACCAACGACGACGCGAACGGCGGGGTGATCAGAGATGCCGCGCTCGTGATGGAGGGCGATCGAATCGCCTGGGTGGGCCGGGCGCACTCGGCACCCGATGCCGATCGAAGGGTTGGCGTCGAGGGCCGAGCGTTGCTGCCCGGGTGGGTCGACTCGCACACCCACATGGTGTTCGCAGGCGATCGCACGGCGGAGTTCGAGGCCCGAATGGCGGGCGAGGCCTACGCCGCGGGAGGGATCAATGTCACGGTCGCGGCGACGCGCGCTGCAAGTGATTCCGAGCTCGCGGCGACCTTGCTCCGACTGGTCGGTGAAGCAAGACGCGGCGGAACGACCGTGATCGAGACGAAGACCGGCTACGGTCTGACGGTCGCCGACGAGGTGCGCTCCGCGAGGGTCGCCGCGGAGCAGGCAGATGCTGTGACCTTCCTCGGTGCGCACGTGGTGCCAGATGGAAGTGACCCAGATGCCTACCTCGAGCTCGTCACTGGCCCCATGCTCGAGGCGGTCGCCGACCACGTATCGTCGGTGGACATCTTCTGCGAGACGGGAGCATTCGACGAAACGGCGACGCGGCGGGTGCTCGAGGCCGCGACAGCGCGCGCGCTAGACGTGCGCCTGCACGCGAACCAGCTTCAGCATGGCCCGGGTGTGCAGCTGGCAGTCGAGTATCGAGCTCGCAGCGTCGACCACCTCGGGTTCCTGAACGACAACGACATCGAGGATCTTGCGGCGTCCTGGGACGGTGGCACGCGGGGCACTGTAGCGACAGTTCTTCCAGCCTGCGATCTGTCCACGCGGATGCCGCTGGCTCCGGCACGCCGCCTGCTGGATGCCGGAGCGGTGCTCGCCATCGCGTCCAATTGCAACCCGGGGACCTCCTACACCTCTTCCATGGCGTTCTGTGTCGCGACAGCGGTGCTGCAGATGCGCCTTTCGGTCAGGGAGGCCGTCCGGGCCGCGACGCTCGGTGGCGCCATGTCGCTAGGAATGCATGAGGACGGCTGGAAGGACCCGCGCGGCATCGCGCAACCCGCTGTGGGTGTCATCCGCGTGGGGGCTCGAGCGGATCTTCACCTGCTCGACGCGCCCTCCGCAACTCACCTCGCCTATCGACCCGGTGTCCCAGTTACCCGCGCCGTGTGGCGTGCGGGGGTGCAGGAAGTCTGACCGCCTGAGTCGCTCCTCAGATCGATATCCGTAACACGCCCCAACGAAGGAGAAGTCATGTCCGAGCCTGTGTTGCGCCTCGACGGCGCCACCGTCCTCATCACCGGTTCCGCCGAGAGGGCGGGTCGGCAATTCGCGCGTCGGTTCGCTGAGTCCGGCGCCGCAGTCGTAGTCAATCACTGGAAGCAGGGATCGGCGGCCGAGGAGACCGTGGAGCTCATCCGTGCGGCTGGTGGCGAGGCCACCGCGATCGAGGCGGACGTATCGGACCCGTCCGCGGCCCGCACACTCGTGGAGAAGTCGGTCGCCTGGCGCGGCGATCTCAGTGTGGTGATCCACAACGCCAGCTCCTTGCGCTCCAAGGAGTTCGAGGACGTCACCGAGGATGACTTCGACGCCTCGTTCGGTGTGAACATCCGAGGCCCGTTCTTTCTCAGTCAGGCGGCCGCGAAGGTCATGCGCGCTCAGGGCCACGGCCGAATCATCGCGCTCGTGGGCAACTCCACTTCCGAGGCGTGGCCGAATCTGATCCCCCACAGCCTCTCCAAGACCGCGCTCATCCGGTTGATGGAGCAGCTCGCCGTCGCACTGTCGCCCGTCGTGCAGTGCCACGCCGTTGCACCCACCCAGTTCTTCCGCTCCGATGACGGGACGAATGACGCGCTGCGCCGCTATCGGGGCGAGCCCCTCGTTGATGGCGACACGTACCGAGTGGGCACCCGATACGAATTCCGGAACGGAGACGCCGACGACGTGGCCGAGACGCTCCTATACCTGTCCACATGCTCGCCCTACCTCACCGGTGCCGTCATTCGCCTCGACGGGGGAAAGGCGTTGTACTGAGCCCCGCTTACACGCACCGACAACCAATAACACCAAGGAGACACAATGGCGAAGATCCTGCTCGTGCTGTACCCCGATCCGACCACCGGCTACCCCCCGCCCTACGCGCGCGACTCGCTGCCGGTCGTCACGTCCTACCCCAACGGACAGACGCTGCCCACCCCTTCCGCCATTGACTTCGCTCCCGGCGAGCTGTTGGGTTGCGTTTCGGGGGAGTTGGGCCTGCGCCCCTGGCTTGAGGCAGAGGGGCACACGCTCGTCGTCACGAGCGACAAGGACGGGGAAAGCTCCCGGTTCGAGCAGGAGCTATCCGATGCCGACGTCGTGATCTCCCAGCCATTTTGGCCGGCGTACCTCAGTCCCGAGCGAATGGCGAAGGCGCCGAAGCTGAAGCTTGCGATCACCGCGGGGATCGGCAGCGACCACGTTGACTTGGCTACGGCAATCGACAGGGGTGTTACGGTCGCAGAGGTCACCTACAGCAACAGCATCGGTGTTGCCGAGCACACTGTGATGCAGGTGCTTGCACTGGTCAGGGACTTCATCCCCCAGCACCAGATCGTGGCTAACGGCGGGTGGAACATTGCAGACGCCGTCCACCGCTCCTACGACCTGGAGGGCATGGATGTCGGCGTGTTTGCCGCGGGTCGCATCGGTCGTGCCGTCATCGAGCGTTTGTCACCCTTCGGCGTGCGGCTGAACTACACCGACCGCCATCGCCTCCCTCTCGAAGTGGAGGAGCGCTACGGGCTCACCTTCCACGACGACATCAGGAGTCTCGTTCGCGACGTCGATGTACTGACCGTGCACGCGCCGCTCACCGACGAGACGCGCGGGCTCCTCAGCGATGAACTGCTCGGTACCATGCGGCGCGGTAGCTACATCGTCAATCCGGCGCGGGGAGCGATCGCCGACCGGGATGCGATCGTGCGTGCGGTCGAGAACGGTCAGTTGGCCGGCTATGCAGGTGACGTCTGGTTCCCCCAGCCCGCGCCCGCCGATCACCCCTGGCGCACTATGCCCCACAATGGCATGACTCCGCACACGTCGGGCAGCTCGCTGCCGTCCCAAGCACGGTATGCGGCGGGAACGAGAGAGATTCTGGAGTCCTGGTTCGCCGGGACGCCGATACGTCCTGAGTACTTGATCGTGGAGGGCGGGAGATACTCCGGCACGGGGGCCCATTCCTACGCCAGCCGCCCGCCGGCGCCTAGGGCTGCGACGTGACACCAGTCGAGTCCAGGAAGGAGTCCGACTCCCTGGGGGTCGTCGAGGTGCCGGAGTCCGCCTACTGGGGAATCCATACTGCGCGGGCCGTGGAGAACTTCCCCATCACGCGGCGCGCAATTTCGGACTACCCGGACCTCGTGGTGGCGCTCGCGCACGTGAAGCGGGCCGCGGCGCGAGCCAATCTCGAACTAGGGCAACTTCAACCCGATGTCGCGGGTGCGATCGACGGAGCGTGCGAGGAGATCATCGACGGTCGGTGGCACGACCAGTTTGTCGTGGGAGTAATTCAAGGCGGAGCCGGCACGAGCACCAATATGAACGCCAACGAGGTCATCGCCAACCGTGCGCTGGAGCTCCTGGGATTCCGGCGCGGCGAGTACTCCCGGGTCAGCCCCATCGACCATGTCAATCGAAGCCAGTCCACCAATGACGTGTACCCCACGGCGATCAAGCTGGCTATGGTGTTCGCGCTTCGACGATTGCTGGTCGAGCACGCCCTGCTGCGGAACTCGTTCGCGAGCAAGGCGGACGAGTTCTCCGGCGTGCTCAAGGTTGGCCGCACGCAATTACAGGACGCCGTGCCGATGACGTTGGGCCAGGAGTTCCGTGGCTTTGCGACGACCTTGGGTGAAGATCAGGACCGTCTCTCGGAAGTGATTCCGTGGTTGTGCGAAATCAACCTCGGTGCAACGGCCATCGGCACCGGCATCACCGCCGATCATGGCTACGCCGAGGCAGTGCGCCGCCAGCTCGCTGAGTCCACCGGACTTGGCGTGGTGACGGCGCCCGACCTGATCGAGGCGACCTCGGACACGGGCGTGTTCATGTCGCTCTCTGGCACGCTCAAACGCGCGGCCGTCAAGCTGAGCAAGATCTGCAACGACCTTCGGTTGCTGTCGTCCGGGCCCCAGGCAGGCCTTGGTGAGATTACGCTGCCGGCGCGCCAGGCGGGATCGTCGATCATGCCTGGCAAGATCAACCCGGTCATCCCGGAAGTCGTGAATCAGGTGGCATTCAGCGTCATCGGAGCGGACGCCACGGTGACGGTCGCGGCCGAGGCCGGACAGCTGCAGCTCAACGCATTCGAGCCGGTCATCGCCCACTCGCTGCTGCAGTCTATCGACTGGATGACGAACGGCTTCCGCACTCTGCGTCTGAACTGCATCGACGGCATACGGGCGAACGAAGCAAGGCTGTCCCAGCAGGTCGGCTCGAGCGTCGGCGTCATCACCGCCCTAACACCGTACATCGGGTACACCGAGGCCGCGATCCTTGCGCACGCCGCTTTGACGTCGCAGTCGTCCATCACCGAACTCGTGCTCGCGCAGGGGACTCTGTCTCGGGAGCAGATCGATCGCATCCTCTCGCCAGAGCGTCTTGCGGGTATCGCCGCAGTCACTGGGGTGATTCCCGTCGCGCCTGCCGACGGCCCCGGCCCGCCTGTCGCGATGAATTCACTCATACCAAGCGAGCAGCGCGGGCACCGTGACTGAGATCATCCGATTTGTCGATGCCGTGGCGCGCCCGTGGGTGAACGGCCGGGGGACGACGATGGTGCTGCTCGATGATGACGAAGGGTCCGGATGGACCTACCGGGTCAGTGTCGCGGACCTTTCCGGCAGGCAGGACTTCAGCACCCTCCCGGAGGTGCACCGACACCTCGTCTTCCTCGGTCCTGGACGTCTCGAACTGGTGATCGACGGAAGCTCCGCCACACTCGATCCTTTCGAGAGAGTCGAGTTCGACGGCGAGGCCCGGGCATCGTCCTTGCCGTCGCACCGTGCGGCGCGAGACCTGAACATCATGACCCGGCGAGGGGCGGCCGTCGCACGCGTGCTGCTGACCCCTACCCTCGATATCTTCCCGCAGCCGTCCCCCGACCGCCTTGTCGCGTTCTTAGTCGCGCTGGACTCGACATGCGCGGTCGCGGGGCGCGGGATCGGCGAGCTCGATGTTGTGATGGTTCCAGAGGGCCGGATGACACACGCAGACGGTCCGATTCTCTTCGTGGAGATCTTCGCCCGCGAGAGCAGGGGCATAGCCGTACTCGAGGTCGTGTGAGAAAGAGCTCTGTCCGCTCACCTTGCCACATTCACTTCGAGGCCGACGGAGTTCCCAGATGAACTCCACACCGCCGGGCCTATCCCGATGTCCATCGAGATGATCCCGACTTGACATCTGGATCACATGGTGCCGGGACAAGAAGGTGACGGTCGAACGCGCCTACCGCCAGTCGTCGACTCCATAGTCCCAACCCGTGTAGCTCTCGGCGAGGTAGCGCTGGGCATGCAGTGACTCGGTGAGGAGCGCCAGTTCGCCGAGCCCGCGGAGTTTGTCGAAGTCCGTGGCATCCGGGGTGATGTGAAGCATGGTGGTCATCCAGTAGGAGAAGTGCTGGGCCTTCCAGATGCGCTTGAGGGCATTCTCCGGGTAGGCGACCATGAGCTCCTCGGAGCCGGTCGCGAAGAACGAGCGCAGGGCCTGGTTGAGCCAGAGCACGTCGCTGAAGGCAAGGTTCATGCCCTTCGCGCCGGTGGGTGGCACGGTGTGCGCGGCGTCGCCCATGAGGAAGACCCGGCCCTTGCGCAGTTCGTGTGCGACGAAGCTGCGGAAGCGCAGCACGTCCTTGCGGAAGATCGGTCCCTGCTTGAGGGTGGTGCCCTCGACGCCGGCCTGCAGCTTGTCCCAGATTTCCGCGTCGCTCACGGTCGTCGGGTCGGTCAGCGGGTCGCACTGGAAGTACATCCGCTGGATGTGCTGGTCGCGCGTCGAGATGAGCACGAAGCCCTCATCCGAGCGCGAGTAGATCAGCTCGGGCGCACTCGGCGGCGCCTCGACCAGCACGCCGTACCAGGCGAACGGGTACTCGCGGTAGTAGCCGCCCTGCTGCGATCCGACGACGGGGATGCGCGCGATCGAGCCCGATCCGTCGGCGCCGACCACGACATCCGCGACGATCTCGAAGGGTTCGCCCGCAGCGGTCGTGCCGACGATGCGGGGCTTGTCGCTCTCGGCGTCTTCGACGGAGGTCGCCGTGTGCTCGAACAGCGGAGTGACGCCGTCGCGGATGCGCGCGGCGATGAGGTCTTTGAGCACCTCGTGCTGCGGGTAGAGGTACACCGACTTGCCGACGAGCTCCTGGAAGTCGAAGCGATGCGCTTGGCCATCGAAGTGGAACTCGACGCCGTCGTGCTTCATGCCCTCGCGGTAGATGCGGTCGGAGACACCCGACTCGGCGAGCACTTCGGCGGCCGGAGACTCGACGATGCCCGCCTTCACCGTGCCCTCGATGTCTTCGCGGCTGCGCGCGTCGATGACGACCGAGTCGATGCCGGCCTTGCCGAGCAGGTGGGCGAGCAGTAGTCCGGCGGGGCCGGCCCCGAGAATGCCGACCTGGGTGCGAATGGTGTTGGTCATGGCACCATTCAGGGCTATCGCTCGAACCGTGGCAATGCGAAACTTCCATGAGATGGAAGTTCTTGATCGCGCGATGCAAGTTCTCGGATGCTTCGGCCCCGAGGCCAATGCGCTGACCCTCACCGAGATCAGCGCGCGCACCGGGCTCGCGCTCTCGACCTGCCATCGGATAGTGGCATCCCTCGTCGTCGGCGGGTTCCTCGATCGCGGCGACGACCGCAAGTACCGCGTCGGCACCACGCTCTGGACGATCGCCCAGCACGGGCCGCTCAGCGACCGGTTGCGCGAGAGCGCTCTGCCCGCGTTGGCGCGACTGTACGAGGAGACCGGGGAGAACATCACCCTGGCCGTCCTCGACAACGGCCAGGCGCTGTACGTCGAGCGGCTCATGGGCGAGCGCAGCATCCCGACGGTGAGTAGGGCCGGAGGCCACCTGCCCCTGCACACGACCGGTGTGGGCAAGGTGCTGCTCGCCTACCAGCCGACCGAGTACATCGAGCTCTACCTCTCCGAGCCGCTCGCCAGGCCGACCCGCGACTCGATCGACCGGCCCGACCGCCTGCGCCGCGATCTCGCCGAGGTGCGCGAGCGCGGCTACTCGATCACCCGCCAGGAGATGACCGTCGGCAGCGGGTCGATCGCCGTGCCGATCCTCGTCGATGGCCAGTGCGTTGCCGCGGTCGGGGTGATCGTGCATCTCGCTCGCCTCGACGTGAACCGTCTGGTCGGCACCCTCAATCGCGCCGCCGCGACGATCGTCACCGAACTGGGTCGCCTGCAGTGAGTGGCGGGTACACTCCGGGCATGAGCGAGAAGGGCGCAGCGGCCCAGCATGCGGCCGGACCGAGCGTCACCGGCCGCGCGCTCGCGGTGCTCGACTCGTTCGACCAGACTCACCGCCGGCAGTCGCTTGCAGCCATCTCCCGCCGCACCGGCCTGCCGCTGACCACCGTGCACCGCCTGGTGCACGAGCTCGAGCGGCACGGCGCGCTCGCGCGGGGAGCCGACGGCGACTACGAGATCGGTAGCAAGATCTGGCGCCTCGGCACGCTCGCATCGGTGCACGTGGAGCTGCGCGAGGTGGCGCTGCCCTACATGGAGGACGTCTACCAGCTCGCCAATGACGCCGTGCAGATCGCGGTGCTCGACGGTCTGCGCATCCTCGTCGTCGACCGCATCGCGGGCTCGCGCAGCATCGAAGTGCTCTCGAAGCCCGGCTCGCGCCTGCCCCTGCATGCGACCGGGGTCGGCAAGGTGCTGCTCGCCTTCGGCGGTCAGGAGCTTCAGGATGCCGTACTCGGCTCCCTCGACCGCTACACCGACAGCACGATCACCGATGCACCGACGCTGAAAGCCCAGTTGCTCACGATCCGCTCCCAGGGCTTCGCGGTCACGCGGGAGGAGCTCGCGCCGGGCGCGACGTCGGTGGCGGTACCGCTGCGCGGTAAGGGCGGCACCGTCATCGCGGCCCTCGGGGTCGTCTCGTCCAGCGACAACGCCGAGATCTCGCGGATGGTGCCGGTGCTGCAGGTGACGGCGGCGGCGCTGAGCAAGAAGCTCGCGCAGTCGGGGCTGGGCGAGGCATCCCGGCTTCGCTGAACCAACCTTCCGCTGAGCGGAATATGCCCTAGCCTCGCAGCGCCTCATGCCGTTGTCTGGGTGGGAACCCTGCTGCCCACTTCGAAGGAGAACCATGGCGCGCGTCGTCCGAGGCACCCCCCGCACCCCGCTCGAGATCGTTGACGGTCTCGCCGAGCTGGGGGTCGCGACAGTGCACGAGGCGCAGGGGCGCATCGGCTTGCTGAACGTGCGGCTACGCCCGATCTTCCCCGCGAAGATCGCGGGCACGGCTCTGACCGCTGAGGTCGCACCCGGTGACAACTGGTCGATCCACGTCGCCGTCGAGCAGGCCCAACCGGGCGACATTCTCGTGGTCACGCCCACGAGTCCCTGCGAGGACGGCTACCTCGGCGACCTGCTCGCCGACTCCCTGCTGGCCCACGGCGTGCGGGGCCTGGTCATCGACGCCGGAGTGCGCGACGTGGCGACCCTCACCGAGATGGGCTTCCCCGTCTGGTCGAAGAACATCGGCGCGCAGGGAACCGTCAAGTTCACGCCCGGCAACGTGCAGACGCCGATCGTGATCGCCGAGCAGCTCGTGAACCCGGGCGACGTGATCGTGGCCGACATCGACGGCGTCGTCGTGGTGCGCCGCGAGGACGCGGAGGCCGTGCTCGCGAAGGGGCGCGAGCGCGAGGCCAATGAGACCGCCAAGCGCGAGCGGCTGCGCGCGGGGGAGCTCGGCCTCGACATCTACGGCATGCGCGACAAGCTCGCCGCCGCCGGCCTCGTCTACGTTGACTACAGGCCCGAGGACAACGCCGGATGACCCAGACCAACTCGCAGCGGTCCGTGCCGGGCGCCCTCATGCGTGGCGGCACGTCGAAGGGGCTGTACTTCCTGGCCGACGACCTGCCGCACGACCGGGCAGCGCGTGACCAGTTTCTGCTCGCGGCGATGGGCTCGCCCGACGTGCGCGAGATCGATGGACTCGGCGGCGGGCATCCGCTCACCTCGAAGGTGGCCGTGGTCAGCCGCTCAGAGCGACCCGGCATCGACGTCGACTACCTGTTCCTGCAGGTGTGGCCCGACCGCGCCGAGGTCAGCGACCAGCAGAACTGCGGCAACATCCTCGCCGGGGTCGGCCCCTTCGCGATCGAGCGCGGGCTGGTCGCCCCCAGCGGTGACCTCACGCCCGTCGCGATCTTCATGGTCAACACCGACTCGAAGGCCACCGCGTTCGTCGAGACGCCCGGCGGAATCGTGAACTACGCCGGCACCGCGCGCATCGACGGCGTGCCCGGCACGCACGCTCCCATCATGATCAACTTCGAGGATGTCGCCGGCTCCAGCTGCGGCGCCCTGCTGCCCACTGGCAACGCGACCGACACGGTGCTCGGCGTCGACGTCACCTGCATCGACAACGGGATGCCCGTGGTCTGCCTCGCCGCGGCTGACTTCGGTATCACGGGCTACGAGTCCCCGGCCGAGCTCGAAGCCAACGAGGAGCTCAGGGCCCGGGTCGAAGCCATCCGCTTGGCGGTCGGCCCGCTCATGAACCTCGGCGATGTCACCAACAAGACCGTGCCGAAGATGAGCCTGCTCGCCCCGGCGCGCGACGGCGGTCTCGTGGCCACTCGCACGTTCATCCCGCACCGCGTGCACGAGTCCATCGGTGTGCTGGGCGCCGTGTCCGTCGCGACCGCCTGCATGATCGAGGGCAGCGTTGCGGCGCGCATCGCCGGCGTCACGAGCGCGGCGCCCTCCCTCGAGGTCGAGGTCGAGCATCCGACCGGCTTCTTCACGGTGCAGATGGAGGTCGACCGCTCGTCGGGCGAGCTCGTGGTCACCAGGTCCGCGCTGCTGCGCACCGCCCGCATGCTCATGTCGGGCGCCGTCTACGTCAACCCCACGGGAGCCTGAAGCATGATCATCGACATCCACGGTCACTACACGACGGCGCCCGAGGCCCACAACCAGTGGCGCATCGACCAGCTGGCCGCCTTTGCCGCGGGACAGCCGAGCCCGCCCTACCCCGAGATCTCGGATGACACGATCCGAGCGTCGATCGAGGAGAACCAGCTGAAGCTCATCACCGAGCGCGGCAGCGACCTCACGATCTTCTCCCCCCGCGCGTCGGCGATGGGACACCACGAGGGCGACCAGCGCATCAGCCTCGAGTGGACCGTGGCCTGCAACAACCTCATCAAGCGCGTCGTCGACCTGTTCCCCGACACGTTCGTGGGCGTCGGGCAGCTGCCGCAGTCGCCCGGAGCGGACCTGACGGAGACGATCGCCGAACTCGAGCGGGTCGTGAACGAGCTGGGCTTCATCGGCGTGAACCTCAACCCCGACCCCAGCGGTGGGCTCTGGCAGACCGTGCCGCTGACGGACACGTTCTGGTACCCGCTCTACGAGAAGATGGTCGAACTCGACGTGCCCGCGATGGTGCACGTGTCGGCGAGCTGCAACCCCAACTTCCACGCCACCGGCGCGCACTACATGAACGCCGACACGACCGCGTTCATGCAGCTCATCCAGGGTGACCTGTTCGCCGACTTCCCCACGCTGCGGCTGATCATCCCGCACGGCGGCGGCGCGGTGCCGTACCACTGGGGTCGCTACCGCGGTCTGGCGGACATGCTGAAGCAGCCCGACCTCTCGACCCACCTCATGAACAACGTGTTCTTCGACACCTGCGTCTATCACCAGCCGGGCATCGACCTGCTCGTGAAGGTGATCGACAACAAGAACATCCTGTTCGGCTCGGAGATGATCGGCGCGGTGCGCGGCATCGACCCGACGACCGGTCAGTACTTCGACGACACGAGGCGCTACATCGACGCGGCGCAGATCAGCGACGCCGAGAAGTCGAGCATCTTCGAGAGCAACGCGCGCGCGGTGTTCCCGCGGCTCGATGCGATCCTCACGGAGCGTGGGCGATGAGTGCCGCCGCACCCGCCTTCGTCAAGGACGCGGACTGGCTCGACTGGGATCCGACCCCCACCAAGCCCACGTTCGTCGTGCCGCCGGGCTCGGTCGACGCCCACTGCCACGTCTTCGGCCCCGGCGACACGTTCCCGTTCGCGCCGGAGCGCAAGTACACCCCGTGCGACGCGAGCCGGGAGCAGCTGTTCGCGCTGCGCGACTTCCTCGGCTTCGACAAGAACGTCGTCGTGCAGGCTACCTGCCACGGCGCCGACAACTCGGCGCTGCTCGACGTGCTCGAGCACTCCGACGACCGCGCCCGCGGCGTGGTCACGGTCAAGCCCGACGTGGAGGCGCGCGAGCTCGCCCGCATGCACGACCTGGGCGTGCGCGGCGTGCGCTTCAACTACGTGAAGCGCCTGGTCGATCCCAAGCCCGATGACTACTACCGCGCGATCGTCGACAAGATCCGACCGCTCGGCTGGCACGTCGTGCTCTACTTCGAGCCCGCTGACCTCGCCGAGAAGCGGGACTTCTTCGCCAGCCTCGGGGTGCCCATCGTCGTCGACCACATGGGGCGCCCCGACGTGACCAAGCCCGTCGACGGGCCCGAGTTCGCCGCCCACCTCGACTTCGCCCGCACGGCGGATGTCTGGACCAAGGTGAGCTGCCCCGACCGCCTCACCGTGTCGGGCTCGCCCCTCTACTCCGACGTGGTCCCTTTCGCGAGGGCGATCGTGGAGGAGTTCAGCGACCGGGTGCTCTGGGGCACCGACTGGCCGCATCCCAACATGAAGAAGGAGATGCCGGATGACGGCATCCTCGTCGACTACGTGCCGTCGATCGCGACGACGGTCGCCCTCCAGGAGAAGCTCCTGGTCACCAACCCCACCACCCTCTACTGGAGCTGACCATGACGAAACCGGATTTCCACCAGTTCGACGACATCCCCGGCACGACGATCTTCACTATGGAGAAGGCCCGTGAGGGATTCGCCCTCAACCAGTTCTGTATGAGTCTGCGCAAGGCGGAGAACCGCGAGCGCTTCCTCGCCGACAATCGCGCCTACCTCGACGAGTGGGACATGACCGAGGAGCAGAAGCAGGCGGTCATCGACCGCGACTTCCAGGCCATGCTCGACCACGGGGGCAACGTCTACTTCCTGTCGAAGATCTTCGCGTCGGAGGGGCTGTCCTACGTGCAGGCCGTCAGCACGATGACCGACATGAACGTCGAGCAGTACCAGGCGATGATGCTGGCAGGAGGCCGCAACGTCGAGGGCTGGCGCAGCAAGAAAGAGCGAGGAGAAGCCTGATGGCACGCATCACCGCTGGTGTCACCACCAGCCACGTTCCCGCGGTCGGCGCGGCAGTCGACATGGGTCGCACGGAGGAGCCGTACTGGAAGCCGATGTTCGAGGGCTACGAGTTCTCGAAGAAGTGGATGGCAGACCACACTCCGGATGTCGCGATCATCGTCTACAACGACCACGCGTCGTACTTCGGCATGGAGATCATGCCGACCTTCGCGATGGGCATCGCCGACTCGTTCGCGATCTGCGATGAGGGCTACGGACCGCGGCCCGTGCCCGTGGTCGAGGGCGCGCCCGAGCTCGCGACGCACCTCGCGGCATCCCTGATTCTGGATGACTTCGACATGACCGTGCTCAACGTGCTCGAGGTCGACCACGGCCTGACCGTGCCGATGTCGCTCATGTTCGGCACCCCCGACCAGTGGCCCACCAAGGTGATTCCCCTGCCGGTCAACGTGGTCATGTACCCGCAGCCGTCGGGTGAGCGCTGCCTGTCGTTGGGCAAGGCGATCCGCCGCGCCGTGCAACAGTTCGATGAGGATCTCGACGTGCAGATCTGGGGCACCGGCGGCATGAGCCACCAGATCCAGGGGGCCCGGGCCGGCCTCATCAACCTGCCGTGGGACATCCAGTTCATGGACGACCTCATCAACCAGCCCGAGGTACTGCAGTACAAGCCGCACCTCGAGTACATGATCGAGGCCGGCTCCGAGGGCGTCGAGCTCATCATGTGGCTCATCATGCGCGGCGCGCTCGGTGACCAGGTCGATGAGGTCTACCGTTTCAACCACGTGCCGGCCTCGAACACCTCGGTCGGCCACCTGATCCTGACCCCGAAGGAGATCTGAGCGTGACGGTCAACCTCGCGGTCGTGGGCCTCGGCGCCTTCGGCCAGAAGCACCTCGATGCCCTCGCCCAGATCCCTGATGCGGTCATCCACTCGGTTGCGCATTCGAAGATGGATGTCGCGCAGGAGGTCGCTGCGAAGTACGGTGCCGCGCACGCCTTCACCGACTACACGGCACTGCTCGCCCAGGCCGACCTCGACGGAGTGCTGCTGGCGACGCCGACGCAAATGCACCACGCGCAGACTATCGAGGCGTTGCGGGCCGGCAAGCATGTGATGGTCGAGATTCCCATGGCCGATTCGCTCGCGGGCGTGCAGGAGATCGTCGACGTGCAGGCCGAGACGGGCCGCATCGCGATGGCCGGCCACACCCGCCGGTTCAACCCGTCGCACCAGTACCTGCACAAGAAGATCGTCGCTGGCGAGTTCGCCATCCAGCAGATGGACGTGCAGACCTACTTCTTCCGTCGCACCAACATGAACGCTCTCGGCCAGCCGCGCTCGTGGACCGACCACCTGCTGTGGCACCACGCCGCCCACACCGTCGACCTGTTCCAGTACCAGACGGGGGAGCGGATCGTGAGGGCCAACGCGATTCAGGGGCCGAAGCATCCGGAGCTCGGCATCGCCATGGACATGTCGATCCAGTTGAAGAGCGAGACCGGCAAGATCTGCACGCTCAGCCTGTCGTTCAACAACGACGGGCCGCTCGGCACGTTCTTCCGCTACATCGGCGACACCGGCACCTACATCGCCCGCTACGACGACCTCGTCACGGGCAAGGAGGAGCCGATCGACGTGTCACACGTGGATGTCTCGCTCAACGGCATCGAGCTGCAGGACCGCGAGTTCGTGGCCGCGATCGTCGAAGGCCGCGAGCCCAACTCGAGCGTCGCGCAGGTGCTGCCCTGCTACGTGGTGCTCGACGAGCTGCAGTCGCAGCTGGAGTACTAGCCGAAGGAGGATCGAGCTCGTCGAGATCTCACCGACGTGTCGGTGCGGGAGGCCTCGACAAGCTCGACCCGCTGGGCTACTTGCTGTACGGGATCTTCTTGCTGTGCAGAATGCGCGAGTAGGTGAGCGCGACGCCGTCGACCATGGTCGACTGGTAGCCGACCTCGTTCAGCATCTCGGTGACATCCATCATCTCGATCTGGCGGCGCTTGACGTGCTGGGCGGTGCCGGTGAGGTAGCGCTTGGCCGTCTCGGGTGAGCTCGAGTCGAACTCGCGCAGGATCTCCTCGTAGGCCCACTGCTGCAGGCCCATGCTCTCGGCCGCCCACAGGGTGTCGATGAGCACGGCCGCCATGCCCTTGGCCAGGATGCTCCGCAGCAGCTTGCGGGCCGCCGCCTCTCCGGGCACGTCCGAGACGTACTCCAGGTTGAGCCCCAACGGCTCGAGAAGATCCACGAAACGTCGCGCTCCCGGTCCCGCCACCCCCATGGGCACCTTCTCGGCCAGCCCGGGGACCGGCTTCATGATCGCCACATCGGCGAACACTCCGTCGCCGAAGAGCCCGGCGAGTGCCTTCTTCAGTGCTGGCGTGCCGGTGTTGAGGTCGGCGTAGACGGTGCCGGCTCCGAGCAGGGGGGCGACCTGCTCAGCCACCTTCTTGGCGGCGGTCGACGAGTTGATCGAGATGACGATGTCGGCGCCGGTGACGACTGCGGCGACATCCGGTGCGAGGGGTACTGGTGGTGTTTCGGGCACGACGGGGTCGAACCCGACGACGTCGGCACCCGCCGCCTGCAGCCCGGCCGCGATCAGCGACCCCGCTTCGCCCAGCCCGATGACACCGATACGCACACGAGAGCTCATGCACCCATTCTGCTCCGCCGCGGGCGGCTCAGCGGTCGAACAGCCGCGCCTGCGCCTCGGTGTGGTGCCCGCCGACGGCGGGGGTGATGTCGGTGAGGCGCTGCACCTGCTCGGCGCTGAGCGTCACATCGAGCGCGCCGAGATCCTCCTCGAGGTGATCGACGCGGATCGTTCCGGGGATCGGCGACCAGTCGTCGCCCTGCGCGAGCAGCCAGGCGAGCGAGACCTGCGCCGGTGTCGCACCAACCTCGCCGCCGATCTCGGCGATCTCCTCCACGATGGCGACGTTCGACTCGATGGCGCCCGGCAGGAACCGCGGGTTCGTCAGTCGCCAGTCGGTCTCCTCGAGTTGGTCGCGAGTGCGCAGCCTGCCCGTGAGCAGGCCGCGGTTCAGCGGCGAGTACGGCACGAAGCCGATGCCGAGCTCGCGCAGCAGGTCGAGTGTGCCGTCGTCGGCGTCGCGGCTCCAGAGCGAGTACTCCGACTGCAGAGCAGCGATCGGATGCACGGCGTGCGCACGACGGATCGTCTCCCGCCCGGCCTCCGAGAGTCCGATGTGGCGAATCTTGCCCTCGGCGATGAGCTCGCTCAGCGTGCCGACAACATCCTCGATGGGCGTCGCCGGGTCGACGCGGTGCTGGTAGTAGAGGTCGATGTGGTCGGTCTGCAGGCGCGTGAGAGAGCCCTCGACGGCAACACGGATGCTCGCGGCAGAGCTATCCACCGGGCCGGCGTTGCCGACGTGCGACATCAGCCCGAACTTGGTGGCCAGCACGACGGAGTCGCGGCGGCCGACCAGCGCCCGACCGACGAGCTCCTCGTTGGTGAACGGTCCGTACAGCTCCGCGGTGTCGATGTGGGTCACGCCGAGGTCGAGCGCGCGATGGATCGTGCGGATCGAGGATGCCTCGTCCCGGCTGTGCCCGGTGTAGAGGTGCGACATCCCCATGCAGCCCAGGCCGAGGCGCGAGACCGTCAGTGCGCCGAGTTTGGTGTACTTCATGCGGTTGCGGTCACGCCCGCGGCGGGCAGGATGACGCCGTCGATGACTGAGATCAGGAACTCCCGGTCCACCGCCTTGCGCAGCATGAGCGTGCGGTACGACGCCATGGCCGGGCCGATCATGCACAGCCGCTCGATGTCGGCATCCGCGGGGATCTCGCCGCGGTCGATCGCGCGCTGAAAGAAGACCCGGTTCGCTGCCGCGCGCGGAGCGACGAGGGCGTCGTAGGCGGCATCCGCCAGTTCGGGGCTGCGGGTGAGCATCGACACGATGCCCGCCATGACCTTGAGCTTGCGCTCGCTGTCACGGATGCTCGGCGGCTTGATCATCGCCACGAGGTCGCCGCGTAGCGTTCCGGTGTCGGGCAGGGAGGAGAGATCGACGTCTTTGTACTTCATGCAGGCGACGGCGTCGAGCACGAGCTCGGGCTTCGACGTCCACCGGCGGTAGACGGTCGCCTTGCCGGCCTTCGCGCGCGCGGCGACCATGTCGATGGTCATGCCGTCGTAGCCGGTCTCGGCCAGGACGTCGAGCGTGGCATCCAGAATCGTGCCGTCGAGGCTGGGGTCGCGCCTGCGGCCGAGCTTGGGGGCGACGTCGAGGTCGGTCTGCGTCATTGCACCACCACCCCTTTCGTCGCTCTCCAGATTACCAACAAGTAAATTACTGAACAACTGATATCCGGAACTCCACAGTACCGTATATAGTTGCCGTCATGTCTGAAGCGTCTCTCCCCGCATCCCCCGTCAGCCGTCGCCGCTGGCTGACTCTCGTCGTCGTTGGCCTGGCCCAGCTGATGGTCGTGCTCGACGGCACCGTCGTGAACATCGCGCTGCCGTCGGCCCAGGCCGACCTCGGATTCTCCGACGGTGAGCGCCAGTGGATCATCACCGCCTACTCCCTCGCCTTCGGCAGCCTGCTGCTGCTCGGCGGGCGCCTCTCCGACCTGATCGGGCGCAAGCGCACCTTCATCATCGGCCTCATCGGCTTCGCGATCGCCTCCGCCCTCGGTGGCGCAGCTGGCTCGTTCGAGCTGCTGGTGGCGGCGCGGGCGTTGCAGGGTGCGTTCGGTGCACTCCTCGCGCCCACCGCCCTTGCGGTGCTCACGACGACGTTCATCATCCCGAAGGAGCGCGCTCGGGCCTTCGGTGTCTTCGGTGCGATCGCGGGTGCGGGCGGAGCCGTCGGCCTTCTGCTCGGTGGCTACCTCACCGAGACTCTCGACTGGCGCTGGAACCTCTACATCAACGTCTTCATCGCCGCGGTCGCCGTCGTCGGTGCTGCGCTCTTCGTGCCCCACGTCACGCGCACCGGGCCGCGTCCGAAGCTCGACCTCCCGGGCACGGTGCTGGTCTCCGGCGCGCTCTTCGCGCTCGTCTACGGGTTCTCCAACGCCGAGACCGACGGCTGGGATGCGCCGCTCACCTGGGGCATGCTGGCGGGCAGTGCCGTGCTGCTGGTGGCGTTCGTGCTCTGGCAGCGTCGCGCCACGCATCCGCTGCTGCCCCTGTCGATCGTGCTCGACCGCAACCGCGGAGCCGCCTACAGCTCGGTTCTCATCGCCGGTGCCGGCATGTTCGGCATCTTCCTGTTCGTGACCTACTACCTGCAGGCCACCCTCGGTTACTCGCCGATCCAGACCGGTCTCGCCTTCCTTCCCATGATCGGGATGCTCGTGGTGGCCGCCCAGCTCGGCACCAACTTCCTCGTGCCGCGCCTCGGCCCCAAGATCATGGTTCCCGCAGGCATGCTGCTCGGCGTGGCGGCCATGATCGGGTTCACCTTCCTCGACGAGAACAGCACCTACGCGGCGAACGTTCTCGCCCCGCTCATGATCATGGGTGCGGCAATGGGCACGATCATGCCGGCCTCGATGCAGACCGCGACTCTCGGCGTCGACCGCCAGTTCGCGGGCGTGGCCTCGGCGATGGTCAACACCAGCCAGCAGGTGGGCGGGTCGATCGGCACGGCGCTGCTGAACACGCTCGCCGCCACCGCCGCGGCGGACTACCTCGCCGCCAACGCACCCGTCACCCAGCAGGTCGCCGTGAATGCCGCACTTGCGAGCTACGTGACCGCCTACTGGTGGGGTGCCGGGTTCTTCGCGTTCGGTGCTGTGCTCGCGGCACTGCTCTTCCGCCGCCGCGGACACGGCCTGTCGCTCGCCAACGCCCACCTGCACGCGAGCAACGCCGACGCGGAGCCGGTCGTCAGCCACTGACTACGCTTGAGCCGTGCCCCACGAGTCGCTGCTCACCACCGCCCGAACGATCGCGCTGAGGGCCGGTGAGCTGGCGCGGCTGCGGCGCAGCGAAGGGGTTGAGGTTGCGGCATCCAAGTCGTCGCCTGTCGACGTGGTCACCGAAGCCGACCGGGAGACCGAAGCGCTGATCCGCGGACTGCTCGCCGACGAGCGGCCCGGCGACGGGTTCTTCGGCGAGGAGAGCGGTGCCGAGCGTGGCAGCACCGGGCTGACCTGGATCGTCGACCCGATCGACGGCACCGTGAACTTTCTCTACGGAATACCGCACTACGCCGTCTCGATCGCCGTGGTGGAGGGCGAGCCCGATCCGCAGACCTGGACGGCGCTCGCCGGCTGCGTCGTCAATCCGGCGTCGGGCGAGGTCTACACGGCGACCGCGGGCGGCGGCGCGTACCTCGGCGAGGCGCCCATCCGGGTCGCGGATGCCGTGCCCCTCTCCCAGGCGCTCGTCGCCACCGGCTTCGCGTACGACTCCACCACGCGGGGGGAGCAGGGACGACTCGTGGCCGCCCTGCTGCCGCTGGTGCGCGACATCCGCCGCCTCGGTACCGCCTCGCTCGACCTGTGCTTCGTCGCATCCGGTCGCACGAATGCCTACTTCGAGCGAACCCTCAGCCCCTGGGACCATGCGGCGGGCGCACTGATCGCTCGCGAGGCGGGAGCCACTGTCAAGGGTCTCGGCGACGCGCAGCCGAGTCGAGACCTGATCCTCGCCGGTCACCCGGATGTCGCAGCAGCCCTCGAGGGCGCTCTCGCGCAGCTCGCCCGCTGACCCGCTCGGCTGGCGTCTCACAGACAGAGCGGGTACCCTTTACCTATCCGTTATAAGCGCGCGTATCGAGCGCGCTGAAACAAGAATCCCGTCGACAGTCCCCATCCGCGACTGTTGTGTAGGAGTACGTGATGTCCTTGCGTGAGCTAGACGGCCCGGCGACCATGTCGCCAGCGCCGCTGACTCGGCGCGAGGCACGCGAGCGCGAGGAGGCGGCGCGATCCGCGCAGGCCAAGACCATCTACAGTTCGGCCACGCCCGCCCGGCAGGAGTCGGCCCAGTCGCGAGTGCAGGCTCCTGAGCTTCACAGCGCGCGGCGTCAGAACTCCGCGCCGCCACCGTCGAAGGCTCCCGGGGCACCTCGCAAGGCACCGGCCACGAAGCGCCACACAGGTTCCCGGCTGCTGTCGCTTGGGGCGCTGCTGTTCGCCGGCACCCTCCTCGTCGCCGTGTCGGTGCCCGCGAACGCGTTCATGAGCGATGCCTCGGTGCTCGCGCCATCGGTCGCAACCACGGCGCTGAAAGGTCAGAGCCTCGTCGTCGCCGAAGACGCAGCGGCCCCAGACCTCACGCGTGACGGGTACTCGGTCACTTCCTACGCCCAACTTCTTCGTCTGAAGTACGGCAACGCTGGCACTTTCACCGCTACCACGGGTGCGATTCGCTGGCCCTTCCCCTACTCGGTGCCGACTACCGACGGCTTCGGCCCCCGCGACATCAGCATCTCCGGCAGGTCGTTCCACAACGGCGTCGACTTCACCCCCGGTGCCGGTACACCCATCTACGCGATCGCCGATGGCGTGGTGACCCTGCATGCCAACGACTACGGCGGCCTCGGCAACAACGTGATGATCAGCCACGTGATCAACGGGCAGAACATCGACAGCGTCTACGCGCACATGCAGGAGGACTCCAGCCCGCTGGTCGTCGGTGAGACCATCAAGGTCGGCGACTTCATCGGTCTCGTCGGCGACACCGGAACCTCCTACGGTTCCCACCTGCACTTCGAGCTCCACGTCGACAAGGTTCCCGTGGATCCCTTCGCCTGGCTGACCGCCAACGCGGTCAATTAGGGCTGATTGAGTAGCGCGAAGCGCGTATCGAAATCTGTCGCGCCCTTGCGATGTATCGAGATCTAGCGGCTAGCTGCGAATCCACACCGTCGTGTCGGTGGGCAGCGCCCCGCCGGTGATCGTCTCGCTGGCGAGCAGCACCTGTCCGACCGGCAGCTCGACGGCCACCTTGCCGAGGTTCGCTATCACGGTGATGTCCCCGTTACGGAACGCGACCACGCTGCGCCCATAGCCCTTCAACCACTGCACGGCCCCGCTCGCGAGCAGGTGCTCGCGCCGCAGACGAAGGGCGAGCGTGTAGAGCTCGAGGGTCGAGCCGGGCACGCCGACCTGTGCGTCGCGCGCGAAGCGCCCCCAGTCCGCCGGCTGCGGCAACCAGCTGTCACCGGTGTGGTTGAAGCCGAATGCGGGGCGGTCGGCCTCCCAGGGGATCGGCACGCGGCATCCGTCACGGCCGTACTTCTCACCGTGGGTGCGGAACCAGGTCGGGTCCTGTCGAGCGGAGTCGGGCAGCTCCATGTCTTCGGGCAGGCCGAGCTCCTCGCCCTGGTAGATGTAGCTGCTGCCGGGCAGGGCCAGCATGAGGGATGTCGCGGCGCGCGCCCGACGCAAACCGACCGCCTCGTTCGGCTTGCCGGGGGACTTCGGTCCGATGCCGGCACCCTGCGGACTGTCTGCCGTGAGGGCGAGCCGCGACGCGTGCCGCACCACGTCGTGGTTGGAGAGCACCCAGGTGCTCGGCGCTCCCACCTCGGTGAAGGCCTTGAGCGACTCGGTGATGATGCGCTTGAGCGCCGGCGCCTTCCAGTCGGTGAACATGTAGCCGAAGTTGAACGCCTGGCTCATCTCATCGGGGCGCACCCAGAGCGCGACCTTCTCGAGCGGGTCGACCCACGCCTCGGCGCACAGCACACGGTCGCCCTCGTACGCGGCGAGCACATCGTGCCAGCCGCGCCAGATGTCGTGCACGCCCTCCTGACCCCAGTAGGGCGGGTCGGGGATCGGCGCGGGCGGGTCCTGAATCGCGGGGGCGAGAACCGAGTCGTCGACGACCAGACCGCCCATGCTCGCGCCAGTCTCGGGCGGGGTGTAGTCGGGCAGGCCGGCCTGCTTGATCATGCCGTGGGCGACATCCACCCGGAAACCGTCGACGCCCCGGTCGAGCCAGAAGCGCAGGATGTCTTCGAACTTCTCCCGCACCCACGGGTTCTCCCAGTTGAGGTCGGGCTGCGAGGTGTCGAAGATGTGCAGGTACCACTGTCCGGGCGTGCCGTCGGGGCGCGTGACGCGCTCCCACATGGGGCCGCCGAACACGCTCTCCCAGTTGTTCGGCGGGATGTCGCCGGTCGGGCCCTTGCCGTCGCGGAACATGTACCGGTCGCGCTCGGGCGAGCCCTCGGGGGAGGCGAGCGCCTCCTGGAACCACACGTGCTGGTCCGAGGTGTGGTTGGGCACCATGTCGGCGATGACCTTGAGGCCGAGGCTGTGGGCGGTGGCGAGCATCCGGTCGAAGTCGTCGAGGGTGCCGAAGAGGGGATCGACGTCGCAGTAGTCGGACACGTCGTAGCCGGCGTCCTTCTGCGGGGAGCGGAAGAACGGGGAGAGCCAGATTGCGTCGATGCCAAGCTCGGCGAGGGCGGGCAGGCGGCTCTCGATGCCCTTCAGGTCGCCGATGCCATCGCCGTCGGAGTCCGCGAACGACCGCGGATACACCTGGTAGATGACGGCAGTGCGCCACCACTCGGATCCGGTCGACGCGGGCAGCGGCGCGGATTCGGGCAGCGCGGAGTCCTGTGCACTCTCGAGAGTCATGCGATCACGATACGGCATTTGCACGTTTGTGGAAGCGCTTGCAGTCTCGACCCTCGAGCGCTCGCACCGAGTGCGAAACAGCGCCGAAAGCATCCCCCGGATGCTGGTAGTCTCTTACGGTGCCTCAGGGGCCGCGTCAGTATGAGGCGAACCTGCAGTGCGCCCCCTTAGCTCATTGGTAGAGCACTTCCTTGGTAAGGAAGAGGTAGTGGGTCCGATTCCCACAGGGGGCTCGGTCATCCGTTCTGGTAGTCAGCTGCGGATGCCGTGGCTGAGTAGCTCAGTTGGTTAGAGCGCACGACTCATAATCGTGAGGTCGCGGGATCGTGCCCCGCCTCAGCTACCAACGATGTGTATGACTTCGCCTGATTCTGGACGTTTGGTCTTCGGGTGATGGTTGACGGTGTTCCGGATGATGCTTGACAGT
>JAIUPK010000005.1 GCA_020160915.1 Actinomycetota bacterium | reverse complement strand
GAACTGTCAAGCATCATCCGGAACACCGTCAACCATCACCCGAAGACCAAACGTCCAGAATCAGGCGAAGTCATACAATAATCCCAGTAGGGCGGACGGGACTTGAACCCGTGACCGACGGATTATGAGTCCGCTGCTCTAACCAGCTGAGCTACCGCCCCGCGGCCGCGCGCATCGAGGCGCGCGAGCCGAATTCCAAGATACTGCCTAGAACGGCGGCGGGTCGGCACCGCGGGTCGCGCCGGTCGGGCTGGTCCAGGTGATGCCGGTCGCGGCATCCTGTGTCATCTGCCAGCGGGTGTTGTGCTTGAGGCGGTGATGGTTGCGGCAGAGGGCGGCGAGATTGGTGTCAGCGGTCGGGCCGTGGTCGGCGGTCCAGGCGACGGTGTGGTCGAGGTCGCAGTCCTCCGCGCGCCGACCGCAGCCGATGAAGGTGCACTGCCCGTCACGGATGCGCACCCGGCGCTTCAAGTCGGCAGGCACCCGGTAGGTGGTGCGGTCGAGGTCGAGGATCGCGCCCGTGACCGGGTGGGTGAGCAGTCGGTGGAACGAGGGCGCGTGCGCCGCGAGTCGGCGGGCGACGTCGGGGGCGATGGGTCCGTGACCGGCGAGGATGCCCGGCTCCTCCCCCACGCCGAGCAGGGTCATCACAGGCACGGTCACCATGACCGTGACGCCAGTGGCACCCGCAGCTCCGCCACCCGCAGCACCGAGGACACCGGCAAGGGCATCCCCGGCCGCATCCGCGCGCAGCTGCGCCTTTGTGCGGGTCTCGTCGGGTGCTGCGGCCAGCGCGGTCGCGACGCGGTCGAGGTGGGCCATCGCGCGGGCGGCGGTCTCGGCCGGCAGATAGGCGTGCAGGAAGGACATGCCGTCGATGTCGGCCTCGATCCAGACTCGCCGCTCCTCGACGCGGCGGCGGTGGCGCTCGGCGAGGTGCTCGGTGTGCACGCGGTCGCGGGCGGCGCGGGCGAAGGTGCGGAAGCGGGCCGGCGCGAGGGTCGTCGCGGGGGTGAGCACCGCACCCTCGAATGGGAGCCAGGCCGGCTCGGGCAGGGTGTCGACGATCTCGGCGATCGCGCGCGCGTTGGGCACCGAGACGTCGCCCTCGCGCAGCGCCGACCAGACGCGGGGCACCCGACCGATCAGCACGCTGGCTTCGTGGTCCTGCGCACGCACGGTCTGCTCGGCCAGGAACAGCCGCATGGCGAGGTCGGCGACCGCGGCCCGCTCCGCGAACTCGACGGCGTCGGGCATGGTCGCGGCCAGTGGGCCCACGAATACCTCGGGGAACTCCCGCGCCTCGATCAGGGTCGCGTGGATCGCGGCGAGCTGATCGGCGAAAGCCCTCGTTGCCGCACGCTGCGCGAACTCGGCACGTGCCATCCCCAGGTCGATGCGAACGTCGGGATGACGCGCGTCGAGGAGAATCTCGGGGGCTTCCATGACTCAATCAGAACAGAGGCCACCGACATTCGTGACCGCGCCGGAAAGGTGAGAAATACCCGGTCAAAGCCCCGATTCGGGCCTAGAACAACCGCCCCTAGTGCGCCTTCTCGGACTCCGGAGCATCATCCCCGGGCGGAGCCACCGGCTCGCCGCGGTACAGGCTCTCGAAGGTGTCCAGAGTGCGCTGGATGTCGTGGGACTCGACGATGCGCAGGCTCTCCTCCTTGAACGGCCGCAGCTGCTCGTCGGTCATCTCGAGCACCGCCGTGAGCTTCTCGGCGAACTGCTGCACGTTGCCCGGCTCGAACAGGTAGCCGTTCTCACCGTCGTGCACGAGGTGCGGCAGCGCCATCGCGTCGGCGGCCACGATCGGCAAACCTGACGCCATCGCCTCCATGGTGGAGATGCTCTGCAGCTCGGCGATCGACGGCATCGCGAACACCGTCGCGCGGGTGAGCGCGTTGCGGAGGTAGGACTCATCGACGTAACCGGTGACCTTCACCCGGTCGCCGACTCCGAGCGACGTGGCCAGCGCCCGCAGCTTGCCCTCGAGCTCGCCGCCGCCGACGATCTCCAGCTGAGCGTTCAGCTCGGGCTTCAGAATCGCGAACGCGCGGATGAGCCTGTCGATCTGCTTCTCGTCGACCAGACGGCCGAGGAACACGATGCGGTTCTCGGTGCGCGGCGCGAAACTCGGCGTGTAGTTGTGGGCGTCGATTCCGCACGAGATCGGGATGACGCCGCGCAACGAGGTGTTGGCCTCGAGGTAGTCCGCCGCCTTGCGGGTCGGGGTGGTGACGGCCTCGGCGCGGCCGAAGGACCGGTCGGCCGCCGCCCACGCCAGACCGATCGCCCAGTTCGCGAGGAACTTGGGGATGATCAGCGTGTACTCCATGAGGTTCTCGGGCATGAAGTGGTTGGTGCCGATGAGACGGATGCCCCGCTTCTGCCCCTCGATGGTCATGCCTCGACCGATCACGATGTGCGACTGGAAGTGCACGACGTCGGGCCTAACCCGGTCGAGGATCTTGGCGCTGTTCTGCTTGATGCGCCACGGCAGCGCGAATCTCAGCCAGGGGTGCGGGTACCACCGCCACGAGTAGATGCGATGCACGGTGAAGCGCTTGCCCTCGTGCTCCTCCTCGCGCGGACCCAGCTTGGTGTTGCTGTAGCTGGGGGCGGCGACGTGCACATCGTGCCCGCGCTCGACGAGACCCGCTGCAAGGCGGGAGATGAAGGTGGCGGCACCGTTGATCTCCGGCCAGAAGGTGTCAGCGGCGATGAGGATGCGAAGACGCGGCTTGCCCTCGTGGGGAGAACGGCGCGGAGTGGTGGCCACAGGCTGAAGGATTCCTTCTCGAAGGTCGCGCGGGGGCGCGGTGGGGCTGAATCCACCGTACCGCACGGGCGGCGGAGCTAGCTGGCAGTGGTGTCGGCCAGTGTCGTGGTCGGGTGGGTCTGCGGGTGGTGACGAGCGAGCGAGAGCACGCCCCAGATCGCGGCGGCGGCGGCAGCGGCGAAGGCGAAGATCGCCCAGAGCGGCGCTCCGGCCGCCTCGCCCAGCACGATGATGCCGATGGAGACGGCGACGAGCGGGTCGATGACCGTCAGTCCCGCGACGACGAGATCGGGCGGGTTCGACGAGTGGGCGGTCTGCACGAAGTACATGCCGAGCAGCGCTGCTGCCCCCAGACCCACGAGGCAGAGCACGGTGAGGATGTCGGCCGGCCCGAAGCTGAACGTGCCCGCGAGAATGGTGCGCACGCGGTCGATCACGACCTTGGCGAGGGTGACGACGAATCCGAAGAGGGTTCCGGCGGCGATCACGTAGAAGATCGGCCGCGGCGTGCGCTTGCGCATCACGAAGAACAGCGTGATGAAGATCGCGAGCACCACCGAGAGGATCAGCAGAACCGTCACCAGTTGGGTCTCGGTGATCGGATGCGACTCCGCCACGAACGCCGCGATCGTCACGAACGCTCCCACCCCGATGACGCACACGACGATCGCGCGGATCGACACACGATCCAGCGGCACCTTGCTCAGGCGGGCATTGAGGATCGCGGTGATGACCAGAGCCACGGCACCCAGCGGCTGCACGACGATCAGCGGAGCGTAGGCGAGGCTCGACAGCTGCACGACCATGCCGACGCCGAGCAGCAGGCTCCCGATCACCCACGCGGGGCGCGCGAGGAGCGACTTGAGCTGGCCGAGGCTGAGGCCGGTCTTCGCGCTGCGCTCGGAGGCGGCATCCACCTGCACGACACCACGGTTCTGGAACTGGGTTCCCACCGCGAGCAGCACGGCTGCGGTCAGGGCGAGAGGAATGCCGATCGCGGCCGACGAACTGAGCGTCAGGCTGTCAGCGATGTCCTGCAAGTCGGGTGGCACCCGATGAATCTACCGGTTTGCACCCCGATATTCTGGGTGAATGGCCGTACTCCCGATACGAATCACTGGCGATCCTGTGCTGCACGAGGTCGCCTCGGCGGTCACCGACTTCGGTCCCGAGCTGCATCAACTGGTCGAGGACATGATCGACACCATGCGCGAGGCACCGGGCGTGGGCCTCGCCGCACCCCAGGTGGGCGTGGGCCGGCGCGTCTTCGTCTACAACTGGACCGACGACGACGACGTCACCCATAGCGGCGTCGCCATCAACCCGGAACTCTGGCTGAGCCCCATAGCGATCGGCGAGGCCGACGAGGACGAGGAGTCGGAGGGATGCCTGTCGATCCCGGGCGAGCGCTACCCGCTGCGGCGCGCGCCCCGCGTGATCCTCAGGGCCGTCGACCTCGAGCAGAAGCCGTTCGAGATCGCCGCCGAGGGTTGGCTGGCCCGGATCTTCCAGCACGAGAACGACCACCTCGACGGTGTGCTGTACGCCGACCGCCTCGAGCACAAGCACGCGAAGGACGTCGCGAAGGTGATCCGCAAGAAGGGCTGGGGATCCGAAGGCAACTCGTGGATGCCCGGGGTCGACCACCCCGAGGGCTAGCGATACGACCGCGCTAGAACACCAGCCGGATCAGCGCGGCGACGGCGGCCGCGGCGATCACCACCAAGATGAACGGCACCCTCAGCGCGAACAGGCCCGCGGCGACGATGAGCGCGGGCACCCTGGCATCGATCTGGATGCCCTGCCCCACCCCCAGCGTCTGCACCGTGATGAGGGCGGCCAGCAGCGCCACCGTGAGGAGGTTCGCGATGCGGGCGGGAGTGGGGCGCTCGACCAGCGAGGGCGGGATCAGGTAGCCCACCAGCTTGATCGCCAGCACGGCGATCGACGCGAGGATGATGATCTGCCAGACGGTCATCGGGGCACCGCCGCACTGTCCGACATCGGCCCAAGCTTGCCCGGCTTCGGGCCCAGCCAGTTGGTGAGGCCGACGATCACTGCCACGAGCGCGGCGGCGAGCACGGGGATCCCGGGGGGAAGGGCGGGGGTGAGCACGGCGGCGACCACCGCCGCACCGATCGCCACAACGACGGGCTGGAGTTGGCGCAGCCGCGGCCACAGGAGTCCGAGGAATGCGGCGGCGGCCGCGGCATCCAGACCGTACTGGCTCACGTCACCCAGCAGGTCGCCGATGAGGGCCCCGAGGAGGGTCATGAGGTTCCAGCCGACGTAGATGATGGCGCCGGTCCACCAGAAGCCCGCACGCTGGCCCGCCAGGGTGGGCTGGGCCGTGGAGACCGCCGTGGTCTCGTCGATCGTCCAGTGGGCGGCGAGGGCTCGTAGCGGCCACCGCACGCCGATGAACGGGGCCACGCGCAGGGCGTAGAGGGCGTTGCGCGTGCCCAGCAGCGCAGCGCTCGCGATGGCCGCGCCACCCGCCGCGGCGCCGCCGGTGGCGAGGATGCCCACGAGGGCAAACTGCGACCCGCCCGAGAACATCAGCAGGCTGAGAACGCACGTCTGCCAGACGTCGAGTCCGGCAGCCACCGACAGGGCGCCGAATGAGATCCCATACGCGGCGACGGCGAGGCCCACCGCAAGGCTCGCGCGGATCGCCGCAGTGGTCTCCGGATCTCTGGCCAAACGACGAATCTCCCTCCGGGCGCGTGGGCCCAGAGGGAGACTCTATCCGTTCAGCGGCTGGTGACTACCGGGCCACTGGAGGGTTGCTGGCCCGCAGCACCTCGAGGCGAGCCCGGTACTCCTTCTCGTCGATGTCGCCCTGCGCGAAGCGCTCGGCGAGAGTCGCCTCGGCACTGCGCGCGCCGGAGCCCCAGCCGCCGTGACCGAAGTGCCCGTAGCCGGGACCGAAGCCGCCCGCGCGCATCCAGCGACGACGCCCGATGCTGGCGAACAGCACGAAGAGCCCGAAGAAGAACAGCGGGATCAGGAACAGGAGCAGGAAGCCGAAGCCGAAGCCCGGGCCACCGAGGTGAGACGCGAGAGTTGCGACGGTGAGAGCTGTAAACACGATGCATCCATTCACTAGAGGGCCCGGTAGTGGGCCACTGCATCAAGACTGCTCGCACGCGTCGTGTGGCGAATCTGCCTCAGGAAGTGTTCTTCACTACTCCCCCGGGCGCACGCCGGTGCCGCGGACTACTCCGTGCGGCCGGGGCTGACCAGTCCGGTCTCATACGCGATGACCACGAGCTGCACCCGGTCTCGGGCCGCGAGCTTGGCCATGATGCGCGAGACGTGCGTCTTCGCGGTGAGCGGGCTCAGGAACAGCTGCTTGCCGATCTCCTCGTTGGTGAGCCCCTGTCCGACCAGGGCGAGGACCTCACGTTCGCGATCGGTGATGACCGACAACTGGCTCGCGTCGGGCGTCTCGCGCAGCTCGCTCGACAGCCGTTCCAGCAACCGTCGAGTCACGGTGGGGCTGAGCAATGCGTCGCCGGCTGCCACGACGTGCACGGCGCGGATGAATTCGTCGGGTTCGGTGTCCTTCACGAGGAATCCGCTGGCACCCGCCCGGATGGCACGACCCACGTACTCGTCGAGCTCGAAGGTCGTGACGATCACGATGTGGGTCTGCGCGAGGTCGGGGTTGCTCACGATCTGCTCGGTGGCCCAGAGGCCGTCACCGTCGGGCATCCGGATGTCCATGAGCATGACATCGGGACGCGTCGCGACCGCGAGCGACACCGCCTCCGACCCGCTGCCGGCCTCCCCCACGATCTCGATATCGGGCTCCGCCTCGAGCAGGCTGCGGAATCCCGCGCGAATCAGCTGCTGGTCGTCGGCGATTGCGACGCGGATCATGCGTGCTCCTTCTGGGGTATGGCGACCATGACGAGCAGGCCACCCCGTGGCCCTGGACCCACGTCGAGCGTTCCGCCGAGCAGCTCCGCGCGCTCCCGCATGCCGAGCAGCCCACGGCCGGTCGTGATGTCACGCCCGTCGGAGAGCCCCACTCCGTTGTCGGCCACGGCGATCAGGTAGCTGCCGTCGGCCTCCGAGATGTCCACGGTCGCCCGCGTGGCGCGGGCGTGGCGCACGACGTTGGTGAGGGCCTCCTGCACGATGCGGTAGATCGCCAACTGCACGGCCTGCGGCGCGGCATCCAGCGAATTGGACAACGTCACCTCGACCCCTTGGGACGTGACGGATGCCGCCAGCCCGGCCAGCCTCGAGAGGTCAGGCTCTGGCACCAGCGGTGCCGTCGGGTCCCGGCCGTCCTCGGCCCGCAGGACTCCGAGTACCGAACGCACTTCGTCGAGGGCGGTCTTACTCGTCTCCTTGATGCTCGCGAGCGCCTCGGAGGCCTTCTCGGGCTGCTTGTCCATCAGATGGAGACCGACGCTGGCCTGCACGTTGATCTGGCTGAGCGAATGGGCGAGCACGTCGTGGAGTTCCCGCGCGATGCGCACGCGCTCTGCCTGCACCTCGGACTGCTTGCGCTGGGTGTACTCGCGTCGGTACTCCTCGTAGTGCTCGCGGCGGGTGCGCATGCCCTCTGCGAGACCGAAGACGATGAGAATGCCGAGGGTGGTGATGGCAATCTGGGCAGGACGCCAATCGAGGCCGACCATGAAGCCGACCACCAGGGTGACCAGCCACCCGGTGCCGACCGAGATCCAGGCCCACAGCCGAGCGCCGCGCAGCACGGCACCGCCGATCGCGAATGCGAGAGCGATGAACGGCGGACCCGGTTGGGAGATGGAGAGCACAAGATCGACGCAGGACGCGGCGGTCACCAGCGCGACGACGGGACCAGGGAAGCGGCGCGCGGCGAGCAGCAACAGCGGCCCGATGACCGACAGCGCGGCGGCGATCAGCACCGACGGCGAATGCTGCCTCTGGAACAGGATCCAGTACAGCGAGGGCGGCACCTGAATCGCGAGTGAGACGAACACCGGGAACAGCAGCCGCATGCGAGCCGAGGAGCGCGGTCGAGGCATCTCCAGTCCGTCGGGCCAGCGCCCCTGCCAGCCGTGCTGCCAGCGATCGGGGTCCCAGCGGGAACGCCACTGACCTCGCCGGGGATCTCGCGGCTGGTGCATCCCTCGATCGTAGGCCCGTGCGCGCCCTGCGGCATCGGCCGGGCGGTGTCGCTCACGTACTCCCCCGGGAGTAGGTGAGTATGCGCGGACCTGCCAGCAAACAAGAAAGGCCCGGGTCGTGGAGGACCCGGGCCTTCGCTCCCCGACTTGGACTCGAACCAAGAACCTATCGGTTAACAGCCGATTGCTCTGCCAATTGAGCTATCGAGGATTGGCTTTTCAGCTTGCCTACTTTACCAAAGGATGCGCGATCCCCAAACCGAGTTCGACACCGCGTCGTCAGTAGCCTACGGCGGGGTCGACCACGCCCACGAAGCAACCGTCGCCGAGCAGTGCCTCGACGTTGCGGCGCACCCGTTCGGCGAGCAGTGGCTCCGTCATCTCGGGAGTGTCGGCGGTGTGGCCGGTGACGATGCAGCGGGGTGCCTGCCAGAGCGGATGCCCGTCCGGCAGCGGTTCGGGAGAGGTGACATCGATCCCGGCTCCCGCCAGGTGGCCCGAGTTGAGGCTCGCCAGCAGAGCCTCCTGGTCGACCAGAGCGCCGCGGGCGATGTTGATGAGTGCCGCGTTGGACTTCATCGCGGCGAGCTCGGTCGCACCGATGAGCTGGGCGGTCTCGTCGGTGGCGGCGGCCGCAAGAATGACGACATCGGCATCGGGCAACACCGACAACAGGTCGGCGACGGGAACCGTGCGCTGCGCACCCGGCAGCGGATCGGCCGAGCGGCGCACGATCGTGAACTCGACCTCGAACGGGGCGAACAGTCGCATGACCTCGACCGCAATGCCACCGGCGCCCACCACCAGCACGTGGCGACCGTAGAGGGATGTTCCGACCTTCACCGGCGCCCAGCTGGTGGCGCGGGCCTTCTCGGGAAGCCCGCGCAGCACTGCCAGAGTCAGCGCCAGGGCGTGCTCCGCCACAGGCTCGGAGTACGAGCCCTTGGCACTGGTCCACAGCGGGCTGCTGCTACCGACGAAGTGCTTGAGCGTCGACGCGAACGCATCGACGCCGGCCCAGGGCAGCTGCACCCAGCCGATCCCCGGATGCGACTGCAGGAGCTCAACGAGCTCGGGCGTTTCAGCCGGCGCGAGCCAGATCAGGCCTCGCGTCTCGTCGGAGAGCGGCGCCACGACACCGCCCGCTGACTCCACCGCGGCGACGAAGGACGCACGCGGTTCGGGGAGGATCGCGATCGGGCCGGGCTGGGGGCGCGTGAGTGGGGCGGCGGACGGCGCGACCAGGTCCCGATGCTCGCCGGGGGTGCGACGCGTCATCCGGCGTCCTGCAGGTGGTCGAGCGATCGGGCCAGGCCTGCGACGTACGGATGACGCGGATCGGCGAGCACCTCTTCGAGCTGCCCGAGCCCCACGAAGATTCCGCCGTGCATGATCGCGACCTGGGTGCTCACCCGCCGCACCTCGGCGAGGTCGGCCGTGACGATGAGGGCCGAGAACGCGCGTTGCTTCTGCAGGTGCACGAGGATGTCGAGCACGGCGCTGCGCACCGTCACGTCGATTCCCGCCGTGGGGTCATCGGCGATCAGCAGTGTCGGCTCAAGGATGAGCGCCTTGGCGATCGCCACCCGCTGCCGCTGGCCCTTACTGAGCTCGTGAGGGTACTTGTTCATCGTGCCCAGCGGGAGGCGCACCGCGTCGATGAGGGTGGCGACGGCGTACCCCGCCTCGTCCTGATCGAAGCGACGGTCACGTGAGAAGATCGGCTCGGCGACGTTCTCGCCGACCGTCAGGCGAGGCTCGAGGAAGTCGCCGGCCTCCTGCCGCAGGTAGCCGACCTGCATCCGCAGCCGGTCCCGTTTGCGGGCGGAGATGCCACGCACCTGCGTGCCGAGCACACTCAGCGATCCGCCACTGATGATCGGCGAGTCCGCGGCCGAGAGGTCGGCCTCGAGAGCGATCGCGCGGGCGAGGGTGCTCTTGCCCGAGCCCGTCTCGCCCACCACCGCGAGCACCTCGCCCGGCTCGATGGTGAAGCTCACACCGTTGACGGCGACCGATCGCGTGTCGGGGTTCTCTGACGGGTACCGCAGTGACAGGTCCTGCACGACAACCGCGGTCATTCCTCTCCCCTGGTTGTCAGTGCCCGAAGCTCCTCGCGACGCACCGCCTGCTCGGCCGGATCCGGCACCGGCAGCGACGCCAGAAGTCGCTGGGTGTACGGATGCTCCGGCGCTCCCAGCACCTGCGCGGGTGGCCCCTCCTCCACGAGCTCGCCGCGGTACAGCACGGCAATGCGGTCGGACACAGTGTCGACGACGGCGAGGTCGTGACTGATGAAGAGGGCGGCGAAGCCGAATTGGTTCTGCAGCTCGGCGAACAGTTCGAGCACGCGGGCCTGAACCGACACGTCGAGCGCGCTGGTCGGCTCGTCGGCGATGAGCAGGGTGGGTTCGAGTGCGAGCGCGCGTGCGAGGCTGGCTCGCTGGCGCTGTCCTCCGCTCAACTCGTGGGGGTAGCGGTCGCCGAAAGCCCGCGGCAGCTGCACCGCTTCGAGCAACTCGTCGACGCGGGGGCGTGCTGCCGTGGCATCCCCCGCCCGGCCGTGCACGATGAGCGGCTCGGCAACGCACTGGGCGATCGTCAGCAGCGGGTTGAAGCTCGATGCAGGATCCTGGAAGACGAAGCCGATCTGCTCGCGCACCGGCTTGAAGCCCCGCTCCCGCACTGTGAGCATCTCGTGGCCGAGCACCTGCAGCGATCCCCCGCTGATCTTGGTGAGACCGCCGATGGCCCGCCCGATCGTGGTCTTGCCGCTGCCGCTCTCGCCGACGAGTCCCAGCACCTCGCCCGGGGCGATGGTGAAGCTCACGCGGTCGACTGCCCGGAATCCGCCGCGACCAAAGCGACCGGGGTACTCGATCACAAGGTCGGTGGCCCGCACAACCGGTGGCGCCTCCGCCACTGGCGTGCGCTCGCGTGTGGTGTCGATGCGCGGCACAGCCGCGAGAAGCTTCTGGGTGTACGGATGCTGCGGCGAGCCGAACAGCTTCGTCGCTGTGGCCTGCTCCACGACCTTGCCCTCGTACATGACGACGACCCGGTCGGCGAGGTCGGCCACGACGCCCATGTTGTGGGTGATGAGGATGATCGCCGTTCCGAACTCGTCGCGACACCGGCGCAGCAAGTCGAGAATCTCCGCCTGCACGGTCACGTCGAGTGCCGTGGTGGGTTCGTCGGCGATGATCAGCTCGGGGTCGAGCGCGAGCGCCATGGCGATCACGACCCGCTGTTTCTGGCCACCCGAGAACTGGTGCGGGTAGTGGTCGATGCGCTTCTCGGGCTCGGGAATACCCACCTTGCCCAGGTACTCGATGGCCTTCGCCCGCGCCTGGCGGCGACTGTACTTGCCGTGCGCGCGCAGACCCTCGGCGAGTTGCCACCCGACCGTATATACCGGGTTCAGAGAGGTCGACGGCTCCTGGAAGACCATCGCCGCATCCAGCCCACGGGTGGCGCGAAGCTTCTCCCCCGTAAGTCCCACGACGTCACGACCGTTGAGCAGGATCACGCCGCGAGTGACCGCGGTCTCGGGCAGCAGGCCGATGATCGACTTGGCTGTCACCGACTTGCCGCTGCCGCTCTCGCCCACGATGGCGACGACCTCACCCGAGCCGACAGTGAGACTCACGTCATCGACCGCGGGGATGTCACCCCCGTCGGTCGCGAAGGTGACCTCGAGATTGCGGATGTCGACCACCGTCTTCACGGCTGCACCTCCAGCGGATCGGGGGTGTGCGCAGCGACCTCCGCACGCCGGCGCGTGCGCAGACGAGGATCCGCCAGATCGTTGAGGCTCTCGCCCACGAGCGTGATGCCGAGCACCGAGAGCACTATCGCAAGTCCCGGGAAGAGCGAAGTCCACCAGATGCCGCTCGTGACGTCGGAGAGCGACTTGTTGAGGTCGTAACCCCACTCGGCGGCCGCCGTCGGCTCGATTCCGAAGCCGAGGAAGCCCAGGCCGGCGAGCGTGAGGATCGCCTCCGAGCTGTTGAGTGTGAAGATCAACGGCAGCGTGCGCGTCGCGTTGCGCAGCACGTGCTGCACCATGATGCGCGGTGCACCCGAGCCGATGACCTTCGCGGACTCGACATAGGCCTCCGACTTGATGCGCACGGTCTCGGCTCGGATCACCCGGAAGTACTGCGGGATGAACACGAACGTGATCGAGATCGCCGCCGCGAGGATGCCTCCCCAGAAGCTCGACTGGCCCCCCGAGATCGCAATGGCGGCGACGATGGCAAGCAGCAGCGACGGGAACGCGTAGATCGCGTCGGCGATGACGACGAGCACGCGGTCGAGCCACCCGCCGATGTATCCCGAGATGAGCCCGAGAGCCACTCCGGCGAAGATCGACAGCAGCACGGCCACGATGATCACGATGACGGCGGTCTGGGTTCCCCAGATCACTCGAGACAGCACGTCGTAGCCGCCGACGGTGGTACCCAGCAGGTGCGCACCACCGGGCGGCAGCTGCGCGCCGAATGTTCCGCTCGCGTCCCGCAGCTGCGAATAGCCGTACGGGGCGATGATGGGGGCGAAGATGGCGGTCAGCACGAACACCGCCGTGATGGCCAGGCCCGTGACGAGCATGCCGCGCTGAAGTCCCACGCTCTGGCGCACGTGGCGCACCACGGGCAACCGATCGAGAATCTTGGTCATCAGTACCTCACCCGCGGATCGATCAGTGCAGCGATGATGTCGACGATGAAGTTGGTGAGGGCGACGATGACGGCGAGAAGAGCAACGATGCCCTGAACCGCGACGAAGTCACGTGCCGTGAGGTACTGGGTGAGCATGAAGCCGAGCCCCTGCCACTCGAACGTCGTCTCGGTCAGCACAGCACCACCGAGCAGCACGGCGATCTGCAGTCCGATCACGGTGATGATCGGGATCGACGCGGGCTTGAGCGCGTGCTTGGTGACGAGGCGGTACTCGCGCACCCCGCGTGAGCGCGCGGAGTCGACGTAGTCCATCGACAGCGTGCCGATCACGTTGGTGCGCACCAGACGCAGGAAGATTCCCGCGGTCAGCAGACCGAGTGCCACACCCGGCAGTACGGCGTGGGCAAGCAGGTCGGCGTAGACCGCGCCCGGGTTGGATGTCTTCAGTGCGTCGATGAGGTAGATGCCCGTCGGATCGTCCACGCGGGTCAGTTGCAGTTCCGTGCGAACGGATGCCCGTCCCGCGACGGGAAGCCAGCCCAGCCCCACCGCGAAGATGAGCTTCAGCAACAGGCCGGCGAAGAACACGGGGGTGGCGTAGCAGAGGATCGCGAAGACCCGCAGGATGGCATCCGGCCACCGATCGCGCACGTAGGCCGCGAGCATGCCGAGCGGGATTCCCACGATGAACGCCACGATGAGCGCGTAGAACGCGAGCTCGAGCGTCGCGCCGCCGTAGCGCACCAGCACGTCGACCACCGGACGGTGATCACTGATGGTCTCGCCGAAGTTGCCGGTGAACACCTGGCCGATGTACTCGAAGTACTGCACCAGGATGGGGCGGTTGTAGCCGGCCTCCTCGATGCGCTGGGCGAGTTGGTCGGCGGGAAGGCGGCCACCGAGCGCCGCGGTGATCGGGTCACCGATCGTGCGCATGAGCACGAACACCAAGGTGACCAGGATGAAGATCGTGGGGAAGATCAACAGGAAGCGCACGATGATGAACCGCAGCAGCTTGTTGCCGCCGGTGCCGGGCCGAGTCGTCGGTACGACCGACGCAGGTCCGGCGATCTCAGGTGCCGTCATCGCCGCCTCATGTCTCCTGGATGTCGTGCACGAGGGGCGGCCCGCGGACGGACCGCCCCTCGCTACTAGCTGGGATCGACTCTAGCCGCTGAGCGACTAGCCCTTCACGAGGGTGGCGAACCGGAACTTGAACGACGCGTCGAGCGTGAGCCCGTCGATCGTCTTGCCCGAGACCGCGACCTGTGCACCCTGGAGCAGGGGCACGGTCGACAGGTCCTCACCGACGACCGCCTGGATCTGCTCGATGATCGCCGTGCGCTCGGCCGGGTCCTGGGTCACACCCTGCTGGGTGATCAGGTCGTCGACCGTCGGGTTCGAGTAGTGGTTGCCCAGGAAGTTGTTCGTCAGGAAGAACGGCGTCAGGTAGTTGTCGGCGTCCGAGTAGTCCGGGAACCAGCCGAGCTGGTACGCGGGATAGACGTCGTTGACGCGGTCCTCGGAGTACTGAACCCACTCGGTGGACTGCAGGTCGACCGTGAACAGGCCATCGGCCTCGAGCTGGCTCTTCACCAGCGCGTACTCGTCACCCGAGGAGGGTCCGTAGTGGTCCGGGTTGTACTGCAGGCTGAGCGCGACCGGCGTCGTGACACCAGCAGCGGCGAGGATCGCGGCCGCCTTCGTGGCATCCGGACCGCCCGAGCCATCACCGTAGAGGTCCTTCAGCACGGTGGTGGCACCGGTGAAGCCGTCCGGAACGAAGGAGTACAGCGGGGTGTACGTGCCCTTGTAGACCTGGTCGGCGATCTCCTGGCGGTCGACCAGCGAGGCGACAGCCTGGCGAACGGCCTGAGCCTTGGCCGGGTCGGCCTCAGCGGTGGTCGCGCCGTACGGCTGCGTGTTGAAGTTGAACACGATGTAGCGGATCTCGCCACCGGGGCCATCGTGCACCGTGACGTTGTCGTCGGCGCGGAGGTCGGCGACGTCCGTGGCCGAGAGGCTGCGGTACGCGACATCGATGTTGCCCTGCTGCACGTCGAGCTTGAGGTTCGACGAGTCGGCGTAGTAGCTCAGGATGACCGAGCTGTTCTGTGCCGGGCCGAGCAGACCTGCGTAGTTCGGGTTCGGAACGAACTCGATCGTCTTGTTGAAGTCATAGCTGGCGATCTCGTACTGGCCGTTGAACGCCTTGCCCGCGACGATGTCGTCATCCGAGGTCAGCTCGGTGGCCGAGAACACCTCTTCGTCGACGATCGCGCCGGGGAAGGTGGTGAGGATCTGCGGGAACACCTGGTCGTTGGCCGCCTTCAGGTGGAAGACGACGGTCGTGTCATCCACAGCCTCGGTGGATTCGAGGTTGTAGAGCAGGCTCGAAGGGCCATCGGGTGCGGCGATCGCGAGCTGGCGGTCGAACGTGAACTTCACGTCCGATGCGGTCAGGTCGTGACCGTTGGCGAACTTCAGGTCGGGCTTCAGCACGACCGTGTAGTCGTTCGGAGCAGTGAACTCGGCGGACTCCGCGAGGTCGGGCTGCGGGTCGGGGCTGCCCAGCGGCGAGTTGAGGAGGAAGGCGTAAATCTGGTTCTGCACGGCGAATGAGCCGTTGTCATACGAACCGGCCGGGTCGAGTGTGACGACCTTGTCGGTGGTGCCGACCAGGATCGCACCGTCGTCGGTGCCACCGCCTGATGCGGTGCAACCGGTCAGCGCGAGCGCGAATGCTGCGGTGCCGGCGAGCACGCCGAGGGCGCGCTTCGTGGATGCGGATGTCATATCCGTCTACCTCTTCCTGTTGTGGACACACCTTCGTCTCACCCCCGGGTAGGGGGTAGACGAGGTTGCTGTTGGTTCAGGTCTAACACACGGAACCGGGCGGTCCCGAATCCAAGACCCAAGATCTGACGATTCTTTACGGGAATGAAATGTGGTCGGCCATTGACGCAAGAATCACGCGTTCGAATCAACTATTCGTCGCGCAATGCTCGCCGTTCTGCCTCGACGCGCACGAGGTCGCGCTGCACCTGAGCGAAACGCTCCGGCTCGGCGACCGAGTCGATACGCTGCATGGTTCCGAGAAGGTCACGCTTCTGACGCAGGAGATCGCGATCCACGAGGGCCGCCGTCACTCCCCTGCAGTACACGCCGATGAGCTCGGCGCGTTCGGGAATCGGGGCGACGCCGAGCTGCTTGACCAGGGTCTCGAAGGGCGCGGGCACCTCAGCCGCGACGCGCGACAGCCAGTCGGGGGACGCGATGTGCTCGATGCTCGTAGCGATCGCGTCGCGCACCACCGACAGGGTGTTGTCGACGAAGGCGACCGAGGAGGCACGCCGCACCAGATCTGCGCCGACCTCGCCCGGGTACTGCAGCATCGCCATGAGCGCGTCACGCTCGAGTCGGGTCGCAGGGTCGGTGGGGAGCTTCCTGAGATCGAGGGCCTCGGCGACCGGCTGCTCCTGCGACGACGATCGGTCGGGTTCGGATGCCCGCGGCGTCGCACTGCGAACGGATGCCACCGCGCGCCCCACCTCGCCGGGATCCATGCCGAGCCACCCCGCCAGGTTGCGCACGTAGCCCACGCTCAGTGCCTGGTCCCGGATGCTCGCGACGACCGGCGCCGCGGCGCGCAGTGCGGCCACTCTGCCCTCGACGGTCTCGAGATCGTGCGCAGCCAGCTCGCGCCGGATCTTGAACTCGAACAGCGGCCGCCTGGTCTTCACGAGCCGACGCACTGCGTCGTCACCACGGTTGAGCCGCAGGTCGCAGGGGTCCAGTCCGTCGGGGGCGACCGCAACGAATGTCTGCGCGGCAAAGCGGTGCTCCTCGCCGAACGCACGACTGGCCGCCTTCTGGCCGGCCTCGTCAGGGTCGAACGTGAAGATCACCTCGCCGGTGCCGGTCGTGTCGGCATTGTCGACGTCGCCGATCATGCGACGAACGAGCTTGATGTGGTCGACCCCGAACGCGGTGCCACAGGTGGCGACCGCGGTCGTGACGCCCGCGAGGTGGCAGGCCATGACATCCGTGTAGCCCTCGACAACCACGACCTGACGGCCGCGGGCGATGTCGCGCTTGGCCAGATCGAGCCCGTAGAGCACCTGGCTCTTGTGGTACACCACGGTCTCGGGGGTGTTGAGGTACTTGGGCCCGCCGTCGTCGTCGAGCAGCTTGCGGGCGCCGAAGCCGAGGGTTGCGCCGGTGGAATCCCGGATCGGCCAGATCAGCCGTCCGCGGAAACGGTCGTAGACGTCACCGCGATCGCCCCGACCGAGCAGTCCAGCGGAGATGAGCTCCTCATCGGTATAGCCGAGCGCCGCCAGCGAGCGCCCGAGCGCTCCGCCTCGAGGAGCGAAGCCGAGACCGAATCGCTGCGCAGCCGAACTGTCGAAGCCGCGCTCTCCGAGGAACCGGCGGGCCGGCTCTGCTTCGTCGCTCGTGAGCTGAGCTGCGTAGAACTCGGCGGCCGCCTGATTGGCCGCGAGGATGCGGGCGCGCACGCCGTGATCGGTCGCCGCCGCGCCGTCCTCGTAGTGCAACTCGTAGCCGATGCGCGCCGCCATGCGCTCGACCGCCTCGGAGAACGAGACGTGGTCCATCTTCTGCAGGAAGGTGAACACATCGCCGCCCTCGCCACAGCCGAAGCAGTGGTAGAACCCCACCTGCGGTCGCACGTGGAAGCTCGGGCTGCGCTCCTCGTGGAAGGGACACAGGCCCTTCATCGACCCGACACCGGCGCTTTTCAGCGTGACGTAGTCACCCACGATGTCGGCGAGGTTGGTGCGGGAGCGCACCTCGTCGATATCGCTTCGTTTGATGAGGCCAGCCACGTGTTGATTGTAGGTCGGGTTTCGATACGCCGTTCCGGCTACTCAACCGACCAGGCGTTCATGCCACGCCATCGCCGACTGGTCGGTGAGGGATGCCACCTGGTCGACGACGGCGCGCTTGCGTTGCTCATCGGTCGCCGCGGCATCCCAGTCGGCCCGGAATCCGGCATCAAGGTGGGCGGGGCCGGTCCACAGCAGCACATCGGCGAGCTCGGACAGGATGTCGCGCTGCTGCGCGTAGATCGGCCGTCGAGCGTTGGTCGACATCACGAACGCCGCAACGATGCCCTTCAGCACTGCGATCTCCGCCTGGATCTCGCGAGGCACCACAACGTCGGCGCCGAACCGGGACAGCACCCCCGAGTGGGCCGCCCGGGTCGCCTGGGTGGCAGCGCCGGCGAACCGTCCGATCAGCTGGCTGGTGAGGTTCTTGAGGCGACCGTGTGCCTGACGCGAGCCATCCCAGCGCTCGATCCAGAAGTCGAGACTGTCGAGCCGGTCGAAGGCCGCGATCAGCTCGTCGTGGGTGACCTCCCCGCCGATCCACTCGAACATCGAGTTGACGAGGTCGTCGTGGTCGACGCGGGCACCGAGGGCGGTGACGTCCACGTACCCGTTGACTATCGCGTCCTCGAAGTCGTGCACCGAGTAGCCGATGTCGTCGGAGAGGTCCATGACCTGTGCCTCGATGCACCGACGGCGATCCGGTGCCCCGGCACGCAACCACTGGAAGACCTCGGTGTCGTCGTCGTAGAAGCCGTACTTGCTGCGCCCACTCGGGTCGGGCACGCCCTGGGCCGCGGGCCACGGATACTTGCAACTGGCGTCGAGGCTGGCCCGGGTGAGGTTGAGCCCGTAGCTGCGGTCGTCGTCGCCGAAGACCTTCGGCTCGATGCGGGTGAGCACGCGCAGGGTCTGCGCATTTCCCTCGAAACCGCCGATGTCGGCGGACCAGTCGTTGAGCGCGCGCTCGCCATTGTGGCCGAACGGCGGGTGGCCGAGGTCATGGGCGAGGCACGCGGTGTCGACGACATCGGGGTCGAGCCCGAGACTGTCGGCGAGCTCGCGGCCGACCTGCGCGACCTCCAGCGAGTGGGTGAGGCGGTTGCGCGCGAAGTCGAGGCCGGCCGTCGGGCTCAGCACTTGCGTCTTGGCCGCCAACCGGCGAAGCGCGCTGGAGTGCAGCACGCGGCCGCGATCGCGGGCGAAGTCGCTGCGGCGACTCGAGTGCTCCTCCGGCAGCCAGCGCTCCCGGTCCGCTGCCGAGTATTCCGAGCTATCCGCCACTGGTGCTCAACTCGGCTTCGGTGAGCTCGGCGCGGTGGGTCTCCTGAAGCTCGCGACTGTCGAGCCAGCCCTGCGGCAGGCTCGGGCTCTTCGGGGTTCCCGCGCGACCGCGCTGGCCCTCGGCGTCCGCGCCGGGGTAGGGCTGGGAATGGTCGAGCTGGGCGAGCAGCTCGTCGAGCTGGGCGAGATCCTTGACCGTGGCCAGTGCCGCACGCAGCTCGCCGCCGACCGCGTACCCCTTGAAGTACCAGGCGACATGCTTGCGGATGTCGCGGCACGCCCTGTCCTCCTCGTCGAAGAACTCGACCAGCAGCTCAGCGTGGCGCTTGAACGCTGCCGCGACCTCGCCGAGGGTCGGCTCGGCCTTGCGGGTCTCCCCCCTGAAGGCCGCCGCCAGGTCCCCGAACAGCCACGGGCGGCCCAGGCACCCGCGGCCCACCACCACGCCGTCGCAGCCGGTCTCGTCGACCATGCGCAGGGCGTCATCCGCACTCCAGATGTCGCCGTTGCCGAGGATCGGGGTGTCGGTGATCGTGTTCTTCAGCTTCTCGATGGCCGACCAGTCGGCAGTGCCCGAGTAGAACTCGGCGGCGGTGCGGGCGTGCAGGGCGATACTCGCCACCCCGGCGCCGGACGCAGCGCGGGCCGCCTCGAGGTAGGTGAGGTGGTCGCTGTCGATGCCCTTGCGCATCTTGACGGTCAGCGGGATGTCCCCCGCCGCCTTCACGGCGCGCTCGACGATCTCGCGGAACAGGTCCCGCTTCCACGGCAGTGCCGCTCCCCCGCCCTTGCGCGTCACCTTGGGCACCGGGCATCCGAAGTTCAGGTCGATGTGGTCTGCGCGGTCTTCGGCGACGAGCATCGTGACTGCTTCGGAGACGGTTTTCGGGTCGACGCCGTAGAGCTGGATGCTGCGGGTGGTCTCGGACTCGTGGTGACGGATCAGCCGCATGCTCTCCGGGGTGCGCTCGACCAGGGCACGACTGGTGATCATCTCGGAGACGTACAGGCCGGCACCGTACTCGCGACACAAGCGGCGGAACGCGGTGTTCGTGATGCCCGCCATGGGCGCGAGCACGACCGGAACATCGAGCGCAATGGGCCCGATGTGCAGCGTGGGTGCTGCGCTCGTCTGAGCGTCCGCGAGAATGGTCACGTGACAATTCTCCCAGACAATGACGGGATGCCCGCCGCAGGCCGCGAACGGGTGGCCGCGGATGCCGCGAGCCGTGGCATCCCGATCGAGATCATCGAACGCCCGAAGGCGAACTCGCTCGAGGAGGCGGCCGCGATTCTGGGCGTCGACCCCAGCGTGATCGTGAAGTCGCTCGTGGTGAAACGGCACGACGGAACCTTCCTGTTCGCGCTCGTGCCCGGCGACCGGCAGATCTCCTGGGCGAAACTGCGCGCCGTTGTGGGAGTCAACAAGCTGCAGTTGCCCGATGCCGCGCTCGCCCTCGAGGCGACCGGTTACGAGCGCGGCACGATCACCCCGTTCGGCAGCACGACCGCGTGGCCCGTCTACGCCGACGAACGGATGCGCGGCGCCCGCATCGCGATGGGCGCGGGTGAGCACGGCTACAGTGCCTGGGTGCTCGCCGATGACCTCGTGCGCGGATTCAGCGCCACCGTCGCGGACATCAGCGACTAGGACCACACATGCCCATCGATGAGAGCCACCCCAATGTCGTGCGATTCGACCGCAAGCTGTGGGTGAGCACACTGCCCGCCGAGGAGTTGGCGGCCCAGATCACCGCGCAGCGGGCATGGGATGACGCGAACTCGCGGGTGAACCGTTGGCCCTGGGCGATCGGTGTCGGAGCGGTCATCGGCACGGCGGTGCTGTACGCCGCGACGACGCTGCTCGGTGCCCCGCCCGTCGTGAACCTGTTCCTGCTGCCGGTCGGCTTCGCCGTGGGTGCCGTGCTCGGCGGTCTCGTCAGTGAGCGACTGCGCCCGCGACGGGATGCGGATGCGGCGCTCGGCGATCGGCCGGAGGTGGACCCGATGACGCGCATCCCGCGCAGGGTTGCCGCCCGGGCGGACGCCGACTCCACGGCTCAGGAGCTCATCGACCTGTCGACGGGTCGCTGAGAGCGACCCTTCCGTCGCCCGAACGGGGGATCGAGCTATCCTCACAGGCTGTCTAGACTGCTGCGCGGGGGAGGTTGCTCGTGTCAGACCCGTCGACTGCGTACAGCTCGGCACCAGCGGCCTATCCGCCTGCCGACTGGTATCCCGATCCCACCGGTGAAGGCCAACTGCGCTGGTGGGGCGGCTTGGCTTGGACAGAGCATGTCAAGCCTTTCCCGGCGCCGGCCCCCGCGCCGGCCCTGATTCCCGCGCCGGCCACGCCAGCACTGACGACCACAGCGTCGTACGTTCCCATGGACTCGACATACGTTCCGTTCGCCCACGTCGTCGCCGCGCCGACCCGCATTGCGCCGACCCGTTCGGCGAACACTCTGCCCATCTGGCTGCTCGCCGTGTCACCGATGCTCTCCGTCGTCGCCCAGGCGATTGTTCTCGCGGCTCCCACGACGGCGTTGATTCCCATCCTGTGGGCGCTGAACCTCGGCCTCGCGCTCGGCTTCATCGGGCTCGTGATCTGGGACCGGATCGGCATCCGCGGCCTCGGTCTTACCCCGTCGTCGCCGTGGTGGTTCATCTGGTGGGCGCTACTACCGAGCCCCCTCGTGTACTTGATCGTTCGCCGCGTCAGCCTCAAACGCCAGGGCGTGATCTCCAACGCACCCAGCAACGTGTTCGTTCTGGTGCTCGTCGCCAGCGGCCTGGTGGCCTACTTCGCCCTTCTGCCGCTCATCAATGCACGCAGTGCGTCCATCGCCGTGGACGCACTCGAAACTCAGCTCGCTTCGGCACTTGCTCACGAGACAGCAACGACCTGGAACGTGGAGTGCCCGCCAGCCGCGCCCATACTCACTGCCAACAGCAGCTTCACCTGCTCCGCCGACGACTCCGACGGACGCGCGATCAACTTGCTCATCACGGTCGACCAGCGACTCAATGTGACCTTCGCACCCGTCGATACGGCCGCGAACACTCTCTCGAGCTAGACCGCGTCCTCGTCCAGCTTGCGGTTGATGATCGCCTGTGTGTGGTGGTCAGGGATGGCACAGAAGTCACCCTCGCACGCGGCAGCCGTCGGGTCGCCCAGCGGGGTGAGCGTCAGTCCCGGAGTCACTATGACGGGAAGAGGGGCAGTCATGGCATCCGTCACGGGGTGGTTTCTCTTTCGGCTTGGACCTGTGAGAGCACGTTAGCGAAGGTTGCGGCATCCTGAGCACCGGACACCCCGTACTTGCCGTCGATCACGAAGAACGGAACCCCGTTGATGCCGTATTCGCGGGCGAGGGCGACGTCGGCCTTCACGTCGGGCAGGAAGCGGTGCGATTCGAGCGCCTCGGTGACTTCGTCGCGGTCGAAGCCGAGTTCGACGGCGATCTCGACCAGATCCGGGATGCGGCCGACGTGCTCGCCGTTGATGAAGTAGGCCTTGAGAAGGCGCTCCTTCATCTCCAGCTGGCGACCCTTGCTCTTGGCGAAATGCAGGAGCTCGTGTGAGATCACGGTGTTGGTCTGGTGGATGTGGTCGTAGTCGTAGTCGAGACCGACCGACTCGGCGATGCCCACCACCCGCTCGATCATCTGCTCGACCTGGGCGGTCGGCAGACCCTTGCGCTGAGCCAAGTAGTCGACCGGGGTGCCGTCGAAGTCGACAGGAGTGTCGGGAGCCAACTCGAACGAGTGGTACTCGACCTCCACGTCGCCACCGAATTGGGCGGCGCCGGACTCGAACTTGCGCTTGCCGATGTAGCACCAGGGGCACTGCACGTCGGACCAGATGTCTACCTTGATGGGTTCAGTCACGTTCAGGGATAACGCGCGCTCGCGATCCGTATTCCCGGGATCGGCGTGCGAACGGAACGATCAGTCCGGCGGTCACGAGCGCGACTCCGGCACCGAGCACTCCGGAGGGCGCGAGACCGGTCTCCGCGAGCGTCGGCGCTGGTGTCTCGGCCGTGGGCACCGGGCGGGTAACCTCCACACGGGCCGACGACGCGAACTCCACCGGCGCGGCACCCGAATCCCGGATGGTTCGCTGCTGGGAGCCCGTCTCGTACAGAGTCACCTGCGGCTGAGGGCCCGCCGCGGTCACGAACGTCGCGGTCGCGGCGATCGAGTAGTCGACCGCGGCATCCTCGGGGGTGCTCACGATCGCCACCGAATCGGTGCCGCTGACGGCAACTGTCGACTCCCCCGAGTCGGCTACGACCGCGCCCTCGAGAATCAACTGCCCCGCGGCGTCCGCGGGAACCGCCGAGATGCGCACGACGCCCGCATCGGCATCGCTCATCTCGATGGTCACCTCGGCAGACGGCGGCACCGGCGCGCTCGACGCCTCGACCTCCTCCCAGATCCCGAGGAATGTCGCCTCCACCTCGGGTTCGCCATTGATGAAGTGCAGCGCAGCGTCAACGCCACCGCCGTAGGTGCGCGCGTACCCGCTCGTGAAACCGTAGAGGTAGGCACTCACCGCGGCGGCGAGCACCGGGTCGTCTGTCTGGCCGTACCGGCCCAGCACGGTATCGAACTTGCGTAGCACATCGGCGTCGAGCGTCTCACCCCAACTCGTCGTCAGACTCGACGTGAGCACGCCATCACCGGTGATTCCACTCGGCCAGTCGAGGACCGGGTCGATGCAGTACACGCGAGTGCCGTCGGGCGCGATGTAGTTGCCGAGATAGCCGCCGTAGGGGGTGATGTTGGCGATACCGGCGCCGGTGGTGGCCCCGGAGGCGGGCGCCGCGAGGATGCCGGGTGCCGCGACGAGGGCGGAGCCGGCGAGGCAGGCGAACAAGGTGGCGACGAGTCGGGTTCGGAAGGTCATGCCAGAAGGGTCTGACATGAGCCCTGCGGCACGGGCCGCGATCTCCTAGCCTGTGGAATACCCGCGCCGCGGCATCCCTGTGGACAATCGCGTTTAGGCGCCGATCAGCTGCTCGGCCAGGTAACCGCGCAGACGCTCGAGCGGGATGCGCTCCTGCTCCATGCTGTCGCGCTCGCGCACGGTCACGGCGTTGTCGTCGAGGGAATCGAAGTCGACCGTCACGCAGAACGGCGTGCCGATCTCGTCCTGACGACGGTAGCGACGACCGATTGCTCCCGCGTCATCGAAGTCGACGTTCCACAGCTTGCGCAGGTCGGCAGCAACCTGCTTGGCCAGCGGAGAGAGCTGCTCGTTGCGGGACAACGGAAGAACGGCGACCTTGACCGGCGCGAGTCGGCGATCGAGCCGCAGCACCGTGCGCTTGTCGACCCCGCCCTTGGCGTTGGGCGCCTCGTCTTCGGCGTAGGCGTCGATGAGGAAGGCCATGAGCGCGCGGGTGAGCCCGAACGCGGGCTCGATGACATACGGCACCCAGCGCTCGTCCTTGGTCTGATCGAAGTAGGAGAGGTCGGTGCCCGATGCCTCCGAGTGCGTCTTCAGGTCGAAGTCGGTGCGGTTGGCGACGCCCATGAGTTCGCCCCACTCGCTGCCCTGGAAGCGGAAGCGATACTCGATGTCGACGGTGCGCTTCGAGTAGTGGCTGAGCTTCTCCTTGGGGTGCTCATAGAGCCGCAGGTTCTCGGGGTTGATGCCGAGGTCGGTGTACCAGCGCAGCGACTCGTCGATCCAGTACTGGTGCCACTCTTCGTCAGTACCGGGCTCGACGAAGAACTCCATCTCCATCTGCTCGAACTCGCGAGTGCGGAAGATGAAGTTTCCGGGCGTGATCTCATTGCGGAAGCTCTTGCCCACCTGACCGATGCCGAACGGAGGCTTCATGCGGCTCGCACCGAGCACGTTGGCGAAGTTCACGAAGATGCCCTGAGCGGTCTCGGGCCGCAGGTAGTGCAGTCCCTCCTCGTTGTCGACGGGGCCGAGGTAGGTCTTCAGCAGGCCGGAGAAGTTCTGCGGCTCCGTCCAGGCACCGGGCTGGCCGGTGTCGGGGTCCTTGATGTCGGCGAGGCCGTTGACCGGCGGATGCCCGTGCTTCTCCTCGTACGCCTCGAGCAGGTGATCGGCGCGATAGCGCTTGTGGGTGTGCAGCGACTCGACGAGCGGGTCGGAGAACACCTCGACGTGCCCTGACGCCTCCCACACCTTGCGCGGAAGGATCACCGCGGAGTCGATGCCGACCACGTCGTCACGACCCTGAACGACGGTCTGCCACCACTGCTTCTTGATGTTCTCCTTGAGCGCGGTGCCGAGCGGACCGTAGTCCCACGCGGAGCGCGAACCACCGTAGATCTCCCCGGACTGGAAGACGAAACCCCGGCGCTTGGCGAGGTTGATGACGGCGTCGAGATTGCTGGGGGTTGCCACGAGAACTCCAATAAACAGCCGAGCTGGATGCCCGGTCGGCGGTTGCGCCAGTCTAACGAAGCTCGCCGGGGCCGAGGACCACTAGGCGTCGGCTAGGAGTGCGGCTAGGAGCGCAGCGCTGCCACGACCGCATCGACATCCGAGATGTCGTTCCACAGGTGGAACGAGGCGCGAAGACGTCCGGCCCGACCCGATGCGCGCACGCCCGACGCGACGAGCTTCTTCAAGTCCGTGCCGGACTCGTCGGGCCAGGTCACGATCGCCTGGTGCTGCTGAGGGATTCCGAGAGCGTCACACAGCGCGTCGCCGAGCCCGGAGGCCTGATCCCAGACCTCCGCGATGTCGAGGCCGGCGAACAGAGCGAGGGAGTGCTCGGCGCCCACCCACGCCTGCCAGGCCGGAGACACGTCGAACCGACGCACATCGTGGGCCAGATGCATGTCCGGACCGTAGGTGCTGCGCCACACGTCATCGCCCGCGTACCACCCCGCCTGCAGCGGGGTCACGTGGGGGTCGAATCGCTCGCTGAGCGTCAGGAACGCGACGCCGCGCGGCGAGCACAGCCACTTGTACGTGTGGCAGACCGTGACGTCGAACACCGAGGCATCCACGGGGAGCACGCCGGCCGCCTGCGTGACGTCGCAGAATGTGTACGTGTGGTGGCGCGACGCCGACTCGATGATCGCATCGACGTCGGCAACGATGCCGTTGGCAGACTGAACGAGCGAGAACACCACCAACCAGGTGTCGCCGGTGATCGAATCCGCGAGGGCGGCGAGAGGCACGCTGCGCACGCGGATGTCCGTGCGCTGCAGGAACGGGAACTCGATCGACGAGAAGTCGCCGTCGGGAATCAGAACCTCAGCACCCGCTGGCACGGCGGCCGCGATGAGTGCGGTGAGCACCGACGTCTGCGAACCTTGCGCAACGCGCGACGCGGGTACGCCGACAATCGACGCGTAGGACTCGCGCGCTCGCTCGATGCTGGCGTCGTAGCCCTGTGGATCCCGGTCCGCAGCGGCCCACGCCGCCAGGTCGGCGGACAGAGCGTCGACGGCTGCTCGCGGGGGCAAGCCGATCGACGCCACGGCAAGATACCCGCGGGGATCACCAAACTCGTCGATGGCCTTCGTCAGGGCGCTGGATGTCATGCGCTCCAGCATCGCGGTCCGGAAAACATGCAACAAGGGCATGCTTGTCATGCTTTCAATAACTGAGCATTATGCTTCCGGTCATGGACGCGAATCTCGACCTGCACTCGATCCGGATTGTGCGCGCCATCGCCGAGCACGGGACTATCAGCGCAGCCGCGCGCGCACTGGGCTACAGCCAGCCCGCCATCAGCCAGCACCTGCGGCGGTCGGAGGCCCGCCTCGGCACGCCGCTGGTCATCCGTTCGGGACGTGGCGTGCGTCTCTCCGAGGCCGGGCAGGTCGTCGCTCGGCACGCCGTCGCCATCACCTCAGCCCTGGATGCCGCCAGCGGAGATCTCGCGGAACTGGTGGGCCTCGCCGCGGGTACGGTGCGAGTTGCGGCGTTTCCCACGGCGTCATCCACGCTCGTGCCCCGGCTTCTGGGCAGCATGCGCCAGCGTCATCCGGGCATCACGGTCGGGTACGTCGAAGCCGAGCCGCCCGAGGCGATCGCGATGCTGCGTGACGGCGCTGTCGACCTCGCGATCACCTTCGCCTATCCCGGCGACCGGTCCGACCCGCATCGTCCGGCTGACGTCTCACTGGAGTCGGTGCCGCTGTTCACCGAGCCGGTGGTGCTCGCGATCCCCGATCGCCACGCCCTCGCGGATCGTCACCAGGTGGCGCTGGCAGACCTCGCGGAGGAGCGCTGGATCGCCGGATGCCCGTTGTGCCGCGGCCACCTGCTGGCCGCCTGTGAAGCCGTGGGCGTCACCCCGAACATCGAGCTCGAAACCGACAACGCCATCGCGGTGCTGACCCTCGTCGCCGCGGGCCTCGGCGTTGCGTTGCTGCCGCAGCTCGCGCTGGCCACCGCACCCGTACCGCAGGGCGCGACAGTTCGCTCGACGACCCCGTCGAGCGATCGCAGCATCCAGCTCGTCGTGCAGAACGGCTCGCGGCGGGTGCCCAGCATTGCCGCGACCATCGAGCTTCTCGAGCAAGTTGACGGGGCCGACTGGGGTCTGGCCCGAGTGACCTAGTCGGCCGCCGAGAGGCTGTGCGCCCGCTCGAGGATACGGACGACCTCGAGCGCATCACGTGGATCAACCGGCGCCGGCGCTCCGTCGCGGATCGCGGCGGCCACTCCCGCGTAGAACGCGGGATAGTCGCCAGGCTCGGTCGGCACCGGGGTCAGGCCCGCTTCGGAGCCGTCGATGCCCAGCAGACCCCACTCGGATTCGGGGGTCACGCCGTAGCCGTCGGATCCGGGCCACTTCTGCACTTTGAGCGCCGGCTCCTGCCCGTCGAGACCGTAGACCGTGTACCCCGATTCGGACCCCAGCACGCGGAACCGGGGTCCGCTCTGGGCCGCAGCCCGACTCATCGTGAGATGCGAGCGCACCCCGCTCGAGTGCAGAAGCGAGATGAAGGCGTCGTCGTCGCTGACGGCGCCATCCCGCACGATCTGCAGCTCGGCCTGCTCGACGACGGCGGGACCGAACAACTGCAGGGCCTGATCGACGAGGTGACTGCCGAGATCGTAGGTGATGCCCGCGCCCTGCTCGATGGTCGTCGTGTCCTGCCAGCGGTCGCGATTCGGGCCTGACCAGCGCTCGAAGGTCGACTCGAAACGGTGCACTGTACCGAGCGCACCCTCGGCGATCAGGCGCTTGACGGTGAGGAAGTCGCCGTCCCACCGCCGGTTCTGGAAGACGGTTAGCACGCGGTCGGCATCCTCGGCCGCAGCGATCAACTTCTTCGCGTCGCTGACGGTCGGAACGAAGGGCTTGTCGATGACGACCGCCGCGCCCGCCTCCAGTGCTGCCAGACCCTGCTCTAGATGAGTGTGCGCCGGCGAGGCGAGGATGACGAGATCCAGATCCCCGGCGCGAGCCAGCAACTCGTCGGGAGTCGCGACGATCTCGGCCCCCGGATGCTGGGCGGCGGCCTCAGCGGCACGATCCGGGTTCGCCGTGGAAATGAGGTCGAGCCGGAAGGCCGGGTTCGTGGCGATGAACGGAGCGTGGAACACGCGACCGGCGAGGCCGAACCCGATGATGCCGGTGCGGATGGGGGTAGTGGTGGTGGGCATCCGCTCAGCCTAGTGAGCTAGACGCTCGGCGCGTCCACCGCGCCGCCGAAGCGACGGCTTCTGCTCGCATACAGCTGGATCGCGTGCCAGAGGTTCTCCCGGGTGAAGTCCGGCCACAGCGTGTCGAGGAAGACCATCTCGGCGTAGGCGCTCTGCCACAGCATGAAGTTGCTCGTGCGCTGCTCGCCCGAGCTCCGCACGAACAGATCGACGTCGGGAAGGTCGGGCTGGTAGAGGTGCCTCTGGATGGTCTTCTCGCTGATGCCGGTGGGAGAGAGGCGGCCGGCGGCGACGTCCGCTGCGATCTCGCGTACGGCATCCGTGAGTTCGTTGCGGCCACCGTAGTTGACGCACATCGTGAGCGTGAGCACGGAGTTGCGGGCTGTGAGCTTCTCCGCGAACTGGAGCTCCTTGATGACGGATGCCCAGAGTCGCGGCCTGCGCCCGGCCCACCGCACCCGCACTCCCCAATCGTTGAGCTGGTCACGGCGGCGGTGAAGCACGTCCCGGTTGAAGCCCATGAGGAATCTGACCTCGTCAGGCGAGCGGCTCCAGTTCTCGGTGGAGAAGGCGTAGACGCTCACGTGCTTCACGCCGATCTGAATGGCGCCGGCAACGACGTCGAGCAGCGCCGCCTCGCCCGCCTTGTGGCCCTCGACGCGGGTGAGGCCACGGCCGTTCGCCCAACGCCCATTGCCGTCCATGACGATCGCGACGTGCTCGGGCACGGCGCCCTTGGGTAGGGCTGGCGGGTAGAGGCCGGTCCAGTCGATCGGCTTGAAGTCGACGGCGTCCTTGTGTGTCTTGGCGACGGGCGTCTTGCCGACACTCACGCGCTGCGATCCACGTGCTGGAGCGAGCGCAGGCTGCGCTCGAGATGGAACTGCGTGTAGGCGGCCACGATGCCGCTGGCCTGGGCTCGGGACCGATCCTCGGCCGCCTCCGCGACCTCCCAGCGGCCCTCGAGCAGCGCACCGAGCAGGGAGAGGGTATCGAGGTCGAGGCGAGGTGAACCGGGAGGGGCGACCTCATCGGCCACCACTCCCCCGAGCTGCGCGACGAACACCGTGTGCGGGCCAGGGGCCCCGGTCACCGCGCAGTCCACGAAACTGGGCGCCCAACCCGCGATAGACAGGGCACGCAGGAGGTAGGAGTCCAGCGTGAGACTCGGGTGGTGTTCCCGCCGCGAGAGCGAACGCAGGGCGCCGACCAGCAGGAGGTACTGCTGGAGGCTGCCGTCGTCATCCGTGACCTTGTCAGCGGTCTCGACCATGACGCTGCCGGCGGTGTAGCTCGCGTAGTCGTCGCTGATGTCGGCACCGTAGGAGCCGAGGGACTCGGCCTGCTGCACGATGTCGAGGCTGCGACCGACGTAGCACTGGATGTCGGCCACCATCATCGGCTCGAGTCGGGCACCGAACTTGGAGGCGGTGCGCCGCACGCCCTTGGCCACGGCACGGATCTTGCCGTGCTGGCGGCTCAGCATCGTGACGATGCGGTCGGCTTCACCCAGCTTGTGGGTGCGCAGCACAACTGCTTCGTCACGGTAGGTCGGCACCGTTCCAGTATCCCCCGCGCCACCGTCGCCGCGGGGCAGAATGGTGCCGTGGCGTCGGTCGGGCTTTCAGAACAACAGCACCTCTTCGAGCAGCACCGCGGTCGCCTGTTCGGGATCGCCTACCGCATGCTCGGGACGGCTGCCGACGCCGAGGACGTGCTGCAGGATGCGTGGCTGCGCTGGCAGTCTGCCGATCGAGCGGATGTCGCCGATCCGGGCGCCTACCTCGCCACGGTGGTGACCCGGCTCAGCCTCACCGCCCTCGGCTCCGCGCGGGCTCGTCGCGAGGTGTACGTCGGACCCTGGCTGCCCGAGCCCGTCGACACGACCTCCGACCCTACCCTCGGGGCCGAGAACACCGAGGCGCTCTCGCTCGCGGTGCTGCTGCTCCTGGAGCGGCTCACGCCCGCGGAGCGCGCAGCGTACGTACTCCACGAAGCGTTCGACTATCCGTTCCAGCGGATCGCCGAGGTTCTCGAGGTGAGCGAGGCCAACGCTCGCCAGTTGGCGAGCCGGGCGCGCAAGCACATCACCGAGGAGCGGAGAACCGTCGTCACCGGCGGCCAACGGGACCACCTGCTCGCCGCCTTCCTCGCCGCCGCCCAGTCCGGTGATCTCGAGGCCCTCGAGGCGACCCTGAGCGAGGATGCTGTCTCGCTCTCCGACGGCGGCGGGCTGGTCAGCGCCGCTCGCAAGCCTGTGCACGGTCGCCAGCGGGTCGCGCAGCTCATCCTCGGAGTGTTGGAGAAGTTCGGGCAGGGCATCGAGACCGTGGCGGTGGTCGCCAATGGCGCGGGCGCGATGCTGGGTGTGCGGGAGGGGCATCCCGTCGCGCTGTGGACCCTGGACATCGCGCCCGACGGGGTACGGCGGCTGATGATCGTGATGAACCCGCACAAGCTCGAACGGTTTGCGGCGAGCGCCCTGTCACATTCCTAGGCGCTGATCGGTCATAGCTGGTGAACGTCACCGAAAGGACACCATGACCATCCTCATCACTGGCGGCACCGGAACCCTGGGGCGCCCCACCGCGGAGCTTCTCACCGTCGCCGGACGCGACATCCGAGTCCTCAGCCGCACCCCCGGACCGGGCCGCGTTGTCGGCGACCTGTCGACCGGCGCGGGACTGACCGAGGCCCTGACGGGTGTCGACACCGTGCTCCACCTCGCGACGACAGCCAGCGGCAGGGATGTCGCGCAGACCACCCTTCTCGTCGACGCGTGCCGGGCAGCCGGAGTCACCCACCTCGTGTACATCTCGATCGTGGGAGTCGACGCCGTGCCGTACCCCTACTACCGTGCCAAGCTGGCCTGCGAGCGCGTGATCGAGAGTTCGGGCATCCCGTGCACGATTCTGCGGGCGACGCAGTTCCACAGCTTCCTGCGCATGTTCGCGAACCTCTCGCGTCGACTTCCCGTGATCCTGAACCTGAATGTGCCCGACCAGCCGATCGCGGTCGAGGAGGTCTCACAGCGACTGGTCGAGCTCGTGGAGGCGGGCCCGTCGGGCAGGGTCGCCGACATCGGCGGCCCGGAGCAGCTGCGCCTTCGCGACGCGATCGACCTACTCCAGAAGGCCGAGGGAACCCACAAACCGGTGTGGACGCTGCCCCTCGTCGGACGAACCATTCGCACCTTCAAGGAGGGCAGGCACATGCCGGGGCTGCCCGGCTACGGCCGTGAGACGTTTGCCGAATTCGTCGAGCGGGAGGTGCGTCGATGAGCACGTGGCACGATTGAGGCGTGACACCGCTCTTCGTGATCCCGCTCTGGGCCGACCTGCTGGCCGTGGGAATCGGCGCGGCGCAGGGAGCCCTGTTCGCCGCCCAGTTCCGTGACCGCCGGCTGGACCTGCTCGGCGTCGCGATCATCGGCATTGCGACTGGCTTCGGCGGGGGTATCCTGCGCGACGTCCTGCTCTCCGAAGTGCCGGCGGCGCTCAGTTCCAACTGGTACCTGATCGTCGCAACCGGGGCTGCTCTGCTCGGCATGCTGCTCGAACGACTGATCTCGCGAATGGGTCCGCTGGTGAATGCGCTCGACGCACTCACGATCGGCCTGTTCGGTGCCATAGGAACGACCAAGGCCCTCGCGCTGGGGTTGCCCGTGGTTCCCGCGATCTTCGTGGGGGTGCTGTCGGCGGTCGGCGGATCGATCCTGCGGGACCTTCTGCTCTACCGTCCCATCGCGCTCATGCATGTCGGCTCGCTGTACGCCATCGCGGCCGCGATCGGCACCACCAGCCTCGCCGTGCTCCTCGGGTTCGGCGTGCCGGTGTTCATCGCGGCAACGACGTGCGTGATCCTGACCTTCAGCGTGCGGGTGCTCGCGGTGCTGTTCAACTGGTCGCTACCCGAACAGCGGGCAATCACGACGGTGCCGCGCATTCGTCGCACTCCTCGAGGGGACTCCCCTAAGGCCTGACGTGGGCCTTCTCGAAGCGCCTGATGATGTCAGCATCGCCCTCACGGCGCACCCCGTCGCGAGCTCTCGCGCGATTCCACACCCAGAGCAGAAGGTCGCCAGCCGGGGCCGACACCGTGGCTGCAACGTCGATGTCACCCTCGCGCCGCCAGTCGCTGCCGAAGCTCCACACGTGCCCGGTGTCAGTAGCGATCAACCGGATGCCACCACCGAGGTCAACTCGATCAGCATCGCTCGACCGCGGCAGGAACACGTCGAACAGCTCTGACACGCCATCGGCGTGCACCTCGGGGGGGAACCTCCGGTGCTGGGGGCGCCGCGGCATCCACCGCACTGCGCAGGTCCCACAGATGAACGAGTGTCTCGAACAGCTGACGCCGGTGCCAGAACGCCACCGACCGGTCGACCGCGCTCAGCGTGTAGCAGTCCGCGGCAGGGTCGAGCTCCTCGAGAGTGGTCAGCAGGATGTCACGGCTCGCCTCGTACCAGGTGGCCAGAGGCACGGACAGCTCGGGCACGTTCTGCCGCTCGCCGCGCTTTCCCGTGCGAGCGTTACCCGCGGCCCACCGATGCACCTCACCGAGGTGGGCCGCGAGATCGGCTACGGTCCAGCGGATGTCAGCGAGCGGAGCGACCGGGTCGGAGTCGCTGACATCACGCAGGAATGCCCCGGTCACCCGCGTGAGGTGGTCGAGGTTGTTCACGTCAGACGCCGACGAGCTCGCGGTCGCCAGCCTCGGTGCGAACAGCTCGGTTGACCGCAGACACGACGGCCTTGAGCGACGCCGTCGAGATGTCGGGGTCGATACCCACACCCCACAGCCGCTTGCCATTGACGTTGAGCTCCACGTAAGCGGCCGCCAGCGCGTCACCACCGGCGCTCAGGGCGTGCTCGACGTAGTCGTAGAGCTTCACGTCGATTCCCTCCCCCGCCATGATGCCGAGGAACGCGGCGATAGGACCGTTGCCCGTGCCGCTCGCCGCCTGCACCTCCTCGCCGACGCGCAGGCGCACGTCGAGCGTGGTCTCGCCCGTCATGTCGCTCGCAGTACGGGTGGAGAGAAGCTCGAAACGCCCCCACTTGTCTTCGGGGTGCTCGGCCGGAGCCGGCAGGTACTCGTCCTGGAAGATGGCCCAGATCTCGTCGCTCGTGACCTCGCCACCCTCGGCGTCGGTCTTGGCCTGCACGACGGCGCTGAACTCGATCTGCAGCTTGCGCGGCAGGTCGAGCGCGTGGTCTGCCTTCAGCAGGTAGGCGACTCCGCCCTTGCCGGACTGCGAGTTGACGCGCACGACGGCCTCGTAGCCGCGGCCCAGGTCCTTGGGGTCGACCGGCAGGTACGGCACGGCCCAGAGAAGTTGGTCGACCGAGACGCCCTGCGCCTTCGCGTCGGCCTCCATCGCCTCGAAGCCCTTCTTGATCGCGTCCTGGTGCGATCCGCTGAACGCGGTGTAGACGAGGTCGCCGGCCCACGGGCTGCGCTCGTGCACCTTCAGCTGGTTGGCGTACTCGGCGGTGCGCTTGACCTCGTCGAGGTCGCTGAAGTCGATCTGCGGGTCGATGCCCTGGGTGAACAGGTTGATGCCCAACGCCACCAGGTCGACGTTGCCGGTGCGCTCACCGTTGCCGAACAGGCAGCCCTCGATGCGGTCGGCGCCGGCCATGTAGCCGAGCTCCGCCGCCGCCACCGCCGTGCCCCGGTCGTTGTGGGGGTGCAGCGAGATGATCACGTTCTCGCGGTGGTTGATGCGCCGCGACATCCACTCGATCGAGTCGGCGTAGACATTGGGCGTGGCCATCTCGACCGTCGCGGGCAGGTTGATGATCACCTTGCGGTCGGGCGTCGGCTGGAACACCTCCAGCACCTGGTTGCACACCTCGACTGCGAACTCGAGCTCGGTGCCCGTGTAGCTCTCGGGTGAGTACTCGTAGTAGATGTCGACGTCGGGGGCGATGGACTCCGCCGCCTTGCACAGTCGCGCGCCGTTGAGGGCGATGTCGATGATCCCCTGCTTGTCGGTGCGGAAGACCACATCGCGCTGCAGCACGCTCGTCGAGTTGTAGAGGTGCACGATCGCCTGCTTAGCCCCGATGAGGGACTCGTACGTGCGGTTGATGAGCTCCTCGCGCGCCTGCGTGAGCACCTGGATGGTCACGTCGTCGGGGATGAGCTTCTCGTCGATGAGGGTGCGGACGAAGTCGAAGTCGGTCTGGCTGGCGCTCGGGAACCCGACCTCGATCTCCTTGTAGCCCATGCGCACGAGCAGCTCGAACATGACGCGCTTGCGCTCCGGGCTCATGGGATCGATGAGGGCCTGATTGCCGTCTCGGAGGTCGACGGCGCACCAGCGTGGGGCGTGGGTGATGCGCTTGCTCGGCCACGTGCGGTCGGGCAGATCGACGTTCAACACTTCGTGGTACGGCTTGTACTTGTGGATCGGCATTGCAGAAGCCGACTGGGTGTTCTTCATGAGGTCGTGTCCTTAGGGATGTCTGGGTCGCTGACGAGTTTTGAGGGTCAGACCGAGAGTGTTTCTTCCAACACCAGTCTCCGCGACGAGTGAGGCCTGAGGTTAGGACTCGTCGCGGCAGCTAAGAAGAAGCAGACCGAACACACGTCAAGGGTAGCACTGGGAGTCGCGCGGATGCGTCGCGATTCGCCATACTCGATGAATCACATTCACCAGCTCTGGAGGAGAGCCTCATGCCCATGTCACAGCGTCACATCCTGACCGTCGCGGCCGTTCTGACCGCCCTCCCACTCGCACTCACCGGCTGCACGACGATCGTCGCAACCCCGGTCACACCGACGACCACGGCACCGACGGCCGAACCGATCGAGGTCGACAAGCCCACCAATGAGCCGATCCCGCCCGCCTCCGACTTCACCACCGTGTACGACGACAGCGGCATCGTGAGCGTCAACGTCCCGTCGACCTGGACCGACGTGGTCGGCGCGCAACTGACCAACAGCTCCGGCGTGGTGTTCTACAACGTGACCGCATCTCCCGACATCGCCGCCTGGCAGAGCGGATGGGACGTGCCCGGCGTGAGCGTCTCGTCGACGCAGGACCCGAGCATCGTGATCGAGGACATCATCAACGGCACGATCGCGGGTCCCGGCGCCGAGTGTGAGGCGCCCGAGACCGGCGACTACGACGACGGGGTGTACGTGGGCACCTACGTCTACTTCGAGAACTGTGGCGGGGTCGGCACCGACTACGTGTCCATCGTGGCGCAGGACGCGGACAAGACGCACTTCATCATCTGCACCATCCAGATGGTCTCCGACGAGGACAAGTCGACGGTGCGTGACGAGATCCTCAACTCCTTCTGGGCGATCTACTGACGACTGAGCGCATCCAAACGTTGGGTGGTGGATGCCTCATGCCCTTGGCGATACTGAGGGCATGAGGTCATCCCGCTCCGCCCGATCCCTGCTCCCGCTCGTGCTTGCCGCGGTGCTCGCCACCACCGCCTGCGCGGGCGGAACGTCACCGGGTGCCGAGCCCACCCCGACGAGCAGCGACGTGGTGGGACAGGGCACGGTCATCCAGACGGTCGACGACCAGGCGCAGCTGTGCCTGGGTGCGGTACTCGAGTCATACCCGCCTCAGTGCACCGGGGTGCCACTCGTGGGCTGGGACTGGGGCACGGTCGACGGGCAGGAAACCGCCGCAGGCACGACCTGGGGAACCTACGCGGTGTGGGGCGTATGGGATGGCACCACCCTCACGGTGAGTGGCGCCATCCAGCTCGCCCTGTACGACCCCCTGCCGATCCAGGATCCGCTGCTCGACCCCGCCAACGCGGGTACCGCAGACGAGGGGACGCTCGCCGGCGTGCTCGGCCGGATCTCCGACGAGGCGCCGGTGGAGGTCTACGGTGCACGTATCGACAACGGCTATGTGTTCGTGGACGTGCTCCACGACGACGGCACCGTGCAGGCGTGGGCTGACCAGCAGTACGGTGCCGGAGTCGTCGCGGTGCGAAGCCTTCTGCGCGACACGAGCGAGTGAGGTCACCTACTCCACGGCAAGCGCTGTCACCGGCGACACTCTCGTCGCCCGCCGGGTGGGGGCCACGGATGCCACGATCGTGAGCAGCACGGCTCCCCCGACCACCACGGCGAGCAGCACCGGCGACACGACTGGGACGACGAACGCCGGAAAGCCGGTGACGAGCGCGAGCATCGACTGCGCTCCCGCCCAGCCGTAGAAACCACCGAGGAGAAGACCCACGACAATAGCTGCGGCAACAAGCTGACCACTTTCCGCGATCACCATCGCGCGCAGCTGTCGCACTGTGAAACCCAGTGCCCGGAGAAGGCCCAGCTCCCTGGTGCGCTGCATGATGCCGAGCGACAGGGTGTTGACGAGCCCGACCGCAGCGATGAGCGCGCTGAAGCCCACCAGCACGGAGAAGATGCCGACGACGGCAGCGATCGTGAGGCTGATCTGGGCAGCATCATCCTCGCCGGACAGCAGACGGTCGAACAGCGACTGGAAGCTGCCGCCCGCGGCGCCGAACATCGTCACGAGGGTCACACCGATGACGATGCCGATCGTCGTGCGCGTGCTGCGTTCGGGGTAGCGCACGGCGTTCGCTGCAGCGAGGCGCGCGGATGCGCTGCCGCCGAACACGCGACCGATCGACCGCAGAGTCCACGGCATGATCGCGTGGGCGCCGAGCACGACCCCGGTGAACGACACCATGCCGCCGACCATGCCGATCAGCACTCCGGCCTGGCTCACGAGACCGGCGAGGATACCGAGGCCGAGCAGCCCGAAGCCGAGGATGACCATCACGAGGGCAGTGGCGTTTCTCGCCCGCCGCGAACCGACCTGCTCGACGCTGCGCTCCTGCGCGGCGCCGAGCGCCTCGAGCGGCGAGACGACGAGCACCCGACGAGCACCCACCCAGGATGCGATCCAGGTGGTGAGGATCACGGCGACGATCGGCACGAGCAGCACGGGATCCACCAACGAGTAGGCGAGGCTCGGGATCCAGCCGGCGAGGGCGGCCGCCCCGAGAGCGAGCGCGGTGATCGCGGTGCCAGCTACTGCACCGATGAGAGCGCCGAGGCATCCGACGACGAAGCCTTCGCGAGCCACGGATCGACGCTGGCTCACAGCAGTTGCACCGAGCAGCCGCAGCAGGGCGATGGTGCGTACCCTGCCCGCGATGATCGTGGCGAAGGTGTTGGCGGTGACGATCGCGGCGACGTACGTAGCAATCGCTATGAACACGATCGCCACCGACGCGAGGGCGATGCCTGCGGCCGTGCTCGAACCGAGCGTGTCGTCGGCGCGGATCATGAGCGCGAGCGCTCCCGTGCCCTGAAGGAGCGCGACGCCGAATGCGGCGCTGAGGGCAGCGACGAGGATGCTCGGCGCGTGCTCGCGTGCGGTGCGCCTCATGACGCCGCCTCCATCTCGAGCATGAGGGCGCTGATCTCGGCGGCGGTCGACCGGCCTCGATCATCGACGAGGACGCCGTCTGCGAGGAACAGGATACGGTCCGCGTAGCTCGCCGCAACGGGGTCATGCGTGACCATCGCGATCGACTGGTTGTACTCGGAGCTCGCCGTCGCAAGCAGGGTGAGCACCTCACGCCCGGTGCGCGAGTCGAGGTTGCCGGTGGGCTCGTCGGCGAAGACCAGCTCGGGGCGCGAACCGAGGGCCCGCGCGATGGCGACCCGCTGCTGCTGACCGCCCGACAGCTCCCACGGGCGATGGCGCAGGCGGTCGGTCAGGCCGAGAGACTGGATGAGCGAGTCGATCCACTCCCGCTCCTCGGACGACGGTCGTCGACCCTCCAGCTCGAACGGCAGCAGGATGTTGCCCTCGATGTCGAGCGTCGGCACGAGGTTGAATGACTGGAACACGAAGCCCACCCGCCGGCGCCGGATCATGGTGAGTTCGGTGTCGCCCAGGTTCGTGACCTCGGTGTTGCCGATCCACACCCGGCCGCCCGTCGGTGAGTCGAGGCCCGCCATGATGTGCATGAGCGTCGACTTGCCCGAACCGCTCGGGCCCATGATCGCGGTGAACTCCCCGCGACGGATGCCCAGACTGATGTCGGCGAGAGCGGTCACGGTGGTGGCTCCCGCGCCGTAGGACTTGGTGAGATTGGTGACCCGGGCGACGAGGCCGAGGTCGGAGGGGGTGATTTCCATGCTGTCGACGCTACGGAGGGAGGCGGTGCTGCCGAATCGCCCGCGAGTCGCGTTCGACTCATCCTGAAGGATGACTCACACGAGACCGTTCTCGTAAGCGAAGACCACGAGCTGCACCCGGTCGCGCAGGCCGAGCTTGGCGAGGATGCGACTGATGTGAGTCTTCACCGTTGCTTCGCTGAGAAACTCAGCAGCCGCGATCTCGGCATTGCTGCGGCCGGCCGCCGCATGCCGGAAGATCTCGCGCTCCCTCGGGCTGAGCGGATCGAGCGAGCCGGCGACCTCCCGACGACCGCCCCCGAGGTGCTCGAACAGCTCGCGCACGGCAGAGGCCGCCACCACTGCTGTGCCGGCGTGCACACTGCGGATGGCCGCGAGTAGGAACTCGGGCTCGCTGTCCTTGAGCACGAAACCGCTCGCCCCGGCGCGCAGGGCCCGCGCCGCGGCTTCGTCGAGGTCGAAGGTGGTCAGCACGATCACTCGGGGCGGGCGCGGAGCCGCCATGATCTGCTCGGTCGCGGCGATGCCGTCCATGACGGGCATGCGCAGGTCCATGAGCACGACATCGGGGCGTTGGCTCGCAATCACCTCGAGGGCCTCCCTGCCATCGGCGGCCTCGCCGACGAACTCGAGGTCGGGCTGCGACGAGATCAGCATGCGGATGCCCGCGCGGAAGAGCGCCTGGTCGTCGACCAGCGCAACCCGGATGACGCTCACGAGCGCGCCCCGACCGGGATGCGCGCGGTCACGACGAACGAGTCACCCTCGGCAGTCGCGGTGAGGCTGCCACCCGCGAGATGGGCGCGCTCGGTCATTCCCGTGATTCCGTGACCGGCGCGACCCACGGGGCGCGGATGCTCGGCCAGGGTGTTCGCTATGGTCAGGGTCGCGGCATCCGCGCCGACATCGAGGGACAGGGTTGCGCGCCCGCCCGGCCGCCCGTGGCGAAGGGCATTGGTCAGTGCCTCCTGGGCGATGCGGTAGAGGGCGAGCTGCTGCGCCGCGGGCAAGGAGGTCGCGTCGATCGGCCCGGACACGTCGACCGACAGGCCGCTCGCCCGAAGCTGCTCGACCAGGGCGGTCAGATCGGCCAGGGTCGGACTCGGCCCGTCTCCCTGCTCGTGGCGCAGTTGCGCGAGAAGCGACCGCACATCGCCGAGCGCCTCACGGGCCGTCGTCGCGATCGTCGCGAGAGCGTCCTGTGCCACAGCAGGGTCGGTCGCCGAGGCGTAGCGCGCACCGTCGGCCTGGGCGATGACCACCGCGAGGGAGTGCGCGACGACGTCGTGCATGTCCCGCGCGATGCGGTTGCGCTCCTGCTCGACGATCACCGCCCGCTGGGCGGCGCCGCGCTCCCGTCGACTGTCGATCGAGGTGCGCCAGGTGAGCACCAGAAGGCCCAGAGTCCAGCTGAGGCCGAGCACGGCGGCCGAGCCGACGAACGTGAGAACGGCGCCGAGCAGCACTCGCGAATCGGGGAGTCCCAAGCCCGGTCCACTCGTGAGGTAGATCGTGGCGACCAGCGCGCCGAGCCCCGCCGACGCGAGTCCGAGCCAGCGCACGATGCGGGTGCCGTAGCGCGCCGAGGTGTAGAGCACGGCGAGAATCGCGAGATTCGAGGCATCCGGAGTCATCCCCGCGAGCATCTGCAGTATTGCACCGACCCATGCGACGGCCAGTGCGAGCGCCGGGGAGACGCGCCGCAGTGCGAGCGCCAGCGCCATGAGCACGACGACCGCAGCCATTGCCGGGTTCTCGATCGTCATGGTGAAGCGCACAGCCAGACACGCGGCGGCGAACCCGATGTCGACGACCAGCTGGAAGACGCTCAGACGCCGGAACATGCCTCTACGCTATGCCGCCGCGAGTGCCCGCTCGCTCCAGCGCGTGCAGAATCATCCCAGCGATGTATGGCTCAGAAACCCAGCCGGCCGAGCTGCTTGGCGTCGCGCTGCCACTCCTTGGCGACTTTGACCCGCAGCGACAGGAACACCTGCCTACCGACGAGCTTCTCGATCTCGGCCCTCGCCCGGGCGCCGACGTCCTGCAGCCGCTCACCGCCGCGACCGATGATGATGCCCTTCTGGCTGTCGCGCTCGACGAAGAGGTTGGCGTAGATCTCCAGCAGGTCCTTGGTGGTGCTCTCGATCATGTCGTCAATGGTGACGGCAATGGAATGCGGTAGCTCGTCGGAGACCCCCTCGAGGGCCGCCTCGCGGATGAGCTCGCTGATGCGCTCCTCGGTGGTCTCGTCGGTCACAGCGTCATCCGGATAGAGCGGTTCCGACACCGGCATGAGCTTGATCAGTTCGGTTGAGAGGATGTCGAGCTGCACCTTGTCGAAACTGGAGATCGGGATGATCGCATCCCAGTCGCGCAGCTCACTCACGGCCTGCAGCTGCTCGGCCACACCGGGTCGCGATGACGCATCGATCTTGGTGACGATCGCCACCTTCTTCGCCCGAGGGAACGAGTCGAGTTGCTCGTTGATGTAGCGATCCCCGGGCCCGATCTTCTCGTTGGCGGGCAGGCACAGTCCGATCACGTCGACATCGCCGAGGGTGGTCTGCACGATGCTGTTGAGGCGTTCGCCGAGCAGGGTACGGGGGCGATGCATGCCGGGGGTGTCGACGATGATGAGCTGCCCGTCGGGGGCGTGCACGATGCCCCGGATGGCACGGCGGGTCGTCTGCGGCTTCGACGAGGTGATCGCGACCTTCTCGCCGACCAGCGCATTCGTCAGCGTCGACTTGCCCACGTTGGGACGCCCGACGAACGAGACGAATCCCGCCCGGAACTGCGATTCAGATTTCGACACGCTCAATCACCGGTTTCTTTGTTGTCGAGGGCGGTCTGCACGTCGATCAGGGCCTGATCTCGCTCGACGAGCACTGTGCTGACTCGCTTGCGCCGACCCTCGGTGCGCTCAGCAGTCAGTATGAGGCCCGAGTACTCGGCACTCGATCCCGAAACGGGCAGGCGCCCGAGAGCCTTTGTCAGCAGTCCCCCGACCGAGTCGACTTCGTCGTCTTCGAGTTCGAGTCCGAAGAGGTCACCCAACTCATCGATCGGCAGCCGCGCGCTCACACGGTAACGACCCTCGCCCAGCTGCTCGACCTCGGCAACGTCGCGGTCGTACTCGTCGGAGATGTCGCCGACGAGCTCCTCGATGAGGTCCTCCAGGGTCACGAGCCCGGCGATCCCGCCGTACTCGTCGACGACCATGGCCAAATGGCTGGACTCGACCTGCATCTGGCGCAGCAGACTGTCCGCCTTCTGGGACTCTGGCACGAACAGCGCCGGGCGGGAGAGCTCTCCGGCGGTCAGCGTCGCGGCATCGAGGGTCTGCTCGTGCACGACGCGGGCGACATCCTTGAGGTAGAGCACACCGATGACCTCGTCGACATCCTCACCGATCACGGGCATGCGGGAGACGCCCTTGCTGAGAAACAGACCGAGGGACGCGGTCATGGTCGCGTCAACGTCGAGCGTGACCATGTCGGTGCGCGGGATCATGACCTCGCGCACGACGGTGTCGTTGAACTCGAAGATCGAGTGGATGAGTTCACGGTCATCCTCCTCGAGCACGTCGAGTTCGGTGGCCTCGTCGATCATGCTGAGCAGCTGCTCCTCGCTCGAGAACGTCGCCGTGCGCGGGCGACCCGGTGTGACCCGGTTGCCGATGGCGACGAGCGCATCCGCGAGGGGACCGAGGATGACGCGAGTGGCGCGCACGATCGGTGCTGCCACACGCATCACCGGTCTCGCGTTGACCCGACCCACGCTGCGGGGACTGGACCCGACCAGCACGAACGACGCCGCGGTCATGATGAGCGCGCTGGCCAGCAGCGTCCACCACCAGTCGGTGAAGATACTCGCGAAGGCCAGTGTCACGAGCACCGCAGCGGTGGTCTCGGCGACGATCCGCATGAAGTTGAGGGCGTTGACGTGAGCGCCGGGGTCGGCAGAGATGGCCAGAAGGGAGCGGCGGGAGCGGCTGGATGCGGCGAGCTCGACGAGATCGTTGCGACTCAGCACCGACAACGCCGAGTCGGCGGCGGCGAGTAGGCCGCCGAAGACGACCAGCAGCCCTGCGACACTGAAGAAGACGCCGATCACCATGATCGGTCTACCGTCGTCGCTCGGCCAGAGCGAATCCGACGAGGATGTCGCGCTGAATGCCGAACATCTCCTTCTCCTCCTCGGGCTCCGCGTGATCGAAGCCGAGCAGGTGAAGGATGCCATGGGTCGTCAGCAGCAGCATCTCCTCGAGGGGCGAATGACCCGCCGTCTCCGCCTGGGCGATGGCGACCTGCGGGCAGACGACGATGTCGCCGAGCAACCCGGCGGGCGTGAGGTGATCCTCGCTGCCTGGGCGCAGCTCATCCATGGGAAAGCTCAGCACGTCGGTGGGGCCGGGCTCGTCCATCCACTGCACGTGGAGCTGTTCCATCGCGGCCTCGTCGACGAAGACGATCGCAAGCTCGGCATCCGGGTGCACGTGCAGTTGATCGAGTGCGTACACGGCGAGACGCTGGATGGCCTGCTCGTCGACGGCGATGCCCGATTCGTTGTTGATCTCGATACTCATGCGGCTACCGTCCGAATCGTCTGTCGCGCTTGCGCGGGGATTCCCGGCTCTCGAACTTCTGCAGCTGCTTCTCGGCGTCGTACTTCGTGTAGGCGTCGACGATCTGTCCGACAAGCGTGTGGCGCACGACATCGGCACTCGTCAGACGTGCGAAGTGGATGTCGTCGATGTCGGCGAGCACCTTCGTGACGAGCTGCAGGCCGGATGCGCCGGCGGGCAGGTCCACCTGGGTGACATCGCCGGTGATGACCATCCTCGAGCCGAAGCCGAGGCGAGTGAGGAACATCTTCATCTGCTCGGGAGTGGTGTTCTGAGCCTCATCGAGCACGATGAAGGAGTTGTTGAGCGTGCGCCCGCGCATGTACGCGAGCGGCGCCACCTCGACGGTTCCGCTGGCGAGCAGCTTCGGAACCAGCTCGGGATCCATCATCTCGTTGAGCGCGTCGTACAGGGGGCGAAGGTACGGGTCGATCTTGTCCGTCAGGGTGCCGGGCAGGAATCCGAGTCGCTCGCCGGCCTCGATCGCGGGCCGGCTCAGGATGATGCGGTCGACCTCCTTGCGCTGAAGCGCCTGCACGGCCTTCGCCATCGCCAGATAGGTCTTGCCGGTTCCTGCCGGCCCGATTCCGAAGACGATCGTGTTGACGTCGATCGCGTCGACGTACTGCTTTTGGCCGAGAGTCTTCGGCCGGATGCTCTTGCCCCGCGCGGTGAGGATCGCCTGGCTCAGCAACTCGGCCGGGCTGCCCGACTTGGAGTCGAGAATTCGTGCAGATGCCGAGACCTCGACGGGCCCCAGCTCCTGGCCGTTGCGCACCATAGCGATGAGCTCCTCCACCAGTTCCTGTGCGGCGTGCACCTCGGCCGGCTCGCCCATGAGGGTGATCACATTGCCGCGCACGAGCACGTCGACGCGAGGGTGCTGCTTCTCGATGGTCGACAGCAGGCGGTCCTGAGGACCGAGCAGCCGAACCATTGCGACACCGTCCACCTCGAGCTCGACGCGCGCTGCGTCACCGGCGGGAACCTCGCTACTGGCCAAGAGAGCCTTCCGACAGGGTGCCGCCCAAGACGTGGGCGTGCACGTGGAACACCGTCTGGCCCGCGCTGGGTCCGGTGTTGAAGACCAGACGGAACTCTCCGTCGCAGTACTCATCGGCGACTGCCTGCGCCGTAGCGACGACCGTCGCCAGCAGGGCGGGGTCACCGGCAGCGAGCTCACTCACGTTGGCGAAGGCCTGGGTCTTCGGCACCACGAGGATGTGCACGGGAGCCTTCGGCGCGATGTCGCGGAACGCGATCACGGCATCGTTCTCGAAGACGATGTCTGCGGGGATCTCCCGCGCGATGATGCGCGAGAAGATCGAGGGCTCGGTGCTCATGGATACCAGCTTAACGTTTCCCGCATCACCAGCGGCCGAGAGCGACCGCGAGCACGGCGAGCGCCGCCGGGCCTGCTGTCGAGGTGCGCAGCACCTCGTCGCCGAGTCGAACGATGTCGGCGCCCGCGGCGCTCAGGGCGTCGAGCTCCTGCGGAGTGATACCACCCTCCGGCCCCACGACGAGAACCAGGTCGCGCCCGTCGAAGTCGAGGGCGGACAACGGAGTCGCCGCGGTTGGCTCGAGCACGAGCATCCGCACCCCCTCGGCCTGGTCGGTCGATGCCAGGCGCGCCAGCTGCTTGGTGGTGACGAGGTCGAGCACATCGGGCAACCACGGTCGCACCGACTGCTTCGATGCTTCGCGCACCACGGCGGCCCACCGGTCGCGGCCCTTGGCGACCTTGGCGCCCTCCCACCGTGAGATGCTGCGAGCGGCCGTCCACGGGATGACGCCATCGACGCCGAGCTCGGTGGCGACCTGCACCGCGAGCTCATCCCGGTCGCCCTTCGCCAGGGCTTGGGCGAGGAACACGGCCGGCGTCGCGCGCGGAACCTCGGTCACGGCGGACACCTCCACGACCAGCTCGGTGTGCTCCGCGGATACGACGACACCCGCGACCACGAGCCCGGCCCCGTTGCCGATCGAGATCGACTCCCCCACGCCCAGCCTGCTGACGGTGACCGCGTGCCTGGCCTCGGCACCGGTGATCGAGATGCGATCGCCGACGGCGGCCGACACCAGCGATTCGTCGAGGTAGAAGTGGGCCAAGGGCCTAGAACCCCATGAACCGGTCGCGCAGCTTGGTGAAGAGGCCCTGCTGGAAGTGCGCGAACTGCGGCTCCGGCTGCTTGCGAGCCGCCGCGAGCTGTTCGACGAGTGCCTTCTCCTTGGCACTCAGCTTGCTCGGTGTCACGACCTGGATTCCGATCCGGAGGTCGCCGCGCCCCTGCCCGCGCAGGTGGGTGATGCCCCGGTCCTTGATCGTGATGACCTCGGCGCTCTGGGTTCCGGGCTTGATGTCGACGAGCACCTCGCCGTCGAGCCCCTTGAGGGTCGTGCGGGTGCCGAGGATCGCCGAGGTCATGGGAACCTCCACCGTGGCGAGCAAGTCGTCGCCGTTGCGGCTGAACGTCTCGTGGTGACGCACCTTGATCTCCAGATACAGGTCACCAGCCGGCCCGCCGGCTGGGCCGACCTCGCCCTGTCCGGGCATCTGGAGCCGCAGACCGGTGTCGACGCCAGCCGGGATGTCCACGGGAATCTTGCGCTGAGCGCGCACTCGGCCCTTGCCCGCGCAGGTCACGCACGGGTTGGCGATGATGGTTCCGTAGCCCTGACAGGTGCCGCAGGGGTTGGACGTGACGACGTTGCCCAGAAGGCTGCGCATGGTGCGCTGGATCTGGCCGGAGCCCCCGCAGATGTCACACCGCGCGGGGGACGTGCCCGGAGTGCAGCATGAGCCATTGCAGGTCTCGCAGAGCACCGCCGTGGTGACCTCGAGGTCGCGCTTGGTGCCGAAGATGACCTCGTCGAGGTCGACCTCCACCTTGACGAGACCGTCCTGGCCCCGCTCACGCCGGGAGCGCGGTCCGCTGGTGCGGCCACCGCCCCCACCGAAGAATGTCTCGAAGATGTCACTGAAGCCACCGAAGTTGGCACCACCGCCGAAGCCAGCCTGGGGCCCCAGGTCGTACTGCTGACGCTCGCGCGGGTCGCTCAGCACGTCGTACGCGTGAGTGACTTCCTTGAATCGCTCGGATGCCTCGGCACTCGGGTTCACGTCGGGGTGGAGTTCACGGGCGAGCTTGCGGTACGCCCGCTTGATCTCCTCGGGTGTCGCCGTGCGCTCGACACCTAGCACCTCGTAATGGTCAGCCACAAACAGTCCTCGTCGTTGTCAATCGGTGCCGAGCAGGCGGGAAAGGTAGCGAGCCACCGCCCGCACCGCGGCCATGTTGTTCGAATAATCCATGCGCGTAGGGCCCAACACCCCGAGCCGCGCTACATTCCCGCCGGACGTCGAGTACTCACTCGACACCACGGATGTCTCGCCGAGCCCGAACCCCGCGTTCTCGCGCCCGATTCGCGCCGCGACGCCTCCGGTCTCAACTTCCATCTCGCCGAAGAGGCGCAACAGGGTCACCTGTTCCTCGATCGCCTCGAGCACCGGGAAGATGCTGCCCCCGAAGTCCTCCTCGGTGCGCGCCAGATTGGCGGTACCCGCCATGAGCAGCCGATCCTGGCGATTGGCCAGCACCTGCTCGACGAGGGTCGACGTGACCTGGGTGACGAGGTGGCGACGCTCGGGAGGGAAGCCGTCGGCGAATGCTGTGAGGGATGCCGCGGCATCCGTGAGGCCCACGCCGACGAGCGCGGCGTTCAGCTTCGCCCGGAGCTCGCCGAGGAACGTCTCATCGATCGGCGACTGGATGTCGAGCAGCCTCTGCTCAACCCGACCGGAGTCGGTGATGAATACCGTCATGAGTCGCGTGTCGCTCAGGGGCACGAGCTCGATGTGCCGCACTCGCGAGCTGGCCAGCGAGGGGTACTGCACGAGTGCGACCTGATGGGTGAGTTGCGAGAGCAGGCGGACGGTGCGCGCCAGGACGTCATCGAGGTCGATCGACTCTCCGAGGAATCCCTCGATGGCCTGGCGCTGGGCCGGACTCAGCGGCCTCAGGTCGGCGAGCTGGTCGACGAAGACGCGGTACCCCTTGTCGGTCGGAACCCGACCGGACGACGTGTGGGGAGCAGCAATGAGCTCCTCGTCTTCGAGCAGAGCCATGTCATTGCGAATCGTCGCGGCCGACACACCGAAGGAGTGCCGCTCGACGATCGACTTCGAGCCGACCGGCTCGCGGGAGGCGACGTAGTCCTGCACGATGACGCGAAGCACCTCAAGACCCCGCTCGGAGACCACTGGGACCACCGCCTCTCGCTGTTGGCACTCTGTTGCGCTGACTGCCAATTGTACCGTGACTCGCCGTTGCCAAACCGTTGCACGCCGTGTTCCATAGCGATACCTTGTGCTGACACCATCAACACCCCCGAAAGGCACCCGTTCGATGACCGACGCTCCACCCCCTACCGTTGCGGCCGCGCCGCTGACGGCAGCGGAGGACAAGCTCTGGGCATCGCTGGCTCACTTCGGCGGGATTGTCGGGATTCTTCCCTCACTGATCGTGTTCCTGGTATTCCGGGAGCGCGGCGAGCGCACCAAGCAGGAGTCCCGCGAAGCGCTCAACTGGCAGATCACCTTCACCATCGGCTGGATCGCCCTCAGTATCATCGGAGCCATCATCAGCTTCGTCGCCTACTCCGCGCGAGTGTACGTCGTGGGCGATCTCGTCGGTTACCTTCCGCTTATCTGGTGGATCGTCAACGCAGTCCTCTCTGTCCTCGGCGGCGTGAAAGTTCAGGGTGGCGGTTCGTACCGCTATCCGTTCGCACTTCGCCTCGTCAAGTAGTTCCACGTAAACCCAACCCATCGAAAGGTCACCATGACAGACGCAACTCCCGCCCCGGCCGCCCCTCTGACTCCCGCCGAGGACAAGCAGTGGGGATCCTTCGCCCACCTCGGTGGCATCATCGGCTTCCTGCCGTCGCTCATCATCTGGCTCATCTTCAAGGACCGCGGCACGATCACCAACGTTGAGGCCAAGGAGGCGCTGAACTTCCAGATCACCGCCGCCATCGCCCAGGTCGCGGTGTTCATCATCAACGCGATCCTCACCGCCGTCACCTTCGGCATCTGGGGCTTCATCGGCTGGCTTCTGCCGCTCGCCGTCTGGGTCATGTCGCTGATCTGGTCGATCATGGGCTTCCAGAAGGTCAACGCCGGTGGCTCCTACCGCTACCCGGTGTCGATCCGCCTCATCAAGTAGCACTCGTCTGACGGCGAGCCCGGGGGCACTGCCTCCGGGCTCGCTGCTTTAATGGGGCCATGTCCACGACCCCGCCCCCGCCCGCCAACCCCTACGCGACTCCCGCCCAGCCGTTGAGCCCCAGCGACGAGAAGCTCTGGGCCACGCTCATCCACATCGGCGGAATCCTGTTCGGCTTCCTGCCCTCGCTCATCGGCTACCTCGTGCTGAAGGATCGCGGCCCGTTCATCCGCGCCCACAGCGCCACCGCCCTCAACTTCCAGCTGACGCTGATCATCGCGTACGCGGTCGGTACCGTGACGTCGCTGCTGCTCATCGGACTGCTGGTGCTACTCGCCGCCTGGGTCGCGAGCATCGTGCTCGGCATCGTTGCGGCGATGGCGGCCAACCGCGGCGAGGCGTACACCTACCCGCTGTCGATCAAGTTCGTGAGCTAGGAGCTCACTCGACCAGCCGTCTCACGACGGCGTCGGCGAGCAAACGCCCGCGCAGGGTGAGTTCCAGTCGTCCCGCGATTGCCGCGCGAGCATCCACCAGCTCGTCGGCAATGAGGCCGGCGACGGCATGGCGACCGGATGCCTCGAGCTCAGCCACGGGCATCCCCTCCCGCAGACGCGTGCGCAACAGCACCGCCTCAACTCGTCGCGTATCGGCGTCGAGGGTCTCCCGTCCGGCGGCCGGGGACAGCCCGGCCGCGATCCGGTCGGCGTACGCGGCCGGATGCTTGACGTTCCACCAGCGCACGCCGCCGACGTGGCTGTGCGCGCCGGGCCCGACACCCCACCAGTCGTGGCCCTGCCAGTAGGCGAGGTTGTGGCGCGAGCGGCGATCGAGCCCGTCTGTTCCACCGGCGAGTGCCCAGTTGCTGACCTCGTACCACTCGTAGCCTGCTGCGCCGAGGCGGCGATCGGCGAGCTCGTACATGTCCGCCTCGAGATCATCGTCGGGCTCGGCGACCTCGCCCCGACGGATCTGGGCAGCCAGTTTCGTGCCGTCCTCGACGATGAGGGCGTAGGCGGAGAGGTGGTCGGGCTTCTGTGCCAGAGCCTGATCGAGGGACTCGCCCCAATCGGCGAGGCTCTCCCCGGGCGTTCCGTAGATCAGGTCGAGGCTCACCTGAAGCCCAGCCTCGCGCGCCCACTTGACCACCAGGGGGATTCGCGAGGGGTCGTGCGTGCGCTCGAGGGTCGCGAGCACGTGCGGCACGGCCGACTGCATGCCGAAGGATACGCGTGTGAAGCCCGCGCGCTTCAGCGCCAGCAGGTAGTCGAGATCCACCGAGTCGGGGTTCGCCTCGGTCGTCACCTCGGCTCCGTCGACCAGCCCCCACGTGTCGACCACCGAGTGCAGCATCGCCGCCAGGTCGGTGGCCGGGAGGAGGGTCGGTGTGCCCCCGCCGAAGAAGACCGTGCTCACCGGCCGGGGTGGCAGGCCGGCATCGTGCAGCACGCGACCCGCCAACGCCACCTCAGTGACGGCCTGGCCCGCGTAGTCGGTGCGCTTGGCTCCGCGCAACTCGTCACTCGTGTACGTGTTGAAGTCGCAGTATCCGCAGCGAACGCGACAGAACGGAACGTGCAGGTAGACCCCGAAGTTGCGGGTGGCCGCGTCATCCACGACCGATGGCGGCAGTGCTCCGTCGAGAGGTGCGGGGTCCGCGATCGGCAGTGCGCTGGGCGTCATCAGCGCCTCACCAGGTGGAAGATCCGGATGTCCCGCCGCGCCGTCTTCTCATAGTCGCGGTAGTGCGGCCACTGCTCCTCCAGCTCGGGCCACATCGCTTCGGCCTCCGCCTCCTGCAGGAGCGTGGCGCGCACGGGCACCAGCTGCCGCCGGTAGTGGATTTCGGCGTCGGGGTTGGCGATGAGGTTGGAGCTCCAGGCCGGGTGCTTCTCCAGACCGAAGTTGCTGCCGACGATGAACCAGGTTCCGTCGTCGCGTGGGAAGCACATCAGGGGCGACTCGCGGCGCAGGCCCGACTTGGCGCCCGTCGTGAACAGCATGAGCGACGGAATCATGGGCGCACTCAGCTTGAGCCGGCCGCCCGAGACATGGAACAGCGCCCGGTCGATCGGGGTGATGAGCGGGCCGATGACCAAGCGCGCGGGACTTCGCATGAAGGCCGCTGTGGCTGCGCGCACGGCTCGGAACATGGGACCAGTCTTTCACCCGCGAGAATGGACGGGTGAGCACGTACATACTGTGGGACATCGACGGAACGCTGATTCTGGGAAACAGCCGCGCGGGCGCGCTCTACCTCGATTCGATCGAGCAGGTCACGGGCGTGCGACCAACGGTGCGGGTGAGCAACCCGCACGGGATGACCGAGGGGCAACTGCTCGCGGAGGTGCTCAAGGTCAACGGCATCGATTCTGGCCTGCTGCCGGACGTGCTGGTGCGTCTCGACGAGTTGTCACTCGCGCAGCACGAATCGGGTGAGTATCCGCGCGAAGCCGCGCCGGGCACCGCCGCCGCGCTCGAGGCGTTCGCCGAGCGCGGCTGGATCAACGCACTGCTCACCGGCAACGGACCCAACCGCGCGCGCTACAAGGTGCTGGCCGCCGGATACTCCGCCGATACCTTCGACTGGGAGCACTCCTACTTCGGCCACGAGTCCCCCACCCGCCACCACCTCACCGCCGATGCCGGAAACGCTCTCGCCGGCCACCACGCCGTGATCGTCGGCGACACCCCCAAGGACGGCGAGGCCGCCGACAGCGCCGGCTTCCCGTTCCTCGCCGTGGCCACCGGGTCGTTCACAGCCGACGAGCTGCGCGCGACGAACGCCGTGCTCGTGATCCACGACTTCGCGACCGGGCTCGACGCTGCGATCGACGCGATCGACGCGATCGATCAGTCGATCGGGGCGGCGAGCGCTCGCAGATAGCGGCGGGTGTAGTACCACTGGGCGACCCTGAGCGCCGGGTACACCGCCCACCACCAGCGCGAACTCGGCCGGGAGAACGCCCGGATGGTGAGCCACACCGACTCGTCGGTGCGCTGGGAGACGATGAACGCCTCCTCCCCATCCTCCGGATGCCCCGGCAGCGTGCCGTACGCGAAACCCTTGCGCTTCGGCTCGTCGACCACGTAGACCACCCGCGCGGGAGCCTTCACGCCCCAGGGACCCAGCACCGGGATGTGCAGTTCCACGGTGTCGCCGGGGCACACGAAGGGCGTCCCGTCCGGACCGAACGTGTGCTCGGCCGCGCTCGTCGGCCGGATCGGCGTGCCGTCGGGCTCGAAACTGACGGGCGTGTACGTCTGCGCCCGAACCTCGGCCGGGGCCTCGATGGAGCGGATGCGGAATCCGCTGCCCCGCTGGATGCCCCACGACAACGCCGACGACCAAGCGAAGTTGAATCGGGCGTCGCCGTGTCCGATGCGAGCCGTGCGCTCGATCGCCCGGTAGCCGGTCGGTGGGTAGCGCAGCAGGTCGGCCGCTTGCGTCGCACCGATGGCACCGTAGGTGACCGGCGTCTCCCAGAGCTCAGGCATCGTCCAAATCTACTGGACGACGCCTGAGCGGCTGGAAGTCGAGCGGCTAGAAGTCGAGGGCGTACAGGTCGCGCGACCCGGCTGTAGCAGCACCCAGCAGTCCGGCGCAGGCCGGCAGGAGCTGCTCGGCGAAGAACCGGGCCATGACCAGCTGTTCCTTGGCGGTGTCAGCGTCCAGCGGTGCCGCTGCGAGAGCCGAACGGGCCAGAAGCCAGGCACTGGTGACCAGTCCCCACATGCGCAGGTACGGGCTCGAGCCCGACAGAACGGCGTTGGGATCGGCGACGCCGGTGCGCAGCATCCACGTCGTCGCGGTCTCGAGGGCGTCGATCTGGCGGGCGAGCTCGGTGCGGATCGACGCGAAGTCGGCGCCCGCGGCATCCAGGTCGCCCAGGATCCCGCGGATCTGGGCGATGAACTCCATGACGGATGCCCCGTCCCGCACGCCCAGCTTGCGGCCCACGAGGTCGGCGGCCTGAATGCCGTTGGTGCCCTCGTAGATCGCAGCGATGCGGATATCGCGCACGTGCTGGGCCGCGCCGGTCTCCTCGATGAAGCCCATGCCGCCGTGCACCTGCAGACCGATCGAGGTGAGTTCGTTTCCGAGGTCAGTGCCGAAGCTCTTGCAGATCGGGGTGAGCAGGCCGACGATCTCGGTCGCGCGGGTGCGCTCGGCGGCATCCGGGTGGTGGCTGGCGATGTCCATGTAGCTCGCGTTCAGCAGCATGAGGCGGCGGATCGCAGCAATCGACGCCTTCTGCGTGAGGATCATGCGGCGCACGTCGGGGAACTCGATGATCGCGGAGTCCTTGCCGGTCGCGCCGATCGCCAGGCCCTGGCGGCGGTCCTTGGCGTAGGCGAGCGACTGCTGGAAGGCGCGCTCGCTCAGCGCGACGCCCTGCATACCGACGGAGAGGCGGGCGACGTTCATCATGACGAACATGATGCGCATGCCCATGTTCTCCTCGCCGATGAGGTAGCCGGTGGCACCTTCGTAGTTGAGAACGCAGGTCGGGGAACCGTGGATGCCCATCTTGTGCTCGATCGAGAGTGCCGTGACCGCGTTGCGCTCGCCCGGGTTTCCGTCGTCGTCGAGGATGAACTTGGGGACGATGAAGCAGGAGATGCCGCGCGTGCCGGCCGGGGCACCGGGCGTGCGGGCGAGCACCAGGTGCACGATCTGCTCGGCCATGTCGTGCTCACCCCAGGTGATGTAGATCTTCTGGCCGGTGATCGCGTAGGTGCCGTCGCCGTTCGGGACGGCCTTCGTGGTGAGGGCACCGACATCGGATCCCGCCTGCGGCTCGGTGAGGTTCATGGTGCCGGTCCACTCGCCGGAGACCATCTTGGGCAGGTAGGCGTTCTTCTGCTCGTCGCTTCCGTAGTGCAGCAGCGCGTCGATTGCGCCCTGAGTCAGCAGCGGACACAGCGCGAAGGCCATGTTGGATGACTGCAGCATCTCCTGCAGCGCGAGGCCAACCACCGACGGGAACCCGCCGCCGCCGTACTGCTCCGGGAACTGCAGGGTGTTCCAGCCGGACTCGACGTAGGTGTCGTACGCCTTCTTGAACTCGGGCGGGAGGGTGACGTTGCCCTTGCCGTCGTGCTGGGCGCCGACCTTGTCACCGACGCGGTTGGTGGGGGCGACAACCTTGGACATGAAGTCGGCGGCCTCGTCGAGCAGACCGCTGACGGTCTCGAGATCGGCGTGCTCGAATCCGGGCAGGGCCGCGACATCGCGGTACCCCACCACGTGCTCGAGGATGAAGTTCATATCGGACGACGGCGGCCTGAAGTCACTCATGGCGTCACTGTACGCCGGGCTTCGAGCCGGTCAGAAAGCGTTTGGATGCTCGCCACAGGGTATGCGGCGGGGGCGGGCTGGTTGTTGTGGGTGTGCGCTAGGGCGGGGGCTGGGCCGCCTAGAACGGCGGCGGATCGCTCGTTCGGATCGCGCCCGTCGGGCTTGTCCAGGTGCTGACGCCCTGTGTGCACTCGACAGTCCAGTTGGTTTCGTGTTTCAGCCGATGGTGATGTCGACACAGACTCGCGAGGTTGGTTTCGGCGGTCGTTCCGTCGTCGGCCCACGCGACAATGTGATCGATGTCGCATTCGCGGGCCGGTCGACCGCATCCGGGGAATGAACACACAACATCTTTGATGCCGACCATCCGTTTCAGGTCGGCCGGCGGTCGGTACTTGCTGCGATCGATGTCGAGAACGGTGCCGGAGACCGGGTGGGTCAGGATTCGGTAGAAGCTCGGTGCATGGGCTGCGAGTCGGCGGGCGGTTTCGGCGTCGATCGGTCCATAGCCTTCGAGGATGGCGGGCTCGTCCCCACCCAGCAGCGTCAGAACCGGCACGGTCACGCCGACCGTCACCCCGACTGCCCCTTCCGCCCCAAGCACTCCGGCAAGCAGATCGACCGCGACGTCGGCACGACGCTGGCCCATGGTGCGAGTCTCGCCCTTGGCCTTGCCTAGACGCTGCGCCATGCGGTTGAGGTTGTGCCACACGCGCTGGGCCGCATCTGCCGGCAGGTACGCGTGCAGCCACGCCATGCCGTCGAGATCGGGCTCGAGGATGACGCGGCGCCCCTCGGCCGCGCGCTCGTGCCGTTCGGTTGGGGGTTCGGCGACCAGCCGCTCGCGCAGGGCACGCGCCATGGCCCGGAACCGCGCAGGCGCGAGGCTTGCTGCGGGGTGCAGGAGCTCTGCCTCGAACGTCTGGCACGCGGCATCCGTGAGCCCAATGCAGAGTGAGGCGACAGTCGACGCGTTGGCGGCGGACACCTGGCCGTCTCGAAACGAATCCCACAACATCGGAGTGAGGGTGCGCAGGGTGTCGGCCTCGCAGGCCTGGGCGCGCACTGTCGACTCGGCGAGGTTCAGTCGCACGGCGAGGTCGGCGATGGCGGCCCGCTCGGCGAACTCGACGGCGGTGGGGCCGATCTGGGTGGGGCCGACGTAGAGCTCGGGGAACTCGCGCGCTTCACGGAGGGTCGCGACGATCGCCGACATCTGCTCCGCCTGTGCTCGGGCGATTGCGGCGTGCGCGACCTCCGCGCGCGCGATGCCGAACTCGAGGCGCACGTCGGCAAGGCGCGAGTCGAGCAGGGTCTGGACTTCCTCCATGACTCAATACAAACAGGAGCCACCGACATTCGTGCGCGGTCAGTTATTGCTGATCAGGAGCATTATTCGGGTTCGTGAGTTGCCGCGGGTGAGGTCTCGACAAGCTCGACCCGCGAGACCCCTACTTCTTGTCCTTCTTCTCCACGTCCCCGGTCAGCGCCGCAACGAACGCCTCCTGCGGGACCTCGACGCGGCCCACCATCTTCATGCGCTTCTTGCCCTCCTTCTGCTTCTCGAGGAGCTTGCGCTTGCGGGTGATGTCACCGCCGTAGCACTTGGCGAGCACGTCTTTGCGCATCGCTGAGATCGACTCGCGGGCGATGATGCGTGCGCCGATGGCGGCCTGGATGGGCACCTCGAACTGCTGGCGCGGGATGAGCTTCTTGAGGCGCTCGGTCATGAGCACGCCGTAGGCGTAGGCCTTGTCCTTGTGCACGATCGCACTGAACGCATCCACCGCCTCGCCCTGCAGCAGGATGTCGACCTTCACGAGGTCGGCCTCCTGCTCGCCGCTGGGCTCGTAGTCGAGGGAGGCGTAGCCTGCCGTCTTGCTCTTGAGCTGGTCGAAGAAGTCGAAGACGATCTCACCGAGCGGGATCGTGTACTTGATCTCGACGCGATCCTCGCCGAGGTAGTCCATGCCGATCAGGGTTCCGCGGCGGGACTGGCAGAGTTCCATGATCGTGCCGACGTAGTCCTTGGGCGCAAGGATGGCGGCGCGCACCATGGGCTCGGTCACGTGCGAGATCTTCGTGCCCGACGGGAACTCGCTCGGGTTGGTGACCGTGTACTGCTTCTTGTCCTCGGTGGTCACCTCATAGGTAACCGACGGGGCGGTGGAGATCAGGTCCAGCCCGAACTCGCGCTCGAGGCGTTCGGTCACGATCTCGAGGTGGAGCAGCCCGAGGAATCCGCAGCGGAACCCGAAGCCGAGGGCGACGGAGGTCTCCGGCTCGTAGTTGAGCGAGGCATCCGAGAGCTTCAGCTTGTCGAGGGCCTCACGCAGCACCGGGTAATCGCTGCCGTCGATCGGGTACAGGCCCGAGAAGACCATGGGCTTGGGGTCGGTGTAGCCGGCCAGCGCGACGGTCGCGGGCTTGGACGCATTAGTGACGGTGTCGCCGACCTTGGACTGACGCACATCCTTCACACCGGTGATCAGGTAGCCGACCTCGCCGACACCGAGACCCTTCGTCGGAGTCGGCTCGGGCGAGCTCACCCCGATCTCGAGCAGCTCGTGCACGGCCTTCGTCGACATCATCTGGATGCGCTCGCGCGGGCTCAGCTTGCCGTCGATCATGCGCACGTAGGTGATGACGCCGCGGTAGGAGTCGTACACGGAGTCGAAGATCATCGCGCGTGACGGCGCGGCCGGGTCACCCTGGGGCGCAGGGATGAGCTCGACGACGCGGTCGAGCAGGGCATCCACACCCACACCGGTCTTGCCGGACACGCGCAGCACGTCGTCGGGGTTGCCGCCGATCAGGCTGGCGAGCTCCTTCGCGTACTTGTCGGGCTCCGCCGCGGGCAGGTCGATCTTGTTGAGCACCGGGATGATCGTGAGGTCGTTCTCGAGGGCGAGGTAGAGGTTCGCGAGAGTCTGCGCCTCGATGCCCTGCGCGGCATCCACGAGGAGAATCGCTCCCTCGCAGGCGGCCAGCGAACGGGAGACCTCGTACGTGAAGTCGACGTGGCCGGGGGTGTCGATCATGTTGAGAGCGAAGGTCTTGCCGTCGAGCGCCCAGGGCATGCGCACGGCCTGGCTCTTGATGGTGATGCCGCGCTCGCGCTCGATGTCCATGCGGTCGAGGTACTGGGCTCGCATGTCGCGATCGGACACGACGCCGGTGATACCGAGCATTCGGTCTGCGAGCGTCGACTTGCCGTGATCGATGTGCGCGATGATGCAGAAGTTGCGGATGAACGCGGGGTCGGTCGAGGCAGGTTCTAGTGCCGTGGTGGCTCTGGGACTCAACATGCGCCTCTCGTAGTGGCCCTGAGGGCCGCGCACCAGTTTACGAGACGCGCGCGGGGGTGGATGCCCGTGGTGCGGTACCACGGGCATCCGCGCCGATCAGAAACCGCCGAATGCTGCGGCGAACACGCCGAACGGAATCAGGAATGCAGCGGCGAACACGATGCCGATCACCGCAAGGGCACCGGGGACGGCGCCGACGACGATGCCCCAGATGGCCATGGTGCGACCGCGCGGCTCACGCGAGAGCGCGAGAATTCCCAGCACGATCGCGACGATCGAGAGGGGAAACACCAGGCCGAAGAGGATTCCGGACAGGGCCGAGATCAGGCTCAGGATGCTGAGCACCTGGCTGTCTGTGGCCGCATTCGCGGTGGTGGTGGTGTTGGTCGGGGTGGTGGGGAGCGTAGCTGTATCAGTCATGCATCCAGCCTCGCTTTCGGCGGCGCCCGCCGGTATGGAGTTAACCCCCGGATTACGGCGCGGGCAGCCTCCCCAGGCCGGCGAGCACGTCGTCGCGCTTGGCGGCCAGGCACACACGGATCCAGCCCTCCCCCGACGCACCGAACGCGCTGCCCGGCGCGACGGCGACACCGCTCACGCGCAGGAAGCTCTCCGCCCAGTCGGCGACGGTGCCGCCCGAGGCATGGCTGACGTCGATCCAGAGGTAGAAGGCGCCGCCCGGATCCAGATAGCGGATGCCCCGGCTCGCCAACAGTGCGGTGGCCGCGGCGAGATTGCCCCGGTAGTGCTCACGCGCCTCGGCCACGTGGCTCTGATCCCCCGTGATCGCGGCGATGGCCGCGTGCTGGCCCGGAGCGCTGGCGCAGCTGATCGTCGCCTCCTGCACTGCGCGCATGGTGTCGACCATGCCCGGCGGGGTGACGAGGTAGCCGATGCGGATGCCCGTCATCGCGTAGGTCTTCGACAGCGAGAACACGCTGAGCACCCGGCCGTCGGTGTCGAGCGAGGCCGTGCTGACGTGGGGTTCGCCCCAGGTGAAGTACTCGTAGACCTCATCGCTGATCACCCAGAGGTCGTGGCGGCGGGCGAAATCGAGGAGCTCCCGCAGCACGGACTCGGGGAAGATCGTGCCCAGCGGGTTCGAAGGCGAGTTGAGGATGAGCACGCGAGTGCGGGGCGTGACGAGCGACTCGAGGGTGGCGACATCCGGCATGAAGCCCGACTCGGGGCGCAGGGGGTAGGGCACCGGCACGGCGTCGAGCATGTGGGCGTTCATCGTGAAAGTCGTGTAGCCGGGGTCGGGCAGCAGCACCTCATCGCCGGGTCCGAGGGTAAGTGCCATGGCCTGGTGCAGGCCCTGGGTGGCGCCGACCGTCACCCAGACCTCGTCTGTTGTGACGTGCAGATCGTTGACGCGCGCGAGCTTGTCGACGATCGCCTCGCGCAGCGGCAGGATGCCCGCATTGGCGGTGTAGTTCGTCTCGTCGGCATCCCACGCGGCCTTCGCCGCGGCGGCGATGTGCGGCGCGACCGGAACGTCGGGCTCGCCCACCGCGAGCATGATCACGTCGTCGAGAGTGATCGCGATCTCGTGGATGCGACGGATTCCGCTGCCGGGAACGCCGAGGATGTGCGGGGCCAGGGAGGGCATGGCTTCAGGCTATTACCATCGGAGCATGCCCAGTTCGGTGGTGCTCGTGCACGGACTGCGCACCTCCGCGACCATGTGGCGCACGCAGGTCGCAGCTCTCGAGGCTGCCGGACACGAGGCCATCGCGATCGACCTGCCGGGGCACGGCGCACGCATGGGCGAGCGGTTCACGCTGGCGGGAGCAGTCGAGGCGATCGGTGACGCTGTGGGGGCGGCGCGGCATCCGGTGCTGCTGTGCGGGTTCTCGCTCGGCGGATACACGTCGATCCACTACGCCGGGCTGGCCGGGCGGCCGATAGTGGGACTGCTCGCGGCGAGTTGCGGCACCCGGCCCTACCGCGTGGTGCTCGACTCGTGGCGGGTCGCGGCGCGGGTGATCCACCGGTTTCCCGACCGCGGGCTGGCGCTCAACAACTGGGCGGTGCGGCTGGCAGTGCGCGACCCCGAGCTCGCCGCCGACGTGATCGTCGGCGGCGTGGCGTTGGAGGTGATGGATGACGCGCTGCAGGAGTTGCGGCAGCTGCGTCCGGTGGCCTCACTCGCCCGAATCACCCAGCCGATCTGGCTGGTCAACGGAACCCTCGACCACTTCCGTCTCGAGGAGCGCCGCTACCTCGCCGCGGCACCGGATGCCCGGCTCATCCACGTGCCCGGCGCCACCCATATGGTCTCCCTGACCCGCCCGCGCGAGTTCACGCGCATCCTGCTCGACGCGGTGGACTCGACCGCCGCCTGATGGTAATGTTGACCTTTGGCTTCCGCGTAGTTTCGCTCCAGAGGCTCGCGAGATAACTCCTTTCACACCAACAGAAAGCACCCACGTGGCAAACATCAAGTCGCAGATCAAGCGCATCGGCACCAACAAGAAGGCGCAGGAGCGCAACAAGGCCGTCAAGAGCGAGGTCAAGACCGCCGTTCGCGCGACCCGCGAGGCGATCACCGCCGGTGACAAGGAGAAGGCGACCGCGTCGCTGGCCCTGGCCGGCAAGAAGCTCGACAAGGCCGCCAGCAAGGGTGTCATCCACAAGAACCAGGCTGCGAACCGCAAGTCGGCCATCGCCAAGCAGGTTGCTGCGCTGTAGATCTCTGATCTCGACAAGCTCGATCACCGAAAGCCCCGCCTCGGCGGGGCTTTCGCCGTTAAGCGCTGCTGCCGCGACTCGCGATGACGCCGATCATGCGCTCGAGCGCGAAGACAGGGTCGCGGCCGAGTCCCTTGATCTGCTCGTCGGTGTCGGCGAGAGTCTCCAGGGATCGACCGAGCCCCTCGTCGGTCCAGCCGTGCAGATCTCGGCGCGCGCGGTCGACCTGCCAGGGCGCGAGGCCGAACTTCGACGCGAGCTGACCGGCCGGCGCGTTGGAACCGGAGATGCGCGCCATCGTACGCAGCTTGGCTGCGAAGGCGGCCACGATCGGAACGGGGTCAGCACCCGAGGAGAGGGCGTGGCGCAGCAGAACGAGGGCTTCTCCGCGACGGCCGGCGATCGCGGCATCCGCGACCTTGAACGCGTTCGTCTCCATACGGCCGGAGTAGTACTTCTCTACCGTGACCTCGGTGATCTCCTCGCTCGCATCGGCGAGCAGCTGTTGGCACGCGGCCGCGAGCTCGGCCAGATCGTCGGAGAACGCCGAGACGAGGGCACGGATGGCTCCCCCGGTGACCCTGCGACCGGCCGCGGCGAACTCGGCCGCCGCGAACTCGGTCTTCTCGGTGTCCTTCTTCAGTTCGAGGCAGGAGATCTCGATGCCGCCGCCGGTGCCGGCGCGGATCGCGTCAAGGAGCTTCTTGCCGCGCACCCCGCTCGCGTGCCGCAGCACCAGGTAGGTGTCGTCTGCGGGGTGAGAGAGGTAGTCGAGGGTCTCGGTGATGAAGGCGTCGGTGCACTTCTCCACCTTGACGACGCGGATGAGGCGGGGCTCGTTGAACAGCGAGGGGCTCGCGAGCGTCAGCAACTCCCCCGGTCCGTACTGGTCGGCCTCGACGTCGTGGATCTCGAGGCTCGGGTCTTCAGCCTTGAGCAGGTCGCGCAGCGAGCGGATGGCGCGATCGGCCAGGTACTCCTCCGGACCGGACACCAGCACCACCGGCGCTGGCCGCACCGAATGCCACTGGAGCACGGGAATCACGGTCTTAGGGGCTGCCACGGATCACAGCCTAACGTTCGCTCCAGACACGCACCGTGCCGGGAGCGGCTCCGGGCGCGAGCAGGATCAGCCCGCTGCGATCGGTGCGCGCGGGAGTCGTGCCCGCGCGAGCCAGAATCGCCAGAAGATCGTCAGTCGGATGCCCGTAGCCGTTGTCTGCCCCCACCCCGATCACGCCGACCGTTGCGTGCAGGCGCAGGTAGAGCCGCTCGCTCTGGTCGCGCGAGCCGTGATGCGCCACCTTCACGACGTCGACTGTGCCCACGGGGCCAGCGGCGAGGAGGCGGTTCTGGGCGTCTTCACCGAGGTCTCCGAGGAAGATCGAGCTGAGGCATCCGGCCGCGCACTCGCCGACGGGTTGGAACTCGAGGGTCACACTCGCCGGATTGCCCGGCTCGATGCTGCCCAGGCGCGCGGGCGGCCACAGGACCTCCCACCGAAGGTCACCCAGCAGTCCAGTCGGCCCGCGGGAGACCTGCTCGACCCGAGCACCGCCCGCCACGAAGTAGTTGCGCAGCCGGTCGTCTTCGGGATCGCTGCTCGGACCGACGAACACCCGATCGACCTTGCCCACCAGAGCGCCGGCACCGCCGACGTGGTCGAGGTCGTAGTGGGTGAGCACCAGCAGATCGACGCGCCCGATGCCCAACTCGGTCATGCACCGCCTCATCAGCGCCGGATCGGGACCCGTGTCGATCAGCGCGAGTTGCCCGCGGCTGCGGACGAAGACGGCGTCGCCCTGCCCGATGTCGCAGGCCGCGATCTGCCAGTCGGGGCGACCGGTGACCTGCGCGATGCGACTGCCGCTGGCGAGCCCGAGATAGACGGCGCCCGCGACGGCCACAGCGATGACCGCCCACCGCCGGCCCAGCACAGCGAAGCCCGCGAGCACCGTGCCCGAGGCGAGCAGCAGTGCACCGACCGCGCCCGGGGGCCAGGGCAGCTGAGCTGCCGGTGCCGACGCGAAGAACTGGGCGACAGCCGCGATCCATGCCGACGGCAGCCACGCCAACTGGCAGAGCAGCGCACCGAGCGGCGGAATCAGCACCAGAAGCACGCAGGCGGCGAGCCCGACCACGGTCGCGATCGGTGCAGCCGGAGCGGCGAGCACATTGGCGACCACGCCGTAGGTCGGAAGGGTTGCCGAGAGCAGGATGATGACCGGTTGGCAGGCGAGTTGTGCGGCGAACGGAACCGCGATGACTATGGCGAGCCAGCGCGGGAGCCATCGCTCGAGCACCCGCGCCAGCGGACCCGCGAGAAGAAGCAGTCCCGCGGTTGCGAGCACGGACAGCACGAATCCGTAGCTGCGAGCGAGCCAGGGGTCGAACGCGAGCAGGACGACTGTCGCGAGTGCGAGCACGGGGATGCCGCGCACCGGCCGACCCCGTGCCAGGGTCGCCAGCACGAGACTCGCCATCACGGCTGCCCTCAACACGCTCGGCTCGGGCGTGACGAGCACGACGAACCCCACCAGAACGGCGAGGGATGCCGCGACCCGACCCCAGCGCGGAACGCCGGCTGCCGCGCCCGCCACCATCACGAGCCCGATCACGATCGCGCAGTTGGCGCCGGACACGGCCGTCAGGTGACTCAGCGAGCTCGACTTCATCGCCTGATCGAGCTCGCCGCTGACGTCGGTGGTGTCGCCGATGGCGAGCCCCGCGAGGAGGTCTCCCCCGACGCCCGGAAGCGTTCGAGTCTGCGCTAGGAACCGAGCCCGCAACCCGTTCGCCCAGTCGAGATACCACGGGGGCGGCGACTCGACGATGGGCGATCGTTCGGCGAATAGGAGGAAGGCCGCGTCGTCGCCGGGGTCGGTTGCCGTGAGCGTTCCGGTGATCCGCACGGTCGTGCCGATACCCGCGTCGGTCGCGGGCCCGAACACGATCACCGGAACGTGCACTGGCGTGCCGTCGACGACATCCAGCGTGACTGGATAGGAGCGCTCGCTCGCGCGCCCGGTGAGAGTCGCGAGGACGTCGATCTGCCGACCCGTCTCGGCTGCTGCGACCAGCTCGGCCGGTTGCCGCGACGTCGACTGCAGCACGACGGATGTCGAACAGAGGGCCGCTGCCGCAAGCGCGAGTGCGACGACCGCGAGCGAGCGTCGGGCGAGAGCGACGGCGGTGGCAATGCCGGCAGCCACCCACAACGTGATCGTCGGGATTGCCGGATCTATGCCGATGACCACTGCCGCCGCGATCCAGGCCACTGCCGCGGGGATGGCGAGTCGAAGGTCGGCAATCACACCGTCACGAGTTCCTTGAGACCATCGAAGGTCTTCTGACCGATCCCGGTGACGCTCATGAGATCCTCGATCGCCGCGAAGCGCCCGTTGACTTCACGCCAGTCGATGATGCGGGCGGCCATCGCGGGGCCGACTCGCGGCAACGTCTCGAGCGCTGACGCATCGGCGGTATTGATGTTGACCTTGCCCTGGGCCGTCACCCCGGGCGCCGACGCGGGCGCCTCGCCGACCGTCGGCACGTAGAGCTGCTCCCCGTCAACGAGAAACCGTGCCAGATTCACCTGCGACTGGTCGGCCGAGTCGGTGAATCCACCGGCGGCAGCGACCGCATCGATGACGCGATCGCCCTCCCGCACTCCATAGAGCCCCGGCCGCTCGACCGCTCCGAGGATGTGCACGAAGAACTGCGCACCCGAGCCGCTACCCGCGCCCACCCCCGCACCAGGTGCCGCGGATGCCGCACCCGTCGACTGCACGACCTCCAACGCAGACCCGTGGTCACCCCACGCCGACACGAGCACGGCACACCCTAGGGCGACAAGCACCAGGACGACGACCGCCCCGATGCCGACGCGCACGCGAGCGTGACGGGGGTCGGGGTCGGCTGCCACCCGGTCGACGCTACGCAGCGGGTCGCGGCAGAGGCGCACACCCGCAGGTGCGGTGAACTAGCTGGCGCGGGTTGCGATGTTGACGATGCGAGGGGCGCGCACGATGACGTTGACGATCTCGCGATCACCGATCGCCCGGATGACGCCCGCCGATGCTCGCGCGAGCTTCTCCAGCTCGTCGCTCGAGATCTTCGGGCTCACCTCGAGGCGGTCGCGGACCTTGCCATCCACCTGCACGACAGCGACGATCGAATCCTCGATCAGCAGCGTCGGATCGGCCTTGCGCCAGCCGGCGAGGGCCACAGTCGGCTGGTAACCCAGGCGCGACCACATCTCCTCGGCCGTGTACGGCGCGAAGAGGCTGAGCGCGATCGTGATCACCTCGGCGGCTTCGCGCACGGCGGCGTCGGCCGGTCCCGCACCGCTGTCGATCACCTTGCGAGTGGCGTTGACGAGATCCATGATGCGGGCGACGAGCACGTTGAACTTGAGCGACTCGGCGAGAGCGGGGCCATCAGCCAGGAACCGGTGCGTGAGACGGCGCAGCGCGACATCCCCGGTCTTCCACTCGACCTCGGGGGCGCTCGCGACGTCACTGGCGATGCGGAACGCGCGAGCGAGGAACTTGGCAGACGCCGCGGGCGAGACATCCTCCCAGTTGATGTTGTCCTCGGGCGGGCCGGCGAACGCGAGCGTGAGCCTCAGCGCGTCGGCACCGTGCTTGTCGACCTCCGCGGTGAACGTGGTGCCCTTGCGGCTGCGCTTGGACATCTTCTTGCCCTCGCTGAGCACCATGCCCTGGTTGAGCAGGGCGCTGAAGGGCTCGGTGAAGCTCACGTAGCCCAGATCGAAGAGCACCTTGGTGATGAAGCGCGCGTACAGCAGGTGCAGGATCGCGTGCTCGACACCGCCGACGTACTGGTCGACGGGCGCCCACTTCTCCGCCTCTGACACCGAGAACGCCTCGAGGTCGTCGTTCGGCGAGAGGAAGCGCAGGAAGTACCAGGAGCTGTCGACGAACGTGTCCATGGTGTCGGCGTCGCGCTGCGCGGGGCTGCCGTCGCGCGGGTCGGCGACGGTCATCCAGTCGCTGGCAGCAGCAAGGGGCGACTTGCCCTTGGGCTTCAGATCGAGTCCCTCGGTGTCGGGCAAGACGACCGGCAACTGGTCGAGCGGCACCGGCACGAGCTCGCCGTCGGCGCCGTGGATGATCGGGATGGGCGTGCCCCAGAAGCGCTGCCGGCTGATCAGCCAGTCACGCAGACGGTAGGTCTTCGCGGCGCGGCCGGTGCCCGCCGCCTCGAGCTGCTCGATGATCTTGGAGATCGCGTTGCTCTTGCTCAGCCCGTTGATCGGACCCGAGTTGATCATGCGACCATCACCGGTGAGCGCCTCGCCGGTCGACACCGGGTCGGGCGGACCCTCGGCGAGCATCTCCTCGGTGATCACCTGAAGGGCGCCGGTGACGGGAGCCGTCGTGTCGACCACGACCCGCACCGGCAGCCCGAAGGCGCGGGCGAAGTCGAGGTCGCGCTGGTCGTGCGCTGGCACGGCCATCACTGCGCCGTGACCGTAGTCGGCGAGCACGTAGTCGGCGGTCCAGATCGGGATGCGCTCCCCGTTGGCGGGGTTGATCGCCCACCGCTCGAGCGGGATGCCGGTCTTCGACCGCGTCGCATCCTGACGCTCGATCTCGGTGTTCTTCTGGGCCTGCACCAGGTAGTCGGCGAAGGCCGCCTGCACCTCAGGCGTCGAACCCGCCGCCAGCTCGGCCGCGAGCTCGGAGTCGGGGGCGACGACCATGAAGGTCACGCCGTAGAGCGTGTCGGGGCGCGTGGTGAAGACCGTGATGGTGCGGTCGCTGCCCTCGACACGGAAGTCGACGTCGGCGCCGGTGGAGCGGCCGATCCAGTTGCGCTGCATCGACAGCACCTTCGCCGGCCACGAGCCCTCGAGCTGGTTGAGGTCGTCGAGCAGGCGGTCGGCGTACTCGGTGATCTTGAAGTACCACTGAGTGAGCTGCTTCTTGACGACCACGGCGCCCGAACGCTCGGACGTGCCATCCGGCAGCACCTGCTCGTTGGCGAGAACGGTCTGGTCCACCGGGTCCCAGTTGACCCAGCTCTCCTTGCGGTAGGCCAGACCCTTCTCGTAGAGCTTGAGGAACAGCCACTGGTTCCACTTGTAGTACTCGGGGTCGCTGGTGTGCAGCACGCGACTCCAGTCGAACGACACCCCGTAGCGACGGAAGTTGAGCTTCTGCTCGTCGATGTTCTCGTAGGTCCAGGTGGCGGGGTTGATGCCGCGCTCGATCGCCGCATTCTCGGCGGGCAGGCCGAAGGAGTCCCAGCCGATCGGGTGCAGCACGTTGAAGCCGCGCTGACGCCAGTAGCGCGCCACGATGTCACCGAAGGCGAACGCCTCGGCGTGCCCCATGTGCAGCTCGCCCGACGGGTAGGGGAACATGTCGAGGATGTACTTGCGCGGGCGCTTGTCGGCCGGGTCGTCGGTCGCGAACGGCTTCATCTCGTCCCACACGGGCTGCCACTTCGCGGCGATTGCGGCGATGTCGTAGTCGGGTGCGGCGTCGGTATCGTCGCGGCGCTCGTCGTGCTCGGTCACAGGGAATCCACTTCGTTGCAGGGGCAAGCTTCAAGGGTACCGAACTAGCGCACACCCAAGACCCGCAACAGGGCGGCGGCCTTCAGCCGTGCCTCGGCGAGCTCCTCCCCGGGGTCGGACAGCGCCGTGATGCCGCCACCGGTGCCCACGGTCGAGCCCGCCTCGTCGACGACGATCGATCGGATGACCATAGCGAGGTCGATCGCCCCGTCGAGCCCCACGTAGCCGAACGCCCCCGAGTAGATGCCGCGCGCCCGCTGCTCGAGCGAGTCGAGGATCAGGGTCGCGGACCGCTTCGGCGCTCCCGTCATGGACCCTGCGGGGAAGCAGGCCGCAATCGCGTCGATGCCGGTAAGCCCCTCGGCGAGCACACCGCGCACCGTGCTGACCAGCTGGTGCACGTGGGCGTAGCTCTCCACCGCGAGCAGACTGGTGACCGTCACGGAGCCGACGGCGGCCACCCGCCCGATGTCGTTGCGCATGAGGTCGACGATCATGAGATTCTCGGCGCGCTCCTTCTCGCTGGACTCCAGCTCGAAGCGCAGCTCCTCGTCGGCCAGGCCCGTGAGCCCCCGTGGGCGGGTGCCCTTGATCGGCTTCGACTCGATCACGCCGTCGGCAGACACGCTGAGGAACTGCTCCGGCGTGGCGCTGAGCACCGCGATATCCCCAGCAACGAGCAGTGCCCCGTGGTGGGTGGGGCTGGATGCCCTCAACGCGAGGTAGGCGGCGTAGGGGTCGGGACGGGCATCCACTCGAGCCTCGGTCGTCAGGCACAGCTGGTAGGCATCGCCCTCGCGGATCGCCGCCTGACAGTCCGCGATCATGTCGAGGTACTGCTCGTCGGAGTAGGCCCAGGTGACCGCGGGGGTCTCGACAGGCTCGACCACCGAACGCGGCTCGACCACCGCGCGCGGCTCGGCCGACGAGAGCGCGGCAAGCACCTGCGCACGGTAGTCATCGATGGCGGCGAGGGACAACAACCTCACCTCGCCGCGCTCGTGGTCGAAGGCGAGACAGCGGTCTACGTACATCCAGGCCGCATTCGGGTAGCGGGATGCCCGCCCGACCGCAACGCCCATCGTCTCGCCGCGCAGCTCGTACCCGAGCCAGCCCACCCATCCCAGCGCGAAGCCGGAGCCGACCTCAGACGTGTCGACGCCGTACTGCTGCGCGCGCAGCCACTCCAGCACCGGCCCATCGAACTGCGTCGAAAGCCGGGCGGCAACGCCGAGGTAGCTGGTGCCGGTGGTCGCGTTCGGTCCACTGTCGAGCCAGAAAGCGGCATCCGCGCCCTCGCACAGGGCGGCCCAGGCGTCGGCAGGGTCGACCCACCGACCGAGGGACGCCGTGTGTACCCGAGGACGCATACCCTAACCCTATGAGTGTGCAGTCGATCTTCCGGTGGCGTGACGGAGCACTCGAGCCGCTCGAGCACTGCGACATGACCCTCACGGTGATCGAAGCCGCCGATTCGTGGCTGGTGAGCGATGGGCTCACGCTCGGTCTCGAGCTGCACCGCACGCGATTCATGACGTCGATCCCTCGCGGCCGGTATCTCGAACTCGACGTCGATGCGTTCTGGGATGCCGCGATCGCCGCGATCCCGCGCGAGGGTGACTGGTTTCCCCGGGTCGAGCTGCACTCGCGTCTCGGCGGGCCGCGGTTGGTGTTCCGGTTGCGCTCCGCCCCCGAACGAAGCCGATCGGCCGTGCTGGCAACCTGGCGCGGGCGGGATCCACGAACTACGCCGCAAGTGAAGGGTCCCGACCTCGAGGCGATGCTGCGCATCCGCACCGACGTGCAGAAGCTGGGGGCCGACGAAGCGGTGATCCTCACGCCCGACGGCTACGTGGTCGAAGGTGCCTACAGCTCGCTGCTGTGGTGGCGTGGCGACATCCTGTGCGGACCACCCGCCGAGTTCGAGCGGGTCGACAGCGTGACGGCACGCAGCGTGATCACCCTCGCCGCCGCCCTCGGTCTGGACAGTCACGAGGAGGCCGTGACTCCCGCCGAACTGGACGGCACCGAGTTGTGGGCCCTGAGCGCGCTTCACGGCATCCGGATCGCCACGGCGTGGATCGACGGTCCGTTGCTCGCCGAGTACCCCGGCCGACTGGCAACCTGGCGTGCGCGTCTGGATGCGCTGCGCCGCCCGATCTAGGGTCGAAGCATGAACGACATCATTCTGTGGCTGCTCGATGTCGTCCAGTCCGTCGATCCGGTGCTGCGCACGGCGCTCGCAGGCTTCGGAATCCTGCTCGAGACCTCAGTGCTCGTGGGGCTCATCGTGCCCGGAGACACGATCGTGATCATCGCCGCAACGGCGGTTGAGTCGCCAGCGCAGTTCGTCGCGCTCGTGCTCGCGGTGATCTCAGGAGCCCTCATCGGCGAGAGCATCGGGTTCGCGCTCGGTCGGTTCTTCGGCCCCCGCATCCGGATGTCGCGGCTGGGGCGCTGGCTCGGTGAACGCAATTGGGTGCGCGCCGAGACGTTCCTGGCGCGGCGCGGAGGCGTCGCCGTGTTCATCTCGCGATTCCTGCCCGTACTGCACTCACTCATACCGCTCACCGTGGGGATGAGCCCGATGAGATATCGCACCTTCATCGCGTGGACCCTGCCCGCGACCATCATCTGGACGCTCGCGTACGTGTCGGTTGGGGCGTTCGCGGCCGGCACCTTCCGCGAACTGCTCGACCGCCTGCACTACGCGGGCTACATCTTCGCGGGGATCATCGCCGTCTTCGCCGTCGTGGTGTGGCTCGTCAAGCGCCGGCTCGAGCGCGCAGTGGACGGCGAAACGCCGGCTGAGTAGCAGTCGTTCGCGCTACTCAACCGGCGTTCGGGTTGTTACTAGCTGAGGCCGTTGTCCTTGAGCCACTGGGTGGCAATGTCAGCGGAGGACTTCTGGTCGACGGTGGACTGCACGTTCAACGCGACGAGTCCTTCGGCGGTCAGTTTGGCCTGCACGGCGTTGATGACGTCGGCGATCTGGTCGGCGACGTCCTTGTTGACCAACGGCACGACGTTGGAGGCCAGGAACAGGCCCTCCGGGTCAGCCAGGGTGACGAGGTTGTCGGTCTGGATGCGCGGGTCAGCCGAGTAGACGTTGGCGATGTTGACGGTGCCGGCGAGGAGGTCCTCGACGGTGGTGTCACCGGTGGCGGTGAAGCCGACGGTCACCCCGTAGGTGGCCAGAAGACCGGCCGGGCCGTAGAGGCGCTCGGCGAGCTCCGGGTTGCCGCCCAGAGTCAGCGGCACGGTCACGTTCTTCAGATCCGCCAGAGACTTCAGGTTGTTGGTGGCCGCGAAGTCGGCGGTCACGTTGTAGGAGTCCTGATCGGTTGCCGCCGCCTGGTCGAGCACCGTGAGCGTGTCGGGCAGTGCGGTCTTCAGTTCCGCGTACACGTCGTCGGAGGTGGTGGCGGTGGTGTCGGGGCTGTAGAACTGCAGCAGGTTGCCGGTGTACTCGGGGAACAAGTCCACCTCACCGGACTCCAGCGACGGCAGGTACGCGTCACGCTGACCGATCTGGAACTTGCGCTCCACGGTGAACCCGGCGTTCTCCAGAGCCTGCGAGTAGATCTCCGCAATGATCTCGTTGGAGTAGTACGCCTGCGAACCCACCACGATCGTCTCCGACGCACCCGAGGACGAACCCGAGTCCAACGGATCACCGGTCGCGCACCCTGACAGGGCCAATGCCGCCCCGACCACGACCGCACCCAGTGCGAGCCGGCCCTTGTTCCTAGCTGTGAACATCATCATTTCCTTCTCATTCAGTCGGCGGGGGTTCCCACCACCGCACGCCGCCCCACTGGCGACGAACGGACATCCAGAACGCGACCCGCGGTGACTCCGCGGGGCACGACGAGGTGCTGGAGCAGCGCGAAGAGGCCGTCCAGAAGAAGTGCGAGCACGATGATCAGAAGTGCCGCACCGAGCATCCAGTCGAATCGACGCAGGGGAAGACCCGCGAAGATCGGGAGTCCGAGGCCGCCGAGGCCGATGTACGCTGCGACCGTCACGGTGGCCACGACCTGCAGCGTTGCCGCCCGCAGCCCACCGATCAGCAGGGGCAGGCCGAGCGGGATCTCCACGCGCAGCAGGATCTGCCACTCCGTCATACCGACCGCTCGAGCAGCGTCGATCACGCGGCGGTCGATCTGCTCGAGGCCGGAATAGGCGCCGGCGAGCACCGAGGGAATCGCCAGGAGCACGAATGCTATGAACGCCGCCAGTGGTTTCTGGGTCACCCCGATGACCAGCACGAGCAGAAGGATGAGCCCGAACGACGGGAGCGCGCGCGCCGCCCCCGAGATGCCGACCGCGATCTCACGCCCGCGACCGGTGTGCCCGATCAGGTATCCGAGGGGAACCGCGATCAGTGCAGCGATCACCACCGACACGAACGTGTAGAAGAGATGCTGCACGACAAGCAACGGCAGTGAGGGGTTGTCGGTGAGCCGATCCGGGGAGAAGATCCAGGCGAGGGCGTCGAGGAAGAGGCCCATGTCAGGCCCCCTCAGCGACCTGCGCGGCACGAAGGACCCGCCCAGGCCGTCGCGGTGCCCACGGCATGATCAGGCGGCCAGCGAGCACGAGGAGGTAGTCGACGACGAGCGCGATGATCACCACGGTCACGACTCCAGCCAGGATCTCGGGGATGATGCGCCTTTGGAACCCGTTGGTGAACAGGTAGCCGAGGTTCTCGACACCGATGAGGATGCCGACGGTCACGAGGCTGATGGTGCTGACCGCCGTGACCCGAAGGCCCGCGAGGATCACCGGTCCCGCGAGCGGGAACTCGACCGTCCAGAATCGACGCCAGCTGCCGAACCCGACGGCAGTCGCCGATTGGCGTATCGCGGGGTCGACGGAGGTGAGGGCATCCGCCATCGACCTGGACATGATGGCCACGGCATAGATCGTGAGAGCGATCGACAGGTTGAGAGAGCTGAGATAGCTGATGCCCAGCAGCGGAGGCAGCACAACGAACAGGGCGAGCGAGGGAACCGTGTAGAGCAGGCCGGCCACGGTCAGCAGGACACCGCGGGTGAGGCGGTAGCGATAGGCAAGAAATCCCAGCGGGATCGACAGCAGGAATCCGATCACGATGGGAGGAATCGCCAGCCCGATGTGCTCGAGCGTGAGACGCCCGATGAGAGGGAGGTTGCCCAGCACCCAGGTCACAAGAACTCCCCGGAGAGCACACCCGCGGCCCGACCCTCGGAATCGACGAGGATCTTGCCGCGAGGCGTCTCGCGGATCGTGAGCGCACGCTTGCCCTGGCGCACCCCGATGAAATCGGCGACGAAATCGGATGCCGGGTTGGACATGATCTCGGTCGGGCTGCCGACTTGGGCGATCTTGGCACCCTCCTCGAGAATGACGACCTGATCGCCCAGAAGGAATGCCTCGTCGATGTCGTGGGTCACGAAGACGACCGTCTTGTCCAGGTCGCGCTGCAGCCGGATGGTCTCCTGCTGAAGCTCGGCGCGCACGATCGGGTCGACGGCACCGAAGGGCTCGTCCATGAGCAGGATGTTGGGGTTGGCCGCGAGCCCCCGTGCGACGCCGACCCGCTGCTGCTGGCCGCCCGAGAGCTGGCTCGGGTAGCGGTCAGCGAGCTCGCGATCGAGGCCGACGGTGTCGAGCAGTTCGAGCGCCTGCGCTCGAGCCTGCTTGCGGGGCACGCCGTTCAACACGGGCACCGTGGCGACGTTGTCGATCACTTTGAAGTGCGGCAGCAGGCCGGAGTTCTGCATGACGTAGCCAATACTGCGTCGCAGCTTCACCGGGTCGCGGTTGAGGATGCTCTCACCGTCGATCTCGATGACGCCCGACGTGGGATCGACCATGCGGTTGATCATCCGCAGCAGAGTGGTCTTGCCGCTGCCCGACGACCCGACCAGAACCGTGGTCTTGCGTGACGGGATAACGAGGCTGAAGTCGTCGACCGCGCGAGCACCATTGGGAAACTGCTTCGACACCGAACGGAACTCGATCATGGGTAATACGGCTCATTCCTCGTGCCCGAACACGAATCGACACTTGCCAGTACGCTGACGCTGATCTTTCGACCTACTCAGGGCACAACAGTATTCGGAGCCACCGGCATTCCGGATTGGCATTACGAAGTTCTTGCGATCGACCCAGGGTCGCGCGCATACCTACGGTCGGCCCGCTCAGTCTCCGAAGTGCGAGGCGAGCATTGCGCTGGTTGCGTCGCGTGCCGCCTGGATGAATGCTTCGTCACCCTGAGCGTCGCGGGCGAAGGCACGAGCGACGAGAGCATCGGCGACCTCCATGGCCGCCTCGAACTGGAAACGGGTCTCGGCGGTGTCTGCCACCCCGAATCGCGCAACCATGCCATCAAGCAGCCGGTTGGAGACGATCGAGTTGAATGTGCGTTCGGTCGGTGCGGGGCGCAGGTCGATGACGTCGCCGACCCGCAGTCCCCGGAAGCCGGCCTCCGTGCGGAACGCAGCGACGAGGATGTCGAACGCTCCCTCGAGAGCGCTACTCCAGTCCGTGTGGCGCTGGTCGACGACCTCGTCGGCGAGACGGCTGAGCACACGCTCGAGGTTGCGGGCGGCGAGAGCCTGCAGAAGGGCGATCCGGTCGGGGAAGTAGCGGTAGACCGTACCGATGGAGGCACCAGCGCGTTCGGCAACCATGGCCGTGGTGAGCCGCTCGAAGCCGATCTCGTCGACTACGGCTGCCGCGGCATCCAGCAGCGCGGTGAGACGGGCGGTGCTTCTCGCCTGCACCGGCGAGTTGCGCAGGGCCACGAGTGATTCGGGCAGGTGTTCCATGGTGTCGTGCGCAGTCACGGCCATCTCCTTCAGTGTTCGAAACATATTGTAGCTCGCGACATGAGGAAGTGTCGGCGGAAACTGTGAGAATGTTCTCATGTGCGGTCGATTCGTCGTAGCAGGCGCGAGCAGCGATCTGGTGGCCCTGTTCGACGTCGATCTTCCCGCCGATAACCTGCCGGCGCCGTCGTGGAACATCGCCCCGACCGACCCCGTGTCGATCGTGCTCGACTCGATTCCCAAGGCCGCGGACGACGACATCCCTGTGCGTCGACTGGAAGCCGCGCGCTGGGGCCTCGTGCCCGGGTGGGCAAAGGATCCGAAGGTCGGGGTGACCGCCTTCAACGCCCGCATCGAGACACTGGGCGAGAAGGCGCACTTCAAGAACGCCATCCGCAAGCGCCGGGCGATCGTACCCGCGACCGGGTACTACGAGTGGCACACCGTTGGCGATACCAAGACTCCCCACTTCATCCATCTGCCCGGCGGCGAGCTCTTCACCTTCGCCGGCCTCTACGAATGGTGGCGCAATCCCGCTGCCGCAGACGACGCCCCGGACAAGTGGCTGCTGTCGACCACGATCATCACCCGGGCGGCAACAGGTGACCTGGCGAGCATCCACGATCGCATGCCCCTGTTCCTGCAGCCCGAGCTGATCGATGAGTGGCTCGACCCGCACACCGAGGAGCCACGGGACGTCCTCGAGGCCGCCTTCGCGGGCGGCGAGGAGCTCGCCGAGCGTGCCGAGTTCTATACCGTGGGGCGCGCCGTGGGCAATGTGCGCAACAACTCGCCCGAACTCATCGAGCCCGCCGCAGAAGACCCGTCGGCGCAATAGCTGACAGACTGGGTCAATGGCTCGACCCGGCGCATCCGTGACCCCCGCCGGGGCGCCGAAGCAGATCATGCATCGCGCGGCTCGCATCGAGGATGCCTTCCATCGTTGGCGTGAGCGCCGCGGTCGTCGCCGCGGCCTGACCACCACGATCATCCCCTACGCCGGATACGGGGCTCCGGGGTGGGCTCGTGTGCTCTGCCGGGTGGTGCTGACCCGGGGCGGGGACGCACCCAAGCAGCGGGCTGCTAAGGTGCGGGGCTGGCGCAGCTTCTTCAGCATCCCCGTTGACGACGTCGAGGTCACGATCTCGATCGGCTCCGTCGAGCGCCGCGTACGCCCGGAGCGAGGCGGCATCGTCGACGTGCGCATCCCCGTCGACCTGCGCACCGGATGGCGCAAGGTGCGCCTGCGCACCGACGACACCGAGCCCGTGACGACCAAAGTCTTCATCGTCGACCCCGATGCCCCGTTCGGCATCGTCTCCGACGTGGATGACACGGTCATGGTCACCGCGCTGCCCCGCCCCTTCCTCGCGGCCTGGAACACCTTCGTGCTCGACGAGCACGCGCGCACCCCCGTCGCCGGAATGGCGGTGCTCTACGAGCGGCTCACCCGGGCGAACCCGGGGGCGCCGGTGATCTACCTCTCCACTGGAGCGTGGAACGTGGCGCCGACCCTCACCAGATTCATGGCACGCAACCTCTACCCCCGCGGAGCTCTGCTGCTGACCGACTGGGGGCCGACCCACGATCGTTGGTTCCGCAGCGGCCAGGACCACAAGCGATCGAGCCTCGAGCGACTTGCACAGGAGTTCCCCGGCATGAAGTGGTTGCTCATCGGCGACGACGGTCAGCACGACGAAAGCATCTACGGCGACTTCGCGGCGGCGCATCCCGACAAGGTCGCAGGCGTGGCCATCCGCCAGCTGAGCCCCGGAGAGGCTGTGCTCGCGGGCGGCCGCAGCAAGGCCGAGCACGAGGCCGGATCGGCGGTGCCGTGGTTCTACTCCCCCGACGGCGCCGGTCTGTCGAAGCAGCTCGTGGCGGCGGGCCTTCTCACCCTCTGAGCGCATTGAAGTGCCGTGACCCCCAAACGGGGGCATGCCGCCGCTTGACCCGACTACCCCGCCCCTGATACTTTTTCAACGCTGGCCGTCGAGTCCCCCTAAAGGAGGACTCGGGGCAACTGGGATCTGTACCCGACAGATCCGGTTCCTACCCGAAAGGAACACAGCACAATGAACGCTGTAATCGCGACCGCCCCCCCGGTCGCTTCTGGCCTGCCCGCCGCGGTGACGATTGCTGTCGCTGTGACGGCGGTCGTTGCACTCGTGATGCTCGCCGTGATGCTTCGCCGCACCCTGCGGCCCACCAAGCTCACCGTGGGCATCAGCGTGGTTACGGCCCTCGGGGTTCTCATCGGTGCCCTGCTCGTTGGTGGCTCGCTTACCCAGCCATCAACGGCAGCGGCAACCGAGAACGCCCCGGCGCGCGGCGTCGCGGACGCGCCGATCGAGCTCAAGCTCACCGGGCTCCAGCTCCCCACCATCTGACGCCTGTCGCCGGGTACCGGCATACTGGCGCCATGTCGTCGCGCACGCTCCGTGAATTGACGGCGCTGCGGCGCGCATCACAGCTGCTCGGTGAGAGGGCGGATCGGACGCCCGCCGATGTGGTGCGCTGGATGCTCGCCATGCAGGGCCAGGACTTCCCGGGAGTGAAGTGGTCGGTGGGCCTGCGCTCCCCGGGCAGCACGGATGCCTCGATCGAGGCCGCACTCGCGGCCGGCAAGATCGTGCGCTCCTGGCCGATGCGCGGCACACTGCATCTGGTTGCGCCGGAGGATCTCGGGTGGATGCTCGCGGTCGGCCGACCGCGCACCGCAACCACGACCGCAACTCGACGAGCGAGTCTGGGAATCACCGATCGCGAGCTTCGAATAGTCGCTGACACAACCCGAGAGCACCTGTCGGGCGGACGCACTTCGCGGCGTGACGACCTCCTCGCCACCTTCGAGTCGGTCGGAGTGCCGACCACCGGTCAGCGCGGATACCACCTGCTCCTTCACCTCGCGCTGCACGGTGTGATCGTATTCGGGCCCGTCCACGGCAAGCACCAGACCTTCGCGCTGCTCGACGAGTGGGTCACCGCCCCACGGGCACTCGACGGCGACGAGGCGCTAGCCGAGTTCGCGGGCCGCTACTTCCGTAGTCACGGTCCAGCGACCGAGCGCGACTTCGCCTGGTGGGCCAACATCACCCTCGACGACGCACGAAAGGGCATCGCCCTCGCCGACCTCGACAGCCGCGAGTTCGACTCGGTCCCGCACTACTTCTCGCCGGGGCTTGAGCCCGCGCCGGAGGTCGCGCAGGTACTTGCCGGCTTCGACGAGTACCTGCTCGGCTACCAGAATCGCAGCGGAGTGCTCGCGGCCGAGTTCAGCAACCGCATCGTGCCGGGAAACAACGGCATCTTCCTGCCCACCTTGATCCTCGACGGTCAGGTGGTCGGAACCTGGCGTCGCACCCAGCGGGCCACTCGAATCGACATCGAGCTGCTGCCCTTCACCCCGATCGCGCAGCGGGGCCGAGCCAGGCTCGAGCGCGCCTTCGATCGGTTCGCCGAGTTCATCGAAAAGCCCGTGGTTCTTCGGTGGGCGCCGTAGGTCACTCGATGATCGACTGACACTGCTCGAAGCAGTGCACGAATGGCCCCGTCTGCCCCGACTCGACACGGCGAGCCGCCAGGATGCGCCACGCCGCGTCATCGATCAGAGCCTCGTCGATCGTGCCCGCCTGCACCGCATCACGAACCGCGGCAACGACTCCCGGAACGTCCACCGCGCCCACGTACAGCAGCATCGTGTTGCCCGCCGCGACGGCCCGCACCGCGTTCTGATACGGATCGGCGAGGTCGTCTCGACCCGAATTCTGCAGCATCGACATGTCATCGGTGATGATGAGCCCCTCGAACCCCAACTCGGTGCGCAGCAGCTCGTGCCACATCGGCGACAGGCTCGCCGGCTGCGGGTCGACTGCGTCGAACTGAAGGTGGCCGAACATGACGAGCTCGGCGCCGGCATCGATTCCCGCCGCGAACGGCGGCTCGTGATCGACTCGCCACTCGTCGAGCGAGATCTCCGTCGTCGGGATGCTCGAGTGCGAGTCGCCCGGCGAGACTCCGTGGCCGGGGAAGTGCTTGAGCGTGGACAGCACGGTGCCGCGCTCACCCTCAACGGCCGCGGCGACTCGAGCCGCGGCATCCGCTGCGGTGGAGCCCAGCGACCGCTCGTAGATGAACGAGTCGGGATCCCCCGTGACGTCAGCAACGATTCCGAAGTTGATCGACACGCCCAGGCTCTGAAGCAGAGCACCACGGGTGGCGAATGCGTCGCGCGAGGCATCAGGATCCAGGAAGCGCAACTCCTCCGCCGAGGCGGCGGTGTCGGTGTCGATGCGCCTGACGATGCCTCCCTCCTGGTCGATACCGAGCAGCAGCGGCAGGCCGGGGTCCGCGCTCATTCCGCTCGTCATCGACGCGAGGTCGGCGGCCGGGTCGGGAACGTTGTCACCCATGAGGATGAGACCGCCGACGTGATTCTCCGACGCGAACGCCGCCAGCGCACTCACATCGAGCCCGGGCACGTGCACCATGAGCATGGACTCGATCTTCTCGTCGAGAGTCATGACGCTCAGTCGAGCATCGGCATACTGCACGATCGGATCGACCGGACGGGCGATTGCACCAGACGCGAGTCGAAGCACCGGCGGCGGTGCCGTGCAGCCTGCCATCAGCGCCACGGCCAGCCCGATCGCCGCGACACCGAGGATGCCTCTAACGCCCGCGTTGGCCATGCCGCGATGCTAACACCGGCCGTGCCACCTACGATGGGGCCATGAGCGGAACTCTGCCCGAACTGCTCAGAGCCACCCATCCCGGTCCTAGCGTCGCGGTGACTGCTGTGGGCGTGGTTCTCGGCGTCGGGGTCGGCCTCGAGCCATGGCGACTCGTGCTGCTCGGTGCGGCGCTCCTGGCTCACCAGTTCTCCGTCGGCTGGTCGAACGACTGGCTCGACGCCGACCGGGATCGCGCAGTCGGTCGCACGGACAAGCCCCTCGTCTCGGGTGCCCTCACGGTGCCGATGGTGCGCACGGCCGCGTTCGTGGCGCTCGCCTTCGCGGTGCTGATCACTATTGCTCTGGGCTGGGGCGCTACCGCCGCCCATGTCGTGTTCATCGCGTGTGGCTGGGGGTACAACCTGGGGCTGAAGTCGACACCGCTGTCGCTCGGCGCGTACGCGGTCGGCTTCGCGTGCCTGCCTCTGGTGGTGACTCTCGCCCTGCCCGTGCCTGCGCTGGCCGCACCGTGGGCGGTCGGGGCCGCAGCGCTGCTCGGTGCCGCCGCGCACTTCGCCAACGCGCTTCCCGACCTCGACGACGACGAGGCGACTCACGTGCGAGGCCTTCCTCAGCTCATCGGGGCACGGTGGTCGGGCGCACTGATCGGGGTGGCGCTCCTGGCCGCGGCAGCCCTCGTTCTCTTCGGAAGCGGATCGGTCGACGCCGTGCGCGCGATCGGAGCGGCAATCGTCGCCGTCGTGGCGGTCGTGTGCTCGGTGCTCGCGGCAACCTCGCGAGCGGGTCGCGTGCTATTTCCGCTGATCCTGGTCGCCGCAGTGATCCTGGTCGCGCTGTTGGCCTTCTCAGGCAGCAGGCTGCTCGCCTGACGGCTCCGCTGATTTCGTGGGATTGCGGATTCCCACGAACGAGACGATTCCGCCCAGAATCAGAAGCGCAGCCGTCACGATGAGCACGCGGTGGAAGCCGTCGACGTCGAGCTTGCCGACGATGATCACGCCCAGCATTGCGATCGCCACCAGTCCGGCGACCCGGGCCACCGCGTTGTTCACGGCAGATCCGATGCCCGATTGGGCGGCCGAGACCGACCCGAGCACAGCGGCGGTCAACGGGGCAACCGTCATCGACAGGCCGACAGCGAACAGCAGGATGCCCGGCAAAACATTCACGAGGTAGTTGACGCTCTGCCCCATCCCCAGCAGCAACAGATAGCCCGCGCCCGCGATGATCGGGCCCGCGGTCATGAACAACCGCGGCCCGTACTTGCCACTGAGACCGCCGAAGAACGACGACAGCAGCACGTTGCCGATCGAGACCGGGAGCAGGGCCAGGGCCGCGGCGGTGGCGGTGAACCCGGCGACCTCCTGAAGGAAGATCACCACGATGAAGCCACCAATCGACAGCGCACCGTAGACCAGTGCGGTTGAAAGGTTGCCGGCGCTGAAGTTGCGAATGCGGAACAGCTCCAGCGGAAGCATGGGGTTCTTCGCGCGTGACTGCCACCAGATGAACGCGGCGAAGCTGAGCAACCCGAGACCGAACGGCAGGTAGATGGCCGGATGCGCCCAGCCGAGATTGCCCTGCTCGATCAGGGCGAACACCGGTCCGCCGAGTCCGATGATACCCAGCACGGCTCCGGGGTAGTCGATGTGCACCCCGGCCCTGCGAATGTCCTTCTGGCCGAGCATCCCGAGCAGGATGAGCGTGACGATGATCGGGATCACATTGATGGCGAAGACGAGGCGCCAGCTCAGGTAGTCGACGAAGACGCCGCCGAGGAACGGGCCGGCGAGGAACGCAGCGCTGGTCCAGGCCGTCCACTGGCCGATCGCCTTGGCCTGGGCGGCATCCCGGAACGACGACATGATGATGGCCAGCGAGCTCGGCACCAGGAGGGCGCCCGCTATGCCCTGAACAGCACGCATGGCGATCACGAATTCGGCTGAGCCCGCGACCGCGATCAGAACGGATGCCACCCCGAACCCGATCAGCCCCACCCTGAGCACGACGATCCGGCCGTAGACGTCTGACACTGACCCGGCGAGCAGGATGAGCGACCCGAGCGTGATGAGGTAGGCGTCAACGATCCACTGCTGCACGGTCAACCCACCGCCCAACTCACCAGTCATGGCTGGCAGAGCGACGTTGATGACTGAGCTGTCGAGGAAGGCGACGAACGAGGCGAGCACGGCGATGACGAGGACGAGGCGCTGCTGGCGAGTCATGAAGTCAGTCAACACCCGCAGCACGCGATCCATGCCGACCCCGGAGGTTTATGCGGACAGAATGGTGCCATGGCATCCGTCGGCACCAACTGGTCAGGCTTCTACGAGTACTCGGCGAGCACCGTGCATCGCCCTCGCACTGTCGACGAGGTGCAGGAGCTGGTGGCTCGCACGCCGAGAATCCGTGCACTGGGCAGCCGGCACTCGTTCTCGGGAATGGCCGACTCGGCTGAACTCGTCTCGCTCGAGGCACTGGACCCTGACATCCGCATCGACGCTGACACAGAGACCGTCTCGTTCAACGCCGGTCTTCGCTACGGCGACCTCGGCACCGCGCTGCAGGCGCAGGGCTGGGCGCTGCGCAATCTCGCGTCGCTTCCGCACATCTCCGTTGCCGGTGCGATCGCCACGGGCACCCACGGCTCGGGCGACCGCAACGGCACGCTCGCTCGCGCTGTTGCGGGGCTCGAGCTCGTGACCGCATCCGGCGAACTCGTGACGATCGGCCCGATCGACGAGTCGTTCGACGGAGCCGTCGTATCGCTGGGCGCTCTCGGGATCGTCACCCGCGTGACCCTCGACATCGAGCCGACCTTTGACGTGCGACAGGACGTCTACGAGGGCCTCACCTGGACGCGATTGATCGAGAACTTCGACGCCATCATGGGCAGGGCTTACAGCGTCAGCGTCTTCACCGACTGGTCGGGAGAGTCCGTCGGGCGGGTATGGCTGAAGAGTGTCATCGGATCTGCTCGACCGCCCAGGGAGCTCTACGGCGCACGGCCTGCGGCTGTCGAGAAGCACCCGCTCGCGGAGATGGAGCCGACGAACACGACCCAACAGGGCGGTGTTCCTGGCCCGTGGATCGATCGGCTGCCGCACTTCCGCATGGAGTTCACGCCCAGCAACGGCAACGAGCTGCAGAGCGAATACATCGTGCCTCGGCGCAATGCCGTCGCCGCCATCGAGGCGATTCGGGCGTTGAACGCGCGGATCACGCCTCTTCTGCACGTGTCGGAGCTGCGGTCGATGGCCGCCGATTCACTGTGGCTGAGCGGTGCCTACGAGACGGATGCCGTCGGCATCCACTTCACCTGGCGCTTCGAGCCCGACGCTGTGCTGGCCCTGCTGCCGATCGTCGAGCAAGCCCTCGCGCCGTTCGGTGCGCGACCGCACTGGGGAAAGCTGTTCCACGCGGTCGACCGGAGCCTGTACCCGCGTCTCGGCGACTTCGTCGAACTGGCCGAGCGACTCGACCCCGAGCGCAAGTTCGGGAACGAGTGGCTCGACCGCCACGTGTTCTAGGGGCGCTTAGGCGCGGCGGCGGCGAATCAGCAGCACCGCGCCGCCCGCGATCACGGCAAGCGCAGCACCGCCAGCAAGGTACGGCGCGGCACTCAGGTCAGCGCCCGTTGCGGCCAGGGCAGCGCCGGGGACGATCAGCAGAGCCTGAGTGAAGAACGGATCATCCGTGAAGAGGCCGGAGAGCACAGGCGAGGTCAGCGCTGCCTGGGTGAAGCTCCACAGATCGCTGAGTCCCTCACGGGTGTCGACCACGATCCAGAACGTGCCATCGCCGTCGATTTGGAGTGCGCGAACACCGGTGGCCTCACCGTCCAGATCCAGATCGGGATGGGCGAGCGAGCCCACCAACGTCACTGAACCGGTGTTGGCGATGTCGTCGAAACTGTAGACGTCTCCCCCGTACTCAATCGCGTAGAACTCGCCCGTGCGAGGGTCGGAGGCAAATGCCTGGGCGCTGAGGGTTTCGCCGATCGGCTCCACCGTCGCATTGGTGAGATCGAGGCTCCACAGGGTGCCGTCACCAAGGGCGTAGGCGGTGCCATTCGGAGCGATGGCGATCGCATCGATCCTCGGGAGGGTGGGAAACTCGCCGTTCTCCCAGAGGAATTCGGCGACGGTCGTGCTCGCACCAGTCGTGACGTTGACCGAGGCGAGCGCCCAGTGCGAGTCCTCGCCGTCGAAAGTGATCCGCACGTAGTAGGACTTGCCCGTGGACGCGTCGTATGCGGGCTGGTCGGCGCACGAGTCGAGGTCCTGGTTTCCTGTGCCATCGCCAATGGGCTTCGAAACCGCGGTAGTCGGCGCGACCGACATGAACTGCCAGTCGTTGTAGATGTCGACGAGAGCGTCGCAGCTGACCGTGTACATCGAATCGCCGGGATCGATGTCACGCCCCGCCGCCATGGCGGGGGCTGTGCCTGCGAGGGCGAGAGCGAACGCACCGGCGGTGGCGAGGGCAGCAGACAGGATCTTCATGGGGGCGTCTCCGATTCGGGCGGGGTGACTTGCGGCCAGCGTAGTCCTCGAACCGGGTTCGCGAATAGTGTTCACCCAAGATCCGCGCGCAGCTCAGAGCCGATCGACGCCCGTCACCCGCACGACGGCGATGCCGGCCTCGGCGGACTCGGCGAGGTCCACCGTCGCGCTGATGCCCCAGTCGTGATCGCCCGCGGGGTCGTCGAAGATCTGCCGCACTGCCCAGTGATCGGGATGCTCGGTGATGATGATCATCGCCGGGCCCCGGGCATCCGGACCCGTACCGAGCGAGCCGTGCTCGTCGAAGTAGGCGTCCATGGAATCGGCCCAACGGTCGGCATCGAACCCGGATGCCGCATCGAGTTCGCCGAGTGCCTGCCAGTCCTCGAGGTCGGCCAGTTGCACCCGCCGGAACAACTCGTTGCGCACGAGCACGCGGAAGGCGCGCGGGTTGGAGAGGACTGAGGGCGGGTTCGGCGGCGAGATCTCGACAGGCTCGATCACCGAGGTCGGATTGACCATCGCTTCCCACTCGTCGAGGAGGCTCGAGTCGACCTGTCGAACGACCTCTCCGAGCCATTCGATGAGGTCACGCAGCTCCTCGGTCTTGGCGTCATCCGGAATCGTCTGGCGCGCGGCGCGGTAGGCGTCGGACAGGTACCGCAGCACCAGGCCCTCGCTGCGCGCGAGCTTGTAGTAGCCCACGAAGTCGGCGAAGGTCATGGCCCGCTCGTACATGTCGCGCACCACCGTCTTGGGGCTGAGAGCGAAGTCGCCGATCCAGGGCTGGCTGGCGCTGTAGGTCTCGAACGCGGCATCCAGAAGTTCCTCAAGGGGCTTGGGCCACGTGATCTGCTCGAGCAGTTCCATGCGTTCGTCGTACTCGATGCCCTCCGCCTTCATGGCGGCGACGGCCTCGCCGCGGGCCTGGAACTGCTGCTGGGAGAGTATCGGCCGAGGGTCGTCGAGGGTCGCCTCGAGCACGGAGATCATGTCGAGCGCATAGCTCGGCGATTCCGGGTCGAGAAGCTCGAACACCGCCAGGGCGAAGGGCGACAGTGGCTGGTTGAGCGCGAAGTTCGGCTGGAGGTCGACGGTGAGAGCGATCGTGCCCTGGGCGGTCTGAGTGACCACTCCGGCGGTGCGCAGAGTGCGGTAGATCGCGAGCGCGCGGCGCGCGAGGGCGAGCTTGTTGTTCCACGTCTCGTGGCTGTCGAAGATGAGGTCGCGCATGGCCTGGAATGCATCGCCGCCGCGGGCGATGACGTTGAGGATCATCGAATGGCTGACCTGCATGTGACTGGTCAGAGTCTCGGGTTCGGCGGCGATCATCCGCTCGAAGCTCGTCTGGCTCCACGAGACGAAACCCTCGGGCGCCTTCTTGCGCACAATCTTGCGCACCTTCTTGATGTCGTCGCCGGCCTTGGCGACCAGGCGAGCGTTCTCGGCCTCGTGCTCGGGAGCCTGGGCGACGACCGTACCCGCGGTGTCGTAGCCCGCACGACCGGCACGACCCGCAATCTGGTGGAATTCTCGGGCGCTGAGCTGGCGCATCCGGGTGCCGTCGAACTTGGTGAGTGCCGTAAGCAGCACCGTACGGATTGGCACGTTGATGCCCACGCCGAGCGTGTCGGTGCCGCAGATGACGCGCAGCAGACCGCGCTGGGCGAGCTGCTCGACCAGCCGGCGGTACTTGGGCAGCATGCCCGCGTGGTGCACCCCGATGCCGGCACGGATGAGGCGTGACAGGGTCTGACCGAACACCGTAGTGAAGCGGAAGGAGCCGATCGCCTCAGCGATCTCGTCGCGATGCTCCCGGCTGACGATCTTGATGCTCGTCATCGCCTGCGCCCGCTCCAGGGCCGCCGCCTGCGAGAAATGCACGATGTAGATCGGCGACTGACCGGTGTGCAGAAGATCCTCGACAGTCTCATGCACGGGCGTGAGTGCATAGGAGTATTGCAGCGGCACGGGCCGGTCGACACCGGTGATCAGGCTCGTCTCACGCCCGGTGCGGCGAGTGAGATCGTCGGCGAGCTCCTTCATCGGCCCGAGCGTCGCGGACATGAGAAGGAACTGCACTCGCGGCAGCGTCAGCAGGGGCACCTGCCACGCCCAGCCGCGGTCGGGGTCCGCGTAGAAGTGGAACTCGTCCATCACGACCTGATCGACAGGTGCGTCGGCTCCGTGGCGGAGGGCGAGGTTGGCGAGGATCTCCGCCGTGCAGCAGATGATCGGGGCATCCGGGTTGACGCTCGAATCGCCCGTGACCATACCGACGTTCTCGGCACCGAAGATGTCGACGAGGGCGAAGAACTTCTCGCTCACGAGGGCCTTGATCGGAGCGGTGTAGAACGTGCGCTTGCCTTGAGCGAGGGCGACGAAGTGCGCCGCGATCGCCACCAGTGACTTGCCCGTGCCGGTCGGAGTGCTGAGGATCACGTTCGCGCCCGACACCAGCTCGATCAGCGCCTCGTCCTGCGCGGGGTAGAGCGGGAGCCCGCGCCCGGATGCCCAGCCCTCGAACGCGTCGTACGCGGCATCCGCGTTCCAGGGGCGCGGAGCGCGCTCGAGAAGCGGTTCGGATGCCATGGCTCAACCGTGCCACATCCCCCTTGACACCGTTGGCTATGTCCATTAGCTTTATGGCTATGAACATTAGCTCAGTGGATGTGATCCCCGTCGATGGCGGCACCGTCGCCTACGAGATAGCGGGCGCCGGCCCTCTCGTCGTGTTCGTTCCCGGCATGGGAGACCTGCGCTCCACCTGGCGCCACCTCGCCCCCTCCCTCATCGCCGCGGACTACCGCGTCGCGCTCACCGACCTCCGGGGACACGGCGACAGCAGCACCGACTTCGCCGAGTATGACGACGAAGCCACCGCCCGGGACATCATCGCCCTCGTCGAGCACCTCGGTGAGCCTGCCGTCGTCATCGGCAATTCGATGGGCGCAGGCTCCGCGGTCATCGCCGCGGCCGCACGACCGGAGCTGGTGCGCGGACTCGTGCTCGTGGGTCCATTCGTGCGCAATCCGCCGAGCGTCGGCGCCGCCATGCGTCTGGCCTTCCGCGTGCTGATGGCGCGTCCGTGGGCCGCCGCGGTGTGGAAGGGCTACCTGCCGTCGCTCTACAAGGGTCGACTGCCCGAAGACCAGACCGAGTACCTGGCCACGGTCGCCGCCGCCCTCAAGCGCCCGGGTTACGGCGCGGCGTTCTCCCGCACCACCCGCACGACCCATGCTCCCGCGGAGGCCGCGCTGCCCGCAGTCTCGGCTCCGGCGTTGGTCATCATGGGCGAGCTGGACCCCGACTTCCCCACTCCGGCCGCTGAGGCGGCATGGATCGGCGACCAGCTGTCCGCCACCGTCGTGATGGTTGCTGAGGCCGGCCACTACCCGCAGTCGCAGCGGCCCGACGTCGTGGTTCCGGCCGTGGCATCCTTCCTTGCCGATTTGGGCACGAATGCCTAGGGCCGGCCTGACCGCCGAGCGGGTCGTCGACGAGGCGGAGCGTCTCGCCGATGAGGTGGGGCTCGCCCAGCTCAGCCTGGCCGCCCTCGCCGCCCGCCTCGGCGTGCAGCCCCCCAGCCTGTACAAGCACATAGCGGGTCAGGATGCCCTGCAGCGCACCATCGAGGCGCGGGCGAAAGCCGAGCTGGCCGAGGTGATGCGGGATGCCGCAGTCGGGCGATCCGGGGCAGACGCGGTGCGCTCGATCGCCGCCGAGTACCGCCGTTGGGCGAAGGCTCACCCGGGACGGTACGCGGCGACACTCGCCGCCCCGGACCCCACGGACGCCGACGCGCTCGCGGCGAGTGTCAGGGCAGTCGACGTGCTGAGGGGCGCGCTGGCCGCCTACCGGCTCGAGGGTGACAACGAGATCGACGCGATCCGCACGCTTCGATCAGGCCTGCACGGCTTCGTCGCCCTCGAAGCGGCGGGTGGCTTCGGTCTCCCCCTCGACGTCGACCGCAGCTTCGTTCGGCTCGTCGATGCCCTGGTCGCGACGCTGCCCTCGGATCGCTAGCTGGTGTGGAGCACCCCGGGTTAGCCTGATGAGATGCCCCAGGTGACCGACCTTCGCCCGTTCATCCCTGCGCTCGACTTCGCCGCGTCGATCGACTTCTACCGTGGGCTCGGCTGGTCGGTGAACGAAGTGGGTGACGGTCTTGCCCTAGTTGAGGCATCCGAGCAGCACTTCTACCTGCAGGACTTCGCTGACCGGCGGATCGCCGAGAACACGATGCTCCATTTCACCGTCGAGGATGCCGCGGCCTGGTTCGACCTCGTCAGCACCCAGATCGCCGCCAACCCCGCCTCCGGCGCGCGAGTGCAGGCTCCGAAGCGCCGGGACTACGGCGCTCTCGTCACGTTCGTGCACGACCCGGCCGGCGTGCTGCTGCACTTCTGCCAGTGGGACAGAGCCTGACCTACCAGTGGGACAGCGCCTGACCTAACTGTGCTCGCGCGCCACCCGCGCGTACACGTTCTCGACGTACGCCCAGAACCCGGGCACGTCGAGGTGGGTTGCGACGTTCGCATTGGCGATCGGCGGATCGAAATCAACCACGGTCATCCCGGTCGTGAACTCACCGTTCGTCTCGACATCAACCCGAGCGGGTCGCACCGTGAACAGGTCGGGGCGAGCCACGTACGCCACGGCACAGACGTCGTGCACCGCCTGACCGTCCCAGTCCTCGTCGTTCGGATTGAAGTAGAACGTGGCCAGCGGAACGATGAGGTGGTCGGCGAGCTTGCCGAGCTCCTTGAGGCGTGAGATCACGGCGGCGTTGGCCTGAGCCTGAAGGGTGAGATCGAGACCGATCATCGTCACGCGCCAGTCGGCGTCGAACACGATGCGGGCGGCCTCCGGGTCCGCCCAGATGTTGAACTCCGCCGCCACCGTCGCATTGCCGCGCGTGTACGACCCGCCCATGATCGTGAAGGAGGCGACCCACCGCGCGATCGCGGGCTCGCGCTCGAGTGCGAGAGCGATGTTGGTCAGAGGCCCGGTGGCAACGAGATGGATGCTCCCCGGTGCGGCCCTGAGGGTGTCGATGATGAAGTCGACGGCGTGGTCGTCGTGCGCCTCCAGCACCGCCTCCGGCAGCACGACGTCGCCGAGTCCGCCCGCCCCGTGCACGTGGGCGGCATCACGCACCTGCCGCGTCAACGGCTCGGCAGCACCCGCAGCGACGGGGACCTTGTCGAAGCCGAGGTACTCACGCAACTGCAGAGCATTTCGCGTCGTCGTCTCCAGACCGACGTTGCCGCCGACCGTGGTGACCCCCACGAGGTTCAGGTTCGGGTCGCCGTGAGCGAGCAGGAGGGCTAGGGCGTCATCCAGCCCGGGGTCGCAGTCGATCAAGATGGAGCGGGCCATGAGTCGAGCGTACGCCGCGCAGGGGCGGCGTAGAATCTCGTGTGCCCTCCATCGACCCAACCGAGCTCGCGACCACCCTGAAAGTGCTCGAGCAGATGGCCGAGCTTGATGAGGAGGAGCCGGACTTCATCACCGTGCGGCGCGCCACGGCCCGCATGTTCAAGGCGGTCAAGAAGACGCGCCGACTCGAGAAGCGTGCGGAGATCGCGGAGTCCGACCGCAGCGTGATCGCCGCCACGGCCACCGGCGCACCGGACCGGATCGATGACGAGACCCGGGGCATCCCGATCTCGACGAGCACGACGGCACCGACGGCCGGCACACTGATCAAGGCTCGCGCCTGCTACATCTGCAAACAGCCGTACACGCTCGTCGACGCGTTCTACCACCAGCTCTGCCCCGACTGCGCTGCTCTCAGCCACGCCAAGCGGGATGCCCGCACCGACCTCACCGGCAAGCGCGCCCTGCTCACTGGCGGTCGCGCCAAGATCGGCATGTACATCGCGCTGCGTCTGCTGCGCGACGGCGCCCACACCACGATCACGACCCGATTCCCTCGGGATGCCGTGCGCCGCTTCACGAGCCTCCCCGACTCGTCGGAGTGGATCGACCGCCTGCGCATCGTGGGAATCGACCTACGCGACCCGGCCCAGGTCATCGGTCTCGCCGACTCGGTGGCCGCCGCAGGGCCGCTCGACATCCTCATCAACAACGCGACCCAGACGGTGCGCCGCTCCCCCGGCGCCTATCAACCCCTGGTGGATGCCGAACTCGCCCCCTTGCCCGACGGACCGCTTCCCGAGCTGGTCACCTTCGGCCATACGAACGATCAACACCCGCTCGCCCTCGAGCGCAGCCTGGCCGCGCACCCGATCCTCGCGGCGGCGGCCGATGTGAGCGCGGCCGCCCAGGAGCTCGCCGACCAGGCGATGGGCGCCGGCAACTCCTCCCTGGAGCGGCTCGCCGCAGGCACAGCCATCGACGCCGGCGGGTTGCTGCCCGACCTCGACGACGTCAACTCGTGGACGCAGGCCGTGCACGAGGTCGACCCGCTGGAGATGCTCGAGGTGCAGTTGGCCAACACGACGGCTCCCTTCATCCTGATCTCGCGGCTGCGCCCGTCGATGGCCGCGGCCGCCGCGCGACGCAAGTACGTGGTGAACGTGAGCGCCATGGAGGGGGTGTTCGGGCGCGGGTACAAGGGGCCGGGGCATCCGCACACCAACATGGCCAAGGCCGCCGTGAACATGCTCACGCGCACGAGCGCCCGAGAGATGTTCGAGACCGACGGCATCCTCATGACGAGCGTCGACACCGGCTGGATCACCGACGAACGACCGCATCCCACCAAGGTGCGGCTGGCCGAGGAGGGTTTCCACGCACCGCTCGATCTGGTGGACGGCGCCGCGCGCGTGTACGACCCGATCGTGCGCGGCGAGGCGGGCGAGGACATCTTCGGCGTCTTCCTCAAGGACTACGCGCCCAGCAGCTGGTGAACGAGCCGTTGGTGAACCTCGAACCCGGCATGCGGGTCGTGATCCGCTACCGCCTCGACGACGGCCGGGCGACCGATGCGCTCGGCGTACTGCTGTCGCTGACCGCGACCCACGCCGTCGTCGACACCAAGCGCGGCGCAGAGACGATCGAGCTGCACCGAGTGATGGCGGCGAAAGAGGTTCCCCCTCCCCCACGACCCCGCCCATGAGGTAGGAATGGGGGTAGACAGATCGGATCCCCATGGCGACACTCCCGGAGTCATCCCGGTGGAAGCGCAAGCCCGTCGATCAGTGCGACGTGGTGATGAAGGGCGGGATCACGTCGGGGGTGATCTACCCCCGAGCGCTCGTCGAGCTGGCCCGCCATTACCGGTTCCGTGGCATGGGCGGTTCGTCCGCGGGCGCCATCGGTGCGGCGCTGGGCGCCGCCGCCGAATTCGGGCGGTCACGCGGTGGCTTCGCACGGCTCTATGAGCTGCCCGACCAGCTGGATCTGGGCTCGCTCTTCCGGCCGGAGCGATCGACCCGGGCGCTGCTGCCCATCCTCATGGCCTTCACCGGATTCCGGCCCGACGGCGGTCAGCGCACCGGGTTCGCCCGAGCGCTGGCGATCGTCGGCGCGATAGCCAGCGGTTTCCCGCTCGCCAGCATCCTGGGTCTGCTGCCCGGCGTGGGGCTGATCATCGCCGGCGCTCTGGCCGACTCGTGGCCCGGGTACCTTCTCATCACCTCCGGGGCAGTGCTCGCCATCATCGGCTGGATCGTCGCCGTGGGCATTCGACTGGGCTGGAAGCTCACGCGGAGCGTTCCCGCGAACTTGTTCGGCATCTGCCGGGGACTGGATCCGTCCGGCGGCGACGACGGCCTCACCAACTGGCTCTCGACGAAGCTCGATCTGGCCGCGGGCCTCACCGCCGAGGAGGGGCCACTGCGCTTCGGCCACCTGTGGACGGGTCGGCGGAACTTCCGCGCCGGGTCGATCGGCGACATCCCCCCGTTCGAGCGCAGCATCGATCTGCGCATGATCAGCACCTGCCTGAGCCGGTCGCGGCCCTACGAGATGCCCCTCAAGGCGCGCACGTTCCTGTACGACCCTGCGGTCTGGGCGACTCTGTTTCCTCCGGCCGTCATGAGGGCGCTGGATGACGCGAGCCCCGACGATCCCGAGGCCGCGGCCAACACACCTCCCCTGCGTCGCCTCCCGGACGCGGCGGATCTGCCCGTGATCGTCGCCACCCGCATGTCGCTGAGCTTCCCGCTCCTGATCGCCGCCGTTCCGCTGTGGAGCGTGAGCTACCGCAAGCCCTCTCCGGATGACGCGGCGCAGCCACCCGGAGCCCCGCAGTACGAGAAGCTCTGGTTCAGCGACGGCGGCCTGGCCAGCAACTTCCCCGTGCATCTGTTCGACGCACCGCTGCCGGGTCGCCCGACATTCGCCATCAATCTCGGCTCATTCTCGGAGCGCACGGAGCCCTTCGAGGACCAGCGCGACAACATCGTTCTCGCGCGGGACAACCTGTCTCTTCAGCCGAGCTACCAGGCCATCCCCGAGTCCGGGATCGGCGCGGTCACGGGCTTCGCCGCAGCGATCTTCTTCACCGCCAGGGACTGGCATGACAACTCGCACCTCGACGCGCCTGGCTACCGCGATCGGATCGTGCGTGTGCTGCAGACCAAGACCGAGGGAGGGCTCAACCTCACCATGTCGCCCGACGTGATCGATCGTCTGGCGGATCGTGGGCAGGTTGCGGCCCGGGAGATCGTCACCCAGTTCCGCGAGAAGACCTACCCCACGAAGTCCGAGAAGAAGACTCACACCGGGTGGGACAACCACCGGTGGGTGCGCTACCGTGCCCTGCTCGCCGGAATGCCAGCGTTCCTCGGCGGCTTCGTTCGTGGCCACGACGCGCTGGACATCGACTTCGACGACGTTCCGAGTTACGAGTTCGACGGCAGAGCCGCAGACCTCGCCCGACTCATCACCGACGGACTCAGAAACACGGCCTTCGCGATCGAACCCGTCAACGAGCAGACGACCGCCAACCTGACAGACGCCCCTGGACCACCGACGGTCATCCGCCGGGTTCCGCAGATCTGAGTCGGCCGAGCCCGCCGACTCGTCAGCGAAACCGCGACCGGGCGAACGAATCGCGCAGCGCCGCGAGGAACTCGGTCGCCAAGCGCTCCTGGCCGGGGATGCCGTGTGCGGCGACTGGCGCCCACGGAACCAACGTGGTAGCGCCCAGCTCTGGGCCGGCACTCCGATGGAGATCACGTGCGTGACCAGCGGGCCCACTACAGAATGTATGCTCACGAGATCCCCAAATCATCGGTGCGGATGATGCCGCCGGGGTCCAGAGCAACTACTCGAACAGTACACCTGTGCTAGCGCTGTGGACGACCGATCATTCCGACTTGTGGCGCGGAGCGAAGGCGTTGGGCTCGAGAACGTCGAGGGTGCGACTGGCAACGCCCTCAGCAACCACTCGCAGCGGGAGGTTGTTGCGCCGAGCGTACGTGCGCAGCGCCTCGAAGGCCTCGTCCACGCTCATGAGGCCCATCGCCGAGAGCACACCCTTGGCCTGCTCGATCAGGATGCGACTCTCGAGCGCGCGCTGCAACTGCTCCGTGACGATTCCGGTCTCCCGGATGCTGCGCTCCTGCAGTATCCCGATGGTCGCGACGTCGGCGAGCGCCTGCGCCACGGCTGCATCGGGCGCGTTGAGCTCGCCGGGAGTGGACCTGAACAGGTTCATCGCGCCGAGCACCTTCCCCCGCAGGCGCAGCGGAGTCGCGTAGACCGCGTGGAATCCCTGGAGCAGAGCGGCCGATTGGAAGGCCGGCCACTGCTCGCCGTCCCGATCGATGTCGGCGACTGAGACCGGCATCCCCCCGCTGAAGCAGTCCAGACAGGGACCAACGCCAGCGGCAAGTTGCATGATCTCGACGAAGTCCGCGCGCTCGCTCGTGGAGGCGACCAATTGCAGGTCGCCGGACTCGTCGGCGAGAAGCAGACCGCCGGCATCCACATCGAGCACACTGGTGCAGACGTCAACCAGGGTATGAAGAAGGTCGATGACGTCGTAGTCGTCGATGAGGGTGTCGGCGACTGTCACGAACGCTTCCGTGATGAGCTGCTCCCGCGATACCTCGGCCATGGAATGTCCTGACGGAATCTGATGAGTTCGCGGCCGCCATCATGCGGGTGGGGATCTGATGCCGAGTGTACCTGCGTACCGACGGGTCGCACAGTCGGGGCGTACACTGTCGACCGACCCCGCGCCGACTCGGCGCGGTCGACGTGATGCGCGACCGATCCCGAAAGCACCCCATGCCGGATGATCGCGCCGAGATCTCCCTGTGCGAGCCCTTCGTGCAGCGGCTGGATGTCACCGGTGCATCGATCACCGTCTTCGACAACGCAGGGCGCCAGTCCACAGTCTGCACAACGGACGCAACCGCAACCCGACTCGACGAGGTGCAGTTCGAGCTTGGCGAGGGGCCGCAGTGGAGCGCGATTCGCACGCAGACCGCCGTGTTGATCGAGGATACGACCAACCCTCCGCTCATCGAGTTCCCGGGGTTCGCATCGGCCATCGCCGAGCTTCCCGTGCGCGCCATCTTTGCCCTGCCGATGGCGATCGGCGCCGTGAGCGTCGGAGTGGTCTGCCTCTACCGTGCCACTCCCGGCCCTCTGGCCACCATCGAACTCGAGATCGCTCGAGCACTCACCGACCGAGCCAGCACTCGCGCTGTGCGAAGGACTCTCGCCGGTGCCGCAGACGACGAGTCGTCACCGTCTGGGAGTGTCCCAGCACTTCGGCGTGAGGTGCACCAAGCGACGGGGATGATCCTGGTGCAGTTGGATACCACCGCAACCGATGCGTTCATCCGCTTGCGGGCCCACGCTTTTGCGTCCGGGCGCACCGTCGAGGACATCGCCCATGACGTTGTGACCCGGGTGCTGGACTTTCGCGACCTGCCCTAGCTGCGACGACGAGCGACAACGGATCTCGCCGCGAGCAGTGCGACACCGAGCAGGCCCAGCAGCGCCGCGACCGTGAGAGTTGGCGCGACACCGACACCCGTGGCCGCCAAAGTCCGACTGGCAACCAGTGCTTCCAGCGAATCGCTGTCCGCGGTTCCCTCGGTGCGGTCGATGACCTCGCCGGTGACGCATCCCGGATCGACGAAGATCGTGTTGGTGTCCAGGGTCACTGCACCGTTGCGCGCCAGGAGCCTGCCCTCGATGTCGGCACCGGTCACGGCCGTGATCGATGTCAGTGCCATCACCGTGCCCACGAACGAGGAGCCGCCAGCGATCGTCGCCGACGAGCCGACCTGCCAGAAGACGTTGCACACGGACCCACCGTTGATGAAGCTGACGGTGCTGCCGGAAGCCGTCGTCAATGTGCTGTCCGTCTGGAACACCCACACGGCCGAGGCGTTGTCCTGGCCATCCAGTACGAGGTCACCGGTCAGTTGCAAAGGCCCGTGGGCGGTGCCGAAGTAGCCGCCGGGGATCAGAGTCTGACCACCCAGCTCGGGAAGGATGCTCGTGGCCGGGGTGTCGTGCGCCTGATTGTAGGCCGTGACCAGGTCGGCCTTCGGCCCATCAACTGGTGCGCCCGCGAACAGGGCCGATGGAGCATTGACGTGCCCTGGCGGGTATCCCACGATCGCCAACCCCGGGCTGACGCCGACGTCGCCGTCGATGACAGATCCCCCGGTATTCGTGACGGTCGAGCCGGCAAGTACCGCGAAACTCGAGGCGGTTCCCAGACCGATGGTCGGAACGATGTCGGCGGACGCCGCCATCGGCCCTGCGCACACGGCGACAGCAATACCCAGACTCAGAAACCCCGCGCCCACCGCGCGAGTTGACAACAACGACATCAGATCTCCCCATGACCGATCAGCACCGAACATGAGCAGCGTGGGGGTGCACCCCGTGACATTGTTAGCTGTTCCTGAGGCTGAGCATGACCTGTCTACCCCCGTTTGTCAATGCGGGCAATGTCCGTGGCCACCGGGGAGGACCTAATCGGTCTCGCGCCGGGACGACACCCGCGACACGAAGACCAGCCCGAGACCGAGAACCGACAGGAGTGCGACAACAGTCAACGGCACGGAGTAGTCGACGGTGCCGGCACCGGTACTGGCCAACGCTTCGCGATCCACACTGCCCGCCCGACCGGCATCCGGTCCTTCGCCGACCACGGGTGGTGTTGCCGTGTCGACCACATCGACCGTCACGACACCGTTCAGCCTGCTGGTAGTGGTCGTGGTTGTGATCGTCGGAGTGACGACCACGGCTGTGCGCACGCACAGGGTCTGGCTATCGATCGTGTTGTCATCGAGCGTCACCTCGCCGGTCAGTGCGATCAGCCGCCCTTCGATCGTGGCGCCGGTCTGAGCTGCGATGTCCGAGTAGGCAAGCACGGTTCCCACGAACACCGAGTTGCTCCCGATCGTCGCGGAGCTTCCGACCTGCCAGTAGACGTTGCACGCCTGAGCGAGCCCGGTCAGGATGACGTGGCTCCCCGCGAGCACGGTGAGATCCTCCGTCGACGCCTGGAAGATGAATACGTCGTCAGCCGTCACGCCGTGGATCTCCATGGTTCCGTCGAGCAACAGGCTTGCCGCCGAGTGGTAGACGCCGGCGAGGTACACGCCACCAGCAAGATTGGCGACGACCTCGCTGGTCGCTGGCGCAAGGGCAACAATGTTGTAGGCGGCGGTCGCATCGGCCATGGCGATGCCGCCCGCGGCATCCGTGCCCACATGGATCTCGCCGTCGACCTGACCGACCAGGAGCTGTTGGTCGGTGCCGGTGTAGAGCGCGACATCCCCCTCGACAGCCGACCCGGATGTCTCGGTGATGGTCTGTGCGGCAATGATGACGTAGTCCTCGGCCGTGCCGAGGAACTCGGCATCCCCCGGCTCATCGACGGCGTGAGCCTGATTGACGCCAGTGAGCAGCACGAGTGCCGATGCGGCAACCAGCGCCGCAACCGCGAGTGCGGACTTCGACATCAAGTGAGATGACGAACCGGACATAGGTTCCCCCTGCTGTAAGACATGAACTCGGTCAGCACCGATCATGATCAGCAAGGGCGTGCACCCTACGGGTTGTTTCAGCTGGTCCTAGCCTCAGACTGACCCCGCGCGCCCGCAGAGTCAAGGGCGTGAGGCGCATTCACAGTCTCGCGGTGTCGGGCGGCCTAGCATGGGAGTGTGGCTAGTGCGGCGACCGGGGATCCTGCGGTGGATGCCGCGCCCGCACCTCCAGCGCACCGACCGGACGTCGACGAACGCATCGCGACCGCAGCCTTGGTACTGCTGCGCAGCCGGGGACCAGCTGGCGTGAGTGTCGAATCCGTTGCCGCAGCTTCGGGAGTCGCCAAGACGACGATCTACCGTCGTTTCGCCAACCGGGACGCGCTGCTGACAGCGGCGGTGACCTCAGCCGCCACGGCCGTTCCCATCCCCTCGGGGCTCACCGCGCAGGACACCGTGCGCTGGGTGCTACGCCACGCGCGGGACACGATCGAGGACGTGGTCGGGAGAGGCACGATCGCGGCCGTGATGGCCGACGCCGACCCGCACTTCACCGAGCTGCTGCTCGGCATGATCCGCACGACCACACGACCGTTCCGCGAGGACCTGCGTCAGCGAGCGCTCGCTGGCGAGATCCGCGCCGACCTCGATATCGAGCTCGTGATCAGCATGCTGCTCGGAGTGGTGGTGGCCGAGATGATCCGAGGTCGCGCCACTGACGACGCGTGGGTCGAGTCGGTGCTCGGGTTGCTCTGGCCCGCGCTCATGGCGCCGGCCGGGCATCCGTAGCTCTGCTCGTCACCCGCTCAGTCGGCGAAGATCTTGCCCGGGTTGAAGTTCTTCTTCGGGTCGGCCGCACCAACCAGTCCGCGCATGACCTTGACGCCCTCGACCGAGATGTCCTGCTCGAGCCACGGCGCGTGCTCGAGGCCCACTCCGTGGTGGTGCGAGATCGTGCCGTGGTTGTCGACGAACGCCTGCTGGATCGCGCTCTTGACCCGGTCGTACTCGCCGATCGGATCCTTGTCGAAGACGAACGCGAAGGTGAAGTACAGGCACGCACCCGAGTGGTACGAGTGCGACAGGTGGCTCATGATCCAGCCCTTGATGCCGATCTCGTCGTAGGCCTTGTTGGCCGCCGCGTAGACCGCCTCGTGCAGGGCGACGAGCTTCGACCAGGGGGCCGCGGTCTCCGAGACATCTCCGGCAGCGCCCATGTCGAGTAGGAAGTCGCGAAGGTAGGGCGTGTCGAACTTCTTCTGGTCGTAGAGGATGCCGGGCCCCGTGCCCACGCCCATGCCGCCGTGCTTCTTGACGATGGCATCCACGAGCTTCTTCTGACGCTTGGCGTGGGAGACGCTGCCCTCGTAGCCGATGAAGCTGAGGCAGATGTCCTCCAGGGTCCAGCCCTTCGACTTCATGAGGCCGGGCAGCACTGTTCCGGCGAGGAACTTGTCGAAGCCCTTGCGATCCTTGCTCGTAGCCAGCGAGAAACCCGTCTCACGCGCGTCGGAGATGCGCGTGATCGACGGAGCCGCGTCGGACTCCGAGATCTCCTGCATCGCTGCGATACCGGACTTCCAGTTCGGGAAGAAGTAGGCGTAGACATCGCGCTTGGCGGGCACCCGGTGCACCTGCACCGTGACCTCGGTGATGACGCCCAGGCGACCCTCGGAACCGAGGATCATCTCGCGCACGCTCGGCCCGCTCGACGTGCTCGGCAGCGGACGCAGCACGAGCACACCACCGGGGCGCACGACGCGCAGACCACGGGCGATGTCGGCGATGTCACCGTACTTGTCGGACTGCATGCCCGACGAGCGGGTCGCGACCCAGCCGCCGACGGTCGAGTGGGTGAAGGAGTCGGGGAAGTGCCCGATGGTCCAGCCCTGCTTGTTGAGCTGCTCCTCGAGGTCGGGGCCCTGAGCCCCGGCCTCGATGCGCGCGAGACCGGAGTCGGCATCGATGTCGATCACCTTGCGCAGCCGGCCCAGGTCCAGCGAGACGATGGTGCGCTTCTCCTCGGGAAGCGGCTCCAGGCTTGAGGCGATGTTGCTGCCGCCGCCGAAGGGGATGATGACGGCGTTGGCTGCGACGGCGGCATCCACCACCTGCTGCACCTCGGCCTCGTCGGCCGGGTAGACGACGACATCGGGCGAGCGCTTGATCATGTTGCCGCGAATGCGCACCAGGTCGCGCAGGCTCTTGCCATAGGTGTGGATGACGCGCAGCATGTCATCGGTCGACACGTTGTCAGCACCGACGATGCCGGCCAGTGTCTTGGTGAAGGCGGCGGTCGCGTTGGACTTCGGCACCTTCAGGTCTGCGAACGCCGGCTCTCCGGCACGCTCCGCCGTCAAGAGGTCAAGGCCCACGGCTTGGAGCACGAACGGGGCGAAACCGGGCTTGTCCTCGTAGTGGAAGCCCACGCCGTCGACGCCCCAGCCCCACCACTTCATGTGCTTGACGGAGGTCATGTCGTTCCCTTCTCTGCGTGCGCCCAACTCGGGTGGGGCTGCACGGATGCGTGGAGCCGGCGAACCTCGTCGGCAAGCCGGTTGGAGAAATCCTCCGCCGTGTCACCCGCGGCGGGAAGCATCGGCGCGCCGAACACTACCGCAACCGGCAGCCTTCCGCGCTTGGGCCAGTTGACGCCACGAGGCATCGCGTCACTCGCCCCGACGAGGGCGATGGGCAGGCAGGGCACCTTGGTGGCGATCGACAACGCCGCGGCGCCGTGCTTGAAGTGGCCCATGACGCCCGTCTTGGAGCGGCCGCCCTCGGGGAAGATCAGCAGGGGCACTCGTCGCTCGAGCAGCGAACGGGACGACCCGCTGCGCTTGCCCTCGGAGTTGCGCTCGATGGCAAAGGCATTGAAGAACAGCGTCGTCAGCCACTTGCGCCACTGCACGTCGAAGAAGTAGTCGGCGGCGGCACCAGCGGCAAGGTAGCGCGCCAAGGGCCGGGGCAGAGCGCCGATCACGAGCGGTGCATCCAGATGGCTGGAGTGATTGGCCACGGCGATGAAGGGGCGGTCGAGCTCGGCGATCTGGTCCTTGCCGTACACGGTGACGCGCACCAACGACCAGACCAGCGGTTTCAGCAGGCCGCGTTGTGCGACGAATCGCACCGTTGCGACAGCCGGGGAATTGAACCGATCCCTCTTCTCGCCCTTGCTCATGCGGTGTCCGCCTTCATGGCTGAAGATTCGGCGCCGCCGGCCGAATCGCTTGGTGACGCCTCGTCGCGTCCCGATGAGATGCCCGCAGAGATACGGCGCACAGCCGCATTCGGCAGGTGACGGGCAAACCAGCCGAGCACTCGGTACCGAACAGTCGGTATGCACACGACCTTGCCACGCCGCGCGTCCCGCAGCGCGATGCGCACGACGGCCTCGGGTTGGGTCCAGAGAAAGCCAGGCAGCGAGCTGCGACGCACTCCCGCGCGCTCGTGCCACTCGGTGCGCACCCAGCCGGGCAGCACGACCGTGACACCGATCTCGGTGCCGCGGAGCTCCACCGCGAGGCTCTGGCTGTATGCGGTCACCCACGCCTTGTTCGCGGCATACGCCCCGGTGGCCAAGTACGTCTGCAGGCTGGAGATGTTGATGATCGTGCCGCGACGACCGCTCATGGCACGCGCGGCCGCGCCCCCGAGAACGAGCACTGCGCGACACATGACGTCGAAGGCATGTTCGTGCGCAGTCACATCAGCCGATGCGAGAGCGGTGCGGAATCCCTCACCCGCGTTGTTCACGAGAAGATCGATCGGATGCTCGGCATCCTCGATTCGCGCGGCAACTCGCGCGACATCCGCTCGGTCGCTGAGGTCGGCGCTGATCGTCTCGACATTGATGCCCGCATCGGCATGCAGTCGCTCCGCCGCGGACGCCAGGCGGTCAGGGTTGCGTGCGACGAGCACGAGGTCGTATCCGGAGGCAGCCAGCTGGCGGGCGAATTCGGCACCGATGCCGGATGTGCCGCCCGTGACGAGAGCCGTTGCCATGGTGGATACATTACGCTACGGGCACCGTAGCGATGGGCGGGTAGACTGGGCCGAACTTGTCCCGTTTCCCGGAGGTAGTACGGATGCCCGAGCACCAGGAGACGTCTGTGGGCCGCGCTGACTTCCCCGCACCCGACTTCGATGTTCGGGACTTCGCACGCACGGCGGCCGGGAGCCACCGTGAGTCGATGGACCTCACCGCCTATCGTTCCGCGCCGCTCAGCGACGCCACACTGCGGATCGTCCGGTACCTCCAGATCGTGGAGCGCGCGACGATGACGCACCTGCGCAGTGTGCTCGTGACCGCGACGCACAAGGACGCGCGCATCACCGCATTCCTCACGACCTGGGCGTTCGAGAAGTACTGGATCGCCGATGCGCTCGAGCAGGTGCTGCTCGCTCACCAGCCCGAGGGTGCTGAGCCGGACCGTTCCCCCTTCCGCACACCGGTCGAACGCACCATCCGCGAGTCCATCGTCGCCAACATCATCGGCGTTCCCATGATCGCCGTGCACATGACGCTCGGAACCGTCGACGAGTGGCTCACCCAGGCCGCGTACCGACGCCTCGTGGCCCTCGACCCGAACCCCGAGTTCGATCGCACCGTCGCGACCTTCCTCGAGATCAAGCAGCGTCAGCTGAGCTTCTTCGAGGCCCAGTCCCGTTTCCGTCTCACCGAGTCGCCGCAAGCCCGCAAGCTCGCACGCAAGCGACTGGCGAAGACGCCGTGGCCCATCGGCGCGAAGGCGGAGCCCGCGCACGAGACTCACTTCTTCTTCGACCACCTGTTCGTCACCGCACCCGCCCTCGTTGCCGAGCTCGATGAGCGAATCGACACCCTGCCCGGCCAGTCCGGGCTCGCCCTGATCCGAAAGGCCGCACGGCTGTGACTCCCACACGCACGACGACCACCCGCACGAAGTCCTCACCGGTGCTCACCAACGAGCATGTGTTCCTCACGGGCGCGACCGGGTTCGTAGGACAGGCGGTGCTCGAGCGACTGCTGTCGTCGCATCCCGACACCCGCATCTCGATCCTCGTGCGCGGCAAGGGAAGCCAGACTGGCGAAGGTCGGCTCGCCAACCTCATGCGCAAGCCCGTCTTCGCCAACTGGATCGAATCGATCGGTGAGGATGCCGCGACCAAGGCCATTGCGAAGCGCATCACCGTGATCGAGGGCAGCCTGACCAACGTCGGAACCCTTCCCTCGGATATCGACGTGGTCATCCACGGAGCATCGACGGTGTCGTTCGATCCGCCCATCGATGAGGCCTTCGACACCAACGTCGGCGGAGCGCACGGCGTCTACGGCGCCCTGCTCGCCAGCGGCAGCGACCCGCACGTGGTTCACGTGTCGACCGCCTACGTGGGCGGCATCCGCAAGGGCATCGCGCCCGAGGCATCCCTCACCCATACCGTGGACTGGCGCGCGGAGTACGAGGCCGCGAAGTCGGCCCGCACCCGCGTCGAGCTCGAGTCGCGCCAACCGGAGGCCCTGCGCCAGCACCTCGCGAAGGCGCGCGCCCGTCACGGCAAGACCGGACCGCAGGCCGTGGCGGGTTTCGCCGAGGCCGCCCGCTCCGAGTGGGTGCGTGAGCGACTCGTCGACTACGGCCGCACCCGCGCCGAAAGCCTCGGCTGGACCGACGTCTACACGCTCACCAAGGCGTTCGCCGAGCGGGCCGCCGAAGAGCTGTGGTCGCAGGCGGGCCACCGCCTGTCGGTGGTTCGTCCGTCGATCATCGAGAGCGCGCTGCACCACCCCTTCCCCGGTTGGATCGACGGCTTCAAGGTCGCCGACCCGCTGATCATCGCCTACGGGCGCGGCCAGCTGCCCGACTTCCCCGGCCTGCCCGACTCGGTGCTCGACGTCATCCCGGTCGACTTCGTGGTGAACGCGGCCCTCGCGGTCGCCGCGCGGCCGGCCAAGCCGAACGAGCCCGAGTACTTCCAGGTCGTGTCGGGCAAGAGCAACCCCCTGCCCTTCCATCGCATGTACGAGAACGTCAACCAGTACTTCACCGCCAACCCGCTGCCCGACGAGAAGGGCGACATCAAGGTTCCGCTGTGGCGCTTCCCCGGTGGCCAGAAAGTGGAGAAGGCTCTCGCCAAGCGCGAACACCAGGTGGTGCGGGCGGAGAGGATCATCGAGCGGCTGCCCACGACCCCGCGCACCCGCAAGTGGCTCGACGAGGTCTCCCGGGGCAAGCACGGGCTGAGCCAGCTGCGCGCCTTCACCGAGCTGTATCGCGCGTACGTACAGACGGAGATCATCTTCGACGACACCAACACGCGTGCCTTGCTGGCGAGCCTGCCGAAGAAGGTACAGGAGACCGAGGGCTTCGACGTCACCGAGATCGACTGGGAGCACTACTTCCAGGAGATCCACTTCCCGGCCGTCACCACCCTCACGCGCGCGTTCGCCACCCGGCCCTCCGCCAAGACGCGTGGCGCCCGTGTGCTACCGGTGCGCTCCGACGTGGTGGCCATCTTCGACCTCGAGGGCACTGTGCTCGAATCGAATCTCGTCAAGCAGTACCTCCAGCTCTGGGCGGGAAGCGTTCCCCGGTCGCGGGTCGCGCACGACCTCGCGAACTTCACCTTCTCGCTGCCCAAGTATCTGCGGGCCGAGCGGCGCGACCGCGGCGAGTTCATCCGCACGTTCATGCGCCGCTACAAAGGTTTCAAGGTCAGCGAGATCGAACGTCTGGTGCGCGGCAGCTTCGGTCGGGCGATGATGCGCCGCGCCCTGCCCGACGCCCTGCGTCGAGTGCAGGAGCACCGGGATGCCGGTCACCGCACGATCCTCGTCACCGGCACGATCGACCTCATGGTGGCGCCGTTCGTGCCCTACTTCGACGAGGTGGTCGCCGGCCGCATGCAGGAGAAGGATGGCGTGCTCACCGGCTTCCTGGCCGACCCGCCGCTCGTCGACGAGGCTCGCGCCGCGTGGCTGCGCCACTACGCCGACCAGAACGGATTCAACCTCAGCCAGTCGTACGGCTACGGCGACAGCCACGCCGACCTGGTCTGGCTCCAACTGCTCGGCAACCCCAGCGCGGTCAACCCCGACATCCAGCTCTACCGGCACGCGCAGGAGAAGCGCTGGAATGTTCTGGATTGGAAGCGCCACCCGGCGGCAGTTCGACAGGTTCAGCGCCTAGAATCCGAGAAACAGACCCCCACGGAAGGAGGCGGGACCTCTCTCGAGGAGAGCCCCGCGGCATCCCATGGCATTTGATATCGACAACTACACCGCCACGTCGACGAGCGTGATGTGGGGTGACCTCGACTTCGGCGACTTCGAGACCAACCCGCTGCCCGAGTCCACGCTGCGCAGCCTCCGTTACATGTGCGACATCGAGTACCACACGGTCTGCTACCTGCGCGACCTTCTGGTGACGCCCTCGCACAAGGAGGCGGATGTCTCGGCCTTCATGACCATGTGGAACCGCGAGGAGTTCTGGCACGGCGAGGCCCTCGCCGCCGTGCTCGGCGCGCACGGCATCACCGTCGATTTCGACGAGCTCAAGGCGACGCGCCTCAAGCTCGGCTGGAAGGATCGGCTCGACCCGATCAAGCAGTCGCTCCTGGGCAACATCGTCGGCAAGGACTTCATCGCCGTACACATGATCTGGGGCGCCGCGAACGAGTGGTCGGCCGTAGCCGCCTACAACCGCCTTGCCGAGCTCGAGCAGCACCCGGTGCTCGCCGTGCTGCTCAAGCGCATCGCCAAGCAGGAGGCGCGCCATGTGGCCTTCTACGCTACCCAGGCGCGCGAGCGCCTCGCCAAGAGCAAGAAGGCTCAGGTGCTTGCCCGGTTCGCCCTGAAGAACGCGTGGGGACCGGTCGGATCCAGCGTCATGGAGCCCGCCGAGGTCACCCACGTGATGGGCCACATCTTCGCTGGCGAAGAGGGGCTGCGCGAGATCCGCAAGCTCGACGAACACATCTCCCGGATGCCCGGGCTCGAGGGTCTCACGATCGTGGAGACCTCCATGAAGAAGTACGGCGTCTCGGCGGGCGCCGCGGCCTGAGTTCTCCTCCTGTATGGTCAAACTCGTGAGCGTACGAGTCGAGCGGGTTGACCTTCCTGGTATCGGCGTGCGCAATGACGTGATCACCGAAGGCGGACGACGCGTCAGCGTGGTATCGCTGCGGTCTGGCGAGCGCGATCTGGCGCTGTTCGACGCCGACGACCCTGATGCCAGCACTGACTCGATCGCCCTGACCGACGACGAGGCCGCGGCGCTCGCGGAGGTGCTCGGGGCATCCCTCAGTCTCAGTCGGGTCACCGGCCTGGGCACTCGCGAGATGGGGCTGTTCACTGAGGAGATGACGCTGCCCACAGGCTCGGGGTGGGTCGGCAGGCAGATGGGCGACACCAAGGCGCGCACGCTGACCAGTTCATCGATCGTGGCGATCGCTCGCGGCACTCAAGTGATCGCATCCCCCACGCCGACAGAGCTTCTCGAGCAGGGTGACGTGATCGTCGCCGTTGGCACACGAAAGGGTCTCGACGCACTGGCCAAGATCATCGACCGCGGACCGGGGTAACCCCACCGATGCACGAGACGACCGTACTGCTCATCGAGGTGGGAGCCCTCCTACTCGTACTCAGCCTGCTCGGTCGCCTCGCCCTGAGGGTGGGCATCTCCCCCATTCCGCTGTACTTGCTCGCGGGACTCGCCGTAGGTCACGGCGGGTTCCTGCCGTTCGACGCGAGCGAGAGCTTCTTCGAAGTCGGATCGCAGATCGGCGTGATCCTTCTGCTCGCCATGCTGGGTCTGGAGTACTCCGCGGAGGAGCTGCTATCCAGCCTGAAGCGCGCGCGCGTCGCAGGTCTGATGGACGGGCTTCTCAACGCGGTGCCCGGCGCTGCCTTCGCCCTCATCATGGGCTGGGGATGGCTCGCCGCCGTCGCCCTCGGTGGCGTCACCTGGGTCTCGTCGTCGGGTGTGATCGCCAAGGTGCTGCGCGACCTCGGACGTCTGGGCAACCGTGAGACCCCCGTCGTGCTGTCGGTGCTCGTAATCGAGGACCTCGCCATGGCCTTCTACCTGCCGATCCTGTCGGCCCTGGTGATCGGCGCGGGGCTGCTTCAGGGCGCGACCACCGTGGTGATCGCAGTGAGCGTGGTGGTCGTCATCCTCTACCTCGCGCTTCGCCACGGGCGCCTGCTCTCACGAGCGTTCACGTCACATCACGCCGAGCCGCTGCTGCTGGGCGTGCTCGGGCTCACGATGCTCGTTGCCGGGCTCGCCGAACAGGTGAACGTGTCGGCCGCCGTCGGGGCGTTCCTCGTCGGAATCGCGCTGTCGGGCCAGGTGGCGCACAACGCTGCCGCCGTGCTCTCGCCGTTGCGCGACCTGTTCGCGACCGTGTTCTTCGTCTTCTTCGGCATCTCCACCGACCCGGCATCGATCGTGCCTGTGCTCATTCCCGCGCTGGTGCTGGCGGTGCTCACCATGGGCACGAAGACCGCCACCGGATACCTGGCGGCGAAGAAGGCGGGAATCGCGGTTCCCGGTCGGTGGCGGGCCGGGCTCGTTCTGACGCCGCGCGGCGAGTTCTCGATCGTCATCGCCGGTCTTGCGGTCAGCGCCGGCCTGGAGCCGCAGATCGCGCCGTTGGCCGCGGCCTACGTGCTGATCACGATCATCTCGGGTCCGCTGTTGGCCAGAATTCCGGATGCCACGTGGTTCAAGGACACCGTCAAGCGCCGACGACTGGCCTCCGAGGCGAAGGTCGAGGCTCAGGCTCGCTCGTAGGTTCCGATCACTCGACCGCGGGCGAGCACGTGCCCCTCGATCGACTCGAGAGCGGTGCGCCAGCTGGTGGTGTCGATGTCGACGTCCACCGCGAAGAGCATGAAGCCGTAGTGGTGTGTGCCGTGGCCCGGGATGGGGCGGGGTCCGCTGTATCCGGTCGCGAAGTCGCCCTTGAGGTGAGTCACTCCGGGTGCGGTGCGATCGAGCGCGCCCTCGGGGAGGGACGTGGCATCCGGATTCAGAATCGACAGAGTGTGGATGAGTGGACGCGAGTTGGGCGTGTCGGTGTCTTCGAGCACGAACACGAGGTGGCGGGCCTCGACGGGTACACCGCTGAACACCAGCGCCGGCGAGACGTTCTCGCCCACGCCGGGGCCAGCGAAGCGCTGCGGGATGGCACCACCGTCACCGAATGACGGGCTGCTGACGATCAGGTCACGCTCAGAGCGGAGCCCCGGAACGAACCAGATGCTGAGGGATGACCCGGCCCGACGATTGCGCAGGAGCCTGCCGAGCCAGGAGAGAGCCGCCATGGTGCCCAGTCTAGGCAGGTGTCGTGACGGGCTGACGCAGGATCGTGCGGAGCTTCGCCGGCGCGACGCGGCGCGAATCGCTCAGGTAGATCTCGTGGTGCTTGCCGGTCATCCGCAGGTTTGCTCCCGGTATGAACTCGTCGTGCAGGCGTGCGAGCGTCTCGGTCTCATCGTCGTAGCTTCCGATGTGCAGGGTCTGCACGCACAACCCTTCCTCGAGCCGCTCCAGTCGGATCCGGTGGAGGCCGGCTGGAGGATCCTTCTTCTCCCCCACCGACACAACGGCTGTGTGAAGCGCGGACTGGGTTGTCCACTCGGGAACCAGAATCATGGCCGTCCAGTCCCACCGCGACTTGTCGCGCTCAGTCGTGAACGACTGCATGTCCTGCGCCCACCAGAGTGCCTCGAGGGGCATGACCACGTAGTCCTTGCCGAGCGAGGTCTTGCTGGCGAACTTGAGGGCGTAGGCAACGGGGAACAGCGCTTCGATCGCGCCACGATACTCCGCAGTGTTCGGATCACCGTGCCCGTCGATCATGAGGTAGGTCAGCGGAGGGACGTCGACGATGCGGAACTCACCCTGCTTCGCGCGGTAGGAATCGAGCGACTTGAAGTCGACCTTCACCATCCACCCACCACCTCGCGATACAAGAAGAGCCGCCCTGGTGGACGGCTCTTCTTCAACTGTGGATCCAAGGGGATTCGAACCCCTGACCCCCTGCATGCCATGCAGGTGCGCTACCGGGCTGCGCCATGGACCCTTGAGTGTTACCGCAATTGGCAACTGGTCAAGATTACTACATGTCGCGGGCTGCGCGAACCGGTCGAGAATGGTGGAATGCACGAAGAACCCGTCACGGTCTCGATCACCCGTTTCGTCGACCCGGCGCAAGCCAGACAGTTCGCGGCCTGGGCCCGGTCCGGCCAGGACCTCATGAGCACGTACCCGGGCTACCTCGGTTCGGGCTGGGTGCGGCCCGACCCAGCGAGCACCCAGTGGCACATGCTCTACCGGTTCGCGGATGCCGCGTCCCTTGCCACCTGGCAGAGCTCCGACGAGCGCGCCTGGTGGGTGGCCTCTGCGCTGGGGATCGTGGAGCACTCCCTGGAGGAACGCCGCACCGGCATCGAGGGCTGGTTCGACACCCCCTCGAGCGTCGAGGTGATCTCACCCACGGGCGCCGTGCCGCCGCGCTGGAAGCAGATGGTGTCGATCTTCCTCGTGTTCTTCCCGCTCAGCCTTCTCTCCAATTGGGCCCTGTCGCCGATCACCGGCGCGTGGCCACTCGTGCTGCGCGTGCTCGTCACGGTGCTGCTGGTCACGCCGGTCATGACCTACCTGGCCATGCCGTTCGTCACGCGGGCCCTGCGGCCCTGGCTGACGCGCGGGCTCTAGGAGCCCTCAGCCTCACGGATCTCCGCGTCCGAGTCGTGCCGGCGCAGGGGCGCAGACAGGTACGACGCGACCTCCGGCAGGTGCAGCGTGAAGGTGTCGTAGGCCTCGAGCGCGAGCATCCCGGATCTGAGCTGGAAGTCCATGACGTGGCCCCCGAAGCTGCGGGCATCGTTGATGTAGTGCAGGTGGAACTCGGCCACGCTGAGGCCCTGGAAGACATCCGGGCCGCGAAACCCGATCAGGGTGCCGGTGGTGTGCGCGGAGGTGTCCTCGTGCTGCCCCTTCACGGCCTCGGCGAGACCCCGATAGGGCTGCTGCTGGCGCACGGCCTCGCGCACCGTCATCCGCTCGAAGACACCATCGACGCGGATGCCGTAGAAGAGGTTACCGCTGGGGGTGAGCGAATCGACGAGCGCGTCGAAATCGAGCCCTGTCAGGTCGGCGACCGCCTCGGTGTGGGTCGGGGTGAACCGCGATACCTCGGCGAACGGCAGCAGGGCATCGGGCGCGACATCCACGACCTGCCCGTCACCTCGACACAGGTGCATGGCGCCGTCGAGCAGCACTATCTCCCCGTCGAGTGCGTCGCCGCAGCCCACCCCGAAGTCGCCAGCGCCCAGCACATCTGATGCCCGGAAGGCGCCCTCGTAGAGACCTGCGACCAGCGCATCGAGGAAGGAGAACTGGTGCAGCACGCCCGACGGCCGCGGACTCAGGTCGTCGGTCATGACCTAGCTCGCGGTGCGTGGCGCCGGCAGATCGAGAGCGATCGCCGGGCAGTCCTTCCACAGACGCTCAAGCGAGTAGTACAGGCGGTCCTCCTCGTGGAAGACGTGCGCGACCACGTCGCCGAAGTCCAGCAGGATCCAGCGGCCCTCAGCGCGTCCCTCCCGGCGCAGCGGCTTGGCGCCGGCCTCGATCATCTTGTCCTCGATCTCGGTGGCGATGGCCTGAACGTTACGCTCGTTGCGACCCGTGGCGAGGAAGAAGATGTCGGTAAGGGGCAGGGGGCCTGACACGTCGAGTGCGACCAGGTCCTCGCCCTGCTTGGAGTCGGCAGCAAGGGCCATCACGGTCAGAAGCTCGCGGGCGCGCGCAGATGCAGTCACAGGGTCCTCAGGAAGTAGGAGAAAGGAAGTGTCGTCAAGGATCAGAACACGTTGAGGGCGAAAGCCGTGATGAGCAGCCCCGCGACGACGACGGCCATGGATGACGCGGCGATGAGCAGCACCGTGAGGGTGCGCGTGCCCTTCGGCTTCTGGGTGTGAGTGACACCCTGACCGGAGTTGTGGGTGCTCACCGCCTTGATCGCCCGCACCGGTGCCGAGTCAGTGGAGATGACCTCGGCGTCCCCCGCGTCGAACAATGCGTCGATTCCGCCGTTGTCGAACCGTGCCGTCGCGCCGGTTGAGCTCAGGGTGTGCGGAAGCTCGATCGAGCCGGTGAGCATGATCTCTCCGGTGCCCGTCAGGGGGCCGCGGATGTCGTGGCCACCGGGAATCGTGGGAAGCACCAGAGCACTCGTGGCCGTGCTACCGCTGCCGACGGTGCGATTGATCGTGGTCTCGTGGAACTCGTCGTCATCGAGGTCGGCCTGAACCGACCAGTGGCCGACGGGTGCCGTCCAGGTGGGTGTCGCGGCGTCGGCCTGCGGCGTTGGCTGCGCCGGAGCCGCCGGCTGTGCCTGGAACAGCTGGTCGAACTCGGTGATCGCGTTCGTAAGGGCCGTGTTGACGTCCGGCTCCGGCGCGGGAGGGAACGGCGACTGAGCGGGCACGCTGGCCACCGGCTGGTCCCAGACGGGCTGGTCGGGCGACGAAACCGCCTCCGACTGCTGCAGTGCCCGCAGCTCGCGGCGAGTCAGAGTCTGTTCCACGGGTACGCCGGGGGCACTCGGTGGGATGAGGTCCACAGGCGAGTGGGCTGCCGGCGCTTGGGATACCGGGGCTTCGCTCACCGGCGGCTGGATCAGTTCGGGAGCAACCGGCTGCGGCTGGGAAACGAACGTCGGAACCTCTGCAATCGGCGGTGCCGGCGGAGCGGCCCGATCGATCCGAGCCTCGGTGTGGTAGTCGAGATCGCTGGGCGGCGCCTGCTGAGCCTCAAGCGGCGACTCGACACGAGCCTGCGGGGCGGCCGACCTGCGGCCCTCCGGGCTGAAGTCGCGCACGCGGAATGCTCCCGGCTCCGGCTGAGCGGGGATGATCGGTGGGGCGACGTGGGTGGCACTGGGCTGCTCGGCGCGAACCTCCGGCGCCTGCGAGGAACCACGAGGACGGAACGACGGGGCCGGGCTCGCCTGCTGGGTCGAGGGCGCGCCCTGGGTGGAATAGGACAGTGGTTCTGCGGCCGTCGGAGCCGGCTGGGCCGAGCGTCGTCCGGATGTTGCTGCCGGGGCATCCGGTCGAGGGGCCGCCGCCGGCGGCAACTGTGCGGCGCGACGCGCGGTGGTATCCCACATCTCGCGAGCGGTAGCGGAATCGGGGTAGAACTGCGGCGGAGTCTGGCCCTGGAAAGGCGCCTGCTCCTGCTGCTCGGGAGTCTCGCCGCGCTCACCCTGCCGCACCGCACGCCGCGACTGCGGCTGCGGATCTTGGTACGTGGTCATGTGCTACTCCGATACAAGTGGTGCTTGGCGATGTACTGAACGACACCATCGGGCACCAAATACCAAACCGGAAACCCCCGACTCACCCTGCTTCGACAGTCCGTGGAGGATATCGCCAACGCCGGCACTTCAAGCGAGCTTACGCCCTGCTCTGGCAAACCGCGAATGGTGAGGGTGTGTCCTGGCCGCGAAACCGCTATGAAATGCGCGAGATTCCAGACCTCATCGACGTCCTTCCAGTCGAGGATCTGGGCGACCGCATCGGCCCCGGTGATGAAGAACAGGTCGGCATCCGGACGCGCCTCGCGGATGTCGCGAAGGGTGTCGACAGTGTAGGTCGGGCCATCCCGATCGATGTCGACGCGACTCACAGTGAACCGCGGATTGGCGGCGGTCGCGATGACAGTCATGAGGTAGCGATGCTCCCCCTCTGTCACCCCGGGCTTCATCCACGGCTGACCCGTGGGAACGAAGATCACCTCGTCGAGAGCGAACTGCTGCTGAACCTCGCTCGCCGCGACCAAGTGGCCGTTGTGAATCGGGTCGAACGTGCCACCCATGACACCGATGCGGGCACGTCGCTGTGCTGGCTCGGCCATGCGGGCAGGAGAACCTAGTGGCCCGCGCCGTGCGTGTTGGAGCCGTTCGGGTTCTTCGTGTGACGGTTGGACACGTCACGGAAGCTCCACGAGACGATTGCCAGCGCGACGAACACCACGACGGCAATCGCCGCGAAGGCCAGCGGAGGCATGATCAAGGGAGCAAGCTCCTCCGTCTCAGCGAGTGCGAGGGCGATCAGCGACATCATTTCTCCGTTCGGGGTGTAGCCCTATCCTATCCGCGCACCTGGCCCGACCCGCGCACAACCCACTTGGTGCTGGTCAGTTCGGGCAGACCCATCGGCCCTCGGGCGTGAAGCTTCTGAGTCGAGATACCGACTTCGGCACCGAACCCGAACTCGCCACCGTCGGTGAACCGTGTCGACGCATTCACCATGACGACTGCGGAGTCGACCTCGGCGAGGAAGCGTTCCGCACGCGCGAGATCGTTGGTGATGATCGACTCGGTGTGGTGGGTCGAGTACTGACGGATGTGGTCCAGCGCCTCATCCAGATCATCGACGACCCGCACCGCGACATCGAGGCTCATGTACTCGGTCGACCAGTCCTCGTCAGTTGCGGGCAGCGCGTCGGGGAACAGCTCGAGGGTGCGCGAGTCGCCGTGCACGGTGACCCCGGACTCCCGCAGCTTGGCCAGCACCGGCGGCAGAAGGCGAGGGGCGGATGCCGCGTTCACGAGCAGAGTCTCCAGTGCGTTGCAGACGCTGGGCCGCTGCACCTTCGCGTTGTGGACGATCGCCACCGAGTTCTCGAGGTCGGCGGACTCGTCGAGGTAGATGTGCACGACACCCGCACCGGTCTCGATCACCGGAACCGTCGACTCGGCGACCACCGAGTTGATGAGGTCGGCGCTGCCCCGCGGGATGAGCACGTCGACGAATCCGCGCGCCCGCATGAGCTCCTTGGCGCCCTCGCGACCGAACTCATCGATCGTCTGCACAGAGTCGATCGGCAGTCCGGCCTCTTCCAGCGCGGACTGAATTACCTCGACCAGAACCCGGTTGGTGTTCTCGGCCGCCGTGCCACCGCGCAGCACGACCGCGTTGCCGCTCTTGAGCGCGAGGGCAGCAATGTCGATGGTGACGTTGGGCCGCGCCTCGTAGATCGCGCCGACTACGCCGAACGGCACGCGAATCTGGGTGAGCTGCAGACCGTTCTCCAAGCTGGACCCGCGCACGACGTCGCCGACCGGGTCGGGCAGGGCCACGATCTCCAGTACGGCCTGCGAGAGCGCGATGAGGCGCTTCTCGTCAAGCCTCAGACGGTCCTGAAGCCCCGCGCTGAGGCCGTTGTCACGGCCGTTCGCGAGGTCGAGTTCGTTGGCCTGCAGCACGCGAGCTTGGTTGCGCAGCACGGCGTCGGCGATGGCCCGCAGAGCGGTGTTCTTCTGCGCTGTCGTCGCGGTGGCGAGGGCGCGGGCGGCCTCTCTCGAGGCGGTGAGCTTGTCGGTGAACGACGTGGCGACGGCGGTCTCAGGCATGCGTCGAGTTTAGTGGCGCAGAGGTTTCGATACGGCCTGCGGCCTACTCAACCGGCTGCAGCGGGTTCCGATACGGCCTGCGGCCTACTCGGCCGGCTGTGCCGCCTCGAACCAGGTGCCCAGCTCAGCGCCCGCCAGAGCCTCGGCGACACTGCCCGTCGCGGCGAGGAGGGTCGGGATTCCGGATGCGGCGGCCAGCTTCGCGGCGGCGACCTTTGTGCCCGCTCCCCCTGTGCCGACGCCGGCTGCACCGATGTCGCCGAAGGTGACACCGCCGAGGTCATCGTCGAACGGCACCGTCTCGATCTTGAGGGCGCCCGGCTCCGCGGGCGGCCGGGTGTAGAGCGCGTCGATGTCGCTGAGCAGCACGAGCACGTCAGCGCGCACGAGCACCGACACAAGGGCGGCCAGACGGTCGTTGTCGCCGAAGCGGATCTCCTGCGTTGCCACAGTGTCGTTCTCGTTGACGATCGGCAGGATGCGAAGCCCGAGCAGACGCTCCATCGCGCGCTGCGCGTTCGAGCGGTGCGTCGGATTCTCCATGTCGCCGGCGGTGAGCAGGATCTGTCCCGCCACGATGCGGTACCGGTCGAGTGACTCCTGGTAGCGGAAGATGAGCACGTTCTGGCCGACGGCGGCCGCGGCCTGCTGCGTTGCCAGATCGGTCGGGCGGGCATCCAGATTCAGATAGGGGATGCCCGTGGCGATCGCCCCCGACGAGACAAGAATCACTTCCGACCCACGACCGTGGGCGGCCGCAAGTGCATCGACGAGTGCTCCGATCTGACCGACGTTCTCCCCGGACACGGAGGACGACCCGACTTTCACCACGATGCGTCGCGCGTGCGGGATACCGGCGCGCGAGGTCACGACACTACTCACTGTCCTCTTCCTTGGAGACCGCGAATCCTTCATCGTCGGTCCAGATGCCGGCGTTGCGCTCGGCCTCGAGTTCGGCGCGGGCGGCGGCCTTCGCATCCATTCTCTCGAGGTAGCTCTGGCGACGTGCACGGTTGGTCGCGCGTTGGTTGTCATCAAGGCGGGAGTCGGTGCCGCGCGGGCTCGTGATGAGCTCGGCGGTCGACGAGAGCGTGGGCTCCCAGTCGAAGACCCGGCCGGCGATCATGACGGTCGATCCGGGAACCGCCCCGGCGCGGAACAGTTCGTCCTCGACTCCCAGCTTGGCGAGACGGTCGGCGAGGAAGCCCACCGCCTCCTCGTTCTCGAAGTCGGTCTGTGCGACCCAGCGCTCGGGCTTGGTGCCGACGACGTTGTAGACGTTGCCGTAGGTGCCGCCCTCGACCTTGACGACGAACTCCTTCTCGTCGACAGCCCGCGGCCGGATCACGATGCGCTGCTTGACGGGCTCCAGCGCCTTCGCGGCGCGATCGGCCTGCACTAGCGCGGCGAGAGCGAACGACAGCTCGCGCAGACCCTCGTGGGATGCCGCGGAGACCTCGAACACGCGGTAGCCGCGCGCCTCGAGCTCCGGGCGCACCATGTCGGCGAGGTCGCGCGCCTCGGGCACGTCGATCTTGTTGAGGGCGATGAGCTGGGCGCGTTCGAGCAGCGGCAGCTGACCCTCGGGAACCGGGTAGGCGCCGAGCTCCCCCAGGATGATGTCGAGGTCGCTGATCGGGTCGCGACCGGGCTCTAGGGTGGCGCAGTCGAGCACGTGCAGCAGAGCGGTGCACCGCTCGACGTGACGAAGGAACTCGAGGCCGAGCCCCTTGCCCTCGCTCGCGCCCTCGATGAGGCCCGGAACATCGGCGATCGTGTATCGGGTGTCGCCTGACTCGACGACGCCGAGGTTGGGGTGCAGGGTCGTGAACGGATAGTCCGCGATCTTCGGCTTGGCTGCGGAGAGGGCGGCGACCAGGCTCGACTTGCCCGCCGACGGGTAGCCGACGAGCGCGACATCCGCGACGGTCTTCAGCTCGAGGAAGATGTCGCCCTCGAAGCCGGGCGTTCCCAGCAGAGCGAAACCGGGCGCCTTGCGCTTGGTGGTCGCGAGCGCGGCGTTGCCGAGGCCGCCCTGACCGCCGGGGCCGGCGACGTAGCGGATGCCCGGGGCATCCATGTCGATGAGCTCGTTGCCCTCGGCGTCTTTGATGACGGTGCCGACGGGCACGGAGAGAATCAGGTCCTCGCCCGAGGTACCGGCCTTGTGGTCGCCCTGACCGGGCTGGCCGTGCTCCGACTTGCGGTGGGGAGCGCGGTGGAAGCCGAGCAGCGTGGTGACCTGGGGGTCACTCACGAGCACGATGTCGCCGCCGTCTCCACCGTTGCCGCCGTCGGGGCCCGCGAGCGGCTTGAACTTCTCGCGCTTGACCGACACGCAGCCGTTGCCACCGTGACCCGCCAGCAGGTGGAGGGTCACTTGGTCGACGAATGACGCCATGGCACTCCTCCTTCTGGTTGCGGTATTGCGGTTGCGGTTGGTGTTGCCTTAAACGGGAAAAGCGAGCCGAAGCCCGCTCCCCGCTGGTTGAGTAGCCGCGAAGCGGCGTATCGAAACCTAGTCTGCAGTGACGATGTTGACGACCTTGCGGCCGCCCTTGGCGCCGAACTCGACGGCACCGGCCGCGAGCGCGAACAGCGTGTCGTCGCCACCGCGGCCGACGTTGGCGCCCGGGTGGAAGTGGGTTCCGCGCTGGCGGACGATGATCTCGCCGGCGAGCACGGTCTGGCCGCCGAAGCGCTTCACGCCGAGGCGCTGAGCGTTGGAGTCGCGGCCGTTACGGGTGGACGATGCGCCCTTTTTGTGTGCCATGAGTGTCTACCCCTACGCGATGCTGGTGATCTTGATACGAGTCAGCTCCTGGCGGTGGCCCTGGCGCTTCTTGTATCCGGTCTTGTTCTTGAACTTCTGGATGACGATCTTCGGCCCACGCTCGTTGCCGAGAACCTCGGCGACGACCTTGACCTTCGTCAGCGACTTGGCGTCGTGGGTGATCTTGTCACCATCGACGAAGAGCACGGGAACGAGCTCGACGTTGCCGTTCTTGTCGGCCTGGATGCGGTCGAGAACGACGATCGAGCCAACCTCGACCTTCTCCTGACGCCCACCGGCGCGCACAACTGCGTAAACCACTTGATTGCCCTTACTTAGAAATTGTTAGCTAACACTGCGGAAGCTGTTGGTGATCGAATGCGGGCTTGGCCCAGCAGACACCAAGAGTCAACAATACGCGACTTCGGGGTGCTGGGTCAAACGGCGCCCGCTAGGGGAACAACGGCGCCAGAAGCGCCGGGAATGCGATCCCCGCCAGCACGACCAGGCTGGCGAGGATGATCAGGCCGCCCATGGCGACCAAGGCCAGCTGGCCGAGAACTGTGACGACACCGAGGAACGACATGCTTCCACTCTAAACGCTCGATCAGACGTCGATGAGACCCTCGATGTGGTGCGGGGCGGGATGCGCCGTGCGCCACACCCACTGCAGCACTCCCCCGAGCACACCGAGAGGCAGCAGCACGACCAGACCGGTGAGCGCCTGCTGCAGAGCGTAGGCGAGCTGGGCACCGATCAGACCCGGGGATGCCGCGATCCCCAGCACATCGGACGTCGCCGACACTGCTGTCACGACGCCTGTGAGCCCGAGCACCACGAACCACAGCGTGGCACCGATGCCCGTCGCGAGCACTGCGCGCGTGATCACGTGCCCCACGCCGAGTTGCTCCGTGATCGGGGCGACAACCCAGAGAGCCAGGAAGTAGCCCACTGTGAACGGCAGAACGCTCGTGAGCAGCACATAACCGGTGCGATCGAACGGCTCCATGGCGATGACGGTGAGAAGCAGGTGGCCGGCGACGAGCGCGAGCCCCACGGCGAGGGCCGTGATGGCTGCCACGAGGGCGCCGCGGGTGCGGAGCATCCGCTTCACTGAGATTTCCACGCTGCCTGCCTAGGATCGCATCATGACCGTGCTCATCGACCAGCCGATCTGGCCCGCACACAACACTCTATGGGCGCACATCGTCAGCGACACGTCGCTGGAGGAGTTGCACGCGTTCGCGGAGGCGGCGGGCATCCCGCGTCGGGGCTTCGACCTGGACCACTATGACGTGCCCGCTCACAAGTGGCACGAGCTCGTCGCTCTGGGCGCACAGCCGGTCGGCGTGCGCGAATTCGTGCAGCGTCTCGAGGCGAGCGGGTTGCGGGTGCCTCAGCGGGATCGGTAGGTGGGGGCGCGCGCGGGGATCTCGACAGGCTCGATCACCGACGGCCGCGATCACCGGCGTGCTCGACCACCGGCTCAGCCGGCGAATTGCGCTTCGAATCCTTCGAGCGTCTTCACGATCTCGCCCGATGCGAGATCAATGATCACCGTCCTGATCGATGTCGAGCGGGGCTTCTGCGGGTAGCCGTCGGACACCGTCGACTCGTTGTCGGGCACCACCTCGGCGATGACGAACTGCTCATTGGGAGAGAGCGAGAACGTCTCGATGCTCCCCTTGCCGTCCGGGGTCGTGTACAGCACCCGCCCCGCGCTGCCGTCGTCGACCACCAATGCAACAGTGAACGCGCCCGCCGCGCCCGGCACCGCCGCCTTCTCGACCAGTCCGCCATCGGAGAGCGGCACGACCTGTCCCACGAACGGCGTCACACCTTGCACAGGCGACGGCTCGATGCGCGCCTGTGCCGCGTCCTGAAGGTTCACGCTGATGGGACCCAGAACATCGCGCACGACCATCGTGCGACCGTCGGAGGAGAAGCCCACCAGTTCAGCGAACTTGCCCAGCGGCGTCGGGATGCCGGGCGCTGCAGCATCGGCGATCAACATGGTCTGCTCGCTGCTCTGCGCCACGAGCAGCGTTCCGCCGGGCACGAATCGCCAGTCGGCCACCGCTACCGGGGCGCCGTCAAGGCCCTCAACGGGAACGAATGTGCGTCCCGCGCTGAGGTCGAGCGTGAGCAGTTGCCGTCCCCCGAGAACCTCGTCCTGAGCTCCGTCGGGGGTGAAGACGACCCCGAGCACGAATGCCGCTGAGGAGGCCCCCAGATCGCTCAGCGTGCCCGGGCCCGGCAGCGGAACCGTCTCCACCGCACCGTCTGTGAGACTGACCAACTGGAGGGCGGTGCGGTCGTCGCCGTCGACGGTGATCACAGCGATGGCCCGCCCCACGACGGCGAACTCGACGATCCGCTCCGAGGCGAACACCACGGTGGTGTCCGAGCCGGTCAGGCCGGTTCGGACGATCTGATCATCGGCACCTTGCGCCCGGTGCAGCCAGAAGAGCTCGGGCGCTGACGTGGTGAACCGGTACTCGAGAGTGCTGGTTTGGGGCAGCGAGATGCTGTGCACACCCTCCACTCGCACCACGTAGTCGGTTGCGTAGTGCAGCGGCTGGTCGAACTGCACCGCGATCACGTCACCGTCGGTCGTGACCGAGACGCGGGCATCCGGCGTCACTGTGATCTGATCGGCGGCAACGGCAGCGACGGGCTGGTTCGCGAAGAGCCGCAGCTGTTGGCCGCTGCGAGAGGTGACCGCCTGAGTGTCCACCTGTGCGTCAGTAAGCCTGGGACCCTGCAGGTAGCCGAGCGCGACGAACACGGCGCAGAGCACGAGCAGCACCGCGACGAGCCAGGCGAACGACCGCCGGAACTGATCAGTAGAGGTACGGGTCACTGGGTTGCTCCACCGGAGTGATCTCGGACGGCTGTACGGCGAGCGGCTGAGTGCTCGCACTGCTCGGATTGGTCTCGAAGGTTCCGCTGACCTGCACCCACGCGTCAGCGTCGAAGGTCGCCGACCAATCGGGGAGGTAGATGGGGATGCCCGTCGGCTGCGCGTCGACGGCACAGCACGTGACGAAGAACCGCGACACGTAGAACACGTTGTCGGGATCCTCGCTGTCGGGCACGATGAACCCGACCACGCTGACGGGCTTGTCGCGGTAGAAGGAGACATCGGTGGTCTGGCGCAGCAGCGAAGCCCAGTCGATCACCGTGAACGAAGAGAATGCGGCGGCCGGTGCCGAAGCAACGGCTGCGGCATCCTGAGTGTCGGCTCCCACTGTCGTTGAACTGACGTCGCGCTGCTGGGCTGTCGCGCTCGTCAGGGTCGCGGGAGGCAGGGCGAGCATGCCGACGGCGAGTGCGGCGGCCAGTACGAGCCCGATATAACTGAACGCCCGGGATGCCCGGCCCGGAGTCTCCTCGGAGTCCTCCTGCCCCGCAGAGCGCGCGATCAGGCTCGCCACCAGAACGACTCCGCCGATCGCGACCATGATCACGGTGAAGAGGATGTAGCGGGGGTGGATGTAGAGCTGCAGCTGGTTGGTCACGGCGAGCACCGCTGTCGCCACCGTCACAGCAGCCACAAGCACCACGCCGCGCCAGCGCTGGAGATTACGCCACAACGTTGACCACCAATCCGAGGAGGGCGCTGAGCAGGCCGACCATCACTGTGAGTTGAATGAGCACCCGGGTGGTGAATGTCGTGCGCAGCATCGCCAGCATCTTGATGTCGATGATCGGGCCGAACACGAGGAAGGTGACGATCGAGCCCGGGAGGAACGTGCTCGCGAACGGGAGGATGAAGAACGCATCGACGTTGGAGCAGACCGCGATGACGAAGGCGAGCACCATCATGGCCAGTACCGACCAGAGCGGGTTGCTGCCCAGCGACACCAGGACCTCACGCGGCACGAGCACCTGTATCGCGCCCGCGGCGAGCGCACCGATGAACAGTGCAGGCATGATCGCACTGGACTCGCGCACGAAGATGTCGAGACTCTTGCCCCATCGCGAGTGGTGATGGTCGTCGCCCTCGGCCCGCGCGCACTCGGCGGCGAATTTCGGGGTCAGCAGCTCGTAGGGGCGAGCGTGGCGGCTGTAGAGCCATCCGATGATGTTCGCGATGGCGAGGCCACCGATGATGCGCGCCACCAGAATTCCGTCGTCAAAGCCGAACGCCTGATGTGTGGTGATGATCGTGATCGGGTTGATGATGGGCGCCGCGAGCAGGAAGGTCATCGATTCCGGAACCGTGAACCCCCCAACGATCAGGCCCCGGGCGAGCGGCACATTTCCGCACTCACAGACGGGCAGCGCAATGCCGAAGAGGGAGATGCAGAACCGTCGAGCCACCGGGTTCCTCGGCAGGTACCGCATGAGCAGCCCCTCGGGGAGCCACACCTGAACCACTATCGACAGCAGAATGCCCAGGATCACGAAGGGCAGCGACTCCACGATCACGCTGATGCTCAGGGTCAGCAGATCCTGGAGCCGATTGGGGAGTGCCGCCGGTTCGACCGCGAATCTGAGCACGAGAAGCGCTGCGATTCCGAGCACTCCGACGACCAACCACACCACGCGCGCCGCGCTCAGCCGTGGACGTGTCAGCGAGTGCGAATGCGGCGCACCATCGACTCCCGACCGTTCGTCGAGATGAGTGTGCGCCGCCACGCGTGCAGTCTACGGTGCGGTATTCGACCTACTCTGAGGGCGCACTCACCACTTGCCCAGCGCTGCCCGCACGTCGGGAAACACGCGAGCGGCCCTGTCCGGGTTGCTTCGGCTCCGGCAGCGACTCGAGCACGGACCCGAGGATCTGCTCCGCGTCCTGAGTGGAGACCTTGCGCTGCTGACGCGGCTGCTTCACCACGGGAATGTCGAGAATCTCCTCGACCTCGGGTGCCTCAACCACCGGGGTGCTGGCCTCGACGGGCTCCGCGGGCGCGTTGCCCGGGATGATCGCGATCTCGGTCGTGTGCACCGTCACCGACGCGACCCGGGCGAGCGCGTTGCGCACGTCTTCGGTGATCGCGTGAGTTCCGTTGCTGCCCACGCCGTTCTTGACCGTGGATGCCACGGCCGCCCCACCGCCGGCGTTGCCGCCGCCCCGACGATTGCGGCGCCCGCCGCTCTGCTCGGGTTGCGCCGTCTGAGTCTGCTGACGGTGCTTGGTGACGGGGTCGTGGTGCACGATGATGCCGCGGCCGGCGCAGACCTCGCAGGTCTCGCTGAACGTCTCGAGCAGGCCGAGGCCCAGCTTCTTGCGCGTCATCTGCACGAGGCCGAGCGAGGTGACCTCGGCGACCTGGTGCTTGGTGCGGTCGCGCGACAGGCACTCGACCAGGCGGCGCAGCACGAGGTCACGATTCGACTCGAGCACCATGTCGATGAAGTCGACGACGATGATTCCGCCGATGTCGCGCAGACGCAGCTGGCGCACGATCTCCTCGGCGGCTTCGAGGTTGTTCTTGGTGACCGTCTCCTCGAGGTTGCCGCCCGAGCCGACGAACTTGCCCGTGTTGACGTCGACGACGGTCATGGCCTCGGTGCGGTCGATCACGAGCGAGCCACCACTGGGCAGCCAGACCTTGCGGTCGAGCGCCTTCTCGATCTGCTCAGAAACCCGGTACTCGTCGAACGAGTCGGCGGCGCCTTCATACGTCTGGATGCGATCGAGCAGGTCGGGAGCGACGGAACGGAGGTAGCCCTCGATGGTCTGCCGAGCATCCGAGCCTTCGATGACGAGCTTGCCGAAGTCCTCGTTGAAGACATCGCGCACGATCTTGATGAGCAGGTCGGGCTCCGAGTGAAGGAGCGCGGGCGCCTGCTGGGTCTCCACGAGACGACTGATCTCGGCCCACTGGTTGGTGAGGCGGTTGACGTCGAGCGTCAGCTGCTCCTCGGTTGCACCCTCGGCGGCGGTGCGCACGATGACACCGACGTTCTCGGGCAGAACCTCCTTGAGGATCTTCTTGAGACGGGCGCGCTCGGTGTCGGGCAGCTTGCGGCTGATGCCGGACATGGAGCCATTGGGCACGTAGACGAGGTAGCGGCCGGGCAGCGAGACCTGCGAGGTGAGGCGGGCACCCTTGTGTCCGACCGGGTCCTTGGTGACCTGCACGAGCACGCGGTCGCCCGGCTTGAGCGCGAGCTCGATGCGGCGAGCCTGAGTCTTGCCGTCGGAATCGAGAGCCGCGGCATCCCAGTCGACCTCACCGGAGTACAGCACGGCGTTGCGACCGCGACCGATGTCGACGAATGCGGCCTCCATCGACGGCAGCACGTTCTGCACGCGACCGAGGTAGACGTTGCCGATGAGGCTGGCGTCCTGCGCCTTGGCGACGTAGTGCTCGACGAGCACGCCATCTTCGAGCACGGCGATCTGGATGCGGTCGAACTTGCTGCGCACCACCATGACGCGGTCGACAGACTCGCGGCGGGCGAGGAACTCGCTCTCGGTGACGACGGGACGGCGACGGCCGGCGTCGCGGCCATCGCGGCGACGCTGCTTCTTCGCCTCGAGGCGCGTGGAGCCCTTGACGCGGGTGGGCTCATTGCTGAGCACGGGCTCCGGACGCGGCTGGCGCACGCGCACGACGGTGTTGGGTGCCTCATCACCGGGGCGCAGGTCCTCCCCCGGGCGGCGACGCGAACGACGGCGCACGGTGCCGGGTTCGTCGAGTTCGGGCAGCGGTGCACCCGAGCGCGGCATCGGCGGAAGCGGAGGCAGGTCGGGTGCCTGGAAGAGCAGCGACGTGGTCGGGCGCGGCGGCGTCTTCTTGGCCGGCGCGTCTACAGCTGCGTCTGCCGGTGCATCAGTGGATGCCTCGGCCGGGCCATCGGCGGGCGCCGCCTTCTTCGAGCGGCTGCGGGTCGGCGCCTGAGCGATGACATCATCGGTCGCCGCCTCGGCAACGGACGCATCGCTTGCGGCGGTGTTCACGTGATCCGCCGCGCTCTTGGGCGCTGTGCGCTTGCGGGCCGGGGCCTTCGCCGGCGCTGCCTGCTCGGGCGCTGCCTGCTCGGGCACTGCCTGCTCGGGCACTGCGGGCTCGGACGCCTCGGGCTCGACCGGCGGGGTGACGGGTGCCGCGGCATCCGCTACCTTGCGGCCAAACAGTCGCGACTTCTTCTTGGGGCTATCTTCGATGTTCTCATTCACCATTGCTGGTGTACTCCCATTCCCGGGTAGGGGGCCGCGCCACCCACCGGGTACTCTCTCGTGCGCTATCCGCCGCAACTGAATGCGAGGGACCGCTACTAATTCTTCAGGTCCTGCACCGGGCTCTGGGCTCGCGGTGCAGTCGTGCTCTCACCACACTTGTTGTCACTTGGTCTGCCACTACTACTCGGAACTGGCTATCCGACTCGCGCAACCGTGGTTCTGGGGTTGCTTTCCTGGCCCGGGAACCGCCCCGGTAAAGCTGTTTTGGCGCCAGATCGAGCGCGGCTCGACTGACTACCTCAAATTATCGCACGCATTGTCAGTTAGTCGTGATTTGGCCCGTGCAATAATCCGAACATGACTGACGCCGCCGTCCCGCGCAGACCCCTGTCGCTCGCCATTGTGCTCATCGTCACGGGCGCGGTGGGGTGGTACGCGGCCCTCGCGCTGACACTCGACAAGCTCGCCGTGCTCGCCAATCCCGAGGCCGACCTCGACTGCAATTTCAGCGTCATCGTGCAGTGCGGCAAGAACCTCGGGTCGTGGCAGGGTGCGATCCTCGGCTTCCCCAACCCCATCATCGGACTCGGTGGATTCGTCGCTCCGATCGCCGTCGGCGTGGCACTGCTGGCCGGCGCCGCCTTCGCCCGCTGGTTCTGGATCGCCTTCAACATCGGCGTCGCCGGGGCATTCGCGTTCTGCCTCTGGCTCGCCTACCAGTCGATCTTCAACCTGGGCACCCTCTGCCCGTGGTGCATGCTCGTCTGGTCGATGGTGATCCCGATGTTCTGGGCCCTCACCCTCTTCAATGCTCGCGAGGGTCGCTTCGGCTCAGGGCTCGTGCGGCTCGGCGACCGGCTCTACGGATGGGTCCCCGTGATCACCCTCGCCGGCTACCTCATCATCGCGATCGTGGCGCAGCTGCGCCTCGACCTGCTGTCGATGCTCGCCATCTAGCCGAACCAGAGAGCAAGCTCGCGCGCGGCCGACTCGGGCGAGTCGCTGCCGTGCACGAGGTTCTGCTGCACCTTGAGACCCCAGTCACGACCCAGGTCGCCACGGATGGTTCCCGGTGCCGCGGTCGTCGGGTCGGTCGTGCCTGCCAGTGAGCGGAAGCCCTCGATCACCCGGTTGCCCGCGACACGGATCGCGACAACGGGTCCGCTCTGCATGAACTCGACGAGAGGCTCGTAGAAGGGCTTGCCCTGGTGCTCCTCGTAGTGAGCCGCGAGCAGGTCGAGGTCGGCCTGCACAAGCTTGATGTCGACGAGCTGGTAGCCCTTGGCCTCGATGCGGCGCAGGATCTCACCGGTCAGGTTGCGGGCGACGCCATCCGGCTTGACGAGAACGAGGGTTTCTTCGACTGACACTTACGACTCCTTGGATTGCTGGGGATTCGCCGCGAGATACGCGGCCTTGGCACTGTCGAGCTGGCGGCCCTTGACGAAGCAGTAGACCCAGATGCCGATGAAGGCGGCTGCGACGACATACATGATGGGCAGCAGGATGCCGGTGGCCAGAAGCACCACCTGCAGAAGCCATCCCAGCCACACGCCCCACGGGTAGCGCACCACCCGTGCGGCGAGCACGAGCACGATGATCAGGGCGGCCCCGCCGATGAACGCGGGCAGCGGCTCGAGAGCCTTCAACCCGAACGCGGTGAGCGCGACGAAGAACACGAGAATGGCTTCGAGCGCGAGGGCGATCGAGAGGAGCGATTCGCTCGCGGTGCGCTCGCGACGGGCGGGTTTCGGCGGTTTCGATACGCCCTGCGGGCTACGGGGCCCGCTCACTTCCAGCGCTCCGAACTCGCGAGCGCGATGGCTTCTCCCACAAGGGTGATCGACCCGGTGACGAGCACGGCGCGGCGATCACTTTCCGCAGCCCAGGCCCGGGCATCCGCCACCGCCTGCTCGAAGGTCTCGAACTGGTAGGTCGAGTCCTGATCCGCGTGCTCGACAACGAGTTCGGCCAGCTGGTCGTGCGGCACAGCGCGCTCGGACTGCGATTGGGTGACGTTGAAGCGGGCGGCCACGGGTGCGAGCGCCGCGACGATTCCTGCGGCGTCCTTGTCCTGCAGAACGCCCAGCACGACGACGATCTCGTCGAACGTGAAGTAGGTGCCGAGAGCCGCGGCGAGGGCTGCGGCGCCGTGGGGGTTGTGTGCGGCATCCACGATCACCGTGGGGTCGACGCCCACGACCTGGAGGCGTCCGGGTGACGTCGCGGTCGCAAGACCCTCGGCGAGCACATCGCCCACGAGAGGCTGGGTGCCCGCCCCGAGGAACGACTCGACGGCCGCGATCGCGAGCGCCGCGTTGTGACCCTGGTGATCGCCGAACATAGGCAGGAACAGGTCGCTGTAGGTCTCGGCGAGACCGCGGACCGTGATGACCTGCCCACCGACCGCGACGGCCGAGGACTCGAGCGCGAACCCGTCGCCCTCCACCTCGAGGCTCGACTCGGTGAGCTCGACCGCGCGCTCCAGTTCGGCGAGGGCGTCAGAGGACTGCACCGCCGAGACGACGGATGCCACGGGCTTGATGATCCCCGCCTTGGTGCGAGCGATCTCGGCCACCGTTGACCCGAGCCGCTGCGTGTGATCGAGGGCGATCGGGGTGAAGACGGCGACCTGCCCGTCACCGACGTTCGTCGAATCCCACTCGCCGCCCATGCCGACCTCGATGACGGCGACGTCGATCGGCGCATCGGCGAAGGCGGCGAAGGCCAAGACGGTCAGGGCCTCGAAGTAGGTGAGGGTCTCCTCGGAGTTGGCGATCAGCTCGGCGTCGACCATGTCGATATACGGGCGGATGTCCGCCCAGTTCGCCGCGAGCGCCCGGTTGGAGATCGGTTGGCCATCGATCACGATGCGTTCGTTGACGCGCACCAGGTGGGGACTGGTCATGAGCCCGGTGCGCAGCCCGTAGGCGCGCAGAATGCTCTCGGCAATTCGGCTCGTCGACGTCTTGCCGTTGGTACCGGTCACGTGAATGATCGGGTAACTGCGCTGCGGGTCGCCCAGCAGTTCGGTCACGCGGCGAGTCGGCTCCAGCCGCGGCTGTGGTGCGGCCTCGCCCACGCGGGCCAGAAGCTCCTCATAGACGCGGTCGGCGTCGTCCTGGTACTCCGAGTCCTCGAGGTCCCACTCGGAGTCGTCGTCCACGTTCGTGCCCTCGTCACCTGAGGCAAACGGGCTGAGATCGGCGAGCGGGTTCGAGTCGTCGTCGCCGAGGTCGGCGTCATCCGCGAACTCATCATCCCGATCGGACTGGTTTGACTCAGACACTCACCGCTCCCGACTTCACAACGTCGATTACCAGTGAACCACGGTTCGCGTACTGCCCCGCCGCGAGTTCGGCTCGCTGGCCGGCGGCCGAGCCGAGCGTGGCGGTCAGCGCGGGGTCGGCCGAGAGATCGAAGACCCAGGCGACGGCGAGCGTCTCGCCGGCAATGGTCTCGGCGAACAGCGTGAGCGCTTCGATATCGCCAGCGTCGGATCCGGTGACGGCGAGCTGGATGCGGTCGCTGACCTCGAGTCCCGCGGCCTTGCGGGTGTCCTGGATCGCGCGGATCACGTCGCGCGCGAGGCCTTCCGCCTCGAGTTCGGGGGTCGTCGCGGTGTCGAGGATGACGAACCCGTCACCGCTGAGGAACGCGATGGCGCTCGCCACGTCGGCGGCTTCGAGTTCTAGATCGAACTCCCCCGGCTCGAGCCTGGTGCCCCCGACCGTGACGACGTCATCAGTCACCGTCCAGTCGCCGGCCTTGGCCGCCTGAATGACCTGCTGCACCTGCTTGCCCAGGCGAGGGCCGAGGGCGCGCGCGTTGACGGTGAGACGGCGAGCGATGCCGTGCTGATCGAGGCTTCCGGTATCGAGAGTCTCGAACTCGACGGCCTTGACGTTGAGCTCCTCGCTCAGGATGTCGCCGAACGGCGCGAGACCGGCTGTCTCGTTCGAGACGATGGTCAGTCGCGCGAGGGGCAGGCGCACCCGCAGACCGCGAGCCTTGCGTAGAGCCAGTCCGGCCGACGCGATCTCGCGCACGCGGTCCATGGCCGAGACGAGGGTGTCGTCGACGGGGAAGGATGCCGCGTCCGGCCAGTCCTCAAGGTGCACGCTGCGCCCGCCCGTGAGCCCACGCCAGATCTCTTCGCCGACGAGCGGGATGAGCGGCGCGGCCACCCGGGTCACTGTTTCCAGCACCGTGTAGAGGGTGTCGAACGCGTCGGTGTCGTCGCCCGCCCAGAACCGGTCGCGGCTGCGGCGCACGTACCAGTTGGTGAGCACGTCGGCGAAGTCGCGCAGCTTGGCTGCGGCGAGAGGGCTGTCGAGCGCCTCGAGGTCGGCCGTGACATCCCGGATCAGCTGGCCGGTCTTGGCCAGCAGGTAGCGGTCGAGCACGTTGGTGGAGTCGGTGCGCCAGGTTTCGCGCGGTTTCGATACGCGCTCCGCGCTACTCAACCCGCCTGACCGACTGTTCGAATACAGCGTGAAGAAGTAGTACGTGCTCCACAACGGCAGCAGGAACTCGCGCACGCCCCCGCGGATGCCCTCCTCGGTCACCACGAGGTTGCCACCCCGGATGACCGAGCTCGACATGAGGAACCAGCGCATCGCATCCGCGCCGTCGCGGTCGAAGACCTCGTTGACGTCGGGGTAGTTGCGCAGCGACTTGGACATCTTCTGGCCGTCGCTGCCGAGCACGATGCCGTGGCTGATGACGTTCTTGAAGGCGGGGCGATCGAAGAGTGCGGTCGACAGCACGTGCAGCAGGTAGAACCACCCGCGGGTCTGGCCGATGTACTCGACGATGAAGTCGGCGGGGTTGTGGGTGGCGAACCAGTCCTCGTTCTCGAACGGGTAGTGCACCTGTGCGAACGGCATGGAGCCGGAATCGAACCACACGTCGAGCACGTCGGGGATGCGACGCATGGTCGACTTCCCGGTGGGGTCATCGGGGTTCGGACGAGTCAGCTCATCGATGTAGGGGCGGTGCAGGTCGGGCTCGCCTGCCGCGTTCAGCGGCAGCCTGCCGAAGTCGGCCTCCAGCTCGGCCAGCGAGCCGTAGGCGTCGACGCGCGGGTACTCCGGGTTGTCGCTCTTCCATACCGGGATGGGGCTTCCCCAGTAGCGGTTGCGGGAGATCGACCAGTCGCGGGCGCCGGCGATCCACTTGCCGAACTGACCGTCTTTGACGTTCTCCGGAACCCAGTTGATCTCCTGGTTGAGCTGCTCCATGCGGTCGCGGAACTCGGGCACGCGCACGAACCAGCTGGACACCGCCTTGTAGATGAGCGGATTGCGGCAGCGCCAGCAGTGCGGGTAGGAGTGCTCGTAGCTGGCCACCCGAAGCAGGCGGCCGTCGGCGCGCAGCTTCTGGGTGAGTGGCTTGTTGGCGTCGAAGACCTGCAGGCCCGCGACATCCTCGATGATGGGCAGGAACTTGCCGCCCTCATCGACCGACAGGATCACGGGGATGCCCGCGGCAGCACACGCGATCTGGTCGTCCTCACCGTAGGCGGGCGCCTGGTGCACGATGCCCGTGCCCTCTCCCGTGGCCACGTAGTCGGCGACGAGGATCTGCCAGGCATTGCCCGTGCCCCACTCGTCGGTGTCGGCGTAGTAGTCCCAGAGGCGTGCGTAGCGCACACCCTCGAGGTCGCGACCCGGGAGGCGGCGCGTGATTGCTTCGAGCGCCTCGTCGGGCGTGGCGTAGCCGAGGTCCTTCGCGTAGGCGCCCACGGTATCGGCGGCAAGCAGGAACTCCGCAACCCCCTCGGCATCGGTGATCGAGCCCGTCGAGATCCCGGCGCCCAGCGGCCCGCTCGGCACGACGGCGTACTCGATGTCGGGGCCGACGGCGAGCGCGAGGTTGGTGGGCAGGGTCCACGGGGTGGTCGTCCAGGCGAGAGCCTTGACGGCCGTGAGGCCGAGGCTCTCCGCCTTGGGTCCATCGAGCGGGAAGGTGACCGTGACCGACTGGTCCTGACGCATCTTGTAGACGTCGTCATCCATGCGCAGTTCGTGGTTCGACAGCGGTGTCTGGTCGCGCCAGCAGTACGGCAGCACGCGGTAGCCCTCATAGGCGAGGCCCTTGTCGTAGAGGCGCTTGAACGCCCAGATGACGCTCTCCATGAAGGTCACGTCGAGGGTCTTGTAGTCGTTCTCGAAGTCGACCCAGCGGGCCTGACGGGTGACGTACTCCTCCCACTCCTTGGTGTACTTCAGCACCGAGTCGCGGGCGGCCTGGTTGAAGGCCGCGATGCCCATCTGCTCGATCTGGCTCTTGTCGGTGATGCCGAGCTGACGCTCCGCCTCGAGCTCGGCGGGCAGCCCGTGGGTGTCCCAGCCGAAGCGACGGTGCACCTGCTTGCCGCGCATGGTCTGGAAGCGCGGGAACAGGTCCTTCGCGTAGCCGGTGAGGAGGTGACCGTAGTGCGGCAGACCGTTCGCGAACGGCGGACCGTCGTAGAACACCCACTCGGGCGCGCCCTCACGCTGATCGACCGACGCCCGGAAGGTGTCGTCCTCGCGCCAGTAGGCGAGCACCTGCTCCTCGATCGACGGGAACGTGGGGCTCGGCGGCACCGACTCGTCGGGAGTGTGGCGGGGGTAAGTCATCGTGGCTCCTGTGCTGGACTCTGCACGAGGACGACATCGGCCTGACACAGGCACTAGCCGCGGTACCACCCCGCTTGCTCGGGCGATGGTCTCGATATGTTCGACCACCGGTTCCGGGCCACTCAAGAGCTATGACGGGCTGACCCGTTCGGTTCTACCCCGCCCGAGAGCGGCTCTTCCGAAGGCTCCCCGGTGATGGCCGGATCGGCGCCTATAGTCACAATCCTACCGCACGCCTCCACGCTGACGGAGGACCAGGGCATTGAGCAGTTCGGCTCCCGGCGCCGCGCGATCGAGCGTGACGACGAGGGTGCGCCGACCCCGGCGTGCCACCTCCAGGGCCTCACCGCGACGAACGATGATGCCTGTGGTGCGTGGCGCCCAGCGAAGCCCCCATCCCCCGAAGTCCGACAGCGGATCGACGTCGATCACCCGAGCCGACTCGATCTGGTCGAGCGGAATCCGGATGACCGGCCAGGTGAGAGCGCCACGCAGAAGCACCCCGTGCCGGTCGACGGTCAACGTCCAGTACGTGCAGGCGTAGCCGAACACGAGCAGGAGCGCTGGCAGCACGAACAGCAGCACCGCAATCGGCTGCACGAACGCGACGATCGTGGCGCCCGCGATGAAGAGGATCGCACCGGCCGTGAGGATGATCGCCAGTGCCGCCCCGACGGGCCGCACCTGGCGGATCCACACCGCGGTCTCGTCCACGCCCAGCGGGCGGGCAGGGAGGTCCGCGGCATCCGGGATCGCCTCGACCGCTGGGCCGGCCGGCAGCAGCAGGTACGACACGACGCCGACCACGATCCCGCCGCCGAACGCGAGCGCCACAACGGGAAGGATCGACGGGCCGGCGGCCGCGTCATCCAGACCGCGTTGGATGGCGAGACCCCCCGCGAGAACTACACCGAGCACTGTCGACAGGAATGGGCCCACGGCGAGCAGGATGCGCTGATTGGCCGTCGGGCCCCGATCGTGCGCCCGTGCGAGCACGCGCGCCGGCAGCGCGAGGTAGGCGAGAACTGTGACCGGCATAAGGATGAACGCCAGCAGCGGGCTACCGAAGGCGTCGGGCGTTCCTGCCGGACCCCAGTGAACTGCGACCGGGTCGGGCAGGTCGCTCAGTGCCCAGAACATGACCGCGAGGCTGATCACGAGAATCGCCACGGGGAGGGCCAGACCGATCACTTGCTCTCGACGGCGTGACGTGGTGTTCATTCGTATGCCTCTCGAATCAGGGAGCTGAGCGCAGCGGGGGTGAGTCCGAGCCGCTGGGCCTCGGCGACGAGCTGGGTGACCCGGCGGGCGAGCTCGTCGTAGTCGCGGGCGCGGTCGGCGACGATCGCGCCACGACCGCGTCGAAGATCGAGGAAGCCCTCGTCGCGCAGTATCTGATACGCGCGCAGCACTGTGTGCACGTTGATGTCGAGCGACTCCGCGAGCTCACGCGCCGCCGGGAGCCGCTCCCCCGCGCTCAACGATCCACCGATGATCTGCCCGCGGATGCCCGTCACCAACTGCTCGAACAGCGGCAGGGCCGATGCGGGGTCGACGGTAAGAATCATGACCTCAGTATATTGTTCTATTTCAACTAGAGCAACTGCGCCTGAACAGTCCTCAAGGATCTGTTGTTCCAAGCCCCGACAACGCCCTAAGCTGGGCGCATTCGGGGGTCCTCCCCGTCTCTTTTTGCCACAGCCTCGAGGGACCGATGAGCGACGACACCCCGACCCAGAAGTTCGACCAGCCGGGTGCGGATGCGCCCACCGAAGTCATCGGCGGACCGCCCGCGCCGCCCGCAGATGGCTCAGCCGCAGCCACCGCCGCGGGCGACCCGAAGTCACGACGCCTGATCATCATCCTCGCCTCCATCGGCGGTGCGCTCCTGCTCGCGGTCCTCATCCTGCTGATCGTGCTGCTGACCCAGGGATCCGGGGTGCCGACACCGGGGCCGACTCCGACCGGCTCGGCTAGCGGGTCGCCGACGCCCACACCCAGCCCCACCCCGAGCAAGACGCCCACGCCGACCCCCACACCCACACCGACCCCGACGGAGACGGTGGCCCCGCCGCCCGACAACAGCACGAAGATCAACAGCTTCACGGTCAGCACCGACGAGATCTTCTGCAACACGCAGGCACCCAACCCGCCGTCGTATGAATTGGGCTTCGCCTGGAAGACGTCCAACGTGAACGCCGTCTACTTCGGCGTCGCCACGAAGGATGCCTCCCAGGGACCGCTGTTCATCAATCTCCCCCCGAGTGGCAACAGCGACGACAACTTCGAGTACGCCGTCGAGTTCCCCTGCCCGAGCGAAGACCAGATCTACACTCTCACCGTCACTGGCAGCAACGGCCAAAAGGTCAGTAAGACGATCACGGTGACTAACGTCGGTGACACTCAGTAGAGACAGCCCCTCCGGTAGAATCACAGCACACCCACACTCAGGCACCTTCGTGAGCCGGTGATCGAGCCCGTCGAGATCACTGACCACACAGACTCGGTGCCGCACATATCGAACCGGAGACCTCATGTCGTCGAGCGACGCGTCCGCCACCAGCCCGGGCATCCCCGAGAAGCCCGCCCTCGAAGGTCTTGAAGACAAGTGGGGGCCGGTCTGGGAGGCCAACGGCACCTACCGGTTCGATAGGGATGCCGCGGCCGCCGCCGGGCCAGACAGCGTGTTCTCCGTCGACACGCCCCCGCCCACCGCCTCGGGCAGTCTGCACATCGGTCACGTCTTCAGCTACACGCACATGGATCTCGTCACACGCTTCCACCGTATGCGCGGCCGCACCATCTTCTACCCGATGGGCTGGGACGACAACGGTCTGCCCACCGAGCGCCGCGTGCAGAACTACTACGGGGTGCGGTGCGACCCGACACTGCCCTACGACGCGGGCTTCGTGCCTCCGCAGCAGGGCGGCGAGGGAACGAGCGGCAAGGCCGCCGATCAGCTTCCGATCTCCCGCCGCAACTTCATCGAGCTGTGTGAGGAACTCACCGCCGAAGACGAGAAGCAGTTCGAGGACCTCTGGCGCCAGCTCGGACTGAGCGTCGACTGGTCACTGACCTACCGCACGATCGGCGACGATGCCCAGCGGGTGGCGCAGCGCGCATTCCTTCGCAACCTCGCCCGCGGTGAGGCCTATCAGGCGGATGCGCCCACCCTGTGGGACATCACCTTCCGCACCGCGGTCGCCCAAGCCGAGCTCGAGGACAAGGAGCAGCCTGCGGCCTACCACCGGGTCGCGTTCCACCGCACCGACGGTCAGGGCGACATCGAGATCGAGACGACCCGGCCGGAACTGCTGGCGGCCTGTGTGGCGCTGGTGGCGCATCCGGATGACGACCGCTACAAGCCGTTCTTCGGTACGACCGTCACCACTCCCCTGTTCGGCGTGGAGGTGCCGGTGGTCGCCCACCACCTGGCCCAGCAGGACAAGGGGTCGGGCATCGCGATGATCTGCACGTTCGGTGATGTGACCGACGTGATCTGGTGGCGCGAACTCGACCTGCCCAACCGCACCATCATCGGCGCCGACGGCCGCATCATCGCCGAAGCACCCGATGTGATCGCTACACCCGAGGCGCAGGCCGCCTACACCGAGCTCGCGGGCAAGACGGTATTCAGCGCGAAGGCGCGGGTGGTCGAACTGCTGCGGGAGAGCGGCGAGCTGATCGGTGATCCCAAGCCGATCACCCACCAGGTGAAGTTCTTCGAGAAGGGCGACAAGCCGCTCGAGATCATCTCGACCCGGCAGTGGTACATCACTAACGGCGCCCGCGACCAGAAGCTCCGCGAGACTCTGCTCGAGGCGGGTCGCGAGATCGCCTTCACCCCCGACCACATGCGCGTGCGCTACGAGAACTGGGTCGGCGGACTCACCGGCGACTGGCTGATCTCGCGCCAGCGCTTCTTCGGCGTGCCGATCCCCGTCTGGTACGAGCTCGACGCCAACGGCGAGAAGGGCGCAGTGCTCGTGCCCGACGAGGCGAGCCTGCCGATCGACCCGTCGACCGACGTGCCGCCCGGCTACACCGAGGCCGACCGCGGCGTTCGTTTCGCCGGCGAGCTGGACATCATGGATACCTGGGCCACCTCGAGCCTCACGCCGCAGATCGCAGGCGGCTGGGAGACCGACCCCGAGTTGTTCGCCCTGGTGTTCCCGTACTCCCTGCGCAGCCAGGGCCAGGACATCATCCGCACCTGGCTGTTCTCGACGGTGCTGCGCGCCGAACTCGAGCACGGTCAGGTGCCGTGGACCAACGCCGGTATCTCCGGCTTCATCGTCGACCCCGACCGCAAGAAGATGTCCAAGTCGAAGGGCAACGTCGTCACGCCCAAGGGCATGCTCGATGAGCACGGCTCCGACGCGGTGCGGTACTGGGCGGCATCCAGTCGACTGGGCACGGATGCCGCGTTCGACCCGCAGAACCCGAAGCAGATCAAGATCGGGCGCAGGCTGGCCATCAAGGTGTTGAACGCCGCGAAGTTCGTGTACTCGTTCCCGGAGCCGGTCTCGACAGGCTCGATCACCGGCCCACGCGTGACCGAACCCCTCGACCTCGACATGCTCGCCACCCTCGGCGCGGTGGTCACCACTGCCACTGAGGCTCTGGAGGCCTACGACCACGCCCGCGCTCTGGAGACGGCCGAGCAGTTCTTCTGGACCTTCTGCGACGACTACCTCGAACTCGTGAAGGAGCGCGCCTACGGCGCCAGCGGCCCCGAGGATCAGGCGAGCGCGGCCACAGCACTGCGCGTGGCGATCGACGTGATGCTGCGACTGTTCGCCCCGTACCTGCCGTTCGCCACGGAAGAGGTCTGGAGCTGGACCCATGAGGGATCGGTGCACACCGCCAGCTGGCCGACGATTCAGGACACCGGTGTGCGCGGCGCTCCCGCGGGTCTGCTGCCGGCTGTGAGCGAGGCGCTCATCGGCATCCGTCGGGCCAAGACCGACGCCAAGGCCTCGCAGAAGGCCGACGTCGTGTCGGCACTCATCACCGGGCCTGCGATCCTGCGCGACGGCCTCGCCGACCTGCGGGCCGTGGGGCGCATCGGAGTGCTGGGCTTCGAGGAGTCCGACACGATCGAGGTGCGCGACATCGTGCTAGCCGAGGTGGCAGAGTGATCCGCGCGATCGCGCCCGCCGATCGTGCGGCGTGGCAGCGCCTGTTCACCGACTACGGGGTCTTCTACGAGACGCAGTTCACCGACGACGTGATCGCGGCGGTGTGGAAGCTGCTGCTCGAGTCCGGGTCGGGAGTCGACGCGCTCGTCGCCGAGCAGGAGGGCACCGTCGTCGGGTTCGCGCACTACCGCTCGCACCCCGACACCTTCACGGGCGGCCGCGACTGGTTCCTCGACGACCTCTACGTCGATCCGGATGCCCGGGGCGCGGGCCACGCGACGGCCCTCATCGAGCACCTCGCCGACCTCGCCCGCGCCGCCGGTCCCGCTGGCACGCTGCGCTGGATCACCGCAGCCGACAACGAGCGCGCTCAACGCGTCTACGACCGGATCGCCACGAAGACGACCTGGGTCACCTACGAGAAGAGCCTCTGATGCAGCTCGGCACTCGCTGGAACGTCGGCGACGAGCCGCCCGCTCGACTCGAGGAGCCGGTGCGCGCGGCGATCCGTCAGGTGGAGGGCGAGCTTGACGGTGTCCCCACCGACGGGTGGCGGTGGACGCTCACGTGGCTGGAGGGTCGACCCGTGGTGGAGCTCGACGATGGCACGAGCATCCGGGTGGGTCACGACGGTTCTGTGGAGATCGTTACGGAGTAGCCGTGCGCCAGACTGAGAAAAGGCTGTGAGCCTGCGCTAGAGTGAGCGCACTGCCCGTTCTACCCTTGGGGATTACGCATGAAGCTCTCTGCCCGCTTGTCTGCTGCCGCCGCCATCGTCGGCGCTTCGGTTCTCGTGATCGCTGGCCCCGTCGCCGCAGCCGCATGGACCGGACAGGTGATCATCGGAGGGACCGAGTGGAACCTCAACAGCAGCGCGGCCGGATTCGGCCACACCTACGACGAGGCCGGCAACCTGGATCGAGTGAACCACTCATTCGGCGAGCTGTACATCGATGGCAATGATGTTTCCTGTGACGAGGGCACCGCGAACGTCGAAACTGACGCGGGTACCGGGGACACGGTCATCACCTGCCTCGAGGAAGAGCTGATTCCGGGGTTGTTCACCACCGTCAACTACCGCCTCTACGCGGCCGGTGACCTCGCCCGACTGTTCTACACGATCGAGAACCGCACCGGTACCGACATCACGGCCAGCGACTTCTACCTCTACGACAACTACGACAACAACGGCGTATTCAAGTCTTCCACGGGCCTCACCACCGGTGTGCTGGCGAGTGAAGACAAGTGGATCATCACGGCGTCGACCGCCGGCACCACCGTTGCGGGCTCCTTCTGGGCGCTGCCCGGCAACACCGCCAGCACGTCGTCTGGTGACATCCTCAGCAACTACGAGTCGTTCCACGACTTCGTCAACACCACTTTCGCCGCGGGGTCGACCACGTACGTGGCTGACTTCGTGACGATGCATCTGCCGCTTGATCCCTACGGAGCGTCGGAGACCACGGTCGCCTTCGACGCCTCCGTTGCGGCGGCGACCGAGTTCGATTCCTTCAGCGGCCGGCTTATCGCTGGCCTACCCGACGGCATCACCGTGCTGAACTGGGGCGAGACGACGCCCGCCGCGCCCGCCCTGGCAAACACCGGCATTGACGCCAGCGCCTCGATTGTTATGGCTGGCGGTGCCCTGCTGCTTCTGGTCGGCGGTGTCGGTCTCATGATCTCGCGTCGCCGCCGAGCCACCGCGTAACGCACTAGAGGCAGACCGAGAAGGTCCCGCGGCACTGTGCCGCGGGACCTTCTCGCATTTCGGAGCATCCGGGTCGGTCACGATGGTTCTGTGGAGATCGCTACCGAGTAGTGCGCGCCTGGCTGAGAAAGGGCTGTGAGACTGCGCTAGAGTGATCGCACTGCCCGTTCTACCCTTGGGGATTACGCATGAAGCTCTCTGCCCGTTTGTCTGCTGCCGCCGCCATCGTCGGCGCTTCCGTTCTCGTGATCGCCACGCCTGCTATCGCCGCCCCGTGGGTCAGCAGCTACGTGATCGGCGGAACCGATTGGGGGCTCCGCAGCAGCGGCGCAGGCATCGGCCACACGTATGACGAGGCGGGCAACCTCAGTTCTGTCAGCCACCACTTCGGCGAGTTGTACATAGACGGCAATTACGCGTGGTGCGACGAGGCGACCGCGGACTTGGAGACGGATGCAGGCTCCGGCGACGTCGTGATCACCTGCGACGCCCAGGAGATCACCCCCGGCATTTTCGTCACCCCCAGCTACCGGCTGTACTCGACCGGCGATCTGGCCCGCCTGTTCTACACGATCGAGAACCGCACTGGCGCCGACATCACTACGAGCGACTTCTACCTCTACGACAACTACGACTACTACGGACAGTACCTCTCATCCTCGGGCGGCACGACCGAGAACCTCTCGGCTGGCGACACCTGGGTAATCGTCACGGACCCCACCTCGCAGACCACGGTGGCGGGATCGGTGTGGGCTCAGACGGGCAACACCGCGACCACCTCATCGGGTGACATTTCCAGCGAGGAGACGTTCCACGATTTCGTCAGCACAACCTTCGCTGCCGGCTCGACCACGTACGTGGCCGACTTCGTAACCATCCACCTTCCGGCCGACCCCTACGACGATCCCGCCATCCAAGCCGCCTTCACTGCTGCGACCGACGCTAGCGTGGAGTTCGATACCTTCAGCGGCCGGCTCATCGCTGGCCTGCCCGACGGGATCACCGTGCTGAACTGGGGCCCGACCGCGGCCGCCGCCCCGGCGCTCGCGAACACCGGCGTGGACACCGCAGCAACGACTGCCATCGCTGCGGGCGCACTGCTGCTGCTGGCTGGTGGAGCGGGCCTCGTGATCACGCGCCGCCGCCGAGCCACCGCATAGCGCGACAGAACTAGCTTCTGAAGGTCCCGCGGCAGCACGCCGCGGGACCTTCTGCATTGTCGGTGCAATCCGGAACCAGCCCCGACACCGCCGGGGAGCTGCACAGGAGGTGGCGCTAGGACGCCGGGTGCGTTTCGGGGGCGGTACCGGGGCTGGAGCGTGTAGTGGCGAGGTCAGCGCACACGCGCTGCCAGCAGCGCGTTGGCGTGCTGCCGGCGCGCGATGTCGGCTTGGATGGCGAGACGACGCTCGTGCTCCTCACGGGGCAGGTCTGCGCGGCCGGCCCGGCGTCGGGCCCAGAGCAGCATCGCGAGGCTCACACGCATGACCAGAAGGTCGATGCCGCGGGCCCGGTGTCGGGTCGCCGCGAGGGAATGCGAAGTCATTGTGGTCTCCTGTCCACGAGTGGAGCCTGTGTCGAATGTACGGTGAGCCACTGACACGCGGTCGGTGGTCGGGGTGGTGGATTGCTCGAGGAGAAGCATCACGAGTGCTCCTCTGCGCCGAGCACGGGGAAGGCGTTGAAGTGGATCTGCACGGGGCGTGACCCGGGCAGGTTCTGTCCGCGGAGCGGCTCGAGGATCTCCCGGGCCCAGACGTCCCAGGCGTCGGTGACGTGCTTGAGCTGCTCGGAGGTGAGACGCAGGTTCGCGGTGGCGACATTCGAGACATCCAGCCACTCAGCGGGCAGGGCATCGAAGCCGCGCGCGATGAAGTCACTCAGGAGCACTGAGCGGTTCTGCTCCCACTGACGCAGCACAGCCTGCGTAGCCGCACGATTCGAGGGGGTGTCATCGATCTCCGTGGCGGACAGTGATACCCCACCGGGCACGCGCTCCCACCAGCGTTCGCGACCGGTGCCCTTGCCCTCGACCTCGCGAACGAACCCGTGACGCTCGAGCTGGCGAAGGTGATAGCTGGTCGCACCGCTGGACTCCCCCAGCCGGTCGGCCAGGGCGCTGGCCGTGGCAGGTCCGTAGACGGACAGCGCGTCGAACAGCTGCACGCGCAGCGGGTGCGAGAGACCCTTCAGGGCTTCAGCGTCGAGCTTGCGTTCAGCGAACGGCGACTTCTCCTCGGACATGATGCAAAGCTACCATTGCAAAGCAATCTTTGCAATGACCTCTTTGCAACGGATTCTTTGCGTGTCTAGACCCGCGCCACGATCTCGCCGTGCGGCATGGCAAGCCAGCCGTCCTCCCGGTCGGCCCACTCTCGCCAGCTGCGGCTGATCTGCTCGAGTTCCTCCTGCGTCGCGAGTCCCTTGGCGAGCGCGTCGGCCGCGAAGGCGGACTGCAGAATCCGCGCCTCCCACATGCTCCCCCACCACTCGCGATCCGTCTCATCCGAGAAGTTCCAGACGGATGCCGTGGCCGCGATGTCCCCGAACCCGGCCGCCTGCGCCCAGGCCTTCACTCGCCTGCCCGCATCCGGGTCTCCGCCATTGCTGCGGTGCACTCGCTCATACAGGTTCAGCCAGCTGTCGAGACCGGGCAGCTCGGGGTACCAGATCGTGCCGGCGTAGTCGACCTCGCGGGCCGCAACCAGACCACCGGGCTTGGCGACTCGGCGCATCTCGCGCAGTGCTGCGACCGGGTCAGCGAGGTGGTGCAGGGTCTGGTGCGTGTGCACGATGTCGAACGTGCCGTCGGCGTACGGCAACTCGTACACCGAGCCGACGATGAACTCGAGGTTGGGGCGAGCGAAGTCGGCGCTCGCCTTCGCGATCACCTCGGCCGACGCATCCAGCCCCACGACACGGCCCGGAGCGAGACGGTCGGCGAACTCGACGGTGATCGTGCCGGGGCCGCAGCCGACGTCGAGAAGGGACAGCCCCGCCGCGAGCTGGGGTTCGAGGTATGCGGCCGAGTTGGCGATCGTGCGCCAGGTGTGGCTCTTCAGCACGCTCTCGTGGTGGCCGTGGGTGTAGTGCTCGTGGGGCTGTTCCATACTTCGAGAATAGGGTGGTGGGATGACCAACCCCTTCTTCGAGCCCAGCACCCTGCCCTACGGCATGCCTCCGTTCGCCGAGATCCGCGACGAGCACTACCGGCCCGCGTTCGAGAAGGGCATGGCCGATCAGCTCGAGGAGATCGCCGCGATCACCGCGAGCGCCGAGCTGCCGACGTTCGAGAACACGATGCTGCCGCTCGAGCGCAGCGGCCAGCTGCTCGACCGGGTCGCGACAGTCTTCTACAACAAGTCGTCGGCCGACAGCACCGACTTCACCAACGAGCTCGAGGAGGAGATCGCCCCACTGCTGGCCGCGCACTCTGACGCGATCAGGCTGGACTCGCAGCTCTACTGGCGCATCACGACGATCCACGACCAGCTCGACCAGCTGGGTCTCGACGCCGAGTCACGCTACCTGGTCGAGCGCTACTACGTGGAGTACACGGTCGCGGGTGCTGGCCTCAACGAGGCCGAGAAGGCTCGGCTGCGCGACTACAACCAGCACCTGTCGACGCTCACGACGCGGTTCGAGAAGAACCTGCTCGCCGACACCAACGACCTCGCCGTCGTGGTCGACGATGTCTCCGAACTCGACGGACTCGGCGCCGGCGAGGTATCCGCCGCGGCCGAGGCGGCGAAGGACCGCGGACTTGAGGGCAAGTACTTGATCACACTCGTGCTGCCGACCGGGCATCCGTTCCTCTCGTCGCTCACCAACCGCGAGGTGCGCGAGCGCATCATGGCGGCCTCGCGTGCCCGCGGCAACCGCGGCGGCGACTGGGACAACTCCGAGCTCGTGCTGGAGATCACGCGTCTGCGCGCCGAGCGGGCCGAGCTGCTCGGCTTCGAGTCACATGCCGCGTGGGTGATCGCCGACGAGACGGCCAAGAACCCCGGCAACGTCGCCGCCATGCTGAACCGGCTGGCGGTACCCGCCGCGAAGAACGCGCGGGAGGAGCAGGCCGACCTCGAGGCCCTGGCCGGGCATCCGATCGAGGCCCACGACTGGGCGTACTACTCGGAGAAGGTGCGCCAGGCGAAGTACGACGTCGACGAGAGCGCAATGCGCCCCTATTTCGAGGCCGAGCGGGTGCTGCAGGACGGCGTGTTCTTCGCCGCCACGAACCTCTACGGGATCACCTTCACCGAGCGGCCCGACATCGCGGCCTACCACCCCGATGTGCGCGTGTTCGAGGTGAAGAACGACGACGGCTCCCCCGTCGGCCTGTACACGCTCGACCTGTACACCCGCGACTCCAAGCGCGGCGGTGCGTGGATGAACTCGCTCATCTCGCAGTCGACCCTGCTCGATCACCCCGTGGTCGTCACCAACAACCTCAACGTGCCCAAGCCAGCCGCCGGCGAGCCGACCCTGCTGACCTACGACGAGGTCAACACGTTCTTCCACGAGTTCGGCCACGCGCTGCACGGGCTGTTCGCCCGGGTCACGTACCCGAAGTTCGCGGGCACGAACACCTACCGCGACTTCGTGGAGTTCCCCAGTCAGGTCAACGAGATGTGGATGCTCTGGCCCGAAGTCCTGGCCAACTACGCCGTGCACCACGTGACCGGTGAGCCGATGCCGCAGGAGTTCGTCGACAAGATCCAGGCCTCCAGCGCCTTCAACGAGGGCTTCGCGACCAGCGAGTACCTCGCGGCGGCCCTCCTCGATCAGGCCTGGCACGCCCTCGGGTCGGATGCCGCGATTCCCCACGTCGCCGCGTTCGAGGCCGAGGCGCTGAGGGCCGCGGGGCTCGACAACCCTGCCGTGCCCACGCGCTACTCGAGCACCTACTTCGCCCACACCTTCTCGGGCGGGTACGACGCGGGTTACTACTCCTACATCTGGAGCGAGGTGCTCGACGCCGACACTGTCGAGTGGTTCAAGGAGAACGGCGGCCTCACCCGCGCGAACGGCGACCGGTTCCGCCAGCGTCTGCTCGGCGTGGGTGGGTCGAAGGACCCGCTCGAGGCGTTCCGCGACTTCCGGGGCCGCGACGCCGACATCCAGCCGCTCCTGGATCGGCGAGGACTGAACTAGGCCTCGGGGAGGTCCGCAACCGCCGCCTCGACGACGGCAGTGGGAGTCGAGCCGCGTTCGGCGGCGATGCGGGTGAGTCGTGCCGCGGCATCCCCGTGCAGGCGGATCGTCACTGATGCCGCACGCCCGCCAGTGGTGAATCGGCTGACAACCGGCAGCACTATCGTGCCCAGCACGTCGAGGATCGCCACGACGCCAAGGATGCGCCAGTACACATCGTTGTCACCGGGGATGCGGCCGTCGGTGACGATGGGCAGGATGATGAGCAGCGCGAGCAGGCCGATCAGCGCGACGGTGGTGATGAGTCCGTAGCGGATGAGGGGCGACGGACGGTCGCCCAGTAGGAGCAACAGGTTCGCATGGGCGAGGCTCAGCGAAAGAACGCCGAGCACGGCGAAGGACTTGAGGAGGGCCTCCCAGCCGCTGTTCCAGTTGTCCCAACTGCCCCAGATGAGGACAACTCCCGTGATGAGTGCCAGCCCCGACGCGGCGATGCCCACGAAGCCCACGACTCGAAGAGCCCTGCCCACGACGGCGAGATGGCACAGTGCCGTGATGCTGAATCCGGCCACCAACAGCGTGGTGAGTATGACTTTCACCTGGACTTCGCCGAAGGAGGCCGTGAGCAGCGTGACGATGCCTACGAGCGCGGTCAAAGACAGCGACACGATGATGAAGATCACGGCGGCGCGGCGGAGCTCCCGCAGTGCGGGCGGAGTGCTCGGGGTAGCTGACATGTCGTCAGCCTAGGTCACTCGTCTGAATCGGATGAGGGTTCGAATGACGGCACAGTCGGTGTGGGACGCCGACGCCAGCCCAGCCAGGCCATCACGAGGCCTCCCGCCGCGAGGCCCCACAGGGCCGAGCCGATGCCCGCGATCACGATGCCCGATACCACCACCACGAAGGTCACGATCGCCGCGACGCGGTGTTCGGGCTGCTCGAGCGCGTTCACGATGCTGGTGATCAGGGCGCCCAGGACGGCGAGTCCGGCGACTGCGGTCACGAGAATTGCCGGGGCCGCGGTGATGAGGGCGGCGGCGAGTCCCGCACCGGCCCCCAGCGGTACGTAGAGGATGCCGTTGGTCAGGGTGGCGATCCAACGTCGGTCCTTGTCGGTGTGCGACTCGGGGCCGGCCATGATCGCGGCAGTGATCGCGCCGAGATTGATCGCGTGCCCGCCGAACAGGGCCGCGACTCCGGAGCCGAGGCCGCCCGAGACGAGGGCGAAGCGCGGCGGTGCGACGTAGCCGTTGGCGCTCATCACCGCGAACCCGGGAACGTTCTGGCCCGCCATCGTCACCACGAACAGCGGCAGACCCACACTGAGAATGGTGAACAGGTCGAACGTCGGCGCGACGAAGGTCAGCTGCGGCGCAATCGCCGCCTCGCCGACCCAGTCGGTCCCGGCCGCAATGAGGATCGACACGACCGCGACGACCATCGCGGCAGGCACGGCCCACCGAGGGGCGAGACGGTAGAGCACAAGCCAGACGATCACGATCGGCGCGGCTAGCAGCGGCAGGGTCGCAACCGCCTCGACCGGCTTGAGGCAGATCGGCAGCAGCACACCTGCGAGCAGCGCACTCGCCAGCGGCCGCGGAATCCGGGTGATGGCGCGACCCAGCAACGGCCACAGACCGCACAACAGCATGAGTGCTGCCGACACGAGGAAAGCCCCGACGGCATCCGAGAACCTCAGGCCCGGGGTGGCTGCTGCCAGTAGCACGGCAGCTCCGGGAGTCGACCATGCGAATGCGAGCGGGATGCGCAGGGTCAGGGCAGCGACGACATTGGTGATCGCGACGGCGATACAGACCGCGAACAAACCCGAGGCCGCCTCGGCGGAGCTCGCCCCGACGGCCTGCAGTCCGGCGATCACCAGAACGAAGGAACTGGCGAAGCCAGAGATTGCAGCGACGAACCCCGCCGAGATCGGCTGGAGAACGGATGGCCTGTCGATGCCTCCCAGCCTAGGGCGCGAAGGGTTCCCCTATTGCGGGCCACTTGGCGGTGCGTGGCTTAGGCGGACTTCTCCGCACGCGGCGCGCTGCGCGGCACGATCGTCGGCGCGGCGTTCTCGAGCACCGCGGCGCGCGTCACGACAACGCGGGCAACTTGGTCATCGGAGGGCACGTCGAACATGATCGGTCCGAGCACCTCCTCCATGATCGCGCGCAGGCCGCGCGCACCGGTCTGACGCAGCACTGCCAGGTCCGCGATGGCCTCGAGGGCCTCGTGATCGAAGTCGAGCTCGACGCCGTCGATCTCAAACATGCGCTGGTACTGGCGCACGAGTGCATTCTTCGGCTTGGTGAGGATGTCCATGAGGGCGACCTGATCGAGCGGCGTGACCGTCGTGACGACGGGCAGACGGCCTATGAACTCGGGGATGAGTCCGAACTTGTGGAGGTCCTCCGGCAGCACCTCGCTGAAGAGGTTCACGTCGTCACCCTTGCTGTGCAGGGGGGCGCCGAAGCCGATGCCCTTCTTGCCCGCTCGCTGGGAGATGATCTCGTCGAGACCCGCGAACGCGCCTGCCACGATGAACAGCACGTTGGTCGTGTCGACCTGGATGAACTCCTGGTGCGGATGCTTGCGGCCACCCTGCGGCGGAACCGACGCGACTGTGCCCTCGAGGATCTTCAGCAGCGCCTGCTGCACACCCTCGCCCGACACGTCACGGGTGATGGACGGGTTCTCGGCCTTGCGGGCGATCTTGTCGATCTCGTCGATGTAGATGATGCCGGTCTCGGCACGCTTGACGTCGTAGTCCGCGGCCTGGATGAGCTTGAGGAGGATGTTCTCCACGTCTTCACCGACGTAGCCGGCCTCGGTGAGTGCCGTGGCATCCGCGACGGCGAAAGGAACGTTGAGGCGCTTCGCGAGCGTCTGCGCCAGATAGGTCTTGCCGCAGCCGGTGGGGCCGATCAGCAGGATGTTGCTCTTCGCGATCTCGACGTCATCGATGACCGCGTCGGCCGACGTGATGGTGTTGCGAGCACGGATGCGCTTGTAGTGGTTGTACACGGCCACCGAGAGGGCGCGCTTGGCGTGCTCCTGCCCGATGACGTACTCCTCGAGGAACGCGTAGATCTCACGGGGCTTCGGCAGGTCGAATTCGCTCGACACCTCTTCGCCCGCCTCGGCGAGACGCTCCTCGATGATCTCGTTGCACAGTTCGACGCACTCGTCGCAGATGTAGACGCCGGGACCGGCGATGAGCTGCTGCACCTGCTTCTGGCTCTTGCCGCAGAAGGAACACTTGAGGAGGTCAGCGCTTTCGCCGATGCGAGCCATGAGCGGAACCTCTTCCCCACGCGGTGGTGTGCTGTTGATGCAACACACCGAGCCTAACCCGATCGGCGGACGGTGGCGGGCAGTGCGGCGCTTCGCGTCTCGGCGCGCCGCGGCCCATTCCCGGCGATTTCGGGCCGCCATTGGCGGTGTGGCACGATGGTCACGACGGGAGATCGACACGATGCGGATGGGTTCACGGTGGGGGCGAGTCGCCCGCGGGTGGAGCGCCGCCGCGTTCGCGACAACTGTCGCCGCCGTGTCTCACACCCTCGCCGGTGGGCTGGCGCCGAGCGTGTTCGGCATCGTCGCATCCCTGGTGATCTCGGGTCTCGTCGGCACCGCCCTCGCCGGCAGCCGGCTGTCGTCCCTGCGACTCGCAGCGACCATGGCGATCAGCCAGTTGCTGTTCCACGGCCTGTTCTCGAGCCTCGGTACGCCGGTGTCGGTGGCGCACTCCCACTCCGACATGACGATCGGTCTGGATGCCCCGGCGCACCACCACGCCGGCACGATGTGGTTGGCGCACGCCGCCGCGGGGCTCATCGCCTTCCTCGTCTACCGCTTCGGTGAGGCTGCGTTCTTCGGGCTGGCCACCACGGCCGCCCTCCTGCTGGCACGCCTGACTCGCGTGCTGGTGCCTGTGACTGTAACGCCGAGCCACGTGCGTCTGACCGCGATCGACGCGCGCCCGCCATACCTGATTGTCCTGGTCAGTTCTTCGCTGAGTCGGCGCGGTCCCCCGCTGGGAACTGCGGGCGCGTAGCGCCCACACGATTCCCCGGGGTTCGCCCCACCACTCTCGGTCGCTGTTCGGTGACCGCTTTCGAAGGACTACACGAATGAAGAAATCCCTGTTCACCTCCGCTACCGCGCTCGTCGCCGGAGTAGCAATCGCCCTGGCCGCACCGCTGGCGGCGAGCGCCCACGTCGGCATCGACCCCAACCAGTCGGACCCCGGCACCTATCCCCTGATCACCTTCAAGGTGCCCACGGAGTCCGCGACCGCAACCACGACCAAGATCGAGCTGACCCTTCCGCAAGACACCCCGTTCGGCTTCGTCAGCTACACCCCGGTCGAGGGCTGGGCCACCGAGCTCGTCAAGGAGACCCTCCCCGAGCCCGTGGTCACCGACGACGGTGAGGTCACCGAAGCGGTGACCAAGGTCATCTGGACTGCCGAACCCGGATCGGAGCTGACCGCGGAGCAGTACGGACTGTTCCCACTCGTGCTCGGACCCGTGCCCGACACCGGCTCGGTCGTGCTCGCCGTCGACCAGACGTACAGCGACGGCACCGTCGTGAGCTGGAGCGAGACCGGGGCCGACGCCGAGTTCCCCGCGCCGGTGCTCTACGTGAACGACGTGCCCGAGTCCGATCACCACGCTGGCGGTGGGGCGGACGACGAGCACGCCGAGATCGTCGTCGACGGGGATACTGCTGCCGCGGCATCCGGTGACACGCTCGCTCGTGTGCTGGGAATCGGTGGGCTCGTGCTGGGTGCGGTCGCTGTGGTGATCGCACTGACCTCCCATCGCAAGAAGGACGCGTAGTCGATGCCGACCATCATGAGTCGCACGGCTCTGGCCCTGCTCGCCACGACGCTGATGGTCGGCGGGTCTGTGCTGGGGCTTGCCGCCTCCGCACAGGCCCACAACTACGTCGTCGCGTCGACCCCCGCTGCCGGTGAAGTGGTCACCACGGTGCCAAGCGAGTTCTCCGTCACGACCAATGCTCCGCTGCTGACGCTCGGGGGAAGCACGGACGGGTTCGCGCTGCAGGTCGTCGATTCGGCGGGCCAGTACTACGGCGACGGCTGCATCCAGGTCACGGGCGCGACCATCTCGTCGGGCGCGACGCTTGGCCAACCGGGCGACTACACGCTGATCTGGCAGGTCGTCTCCGAAGACGGCCACCCGGTGTCGGGCGAGATCGCCTTCAGCTGGCAACCAGTGGATGCCACGCAGGAGTCGGCGGGATCGGCGAGCCCTCCGGACTGCGGCGGCACGATCGCGGTTCCGACCGAGCCGTCGGACTCGTCGGAGCCCTCGCCCGGGGAGACAGCCGTGCCCATCTCCGCTCCGGAGCGCCCGAACGCGAACCTGAGCGACGTGCTCTGGATCGGCGGCGCGATCGTCGCCGTGCTCGGCGCTGGCTTGGTGACGTTCCTCGTCATCGGGCGCCGTAACCGCAGCTAGAGCCGGAACGACCGAAGGGCCGTCCCTTGTGAGGGCGGCCCTTCGGTCGTGATGCGGTGCTGGTGTTCTGCGGTGCTCGGGCTACTTGACGAGCGCCGGCACGTTCTTGCGGCTCGAGAGCACCTGGTCGATGAGTCCGTACTCGACGGCCTCCTCGGCGCTCAGGATCTTGTCGCGGTCGATGTCCTTGTGCACCTGCTCGGCCGTGCGGTTCGAGTGCAGGGCGAGAGTCTCCTCAAGCCATTCGCGCATCCGCTGGATCTCGCGGGCCTGGATCTCGATGTCGGATGCCTGACTCGAGCCCTCGGATCCGCCAGCGGGCTGGTGGATGAGGATGCGCGCGTTCGGCAGTGCGAGACGCTTGCCCTTGGTGCCACCCGCGGTGATGACCGCGGCGGCCGATGCGGCCTGGCCGAGCACGACCGTCTGGATGTGCGGACGGATGTACTGCATCGTGTCGTAGATCGCCGTCATCGCGGTGAACGAGCCACCGGGCGAGTTGATGTACATGACGATGTCGCGGTCGGGGTCCTGGCTCTCGAGCACGAGCAGCTGAGCCATGACGTCGTCGGCCGAGGCGTCGTCGATCTGCACGCCGAGGAAGATGATGCGGTCCTCGAAGAGCTTCGCGTACGGGTCCTGGCGCTTGTAGCCGTAGGCCGTGCGCTCCTCGAACGTGGGCAGGATGTAGCGGGACTCGGGGGTCTGGCGAGCCATGCCCGATGCGGCGCCGAAAGTGAAGTCGTTCATCAGGTCAGTCCTTACTTGGCGTTCTCGGTGGTGACGGTTCCGCCGCCGCCGACGACGTCGGATGCGAACTCGCGGAGGTGATCCACGAAGCCGTACTCGAGCGCCTCCTGGGCGGTGAACCAGTTGTCGCGGTCGTTGTCGATCAGGATCTGCTCGACCGACTTGCCGGTCTGCTCGGCGGTGAGCTCAGCCATCCGCTTCTTCATGTCGAGGATGACGCCCGCCTGGGTCTGGATGTCGGCGGCCGTACCACCGAAACCACCGGACGGCTGGTGCAGCAGCACGCGGGCGTTCGGCGTGATGTAGCGCTTGCCCTTCGTGCCCGACGAGAGCAGGAACTGGCCCATGGATGCCGCGAGGCCGATGCCCACGGTCACGATGTCGTTCGGAACGAACTTCATCGTGTCGTAGATGGCCATGCCCGCGGTGATCGAGCCACCGGGCGAGTTCACGTAGAGGAAGATGTCGCGCTTCGGGTCCTCGGCGGCGAGGAGGAGGATCTTCGCGCAGATCTCGTTGGCGTTGGAGTCACGCACCTCTGACCCGAGCCAGATGATGCGGTCCTTGAGGAGTTGGTCGAAAATGCTCGAGACCAGTGCCGGTTCGGCCATGGGGTTGCGCTCCGTTTCAGTTATCGCTTGTGTCGAATCTAGCCGAGCGCACGCGGCCGATCGCCCGTGTTCGCCGTGGGCAGAGCGCGGCTCTGGCCACGCGAACCACCACGCACAGCTACCGCGGGCGCGATGGGCCTCCGGCACGCAGCATCCCCCTGTTCGCCGATCAGGACTGATGCGCGACGCGCCGCTCCCCTACTGACTGCTAGCGGCGTGTCGCACCATTGTCCTGATCCGCGTGAAGGTTGCGAGGCGGGGAACGGCGCTAGGGTGTCGGCGTGGATGTGGATGCGGATAGGGATGCCAGGGACTGGCAGCGGCGCGTGAGCGCGGTGTGGGCATCGGCCGACGAGATGGCCGACCTCGACGTGGTCGCGGCGATCGATGCGCTGGTCGCCGAGCGAGACGCGGATGAGGCATCCGCAGTCTTCGAGGCGGCCTCGGCCCGGGACTACGCTGGCCTCGAGTCCGAGGCTGAGCCGCTCTACCGCAGGGCGATCGAGCTGGGTCTGGATGACGCGACATCGCCCCGCGCGACGATCCAGCTCGCGAGCACCCTGCGCAACCTCGGCAAGTACGACGAGAGCGTGAGGATGCTGGAGCGGCTGCTGGCCGAGCATCCGGACGATGAGTGGACGGGTCCGGGCGCCGCATTCCTGGCGCTCGCACTCTCGAGCCGGGGAGACGAGCGGGATGCGGCATCCGTCGCCCTCGCGGCCCTCGCCGACTACCTGCCGGTGTACTCGGCGTCGGTGCGCAGCTACGCGATCGTGTTGGCGGCGCGCGAGTAGCTCGGTTTGGCACCGCTGGGCGGCTTGCCCGCGTGCCTCCCCCGCGATGTCGGAGGTCGGGGTGAGCATAGAGGCATGGCAGACATCGACATCCGTGAACTGGTCGCGTACGAGCCGTTCTGCGCGGACTGCGGTGAGAGCGGTCCGATCGAGACGAGCGCGTTCCTCGCGTTCGCGTGGGAGCAGGCCCACGACTGCGCGACCGCGGCCGCCGCACGCGACCTTCGCGCGGCATCCTGACCCGCTAAACGACAACGGCCCCAGGAGATCGCTCCCGGGGCCGTTCTGCCGTCAAGTCCTACTTGTGGTCGTGACCGTAGTGCTCGTGGCCGGCCTTGCGGCCGTGCTTGTCGCGCCCGGTGGCACCGTGGCTGTCGTGGGAGTCGCTGTCTCCCGAGCCCACTGAGGCCTCGACGAAGTCGCCGCCCGCGGGGCCGGTGACGGCTGCGGTGAAGGCCGAGACATCCACCGCCTTGCCCTTCGAGTCGACGACCTTCGCCTTGGCGAGCACGGCGGCGAGCGCCTTGACGCGGGCGACCTCGGCGATCATGCCGGGGATCTGGCCGTTCTGGTCGAGCACCTGGATGAACTCGCCCGGCTCCATGCCGTACTGGGCAGCGCCCTGAATGAGGTAGCTGGTCAACTCGTCCTGGCTGACCTTGACCTCCTCGGCCTCCACGATGGAGTCGAGAAGGATCTGCGAGCGGAAGGTCTTCTCGGTGGAGATGACGACCTCGGCGCGGTGGACATCATCCTCGAGGCGGTTCTCGTTCTCCAGGTGACGGTGCACCTCGTCTTCGACGAGCTTGGCCGGAACGGGGATCTCGACCTTCTTGAGCAGCTCGTCGACGATCTGGTCGCGGGCCTGGGCGCCCTGACCGAAGACCTTCGACTTCTCGACCTGCTCCTTGATGTCGGCCTTGAGTTCCTTGATGGTGTCGAACTGGCTGGCGATCTGGGCGAAGTCGTCGTCGGCCTCGGGAAGCTCGCGCTCCTTGACCGCGAGCAGGGTCACGCTGATGAGCGCGGTCTCGCCCTCGTGGTCGCCACCGAGCAGAGTCGACTCGAAGGTCGTGGACTCGCCGGCGCTCAGGCTGTCGAGGGCCTCATCGATGCCCTCGATGAGCTCACCCGAACCGACCTCGTAGGAGATGCTTGTGGCCGAGTCGACCTCTTCTTCGCCGATCTTCGCGACCAGGTCGAGCTGGGCGAAGTCGCCGGCCTTGGCCGGGCGGTCCACCGTGACAAGCGTGCCGAAGCGGCTGCGCAGGTTGTCGAGCTCGTCCTTGACGTCGTCGGCGGAGACCTCCGCGGCATCGACCGTGAGGGTCAGCTTGCTGTAGTCCGGCAGGGTGAACTCGGGGCGCACATCCACCTCGACACTGATCTCGAGGTCGCCGCTGAAGTCCTTGACCTCGGGCCAGGTGGTGATGTCGGCCTCGGGGCGACCGAGCACGCGAATCTTCTCGTCGGTGACGGCCTGACGGTAGAACTTGTCGAGGCCATCGCTGACCGCGTGGTTCAGCACCTCTTCGCGGCCGACGCGCTGGTCGATGAGCTGCGGCGGGATCTTGCCCTTACGGAAGCCGGGGATGTTGACCTGCGAGCCGATGTGCTCGTAGGCGTGCGCGATGCTCGGCTTCAACTCTTCGGGGGTGACCGAGATGTTCAGCTTGACGCGGGTGGGGCTCAGCTTCTCGACAGTGGTCTTCACGCTGTGGTTCTCCTGGATCGTGTGTCGTGGTCGTACGTGTCGGGGCGACAGGATTCGAACCTGCGGCCTCTCGGTCCCAAACCGAGCGCTCTACCAAGCTGAGCTACGCCCCGCCTGCCTGGCGAATTGACAACCGAGTAAGTCTAGCCCTCTGCGAGAACGATGATCTTGTCGCCGGCTGAGAACGTGACCGACTCCGTCTTGACCGGGTTGACTGTGACGCCGTAGCCCTTGTCGCTCTTATGAGCGTCGGCGGCAACACGGTATCCGAGGGCTGTCTCACCGCGGCGGCGAGCTGCCTCGAGCACCGTGTAGAAGTTCACGGCGGTGCCCGGTGCGACATACTGCTCCACCGGCTGCAGATACACCTCAGACCCGACACTGGAGAACAGGTCGTCGAACACCTGGGTGAGCTTCTTGTTCTCCGACACCTGCGAGAGCATCAAGCTGATCAGCTTGTCGCTGACGATGAAGTCGTCGGCGTTGGTGACCTCGGCAAGTTCCCGGTTGCGGTCATCCAGCATCTCGCTGACGATGTTGAGGTCGACACCCGCGCGGTCCTCGATGTCGCGCAGCTGAAGCAGCGTGATGAGCGTCTTGCCGTCGGCCCGCTGGATGTCGAGACCCTTGTACGCGAGAACGATGATGTGGTTGAACGACTCCACTTTCAGGCTGTCGAGGATGGCGCGGTTGGTCGAATCGCCGCGGCGGAACTCGATGGTCAGGTTGTCGAACTTCGGGAAGTCGGGCGTCTCGACATCGGCGAGCACGGTGACCTTGGACCCGGAAGCCACGTACTCGTTCAGTTCCTCGAGCATGCGCGTGAGCCCCGAGTTGTACCCGAGCACGAGGGTGCGTTCGGGCTTCGGCTTGAGGGCCTTCGTGGTGCTGACTGCCGCGGCATCCGGAACACCGGGCGTGGCGAGGCGGATGGCGCTGTCGTCCTCGGCGATGACGATGAGCTGGTCGCCGCTCTCGTAGAGCGTGTCGGCAGCGGGGTTCAGGATGACCGTGCCCGCCTTCACGAGGCCCATCACGGTGGAGTCGGCAAAGGCCAGCTGCGTGTCGAAGTAGGTCTTGCCGTAGAGGCTCGGCTGCTCGGTGAAGTAGATCTCGTCGCCGTCGAAGTCGAGCAGCTCGGAGTAGACAACACTCAGGCCGCTCTGACGGCAGCTCTGCACGGTGATGCGACCGATCAGGTCGTCGCCGAGCACCCAGTGCGCCTCGTCGCGGCCCACCAGGGTGGCTGCCTCCAGGCTCGCGGCGTCTTCGAGTTCGCCGACGATGTGGTACTTTTCCGCCTTGCGACGGGGGTTGTTGGTGAGCGCGAGCGCGGTCTTGATCACGTCGGCATCGGGGTCGGGGCTGTCGTCGCCGGCCAACAGGATGATGCTGCGCGCGTTCGCGGGGTTGGCGATCTCGAGGTCAGTGAGGTTCATCGGGTCACCGGTGCGGCAGATGATCTTCGTCTTGCCGGTCTTGCCGACCATCGCGCGAAGCTCGTCCTCCATCTCGACCTTGTCCTTGTCGGCGAGCACGACGATCACTGCCTTGCGGCGCGACTCGTTGGCGATGCAGATCTCGCTGACGATGGGGAACACCTTCGAGTTCCAGCCGAGGATGAGCGTGTGGTCCTTCTCGAGCACCTTCGAGCGACCCTTGCGCAGCTCCTCGACCTTCGAGTCGAACGCGCCCGAGATGATGCCGATGAGGCTGGCCACGATGATGAGGCCGCCGATGGTGATGATGAGCATGAAGATGCGGAAGCCCCAACCGCTGTCGCCGCCCATGGTTCCGGGGTCGAGCGTGCGCATGAGGTTGCCCCACAGGATGTCGCCGAAGCTCCGCTCCGGGTCATCGTCGGGCGTCTGGCGGAAGATGGCCACGATCACGCCGACGACGAGCACGAGCACGACGGTGGCGATGCCGAGCAGGGCCATGAGCGCGAGGGTTCCTCGCGACATCCAGTTGTCGAACCAGTAGCGGAAGCGCTCGGAGAAGGTCGGCTTGTTCATGGGTCCCCACTAAGGTTCGGGCGTACTGACTACCGAATCGTAGCGGCGAGCGACACCCTCTGTATGCACCTCAATCGGGCGCCCGGATGATGCGTTAGGCTAGCTGCCGAACGCTCGGCTTGCCGACCGTGGGGATGTAGCTCAATGGTAGAGCTTCAGTCTTCCAAACTGACTACGCGGGTTCGATTCCCGTCATCCCCTCAGAATGAGGAAAGGCCTCACCCGCATGGGTGGGGCCTTTGTTCATTCTGAAAATGGTGGAGTGAATCGAATGGGCCCCCGCTGAGCAGACCAGCGCACCGCGAAGCGGTGTGCTGGCGGCTCAGTAGGGGATTCCCGTCATCCCCTCGAACGAGAAAGCCCCAGCCCGGATGGGTCGGGGCTTTTCGTTTCGCTGGCGCCAACTTACGCCGCGCGCTGGTACCCCGAGCGCCCCGCGACAGTCGCGCCCTCGGGAATGATCGAGTCGCCGACCACGATCGCGCCGCTCTCGAGCTTCGCGCCAGCGCCAATGCGCACGTGGCTACCGACCTTCGCGGCCGCTCCCACCCACGCCTGCGCGCCGATGCTCACGGCCGAACCGATGATGGCTCCTGCGCCGACCACGGCGTCGCGCTCGACCCAGCTGCCCGCGCCGATGCGTGCGGCGCGCTGCACAGTTGCGCCGTCTTCGACGTAAGCCGAGGGGTCGATCCAGGCCGTGGCATCCACTGTTGCGGTTGCGGCGATGCGCCCCCGCCCGTTCAGGTGGCGCTTGTATCGCGTGACCGTTCCGTCGTCGTTCTCAAGTTCTTCGTAGATCTTGCTCACTGTTCGTGTCCTCCGCTGAGTGGAACGCGAAAGTGGCCGTGAGGATTCCCGCTAGCGACCCATCGCCGCGACTATCAGCGCACGTGCAGCTTCGCCCTCGGGCATCGGCAGGATCGGGTAGTTGTGGATCATCCCGACGCCCTCGTGGTACTCCAGCGGGTGACCGGATGCCGCGGCCAACGCCACCAGCCGCACGGCGTCTGCGTTCAGGATGTCCCGCGTGCCGCTGAAGAGCACGATCGGCCCCAGCCCCTGCAGCGACCCGTGGATCGGGCTCACGTAGGGGTGGGATTCGGGCAGCTCGGCCCGGTACAGGGCGCCAGCTGCGTGCGTTCCCGCTACCGCGAGCCACGGGTCACTCGGCGCGATCTCGGCCAGCCGCGGGTCGGTGCCGCTGATGTCGAGCCACGGCGCAATCAACACGGTTGCGCCGAGCGGCGCGACTCCGCGGTCGCGCAGAAGCATCGCCACGGCCAGGGCCATGCCACCGCCCGAGGAGTCGCCGAGGATCGACACGTTCGCCGCTCCCACCTCGTCGACGAGCGCGGCGGTGAGGTCGGCGACGCCCGGCACAACGACGGAGGCCGTTCCGCGGGGCGCGAGGGGCATGATCGGAACGGTGACCGTGGCACCCGTCTCCACGGCGAGCCGGGCGATGAAGCGCCAGTGCACGGGGTCGATCTCGTAGCAGTAGACGCCGCCGTGGAGGTAGATCGCGCGGCGGCCGGTACGGGCATCCGGGTCGGCGGGGGCGACCGTGAAGACAGGCCAGCCCGACGTATCCGACCTTGACACGTCGACACCTCGCAGTCGAGGCGGGACGAAGGGGCGAGGGTGACGACCTAAGCGGTCAATGCGGGCGAGGGTGCGCTCCGGGGAGCTGAACTCGCGCTTGGATCCCCTGAGGGTGATGACCAGGGGCGCGAGGCGGCTCAGGAGGCTCGCCACGAGGACGGGTCAGCCGTCGATGCGCTTGAGCAGGTGCACCGGGATCGCGAAGCCGATGGCGCTCGTGATGATGCCCAGGAAGAACACGGCAGCCTCAAAGCCGGGCACGTAGAACGAGGAGCCCATGAGGTAGAAGCCGCCGATGAAGATGATGATCGAGACCAGGAAGCCGAGGATGTTCACGGTGCCATCCTAGCGATACAGTCACGCCCCCCAAGTGGGGGTATCGGGTACAGCCGGTGTCCCCTACAGTGAGGACACCGTCCCGAAACTGGCCCCTCACGGTGGGCCGAGCCGCTCCCCCAATCGCCCGCGGCTGGCACTGCAGGATCCTTCGATGAACGAGTCTGAACTTCCCCCGTTCGGCTGGTACCCCGACCCAGCCGGCTCCGGCATGCTGCGCTGGTGGAATGGAACGGCCTGGACCACCGACGTGCAGCGCGCGCGCCCCGAGGTGCAGCCCGCATTCGGGTACTCGACCCGCGACATCAATCGACCGCTCGCGTCCTGAGCCGCGGTTCGTTCGGGCGGGTTCCGCCCGCGTTAGCGGTTGTCCCGCCGTGGGAGCGCTCCCACGATCCCCCCGAGTTGGGGGCTGCCGGGGGACAGATGGTGTCCTCTACAGTGAGGACACCGCACCACCCGACGGCCTCCAGCGGTAGGCCAACCGCCGCTCCCGTACAGCCCCGCGGCAGGGCACTGCAGGACCCGACATGTCGACCATCACCGAGAACACAGCCGATCTCGCTCCGTTCGGCTGGTACCCCGACCCCGCAGGCTCCGAGATGATGCGCTGGTGGGATGGCAAGCGCTGGACCACCCACCTCGAGCGTCCGCGCCCCGAGATGCAGCCCGCCTACGGCTACGGCAGCGACGGGTCCGTCACTCAGCAGTACGAGTACTAGGGCAGCGCTCAGCGCTGCAGCCACGCCAGCACGGCAAGCACACGACGGTGGTCGGTGCCCGAGTCATCCAACCCCAGCTTCTGGAAGATGGATGTCACATTCTTCTCGACCGCGCCGGTGCCGATGACGAGCGCTTGAGCGATTGCCGCATTCGTGCGCCCTTCGGCCATGAGGGACATCACCTCGTGCTCGCGCGGCGTCAGGGTCGCCAGCGGGTCATGCCGGCGCCCGAGCAGTTGCGCGACCACCTCCGGATCGAGCACTGTGCCTCCGGCGGCGATGCGCTCGACGGCGTCCTGAAGCTGGGCGAGGGATGCGACGCGGTCCTTGAGCAGGTACCCCACTCCCCCGCGTCCACTCGAGAGCAGCTCCTGGGCGTAGGCGACCTCGACGTACTGCGACAGCAACAGGATGCCGACCTCGGGCTGTGCCTCACGCGCCCGGATCGCCGCGCGCACCCCCTCGTCGCGATACGTCGGGGGCATGCGCACGTCGAGCACGATCAGATCCGGATGCAACGCCTCACGCTGCGCCAGCATCGAGTCGGCGTCGCCGAACGCCCCCACCACGTCGACTCCGGCCTCGATCAGCACCCGAACGAGCCCTTCACGCAGCAGCACCGAGTCGTCGGCGACCACCACTCTGAGCATGCGCCCCAGTTTAGGTGGCGGGCACCGGCAGTCGTGCGGTGATGACGGTCGGCCCGCCCGTGGGACTCACGACCTCGAGGGTGCCGCCGAGGCCGCGCAGCCGCTCCTCGAGTCCGGCGATGCCGTGCTCGGGGGTTGCCACTGCCCCGCCGACGCCGTTGTCGGTGACGGCCACGACCAGCCAGCCGTCATCGAGCCCGACCCGCACGTCGAGCTCGGTGGCCCCGGAGTGCTTGGCGGCGTTGGCGAGTGCCTCACTCGCCACGAAGTACGCGTTGCGTTCGATCTCCTGGGGCAGGGTGCCGTCGGCGGGCAGTTCACTCACCACCCGGGTCGGGATGGCCGCCCGGTCGGCTGCCGACTCGAGCGCGGCGATCAGGCCGCGGTCGAGCAGGATCGGCGGCGCGAACCCGCGGGACAGCGCCCGCAGTTCCTCGAGCGCCTCCTTGGACTGCTCCATCGCCTCCGCGATCAGGTCGCGCGCCTTCTCGGGGTCGGTGTCGAGCTGACGCTCGGCGGCGGCAAGGTCCATCTGCAAGCGCACCAGTCGCTGCTGCGGTCCGTCGTGGATGTCGCGCTCCAGCCGACGCAGCGAGTGACCCTCAGCGGCGATGGCGGCACCCCGCGAGTCGGTGAGGTCGGCGACCTCCTTGAGGAGGGCATCCGACTTGAAGGCAGCCAGCACACCGCGGGCGACGAGCCAGTGGATGGTGGTGAGGCCGCGGGTGACGAGCGGAAGGGTCACGAGGAAGATGATGCCGATGCCCAGGTAGAGAAGGTTGTCGACGAGGACCACATCGAACTGACCGCGGGGGAAGAGCCAGCGCGAAAGGTAGAAGTCCTGCGCGCTCACGGGGATGAACATGCTCCAGAACCACGACGTCGCCCCGCCGAGGCCGATGGAGAGCCAGACGATCGTGAGCGTCCAGGTGACGGTCGAGATGATGAAGTCGAGCAATGCCGTGTGCAGCAGGTAGAGCCAGTAGTGCCCGTTGCCGATGACCGCCCGGAGCCAGCCCAGGAACCCGCTGCGTGCCGTCGCATCCTGCCACGCGGGTCGCGGGATCGGACGACGGGTGGTCCACTCGACGAGCGCCACCGTGGCGGTGCCGAACCCACGCGCGACATAGAGGGCGCCGACCAGGAAGATCAGGCCGATGAAGAAGGTCACGATCGTTCCGACCCCGGCCCAGAAGAGTCCGAGGCTCACCGCGAACCCGGTGACGGCGATCGGGAAGGTGATCAGCAGGTAGAGCAGCTCGCGCGGTAGGGCGCGCCAGAGCGATCCATAGCCGCGCGGGCGGGGTGCAGTTTCGGTGATGGTGGCTGTTGTCATGGCGGTCTCCCTTGATTGTCTCAAGCCTCGCGACCGCCGCCCGGATCAGCCATGCGGCATCCACACCAATCGGTGGTGGGGGTAACCCCCGGGTGTCACACGATCTCGGTCGACTCCCCGAGGCCGAGCCAGCGCGTGCGCTCGAGCAGACCGGCGGCCTCGAGGGCGCGGCGGAGATCGTTCTCCGGCTGAAAATGGCTCCAGCCCGAGCGGTGTACCGGGATGATGACCCGCGGGTCGGCGAGGCGGCATACCTCGACGAATTGGTCCGGCGTGAAGGTGAACAGGGCCTTGCCGACCAGCGGCGCCGACGGGAACCGCACCCCGCCCGCGTTGATGACGGCGACGTCGATGCCTCGCATGCTGCGGGCGGCCTCCCGCACCGCGTCAGTCAGCACCGTGTCACCCGAGAGCCACACGCTGGGTTCGCCGACTGCGGTCAGCCCGAACCCCGTGACCTGCCCGGTCTGCGGCACGTACCGCGGCCCGTGCTGGGCTGGCACCGCGCGCACCGTCGCCGTGCCGACCGCCGTGCTGTCGCCCGAGCGCAGGCCGCTGACCTTGGTGAGCCGCAGTCGCCGGGCGGCGGCGGGCGTCGAGATGACGGCATCCACCGCGGCCGAGCGCAGCAGCGCGCGGCCGGCGTCGTCGAGATTGTCGCGGTGGTGATCGTGACTGAGCAGCACGGCGTCGAGGTGGCCGATCTGCTCGGTCGTCAGCGGCACCTCGTAGCTGCGGGTTGACGCGAACCATCGCTCGGGTACGCCGGCCGGTGCCATCGAATAGGTGCGTCCGGCAGGGTCGAACACCGGATCCGTGAGCAGGCGCTGCCCCGAGTACTCCAGCAGCACGCTCGCGGTGCCGAGGTAGGTGAGCTTCATGGGGCGAGCCTAGGGCTCAGTGGGCGTCAGAGCGTGGAATGCGTCACGCGACCGGCGAGGAACGTCGCTGCCACGGGCATCGCCCGCAGCTGCTCCTCGCTTGCGGTCAGCGGGTCACGTTCAACGACCGCGAGGTCGGCGACAGCGCCCACCTCGACCCGAGTCTGCACCGACGCCGCGAGCGCCACCTCCGCTGAGATGCGCTGCTCCGGATGCCACGGCTCCCGCCCCCGCGATCGCCCGACCGCCGCCGCGATCGTCACCCACGGGTCCAGGGGTGCGACTGGAGCGTCCGAGCCGAGCAGCAGCGTCGCGCCCGCAGCGTGGAGCGAGGCGAGCGCGTAACCCCGCCCGGTGCGCCCCGCCCAGTAGCGCTCCGCGACATCGCGGTCATCCATGGCGTGCTCGGGTTGAACGCTCGCGATGACGCCCAGTTCGGCGAATCTCGCGAAGTCCTCGTCGGACACCAGCTGCGCGTGCTCGATGCGACCAGCGATACCCAGCCGCTCGAACGCATCGAGGGCGAGGTGGTTGGCCGCGTCGCCGATCGCGTGGACGGCCGGCGTGAACCCCTCGGCGCGCGCCAGCCAGTCGACCAGATCGTCCGGCTCCACCGTGAGCAGCCCGCGGTAGTCGCCCATGCCCGGATAGGGGTCGACGCAGTAGGCGGTGCGGGTGTTGAGCGACCCATCGGTGATGATCTTGAACGGGCCCACGTGCAGCAGCGGACCGAGCTCGGTACCCGTGCGGTAGCCGGCGGCGATGGCTCGATCGAGAAACTGCGGGTAGACACCGCTGCGCACCCGCAGGCTGTCGAAGCCCGCAGCCATGCGGCGCAGCCAGTTGTCGGTGTTCCAGGTCATCTCGAGGTCGACGACGCCGACGACACCGCGCGCCGCAGCCGCTCGGCCGGCGTCAGCCACCCAGTCGTCGAGCACCACGGTGGGCACGTCGTCGAGCGCTGCCACGACGGCGAAGCAGTCCTCCTCACGAAGCAGCGGTCCCGTCACGCCGAAGCGGGCCGCGGCAGAGGAGTTGAGCCAGCAGGAGTGGAGGTCGCCGGAGATGAGCACGACGGGGGTGTCGGGGATCGCGGCATCCAGCACCTCGAAGCTCGGCTCGTCCGGCCAGAGTCCATCGCGGTATCCGACGCCCACGAGCACGAGCCCGGCGGGCGGGCGCGGGGCGGCTGCGGCGAGCGCTGCGGCCTCGGCTGCGGATGTTGCGGCAGAGACATCCACGCGCTGGCGACTCATCGCCCACTGCGAGAAGTGCACGTGCTGATCCCACAGGCCCGGGATGACCCAGCGCCCCCCGAAGTCGAGCCCGGGTTCGTCGATCGTTCCGATCTCGACGATCACACCATCGACGAGGCGCAGGTCGACGGTGTCGCCGCCCAGGCGACCGTTACGAAGGATCATGGTGCACCCGACGCATCTCGCGGGCGAGTCCGGGGCTCGAGTAATGCTCCCCCGCCTGAAGCTCGGTGATGATGCGGTCGACCACCTCGGGGCTCTTGTTCTGGCTCAGCTTGAGGCGCGCGTCGAAGCGCGTGACTCTCAGCCGCAGGCCCACTGTGCCGCGGGCGATCCGGCGGGCGGAGTCCTCATCGACGTCGAGGTGCACGGGCTCGGGCATCCGGTCTTCAAAGGCGTCGACGAGGCGCCCCAGAACCTCGAAGTTCTCCTCGTCGCTCAGCAACTCGGGGGTGCCGTAGAGGTGGGCTGTGACGTGGTTCCAGGTCGGAACGAAGTCCCCTTCGTCGTACCAGCCGGGCGAGATGTAGCCGTGCGGACCCTGGATGATGACGAGCACCTCGTGCTGACCGAGCTCGTGCAGCTTCTCGTCGGGGCGGCCGACGTGACTCACGATCGAGATGCCTTCGGCGTCCTCCTCGAGAATCACCGGGTAGTGGGATGCGACCAGGCCGGTGGCCGTGTGGGAGACGATCGTCGCCCACGGGTTCTCCCTGATGAGGCGCTTGACCTCCTCGGGATCGGTCAGCAGATAGCCGGGCGTGTGTCGCATGTTCCCATGCTGCCATCGTGGTCGTATATACACCCGGTATATACTTCTCTCATGACACGCACGACGATCTTCAAGAACAATCGCACGCAGTCCGTGCGGCTGGCGAAGGAGGTCGCCTTTCCCGAGAGCGTACGAGAGGTGGACGTCGTGGTTGTGGGTTCCAGTCGCCTCGTCAGCCCCAGGGGCAGAACGTGGGAGCACTGGTTCGCTCACGGACCGACGGTGACCGAGGACTTCCTCGTGGACAGGGACGAGCCCCTGCCGGAGGATCGCGGCACACTGTGAGCGTGCGCTATCTCCTCGATACGAACATCGTCATCTTCGCCCTCCGCACGCGAGCCGAGGCTCTCCGGGCGCGGTTCGCAGCCGCCACCGACCAGATGGCCGTCTCGACGATCACGGTTGCCGAACTCGTCTACGGGGTCGAACGCTCCTCACGACCGGATCAGAATCGGGGCGCGGTGGAGGAGTTCCTCGCCCTGCTCGAGGTGATGCCGCTGGATGCCTCGGCCGCCGAACACGCCGGGCGCATCCGTGCCGAGCTCGCGATCACGGGCACACCGATCGGCGCGTACGACGCCCTGATCGCGGGGCAAGCCCGATCACGTGGGCTTGTGGTGGTCACGAACAACACGCGGGAGTTCGCGCGGGTCACGGGGTTGCTCCTCGAGGACTGGGGGCGGGAGTGAGAGCTACCGGCAACTACCTCAGGCCTGACAGACGGGGCACCAGTAGAGCTTGCGACCGCCGATCTCCTCCATGAGGATCGAGGTGCCGCAGACCCGGCAGGGCAGACCGGTGCGGTGGTACACCCAGTGCCGGTCGGCACGGCTTGCCATGGCGCCGTCGTAGGCGGACTTGCTGAGGCCATCCATCGTCATCATCTGACCGGTCTTCACGCCGATCTTCAGCAGCTTCGCCCAGTCCTTCCACAGCGCACGCACGGTGGCCTCGGGCAGGTCGCGACCAGGGATGTGTGGATTCAGCCGCGCCCGGAACAGCATCTCCGCGCGGTAGACGTTGCCGATGCCGCTGACCACCGACTGGTCCATGAGCAGCAGGCAGATCGGCGTGGGTTTCTTCAGTACTGTCGCAGTGAAGCGGTCCTCCGCGGCTCGTCCCGTGTCGACGAGGGGGTCGGGTCCGAGTTTGGCGATCACGGCTTGCACTTCGTCTGGGGTGAGCACGTCGCACGCGGTGGGTCCGCGCAGGTCGGCGCAGGTGGCATCCGTCAGCAGGCGCACGCGCACCGCGCCGATCGGCTCCGGGGGAAACGTGTCTGCGGGCGTCTCGAGGCGCTCCTGTTCGGCCATCCGCAGTCGGGTTCGGCGCGGGGCGCCGATGCTGGAGAGCGAATCCTCGTGCTCACCAACCACGGTGCCGCGCTGGTTGGTCTGGCCGATGCGTCCGTTCGACGAGGCGATCGTGGCATCCGCTGTGATGTCGCCCGAGAAATCCCACGCGCCGTAGATACCCAGGTGCACACGCAGCCACAGCCCGGTGTCGAACTCGAGGAACATCTGCTTGCCCACGGCCATCGCCTCGGTCATGACGTGACCGTCGAGCTGGGCGGCACCGGCCGCGAAACGCCCCTGTGGTGAGGATGCCGCGACCCGACGCCCCACGAAGTGCAGCGCGAACTGGCGCGCGATCCGATGGACGGAGTGACCCTCGGGCACTAGACCCCGATCTCGTGACCCGCGATCAGGCCCGTGGACTCGAACTCGGCGAGCTGGGCGATCCGACGCGCGTGGCGCTCCTCACCGGAGAAGGGTTCAGCGATGAAGACGTCGATGAAGTGCTTGGCCTCCTCGACCGTGTGCTGGCGCGCACCGATCGAGATGAGGTTGGCGTCGTTGTGCTGGCGGGCGAGCAGGGCGGTCGCCTCGCTCCACACGAGCGCGGCCCGCGCACCCTTCACCTTGTTGGCCGCGATCTGCTCACCGTTGCCCGATCCGCCGAACACGATGCCGAGGCACTCGATGCCCGCGGCCTGGTCGGTCACGACGCCGATAGCCGCGTTGATGCAGAAGCTCGGGTAGTCGTCGAGCGGGTCGTAGCTCGTCGGTCCGTGGTCGATGACCTCGTGACCGGCAGCCCGCAGGTGCGACTGGAGGTCCTCACTGAACTCGAGGCCGGCGTGGTCGGTCGCGATATGGATGCGCATGCTGACCAGTTTAGGAGCGCCTACTCGTGCCAGAACCCCGTCACGCACAGCAGCCGGGTCTGGGCATCGGCGCCGGCCGGGACCGGAATCTCGGGTCCGAACACGTGGATCGCCCGCAACCCCTCGACCTGCACCTCCACGAGCTCCCACACCCCGTCGACGAGTTCGGGCGGGAGGGTGTCATCGAGGCCCGCGAGCTTCGCGATGTCCCACGCCTGGAACGTGCGGTAGAAGGTCGTGTGCTCGAAGTAGGTCGACATCGGGAAGTCGCCATAGCTGAGGTGAACCACGCGCTCCAGGTGGAGCGGGTGAGCGAGCGCGGCAGTGGCCGCGTCGTTCAGTCGGTCATAGCTGCCGATCGGGTCGTCACCCAGCAGGTCACCTTCCCAGCGGTCGCCGACCTCCTCAATGGTGCGACCCGCGACGACGTCGGGCACCCACGCCTCGTCCTTGGCGTGCGAGGCGAGGATGTCGCGCAGGGTCGGGTTCTCGGTGCGACTCCAGGCGGTAGGGGCGGGCAGCGCGAGCTGCTCGGGAGTGAGCTGGTCGATGACCGAACGGAGCGTGGCATCCGCGAGGAGGAAGAGTTCCTGCTGGTTCATGCGGCCACGGTACACCCGGCCCCTGACGCCCCTCAGAGTCTGGTCTTTGTCGCGGGTCAGGAGCAGACTTGCACAGACACCTGATGTGAGGAGGGCACCATGAACTCGTTTCCTTCAGTCATGCCGATCCTGTCGGCGGGTCGACACCGCAACCCTCGTCAGGGTGCGTGTTTCATGGAGTTCGCGTCGTATCTTGCGGGGGAACGGTGGAGTGATCACCCGGCGTGCACACATCCGCTGCTCGCCTCCCTCGCCCGCGACGTCAACGACCTGACGAGCAACTCGGCGAGGTCGTCGCTGGTTCACCTCATCCCGCGGGTGGTGGGACTCACGTCGAACGATCCGTTGGTCACCGCGACGATCGCCATGCGCGCGGGCGCCGCGGCCTACCCGATCGCGAGTCTCGAGCGACAACGGGCGATCGCGGCAGGAATGCTCAACGTGCTGACGACCATCGACACCCCCTCACTTCGAGAGATTGCCGAGGGCGCGTTCGATCAGGCTCCCGATGGCAGACGCTGGGCTCAGCGCTTCCTCGACCGCGGCAGCCTGCGAATCGACTTCGGCATCCGCGCTGCCGCCGCCATGGTCAATACCTCGACGATCGGCATCGCGTTGGCCTGTGTCCCCGACCCGGATGCCCGGCTCGCGATCCTCCTCGAACAGGCCATCGACGACACCGAGTTCCTGGTGCGGGGCAGCACGCGGCAGACGGCGGACCTCGTCCCCGCGTGATCCTCACCGCGCCCCACCCCCTGCTTGCAGCGGCTGTCTCCTAAGCTTGTTCGATGCGGCCACGAGCCGCGCGCAACGAACGAACAGGGAGCAAGCACGTGCCAGGAGAGAACCTCACCCGCATCGAGGCCCAGGAGCGCGCTGCGCTCGTCAGCACGAAGTCCTACGAGATCGAGTTGGACCTCACCACCGGTGGCGAGGTGTTCCGCTCGCTCACTCGAGTGCACTTCTCCGCAACACCCGGAGCGTCAACCTTCATCGACGCGCTCACCCGCACCGTGCACTCGGTCACCCTGAACGGCACCGAGATCGAGCACGGCGACAATGTGCGCATCCCGCTGCCCGCGCTCGCGGCCGAGAACGAGCTCGTCGTCGTCGCCGACTTCGAGTACACGAACACCGGCGAGGGCCTCCACCGCTTCGTGGACCCGGTCGACGGCGAGGTCTACCTGTACTCCCAGTTCGAGGTTCCCGACTCCCGTCGCGTCTTCGCGGTGTTCGAGCAGCCCGACCTCAAGGCCACCTTCCAGTTCACGATGACCGCCCCCGCCCGGTGGGAAGTAGTGAGCAACTCGCCGACGCCGACGCCCGAGGTCGCCGGTGACGTGGCCACGTGGAGCTTCGCGCCGACCCCGATCCTCTCGAGCTACGTGACCGCCCTGGTGGCGGGGCCGTACGCCGTGGTGCGGTCGGAGCTGACGTCGAGCGACGGCCGCATCATCCCGCTCGGCATCTTCTCGCGAAAGTCACTGAGCGAGTTCCTCGACGCCGACTACATCTTCGAGAAGACCCGCGAGGGCTTCGCGTTCTACGAGAAGCACTTCGCCTACCCGTATCCATTCGAGAAGTACGACCAGCTCTTCGTGCCCGAGTTCAACGCGGGCGCCATGGAGAACGCGGGCGCGATCACGTTCACGGAGACCTACGTCTTCCGCTCGAAGGTGACCGACGCCATCAAGGAGCGCCGGGTCGTCACCATCCTCCACGAGCTCGCCCACATGTGGTTCGGCGACCTCGTGACCATGAAGTGGTGGAACGACCTCTGGCTCAATGAGTCGTTCGCCGAGTGGGCGTCGACCCTCGCAACTGCCGAGGCCACCGAATGGCACGAGGCATGGACGACCTTCAACGCCATGGAGAAGACCTGGGCCTACCGCCAGGACCAGCTGCCCTCCACGCACCCCGTCGTCGCGACCATCAACGACCTCGAGGATGTTCAGGTCAACTTCGACGGCATCACCTACGCCAAGGGCGGCTCGGTGCTCAAGCAGCTCGTCGCCTGGGTGGGCCTCGAGGAGTTCATGGCCGGTGTCGCCGCATACTTCCAGAAGCACCAGTACGGCAACACCGAGCTGAGCGACCTGCTCGCCGAGCTGGAGAAGACCAGCGGCCGCGAGCTGACCAGCTGGTCGAAGCTCTGGCTCGAGACCGCAGGCGTGAACACCCTGCGTCCGGTCTTCGAGACCGACGACGCGGGCACGATCACGTCATTCGCCGTACTGCAGGAGGCTGATCCCGAGTACCCGACCATCCGCCCGCACCGCCTCGCGATCGGTCTCTACAACCTGCACAGCGGCAAGCTGATGCGCGATCACCGCGTCGAGATCGACGTCGATGGCGTGCGCACCGAGGTGCCCGAGCTCGTTGGTCAGGCCAAGCCCGACCTCGTGCTCGTCAACGACGAAGACCTTGCCTACGCGAAGATCCGCCTCGACGAGCACTCGCTCGCCGTCGCCATGGAACACCTCGAGGACATCGACAACCCGCTCGCGCGCTCGATCGTGTGGGGCGCTGCGTGGGATGCCACGCGCGACGCCGAGGCGAGCCCGAGCGACTACGTGCAGCTCGTGCTGAACAACATCGCCGCCGAGACCGAGTCGACGACTGTGCGCACCACCCTCACGCAGCTGCTCACTGTCGCGCGGTTCTACGTCGCCCCAGCCAAGCGCGACGCCACGATCGCGGAGGTGGGTGACGCACTCTGGGCGCTCGCACAGGACGCCGATGCGGCATCCGACACCCAGTTCCAGTTCGTGAAGTTCTTCGCGAACATCGCCTCGACACCCGCCCACGTCACGACTCTCACCGGCCTGCTCGACGGATCGATCACGCTCGACGGGCTCGAGATCGACACGGACCTGCGCTGGGAGCTGCTGGAGGGTCTCGCCCTCAACGGGGCGACCGACGCGGTCGTGATCGATGCGGCGCTGGAGAAGGACAACACCTCCAACGGCCAGCAGGCGGCAGCGCGAGCGCACGCGACGTTGCCGACGGCCGAGGCCAAGCGCGCGGCCTTCGACTCGCTCGTGAGCAAGGACGACCTTCCCAACGTGATCGTGCGTAACGTCACGGTGGGCTACCAGCACACGAACGACCCGTCGAGCCTCTCGGGTCTCATCGAGCCGTACTTCGCCATGTTGAACGACATCTGGACCTCGCGCAGCTACAAGATCGCGGAGTACGTCGTGCTGGGTCTGTACCCGGCACCGTTGGCCAGTCAGGAGCTCGTGGATGCCACGAACGCCTGGCTTGCGGCGAACCCCGACGTTCCGGCACTGCGCCGCCTCGTGGTGGAGAACCTCGCCGGCGTCGAGCGCGCCCTCAAGGCGCAGGCTCGGGATCGCGCGTAGGGGCATCCGGTGGACTGGACGGACTTCTGGACGCAGGCCGGAACCTTCATCGGGTTCTGGCATGTTCCGCTGACCGTCGTGGCGATCATCGTCGGTGCGATCGTGCTGCGCTGGGTGCTGCTGCGTGTCATCCGCCGAGTGGTCAACCGTGTGGTGAGCGGGGTGAAGAAGAAGCACAACGTCGACGACACCCGCGAACTCGCCGCCTCGCCGCTTGCCGCGGTGCGGGTCGTGCAGCGCACCCGATCACTCGGTAGCGTGCTGGGCAACGCGACGACCGGTCTCATCGTGCTCGTCGCGATATTGCTGATCTTCTACGTGACGATCCCCAACGCGACAGGCGCGTTCGCCCTCATCACGGCCGCTGTCGGTGCCGGTCTCGGTTTCGGTGCGCAGAACATCGTGAAGGACGTGCTCAACGGCATCTTCATGGTCGGCGAAGACCAGTTGGGCATTGGTGACGTTGTCGACCTCGGCCCGGCCACCGGTGTCGTCGAGGATGTCGGCATCCGCATCACTCAGGTGCGCGACGTCAACGGCACCCTGTGGTTCGTGCGCAACGGGGAGATCCTGCGACTCGGCAACATGTCCCACGGCTGGGCCCGGGTGATCATCGACCTCGCCGTGCCGTACGACTCCGATGTCGACGCGATCCAGGATCGGATCCTCGAGGTCGCCGTCGAACTGTCCGAAGACAAGAACTGGCGCTACCGCATCATCGAGAAGCCGTCGCTGTGGGGCATCGAGTCGATCTCAGCCGAGGCGATCGTCGTGCGCGTGGTCGTGAAGACCCGGTCGACCGCGAAGGATGACGTCGCGCGCGAACTGCGCTACCGACTCAAGAAGGCGCTCGACGACATGGGCGTGAAGCTGCCCTCACTGAACTCGGTCATGCTCTCCGGATTCGCGGGCGCGGCGGGCCTTCGCAGCACGAAGGCGCAACGTCCCAAGCCGAAGCCGTTGATCGATCCGGCGTTGCAGAACCGACCCAACCAGAAGAAGCCCGCGACCAAGCCGGTGCCCACCCAGACTTCCTCAGACAAGGACGACGCATGAGCGGCGCGCACGAGCCCAACCCGGTGACGCTACGCCTGAGCCAAGGCGGTGAGTCGGTGCACGGCAACTTCTGGGAGCAGGTGGGCGGGCGACCCACGTTCGAGAAGCTCGTGCGCGCTTTCTACGATGGCATCCGCACCGACGAGGTGCTGCTGCCGATGTATCCGGAGCAGCCCGATCTCGAGGGCGCGATTCACCGTCTGACGGGATTCCTGGAGCAGTACTGGGGCGGGCCGACGACGTACAGCGAGGAGCGGGGACATCCACGGCTCCGCATGCGCCACGCGCCCTTCAAGGTCAACCCCGACGCGCGCGATCGATGGCTGAAGCACATGCGTGCCGCGGTCGACACGCTTGAGCTGTCACCGCTGCACGACGCGACCCTGTGGGCCTACCTGGATCGCGCCGCGCAGGCGATGGTCAATACCCTCGACGACTGAGCGCTAGGCCTTCAGCGCGCCCGCGAGGGTCGTCTCGATCGGGGTAGTGGGTCGACCGATGAGTCGTGAGAGGTCGCCGCTCGTGCTTCCGAGCAGTCCGTCGCGGATGTTTCCGTCGAGGGCGACCACGAAGCCGGCCGTTCCCTCGTCGAGGCCTGCGCCGGTGAGAGCCGCGTGGTGCTCCTCCGGGCTGAGTACGGCGTACGACACCGGCGTGCCTGCAATCGATGAGATCGTCGCCGCGAGCTCGGCGAAACTCCAGGCGGTGTCGCCGGAGAGCTCGTAGACGGCGCCCTCGTGGCCGTCGGTGGTCGCGACGACCGCCGCCGCCTCCGCGTAGTCGGCGCGGGAGGCGCTGGCGACGGTGCCCTCACCCGCACTTGAAGCGAGTGTCCCGGATGCCGCGGCCTGCGCCGCGCTGCCCACATAGTTCTCGTGGTACCAGCCGTTGCGCAGTACCGTGTGCGCCAGGCCTGACTTCTCCAGGTACTCCTCCGTGGCCTTGTGCTCGGGCGCGAGGATCAGGGCCGACGTGCGCGCTGCCCGGGCACTCGTGTAGATCACCCGACCGACGCCAGCGCGGCCGGCGGCGTCGATGGCTGCCGCGTGCTGAGTGGCCCGCTTGCCCACCTCGCTCGACGACACCAGCACGAGGGTGTCCGCCCCCGCGAATGCCGAGTCGAGGGACGCCGCATCCTCGTAGTCGATTGCCGCGACTGAGACGCCGCGCTCGGCCAGGTCGGCCACCTTGTCAAGGTTCCTGCCGACCGCAACGAGCTGGTCTGCGGGGACTCCGCGTGAGAGGAGGGATTCGACGATGAGATGGCCGAGGTGTCCGGTCGCGCCGGTGACGACGATTGTCATGTGGTGATCCTTTCTGTGATCAGTACTGCCAACCTCGTCGATCCAGTATTGCTTCCCGACAGGCAGTACCCACCTTCTGGTAAGTTAGTTGCATGAGCGTAACCACCCTGCGCGGGCCCGGCTTCACCGACGGGGTCCTGCCTGCTGCGTGTCCCACCCGCACGGTGCTCGACCACGTGACGAGCAAGTGGGGCGTGCTCGTGATCATCGCGTTGAGCGAGGAGAGCCTGCGCTGGGGTGAGCTGCGTCGGGTCGTGGAGGGCATCAGCGAGAAGATGCTCGCCCAAACCCTGCGCGTGCTCGAGGCCGACGGCTTCGTTCTCCGCGTGGCTCAACCCACGATCCCGCCGCGTGTCGACTACAGCCTCACCGAGCGTGGCCGCGAACTCTCGGCGCGACTGCTGCCGCTGATGGCGTGGATCGACGACAACGCCGCCGCGATCCTCGGGCGCTAGTCGCTGGTCGCGGGCCGGAACCGCTCACGCAGCCGCCGTGCAACCTCGAACCGCCGGAACAGCCACGTGCCGATCGCGAGCAGCAGCGCGATGACGATCACGGTGATCGCAGTCGCGTACATGCGACCGAGCACCTGCTCGAACACCCGCACCGCAACGCCCCTGGGCAGGTCGGCCGCGACGAACTCCTTGATGACGACCGCACGGCCAACAGCGAGACCCACGAGGAGGAGCACCATGGTCACGGTCACCCCCGCGGCGGTGAACACCATGCTGAATGTCGAGCCGCCCGCAATCAGGATGCCCGCGACGAGCAGCAGCAGAGCGACCCAGGGCAGCCAGCCCGCGATGCCCACGGCCCACGCGTAGGCCACCTGCGCCTGGGCCAAGGCATCCGACTTCACGATGACGATCGTGCGGTCGACCTCCGGGATGCGCGCGGCAAAGCCGAGTCCCTGCTCGACGAGCGCGGACTTGGCGGCCTCCACGATCGGTCCCACCTGGATGCCCACCGTGCCCTGGTCGAAGGTGAGCACCGTGCCGTCGTTCTGGAGGGCGGCGATGACCTGCGAGTGCGAGACCCGCAGGGCCTTCTCCCAGACCGTGGCGAACGCATCCGATGCAACGAAGCGTTCGACTGTGGAGCCGACGAGCTGATGGATCGCTGCTGTGACCACGTCCTCGAGGGCGCCGACCCCAGCGGATGCCACCGGTCCGAGGCTGAGGCCCAGCCCCTCGAATACCGGGCCTGTGAGCGCGGGGATGTCCACCTGGTCGTTGATGGCGTCCGTGACGGTAGTTGAGATCAGGCCCTGCACCTCGGGATCCTGCGCAAGTGGCGCGAAGGTGTCGACGAACGCATCCGTGTCGGTCAGCTCGACGACGGCCCAGTTGCTCACCAGAGCAACGGGTGCGAGGAGCGCGCCGAGCACGATGAGAGTCAACCCGGTCGCCCGCCGCCAGCGCGGAGGGCGGGTGGGAGGTGTGGAGTCGGTCATTCGTCTTCCCTTCGGCTGCGGCCTTCCTAAGCTAGTGCCTGGGCACGCACCCGCTCGAAGTCGGCCAGCGACTGCTCGGCGTAGGCGAACGACCAATCGACGATGGCGCGATCGAATCGGCGCGACCGGCCTACATAGCCCTGAATCGCCGGCGCATCGGGGCTCTGCACGTGACCGCGGGCCAGAACGCGACCGCACCCCGCGACGTAGGTACTGAACTGGTCGGGGGTGAGCTCGTCTATCTCGATCGACCCCTTCATGTCGCGGAACTGGCGCACGTAGTAGTCACGCCCATCGAAGTCGAGGTGGCCGAGGAACGGGTCCGACACTGCCTGAAGGATTCGCTGGTGGGTGACGACCCGCTCCCCCTGATGCACCGCGGCGGCCTCGGCGACGCCACCCCACGTGTAGATCACCGAGGGCTGCGCCTCCTTGATCTGCAGCACCAGGGAGGCGCCCCGCGGCCCGGTGAGCAGCAGGATCGAGCAGCGGGTGCCGACGCTGCCGACGCCAACGACGCGGGTCGCGGCATCCGCAAGGGTGTACTGCGACAGCAGCAGCGATATGTCTGAGCGTGTGGTGGCGCGATAGTCCGCGAACAACTGCTCAAGGCGGTCGCGGTCAGCGATGTCGAGCCGGGTCAGCACCGGAGGGTCGTCGATGAATCGTGGCGTGCCATCCGCCTGCTCGTGGGTGAATCGAGCGGCGACGGTGTCCGAGCGTCGCCGGCGGGCGCGTCGAGCCGCACGATCGAGTACATCGCGGCCGCCTGAGTCCAGATTCGCCCGGATGCGATCGAAGTCGAGACCGTAGAAGTACCGGTCGAGCGCGGACATGGCCAGCAGGTCGACCAGCCCGCGGCGATAGCCGTCGAGAGCGGCGACCGCGGAGAGGTGAGCCTGGTCCTCGCTGAATCCCGCGTCCCTCGCGCCGATGATGACGCTCGTGACGAGTCGCTTGACGTCCCACTCCCAGGGACCCCAGGCGGCCTCGTCGAAGTCGTTGAGGTCGAAGACCAGCGTGCGCTGAGGTGACGCGTAGAACCCGAAGTTGGAGATGTGCGCGTCGCCACAGCTGACCACCTGAATGCCCGTGGTCGCGCCGCGGGCAAGATCGGCCGCCATGATGCCCGCCGTAGCCCGAAAGAAGGCGAACGGGGATGCCGTCATCCGCTCGTGACGCAGCGGCACCAGGGCCTGCACGCGCGACGCGTTCTGCGCCTCCACAATCGTGACCGGATCGCGTCGTCCGCGCACGTACTCGGCATGGGTCATCCGGGGGATGTCCCGACGCAGGGAGCGACCCTGCGCAACCTCGACTGTGTGCCTCACGTGCCTAAGCTAGAGCATCCACGCCGGCCACGAAGGAGTGCCCAGATGTCAGATTCCGACGCCATAGTCATCGGAGCGGGGCTGGCGGGGCTCGTCGCCGCAGCGGAGCTGGTCGCGGCGGGCAAGACTATCACCCTGCTGGAGCAGGAGCCGGAGGCGAGCTTCGGCGGCCAGGCCTGGTGGTCGTTCGGTGGGCTGTTCCTCGTCGACTCCCCCGAGCAGCGTCGGATGGGCATCCGCGACAGCTACGAACTCGCGCGCCAGGACTGGTTCGGCAGTGCGGGCTTCGATCGGGCTGAGGATGAGCGACCCCGCCAGTGGGCAGAGGCGTACCTCGAATTCGCGGCGGGAGAGAAGCGTTCCTGGCTTCGTGAGCGGGGCGTGAGCTTCTTCCCGGTGGTCGGCTGGGCGGAGCGCGGAGGCTACACGGCGACGGAACACGGCAACTCGGTTCCGAGATTCCACATCACCTGGGGCACCGGGCCGGGCATTCTCGATCCGTTCGTCAGGGCGGTGCGCGCCGGCGTCGACTCGGGACTGGTGACGCTCAAGTTCCGGCACCGCGTCGACGAGTTGATCGTCGAGCACGGAGCCGTGGTGGGCGCACGCGGCTCGATCCTCGCGCCCGATGCGGCCGAGCGTGGGGCACCCAGCAACCGCAATGTCACCGGCGAGTTCTTGGCTCGCGCCGAAGCGACCATCGTCACCAGTGGCGGAATCGGCGGCAACCACGACCTCGTGCGCGAACGCTGGCCGAAGCGCATGGGAGCAGCGCCGGAGCACCTTCTCAGCGGCGTCCCAGCCCACGTCGACGGTCGCATGCTCGGCATCAGCGAGCGGGCCGGCGCGAACCTCATCAACGGCGACCGAATGTGGCACTACGTCGAGGGAATCACCAACTACGCCCCGGTCTGGGCGCACCACGGCATCCGTATCCTGCCCGGGCCGTCGAGTGTGTGGCTGGATGCGACGGGCCGCCGCCTGCCCGTTCCTCTCTTCCCCGGCTTCGACACGCTGGGCACGCTCGAGCACATCGTCGCCACCGGATACGACTACTCCTGGTTCGTCACCACCCAGGCGATCATCGAGAAGGAGTTCGCCCTCTCCGGCAGCGAGCAGAATCCAGACCTGACGGGCAAGAGTGTGCGCGAGCTGCTGAGGCAGCGCCTCGGCAAGGGTGCGACCGGGCCGGTCGAGGCGTTCAAGAGCAAGGGCGAGGACTTCATCGTCGGCACCACGCTCGATGAGATCCTTGACGGCATGCAGGCGAAGTCCCCGACGGTGACGATCGATCGGGATCGAGTGAGGCTGGAGATCGAAGCGCGCGACCGCGAGCTGACCAACTCCTTCAGCAAGGATGCTCAGATCAACGCCATCAGGCAGGCCCGCCATTACCGGGGCGATCGGCTGATCCGCGTGGCGAAGCCGCACCGAATCCTCGATCCGAAGGCCGGTCCGCTGATCGCCGTCAAGCTGCACATTCTCACCCGCAAGAGCCTCGGCGGCATCGAGACCGATCTGTCGGGTCAGGCCCTGGATGGCGCGGGCGCACCGATTCCCGGTCTCTACGCGGCAGGCGAGGCCAGCGGCTTCGGGGGCGGTGGAATGCACGGCTATCGCTCGCTCGAGGGAACCTTCCTGGGCGGATGCCTCTTCTCGGGTAGGGCCGCGGGTCGCGCCGTGGCGCAGCTCGGGTGACGACCGCTCCTAGGATTGCCCCGAGCGAAGGAGTTCCCATGTCGAATTCGTCAACGCCCTCTGTGGCTGCAGGCTGGTATCCCGACCCTGCCGGTTCGGCGCGCAGCCGGTGGTGGGATGGCACCCAATGGACCGAGCACTACTACGACCCGGCGACGGGCGTTCCGGTGGCCCAGCTGAAGGCGCCCGAGGGCACGAAGGTGTACAACGTGTGGATCTGGCTCGTCGTCTTCCTGCCCTACATCACGCTGCCGTTCCTGTTCCTGATCGACTTCAGTGGCATGTTCTCGAACCTGGATCCCAGCGACCCATCCGGCGTGATGCGTGCCGAGTTGCAGATCTTCACCTCCCCCGGCTACGTGCTCCTGGTGGTCGGCGGGTGGATCGCGTTCGCCGGTGTGGTGCTGTCGGCCTACCGCGACTGGCGTACGCTCCAGGCCGCGGGGGTGCCTCGCCCATTCCACTGGGCATGGAGCTTCCTCAACCCGGTCTACGCAATCGGCAGGGCAGTGGTCACCAAGCGCCGCACCGGGCACGGCTCGGCGGTGCTGTGGGCCACAATCGGCATGATCGTGCTCTCGTTCGTCATCTCCACGGTCTGGGCGAGCATGCTCATGGTGAACATGATGCAGCAGCTCTCGACCTACTCGACTCTCTACAACTAAGGCTGGCGCGAGTGTCCGACTGGAACGACAAGATCATCGCGGAATTCCGCTCGAACGACGGCAAGGTCGGTGGTCCCTTCGAGGGCGCGCACCTCCTGCTGCTCACCACGACGGGAGCGAAGAGTGGGCTGGCCCGCGTGTCGCCCATGGTCTACTTCGAGGAGGCTGGTGGGCTCTACGTGATCGCGTCGAAGGCCGGCGCCCCGACGCATCCGGCGTGGTTCCACAACCTCGTCGCGAATCCGCAGGTGAGCGTCGAATTGGCGACCGAGCACGGGATCGACACGTTCGCGGGTACTGCAGTTCCCGTGGCGGGTGAGCGTCGGGACGAACTGTTCGCCAGCTTCTCCAGCCGCAACCCTGGCTTCGCGCAGTACCAAGCGAACACCGACCGGGTGATCCCGGTGGTGGAGATCAGACGAGACTAGCGAGCTGCTGCTAGCGAGCCAAGGACCACGCCCGACGCTTCACCAGCACGTGACCGCGCTTGGTGGTCAGGCGAGTCCACGGGCCCGACTCGTAGATGGAGATTGCCTCACCCTCGGCGAGGAATCCGAGTGCCAGAGCAGCGAATGCCGCACCCGCCGGCACGAAGTCGAGGTTGTCGATGGGGCGCCCCCAGATCTCCGTGCGCACGCGATGAACGATCTGCTCACCCGTGCCATCCGGGATCGCTCTGGCGACCTCCTCGATGCCCGCACGAGCAACTCGGTCGAGCACATTCCACTCGGCCCCAGGAAGCGGGTTCCATCCCCCACGGGGTGGAGAGATCGCCGCCCAAGTCACCGTGTTGACCGTCATGGGGATCGTCACGACGATTCCCTCAGTGGGATCGGCCGCCGCCGCAGACTCCAGCAGTCCCTCGACGCGCATCAGAAGTGATCGCACCGGCACGACGACGTCGAAGTCTTCCTGGCTCGTCAGGGCAAAGGTCCGCAGGCCGAGCACAGTGGGACTCTCGTCGAGGAGCCCTATCGGATGAAGCACCGAGACGTAGACCGCCAGAACACCCGAGCCGCCGATCAGACGCACCGAACCATCGTCGACGCGCAGCGCCCGGCCGAGGAAGACATGGAGGTCGCCCAGGGCGAGAGAGTCCACGAGGGTGAAGGTGCCAGTCACAGTCTCCTAAACTACAGGGCATGAGCGACCCCCTGTCCGGCTTCCTCGCAGCGCTCGACCTCACCGACACCGGTGCCCGCACCAGTGAGGACATCTTCACCGGACCGAGCCTCTGGCAGCCCCACGGCCGGGTGTTCGGCGGGCAGGTGCTCGCGCAGTCGCTGGTGGCGGCACAGCGCACGAGCCCTGACGGGCGCGTCGTCCACTCGATGCACGCGTACTTCCTGCGCCCTGGGCAGGTGGATCTGCCCATCACCTTCTCCGTGGACCGGATCCACGACGGACGCTCGTTCTCCACCCGCCGTACTCAGGCGTATCAGAATGGCTTGCCGATCCTCTCCATGATCGCCTCGTTCCAGGATGAGGACGACGGGCTGGAGCATCAAGTCGACATGCCCACGGGCATCCCGGAACCCGAGAGTCTTCCGAGCGCGGCCGAGCACCTGGGCGAGATCGACCACGCCGTTGCTCGCTTCTGGGCCACCGAACGCCCCTTCGACATGCGGCACGTGCCCTCACCGGTCTACCTCTCTGTCGAGGGCGACAGGGTTGCCCACCAGGCCGTGTGGCTGAAGGCCGTCGGCACACTGCCCGACGACGACAACCTGCACCGTGCTGCGCTCGCCTACGCCAGCGATTACTCGATCCTTGAACCGATCCTCCGTCGCCACGGGATCGCCTGGGCTGATCCCGGTCTCAAGGCGGCGAGTCTCGACCACGCGATGTGGTGGCATCGGCCGAGACGCGTCGACGAATGGTTGCTCTACGTGCAGGAGTCCCCGAATGCCATCGGCGGGCGAGGGCTCTCGCTGGGCCGGATCTATCGGCGCGACGGAGTGCTGCTGGCCAGTGTCGCGCAGGAAGGCATGGTTCGGGTGCCGAGCGCCTAACCGCGCTTGGTGAACTGCACGGGTGGCTCCACGTAGGGCTCCCACAGGGCGCGAAGTTCATCCCCGATTCGTTGAGGCTTACCCGTGGCAGCAGTCACCATCACCAGAGTGGTTGCCGCGCGCGTGAATAGCACTCGTGGCGTCACTCCCACGGGCGAGAACAGCTCGTAGCAGATCTCCAGGCTCGCACCACCGATACGGCCGATCCACATCTCGATGTCGATCGGGGCGCGCATGTACGGGATCGGAGCGAGGTACTCGATCTCCTGCCGCGCGATGAGGCTGATCGTCTCGGCACCGGGACGGGCATCGAGAACCGCCGTCACAGCGCCGCCGTCGCTTCCCTCGTCGGGACGCCAGAAGGCCTGGATGCGCGCCTCCTCGAGCAGGCGCAGCATCTCGGCGTTGTTCACGTGGGCGTACGCGTCGAAATCGCTCCACCGCAGCGGGATGGCGACGTGCAGTCTGGTCATGGTCGTCAGGGGTCTCGATACGCGCTTCGCGCTACTCGACCGGCCTAGTCCCTGGTGAGCTTGCGGTAGGCGCTGCGGTGCGGCTTTACGGCATCCGGGCCGAGGCGCTCGATCTTGTTCTCCTCGTAGGCCTCGAAGTTGCCCTCGAACCAGTACCAGTTGGCCGGGTCATCCTCAGTGCCCTCGTACGCGAGGATGTGCGTGGCGATCCGGTCGAGGAACCACCGGTCGTGGGTGATGACCACCGCACAACCGGGGAACTCGAGCAGGGCGTTCTCGAGGCTGCCGAGGGTCTCGACGTCCAGGTCGTTGGTCGGCTCATCCAGCAACAGCAGGTTGCCGCCCTGCTTGAGCGTGAGGGCGAGGTTGAGGCGGTTGCGCTCACCGCCGGAGAGCACGCCCGCCTTCTTCTGCTGGTCGGGTCCCTTGAAACCGAACTGGCTGACATAGCCGCGCGACGGGATCTCGGTCTTGCCGACCTGGATGAAGTCCTGGCCGTCCGACACCACCTCCCACAGAGTCTTGTTCGGGTCGATGCCGCCGCGGTTCTGATCGACGTACGAGATGTCGACGGTCTCGCCGATCTTGAGGTCGCCCGAGTCGAGCGGCTCGAGTCCGGTGATCGTCTTGAACAGGGTCGTCTTCCCGACACCGTTCGGGCCGATGACGCCGACGATGCCGTTGCGGGGCAGCGTGAAGGTGAGGTTGTCGATGAGCACGCGCTCGCCGAAGCCCTTCTTCAGGTTCTTCGCGTCGATGACCTGCGAGCCGAGGCGCGGTCCGACCGGGATGACCAGCTCCTCGAAATCGAGCTTGCGGGTCTTCTCGGCCTCGTTGACCATCTCCTCGTAGCGGGCGAGGCGTGCCTTGGACTTGACCTGGCGGCCCTTCGCGTTGCTGCGCACCCACTCGAGCTCGGAGGCGAGGCGCTTGGCGAGCTTCGCGTCTTTCTTGCCCTGCACCTCGAGGCGCTCGCCCTTCTTCTGCAGATAGGTCGAGTAGTTGCCCTCGTAGGGATAGAGGTGGCCGCGGTCGACCTCGGCGATCCACTCGGCGACGTGGTCGAGAAAGTACCGGTCGTGAGTCACGGCGAGCACAGCACCGTGGTACTTCGCTAGGTGCTGCTCGAGCCAGAGAACGCTCTCCGCGTCGAGGTGGTTGGTGGGCTCGTCGAGCAGCAGCAGGTCGGGCTTCTGCAGCAGCAGCTTGGTCAGGGCGACACGGCGCTTCTCACCACCGGAGAGGTTGGCGACGGTGGCGTCACCGGGCGGAGTGCGCAGGGCATCCATGGCTTGCTCGAGCTGGGAGTCGAGATCCCAGGCGTCCGCAGCGTCGATCTCCTCCTGGAGTGTGCCCATCTCGGCGAGCAGGGCATCGAAGTCGGCGTCGGGCTCCGCCATCTCGAGCCCGATCGCCGCGTGCCGGTCAACCTTGGCCTTGATCTCGGCGACGCCCTCCTGAACGTTCTCGAGAACTGTCTTCGATTCGTCGAGCTCGGGTTCCTGCATGAGGATGCCCACGCTGTAGCCGGGGCTCAGCCGGGCCTCACCGTTGGATGGAGTGTCGAGGCCAGCCATGATCTTGAGAATCGTGGACTTGCCCGCTCCGTTGGGGCCCACCACACCGATCTTCGCCCCCGGGTAGAACGACATGGTCACGTCGTCGAGGATGAGCTTGTCGCCGACCGCTTTGCGGGCGCGCACCATGGTGTAAATGAATTCGGCCATTGCTCCATTGTAGGGAGCGCCGGAGGCCTACCAGTCGATCGGGCGGGTCGCTCCCACGAGGCACGTGCCGCTGCCGAGAAGTGGCGCAACGATGCCCTGGTAGCCCACGTACGAGAATCCCCCGATGAGGCACTCACCCTTGATGCGCACGGCCACCTGAATCGAGTCGACTGTGAGGTCGAGCGCCGTCGTGTCGGCGGTGACCTCCATGTCGGCCTTGGTGAAGCCAGCGGCCACGAGGTTATCCACGATTGTGCGGCCGTCGGACAGACCGGATGACGCGTTCAGTGCGCGATTGACATAGTCGAAGTACTGCTGGTTTGCCGCCGCCGAGCCGTCCGGGTGGAACACGGGAGCCTTGGCGGTGGGACTTGGCGAGGGGGTCGCGCTGCGTGACGTACTCGCGGTCGGTGTCGGCATGGGTGCGCCGCCGCATCCCGCGAGCACCGCGCCGAGCGCCACAACACCCGCGACTGCCGCGAGGTGACGGGTGTACCGCAGTGGCATCGGTGCGTCCTTCCGCGGCCCGCCGGTGCGATCCGCACAGTGATTCTAGGGTCAGCAACCTGCAGAACCGGTCAGAATGGCAGCGCGGCCAGGGGACGCGACTCGTCGGACTGCGCCGACGTCTCCTCGGCATCGGCGGACGGCTCATGCGCAGTCGGTCCATCGGCGGCAGCCGAGCCTGAATCGGCGGAAACCGTGGTCGCGCTGATGCTGCGGTTGAACGTGGAGGTACCCCACGCCAGGTCGTGCCCCAGGGCATCCGCCTCGACATCGACGTTGAGTCCCGTGCGCTCCCCGCTCTGCCACTCGCGGATGCGAAGCCGGCCGGTCACGACAACCCGCTCGCCCTTCTTGACCGAGCCCGCGCTGTTCATCGCGAGTTGGCGGAATGTCGTGATCGTGTACCAGTTGGTGTCGCCGTCGATCCACTTCTCCTGACTGCGATCGAATCGTCGCTGCGTCGACGCGAGACGGAAGCTGGTGATCGCGAGCCCCTCGCTCGTGACGACATGGCGCGGGTCTGTGGCGACGAGTCCGGTGAGGGTGATGGTGTCAGTCATGTGTGTCTCCTTCGGTAGTGGACGGTCCCCGGTGAGCCCTGTGCCGGGACGCTGCACCGGGGGCCGTTGCACCAGTCTGAGCACCACGACACAGATCGCCCGAGGCGGGGGAAGGATCTGGGGATGCCTGGGTGACATCGCGTGACCTGCGGAGAGGTTCGGGCGATGTTCGCAATGCGAATACCCCCACGACCGGCCGGTTGCCCCGGCCATTCGGGCCTCGGAGAATGATCACGGGTAAGCAGCATCGCCCATCGCAACCGCAGACGGAACGCGGGATCGGGGGATCAGCGAACGGGTTGGTGCACTCTCCGGGCCGCTTCTTCTCCATTCGGGTTGGAGATGAAGCGGCCCGCCCCATCTCGGGCAGACCTGGTGATCGCTGGCTAAGGTGGTGAGGTGCACGTGCTGAGCGTTCGCGAGGCCATGGGCGGCCCGTGGGCCGGGAACGTCCCAGGCTGGCTCATCCTGTTCGTGCCGACCACCCTCCTTGTGGTTCTTCAGGAGACAACGATCGGTGCCTCCGGCTGGGGCGCGGCACTCGTTCTCGCCGTTCTGGAACACCTCGCTGCCGGAGTGCTGGTCTTTGCTGTCGTCTGGGCGCTGCGGCGACGCTGGCGTGTCATCCCCATCGGCTTGGTCTTCGCCCTGTGGGCCGGTGTCGGCGTCGTGCGCGGACTCGTTTGGAGCGCCTGGCATGCCTGGGTGCTTCACACGGAGGCCGACGTCGGCTACCGCGTTCTGGTCTGGGTGGCGATCAGCCTGGTGTGGAGTCCCCTATTCACGTACACGCTCGCCCAACTTGACCACCGCCGCAATCTACTGGGCGAACTCACCGCCGTGCGGCTGCTGCGGGCAACAGAACGCGCTCGGGTCGACCAGTCGGCTCGCGAGCGACGGGAGCACCTCGTCGCGACCGTGCAGTCCACGATCGGGCCCGTGATCTCGGAGTTGCACAGGAGTCTCACCACGATCGCTCCCCGGCTGACTCCCAGCTCGGTCGCGGCCATGGCCACGAGGGTGAGCAGCGTCGCGTACGACACCTCCCGCCTGGTCGCTGCCCGCGGGCCCGAGCAACCGGCCCCGGTCGCCCACATTCAGCGGGCGCCGATTTCGGCGGCTCTCGACTTTCCCCCGGACCGCCCCTTGCTCGCGGCAGCGCTCGCTGGGGTCGCCATGCTGCCGCTGGTCGTACCTGACACGCTGCGATTTCAGGGGTTCGGCTTCGCGCTGCGAACCATCCTTGCCATCGCGGTGATGGTGCTGCTTCTCGCTCTGTCTCTGGTGGCGCTGCGCTTCACGCGGATACGGTTCGGCCGACCCTCACTGCCAGTAACTCTGCTCGCCTTCCTGATACCCGGTGCTGCAGGGTCGGCAGTCATCGCGCTCACCCCCGGTTGGCTGCCGATCTCCGAGATGCTCTCGCTGCTCATCCTTCTGCCGGTCGGCTCGGCGATCGCCGGAGCCAATGTCGCCACAGCCGTCGGGCTCGCCCACTCCAACGAGGATCTGGCCCAACGGGTTGAGGCGATCCGTCTCGAGACCGACCAATTGGTGGCACTCGCCGATGAGTCTGATCTGGCCGCACGAGTTCAACTGGAGGAACTCCTCCACGGCCCCGTCTACGGCAGACTCTCGGCGTGCGTCATGGCCCTGAACTTCCACGCCGAAGAACTGGCATCCGGTGATGACTCTCGCAGCGAATCGATCACGAACACGGTGCTGGAATACCTCGATGCGGCATCCCGCGATCTTGATGCGTTGTCCATAAACCACCTGTGAAAAGCGCGAATCAGCCGTAAAGTTAGCCCCATGGCTGACAGGGGCCGCAACCCGACAGTCGTCATCGCTGACGATGATGCTCTGATCAGATCGGTGCTGCGCGCCACGTTGGAGGGCGAGGGCTTTCGGGTCGTCGAGGTGGGTGACGGATCCGCGGTCACGAGCGCCGTGGCATCCTGCGCCCCTGACCTTCTCATTCTCGACGTGCGGATGCCCGGCTCGAGCCTGGCGCAGACCTTCGCCGAGGTGCGTGCCGGTGCCACCGACCTGCCGATACTGCTGCTCAGTGGACAACCGGAGGTGCCTCTGGAGGCATCGAGCCCGCAAACCCGATACCTCTCCAAGCCCGTGCCCCTCACGCAGTTGAGGTCGACCGTGACCGACTTGATCTCGAGAACCACCAGACCATGATGGTTCGCTCGCAGATCCTGGAGCTATTGCACACCAGCGGCATCGACAGGCTCGTGCACGACCTGCCCGACGCGATGTTCGTCTTCGATCTGGCGGGAAGCCTCATCTATGCCAACGCACAACTGACCGCTCGCCTCGGCGTCACCCCCGAGAACTACAGTTTGCCCTTCGGTTCCCTTGTTGCCGCCGAACAACGGGACGAGGTGCGCGCTCACTTCGCTGCCGTCGCTCGGGGAGAAACAGCGCACTACACGAATGCGGCAACGCTGCCGGATGGCCGGTCTGTGCGCGTGCAAGTCACGCTGATGCCGCTGCTTCATAACGACGAGGTGGTAGCAATCGTCGGCATGGCACGGGACATCGAAGAACTGGAGGCGTCGCGGGAGATCCGGTCTGCGTTGGAGAGTCGACTCGAGTCGATCCTCAACAGCGTCAGCGATGGCTTTCTCTTCTTCTCGCCCGACTGGCGGTTCACCTACATCAACCCGCGCGGTGAGGCGATTGTTCAACGCTCCGCCTCGGAACTGATCGGCAGGTCGCTCTGGGAGGAGTTCCCGGAGGCGGAGGACAGCGGTTTCGGCCTCGCGTACCGTCGCGCCGTGGCCGAGAACCACACCGTGACGCTCAGGGACCGATATGAACCGCTCGGGTCGTGGCTGGAGGCAAGCGCCTATCCCACCCCCGACGGACTTGCGGTCTATCTCCGGGATGTCACGGCCGAGGAGGACTCCCGTCTGCAATTGATCGCCTCCGAGAGCCGGCTCAGATCCCTCGGTGCACTTCTGGATGTCGCGCACGACGCGATCATCGTGCGTGACCCACACCACGTCATCCAGTATTGGAATGCGGCCGCCGCGCGCATCTACGGGTGGAGTGCTGAAGAGGCAATCGGTACCTCGGCGCGCGATCTGCTGTACGCCCGGCACGACGAGTTCGACGAGGCCACCCGACGGGTGTTCGCCGATGGGCACTGGCGGGGTGAACTCGCGCAGCAGACAAAGTGGGGCGACACGATCATTGCCGACTCGAGCTGGACGCTCACGCTCGACGGTCAGGGTGAGCCGGAGACGCTGTTCACGGTCAACACCAACATCACCGATCGCAAGCGCGAAGAGGCCATTCTGCTCAGGGCACAGCGACTGGACAGCCTCGGCACGTTCGCCGGCGGGCTCGCACATGACCTGAACAATGTGCTCACCCCCATCCTCACCTCGGCCCAACTGCTCGCCGAGCAGGAGGCTGATCCGCTTCGCCAGCGGCTGCTTTCGTCGATCGAGTCCAGCGCGCTGCGGGGCGCAGAAATGATTCGGCAGGTTCTGTCGTTCGCCCGCGCGGGGTGGAAAGCAAGCGAGTGCCGGTCGACCTCCGGGAGCTTCTGGCTGAGTTCCGGGAGTTGTGTACCACTACCCTGCCGAAGAACATCGCGCTGTCGATCACGATCAGTGATCGGGCGAAGAACACCGTCGGCGATCGCACCCAACTTCTCCAGGTGCTGATGAACCTCGCCGCCAACGCGAGGGACGCAATGCCCGACGGCGGTACGCTGTCGGTGTCGACACACTCCGAGCGCGTCGGGCGCTCCGAAGCCGAACGACACCGAGTCGCGCCCGGTCGGTTCGTGATCATCACGGTCGAAGACACCGGGGTGGGGATGACGCCCGCGACGATCGCGCGGCTCTTCGAGCCATTCTTCACCACAAAGTCCGCCGGTTCGGGAACGGGCCTCGGCCTGCCGACGTCGCTGGCCATCATCACTGGGCACGGCGGGTTTCTTCAGGTGTACAGCGAACCGCACCACGGGTCTCGATTCGAGATGCATCTGCCGTCGACCGCGCCGACGTCCTCCCCCGCTGACACGGTCGATGACGAAGATCCGCCGGGGCGCGGCAACGGGGAGCTGATCGTGGTCGTGGACGATGAGAAGGAGATCCGGGACGCCACCAGTCGCGCTCTGAAGAGCCACGGATACACTGTGGCCGCCGTCGGCAACGGTCAGGAGGCACTCGACTTCATCACCGCCCACAGCGACGTTGCCCTCGTCGTGACCGACCTCATGATGCCCGTCATGGACGGCGCGACGCTGGCCGCCTCCCTCGCACAGTCCTCCCCGCGCATACCGATCGTGGCCATGAGCGGGTTGGCCGGCAACGCCGATCGAGCGGATGTCACCACCATGAGTGCGTTCCTCGCCAAGCCGTTCTCAACCGCCGATCTGATCCGAACCGTGTCGCACTGGGTGTCCCCGGCGAAGGGAGACGCGAATGGATGACGCGGAGCGCTCGCGACTGAGGGTGATCGTCGCCGACGACGATCCGTTCACGCGCTCACTCGTCGCCGACGGACTCCGATCCCAAGGCTTCGAGGTGTCGACGGCGGGCACGGTTGCCGACGCCTGGTCACTCGTGCTGGGATTGGATCCGCACGCCCTGATCAGTGATCTGAACTTCGGGCCCGGAGACTCGGGGGCCAGCCTGCTGGCCCGCGTTCACGAAGAGGCTCCGTGGGTCGGATTGGTCGTGCTCACCTCGCACCAGTCACCCGAGCTCGCCGTGCCGGATGCGGCAGCCATCCCGCGTGATGTGGTCTACCTCGTCAAGTCCCAGCTCAGGGAGGTCGGTGCACTCGGGGATGCAGTTCATCGGGCGATCGGAGGCGAGCAGGTCGCCCAGCCGCACGATCCCGCGGATGCACTTTCGCTCACATCAGCCCAGGCGGAGGTTCTGCGTCTTCTCGCCAGCGGGGCTTCAACTCGGGCAGTCGCCGAGCACCGCGGCACGAGCGTTCGCGCCGCCGAGACCATGCTCGCCCGCCTCTACTCCGCCCTCGGAATCGACGACGACGCGGACTCCAACCCCCGCGTTGCTGCGGTTCAGCTCTGGCAGCAGGGTCGTATCACGGTGCGCTGACGTGTCACGGGTTCTTGGTGAACGAGTTCTGGTGCTGCTGCTGGGCCCGATACCAGTCACCGGGCGCTACGAAGCTCTCTAGGCTGGAGGCATGCCCTACGAAGCACACGCCGACCGCTACGCCACCACCGAGTACGCACGAGTCGGGCGCAGCGGCCTGCGGTTGCCCCGGGTCTCACTGGGCCTGTGGAACAACTTCGGCGCCGACCGAGCGATTGAGAACCAGCGCGCCATCCTGCGCAGGGCCTTCGACCTGGGAATCACCCACTTCGATATCGCCAACAACTACGGTCCGCCAGACGGCTCGGCCGAGACCAACTACGGGATCGTGCACGCGCAGGACTTCATTCCGTACCGCGACGAACTCATCATCTCGAGCAAGGCCGGCTACTACATGTGGCCCGGGCCTTACGGCGAGTGGGGTTCGCGCAAGTACCTGCTGTCGTCGCTCGACCAGTCACTCAAGCGCACCGGGCTCGAGTATTTCGACATCTTCTACTCGCACCGCCCCGACCCCGATACCCCGATCGAGGAAACGATGGGGGCACTGGCCAGCGCGGTGCACGCGGGCAAGGCCCTCTACGTGGGTGTCTCGAACTACTCCCCCGAGCAGACTCTGGCTGCCGCCGCGGCGCTGGCCGAGCACAAGATTCCGCTCACCATCCACCAGCCGCGTTACAACATGTTCGATCGCCACATCGAACGCGGCCTTCTGCCCGTGCTCGACCAGATCGGCGCTGGGAGCATCGTGTTCTCACCGCTCGACCAGGGGTTGCTGACCGATCGGTACCTGAAGGGCATCCCGTCGGACTCCCGTGCGGCCGAAGGCCGCTGGATGACGGAGAACACCATCGACCCGCAGTATCTGGAGCTGGCGAAGTCCCTCAACGAGATCGCCGCGGCCCGGGGCCAGAGCCTCGCCCAGCTCGCCCTGACCTGGGTGCTGCGGCATCCGCAGGTCACCAGCGCGTTGATCGGGGCCAGCAGCGTCGCCCAACTGGAGAACAACTTCGCGGCGCTCGACTCGCCGCCGCTGACGGCCGAGGAACTGGCGCTCATCGAGCCGCTCGCTGTGGACGGCGCCGGCTCGCGCCGCTGACGTGGGTTACCTCTTCGGCTTTCTCGCGGCCCTGCTGTTCGGGGCGAACGGGAGTGTCACCAAGGTCGTTCTTGCGACCGGGCTGAGCCCAACCCAGGTCACCCAGTTCCGCACGCTCGGCACGTTCCTGATCTCGGGCGCGATCCTGCTGATCATCGATCGCTCAGCGTTCCGGCTGCCGCGAAAGCAGATCGCCATCATGGCGCTGCTCGGCGTCGTCGGGCTCGCCCTGCTGCAGGTGACCTACGCGTTCGCCATCCAGCTGCTGCCGGTCGGTATCGCCCTTCTTCTCGAGTACCTCGCGGTGCTGCTGGTCGCGCTTGTCGCCTTCTTCTTCCTCAAGGAGAAGGTCAAGCCGCGCATCTGGGTCGCCGTCGGGTGCGTGCTGCTCGGTCTCACGATCGTCGCGCAGATCTGGGCGAGCACTCTCGACGGCCTCGGCGTGCTGATGGCCCTGGCTGCGGCCGTCACACTCGCGATCTACTTCCTCGTGGGCGAACGTCAGGTGGTCGCTACATCTCCCCTCGCCGTCGCGTTCTGGACGAGCGGATTCGCCGCCCTCGCGTGGGCACCCTTCAGCCGGTGGTGGGAGGTGGATCCGGCCATCCTCGGGGAGCGCGTCTCGCTGAGCGGCAACCTCGCGTCGGTCATTGTGCCGCTGTGGATGCCCCTGCTCTGGCTGCTCGTGATGGGCTCCTTCCTGCCGTTCCTGTTGTCGTTCGCGGCCCTTGGTCGCCTGAAGGCGACCGCGGGAGGCATCGTGGCGTCCTCCGAGGTGATCTTCGCCTTCATCGTCGCGTGGTTGTGGCTGGGCGAGGCGTTGAGCGTGCTGCAACTCGTCGGCGCCGCGATTGTGCTGGCCGGCATCATCCTCGCCCAGACTTCGCGCCCTGACCGCGTGATCGAGGCCGACCTGGCGTTGGTGACTGACACGTCGCGCCCCTGAACTGAGATGTCGGTGGTCGAACGTATGTTCGATACATCGAATCAGCATCTCCAGGGAGGCACCGTGACCGTACTCGACTTCGCTCCAGCAGGAACCAGCATTCGTGCCGGAGTGGCGACTATCCAGCTGCACGATGACCTGTGGCGCATCACCAGATCGACGGGCGAAGTGCTGGGCTACGTGCAGCGCATCGACTCCCCCGCTGGCCACAAGTACGTCGCCAAGCGAATGCTGCCCCGGCAGCGACGCTTCCTCGCGGTGGGCGAGTTCTGGACCGTGGACGACGCCATGGACTGCTTCCGCTTCTGACAACACGCCCGCGCGCTTGCCGGGTCGCGTGACGCGTGGGGTTACAGTGCAGTCATGTTACTGGAGTGGTGGAATGCAATCGTCCGTTGGTTCAATTCCGACGCAGGCTCGACCGTGACCACGGGGGTCATCCTTCCGTTCGTCGCCATCCTTGCCGCCGGCATCATCGCCGGCCTCATCATGCGCAGTTCCATGAAGCGTTTCGTCGCGCACCAGGACCGCCAGGCCAAGGCCTCCGCCGTCGCCGCACTCATCGCATCCGGCCGCAAGGCGGCGGTGTGGAATGCCCTATCCGCGCAGGAGAAGGAGCACATCGAGCACCAGATGAGTGAAGCCGAGGTACGAGTGCGGTTGCTGCCCGTCTCCGGCGCATCGGTGGCCGCCGACTGGGCCGCACACCAGCTGGCCGAGATGAAGCGCAACTCCGCCAGCTACAGCTACCAGGCAGAGCAGAACCTCGCCGACCTACAGAACGGACTCATCGCCTGGCAGTCCAAGCCGGGGCGCGCGAAGAAGCTCTTCGCCGACGATCTGGCCGCCTGGAAGTACGAGTCGGCGATCGGCGAAGACGACCTGGTCGCCAAGCAGCGCGAATGGGCAGCCGCCCAAGAGCCGTCGATGGCCGGGGCTCGCGCCGAGGCTTAGGCGCCTGGCCCCTCCAGGGCGATCGGCACCGCGCTCCACGGGCAATAGATGTCCGAGGTGAGCGTGCGGTCCTCGACGTACTCGGGCAGTCCGTCGCAGACCTCGGTCGTGGCATCCGCGAACTCGAGGCTTGCCGGGTCGATGTGCCACGACCACGGCGCGTTCACGCTCGGATCGTCTCGCACGATGGTGCCGACCGGGATGCGCCCCTCCTCGGAGCCCGCCATGAGGTCTTTGACGTGCTGGATCAACTCGGGCGTAGCGAGTTCGATCTTGTAGGTCTGATCTCCCGCGACCTGGAACGTGGCAACGGTGAGGCCAGTGGGCGCACAGCCGGCGAGCAGCAGTGCGGCCGAGGCTGCCGCGGCCGCGGCCGCAATGATCAGTCGTACTCTCACGCGACCAACCCTGCCCGTCGAACGCATCCGAGGTCAAGTGACGGTGGCCGAATCTAGCGTCCCCGCCATGAAGGTCTGTTACCGGTGCAAGGCATCCAAGAGCGAGTCGGAGTTCAACAAGTCGGCCAAGAGCCGCGATGGGAGGCAAGCGTACTGCCGCGCCTGTCAGCGACAGCACTATCTCGACAACTATGAACGTCACCTTGGCAATGTCCGCCGCACCAGCGAGGCACGGATTGCGAGTACTCGAGCAGTCCTACATTCGCTGCTCAAGGAGGGCTGCGTCGATTGTGGAAACCGCGACATCCGGGTTCTCGAATTCGATCACGTCCGGGGCGAGAAGGTACGCGGGATCGGTGAGCTGGTAAGCCGCGGAGCTGGCCTGAGCGTGATCCTCGCCGAGGTCGCCAAAATGCGAGATTCGATGCCGAAACTGTCACGTAATCGCGACGTTCACGCGCCGCGGCCACACCTGGCACGACGACTACCGATGATTGGTCCCCCCGGAGGGAGTCGAACCCCCGACAAAATGGGTAGAAACCATCTGCTCTGTCCTCTGAGCTACGGGGGGAAGACCGCTCTATCCGTCGTAAACGATACCGCAGCGTTCCCTACACGGCCTTAGCCAGCGCCACGAGCACCTGATTCACGGTGGGCACGCCCTCGGCGCGAAAGACCTCGGTGCCGTCATCCCGCAGCACCACCACAGTTGGCGTGACCCGGATGCCCGCCCGCTCGGCCTCGTCGGTGGCGAGCGCGACGTCCAGCTCGGCGATCCGTGCGGCCGGAACCAGGGCGGAAACCTCGGCGAGCACCTGCCGCGTGGTGATGCAGGGGTCGCAGAAGCTGGATGAGAAGTAGAGCAGGTTCACGTGAGGCCCAACCACGTCGGGCGCATCAGGATTCCTAGTCGTCGTTGCGCTCGTCGAGAGCCTCGAGCGGCTCGCTGTCGGGCTGATCCCAGCTGTAGGTGACCTGCACCTGCTCGCCGACCGCGTGCGCGACCGGTGACGCGTAGACGAGCTGCGTCTCCTTGCCGTCCACCGCGGCCAGCACCGTGATCTCGGACTCCCACGTTCCGTCGGTGCTGATGCGCCGATCGGTCTGGCCGTCGTACGGGCCGCCGGTGTAGAAGACGATGTACTCGTCCCCGCGGGAGAGCTCAGGAGTTCCAGTCATGAGTCAGTCCTACCAGACTCCGGGGCTCCGCCGCGCACCGAGTGGGAGCATCGCACCCCGACGATAGACTTTCGCCCATGGCTTCATCGAGTGACCTCCTCGTCTGGATCGACTGCGAGATGACCGGACTGGACGTGTCGATCGACGAACTCGTCGAGGTTGCGGTGGTCATCACTGACTACGACCTGGTGCCGGTCGACCCCGGATTCAGCGTGGTGATCAAGCCCGACCAGGCTGCGTGGGACAACATGGCAGAGTTCGTGCTCAACATGCACCGCGAGAGCGGTCTCATCGAGGAGATCCCCCATGGTGTGTCGCTGGCCGACGCCGAATTCGCCGTTAACGAGTACATCCTGAAGTTCGTGCCCACCCCGAAGACGGCACCGCTTGCCGGCAACACGATCGGCACCGATCGCACGTTCCTCGCCAAGTACATGCCGCGGGTCGACAGCCACCTGCACTACCGCTCCATCGATGTGTCCTCGATCAAGGAGCTCTCCCGCAGGTGGTTCCCCCGGGTGTACTTCAATGCGCCCACCAAGGATGGTGGTCACCGAGCCCTGGCCGACATCTTGGAGTCGATCCGCGAACTGCGCTACTACCGCGAAGCGGTCTTCGTCGCCGAGCCGGGGCCGACGACCGAGCAGGTGCAGACGATTGCGGCGCGGGTCGTGGAAGCCTTCGCCCAGCCCCAGTGATCCGCCCTCCCGCTCGTGCGGCAATCGCGAGGGTTGGCGCAGCCGCACCGACCGCGATGTAATACACTATTCAGGCTGCGCCTTACCGGCGGAGTTCTTGGTGGGCGTAGCTCAGTTGGCAGAGCGCTGGCTTGTGGAGCCGGATGTCGCGGGTTCGAGCCCCGTCGTTCACCCCAAGTGAAACGGTCTGACCGGTGGTCAGGCCGTTTTCCTTTTCGGCAGGAGGTTCGTGTGTCCCAGACACTCGAGTCGCCGCGCGTCGAACTCGACGAGGCATCCGCACCCGACACCCCGTGGGTCACGATCGTCTGGAACGATCCGGTCAACCTGATGACCTATGTGTCGTGGGTCTTCCGCAGCTACTTCGGGCACTCCCGCGAGGAGGCGGATCGCCTGATGCTGCTCGTGCACACGGAGGGACGGGCTGTGGTCGCCTCGGGCGGGCGCGAGGAGATGGAACGGCACGTGGAGGCCATGCACGACTTCGGGCTCTGGGCGACCCTCACTCGCGAGGACTCGTGATGCCGTTCCGCCCCGGTGACGAGGGCGTGACGGTGCGGTTCACCCGCAACGAGGCTCTCGTGCTCGCCGACCTGGCCGGCGAGCTCATCGAACTGCTCGAGCAGCGGGGCCCGGATGCCACGGGCGACATGCTGTACGCCCAGCTGGGCATCGGCGGCTCCTCCACACCCCCTCTCGACCCCGCGCTGGCCCGCCTGCTGCCCGACGCCTACCGCGACGATGAGAGTGCGGCATCCGACCACAGACGGCTCACCGAGCAGTCCCTCGTCGACCGCAAACTCGCCAACGCCCGTCGGGTGCTTGCTGACCTCGATGCCCCGGTGGTGGTGCTGGATGAGCCGGGCATCCAGTCGTGGCTGCGCACCCTCACCGACCTGCGTCTGGCCCTCGCCGCGAGGCTGCAGATCGAGGACGACGGTGACACCGGCCTCGGCGACGAGGACATGCTGATGATCTACGACTGGCTGGGATACCTCCAGGGCTCCCTGGTGGAGGTGATCGAGTGAGGGTCGACGAGCTCGACGAGGATGCGTTCGAACGCCTCGTCGTGGATGAGCTGGACCTTCTGCCCGACGACATGGTGGACGGTCTGGACAACGTCGTCTTCGTGACGGAGGCCCGCCCGGAGGACGGCAGCCTCGACCTTCTCGGGCTCTACGACGGTGTGGCGCTGACGGAGCGCGGCGCGTACGGTTTCGGCGAACTTCCGGACCGGATCATTCTCTACCGCGAACCGCTTCTGGCCATCAGCGCCGATCTGGAGGAGCTCAAGGATCAGATCCACGTGACCCTCGTGCACGAGATCGCGCACTTCTACGGGTTGGATGACGCCCAGTTGCATGAACTCGGCTGGGCTTGATGTCAACCCGATAACGTTCCTGATGCGTCGTGTCAGCGAAACGTAGAATTCCGTCACGACCGAATCGAGGCCCCGATGTTCCACGCCCACCGCGCCGTTCCCTTCGCTGGAGCCGCAGTGCTACTCCTCACTTTGGCGGGGTGCTCGCTTGGCGGCGGCGAGGAGCCGGGGTCCGCCGGCACGGATCCGGGCAGCTCGACCGGCACTGACTCCGGCACGGACTCCGGCGCCGGCGCCGCCAGCTGCGTCGAGGATCGCACCTGGGTGCTCGACACCGACGATCTCGCCGCCCAGCTCGCCACCCAGATGAGTTCCGGCGGAATGACTGTGACGGAGTCGACCGCCGAGGGCCGCCAGAGCATCGAGTTCGCCTCGGATGGCACGGCCTCGGCGAGTGTGGATGTCACCTATACCCTGTCCATCGATAGCGGCGACGGCATCGTCATCACCGTCGTGCAGACCCACTCAGGCGAGCCACGCGGGCAGTGGGAGTGGGTGGGCGACTCGACCACCCTCACGTTCAGCGGCTGGGACAACGCCGGTTACTCGGTGCAGAACACGTTTCTCATCAATGGCGTTGCATCAGATTCCCCCATCTCGATCCCCAGCGACACGTTGGGAGACACGGACATGGAGACGACCTGCTCGGGCGACGCACTGAGCACTCACGTGGCGACCAGTCCATTCACCCAGCACTGGATTGCTGAGGGTTAGGCACCAAAGAGGCGCCACTGTCTATAGGGCACCCCGCGAGAAAGTAGGATTTGCTCATGAGTGCGATCAGGGGAACGCGACCGAGGGGTGTGCGCTGGGCGTCGACCCTGATTCTGACGGCGGCGTTGGTGCCCGGGTTGTCGGCGTGCTCTCTGCTCACCTCCGCGGAGGGTGAGACACCGCTCACGGGCATCGCCCAGTGCTCGCTCGGGCACACCTGGACGACCGACATGACGGATGTTGCCGAGCAGGTGAAGGCCGCGCTCACCGCGGAGCAGATCTCGGTGACCGACGTCAGTGTCACGGGAACCCAGACCCTCGACTGGAGCATCGAGGGGCACGTCGTGCTCACCCCGGACTACACGCTCACGATCACGACGGTGCCCGCGACGGACCAGATCCTCACCATCAAGCAGACGCACTCAGGCAAGGCCACCGGCGCCGCCTACATCAGCGGTGAAGTGGCCATCCCCCGCAAGTGGGACGGCACCGGCGTGACCATCGACACGGTCGCCGACAACAACGGCACCGTCGTCGAGGATCTTCCGTTCGCCGTGCCTCAGACCAGCTTCGATGACGCCGTGGGCCTTGAGATCACCTGCAGCGGCGACACCCTCACGATTCACCCGCGCGGCTCCGACGTCACCCAGACGTGGAAGCGCAGCTAGCGCGCCTCACCCAATTCCAGTGGCAGTGACGGGTCTGCCGTCCACTCCTCGAGCGAGCCATCGTAGATGCGCACGGCCGTGGTGCCGATGGCGGCGAGCGTGAGCGCGTTGGCCGCGGCAGAGATGCCGCCCCCGCAGTAGAGCAGCACTTCCGGAGTGGCTGTGGCGGCGACATCCACGCCAGCGGTGTCGTAGGCGAGGATCAACTCGACGCGACTTCTGACGTGACCGTCTGAGGTGAAGAGGTCGCGACTGGAGACGTTGACGCTGCCCGGGATGTGCCCGCGCCGGGCGTAGCGGGAGGGGTCGGTGCCCGTGAACGATCCGGCGGGGAGGCCGCACACCAGCGGGCGGTCGTCGTCGGCCGCGCGCTCGACCAACTCCTGCTTGCTCACCCAGGCGCGGCGCACGGCATCGGCGGGCCACGCGGGCACCGGCTCGGGGGCGGGCGTCTCCCCCGTCTCGATGGGCTGCTGCCCCGCAACCCACGCCGCGTAGCCACCGTCGAGCACTCGGGCGGGCACGCCGATCCAGGTCAACAGGTACCAGAGGCGTGCCGCCCAGAGAGTGCCGGTCGAGTCGTAGACGACAACCTGGTCACCTTTGCGGATGCCCAGCCGCGCGAGTTCGTCGGCGATCGCCTGCGGCTCGGGATGCGTGTAGTGCAGCGGCGAGGTCGTGTCGCTGAACTGTTCGGCGACGTCGACGTGCTTCGACCCCGGGATGTGACCGGCCAGCCAGCGCGGACGCCCCGACTCGCGCCGGTAGTCGCCGTCGAAGGTGGCGGTGTGCAGCACGAGGCTCGCGTCGAGCACGGCAGGCGGTGTCGCACCTTCGAGGTCGTCGGCGAGTTCGGAGACGGAGATGAACGGCGAGGTCATGGCTCCACTATTGCACCTGGGTGGCCGTCGGCATCCAGTGCGATCGTGACATCGGCGAGAGCCTGCGGGTTCTCCCGCGCGAGATAGCGCAGTTCCTGGGCCGCCCAGCGGTCCCAGTGCGGGGCATAGGTGTCGCCGTCACGGGCCAGGGCGCGCTGCTTGCGGGTCGCGTCATCCAGATGCACCCACAGGGCCAGGTCAGCGAGGGGCCGACTGGCGGCGCTGATGGCGCCCACCCCCTCGACGATGATCGGGCGGGCCGGGTCGAGGTCGTGCCGGTCGCCGGGTCGGTCGGCCACCCAGTCCCAGGCGCGCCACCGGTAGTCGGTGAGGATGCCCGGCACGGCCGCACTGCCCGCATCCAGCCCATCCCAGCCCGGGTACAGGTCGTCGAGGCGCACGAGCTGCGCCTCGGGCCAGTGGGCGGCGATGGACCTGGCGAGCTCGGTCTTGCCCGAGCCCGACCGACCGTCGATGAGAATTCTGCGTCTAGCCGACAATGAAGTTCCACGTTCCCGCGGCGATGGCCGCCGCGATCGCTGTGAGCCCGACGGCCAGTCCCGTGCCTAGAGCGGCCCACTCGCGAGCCCGCCACGGCGAGTCCCGCGCCCAGGACCGCGGGGTGGAGGATCCGAACCCGCGTGCCTCCATCGCGGTGGCGAGGGCACTCCCCCGGCGGATCGAGAGCACGAGCAGGGCGAACGCCTGGCCACCCAGCCTGCGCACCCTGCCGCGATCGGCAACCCCTCTGGCGCGGCGTGCCAGTGCAAGGTACTTCCAGTCGTCGAGGAACAGCCCCACCAGACGCATCCCCGCCAGGGCACCCAACACGAAGCGCACGGGAAGATGCACGCGTTGTGCGAGCCCGTCGGCGAGCTCGGTGGGGTCGATCGTCACGAACAGCACCACAGCGGGAAGCCCGATCGCGAGCACTCTGAGAAATGTCGCGATCGCGAGCGTCACCGACCCTTCGCTGACCCGAGCGAACAGGAACTCGGCGTAGACGGTGCCGCTCGGTTGGCCGTAAAGCGCGATCGTGACGGCCGTCAACGGGGCGGCGATCCAGACGGCAGCGGTGCGTCGCCAGAAGCCGCTGACCGCCGGCCGCAGCGCGAGAAAGAGCAGGAGTTCCAGGCCGAGCGCGACGGCGGCCGACACCCAGTCGATGGTGAGGATAAGGCAGAGGCTGAGTAGCAGCGCCGCACCGAGTTTCGCTACCGGGTTGACGCTCATGTCAGCTCCAGCGTCACGTCGGCGAGCGTCGCGACCAGCTCTGTGTCGTGGGTCATCATGACCAGGCCGGAGCCGTCGTCAATGAGTTCCGCGAGGATCGTCACGAGCTCCGACCAGGTGCGGGAGTCCTGGCCGAACGTCGGTTCGTCGAGCACGAGCAGGCGGGGGCGGGTGGCGAGCACCGTGGCGACGCTCAGCCGGCGCTTCTCGCCGCCCGACAGGGTGAACGGGTTCGCCGCAGCGAGGTGCGTCAGGCGCAACCGCTCGAGCAAGTCGCTCACCCTGGCGTCGACCTCCGCCTGCGGCAGCTTGAGGGCGCGCGGGCCGATTGCCAGCTCTGCTCTCACGGTCGGGGCGAGAAACTGGTGCTCCGGCTCCTGGAACACGGTGCCGATGCGGGTGAGCAAGTCACGCGAGCGCCACTTCCACGGGCGCGGCGGGATGCCCCGGCGCAGGTCATCCGAGGCGGCCAGCTCACCGGCGACCGGCGGCAGCAACCCGGCCAGAGTCAACCCGAGGGTGGACTTGCCACTGCCGTTCGGCCCCGTGATGGCAAGGCCCCGAGCGCTGGACACGTCGAGCTCCACGCCCTCGAGCACGGCGTGGGTGCGGCCCACATTCAGTGCGCGGGCGCTCAACTCAATCTGGGCGACGGGTCGTGGGCGCCTGACTGGGCGGGTCGGCGGATGCCCCGGCACCCAGATGCCGCGCGACGCAAGATCGGCGCCCTGACGGTCGAGCACCGCGGTCGGGCTGCCGTCCGCGATCAGTCCGTCGGGGCCGAGCACGATCACGCGGTCGACGAGGTCCTGCCACACGGCGACGCGATGCTCGACGACCACGAGCGTGGCGCCGGTGGCGTCGAGGACCCGGCCGACGGCATCCCGAACCTCGGTCACGCCCTGCGGGTCGAGGTTGGCTGTCGGTTCATCGAGCAGGAGCAGCCCGGGCCCCATGGCGAGCACGCCGGCGAGGGCGAGGCGCTGCTTCTGGCCGCCCGAGAGGTTCGCGGTGGAGCGGTCGAGGGACACCCGCAGGCCCACCTCGTCGAGGCTGTGGCGCACGCGCGACCAGATCTCGTCGCGGACGACACCGAGGTTCTCACAGCCGAAGGCGACGTCGTCGCCCACCCGGGCGAGGATGACCTGGGAGTCCGGGTCCTGCAGCACGAGCCCCGCGCGCCCGGGAGCCGGGGCCGCGCCGTCGATGAGCAGCGAACCCTCTGCGTCACCCTCGTCGGGCGCGAGAACGCCCGCCAGCGCGCGCAGGAAGGTGGATTTGCCCGCGCCGGACTCCCCGAGCAGCAGCACCCGCTCTCCGGGTGCGATGCTCAGGTCGAGGCCGCGCAGTGCCCACGCCAGCCGCGCGGCCGGTCGCCACCCCCAGCCGGAGGCGGAGACCTGCGCCGGCTCGGTCAGACCCGCGTCGCGATCTCTCGGCCGGCGGCGAAGCGGCTGAGGGCGCCGGTGCGCGCCAACCCCCGCACCGCGAGCCACGACAGCAGCCCGGCGATGAGCGCCCCACCGACGACTCCGGAGATCGTGTAGACCGTGACGAACAGGGTGTCGGAGCCGGGATACCAGACGATGAGGTCGGTGATCGCCATCGCGAGGCCAGCCCCGGCGCCGGCGAGCAGGGCAACGCCGAGACGCCAGTTCGTGTAGAGGAATGCCGCGAAGACGATCTCGGCGCCGAGACCCTGAACCGCGCCGCTCAGAAGCGTGAGCGCACCCCACTGGTTTCCGACGAGGGCCGAGACGACCGCGGCGATGAGCTCGCCGAAGAGGGCGGCACCGGGCTTGCGCACGATGAGCGCGGTCAGGGGGCCGGCGAACAGCCAGAACCCGCCGCCGAGGGCCTGGAGGCCCGGCAGCAGCGCCTTGAGCGGGTCGGTCACGGGTACCGACGCGATGTTCCAGACCACGAACAGCAGACCGCTGGCGACGCCGACGACGCTCGCCACGACGATGTCGACGACTCGCCAGGTGAATCGCGAGGTGGGGATGGTTGTTGATGCAGACATGACGTGCCTTTCCTGATGAATGGCACGGGATTCAAAGAGGCCTCCCTGCGCTGGCATGATCCAGATCAGGTTCGACGGTCGAAGCTTGGAGAAGCTTCCTCTCAGCCCGGCTCACCGGACTCCCGTGTACGGCTTCCATTCTAGTAGCGTGAGGCCGTGCATCCGGAGAATCTGCCCCTGCGCCAGCGGCCCATCGACATCGTGTTCGCGGTCTTCTTCACGTTGTTCATCGTGACCTCGTGTATCGCCGACATGCTGCCGACGGTCGGCATCGACTTCAGCCAGCCGAACGGCACGTTCCTCGTCGACTCGAACTACTGGTACGCGCACGACGCCGACCCGCTGTTCATGAACCCGCCGGTCTGGATGCGCATCGTCACCGGTCTGTCGGCCTTCGTCTACATGGCGTTCTACCTCGTGCTGGTGCCCGCGCTCATCCGCGGCTGGAACTGGATCCAGCTGCCCGCGGTGATCTACGCGACGATGATCGCGGGCGTGACGGGCATCATCGTGTTCGGGGTGGAGTTCTTCGGTGAGCCGGAGTTCCAGACGCAGAATCCGCTGAAGTTCCTCGCGTTCAACCTGCCGTACGTGCTCGTGCCCCTGCTGCTGCTCGTACGGATGCGCAAACCGCTGCCGTTCACGCGGAAGTTCTAGCCCCGGCGCATCCGCCAACGACTGCAACTACGCCGAGTTCGCCTGGATGGTGGGTGCAGACGGCTCAGCACTGGCCATCTAGGCGAACTCGGCGGAGTAGGGGCGGCGTGGAACGGCCGCACCCTACTTCTGCAGCTGCTCCGACCCCGACAGCCGCTGCGCGAGGTAGATCGGCACGATCGACACGATCACGAGAACCACGGCGATCACGTTGACGATCGGCGCCTGGTTGGGGCGGAACAGGTTGTCGAGGATCCAGATCGGCAACGTCGTCACCCCAGCGCCAGCCGTGAACGTCGTCACGATGATCTCGTCGAACGAGAGCGCGAACGCGAGCAGGCCGCCGGCCAGCAGCGCAGAGCGCAACTGCGGGAACGTCACCAACCGGAACGTGGTCCACACTCCGGCGCCCAGATCCGCGGATGCCTCCTCCAGCGAGGTGCCCATCCGCCGCAACCGCGCGATGACGTTGTTGAACACCGTCACGATGCAGAATGTCGCGTGGGCGACGATGATGGTCGCGATCCCCAGCCGCACATCGAGGATGGTGCGGAAGAAGTTGTTGAGTGCGATACCGGTCACGATGCCCGGCAGCGCGATCGGCAGGATGACCAGCAGGCTGACGGCATCCCGACCGAAGAAGTCGAAGCGCTGCAGGGCGAGCGAGATCATCGTGCCGAGGATCAGCGAGATGGCGGTCGCGGCCAGCGCGATCTGAACGCTCGTGGTGATGCCCTCGAGAGCGCCCGCATTCTGGAACGCCTTGCCCCACCACTCAAGCGTGAAGCCGGGCGGCGGCCAGGTGAGGTTGGTGCTCGTGCTGAACGAGTTGACGAACACCACGAACAGCGGCAGGTAGATCACGGCGAGGATAAGCGTGGTCACTGTGCCGAGGGTGACGCGCGCGGCGCGGCTCAGTCTCACGGGGTGCTCCTGACGGTCATCCGGGGCTCCTAGAGGTTGTTGAGCGCGCCCGTGCGGCGGGCGGCCGTGAGGTAGACGACCATGATGGCGATCGGAATCAGCGCGATCGCGGCGGCGAGCGGCAGGTTGTTGGCGGCGCCCACGTTCGTGTAGACGAGGTTGCCGAGCAGCTGGTTCGCACCACCGACGATGTTGACGGTGATGTAGTCGCCCAGCGAGAGCGAGAAGCTGAAGATCGAGCCCGCGATGATCGCCGGCCACAGCATCGGCAGTACGACGGAACCGAGCGTGCGCCACGTCTTCGCACCCAGATCGCTGGATGCCTCGAGCAGCGAGTTCGGCACCCGCTCGAGCCCGGCGTAGATGGGCAGGATCACGTACGGAAGCCACAGGTAGGCGAGGGTGATGATCGTGGCGGGTAGCCCGTAGCCGGGGCTGGAGCCACCGAAGGGCTGCGCGATCCATTCGGCGATGCCGCCCTGCGAGAGCACGGAGCGCCACGCGTAGACCTTGACGAGATAGCTCGCCCACAGCGGCATGAGCACAGCAATGACGAGGATGCGCTGCAGTCGCGGACTCGCGACCTTCGCCATGAAGAACGCGATGGGCAGCGCGACCAGAATGTCGACGATCGTCACCAGCAGCGCCACACCCACGGTGCGCAGCGTGACCGTCTGGTAGAGCGACCCGGTCAGCACCGTGATGATGTTGTCGAGCGTCCAGGTGGTCTGCACCTGGCCGGTGAAGCTGTCCACGGTCCAGAACGCGGTGATGAGCAGCGCGGCCAGCGCGGCGATGTAGACCAGGCCGAGCCAGAAGAGGGGCGCCGAGAGCAGCAGCCCGAGGCGAACCCGGGCGTGCTGGCTCAGGAATACGGAGACCTTGCGTGCCGGGGACTCCGTGAGGGAGTCCCCGGCACGCGCGGTCGTGGGGGTGGAGGTCACTTAGCCCTTGATCTCCGACCAGGCGGTCGTCCACTGCGAGTAGTCGGTGCACTGAACATCGGTGCGACCGTCGAGGCACTTCGCGATCGGGGTCGACCAGTACCAGATCTTCGACGCGTAGTCGGCGTCACCGGCGTGGAAGGCCTCGCAGTCGTCACGGAAGTCGCACGCGGCCAGGCTCGACGGAGCCTCGCCGAAGTACGCCGTCGCCTGCGCGTTGGCCTCAGGGCTGGCGATGTAGTCGAGCCACGCGTAGGCGCAGTTCGGGCTCTTCGCCGTCGAAGAGATCATCCAGGTGTCAGACCACCCGGTGGTTCCCTCATCCGGCAGCACGACCGCGGTGTTACCCGTAGTCACATAGTTCTGGATGACCTGCCATGTCGTACCGACGACGCTGTCACCGGTCTCGAACGCCTGGATCGCCTTGAGATAGTCGCTCCAGTACTCGCCGATGTTGGCGCGCTGTGCCTTCAGCAGGTCGACGGCTGCAGCGAGCTGCGTCTCGTCGAGCGCGTAGGGGTTGGTGATGCCGAGGTCGGGCTGCGTCGCCATGAGGTACACCGCGGCATCCGCGATGTAGATCGGCGAGTCGTAGGCGGTGACCTTGCCGGCGTTGGCGGAGGCGTCATCGAACACGGCGCTCCACGAGGTCAGGCCGTCGGGGAAGACGTCCGTGTTGTACATGAGCAGGTTGGCGCCGTAGCCGTGCGGGATGCCGTAGCTCACGCCGTCGACGCTGTTCCACGACTGCATCTTGAGGAAGTCGAAGATTCCGTCGTAGTTCTTCAGCAGGTCGGTGTTGACCGGGGCGACATCGCCGGCAGCGACGAGGCGCAGGCTTGCGTCACCGGAGGCGGCCACCACGTCGTAGTCGCCGGTCTTCATGAGGCTGAACGCCTCGTCGGAAGTCCCGTAGCTCTTGCTGGTGACCTGACAGCCGGTCTCCTCCTCGAAGGGGGTTACCCAGTCGACGGTCGGGTCGTTGCTGCCGTCTTCAACGTAGCCGGGCCACGCGAGAATCGAGACGCTGCCCTCCATCTCTCCGAGGCTGGTGGCCTCCTCGCCTGAGCCCTCGGAACCGGAACTGGTTCCGCAGGCGCTCAGGAGTGCGACCGATGACGCGAGCGCTAGGCCCGCGAGCATCGTGCGGCGGTGGGTTGCTGTTGTTCGCATTGCTGGTGCTCCTTCTCTGGTGGGGACTGGGGTACGGGATCTATCAGGCCGCGACCGGCTCAAGTGCTACGAGATCGGCGCTGGCGAACCGCGCGTGCACCATCTCGCCACGTCGATCGAGCGCCGAACGCGAGCTAGCGTTCTGCTCGAGAACCGTCAGGCGCTTGCCGCCCTCGAGCTCGACGAGGATGCGCGTGGACGTGCCGAGGTAGATCACCTCGCTGATGGTGCCGGGCAGCGACACCGTTCCGGCGGCCGGCTTGGACGCGGGCGTGTGGAGGGCGATCTTCTCGGGACGGATGGAGACCGTCGATGTCCGGCCCAGCATCCGCTCGGCCTCGCTCGGGTCGAAGATGTTGGACGTGCCCACGAACGAGGCGACGAACGGCGACGACGGCGCCTCGTAGATCTCGGTGGGCGTGCCGAGCTGCTCGATGTGCCCGTGGTTGAAGACTGCGATTCGGTCGCTGAGCGTCAGCGCCTCCTCTTGGTCGTGCGTCACGAAGATGAACGTGATGCCGAGGGAGCGCTGCAGCTCCTTGAGCTCGACCTGCATCTGCTCGCGCAGCTTGAGATCGAGGGCGCCGAGTGGCTCGTCGAGCAGCAGCACCTTGGGCTGCACAACGGTGGCTCGGGCGAGAGCAACACGCTGGCGCTGGCCACCGGAGAGCTGGCTGGGCTTGCGGCCGCCGAAGCCGGCGAGGGCGACGGATGCCAGGGCCGCCTCCGCGCGCTCGGCGCGTTCTGCGCGACCCACTCCACGCACTCGCAGCCCGTACGCGACGTTCTCCAGCACCGTCATGTGCGGGAAGAGCGCGTAGTCCTGGAAGACGGTGTTCACGTCACGGTCGAAGGGCGCGCGGTGCGTGACATCCACGCCCTGCAGCTCGACGGTGCCGGAGGTCGGCAGCTCGAAGCCGGCGATGAGGCGCAGCACAGTGGTCTTGCCCGAGCCACTCGGACCGAGCATGGAGAAGAACTCTCCCTCGCCGATCTCCAGGTCGAGCTGGTCGACCGCGTTGACCGAGCCGAACGTCTTGGTCAGTCCGGTGAGCCGAATTGCAGGCGTTGCTGATGTCACGCAGGGCCTCCTTGCCTGTCCTGTAGTAAATCATATGGAAGCAGATGTCATGCAAGTCTCGGGCATGTTACGGTCGTGTCACGATGCCCCAGTCCATCCGTTCGACCACAGCAGCGCGGGCCGCGGTGTTCGCGCCGGTCGCCGGTGGAGGCCGTGCCGAGCTCGTCGCGCAGCGGCTCACCGACGCCATAGAACTAGGCCTGCTCTCCCACGGTGAGCGTCTGCCGAGCGAGTCGGAGATGGCCCGCCAGTTCGGCGTCGCGACGGTGACCACGCGCGAAGCGCTCGAGGCGCTGCGCGAACTCGGGCTCGTCGAGACCAGGCGTGGGCGCGACGGCGGGAGCTTCGTGATCGCCGAAGGCTCGCGTACTGCCCGCATCGACCGGCGCGTGAAGGCGCTCTCCCGGGTCGAGCTGCGCGACATGGGCGTGTACTACTCCGCGATCGCGGCCATGGCGGCAGAACTCGCGGCGGACCGCTCGACGCCCGACGACATCCAGCACCTGCACGCCACCATCGACGCGACGGATGCCACGGCCGAGACCTCATCGCGCCGAGGCGAGGGCACCTTCCGGCTGGAGGTCGCCGCGCTCTCGCAGTCCGCGCGGCTGGTGCGCGAGGAGTTGCGCCTGCAGGCCGAGTTCGCCCCGTTGCTCTGGCTGTGCCTGCGCGAGGAGACCCATCGCGTGCGCAGCCGCGAGGCGCACCTCGCCGTGGTGGCCGCGATCGAGGACTTCGACGGCGAGACGGCCAGGCGGCTTACTGTTGCACACATCGCGGGAGCCATAGAGTGGCTGCTCGACGCCAAGGCCGAGCTCGAACGGAGGGGCTGACATGACAACTGCGACACGATCCGCGGTCGTCGATGCCGTCACCGCTGTCGACGCCACCTTCGGCACGGTCTTCGAGCAGATCGACTCGTGGCGCGCAGCGATCGAACGGCACGTCGCTGCACACCACGGCAGAGTCACGGTCACCGAGATCGACGAACTCGTGGAGGCACTCGTGGTGCCGGGCCTGAGTGCAGCCAACGCACTGATCATCGGGGCCGGCTTCGTCGCATCCCCCGGCTTCATCTCCGACGCCGAGTGGCACCTGGCGTGGTGGCTGGGCCACGCCAACACCTTCGGGGTCGGGTCGGCCGACCCCGCGCTGAGGCGGCTGGAAGCCGAGGAGGACCCGTCGTCGGAGAGCTTCCGTGACTACACGACCCTCGAGTGGTGGCGCGTACCGGCGGCGACCGGGGCCCCGCACATCACCGGCCCGTACGTGGACTACCTCTGCACCGACGACTACACGCTGACCCTGACCGTTCCCGTGATGTACGAGGGCCGCATGATCGGCGTCGCAGGCGCCGACCTCTACGTCAACGACATCGAGCGAACGCTGCTGCCGCACGTGCGCGCGATCGGCTCGACCGCCACAGTAGTCAACGCGTCGCGGCGGGTCGTCGTCTCGACCGACCCGCACAGACCGACGGGCGCGATCCTTCGACCGGATGACACGGCCGAGCAGATCGCGTGCGGACAGACGAGTCTCGTGCTCGTGTTGGGCTGACGCTCGGGGAGCGGTTTCGATACGCCGCCGGAGGCGGCTACTCAACCAGCGGCTACTCAACCAGCGGCTAATCGGCCGGCTGGCTCTCCTGGAAGCTCGCCCACCGGTTGCGGCCCAGTCGCATCGCCTTCAGCGCGGGATACGCCGACAGGAAGATCGCCATCGGCGCCCGCAGCGTGAGGCTCTTCACGTTGTGCTTGTCGTAGGTGCGCTCGAAGCGCATCACGTAGTTGTAGAACTGGCGGGGCGAGTCATCGAGGCGCCGGGCTGACATTCCGGTCACCATGTCGGAGGAGTAGGTCACCGTGAGGTCGTGCTCGTTGAGGTGGATCGACAGGTCCACGTCTTCGTGCAGCTCATCGTCGGGGTCGAGGCACGCGTCATCCCGGATCTCACGCCAGGCGCTCGCGCGCAGGGCCATGTTGCTGCCGAACAGAAGGTGGAACTCGCTGGTCACCTTGACGAGCGCGCGGCGCAGGGCGTCGTCCGCGATGGCACCGAAGCGACGCAGCGGCATGTCGTAGTAGATGACCGGACCGGTCGCGGCTGCGACCTCAGGGTCGCTGAAGATGCGCTGCACCTCCTGCACCCAGGTCGGCTCGAGCACCGAGTCGGCGTCGATGCGACCGATCACGTCACCGCTGGCGTGGTTGAGTCCGAAGTTGCGGGTGGGGATGAGGCCCTGCAGTTCGAACTGCTGCAGGTAGATGATGGGCATGCCGGAGTAGGTGGCCTGCAGGGCGTGCACGATCGCGGCCGTGGCATCCGTCGACTTGTTGTCGACGACGATGATCTCGTGGGCGGCGACCGTCTGCTCAAGGGCTGCGACGACGCAGGCCCGGATCGTCTCCTCCTCGTTGTAAGCCGGGATGACGATGGACACGCTGGGGAGCATTCGAGCCATGAAGCCCAACCTACCCGAGGGAGCTCCGCAACCTCAGGCGCAGAACTCCTCGATCGTGCGGCGTAGGATCTCGGTGAGCTGACGGATGGACCCGGTCGTCACCCACTCCTCGTCGGCATGGGCGCCGCCCCCGTCGACTCCGATGATGACGCACGGGATGCCCGCCTCGGCGTACAGGCCGGCGTCGGTCCAGAACGGCTCGCCGCGGCGAACCGCCGAGCCAGTCACCGTGTGGGTGTGTCGGGACACCACGTCGACGATCGGCGACTGCGGCGCGGCCTCGAAAGCTCCCCGGGCCACGAGTCGCCTCAGGGTCGCGCGGGCGGTGTCGGGCGCTGAACTGTCCAGCAGGGTTCCGAGGGTGAGCCGGAGTTCTTCTTCTACGGCGTCGGGGCCCTCGCCGGGCAGGAAGCGCCGCTCGATGGTGAGGGTCGCGGAGGGCGCGACGGTGGCGGCATCCACCCCGCCGGAGATCGTCGAGACGCGCACTGTTCCTTGACCGAGCAGCGGATGCGTCGGCCCGGCGGCCAGCGAGCGCCCGAGTTCGTCGAGCGCCCTCATGATCTGGGCGGCGTGGGCGATGGCGTCCACGCCGAGCTCGGGCTGGGACCCGTGCGCCGCCCGCCCACTGATCGCGACCTCGAACCAGGCGAAGCCGCGATGGGCCACGGTGAGCTCCAGGCCGCTCGGCTCGGCGACGATTGCGGCGTCAGCGGTGAACGTCTCCAGCACCTGCTCGGTGCCCGTGCTGCCGAATTCCTCGTCGGCGACCAGTGCCACAATCACGTCACCAGTGCACCGCGCCTCGGCTGCGGCGATCATGATCGCTGCCACCCCGGACTTCATGTCGAAGACACCCCGACCGTAGAGCCGACCATCGCGCAGGGCGGGCACGAGTTGTACGGGCGTCGCCGCGACGGTGTCGAGGTGGCCGTTGAGCATGAGCGATCGGCCGCCGGTGCCGCGCTTGACAGCCACGATCGAGGGGCGGTCAGCCGCTCCCAGCCAGCTGATCTCGAACCCGCGGGCAGCCAGCCACGCGGCGCAGAAGTCGGCGACGGCGCGCTCACCTGCCGCGCCGGGCACCAGGGACGGATTGACCGAGTCGATCGCGACGAGTTCGGCCGCCAGGGCGACCGGATCGGTGTGCACGGCCACGGCAGGTTCGGTCATTTGCTCAGTGTTGCGCAGGCTCGGTGACGAAGTCGATGAGTTGTTCGACCCGACCAAGCAGGGCAGGTTCCAGGTCGGCGAAACTGGAGACGGTGGACAGAATGCGCTGCCACGCGCGCGCGATGTCAGCCTGCGACTCGTGCGGCCACCCGAGGGCCTCGCACACGCCGTGCTTCCACTCGGTGCCGCGGTCGATCACCGGCCACTGGGTCAGGCCGAGCCGTTCGGGCCGCACGGCCTGCCAGACGTCGACGAACGGATGCCCGACCACGAGCACCGCGGCGCCGAACGGTCCGGCGGCCACCGCCTGCGCGATGCGACTCTCCTTCGACCCCGGCACCAGATGATCCACGAGCACCCCCGCGCGACGTGCCGCACCGGGCCGGAACTCCGCGAGCACCGCCTCGAGGTGGTCGATGCCCTCGAGGTACTCGACGACAACACCCTCGACCCGAAGATCGTCACCCCACACCCGCTCGACCAGCTCGGCATCGTGGCGGCCCTCGACGAAGATGCGGCTCGGTTGGGCTACCCGGGCGCGCGATTCGGCAACCGCGAAAGATCCGCTGGCCGTGCGCTGCGGGCCAGCCGCTGCCGGGGTGGGCTTCACCAGCGAGACGGCGCGGCCGTCGACGAGGTATCCGGGGCCCAGCGGGAACGTGCGCACCGCACCGCGACGATCTTCGAGTTCGATCAGGCCGTTCGCGAACCGCACGACGGCGCCGACGTAGCCTGTCGCCGTCTCCTCGACGACGAGTCCCGGCTCGATAGCGAGTTCGGGCACGCGCGCCGGACCACGCTGAAGCCGGAAATCGGCGAGCACATCGCCGCCGTATCGGTCATCACTCACCGCACGAGGCTAACTGCGGCCGCACTGCCCATGGCGAAGGCGCGGCCTAGAAGCCGAAGTCGCCACCGAAGTCGCCGCCGCCGAAGTCTGCGCTGCCGCCGAAGTCGCCGAAGCCACCGGCATCCGCGCTCGCGGCATCGGCACCGCCCGCGTCTGCCCCCGTGTCGGCACCCGAGTCACCCGAGTCAGCACCCGCGGTGTCCCCACCGAAGTCCATGGGCATGAACGCGCTCACGAGCGCCGAACCGATCACATAGCCGGCGACTGTGCCCAGCAGCGAGCTGCCCACCATGCTGCCGAAGCTCGGCCCCTGGAAGGAACGCTCGAGGGAGCCGGGCTGGCGCAATTCAGAGCGGGTCGCGGATTGGGCGAGGCTCGCGGCATCCGTGCCTCGCGGGGTCTCACCGTTGGCGGCGAGGTCGCGGTAGATGATGGCACGCTGCTCGTCGGTCAACTTGGCGAACGCCTCGGCGTGCACCTGCTCGAGAGTCTCCGGCGGCGCCGTGCGCAGCAGGTAGCGGTAGCGCTCGACGGCGATCTCGTCGTCGGATCGCGGCGCGCGGCGAGGCGGCGCTGCGGCCTGGTTGGGCTCGTCACCGAAGAGGCGGTCGAACAGTCCCATCTGAGGTTCCTCCCGTCGCGAGCGGTGCTCGCATCACAGGGCCAGCCTACGAACGAGAGCTAGACGGATGCTGTGAACTCAACTGTTGACGTTGCTCAACAACCACGGCAGGGGGTCGACCTCGGCGCCGTCGATCATGATGCCGAAGTGCAGGTGGGGACCGGTGCTCTCCCCCGTGCTGCCGACGACGCCGATCTGCTGGCCGCGCGCCACGGTGTCACCGACGGCGACCATCATCGAGCCGAACTGCATGTGCCCGTAGATGCTGCGAACGATCTCACCGTTGACGGAGTGCTCGATGACGACATGCACGCCAAGCGCGCCGTCGGTCTCCGCCGTGACGACGACGCCGTCGGCCACAGCCTGGATCGGGTACCCGTTTCCGGGGTTGAGGTCGATTCCGAGATGGTTGGTCGAGCATCCGTCGCATGAGCGGTAGCCGAACCCGCTGGACAGCTCGGTGGTCGATGGAACGGGCCACTGCACCAGGGTGAACGTCGACATCCCGAAGGAGTCACGCACGATCGCAGGCATCGCGATCGGCGGAGCCATGTAGCTCTGCAGCTCGGCGACGTGCACTTCTTCGTGGATCACCTCGGCCGAGGCGGGCATCGCGTAGATGCCACCCATTGCACCACTGGCCACGACGGCGCCCATCGCGAGCAACCGGCGGTTGTAGTTGAGGAATCCGATGTGCCGGGGAATGGCGGGCACGAGGACATGGCGAGGCAGGTAGTGGGGCACGGCAAGAATCTCCGGATGATGCGCACGACGACGCTAGGACGTGCGACGCGGCACGAGGGGTGGAAGCTCCAGCACACGCAATCCGGCGGTATGGTCGCACCGGGAGGCTGATGAGTCCTAGGGGATTTCCCTGCTGCCAGCCTGCGTCACAATGCTGGGAGAGTCGTGTGAGCGCAGGGCACGCACCGCGGGCAGCCCCACCAGCACTCCGACACCGACACCGATGACGGCACCCAGACTCGCCAGGAGGATGTCACTGGTCTGGGCGTAACCCACGGGCATCCAGATCGATTGGGCGGCCTCGATCCACGCGGCGCCGAGAAGGCTGAAGGCCAGGGCAGCCCACCACCGGCGCGATCCCATGAGCAGCACGAGCAGGAGTCCGACCGGCACGAACACTGTCACCGGCAGCAGCCAGCTGGCCCGAGCCTGCTCGGTGGTCGGCACGAAAGTCAGTCCGATCAGCGCCCCGAAGTAGAGCGCGGCGATCACACTCGTGAGGAATCGCCGACGGGACATGCATTGATTCTCGCAGTCGCTCCTTTGCGAATGATGGGAGAACCGTGGATGCCCGCTGCACGCGCCGGGCGCGACATCCGGCTCAGTCGCGGTCGCCGAACAGACCCTTTCCGTGCTTCACGAGCGCGTCGTAGGCCTCACCGTACGTCTTCGGTTGCGGTGCCCCCGGCTCGTACCTGGCCAGCAGCAGGCCGAGCAGCCCCTGTGCGGGAGGAGTGAGGGGGTGGTGCTTGTGCTCCTCGTGCGGCGCCGGAACCGACTCGGGGTTGGGCGGCGTGTACTGGGGATGCGTCGTCGGCCACTCGTACGGCTGTCGCGGCACCGACAGGTTGACTGCGTTGAGCACAGTGTTTGCGGTGGCGTCACGTCGAGTGAGGGGTTCCAGCCCGTGCAGGCGGGTGAGCGTTGCGATGAGCGATCCGTGGTGCATCTCGTCGTGGATGATGGAGCCGCCCTGGGTGTAGGCGCTCACGAGGATCGCGGGAACGCGGCATCCGAGCCGGTCGAAGGCGAACCCCATCTCACCCTTCGGGGCCTCGCGGGTCGGCGGAACTGCCGTCGGCGGCGGAACATGATCGTAGGTTCCGCCGTGCTCGTCGAAGGTAATGAGCAGGGCGGTGTTGACCGCGTTGGAGCCGGACTGCGACCGGGAATCGCGAAGGGCCGAGTAGACCGAGTGCAGAAGCGCTTCTCCCGCGCGCACGTCGGACACGGCGTTGTCATACACGGGCTGCCCCTCGAACTCGCTCTCCCGGAACGCGCCGAACGGCGGGTGCATGTCGTTGTGATTGAAGATCATGCGAGGTTCGACGAACGCGTAGTCGGGGAGGTTGCCCGTGCTGACGTCGTCGTAGAACTGCTCCATGCTGCGGAAGTTCGTCTTCCAATACTTCTCGAGCGACGGGGCGTGCAGGATGCCGGTGAGCGAGACCATCTGGCCGATGTCGTAGTAGACGCGCCAGGTGAGTCCGGCTTCTTCGAGTCGGTTGAAGATCGTCGGGACCGCTGGCGCATCGAGCCACTTGGCGTACCCGTCACCCTCGATGTTGGTCACGAAGCCGTGGGAGGTGGATGCATGGAAGAAGGATCGATTCGTGAAGGTCTGGGATGGCACCCCGCAGAACCAGGCGTCGTAGACGGCGAAGTTCTTTGCCAGCGTGGAGAACACCGGGAGCATCTCGGGCGAGAAGCTGCCCATGATTGTGCGGTACTCGTCGAGGGTGGGTTCCACGCCCTTCTTCAGTTCGCGAAAGTTGATGATGTAGTCGCGCACGAAGCCGGACATGTCCGGCGATGAGCCCTTGGCTGGCGCGTTGTACGGCGCGGCGAGTTGGTTGTCGTACAGACGCTCATTGCTGTCGGGCTCGACGGTGTTGAACAGCTGAGTGTTGACGTGCGCGTACGCCTCGCCCGGGTCGGGCTGGGGCTGGCTCATCACGAGATCGGTGGCCCCTGTGTAGACATGGCTGTCGACCGTCGACCCGTCGGGCGCCGTGTTGGAGTAGTTGCCCTGCGCCAGACCGTCGAAGGTGACGCCCGATGGCAGTTCGTCGGCTGCGTAGAGGTAGCCCAGGATGTTGTCGAACGAGCGGTTCTCGAACATGATCGCGACCACGTGATCGAAGCCGGGCTCGCTTCGGGGTGCAAGGGGGTCGAACGGGGATGCCTGCTGGCTCGTCACCGCGGCGGTGACGGCCGCACCTCCCGCGGCACCGACAGCCAGGCCGCCGAGCCCGGCGGCACCGGTCTTGAGGAATGTGCGGCGCGACGGGGTGGTCGGGGATGCGTCATCCGGCACGCCGGCAGAGTCGGTCGGGTTGGAGTCGCGGGGTTTCTTGGCCACGAAATCACTCTAGGTGAGGATCGTTTCGACGGAGTTTCGGGGCGCTAGGCACCGGGTTTCGATACGCCGCCGAAGGCGGCTACTCAACCAGCCGGAGGCAGCCACTCAACCAGCGGCGCGGGCGGCCAGCAGGTCGTCGGCATCCTCGAGCTTCATGCCCTTCGTCTCGGGTACCACCCGCAGGATGAAGAAGAACGACAGCGCCGCGAACACGGCGTAGCCCGCGTAGGTGAGCGGCAGCGACGCGGCCGAGAGCGACGGGAAGGTCACGGTGATGATGAAGTTCGCGATCCACTGCGCGGCCGCCGCGACACCGAGCGCCCGCGCGCGGATCGAGTTCGGGAAGATCTCGCCGAGCAGCACCCAGACCAGCGGCCCCCAGCTGGCGCCGAAGAACACCACGAACAGGTTCGCCGCCACAAGCGCGATCGGCCCCCACGCGCCGCTCAGCACCGGCCCGGATGCCCCGGCCGTCGCTTGGCTGAAGGCGAGGGCCATCGTCCCGAGCGACAGTGCCATGCCGATCGATCCCGTCATGAGGATCGGCCGACGCCCGATCCGGTCGACGAGCGCGATCGCCACGAGGGTGACGAGGATGTTGACGACTCCTGTCACCACGGAGATCGCGAGCGCGTTCGCCTGGGTGAAGCCGACGGCATCCCACAGCTCGGTCGAGTAGTAGAAGATCACGTTGATGCCCACGAACTGCTGGAACACCGAAAGGATGATGCCGATCCACACGATCGGCTTCAGCCCGAAGCGGTTGCCGCGCAACGTGCCCGTGCGCTGAGCCGCGGTCTCGGTGTCGATCGAACGCTGGATGTCGCCGAGCGCGACGTCTGCGTCCTGCCCGGGCCAGTACTTCTCGAACACCGCGCGCGCCTTGACCGTGTCGCCCTTGAGCACGAGGTAACGGGGGGATTCCGGCAGGCGCAGCGCGATGAGTCCGTAGACGACGCCGGGAACGACGCCGGCCAGGAACATCCACCGCCACGCGGCGAGACCGAGCCAGAGCGGCTGGGACTCGCCGCCCGCGAGGCCAGCGAAGACGGCATCCGATAACAGGGCCGCGAAGATACCGACCGTGATCGCGAGTTGCTGCAGCGAGCCCAGTCGACCGCGGATGCCCGCCGGCGAGATCTCCGCGATGTACGCGGGGGCGATCACCGAGGCGATACCGATGCCGAGTCCGCCGACGACGCGCGCCGCGATGAGCACGCCCACCTCGGTGGCGAGGCCTGCGGCGATCGCGCTGACCACGAACAGCCCCGAGCCGATGAGCATGACCGGGATGCGCCCGAGCCGGTCAGCGAGGCGGCCCGCGACGAACGCGCCCACGGCGCATCCGAGCAGGGCGATCGCGACGGTGATACCGAGGAGGGCGTCGCCGAGCGCGAAGTCGGACTTGATCGCGTCGATCGCGCCGTTGACCACCGACGAGTCGAACCCGAACAGGAAACCGCCGACCGCACCCGCGATCGCGAGTCCGATCACCTTGGAATTCTGGGACGCCATTGTTCCTCCAGCTGCGCGTGTGGGCGAGAAGTGCGGAGACCAGTTTGGCAGGGCGGCCCGCGTCGATTGGGTAGCGGCGCGGGTGGGTATCCTTGCCGCCAGGGCATTTGCCGTAGCACCCGTGGGGCCTCCGGGATAATCGGTGAATCGAAACTAGGGAGCTGACGAGGTGACGGTCGAAAAGCACCAGCTACTTTCAGGACGGTCAGCTCAGGAGTGGGACAACATCCACAGCATCGTCATGGTCTGCGGTTGGGCACTTGTTGGTTTGATGATCCCTTTCGCCGTGGCTGGCGCCCAGGGCGTGACGTGGAGTTCGATTTCGGCAATCTGCCTCGGGGCCATTGGACTGTCATCCGTTTCGTGGGCAAATGCGGGGCCCTCGCCGGCCGGTCGAGTGGAACAACGCGAAATCGCGGCCGGTTACACGACTCGACCGCTGCCTCATCGACCAGATGTCGACTTGGTCGACTTCCGCACGGGGAAAGTGCTCCGACGGGCAGGCGAACTTGCTCTGACTCGGGCGGAGTATCGGGCCGCCATCGAACGGGCAAGAGTATGAGTAACCAAGTGGATAGCGGACGCTGAACCGATGGTGCAGTCCATCAATCGAAAGCGTGCGGAGATGAGGAACTTAGACGCACATGATTCTCGGCCAGGGCTGCCCCGCATCCCGAACGGTCCTGCCGACTAGTACAGCAGCACCCCCACCAGCACCAGCTCGCGCAACTGCGGTTCCAGCTCAGCCGCAAGCGCCGCGGCATCCACCTCGAGCAGCTCGGCGACCGCAGTGACGATCGTGCCGACCGAAAGCGTCCCGTCGCACGCGCCGACGACCGCGGCCAGCGCGGTGCCCACCGGGATGGTGCGGGCGAAGCCCGATCCCTGGCGCAGGAGCATGACGGTGGGGTGTTCTTCGCCCGGCCAGTAGTGCCGCTCCTCCGTGACGTCGGGTGCGACGCTGAGGCTGGCGGCGGCGAGGGCCGCGGCATCCCGAGCCTGAAGCCAGTCGTGGGCGGCCAGCACCCCCGCGATGTGGTCGCCGAGGGAACCACCGAGCGGCTCGCCGTAGTGCTCGAAGCGACGAAGCGTCGGCGCACCAAAGCGAGGCCGCCGCAGGGTGACGTACCCGAAGCCGACCTCGGTGACGCCGCGCGAGGCGAAGTCGTCGAGCCAGGCCGCGTAGAGCCTGTCGAACTCGGGGCCGGGGCGGGTGCCGCCGTCACGGATCCACGTCTCGGCGTACTGCTCGACCGACTGCCGCTCGCGCTCCACAACCCAGCCGTCGAGGCCGGTCGCCTCGACCCAGCCGCGCACGCGGTCGAGGCCATCGACGGCGCCGGACTCCCAGTTGCCCAGGAGCTGCGCGATCCCGCCGGGCACGAGGTGCTTCTCGACGTCGCGCATGACTTGAGCGACCAGCGCGTCGCCGACCATGCCTCCGTCGCGGTATTCGTACTCGGGCACGCCGGCGATCCGCGGCGTGATCACGAATGGCGGGTTGCTCACCACGTGTCCGAAGCGCTCCCCAGCGACCGGCTCGAACAGGCTGCCCAGCCGGAACTCGATGTTGGCGAACCCGTTGAGCGCGGCGTTGAACCGGGCGAGCTCCAGCGCGCGCTCGGAGATGTCCGTGGCGATCACGCGCTTCGCGTGCCGGGCCGCATGCAGCGCCTGGATGCCGCAGCCGGTGCCCAGGTCGAGCGCGAGTTCGACCGGCTCGGCGAGCATCAGCCCGCTCAGAGTCGTGGATGCCCCACCCACCCCCAACACGTGATGCTCGGGTATCGCGTGGCCGAGCGCCAACTCGCCCAGGTCACTGGCGATCCACCACGCGGCGACGCCGCGAGCGTCGACCACGGAGTACGGCCGCAGGTCGAGCAGGGGCGAGCCCGCAGCATCCGCGAGTCCGAGCGTGACCGCGCCGGCGGCGGTGAGGGTGGGCAGCGCGCGGTCGAGGGCTGCCGGGTCGACGGGGTATCCGAGCACCAGCGCGCGGGCGAGAGTCGAGAGCGGCGAGTCGGTGAGCGCGCGGGACGCCGGTACCCGCTGGCCACGGTGAAGGGCTGCCGCGGCATCCTCGCCCCACAGCTCGGTGAGGCCGTCGACGGTGAAGTCCGCCGCGGTCAGGTCGGCGGCGAGACGGGCGATGAGCGCGGGATCCACGCCCCCAGTCAATCAGTCCGCGAGCGGCCGATCACTCAGTCCGAGAGCACACTCAGGATGTTGCCTGCCGGGTCGGTGAACCAGGCGATGTCCGGTCCCTGGTTCGCCGCCTTGCCGCGCGCGATGCCCTTCTCGTCCTGGCCGATTCCCTCGTACCGCTGGAAGGTCACGCCGGCGGCCACCAGGGCGTCGACCGCGTCATCGATCTCGTCGACCGGGAAGTTGAGCACGGTGAACGTCGCGGGCTCGTGATTGGGCTTCGGGTAGATGATCACGTGGCCACCGGTCGCTAGGTGGAGATCGATCATCCCCATGTGGTTGAGGCTGGCCTTCAGGCCCAGTGTGGTGCCGTAGAACTCGAGCGCGGCGTCGATGTCGTCGACGGAGAATCCGCTGAAGGCCGGTGACGTTTCGAACATGGTGTGCTCCTTCTGTCAGCCCTGAATGGGCGTTCCCGGGCCGAGGATCTCCTGGCTCGAGGGGTCGATTTCGCGCTGGGCGGCATCGAGGGGATTCTCGATCTCGTCCTTCGGCATGCGCGCGATGAGAATGGCCGCGACCGCGAGGATCGTCGGCACGACTCCGGCCACGACGAAGGTCACGGGGATGCCGATGGCAACGCCGACCGGGCCAGCGAGCGCCATCGAGATGGGCATGAGGGCCAGCGAGACGAAGAAGTCGAGACTGGAGACCCGACCGAGCAGGGCCGCCGGAACCCGGCGCTGCAGCAGAGTGCCCCAGATCACGGTCGCCGCCGAGAACCCGAAGCCGGTGATGAACACCACCGCGGCCATCACCCACAGCTGGTCAGTGAAGCCGATCACGAGCAGCGGTATACAGCCCGCGCCCCACAGCAGGTTCAACACCGTCAGGTAGCGGCGCGGCAGCTTCAGCGAGGCGACGACAATCGACCCGACCGCTCCACCGATGCCGAACGCGGCCAGCACGATCGCGTAGGCGCCAGCGCCGCCGCCGGTCTGATCCTTCACGGCGAAGGGCAGCAGCACCTCGATCGGGCCGATCACAACCAGCACGAACAGGCACGCGTAGAGCAGGGTGGCCAGCAGCCACGGCGTCTTGAACATGTAGGTGAAGCCGCCGGCGATGTCGCCGAAGAAGGCCTTAAGCGGATGCGTCGGCTCCCCCAGCTCGCGCCGCACGGGTGTCGTGTGCAGGAAGAACAGCCCCGCCACCGCGAAGACCTGGGCGGCCGCGACGATCACGAACGCCAGGGCCGGGGATGCCACGGCGATCGCCGCGCTCGCAATGGCCGGCCCCAGCGCCTGCATTACCGTCGGCCGCAGCACCCCTTCGACCCCGTTCGCGGCCAGCAGGTCGTCGGCCGCAAGCACGGACGGCAGCAGCGCCGAGTAGGCGGGGTAGAAGAACCCCTCGCCGACCCCCAGGATCGTGGCCGCGATGACGAGGTGCCAGACCTCGAGGGTGCCCATGAGCGCGAGAGCGGCAACACCCGCCACGACCAGCACTTTTGCGCCCTCGACGGCGAGCAGGATGCGCTTCTGCGGGATGCGATCGGCCAGCACTCCCCCGAACAGCACCGCGAGGATCATGCCGACAGCGCTGCCGGTGGCTACCAACGAAAGTTCGATCGGCGAGCCGCCCAAGGCGATGATCTGCCAGACCAGCGCCACCAGCCAGACGCCCGAGCCGAACAGCGACATGGTGAGCGCGACAGCGAGGATGCGGTACTGGCCGTTGGCGAACGGCGTGAGCGCCCGCGGCAGAGTGCGGCGCGTCGGCTGCGTTGGCTGCGTTGGCGTCATCCCCTGCTCACAATCATGTTTACGGTGTAAACACTGTCATAGGATGAGGGCATCGTCCACCGGAAGGACAGGCGCTATGACCGTGGACACGGCCGCACCGCCGCGTGAGAACTATCATCACGGCGACCTCCGACACGCTCTCGTGCTGGCCGGCGTGGAGCTCGCGCGGGAGGGCGGCCCCGAGGCCGTCGTGCTCCGCGAAGCCACCCGAAGGGTCGGCGTCTCACCCAACGCCGCCTACCGTCACTTCGCCGACCGCGAAGCACTTCTCGCCGCCGTGTGCGACGCAGCTCAAGCCGAGTTGGCGGCCGCGATCGACGAGAGCTATTGGGCGGTGCGCGAGCCGGATGCCGCGGCGACCGCTCGAGCGCACCTGCGGGCCGTCGGCACCCGCTACGTCGCCTTCGCGCTCGACAATCCGGGACTGTTCCGCACGGCGTTCATCGCATCGTCAGACCTGGAGCGCGCGACCAGCCCCGAGCGGGCCGGGCCCAGCGGCCTCACCCCGTTCCAGCTCGTCACGGCGGCGCTGGATGAGTTCGTGGCATCCGAGATCATGCCGGTGTCGCGGCGACCCAACGCGGAGTTCCTCGCCTGGTCGAGCGTGCACGGGCTCTCCATGCTGCTGATCGATGGGCCCCTGCGCGCACTGCCGAGGGCGGCTGCGGATGCGGTGACCCAGCAGGTCATCGACATGGCGGAGGCGGGCTTCACCGCGCCGTAACCCGTCCGCACCACAGTCGCGGAGGATGACTCGCCGACGCGGTGCACAACACTGTCGGTCACGTCGCGTGTCATCCTCCGCAACGGCGCGGGTATGTACGCTGGAGGGATGGAGCCCCTCACCCCGGCGGAGATCCGCGCGAGCTTCGTGAATGCGTCACAGGGTGAGGCTGAGCGCGTTCCCATGCCCGGACTGCACGACGTGATCTGGGAGGTACGCGAGTACCTCGGCTGGCGCGACCAGCAGTCCCACCAGCGCGGCTACTTGGTGCACTGGCTCGACGATCGGCCCGTCGGCATCGTGCTGCGGGCCTCCGAATTCTCGCTTCAGCCGGGCATCGCGGCGATGTGCGCGCTGTGCCGCATCACCCGGGCGAGCGACCAGGTGACGATGTTCTCCGCTGCCCGCGCAGGCCAGGCGGGTCGCGATGGCAACACGATCGGCACCTACATCTGCGATGACCTCGCGTGCTCGCACCTCATCCGCATCCTGCCGCCGGCCTCGGCCCTGCAGAGTCAGGAGCAGTTGCTGGAGCAACGCATCGACGGGCTGCTCGCGCGAGTGCAGGGCTTCACCGCCGACGTGATGAAGACGGCATAGGAACTCAGCCCGCCGCTGACTCGACTGCCCGCGCGATCGGCGGCAGCACGCGGGTCATGTAGCGCGCCCAGAACAGGCGCACGATTGCCGCGACGATCCAGCCGCGGCCGCGCTTGGCGTGGAACGTGTAGGTCCACTGGATGCTCGTGCCGGCGTCGGTGCGTTCGAACCGCCACTCGGCGCGTGCCCCCGCGACCAGCCTTCCGAACAGCTTGGTGAAGTTGCTCAACTCGTAGGCGAAGAAGGTGGGCGAGTCGGCGTCGGTGATCGTCTCGACCACGGAGCTGCCATCGGAGAGCACGAGCGTGCGACTCTGACCGACGGTGTCCCACGGGCCGGTCTGATCCCGCACGCCGACGACCGCGGGAAGGGGTCCGAACTTCGGGTAGTACTTTGTGGGGTCGAGCGGGCCGGAGATCTCCCAGGCGCGCTTCGGTGTGGTCTGGGCTACCGCGGTCGCCTGCGCGCTCGAGCTTCGTGTCATAACTGCTATTCGTAGCACGCGGGTTGCGAGATGGGAGGCGCGACGCTTGACAGCGGCCGCGGGCATCCCTATTCTATAGGCAATTGCTTATGAAATAGATTGGTTATGGATGCCCGTAGACGAGCTGAGCGCGGTGTTCGCTGCACTCGCCGACCCCACCCGCAGGGCGCTGCTCACGCGCCTCGAGGCGGGGGACGCGAGCGTCGCCGAACTGGGCAGCCCCTTCGCCATGAGTCAGCCAGCCATCTCGCAGCACCTCAAGGTGCTCGAGAACGCCGGCCTGATCTCGCGCACGCGGGTGGGAACTGCGCGCCTCAGTCATCTGGAGCCGGCGGCCCTGAAGGAGGCTAGCGAGTACATGGAACGGTACAAGCGCTTCTGGAACTCGGCATTCGACACCCTCGACCACGCCCTCGCCGCCTACCAGGAACAGGCACAGGCAGAGAAGGAGACCCCCGATGACTGACCGAGAACTGCCGGCCGTCACCGACCGCGACGTGTACATCACCCGCAGTTTTGCCGCGCCGATCGACGTGGTGTGGAAGTTCTGGACCGACCCCGACCTGCTCGTGCAGTGGTTCGGACCGCACATGGTGACCGTGCCCCGTGAGAGCGTCGAAGTGGATGCGCGCGAGGGCGGCGTCTGGAAGCTCACGATGGAGGATGAGTACGGTGTGCACCCGCTCACGGCGACCATCCTGATCGCCGAGCCGCCCACCTATCTCGAGATGTCCCTCGCCGCCGACACCGGATTCGGCGAGCTCGACAACGTGATCGTGCGGGTGCAGCTGCACGACCACGGCGACACCACCCGCCTGACGATGCACCAGGGACCGTTCCCCGACGGCTTCGTCGAACCCACCACCCAGGGCTGGAACGAATCGTTCGACAAGCTCACCACCATCTTCGAAGGAGCACAGGCATGACCGAATTCGTCACGTCGAAGGACGGCACCCGCATCGCGTACGAGAAGGTGGGCTCGGGCCCCGCGCTCGTGCTCGTCGATGGCGCGATGTGCTACCGCGACTTCGGCCCGTGCCGCAGCGCGGCGACCGCCTTCTCCGACCGGTACACCGTGTACTTCTACGATCGGCGCGGCCGGGGCGAGAGCGGCGATAGTCCCGAGTACGCGCCCGAGCGCGAGTACGAAGACCTCGCGGCGGTCATCGACGCGACCGGTGAGGAGGCTTACGTGCTGGGGTACTCGTCGGGCGGCGCGCTCGTGCTTCAGGCTGCGGCATCCGGTGTTCGCATGCGCAAGCTGGCGAGCTATGAGGCGCCCTACGTGGGAATCGCCGAGAAGAAGGGCGTGAAGCCCGACTTCCTCGCGGAGCTCAACGCCCGGCTCGACCGAGGCGACCGGGGCGGGGCGGTCGGCTACTTCATGGTCGACATGGTGGGTGGCCCGGCGTTCCTGCCGCTCATGATGCGGCTGATGCCGAAGGTGTTCACCTCGCTCAAGGCGGTCGCCCACACCCTGCCCTACGACGCCACGATCATGCACGGCTTCGAGGTGCCCACCGCGACGCTGGGCCGCATCACCACCCCGGCGCTCGTGATGGGCGGCAGCAAGGCCAAGCCGAACATGGTCGCCGCGGTCGACGGGGTGGCCAGCGCCATCCCCGGTTCGATCAAGCGCACTCTCGCGGGCCAGACCCACCAGGTGAAGGATGACGCGATCAAACCCGAGCTCGTGGGATTCTTCGCCTAGCGCCTCCCCCTAGCCGCGCAGGCTAACGGCGGCCCCACGAGTTGGGACCGTCGGAACCGGCCGCGTAGGTCTCCAGCGGCACCGCGTCTTTGCGCCACGCCGCGAGCACGGGGCTGACGATGCGCCAGCACTCCTCAGCGACGTCTCCGCGCACCGACAGCGTCGGGTCGGCATCGATCAGGCTCGACAGAACTTCACCGTAGGCGCTGAGTTCCCCCGCGCCGAGGTCGGTGTGCAGCACCGTGCGGTCGAGGGTGAACGGGTCGCCCTCGCCGTTGATCACGAGGTCGAGGTCGAGGGTGGCCGGCTTGAGCGAGATGCGCAGCGCCGACGGACCGGCGATGCCGCGCAGACCGGTGGGCAGGTGAGGCACATCGCGGAACACGATGACGATCTCCTGTCGCGCCTCCCCCAGTGCCTTGCCCGACCGCAGCACGAACGGCACACCCGCCCAGCGCCAGTTGTCGATGGCCAACGTCAGCTCGGCGAGAGTCTCGGTGCCGTGACCAGGGTCGACCCCCTTCTCGTCCACGTAGGCGGGCAGGCGCCGACCGTCGATCGTGCCCGCGCCGTAGCGGGCGCGACGGCTGGACGTGCCGTTCTTGCGCCACGGCCGGGTCGCCCGAAGCACCTGAGCCATGCCGCCCCGCAAGTCCTCCGAATCGACACTGGCCGGCGGCTCCATCGCGACCAGCGCCAGCACCAGCAGCAGGTGGCTCTGGATCATGTCCACGAGGGCGCCCGCCTTGTCGTAGTAGCCCGCCCGGCCCTCGAGTGCCAACTCCTCGTCGAACGTGATCTCCACCCGCTCGATGTTCGGCGCCGAGAACAGCGGTTCGAAGATGCGGTTCGCGAAGCGCAACCCGAGGAGGTTGAGCACGGTCGACTTGCCGAGGAAGTGATCGACCCTGAACAGCTGCTCCTCGGGCAGCATCTTCTGCAGCCTCCGGTTGAGCGACTTCGCCGTGGCCAGGTCGGTTCCGAACGGCTTCTCCAGCGCGAACAGGATGCCCTTCGGCAGCTCGAGGGAGTCCAGCGCCTTGACCGCGAGCAGGGTGACCGCGGGCGGCAGCGCGAAGTACACGGCGATGCGGCCCGGAGCCTGCGCCAGCACCCTGGCCAGATCGGCGGGGTTCGTGGCATCCGCCTGCAGATAGATCGATGACTTGGCGACGGATGCCGCCAGCCGAGAGTTCTCCGTGGCGAACGCGGTGGTCACGCGCTCACGCCACTGGGCCGGGGTCACCTCGCCGCGGTCCACCCCGATGACCGTCAGTCTTTCGCCGCGCTCGCTGCCGAGGTAGCTCGCGACGCCCGGCAGGAGCAGCCGGGAGGTGAGGTCGCCGCCGGCGCCGAGGATGAGTAGGGTGTCGATTCGTTCGGCCACGGGCCGACCCTACTCCAGAATGGAGCCATGACTGATTCGACGATGCCGGGCGCGCGCCGGTTCCTGCGCGGCCTCGGTCGCACCGTGCTGGCGATCATCGTGGTGCTCGTGCTGCTGGTGGTCGGCTTCCTGTTCTACGCGAACATGGTGATGCGCGGTGAGCGCGAGTACGCCATCAAGGCGTGGACCAACCCCGCTATCTCGATCACCTCGACCGACCACTCGATCGTGATGACCCCGACCGGCACGGCCTCGGGCGACGGTCTCGTGTTCATCCCGGGCGCGAAGGTCGACCCCTACGCCTATTTGTTCAAGCTCAGTGGGATCGTCGAGACGGCCGGGGTGACAGTGGTCATCACCAAGCCCACGCTGAACCTCGCGTTCTTCGACACCCGTCCGCTCTCGACGTTCACGGCCGACGCACCCGGCGTCGACAGCTGGTTCGTCGGCGGGCACTCCCTGGGTGGGGTGCGCAGCTGCATGCTCGCCGACGACCCGGATGTCGCGGGCCTCGTGCTGTTCGGCAGCTACTGCGCCAACGATCTGTCCGCCACCGAGCTCGAGGTGTTGTCGATCGGCGGCAGCGAGGACGGCCTGAGCACTCCGCAGAAGATTGCGGATGCGTCATCCCTGTTGCCGGCGACGGCCACCTTCGTGCAGGTGGAGGGCCTCAATCACGCGGGATTCGGCAACTACGGCGTGCAGTCCGGTGACGGTGTCGCGACGATCACGAGCGCCGAGGCGCGCGACGAGATCACCGCGGCGCTCGTCGGATTCTTCGACGCGCCCCGCTAGGAACTCGCTGGCGGAGTCTTCTTCGCGGCGGGCGGCTTCGCTGCCGTGGTCTTCGCCGCGGGCGCCTTCGCGACCGGAGCGGCCGCGACGGGAGCCTCGGCGACCGGCGCCGCCTCGACCTCGGCTGGCGCATCCGCCGGCGCGATCTTCGCTGTAGCCGTGGCCGTAGCCGACGCAGAAGCGCCAGCGAACTCGCTCGCGTAGCCGCGGTGCGCCCACGTCATCCAGAGCCAGATCAGGATGCCCACGACCGCCGTGCCGAGCACGACCACCAGGGCGATGGGAGCTCCATTGGTGTTGTTGGCGATCGCCAGCCAGACGAAGAAGAGCGGAACCGACAGCAGCGCCGAGATGAGCACGGACAGCCAGGTCGTCGCCCACGGCTTGCGCACCTTGCCGCCCTTGAGGATCAGACCGCTGAAGAGCACGCCGAGGCCCACCAGCACCAGAGCCGCGATCGAGAAGCCGACCGTCAGTCCGGCAGCGATGCCGCCGGCACTGGAGAAGAAGCCGGAGATCGCGGCGGGATCGGTGAACTGCCCGATGATCGACTCGATCGACCCGCCGAAGATCGCGGCGAACAGGCCGAAGAACAGAGTGACGCCGAGCAGGCTCCACCCGGCCGAGAAGAAGATGTTGCCGACGATGCCCGCGATGATCGCCGCGACGTAGTGACTGCCCTTCAGGTGTGCTTTCATGCAAACACCCTATGGCCTACCCCCCGTAGTGTCGCCAGCGGTGAGGGGCCTTGACTCGGTAGCGTTTGAGCATGAACTCGTGGAGGGACGACGTCAGCGCCCAGGCGCAGACCCAGCTCGACTCCCTCCTCGACTCCGCGCTGTCCTTGGCGCAGCGCAACCTCGCCAAGGCGAGCGACTTCGACCCGTTCGCGGTCTTCCTCAGCGAAGACGGCCGGTACATCCTCGTCGCCTATGACAAGGAGTCCAAGGGCAAGCCGCCGTCGGTCGAGACGATCCTGGTCAACCTCCTCGACCAGCTGCGGCAGCTCGAGCGCGATGCCGTCTGCACCGCCATTGTGCTGAACAGCCGCCTGGAGAAGGAGCGCACCGACGCGATCGAGGTGCGCCTCGAGCACAAGGCCGGCGGATCCCTCGTCGTGCTGCTGCCCTACAAGCGCGCACTGTTCGGCGGCACCACCGAATACGGGCAGCTCAAGGGCTTCAGCGGCAAGCGGCTCGTCTGGGCCTAGCCTTCGTCGAACCCGGCCGATCCCTCCCGCACAGCCCTCGGGCGTAGGCTCGACAGGGTGGCGAAGATCGTGCGCGTGCAACCGGAACCCGGGCAGGAGTCCGTGTGGGATTACCCGCGGCCGCCGCGGGTGGAGTCCACGCCCGAGCGGGTCGTGGTTCGGCTCGGCGGCGCGGTGATCGTCGATACCGTGGAGGCGCTGCGGGTGCTGGAGACGAGTCATCCGCCCGCCTACTATCTGCCGCGCGCCGCCTTCCCCGACGGGGCTCTCGTGCCCGCCGCGGGCACCAGCTTCTGCGAGTACAAGGGTCTTGCCAGGTACCTGACGATCCGCACACCGGATGCCACGGCCGAGCGATCGGCTTGGTTCTACCCGACCCCGTCCCCCGGGTACGAGCAGCTCGCCGACTACGTCTCCCTGTACCCGGCGGCCATGGACTCGTGCACGGTGGACGGCGAGACCGTCACCCCGCAGGCGGGCGGCTTCTACGGCGGGTGGATCACGTCGCGCGTTGTCGGCCCCTTCAAGGGAGAACCGGGCACACTCGGCTGGTGACGCCGCGAGGCGATCAGGTCAGCTCCTGGCGTTGAGGCCCTCGGTGAGGTTGTGGAGCACGACCGTGAGCTGCTGCACCTCAGCGTCGGACAGGCCCTCGACCGCAGCGCCGATCACACGGCTGTAGTTGCCGAACAGTCGGCCCACCAGCTCACGACCCATCGGGGTGGGCCGCAGCACCACGCTGCGACGGTCGGCCTCGTTGGCGACGCGCTCGAGCAATCCGCGAGCCACCAGACTGTCGGAGATGGCGGTGATGGCGCCCGTCGACATCCCCATCGAGATGGCGAGACGCTTCGGGGTCTTGTTGCCGACCTCCACCACCCTGGCCAGTGCCCGGTATTCCGTCGGAGTGAGCTGCACCTCGAGCGCATCGCGGCTGCGCGAACTCTCCAGCGCGCGAAAGAACGCGGTGATCGCTGCGGCGAGGTCATCGGTCCTGCTCACGGCCCCGGCTTCAGTGGTGGTGGTCGGCTGCGTCACACAGGCCATTCTGCCGTAGAGCCCCGCCCGCGCGGATGCGAGACGGAATCGAGTTCCTCGTCTGCCGGAAATGCTGCCCGCGTAGCGAGGGTACTGGCGGCAGCGGACTGATCGTGTTCGGATGGTCCCATGCCGACACTGGCCGAGATCGCCGATGAACTGTACGGGCTGCTGCCCGCCGAGTTCACCGCTGCGCGCAACGTGTGGGTGCGCGCACTCAAAGACGAGACCGACACCGAGCTCGCCGAGCGCGTGAGCGTGCTGCGCAAGGCCTCGCCCGCGGCGTGGGGTGTGAATCTGCTGGCTCGACACCGTTCTGACGAACTCGCCCAGCTCGCAGATCTCGGCGCACTGATGCGCCAGGCCCAGTCTGACCTCGACCGCGACCAGCTTGCCGAACTGACCTCGCAGCGTCGCCGCCTCGTATCGGCACTCGCCCGCGAGGCGGCGGAGCTTGCGGCGGACGCGCACCACGTGCTCACCAACTCGGCACTCGATGAGGTCGCCGCGACGCTGCAGGCAGCGCTCGGGGATCCGGCGGCCGCTGCGGCGGTGCGCAGTGGCCGACTCGTGCGGCCCCTGGTGGGCGACGGTGTTGAGCCCGTTGATCTGGATGACGCTGTCGCCGCGCCCGAGGCATCCATGGTGTCGGCCGTTCCGAGGGCCGCCCGGCGCGCGCCCGTGCGAGACCTCGCCGTCGTGCGTGCGGCCAAGGAGGCGGAGAAGCGCGCGGATGCCGCCGACACCGAGGTGACGGGCATCGACCGCCGCATCGAGTCGGTCGAGTCGGCGCGCACACGACTGCAGTCCCGGCTTGAGCAGCTGGAGCAGCAGGTCACCGAAGTGGAGGACGAGCTGCGCGAGTCCGATCGCGACCTGCGGGCGCTCGGCCGGGATCGCGATCGCGCGGCCCGGCGAGCCGAGGACCTTCGGGCGGAGGCCGTGCGCCTTCGTGCGGAGGACTGAGCGACCTAGGTTCGGTCGCGCAACTGCTCGAGCTCCTCCTCGGCACCCCTCAGGTGGCGCCTCGCCGACGGGCGCTCGAACCAGTTCGCCGCGTCGAGGCCGGCGCGAGCCTCCCGCACCCGAACCTGCGCGGCGAGCAGCAGCGCGCGGTGTTCGGCGTCGGCTCGTTCGCGGTCGAGTTGTTCGGGGCTTACCAGGCGCAGCGACTCGTCGCGATCGTGGGCGCCGACAGCGATCCACGCTGCCGCGACGAGCGTCACGATGCTGGTCAGACGGAAGAACAGCAGCAGACCGACGAATACGGCGAAAGTCGCCAGAAGCGGGTTGCGGGTGATGCCACCCGCGAGGAGTGAGCCAAGCAGTTGGAGTGCGACGAGGCCAGCACCACCGAGGAGGGAACCGCCCCAGAGTCGCCGCCATTGGATCGCTGCGCGGGAGAGGAACCGGAACATCGCGGCGAGCGCCAGGGTGTCGATCGCGAAGACGAGCACGAGGCCGGACACCCGTACGCTGATGCGGAACACCTCGGAGCTGGTGCTCCACCCGAGAAGCGAGAAGATCCAGTCCAGCAGCTCGGTGCTCGCCACGGAGAGCGCCGCCGCGACGAGCAGGGCGACGCCGAAGGCGGCGGCGACCAGCAGATCCCGAGCCTTCATGACGACGTAGTTGCGTTTGTCCTTCTCGAGACCGAACACCGTGCGCACCGCCATGCGCGAATAGGTCACCCACCCGATGGCGGTCCAGATCAGGCTGCCGAGGGCGACGAGGCCGGTCCAGCTGAGCACTGTCGTCGTCGCGCGGAAGGCCTCGGGATCGATGATTCCGTCGGCCCCGAGCAGGCCGGGCACCCAGGTGTTGATGAGAGTGATCGCGGCATCCAGCACCGCTTCGTTACCGACGAGTACGAAGCCGGCGATCGAGAGCCCGACGTAGGCCGCGGCGAACACCGCGAAGAGGGCCTGATAGCTCATGCCCGCGGCGAGCAGGAACCCGTTGCGGTCGAGGAAGTGCAGCCACACCCGCACCGGGAACAGCCCGCGTGCCCACCGGGTGACGCTCGCGATACTTGTCCTCGCTCCCACGGCACGAGACTATCCGACGCCGCCCGCGTGGTTGGATGGTGACATGTCAGCCACTCTGCCCGTCGTCGTTCCCGATCTCAGCGGACGCCTTGCCGTCATCACCGGCGCCAACAGCGGCCTGGGCTTCGGGCTCGCGCAGCGCATCAGCGCGGCGGGTGCCGACGTGATCCTCGCCGTGCGCAATCGGGCCAAGGGCGACGATGCGGCGGCCCGACTCGGCGCCGGGCGGGTCGAGTTGGTCGACCTCGCGTCGCTTCAGAGCATCCGAGCCTTCGCCGACGCTCGAATCGCCGAGGGGCGGCCGGTAGACATCCTGATCAACAACGCCGGAGTCATGGCACCCCCGAAGCGTGGCGTGACCGTCGACGGCTTCGAGCTGCAGTTCGGCGGCAACTATCTCGGCGCATTCGCGCTGACCGGGCGGCTGCTGCCCCTTCTGCGTAAGGCCGAGCACCCCCGCGTGGCGATGCTGTCGAGCATCTACGCCAGGCGCGGCCGACTCGACTTCGACGACCTGCAGTCGGAGAAGAAGTACGTTCCGTACACCGCCTACGGCCAGTCCAAACTCGCCGACCTGATGTTCGCGCGCGAGCTGCAGAAGCGCAGCGATGACAGTGGCTGGGGCATCCTCAGCACGGCCGGCCACCCGGGCGGAACCGCCACCAACCTGCAGACCACGGGCCCGCGCGAGGGCCGCGAGTACGGTCGCATCGGCCGGCGGCTGGCGGACGCGTTCCTCCAGCCTGTGGCGCAGGGCATCCTGCCCGCACTGTATGCGGCGACGAGCGAGGATGCCACCCCCGGCGCCTACTACGGACCGGACGGCTTCCTTGAGCTGCGCGGCGGCGTGAAGCTCGCGCACGTGCCCGCTCGCGCCCTGCGCGACGATGATTCAGCGCGGCTCTGGGATGTCTCCGAGTCACTCACGGGAGTGGTTTTCGGCGCGTAGGGTCTACGCGAAGACGCTGCTCGGCAGGTCCTTCTCGTCGGCGACGATCGCCTGCACGATGCGGCTGGCGACAGTCGTCGGGTCCAGACCCGGCGGGAACGCGGGCGCGGTTCCCGCGATCGGATGCCGTGACAGGTCGGTCTCGGTGTGGCCGGGACGGGCATCCAGAACACGGATTCCCACACGCCGGAGCTCTCGGGACGCTGCGGACACGAACGCGGCGAGCGCCGACTTCGACGCCGAGTAGGCCGCCAATCCCGCCGTCGGGGACTCCGCGACGATGCCGCTGAGCGTGGCGATGAACGGCGTGCGGCCGGCGGCGGCCGACTCCGCGAGCAGGGGCGTCAGCTCACGAATGAGGGTGATCGGGCCCACCGCGTTGGCCGCGAACAGTTCGGCGAGCACCGCGTCGGAGACCTGATCTGCCGGGCCGAAGGCGACGACTCCCGCGGCGACGATCACTCCGTCGAGGACGGACAGTGCCCCGACGTAGTCGCGGATGCTCTGCGGGTCACGCAGATCAAGCGAAGTAGGGCTGCTCCGGGATGCGCTCAGTACGGTCGCACCCGCGGCATCGAGTTCGGCGACGAGTCGCGAGCCGAGACCTCCCGATGCGCCGACAACGAGCACCACGCGTCCATCGAGCTCAGCCATGGGGCAAGCCTAGGACGCGTGCGTCAGACACCGAAGTGGCGGCGCAGCACCCGTGCCCACTTGTTGGCGGGAAGATCGGGGCGGAGGGCGGCAAGACCCGTGCCGAACTTGGAGATGCGGTCGGGGCGGTGCCCGTGGCCCCACAGCAGCCGATCGACCTCGGAGATGCGCGATCCCGACTTGGTCTCGATGATCGCGAGGTCGGGCCGCAGGATCGTGGTGCCGTCGTCGGACTCCCACGAGAGATCCGTGTCGACGGTTGCCCGACTGCCCGACGCGGGCAGGTAGAGCGTGCGGCGGCGGTAGCGAGTGACCAGGGTCGGCAGCAGTTCGAGCCGCTCCGGTTCGGGGATGCCGAGGCCATCGAGCGCGGCGTCCGCATACTCGCGACCTTCCTCGGTAAGCACATCCCGGTGCGCGGGATCGTACTCGATGCGCTCCTTCACTGTCGTCGAGCGCGCACCCCGGGTCTTCATCTCCAGAAAGGATGTCGCCGAGTCGACGTAACTGCGAGTGCGCAGCTTGAACCGCCGACGCCGTGCGTGCGCTGCCATGCGATAGCTCAGCAGGTCGCGGGTATCGAAGTACACGGACTCGTAGGCCATCGCCCGCGTGCCGTCGATCTCGAGCACCCGCGTGTCGGGAGCGAGGTCGCGGAGCACCGTGCCGGCCTGTGCCCGCGTGAGCACGTACTTGCGATCGACACGGGTCTGCAGCTCCGCGGCGGCGGTGAGCTCGGCGAGGGAGATCGGTGCGAGTGTGCTCATCGCCCCACTCCCAGCGACTCGTGACTCGGCACCGAATCGCTGAGCTGGTAGCGCACGTCGACAGTGGTGGAGTCGTTCACGAGGTCGAGGTTCGTGACCGCCACCCGGTGAACCTTGGCTCCGAGCATCCGCTCGAGCGCGTCGCGCAGGGCCGTCTCGTCGGTGTACGCGGAGTCGAGCACGATCGTCTGCTGCCGGTAGCGACGGAACATCGCGGGGTTGTCGCCGACGAACAGCACCAGCAGGATGAGCCCCATGAGGGCGATCATGAGCGGGCTCAGCGTCGTGGTGAGTCCGGCGATCAGGCCCAGCGACAGCGCGGCGAAATAGTAGGCGACCTCGTGCTGGGCGATCTCCGAACTGCGCAGACGGATGATCGAGAGCACCCCGAACAGGCCGAGTCCGAGTCCCAGCCCCACGTCGGTCGTGCCGAGCACAGCCGAGACGGCAGCAACCCCGACGTTGACCACGAGGAACGCGACCACGAGGTCGCGACGCCGATGACGGGGGAAGTAGAGCCCGAAGGTGAGCACCGAGATGGCCACGAGGTCGAGGGCGAGCATGAGGAACTGATCCATGGGATGACTCCTGGGCAGATGAACGGCAGGTGAACGAGTTACATTCAGCCGCTGGTGCCTATGTGCTTGCTATGAGACGCGTGGGAAGCAGATTCGGAGTTGTGGTTCACTGATTGCCATGACGCCGAAGTCTCCCGAAGCCCCTGTCCGCCACGTCGATGTTGCTGTGCTGGGGGCGGGGTTCGCCGGTATCGGGATGGCGGCGCGGTTGGCTGGCCGGGGCATCCGGGACTTCGTGGTCATCGAGCGCGCTGACGACGTCGGCGGGGTCTGGCGTGACAACACCTACCCGGGTGCCGCGTGCGACATCCGCAGCGACGTCTACTCGCTGTCGTTCGCGCCCAACCCGGACTGGTCGCGCAGCTACGGCTCCCAACCCGAGATTCTCGAGTACCTGCGCTCGACCGCCCGCGAGCAGGGACTCTACGAGCACATGCTGTTCCGCACCGAGCTCGAGGGGGCCAGCTGGGATGCCGCGGCGAACCTCTGGCGCCTGTCCACGAGCACCGGCGAACTCACCGCCCGCCTGCTCGTCTCGGGACACGGTCCGCTCATCGACCCGGTCTGGCCGACGATCCCCGGCCTGGAGTCATTCGCCGGCCCGCGCTTCCACACGGCGCAGTGGGACCACTCGGTCGACCTCGCGGGCAAGCGGGTTGCCGTGATCGGCACCGGGGCATCCTCGATCCAGGTGGTTCCGGAGGTGGCGAAGGTCGCGGGGCACCTGACGGTGTTCCAGCGCTCGGCGCCGTGGATCATCCCCCGCAACGACAAGCCGACCTCTGAGCGTCGACGCCGCGCGTTCCGGCGCTTGCCCGCGCTGCAGCGAATCGCCCGACGGCTCGAGTTCCTCCGGGCCGAGGTGAACTTCCTCGGCTTCAAGTACAAGCCGGTCGGTGCGGCCGCCGCCCAGCAGTCACTCGCCTTCCTGCGCAAGCAGGTGAAGGCTCCCGCGCTGCGCGCCAAGCTCACGCCCGACTATCGCATCGGCTGCAAGCGCATCCTCGTGACCAGCGCCTACTATCCCGCGCTGACCCGCCCCAACGTGAGCCTTGAGACCACCGCCATCACGGCGATCGAGGGCTCCACGATCGTCACGGCCGACGGCACCCGCCACGAGGTCGATGTCATCATCGGTGGCACGGGCTTCAACGCGACCGAACCGTCGGTCGCTCGCCTGGTGCGCGGCACCGACGGCCGCACACTCTCCGAGCACTGGGCGTCGCACACGGCGGCGCTGCGCGGCACCGCGGTCCCGGGCTTCCCCAACCTGTTCCTGCTCAACGGACCGAACACGATCCTCAGCCACAACAGCATGATCTACATCATCGAGTCGCAGGTGGACTACATCCTTCAGGCCCTGGATGCCGCGGTCGGCGGCACCATCGAGGCCACCCCCGAAGCTCTGCGCGCCTACAACGAGTCCCTCCAGCGCACGATGCGCACGTCGGTCTACCTGACCGGCGGATGCTCCAGCTACTACCTCGACGCCGAGGGCCGCAACACGGTCAGCTGGCCGCACTCGGCGATGGCGTTCCGCAAGGCCGTCCGCAAGCTCGACGCGCGCGAGTTCGCGGTCACACCCGGCTGAGCCCCAGCACCCGCTGAAGTTCGCGCAGGGCGAGGAACACCACGGCGGCCAGCAGCACGAATCCCCAGTCGAGCAGGCTGATCGCACCAGTGCCGAAGAAGCCAGCCACGAACGGCACGTACACGATCACCAGCATGATCGCGACGGCGACGCCGATGGCCAGCCAGAACGTGCGGTTCGTGAACTGGTAGCGGGTGAAGAATCCGTGCACACTTCGCCGCTGCACGATGCTCACGAGCTGACAGACCATGATCGTGACGTAGGTCATGGTGGTCGCCGGCGCGAGCACGTCGGCGGGCACGACTTCGGTGAACGGGTCGATGCCGGCACGTCCGTAGAACAGCAGGTAGTTGACGATGGCGAACCCGCCCATGAGCGCGCCTGCCCAGAAGATGTCGAAGATCGACCGCTTGTTCAGGATGCGCCGCAGCGGGTCACGAGGAGGGTCCTTCATGGTCTCCCCCTCGGCCCGATCCCGCCCGAGCGCTGCGATCGGGAAGATCTCGCCCAGCAGGTCGATCGCGAGGATCTGCAGCACGTTGAGGGCGAGCGGCACTCCCCCGAGGGATGCCAGGGCGAGGCTTGCCGAGTTGGCCACGAACTCGGCGGCGTTCGAGGTGAGGCAGCTGAGCACACCTTTGCTGATGTTGCGGTAGATCGTGCGACCCTGACGGATCGCGGTGACAAGGGTCGCGAAGCTGTCGTCGAGCAGCACGATCTCGGCGGCCTGCTTGGCGACGTCGGTGCCGGTCGCGCCCATCGCGACGCCGATGCTGGCGTGGCGCAGTGCTGGGGCGTCGTTGATGCCGTCACCCGTGACGGCCACGACGAGACCGGCGGCCTTGACGAGGTCGACGATGCGCACCTTGTCCTCCGGGGCGACGCGGCTGAAGACCGTGCCCCCGCGGGACGCGTGCTCCAGAACGACCTCGTCGGACATCCCGGCGAGCTCGGCGCCGGTGACGACAATGATGCCGTCGTCACCGATGAGCCCGGCCTGGCGGGCTATGGCCTCCGCGGTGAGCGAGAAGTCGCCGGTCACGATGTTGACTTTCACCCCCGCGGCGAGCACATCGGCCATCGCCGCGGGCACCGCCGCGCGGATCGGGTCGATCATCGAGACCATCCCCAGCACCGTGAGATCCTTCTCGATGACGTGCAGATCGTTGGTGGCTGCGTCCTTGGCCGTGACCGTGCGGGTGGCGAAAAGCAGGTTGCGCAGCGCGCGCGTCGCTCGTTCGGTGTGCACCGCGAGCAGGGCCTCCCGGTCGGCGGCGGTGATGGGTCGCACCCGGGTTCCGTCGACGATGCGCGTGGCCCGCTCGAGGATGCTCTCGGGAGCGCCCTTGGAGTAGGCGGTGATCGTGCCGTCGGCCCCGCGACGAATCGAAGTCATGAGCTTACGGGTGGAGTCGAACGGCAACTCGCCAATCTCCTCATTGGCGGCCAAGATGGCGTCGACGTCGAGGCCACCCTTGCGGGCGAGCACCACCAGGGCGCCCTCCGTGGGATCGCCGAGGATGCGCCACGCGGGCTCGTCGGCTGCGGGCGGCACGAGCCGCGCGTTGCTGGCGAGCACGCCGACGCTGAGGAACGCGGTGAGGCGAGCCGCGGCATCCCCTCGTGCGGTCGGGGTGATGGTACCCGCCGGATCGTAGCCGGTGCCGGTTGACGTGTAGGTCGCACCCCCGACGGTCAACTCGGTGACGGTCATCTGGTTCTTGGTGAGCGTGCCCGTCTTGTCGGTGCAGATCACATGGGTGGCCCCCAGGGTCTCGACGGCGCTGAGGCGCTTGACCAGGGCGTTCTGTTTGGCGAGGATGCCCGCTGCGGCCGCGAGGGCGGTGTTCACCTCGGCGGGCAGACCCTGCGGGATCAGAGCGCACGCGAACCCGACGGCAAAGAGCAGTGCATCCTTGATCGCGAGGTCGGACTGCACGGCGATCACGAGCACGATCGCCGTGACCACAGCCACGCCGTAGGTCACGTAGCGCGCGATCTTGGTGGTCTCGAGCTGCAGAGGGCTGCGGGTGACCGGAGCGGACTGGCTGAGCCTGGCGATGCGACCCAGCTCGGTGCCCATGCCCGTCGCGATCACGACAGCGAACGCCTCACCGGTCGCCACGGTCGTGCCTGCGAAGGCCATGTTGTGCCGGTCGGCGACAGGCACCTCATGCGGGATGGCCTGCACGAACTTGCGAGTCGGATCGCTCTCGCCGGTCAGCGCGAAGTCGTTCGTCGAGAACGCCGTTGACCGGATCAGGCGCACGTCGGCGGGCACCGACGAACCCTCGGTGAGCCGCACCACATCGCCCACCACGAGGAGGGTGGAGGCGACCTGGGTCAGTTCCCCGTCACGGTAGACCTCGCTGAGCGGGTCGACGAGCCGCTCGAGTGCTTCCATCGTCTTCTCCGCGCGGTACTCCTGCACGAAGCCGATGAGCGTATTGAGCACGACGAGCACCACAAGCACGCCTGCGGTGCCGAAATCTCCGAGGATGCCCGTGACGACCGCGCTCGCCAGCAGGAGCACGATCATCCAGTCCTTGTACTGGCGCAGGTAGCGCCGCAGACCGGATTCGTGCGTGACCTCCACGATCACGTTCGAACCGAAACGGGCTCGGTGCTCGTCGGCCTGTGCGGTCGTCAGCCCGGTCGAGGTGGTCTCGAAGGAGGCGACGACATCGTCCACCGATTCGAGGTACGACGCGGTCGGCACGCTCATCGTGACGACCGGAGCGAACCTGATCGTGGTGAGCTCATAGTGGTGAGCTTACGAGATGTCGAAGCGCTCGCCTTCGCCGTAGTTCTCGGCCTCGATGTCGGTGACCACGGCGAACACACCGGTGGGCACGCCGGGCAGGTCTGCGACCCGTCGGGCGATCGCCAGGAGTTCGGCTTGGGTCGCGTTGTGGATCGAGAACACGTAGATGCCGTCGAGCGACTCGCCGTCGTCGTACAGGGCCACCTCGCCGGAGTCCTCGAGCTCTTCGAGGAAGTCGAGCACCGTGTCGATCCAGTCGAACTGATCCTCGGGGTCGAGGTCGGGGGTGGGCGTCAGGGGAATGTGCACCTCGACGAGCAGGTCGGTCGCGATCTCCATTGCACCAGTGTGCTCGCGGGCCTCGAGACCGAAGGTGAATTCTTGGCGAACTGTGCCGGGCTCAGGTGGTCGGGCGAACCTCGGTGAGTCGCTCCACGACCGCTTCCAACTCCCCGTCGCTCAGGGTCGTGCGCCCGCCGGGGAACGCCGGGACGCGCTCCACTCCGAACGGAAGTGCGACAGTCTCACCCCGCACGAGGAGAGCGACGACCAGTCGGAAGAAGGCACGAGTACCGAGCCGGGTGGGTCGCACCATGCCGCCCACGGTGATGGCGCCGATCTGGGCCCAGGGGAAGGCGACGAGCGGCTCTGCCGCATCCGCCGAATCCCAGAGACTGGCTCCTGTGCCGTCGAACACGACGGAGAATCGAGTCGCAGCGGGCACCGTCGCCACGTCGTGGAGAACGGCGGCGTTGTCCTCGTCCCTCAGCGCCTGAAGTACCACCGCGTCGGGAAACCGTCGCCGGAGCCGGAACAGGCGTGCGTCGTGAGGAAGAGCCGCGGTGATCACCGCAACCCCGAAGAGAATGCCGGCGATCGCGCCGAGACCTCCGCCCCCCAGAGTACTGCCGGTGTCGGAGTCGGTGATTCGCGCCGCCAGCCCCGCACCGATCATCAGTCCGAGAACCGCGCCGACACCGAGGTACCACCATCGCTGCGGGAACACTCGCACCACTGACCTCCACTCGACGCGCACCACCGCGCGGGCGCGTGCCAGACACTACCGCAGATAGCAGTCCACGATCAGGTCGCCGCGGATCACCCGCAGCTCATCGAGCAACCGATCGACAAGCTTGCCCGTCACCCCGGATGCCGCGACATCATGCTCCCCGATGGGCCGAAGTTTGCCCGTCCTGACCCGCACCACCTCCCAGCCCGCCGCGCGCAGCAACCGGTCTTTGCGTTTGTCGAGCACCTCGCGCTGACCCACATGCTCGGTGGAATTGCGACCCATGGTGTCGTACTCGATCGCGACCCTCAGCTCGGGCAGGATGATGTCGGGCCAGACCTCCAGGTGAGTGAAGAACGGACGCGGTACGCGGATCGCGTTGAAACCGTCCGAGTAGGCCAGGCGTGAGCTGAGCAGCTGGACCAGGCGCGGCTCGGCCGCGGACGCGGCTGTGGGGGCGCACGCGCTTACGAAGGGCTCGCCGATGGGGTGGGCCGGGGCATCCGACTTCGCGCACAGACGCACGGCCCTCGAGGGGCGGGCTTTCGGCGGGGCCGCGCCCGCGAAGCAGTCGGGGCACCACGACGACCGGCGCCGCGAGACGCCAGCACGCGAGCGCACCTCCGAAGGGGTGGCCACGAACACGTGGCCGACCTCGCACTGCCACTGCAGCCAGACATCCGCTGCCGGGGGCACCTGAGAGAGCACGACTCCCGAGTTGAGGTCGGGATGATACTGCCGCACCAGCACAGGCCAGCGGGCCCACTCGTGCCGGTACTCCCCGATCGCGTAGGGCACGGCGGAACCCTTGGACCACTGGCGTCTCGCCCACCACGCCTCGACCCGCTCCGGCATGCAGTGATGCTAGAGCGGGCCGACGACGTTCTAGCCCTTGGTGACGGTTGCGCTCACCGGGGTCGCGTTGACGAACAGGTCGAGCACCGGGCAGTGCTGGTCGACCACGTCGCGCAGCTCGGTGTAGCGCTCCTGGGTCTCGGGGCCGGTGATGGTGATGGCCAGGCGCACGTGGGTGAACCCGGCACGCGCGCCGCCCTCGATGCCGAAGAGTTCGCGGGCGTCGAGGTCGCCCTCGGCGTCGATGGAGATGTCGTCGACCTGGATGCCGAGTGCCTGCGCGTAGAGGCGGTAGACCACGATCTGGCAGGAGATGAGAGCACCGAGCGCGAACTCGACGGGGCTCGCCGCCACGTCGTCGCCGGCGAGCGCAGCAGGCTCGTCGACCAGGAAGCTGTGCTTGCCGGCCGTGATGAGCGAGGCGACGCTACCCTCGCCACGGCCACGGACCTTGTAGGTGAGCTGTGCGGCGGCGGTGTCAGCGGCGATGCGGGCACCCCAGGCAGCGCCTGCGGCGGTGAGTCGGTCCGCGCGCTCAGCTGCGGTCGACGTGGGCGGGGTCACGGTGTCGAGAAGTGTCATGAGGGCACCGTAGGGCGGATGCCGCGGCATCCGTCCGATGTGACGTCACGCACCGACACCGAACGTAACCGGGCGTCTCACGACGTCATGAAAGGTGCCGAGTGGTCCCCCACTTCCCGTAAGCGAGGGACCACTCGAACTCGTGGGGTGGCTACTTGTTGGGGTTGCCGCCAGGCGTGTTGTCGGGTTTGCCGGTGCCGTCGCCACCGTTGCCGGGCGTGTCGGCCGGCTTGCCGGTGCCGTCGCCGCCGTTGCCGGGGGTGTCGGCCGGCTTGCCCGTGCCGTCGCCGCCGTTGCCGGGGGTGTCGGCCGGCTTGCCGGCGCCGTCGCCCTCTGTCGACTCATCGCCGGTACCGTCCTCATCCTCGGGAACGGCGGTGTGGGTACTGGGCTCAGTGGTGCCGGGGATGTCGTCGCCCGGCTGGTCGCTCGGGTCATCCGCGGTCTCGCTCGAATGCGGCGCAATGCCGGGGAGTACGGAGTCGAACAGCTGTTGGGCGGGCGCGGGGAGTGCGCCGGCGGCGCCGACCCCGGTTGTCGCGATGGCCGCAACGCCGATGCCGAGCACGACCTTGGTGACGATGCCGAGCCCGGCCAGCCACGACAGGATGGCACGCAGTCGGCTCCGCCGCTCTGGCGCCTCGACCGCGACCACGACCTGGACCGCACCGTTCACGGTCGGCAGGTCGGCAAGCATCCGCAGATCCAAGCGATCCGATAGCTGACGCGACGGCTGCGGCGGCCGCTCGTACGCGTGCGCACGCAACCGCTCCAGCGCGTCGGTCAGCCTTTTCTCGTCCATCACTGATCGCTATCGCTGAACCAGCCAAAAAGGGTACGGGTCAGGACAACTTTCTTCGCAGGGAGTCCAGCGCCCTGCGCTGGAGAGCCTTCACCGCACCCGGTCGCTTACCCAGCACGTGAGCCACCTGCTCGACGGTGAGATCGGCCACGATGCGCAGCACCATCACATTCCGCTGGTCCTCCGGCAAACCATCGAGGAGCGCTCTGGCCGCGTCGTCCCCCACCCGGGTGAAAGCCTCGTCCTCGGCACTTGCGGCGGCGCGACCGTCGACGCCGGGCGACCACGGTGAGTGGAGACCTCGACGCGAGCGGCGACGAAGCTCATCCACGAGGCGTCGGTAGGCGATTGTGAAGACGAATGATCGGAACTGGGGCTCGTCGCCGGAGAACGCGTGCAGCCCGTCGAACACGGCGAGGAAGACCTCGCTGGTGAGATCCTCCGGCTCCTCTGACCCGCGCGCGGTGAGGAACGCCTTCACCGCGGGGGCGTACTCGGCCCAGAGGAGGGTGTTGGCCCACGGCGCGCCCTGTTGGGCTGCGATGAGAACGTGGTCGAACGGGTATCCACCCACGTTCTCCCCAGATCCGCCCACGCCGTGATCGTATCGGGCCGATGGCGGGGGTGCGGTCGGCGAACCGCCGGAGTACCGTCGAGCCATGCCACTGGAGCCAGACGACTACACCGCGCCCCTCAACCGTGCGGCCGCTCATGCCAGGCAATGGCTGAATACGCTGCCGACGCGCCCGATTCGCCCCAAAGCCACTGCCGATGACATGCTCGCGGCATTCGGCGGTAGACTCGCCGACCATCCCACCGACGCGGCGCAGGTCGTCGACGAGCTGGCACTCGCGGCGGATCCGGGTCTCATGGCTATCGGATCTGGCCGATTCTTCGGCTGGGTGATGGGTGGCACCCTGCCCGCTGCGCTCGGCGCCGACTGGCTGGTCAGCGCCTGGGACCAGAACTCCGGCATGCGCTACGCGACACCGGCGGCCGCCGCGATCGAGGAGGCGGCCGGCGCGTGGATCCTCGACCTGCTCGGCCTGCCCGCCGGATGCGACGTCGGCTTCGCGACCGGAGGCACGATGGCCAACTTCGTGGGCCTTGCCGCCGGGCGCGGCGACGTGCTCACGAGAGCAGGCTGGGACCTCAACAGCAAGGGCTTGATCGGTGCCCCGCCGGTGCACGTGCTCGCGGGCGCCGAGGTGCACGCGAGCGTGGATCTCGCGCTGCGCTACCTCGGGCTCGGGCTGCCCACGCTGGTCGAGGCCGACGACGAGGGCCGGATGCGCCCCGAGGCCCTCGCTGAGGCGCTCGCCCTCGTGAGCGGCCCCGTGATCGTCGTGCTGCAGGCCGGCAACCTCCACTCCGGTGCGTTCGACCCGATGCGCGAACTCATCACGATCGCTCACGACCACGGTGCCTGGGTGCACGTGGATGGCGCATTCGGCCTGTGGGCAGCGGCGAGCCCGCAGTGGGCCGAGCAGCTCGACGGCATCGAGCTGGCCGACTCGTGGGCAACCGACGCCCACAAGACTCTCAACGTGCCGTACGACTGCGGGGTCGCGATAGTCGCGCGCCCGGAGGCCGCGCGTGCGGCCCTGGGCGTGAAGACCAGCTACTTGATCCAGGATGCGGGCGCGCCGGCGGATCCCTTCGAGCTGGTGCCCGAGATGTCGCGGCGTGGTCGCGGCATCCCAGTGTGGGCGGCGCTGCGGCAACTCGGCAGATCCGGCACCATCGCCATGGTCGAGCGCCTCGCGGCGACCGCCCGAGCCCTCGCCGACGGCCTCGACGCCCTTCCGGGAGTCGAGGTGCTCAACGAGGTGGTGTTCACGCAGGTGTCACTCGCCTTCGGAAGCGACGAGCGCACCCGCGCGGTGACTCAGGCCCTGATCGCGGACGGAGCCGTGTGGATGTCGGGGTCGAAGTGGCATGGCCGCGACATCCTGCGCATCTCTGTCAGCAACTGGTCGACGGATGACGACGACATCGCCACCGCGATAGACGCTGTCGCGCGTGCGCTCGCCGCTGTGCCCGAGTAATTACGGCGACGTCAGCACCGCCCCGACGGCGGAGCCGGACTCCCCCCAGTGCCGTCGCCGCAGCAGTGCCCTCTCGATGAGGGTCCAGAGGGTTGTCGTCGCGAGGTAGATCGTCGCCGCGAGCGGCACGAAAGCAGCGAAAACGATCGTCAGGAACGGCGCCCAGCTGAGCGCGCGCAGCAGTGCCGACTGCCCCTCGCTCGGCAGGGCGAGCCGAAGAGCCGTCCTCCGGGAGAACCACGCGACTATCCCCATCACGCAGAACAGCGCGACGAACACGAGCACTCCGGGCCAGCCCGCCTGCCACAGCGTCGAGCCGAGCGGCACCGACCCCAGCTGTTCGGTCAGCAGATCGTTGGGATGCCCGCCGATCGTCGAGTGCAGGAACAGGGCGTACACAAGCGAGAGAACGGGAGCCTGAAGCAACAGGGTCGGCAGGAATCCCCCGAACATCGACACGTTCTCGGATCGGTAGAGCTCGAGGGTCTTGCGCTGCAGCAGTTCCGGATTCTTCTTGTATTTCTTCTGCAGGGCCTGAAGCCGCGGTGCGATACGGCGGCGACCCCACTCGGCTTTCACCTGGGAGGCCGACACCGGGATGAGCACCGCCCGCACCAGCACGGTGAGAAGCACGATGGCGACGGCCGCCGCCGCGGTGCCGACCAGCGGGTGAACGAGCGAGGAGAGGAACTGGACGAGCCGGTAGGCGCCCTCGAGGAGCGCGGCGATAGGGGGAAACGCGAAGATGTCCACGGAAGAAGTCCTTCGATCTGAAACGGATGGGTGGTGGGTACCACGCAGCATCCGCTCAGTGCGGTTCGGACTACGTGGTGGCGACCACCATCGAAGGGGCTCGGGTGCGGGGGCGACCCGCGGTGTCGGGATGCTGCGGCGCGGGCATCCCGAGCTGGATGAGGTGGCGCGCGTGGGCCTGCTCGCCGACGGAGACCTGACGCGAGCCGACGATCACCGAGGTCAGGCGGATCGCGCCCGCGGTGGCGAGCACGACTGCGGCGACCGAGGCGACCACGGCGGCGGGAGTGGCTCCCTGCGCCAGGGCGAACGCCATGAGAAGCATCGCGGTGAGCGCGACGAATCTGCCGGTGAGCAACCTCATGGCTCGATGCTACTCCCGGCGGAAAGCTACGGGTTCAGGTTGGTCGGCACCGGAAGGACCATCGGGACGCGCGCGCCCTTGACAGTCTCGCCCGAGAGCGCCTCGTACGTGAGTTCCACCTGGTAGGTGCCGCCGACGAGGAAGCCGACGGCCTCCTTCACTGGGCCACAGTCCGTGCGCAGTCCGGTCGCCTCACCGGGACCGGTGAGTCTGGTTGCTGCACCGCTGTCTGCCCAGAAGGTGAAGACGCACTTGCCACCGTCCTCCGAGACTCCCGAGACGCTCCCGGTCGCCTGCATGTACCCGGGCAGCGTGGGGTCGAGCCCGGCAGACGTCACGACCGGCGTGATCGGCCCGGTGGGCGAGCATCCGGTCAGCACTGCGATGAGAGCGACGGATGCCGCGGCGATACTGCCGATCCGGCCCCTGCGATTATGGGCGCTGTCGTGAATCATGCTCGCTATTGTGCCAGTCGTTGGGGCTGGTCGCCAATCGGGCAGCATCAGGTTCTTGCCGTGAACTACTGTGCCTGATACAGTACTTGACATGCCCGAGTCCCTCGAACGCGAACCGCTCTCCTCCGACCTTCTCCGGGGGCACACCGACACGATCGTGCTCGGCGTGCTGCTGAAGGTCGATCGGTACGGCTTCGAGATCTACAAGACCATCCGTGATGCCACGGGTGGCGACTACGAGATCAAAGAAGCGACGCTCTACGCAACCTTCCGCCGCCTCGTCAAGGACGGACTCGTCGAGGCCTACTGGGGCGACGAGACCCAGGGCGGCCGCCGCAAGTACTACCGCATCACCGACGCCGGCCGGGCCATCTACCGGCGCAATCTCGCCGACTGGACCGCAACCCAGCGCATCATCAACTCCCTCCTGAACCTGAAAGGCGCGTGACCATGAGCACCGTCACCTCCATCCACCGCTACCTCGACGAGGCCTTCGCCGAAGTTCCCGTCACCCCAGACTCGCTCGACCTCAAGGAGGAGCTGCGCTCCAACCTGTCGGCCCGCGTCGCAGAGCTTGTGTCCGGCGGCGCGGATGACGCGACCGCAGCCACCACCGCGGTGCGCGAGCTCGGCGACATCCGTGACCTGCTCGACGGTCTCGCGGCCGAGGGACACCCCGCCGGCGTGCCGCACCCCAGCCAGCGGGTGCGGCTCCGTCCGATCTTCGTGCTGCTGACGGTGCTGTTCTCGCTGGTTCTTGCGAAGAGCGTGACGTGGGTGGTGCTCGGCGCGTTCGGCATCGTTCCGATGTGGACGGCTGTTGCCTTCGCCGTTGCCGCAGCGCTCTCGGTCGGAGTCATTGTGACGCTCGCCTTGCGCCAGGAGACCTCGCAGCACTACCCGATGCCCACCGGCCGGGCGCTCGCCTTCGGAGCGGCATCCCTGGCCATGACACTGGGTGTTTCCCTCGCAGCCGCGCTCGTCACCCAGCAGCCGTTCTGGGCGGTCGTACTCGGTGTGCCTCCGACGGTGTTGTCGATTCTCGCCTTCGTGTGGCTCGGAGTCACCCAGACCAATCGCACGAAGCCGTGGGCGCTTGAGCTGCAGCGCCAGTACGTGGCTGATGACCCCTTCACGCAGAACCCTGCGGTTGCGGCGCGATTCGGCATCTACACGGTCGTCATTTGGACGGTTGCGATTGCTGTCTTCATCGTGCTCACCATGACCGTCGGCTGGCTCTGGTCGTGGCTGGCACTCGTCGGCGGATTCGCGGTGTTCTTCATCACGCTCGCTCGCATGATGCTCATCGCCCGTCAGAGTCGGGTCTGACATAGGGGTGTGGATGTCGCGGCGCGCAGCTAGCCTCGATGGCATGTGCCGGAACATCCACACCCTTCACAACTTCGAACCCGCCGCGAACGCCGACGAGGTGAACGCGGCCGCTCTGCAGTACGTACGCAAGATCAGCGGCAGCACGAAGCCGTCCAAGGCAAACCAGGAAGCGTTCGATCGTGCCGTGCACGAGATCGCCCACATCACCCAGCACCTTCTCGAGGACCTCGTCGCTACCACTCCCCCGAAGGACCGCGAGGTCGAGGCGGCCAAGGCGCGCGAGCGCTCCGCGAAGCGATTCGCGACCGCCTGATCGCTAGCCCGGGATCGCTAGCCCGTGACCTTGCCCAGGAACGCCTCCATCGACGTCAGCGCGGCCTGGGCGTCGGCGTCATCGAGGTGGAACTGGTACTCGTGCGGCAGTGATGGCACGTGGTCGTCGGGATAGAAGACGGTCGTGACATCCACGCCGAGGCTTGACAGCTTCTCGGCGAGCGGAATCGACTGCGTCGCCGTGAGCGGATCGCCGTTGCCGCCCGTGATCCAGGTGGTGGGAAAGTCCGCCGTCACATCGTCGAGCGTCGACATGAGCTCGCCGCCGGGGGTGTTGGACCAGTCCTTGGTTCCGAGATAGGCCCAGAGCGAGACTCTGAACCCCCAGCCGCCCAGGCCGGGCGCATCCGGGATGCCGCTCACGTCGTAGATGCCGCAGGTGAGGATCACCGCGCGCAGCTGATCGGGGCTCAGCGCCGGCGTCAGCCCCACCTTCTCTGCGTAGACCGGACTCGTGATCATCGTCGCCAGCTGGCTCGTGTACTGGGAGCCCGCCGAGTCACCGGCGATCACGATGCGGTCGGGATCGATACGGTACTCATCGGCGTGCGCGACCAGGAAGGCGAGCGCATCATTGAGCTGGGTGAGCGCCACCGGGTAGGTCGCATCGGGAGCGACCGTGTAGTTCAGGGCCACAGTTGTGTAGCCCTTCGATGCGAGGATCCGCACGTAGGGGTCAACGTTGCGACTGCTGCCGGAGATCCAGGCACCGCCGTGAATCCAGACGACCGTGGGCAGCGGCTCGGTTGAGCCCGACGGCGAGAACACGTCGAACGTCGTGTCTGCGCCGCCGTCGGCGTAGGCGACATCCAGCTGGGCATCAAGACCGGATGCCGGAACATACGGCTGCATCTCGGCGACCGTCTTGGCGGCGCTCTGCTCGAACAGCGCACGGATCAGCAGGGCCGCGGGCCAAGGGCTAAGGGTCGCGACCACGGCGAAGCTGACACCCGCCGCAAGCAGGGCGAGCGGAATCCAGTGGCGCTTGCGCGAGATCCAGGGGCGCGGGGTCGTCATGCTGATGACGATAGTGTGAGGATGCCCATGAGCCCACGACATTCACTCCTCGCGCTTCTTGTTGTGGTCATCTGGGGCGCCAACTTCGTGATCATCGATGCCGGGCTGGTCGACGTTCCCCCGCTGGTGTTCCTGGCCCTGCGATTCGTCGCCGTGTGCATCCCGGCCATCTTCTTCATCAAGCCGCCGACGATCGGGTGGCGCAACATCCTGCTGATCGGCTCGTTCCTCAGCCTCGGCCAGTTCGCCCTGCTCTACCTCGCCCTCGCCCTCGGGATGCCGCCCGGGTTGGCGTCACTCATCCTGCAGACCCAGGTGATCTTCTCCATCGTGATCTCGGCCCTGTTCCTGCGGGAGCGCCCATCGCGACGGCAAGCCATCGGTGTGCTGATCGGGATGCTCGGCCTCGTGCTCGTCATCGTCGGGCACAGTGCGTCAGCACCCTGGCTGCCGCTGCTGGTTGTGCTCGGCTCGGCGCTGTCGTGGGCGATCGGCAACGTGCTGTCCCGCCGTTCGAAGGCGGCATCCGGACTCGGGCTGGTCGTGTGGAGCGGTGCCGTCGTGCCCCTGCCGGCGCTAGCCCTGGCAGTGATCGTGGAGTCACCGCCAGTGGTCTGGGATGCCCTCACCCACCTCTCGGTCGCAGCAATCCTCTCGACTCTGTACACCGCAATCGCCGCATCGCTCATCGGCTACGGCATCTGGAACACCCTGCTCGCGCGCTATCCGACCAGCGCCGTCGTGCCTTTCACGCTGATCGTGCCCGTGGTCGGAATCGTCGCGGCGTGGCTGGTGCAGGGCGAGGTACCGGGCGCGCTGGAGTTGATCGGCGGTGTGGTGATGCTTTCTGGTCTCGCAGCAGCGGTTGTGCAATGGCGGAGGCGCCCGACAGCGGTCGCCGCGCCTCCCCCCTACGAGGAGAGTTGATCGCTAGTCTCGCCTCACGATGACACGATCCGAACCGACCCTCAGGCCATCGCGATCCCTCGCGCAGTCGACCGGCACGCCCACAGTGGCGACCCGGCGCATCCAGGTCAATGCCCTCCAGATCGGACTGCTGGGCACCCTCGGCGTGGGCATCGGACTGTTCATCCTCGGCGCCATCAGTGCACTCGGCACGGTGCTCGCCTACATCGGGGTGGCGTTCTTCATCGCGCTCGCGCTGGAGCCTGTGATCCGCTGGGCCACGGGGCGAGGGGTGCCCCGCTGGGTGGCATCGCTGGCGATCGTCGTGCTCGGTCTCGTGATCGGCGCGCTCGTTGCGCTGGCGGTCGTGCCGACCATCATCGCCCAGGTGAGCAACATCATCCGGGATGCCCCCGCCTTCGCCGCGAGCCTGCCGAGTCAACCGTGGGTGCAGTGGGTCACCCAGAACCTCGGCAGTTGGATCGACACGAACGCGCTCACCCAGCAATTGGTCGCCTTCATCAGCAACCCCGCCCAGTGGGTCACCATCGGCGGCGGGATCCTGGCGATCGGTTCAGGCCTCGGCGAGGCCGTCACCGCGGTGATCGTCGTCACCGTATTGACCCTGTACTTCACCCTCACTCTGCCCCTGGTGATGACGAAGGTGTACCAGGCGGTGCCGCGGTCGCGTCGTGCCGGCTTCATGTCGGTCACCGATGAGATCCTCCAGTCGGTTGGCAAGTATGTGGCCGGGCAGCTGTTCCTCGCTGTGTGCAATGCGGTCATCACGTTCATCGTGGTGACGATCGTGGGGGGACCGGTTCCTCTGCTCCTCGCGCTCGTCGCATTCATCTGTGCGCTCATCCCCGTCGTCGGCCCCGTCATTGGGACCTCGATCGTCGTGCTCGCCACTCTGCCCATCACTCTCTGGGGTGCGCTGATCGCAGGAGCGATCATGCTCGTCTACATGCAGGTGGAGGCATACATCCTGAGCCCCAAGGTCATGGCCAAAGCCGTGGCGGTGCCGGGGGCGCTCGTGATCGTTGCCGCTATCGGGGGTGCATCGCTGGGCGGAATCCTCGGCGCGCTCGTCGCGATTCCTGTCGTCGCGGCGGGCATCCTGATCTTCGAGCGCGTGGTGCGGCCCAGACAGGAAGCCCGGTAGTCAGACGGGGAGGTAGAAGCCCCACACGGTGTTCGACAGCTCACCCGCGGCGAAGGTGATGTAACGACCCTCGGCCGCGATCAGATACATCGGCATGTCGTGCAGCTGCGTCGGGTACGACGGATGCCGCATCCAGACGATCTCGCCGGTGTCGACCCAGGAGTGCAGCCACGGGTTGATCCCCTCGAGATCGAGCGGCTCCCCATCGAGAACAATTCCACCGGAACGCCAGCCGGGAGTCTCCCGCGGCTCGGACCGCTCAAGGGTACGACGCATCCGCTCCTCCATGAGGGTTCCGCGCACCACGTCGCGCTCGCCCGTCGCGACGAAGCCCGCGCGCTCGTAGACGCGGCGAGCAGGGTTGCCGTCGGAGACCCACAGCGCGATGGCGTGCGCCGCGGCATCCCGAGCCCAGACCGCGAGCGTCTCGATCATCTCGCGTGCAATGCCACGCCCACGGAACTCCGGCTCGACCCATAGCCCCACGATCTCGCGCGACCCGATCTCGTGACGGTCCCGGATGCCCGTGCCGATGCCGACCGCGACGCCGTCCACCTCGGCAAGCAGGGTATGCGATGTGGCGAGTCGACCGCGCCACCACTCGTCGGGCTGCGGGGATTCAGCGTCGAGGGTCGACCCGTAGGCATCGGGTGCGAGCTCGAGCGACCGCAGCCGGAGGGCGCGATAGGCGCGCCAGTCATCAGGGGTGGTGCGGCGCAGGGTCACGGGCGCGTGCATCCGGCAATACTAGAGCCGCTTTCGCGGGACACCACCGGAGCACCGGGTAGCGTGTGACCATGGCCGACCCCACCGAAACCCGCGTCGCCGTCTACATCGACTTCGACAACATCGTGATCTCGCAGTACGACGCGGTGCACGGCCGTGGCGCGTTCATCAAGGAAAAGGCGCGCGGTGCCGCGGGCAAGACGGGCGACCGCCTGCAGGAGGCGACCGTCAACATCGGCGCCGTGCTCGACTTCGCGTCGTCCTTCGGTGCCGTTGCCATCAGCCGCGCGTACGCCGACTGGGCTGCGCCCGCGAACACGCGCTATCAGAAGCAGTTGGTGGATCGGGCTGTCGATCTGGTGCAACTCTTCAACACCTCCGGCACGAAGAACGGCGCCGACATCAGGCTCGCCATCGACGTCGTCGAGGACCTCTTCCGGCTGCGCGACATCACCCACATCGTGATCGTGGCCGGTGACTCGGACTACATTCCGCTCGCGCAGAGCGCCCGCCGGCTGGGACGCACAGTGATCGGCATCGGCGTGCAGGGATCGACCAGCGCCGCCTTCAAGAACGCCTGCGACGAGTTCAGCTACTACGGCGACCTCGTGGACGACGAACCGGCTCCCCCTGCCACCACAGAGCCTGTGGCGCCCGATCCGAAACGCGACGCGGTCGAGCTCATGGTGCGCGCGTTGCGGGTGCGCCGCGGCGACGACAACGTGGATGGGTGGGTCGCGGCATCCGGTCTCAAGCAGCAGATGAAGCGACTGGATGCCGGCTTCGACGAGAAGAAGATCGGCTACAAGTCGTTCACCGACTTCGTGAAGGCCCAGGCCGCCGTCGCCGAGCTGCAGGAGGACGGCCAGGCCCGGCGAGTGCGTCTGAAGGATCGCGGGTAGCGGTGGCTCGACCCCAGTTCGCGACGGTCGAGGAGTTCCTTGCGGCCCAGACCCCTCAGGTGCGCTCCAAGGTCGAACTCCTACGTACTCTCGTCACGGATGCCGAACCTGGCACCGTCGAGGCGATCAAGTGGAACTCGCCCAACTTCTCACTCGCCGGCGAGGACCGGCTGACGGTCAACGTCGACGGCAAGGGAGCCGTGCGCCTCATCCTCCATCGCGGCACTGGCGTGGCGGAGCACAAGGGTGCCACGACGCGCTTCACCGGTGACCCGCACGCACTGCTGACGTGGCACTCCGACATCCGTGCAAGCCTGCCCGTCACCGACGACCTGAACACTGATGCCGCACGGGCGATCGTGCTCGCCTGGTTGGCGTACTAGAACAACACGCGCCCAAGAAGGTTCGTCAGAAACCACAGCACCAGCGGGATCCCGAGAGTCGTCACGAACCCGCGGAAGGTGTCGGCCGTCCAAGGCCACGTCGAGACCGTGCGGAGGCGCTCCTGGTCGAGCGCGAGTCCGGTGAGTGCATCCTTCAGGGCGGGTGCGGATGCGACATCTCCCGACTCGACGGCGGCGCGAAGCTGAGCCGCCGCCACAGCGAAAGCGCGACCGGTCTCGTCGAACTCGCGTGTGCGCTCCCGGAGCAGCCGCGACCGCACGCCCGACAACGGCAGTACGAAGACCGCGACGGAGAGCCCCATGGCCACCGCGTAGATCGTGATCTCCACGACCGTCAGCTGCGAGTTCAGGGCCGACAGGATCTCGACCAGCGAGTAGGGCACAACTATCGCGATCGCGAGCACCAGGGTGAGGTTGGAGAATGCGTTGTGGGGTGGGGTGTTCCACAGTTCGATGGCCGTGGCATCCCGGTGAATGTGCACGATCACCATCACTTGCACGACCGTGTGAAAGACGAAGGCGGCGAAACTCATGTTGAGAATCAATTGCATGATCGCGGTAGCGACATTCGTGCCCGTCGAATACTCGGGTCTCATGCCCCACAGTCCGCCTGCGGTGAACTGGCCGATCACGAGCACGCCTGCGCCGATGAGCGCGGCGATGATGGCAGGCCAGAACGGCATGGTGGTGAGCCGCCTGCGCAGACCGTCGTACTCGGGCTCCAGCCTGCCGAGCGCGGGGCGAAAGTCGTCCAGCGCCCTCGCTGCCGCCCGGTTCGCGTAGTGCATCGCCGCGAGCGGCAGGAAGGTGAGTGCCGTATATCCCACGGTCACCGGGTTGATCTCGATCCCCTCGGCGAGGCGCTGCCCGATGAAGACGCCAACGGCGACAAGAGTGGCCACGAGGTAGACGAGCCACGGTGCGGCCGGCAGCTGGTCGATTGCAGCGATGAGCGCGTCGGGCCAGCTGCGGAGCGGGCGTCGGGCGGCAGACATGGGGTCAGTGTAGTGAGTGAGCCTCGCTACCCGGGTTACTTGATCGAGGGCTGGATGTCGCCCGTGCTTCGTATGGTGGCCCCATGACAACCTGGGGAGAGCTTCGATCGGATGCGCCCGAGTTCGCCGCTCGCGTCCGTGCCGTCTTCGAGGCGGGCACCAACAAGACGCTCGCGACCCTGCGTGCGGACGGCTCACCACGGATCAGCGGCAGCGAACTCGCCTTCGACGACGACCACGTGACGCTCGGCATGATGCCGGGTTCGCGCAAGCTCGCCGATGTCGAGCGCGACCCGAGAGTTGCCCTGCACTCCCCCACGCTGGAGCCGCCACCCGGGTCGCTCGGTGCTGGCGACGCGAAGCTGGCGGGAGTACTGGTGGCAGTCTCTGCGCCCGGGGGCGGGGTCCCCGGTGCGTACTTCGAGCTACAGATCTCCGAGGCGGTGGTGACGACCGTGCAGGGCGACGAGCTCGTGGTCGAGTCGTGGCATCCGGGGCGCGGGGTTGAGGTGGTGCGGCGCAGGTAGTGCCGCCGCCGCTATCATCGGCGCATGGCCAGCGCACGCGTCGACGGAGTCCTCGTTGCGTGGAACGACGAGCGGGGATTCGGGTTCGTTCGGCCCACCGACCGCTCGGCGGACCTCTTCGTGCATGTGTCGTCGTTCGGTCGAATTATCGGGCGGCCACAGGTCGGCGACATAGTGTCGTATCGCCCGGGTCGAGGGAGAGACGGCCGCCCTCAAGCACTCGACGTGCAAGGTCCCGGTCGGAGCACTCAGAGGCCGCGCGCGAGAGCCGCGAGTCTCGTGGCAATCACGCTATTCCTTGTTGCGTATGTGGCGCTCGATATGGTCCATCCAGTTCCGCTAATCGTCACGGGCATCTATCTGGCTGTCAGCGCGATTACATTCGCCACCTACGCGTACGACAAGCACCAAGCTCGAACGGGCGGGTGGCGAGTGTCAGAAGCAACGCTCCTCCTGCAGGGCCTGCTCGGTGGGTGGCCGGGCGCGATCATCGCCCAGCTAGTGTTCAATCACAAGACCATCAAGTCGAGCTTCCGAGCGGCGTTCTGGGCGTCCGTGGTGGTGAATGTGCTCGTATTCGCCGCAATGACGATAGCGGTCGAGTGGGGTAGCTAGGCGGAGGTCAGCGCTGCGTGGAAACTGCTTGTCCGAACGCCACCACCATCAAGAGCGCGACCAGTGACGCGGGTCCAGCGGCGAAGCCAAGGATCACGCCCCAAATGGCCTGCGGCCTGTTGAGCCCGTTCAACCGCGAGGCTGTCGAGATGCCGATGAAGCCGAAGATGATCGCGAGCAACGCGGGTACCCAAAACAAGAATATTCCCGCGATCGGGATAAGCCCGATGACAAGGCCGATGGCTCCCAATATCAGCGCGGCTACAGCGAGGCCATTCGTACTCGGCCGCGGTGCGAGCTGAATGTAAACCTGATGATTCTGACCCGGTTGTTGATACTGGCTCACCTGACAGAGTCAACCATGGCACCTAGGGCCTCGTAACCTCCCGTTGTGGGGACATGTGTCACACGGTCAGTGCGCGGTGCGCCGCCAGTGCACCGTGAGCAGCAGCGCGGCGACCGCGCCGAGCACATGCCAGAGCGCATGACCCTGCAGCCAGAAGTGCGGATCACACAGCTGCGACTGATCGAGCAGCCAGACCGCGTACGCAACGACGAAGGTGGCGAGCGAGGCGAGCACCCAGCGGCGTGACCCCGGCCCGCGACCTGCGATGAACGGTGTCAGCTCGAGGATCACCCCGGGCAGCAGCACCAGCGCGAAGAGGATGCGGCGGGCATCCGGGTAGATGAACTGAGCGACACCGAGCCCGACCGCCAGCACGACGTACAGCGCAACAGCGGGTCTGCCGCCGAGCCGCCCGGTCCGCCACAGTGCGCCGAGCGCGATGAGCAGGCCGAGGAGGTACATGCTGAAGACGTCTAGCCACTGGCCGACGAACGTGAGCGTCGCGTGATATACGAAGCTCGAGACGCCGATCGCGACCATCGTGATGCCCGCGAGCGGCAGCAGGGTGCGCTCCCGGGTCGCCGGTGCCCCGCGCTGCAGGATGACCCACACCCCGAGCAGCACGAACGCCAGCGAACTCCAACTCGCCTCGATCTGGTTCGGGATGCCGCCACTCACCGCCTCGCAGAAGCACCCGGTTTCAACGCAGGTCGCCGGCCTCCCGTCCGCGATCGCGGACGCCGTGAGCAGCGCGAGAGCGCCGACCGCGACAGTGGCGGCCACCGCGATTGCGGCTCTACTCCAGAACGTCAACGGTCACCTCAACCCGGTCGCCCACGTCGATGCCCTCCGTCTTACGCACTGACTTCTTCACGGGCAGCACGTAGCGTCCGGACTTCGAGTCGGGAAAGATCGAGGTCGCCCACCTCGAGCCACCGACCGTCGCGCTCACACGAATCGAGCCGAAGCCCGGTCGCGGAGGTCGCGGCGTGCTTCTGATCGCCTCGGATGCCTCGGCCGGCAGTGTCACGAACACCCACGCCGCGGCGGTCGTGGGCATCTCCCACAGGGCGGTGCTGAAGGTGTGCGTGGCGGGTGGCATGAGGTGAGCGTAGTGGTGCTACAGGCGATTCAGCACGGTGACAACGATCGCCCAGACCGTGGCCACCATCATCAAGCCGATGACCACGAACGCAGCGACGAACACTGGCGACAGTCGCCGTGTGAGACGACGGCCCGGCCCGGCAATTGAAGCGACAGACTGGTCGCCCATCCGAGCATCCACGTACCGCGAGGTGCGACGCACAGACTTCGCACCGACAGTCCGGGCGACTTGCTCGACCAACTCATAGGGCTTCCTGCTGAGCATGTCGAATGGCTTGCGGCTGTAGAGGTAAAGCCAGTCGTCGACGATCTCGATATCGAACGAGGCCGCCTGATCGATGAGGAGCGCCATCAGGTCAGGCGTGAACACGTACAGGGCATCGGGTCGGTACTCCCGCGGCGCGTACAACGTGAAGTACGCATCGAAGTCGCCTTCAAGACTGAGGACCTGCTGGCGGGACAGGGCCGCGGGGAGGCTGGTGCGCCGATTCCCCCGTGACTCTACGACCATGTGGGGAATCGCCCGACCGAGGCGGATAGCGACGTAGCCCCACGCCGCCACCCGACGGGGTCCGAGTTCGCCCACAGCCCGGAAGTTGCCGATCTCGACACTGCGTCCGTCGGAGGTGCGCATCACGTCGTAGGCAAGACGATCCTCCCCTGTGGTGAAGATGACTCCCTGGTGGTCTGGGGGTGAGATCTCCGGCGCGAACGTCAGTCTGTTCGCGTGAGCGAACTGGTCGAGCCGAAACCACGCCCGCCAAGGACGGAGCCCACGGGTCTCCCGTCGAATGATGTCGACGATGAACCAGAAGGAGCACCCCAAGATGACCAAGCCCAGCGCGCCGAAGCCTTTCGCTGTCAGGTCGGCGTTGAACGCGACCACGGTGAGAAGCCACACGAGGACGGCCGCATTGAATGCAGTCGCCGACCCCAGAACAATAAGTGCGGGAACCGCTCCGACCAGCCTGGCGCGAACGCGAACGCCTTCGGGTGATCGCATCGCCACGCGACGGAACTCGTGGAAAGCACTCTCATCGACGGGCGACTCCAGGGCCTCGAAGTCCCAGTGCGAGTCAACCAACCGGTCGGTCATACGTCGATCATCCCATGCGATCTTCGAGAGTGAGCAGCGCCCGGTGACAACCGATACCCTCACCTCATGCGAACGATCCCCGACACCATGGATGCCGCGATCGTGGCCTCGATCGACGAACGCCTCAGCGGCGTCGCGACCGATCATGACGTGCGCATCCTGTGGGCGATCGAGAGCGGCAGTCGCGCGTGGGGCTTCCCCTCGCCCGACAGCGACTACGACTGCCGATTCCTCTACGCGCGCCCGCACGATCGCTACCTCACCCCGTGGCCCGCCCGCGATGTGATCGAGACACCACTCGACAAGATCTACGACGTCAACGGCTGGGACATCGTCAAGGCCGTCCAACTCCTGGTCAAGGGCAACGCGACCGTCGCCGAGTGGTTACGCTCGCCCATCGTCTACTCGGGCAATATCGAGTTTCGTGACGGGATGCTCGAGCTCGCGTCATCCCTCTACGACCCGGTGCGTGCGGGCCGCCACTACCTGCACGTCGGCCTCCAGCAGCGCGAAGGGCCGATTGAGAAGCTCAGCCTGAAGCGTGTCTTCTACGCGCTGCGCCCTGCGGCCACCCTCCTCTGGTTGCGCTCTAACCCTTCCGACGGCGTGCCCCCGATGGACCTGCCCTCGCTGATCGGTCAGACCGATCCCGGCGCCGAGGTGAGGGACACGGTGGCCGAACTCATCGCGCTCAAGAGCACCACGCGAGAGGTGGGTACAGGCGCGGTGCCCGCAGTGATCAATGACTTCATCACGCACGAGCTCGCGATGGCGCACGAGCTCTACGAGAGCGCTGACCCAACCGTGCACCCGGATGCAATCTCCCGGGCTGAAGTGTGGTTCCGCGGGGTCGTGGAGCGGTGGGGGTAGCCGCTCGCGACCGCGCGGTGGCGTGGATAGCCCGCAACTGACGAAACCGCGGAGGCGTAGCGTACGTTCTGCCGTTCACACACCTGTATGTACAATCGACGTACAGAGAGGACCTGCCATGACCACCTCGGGAGCCATCGACCGCGAGAACAAGGGCGCGCGCATCAACGTGCGGCTCGCGCCATCACAGGCGAGCCTGATCCGTCGTGCGGCCGAGGCCAGCAGTACGAGCGTGAGCGAGTTCGTCATCGGCAGCGCCGCAGTCGCCGCCGAGCAGGTGCTCGCCGGCCGACGCTGGTTCACCCTCGATGACGAGTCATGGCGCGCATTCGAGGAATTGCTCGAACGCCCCGTGAAGTACAAGCCACGGCTGGCCGAACTCCTCGCCGCCGACGACGTATTCGTTGACTGACGGCACGCGCTTCAGCCGCCCGAGGAAGCTCGCCGCGAGCGACCCGGTGCGCGAGTTCCGATGCGGACAGCCCGACCTCGACGAGTGGATCGGCCGCCACGCGTTGACCAACCAGCAGTCGGGCATGGCGACCGTCTTCGTCAGCATGTCAGGGGCGCGCATCGCCGGCTTCTACGCGCTATCCACAGGCGCCGTCGAGCACACGGATGCCACGACTCGCGTCACCAAAGGCGTGCCCCGTCACCCCATCCCGGTCATCCTGCTCACCCGACTCGCGGTAGACGAGCATCACCAGGGCGCGGGGCTCGGCGGCATGCTCGTCAGAGATGCGCTGCTGCGCGTCGACCGAGCCGCCGACGAGATCGGGGTGCGAGCCCTGTTGGTGCACGCGAAGGATGACCGAGCACGCGACTATTACCTCCGGTTCGCCGAGTTCGAGCCGTCGCCGACCGACCCGCTGCACTTATTCCTGCTGATGAAGGACCTGCGGAGGGCAATCGTCGGCAACTAGGCGAGGTCCCCCCAGACGCTCAACTCCCCCAAAACGTTGCGTTGTAATCCAACGCCGCGCGCACGAGGCTGGAGGCATGCCACCCTCCGACGCGTCGTTCGAGCGCGCCTACACTCAGTACCTTCCCGCGGTGAGCGGCTACCTGTTCCGGCGGGTGGAGCGGCAACACGTTGAGGACCTCGCGGCCGACGTGTTCGCGATCGCGTGGCGCAAGCGCGCTAGCGTCGCCGAGGGCGAGGAACTGCCGTGGCTGTACCGCATCGCCGCGAACGTCGTCGCCAATCACCGACGCAAGCAGGCGACCGGCACGTCTCTCCTCGCGGCACTCAGGCTAGCCGACTCCGCACCGTCGGCCGAGGAGATCGTCGTGGCTGACGCATCCCTCGCAGCGGCGTGGCGTCGGCTTCGCCCCGCCGAACGCGAGGTTCTCGCCCTCGCCCTCGTCGAGGACCTTCCGCCGGCCGAACTCGCGGTCGCGCTCGGGGCGAGCGTGAATGCCGCGAGCATCAGGGTGCATCGGGCGCGCACAAAGCTCGCGGCGCTGCTCGCCGACTGAGATTCTTCGGATGCCGGTGAAAGAAACGCCCACTCGCGACATTTCCCCCGTATGAGCAGCAATCACGACGACCTCAGCAACCGCCTCCGCCACAGCCTCGACCGCGGAGCCGCCCCCGAACTCTCCCCCGAGCTGGTGACCGAAGCCGGCACCCGACCGGCCCCGCACATGGCTACCCCAGGCCGCACCCTGCGCATCGCAGGCAGCGCCGGGCTCGCCATCGCCGCCGTCACGGTCGGGGCGCTCGTGGTGGTTCCGGCGCTGTCGCCCCGCGCGCCGCTGTTCACTGCGGCGTCCGCGTCATCCGCCCCCCTGGGTGCCCGGGATGCGGTCTCGAGCAGCATGAAGATCGGCTGGTGGGTCGACTACCACTACACGGCTGGTGCGTCGCTCTCCACCGAGGGCGGCAGCGGGCAGGTCTACCGCCTGACCGTCGACGGCTCCGACCCCGAGGAGCGCACCGCCGAACTCGCCGCCGCACTCGGCGTCGACGGAACCCCGGTGAAGGCCGACTACTCCGACGAGACCTACCCGACCTGGGTTGTCGGCCCGCAGGATGGCACCGCCCCGAACGTCTCGTTCAGCTCCTACGGAACCGGCGACTGGTGGTACAGCGACCCGGCGGCCAGCCCCGTCTACGTGTGCGACCCATCCGTCACTCCCGAGCAGTCGACCGAGTACGGCTGCGTGCTCCCGGCCGACGCTCCCGCCAACCTCGCCCCCAGCGCCGACGAGGCTCGCTCGCTGGCCCAGACGCTCCTCGCCTCGACCGGCTACACGGTGGATGCCGCGGACATCGACATCTACGCCGACGACTGGGGCACCACGGCCACCGCCTACCTCAGCGTCGACGGACAGCGCACCGCCCTCAGCTGGAACGTGAGCTGGACCAACACCGGCGAGCTCTCGTACGCCTACGGTCACTCGGTCAGCGTGCAGGCGCAGGGCACCTTCGACACCGTCTCGCCCGCGGCCGCGGTCGACCGCCTCTCCGACGGTCGCTGGTTCGGCTCGGCCGGTCCCGACTTCCAGGGCGGCCCGATCATGTTCGCGACCGACCTCGCCCGCGACGGCGCCACCGAGGTGGATGCCCCGACCGACGCACCGACACCCGCCGCGACCGACGCCCCGACCGAGACGCCGGTGCCGACCGACATCCCCACCGAAACCCCGGTGGCCCCGGATGACTCGACCCTCGTTCCCGTCGACCCCATGCCCGAGCCCACCCCCGAGTTCGTCGAGGTGACCGTCGACAACGCGACCGCCACCCTCGTGCTCCTCTGGGACGTCGACGGCAACGCCTGGCTGGTGCCCGGCTACGCGATGCAGATGGACGAGGGCTGGTGGAACTCGGTCGTCAGCCTCGTCGACGGCGTGATCGCGCTGCCCGAGCCGATGGAGATCGAGCCGTTGGTTCTCGACCCCGAGGTCACGAACTAGCGGGAGTCGTGCAGGGCACCGCGGCGCGGCCTAGTCGATCTCGACAACGACCTTGCCGCGGTGCTCGCCTCGCCCGAAGCGTGCCACCGCGTCAGCGATCTGCGCCAGGGGTCGCACGCTGTCGATACGCGGGCGGAGCACCGCCGAGTTGTAGAGCTCGACGACGGCATCCATCTCGGCGTTGGCTTTGAGCATGACGAGCGAGAGGCGGGTTCCCGTGCGGCGGCCGACCAGTCGGCCCCACACCGCCAGGCCCAGCAGGCTGCCCGCGTTGCCGCCGACCGTGACATACCGGCCGCCCGGCGCGAGCACGCGCGCGTAGCTGGAGGGTGAGCGAGTGGACTTGGCGTCGATCACGACGTCGAACTTCTCGGGCAGACGCGTGAAGTCGGTCGCGGTGTAGTCGAGCGCGCGTGCGAAGCCGAGCTCGCGAAGAAAGTCGAGCTTGGATGCGTGGTCGACGCCGACGATGTCCGTCACGCCCCGGTGGGTGGCGATCTGCACCGCGAGCGACCCCACCCCGCCTCCCGCGCCGTTGATGAGCAGCCGGTCGTGCGGCTTGAGGTCGGCGAGGGTGAGCGCCTGCAAGGCGAGGTTGGCCGCGTGAGGGAGGGCCGCGGCATCCGTGAAGCTCATCGTGTCGGGCATGCGGGTGAAGGCTCGGTCGTCGGTCGCGACGAACTCGGCGAAGCCGCCGAACCCGTGGCTGGAGAGATCACCGAGTACCCGGTCGCCACGGCGGAAGCGCGTGACACCCGGGGCGACGTCGGTGACTTCGCCCGCGACATCCAGGCCCAGGATCGTGCGTCGGGGGCGGGACAGTCCCTGGAAGAGGCGGCTGATGCGGGGCATTCCGGTGACGAGGCCCCAATCCCAGTCGTTGACGCCCGCAGCGCGGACGCGCACGAGCACCTGGCCTGCCGCGGGCGTGGGGCGCGGGACAGTGCGCATCTGCAGCTTGTCGGCGTCGCCGTAGCCGGTGAGGATGGCGGCCCGCATCGAGTGGGCGTCGGTGGGCGTGGTCGATGCGGTTGGCATGGTGGGGAGTTTAGCGATGGGGCGGTCGGTGCCGGTGACGACCGGCGCATCCGCCCAAGCTGCTCGAGAGGTCGACCAGTCCACAGCTCCCTCTGAGCTCGATGGACTAACCATACCTAGTCCACTATCCTTGAGGCATGCGATCGGTCAACATCCACGATGCCAAGACCCACTTCTCGCGTCTCGTCGACGACGTAGCTGAGGGCGAGTCCGTCGTGATTGCGAAGGCCGGCTCGCCTGTTGCCCGTCTGGTGCCCCTCGACGCGGAACCGCCCCGGCCGCGCAGCCTTGTCGGCTTCATGAGCGGTCGAATTCGCATCCCCGACGACTTCGACCGGATGGGCGGCGACGAACTCGCCGCACAGTTCGAGGGCGCGGGACCCGCGGCATCCCGGTGATCTACCTGCTCGACACCCAGCTGATCCTCTGGGCCGCGGCCGACTCCAATCGCTTGAGCGATGCCGCGCGGACGCTGCTAGCCGACGACGCGAACGAGTTCCTCTTCAGCGCGGCTGCGATCTGGGAGATCACCATCAAATCGACGCTGGGTCGCTCCGATTTCTCGGTGGATGCCCGGCTCCTGCGCCGCGGACTCATCACCAACGGCGCCCACGAACTACCGATCACGAGCGACCACGCGCTCGCCGTCTCCGACCTCCCGCCGCTGCACAAGGATCCGTTCGACCGGATCCAGGTCGCGCAGGCGCGCGAGGAGGGGATCGTGCTGCTCACAGCCGACCAGATGGTTGCGGCGTATGGGGCGCCGGTGGAGTTGGTGTAGTTGGGTGTGGGGTCTCCTCGAAAGCCTCCACATTCTTGTTTGAAGCTCTATAATTACTTTCTAGTAATTAATTGAGGTGATTCATGTGTCCGCAGAGACTCTTGTTCGCAGCTCCCGACGCGCCAGTCGGTTGAGCCAGAAGACGCTCGGTGAGCGTTCGGGGATTGCCGCGTCATCCCTCTCGCTCATTGAAAGTGGCGACCGGATCCCTACGGTCGCCACTTTGGAGCGCCTATTGGCGGCAACTGGACGCTCGTTGGTGAGCATTCCCACCCGCCGTGCAGACGCGGCCACCATTGGGGAGCGGATTGCTGACGCTCTGGCCGGTGCTGATTCTGCGAGCGCGCTGCGGCACTTCATCCAGCTGAATGACAACCTCGCGGCCGAGCACAACGAGGTGCGATTTGCACTCGCGATCGCCGAGCCAGCGCCCACCGGAGTGAAGCACTGGGACGCCGCACTTGCCGGGCTGGTCGACTTCCGGTTGCAGGAAGAAGGGCTACCTGTGCCCGCCTGGACTCGCGAACCCTCACGTGCGTTGCGTAAGTCCTGGACCTTCAGCGCCGGTCGCTACGTCGTGCCGGTCGACCGGCAGCGAGTACCGAAAGCGTTTCTCGACCGGGGCGTGCTCATCGACGAAGAGACCCTCACGAGCTACTGATGAGTCTCGATCGCGATGACCTGATCCGCGGGCTTCGCGAAGTCGTCGTGCGTTTGCGCGAGCGCGGCGAGCCGGCGGGCATCCGGATCATCGGCGGCGCAGCACTCTCGCTGCGCTACTTCGAACGGCGGACCACCGAAGATATCGACGCGAAGCTGCACCCGGCGGAGCAGACGCTGACTGTGGCAGCGGAAGTCGCTGAAGCCAACGGATGGCCCGCGGACTGGCTCAATGCCAAGGCCGCGCACTTCATACCGATCGCCACGGATGCTGGCTGGGAGCCGCTGTACGCGGAGGACGACGTGAGCGTCTGGGTCGCCTCAGCGGCGACTCTTCTGGCGATGAAACTGCGTGCGAGTCGCGCGGGCCGCGATGACGACGATATCGCCAACCTGCTCGCAATCTGCGGCGTTGATGGGCCCGCCGATGCGGCTGAACTCTACGAGACGTACTACCCAGGCGAAGTGCTGCCGGACAAGGCGACGCGGATGCTCGATGCGATCTTCGCCCAAGGATTGCCCGCGGTTCCGGATGAACCGGCCCGGCCCGACTTTAGCTGAGCTACTGGCCCGCCCGCTCCAACACCAGCTCGCGCACCCGCGCAGCATCCGCCTTGCCCTGCATCGCCTTCATCACCGCTCCGATCACGGCGCCGGCGGCCTGCACCTTGCCCTCGCGGATCTTCTCGAGCACGTCGGGCTGAGCGGCCAGAGCCTCGTCGATCGCGGCGATGAGCGCGGAGTCATCCGACACCACAGTCAGGCCACGCGACTGCACGACCTCGGCGGGGGTTCCCTCGCCGGCGATGACGCCCTCGAGCACCTGGCGGGCGAGGCGGTCGGTGAGGCTGCCCATGTCGATCAGCAGCGCGAGCTCCGCGACGTGCTTGGGCGATACCAGGGTCGACGGGTCGACGGATGCCGCGTTCGCAAGCCGCGCGATCTCGCCCGTCCACCACTTCCTGGCCGCCGCGGGGCTCGCGCCCGCCGCCACCGTCTCCTCCACCTCGACGAGCAGGCCGGAGTTCACCACATCCTGGAACTCGAGGTCGGTGAAGCCCCACGCCGCCTGTAGCCTCTTGCGACGGAGCGCTGGCGCCTCAGGCAGGGCGGCCCGCAGTTCGGCGATGAGCTCAGCCGACGGTTCGACAGGAAGGAGGTCAGGCTCGGGGAAGTACCGGTAGTCATCGGCGTCGCTCTTGGGACGTCCGGCGGATGTCACGCCCGTGTCCTCGTGCCAGTGACGGGTCTCCTGCGTGATCGTGCCGCCCGCCTCGAGAATCGCGGCCTGCCGCTGGATCTCGTAACGGATCGCACGCTCGACCGAGCGCAGACTGTTGACATTCTTGGTCTCGGTGCGCGTGCCGAGCGTGTCGCTGCCGCGACGGCGCAGGGAGATGTTGGCGTCGCAGCGCAGGTTGCCGCGTTCCATCTTCGCCTCGCTGATGCCGAGCGCGACGACGATGTCACGGATGGCGGCGACGTACGCCTTACCGACCTCCGGGGCATCCGCTTCGGCGCCCTCGATCATCTTGGTGACGATCTCGACCAGCGGAACACCGGCACGGTTGTAGTCGACGAGGCTGTACTCAGCACCCTGGATGCGACCGGTCGCGCCACCCACGTGCGTGAGCTTGCCGGCATCCTCCTCCATGTGGGCGCGCTCGATCGGAACCGTGATCTGGCGACCGTTGGGCAGCTCGATGTCGACGCTGCCGTCGAAGGCGATCGGCTCGTCGTACTGGCTGATCTGGTAGTTCTTGGCGAGGTCCGGATAGAAGTAGTTCTTGCGCGCGAAGCGGCTCGTCGGCGCGATCTCGCAGCCGAGCGCGAGGCCCAGGCTGATCGAGTACTTGACCGCCTGCTCGTTGACGACGGGCAGGCTGCCGGGCAGGCCCAGGTCGACGGGGGTGATGTACGTGTTCGGCTCGGCGTGCACGTTGCCGAGCGCGGCAGGGTTGGGCGCGTCGGAGAACATCTTCGTCTGGGTGTTGAGCTCGACGTGCACCTCGAATCCGAGCACCGGCTCGAACAGTTCGAGAGCCTTGTCGTAGTCCATGAGTGCGGGCTTGGCCATTGTTCGATTCTACGGGGAGGCCGGTTGAGTAGCTCGCGCAGCGGGCGTATCGAAACCCTCACGGCCGGTTGAGTAGCGCCGAAGGCGCGTATCGAAACCCTCACGGCCGGTTGAGTAGCGCCGAAGGCGCGTATCGAAACCTGCCTGCCTGCTTGCCCTCCTCTCCTCTCCTCTCCTCTCCTCTCCTCTCCTCTCCTCCACGCTCCTCTCCTCCACAGCCTCTTCCGGCGAAAGATCTTCTACTCGAACATTTGTTCTAACTCTGGGAGAATTGACCCATGGCCCCCAGCACCGCACTCGCCCCGGCTCCCGCCGACGCCGCGACGCTTCTGGGTGCCCTCATCGAGCTGGATGCTCCGTACTCCCCACCCGCGACCGGCGCCCTCAGCGACACCGACCTCCTCGATCGGCAGCGCCTTCTGGCCGAGGTGGAGCGGCGCGTCACCGCAGCCTCGGCCGCGATCGCCGCGGAGGTGCGCCACCGCTCGCGCCCCGACCTAGGCCACGCCGGACTCGCTCAGCGCCTCGGCGATCGCACCCCTGAGCGCCTCGTGCAGCGAATGACCGGAGCGACCAAGGCTCGCGCCACGTCGCTTGTTCGAGTCGGGTCGCTGCTGCCGTCGGCTCCCCCGGCGCCCGACCGTGCACCCTGGCTCGCGGATGTCGCTGCCGCCGTCGCCGCGGGAACCCTCTCGCTCGACGCGGCCGAAGCCATCCGCGCCGGGCTCGGCACCCCCACGGAGGAGGTGCCGTCGGATGCGCTCGCGCTTGCCGCGTCGGCGCTCGTGGCGGTGGCTGCGGGGCTGACAGTCGAGGCTCTGGCCGTGCGCGCCCGCGAGGAACGGCTCGCCCTCGATCTCGCACTGGTCATCGAGCGAGAGGCTGCCCTACGCGAGCGCCGGTCACTTACCCTCCACCGCCAGGCCGACGGGATGACGCGGCTCACCGCCCTCCTCGACCCCGAGTCCGCGGCCACCGTCACGTCAGTCTTCGACGGCATCACGTCGCCGCGGCGTGGCGGCCCCCGTTTCGTCGACCCGGACGAGGCCGCGCGTGCCGACCTCACGCACGACCTCCGCACCACGGAGCAGCTCGCCCTCGACGCGTTCGTTCAGCTCGTGCACCTCGGAGCCCTCACGGGCCCGAATGCTCTCGTGGGTGGCCGCGGTCCCGCGGTGCAGGTACTCGTCACTGACCACGACCTGCGCGCCCGTGCCGGCCTGGGCTTCATCGAGGGCCAAACCGAACCCGTCAGCATCGCGACGGTCGAGCGCCATATCTGCGAGTCGGGCGTGGTGCCGGTGCACTTCGACACAGACGGCCAGGTGGTGAATGTGGGCCGGGAAGATCGACTCTTCCGAGGACGCCAGCGCACGGGCCTCGGCGTCCGTGACGGCGGATGTCGCTGGGGCGAGTGCGATCGCCCGCCCAGCTGGTGCGAGGCCCACCACATCGATCATTGGGCCCGGGATGGTGGGCGCACCGACATCGAGGCTGGCATCCTGCTCTGCCGACACCATCACCTGCTGCTTCACAACAACGGGTGGGAGATCGAACGCGAAAAGGCGAGCTATTGGCTGATTCCGCCGCCCGAGATCGACCCGCAGCAGCGAAGAATACCGATGCCCGTCAAGAGCGCGGCGGCCCGCAGGGCGATGGCTACGGCTGCGCGGGCGGAGTAGAGGCGGCACCAGAGTCCGCCGGTCGAGTACCGGCCGACGCACCCGCCGCCGGTCGAGTAGCGGCATCGCCGCGTATCGAGACCAACCCCGCGCCCTCGTCCACCGAGCCCGGCTCGAGCGGCGCGTCGGCCTCGCGCTCCATTCGCACCAACGCGATGCCACCCAGGATCAGCAGCCCGCCCAGTCCCTGCACCAGCGAGATGTTCTCCCCGATCAGCAGCCACGCGAAAAGCCCCGCGAAGACAACCTCGAGCAGTCCGACGAACGACATCAGGCGCGAACCCAGCATCTCGGATGCCGCGATACTCGCCACATACGCGAAGGCCGTACCCACCAGCGCAACGAAACTCAGCGGCACCCACCACGGCACCTCGGCCCCGCCCATCGGCACGGTCCCGAAATCGGCGGCCAGCGGAAGGAGGCCCAGACCACCGATCACCCCCAACGTCAGAGAGCCCAGAAGCAGACCCGACGCGGCGAACGCGACCGTCGGCAGCCCGTTACTGGGCCGGGCGGCGATCAGGTAGTACCCGACCACACCGAGCATCGCGATCAGCGCGAACACAATGCCCAGCCCGTCGGTTGCCGCAATCGCCCCCGGGCCGATGATGAGCACCAGACCACCGACGGCCAGCACCGAACCAATCAGCACCACGGCACGAGGAGTGCGGCGCGTGCGAATCCACACGATCGCCACCAAGATGAGGGGCGCCAGATACTCGATCAGCAGGGACGTGCTCACCGGGATGCGGGAGATGGCCGCGAAGTAGGCGAGCTGCGTGCCCGCGACCCCGATCAACCCCATCCCGATCACGCGCCAGCGTGCGCGCCAGAGCGCCGCCCAGCGTCCACGGAGGGCGATGACGGCGATGGGCAGAAGCACCAGACCCGCTATCCCCGCCCGGATCGTGACCGCCGCTGCCGGCGACCACCCACCCTCGAGAAGCGGCTTGATGAACGCCCCCGAGGTACCGAACGACATCGATGCGAGCACGCCCAGAATCAGGCCGCGGGTGGTGGATCGATGGGTCACAGTCCCGACAGTAGACTCGTCGAGAATAAGGAGTCAAATTGCATTTTGCCCCTGACACCGAGAACACTCTCGAGTTCGCGGTCACCCTCGGAAACACGCACCCCAGCGCCTCGCGCAGCGGGCTCGACGAGCTGGCGACGCCCGCCGATCTGACCGCTCTGCTCGACGCCGTCACCTACTCCGGACGCTTCGACCGAGACGTCGCAGAACTACGCGAAGTCAAAGAAACCCGCGATCACCTGCGCCGCATCTGGACCCTCGACGCCGACGACGCCGTCATCGAAGTCAACGCCATGCTCCGGGATGCCTCGGCCCTGCCGTTCCTCACCAGGCACGACCACTTCGGCTGGCACTTGCATGCCACCGACTCCGAGGCACCCCTGGCGGAGCGCATGCGAGTCGAGGTCGCTCTCGCTCTCGTCGACGTGATTCGCACCGGCGAGACGGGCCGGATGCGCGTGTGCGACGCACCCGATTGTGAAGGATTGCTCCTCGACCTCAGCCGCAACGGGTCCAAACGGTTCTGCAGCGTGCGATGCGGTAACCGGATGAACCAGCTCGCCCACCGGGAAAGGCTGGGCGGGGAGGGGTAGCCGGCGGGCGGGCCTCGATACGCCGCTGCGCGGCTACTCGACCGGCCCGACTGCCGCTACGCGGCTACTCGACCGGCCTGGGCGCGGCTACTCGACCGGCCTGGGCGCGGCTACTCGACCAGCCTGACTACAGCTGCGCGGCTACTCGACCAGCCTCGCTACAGCTGCGGCGCCTGGCTCAGTAGGGTGTGACCCCACGCGTCTTCGAGGAGCCGCTCGAGTGTTGCTCCGAGCGAGTAGAGCCGGGCATCCTCTCGCGCGGGCGCCATGATCTGGAAGCCGACCGGCAGGCCATCCTCGGGGGCGAGTCCGATCGGCAGACCCATGCCGGGCACGCCGGCGAGGTTCGCGGGGATCGTCGTCACATCGTTGAGGTACATCGCGAGCGGATCGGCCAGCTTCGCCCCGAACTCGAACGCGGTCGTCGGCGCGGAGGGCGAGACGAGCACGTCCGCCTTCTCGAACGCGGCCGCGAAGTCGCGCTGAATGAGCGTGCGCACCTTCTGTGCCGAACCGTAGTACGCGTCGTAGTATCCCGCCGACAGCGCATAGGTGCCCAGGATGATGCGACGCTTCACCTCGGCACCGAATCCGGCCTCGCGGGTCGCGGCCATGACATCCTCGACGGTGCCGCCACCGGGCGGGTTGACCCGTAGGCCGAAGCGCACCGAGTCGAACTTGGCCAGGTTACTGGATGCCTCGGCCGGCAGAATCACGTAGTACGCGGCGACCGCGTACTCGAAGTGGGGTGCCGACACTTCCACGATCTCCGCGCCATTGGCCTCGAGCAGCTGTAGCGCTTCGTGGAATCGCTGCGACACACCGGCCTGGAAGCCGGGGCTGTCGAGCTCCTTGATCACACCGACGCGCAGACCCTTGAGCGACTCGGCCCGGGCACCGACGCGAGCGGCCTCGGCGAACGACGGCCAGACATCCTTGAGGCTGGTGCTGTCGCGCGGATCGTGACCGCCGATAACGTCGTGCAGCAAGCCGGCGTCGAGCACCGTGCGGGTGACGGGGCCAACCTGATCGAGAGAGGATGCGAGTGCGATCGCCCCGTAGCGCGACACACCACCGTAGGTGGGCTTGACGCCGACCGAGCCGGTGACTGCGGCAGGCTGGCGGATCGAACCACCCGTGTCGGAGCCGAGCGCCAGTGGCGCCTCGAACGCGGCGACGGCAGCAGCCGAACCGCCACCGGAGCCGCCGGGGATGCGAGTGAGGTCCCAGGGGTTCTTCGTTGGCCCGTAAGCCGAGTGCTCGGTGGACGAACCCATCGCGAACTCGTCCATGTTCGTCTTGCCGAGCGGCACGAGGCCGGCGGCGCGCAGGCGCGCGACGGTCGTGGCGTCGTACGGCGGAATCCAGCCCTGCAGAATCTTGGACCCCGCAGTCGACGGCATGTCGAGCGTGCAGAGCACGTCCTTGATGGCGACCGGAACACCGGCGAGTGGCCCGAGCGTGTCGCCGGCGGCGCGCTGCTGGTCGATACGCTCGGCGGTGGCGAGGGCATCCGCTGAGACATGGAGGAACGCGTGCACGTCACCGTCGACGGCAGCGATACGGTCGAGGTGCGCCTGAGTTGCCTCCACGGACGACACCTCACCCGAGGCGAGCTTGCCCGCGAGGTCGGCGGCGCTGAGACGGATCAGCTCAGAGGTTGTGGCCCCGGCACCGGATGATGCGGCGGCGCTCACTGCTCCTCCCCCAGAATCGCGCTCACCTGGAAACGACTGCCGTCGTGCTCGGGAGCTCCGGCGAGCGCCTGCTCGGTCGTGAGCGTCACGCCGGGCACGTCGTCACGGTAGACGTTGACGAGCGGGATCGGGTGGCTAGTGGCCGGCACGTCGGGCGTCGCGACTTCGCTGACCTTCGCCACCGAGTCCACGATCGCGCCGAGCTCGCCAGTGAGGGTCTGGATCTCCTCGTCGGTCAGCGCGATGCGTGCGAGGGAGGCAAGATGGGTGACCACGTCAGGGGTGATTTCAGACACCGGGCAATTCTACGGGGCGCTCCCGCGCCGAGGTCACACTGGTAACGCGCTCTCGCGTTGGGGTCACGCTTGCGGCTCAGCGCTCAGCCGAAGCCACACAGGCGCTCTCACCCTGAAGAGTCATCGCTTGGTCGCTCGCCCGGAAGATCAGGTACTCCCCCTCATCGCCGCGAGCCTGCACCTCGACCACGTCAGGGCCGGCGAGCGTGGGCGTCTGCGTCACCTCATATCCGAGAGCGGTCCACTGTTCGGCAACGGCTCGTGCGGCATCGGCCGACCCAGCCCGCGACGCCCCGGCCGCGACCCTGAGTGCGGGAGCCTGCAGGCCCGCAACGCCGTGGGAGTTGGCGCAGGCTCGCGAATCCGGGTCGTCCCGCACCTCCCAGTCGCGACCCACCAGTTCCTGGGTCGTGACGAGGACTCCCGCGAAGTCGCGGTGCGCCTCGTCCGCCGTCGCGGCCGCAACAGCGCACCCGGTGAGGGATGCCGCGGCGCACGCCAGTGCAACCACCATCCCCGCTCGTGCCAGCCTCCCCCGGCTGGCCATGCCTGCGCGCATCTGCAACCCCCATTGCCAGCGGCAAGGTTAGCCCGGCCGGGCGGCACGGGGGCACGCCCAGTGCGGGGGGCGGGGGCGGCGGGGGCACGCCCGGTGGGGGCGGGCGCGGGAGGCGGCCAATGCGGGAGGCGGCCACGGCGGGAGGCCGGGAGGTGGCCACGACGGGTGGCCGCGGGGCAGGAAGCAGGGGCAGTCACGGCGGGCGGTCACGGCGGGAGGCCAAGGGCGGCCACGGCGGGAGGCCCGCGACCGAGGGAGGCGGCGTCGACGGCGCGACGGTGCGCGCGGCGAATTCCTCGCTACTGCGGCGTCACGTCGTCGCCGTGACCGATGCCGATGAGCGCAAGGTTGCGCAGCGACTCGGTTGCGGGACTGAAGTACTCGATGTGGAAGAACGACCTCAACATCGTCTGGCCCGTCAACGGGTCGGTACCACCATCGGTTCCGAACGTCGTCGCACCGTACGACGCCGAGCCCGGCTCGCTGCCGAAGAACGCGCTGTTGGGCACCGGATCCCACTGGGCCTTACCCACGAAGACGTTGCCGTTCTTCACGTGGAGCTGACGCACCGACTGCGCGGCGCTGCCCGGCGAACCGACGACCGCCAGCGCATCCACCTCGAAGTCGTACTCGGTGAGTGCCATCAGCGCGGCGGTTGACCCGTAGGAGTGCCCGACGATCGTGACGTAGGGCTCCGACGCCGATCTCAGCGTCTGCAAGCCCTCGATCGACCGGGCGAGCGAGTCCCGACCCTCTTCGGCGTTCTCGAGGCTGCCCACATTGGTGAGGTTGGGGGTGTGGTAACCGATCCACGCCACGGTGGCAACGGTGCTCGTGGTGTCGCCGTAGTGCGCCAGCCACGACTGCTGCTCGTCGCGCAGCCGGGCCGCGGCATCCGTCCAATAGACCATCTGGCCCTCGATGGTGAAGAACATGCCGGGCACCATGTAGGTGATGTAGTCGGCGGTCTCCAGGTCACCGACGATGATGGCCGCACGCCCCTGGCCTGTGACGTCCAGGCTCATGAGCGTGCGGTTGGTGTTTCCGGATGCGTCACCCAGCGCATTCGAGATCGACTTGAGCATCGACAGTTGAAGCTTCGCCTTCTCGACAGCGGTGCGGCCGAGCTCCGTGCGGATCGTGTAGTCGAGGCCCCGCATGGTGGAGGTGAGCACCGAGCGGTTGGCGAGATCGCGCACCTGATAGGGGATGCCGTCGAGGTTTCCGACGAGTTGCGGGGTGGCAATTCGCAGGGCGTTGCGGGCGTCGAGCCCCATGGATCCCCACCACAGCGCGACGTCCTGCGACCGCGGCGGGTTACCGATGAGTGAGGCGATGGCCTCGGGATTGTCGCGAACGAACTGGTCGATCTGGCCGACCGGCAGCAGGGCGATCTGGCCGAGAAGCTGGGTGCCCTTGACGACCTCGGCGGGGGAACCGATCGCTCCGTCGCGGCCGGTGGGTGCGGTGCCGAGGGTGGTCGCGGAGGTCGCACTGCCCAAGGTGGTCGCGGCGGTCGCGCTGCCCAGGGTGGTTGCAGCGGTCGCGCTGGCCAGACTGGTCGCGGCGCCGGAGATACCCAGCGTGGTCGCCCCGACCGATTCCGGCGGCACGGGGCCGATGAACGGCTGCGGCGGCAGCCCAGGGAGCTCGGAAGCCACGAGGTCAGATCCCGCAAAGGCGGATCCCGCAAAGGTGGATCCCGCAAAGGTGGATCCCGCACGGTCAGACACCGTTCCGCCGGAGCCCGCACCACCGGCGGCCGCCAGGGTGATCGTGGTGAGCGAGAGCGGTGCCGGCACGTTCTCCTGAGTGGAGATGGATGTCGCGTACCGGGCGATTTCGTGCACACCGAAGGCCTCGGCGACGGAACCCAGTGCCGCCGAGGTTGTTAGAACAGCTGTGACGTCAAACAGCAATTCGGGCCAATCCCCTCGCGCAACGATGTGGCCCGCCCACCCCAGATCACGTCATTGCACCCCCCATCGTAGGGGATAGAACGCCCCGTATGGGGGACAAGTGTGTTAAGGATGGGGAAATTGTTCGGAAAACGACAACCCTTCAGAACGCAGCATTCGTGCGAAAAGTGCTGGTGATTGAGGCATTGTGCTTCGAAATGCGCAATTGCCGCGTCAACACGCAGAGACTTTGCGCCGCGACCGGGGTGCACCGTGCGGTGGGTAGAACGGTACGACTACCGGGATGGGGGTCAGCTCACGACCTAGATTAGATGGGAAAGCCGAGCTTGTTTCCGAGATGCGGGGCGGCCCCCTATGTGCCCCGACTAACAGCCGATCACTCCAGCGCGGCTGGCCCCTCCGCGAGCAGCAGCGCGAATTGCTGAGCGTCGATGATGCGAACGCCCAACTCCTCCGCCTTCGTCAGCTTCGACCCGGCCCCCGGACCGGCCGCGACGAAGTCGGTCTTCTTGGAGACACTTGAGGCTGACTTGCCCCCGGCCGCGATGATCGCCTCGACTGCACCCTCGCGAGTGAACCCGTCGAGACTGCCGGTCGCGACGACGGTGAGTCCGGCGAGTGGTCCATCGACGGCGAGTGCTGCCCCCGGCCCGGGGTGACCGGGCGTCGCGAACTGCACGCCGGCATCCGCCCAGCGTTGGATGATCTCGCGATGCCAGTCAACCTCGAACCAGTCGAGTACCGCGTCGGCGATGATGCCACCGACGCCCTCGACAGCCGCGAGCTCGTCGCGGGTCGCGGAACGGATGGCGTCGAGCGACCCGAAGTAGCTGGCCAACGCACGAGCAGCGACCGGTCCGACGTGACGGATCGACAGTGAGACGAGGATGCGCCACAGTTCCTTGGTCTTGGCGCGCTCGAGATTCTCGACGAGCTGCACGGCCTGGCTGGACGGCACCGAGTCGGCGTCCCCCGCGAATGCCGCAGCGGGGTCGAACGCGGCGGCCGCATCGAACGGCGGGTCGGCATCCTTGCCGCTGAGCCGACGTTTGCGACGGAACGGAGTCTCGGTCTTCACCCGCAGCGTGACTCCGTCACCGGTCGTGATCTGGGTTCCTGGTTCGTCGTCGCCCACCTGTCGAGGCAGACCGGTCTCGTTGTCACGGACGACCACGGTGATGGGGAAGAGCTGCTCCAGCGTGAGCGAGAACAGCCCGGCCTCGGTGACCAGCGGTGGCGTCGCCGGCACGAGCGGCTGCGTGAGCGCAGCAGCCGACACCTCGCCGAGCCCTTCGATGTCGAGGGCACCCCGACTGCCGACGTGCTCGACGCGACCCCGCACTTGGGCGGGACAGCTGCGCGCATTGGGGCAACGCAGGTCGATGTCCCCCTCCTTGGCGGGGGCGAGGGCGGTGCCGCACTCCGGGCAGTGGGTCGGCATCACGAACTCTCGCTCGCTGCCGTCGCGCAACTCGACGACCGGCCCCAGCACCTCGGGGATCACGTCGCCCGCCTTGCGCAGCACGACGGTGTCGCCGATGAGCACCCCCTTGGCTTTCACGACGTCCTGGTTGTGCAGGGTCGCCTGCCGTACGACCGAGCCCGCGACCCGCGCCGGCTCCATGACCGCGAAGGGTGTCGCCCGCCCGGTGCGACCAACCGACACCACGATGTCGAGCAGCCTCGTGTTGACCTGCTCGGGTGGGTACTTGTAGGCGATGGCCCAGCGGGGCGCGCGTGACGTGGCGCCGAGCTCGGCGTGCAGCGCGAGCTCGTCGACCTTGATCACGATGCCGTCGATCTCGTGCTCCACCGAGTCGCGGTGCTCGCCGAAGTACTCGATGAACTCGGCGGCGGCGGCAGCCGTCGGCGCGACGCGGTAGTGGGTGCTGGTGGGTAGTCCCCAGCCGGCGAGCAACCCGTACACCTCGCTCTGGCTGGCCACGGGCGGGTTCGGCCAGGCGCCGATGCCGTGCACGAGCATCCGGAGCCGACTGAGCCTGCGGTGCATGAGGTCGAGACCTGCGGCGTTCTTGCCTTCCGACTTCTGTCGCAGCGAACCGGATGCCGCGTTCCGCGGGTTCGCGAACACCCTCTCCCCTGCGGCGGCCTGCTCGGCGTTGAGCTCGAGGAACGCCTCGACCGGGAAGAAGATCTCGCCCCGCACCTCGACGAGCGGCGGATGCCCGGTGCCCGACAACCGCGCTGGGATGCCCTGCACGAGCGCGATGTTCTCGGTGACATCCTCACCGACGACGCCGTCGCCGCGGGTGGCCGCCGACGTCAGGCGCCCGTTCTCGTAGCGCAGGCTGATCGCGAGTCCGTCGATCTTGAGCTCGCACAGGTAGTCCACGGCACGGCCGGAGTCGCGTTCGACCTTCGCGGCCCAGGCGGCGAAGTCGTCGAGGCTGAAGACGTTGTCGAGCGAGAGCATGCGCTCGGCGTGGGTGACCGGGTCGAACAGGCTGGCCGCCCGCCCGCCGACGGTCTGGGTGGGGCTGTCCTGGCCCTGCAGCTCGGGAAAGCGGCGCTCGAGTTCTTCGAGGCGCCGCATGAGGCCGTCGTACTCCTCGTCGCTGACGAGCACCTCGTCGCGCTCGTAGTACGCGTCACGCAGTTCGAGGATGCGTGTGGTGAGGTCGGCGACCTCCGCGGCGGCCGCGGAGAGGGCCGGGTCAGCGTGCTGCTGAACCTGATCGTTGGTGTGCGTGTTCGAGCTGTCAGCCACGGTCACAGTTTAGGCAGCACCACCGACCGGCGCCCCGGCGGGAGCTCGCGCACGGCACCCAGCCCAGCCCAGCCCAGCCCAGCCCCGCTCAGCTCAGCCCGCAGCGTTCCACGCGTCGACGAAGCCCTGCACCACGTGCCCGTCGGTGTAGTTCGGGTCGCCGACCGTGGCGACCCCGTCGGTGATGCTCAGCTGAGTGCTCAGGTAGATCACCGTGAACACCCTGCCCTGCCACGCGCCCGACGCGCGCAGGTCTGCGGCGGCGGTGGCGACATCCGGATCGGTGGCCACGGGCGATTCGAGCGTGACGCTGCCGGTCGTCGGCGAGAGTTCGATGCCACCGTACTGTCCGCTGGTGCCCGCGAGCGCGACGGCTTGAGCCAGGGTGGTGGGCAGCTCGGCGAGGGTGCCGGAGATGGCGACATCCGTGCCCTCGAGCGAGACGATCGGGAGGCTCGCCGCCACCGGCGACCCGGACACGAGCGTCAGCAGATCGGCGACCGGCGTGCCGTATTCGGTGACCGTGAGTACGCGCTCCGGGGTGAGTTCGAAGTAGGCCGGTGGGGCTCCCACCGTCTCGAACACGTCGATGACCGCGAGCGCGCCTGGGTCACCCGGCGTCACCGCAACGGAGCGGCCGTCGGGGTACGCGTCGAACGCCTGGCGCGCCCACACCGGGAACTGATCGAGGCCAGCACCTTCGAGCTCGGCCCTGAGGTCAGGCACGACCCTGGCGAGGGATGCCGCGAGCGCGAAGTACACGTCGAAGCCGTCGCACAGCCGCAACTGGGCTCCGTCGATGTCGTCACGGCCCACGAACCCCTCGGCCAGAGCGACCTGCGTTCGCGTGGGCGTGCAGGCGGCGTCCCGATGGATGGCCACCGAGAGCCGGTTCTCGATGTCGGAGCCGAAGAAGTCGTCCTGTTCGAGGTCGTAGGCGATGTCACCTGATGTGCGCAGCGCCTCCACTTCGAGCGTCGCGTCGGCAGGTGCCAGGGCACGGTAGACGCCCACGGCGTCCTCACGTAGCGCGCGCACGTGAACGATGCTGTCCGCCTGGTCGTAGGTGGTGACGACCCCGTTCGCGATGCCGTCGACCTGGGATGCCTCGTTCCAGAGGTCGATCGATCGGGCGACTGCCGCGTCATCCTCGGCGACGGTGAAGTCGAGGCCGTTGCGCCCGAGCCGCACGCCCACCTCGCCGTGGTCAACAAGGTAGGACTGCACCGAGTCGACAAGCCGAGCCAGGCCCGCCTCGTCGAGGTCGGGCGAGAGTTCACCGCGGATGATGCCCGTGCTCACGAACGCGTCGGAGTGGTCGGCCATGACCTGCACATCGGTGACTCCCTGCTGGCCCGCGAGCCAGTCGGTCGCCAAGCCCGGCTTGTTGGGCGTGCAACCGGCGAGCGACGCCACCAGCGCGACGGCCAGCGTCGCAGCAAGTGTGAGCCGGATTCGCATGCGCACAGTCTAGGGACGCGGCGCAGCCCAGCGGCAGGGGCAATGAGTGAACTCGGGCGGGCTCAGCGCTTGCGTTCTAGACCGACCGGTCTATAGATTGTGGGGATGCCCGAACAGCACACGCCCGGCACCAAACAACGACTCGTCTCGGCGATGACCGACGGGCTCCAGCGCCGCGGCCTGCACGGCACCGGAATCAGCGACGTGCTGCGCGAGGCGGGCGCGCCCAAGGGCGTGCTGTACCACCACTTCCCCGACGGCAAAACGGGGCTCGCGCTCGCCTCCATCGACGAGTCGATCGCGATCATCACCGGCTGGCTCGACCTCGCGCTCGAGAAGTACCCCGACCCGCTCGAGGCCATCGAGCGGTGGGTGCGCGCGGCATCCCGGCGCCTCAGCGAGACCGACTTCGAGGCCGGATGCCCGCTCGCAACCATCGCGCTGGAGACCACGGCGGCCGACGTCGAGGTGCGCACCGCTCTCGCGGGGGCTTTCGCGCAACTGCGGGCGCGCATGACCGAGGCACTGGCATCCGCGGGCACGCCCCACGCGGAGGGGCTAGCCGTGCTCATCGTGGCGACCTACGAGGGCGGACTGCTTCAGGCTCGCGTCGCCAACAGCGTGGTGCCGTTGCAGCTGGCCACCGACACGCTCGGCGCGCTGATCCGCGCGCAGCGCGCGGTGGCGGCGTGAGGGCGGTGGGGTCGGCAGCGCGCGGTGGCCGCCTGATCGCGGGGTCGACGGCGGCCCACGCATGAGCTCGACCGACTTCACTCTCGTCGCCGACGACGGCTACGTGCTCGGCGCCACCCGGTTCTCCGGTCCATTCGCACCGCACTCGTCGATCATCGTCGCCGGTGCCACGGCAGTGCCCCAGCGCTTCTACCGCCGCTTCGCCGAGTTCACCGCGCGCCAGGGCTACGAGACCGTCACCCTCGACTACCGCGGAATCGGCCGCAGCGCCCCGCCGAACCTTCGCGACTTCCGCGTCGACTACGCCGACTGGGCCCACAGGGACCTCGCCGCCGCCGTCGACACCCTGGCGGCCGAGGGTCGACCGGTCTACGTGGTGGGGCACTCCTACGGTGGAGCCTGCTACGGGCTCATCCCGAATCACGAAAAGGTGGCGGGTCTGTACGCCTTCGGCGCCGGCGCCGGCTGGCACGGCTGGATGCCCCGGCTCGAGCAGTTGCGCGTGCTCACCATGTGGCACGGCGTCGCCCCCGCGCTCTCGGCCGCGATGGGCTACCTGCCGTGGAGTCTCGTGATGTCGGGCGAGGACCTGCCCCTCGACGTCTACAAGCAGTGGAAGCGCTGGTGCAGCTTTCCGCACTTCCTGCTCGACGACCCGCAGATGGAGGGCGTGCGCGACACCTACGCCGCCGTGCGAACGCCCATGGTCGTCGCCAACTCGATCGACGACCCGTGGTCGCCTCCGAAGTCGCGCGACGCCATCATGACCGGCTACGTCTCAGCCCTGTGGATGCCCGTGGACATCGATCCCGCCGCGCGAGGCATCCCGCGGCCGATCGGCCACATGGGGTACTTCAGGGAGAGTTCGCGGCCGCTGTGGGACGACGTCGTGGAGTACTTCGACGAGGTGCGGGCGGGGTAGAGATCGGCCGAGGGGTTGGGTCTCGATACGCGGCTTCGCCGCTACTCGACCAGCGAAGGCTGGGGCACCGCGCTCACGGTGCGGTCGATCGTGAACTGTCCGAGCACGCGAGTGCCGACGTAGAGCACCGCCGTCTGACCGGGGGCGACCCCGATGATCGGGTCGGTGGGGGTGACGACGAGCTCCTGCTCTCGGTCATCGAGCCCGTCGAGATGCGAGACCCGCGCCACGGCCGGCACCGGGTCGGCGTGAGCCCGCACCTGCACCTCGCAGGCGAACTCGGTGGTGGCGTCATCCGGAGCCCGACCGGCCCAGCTGAAGCGCGCGCCCGCGAGCTCGCGCAGGGCAAGCGCCTCCCTGGGGCCGACGACGACCTCATTGGTCGACGGACGCACCTCGAGCACGAAGCGCGGACGACCGTCGGGGGTCGGATGACCCACATTGATGCCCTTGCGCTGGCCGACCGTGAAGGCGGCGGCACCCTCGTGCGTGCCGAGCACTGCGCCCGAGCGGTCGAGGATCGCGCCCGGCTCGGCACCCACCTTGTCGGCGAGCCAACCGCGGGTGTCGCCGTCGGGGATGAAACAGATGTCGTGCGAGTCGGGCTTGGAGGCCAGGGCGAAACCACGCGCGGCCGCCTCGGCCCGCACCTCGGCCTTCGACGGCGTCGCGCCGAGCGGGAACATGGCGTGGGCGAGCTGGTCGGCCGTGAGCACACCGAGCACGTAGGACTGGTCCTTGGCCCACGCGGCGGCGCGGTGCAGCTCGCGGCTGCCGTCATCCGCGGTCACGATCGTCGCGTAGTGGCCGGTCGCGACGGCGTCGAAGCCGAGCGCGAGCGCCTTCTCGAGGAGGGCGGCGAACTTGATGCGCTCGTTGCAGCGCATGCACGGGTTGGGGGTGCGTCCGGCGGAGTACTCGGCCACGAAGTCATCGACCACGTCGGCCTTGAAGCGCTCGGAGAAGTCCCATACGTAGTAAGGAATGCCGATGATGTTGGCCGCGCGCTGGGCATCCATCGAATCCTCGATGGTGCAGCACCCGCGGGCACCGGTGCGCAGCGTGCCCGGGTTGCGGCTCAGCGCGAGGTGCACTCCCACGACGTCGTGGCCGGCGTCGACCGCGCGCGCGGCGGCGACGGCGGAGTCCACTCCCCCGCTCATGGCCGCCAGTACGCGCATGGGTACCAATCCTAGGCGAGGCCCGCCGAGCGAGCCCGGGTGACGACGACCGGCAGCACCGCGATGAGCGCATCGAGCTCCTCGACGGTCGTCGAGTCGCCGAGCGTGAACCGGAGCGCACCGCGCGCCTCCGGCTCGGACAGACCCATCGCGAGCAGCACGTGACTGGCCTCCGGCACCCCGGCCCGGCAGGCGGAACCCGTCGAGACGCTGAAGCCCGCGGCATCCACCAGATAGAGCAGCGAGTCGCCCTCGCAACCCGGGAAGGTGAAGTGCACGTTTCCCGGCAGACGATCTGACGGGTCTCCCCGCAGCATGGCCGACGGCACTGCGCTCCGGATGCCCGCAATCAGGTGATCGCGCAGC
>JAIUPK010000004.1 GCA_020160915.1 Actinomycetota bacterium | reverse complement strand
GCGGGGCCTAACCTATCCACCAGAGTGTCAAGAATCACCCGACACCAAACCGACAAGCATCACCCGAAGGCCCACAGCCCTACTGGGATTACGCGGGAATCGGCCGGTCAGCGGCTCTCAGGTACTTGACAAGCCTTGACACTGTGTGACAGTTCGTTGGTAGCCTGAGGTTGCGCTCCAGATATGCGCCCAAATCCGCCAGCGACAACCTGGCTTTGTGTCCAGCGGCGTACTCTCGATCCGCTTGGGATTTCTGTGCCTAGAGCTCGCCAGCCCCGCTGCTGGCTTTTTTTTGTGCCCTCCCACGGGCGCCCACTAGACTCCTGCGCTCGCCTTGAGCGTGGGTTCTCGCCAGCTCATCGCTGGCACCCTTCGAGGAAGGGGGAAGCCGTGTGTGAAGACATGGATTCTCTCGGAAGCTTTCTCGGTGGCGTAGGTGACTTCGCGCTGGGAGTGGTGGCCGTTTGGACCATCGCCACCGCCAAGCGCAAGAAGCCCAAGAAGCGCCGCTAGAAAGAGCTCCAGACCCTCTTAGGTAAGGAGAGCTCTGTCCAAAATGTGGCGGCACGCTACCTGTGGAGACTTACGAGCGGCTCGCCCAGGGTGGGGCGATTCCCGCGCCGCTCGTGGGTGGTGTCTGGAGGCTGGAGTAGCGTGCGGGGCATGGAACTAGAAGATCGCTTGCCTCCGAGTGTCGCGCACTTCATCCACTTTCTCGCCGAGTACGCGAAGGGCTACGACAACCATCTAAAATGGAATGAGCAAGCCCGATTCAAAGCCGACCTGATGAACTCGAAGGCGCGGTGGGACCGCGTGGACGTAGAAGCATTTCGGGCGAAGTGCAAAGCCGAGGGGATGCGCTCCGAGGACTACGAAGAGTTGGTGGACTGGCTGAAGAAAGCTCAGGCCGGACGCCGGTTGGTACCAACGCGAACCTATCGAGACTACAAATGGCACGAGCCGCCGGAGCCGCCCGAACCCAGCGAGCGCATTTCGTACACCAACGACAACTGGTGATCTAGCGGCGTTCCCAGCGTCGTCGCCCGAGGATGAAACTGGGTGTCTTGGCGCAAGCTGTGCAACGTCAGAAACGCCAGTGGGGGGCATTGCTCGGGTTTTCGGCACCCTAATCCGTCGGTCACGGGTTCAAGTCCCGCCCGCCCTACTGGAATTGCGCGGCGGATTGCTTCGCGCGACAACCGTCAATAGGTGAACGTGGAGGCGCTGCGCCAGGCGTTGGCGCCCTGTGCCCCGACCTCGGGTCCGGTCAAGGAGCACGGTGGGATGATCGACTTGCTCGGGGACGATTCCTTCACGTACCAGTCCTCGGGAAGTGACGATCTGGGCGACTTAGCCTTCTCCAACATGCTCGTGGCGTGCGGGGACCTCATGCTTGAGGTGTCGTCGAAGTCGTACACCTCGCAGCTCAATCAGTCTGAGCTGGAGCAGCTTTTTGCACCGCTTGTGACGCGTATGTCGGAGGATCAACGGTGCCCGTGAAGCCTGAGGCAAGGCGGGGCTGGCCGTTCCGCCGCGTTCGTGGCAGTTTGGGACGATGACGGCTGACGGGATCGACGCTGCGGCGACCCTGGCCGCGGTGCGTGAGTACCTCTTGGAACCGGCGTGGGGGCCACTCTGGGTGGCTGGACGGGTCGTGAGCCCGACCGAGATCCTGGTTCTGTGCCGATTCCCTCAGGGCGAGCACGTCTTTGGTGTCTTCGTCGACCTGGCGGAGCTCGCCGACGATCCATATGGGGAAGGACCGCTCTTCGCCCGAGCGCTGGAGGAGATCGTCGAGCCTTCGCCAGCCGCCTACGTGGACGGCGTGGACTGGGCTGATGGCCTCATCGATGACGCTGAGAACGTCCTGTGGAGGCACTTCCCCCGCGAAGGCTTGGGCGGGCGCGTACGCCCCTTTGTCTACACTTGGGAGCCCAGTCCGGTCGACGCCGAGTGGTTCATTGGATACGGCAACGGGCGGACGGACGAGCAATGACTACCGGCACCGTCAACACTCTCGCTGCGACCCTCCTCGCCGCCCAAGCCATCGTCGTCGGCATCCTGCTCAGCGGCACCGACCCCGTGCTACTCCCGGTCACGGCCGACTTCGGCGGGGGCATCCAGCTCACGAGCGTCAACTTGGGCGTCGCAGCGGTGACGCTCCTCGTGTTCTCGGCGCTGTGCCGCGCCATCGACGCAGTGCGACCGAGCCCGGTCATCCGCTGGATCGAGTGGTCGCAGGTGTCGGGGATCGTGGTGTTCCTCGTGGCACAGATCAACGGCGTCACGGATGTCGCGGCCCTCGTCGCGCTCTACGCGATCACGGCCGGCTCGAGTCTCTTCCTCGTGCTGCACGAGCGGGCGGTGGAGTCGACGTGGCCGTTCTCGTTCGGTGCGGCGGTGGCGATCGTTCCATGGGGCGTGATCGCGTTCTACCAGGTGGGAGCGATCGTCGTCGGCGGCGATCCGCCACTGCTCGTGAGGGTTCTGACGATCGCGCTGCTGTTGCTCGCGTCCGCCTACTGGTACGACGCGCGACTCGCGCGAGTGAAGGGCCGGCCGATCATCGCCGAGCGCGCCCACACGATCCTCACGACGCTGACGGTCAGCGTGCTGGCGTGGGCTGTGGTTGTCGGGTCACAGGTCGTCGTCTACACCGCCCTCTGACGGGCCTATCGCAGGTCCCGCAACCGGGCCGCGGTGCCCTTGTCTTTGCCGGTGCGACGCTCCGACCCGACGGCGATCACCAGCAGCACAGCACCTGCGGTCGCGAGGGTGATCCACCACGGCAGCGCGCCGATATTGCGACCGATCTGCACGGCGAAGACCACGATGTTCTCGATCGGCAGCGCGATGATGCCGAGGATGAATGGCGCCGCGAGCCGTCGGATCGAGCCGATGAGAATCGCGATCAGGGCGAGAGCGATCACGAGGATGGCACGCTCGGTGCGCGGATCGGTTCCGGTCGCGAGGATCGACGGCAGCAGTGTGACCACGATGCCGGGCGTGAGAAGGCGCCAGGAGCCGCTGAAACCGATGGGCCACGAGGTGAGGGTCGGGCGGGTATCCGCGGTCTCAGCGGGCAGCGGACGCATCGCGATGATGCCGACGGCCAGTAGGGCGAGTCCGAGGGGCAGCGAGTACGCCTCGACCCGCAGCTCGCGCTGGCTCCAGCTGGCGACGGCCGTGCACCAGGCGAGCACAAACGTCAACCACACCGGCGGCAGGGTCACGGCGCGGGATCGGGCGCGCACCGTGGTCACGATCATGAGCGCGAGCAGCAGCAGGGCCAGGGCGAGCACCGTGAGGATCGGGAACCAGCCCTCCCGGATCGCCGCGATCGGCCCCGCCACGAGGTAGACCGTGGCGGGCACGTAGCTCCAGCGCGAGCGTGAGCCGAGCATCCGGGCCGCGACGACGGCGAGAACCGTTGCCGCGACGGCGAACCCGAGCACCGGCAGCATCACGAGTTCACGGCTGGCGACCGCCACGGCGTCGAGCCCTAGCCCGTAGCGGATGCCCTGAATCGCCCCAGCGGATGCCGCCCCGATGGCCACAACGAGGGTGGGGGCCCGTAGCGGGCCGATGCGCCGTAGGGCGCTGACCTTCACAAGGCGCGGGATAAGCGCGGCGAACACCATGAGCACGAGCGCCGCCCCCAGCAGCCCGAGCGAACGCCACGGCAGACTCGCCTGGTCCGACCCGGAGAGGGCGAGAAGAACGAGGGTCGGCACGGCCGCGACACCGAGACCTGTCCAGTACAGGCCGACCGCGGAGATCCCCATGCCCGGCCGATCGCGGGCGACCAGGATCGCGGCGACGAGGGCCGTACCGAGCGCCGGCGGCAACAGGTACGGCTCGAGCACAGTGATGCCGGCGAGCCACCACACGCACCACAGCGCGCCCGTGAACGCGATGCCGGCGACTGGCCAGCCGTAGCGACGCTTGGCGAAGACCGCCGTCGCGATGGCGCCGATCCCGAGAATCACCAGTACGAGGAACGTCGTCGGGATGCCCGCTGCCGAGCGTACCAGCGCGAGCACCACCGCGATCGCCCCGGTGACCAGCGAGGAGATCTCGATCCATACCCGCACGACCGCGGCATCCGCCGCGGAGACGCCCTGTGCGGCGACCGCCGCCGCGATCAGGCCCGTCGCCGGCAGCGTGCACGCGACGATCACGGCAATGACCGGCAGGGTGATGGGGGAGGCGCTCACCGAGAGCACCTGCGCGCCCAGACAGATCACGACGACGGCGAGGGCGGGCACGAGCAACGCTGCGGCACCGGCCCGGATGACCAGCGTCAGGCCGGGGCGGCGGGTCAGCATGATCGCCAGGAGCAGGGCGAAGGTGACACCGGTCGACAGAGCAGTCCAGCCGCTGCGGTCGAGCAGCACCGACACGATGCCGATCGCGAAGGGCACAGCGGTGACGATCAGCACGGCGTACCAGGTGCCCGGCCTGAACCGGCCGACCAGGGTGACCGCGAGGGCAGCGAGCGAGCCGACAGTCGTCGTGAGGCAGAGCACCGCGATCGTCTCGAATCCGGCGAGGTCGAGCGCAGCCGCGACGATGACGAGCGCATAGGCGTAGCCAACACCGACGTGCACCGGCCGCACCTTCAGGGGCACAGTGCGAGCGACGGCGAACAGCGTCGCGACCGCGGCAGCTCCGGCGAGCACGCGGCTGGCTGGATCGTGCCACGAGATCACCGCGGCCATGAGCGCACCGACATGCGCCGTCACGGCGAGCGGCACGCGGGCGACGAGGGGCAGGCGCACCCGCACGACAACGGCGCTGAGAACGACGGCCAACGCGAGCGTCGCGACGATCTGGGTGGGCAGCGCGAGCGCCGACCAGACGGTGAGTGCGAGAAGTGCGAGGCAGGCGATCCACAGGGTGAACGCAAGCGTGCGAGCGCCCCGGGTGCGCCACGCGAGGAATCCGCAGGCAAGTGCGGTCGCGGCGAGACCGAAGAGCGCGGCGAGCTCGGTAGTCGCGTTGCCGGTGAACTCCCCGCCGCCGAGCAGCATCGCGGTCAGCCGGTTCGAAGCGACTCCGGCCGCAGGCACGGCGCAGGCCAGGGCGATCGTGAGGGCGCCCGCATGGAAGGACGGCCGACGGATGAGCGCGATCACGACAAGCGCGACAGCGGCCGCCGCCGGGACGAACGCGAGGTACCAGGTCCAGTCATACAGGTCGGCAACGAGCGGCAGAAGGGCAACCGCAGCGGTGATCAGCGCGCCCGACGCGAACAACCAGAAGCGCCGCAACTGCTGAAGCGCGGCGAGCCAGGCGACCAGCGCGAGCGCGGCCAGCACGGCAGAACTGAGGCCGACCCGGGTAGGCGACTCCGCGACCGGCAGGAGCACGAGTTGCAGCGGCACAACAGCGAGCACGAGCAGCGTGATCACGGTCGCGGTGCCATGGTCGGCAGCCAGCGGGCTTGCAAAGCGACCAGCGAACCGCCGCGCGATCACGTGTGCGCCGAGGGCGGCGAAGCCCACCACGAGGTGGCCCACCACGGGGGCCCACGCAGAATCCACGGCGTACGCGAACGGTGCGGGGGTCAGCGCGATACCCACCAACGCGGCCCAGAGCCACGTGCGCAGCCGCACGAGCGCAGCGAGTGCCAGCAGGGATGCCGCAGCCACGAGCATCCCGATGCCGCCGAACAACCACTCGCTCACGCCGTCGGGCGCGGCCTGCGAGAACGACCACACGTCGAGGCCGAGGAATACCGCACCGAGGGCGCCGACGGCCTCGGCGGAGAAGGTGAGGCCACGCCAGGCGAGCAGCCAGGCACCGCCGATGAAGACCGCGCTGATGCCCGCGACGATGGCCGACCGTGTACCCAGATCGGTGAGGTCGGGGTTGAAGAACGTGAAGACGATGGCCGCCACGGCGAAGAGGCCGGCGCCGGCCACAGCGAGCACCGACTGCACGCTGAGCTGCGAGCTGGTGCGTCGAGTGGCAGGCTCTGCCACGGCTGGAATCGGGCCGCTGGCGACAGCAGGTGCGCCGGCAGGCGCAGCCACCAGTGCCGGGATCGCGACCGGTGCTTCCCCGAAGTTCGGCAGCCCGTCGATGAGCGCCTGCCGCTCGCGAAGCGCTGCGGCGACGGCGAGTGAACTGTTCCACACCGCCTTGGCCTGGGGGCCAGCCAGATCGGCACCGCACTCGGTGCAGTGTCCAGGCTGAGCGAGGGTGGTGTCGCAGCGTGGGCACGATTGCGTGCTGGTGACGTACTGGGCGGCGGTCTCGGTCCACTGGCTCGACATAGCCTCAGCCTATGTCGAGCGTTGCTCGGGATGCGCCGCGCTATTCACAGGGGACCACCTTCGAATGTATGTTCTAAGAATGGTGCATCACTGGCGCGCGAGCGACAACCTCGAGCACTCGTTCCGGCCCGGCGAGTGGCGGCTCTACGATCGCGGCACGCTCGTGGGAATCATCGAGTACGGGCGCATCAACCAGCGCGCGGGCCTGCGAGGGCTCACCCCGGAGGGCCGCCTGCTCGGTTACGCCTGGACGCTGGAGGAGGCGTGCGACCGGATGTGGGAGTGGTACCGGGCGTCAGCGCTTGGGAACGCGCCCGCGACCGAAGATCAGCCAGAGAATCGAGCCGATGATCGACAGGAAGAATGCGACCAGAATCCAGATGAACTTGCCGAGGCCGCCGTGATTCGGATTGTTGACGATCGACACGACGGTGACGATGAAGATGATGAGGCCGATGATGCCGCCGCTAATGGTGATCGGGTCCATGTGCTGCCTTTCGCATGAGGCGCCGGTCTGCGCGACAACAGTTTAGGGGCTCGACGCAGGGCATAAACCCGTGTCGCCACCGGTTTAGTCGGTGGATCACACGAGGATGGAACCCATGACCGACACCGCCACCGAAACGCCCGAGAGCCAGCTTGCCACCTACCACGAGCGGCGCGAACTGAGCGTCGTGCAGCCGCTCGGCAGTCTGGCGCTCGTGAATACTCAGTGGGTGGATTCCGAGCAGACGATCTACGGTGTTCCGGGGCGATGGGCGCCGAACCCGGGCGGCGGGCTCACGGTCACGGCCGAGGCATCCGACAACATCGTCGTCGACGGCGAACTCGTTGACGGCACGGTCGTGGTGCGCGGCAAGGATGACCCGAACCCGAGCACCATCGTGTTCAGTGACACCGTCACCGGCTTCGTCATCGCCAGCTCCGAGGGTACATACGCCCTGCGGGTGTGGGACTCGAACTCGGATGGCATCCAGCAGTTCGGCGGCATCGACGCGTTCGGCTACAACCCGGAGTGGGTCATCACGGCGAAGTTCACCGAGAACCCCGCGGGCACCACCCTCGGCTTCGAGCACCTCAAGGACGACGGGCAGACCCGTGAGGAGGTCATCCCCGGCGAGATCACCTTCACCAAGGACGGCGTCGACTACAACCTCGCGGCGTTCAAGGCCGGCCGTGCGTTGCAGCTCGTCTTCGCCGACGCGACCAACGGCGATGACACCTACAGCGTGGGTCGCTTCTTGTTCGTCGCACCGAATCCGGATGGCACGATCACTCTCGACTTCAACCGGGCAGTGCTGCCGCCCTGCGCCTTCAGCTACAACTTCAACTGCCCTCTGCCGCCGAAGCAGAACCGTTTCGGGGTGCGCATCGAGGCCGGGGAGAAGAACGTGCTCGCCAAGGACGGCACACTGCTGCACGGCTGAGACCATGCTCATAGTTCTCGCCAGGGTTGCCGGGGACCGCATCATGGCGGCTCGGCGCACCGACGAGAGCGCGTCATTCGGCATCGAGTACGTCAAGGACCTGCCGTCGTTCGTCGCAGCCGAGGAGCGCGCCACGCCTCGGTGGGTGTGGGATGACACGTCCCACTGGTACCCGCAACTGCTGGCCGCGCGGGTGCGCGTCGACCGCTGCTACGACCTGAGGCTCTGCCACGCGATCCTGCGCAACTCGGAGCTGACGTCGGGCTCCGCCCTTGCGACCGGTGCCGCGAGTTCGTGGGATGCCCCGCGGGTGCCCGATCGTCCGGCCAGCGGCGCGCTCTTCGAACTCGAGGGCGATGAGCCGCGCGTCGACGCCGACCCGGTAGCCGAACTCGTGCTGCAGCGCGAAGCGGTCGCCAGGTCGGCGCAGCCGGGACGCATCGATCGGCTGCTGGCGGCGGAATCCGCGGGCGCGCTGATCGCCGCCGAGCTGGAGTACGCCGGACTGCCGTGGGACGCGGCGCGGCACGAGGAGATCCTCGCCGACCTGCTCGGCCCGCGACCGCCCGAAGGCGAGCGGCCGGCGGCACTGCGAGAGCTCCTGGAGCAGGTGCAGCAGTTACTCGAGGCGCCCGGCCTCAACCCGGACTCGCCGGTGGACCTGCTGCGTGCCCTCGGAAGGGTCGGGCTGCAGGTCACGTCGACGCGATCGTGGGAGTTGAAGCAGCTGAAGCATCCGGCGATCGGCCCGCTGCTGGAGTACAAGAAGCTCGCGCGCCTGCTCTCGGCCAACGGCTGGAACTGGCTCGACACCTGGGTGCGCGACGGGCGGTTTCGCCCTGGTTACGTGCCGGGCGGGGTTGTCACCGGTCGCTGGGCTGCGAACGGCGGGGGAGCGCTGCAGCTGCCGCGCCAGATCCGGGGCGCGGTGATCGCCGACCCCGGCTGGAAGCTGGTGGTGGCGGATGCCTCGCAGCTCGAACCGCGCATCCTCGCGGCCATGTCGGGCGACCGCGGGATGGTGCAGGCGGGTGCCGCGGGAGACCTGTATGCGGGAATCGTGGCGAGCGGGGCCGTCGAGACGCGCGACCAGGCGAAGGTCGCGATGCTCGGTGCGATGTACGGCGCGACAACGGGCGAGAGCGGACGTCTCATGCCCCGGCTCGAGCGCGCCTACCCGAAGGCGATCGCGCTCGTGGAAGAGGCGGCGCGCGCAGGTGAGCGCGGCGAGATCGTGACCACCCGACTCGGCCGCAGCTCGCCGCGGGGCCAGGGAGCCGGCTACGACGAGGTGGCATCCGAGTCGGAGGTGTCCCGCGCGCGCAACCGGGCGCGGGCCTGGGGGCGCTTCACCCGCAACTTCGTGGTGCAGGGTTCGGCGGCCGAGTGGGCCCTGTGCTGGATGGCGAGCATCCGTCGCCGCCTGCACGCCATGGCCGACGGCACCTGGCTCACGGATGCCCCGCATCTCGTGTTCTTTCTCCATGACGAGATCGTCGTGCACTGCCCCGCTGAGCTCACCGACACCGTGAGCGAGCAGGTGCGGCTCGCCGCCGTCGAGGCCGGACAGTTGCTCTTCGGGGCCATTCCGGCGGAGTTCCCGGTGACGGTGGCGGTCGTCGACAACTACGGCCAAGCGAAGTGACACGAGTTACACGCTTGTGATTCACCCTCGACATCGGCAATAATGGCCCCAGCGGTTCGCCGCACCAATTTCATACGCAATACCGCCGTTACGGGCATCCGTTCACTGGGTCGATGGGGAAGTCGCACCCAACCGGAACGGAGGCAGCCTTGTCTGCACAGCACGTGACTGCACCAACTGCTCGCGGAGTGCTGTATGTGCACTCCGCTCCTCGTGCGTTGTGCCCACACATCGAGTGGGCCGCCGGCCGAGCACTCGACCGTGCCGTGAACTTCTCCTGGGAGCCGCAGCCGGTGCTCAAGGGTTCCCAGCGTGCTGAGTTCTACTGGGAGGGTGAGCGCGGCACGGGCGCGAAGCTCGCCTCTGCACTGCGGGGCTGGGAGCACCTGCGCTACGAGGTCACCGAGGACGCGGGTCTCGGCACCGATGGCGGTCGCTGGATGCACACGCCCGACCTCGGCATCTTCTTCGCCCAGACCGACACGGTGGGCAACGTCGTCATCCCCGAGGATCGCGTGCGCTACGCCATGGAGGTCGCGGGCGCGAACGCCATCGAGCTTCACCGCGAGTTGCGTCTCGCCCTGGGCCAGGCCTGGGACGACGAGCTCGAGGTCTTCCGCCACGCTGGGCAGGACTCAGCTGTGGTGTGGCTTCACAAGGTGGGTTGAGAGACGAAGGAGTCGTCATGGACACGCTGAACAGGGAACTGGAAGAACTCGTCGACGAGGCCGTACCCCCGCTGATCGACATGACTCAGCTCGAGCGGCTCGTCACCGCCGATGACCTCGTGCTGTTCGACGGGGAGTGCACCGCGCATCCGGGTTGCCGCCCGGTTCAGTAGCTGCGGAACGCCGCCACCGAGTTGTGGCCGCCGAAGCCGAACGAGTTGCTCAGTGCGAGCAGCGGACCGTCTCCCAGCGCACGGGGCGAGGTGACGACATCCAGCGGGATCTCGGGGTCCTGCTCGGTGAGGTTGATCGTGGGCGGCGCCGTGCGGTGGTGCAGGGCGAGGATCGTGAAGATCGCCTCGAGCGCGCCGGTTCCGCCGAGAAGGTGCCCGGTGGACGCCTTGGTGGCCGACACCGCGATGTTCGGCAGGTGGTCGCCGAACACCCGAAGCATCGCGTTGTACTCGGCGATATCGCCGACGGGGGTGCTGGTGGCGTGCGCGTTGATGTGCACGACATCGGTCGTCTTCGCACCAGCCTGCTCGAGCGCGGCGAGCATGGCGCGGGCTGCTGCCGAACCCTCGGGGTCGGGCGCCGTGATGTGGTACGAGTCGCTCGTGACCGAGCCGCCAGCGAGCTCGGCGTAGATGCGGGCGCCGCGGGCGAGCGCGTGCTCCTCCGTCTCCAGCACGATCGTGCCGGCTCCCTCACCGAGCACGAAACCGTCCCGTGAGACGTCGTAGGGGCGTGAGGCCGTCGACGGTGAGTCGTTGCGCTTCGAGAGCGCCTGCATGGCTGCGAACGAGGCGATGGGCAGCGGATGCACGACCGCCTCGGTTCCGCCGGCCAGAACGATATCGGCGAGTCCCGACTGGAGGTGGTCGTACGCGTTGGCGATGGCCTCGGTGCTCGACGCGCAGGCCGAGACATCCGTGCGAGCGAATGCGCGCGAGGGGATGGACATGCTGATCGCCGCAGCGGCGGCGTTCGGCATGAGCATGGGGATCGTCATCGGGAGCACGCGACGCGGGCCCTTCTCACGAAGGGTGTCCCAGGCATCCAGAAGCGTCCAGAGACCGCCGATGCCGGTCGAGTAGTCGACGCCGACGCGGATCGGGTCCACATCGGGAGCGCCGGCATCCGCCCACGCCTCGCGGGCCGAGATGAGCGCGAACTGGCTCGACGGGTCGAGACGCTTGTACTCGACGCGCTCGAGGACGTCCTCGGGGCGCACCCTCGCCTCGGCGGCGAACGTCACCGGCAGGTCGTACTGCGCGACCCACTCGTGGGTGAGCGTGTGGGCTCCGGATTCACCAGCGAGCAGCGCGGCCCAGGATTCGGGTGCCGTGCCGCCGAGAGGCGAGGTGGCACCGATGCCGGTAACAACGATCTTCTTGGGGGTCATATCAACGTTCCTGTTGTGGGAGGGCACACGTGCCGCGGCCGACCGACGGGCGGTCGGCCGCGAACCAGGGGTCTAGTCCTGTGAGGGGTCTAGCCCTGTCAGGGCCTAGGCCTGTGCGCTGGTGATGAAGCTGACGGCGTCGCCGACGGTCTTGAGGTTCTTGACCTCTTCGTCGGGGATCTTCACGTCGAACTTCTCTTCTGCGTTGACGACGATGGTCATCATCGAGATGGAGTCGATGTCCAGGTCGTCCGTGAACGACTTGTCCAGCTCGACCGTGTCCGTCGCGATGCCGGTCTCGTCGTTGATCAGCTCGGCCAGGCCGGCCAGGACTTCTTCTGTGGACAATGCCATTGTGTTCTCTCCTTGGGGATGTGATGTGACCGTGTGCAAGTTTAGGGGGGCTAGGGGAGTACGACCACTTGTGCGCCGAACACGAGCCCCGCTCCGAATCCGATCTGCAGCGCAAGTCCGCCGCTGAGCTCGGGATGCTCGGCCAGAAGCCGGTGCGTCGCTAGCGGGATCGAGGCGGCGCTGGTGTTGCCGGTCGTCGCGATGTCTCGGGCGACGATAACCGTCTCCGGCAGCTTCAGCTGCTTGGCGAACTCGTCGATGATGCGCATGTTGGCCTGGTGGGGGATGAACGCTGCGAGATCGTCAGCCGTGATGCCTGCGGCCTCGAGGGCCTGCTTGGCGACCTTCGCCATCTCCCACACCGCCCAGCGGAACACGGTCTGGCCGTCCTGGCGCAGGGTGGGCCACTTCGCGCTGCCGTCGCGGTACTCGGTGAGCGTGGAATCCATGCCCACGGCGTCGGCCTTGGACCCGTCGGAGCCCCACACTGCGGCGGCGATACCGGGGAAGTCGCTCGGCCCGATGACGACGGCGCCAGCGCCGTCGCCGAGCAGGAACGAGATCGACCTGTCGGTGGGATCGACGATGTCGGACAGCTTCTCGGCGCCGATCACCAGCGCGTAGTGCGCTGCGCCGGAGCGGATGAGCGCGTCGGCCTGCGTCACGCCGTAGCTGAAGCCCGCGCAGGCGGCGTTCTCGTCGTAGGCGGCCGCGGGGTTGGCGCCGACCCGATCGGCGACGACAGCCGCCATGGAGGGCGTCTGCTGCACGTTGCTGATCGTCGCCACGATCACGAGGTCGATCTGCTCGGGCGACACTCCCGACTTGGCGATCGCCTCGCTGGCGGCCTCCGTCGCGAGGTCCACGGCGCCGAGCCCCGCTGAGGCGCGGGTGCGGGTGACGATTCCGGTGCGCTGCTGAATCCACTCGTCGCTGGAGTCGATCGCCTCGATCAACTCGTCGTTGCCGACCACGCGGTCACCGCGTGCCGCGCCGTAGCTGTAGATGCGGGTGAACTGGGCCCCGTGAGACTGCTTGAGGGTGGTCATGAGTTCCCATCGATCATCTCGAACGCTGCCTGCAGGTCGTCCGGAGTCTTCACTGCCACTGTCGGCACGCCCTTGAGGCCCCGCTTGGCAAGGCCCACGAGGGCGCCGGCCGGCGCGAGCTCGATGATTCCGGTGACTCCGGCGGCCGCGAAGGCCTCCATCGTCCTGTCCCACCGTACCGGCGAGGAGACCTGGCCGACGAGGAGGTTCACGAACTCGGAACCACTGGTCACCCGTGATCCGTCGCGGTTGGTCCAGATCGGCAGCGTGGGATCGTGCGACTCGAGAGTCGCGGCGAACTCGGTGAGGTGTGCCACAGCCGGCTGCATGTAGCGCGTGTGGAACGCACCGGCGACCTGCAGCGGGATGACCCGGGTGCCTGCGACGGGACTCTCGGCAAGCTCGGCGAGGGCCGGCAGCGCGCCCGCGACCACGAGCTGACCGCCACCGTTGAAGTTCGCGGGGAACAGGTCCAGCTCGGCGAGACGCTCGAGTAGGGCGGCCTCGTCGCCGCCCAGAACGGCGGACATGCCCGTCGGTTCGAGGGCCGCGGCATCCGCCATCGCCCGACCGCGCTCGCGCACGAAGGCGACAGCATCGGTGTCGCTCAGGATGCCCGCAGCCGCCGCCGCGGTGACCTCACCCACCGAGTGCCCGGCGACACCGCCGACCTTCTCACGCCGCCCGTCGGCGAACAAGGAGCTGAGGGTCAGGAGCCCGGCCGCAACGATCAGCGGCTGGGCCACCTTCGTGTCGCGGATCGTGTCGGCATCCGACGTGGTTCCGTGGGCGACCAGGTCGATGCCGACGGCATCGGAGATCGCGCCGAGTTGCTCCCGAGCACCCTCGAGATCGAGCCAGGGTTCGAGGAACCCGGGAGTCTGGGAGCCCTGTCCGGGCGCGACGATGACGATCACTGATCTAGTCTGCTTTCTCGTGGCTGGTTCGGTTCTGTTGCATTCGCACTAAGAATTCGGCAAAGCCTTGTTCGGTCAGCGGCGTTTCGACCCGTCAGGGTCGGCGATCGAGCCGACGATGAGGGCCGCCTGAAGGATCAGGGCCTCCCGAGCGCCGGTGGCATCCCAGCCGATCACCTCGCTGACGCGCTTGAGCCGGTAGCGCACCGTGTTGGGGTGAACGAACAGCTCGCGGGCGGTCGCCTCGAGGGAGCGACCATTGTCGAGGTAGCACCACAGTGTCGCCAGCAGGTCGGTCGAGTGGGCCTGGAGTGGTCGGTAGATCTTGTTGATCAGGGTCGCGCGGGCGAGCGGGTCGCCGGCGAATGCGCGTTCGGGCAGCAGATCGTCGGCAAGGGTCGGTCGCGGGGCGTTGCGCCACGAGCGGGCCACCGCGAAACCCGCGAGGGCCGCCTTTGCACTCTTGGATGCGTCGACCAGGCTGGCGACTTCGTGACCGAGCACAAGGTGGCCGGGTCCGAAGCCCGGCTCCAGCTGTTCGGCGATCGAGAGGAACGACAGCGGCGCCGGAGCGTCGGGCTCCTCGTTGCGCGGGCTGGCCCGGCCGATCACGAGAACGAGCCGGCTGCCCTGCACCCCGATGAGCACGTCGGCGTCGAGGTGGCGCGCGGTGCGGCGCAGCTGGTCGACGTCGAGCATCTTGGGTGCGGTGCCCACCAGCACACACACCTCGCCGTGCCCGTTCCAGCCGAGAGCGGCGATGCGCGACGGCAGCTCGTTGTCGTACTCGCCGCTGAGGATCGAGTCGACCACGAGCGCCTCGAGCCGGGCGTCCCACAGGCCGCGCGCCTCGGCGGCCCTGGCGTAGACGTCGGCGGCCGCGAACGCGATCTCCCGCGAGTACAGCAGGATCGCTTCGCGCAGCACGTCGTCGCCATCCTTGACGCGCTCCTCGACGACCTCCACCGTGATGCGGATCAGCTGCAGAGTCTGCGTGAGCGACACGGAGCGCAGCAGCTCGCGCGGGGCGGCGCCGAACACGTCGGCAGCGATCCACGGGATCGACTTCGGGTCGTCGAACCAGGAGATGAAACTCGTGATGCCGGCCTGGGCGACGAGCCCCACGGCTGAACGCCGCCCTGGTGGCATGTCGCCGTACCAGGGCAGCGTGTCATCCAGTCGCTTCAGGGTTGCCGTCGCGAGCTCGCCCGAAATCGTGCGCAGCCACGCGAGCGTCTGCTCCTTCGTCTTCTGCACGGGAGGCATCGGCTCCTAGCTCTCGCCGCCGGCCGATCCGGTGGTACCCGCCGTCACATCCATGAGGCGGTACTTCTCGATGGCCTGGCCGATCACGGCACGGTCGACCAGACCGCGCTTGGCGAGCGACTCGAGCGTGCGAACCACCAGCGAGGGCCCGTCGATCTTGAAGTACCGGCGAGCGGCGGCGCGCGTGTCCGAGAAGCCGAAGTCGTCGGCGCCGAGCGTCGCGAAGTCGCCGGGCACGAACTGACGGATCTGGTCGGGCACCGCGTGCATGAAGTCGGTCACCGCGATGAACGGGCCATCCGACCCCGACAGCTTCTGCGTGACGTAGGGCACGCGCGGCTCCTCGTTGGGGTTGAGGAAGTTGTGCTCCTCGGCGGCCAGCCCGTCACGGCGCAGCTCGGTCCACGAGGTGACCGACCAGACATCCGCCGACACACCCCAGTCCTGGGCGAGCAGGTGCTGGGCTTCGAGCGCCCACGGCACGGCGACACCCGAGGCGAGCAGCTGGGCGCGGGGACCCTGCACCTCGGCCGACTTCAGGTGGTAGATGCCCCGAAGCACACCATCCACATCGAGGTTCTCGGGCTCCGCGGGCTGCACGATCGGCTCGTTGTAGAGCGTCAGGTAGTACATGACGTTGGGGTTGGGATGCGTTCCGCCGTACATGCGGTCGAGGCCGGCGTGCACGATGCGCCCGATCTCGTAGCCGTAGGCGGCGTCGTAGGCCACCACCGCCGGGTTCGTGGATGCCAGCAGCAGCGAGTGACCGTCTGCGTGCTGGAGGCCCTCACCGGTCAGCGTGGTGCGACCAGCGGTGGCGCCCATGATGAAGCCGCGCGCCATCTGGTCGCCCGCGGCCCACATGGCGTCACCGGTGCGCTGGAACCCGAACATCGAGTAGAAGACGTACACGGGGATCAGCGGCTCGCCGTTGGTCGCGTACTGGGTGCCCGCGGCGGTGAAGGCTGCGAAGGCGCCGGCCTCGTTGATGCCGACGTGCACGATCTGGCCCTGCGGGCTCTCCTTGTAGGCGAGCAGCTGTTCGCGGTCCACCGAGGTGTACTGCTGGCCAGCGGGGTTGTAGATCTTCGCGGTGGGGAAGTAGGCGTCCATACCGAACGTGCGAGCCTCATCCGGGATGATCGGCACGATGCGGTGGCCTAGGCCCTTGTCGCGCAGCAGATCCTTGAGCAGCCGGGCGAAGGCCATGGTGCTGGCGATCTCCTGCTTGCCCGAGCCCTTCTTGACGACCTCATAGGTGGAGTCATCGGGAAGGCTCACCTGGGTGTACTTGGAGCGTCGCTCCGGCACGTATCCACCCAGCTCGCGACGACGCTCCTGCAGGTACTGGATGGCCTCGTCGTTCGGCCCGGGGTTGTAGAACGGCGGCTGGTACGGGTCGGCCTCGAGCGCGGCATCCGTGATCGGGATATGCATCACGTCGCGGAACTGCTTGAGGTTGTCGAGCGTCAGCTTCTTCATCTGGTGGGTAGCGTTGCGACCCTCGAACGACGGGCCGAGGCCGTAACCCTTGACCGTCTTGGCGAGGATGACCGTGGGCTGACCCTTGTGCTCGGATGCCGCCTTGAACGCCGCGTACACCTTGCGGTAGTCGTGGCCGCCGCGCTTGAGGCCCCAGAGCTGGTCGTCGGAGTACTCCTTGACCATGTCGAGGGTGCGCGGGTCGCGGCCGAAGAAGTTCTCACGCACGTAGGCGCCGTTCTCGGCCTTGTAGGTCTGGTAGTCGCCGTCGGGAGTGCGGTTCATCAGGTCGCGGAGGGCGCCCTCGTGGTCGCGCGCGAGCAGTTCATCCCACTCGCGGCCCCAGATCACCTTGATGACGTTCCAGCCGGCGCCACGGAAGAAGCTCTCGAGCTCCTGCACGATCTTGCCGTTGCCGCGAACCGGCCCGTCGAGGCGCTGCAGGTTGCAGTTGATCACGAAGTTGAGGTTGTCGAGGCTTTCGTTGGCTGCCCACTGCAGGGCACCGCGGCTCTCGACCTCGTCCATCTCGCCGTCGCCCAGGAACGCCCAGACCTGCTGGTCGCTGGCATCCTTGATCCCCCGGTTGGTGAGGTAGCGGTTGGACTGCGCCTGATAGATCGCGTTGATCGGGCCGAGGCCCATCGACACGGTCGGGAACTGCCAGAAGTCCGGCATGAGGCGGGGGTGCGGGTAGCTCGAGAGCCCATTGGGCCACTGCGACTTCTCCTGGCGGAAGCCGGTGAGCTGCTGCTCGGTGAGGCGGCCCTCAAGAAAGGCGCGCGCGTACATGCCGGGGGAGGCGTGACCCTGGTAGAACACCTGGTCGCCGCCACCGGGGTGGTCGGCTCCGCGGAAGAAGTGGTTGTGCCCGACCTCATAGAGAGCAGCGGATGACGCGTACGTCGAGATGTGGCCGCCGACGCCGATCCCGGGCCGCTGTGCACGGTGCACGGTGATCGCGGCGTTCCACCGGATCCACGCACGATAGCGGCGCTCGATCTCCTCGTCGCCGGGGAATTCGGGTTCGTTCTCCGGGGCGATCGTGTTGATGTAGTCGGTCGTGGGCACCATCGGCACGCCGAGGTGGAGATCCTTCGAGTGCTTGAGCAGGCTCAGCATGATCTCGCGACCACGGGCATGACCGTGGGTTGCCACCAGCGCATCGAGCGACTCACGCCATTCGGCGGTTTCCTCCGGATCCTGATCGGTGTGATGTACCGAGTAGGGGTCCTGATCGTTTACCGTCACCGTTGACCTCTTCCTTGTAGAGAGAGAATTCCACGCCCGCCGGGTTGCGACGGTTAGTGCAGAACGTGCCGTGATCGACTACGCCTGTCGATTCTAGTTGTGGGGTAGGCACTGTTCGGAACGGGCGTACAATTGCCCCTCGTGGCTCTCATCAACGACATCACCGCACCCGACTTCGAACTCCCGAATCAGTTCGGTGAACACATCCGGCTGAGCGAGTTCCGGGGCAAGAAGCCCGTTGCTCTGGTGTTCTTCCCTCTCGCCTTCTCGAGCACCTGCACGAGCGAGCTCTGCGAACTCCGCGACAACCTGGCGCTGTTCAAGGACTCGGGTGTCGAGCTGATCGGCATCTCCGTGGACTCGAAGGCTAGTCTGCGGGCGTGGGCCGAGGCCGAGGGTTATGACTTCACCCTTCTCGCCGACTTCTGGCCGCACGGCGACGTCGCCAAGGAGTACGGGGTGTTCATCGAGGAGAAGGGCTTCGCGAATCGCGCCACCTTCCTCATCGACATCGACGGCGTCATCCGGGCCAGCTTCATCACGGCGCCCGGTCAGGCGCGGTCGCTCGAGGACTACACCGCAGCGCTGCGCGACCTGAAGGCCGCCCGCGTCTGAGCTCCTGACCGGGCCAGTCGATCTCAGGTGAGGATGTTGACCGCTCGGGAGATCACGAGGGCGAGCAGCACGAAGCCCGTGAACGCCTGGTAGGCCATGAGCCCCTTCGCGCGGATCGTCAGCGGCATGGCGTCAGTGGGGCTGAAGGCCATCATGTTCGTCATCGACAGGTAGGCGTAGTCGGGGTAGGCCGTCTGCCATCCCTCGACTCCGACTGGGTTGTCCTGCTGCGGGAATCGGAAGTCCTGGCGTGCGTTGTCGTTGACGCCCTCGACCCGTCGGGCGACCGGACCGCCGCGGTCCAGTTCCCAGTAGACCAGCGAGAACGCGATGATGTTGGTGATCCAGACGCAGAGTGCGGTGAGAAGCACGATCGGCCCGCGGGCCTGACCGGAGATCAGCTCGACCACCAGCAGCACGACGTAGACCTGGTTGATTGCCGTGAGCCCCAGGGCGAACCCAATGCCGATCCACCGCGACCAGCGCGTCTCGTTGTTGAGACGGCGCGGATTGATCGCGATGAGTGGAATGAGCACGACGGCCGCGATCGACGGCACGAGCCAGTTGGGCAGGAACTGAACCTCGCTGGGAAGCACGGCGAACAGTGCGAGGGCGATCACTGCTGCCACGAAGACCGGGAAGCGGTGCTCGGTTCTGGGTTGAGGTGACGAGGGGGCAGCAGCGGCCATGGCGGAAGTATGCCTGTACCATGGACACGCGTTGTCCCGCCATGCCGGGCGACGGGCCTTTAGCTCAGTTGGTAGAGCGCCACGTTTACACCGTGGATGTCATCGGTTCGAGCCCGGTAGGGCCCACGCTCGGGCATGACCAGAAGCTGGCCGCCACCAATGGTTCGATCCCTCGGCATCTGAATCAGCTCGGCTACCGTGACACCAAGCTCGGCTGCGATTGCGATCAAGTCGTCACCAGTGAACGAGAGGCGTCCAGAGAGACGTCGACTCACTTGCGGTTGTGTCAGGCCTATCCTGCGCGCGAGGTCCGCACCGGAGATGTTCTTGACCGCTAGGTGGGCGCGGACGGGCGCGGCGATCGTGTCGCGGTTCAACGCTGGTCGGAGCTGAATGGCGTCTGCTGTACTCATGCGCTCAGAGTAGCAGATGATGCGCGTGGAGCATAGTCAGGACTTCAAGAGGGGGCTCCCCGACATGCCGCGCAATGCGTCCTAGTTGACATGTATGCATCAGGGCTATAGCCTCCTGCCATGAGCAATGCACCCCACGCATCGATCCGACATGGAGAGTCTGTCCCGGCGAATGTTCGCGCGGAGATTGCTCGGTCGGGTCGGTCCCAGTCGGAGATCGCTGTGGCGCTTGGTTTGGCACAGACCGGGGTGTCTCGTCGGCTCACGGGTCGCATCGACTTCTCGGCGTCGGAGCTTGCGAAGCTCGCTTCGCTCCTGAACGTACCGGTCTCCACGTTCTTCGGCGAGGTCGCGATCGCGCCCGCCTCATCCACCCCCTCGTCGTCTGGTTCCCCCCAGGACGACGAGGGGGTTCCCGTGTTGCAGGACACGGCCTGAGAGCTTGCGGATGCAGTCGCCGTCCAGATGACGGTGGCTGCGGTTTCGGACCGAAGCCCATCGGTGCAGGAAAACGGGCACCCCTAGACCGCAAGGAAAAAGCCCCCGCTGCAACGGGGGCCTTCATAGAAAGCAGATGTGATGCCTTCACCGCAGACGTTACAGGATCGCCCGCTCGTGCGGGAAGCCGAGGTTCTCGGCGGCACCGACACCCCGAGAGCGCGCCGACGTGATCTGGTGACCTCGCATGAGGCCGCCGACACGAACGACGTGACCCGTTCCCTCGGCCTCGTCCTCCTGATCCTGAAGGAGGCCGCCGAGCCGATCACCGATGAGGAGATTGAGACGCGGGCCGTTGTCGGTCACGGATCCCAGTTCACGGGCCAGCGTCTTCGCACCGCTCGCCGCCACCTCGTCCGCATGGGCAGCGTGGAGCGCGCTGAGGAGTTCGGTGAGACCTCGCACCAGCGTCGGTGCGCGAAGTGGCAGGTGACGAAGTGAGCGCCGGGCGGATCGTGGAAACGCGGCGGGTGCCCCGTGCGCAGGTGTCGGAGTACGCCGAGACGATCCCGATGGGCCTGTACGCGCCGATCGTGATCGCCGATGCGGACCGGGAGGCAGTCGCTCGACTGTGCGCCCGCCGTGACGGTGCCGACTCCGAGGTCGCGCAGATGCTCGGCGTCGCGGGGGTGCTGTCGTGACCGGGCGCGAGGACTTCGTGGCTCGTGTCGAGCGCCGTTGGCGCGTGGCCGTGACGAGCAAGCAGGCCATCGTCGCGATGTCAGTGGTCGGCGGACTCGTGCTGTGGGCGGGGTGTCAGCGATGAGCGGGTGGGTGTGCCCCGGTTGCAAGATCCGGGCCGAACGCATCGCCGAGGCCGCTGGCGGAGTGTGGATGGACTACGTCCCGAGAGAGGGCCACCTGCTCCACATCGGCGACAGCTTAGTGGTCGCTGCGCCGCCGAGCGCGTTCCACCTCGGTGCAGCCGTCGCCATCGTTGTGCTGCTCGCCGTCGCCCTGATCGGCATCGGCCTCCTGATCGGCGGGCCTCTGTCATGAAGCTGCGCGACTGGCACGTCCGAACGATCGCTTTCTGCTTCCTCCTCGCGATCGTGCTGCTGGCCATGTTCGGTCTCGAGGCAGCGACTCCGCCCGAGCCATCCTTCACCCCCATCCAGCTTCCGACCATCTAGGGGAATCGAAATTGGACGACATCGAGATCGAGCTGAGCGAACTCAGTCAGGGGATGGCGATCGCCGCGCAGGCTGCGCGCACAGCGGCGCTGCTCGACGCGGAGAAGGTGGTCCGCGACATGATCGACGGCACCCGTTGGGCATCCGAGGCCAACCTGCTCAAGCGCGCGGCCGACAGAATCGCGGCCCTCTCATGAGCGCACCGGTTCTTGTCGCCGACCGGGATGTCAGCGAGACCGCATGGCTCGAGGCCCGGTCACGCGGTGTCACCGCAACCGAGGTCGCGAAGCTCGTCCGCGGCGGGATCGCCACACGGCGATCGCTGCTCGACACCAAGCTCAACGGCAGCACCTTCACCGGCACCTCTCACACCGAGCGCGGCCACCGTCGCGAGCCGATCATCGCCGCCTGGATCACCCGCCGCTTCGGCATGGCACCGAACTCCTGCGTCTGGGCGCACGGCGACGAGCCGCTCCACCTCGCCACCCCCGACGGCCTCGGCGAGGATCTCGACGGCAACCCTGCCGGGTTCGAGATCAAGTCCCTCACCGAGGACGAGGAAGACGAGATCGACGGCGAGTACCTCGATCAGTGCCAGTGGGGCATGTACGTGACCGACCGATCCCGCTGGCTGATCGTCTGGGAGCGCGTCGACGAGGACGGCCAGCCCCCGCTCAACCCGTCGCACCGCTGGATCGAGCGCGACGAGGGGCGCATCGCTGAGCTGCGAGCCGCCGCAGACCGCTTCATCGAATGGCGCACGGCCGGCGCGCCGACGGTCGATGGCGACATGACCGAGGAACTCGACGAGCTGATCTCGCAGCACGTCGCCGCACGCCGATTGAAGTCGCTCTACGAGCGAGCGGAGAAGACTGCCGAGGCGGGCATCCGCCAACTCATCGATGCCGACCCGATCGCCGCCTCGAAGGGCTGGGACCGTTCGGGAAGCGACGGCGGGCTGCTCTACAGCGTGAGACCGGGCGACCCGGTCCTCGACGTTGAGGCGTGGGCGGAGGGCGACCCTCTCGCGCACGCCGAGTTCCTGACCCTCAAGGCCGCGATCGACGGCCTGGTCGCGGCGGCGACCGAGAAGTTCCAGAAACCCGGCGGTGCGAAAACTCGCCTCGTCATCTCCGCCCACAAGCCCACCAAGGGAGCATCAGCATGACCGACTTCAACGAGTACGACGAAGGCTTCATCAGCCTCAACGATGCCGAACTTCTCGCGCTCGGCACCGGCCAGCATCGCGGCACCGTCGTGGAGTTCTCCGACGACGGCGAGATCTGGACCGAGACGTGGAAGCCGACACCGGGCATCAAGGCCGAAGGCGAGCCGGAGCAGGACGGCATCGCCCATCCCGCCTTCGCGCGAGCGACGGTCACCCGCAAGCTCGAGGACGGCGACAAGGTCGACACCCGCGCAGTGGTGCGCTGGGACGAGTACGTGCCCGACCTCGGCGACGCATCTCGCGACAACTGGGACCGGATGCCCACCGTGATGCTCGGCAAAGTGGCGAAGGTATCGGCCTACCGCGGCGCGTTCCGTGACGTGATCGGCAACCGATACGAGCGTGCAGAGCTCGACCAGGCCGCCGGTCGGTCGCGATTCGGGAAGCCCGCGCCCGGACCGAAGGAGGCGAGCGAGGAGTGGGAGAAGCTGATCGCGGCGACCACCTCGGCTGAGGAGGTCGCGGCCCTGCATGCACGCATCCGTGGTCTGCGGGAGATGAGCGACCCGCTGGACGTGCTCCTCAAGGAGCGGCTCGCCGACTTCGAGCAGGCTGCGTCGCCGGAGGACAAGCCCGACTATCCGAAGCCCGCCGCGCCGAAGCCGAGGCCGGCTCGATGACCATCATCAACCCCGGCACGGGGGAGGTCGACGATCTCGACTTCGTGCCCCTCGACCTCGCGGGCCTCGACGAGTCGGAGCTGCTGGCGATGTTCCCGACCCCGGTGCAATGTGCGGGTGCGCTGCTCATCGCCCGCCACCACATCGCCAGCGCCCCGGCGGTCATCGCCGCGCGTTCGAAGGCACTCAAGGATGCGAAGCGCGCACTGATCGTCGCCCGCGGGTACGCGATGCAGCGCGCCGAGGGCAGGACGGCCGAGATCCGCAAGGCGATCGCCGAGTCCGACTCTGACGTGATCTCGGCGTGGGAGCACATCGACACCTGCGAGCTGGCGCTCGAGTACGCGCGGGAGCGGCGCAAGTCACTGAGCGAAGACATCGAGATCCTCCGCTCACTCAACGCCAACTTCAGAGGTGAGCACCAGTGACCGCGGCGGAGAGGTTGCAGGCCGCGATCGAGAAGCTCGAAGCCCTCAAAGCTGAGAGCACTGGACCCAATGCATGGGTGGCCGATGGTCGGTATCGCATCGCGCATGCCGACCCGAGCGATGGTTTGGGGCGCATGATCGTGGCCGCGGGCAGCGCTGCGGATGTCCGTCTGATCGTGACTTTGGTACGGACGATCGACGCGCAACTCGATGTGCTCCGGCTCGCCTCAGCCTTCTACGGTGCCGGGATCACCGGCCCCGATTCATCCACGGCATTCGCAGAGTGCGCGGTCGCTCTCGCTGACGCGATCCTCGGGGAGGCGTGATGGAGGGCAACTTCGTCCCGGGTAAGGCGACGACGACGGTGGGTGAGCACCGCGACCAGTACGCGGCCGAGGTGGAGCCCCGCCCGTCACGGTTCGGTCCGGAGTATGCGGGTTGGGCTGAGCGGGCGGATGCCTGGCGGGAGGAGGAGTCGTGACCGCGGGCATGAAGTTCGAGGTGACGAGCTTCGGGCCGGGGTCGTTCGTTCGGTTCCGCAATGCGAAGTCTCACCCGTGGACCTACGCAACGTATCGAGACACGAACCAGCCTGACAGCCGTCACGCGCGGATCTACGAGTTCTCGGATCACCCCCTTGGGCCGATCACTCGTCGGCTCACCTATTGGCCCTCGTACATCGAGGTCGCTGTCGCGGCAGGTAAGCGGTGAGCGGCCTCGGTGTGGGGCTCGGCCCGTTCGATCAGCTCGCCCCGGAGTCGGCCCAGCATGTGCAGGCACCGGGCACGGATGTGCCGGTGACCATCATGACGATCCCGAAGGCGTGGGTGCTGGTGATGCCCTGCGGCTGCATCGACGGGATCGTGCGCGGCTCGGTCCGGAACCCGACCGCTGAGGCGGCGTGGGCGACGACCTTCACACCCAACAAGCGATCGCGTGACGCGCAGGACCGGAAGGGCTGGACGGTTCGCGCGGCGACGACAGAAGACATCGAGCGTGCCCAGCACGCACCCGACCACGAAGGACACAACTCATGAAGCTCAAGTCAACCCTGCCGAAGGGCGACGCGGACGGACTCTCGCCGCTCGAGGGCAAGCTCGACGCGAACCCGGCGAACAGTCAGATCGTCGCGCTCGTGATCCTCGACGTGATCGGCCGCACGGAGTCGTTCGTGACCGGTGAGAAGGAGATCACGACGAAGCTGCGCCGCATCGAGGCGCTCCTCCCGGGTGACGCGGACACGGCGCGCCGGATGCTGCAGCGTGCGTTCGAGCACCGGACCGGTGTGACGACGCTCCCGATCGACCTCGAAGAGGATCTGCGCTCCGCATTCATCTTCGACGACGAGCCCGACGTCGACCCGGTCACGGGTGAGGTCAAGGCCGACGAGGAGACCGGCGAGTGACCGACACGACTATCGAAGGTCTCGACCTGCCCGCCGCGGACCCGTCGCGCCGCGCTCGAGCGACGCGTCGCCGCGCCGCATCCTCGCGCGCTCCGCGTACCCACCGTGAGCCGACCGCGGCATCCGCTCGGATCGGCGGTGATCACAAGGTGTGGTTCTGGTTGCAGGTGATCGGCCTTGTCGGGGTGATCCTGTCCGCACTGGTGGTGTCCGCGTCGGCGTTGATCGTCGTCGGCGGCTGGCAGCACACCCCACCATTCCTCGACCCCCTCACGGTGCTGATGATCGACCTGCCCATGCTGGTCGCGTTCGTCTGCTCGGTCACGTTCAAGTGGCGTGGCTTCACCGGGTGGCTGTGGGCGGCACGCATCTTCGGCGGCATCATGACCGCCTTCTCCGCGTCGGCGAACTTCCTGTACACGGTGTCCGCGTCGGCGGCGATCAGCGGCGGCACCGGCCTCGACACGTACCAGGAGATCACGGGTGCGATCGTGCACGCGTCAGCTCCGGTGCTGGTGTTCGTGTGCTTCGAGTTCTTCGGGCAGATCATCACTCGCCCGAAGCGCAACGCAGCCCGCCTCCGGAAGATGACGGTCAAGGAACTGCGGCATGTCGAGAAGGAGATCGCGAAGCGCGTTCGCGCCGCTGACCTGCTCGAGGCAAAGGCGCTGCGCGGATGACCGGACCACGGATCGGCTCGCTGTTCTCCGGGTACGGGGGACTCGACCTCGGCGTGCAGGCTGTGCTCGGCGGCGAGACGGTCTGGCATGTCGAGTTCGATGAGAACCCGTCGCGGATCCTCGCCCACCATTGGCCGGATGTCCCGAACTATGGCGACATCACATCGGTGGACTGGTCGAAGGTCGAGCCGGTCGACGTCCTCACAGGTGGTTTCCCCTGCCAGGATGTCTCACTCGCGGGCGCCCGCCGCGGCCTTCGGAAGGGCACCCGGTCGGGGCTGTGGGCAGAGTTCGCTCGAGCGATCGGGGAACTGCGCCCATCGCTGGTGCTCATCGAGAACGTTCGGGGTCTGCTGTCTGCTGATGGTGAGCCGTGGCACGACGAATTGCTCGCCGCCGCTGACGAATTGGCCCGGGTCGACAACTTCATCGGGATGGCTGATCGGTTCATTCACGGCAACCCGGCACGACGTAAGGAAGGACGGTCGGCGTATGTCGACAAGTGGAGGCGGGCGCGAGTTCGCGTATCTCGACAGCGCAAGCGGGCGGTGGCGCGATTCGACCGAGAGCGTCGACTTGTTCGGAGAGCGATCGACACAGTATTCCGGGACTTGGCCGATCTGGGGTTCGATGCGGAGTGGGGTGGTGTTCGAGCGGCCGATGCCGGAGCCCCACACGGTCGGTTCCGGGTCTTCATCCTCGCGTGGCCTGCCAACTCCGAGGGCATCGGACAGCATCGGGGGGGTTCATCCGTTGAGCCGGGATCCCCGGATGGACGATCTGGGCACGCGAGTGCAGAGAGACATCGTGCTGGATCGAACGCTGCCGACACCCACAGCGAAGGACGCCGACCAGTCGGGCGGCGCGGCGGGGTCTTCGAATCTGACGCTCACGGACGTGGCGCAGCGGGGCCGCGAACTCCCCACCCCGTCAACATCGAACCGGTCGGGGAATCAGCGGAACAGTCGCGGCGATCTCCTGCTTCCCGGGGTGGCCGAGACGTTGATGCCGACTCCGAAGGCGGGCGACGCGGACTTCGGTCTGCCGAGGACGAGCGGTCGACCTCCGGAGAAGTCAACGCATCTGGCGACGCGGCTGCACTTCACCCTGCCGGAGGCGCTGCTCAAGACGCCGACGTCGCAGCTCGCCGCAAACGGGGGCAGTCAGCACCCGTCGAAGCGGAAGGAGGGCGGTCACGGTCCCACGCTCGCGGACGAGGTGGAGCATCTGCTCCCGACTCCGATGGCGAGCGACGGCGAGAAGGGCGGGCCGAATCAGCGAGGCGGGTCCGGGGATCTTCGGCTGTCGTCGGCGGTGCCGCTGCTGGGCACTCCGACGACGCGGGATTGGAAGGACAGGGGCCGTCAGGAGAACGTGCCTCAGAACGGGCTCTTGGGTCGGATGATCTGGGATCTCCTGCCCGAGGAGGAGGAATTGCTGCCGACTCCGGCCGCAAGCGTAGCAAACGACGGGGAGGGCACGGAGACGTGGCTGGCTCGTCGGGAGCGGGTGAAGTTGACGGCGAAGAACGGCAACGGGATGGGGATGCCGCTGACGATCGCGGCGCTGCTCCTCGAGGAATCGACTGGGGAGTCTACGCCCGCGCAATCGCCCGATGGGAGTTCGTTACTGGACGTGTAGCTCCGGCTCCGACTCGACCGGATGGGGCGAAGGGGCAGCATCGTCTGTCTCCGCTTCTGGTCGAGTGGATGATGGGCCTGCCGTTCGGGTGGGTGACTGACCCGGCGATCTGGGTCGGGATGTCGGATGGGGCTGCACGCAACGCGCAGCTCAAGGCGCTGGGTAATGGTGTGGTGTGGCAGCAGGCCGCGCTCGCGCTGACGTTGCTCCTCGCCCGTCGTGCACAGGTCGGTCTGGCAGCGTGACGGGCCGGAAGGTGACCGCTGAGGAGCGGGCCGCATACGACCTGGTCACGAAGCGCGATGACAACCGGTGCGTGAAGTGCCGCCGCTGGTGCGGGCGGATCGAGCGCGATCACCGACAGAACCGTATGCCCGGCAACACGGTCGCGTCGAACCTGCAGTGCCTCGGCGAGGCATGCCACGAGTGGAAGACGCAGCATCCGACCGAGGCGCTCGAGCAGGGCTGGGCGGTGCTGCGGCACACGACGCTGTCGCCTGCGGAGTGGCCGGCCCGCCGCTGGCTGCGCACCTTCTGGGGCACGTACCGGCTCGCGTGGGTGCTGTACGACGACGAGGGCGGCTGGGTCGAGATCGACGACGTGGAGGCCGCATTCAGGCGGCGGAAGGGCGGACTGCCATGAACACGAGCTACGCGGAGTTCATCGCCCGTCGTGCGGCGAAGGCCCAGAGCAACGGGAAGACCGTCGAGACGGGTGATCTGCACTACTCGCTCAAGCCGTTTCAGGTGGAGCTCATCAAGTGGGCGGCATCGGTAGGTCGCCCTGCGGTGTGGGCTGACACGGGTCTCGGGAAGACGCGGATGCAGTTGGAGTGGTCGCGGGTCATGGCGGAGACCTCGCTGATCGTCGCACCGCTCGCTGTCGCAGAGCAGACCGTTGCGGAGGCGGCGAGAATCCACATCGAAGCAAGGTACGTGCGGTCCGCGGACCAGGTGACCGGCGCGGGCGTGTACATCACGAACTACGAGATGGTCGAGAAGTTCGACCCGGCGATGTTCGGGGCGGTCGCCCTTGATGAGGCGTCGATCCTCAAGCAGTCGGATGGGAAGACGCGCACGCGACTTATCGAGCACTTCCGGCAGGTGCCGTACCGGTCGACGTGGACGGCGACACCTGCCCCGAACGATCCGGAGGAGCTGACGAATCAGGCTGAGTTCCTTGGGCACATGACGCGCACGAATATGCTCGCCGCGTACTTCGTGCACGATCAGGACGGGTGGCGGCTCAAGGGTCACGCCTATGACCCGATGATCCGATGGATGGCCTCGTGGGTGGTCGCGATTCGGCGCCCGTCGGACATGGGATACCTCGATGACGGGTATGACTTGCCCGGTTTGAGGATCATCCCGGAGCTAGTCGACGCGGAGATCGAGCCGGAGCCGGATGAGCTGTTCTCGGTCACCATCGGCGGTGTGTCGGGTCGGGCGAAGGTGCGCCGGGAGACTCTCGACGCGCGTGTGCAGCGCGCCGCCGATCTTGTCGCGGCTGAGCCGGGCGAGTCGTGGCTGCTGTGGTGCGGTCTGAACGAGGAGGCGGAACGGCTTGAGGCTCTTGTGCCGGGGTCGGTCAACGTGCACGGGTCGATGAGTCCGGAGGAGAAGGCGACGCTGCTGCTCGCGTTCGCCCGCGGTGAGATCAAGGTGCTCATCACGAAGCCGTCGATCGCGGGCATGGGGCTGAACTTCCAGATCGCCGCGCGCATGGCGTTCGTGGGCCTGTCGGACTCGTACGAGGCGTATTACCAGTGCATCCGCCGCTGCTACCGCTATGGGCAGTCCCGGGTCGTGCACGCACACATCATCCTGTCGCAGTTGGAGGGGCAGATCGCGGACAACGTGACCCGCAAGGAGAAGCAGGCTAATCGCATCGTCGACGGCATGGTCCGTCACATCAGGAAGGCATCATGAGCAACGAAGACGCGTACATCACCGACGAGGCCAAGGGTCTGAACTGGGAGTTCTGGCTCGGCGACTCGGGCGAGCGCATGGTCGAGATCGAAGCTGAGTGCGTGCACCTGTCGGTGTATTCGCCCCCGTTCCAGTCCCTCTACACCTACTCGCCGTCGCCGCGCGACATGGGCAACTCCCTTGACCGTGAGGACTTCTTCGCGCAGTACGGGTACATCATCCGCGAGAACCTTCGGATCACGGTCCCGGGCGGACTGGCATGCGTGCACGTCCAGCAGACGACGACGACGCAGACCACGCACGGGGTGATCGGCATGACCGACTTCCGGGGTGATGTGATCCGCGCGTACATCGCCGAGGGGTGGATCTACTTCGGGGAGGTCACCGTCGACAAGGACCCCCAGGCGCAGGCGATCCGCACGAAGGCGCAGGCGCTGATGTTCGTGACGAAGAACAAGGACAGCTCGAAGTCGCGACCCGCGCTGGCGGACTACATGCTCATCTTCAAGAAGCCCGGGGAGCGATACGCGCCGATCAAGAACGACGTGACCAACGAGGAGTGGATCGAGTGGGCGCGTCCGATCTGGTACGGCATCCAGGAGTCGAATACCCTCAACGCGCGGATCGCGCGGGAGAGCGATGACGAGCGGCACCTGACCCCGTTGCAGCTCGACTTCATCGAGCGGTGCGTGCGCCTGTACTCGAACCCGGGCGAGCTGGTGTTCACCGCGTTCGGCGGCGTCGGCTCGGAGCTGTGGGTCGCGGTCAAGCACGGGCGTCGGGCGCTGGGCATCGAGCTCAAGGCGTCGTACTGGAAGACCGGCTGCGAGTATCTCGCCGATCTCGAAGACCAGATCGCACAACCGGCGTTCGACTTCTCATGAGCGAACCGATCATCATCTCGGGCACGACCGGAGAGCTGGGCGAGCGTCGGTTCTGCCAGTTCTGGGGTCCGTTCAAGGTGGCCGGGCAGGAGACCGTCGAATGTTTGGCATCGATGGAGTCGACCGTCGGCGCGGCGCTGACGGTCAACCCGCAGTGTCCGGTCGAGTGGCACGGGCAGGTGTGGCAGGCATTCGAGTTGCTCGTGGCCGGAGGCATCCCCGAGGCGACCCACTCGGTCGAGTGGCACTTCTCAACCCCGAGGTTCACCCTGATCCCGGTCGAGGTCGCACCGTCCGATGAGGTGCCCCTGTTCGAGGTCGGTGAGCTGGCATGACGTTCATCGCGAAGTACCGCGGTCAGTGCGACGACTGCGACGAGGACATTGAGCCGGGCGACGTGTGTGCGTACCGGGGTGATGGTCGCGAGCGGGTCATCGTGCACGTCACCTGCCCCACCGAGGTCGAGATCGAAGATCCTGTGCTCCCGTGTGGAGTCTGCTGGCTGATCCATCCCGAGGGAGCATGCGACGTATGAACATCCCGACCGATTCCGCTGCTTCATCCTCGTCAAGGAGGACCGCGGGTGGGGTGGCCCCTACGGCCAGTTGCGGCGCCCGGCGATGTGGCGGTGCGAGGACTGCGGCTACACGCTACCACGGCGACATGGGGCACTGGCAGCGCGTTCGCGCGGCTGATCACCACGAGTGCGGGCACGCTCCCTGCGATTGGTGCGGACAGATGCTTCTGCGCCGGAAGGACGGCACGCCGCGCCAGCACCCTCACAACAAGTGCCCGGGAAAGACTGCCGGCCACAAGATCGAGCGGGAGTTCGTGAAGAACATCGACATCCGGGAGTTTGCATGAGCCCGGAACTGGTGACGGTGTACGCCGTCTATTGGCCCGAGAGGCAGGTGCTGAAGGTGGGCCGCACCCGTGGGATGCGCCGCATCCGGGCCTTCACCGATACCGGGGCGCGAGTGCTGCTGCTGATGCGGGAGAGGCCGGCATGGGAGGAGCGTGCAGCACTCGCAGCCCTGCGGGGTGTGTTCGAGCCCGCGTTCGCCACCGAGTGGTCAGCCCGCCCGCTCCTGCCCCTCGGCCGCGGCTTCACCGAGTGCGTGCTCGTGCCCGCAGATCTCGTCAACGCCGCCATCTCGCTCATCTTCAGAGGAATCGCTCGCCATGCCGTACGACAAGAACAAGCCACTCCCGCCGTCGTGGATGCTCGACGAGAGCTTCATCACCCTGTCCCCGGAGGTGAAGTGGGCGGCGATCGCCCTGCACATGCACTCGGACGACCAGGGCCGCGAGACGACGACGCTGTGGACGTTGCGGACAGCGTTGTGGCCGCATCAGCCGGAGCGCCCGGACGACGACGTGACGGACATTCTGCTCGAGCTGGCCGAGGTCGGCTTCCTCGGGCTGTACGAGGTCAGCGGTCGCGGGTTCTACGTGATCGCCCGGCATCCGGCCCCGTCTCATCCGTTGCCTTCTCGGTACCCGGAGCCGCCGCTGGCGCTTCGCCAGCGCCTCGCCGGCGAACCGCTGGCGGACCGCTCGGCTTGGGAGAGAGAGCGAGGAGAGAGAGACGAGACCAGAGAGCCCGGCCTGCGTCCCGCCAGCGATGCGCCGTCACCGTTTTGCCGAGACCACCAGCCAGCAGGGAGCGGGGGAGTGCGTTGCGTGATGTGTCAGGATGCCCGGTTCGTGTACCAGATCTGGGAACGGGAGCAGCGTGCTCTCGCTCAGGACGTGGGGTGACCCGGTGACTCGCCATGTGAGCGCTGCGGACCTTCTGGTGACGGCTGGGGTGCTGGCTGAGCTCGCGCAGCGGCAGGAGGAGCTGCGGGCGCGTCTCGACGCGTCCGGGCTGACATCGTTCGTGGAGCGTGTCGAGTGGTTGCGGGCGCACCGGTCGGCGGACGAGGTGCTCGCGGAGGAGCGTGCCTGGTCGCGGCTGTACCGCCGTCATGGAGTGTCCGTGCCGGTGGTGCGTGAGGTGTTCGTGCGGCCTCGGTCCTTGTCGGTGTCGAAGCCGCAGCGGGTGTCGCGCGTGGTGGTGGTGGATCCGGATCGTGCGTTGCAGTTGGCGCTCGGTGCGGTTCCGATTGAACGTCCTTCGGGGCAGAACGGGAGCAGGTCATGAGCGAGCAGGGAACGGTGCAGGCGCCCGATCTGTCGGTCGACGAGCGTGCGGAGGTAGCTCGGTTCGGACTCGACCAGCCTGAGCAGCCGATGACGCTCGAGGAGCGGGTGATGTCGGCGCGGGAGCACATCCACCGGGCATTCGAGGAGGTTGAGAGGCCGCACCTGAATCCGGACTGTGAGTCGGGCAAGCACCTCGCGTGCCGTGGTGATGCCTGGTGCTTCGTCGAGGATGCCGCGGTCGACTGCGGATGCCGTTGCCATGAGGGAGAGGAGACCGACCGTGTTTGAGCTTCATGATCACCTTGGGCGGCCGTTGCTGATGCGCGATGGTACGCCGTTCCGGTACAGCTCGCGTGAGCTGGCGAGGACCGCGAAGGGCATCTTCGAGGCTGCGAAGAACTGCGTCACCTTCTACCGGATCCGCGAGGTCGGTGCGGATGGCTGACGAGAACTACCTCCTCGCTGCGGTGCAGAAGTTGACGGTGCCGTACACGTCGAAGGTGATGCAGTCGAACGATGCCGGGATCACGTGCATCTCGGAGGTCGAGCATGAGCCGCTGCTGGTGACGTTGCGGGATGCTGTGGTCGGTGGGATCGGGTCGCATGCTGGCTCGTCGTCGTCGGCGCGTGAGCGGATCCCGTTCGACGCGGGCGCGATGGAGTTGTTCGACGACATCTCTCGCCAGGTGAACGAGTGGTATCTCTCGCTCGAGGAGCAGAAGGAGCACCTGCACCTTCACACCCGGTTGGGGCGCTGGTATCTCGACTACGAGAACCGCCGTCGAGCGGGCAAGGTCACCGACGATGCCGACGCGCTCGTGACCCGTGTGGTGGAGGGGTGGGTGCGGCGCATAGAGGGGATGTTCGACCCGCCGAGTGTCATCGAACTGACTGAGGAGCATTGGGTGCCGGTGATGGTGCCGAAAACTCGGGTGCGGGTGATCGACGGTGAGCGGGTGAAGGAGACGGTGCTCGACGCTGAGGGCAAGGCTGTGATGAAGCCGAAGCTCAACGCGCTGAAGGAGCCGGTGCTGCGCCTGGTCGACACGGATCCGGCTGTCTGCCCGTCGTGCGGAGCGACCTACGCGATCGACCCGAAGACCGGCGACCGGATCACCGCCCTCGTTGTCGAGTACCGGGAACTCGGTGAGGAGACCGTCGACCAGTCGAACGGGGTCTGCCGTTCGTGCGGGACGATCTGGCACGGCGGGTCGGGCGTGCGCGCTCTGCGGTGGCTGATCGAGCATCCCGAGGAGGGCACCGCACTGCCGACGGTCGCCGGCTACACGGCACAGCAGCTCCTCGGCGGGCTGCGCGCGGCGATCGCCGACCACAACATGAAGTCCGTCGCGGCGCTCATCGGGCTGCTGAAAGCGATGGATCCGGAGTTGGCTGCGCAGATGCGTGAGGTGATCGAGGCGATCACGCACGTCGAGGAGTCGATCCGAACCAACCGGTCAGCGCAGACGCGCCTCGTGGCTCGTCGCAAGTCGCTTTACGACCAAATAACCCACCCGACGACAGGAGAAACCAATGATTGAGCAGGGCTACTGGAACGGCCTCCCGACCGAGATCGAGCGCGGCACCGCGGAGGTAGCTGATGCGCCCGAGTTCCCGCTGTACTGGGCCAAGACTGAGGGCATCATCGGTCAGCGCATCGCCGTCGTCCGTGTCGTCCTCGATGGAGTCAACTACGGCGGCGGCACAACCTACCTCGATGACCGAGACGGCGCAGGCTACGCGAAAGTCATGGGCGGCGGCAGCCCGCGCGCAGGCCACAGGGACGTCGGGATCCTGCCGGGTTCGTTCGCCCCATCCACCCCGACAGGAGAGAAGCCATGATCGACATCGCTGCCGGATCGGAGTGCGTCGATGAGTGGCTCCCTGACTTCATCGCTTGGGCTGAGAACCCTGCCCACACGCTCGCGCCAGACCTTCTCGAACAGGCCAAGAACCGAGTACGCGAGTCCTACCGGGCCGTCACCACCTACGACGACCACAAGCTCAGCTATGACCACGCGCTAGAGCAGATCGACTATGCGTGCGATGACGTCTGCGTGATCTTGCAGTCAGTCGCAGAGTGGATCGTCGAGGACCGTAGATCGAGGGGTTCCAGCACATGAGCGAGACCTACGAGGAGTACGTCACCAGGCTCGGAGATCTCGGCATCACTGCGCTCCGCCGCGACCAGTGGGCGCGCAGCGTCGAGCGTGAGGCATGGTCCCGACGCACCAGCACCGTCGATACCGTGCTCAACGACGAGGAAGTCGAGAAACTCCTCGTCGAGCTCCGCGACCGAAACGCCTCCCACCAGCGATACCCCGCCACCGTCTACCAATGGGCTGACAACTGCCCACACGACACCACTGCCCTCGAAGAACCCCAGCCGTACTACATCGGCGACGGACCCGAGCACCCCGACGAAGACCAGCATCACAAGCGCAACGAGGACGGCGAACTCATCTGCCTGCTCTCACCTGTCGGAGAGGAGTGCGTATGCGGCGACGGCTACTGCGAACGTCTCTCGCAGTTGCGCGCCGAAGCCGAAGACTTCTGGATGATGCTCGAGCAGGCGGGCAGCAATTCGAAGGGTTCAGGATCATGAGTCACGTCCACAATATGAAGCCGGATCGGCCAGTGAAGCCGACGGTCTATAGGTGCTCGTCGTGCCTGTTCGCATGCACGCCTGGTGCGCTTGCTCGGGTGAAGGCGAGTCCGGGGCAGCATCGTCTGGTGCGGCGTGGGGATCCGCTTGCTGACATCATCTGGGATGGTCGACGGTGACGACCGCCCGGCGCCCGTGGCCGCACGTCTACGGCACCCTGATCTGGCTCAAGAGACCGTTGTACTGGCTGGGCCTACGACCGAAGGCGGGGTCGATCCTGTTCTCCCCGTCGCTCGCGTGGGTGTTCGGGTGGTATGACGCTGAGCGGGCGAGGAAGGCAGAATGATGAGCGTGGCGGAGATGATCGAGGGGCTCGCAGTGCAGAGCGTCCGGGCGCAGGCGGATGCGGTCGAGCAGGCGGTCGAGCGGATGCTGGTGAGTCCCGGTCCGCTCGGTGTGCTGGTGGAGTCGTGGCCGGATGGTTCGTGGCGGGTGTCGCTCTCGTCTGAGGTGGCCCCGATGGAGATCACCTATCAGGCGGAGGCTGCTGCTAGGTGACACGCCGAGATTACCGGTCGATGCGCCCGGATGCCGTCTGGTTGTGTTAATCTCATCAGCGCATGCCCACGACTCTGCCCAGAGCGTGGGCATTCGTGTTTCCCGGCTCGGACGCTGGCGCAAATCAGGTTCGCAGGCCTTCTCATTCATCTATCGCCAGAGGAGGCATCATGTCCAACCGAGTCACCGCACGCTTCTACGTCCGCGAGGTCAAGCGCTTCGCAACATCTGTCAGCCAGGCTAACGGCTAGGCCGACCCGGCTCCGCGCATCGAGGTCGTCATGTCGCCGGTGTCCGGTGCGAAGGGCGCTCAGAACGTGGCGTGGGCCAGCGCCACGCCATCGGGCGAGATCAAGCTCACTGTCGGCAATCCGGACGCTGCGGCATGGTTCGACAGCATGCTCGGCAGGGACATCGCGATCACCTTCGAGGAGCGCCCCGAGGACGAGCTGACCGCTCACACGTCCTAAACACAGGGGCACCCCCTGCTCGTCCCAACGGGTAGGGGGCATCAACGGGGCAGGGGTCATCATGGCAGGTGGGTGGGCAGACCACAGGCACGGCACCAGCTCCACCCCTGAGCACCGCACATGGGCCGCCGCAGTCCTTCAACGGGCAGGGTACCGATGCGAGATCGGTGGCCCACGCTGCATAGCCGTAGCGACCGAAGCCGACCACATCATCCCCGACTCTGCCGGTGGCCCGCTAACGCTCGAGAACGGTCAAGCAACCTGCACCCCCTGCCACGCCCAGAAGACCGCCGCAGAAGGCAACCAAGCCCGATGGACAAGGCGCACGGAGCGGCACCCGACCGAGACACACCCCGGGCTGAGATAGGGGGCCTCCACCCCCTCCCCCCGGTGTGCCCCCTGCCGGGAGTCGCTGTGAAAAATCCCGTGTACGAATCTGGGCACGATTGCCCCACCCCATGAGTAGGGCCCGAAACGGGCTGATCTCGATCCCGAAACGGGAGGCTCGACATGGCCGGCAATGGGCGACCGCCGAAGCCCGCAGACCAGCGGGCCCGGCGCAATCAGGATCTCGTGCCGCAGCGCACGCTCTTCGCGGTGGCCAGCTCGCAGCCCGAGCTGCCGACGAGGTACGGCAAGTCCTCGACCGACCCGGAGATGGCGGAGCCGATCGATTGGCCGATCGCCACGAGGGAGTGGTGGGCGGTCTGGGGCCGCTCACCGTTGGCACCGAGCTTCACTGAGCTGGACTGGTCGGAGCTGCTGATGGCCGCGTTCCTTCATGCCGAGTTCATGGAGGGGAACTACAAGATTGCCGGCGAGCTGCGACTGCGGGTGGCGAAGTTCGGTGCGACTCCCGAGGACCGGCTGCGGTTGAGGGTCACCCTCGCTTTTGCGCAGAACACCGAGGCGCAGACCGAGCAGCGGATGCAGAGTATCTCGGCGCGTGACCGCCTCAAGGGCATCAAGTCGGCAGGTGCATGATGCCGTGGAAGCCGCAGAGCAAGAACGACTTTCCCACGTTGGGCTGGCACGTCGCCGATCAGATGACCGAGTACCTCGGCCGTCCGGATGCTGGTGACGACGACACGCACGATCCGTTCGTGCCCACGGTCGAGCAGCAGGAGTACCTGAACGAGCTCTACCGTCTCGACCCGCTCACCTGTCGTCGCCTGGTGCATCGCAGCGTGTTGCAGCGCTCGCGCGGTTGGGGGAAGTCCCCGTTCGTCGGCGGCATCATGATCTCCGAGGCCATGTTCGAGGTCGTGCCGGATGGCTGGGATGCCGACGGCCAGCCTGTCGCGAAGCCGTGGTCGTCGGTGCGGACACCGTACGTGGCGATCGCCGCAGTGACCGAGGAGCAGACGAAAAACACGTGGGAGCCTCTGCTCGAGATGCTCCGCAACGGGTCGGCGCCTGACGAGTTCGGTTGTGACCCGATGGACTCGTTCGTGAGTTTGCGCCGAGGCCGCATCGTCCCGATCACCGCGTCGCCGCTGTCGATCAAGGGATTCAAGGCTGTCGCCGCGTCGCTCGACCAGACCGAGACGTGGTTGCGCAGCAACTCGGGTGTCAAGCTGGCGCAGAACCTCCGCAACAACGCGACGAAGCTCGGCGGGGTCACGATCGAGACGCCGAACGCGTTCACGCTCGGCGAGGGCTCGGTCGCGGAGAAGTCGCAGGAGTTCTGGGACCAGATCAAGTCGGGCAAGTACGCGAGGCTCGAGGATGTGCGGTCGATCTACTTCGATCACCGTCCAGCGCCTCCGACGACTGACATCGGTGACCACGACTCGCTGATCCACGGCCTGCGTGTGGCGTACGGAGATTCGGCGCGGCACCCCGATGGATGCTTGCTGCACAAGCCGGCGTGTCACGACGGGTGGGTGGATCTCGAGCGCATCGCCCTCGACTTCCTCGACACATCGAACGATCCGGCGGTGATGCGGGCGGACTTCCTGAATCAGGTCGATGTCGCGCGCGATGCCTACGTGACCGACCCCGAGCTGCGGGCCGTCATCAAGGACAAGAAGATCACGAAGTCCGAGCCGGTCACGCTCGGCTTCGATGGCTCTGAGGGCCGCCGGCAAGGAGTCGCGGACTCGACGGTTCTGGTCGGCTACTCGGTGACTCAGAAGCACCTGTTCAAGATCGGCATCTGGGAGCAACAGGACGGGCCGAAGGGTGAGGGCTGGCGACCTCCGAAGCTCGAGATCGAGTCGGCGGTGGCGAAGGCGTTCAGGGATTACAACGTCGTCGGGTTCTACGCGGATCCGTCCGCGGGGTGGGCCGGTGAGGTGAAGACGTGGGAGGCGGCGCACTCGTCGCGGCTGAAGGCGAAGCTCACGGTCGCCGAGCCGATCCGGTGGCGGCAGAAGGAGATCTCGCGCACTGTCGAGACATTCGCGCAGCTCTACTCGGCGATCGCGGGCGGCCCAGACGAGATCACGATCGAAGACGATCCCGACATGATCCGGCACTTCCTGAACGCGCGACGCGATCCCCGCCGCGGCGGCTACGTGCTCAAGAAGCCAGACGACAACCAGGACTTCGCGAAGATCGACCTCACTTGGGGTTGTGCGTTCGCGTTCGCGGCAGGCAATGACGCGCTCGGCAAGGGCGTGACCAACACTCGGCGCAGAACAGCCCGTCGAATCTACTGACCCCGAGGAGGCACCGTGGCGAGCACCCCCGAGGAGTGGTTCCCGATTCTCGCCAAGCGGCTCGAGGACCGCATGCCGAAGATCCTCCTGAACCGTCGCTACTCGACCGGCGATGCTCCGATGCCGGAGATGGGCAAGAACACCCGGGATAGCTGGGTGGCGTTCCAGCGCAAGGCACGCACCGACATGGGCGGGCTCGCATGCCAGTCTCTCGCCGGTCGCATGGTCCCGAACGGGGTGCGGGTCGGAACATCGTTCAAGGGCGTTGAGGTCGACGCGGCGCGGAAGATCTGGCGTGACAATCGCCTCGACATCGTCTTCGCGGACGCGATCTGGGACATGCTTTCAACCTCGGTCGGGTATCTCATCACGGGAATCCGCGAGGGCGAGCCCGTCATCACGGCGGAGGCACCGGAGCAGGTGATCACCGCCCCCGATCCTGCACAGCCGTGGCGTGCCCGCGCGGCCCTGAAGGCATGGCGCGACCCCGATGTCGACAAGGACTTCGCGTACGTCTGGGTGCCGGGCGTGCGGCAGCGGTTCTCTCGTGCGTCGAAGAACGACAACGGCACCCCGTACTCGAAGATCTCGGGGGAGGGGTGGTCGCCCGACGGCGAGCCGGAGGAGTACGCGGGCCCGGTTCCGGTGTACGTCCTCGACAACTTCAAGGGTGTCGCAGAGTTCGAGCCGCACATCGATGTGATCGACCGCATCAACCTTGGCAAGTTGCAGCGCATGGTAATTGCCGCGTTGCAGGCATTCAAGCAGCGGGCGGTCAAGGGACTGACCGAGAAGGATGACGACGGCAACGATATCGATTGGCGCAAGGTGTTCGAGCCGGGACCGGGCGCGCTCTGGGATCTTCCCGAGGGTGTGGACATCTGGGAGTCCGAGAGCATTGACATTCGTCCCCTTCTCGAGGCGGAGAAGGAAGACAAGCGCGACTTCGCGGGCGTGATGCAGGTGCCGATCGATGTGTTCATGCCTGACGGTCAGAACCAGTCGGCGACGGGCGCGAACAACGCGCACAAGGGCGAGATCCAGAAGGCGAAGAACCGGATCGCGCGCGCGACTGCGCCGATGGCCGGGGCTCTGCTTCAGGCTCTGCGGATCCTCGGTCTCGACGCCGGAGCGACCATAGAGGTGCTGTGGGAGCCGCCGGAGCACATCTCGTTCAGCGAGAAGACGGCGGCCGCGGTGGCTGCGAAGAGCGCCGGGTATTCGTCGCGGTGGATCGCTCAGAACATCATGGGGCTGTCGCCGGATGAGATCCAGCAGAACGAGGAAGACCTCGCCGCGGAGCAGTTGCAGCAGTTCGCGCTGACGGGTGCCGGTGCTGTCGCCTGAGCAACTCGTCGTCGGGTACCAGGCGGCGAGTGATGCGACGCGCGATCGCGTGCTCGAGTACGTCCGTCGGGTGTGGTCGGCATCGACCTCGTTCCGTGACGCGGATGTTGACCGGATCGTCTCTCGCATCGTGCCGGTCGTGCAGGCTGGCCAGTTGAATGCAGCCCGGCTCACCGAGGCGTACATGGCCCAGATGGCGACGCTTTCGGGTGTCGACTGGGCGTCGGATGCGATCGATCGGACCGCGATCGTCGACTACCGGGGCGTTCCTGCCGACGAGGTGTATCGGCGGCCGGCGGTGACGGTGTACACGGCACTCTCGGAGGGCAAGGCGTTCCCGGCTGCCGTCGACTTGGGGCTGGTGCGCTTGCTGGCGATCGCGTCGGACGACATCCAGCAGTCGCGCAACCGGCAGGCCGCCGCTGCGATTGGCCGGTCCGGATTCCAGTCGTTCCGCCGTCAGCTCACCGGTAGGGAGAGCTGCGCGTTGTGCACCATCGCCGCATCGCACCTGTACACCCGCGGGGATCTCATGCCGATCCACACGCACTGTGATTGCGCAGTCGTGCCCGGATCGAAGGGTGCGACGAAGGTCGCCGACGACCTGCTCAAGCGGGTGCACGCCGATGTCGCCCGATTCGTCACCCCGGAGGAGCTGGGCAAGCCGGCCAGCGATCACAGCGACCTCGTCGTCACGAACGTCCACGGTGAGCTCGGCCCGGTCCTCGGGTGGGCCGGTGACGACTTCACGGGCCCGTCGGACATCGCGCGGGCCGCCGGCAATGGGTATGTGAGCCAGGCGAAGGACTTCGCGACGTACGACGAGTTCGCTGCCGCTCGCGAAGCCGAGCGCGCTGCTCGCGCCGCTTAGAGACTTCCCGCCACTCGGCGGGATAGAGCACATCCCGAATGGGGTGGCTTCATTCAACCCGAAACGGGGACACACCATGTTCAGCACCAACCGCCTCACCTGCACCGCCACTCGCCCGCTGCTGCCGAGCCGACCGCGTCTGCGGTTCGTCGATGGCGCCCCGGACGGTGGCGGCGGTGACAACCCGAAGCCGACCGATCCGAAGCCGACGGACGATCCGAAGCCGCCCGCTCCGGATGCGCCGGAGAGCGAGTGGAAGGCGTACGCGCGCCTCTGGGAGACCAGAGCGAAGGCGAAGCCCGACATCACGCCCGCGGAGCTGAAGCAGCTCCAGGACAAGGCCAAGCAGTTCGACGAGGCCGAGGAGGCGAACAAGACCGCGCTTCAGAAGGCCGAGGACCGGGCGAAGGCAGCGGAGGCCAAGGTCGCGGAACGCGACGCGGCGGACGCCGCGGCGAAGCTCGTCGCCGAGGTCGCGAAGGCGAAGGGTGTTCCGGCATCCGCGCTGCGCGGCACCACCAAGGAGGAGATCGAGGCGCACGCCGACGAGCTCCTCACCCACATGCCCGCGAAGCCCGAGACCCCGTCAGCCGACGGTCAGGGCGAGCAGGGCAAGCCGATCGGCGAGGGCGAAATGTCCGCCGAAGACATCGTGAAGGCCGCAACGGCCCGATAGCTCCACCGCCACGGATGTTCGCCATGAACTCCTGCGCGGCCCAACTCAATCCAATCCAAGGAGGTAACTCATGGCAGGCAACATCTTCGTCAAGGGCACCAAGCTCGCGGCGACCGCGCTGGCGCTGCTCCGCAAGGAGCTGAAGGCCCCCGCGCTGTTCACGATCAAGCTCGGTGTCGCCGACTTCAAGGGCGCCGAGGGTGACACCGTCGGCATCCGCCGCCCGTCCGTCCTCGTCGCTCGCGACAAGGGCTGGCGCACCGATGACGCGATCACGATCGACAAGCTCGAGCAGAGCAAGATCCAGGTCGCGCTCAGCGCCCACCCGTACAGCGCGGTTGCGCTCTCGGCCGAGGAGGAGACCCTCGACGAGGTCGACTACGTCCGCGACGTGCAGGCACCGCAGGTGCGGGCGATCCTCGAGTGGTTCGAGAACCTCATCGCGATCACCCTCCGCGGTGCGGCGTTCACGCTCGGCGTGACGTTCAACACCGCATCGGGGTCCGCGGTCGAGTCCGACCCGCGCAAGGTCGCGATCCGCGCGCGCAAGCTGTTCCAGCTCGCGCACGTCCCGACCGGCGGCCGGTACTGGCTGGTCGGCGCCAACGTGTCGGAGGCGCTCGCGTCGTACGACAAGCTGCTCGACGTGGACACCTCGGGGCTGCCCGAGGCGCTGCGCGAGGGTGTCGTCGGCAAGCTCGGCGGCTTCATCATCGTCGAGCTCGACGCGCTCGGCGAGGACGAGTCGTACTTCGTGCACGAGACTGCGATCGCCCTGGCGATCGTGGCGCCGGTCGTGCCGCAGGGAGTCACCAAGGGTGGCGGAATCGCGGCCGGCAACGGCATCGCGGTCACGCAGCTCTGGGACTACGACTCCGACCACCTCAAGGACCGCTCCGTCGTTCACGCCCTCGCGGGCGCGGCCGTCGTCACGGACCCGGAGGTCGACAGCGACGGTGCCCTCGTCCACGACGAGAACGGCGCGATCGAGCTGAAGTTCCGGCGCGCGATCAAGGTCACCTTCGGGGCCGGCGGCTCCGAGAAGGCGACCTACACGCTCACGATCACCGGCAGCCCGACGGGTGGCACGTTCACGCTCACGATCGATGGCCAGACCACCGACGCGATCGCGTACAACGCCTCGAACACCGTCATCGCTGCGGAGATCAACGAGCTGTCGGGTGTCTCCGGCGCCAAGGTCACCGGCAACGCGTTCCCCGCGAACGCGAAGACGGTCACCCTCAGCGAGCGTGTCGTGATCACCGCGACCGGCTCGCTCACGGGCGGCTCGTCGCCGGCGATCGCCGTCTCCTAGTCGGCATCACCAACTCGAAGGAGGTCAGGTCATGACTGTAGTTCAGCTCGCATCAGCCGCTGATGTGCAGGCAACGCTCGGTCGTGACCTGACCTCCCCAGAGGCCATCCGGGTCGAGGCGATCCTCGACAAGGCATCCGAGGACTTCCGTCGCCGCTCGCGGCAGAACTTCACCCCGGGCGAGTCCACAGTGCGGCTCAAGGTCAACGACCGCGAGGTGTACCTGCCGCAGCGTCCGGTGGTCGCCGTGGCATCCGTGACCGACCGGAACGGCCAACCGGTCACGTTCACCCGTCAGGGGCAGACGCTTTTCTGCGTGAGCTTGCCCTCGTCCGCCTTCGTGACGGTCACCTACCAGCACGGCAGTGCTGAGGTGCCCGACGTTGTGCGCCTGTGCATCGCCGAAGTCGCCAAGCGGGCCATCACGATCAACGCGCAGGCGGCATCAGGCGCGAGCAGCTACAACCGCACCGCCGGTCCCTACTCGGAGCAGACGACGTTCGCCGCATGGGCTGTCGGCGGTCAGACGATGCTCTCGCCGTCCGACATCGCCCTCGCCGACTCCTACCGGCCGAAGCGTGGTGGCGCGGTGGTGATGACCCCGTGACCGAGACCGTCACACGGCAGCGGGCCACCAGAGTCACGGATCCGTACAGCCAGGAGCAGACGGAACTCAACTGGGACAACCCAGACGAGGCTGCGATCGCGGAGTGCATCGTCGCCCCCGACTCGACCGGCGAGAGCATCTCGGTCGGACGTGACCAAGCACGCGAATCCCTCACCCTCCTCGTGCCGCACGGCGCAGACATCCAGCCGGAGGATCGCGTCGTGGTCCGCGGCGAGGTGTACACCGTCGATGGATTCCCCTTCGACTACGACTTCCCCTTCTCGGATTGGCAGCCCGGGCAGAAGCTCACAGTCTCGAGGGAGGTCGGATGAAAACGACGTTCCGAGTGGGCCGCGTGAAGGTCAACCGCGCATTCATCCGTGAGGCTCTCGACGGCGAGCACGGCGTGGATGCCTCCCTCGACGAGAACGCCGAGAAAGTGCTCGAGAAGGCGCGGGCGATCGCACCGGTGGACACGCACGCGTATGTGGACTCGCTCCACATCGAGGAGCACCGCACCGACCGCACCACCCGCCGCGTCATCGCGGACGTGCCCCACGGGCAGCTCGTCGAGTTCTACAACGGCACGCTGACCAAGGCGCTCGGAGCATCCGCGGGCAAGCGCGGCAAGAAGCGCAAGAAGCTGGTGCAGGGATGACCTGGCAGCCCGCGACGATCCTGTTCCCCGATGCGGAGCTGGTGATGTGCGATCGCACCCGCGATCTTCGGGCATCTCTCTCTGTCGACGGGCTGGACGTGACCGAAGCCTACGTCGGCAGGACCGTGCCTGCCACCATCACCGTCGCGATCGTCTGGAATCGCATCGGCGGTGTCGACCCGGACGCGTTCATGCAGGCCCGCATCTACGCGCCGACAGACCAGCAAGCCACCGACCTCGCTCGAGCGCTGTCCGCTGCGCTCCCCAGCGTGGTCGACGGGAATCCCATTCGCAGGATCGAGCAGACCGCGTTCGCGGATCTCGGCATCGAGAAGCAGCCCATGCGGCAGCTCCTGTTCGACATCACCTTCCGAGGAGCGCAGCTATGAATCTCACACACCCGACGTCCAAGCAGACCATCGAGGTCGACCCCGCCCACGTCGAGCAGTACGTCTCGCAGGGGTGGGTGCCGGCAGAGCCCGGGAAGCCCAAGGCGGCCACGAAGCCCAAGGCGGCCACGAAGCCGAAGGCTCCCACGAAGCCGGCTGCGTCGGCCGCACCCGCCTCACCCGCCGCACCCGACCAGACCGAGCTCTAGGTATCCGTCTCGCCCACCGGCGAGCACGACGCGTCGCGTCGACCAGGTGGACGCGGACGCGTCGGGCCGCGCTCGAGCGACGCGTCGGGCGGGACCGGCGCTACTCGACGCGTCGCGGCGATCCCCACGACGCTTCCCCTCCCCAGTTCTTCGCCCCGTTTGCGGTGGGTGCGAATCCAACAGGCGCACTCCCGCGCTGAAAACACACCACCGAAAGGACGGGCCTGATGACCCTGAATGCTGACAACGTGCTGGTGGCCACCACCGGCGCCTTCTACGCCGACACCGACGGCACCGCGACCGCACCGACGGGCACCGCCTCGTCCTTGTCCTCATGGGGCGAGGAGATGGGCTACGTCTCCGACGACGGCGTTTCCCTCAAGATGCCCGGTCTGGGCGACAGCACCCCCCTGAAGGCGTGGCAGAACGGGGCAACCGTTCGCAAGATCCACACCCCGCCGGATGACGTGCCGCAGCTCACCCTCACCTTCATCGAGACGAAGCTGCACGTGATCGAGTTCGTGTTCGGGGTGACGATCACGCAGACCTCGACCGAGGGCTCGTTCGTGATCAACACCACCGCGCTGCGCGAGCACGTGCCCTGCGTCCTCGACGTCGTCGATGGGAGCAGCCTCGTCCGGGTGTACGCCCCGAAGGCGATCATCACCAGCATCGGTGAGATCAAGCTCACGAACACCGACGAGATCGGGTACCAGGCGACCCTCGACCTCGAGTACGACGCGACCCTCGCCGGTCAGGCGAAGGTCTGGATGACCGCGCTGAAGTCGTAGCGCGCTAGCGACCCACGGGGGGCGAGCCGCAGCGCTCCCCGTGGGTTCCACCCTCCCTGATCCTGCGGCCACTGCGGAAAGGAAACACACGCATGCCCACCAAGAAGTCCATCCACGGTCGCGACTTCGACATCGACGGCCGTTACCTGATCTGGCACCCTGAGCAGTTCGAGGGTGACGACGAGATCCCGGATGTTCGGATCCCCCTGCGTATCAAGCTCGGGAAGCTCCTCGAGGTCGGGGAGGCGACTGCCCTGTCGACGAACGAGACGATGCAGCAGCTCCTCGCGATGATCGCACCCCACGAAGTCCCGAGCATGCGCGAGATGGACGTCAACGACTTCCAGGACATGGTGCGGTCGTGGATGCGCGAGTACAACATGCTCACCGGAGCGTCGCTGGGGGAATCCTCGGCCTCGGCAAGCTCATCCGCGAGCACCGAGGCGCCCTCGAGTACGACTTCCGGGAACGGTTCCAGCAACCCCTGACGGCGATCGGTGGCGGCATCGAGTGGGGCGAAGCGATTCGCCTCGTCTCGGTGCTCGCCGGCGACACGTCCTCGCGGATCTGCGCATCGCTGAACGGCTGGCCGCGACCGATCGATCTGCCGACGGTGCTGCTCGCCGACATCTTCGACCTGACGCTCGCCGTCAACTCGAAAAAGGGCTCGCGCCCGAAGCCGCACCCGATCCGTCCGTGGAAGGTCGCGAAGGCGGAGAAGTTCGGCAACACGCAGGGCCGCTCGCGCGAGCAAGTCCTGTCCATCCTGCAACGCGCCCGCGACGGGCAACTCGAGTGAGCGGACGGGGGCGACATGAGCGAGGCCGGTTCCTCTTGGGTCACTGTCGCCCCCGACGCGTCGGGGTTCGGCCGCGACCTCGACAAGCAGATCTCGGGTGAGACTGCGACGGTCGGGTCGCGGATTGGTGCCGGGTTCGGTCGCGCGTTCACGATCGGTGCCGCAGCGGTCATCGGTGCCGCGGCGATCATCGGCATCGGTGTCGGGTCGCTCGTGGCCAACGGGGTCGAGTTCAACTCGGCGATGGAGAACTACACGGCGGCATTCACGCCGTTGCTCGGTTCTGCGGAGGCCGCAAAGGACAAGCTCGCCGAGCTGACCACGTTCGCGAAGAACACCCCCTTCGAGCTGACCGACGTAGCCGGCGCCTCACAGACCCTGCTCGCCTTCGGGGCGAGCTCTGCCGACCTGCTCCCGGATCTTCAGATGCTCGGCGACATCGCGCAGGGCAACACCGAGAAGTTCAGCGGGCTCGCTCTCGTCTACGGGCAGGTGCAGTCCAACGGGCACCTGATGGGGCAAGACCTGCTCCAAATGATCAACCAGGGCTTCAACCCCCTCAACCAGATCGCGGCGCGCACGGGCGAGTCGATGACAGACCTCCGTGCCCGCATGGCGGCCGGCGGCATCTCCTTCGAGGAGGTGCGGCAGGCGATGATCGACGCCACCTCGGCGGGCGGTCAGTTCTACAACACGATGCAGCTCGCCTCGCAGACCCTCACGGGCGCGTGGTCGAACACGCAGGATGGCATCGCGCAGCTCTCTGGGGCGATGACCGCGGATCTTCAGCCCGCCCTCGTGGGGGTGCTTCAGAACGGTCTCAACCCGATGCTCTCCGGGCTGATGGACTTGATCACCGGCGCGCCGGGAGCTCAGGCCGCCGTGACGGATGCCGCGCAGGGACTCACAGCCGGGGTGGGCGTGCTCGGCACTGCTGTCGAGTCCGTGGTCGGCAACCTCGGCACCGTGATCACAGCAGTCGCTCCCGCACTCGGGTCGGCGGTCGGCGCGATCGTCGCGTCGCTGGTGTCCCTGCTCCCGTCTCTGCTGTCGGTAGCAGCACAGCTCGTGCTCACCCTCGTCTCGGGCATCATCTATGCCCTGCCCGATCTGGTCAAGTCGGCAGTGCCCATCCTCCTCGCCCTCGTCGGCGGACTCTTGGCCGAGCTTCCGTCGCTCATCGAGGTCGGCATCGAAGTGCTCCTTGCCCTTGTGAACGGCATCACCGCGGGGCTGCCGACGTTGATCCCGCAGGTGGTCGCTGCGATCGTGAGTAGCCTCACCACGCTCCTGTCGAGCGACACGCTCACCGCGCTGTTGCAGGCGGGTCTCGCCATCATTCTCGGCCTCGCCCAGGGTCTCATCACGGCTCTGCCGGGCCTCATCGCATCGCTGCCGGCGATCATCCTCGGCATCATCACGTTCTTGATCGACAGCATCCCGATGCTCATCGATGCGGGCCTCGAGCTGTTCCTCGCGCTGGTCGGCGCTCTGCCCGACATCATCCTGGGCATCGTCGATGCGATCCCGAAGATCATCACCGGCATCATCACGGCCGTGATCGGTGCCATCCCGAAGCTCATCGAGGCTGGGATCCGGCTGCTGGTCGCTCTGGTGGAGAACACGCCGACGATCATCCTCGAGATCATCAAGGCGATCCCGCTGATCGTGGGCGGCATCGTGGGCGCATTCACGGACCCGAAGATGATCCGCTCGCTCGCCGACGCAGGTGGGCAGTTGCTTCGCGGGCTGTGGCAGGGCATCTCCGACCTCGGCGGGTGGCTCTGGTCGCAGATCACCGGTCTTGGGCAGCAGATCACCGGTTGGGTGAAGAGCATCTTCGGCATCCACTCCCCGTCGCAAGTGTGGCGCGACGAGGTGGGCGCGCAGCTCGGTGCCGGTATGGCGTTGGGCCTCTCCGACTCTGCCCCCGATGTTGCGGCGGCAGCAGCAGAGCTGGCGCGGACCGCGCAGGTGTCGCTCGCCGACGCGGCCCTCTCCGCGACGTTGTCGGGTCAGGCGGCTCAGTCGGACCGCGAGTCGCGGCGCGAGGTTGACCTGTCGCCCAGCTCGCTCGATCGGCTGGTGGCGATGCTCGAGGCAGTGATTCGACTTCTGTTGAGGACGGGTGGGACGGTCACATGACGGACGCGAGCACCGGCACCTACGGCATTCTGAGGGTAACTACTTCGGTCACGCCGAACGCGGCGGGCAAGTATTGGGACATCGCGTGGGCGGTGTACCTCATCGAGAACGGTGGACCGAACCTCGCCTACGACTTGAGCGGAGTCGGGGCGAGCGTCGTCGTCGGCACGGTCGGCACGGTGTGGAGCGGGACGTTCACGTTCGACTGGCGTTCCGGGGGCAACCAGTCCACCCTCATCGCTTCGGGCACCACACGGGTCTACTCGAACCCGGACGGCACGGTGCCGGCGGGCATCTACGTGCAGGGGAACATCGACAGCACGGGCACCTCGAGCGCTGGCGGCCCGTCGAGCGTCTCGGAGTCTCCGGCGCTGTCGACCCTCAAGGTGGTTCCCGGCACGCCGTCGGCAGTCACTGCGACTCGAATCTCGGACACGTCGGACACTGTCGCGTGGTCGCACACGTCGGCCACCAACGGTCAGCCAGTCACCAATACGATCCGTCAGAAGGTCAACGGTGGTGCATGGGCGGACGTTGTCACGATCGCTGCCGCGGCGTCGGCGAACCTGTCGTGCGCAGCGAACCAGAAGATCATCTACGGGGTCAAGGCCACGAACGCGGCCGGGGACTCCGCGTGGTCGGCGGACTCTGCCCCACTCTTCACTACTCCTGCCGCTCCGACGGGTGTGACCGCGACGAAGGTCGGCAGCGACATCGTCATCGGGTGGACGCCGAACGTCGCCTTCACCGAGCACACGCATGTCGTCGAGCACGGGTACTCGACCGACGGTGGTGCGACGTGGTCTGCATGGTCGACGCTGACCTCGAGCGTTCTCGCGGGCACCTCCACCTACACGCATGCCGCCCCGAACGCAGCGCAGCTCCACCGCTACCGCGTCTCGGCGAAGAACACCAACGTCGCGACGCTGACCTCGGCCGCGGTCGTGTCGAACTCGGTGCAGTTGCTCACCGCGCCGAACAAGCCGACGATCCCTGCGCTGGCACCCTTCCAGGACAAGGCAGCGACGTTCCGGTTCCCGTGGGCGCACAACCCCGTCGACACCACAGCGCAGACGAAGCGGCAGGTGCGCTACTCGACCGATGGCGGGTCGACGTGGACGACCGGAGCGAAGACCGCCTCAGCGAACCAGTATCTCGACTTCGCAGGATCCACGTGGGCGGCCAACGTGGCCGTGACCTTCCAGGTGCGAACGAAGGGCGACTACGACTCCGGCTCCGATGGGGATGCCTCATACTCCCCGTGGTCGGACTCGGTAACGGTCACCTTCAAGACGAAGCCCGTGGTGACGATCCCCACGCCGGCGAACTCGAGCACGTTCACACAGGCAACTCTCACTGTCGCGCTGGGGTTCTCACAGGCTGAGGCGGCCACGTTCGTATCGGCCACGATCGGTCTCTACGCCGCCGGCGGGTCCACGTTGCTCGAGCAGGTCGTGTCGAACACGCTCGGCGGCACGTTGCTGGCCACCCGGCTCGCCGACGGTACAAGCTACGTCGTGAAGGCGACGGTCACTGACTCCAACGGGATCACCTCATCGCAGGTCACCTCCTCCTTCTCGGTGGACTACACCGAGCCCGTCGCAGCAGTCGTCGCAATCAGCTACCTGTCCGACTCTGGCATCGTCCAGGTCGACCTCACGATCCCGGGCGCTGGCGGCGGGCTGGTCGCGGCCACGAGCGTCACGATCGACCGGGTGATCGACGGGGTCTCTGAGAACGTCGTCTCGAACTACCCCTCGGCCTCGTCCCTGACGATTCTCGACACGACGCCCACGATCCACGGGGTGAACCTGTACCGGGTCACGACGAAGTCCGTGGATGGTGCAACCACCGTCGTGAGCGAGAGCCTGACGGTCGAGGAGGGACAGTGGGCATTCCTGTCGACCGGGGCTGGGTTCTCGACCATCGTGAAGTTCTTCGCGAACCTTCACGTGTCGGCCGCCCCGTCGCGCAACTCGACGCTGTTCGCCGCAGCAGGGCGCAGGCGCCCGATCGCTCTGTTTGGGACCAACGGGGATCTGGTGGTCTCCGGGACCGTCGACCTCGCACCCGAGTGCGGATCCACTCCGCAGGAGGTCGAGGAGTTCATCCTCACCGCCGGGGTGGTCTGCTACAGAGACCCCAGCGGGCGACGCATGTTCGGAGTCCTCTCGGGAGAGGTGGACAGCCCGAGCGGCCTCAAGAGCGCGTTCCAGTTCAAGGTGCGGGAGAGCTCCTAGTGGCCGTGACACTGCCCGGCGGAGTTGTGCCGGTCCGGGCGTTGAGCACGGGCGACATCCTGTCGGGTTCTCGCACAACGTCGTATCGGTGGGAAGTCTTCACTCACGCCAGCGGGGTCGATTCCCTCGCCGGGAATCTCGATGGCGTGATCGAGACAACCGCGTCGCTGTCATGGTCGGCAACTCAGGCGGTCAAGGGCAGCGGGATGCTCAAGGTGAGTGACCTCGCCGCCGCGCAGGCGGGCATGCTGCGGATTGGCGCACTGAATCTGACCTCCGTACGCCTGCGTCCGGTGCTCTCGATCGAAGGATTGCCTGACATCTATTGGGGCATGTTCCTGGTCTCTACAGCGCCCGAGGAGTGGAGCGATGCGGGGCGCGTGTTCAGCATCGGGTTGCTCGACAAGGCGACGGTCTTGGATCAGGATCTGGTCGACCAGACCTACACCGTTGACACCGCTACGCCGATCCTGTCGGCTGTGGCCACGGTGATCGCGTCGGCCGGTGAGTCGATCGCGGTCGACGCGGCAGTGACCTCCACTCTCGCGGCTCCGATGGTCTGGCTGGCGGGCACCTCGAAGCTTCAGATCGTCAACGACCTGCTTCGCGCGCTCAACTACAACTCGCTGTGGGTCGACGGCCTCGGCAACTTCCGGGCCACGCCCTACGTAGTGCCAGCCAAGCGCAGCATCCAGTACGAGCTGCTCGCGGGGCTGACCCGAGAGCTGGTCGACGGACCGACCTCGATCTACTCGCCCGACTGGACCCGTGATCGGGATAACTACAAGGTTCCGAACAAGGTCATTGCGGTGCAGGCGGCAACTGGTGCCGCGGCTGCGCTGAGCAACTCGGCAACCAACACGGATCCAAGTTCGCCGTATTCCTATGCCGCACGCGGCAATAGGTGGATCAGTGTGACGGTGCCAAACGTCGAGTGCCCAGCCGGCGACAACACGGCGACGTTGGCGTTCCTCGCTGCGAAGGCGAAGCAGTCACTGATCGCCGCATCTGCCGTGCAGGCAGCGGTGAAGGTCAAGCACTTGCCGATCCCACTCAGGCCCCTCGAGGTGCTCACCTTCGAGAACGCAGCCGCAGGGATCGAGCGGAGGCACGTCGCCATGCAGATCAAGCTCGAGGCTAACCCGTTGGGCCTGATGGAGACCACCTTGCAGGAGGTGGTTGACCTGTGAGCGAGTTCCTCTGGGCCACCGTCACGCAGATCGGTCCGCTGAGGGTGAAGATCGACGGGGATGCAGCGGCGCTCCTGTTCGCCCCGGAGTCCCTGGTTGATGTCGCTACGCTCGCGGTGAACGACCGGGTGCGAGTCGAGCTGTCGGGTACGCGAATCCTCATCCACGGCAGCGCAGGGTCGTCGTTCTACACGCGAGCGCAGGTCGACACGGCCTTCTACACGAAGACCCAGCTCAACGCTGGGCAGCTCGACTCGCGCTACTACACCGAGTCCGAGATCGACAACCTTTTCAAGAAATCGCAGCAGGGGCAGATCCCGTCGACCGTAGTTGTCGGGTCGGGGTCCGCCTCGGTAGCGGCGGACGGGACGGTCACCGCGACCGGGTGCTCAAGCGTTTCGCTGAACGACATCTTCGATGGTCTTGGGTCGGAGATCTACCAACTCATCGCTGACGGCGACACCTCCACGAGCAGCATCGTCACGTTCCGGCAGCGGTCAGGTGGTTCTGATATCTCGACGAGCAGTCATGTCTACGTCGGATTGCAGTCATCGCTGAGCGCTGGCCCCGCACGGTCTTCGTCGACCAGTGCGAACTCGTTTGGCTTCCTCATTCCCACCTCAGTCGGGAGCGCGAACGTCAAGGGGTCGCTCCTGCTGTTCGGGCCCGGCAAGTCGACAGCGACGTTCTACAAGATGGACTCTTTCGCCGCGGCTGCCGGAGATCGCTACCTGTGGACCGAGGGTGGCAACACCCCCTCCGGCGCTCGAACAGGCATTTCGCTGATCTGCTCGGCCGGTACTTACACCGGAACGCTCAAGGTGGTGAAGCTCGGATGACCAAGCCGATTGATGTGACCCCCGAGGATTCCGTTGTTCCGGTTTTCCTTGATCGCTCACCGCAGGTGCCCGTGGTTTCCGAGGGGCCGCTGGACGCGCTCCTCGCTGAGCGGACCGAAGCAGAACTCGCGCGCTCGCGCGCGATCACCAAGCTCACCGAGCTGGGACTGACCGAGGACGAGGCCCGCGCACTAGGCGCGAGCTAACTGCGCGAAGGAGCATCATGGCACTCTCCGGCTACGTTCTGAACGGACCGACGACCGTCATCCTCGACGACGACCGCGATCCGTTCGTCTCTTGGCAGCACCACCTCGACCGGACCGGCGGCGCCCGTGGGGGTGTCGACTGTGTGGCCTCGATCGGCACCCCGGTGCTCGCCCCCTGCGACGGTGTGGTCGACCGTCGCCCGAACGATGGCAGCGCCGGGAACTCAATGCGGTTCATCCACGACTCGAATCCGGGATGGTCGACCGTGTTCTCGCACCTCGACAGCTACGTCGGCGAGGATTACCAGCACTTCAACCAGGGCGACGTGATCGCCTACACCGGCAACACGGGAGGCGTCGCCCCGCACCTGCACCGCCACCTGCTCGACCCGGACGGCAACCGTCAGAACGAGTGGGCGATGGTCGGCGCGGACGCTGCGATCGACTACGCCTACGGGCTCAGCAGCGAAGCGCAGCGGGCGCTTCAGCAGTATGGTGCAGACCTCGGCCTGTACACCGGGCTCGTCGATGGGGTATTCGGGCACCTGTCGGTTTCCTTCACGCAGCAGCTCCTGAAGGATCTCGGCTACCTCGAGTCCGACTACGAGGTCGATGGTGTGCCCGGGCCTCTCTACGGCACCGCGCTCGAGCGCCTGGCGCAGAGTGTGGGCGCTGACGTGGTGCTCGACGGTCAGCCCGGCCCGATCACCTCCGCGTACGTCGTCGCGTGGGTCGCAGCGCAGAAGTCGACGACACCGACCCCACCGACACCGGGCCCCGCACCGTTGACCGGCACCCTCGGGCTCGACGTGGCAACGCCTCAGCGCGCCATCGATTTCGACGCTGCCGTGGCCGAGCAGATCAAGTTCGCGATCGTCAAGGCCGGCGGTCTGAACGTTGAGCCGCAGTACGTCGCCCCGGCGTACGCCGCGGAGGTTGACGCCGCACGTGCAGCGGGTCTGCGTATCGGTCACTACTACGTGCCCGGCAAGAACCAGACCCCGAAGGAGCAGGCGCGGTTCTTCGTGGGCAGCCTGCACAACTTCGACGTGCATGCCGACGTGCTGGCCCTCGACAATGAGCCTCTCGACGACAACGGGGTGCAGTGGGGCGACCTGAGCGCGACCGAGTTCCTCGCCGAGGTCATCCGCCTCACCGGCATCCCCGCATCTCGCGTCTGGCATTACGCGAACGCGTCGGCCTACCGCGCCGGCGGGTCATGGCCGAAGCTCGAGGCCCTCGGCATCCGCTACTGGTGGGCAGCCTACGGGGATGGCCCGACCGAGTTCCGCCCCGACCACGAGCCGGACCTGCGCGGATCCATCCCGCGTTGGGACGTGCACCAGTTCACCTCGAGCACGGTCATCGGCGGCATCCGTGTCGATGCGAACTACTCGCCCCTGTCGCTCGACGAGCTCTTCGCGCCCGGCAAGGTCGTGGCACCCGAGGTCGACCAGCCGATCCCCACCATCCCTGATGTGCCCACCCCAGCCGAACCACCGAAGGAGACTCCCGTGCCGACTACCCGCAGACCCACAGTGAAGCTCCCGGAGCTGCCTGACGATGTCGTGGTGCCTCTCTGGCTCCGCGCCCCGATCTACCTGACCGCGTTCCTCATCGGCATGGTGCTCGACGCGACGGTGATGGGGTGGGCGGCAGCGTCGGCGGTCGACTCGACGATCACCTTCCCCATCTGGATGATCGTGATCGTCGCGGTCTACGGGTCGCTGTCGAAGTCGTGGGCGGCGCTCGCCCGGGCGAACACGAAGACCACGCCGAAGCGCAAGGCAAGGAAGCGCTGAGCATGCTCGAACTCGACTGGGTTCTCGCGCTCGAGGGGCTCTGGCAGTGGCTTGTCACTGCATCGCCTTGGCTCGCGCCGATGGGGTGGACCGCTCTTGTGTTGGTGCTGCTGTTCCTCTGGGTGAAGCTCAAGGGCTGGGCGAAGGTGAAGGCCGTGGCGAGTTGGGTGCAGCGGGCCATAAAGACGGTCGATCAGCTCCTCACCCTTCAGGACGACATCACGTACATCCGGGGCCAGCTCACGAACAATGGCGGGTCGACGGTCAAGGATGCAGCCCAGACGACCGCGCGGCAGACCGCGGAGACCGCCGAGGCCCTCAAGCGCGTCGAGCGTACGGCGAAAGCGGCCGCACGGACCGCGAGGGAAGCGAAGGCGGCCTCGCTGATCACTCAGAAGCTCTTCACCGATCACATCGCGTCGACCAGCACGGAGGCACCGCCCTCCCGCTAGTCAGAATCACATTGCGCCCCGCGCTCCTCAACGAAGGAGCGCGGGGCGCGATTCGTCGTTACCCGGTGAAGTCGTGGGTGCCGTGGAGGCCGGCGGGTGGGCGACCGCCGGGGAGTGCGCCTGCCGAGTTCGGTCCCTCGAGGGGCCGCCACCCGCGCGCGTACCAGTCGGAGTATGGCCACGGCCACGAGCGAGGATCCTGGTCGGTGAGGTCGCTTCCGTTCGACCAGACGCGCAGGGTTCGATCGGCGGGGCGAGGGGCATCGTAGGGGCCGCGGCGGGGCATCCGGTCTCCTCTGGATGGGCGACCGGCCTCGCGCGAGTTCTGGGGGGCCTCCGGACGCTCAGGTTCGTGAGCTCGCCGGAGGCTTCTCAGGATCGTACCCCGCGGGCCCGACATCCGTCGCTCACGGCCAAGATCGACGCGTATCGGAGGGCCGGCGCTACGCGACGCGTCGGGCTGCGCTCGAGCGACGCGTCGTGCTCGCCGGTAGACGCAACGCGTCGCGCGCTACGCGTGCCAGTAGTGGTTCTTCGAGGCTGAGATGAAGATGACGTTGATCCAGAGCACGAACACGCCGAGGAGCAGGTGCAGGATGATGCTGTGCCCCTTCTGCTGGCGGACGTAGGTGACCTCGTTCTTGACGTTCAGACCGTCGCCCATTGCTCGGGTTCCTTCCAGATCGGGAGTTTCGCTCATCGTAGCGGCGGGTAGTGGTCGGGCGCGAGCATCAGGCTGCGAGTCCGCGTCCGGAGTGGGGCACCAGGTCGCGCTCGGGCAGGGTGCGGATGCCCTCCCGTTTGCGTCGCTCGCTCACCCCGCTGTAGATCTGCGTGGTGGCGAGGGACTCGTGCATGAGTAGCTTCTGCACGACGATGATGTCGACTCCGCCCTCGACGAGGTCGGTGGCGAAGCCGTGGCGGAGGGAGTGCGGCGTGAGCTTCGGGTCGGTGATGCCGGCGCGGTACTTCGCATTCGTGATGAGGTTGGTGACTGCTGCGCCGGAGACGTGGCCGGTGCGTCCTGACCGGGCGGGGAACCAGTAGCCGTCGCGGGGCATGGTGGCGGCTAGTGCTGCGATGACGGGGTGCAGGGGCAGCAGCCCGTGCTTGGAGCCTTTGCCGATGGTGCGGATGATGCCACTGTCGACGTCGATGTCGTGGCCGTGGACGCGTGCGATCTGGGAGACGCGAAAGCCCTGGTAGTAGCCGAGGAGGATCATGGCGCGGGTGCGTCGGTAGGCGCCGGAGTTGAGCATCGCGTCGACCTGTTCGATGGTGAAGGGGCGCGGTTCGCCCTTGGGGGCGCTGACGGCGGCGAGCCGCTGTGTGGGGTTCTCCGGGCACCAGCCTTCCTCGTGGGCGAAGGTGTAGAACGCGACCATTGCGCCGCGCTCGGTGCGCCTCGTGCCCGCGCTGATGCCAGCGGGCCGGTCGCTCTCGCGTCCGAGGTAGCTGCGCAGGTGCGTCACGTTCATCTCGAGCAGGGGAACTTCGATGGTCCGCTCGAGGGTGCGGAGGATGCTGGCTCGGTTCCGGATCGTGGTCACAGCCAAGCCTTGGCCTCTTTGGTGCGTGGCGAAGCCGTCGAGCGCGTGGGTCGTCATTGATCCTCCGTCGTGGGGAGGTGAGGCTAACCCGCGCGCTCTCGTTTCGGACAGGGCCGTGATCGGGGTGATGTTCGTATAGCGCACATCACCGGTTGTGCTCATGCTGGTGGGGCGAGGATTGTTCATGCCGGGGAGCTTGCCATTCCTAGGAGGCGGGGCGACATGCCGAGTTCTGGGGAATTGTCAACGTCCGATTCGTGAGGAAGTGTTAGTGCCACCGCCCACTCGATCGATTCAGTCGTCGTCGCCGGGCGGGGGCACGTAGGCGAGTCCGTCCACAAAGATCGCTTCGCAGTCGGGCGCGCAGATGAAGACCACCCCGTCGTCGGCGGTCTCGGCGTAGGCCACCATCGGGTCGTACTCAGGGGCGCGGTTGTAGGTGATGCCATCGAGGACAACGGTGTCGATCATGCGACTGCCTTTCGGATCGGGGTGACCGGCGCGAGGTGCTCGCCGGGGATGTCAACCTGCTCTATTCCACCGTGGATGTCATCGGTTCGAGCCCGGTAGGGCCCACGGGACGGGGAGGGACGATCGTGTCGGAGACAGAACTCATCGCGGTCTGGAATCGCGCTCGCCGCGACCTGATCCTCTCGCAGCTCGCTCCGACCGCGCTGCTCGGGTTCTCGATACTGCTGATGATTCTCGGGCTGGCCGATGCCGATCTCGCGGTACGCTTCGCCGCAGCGGGAATCCTTCTGGCGTCGGGTGTGCTCGGCGCTGTCGCCCAGTACTCAGCGGCGAGCGAAGCGCAAGCGGCGGGACGCGAGCTCAGCAGCGCCGAGGCATCGGTCGTCGGAGGCAGAATCGCTGCGTCCGCTCGCTGGTTATGGATTGTGAAATTCGTCACGCCCGCGATCTTTGTGCTGATCTTCGGCGCACTTCTTGTCGCTCTGTTCCTCTAGCTGAGGATTCCCAGAGGGTCGGCGGATTCCCGCACCGTCCCCAATCTGCGTGCCTGATCGGAAGACCAGCAGGCATCCACCTCGGCATTGTCGTTCGCCTTGCCGACGAAGTTGACGAGATTCACCGGGCCACGCACGTCAGACATGGCGCCGATCGCCGTGCGCACGGATGCTCGGCGGTCGTCAGGGTCGGTGCCTCCGTGGGGCTCCGCAGACACGAACAGGTTCCACGCGGCATCACGCCCGCCGACGGCGTTCGGCTCCGCTGCCGGCCGGGCCAGCGCGCCGCCAAGAGCGCGCAGTTCGATAGCGGACAGAGGGATGTCCCGGTCGGGACCGACAGCGTCGAGGAGCGCATCGACGTGCGCGGCCGCGAGGGGTTGCAGCGCCAGACCGCCGCTCATGACCGGCATCGGAGTGCTGGGGTCGCCGTGAATGGTGCCGATCTCGCTGTATGGCAGCGACCGAGTGGTGTCGACGAGTGGTGTCGCGATTCGTCGGATGGGTGCGAGTTCGGCCTCGGCCGCCGCAGCATCCTGAGTCGACGCGTATCGCACATGCGCGACCGATCTTCCCCTGAGCTGCTCAGGCAGGCTCGGCGCCGGCGGAAGGCGCAGGAGGGCAATGGACGCGGTCGAGGCCTCCGGCAGGCCCGGCGCCCAATCCACGACAGCGTGCAGAACGTCGTGCACGATCTCGGCCGCGAAGTAGAGTCCACCCCCGTACAAGGTGGTGATCGGCAGCAGGTCGATCGTGACTGCGACCACGATTCCCAGTCCGGACTTGCCACCCCGCAGCGCCCAGAACAGCTCGGGATGCTGCTCGGCGGACACCGTCAGTGCGCCGTGTGCCGGTGTCACGACCTCCAGCGATCGCACGTGATCGGCCGAGAAACCGTACTCGCGTGCGATGGGGCCCAGCCCTCCGCCGAGCAGGTACGAGATGACCCCGACCCCGGGCGCCGAGCCGCACAGGCCCGCGAGGCCGTGCGGTGTGGTGGCATCGAGCACGTCGGTCCAGGTGGCCCCGGCCGTCACTCGTGCCGTACGGGCATCTACGTCGACGGTGACCGACGCGAGCTCTCGGGTCGCCAGCACGATCCCTTCCGAGACGTTGCCTAGCAGCCCGTGACCGGTTCCGACGGCGAGCAGCGGCACGCTCTCGCGCTGCGCGGCGGTGACAGTCGCTTCGACGTCAGCGATGCTGGATGCCGCGACTATCGCATCAGGCGTGAATACGATCGACGTGTCGAAGACCCCTAGGGTTGCGTCGGCGCCGGAGTCCCCGGGCTGCAGGACGCGGCTGACGCCCGCCTGTCGCAGCACGGAAGCGAGGGCTGAACCGTTCACGGTGCGACGATCGCTTCTCCGACAATCGCGGCGCCGGCGATCGTCTCCATCGCGTCGGTGATGATCTTGATGATGAGCGCCGCTCCGTCGTTGTCCTCGTTGAGGGCGAGCGTCGCCAAGGGCGCCACGACTCGCGGGAGAACCTCGAGCGCGCTGATGATGGCCGTGGTGACCGAGGCATCCTTCTCGATCTCTGCGGCGAGGCCCAGGCCGAAGGCCGCAGCGTAGTTGCCTGCCACGAGGTAGGGCGCCCACGACGAGTAGGACTTCGCGCCGTTCCACGCGCCCAGGGTGAACACCGTGCCCAGCAGCGGCCCGAGGAAGCCCAGGGAATACTTCCAAATACCCAGGTTGCCTACCGTCGGGTCGGCCATGGATGTGCTGAACGGTGCCGCGGTCGTGCCATCCGGATTCTTCGCCCCCGGCCAGACGACCGTCTGCAGAGCCGCACCCCAGATTGCGTCGGCGAGGGCGGTCCACTTCAAGGGGCGCGTATCGAGTTCGCCATCGGAGAGAACCCAGACATCGGCGACGACATCCGACAGGCCCTGGAGCATCCGTGCGGTGCCGTGCATGTAGCCGAGTGCCTTGGCCCAATCGACGGAGGCCGCGCTCGCCGAATCGGAACTGGGGAAGAGGGGCGCGCCGTCCTCGGCCAACCGGTGGGCGAGGGTCGCCGGGAACATCATCATCAGGCCGTAGACGTGCCCGGCGGAGGTGTCCACGTGCACGCCGAACTTGCTCAGGACCGCCGCCAGCAGGGTGAGTCCGGGCACCGGCGTCGTCAGCACGTTCGCGAAGCTCGTGATGGCCGCATTCACGGCGTCGAGCAGCTTGGCGATCACGGTGTCGGCGAAGGTCAGCACATTGGCGGTGATCTTCTCCAGCATCTCGACGAGGATCGACATGCCCATGGTCTTGAGGTCCGAGGCGTTCGAGAGTGCGCCGTAGATGGTGTTGGCGATGTCGTCAGCGATCTCGCCGATGAGCGTGACGAGCGCGGTCACGGCGTCGATGAGATCGGACGCCACCGACCCGAGCGCGGCATCCGTGCCCCCCGGTTGCAGTGCCTCGTCGAAGGCGTGCACGATCTTGTCGAGGAGCCAGTTATGGCGCACGTCGGTGAGGATCGATGCCGGATCGAAAGCCCCGAGTTCGCCGGTGGATGAGCCCGAGACGTTGTCGAGCGTCCATCCGCTGCCCTGGGTCGTCGTGAACACCGAATCCAGCCGGTTGGTGATGTCGGATTCCTTGGCGATGAAGTATCCGTTGGTGAGATCCGGGATGTGCGGAAGCAGCCCAGCCAGCGTCGCCGGCAGCTGGCCCAGCCAGCCGAGGAGCACCTGCGTGTTGCTCTCGACCTCCTGGAACAGGTCGGACAGCGCCATCCGCAGCCACTGGATGGCGCGATCGACATCGAGGGCGATGGCATTGAACACTCCGTGGATCGCCGTGATCGCGCTCTCCAGCGAATCGATGACGAAGACCGCGATGTCCTTGAGGTCGTCGGTGACCGCGACACCGAGGGTGATCACCCAGGCCGCAGCGGCGTTCTCGGTCGCCGCGACCCACTTCGCGGTGTACTGCTCGACGGCGATCACGTCCTTGCGGATCGCGTGCTCCACTGAGTGGAAGTCGGCCTTGACCTTGTCCCACCACGCGCCCGCGCTGCCGGTGGGGGTGAGATAGACGACGTCGGGTGCCGTCGAGGGCGAGTTCGGATCCTGGGACGACGAGTAGACGGGATCGGCTCCCGTCAGGTCGAGCTTGTACGACTGGATGTCGCCCGTCTGGGGCGGAGGGCCATTGGCAGCGACCATGGTCTGGTTCAACGCGCTCGCGACGGCGGCAGCCGGTGCTGTACCGCTGAGGTTGGTCAGGGGTTGGCCGTCGGGACCGTTGCCGAGCAGTGCCGAGGGGTCGGTAGGAGTGATCGCGGGCATCCCGTTCAGAGGCGCAGTGCCTCCGAGGAACGCGTGAACGTCGGCACCCGGCGTGTAGGAGGTCGCGCTGCCGCCGCTGACCTGCGCGGTGATCGCGGGCGGCTGCAGGTCGAGTGCGGCCAGGGCCAGCGTGACCATGCCGTGCTGGTCAGTGGTGAAGGTCTGCGGAGTCGTGGGGCCGAGGACGACGTTGCCGCTGGCCTGCCAGACGCCGACGGTGCTGTCGGCGGACACTGACACCTCGACCCCGGAGACAGGTGCCCCGTTGACGTCGAGCACCGTGAGCTGAGTGCGCCAGTTCGTGATGTCCAGTGCCTCGCTGCTCGGCAGCATCACGGGAGTGAGCGACCAAGCCGACGTCGCAGCATCCTTGGTGAGCACGCTGAGCAGGCCGAACGCACTGTCCACGAGGAAGAGGGTCGGCAGGGTGGCGACATCGGAGATCCCGTACATGGCGGCGAACCCGGTCTCGATCGTCACTCCCGGTGTGACGCTAAGCCCGTCGAGGCCCGAGAGGATGATGATCGCGCCCTCGGCGAGCACCGCGAAGGATGGCTGGGCGGCCTCGCTCCACACCACGGCCTCCTGCACGTCGGGGGCGGTGAGGTCGCCTAGGACCGATTCGAAGGCGATGAACCCCTCGAGGATCGAGCCGAAGCGGAAGACGAAGTCGGGACCGTTCGGGGTGGAGCCGAACCCCGCCCAGATGAGCTCGGTCGCCGCCCCCTGATTGACGCCGGCTCCATAGGAGGTTCCGTTCCACGGGTACCAGTACGCGTTGCCGTCGGTGTTCAGTCCTAGCACACCCAGGTTGGGCGCCGCGGATAGTCCGCCGTACAGGAGCAGGGCATCCGTGATCTGGCCTTGGAACTGGGTGATGAGCGGCCCGCCGGGTGCAATCTCCCCGCCCCAGGCGCTGATCACCCCGTCGTCACCGACCGCGTAGATGTAGCCCGACCCGTCCTGGGCATGCATGGCTCGGAGGGACACGACGGACGCGGACGTGACAGTGCTGGTGTCGACCTGACACTGCCAGCCGTTGACTGAATCGAAGCTCACGACGTAGGAGAACGGGGCAGCGTTCGGCTGTGGCGGAGGTACCACGATCGCCATCAGCACCGGCAGCGGAAATGAGACGGTGTCCCACACGGCCGCAACCATGCTTCCGGCGGGCAGCGTGTTTCCGGGCATGCCGGGAACCGCCCCGAACGACCATCCCGACGGCTGCGTGCTGTCTCGCGCAAGGTGCGAGAGGATGCCGCCGGAGACCACGAGCGCCTCGACGTCTCCATTGAGGTTCACGAAGGGCCCCACCGAGTCCGCCGTCGGGTCGATCGGCACCGAGGCCGTCATGAAGTAGTCCTCGCTCAGCACAGAGCTCGTCGTGAGCGAGTACGGTGTGCGCGAGCCGGGCGGGGCAGGGTTGAGCGCCCGCACCGCCGCGGGGCCGAAGGCTGCGCCGGGTTGGGCCGCGAAGGCCCCGCCCTCGGCCAGGGCGGCGATGACTGCGGCCGAGAGGCTCCCCTGCAGGAAGGTGCGACGATCGATCATCAGTGCCTCCTCCGTGGGCGTCGGCCCAGCACCACGGCGAGCAGACCGGATGCGAGCAGGATTACTATCGCGGCCACGAGCCCGACAACGCTGAGTCCCGTGAGACCGAGAATGCCGCCCGGTTCGTCGCCGCCACCGTTGTCCCCGCCGCCACCGCCCGACGCCGATACGACGAGCAGTGCCACCCCGACGACCGAGCCGGAGGTCGCAGACACGGTGTGCCGTCCCGGCGCTTCCGAGCGGCACGCCGACGCCGAGCAGGTGCCGCCCTGGATCGCCAGGGTCGCGTCGCTCACGAGCCCGAGGTCGTTGCCGAAGGCGTCGCGCCCGCGCACCTCGTAGCTTTGGGGAACTCCCGGTGCGACGGTCGCGTTAGATGGGGACAGCGTGAGCGTGGCCAGCGGCCCCTGGTCCACCATCACTGCGACCGAATCCCGGCCGGCGGCGACAGACGTGACCTCCGCACCGGCGAGTGCCGTCACCGGCGCGGGGGCGTCGCGGTCGGTGGTCGTGTCATCCCCGAGTTGCCCGAAACGGTTGCGCCCCCACGATTGCACTGTGCCGTCGGAGAGCAGGGCGAGGGAGAATGCGCCGGCGGCGGCAATGCTGTCGGTGGGCGGGAGATCCACACGGGCCGGAGTACTGGAGCTGCTGCCCGGAGTACCGAGTTGACCGTACGTGTCGTCGCCCCACGCCCAGACCTCACCGGTGTCGTCGAGCGCGAGTAGGTGGTAATCGCCCGCAGCAAGTGCGACGATCCGGGTGCCCGCGAAGTCACCAACCTCGACGGGTGCAGTGGTGCCGGGCGTGCCCGTGAGTTCCTGCGCACCCCACAGGAACACCCGCCCGTCGCTGGTGAGAGCCGCGGTGAACGCCGTTCCGGCCGCGATGGCCGTCACCGTGGGCGACCCGGGCAGCGCGATGAGTACGGGATCAGAGCGATCGCCCGTCGTGCCGTCACCGAGCTGGCCCCGATCATTGGCACCCCAGGCGAGCACGTCTCCGTCGGCAGTGACGGCGAAGCTCTGCTCCTGGCCGGCGGTCACCGACACCACAGTGACGCCGAGGGACAGCTGAGCGGGGGCGCTCCGATCCGACGTGGCTCCGTCACCGAGCTGACCACGATGACCGCGACCCCACGACCACACGGTGCCGTCGGTGTCGAGCGCGAGGACATGATCCTGATACGCGCTGACCTGAACGATTCGAGTTCCGTCCGGGAAGCTGACCGCAACCCGATCACGGCGGTCGGTCGTGGTTCCGTCGCCGAGCTGCCCACTCGTGTTGCCTCCCCAAGCCCAGAGGTGCCCGTCCTCGTCGAGCTCGAACATGTGGTCCGCGCCCACCGCGATGCTTGCGACGCCTACCGGGAGCGTCAGGGCGAGCGGATGTCCCGACTGCGCTGCGCCGCCGAGCCCGAGCCCCCCGTGGGCGTTGTACCCCCACACGAAGAAGTCCGTCGAGTCCGTTGCCGCCGATGCGGGACCTGCCGCCGGTAGCGCGAACGCAGCAGCGAGCACGATGGCGGAAAGCCATCGCGACCAGGGGAGAGGCCGGGTTCTGCGCATGCGGGTTTTCTCGTGAGGACGCCAGTTTCACGCACTGCTGAAACTTTTGCCACCGAGACTACCGACGCACGCGCTCCCGTGCAACGGGATGTTCAGTCGAGGTCGTCGGTGAGGTATCGCTGGATGGTGGGGCCGACTGCCGCAGCCAACTCATCAACTGTCATGGAGGCGATCGGTTCGATGCGCCACACCTCACGCATCATGACGATTCCGAGGAGCTGGGTAGCGGCAAGTCCTGCGCGCCGAAGCCGCTGGTCGGCGTCGAGTCGTTCCAGCGCGGGTGCCATCAAGACTCCGGCGAAGACCCGCGCGACCTTCTCGCGCGTGCGTGGCTCGTGGGCGGCGGTCTGAAGTGTCGCGAGCAGAAGCGGGCGGAATCGTTCGTTTGACCAGTTGCGAAGCGTTCCCCGTACCAGTGCCTCGCCGAGTCGGTCGAGCGGCATTGTCCAGTCGTTGCGGATTCCGGCGGCCCAGTCAGCGGGCATCTCGGTTGCTGCGTCGAGCAGCTGCTCTTTGGACCCGAAGTAGTGGTAAACGAGGGCTGGGTCCACCCCGGCGCCCCGTGCGACTGCGCGGATACTGGTTCCGGCCCACCCGTGGGCAGCGAACGAATCGCGGGCGGACTCCAGGATGCGCGCGTGGAGAACACCGCGCTCCTCACGGGGACCCGACGCCCGCCGCTCGACACTGTCCGGCACGAAACGCTCCCTCCGCCGCGACGACCTACGTTAGCCCCTGACTGCGCGCGCCGCGATCCCCGCAAGGAGTAATCCGAGTGCGCGGTCGTAGTTGCCGGTCTCGCCGTACACGCCCAGGGCGGGGGATCCTGCCGACGCGAATGAGACCCAGCCGTAGTTGAGGGCGAGGAGCGCGCTGAAGGCGGCGATCGCATCCGCATCCACGATTCCGCCTCGGGCGAGGGCGACGAAGACCGCCTCACCGATGCGGTTGGCCCCGGGTCCGGGGTCGGGATGACTGAACAGGGGAGCGATTGCCCAGGAGTTCTCGAGCAGCGTCAGGCTGTGCGACTCAGCGATCGCACGCAGATCGGCGAGCCAGTCGCCCGTGGGCTCGGGCAGGGCGACACGCCAGAGCACGCGATCGAGCATCGCCTCCACGAGGTCGTCTTTGGTGGGGAAGTAGCGGTACAGCGCCATCGCGGATGACGCGACCTCAGCCGCGACGGCCCGCATCGTGAGCGCGTCCCAGCCCTGGCTCGCCACACGTTCGGCAGCGTCGAGGATCTCGGCTTCGGTGAGCGAGCCGCGGGCTCGACGCGTGCGGGGAACTGACTCTGGCGCATCCATGATGTACAGTGTACGCTACCTCGTAATGTACAACGTACGCTTTCTGAAAGGAGCACCGATGTCCCCGCTTCGCTGGGCCTTCACCATCGTCGCCTTCCCCCTCGGCGGCCTAGCGGCCGTGCAACTGGGCAGCACCCAGGGTGGCTTTCTGTCGGCGACCCTCGCCGGCCTCGTGGCCGGGGCGGTGCTCGGCACCGCCCAGTGGCTTGCACTCCGGCCCGCCGTGAGTGCCTACTGGATCGCGGCCACCGCCGCCGGACTCGCCCTGGGCGCTGGTCTCGGCACCGCTGTGACTGCCGGGCAGACCTCGGCCGGAGCTCTCGTGGTCTACGGTCTCGTCGCCGGCGCGGTCACCGGCGGTGCACAGGCCGCGCTGCTGCGCCGCGGCGCCGCGAACGCCGCCCTGTGGATGCTCGTGGTCGCCGCATCGTGGGCGGTCGCCTGGTTCATCACCGCAGCGGTCATCGTGGATGAGCAGCGCGGATACGTGACCTTCGGCCTCTCCGGCGCGGCTCTGGTCACACTCGCCACCGGACTCACGCTACGGCTCATGCTGGGCGCGCGCGCCCGGCGTGCCGCGATGGCTAAGGTGTCCGCATGATGATCGCCACGGGAATCCTGCTGATCGCGCTGCCGATCCTGTTCAACGTCTTCTTCGCCGCGCTCTCCGCCGTCTTCGAGTATCCGGGAATCCTGCGGCAGTCGACGCCGGAGGTGCTCGCCAAGTTCCGTGCCGGTGGCTCGCGGCTCCTGGTGATCTGGTGGGGATTCGCCATGACGGCCGTGCTCTTCGCACCGGTCGCGGTGCTGCTGTCTGCCCAGCTCGCCGGGGCGGATGCGACGCTGCTGGCCATCGCCACGACCGTCGGCGTGCTCGCCGCCGCTGTGCAGTTTCTCGGACTGGTGCGCTGGCCGTTCATGGTGCCCTTTCTGGCACGCGAATCGGAGACGGCGTCGCCTGCTCGAGCAGAGGCCATCGATATCGTCTTCCAGGCATTCAACCGCTACCTGGGGGTGGCCGTCGGCGAACACCTCGGCTACCTGCTGACCGGCACCTGGAGCGTTCTCGTCGGTGCAGCCGTGCTGTCGTCCCCGGTGCTGCCTGCGTGGATCGGCATCGTGGGAATCGTCGTCGGTGCCGTCCTGGCACTGTGCTCGCTCGAATTCGTGGGACCGTTCGAGAAGAACGGCTGGAAGCTCGCCGGCGCCGTCGTTCCGATCGCCTACATCGCCTGGTCGGCGTGGCTCGCTGCCACGGGCATCCTGCTCATCATCGCCGGCCTGTGACGGGCGGGCCTGTGACCGCCGCTCACGGCACCGTGACTGTGCCGCTCACGCTGTCGTAGTTACCGCCGAAGTCGACGACCACGAGTTCGAGGTAGAGCGAAGTCCCCGAGGGCAGCGGCACCGAGTCGTACGACAAACCGGCGGTGTCGGCGTACAGGCCGACATCACTGGTGAGCAGCCACTCCTCGGTGCCGTCATCGAGCACGTTGAGCACGATCGGTACGATGATCCAGTCCGGCTCGGGCGTGAACTCGCCGTAGGTGCCCGTCTCCTGGTCGTACTCGAAATACGTCGCGCTGAGGATCTCGCCTGTCTCGGGGTCCAGCGTTGCCGAGAGCACGAGGTCGCCGGTGGTCGAGCCGTCGGGGGAGTAGTAGGCGAGCGGGATCTCCGCCGTGACGACGTCGCCGCCGGTGTTGCCGAACAGCGACAGGTACGCGCTGACGGTGTCGGTGCCGTCGCTCAGCTCCAGGGAGGTGAGGCCGTAGGTTCCACTGGCGGTTCCCGTACCGTCGTCGAAGAGCGTCGCGTCCTGCTCGCCGAGGAAGGTGATCGACCCGTCGTCCTCCACCACGCCGTACCTGATGTACGCCTCTGAGAGGTTGTTGCCGGTCGCGATGTCGAAGCTTCCGGTGATCGTCACGCCATCGGGCCCGAAGGTGATGTCGGCGTCGCTGATGTCGGGCTGCTGGGTGATGTCGGCGCCCTGCGCGTAGTACGCGGTGAGGAAGTCCATCCACCCGCCGACGTTCGGAAGGTCGCGGTAGTCCTGGTCGAAGTACTCGACGGTCGGCGGGAAGTAGATCGACAATCCCGTCGCACCCTTGGTCGCCTGGCCGGAGACACGATCCACGACGGCATCGTTGATTGCCCGAGTCACGTTGTCGGCTGCGGGCGCGGCGAAGAGCAACTGCACCCCGATCTCAGAGGTGAGCGAGGCAAGGTCGGCCATGTGCGTGTCCTGGTCCGGGTCCGGGCTCTGGCCGAATCCGAGGGTCGACGCGAGGGTGCGGCCGACCACCGGCCCCACGGCGCTCGCCCGATCGACCAGCACATCGGTGAACGCCTTCAACGCGGCATCCACGGCACCCATCTTGGTGAGGTCGACCATGGCGAGGGTGATGTCCGAGTCGGTGCCCTCGTCCTGCGCCTGCGCCTCGAAACCGTCGATGATCGCCGAGCCGAGCTCGTCGACTGTTGCAGTGCCGTCGTCGGCGATGGTGTCGAGCGCGCGGTAGTCCCACCCGTGACCCGGCTCGAGCTCCTGCGAGGCCACGAGTCGTTCGGCGCGATCCTGGAGCGTGGAGGCGACCTCGTAGGTGGCCATCAGGCAGGCATCGAAGCCGAGCAGGTCGAACTTCTCGAGGTTCGCCGCCTTCAGCCCCGCGGCGAGCGAGGCATCCAGTTCGGCGAGGTTGAGAGTGTCATCGCCGAATGACCCGTCGGCGCCGACACCGGGCCAAGATGCGCCATGGTCGGAGATGATCAGGGCGTAGTGGTCGGCGGGGTAGTCGTAGATCGCGCGGGCGATGAAGTCGGCGAGTACATTGGGGTCACCGGTGTTGACGTCGCCCATGTCCTCGAGCACGGTCGCCTCGTTCTGGTCGATCTCGAGATACTTCGCACCCGACCAGGGCTCCAGGCCGAGCACTGGCTCGTCCGAGTACTCAGCGGAGCGGTCGACGAGCGCGACGACGTTCAGCCCCTCCTGGGTGCCGACGTCACCCAGCTCCTCGAGGTCGGTCATCATGAACGGCTCGAGGTTCGTGTCGGCGATGGAGTACGTGAGCACCGTCCAGGAGCCGGAGGCCGTGGCGGGCTCGACGCTCGGCTGCGGGGCTGAGGAACACGCCGCAAGCGGAATGACCACGGCGAGGGCGGCAAGCAGGGCAGGGATACGTGCGCGCATGACACTCACATTAGAGCCGCTAGCCTCGTGATGTGAGGGGTATTCCGGCAGCGAGTTCGTCGGGTGTGTGGGCGCTCATTCTCGCCTCGATGCTGTGGGGTACTACGGGCACGGCGGCGAGCTTTCTCCCGGACTCGGTGAGTCCGCTCGCGGTCGGCGCGAGCACGATGACGATCGGTGGACTGCTCCTCTTCGTCGTGTCGGCGCGCCCGGCGCTGACCGCCGTACGGGCATCATCCAGCCGTCGATGGCTCCTGATCGGCGCCGTGGGCGTGTTCATCTATCCCCTCGCGTTCTACTCGTCCATGAGCCTGGCCGGCGTCGCCATCGGCAACGTCGTCTCTCTCGGAACCGGCCCCGTCTTCGCGGCGCTCTTGGAGTGGATCGTCGAGCGTCGCAAGCTGACTCTGCGATGGGCTCTCTGCACTGCGGTTGCGATCGTGGGCGTGATCCTTCTGGCCCTGGGCAGTCATCGGGATGACGCATCACAAGGCACCTCGCCGCTGCTGGGCATCGGCCTGGGAGTTGCCGCGGGGCTCGCCTACGCCCTCTACACCTACGCATCGAGTCGCGCCATCGGCACCGGACAGCCATCGCGTGCGGTCATGGGGGGCATGTTCGGACTCGGAGCGATCGCGCTAGTCCCCGTGCTTCTGGTGTTCGGAGCACCACTTCTGCAGTCGGCGACGACGGTGGGAATCGCCGCCTACCTCGCACTCGGACCCATGTTCGTGGCCTACCTGTTGTTCGGCGTGGGCATGCGCACGTTGCGCAGTAGTACGGCGACGACAATCACGCTGCTGGAGCCGGTTGTGGCGACGATCCTCGCAGTTCTGGTGGTCGGTGAGCGCCTGGAACTGCTCGGCTGGGCCGGACTGATCCTCATTCTCGGTGCAGTAACTGTGCTCGCTACGGCCCGGCAACCACGCTCATTGGGCCAGTCACCGTAGTATTTCTGCATGGCAAGCGACGACGAGGTTTTCGATGAAACCTCATTCGATCCCACATTTGCCACGGCCGGGCCTCGCCGATCGACGTTCACCCCGCCCACGGGTAGCGTTCCCGCCTCACCCGAACTCCCTGCGGAGCACGACGATGATGAGCTTGCCAATGCCCTCGCAGCCGACCTGGGAAGGCTGTCGTCCGGGTCGATTCCGGTAGTACCGGAGGCCGCGCCGGCGGCTGAGCCGGCACCTGAGCCCATGGATGCCGCGCCCGAGCCTGCCGATTCGCCCCAGGACGCTACCACCGCTGAACCCGGCCCGGTCGCGGAGCTACCGGCGTGGAGTTCACTGCCCGCCCCCGATCCTGCCCAGGCCGTCGTTCTTCCCGAGGGACCCCCGGAACCTGTCGTGCGCGACCCCGAGCTGCTCAGCCTTCTCGAGCAGGCCGGCCTCGAAACCGGTGGCGGCACCCTGAGCGCGATCGAGCAGCTCGAAGCGCAGCTGAGTGCTCGCGGCATCCCGGTGGGTCCGACCGAGCAGCCGGCTGACGTTGCGCCGGTTGACGTTCCTGCGGTTGACGTTGCGCCGGTTTCGGTGGCAGAGAGCTTCGTCGTGGACGATCAGCCGGTTGCTGCATGGCCCGTACCGCAGACCGACGACGCGCCACGGGTCAATGACACCGTTCCCGTCGAGCCTGTTGTGCTGGAGCCGGTGATCGAAGCGGAGCCCGTGGTCGCCGCGCCTCCACCGCTTCCGGCATGGGATGTTCCGCCGCCGAGTGCGGGCTGGGCCTCGACTCTCAGCGAGCCGGAGCCTGAGCTTGCACCCGAGCCGTTGCCCGCGCCGATGCCCGAACCGGAACCCGCGCCGGAACCAGAACCTGTTCCGGAGCCTGAGCCTGCCATTGAACCCGGTCCCGTATTCGAACCCGAGCCGAAGCCCGAACCCGTCTTCGTGCCCGAACCGCCCGTCGATGCCGGTCCACCGCCTCTCGTCGAACCGCCGATTCTGGGCGGCCCGCCCCTGCTGCCCTCGCAGGCGGCGGGGCATCCGCCAATCCCGATCGTGCCCATCCCCGAGTACGAGGAGGTCATCGAGGCGGAGGTAGTTGAAGACGAACCTCCGGCCGCTGCCCCTCCGCCTCCGGCGTTCAGCTTCGATGACCTGCTCTCGGGCCCCGCCGACGATGACTTGCGTCCGGAGGCCGACGAAGGGCGTCCGTTCTCGGCGGAGACGCTGTTCGAGGAGCCAGCGCCGGTCACGGCAAGCCAGGGCGTTCCTCTCGACACCGACTCGATCGCTGTGATCGACCGTGCCTACGAGGAGGAGCTCGACGACGACGTCGATGACACCGATCGTGCCTTCGCCGGACTTGTGGGGGGCGCCGCGATCGTGTCGCCGCCATCCGGCCCGATCTCCACGGTGCGCATTCCCGAGGACGAGGTGGTGCTCATCGACAACGAACCAGTGCGCCAGCGGGTCTTCAGCGTTGAGGCGGGCGGTCTGGAGCCGACGCCCGTCGACCACCGGGTCGGCCGGGCCGCTCGGCTGTTCTGGTTGTGGTTCGCGGCGAACTCCAGCATCCTGAGCATTGGTCTGGGGGCTGCCGTCTTCGCGGTGGGAATGAGCCTGCGCCAGTCGATCGTGTCCGTGCTTGCCGGCGTGGCTCTGTCATTCATTCCGCTCGGCCTCTCGACCCTGGCTGGCAAGAGAAGCGGTCAGCCGACGATGGTCGTCTCTCGCGCGACCTTCGGCGTGGCCGGAAACGTCGTGCCCGCGCTCCTGGCTGTGGTCACCCGCGTGTTCTGGGGCGCCGTGCTGCTGTGGCTACTCGCGTCGTCTGTCGCCGTTGTACTGGCCGGAGCCGAACTCGACGGTGGTCTCGGTGAGCGCCTGCTCCTGATTCTCGGCCTCGCCGCCGGACTGGTCATCGCCATGCTCGTCGCCGTCGTCGGCTATCACCTGATCGCGCAGATCCAGCTGGTGCTGAGCGTGGTGTCGGGCATCCTGATCATCGGCCTCATTGTCATGACCGCGCAGTACGTGGATGTGCCCGCGGCACTCACGACGCCCGACGGTCCGTGGCTGCTGACGATCACCGGTGCCGTACTGGTCTTCAGCTTCGTGGGACTCGTGTGGGCCAACAGCGGCGCGGATCTGGCCCGCTACCAGCGGCCCGGGTCGAGCGGGGCGGCATCCATGCTCTGGTCGACGATCGGTGCGACGCTTCCCAGTTTCGTGCTCATCGGATACGGTGCCCTGCTGGCTGCATCCGACAAGGGGATCGCGAGCGGTTTCGTTCAGTCGCCTCTGGATACCCTCGCGCTCATGCTGCCGTCGTGGTATCCGGCTCCGCTGATTGCCGCAGCGGTGCTCAGCTTGCTGTCGGGAATCGTCATCACCCTCTATTCGGGCGGATTCGCGCTTCAGTCCGTCGGCGTTCGGGTGTCCCGACAGTGGTCGGTTGTGATCGTGGGCGTGCTCCTGGCAGCGATCGCTGTGGTGCTCAGCTTCGCGGTGACGGGCATCATGGAGCTGTTCAGGGATCTCGCTACAACTCTGGCCGTTCCGACTGCGGCGTGGGCCGGCATCTTCGCGGCCGAGATGATGATTCGCAATCGTCGCTTCGAGAGCGAATCCCTGCTGCGCCGCGGGGGAGTCTACGAGACGGTCAGGTGGGGCAATCTCATCGGCTTCGTCGTGATCAGTGCCATCGGATGGGGTCTCACCACTGCAACCGTCACCTGGCTCGGATGGCAGGGCTACCTCTTCGGATTGCTGGGCGTGCCCCTTGACACCGACCTCGCTGCAACCGATCTCGGAGTTCTTGTCGCTCTGGCTCTGGGCATTCTGCTGCCGATCGTCATTGGCATTCCGGCCATCCGGCGCCAGGAGGAGACGCGGCCCTGACCGGCACGCCTCACGGTGCTCACCCGCGCAAATAGACTGGGGGCATGTCACCGACACTTGCCGATGTCGCCGCGGTCGTCGAACGACTCTGGCCCGCAAGCGGTGCGGAACCGTGGGATGCTGTCGGGCTCATCGCCGGAGACCCGGCCGCGCAGGTGGAGTCGATCCTCCTCGCGGTCGACGCCGTGCATGACACGGTCGACGAGGCGGTCGCCTCGGGAGCGGACCTGCTGCTTGTGCATCACCCCCTGCTGCTGCGAGGCGTGACCTCGGTCGCCGCGGATCACTACAAGGGCGCTACCCTCACGCGCTTGATTCGCGGGGACATCGCACTGCTGGCCGCCCACACCAACGCCGATGTCGTCGAAAGCGGAACGTCGGCGACTCTCGCCTCGGCCCTGGGGCTTGTCGACATCACGCCGCTCGCGCCCAGCTCGGACCCCGCGCGGGGCATCGGCCGGCTCGGACGACTGCCCGCGCCCATGACCCTGGGGCGCCTGGCGCGCACTCTCGGCGAGCTGCTCCCGGCTACCGCCACCGGCGTGCGAGTGGCCGGTGACTTCGACGCTCCCGTGGCGACGGTGGCGCTGTGCGCGGGCGCGGGCGATTCACTTCTTTCCCACCCAGCCGTTCTCGCGGCCGACGTGTACATCACGAGCGACCTGCGTCACCACCCGGCATCGGAGGCGCGCGAGAACGCGCGCACCGCTGGCGGCCCGGCGCTCATCGACGTATCGCACTGGGCGAGCGAGTGGCTGTGGCTCGAGACCGCGGCCGACGAACTGCGGGCCGCGCTGCCGGGCGTGACTGTCACCGTCAGCGACACCAGAACTGACCCGTGGGACTTCACGGTCACACAGTAGGACTCCAACAGAGGAAACGATGGCACTGAAAGCATCACCCGACGACCAGGCACTCCTGCTGGACCTTCAGGCGCTCGACACCAAGCTCGCGCAGCTTGATCACCGCGCACGGAGCCTTCCCGAGCTGGCCATGCTCGCCGCCCTCGCGACCGAGGGCGATGCTCTACGAGTCACCAAACTCGAGCAGCAGGGTCTCCTCGAGAACGTGCAACTCGAGTTGTCGCGGTTGGAGAGCGACGTGCAGGTGGTCGAGACGAGGATCGCGCGCGACAGCGAGCGGCTGCAGGCGAGCTCGTCGGTGAAGGATGTCGCCGCTCTCGAGCAGGAGCTCAGTGCGCTGCGCAAGCGGCTGGACGATCTCGAGGAGATCGAGCTGAGCGTCATGGAGAAGCTTGAGGAGCACCAGAGCCAGGTCGACGAGACCGCCGGGCGGCTGGCGGAGCTGCTCGAGCAGGTGGCTGCTATCGAAGCCACCCGGGATGCCGCGCTCGCATCAATCGGCGCCGAGCGCACCACCGCGGCCGCAGGCCGTCGAACCATCGAAGCCAAGGTGCCGGCGGATCTGCTCGCCCTCTACGAGAAGCAGCGAACCCGGTACGGAACCGGTGCCTCGCTACTGCGCGGCGGCGTCTCGCTGGCCTCGGGCGTGAAACTCCTCGAGGACGAGCTGCAGAAGATCCGCGCGGCGGCGCCCGACGACGTGCTGATCTGTCCGTCGAGCGACGCGATTCTCGTGCGCACCGACGAGTCCGGTCTCTGATGCCGCGCGAACTCGTCATCGAGGCGGATGGCGGCTCCCGCGGCAATCCCGGCCAGTCCGGCAGCGGCGCCGTCGTGATCGACCCGCTCACCGGGGAGATCCTCGCCGAGATCGGACTGTACGGCGGCATTGCGAGCAACAACGTTGCCGAATACAAGGCGATGATCGCCGGGGTGCGCCGCGCCCTCACCATCGATCCCGACGCCGAGCTGCACATTCGCATGGACTCCAAACTCGTGGTCGAGCAGATGTCGGGGCGGTGGAAGATCAAGCACCCCGACATGGCGGACCTCGCCGCCGAGGCGCGGGAGCTCCTGACGGGCACGCCCGTGCGCTTCGAGTGGATTCCCCGGCTGCAGAACTCGCGGGCGGACAAGCTCGCGAATCTCGCCATGGACATGCGCGCGGACATCGGCACACGAGCCGAGTAGGCTTGCCACTCGAATGGGTCGGCAAGACGGTCGCGGCTCGCCTTCGGGTGGGTCGAGGAACGTCCGGGCTCCGCAGAGCAGGATGGTGGGTAACGCCCACCCGGGGCAACCCGCGAGAACAGTGCAACAGAAAGCAGACCGCCGCCGGGTGTTTCGACACCCGGGGGTAAGGGTGAAACGGTGGTGTAAGAGACCACCAGCGGCCGCGGTGACGCGGTCGGCTAGGTAAACCTCGTCCGGAGCAAGGTCAGACAGGGAACGTTACAAAGGCTGCTCGCCCAGTTCCCGGGTAGACCGCTAGAGGGCTGCGGCAACGTAGTCCCCAGATAGATGGCCGTCGATGGTGCTCAGGCACCGGGACAGAACCCGGCGTATCAGCCGGCCCATTCATTCCCCACCGTCCCTAAACTGTCTGCATGGCCGACGACAACAAGCGGGCGGGATGGTATCCAGACCCCGATGGTGGTGCCGGTGAGCGCTGGTGGAACGGCGCGAGCTGGAGCGACTCGCGCCGCGGGGCGCCCGCCGCTGCGCCCGTGCGCTCGGCTGCGGCATCCGCTGCCCCGGCATCTGCCGCCCCGCAACCGGTGATCCCCGTGCCGCCACCCGCCACCGTGATCTACTCGGCCGCGAACCCCGCTCCGCAGGCACCAGATCCGTACGCCCCCGGCAGGGCGGCCGCCTGGACGGGCGCGGTCCTCAATGCCGCGCCGGGCCGTACGATCGACGCCAGGGTCAACAGGTTCGCGTTCTACGGCTTCATCACCGGCATCATCTCGGTGTTCTTCAACCTTCTCTTCGTGCTGGCGCCGCTCGCGATCGTGTTCTCGATCATGGGTATCGCCAGAGCCCGTCAACTCAAAGCCCAGGGCGCGCCCGCGACGCTGATGACCATGGCGCTGATCGGACTGGGAACCGGCGCCCTATCGCTGCTCATCGGCCTGATCGGTCTGATCAGCGTGATCGCGGGCGTTATCGGCTCGGTGACGGTCACAGCGAGCTAGGCAGCGAGCGCCTCCCGGATGCCCGGGGTGGCGACCATCGCGCCGGCGCGGTCCACCGCGAGCACATCCACGTCCCAGCGCCCGGTGATCTCGTCGAGGCCGGATCGTCCGCCCGCCACGATCGCCGTCGCGAGCACGTCGGCCGTGACGATGTCGTCGGCGACGACCGTCACCTGCACGTACTCGGCAGGCTCCGTGCTGCCGCCGAGCCAGATGTGGTCGCCGCGCTCGGCGCTGCCCGATGTCGCGACTCCAACGCGGGGCGGGCGCAGTTCGAGCGCGCAGAGCAGCTTCGTGCGGTCGAAGGGGTCGATGATTCCGGTGGTTTGCATGGTCGACCCCGAGATCAGGATGTCGCCGCCCACGTTGAGGGTCCAGTCGCGCCAGCCGCCCGCCCCGATGCGCTCACCGGCCGCCTGCATGGCCTGTGCCTTCACGATGCCGTTGAGGTCGATGACGCCGTCTGGCCGGTTCGGGCTGAAGGCGCCGGAGGTGAGCGAGCTCCAGGCAAGAGCGTCGGCATAGGCGGTGCGCAGCTCGACGCTCGAGTCCATCATGGCGAGCTCACCCGACGCGATGCGGGCCAGCTCCGACTCGGGCCGGTAGAGGCTGAATCGCGAGTCGGCCGAAGCGAAGATGCGCTTGACCTCGTCGACGGTGGCATCGTCGACGCCCTCGAGCGACACGACAGTGCCCATCGTCTCGAAGGTGCGACGCATCAGAACCCGGCCTGGTCCAGTGCGGACTGGAGGGACTGCAGGTACGCCTGCGAGGTGTACGTCGCACCACCCACGTTCGACACCTGAGCCGACTGCGACGAGAGCACCTCCTGCGCGAGGATCGGCGACGCGTAGTTGCTGATCTGCACGGAGCGGCCGTCGGTGTTGGTCAACTGAAGGGCAGTGACGTCGGTGATGGCGCCGCTAGAGATCGTGACCTGCACCTGAACCGGTCCGAAGCGCGTGTTGACCGTGGAGCCGGCGTACGTGCCGTCGGTTGCGCCGGTCGTCGGTGCGACTGGCGCGGCCGTGGTGGTGCCCGTGCTCGTTGTGGTGTTCGAGCCCGTGGAGGTTCCCGATGGCGACGTGCCGGAGCTCCCTCCCGTGGTCGTGGTGGTCGGCGTGGTCGTGCTCGTCGCCGTCGTTGCGCTCTGCACGGCGGCGTTTCCCGCCTGCCATCCGATCACCAGCACTCCCAGCGAAGCGAAGATGCTGCTCAGTACTGCGCGTGTTCTCACCAGTCGAACCTTTCTGCGTGAATCTGGTGCTCGGGAAGTCCCAGAGCGCGGGCGTCCGCCTCCACCAGGTCGAGCCAAGTGGTGGGGCCGCAGAGGTAGAGGTCGGAGTCGCCGAGGTCGGGGAAGATGCTTCGGAGGGTTACTCCCCGGCGGGCATCCTCTTCGGGCATCCACGACGGGCCGACGGGTGAGCGCCGTCCGACCATGGTGTACAGCCGGGCGCCCTTCGCGGCGGCGATGGCTCGCACCTCGTCCCAGAGGTAGGTCTCGTCGTCGCTGCTCGCCCTCAGAAGCACGGTCGCCTCGCCGGGGGCGAAGATGGCGTGCTCCAGCAGGGCGCGCACGGGGGTGACGCCGACCCCGGCCGCGACGATGGCCATCTTCGGGGCGGTGCGGGCGGCATCCGTGAAGAGACCGTAGGGACCTTCGATCGACACGCGGGTGCCCGCAGGAACCGAGCTGATGCGCCGACTACCCGCGCCGAGGTCGCGCACCGTGATCCGCGCGGTGGTGTCGGTGGGAACCGCCGACAGCGAGATCGGGTGCGAGTGCCACCAGGTGCGGGGAGTCCAGAAGCGCCAGATGAAGAACTGGCCGCCTGCCGTACCGAGCGAGCGAAGCTTGCTGCCCTTCAGGTGGATGGACGTGACCCCGGGCGCGATCTGGGTGACGCCAGCGACGGTGATCCCGTGCCGCAGGGTCGCGACGATCGGCTCGACGAAGCGGAAGGTCAGGATCGATCCGAAGGCCAGCACGTAGAGCGCGATCCAGTACACCCGCTGCACGGTGCCCTCGGCGAGAACCCCGCCGACGCTGAGCTGGTGGGGGAGTGCGAACGCGACCGCAACGTAGCTCAGCAGGTGCACCAGGTGCCAGCCCTCGTAGCTGAACTTGCGGCGCACAGCGACGAGTGAGGTGACCACAACGGCAATGAGCAGGCCCGTGCCGATGAACGCCAGCGGCATGTCGGGCAGGGCAAGCATGGGGCCGATCTCCGCGATCGGATTGAAGCCGGTGCTCATTCCGTAGCCGATGAGCAGAAGCACCCCGTGGGCGAGGATCAGGTACAGCGCCGGCTTGCCGAGCCTGCGGTGGGTGGCAACGGCTCGGTCGTGTCCGATGGTGCGATCCAGAAGCGGGATGCGTGCGGCGAGCACCAGCATCACGAGGATGAAGTCGGTGCCCACGAGTCCGAGCAGGATGCCCAGTCCGGTGATGAAGCCGGCCACCGTGGTCATCTGGCTCGCGCCGCCGTAGGCCAGATACAGGGCTGCCGCGGCCGCACCGGACGCCCACAGCAGCGTTACCAGCAGATCGGCGCGACGCGCACGACGAGCGAACTGGGCTCGGCGATTGATCCGCGGCAGCCGCGAACGAGTCGTGGTCTGGTGGGTCGGAGCCGGGGCCTGGGTTGTCATGTCTACACACTGCTCGCGTCAGCTATGCGGATCCTATGAGCGGGAGGCCCCCAGCATGAGAGTTCTCACATTGTCGGCACGGTCACGGTCACGGTCAGGCCGGGATGCGAATTGCGCAGGGTTGCGGTTCCACCGGCTGCGGTGGCGATCGCTCGCACGAGTGCGAGTCCGAGGCCGCTTCCGCCAGTAGTCGCCGTGCGCGAGTCATCGGGCCGGGTGAAGCGTTCGAACGCTCGAGGTATGAACTCCTCGTCCATTCCCGGGCCCGTGTCTGCAACCGTCAGGATCAGGTCGGAGGGCGTCTGCTCGAGTGTTGCCGTCACCGAACCCTCCGGCGGGATCGAGGCCACAGCGTTGGCGAGCAGGTTCTCGGCGATGCGTCCGAAGGATTGCGGGTCGACGCCGTACAGCTTGTCGCGGTCGGTGTTGCGCAGATCGAACCCGACGTCGGCCTGTTTGGCGAGGCCGAGCATCCGGGCGCGATCGATGCAGCCCATCAGCTCGTCGACGAGCTCACTGGTCGAGCCCGATCCTCGCGGTGACTCGCTCGACTCGAGGCGGGATAGCTCGAGCAGATTGGTCGCCAGCGACGACAGCCGACTGACGGATGCCTCCGCCGCTGTCACCTGCGCGGCAAGAGCGTCGGCGTCGCCGAAGTCGTCGTGCGCAAGTTCGAGCTGGGTGCGCAGGGCTGCGAGCGGAGTGCGCAGCTCGTGCGCCGCATCGGACACCATGCGCTTCTCCCGGCTCGCTGAGGCGCGCACCCGCTTGATGAAGTCATTGAGCGTCGTCGCGAGGGCGGCCAGCTCGTCACGCGCCGCGCCCACCGGCAGCCCGCCGTCGCTGGATTCGGCGCCGAGGGTCTCTGCTCGCTCGCGCATGAGGCGCACCGGGCGCAGTGCGGCCGACGCAAGCAGCCATGACGCGATGCCGAAGCAGGCGAGAAGCACGAGCCCCCCGATCGCAAGCAGTCGGTCGAGTGAGGCGAGCGCGAGCGTGCTCGATGCCTCGCTGCGCGCCGCCCACAGACCCCAGTCGCCGGAACTGGTGCTCACGAGCCGGCCCACGACCACGTAGGTGGTGCCGTCGTGTTCGACGGTGAACTGCTCATCCGCCGGCTCACGATGCTCGATCGTGCCGTGCAGGAAGCGCGGCAGGGTGTCCACCTGCTCGCGCCCGTCCGGTCCCCGCACGAACACGAGAACTCCGGTGCCCGGGTCATCAACCGGCTCGTCGGGGTTGGCGAGGATGTCCGTTTCGAACGAGGTCAGGTCCCCTTCGGCGAGCACCGCATTCGTGCTCGTGAGAATGCTGTCGACCTGCTCTCGCACCAACCACAGCCCGACCGACAGGAGTACGGCAGCGGCCAGGACGCTTCCGATCGTGATCCGGGCGCGGATGGTCAATCGCGAGAGCATCAGGCGTCCTCGCGCAGCTGGTATCCGACACCTCGTACGGTCACGATGGAGACGCCCGAATCGGTGGGCTCAAGCTTGCGCCTCAGGTAGCTCACATACTGGTCGACGATGGTCTGGTCGATGTGCTTGGTGGTGCCCCAGACCTCCTGAAGGATCTCGGTGCGGGTCAGCGACTCGCCCGGTCGGGACACGAGCAGGCTGAGCAGTGCGAACTCCTTCGTGCTCAGGGCCACGGGTGTTCCGTTGATCACGGCACGAACTGTCATCGGGTCGAGCTCGAGTCGGCCCACCCGCAGCACCGCCTTCGCCGCTGCGGAGTCTCGGCGCACCAGCGCGCGGATTCGGGCGCTGAACTCGGCGAAGGCGAAGGGTTTCGTGAGGTAGTCGTCGGCTCCGGAGTCCAGGCCGAACACCCGGTCCTCCACGGCGTCCCGCGCCGTGAGCAGCAGAACTGGAAGCGTGCTTCCGCGTTGGCGCAGGTGGCGGCAGATCTCGAATCCGGTCATCTCGGGCAGCATCACGTCGATGGCCGCGGCGCTGAAGTCCTCGTTCGCGGCAGCGATCAGCGCCTCCATGCCGTTGCCGACGAGGGTGACGTCGTAGCCCTCCTCGCGCAGACCCCGTTCGACGAGGGCGCCCATGGTCGGGTCATCCTCGACGACGAGGATTCGAACCACGGCTACACCACGCCAGAGGTACCGAGGAGGGTGCCGATGACGAACGTCGCGATCAGTGCGATGGCACCACCGATGACGACGCGGAGGGTGGGACGCAGCCAGTGGCTGCCGCCGATCCACGCGCTCAGCGCGCCGGTCAGGGCGAGCGCGATGAGCACGGCCGCGAAAGTCACCGGAACCCGCACGTTCTCCGGCGGCAGCAGGATGGCGAGCAGCGGCAGCATTGCGCCGACGAAGAATGCCAGAGCGGATGCCCCGGCCGCCTGCCAGGGGCTCACCACGTCCCGCTCGTTGATGCCGAGCTCGATCTCCAGGTGTGCGGACAGAGCGTCATGGGCGGTCAGCTCGACGGCGACCTGCTGCGCGGTCGCAGCCGTCAGCCCCTTCTTCTCGAACAGCCCGGCGAGCTCGGCGAGCTCCTCCTCGGGTTGCTCGGCGAGCTCGCGGCGCTCCTTGGCGATCAGGGCACGCTGTGTGTCGCTCTGGCTTGAGACCGACACGTACTCACCGAGGGCCATCGAGATGGCACCGCCGACCAGGCCGGCGACGCCGGCCGTGAGAATCGGTGCGACAGCGCTCGTCGCTCCCGCAACACCGACCACGATCGCCGCGACCGACACGATGCCGTCGTTAGCACCGAGTACCCCGGCACGCAACCAGTTGAGCTTGTGGGCTATCCCATCGCCGTGCGGTTCGTTGGTGTGTCCGGTCGGGGAGTCAGGAATGCTCATGCCGACAGCTAACACCCAGACCGGGCATCCGTTCCAGTCAGGCAAGCCTAGGTTTCGTGCACTGTGGCAGGGGCTGGTGCGAGGCTCGGAGTGGTGCGCGCATCCGCGGGACTTTCGTCCCGCTCGCTGCAGACGCGCCGTGCCAAGCTCGCGACATGACCTGGGAATTCAACGGCCTGCCGATCCATGTTCTGCTCATCCACTTCGTGGTGATCGTGGTGCCGCTGGCAGGGCTCTGCACGGTGCTGGCTGCGGCGTGGCCCGCCGCGCGCCGTCGACTCGGCATCGTCACGCCGTTGATCGCACTCGCCGCACTGATCGCGGTGCCGATCACCACCGAGGCGGGGGAGGTGCTCGAGGAGCGGGTCGCAGAGAACGCATTCAGCGAACTGCACGCCCAGCTGGGGCGCGACCTGCTGCCGTGGGTGATCGCACTCTTCGTGGTCGCCACAGTGCAATGGGTCTGGTTCCACTACTTCAGCGGCACGGGCCGCTTCGCGAATCGCATCACGTCGAAGCCTGCGCGCCTCGCCGTGACGATCCTGCTCGCCGTGGCTGTCGCTGTCGTCATCGTCGGATCCGTCTACACGGTATTCGTCATTGGGGAGTCCGGCGCGAAGGCGGTCTGGAGCACGCGGGTCTAAGCGGTGGTGAACCGGTAACCCATCCCGGCCTCGGTCAGAAGGTACCGTGGCGCGGAGGGTTCGGGCTCGAGTTTCTTGCGCAGCTGCGAGAGGTAGAGCCGAAGGTATCCGGTGTCGGTCGTGTACTGCGGTCCCCAGACCTCGGTCAGCAGCGTCTCGCGCGTGACGAGTTTGTCGCGGTGGCGAAGCAGCACCTCGAGGATCCGCCACTCCGTGGGCGTCAGCCGCACGGATGCCCCATCACGAGTCACCACGTGAGACGACAGATCGACGGTCACATCGCCGAACGACACGGTGGGCTCATCCGCGGGTGCGGGAGTTCGACGCGACAGCGCCCGGATGCGCGCGAGCAGCTCATCGGCGGAGAACGGCTTGGTCACGTAGTCGTCTGCCCCGGCGTCGAGCGCCTCCACCTTGTCCCAGCTCTCGCTGCGACCGGACACGACGAGCACGGGCACCTGACTCCAGCCGCGAATTGCCTCGATCACCTCGATGCCGGTGAGCCCGGGCATCCCCAGGTCGAGAACGACGACATCGGGATGCGACTCGATCGCCGCGTCGAGCGCCGCGCGCCCGTCGGCGGCCGTGACCACGTCGTACCCGCGCGCTCCGAGCGTGATCCGCAGGGCCCGGAGCATCTGGGGATCGTCGTCGGCGATCAGGATCTTCACGGCTCACCCGCGTTCGCGAGAAGATTGGGCACCGCGGGCAGGTCGGCGACCATGGTCAGTCCGCCCCCGGGCGTGTCCTCAACCTCGAGGGTGCCGCCCATCGCCTCGATGAAGCCCTTGGACAGGGCCAGCCCGAGGCCGACCCCCGTGGTGTTGTCGGTGTCACCGAGGCGCTGGAATGCCACGAAGACATCATCCCGCCGTTCCGCGGGAATTCCGGGACCCGAGTCGATGACGCGCAGCTGCACTCGGTCGCCGAATTCGCTGGTCGCGACGACAGGTGCGGAGCCAGGCGGAGAGAAGCGGATCGCGTTGGCAAGCAGGTTGACGACGGCGCGCTGCAGGAGCACCGCATCGGCCGTCACCGGGCGGATGCCGCGTTCCAGCTCCAACCGCACGTCGCCGGGTGCCAGCCCCAGCTCCTCCAGCGCCCCGCCGACCACATCGTCGACCGACACTGACGCCAGCGACACCCCCAGCACCCCGGCCTGCAGACGACTGGCGTCCAGCAGCTTTGTCACGAGACCCGCGAGCGAGTCGAGGCTCTGCTCGGCTGCATCCAGCAGTTCGTCCTGATCGGCAGCCGACAGGGTGAGCTCGGTGGAGCGCAGCGACGTGATCGCCGCCGTCGCCGCCGCCAGGGGTCGGCGCAGGTCATGACCGACGGCGGCCAGCAGCGCGGTGCGCAGTCGATCGGCTTCTGCGACCGGCCGCATGCTCTCCGCCTCGCGGCTGAGCTCGCGTCGGTCGAGCGCCGCCTCGATCTGGGAGAGGAAGGCGCCGAGAATACGACGGTCCGAGGCCGGCAGCTCGCGACCGCGCAGGTAGAGCTGGGAGTGGTCGCCGATCGGGAACGTCGTCTCGGTGTCGGCGTCGCCCATCAGGCTGGCATCCGTCGCGGTGTAGAGCGCAGCGCCGTTCGAGTACAGGATCACGCTGGTCATGCCGAACGCCTCACGAAGTCGGCTCACGAGCGCGTCGAGCGCGTCGGTGCCGCTGAGCACTCCACCGGCGATGTTCGACAGTGTCTCCGATTCGGCGGCCGCGCGTGAGGCGAGGCGTGAGCGACGCGCAGCCTGGTCGACCACGGTGCTGACGAGCACAGCGACCACCACGAAGATGATGAGGGCCAGCAGGTGCAGCGGGTCGGCGATGGTCACCGTGTACAGCGGCGCGACGAAGAAGAAGTCGAGTACGAGACCCGCGATGACCGCCGTGACAACGGCAGGCCAGATGCCGCCGACCAGCGCGACGATGACGATGAAGAGCTGAAACGCCAGAACGTCGCTCGCGAGCGACTCGTCGCTGCGGAACAGGGTCAGGACCCACGTGAGCGAGGGGAGTCCCACGAGGGCGAGCAGGAAGCCCGCGACCCGCCGCCGCACCGACAGCGCTCCGCCCAGGGTGGGGAGAGCTCGCGAGCCGGCCTCCGAGTGGGTGACGACGTGAACATCGATATCGCCCGAGTCCCTGATCACCGTCGCCGCCGTGCCCGGACCACCGAAGAGGCGCGCCAGCACACCTCGGCGGCTCACCCCGATGACGAGCTGGGTCGCGTCAACGCTCCTCGCGAACTCGACAAGAGCCCGCGGGATTTGCTCGCCTACGACCTGGTGGTACGTGCCACCCAGAGTCTCGGCGAGCTTCTTCTGCGCCTCGAGAATTCCGGGGTCACTCTCTGCGAGACCGTCCGACGTGGTGACATGCACGGCGAACAACTCTCCGCCGCTCGAACGGCTGGCGATGCGTGCCCCCCGTCGCAGTAGCGTCTCGCCCTCACGACCCCCGGTGAGGGCGACCACGACCCGTTCGCGGGCGTTCCAGGCGCTGTCGATGCCCTTCTCCGCCCGGTACCGCCGCAACGCCGAGTCCACCTCGTCGGCGAGCCAGAGCAGGGCCAGCTCGCGCAGCGCGGTGAGGTTGCCCAGACGGAAGTAGTTGCTGAGCGCGGCATCCACTCGACCGGCGGGGTAGACCACGCCTTCGCTGAGCCTGTCACGCAGGGCCTGGGGCGCGAGGTCGACCAGTTCGATCTGGTCGGCGCTGCGCAGGACCGCGTCGGGAATCGTCTCCCGCTGCACGACGCCTGTGATCTGGCGCACGACGTCGTTGAGGGACTCGATGTGCTGGATGTTCACTGTCGATATCACGTTGATGCCGGCCGCGAGGATCGCCTCGACGTCCTGCCAGCGTTTGTCGTGCGGGGAGCCAGGCGCGTTGGTGTGGGCGAGTTCGTCGACGAGGGCGAGTTCGGGCTTGCGTGCCAGCACGGCCTCGAGATCCATCTCCTGCAGCACCACGCCGCGGTGTTCGACGGCCTGCCGCGGGATGAGCTCCAGTCCCTCCACGAGAGCGGATGTGGCGGCGCGGCCGTGGGTCTCCACGACCGCGAGCACGACATCCTTGCCCGCGGCGGCCAGGCGGCGCCCCTCCTCGAGCATGGCGTAGGTCTTGCCCACGCCCGGGGCGGCCCCGAGCATCACGCGGAGCCTGCCCCTGGTCATGGCCTCATCATCCCAGCTTCGCGAGCGCGATGTTCAGTTGCAGCACGTTGACCGTGGGGTCGCCGAGGTAGCCGAGATCCCGACCTTGGATGAATGACTTGACGAGTGCGCGCACCTGCGTCTCGGGGATGCCGCGGGCCGCGGCAACCCGCGGCACCTGCAGCAGCGCATACGCCGGGCTGATGTGCGGGTCCAGGCCTGAGGCTGACGCCGTGAGCGCATCCGCGGGGATCTCGGACGCGGTGACCGACTCCAGCGACTCAATCGCCGACTTGCGGTCCTGGATGGCCGAGACCAGGTCAGGATTCTCGGGCCCGTAGTTGGACCCGCTCGACGCACCGCCGTCGTAGCCGGCGCCCGCCGCCGACGGCCGGGACTGGAACCATTCGGGGAGAGCATTGCCGTCGGCATCGGTGAACGACTGTCCGATCAACACCGACCCGACCACGGCACCGTCGGATCGCACCAGCGATCCGTTGGCCTGCGCCGGCAGAGCGAGCTGCCCGATGCCGGTGATGAGCAGCGGGTAGCCGACGCCGAGCACCAGAGTGAGGATGACCAGCGCGCGAAGCGCCGTCCAGGTCTGTCGCATTCTCATGATGTTCTCCTCCTAGAAGCCGGGCAGGAGGCTCACGACAAGGTCGATGAGCTTGATGCCGATGAATGGAGCGATAATGCCGCCGAGGCCGTAGATGGCGAGGTTGCGCGACAGCAGTCGACTCGCGGAGACGGGGCGGTAGGTGACGCCTCGCAGCGCCAGGGGAATGAGCGCGACGATCACGAGTGCGTTGAAGATGATCGCGCTCAGGATCGCCGATGCCGACGAGTGCAGCCCCATGATGTTGAGCACCGCGAGACCGGGGAAGACGACGGTGAACATCGCGGGGATGATCGCGAAGTACTTGGCGACATCGTTGGCGATCGAGAACGTGGTGAGCGAGCCACGGGTGATGAGCAGTTGCTTGCCGATCCGCACGATGTCGATGAGCTTGGTCGGGTTCGAGTCGAGGTCGACCATGTTGCCCGCCTCCTTCGCCGCCGACGTGCCCGTGTTCATGGCCACCCCGACGTCGGCTTGAGCGAGCGCGGGGGCATCGTTGGTGCCGTCACCCGTCATCGCGACCAGATTGCCGCCTTCCTGTTCCTTGCGAATGAGGGCCATCTTGTCCTCCGGCGTGGCCTCGGCGAGGAAGTCGTCGACGCCCGCCTCGGCGGCGATCGCCTTGGCGGTCAACGGGTTGTCGCCGGTGATCATGATCGTTCGGATGCCCATCGCACGCAGCTCGGCGAAGCGCTCACGCAGGCCGGTCTTGACGACATCCTTGAGATGAATCACGCCGAGAACGGACGCGGCGCCCGAGGCATCTCGGGTGGCGACGACCAGCGGCGTGCCGCCGGACTCGCTCACCCGAGTCACGACCGCTTCGAGCTCCTTGTGGGTTGCCTCCGGTACCGTGCCGACCCACTGGGCGATCATCGATCCTGCCCCCTTGCGCACCTGGCTGCCGTCGGGAAGGTCGAGTCCGCTCATGCGGGTCTGGGCGGTGAACGGCACGATGACGGCATCCGTCACGGAGTGCGCTTCGAAGCCCTTCTCGGCTGCAAGCGCGACGACCGAGCTGCCCTCGGGAGTGGGGTCGCTGAGGGATGACAGGCTCGCGGCTTCGGTGAGTGCGCGAAGTGACGCGCCACCGACGGGCAGGAACTCGCTCGCCTGACGATTGCCGTAGGTGATGGTTCCGGTCTTGTCGAGCAGCAGGGTCGTCACGTCTCCCGCCGCCTCGACGGCGCGCCCCGACATTGCGAGCACGTTGCGCTGCACGAGTCGGTCCATCCCCGCGATTCCGATGGCGCTGAGAAGCGCGCCGATCGTGGTGGGGATGAGCGTCACGAGCAGTGCGACGAGCACCGTGATGCTCACGGGCGCGCCGGCGAAGCTCGCGATCGGGTTGAGGGTCAGCACGACCACCACGAACACGATCGAGAGTGTGGCGAGCAGGATGTTCAGCGCGATCTCGTTCGGAGTCTTCTGGCGAGAGGCGCCCTCGACGAGCCGGATCATCCGGTCGACGAAGGTCTCGCCCGGCTTCGAGGTGATGGCGACTACGATGCGGTCGCTGAGCACCCTGGTGCCGCCGGTGACGGCGCTACGGTCTCCACCGTGCTCCCGGATGACCGGGGCCGATTCGCCGGTGATCGCCGACTCATCGACGGAGGCGATACCCCAGACGATGTCGCCGTCGCCGGGAATGACCTCGCCGGCCGAGACGACGACGTGATCGCCGAGCACCAGGTCTGCCGAGGAGACATCACGGTGATCGAGAGTCTCCAGCGGAGCCGTCGGGCTCAGCTGCTCGATGGCCGATGCCGAGACGACGTGCGCGGTGGTCGAGGTGCGGGTCTCGCGCAGACTGGCGGCCTGGGCCTTTCCCCGACCCTCCGCCACCGACTCCGCGAGGTTCGCGAAGATCACGGTGACCCAGAGCCACGCGGCGATTCCGGCGGTGAAGCCGGGCGCGATGTCTTCGACGCCCATCAGAGGCTGGGCGACTGCCAGAGCCGTGGTGAGCACGGCGCCCACCTCGACGACGAACATCACCGGGTTGCGCCACATGAGGCGAGGATCGAGCTTGCGGAACGCTCCGGGGAGCGCAGTGAGATAGGTGTTCATGGTTGTCGTCACAGACCTTCCGCCAGGGGACCCAGCGCGAGAACGGGGAAGTAGGTGAGGGCCGACACCAGCAGGACCGTGCCGATGAGCAGGCCGACGAACTGGGGTCGATGGGTGGGCAGGGTGCCGGGGGTCACGGGGATCTTGTCCTGCGCGGCCAGCGAACCGGCCAGCGCGAGCACGAACACGATCGGCAGGAACCGGCCGAGGAACATCGCCACGCCCAGGGCCGTGTTGAACCACGGGGTGTTCGCGGTGAGCCCTGCGAAGGCCGACCCGTTGTTGTTGGCGGCCGAGGTGAAGGCGTAGAGCACTTCGCTGAAGCCGTGCAGTCCGGGGTTCCAGATCGAGGTGCCCTCGACGTCCTGCCGCACGGCAGGAATCGCAAAGCTGAGGGCCGTGCCCACGAGCACGAGGGTCGGCGTCGTCAGGATGTACAGGCTCGCGAGCTTGATCTCTCGTGCGCCAAGTCGTTTGCCGAGGTACTCCGGGGTGCGACCGACCATGAGTCCCGCGATGAAGACGGCGATGATGGCGACCACGAGGATGCCGTAGAGGCCGCCGCCCACACCCCCCGGTGCGACCTCGCCGAGCATCATGTTCACGAGCGCGACGCCACCACCGAGACTCGTGAAGCTGTCGTGCATCGAGTTGACCGATCCGGTCGACGTCAGGGTCGTGGATGTCGCGTACAGGGTCGAGCCGAGGATCCCGAACCGCGTCTCCTTGCCCTCCATCGCGCCGCCCGCCAGCTGCGGGGCCGTGCCGGACCCAGCGAGCTCGGCCCAGGTCATGAGCGACAGCGACACCACGAAGAGCACGGCCATGGTTCCCACGATGGCGATGCCTTGTCGGTTGTCGCCGACCATGCGGCCGAAGGCCCGAGGCATCGAGAAGGGGATCACGAGGAACAGCAGCACTTCGACGATGCTCGTCCAGGGCGTCGGGTTCTCGAAGGGATGCGCCGAGTTGGCGTTGAAGAACCCGCCACCGTTGGTTCCGAGGAGCTTGATCGCCTCCTGCGAGGCGACGGGTCCACCGGGAACCACCGCGGTGCCGCCGCTGATCGTGGTGACCTCCTGGAATCCAGAGAAGTTCTGGATGACGCCCCCAGCGAGCAGCACGACTGCGGCGACGACCGAGAGCGGAAGCAGGATGCGCAGCGTGCCGCGAGTGAGGTCCACCCAGAAGTTGCCGATCGTTCCCGAGGAGCGGTAGGCGAAGCCACGGATGAGGGCGACCGCCACCGCGATGCCCACGGCCGCCGACAGGAAGTTCTGTACCGCGAGTCCGGCGAGCTGCACGGTGTACCCGAGGGTCAGCTCGGGGGAGTAGCTCTGCCAGTTGGTGTTGGTCACGAACGAGATGGCCGTGTTGAAGGCGAGGGGTTCGATCGTCGGCGGAAGGCCAAGCGAGTACGGGAGCACCGGCTGCAGGCGCTGCAGTGCGTAGACCGCGAGCACGCCGACGGCAGAGAATGCGAGCACCGAGCGCAGGTACGACGGCCAGCTCTGCTCGGAGGCCGGGTCGACACCGATCATTCGGTAGAGGCCCTTCTCCACACGCAGAGTGCGGGTGCCCGTGTACGTCGCCGCGATGTAGTCGCCGAGGGGGCGGTAGACCAGCGCGAGTACCAGCACCACGGAACCGAGCTGGGCGAGGAACAACCAGATGGTGGGATCTGCTGCTGCGGCATCCATCAGAATCGCTCCGGCTTCACGAGGGCGATCACGAGGTAGCCGATCGCAGCGAGTCCCAGTAGTGCGGCGATGATCTCAAAGACGATCACAGGCGCTCCACCGCCTTGCCGATCAGGGCAACCAGCGCCACGAGCGCCAGGATGCCGAGCACGAATACGACGTCGAGCACGGGAGTCCGCCTTTCACTGGGTCGGCACACTGCGCCGATGTGCCGAGTCAACACCCGCGTGGGTCAGGTGGCCCTCGTCCTAACGAAATCCGAACGGTCACCGCTCGAATCCATGCGCGCGGATAACAGTCGTGCATCGGCGTTGCGGCCGCATCCCCGCCCTCGTTACTGTGCCCATATGAAAACCATTCGCCCCGCAGCGATCGCCGCCGTCATCCTGACCCTCCTGGTCAGCCTCAGTGGATGCTTCGGCCTCCCGTCCATCACTGGCGGTGGTGGCACGACGACCACCACTGACAGCTCTCTCGTCGGCACCTCCTGGTCGGGCACTGACTCCGACGGCGACACCTGGTTGATCGAATTCCAGTCCGACAACACCGTCGGATTCACCTACGACGGCAACGCGTTCGACGACGCGACCGACACCTGGGTGCTGGCCGGAGGTCAGCTCGCGATCACGATCGCGTTCTCCGATGGCACGGCGACCATGACGGGTCCGTACACCGATGGGTCGAGCACCATCGACCTCGATGGCGTGCAGGGCGACGCCTCGTGGACGCTGACCCTCACCAAGCAGTAAGCGTCAGACGGTGGGCGGTGTCGCTGGTGCTGCCAGCGCCGCCGCCCCCAGAATGCCTGCGTTGTTGCGGTGCACCGCGGGCACAATCGGCGTGTTCAGCGAGAGCAGGGGAAGGAACTCCTCGTAGCTCTTGGAGACACCGCCCCCGACGATGAACAGGTCGGGCGTGAACAAGGCCTCCAGCCGGCTGTAGTACAGCTGCAGCCGAGCGGCCCAGCGCTTCCAGCTGAGCCGGCTGCGTTCCTTCGCGGAGTAGGCGGCACGACTCTCAGCATCACGGCCGTTGATCTCGATGTGACCCAGCTCGGCATTGGGGATGAGCACCCCGTTGTAGATCAGCGCACTTCCGATCCCCGTGCCGAGGGTCGTGAGGATGACGAGGCCGTCAACGCCCTTGGCCGCGCCGTAGCGCGTCTCGGCGTAGCCCGCGGCATCCGCATCGTTGACGAAGTGGATGTCGCGACCGAGGGCCTTCTCGAACAGCTTTTCCGCCTCGAGCCCGATCCACTTCTTGGACACGTTCGCCGCCGACATGGTGCGGCCATTCTTGATGATCGCGGGGAAGCAGACGCCGACAGGCACGCTCTTGTCCGCGCCGCCCAGCTTGTCAATCAACTCGACAACTGTCGTGATGATGTCCTCGGGCAGCCCGCCGGAAGGAGTCGGGAGCTTGATTCTGTCGCTGAGCAGCTCGCCGGTATCGGTGTCCACGAGGGCACCCTTGATTCCCGTGCCACCGATGTCGATTCCGAGCGCCTTCGCCATGTGCTGATTCTTCCTTAGGGGAGGGTGAGGATGTCGGCGCCGCGCTCGGTCACGACGAGCGTGTGCTCGAACTGTGCGGTGACCGACTTGTCGAGCGTGGTGACGGTCCAGTCGTCAGGCCACTGATCCCAGGCGATCGTGCCGGGTGACTCGGGGGTGCCGAGTGTCAACATCGGCTCGATGGTGAAGACCATCCCGACCGCCATGACGTCGGTGAAGGCGGGAGCAGAGTCGTAGTGGGGGATGATCAGCCCGGTGTGGAAGGCAGAGCCGACGCCGTGTCCGGTGAAGTCGCGCACGACCCCGTAGCCGAACCGGCGAGCATAGGACTCGATCGCGCGACCGATCACGTTGACCTCACGTCCGGGGGCGACCGCCTTGATGCCACGGTTGAGGGCCTCGCGGGTTCCCTCGACCAGTGCTGCGACCTCGGGGGTCACGGTGCCCACGGTGAAGGTCTTGTTGAGATCGCCGTGCATTCCGTCCACGTAGGCGGTGATGTCGATGTTGACGATGTCGCCGTCGACCAGAACGGTGTCGTCGGGTATCCCATGACAGACGACCTCGTTGATGCTCGTGCAGCTGGACTTCGGGAAGCCCCGATACCCCAGAGTCGACGGATACGCGTCGTGGGCGATCAGGAAGTCGTGCGCGATCGCATCCAGTTGCTCGGTGGTCACGCCGGGTGCGATGGCGGCGCCGACGGCCTCGACCGCCTGCGCGGCGATGCGTCCCGAGTTGCGGATGCGCTCGATCTCGTCGGGGGTGTAGATGTTGGTGCCGGTGTATCGGGCCGGTTCGCGGCGATCGACGTACTCCGGGCGGGGAATGGAGGCGTGCACAGGGCGTCTCGGTGAAATCACTCCGGGAAGGAGGTGTCCCTGTGCGTCCCGAGGCATAGTGTTGAGTCTAGTTTCGTGAGGGAGGCACTGGATGACCGACTGGTGGTACAACCACAAGACCGGCGAGGTCGAAGAGGGAGCCCAGTCGCTGTCCTCCGATCGCGACGGGCCGTTCGCCACGCGCGAAGAGGCTGCGCGAGCACCCGAGATCATCGCGGAGCGCGCCCGCAAGTGGGCCGCGGAAGACGCTGACGACTAGGCCGGTCGAGTAGCTGAGCCCATCCGCGCGATGAGGCTCATCGCGTCGATCGGCGCGCGCACCTTGCTGTCGTTGTCGAAGTACACGTAGGCGTCCTGACCGGCTTCGAGCCAACCGTCGATCGTCTGCGCCCAGCGGTCGATCTCGCTTGGTTCGTACCAGCCATCGGGGTACAGGGCCTTGTCGGCGTGCAGGCGCGCGTAGCGGAAGTCGGTCGTCGGCTCGTCGATCACCGGCCACTTGCCCGCGGAGTCGCCGTACACGGCCGCGATACGGTACTTCGCGAGTAGCTCGACGAAGTCGCTCGCCGCGAAAGTTGAGTGGCGCACCTCGAGGGCGTGACGCACGGGACGGTCGGCATCGATCTCGAGATGCTCCTTGCCGGTCATCCGGGCGCCACGCTGCTGCGCAAGCGCGAGAGCGTCGGTGGTCGAGTGCGGCAGCTGCTCGAGGAAGCGCTCCAGCAGGTAGGGCTCGAACTCCAGGCTCGGCGGCAGTTGCCAGAGGATCGCCCCGAGTTTCGGACCGAGCGCGAGGATGCCCGACGCGAAGAAGTTCGCGAGCGGCTCGTGCACGTCGTCGAGGCGCCGGATGTGCGTGATGAACCTCGGTGCCTTCACGGAGAACACGAAGTCGTCGGGGGTCGCGTCGCGCCAGCTCTTCCAACTCGACGGCTTCTGCAAGGAGTAGAACGAGCCGTTGAGCTCGATGGATGTCACCTGGCTCGAGGCGTACGCGAGCTCGTTCTTCTGCGTCAGCCCTGTGGGGTAGAAGCCGCCGCGCCAGTCCGGGTAGACCCACCCGGCCATGCCGATGCGAACCTGGCCGCGCGTCATGTGAGTCGTCGCGTCAGTCGTCGTAGGAGTGCTCGGGGCCAGGGTAGCTGCCGCCCTCGACGTCAGCGCGATAGGCGGTGACGGCATCCGTGAGGTTCTTGCGCAAGTTCGCGTACTGCTTCACGAACTTCGGGATGCGACCCTTCGTGAAGCCCGCCCAGTCGGTCCACACCAACAGCTGGCCGTCGACGTGGGGCCCTGCGCCGACACCGATCGTGGGGATCCGCAACTCCTGGGTGACCCGTGCCGCGGCTTCGCTCGGCACCATCTCGAGTACGACGGCGAATGCGCCGGCATCCTCGACGGCGTGGGCGTCGGCGAGAAGCTGCTTCACCTGATCGCCCCGCCCCTGGATGACGTGACCGCCGAGTCCGTGCTCGCTCTGAGGGGTGAAGCCGATGTGGGCCATCACCGGGATGCCCGCGCTCACGATCCGGCGGATCTGCTCGGCACTGCGCACCCCGCCCTCGAGCTTCACGGCGTGGGAACCGGTCTCCTTCATGAAGCGGAATGCGGTGTGCAACGCCTCATCCGGACCGGTCTCGTAGGAGCCGAAGGGCATGTCCGCCACGACGAATGCGCGCTGCACTGCCCCGGCGACCGCGCGAGCCAGGGGGATCAGGTCGTCGATCGACACCGGCAGGGTCGTGTCGTAGCCGTACACGTTGTTTCCGGCCGAGTCGCCGACGAGCAGGAAGTCGATCCCGGCTTCGTCGAAGATTCCGGCCGTCAACTGGTCATAGCTGGTGAGACCGGTGATCTTGATGCCGTTCTCCTTGGCACTCTGGAAGTGCCTGGTGCGAACGCGCTTGACTGCCTGCTCTGCCATGGATCGAGTCTAGTGACGTGTCCGAAGGCGCAAACCAGTAGCCTTAGACCGGTGCCCGAGGCGCCCTTCGGCGTGGCGACAGGCGTGATTCGTGAGGAGCTTGATGGACAAGCAGCGTGACTTCGTTCTTCGGACGATCGAAGAGCGAGGGGTCAAGTTCATCCGCCTGTGGTTCACCGATGTGGTGGGCGCACTGAAGATGGTCGCGATCACGCCGGCCGAGGTTGAGGGCGCTTTCGCGGAGGGTCTCGGCTTCGATGGCTCGGCCATCGAGGGGTTCACCCGGGCCTACGAGGCGGACATGCTCGCCCACCCCGACCCCGCGACATTCCAGATCCTCCCGTGGCGCGGTGAGGTCGATCCGACCGCCCGGATGTTCTGCGACATCACCACGCCCGACGGCCAGCCCGCGATCGCCGATCCCCGCTACGTGCTCAAGCGTGCGCTTGCCAAGGCCGCGGACCGTGGGTTCTCGTTCTACACACATCCCGAGATCGAGTTCTACCTTCTGAAGTCATCCCGGCTGGTCGACGGCAAGCCGGAGCCGGTGGATTCGGCCGGATTCTTCGACAACGTGCCCGGTGGTACGGCCCACGACTTCCGTCGCCGGTCGGTGCGCATGCTCGAGGATCTCGGCATCTCGGTGGAGTTCAGCCACCACGAGTCGGGTCCGGGCCAGAACGAGATCGACCTTCGCTATGCGGACGCACTCACGACCGCCGACAACATCATGACCTTCCGCACGGTGATCAAGGAGGTGGCCATCGAGCAGGGCGTGTACGCGACGTTCATGCCGAAGCCGCTGTCCGGGCATCCGGGATCGGGTATGCACACCCACCTGTCGCTGTTCGAGGGCGACTCGAACGCGTTCTACGACGCAGCTGGCCACTACCAGCTGTCGAAGATCGGCCGGCAGTTCGTCGCCGGCCTGCTGCGTCACGCGCCCGAGATCACAGCCGTCACCAACCAGTTCGTCAACTCCTACAAGCGTCTCTGGGGCGGTGACGAGGCACCGAGCTTCGTGACCTGGGGCCACAACAACCGGTCGGCCCTCGTGCGTGTGCCGCTGTACAAGCCCAACAAGGGTCAGAGTGCGCGCGTTGAGTACCGAGCGATCGACTCCGCGGCCAACCCCTACCTGACGTTCTCGCTTCTGCTCGCGGCCGGCCTCAAGGGCATCGAGGAGGGCTACGAGCTGCCTCCCGAGGCCGAGGACAACGTCTGGGAGCTCTCCGACGCCGAGCGTCGCGCGCTGGGGTACAACCAGCTTCCCGCGAGTCTTGACCACGCAGTGTCGCTCATGGAGGACTCCGAGCTCGTTGCGGAGACGCTGGGGGAGCAGGTCTTCAGCTACGTGCTGCTCAACAAGCGCCGCGAGTGGAGCCAGTACCGTGCGCAGGTCACCCCGTACGAGCTGGAGAGCAACCTCGAGATTCTCTAGCTCGTGGATTCACCCGCCATGTCCCGGCCACCGACGACGCTGACCGAACTCGCTCGACTCGGCTTCACCGAGCTCGACGAGACGTCGCGGCGCCTGGACCTGCTCGGGGCGCCCGAGCTGGTCGCGCACTTCGCGCGGGCCGCAGACCCAGATCAGGCGTTGCGCTATCTCCTCGGGTTGCGCGAGAGTGCGCCGGTCGAGCTTGCGGCCCTGATCGCCGACCCGGATGCCGCGGCCCGCCTCATCCGTGTGCTCGGGGCCTCCTCCGGCCTGGGTGACTTCCTCGCGCGCCACCCGCGCGAGTTGCAGGCACTGGCGACGCCGATCACGGCTCCCCCCACCGAGTACGGAGCCGACCTCCTCGCCGCAGTCGACGGCCTGAAGGGGGACGCCGCGTGGGTTGCCCTGCGGGTGCGGTACCGCAGGCACCTCGTGCAGCTCGCTGCGTGGGACCTGGAGCACGCCGACCCGATCGCCGCCGTCTCGATCGTTGCCGCGGCTCTGGCCGATCTGTCCGGTGCCGCCCTCGACGCCTCCCTCGCCGTGGCGCGCCGCGATGTGAAGTTTCCCGCCGAGGAGGTCGCCGCGACCCGGCTGGCCATCATCGGAATGGGCAAGGCCGGAGCGCGCGAACTCAACTATGTGTCAGACGTTGACGTCATCTTCGTGGGCGAGGCGGGTGGGCTCGACGGTGAGTCCACCCTCGCGGACGACAGGGCCGTGACGATCGCAACGCAACTGGCGATGCAGACGATGCGCGGCATCCACGATCTGGCCACCGAGCCCGGCCTGTGGGAGGTCGACGCGAACCTGCGACCGGAGGGCAAGGACGGGGCGCTCGTGCGCACCCTCGAGTCGCACGTCGCGTACTACGAGCGGTGGGCCAAGAGTTGGGAGTTCCAGGCGCTGCTGAAGGCACGCCCGCTCGCTGGGGATCTCGAACTCGGTCGGCAGTACGTGGAGGCGGTGTCGCCGAAGGTGTGGTCGAGCGCGTCGCGGGAGAACTTCGTCGACTCGGTGCAGCGGATGCGCGAGCGGGTCACCGACAATATCCCCGCCGACGAGCTGGACGTGCAGCTCAAGCTCGGCCCAGGCGGCCTGCGCGATGTCGAGTTCACGATCCAGCTGCTGCAGCTGGTGCACGGACAGAGCGACCCCAACGTGCGCCAGATCGCCACGCTGCCCGCACTGATCGCCCTCGCCGAGCACGGCTACATCGGTCGGGTGGAGGCCGCCGAGTTCTCCGGTGACTATCGGTTCCTGCGCTTGCTCGAGCATCGCCTTCAGCTCAGCAGGCTGCGGCGCACGCACCTCATGCCCACCGATCCGGATGCCCTGCGAATCCTCGCGCGGGCGTCGGGAATCGCCGCCAACGCCGACGACCTCGTCGAGCAGTGGCAGCGCACCAAGCAGGCCGTACGCAGCTTGCACGAGCGTCTGTTCTACCGCCCGCTGCTGTCAGCGGTCGCCGCACTTCCGGAGGACGGCCTGACGCTGTCGAGCGAACAGGCAGAGGCGCGACTGGCGGCCATCGGATTCCGCGACCCGCGTGGTGCTCTCAGCCACATCGCGGCGCTCACGGGGGGCGTGTCGCGCAGGGCGACGATCCAGCGCAACCTCCTGCCCGTGATGCTGCAGTGGTTCGCCGATGGCGCAGACCCCGACTACGGACTGCTCGCGTTCCGCAGGCTCAGTGAGGACCTCGGCGAGGCGTACTGGTTCCTGCGCATGCTGCGCGACTCCAGCGCCGCCGCCCAGCGGTTGACGCAGGTGCTGTCGGGCTCCAAGTTCGTGGGTGCCATCTTCGAGCGCATCCCCGAGGCCGCCGCGTGGCTCGAGAACGACGACGAGCTGCGCCCGCGCCCGTACGCGGTACTGCTTGAGGAGTCGGTCGCCGCCGTCGCCCGCCACGAGGGTGACGTGGATGCCGCGGCTCTCGCCCTGCGCACCGCCCGCCGCCGCGAGATACTGCGGCTGGCCCTCGGCGCGATTCTCGGCGTCGTCACCATCGAGGACCTCGGCAAGGGGCTTTCCGACATCACGACCGTGATCCTCAGCGGCGCTCTGTCCCTCGCTCACCGCTACGGCGACGGGATCGAGTTCGGCATCATCGCTATGGGGCGCTACGGGGGAGCGGAGCTGGGCTTCGGCTCGGATGCCGACGTGATGTACGTCTATCGGGCGGCGGGGGCATCCGATGAGGAGGCGCAGCAGCGGGCCGAGGCGATCGTGCGCACGATCAGCCGCCTCACCGAGGACATGCGCGTGCCGCTGGACCTCGACCTAGGCCTGCGCCCGGAGGGTCGCAACGGCGCGATCGTGCGCTCACTGGAAAGCTACCGGGCCTACTACGAGCGCTGGTCGCTCACCTGGGAGGCTCAGGCACTCCTGCGTGCTCGCATCGTCGTGGGGGACCGCTCGGTCCTGGCGGCGTGGGAGGAGCTCGTCAACGATGTGCGCTACCCCGAGACGATCGCCGAGCAGGACATCCGGGAGATCAAGCGCATCAAGGCCCGAGTGGAGGCCGAACGCCTGCCACAGGCCGCCGATCCTGCCCGTCACCTGAAGCTCGGACGCGGGTCGCTCAGCGACGTCGAGTGGTTTGTGCAACTGCTTCAGCTTGAGCACGGGGCGAAGGTTGAGGGTCTGCGCACCACCTCGACTCTGGGGGCGTTGGCAGCCGCCGAGCGCGAGGGACTCGTGACGACCGCGGACGCGGCGCGTCTTCACAATGCGTGGATGCTCGCCTCCCGAGCCCGGTCCGGCATGACGCTGTGGACCGCCAAGACTTCTGACGTACTCCCGACCGACCGCATGGCGCTCGAAGGCGTCGCACGTCTGGTGGAGTACCCCCCGGGCTCGGCGACGGTGTTCGAAGAGGACTATCTGCGGACGACGCGGTTGGCCCGCCAGGTGTTCGAGAGGCTGTTCTACGGGGCGCGGCTGGGGTCAGCCACCACGGGGTGACCTCACGCCCTCTTGCGCGGGTGTTATGGACGCTGGGGCCCGCCACAACGACCGCGGTTGTCCATTAGGACCGCGCGGGAGCGCAATCCTCCCTCCGCACAACAAAGCGGCCGCCCCCGAAGGGACGGCCGCCGTGTGCTGGGTAGCGACTACACCGAGAAGTACAGCTCGTACTCGAACGGGTGCGGACGCTGCGCCATCGGAGTGATCTCCGCGGTGCGCTTGTAGCTGATCCAGGTGTCGATGAGGTCCTGCGTGAAGACGTTTCCTTCGGTGAGGAACTCGTGGTCGGCCTCGAGCGCGTCGAGCGCCTCGGCCAGCGAACCGGGAACCTGGGGAATGAGCTTGGCCTCCTCGGGCGGCAGCTCGTACAGGTCCTTGTCCACGGGCTCGTGCGGCTCGATCTTGTTCTTGATGCCGTCGAGGCCAGCCATGAGCTGGGCCGCGAATGCGAGGTACGGGTTGCCCGAGGCATCCGGTGCACGGAACTCGATGCGCTTCGCCTTGGGGTTGGTACCCGTGATCGGGATGCGGATCGACGCCGAGCGGTTACCGGCCGAGTACACCAGGTTGACGGGCGCCTCGAAACCGGGCACGAGGCGACGGTAGGAGTTGAGCGTCGGGTTGGTGAACGCAAGGACCGCCGGAGCGTGCTTGAGCAGGCCGCCGATGTACCAGCGCGCGATGTCGCTCAGGCCGCCGTAGCCCTTCTCGTCGTAGAACAGCGGCTTGCCGTCGTTCCACAGCGACTGGTGGGTGTGCATGCCCGAGCCGTTGTCGCCGAACAGCGGCTTCGGCATGAAGGTCGCGACCTTGCCCCACTCGAGGGCGGTGTTCTTGACGATGTACTTGAACTTCAGGATGTCGTCGGCCGCGTGCACCATCGTGTCGAAGCGGTAGTTGATCTCCGCCTGTCCGCCGGTGCCGACCTCGTGGTGGGCGCGCTCGAGGATGAGGCCAGCGTCGATCAGCTTGAGGCTGATGTCATCGCGCAGGTCGGCCTGCTTGTCGACGGGGCTCACGGGGAAGTAGCCACCCTTGAAAGGCGTCTTGTTGGCGAGGTTGCCGCCCTCCTCGACGCGACCCGTGTTCCAGGCGCCCTCCTCGGAGTCGACCGAGTAGAAGCTCTGGTTCTGGGTCACCGAGTAGCGCACATCGTCGAAGATGTAGAACTCAGCCTCGGGAGCGAAGAATGCGGTGTCTGCGATGCCGGTCGACGCGAGGTACTTCTCGGCCTTCTTGGCGACCTGACGCGGGTCCTTGGCGTAGATCTCGCCGTTGCGCGGGTTGTAGATGTCGAAGACCATGATGAGCGTGCGCTCGGTGCGGAACGGGTCAACGTAAGCGGTCGTGACATCCGGAATCAGCTGCATGTCTGACTCGTGGATGTTCGCGAAACCGCGAATCGACGAGCCGTCGAAGAGCTGACCGACGGAGAAGAACTCCTCGTCGACAGTGGACGCCGGAATGTTGAAATGCTGCTGAACACCGGGGAGGTCGGTGAAGCGAATATCAAGGAACTTGACGTCGGTGTCCTTGATGAACTTGAGCACTTCGGAAGAATCACTGAACATGTGAGGAACTCCAATGAGCTTGGTGCTGATCGGCAGCAGACGCCGCCACTCATGAGGGTATGGGTAGGCGGTTTCGCCAGCATCACGCAATTGTTTCGCGCATGTTACGGGCGCACCCCACGCGTAGAATTGGGGGATGCCCGACCCCTCGTCAGCCGCGTCCGACTGGCCGGGGCGGCGCCTCGGTCTTCCCGCCTCCGGACCGCGCTCAGTGGGCCGGTTGGGCCGCCGGATCGCGGCCCTCGTGATCGACTGGGGGACCGCTGTGCTGGTGTCAGTGGCGTTCTTCCAGTATCAGGCGTGGGCAACCCTGGCGATCTTCGCCGGCGTGCAGGTGCTCTTCCTGCTCACGATCAATGCGAGTCCCGGGCACCTTCTGCTCGGGATGCGCGTGGTTCCGATCGCCGGCGGCTACCTGGGACTCTGGCGACCGTTCGCGCGCACACTGCTGTTGTGCCTGGTGATTCCCGCACTCATCTGGGATCTCGACCAGCGCGGCATGCATGATCGACTGGTCGGCACGGTGCTCGTCAGGCGCTGACCTTAGCGCGGACGCTGCGAACGCACTCGCATCGGGTCGATGCCCTTGGGAATCGGCAGGCCGTTCTTGCCCAGCGAGTTGAGACGGTTGGAAACCGCGAGGATCTCCGGCTTGCGCAGCACCGGCTTCAACTGGCGCAATTTCGTGGGCAGCTTGTACAGCGGCACCGACTCGGCGTCCGGTCCCACGTAGATGAACGACACCGGCACGTTCGGCAGGATGCGCACGATGCTCTTGCGCTCATCCTCGAGCATGCGCTGCGTGCGGCTGCGGGGGCCCTCGCCGATGAGGGCGACACCGCCACGCCCGACGGCGCGGTACACGGCATCCTGAGTCTTGGGGCTGACCGAGACGGGCATCTCGCTCGCCGTCCAGCCGCGACGAAGCGAACTCTTCAGCACCGCACCCACTGCGCCCGGCTGGCCCTCGATCTGCGAGTACGCGGCCTTCTCGGCGCGACGGCCGAGCACGATGAGGAACAGCAGTACGCCACCGAGCACGCCGGCAATCACGTACAGGACGACGGCGAGAATGCTGTCGCCACCCAGAGCGATCGCGAGGATGATTCCCGCGAGCACCGGCAGCAGGAAGGCCAGCAGCAGGTACCAGATCGCGAGCTTGTCGTAGCGCCGGGTCATCTGGAAGACCTGGTACATCTGCTTCAGTCGACCGGGCTCCTTGGGAGCCTTCGGCGCCGTCGTGGTGGTTCGTGCCATGTGTCTAGGATACGGGTTCGGCGAGGCGGCTCAGCGCTCGGCTCAGACTGCTTGCGCGAAGCCGAGGTTCGCGTCTGCGAGGTGAGTCAGGTGCTCCGGGATGTCGCGGCCCTTCGCCACCATGGAGCGCGCCCACAGGCGCCCGGCACGGTAGCTCGAGCGCACGAGCGGCCCCGCGAGCACTCCGAGGAATCCGATCTCCTCGGCGGCCTCCGAGAACTCGACGAACTCCTGCGGCTTGACCCAGCGGGCGACCGGCAGGTGGCGCGGGGTCGGGCGAAGGTACTGCGTGATCGTGATGATGTCGGTGCCGGCATCGTGCAGGTCCTGCAGTGCCTGCAGCACCTCGGCGGGCTCCTCGCCCATGCCGAGGATGAGGTTGGACTTGGTGATGAGGCCGGCCGCCCGGGCCTGGGTGAGCACGTCAAGTGAACGCTCGTAGCGGAACGCCGGGCGGATGCGCTTGAAGATGCGCGGCACCGTCTCCACGTTGTGGGCGAAGACTTCGGGGCGCGACGAGAACACCTCGCCCAGCAGGTCGGGGTTTCCCGAGAAGTCGGTCGCGAGAATCTCGACGCCGGTGCCGGGGTTCTGCGCGTGGATCTGGCGCACGGTCTCGGCGTGCAGCCACGCACCCTCATCGGGAAGGTCGTCGCGCGCGACGCCGGTGACGGTGGCATAGCGCAGGTTCATCTTGGTGACGGACTCGGCAACCCGACGTGGCTCGTCCTTGTCGTAGTCGGCGGGCTTGCCGGTGTCGATCTGGCAGAAGTCGCACCGCCGCGTGCACTGGCTGCCACCGATGAGGAAGGTCGCCTCACGGTCCTCCCAGCACTCGAATATGTTCGGGCATCCCGCTTCCTGGCACACCGTGTGCAGGCTCTCGCCCTTGACGAGCTCCTGCAGCTGTCGGTACTCCGGCCCCATCTTCGCGACGGTCCTGATCCACTCGGGCTTGCGCTCGATCGGGGTCTCGGCGTTGCGCACCTCGAGGCGCAGCAGCTTGCGGCCCTCCACCTGGTTGGCTTCGGGGTGGTGGCTCGTGCTCATGCGTTGGCTCCTGTGAGGGCGGATTCGAGGTGCTTCTGCACGAGGGGCAGCACATCCTCGGGGGAGACGTCTCGGCCCAACTCGCGCGAGACTGACGTGATTCCGGCGTCGAGAATGCCGCACGCGACGATCTTGGAGTAGGCGTCGAAGCTGTTGTCGCAGTTGAGTGAGAAGCCATGCATCGTCACTCCCTCGGCGACGCGGATGCCGATTGCCGCGATCTTCTCCGCGCCCACCGGTTCGTCGTAGCGCATCCAGACGCCCGAGCGGCCGGCAACGCGGCCGGCATCGAGCCCGAGCTCGGCGAGTACCTCGATGAGCACGCCCTCGATGCGGCGCACATAGCCCACCACGTCGATGGGTTCGGCGAGACGCACGATCGGGTAGCCGACGAGCTGCCCCGGGCCGTGCCAGGTGATCTTGCCACCCCGGTCGACATCGATGACGGGCGTGCCGTCGGTGGGGCGTTCGAAGTCCTCCGTGCGCTTACCGGCGGTGTAGACCGACGGATGCTCGAGGAGGATGACGGTGTCGGGGCGGGTTCCGCTCACGACGGCACGATGGGTTGCGCGTTGAAGCTCAAGAGCTTCGATGTACGGCACGGAGTTGGCGCTTAGCCCCGCGACGACAAAGTCGATCACGCATCCGAGTCTATGCGCGTTCCGGTCCTCCCCATCCCCTCCAGGCACTGTTTCGCGACGGAAGTCGCGGGTGCGTCAGGGTCGACCGCAATCCGAGGCACGGTGGTGGCATGACTGGCGACACCCTCGGCGGCTATCGACTCGTTCGCAAACTCGGCGAGGGGCCGCGTGCCGAAGTTCACCTCGCCTACCCGCGCAGCGACAGCGATGATGCTCGAGCCGTCGCCATCAAGGTGTTCCGGCCGACTGTGGGCGATACGGCCGCCATCACCGAGATCGAGGCGCTGTCGAGGGCTGCGGGCGATCATGTGGTCACGCTGATCGACCTGGCCGGCGGACCTGATGGCGCCCCCGCGCTGATACTTGAGCGTGTGGCCGGCGGCAGCCTCGGCAGGCTCCTGCGGGACCGGGCGTCCCTGCGTCAGGGAGAGGCGATCACGATCCTCGTTCCCCTCGCGAGAACCCTGAGACGCCTCCACGACAACGGCGTTGTGCATGGAGGTCTCAGGCTGGAGGCAGTCGCTTTCGATGGAACCGGCGCACCGGTGCTCTCGTGCTTCGGTTCTGCCAGCCTGATCGAGCCCCGGATGCCGCCGGCCCGACTGGAGCAGGAGCAGGGCGTCATCCGCGATCTGGATGACTTCGCTCGCGTCGCGAGGGCGGTGCTCGACCGGCTTCCACTGCCGGTCAGTCTGCCGGATCCCGGCCAGGACTGGCTGGAGCGGGTCGAGCAGGTGCTCTTCGATCTCGGGGCGCCCGAGGCGGTGCAGCTTCGGTCCGATGGCCCGGCGGAACTCGCGCCGCCCGCCCGAATCCTGACCGCGCCCCCGGTGCCGCCTGAGCCGGAGGTCGGAGGGAGGGGTGGCCTGTTGAGCCTGGTGCTACCCGACTGGCTCGACGGTGCCGGCCTGGCGGTGTCGGTGCATCGGTGGGCGAGCCGGGCTCGCCGCGCGGTGCTCGCGGTTCGCGCACGCGCCTGGATCGCACTTGGGGCGGTGGCAGGGGCCTTGGTGCTGGCTGCGGTGCTGATTCCCTCATCGTCGCCCGATGCGACTGCAGGACCCGCTCCGCACCCGAGCCTCAGCCCGACCCCGACGGCGAGCAACGCTGGGGGCGACGACGTCGTGGCGGGGGACGACCCGCTGGCCGCACTGCCCGAGCTTCTCGCGCTGCGGGAGCGGTGCATCCGTGATCTGTCGGTGCTGTGCCTGGATGATGTCGACCAGCCGGGTTCCGCGGCGCTGGCTGAGGACCAGCTGCTCGTCAGGTCACTGCAGCAGGGGTCGGAGCAGCCCGACACCCTGCGTGTCTCGGCATCGGATCTGACCCTGGAGGAGCGACTCGGCGACTCAGCGCTGGTGTCGCTGGGTGACGTAACGGACAGCGAACCGGCCTCGCTCCTCATGATGAAGAGCGAGGCCGGTTGGCGGATCAGGGACTACCTGGAGCGTTAGAACGTGTGCTCAGATGCCCAGCTTGGCGGCGAAGTCGCCGCCCTCGAGGCGATCCTTGACAGCCACCAGGAACCGGGCGGCGTCGGCGCCGTCGACGATGCGGTGATCGTAGGACAGAGCCAGATAGACCATGGAGCGGATGGCGATGGCGTCGCCGCCCGCGTCGCTCACCACGACCGGCTTCTTCGTGACGATTCCGGTGCCGAGAATCGCCGACTGCGGCAGGAACACGATGGGCGTGTCGAAGAGGGCGCCGCGCGATCCGGTGTTGGTCAGGGTGAACGTGCCCCCGGCCAGCTCGTCGGGCTTCAGCTTGTTGTCGCGCGTGCGTTCGGCGAGGTCGGCGATCTGCGCAGCGAATCCGGCGAGGTCGAGCTTCGCAGCATCACGGATCACGGGAGTCAGAAGACCGCGCTCGGTATCGACGGCGATGGAGATGTTCTCCTGTGCCGGGTAGACGATCGAGTCGCCGTCGATCGTCGCGTTGATGATGGGGTACGCCGTCAGTGCTTCGGCCGCTGCGAGAGCGAAGAACGGCAGGAAGCTCAGCTTGACGCCGGTCTTCTGCTGGAACGCAGCCTTGACCTGATCGCGGTAGTGCGCCACGAGCGTGACATCCACCTCGACGACGGACGTCAGCTGCGCTGAGCTCTGCATCGAGATGACGGCGCGCTCGGCGATGACCTTGCGCAGGCGCGACATCGCGACGGTCGTGCCGCGCAGCGGCGAGACCTCGAGAGCCTTCGCGGGTGCGGCGACGGGCGCTGCGGTCGAGACGGACGCCGATGTCGCGGCCAGGACGTCCTGCTTGCGGATGCGTCCGCCCACTCCGGTTCCGGTCACGGCGGACAGGTCGACGCCGCTCTCGTGTGCGAGCTTGCGTACGAGCGGTGTGACGTAGCCTGCTGCGTCAGCCGAGGGAGCGCTCGGGGCGGCGGCGGGCGCAGCGGGCGCAGCGGGGGCGGGAGCGGGTGCGGGTGCCGGAGCCTCTGCGACGGGTGCCGGCGCTTCGACAACGGGTGCCGGCGCAGGTGCCTCGACGACTGGTGCGGGTGCCTGGGCCTCAACGACGGGTGCGGGTGCGGGCGCCTCGACGACTGGTGCGGGTGCCTCAGCCACGGGCTCCGGTGCCGGGGCCGGTGCCTCGGCGACGGGTGCCGGAGCGGCGGGCGCCTCCGTCGCGCCCGATCCGTCACCGATGGTGACGAGGGTGGTACCGACCTCGACCGTCTCGTCCTCGGCGACGAGGATGGCTTCGATCACTCCGGCGACAGGGGACGGGATCTCCGTGTCGACCTTGTCGGTCGAGACTTCGAGCAGCGGCTCGTCGACCTCGACCCGGTCGCCGACCTTCTTGAGCCAGCGTGTCACCGTGCCCTCGGTGACACTCTCTCCGAGTGCCGGAAGGTTGACGGATTCGCTCATCAGTGATGCTCCTTAGTGCCGCGTACGTACTTAGTTTAGTAAAGGGGTTTCGCGCCGGGGTCAGATGCCGTGAAGCGGCTTGCCCGCGAGAGCCAGGAACGCCTCGCCGAGCGCCTCGTTCTGGGTCGGGTGCGCGTGAAGAAGCGGCGCGATGTCCTCCGGGTAGGCCTCCCAGTTGACCGCGAGCTGAGCCTCGCCGATCAGTTCGCCCACTCGAGCGCCGATCATGTGAACTCCGACGACCGGTCCCTCGTTGACCCGCACGACCTTGACGGATCCGGAGGTTCCGATGATGTGGCTCTTGCCGTTGCCCGCGAGGTTGTAGTCGTAGCTCGTGATCTTGTCGGCGCCGTACTTCTCTGCAGCCTTGGCCTCGGAGAGACCGACGGATGCGACCTCCGGGTCGCTGTAGGTGACCTTCGGAATGTTGAGGTCGTCGATGACGATCGGGTTGAGTCCGGCGATCTCCTCAGCCACGAAGATCCCGTGCTGGAATCCGCGGTGGGCCAGCTGCAGGCCGGGCACGATGTCGCCCACGGCGTAGACACCGGGGATGTTGGTGGCGAGGCGTTCGTTGGTGATGACGAAGCCGCGGTCGATGGTGATGCCGACCTCCTCGTAGCCGAGTCCGGCGGTGAGCGGGCCGCGACCGACGGCCACGAGCAGGAGCTCGGCCTCGATGGTCTCGCCGTTCTCCAGGGTGACGACGACGCCCTGGTCGTTCTGGGTCACGCCTTGGAAGCGAACTCCCAGCTTGAAGTCGATTCCGCGCTTGCGGAACGCACGCTCGAACTGCTTCGAGATCGCCTCGTCCTCGTTGGGCACGAGGTGGGGGAGCGCCTCGATGATCGTGACCTCGGAACCCCAGCTGCGCCAGACGGACGAGAACTCGACGCCGATGACACCGCCGCCGAGAACGGCGACCTTCTTCGGGATGAAGTCGAGCTCGAGTGCCTGCTCGGAGGTGATGACCCGTCCGCCGATCTCGAGACCGGGGAGCGAGCGGGAGTAGCTGCCGGTCGCGAGCACGACGTTCTTGCCGGTGACCGTGTCATCCCCGACCTGCACGGTGGTGGGGGAGATCAGACGTCCCTCGCCCTCGATCGTGATGATGCCGCGAGCCTTGATGAGGCCCTGCAGTCCCTTGTACTTGCTGGCGACAACCTCCTGGCGGTAGCCGGTCACCGCGGCGATGTCGACGCCGTTGAAGGTGGATGAGACACCGTACTTCGCGGACTCGCGCGTGACGTCGGCGACCTCGGCGGAGTGCAGCAGCGCCTTGGTCGGAATGCATCCGACGTGCAGGCAGGTGCCCCCCACCTTGTTCTTCTCGATGAGACCAACGCTCATTCCGAGCTGGCTTGCGCGCAGGGCGGCGGCGTAGCCACCACTTCCGCCACCGAGAACTACGAGGTCAAAATTGTGCTCAGCCAAAACCAGCAACTCCTCTGTAAGGATCTTCAAGCACCGGCGCCTGATGGTGTGGTGGACGACCGGCTGGGGCGGTGAGATCCCGCCTCGAAAACCCTACTACTTCCTACTTGGCACCGAGGCCGGTCGCGAACTCGATCAGAGCCCGTACGGAGACGCCGGTCGGGCCCTTGCCCGTGAAGCCCCAACCGCCGGCGCCGTTGTTCGCCGGACCGGCGATGTCGAGGTGCGCCCACGGGATCACGGTCTTGGCCTCGCCCTCGCCGACGCTGCCGACGAAGTCGCGGAGGAAGGCGGCGGCGATCAGCATTCCGGCTGCGGTGTTGCCGGGCTTGATGTTGGCGATGTCGGCGATGTCCGACGCGAGCATGGGTCTCACATCGCTGGGGATCGGCATCGGCCACAGGGTCTCGCCGACCCGATTGCCGGCAGCGACCACATCGGCGACGAGCTGCGAGTCGCCCATGGTGCCGACGTAGCGGTTGCCCAGGGCGATGAGTGCCGCACCGGTGAGAGTCGCGACGTCGATGATCGCATCGGGCTCCTCCTCGCTCGCGGCGACAAGGCCGTCAGCGAGCACGAGCCGGCCTTCCGCGTCAGTGTTGAGCACCTCGACGGTCTTGCCCCCACGGATGCGGATGACGTCATTGGGGCGCAGCGCCGAACCCGAAGGCATGTTCTCCGCGATGCAGAGCCACGCCGTGACCTTGACGTCGAGCTCCAGCTTGGCCGCGGCAAGAACGACCGCGAGCACTGTTGCCGCTCCAGTCATGTCGTACTTCATGCCGATCATGGATGCCGGGGGCTTCAGCGAGAGCCCGCCCGAGTCGAACGTGATTCCCTTGCCCACGAGAGCCAGGTGGCGGGTCGCGCCCTTCGGTGCGTAGACCGCCTTCACGAGTCGTGGCGGGCGAGTCGAGCCCTGGCCGACGCCGAGAATCCCGCCGAATCCACCCGCGGCGAGTTGCTTCTCGTCCAGGACGTCGACAGTGACGACCGTGGGCTCGGCCAGCGCCCGGGCCGCGGCCGCGAACGACTCGGGATAGAGGTCGGACGGAGGCATGTTGACGAGGTCCCGCACGGTGTGCACCGCCTCGGCGATGATCGATGCCTTCGATACCAGAGCGTCGGAGCCGGCGGCCGCCACGATCACCGTGGTCGCCGGCAGCTTGGTCGACTCGAGCGAGCTGGAGCGGTACTCGGTGTACGCGTAGGCGCCGATCGCAGCCCCCTCGAGCACGGCGAGGGTGTCGGCGTCATCCTTCACAGGCAGCGCGAACACGATCGACTCGACTCCGCGCAGCTGCCGGGCTGCTGATCCTGCGGCATACCGCAGGTCGTCGACGGTGACCTCGCCGCTGCCGACGCCGATGAGCGCGATGCTCTCGGTGGCTCCGTAGCTGCCCGGGATGCGCCTGAGCTCGTCCTGCGCGCCGGTCACGCCGATCGACGCGAGCACCAGCTGGAGCTCGGCGAGCTCGGCGGCATCGCTCAGGAGTCGGGGTCCGTCGTCGGTCTTGCTCACTCCGAGCACGAGCACGTCGGCGGCAATGGTCAGGGGCGGTTCTGGGCTCACAGACAGAGCGGGCACGGTCATGGCCCCATCGTAGCGAGGCCGCCTGTGCTGTTCGCTCAGGGCATCACGCGCGCGGAGCATGCCGTGCGTCGCCGAGATTAGAGTTGTTGCATGCGCGATCCGGGCGGCCTGTACGACATCTCGACAGATGTCATCGAGGTGCCATCGGGGTTGCATCTCGTCGCGGGTCTCACCGGTTTTGCGGATGCGGGAAGCGCTGTGAGCCAGGTCAGCGAGTACCTGCTCGACACCCTCGAGCACAGCACTGTGCTGACCTTCGACAACGACGAACTGCTCGACTACCGGGCGCGGCGCCCCACGATGTACTTCGATCAGGATCATCTGAGCGACTACCAGCCCGCGGCTCTGAAGCTCTACTTGGCGCGCGACGAGCTCGGGCAGCAGTTCCTGCTGCTGACCGGCTACGAGCCCGACTTCCAGTGGGAGCGATTCACTGCTGCCGTGCTGGATATCGTGCAGCGCTACGGGGTCAGCACGACCACGTGGATCAACTCGATTCCCATGCCTGTTCCGCACACGCGCTCCATCGGTGTCACGGTGAGCGGCAACCGTTCCGAGCTCACCGATGCGATGTCGGTGTGGAAGCCGCGCACGCAAGTGCCGGCGACCGCGTTGCACCTGATCGAGTTCCGACTCCGGGAGTTGGCCCACCCGACGACCGGCTTCGTGCTCCTTATTCCGCACTACCTCGCCGACACCGAGTTCCCCCTCGCGGCGGTCGCCGCGTTGGAGAGCGTCAGTGCCGCAACCGGACTGATCTTCCCGACGGATCGCCTGCGCGAAGAGGGGCGCGACTTCCTCGCGAAGATCGACGCCCAGGTGGAGAACAACCAGGAGCTCGCGAAGCTCGTCGGCACGCTCGAGGAGCGTCACGACAGCTACATGCAGGACAACCCGCTGCGATCCCCGCTGACCGACGTCGACGGCGAGCTGCCCACTGCGGATGAGATCGCCGCCGAGCTACAGAACTTCCTCGCTGCGCGGCGCAACGGAGACGACGACACCCCGCTCCAGTAGGCCCGTAGCATGGGAGCGATGAACTCCCGTCGCGCGTGGCTGATGTTCTCCATCGCCATCGCCGCATACATGGTTGCCGTTCTGCAGCGATCATCGCTGGGTGTGGCCGCGGTCGAGGCAACCGATCGCTTCAGCGTGAACGCCGCCGCGCTCTCGACGCTCGCTGTGGTGCAGATCGTGGTCTACGCGGCTCTTCAGATTCCGGTGGGAGTCATGCTCGACAGGGTCGGGCCGCGCGTGCTGCTCACGCTCGGGGCCGCGTTGATGGCGCTGGGGCAGAGCACTCTCGCGGTGGCGCCCACTCTCGGCGTTGCGCTCATCGGCCGCATCCTGGTGGGTGCCGGGGACGCCATGACCTTCATCTCCGCCGTGCGGTTTCTCACCAACTGGTTCGACGGCAAGACCATTCCGATCGTGACCCAGTTGCTGGGCACCGCTGGACAGCTCGGCCAGGTGCTGTCGGCACTTCCCCTGGCATTGGCACTGCACGCGTGGGGATGGACCCCGACCTACCTGAGCGCCGCCGCTCTGTCAGTGATCGTGGTCATCGTGCTCGGGGTCTTGGCCCGCGGCCGAGGTCCGAATGAGCTGCCATTCGTGCAGCAGAGTTGGGCGGCATCCGCTCATCAACTGCGGGAGAGTCTGCGCAGACCGGGCACGCAGCTGGGGTTCTGGACGCACTTCGTCGCCGGCGGATCCGTGACGATGTTCTCGCTGCTCTGGGGGTTTCCGTTCCTCTCGATCGCGCTGGGCTACGGGCCGACCGGAGCGGCGGGGCTTCTGACGATCATGATCGCGAGCGCGGCCGTATCGGGGCCGATACTCGGGCTGCTCTCGGCACGATTCCCTCTGCGGCGAAGCAACATCGTCCTGGGGATCGTGACCATGCTCGCAGCGCTGTGGGGAGCGACTCTCGCCTGGCCGGCAACCCCTCCACTCTGGCTGATCGTGCTCCTGCTGGTGTTCATCGCCGCGAGCGGTCCCGGATCACTGATCGGCTTCGACTTCGCGCGCACGTTCAATCCCCAACGGGCTCACGGCTCTGCCAGTGGAGTGGTCAACGTGGGCGGATTCACCTCCGGTTTCGTTCTGATGCTCATCGTCGGAATCCTGCTCGACGCGATGGATCGGACCCGCGGCGGATCAGGGATCCCGGCCGAGCTCTATTCGCTGGAATCCTTCCGGCTCGCCTTCCTCGCCCAGTACGCGGTCATCGGCGCCGGAGTCGGCTTCATGCTCGTCGCCCGCCGACGCACCCGACGTCGGCTGCACGCCGAGGAGGGAATAGAAGTGGCACCGATCTGGGTTTCACTCATGAGGGCGTGGCGGCACCGGTTCCGCTGAAGGCCCTCCCGGACTCTGGCGGTTGGTCCAATCAAACCGTGCAATAATTGATTCGAGACCCGGTCTAGTTTCGGGATTCGTGGCATCCCTGGATGTTCAAGCTCGTCGAGCGCAACGAATCACGACTTGACATGGGTCTTAGTACTGCCCAAAAACAGTGCTGCCCGATCGAAAGGCATTCGAAACATGGCAACCCGAACCAAGGCCCCCGCCGCAGCTGCGAGCGTCAAGGCCACTGCGGCGAAGGCCGCACCCACGAAGGCTTCCGCCGCGAAGGCGTCCACCGCCGTCGACGCACCCGAGCTCACCCGCGCTGAGAAGGCCGCTGCCACGAAGGCGGCGAAGGCCGCGGGGGCATCGGCCGCCCCAGTGAAGGCTCCGGCGACCAAGCGTGGCTCGAAGGCAACGGCCCCCGCAGACCCCGAAGACGGCAATGACGACGTCGATGAGGTCGTGGAGATCGATGTTGACGACGACGCGATCGACCCCGAGGAGATCGATGTCGTTGTCGCCGTGGTCGAAGTCGAGGTAGATGTCGACGCGGACTCGGATGACGCCAAGGACGACGACGATGACGACGACGAGAAGTCGACGGGCAAGGACGAGGAACTGCCGACCGGCGCCCTGGTGCTGTCGCTGGTCGACGACGAGGACGAGGTCCCTGTCTATTCGTCGGCGATCACCGGCGCTACGGCAGACCCCGTCAAGGACTACCTGAAGCAGATCGGCAAGGTCGCACTGCTCAATGCTGCCGAGGAGGTCGAGCTCGCCATGCGCATCGAGGCGGGCCTCTTTGCCGAGGACAAGCTCTCGCACATGTCAGCGGCCGAGCAGAAGTCGCAACTCGGACGCGAACTGCTCTGGGTCGCCAAGGACGGGCAGCGGGCGAAGAGCCACCTGCTCGGCGCCAACCTGCGCCTCGTCGTCTCGCTTGCGAAGCGCTACACCGGCCGCGGCATGCAGTTCCTTGACCTGATCCAGGAGGGCAACCTCGGTCTCATCCGTGCTGTCGAGAAGTTCGACTACACCAAGGGCTTCAAGTTCTCCACCTACGCAACGTGGTGGATCCGTCAGGCCATCACCCGCGCCATGGCCGACCAGGCCCGCACCATCCGCATCCCCGTGCACATGGTCGAGGTCATCAACAAGCTTGCGCGCGTGCAGCGCCAGATGCTTCAGGACCTCGGCCGCGAACCCACCCCCGAGGAGTTGAGCCGCGAGCTCGACATGACTCCGGAGAAGGTCATCGAGGTGCAGAAGTACGGCCGCGAGCCGATCTCCCTGCACACACCGCTCGGCGAGGACGGCGACAGCGAGTTCGGCGACCTCATCGAGGACACCGAGGCCGTGGTTCCGGCGGATGCCGTCGGTTTCACCATGCTGCAGAAGCAGCTGGAGAGCCTCCTCGACTCCCTGTCGGAGCGTGAGGCGGGCGTCATCCGGATGCGCTTCGGTCTCGGCGACGGAATGCCCAAGACTCTCGACCAGATCGGTGACACGTTCGGCGTGACGCGGGAGCGCATCCGCCAGATCGAGTCGAAGACGATGGCCAAGTTGCGTCATCCGTCACGCTCGCAGTCCCTGCGCGACTACCTCGAGTAATGGCGTCGACGCGCTACGTGCCGGCGATTCTGGTCGGACGCGCCGTACGCTTCATTGCACGTCTGCGTAAGCGCGATGGTGGCTCGGCAATTCCCGGCCTGGTGGTCAACAGGATCGCGCCCGGTCTTCTCCCGCACGCGCTGAACTCGTTCCCCGACGGACTGGTGATCGTCAGTGGGTCGAGCGGTAAATCGACGACGACGAAGATGATCGTGGCGATTCTGCGCGCGCACGGGCGGACTGTCTTCACGAACCCCTCGACCGCGAACATCAGCCAGGGCCTCACATCGGCTCTGCTGGAGAAGGCCTCGGTCACGGGCCGCCTGAGCGACCGCATGGCCGTGCTGGAGATGGACGAGGGACACGGCGCGCTGGTCGCCCGCGACCTCGATCCGCACACGGTGATCCTGACCAATGTCATGACCGATCAGATCGATCGCTTCTTCGAGTCCGAGCAGGTGGCTGAGCTCCTCGAGCGGATCGCCGAGCGGGCGACCGGAACTGTCGTCTACAACGCTGACGACGCGCTGCTGGCGGAGTTGGTGGACCGACTGGCGGCTGCGGCGGTGGGATTCGGGGCAGCCCCTGACGTGCTCGCTGCCGCCCCGCGGGGTCTCGGGTATGCCCGGCAGGTGCAGAGTCGGCCGCGCGCAACGGTGGAGGTCACGGCCGTCCACGGTCGCGCGGCAACGCTCGACTGGGATGGCGTGAGCATGACCGTGGAACTGCCGGCCAGGGGCATCCACTATGCGGTGGATGCCGCCGCCGCCGTCTGCGGAGCGAGCGAGGTGCTCGGACCGGACTTCGACGCCACGATCGCTGTCGATGCGATCTCGACCCTCGAACCGGTCTTCGCCAGGGGCGAGGTCACCAGGGTCAGGGGAATGCCCGTCGAGTTCGTTCTCGTGCAGAACCCCGCCAGCTTCCAACTGAATGTGGATGAGCTCGACCCGGAGCTCGATCAGGTGCTGATGGCGATCGGATCGGACGTGCGCGACCCGTCGTACTTCTGGCCGGTCGACCTCTCCGCAATGCCGCCCGTCACCGTGGTGACCGGATCCAAGGCTCACGAGCTCGCCCTGCAGCTGGAGTACCAGGGCGTTGCGGTGGGTGCACTGGAGCCGGACCTGGCGACCGCGATCGACACCTTCTTCGCGCTGCCGGCGCCGAAGCACGGAATCAAGACGGTGATCTTCAGCGCGGACTCGATGCGCCGCACGCGAACCCACCTCGGATTGGCGTGATGTGATCACGATCCTGTCGGTTTTCCCCGAACTCCTAGACCTCAACGGCGACGCGCAGAACGCGCTCGTTCTGGCTCAGCGTGCCCGCTGGGCGGGCTGGGACGCTCGAGTGCACAACCTCGCGCTCGGCGACTCACTCGAGGGCGAGGCGCCGCAGGCGGTGATCGTGGGGTCCGGTGCCGAGTCGAGCGCGCCACGGGTACTGGAGGGCCTTCGTGCGCTGGAGGGGAGCCTGCGCGCATGGAGTGCCGACGGCATCCCGCTGCTCGCCGTGGGAACCGGGTGGGAGCTTCTGTCCGAGTCAGTCGAGCTGTCGAGCGGTGACGCCCTCGAAGGGCTGGGAATCTTCTCAGGGCATTCCGTGGCTCGGGCGCGGGTCAGCGATGATCTCGTCGTCGACAGCGACTTCGGCCGCCTCATCGGATTCGAGAACCACGCCCGGGAGTACCGCGCTGTCGCCGGTGCGCGGGCGCTCGGCACCGTTGTCTACGGCGTCGGCAACTCACTCGCCGCCGAGCCCCGACTTGAGGGTGAGGTTGTCGGCACCAGCATCGGAACCCACCTGCACGGCCCGGTGCTCGCCAAGAATCCCGGCCTGGCGGACTATCTGCTGGGCCTCATCACGGATGGTCGCTACGAAGCGAACAACGCCACAGCTGAACGAGTGGATGCCTCAGCCCAAGCAGCGCGAAACCAGATCGCCGTGCGGCTCGGTCTCGCCGCCGAGTAACTCGAAGGGGCGGGTCGCCTAGTCGGCGACGGACTCCAGCAGGCGCGCCGACTCGTCGTGCCAGTTGAGCGCGGTCGGGAACAGCTTCTCCTTGAACTTGGCGCCGTGGTGCGCGCAGAAGAGAAGGTCGCCGCTGGCGAGGGTGACTCGAATATAGGCCTGCGCTCCGCAGCTGTCGCAACGGTCGAGCGCGGAGAGGGAGTAGTCCAGTTCGTCGACGGCGGTGTTCTCGGTGGCGATCTGAGACATGTCCTGCTCCTTACGGCTGGCGGGTGAAGTTCCCGTGACTCAATACAAGCACGCGGTTGTTACAGCGGTGCGACATTTGCCGGGTATTTCGCTGAACGCGTACAGCGGTGGTGTGGCAACAGGGTCGGTGGCCTCGAGGACCCTAGTCTTGAAGACGACCCAAGGAGATCCATCTATGTCGAGCGCTGACTACTCGGCCCGTCATCTGTCCGTGCTCGAGGGGCTCGAGGCAGTTCGCAAGCGTCCCGGTATGTACATCGGTTCCACCGACTCCCGTGGCCTCATGCATTGCCTCTGGGAGATCATCGACAACTCTGTCGACGAGGCGCTGGGCGGTCACGGTACCGAGATCGCGGTGATCCTGCACCCCGACGAGAGCGTCGAGGTGCGCGATACCGCCCGCGGCATCCCCGTCGACATCGAGCCCAAGACGGGTCTCTCGGGCGTCGAGGTCGTGTTCACCAAGCTCCACGCCGGCGGCAAGTTCGGCGGCGGATCGTACGCGGCATCCGGTGGACTGCACGGCGTCGGCGCTTCGGTGGTCAATGCGCTCTCGGAGCGGCTCGACGTCGAGGTCGACCGCGACGGCAAGACCTGGGCGATGTCGTTCCACCGCGGTGAGCCCGGCATCTTCGCCGACTCCGGCGAGCCCACGCCCGACGCCACGTTCACGCCGTTCGTGTCCGGCAGCGAGCTGCGGGTCGTCGGCAAGGTCGCCAAGGGCGTCACCGGCACGCGCATCCGGTACTGGGCCGACCGCCAGATCTTCACCAAGGGGGCGACGTTCCAGACCGATGAGCTCCTGGATCGCCTGCGCCAGACGGCCTTCCTCGTGCCATCGCTGACTCTCGACCTCACCGACTCGCGCGGGCCCGAGCCGCGACGCGAGACCTTCCACTTCGAGGGCGGCATCGGCGAGTTCGTCGATCACCTGGCTCCGGATGCGCCGATCACCGACACCTGGCGCATGCTCGGGTCCGGCACCTTCACCGAAACCGTGCCGGTGCTTCAGGACAACGGGCACATGACCCCGACCGAGCTCACCCGCGAGTGCCAGGTCGACGTGGCACTGCGGTGGGGCACCGGGTACGACACCGTGTTCAAGAGCTTCGTGAACATCATCGCCACCCCGAAGGGCGGAACGCATCAGGCCGGTTTCGAGCAGGGGATGCTCAAGTTCCTCCGTGCCGAGGTCGAGAAGAATGCGCGCCGACTCAAGGTGGGATCCGACAAGCTGGAGAAGGACGACGTGCTGGCCGGGCTGACCGCGGTGCTCACGGTACGGCTGCCAGAACCCCAGTTCGAAGGCCAGACCAAGGAGATACTCGGCACGCCCGCTGTGCGCTCGATCGTGTCATCCGTCATCGCGAAGCAGCTGGCGGAGAAGTACGCGTCGTCCAAGCGCGACGACAAGGCGCAGAGTGCCCTCGTGCTCGACAAGATCGTGTCGGAGATGAAGTCACGCATCTCGGCGCGCGCCCACAAGGAGACCCAGCGGCGCAAGAACGCGCTGGAGAGTTCCTCGCTGCCGGCGAAGCTCGTGGACTGCCGCTCGAACGACGTCGCCAACAGCGAGCTCTTCATCGTCGAGGGTGACTCCGCCCTCGGTACCGCCAAGCTCGGGCGCGACAGTGAGTACCAGGCGTTGCTGCCGATTCGCGGCAAGATCCTCAACGTGCAGAAGGCCTCGGTCAGCGACATGCTCTCCAACGCCGAGTGCGCGTCGATCATTCAGGTCATCGGCGCCGGGTCGGGTCGTAGCTTCGATCTGGAGTCCGCCCGGTACGGCAAGGTCATCATCATGGCCGACGCCGATGTCGACGGCGCGCACATCCGCACGCTGCTGCTGACGCTGTTCTTCCGGTACATGCCCGAGATGATCCGGGATGGCCGGGTCTACGCCGCGGTGCCGCCGCTGCACCGGGTGGTCGTTCTCAATCCGGGTTCGAAGCCGAACGAGACGATCTACACGTACTCGGAAGCCGAGTTGAACGCCGTGCTGGCTGGGCTCAAGAAGAGCGGCAAGAAGTATCAGGACCCGATCCAGCGCTACAAGGGTCTCGGTGAGATGGATGCCGACCAGCTCGCCACGACGACGATGGACCGCGCTCACCGCACCCTCAGGCGGGTCAACGTCGGCGACGCGGAGATGGCGGCGAAGGTGTTCGAGCTGCTCATGGGCAACGATGTCGCGCCCCGCAAGGAGTTCATCATCGCCGGCCACGGGCTCGACCGCGACCGCATCGACGTCTGACGGTCACTCGCACTGCCTAGAATGCGGGCGTGAGAGTTGAGGTGACCGGGGGAGTGCTTGAGGGCACCGTCCGGCGCGGCCTGCGGATGTGGCGGGGCATCCCCTATGCGGCGGCGCCCGTCGGCGAGCTGCGGTTCAGGGCACCCTCCGCTGTGACGCCGTGGGCGGGAATCCGGGATGCCTCGGAGTTCGGGCCGATCGCACCACAGGACCGCAACGGACAGTTCCGGGTGCGCACCAATGCCCCCATGTCCGAGGACTGCCTCACCCTCAACGTGATCGCGCCGGCCGAGCCGGGCGAGCGGATGCCCGTGATGGTGTTCGTGCACGGTGGCGCCTACAGCGTGGGATCCGCTCGCGAGATCCACAAGCAGGGCGAGGGTCTGGTGCGCTCGGGTGGTGTCATCTTCGTGAACTTCAACTACCGGCTGGGTGCGCTCGGCTACCTGGACTTCAGCTCCTTCTCGACACGCTCGCACCGCTTCGACAACAACCTCGGCCTGCGCGACCAGGTCGCAGCACTTGAGTGGGTGCGCGACAACATCGCCGCGTTCGGCGGTGATCCCGCCAACGTGACTCTCTTCGGCGAGTCCGCCGGTGGGAACGCCGTGACGACCCTCATGACCGTGCCCTGCGCGGACGGACTCTTCGCTCGCGCGATCGCCCAGAGTGCACCGCCCAACGCGATCTATCCCTCCGAGATCACCGCCGGGTGGGCCCGCGAGTACGTCGAGCTACTGAGTGCGGCCATCGACAACACGAGCACCGAGAGCACGAGCCCGGAGGACGCCGGCCAGCTGCTGATGGCCGCGCCGGTCGATCAACTGGTCGCAGCAACGACGAAGATGCAGCTGCGCGCGCCTGACGAGACCCCGGGAACCATCGCGCTCGCGCCGGTGATCGACGGCGAGTTCGTGCCGGAGCGTCCCCTCGACGCCTTCAAGGCCGGGCGCGCCCACCGCGTTCCCCTGATCATCGGCACCAACGATCGGGAGGGATCGCTGTTCCGCGGACGACTGGACATCCTCGCGACCACGCCGCCGCGCATCCGTGCGATCTTCGCGAAGACCCGCAAACGCTCGCGCAAGGCGGTCAAGGCCCAATACCCGGGCTTGCCCGCGCCCCGACCGGCGGCCGACTTCGCTGGCGACTACTCGTTCTGGTACCCCTCGGTGAAGGTGGCCGAGCGGCACGCGCGATTCGCCCCCGTGTACTTCTACCGGTTTGACATCGCGCCCCGCCTGCTGCGCTGGGCGGGTCTGGACGCCACGCACGGGCTCGAGCTCTTCGCTCTCTTCGACCGGATGGACGGCCTCTTCGGTCGCGGCATCGGAGCCGCCGGTGGACGCGCGGCTTTCAAACGCGCGGGGGTGCGCATGCAGCGGCACTGGCTGAGTTTCGCCCGCACCGGGGAGGTGGGATCCGATTGGCCGCGCTACACCGCCAAGAAGCGGCGCACGCTGATCATCGACCGAACCGATCGCGTGGAGGAAGACCCGCGCCGGGCGCGACGAGTCGCCTGGCAGGAGTTCGTGCCCCACATCTAGCGGTCTGCTAGACGGATGACCCGACCGAGCCCACTACGCCGTCGAGCGGAGTGCCGGAGGCGTCCCGCTTGGCGCCCGTCTCGGGCAGCGTCCTGATCGACCCGTCGGTTCCCACAGCATTCGCTGGGGCCGCCCCGACCCACGCCAGCGCGAGAACGTCCTCACCCTTCAGGAAACTGTGCGCTCGCACACCGCCGGTCGCGCGCCCCTTTCCGGGGAACTCGGACAGCGGCGACACCTTGCCGCGCCCGGGGTCGGCGCCGGCGATCGTGGCCACCGATGTCGAGAGCGTCACCACGACATTGTCGGCGGCCGGGTCGACGGAGCCGAAGTAGGTGACCGTCGCCTTCGCGCTCAGGTTGATACCCGCCATTCCGCCGGCTGATGGTCCCTGCGGCCGCACGGCGGACGCACCGAAGTGCAGCAGCTGCGCATCCGAGGTCACGAAGACGAGCTCATCGCCGTCGCCTCCCTGCGACACTCCGACGACCTCGTCGCCCGGCTTGAGCGAGATGATCTCGAACTCGGGCTTGCTCGGCCACGAGCCGGGCGCGACACGTTTGACGGTTCCCTGGCGGGTTCCGAGCGCGATCGGCTCGCCGTCGAGCGTCACGAGACCGAGCACCCGCTCCTTGGATCCGATCGCCAAGTATTCCGTGATCTTGGCGCCGGCCGCGAGCTGGATCGAATTCGCGGGAACGCTCGGCAGGTCGACGGCGGTGAGACGGATGAGGCGCCCGGTACTGGTGACGGCCCCGATCTCGGTACGACTCGTCGTGGTCACGCGGGACCTGATCGCATCGTGCCTGCTGCGACGCCGGGCGGCCGCGAGCGGGCTGCCGTCCTCGGGCAGATCGATTCGGATGGCGCGGCCGGTGGTCGACAGCAGCACCTCACAGGGTGCATCCGCGATCTCCAGCACCGGCGCCGCCTTGCGGGCCGCCGAGGTGGTGGCGACGGATGCGCGCGCCTCGGTGAGCAGGGTGCGTCGCGGTGTGCCGAATCGCTCAGCGACCTGCTCGAGCTCCTCGGAGACGAGCTGACGGATGCGGGCGGGATCGGCCAGAACGCCCTCGAGGTAGGCGATCTCGGCGCGCAGCTTGTCGGCTTCAGCCTCCAGCTCGATCCGGCTGAACTTGGTCAGTCGGCGCAGCCGCAGCTCCAGGATGTACTCGGCCTGCAGCTCGCTCAGGTCGAAGACATCGATGAGCCTCGCACGGGCCTGATCGCTGTCGTCGCTCTGGCGAATGACCTGAATGACCTCGTCAATATCCAGGATCGCGATCAGCAGACCCTCGACGAGGTGAAGCCGTTCTCGTCGGCGCGCGAGCCGGTACTCGCTGCGGCGACGGACGACCGCCAGACGATGGTCGAGGTAGACCTGAAGCAGTTCCTTGAGGCCCAGCGTGCGCGGTCCGCCGCCGACGAGGGCGACGTTGTTGATCGAGAAGCTGTCTTCGAGGGGGGTGAGACGGTAGAGCTGCTCGAGCACGGCATCCGGGCTGAAGCCGGTCTTGATGCCGATCACGAGTCGCATGCCGTGCTTGCGATCGGTGAGGTCGGTGACATCGGAGATGCCGTTGATGCGCTTGGAGTTGACGCCGTCCTTGATCTTCTCGATCACCCGCTCGGTGCCGATGAGGTAGGGCAGCTCGGTGACGACGAGCCCGGTCTTGCGGGCCGTGATCGCCTCCACCGACACCTTTGCGCGCGTCTTGAACGCTCCGCGGCCGGTCGCGTAGGCATCCCGGATTCCCTCGAGACCGATGATCGTGCCACCGGTCGGCAGGTCCGGTCCCGGTACGAACGACATGAGGTCTTCGAGACTCGCGTCGGGGTGGTCCAGGAGGTGTCGCGCCGCTCCCACGACCTCGATGAGGTTGTGGGGTGCCATGTTCGTGGCCATGCCGACGGCGATGCCACTCGCTCCGTTGACGAGCAGATTGGGGAAGGCCGACGGCAACACCTCGGGCTGCGTCAGTGAGTTGTCGTAGTTCGGCACGAAGTCGACGACGTCTTCGTCGAGACCGTCGGTCATCGCGAGTGCTGCGGCCTGCAGGCGGGCCTCGGTGTAGCGCGGTGCGGCCGGTCCATCGTCGAGGGTTCCGAAGTTGCCGTGGCCATCGATGAGCGGAACGCGCAGCACGAAGTCCTGGGTGAGCCGCACGAGTGCGTCATAGATCGAGGCGTCGCCGTGCGGGTGCAGCTTGCCCATGACGTCGCCGACAACCCGCGAGGACTTCACGTGGCCCCGGTCGGGCCGAAGGCCCATCTCGGTCATCTGGTACAGGATGCGACGCTGCACCGGCTTGAGCCCGTCGCGGGCGTCGGGCAGTGCACGGGAGTAGATGACCGAGTAGGCGTACTCGAGGAACGAGCCCTGCATCTCGGCTGACACATCGACGTCCTCGATGCGTTCGCCAGTTCTGGAGTCGGCGGAGGGCGTGACGGCGGAGGGATTTTCTGGGGTAGCCATAGGATTGCCCCCATGTTACCGGCGCCCAAACCAGACGGGTTGAGCCTTGCCGATGTGCTGGAAAGTTGTCTCAGCGCGATTCAGGGACAGGGCAATCGGCTCGGTTTGCCGCCCATCGAACGCGCCGTGGTGCTGCTCGTGGATGGTCTCGGCGCCGAGGCCCTGAAGGCGACGGCGGGTCACGCTCGCACGCTGTGCGGTGCCCTCACGACCAAGTCGGTGATCGAGGCGGGGTTCCCGACCACCACCGCGGCGGCCCTTGCTTCGCTCACCACCGGCCAGCTGCCCGGCCAGCACGGACTCGTCGGCTACAGCGTGCTCGACAGCGCCCATGACCGAGTCGTCAATCAGCTCTCGGGGTGGGATGACAATCTCGATCCCGCAACCTGGCAACTCCAACCCACCGTCTTCGAGCGGGCTTCCGCGGCGGGCTTGGGTGCGGCCGCCGTCGGAACAGAGAGGTACCGCGACTCCGGCTTCACGCGCGCGGTCCTGCGGGGCGCGCAGTACGTGAGTGGGTCATCCATCTCCGCACGGATGCAGCGTGCCGCCGAACTCGCAGCACAGCCGGGTCCCCCCGGCCTCATCTACGTGTACGTACCCGAGCTAGACATGGCCGCCCACGCCCACGGCTGGGAGTCGCGCGAGTGGACGGCCGCCTTGGAGGCGACTGACTCGGCCGTGCGCGACTTGGTGGCGGCGCTGGGCCCACGTGCGGGTCTGCTCGTCACCGCCGATCACGGGATCATCGACGTTCCCACCCGATCTCATGTGCTCATCGACTCTGCCCCGGCCCTGCTCGACGGTATTCGGTTCGTGGCGGGGGAACCGCGGTGCCTGCAACTGCATTTCGAACCCGACCTGTCTGCGACGCTGCGGGCGGCCCTGGTCGACCAGTGGCGCGCGGCCGAGTCCGACCGCTCCTGGGTGCTGACTCGCGACGAGTTCGTGCAGTCCGGCTGGCTGGGAGCGGTGCGACCCGACGTCGCGCCAAGGATCGGAGACATCATCGTCGCCGCCCGCAAGTCGATCGCCTACTACGACTCCCGCACCGCAAGCCCGCACGCCCGAGCGATGATCGGTCAGCACGGCTCCGCAACGCAGCCCGAACTGCGCGTCCCGCTGTTGCGGTTCGGGGCTTTCGCGGCCTAGGCCAGGTCGTCGTCGGGGCGCGCGCCGAAGACGATCTCGTCCCAGCTCGGCATCGTCGCGCGGCCCTTCTTGCGAATCGTCGGCTGCGGCGCCGTGCGGCGAGGGGACGGCCCTTCATCGCCGGGGCCGTCCGTCGGCACGTCCACTATGCGAATGCCGCCGGTCGACGGATGTGAGGCGCGCTCGTCGTCCTCGAACGGTGCCGACTCCCGCTCCCCACGCCGGCGGCGCAGGGCCTCGAGGAGGTCGGCGGTCTGATTGCCGTGCACCGGCTCGTCGTCGCTGGCCGCGGGGGCGTTCGCCGGGCTGATCGACGCCGGAGCGAGCGATACGGGCGCCGTCGCATCCATGGGAAGATCTGGGCCAGCCAGGTCGGAGTCGGCAATCGCGAAGGCTCCGCTGTCGAACCGTGAGGCATCGATTGTCGGCTCGTCGGTCGACACTGCCCGCAGCCGAGGAACCAGGGTGCCCGCCGCCTCGCCCTGCTGGGAGAGGGTGATTGCCTCGTTGTTGAGAGGGCTCAGCGTGTGCTTCTTGGGATCGAACTGCCATCGGGCATCGTGATCGATCTGGTTGGCGGTGAACGAGAGCTTGACGACCCAGCCGCTCGCGGCATCCTTCCAGCTGGCCCAGCGCTCATTGGTTCCGCCCAGGTCGTGCAGCCGCTCGCGGATGGCCGTTCCGAAGGTCTTGCCCTGCCGTAGCGGGTCGGTGTCCGCCGCCGTGTGCACCGCGACCGCAAGCGCGGAGGTGACCACGAACTCGCGCTCGGCGATCACAGGCCCCTCGAAGCGCTGGATGTAGTCGAGCGGGGCGCCGGTGATCGAGGCGACATCCTGCGCAGACATGCCCGAGCGAATGTGGGCCTGGATCTCCTTGGGCGCGAGCTTGCGCCCCTCCCCGGTGTCGGGAATGCTCTGTCGAACCTTCGACTGGAGCACATCATCGATGGGGAGACGGAAGCGCGTACCGTCGTCGGAGGCGACGACGAGTGCGCCGTTCTCCACTCCGATTACCTGCAGGTCCTGCATGCTGAATGCCCTCCAGCCGTCACGATTGCCACAAGGATGACACGACTGACCAGCGTTTCCCGGGAATAGAACAGGCGTGCCGCAAGTTGTTCGTCTAGCGTCAACGCGACGGTCGTTCAGCGGTTTGCTATTCCCCTTGGGATGATGCACACTGTCCCCGCCGATTTCGTTACGCAGCACTGAGAAACGACGCATACAGAAGTGGATGGGCATGGCAACCGACTACGACGCACCCCGTAAGACCGACGACGACTCCGAGTCGATCGAGGCCCTCAAGGAGCGCGTCCCGGACAAGACCTCGGGTTCAATCGACGCGGATGACGCTGACAACCCGGGAAGTTTCGAATTGGCGGGGGCGGATCTCTCCGACCTCGACCTCGACGTGGTTGTACTGCCTCCTCAGGCCGACGAGTTCACCTGCGTCAACTGCTTCCTGGTGAAGCACCGCTCGCAGATCGATCACGAGACGAAGCTGGGGCCTATCTGCCAGGAGTGCGCGGCCTGACCTCATCGACCGCGGCGATGATCGCCTCCGGGTGTCGGGTGGACACGATCCAGTAGGGCGTCGGGTCCTTCTCGTCGATGAGTTGCACCCTCAGGACGGGGTCGACCCACCCGCGGATGAGCAGCCAGGCTCGGGCATCGAGACGTGGTCCACGCTCTGCGCGTGCGTCATCCCCTCGGTGGGGGGTCAAGCCGCCGATCACGGCGATCGGCAGACGGGCCTTACCAGCGATGAATTGGGTGTCCGTAACCTCGATCACGGGAGACGCCATGACGAGCAGCGCGATGATCGCCAGATAGAGCACGGCGGCCACGATGATGCCGGCGAGTTGATTGATAGGCAGAAAGACGAGCAGGCTCGCCGGGATCACCAGGGCGGTGCTGATGAACAGCCACGGGGCGGGCCAGAGCTTCTCGCGATAGATCGTCATGACACTATTCGACCAGACTTCTGACCGTTCAGAGTTCTGCACTAGCCTCATCACGTGAGCGACAACGTCGAGGTGCTGATTTCATCCCCCGTCGTACCCGTCTACGCTCATCGCGGGGATGCCGGCGCTGACTTGATGGCGGCCGAGGCCTTCGTTCTGACTCCCGGTGCGCGCGCCACGGTACCGACCGGGGTGTCGATCGCCCTTCCCGACGGCTATGTCGCGTTCGTCGTTCCCCGAAGCGGGCTGGCGGCCAAGCACGGCATCACGATCGTCAACAGCCCAGGCACAGTTGACGCCGGCTACCGCGGCGAGATTCGCGTGACCGTGCTGAACACCGATGCCGAGCAGCCGTTCTCCATCGAGGTCGGGGACCGGATCGCCCAACTCATCGTCATGCCGGTGGCGCGTGCGCGCTTCGTCCCGGTGACCACCCTGCCCGGAAGTCATCGCGGGGAGTCGGGCTTCGGCTCGACCGGCCTGCGATCCGCTGACACCACGAATGAAGGAGTCACGTCGTGACCGACGCATCTGATCTACAGCCAGTCGAGCATCCCAAGTCGGCTCCCGCTGACCGGGATACGGCCGGGCCGCTCGACGAGAGCGAAGCCAACGCGGTTCGTCCCTACGTCGATCTCGGTGGGGTCAAGATCCTGCCGCGCACCGACCTTGCGCTGCGCCTCGAGGTGGAGGAGAGCACCAAACGGGTCGTCGCAGTCGGTCTCGACTACGCCGGTTCGTCGTTGCAGGTGCAGCCATTCGCCGCTCCCCGTTCGAGCGGGCTCTGGCACGAGATCCGGGAGCAGATCGTCGACCAGATCAGCAAGCAGGGCGGACGCATCTCGACTCGCGACGGTGTGTTCGGCCCCGAGTTGATTGCGGAGATCCCTGTCGCCGGCGGCCAGCCCCGCCTCGCGCGCTTCATCGGTGTTGATGGCCCCCGCTGGTTCCTGCGCGGTGTGATCTCCGGCCAGGGCGTGGCTGATCCCGCGGCCGCGGAGCAGATCGAGGAGATCTACCGTTCGATCGTTGTCGTGCGCGGCACGACCCCGATGCCTCCCCGTGACCTCATCCCGCTCCACATGCCCGCCACAGGTCAGCAGGCATGACGGACGAGCAGGAGTCGACCCCGCCCTCGATTCGCGACAGCTTCGCCGCAGCGGCGCGACGCTCAGGTCTCGGCAAGGTCGCGCCGGGCGAGAACCCGAGCGGGTCGGCCCTTCTCGCGGCGATGGGCGGGGTTCGTGGCCTCGTCGAGTCGATCCTGCCCGGCCTCGGCTTCCTCGTCGTCTACACGATCACCCAGCAACTTCTGCCTTCTGTGCTGTTTCCTCTGGGTCTCGCGGTGATTTTCGTCGTGGTGCGAGTCGTTGCCCGTCAACCCTGGACATCCGCTGTCGCTGGCGTTGTGGGAATCGCCCTGTCTGCGGGACTCGCTCTTCTCACGGGGCGCGCCGAGGACAACTTCGTCTTCGGGTTCCTGATCAATGCCGCGTTCCTCCTCGCGCTGCTCATCAGCCTGGCCGCCCGCTGGCCGCTGATCGGCGTGATCGCCTCGCTCATCACGGGGGAGGGTTCGACCTGGAGGCAGGATCGCGCGAAGGTTAAAGTCGCCGTCATCGCCACGGTGCTCTGGTGCGGGCTCTTCGGGGTGAGGCTCGCGGTCGAGCTGCCGCTCTACTTCGCCGGCAACACCCAGGCGCTCGCGACTCTCAAACTCATTCTCGGCGTGCCGCTGTATGCGGTGCTGCTGTGGGTCACGTGGCTGCTCGTTCGAACGGCTTATGCGCGGCCTGAACCCGAGTGAGGTAGCCGAGCGCGTCGCGCGCGGCCAGAGCAACGCGACGCGACAGACGACCTCCCGACCCCTCTGGTTCATCATCCGGGACAACGTATTCACGCTGTTCAACGCGATCCTTACCGCCTGCTTTCTCGCGATCATCCTGTTCGGGGATCTGCGGGACGGCCTGTTCTACGGGATTGTCGTTGCCAACTCGTTGATCGGAATCGTTCAGGAGCTGCGGGCCAAGATCTCCCTCGACCGGCTCGCACTTCTCGCGTCGCCGACCGTCGCGGTCAGGCGTGACGGCGAAACCGTCATCCTGTCACCGGCGCAGGTAGTGCTCGACGACATCGTGGTATTGCGCGCTGGCGATCAGATCGTCGCCGACGGCAGGGTGCTGGAGGGCACCGACCTGACGGTGAACGAGTCGCTGCTGACCGGTGAGTCGGAGCCCATCGCGAAGTCCCTGGGCGACACGGTCATGTCGGGCGCCCTAGTGTCCAGCGGAACCGCGCTCGTGCTGGTCACGGCGGTCGGTGCCGACTCGTATGCCAACCGACTGACCTCCGAGATTCGGCGACACTCGCTCGCGCACTCGGAGTTGCGCGCGGCGACCAATCGCATCCTCGTGTACATCTCGTGGATTCTCGGTCCGATCGTGCTCGTGGTCGTCGGCAGCCGGATGCTCACCTATGGCAGCGGATTCAGTCTCGCCGCGCTCGGCGACGATCGCTGGCGTACGGCACTGCTCGATGTCGTTGCGAGCGTGGTGGGAATGATCCCCGAGGGTCTCGTTCTGCTCATCAGCCTGACCTTCGGGGTCGCGGCCATCCGTCTTGCCCGTCAGCGTGTGCTGATTCAGGAACTGGCGGCGGTAGAGATTCTCGCCCGCGTCGATGTGCTATGCCTCGACAAGACCGGAACGTTGACCAGCGGGGATGTCGCGTACCGCACCTTCGAGCTGTTCTCCGACGACCCACGCCTCGAGGCCGCCCTCGGGCTGTTCGGCCACGACGACGCCGCGAACGCGACGGCGCGAGCTCTGACGACCCACTTCCCTCCCACGGCGGCCACAGCCATTCGACGCATACCGTTCGCAAGCTCGCGCGCCTTCAGCGCACTCGAGCTCGCGCTCGACGGCGAGGAATCACGCTGGCTACTGGGGGCGCCCGAACGACTGCTGTCGGGTGAGCAACGGGTCCGCGCTGCCGTCCACGCCGGCGATGGAACACGCACGCTGGCGGTCGTGCGGGTCGAGGGCCACCTCCCCGAGACCGATGACCTCGTGCTCGACGAGCTCACGCTGCACCCCGTCGCACTGCTGCTCTTCGGCGAGACCGTTCGACCGGACGCCGCCGCCACCCTCGGCTACTTCGCCGAGCAGGGCGTGCGCTGCGTGATCATTTCCGGTGACAACCCGACGACCGTCGCCGCCCTCGCCGACGGCCTGGGGGTCGGGTCGAGCTCGGTCGATGCGCGCACCCTGACGGATGACGCCGCACTGCGGTCGGCACTGTCCGAGCACAGCATCTTCGGCCGTGTCACCCCCGACCAGAAACGGGCCATGGTGCGCGTGCTGCAGGAGGACGGCCACACCGTCGCGATGACCGGCGACGGTGTGAACGACGCAATGGCGATCAAGGACGCCGATCTCGGCATCGCGATGGGCTCGGGCACGTCGGCATCGAAGGCTGTCGCCAGGGTGGTACTCCTCGACAACGAGTTCGGTCGGCTCCCCAATGTGCTGCTGTACGGGCGGCAGGTGATCGCCAACGTGGAGCGCGTGGCGAATCTGTTCCTCGCGAAGACGAGCTACGGCATCCTTTTCGCCCTGGTGTTCGCGGTTCTGCTCTGGGAGTTCCCCTTCCTGCCTCGCCAGTTGACCCTGGTGTCCACGCTCACCATCGGGATCCCGGCGTTCTTCCTTGCGTTGGCGCCGAACCGGCGCGTCTACCATCCGGGCATCTTAGGAAGGCTGCTGCGCTACGCCGTGCCCACCGGAACGATTGCCGCCGTTATCGCGTTCGCGACGAACGCGATCGTGCGTCAGTGGGTCCCACAGGATGAGGCTCGCTCGATCACGACAATCGCGCTGTGGATCGTCGCCTTCTGGATTCTCTGCGTGCTGTCGAGGCCTCTCGATCGGTGGCGATTCCTCCTGCTCACGGCCATGGCTGTACTGTTCGTTCTCGCCAACACGGTTCCATTCGCGCGCGACTTCTTCGCCATGCACCAGCAGTTCGACTGGCCCCTCGCGGTCGGCGTCGCGCTCGGCTGTCTGGGAGCCGCGGCAATCGAATTGACCTACCGCGTGGCGCGCTCTCGCGGTCTGATCTTCGACCGGGAGTGATGCTAGATTTATCTTGACGTCAAGATAGTTTCGGCGGAACGGTGCGGGTCATCCGTGCAAGGATTGTCGCAAGGTCAGCAAGGGAGACGACAGTGTCAGCAGTGAACAGCTTCGGGTCGAAGGACACCCTCACGGTCGGATCGACCGACTACGAGGTGTTCCGCGTCGATACCGTTCCGGGACACGAGAAGTTGCCCTTCAGCCTCAAGGTGCTGCTGGAGAATCTGCTGCGCACCGAGGATGGCGCCAACGTCACCAAGGCGCAGATCGAGGCTCTCGGCTCGTGGGTTCCGACCGCCGAACCCGACACCGAGATCCAGTTCACGCCCGCGCGCGTCGTGATGCAGGACTTCACCGGCGTGCCGTGCATCGTCGACCTCGCGACCATGCGCGAGGCCATGAGCGCGCTCGGTGGCGACCCCACGAAGATCAACCCGCTCGCACCCGCCGAGCTGGTCATCGACCACTCGGTCATCGCCGACCTCTTCGGTACCGAAGACGCACTCGAGCGCAACGTCGAGATCGAGTACGAGCGCAACGGTGAGCGCTACCAGTTCCTGCGCTGGGGTCAGACCGCGTTCGACGACTTCAAGGTCGTACCTCCGGGCACCGGCATCGTGCACCAGGTGAACATCGAGTACCTCGCGCGCGTCACCTACACCCGCACGGTCAACGGCGCGCTGCGCGCCTACCCCGACACCTGCGTGGGCACCGACTCGCACACGACCATGGTCAACGGCCTGGGCGTGCTGGGCTGGGGCGTCGGCGGAATCGAGGCCGAGGCGGCCATGCTCGGCCAGCCCGTGTCGATGCTAATTCCCAAGGTCGTCGGCTTCAAGCTGTCCGGTGCGATTCCGGCCGGCGTGACCGCAACCGATGTCGTTCTCACGATCACGCAGATGCTGCGCAAGCACGGCGTCGTGGGCAAGTTCGTCGAGTTCTACGGAGCGGGCGTCGCGGCGGTGCCGCTGGCCAACCGCGCCACGATCGGCAACATGAGCCCAGAGTTCGGTTCCACCGCTGCCATGTTCCCGATCGATGACGTCACTCTCGACTATCTGCGCCTCACCGGTCGCAGCGACGAGCAGGTGGCGCTGGTGGAGGCCTACTCCAAGCTGCAGAAGCTGTGGCACGACCCCGAGGCCGAGCCCGTGTTCAGCGAGTACCTCGAACTGGACCTCGCCACAGTCGTTCCGTCGATCGCCGGCCCGAAGCGTCCGCAGGACCGGGTAGAGCTCAGCAATGCGAAGCACCAGTTCGAGCTCGACCTCGAGGACTACGCCACCCAAGATCTCTCCCGCGTGGATGCCGCGATCGAGGGGTCATTCCCGGCCTCCGACCCGATCGGCTTCACCGCGCAGGACGAGGAGACGGCGCACGAGTTGTCGCACAGCCACGTGAGCCACGCCCCGTCGAAGCTCTCCAAGCCCGTGCCGGTCACGCTCGCCGACGGCACCAAGTACACGCTCGACCACGGCGCCGTCGCGGTCGCGGCCATCACCTCCTGCACGAACACCTCCAACCCGAGCGTGATGCTGGCGGCCGGTCTGCTCGCCCGCAACGCCGTGAAGAAGGGCCTGAAGTCCAAGCCGTGGGTGAAGACAACCCTGGCTCCGGGGTCCAAGGTCGTCACCGACTACTACGCCAAGGCGGGACTCACCGACGACCTCGAGGCCCTCGGCTTCTACACGGTCGGCTACGGCTGCACCGTCTGCATCGGCAACACCGGACCGCTCATCGACGAGGTCACGGCCGCGGTCAATGACAACGACCTAGCCGTCACCGCTGTGCTCTCCGGCAACCGCAACTTCGAGGGCCGCATCAGCCCCGATGTGAAGATGAACTACCTCGCGAGCCCGCCGCTGGTGATCGCGTACGCCCTCGCCGGGTCGATGAACTTCGACTTCGAGAACGACCCGCTGGGTGTGGGCAGCGACGGCAAGGATGTCTACCTCAAGGACATCTGGCCCGATTCTGCAGAGGTGCAGCGCACCATCGACACGTCGATCAACACCGGCATGTTCACCAAGGAGTACGGCGAGGTCTTCGACGGCGACGAGCGGTGGCGTTCGCTGCCGACGCCCGACAGCGAGGTCTTCGAGTGGGATGCGACATCCACCTACGTTCGCAAGCCCCCGTACTTCGACGGCATGACGATCGAGACCTCTCCCGTCGTGGACATCACGGGCGCCCGCGTGCTCGCCAAGCTCGGTGACTCGGTCACGACCGACCACATCAGCCCCGCCGGCTCGATCAAGGCGGAGAGCCCCGCGGGCAAGTACCTGCAGGCCCACGGCGTGGAGCGCAACGACTTCAACTCCTACGGCTCGCGTCGCGGCAACCACGAGGTGATGATCCGCGGAACCTTCGCGAACATCCGTCTCAAGAACCAACTCCTGGACGGCGTCGAGGGTGGCTTCACCCGTGACTTCACTCAGGCGGATGCCCCGCAGTCGTACATCTATGACGCGAGCACCAACTACCAGGCCGCCGGCACGCCGCTCGTGATCTTCGCGGGCAAGGAGTACGGCTCGGGTTCCAGCCGCGACTGGGCTGCGAAGGGCACCTCGCTGCTCGGCGTCAAGGCCGTCATCGCCGAGACGTTCGAGCGCATTCACCGCTCGAACCTGATCGGCATGGGCGTCATCCCGCTGCAGTTCCCGGCGGGCGAGACTGCCGATAGCCTCGGCCTGGATGGCACGGAGGTGCTCTCCATCTCCGGGATCACCGCGCTCAACGACGGAACCACCCCGCGAACGGTTCGCGTGACTGCCACCCCGAGTGAGCACTCGCCGGCAGGCAAGCAGCCGATCGAGTTCGACGCGGTCGTGCGCATCGACACCCCCGGTGAGGCCGATTACTACCGCAACGGCGGCATCCTGCAGTACGTGCTGAGGTCCCTCGTTTAGGCTGAGACCATGACTCTGCTGGAGCGTATCCACGGTCCTCGCGACCTCGACGACCTCACGCCAGCCCAGCTGGTCGAGCTGGCCGCGGAGGTGCGCGAGTTCCTGGTGCGCGAGGTGTCGAAGACCGGGGGACACCTCGGTCCCAACCTCGGTGTCGTCGAGCTCACGATCGCGATCCACAAGGTGTTCGACTCACCCAAGGATTCGATCGTGTTCGACACCGGCCACCAGAGCTACGTGCACAAGCTGCTCACCGGCCGTCAGGACTTCAGCCGACTCCGGCAGGAGGGCGGTCTCGCCGGCTACCCCCAGCGCTCCGAGTCTGCCCACGACATCGTGGAGAGTTCGCACGCGTCGAGTTCGTTGTCGTGGGCGGATGGAATCTCCCGTGCCTTCACGATGACCGGCCAGACCGACCGCCACGTTGTGGCTGTGGTCGGCGACGGTGCTCTCACGGGCGGCATGACCTGGGAGGCCCTGAACAACATCAGCGACGACAACAGTCGCAACCTGGTGATCGTCGTCAACGACAACGGGCGCTCCTACGCGCCCACGATCGGCGGCATGGCGCACTTCCTCAACGATGTGCGCACTCGGCGCTCCTACCGCAGCCTGTACTCGACCAGCCGCAAGGTGTTCGACAAGTTCGGTGGGCCGGGTCGCGCTCTGTACCGCGGTCTGCGTGGTGGCCTGCACGGATTCCTGTCGCGCTTCAGCAACAACGAGGCCCTGTACTCCAACCTCGACATCAAGTACCTCGGTCCGGTTCACGGTCACGACCTGAACGCCCTCGTCGAAGTTCTCCAACAGGCGAAGAACTACGGCGCGCCGGTGATCGTGCATGCGATCACCGAGAAGGGCCGTGGCTACCAGCCAGCCCTGCTCGATACGGCCGACCAGTTCCACGCGGTCGGCCAGATCGATCCCGAGACGGGGGAGCCGATCGAGGTCGCCAGCAAGCCCTCGTGGACCAACGTGTTCGCCGACGAGATCGTCCAACTCGCCGATCGCAACCAGCGCCTGGTGGGGATCACCGCTGCGATGCTGCGTCCCACGGGCCTTCACAAGTTCGCGGAGAAGTACCCGGACCGCGTGCTCGACGTCGGCATCGCGGAGCAGCACGCCGTGACATCCGCTGCAGGTCTCGCCTTCGGCGGCCTGCACCCGGTGGTGGCGCTGTACGCGACGTTCGTCAATCGTGCCTTCGACCAGGTGCTGATGGATGTCGCGCTGCACAAGGCCGGCGTCACCTTCGTGCTCGATCGCGCCGGCGTCACGGGCCCCGACGGGGCGAGTCACCACGGCATGTGGGATCTCGCGATCCTGCAGGTCGTGCCCAACATCCGTATCGCGGCCCCCCGTGACGCGACGCGACTTCGTGAAGAGCTGGGCGAGGCGGTCGCCGTGGATGACGCGCCCACCGTCGTGCGCTTCTCCAAGGGCAGTGTCGGCATCGAGTACGAGACCATCCGTCGCACCGACGACGGTGTGGATGTTCTCCGCGAGGCGCCCCACAAGGATGTCCTCATCGTGACCGTCGGCCCGATGGCGAAGATCGGCCTCCAGGTTGCTGAGCGCTTGGCCGCGCAGGGGATCGGCGCGACGGTCATCGACCCGCGCTGGGTCGTGCCCGTGCCGGCGAGCGTCATCACCTTCGCGGCCGAGCACCGGCTCGTCATCACGATCGAGGACGGCGTTCGCGTGGGCGGCATCGGCACCCGCATCCGGCAGGACATGAGGGCCGCGGGCGTGGACACGGCCGTCAACGAGCTCGGTCTGCCTGACCAGTTCCTCGAGCACGGCAGCCGGGGGTACCTGCTCGAGCAGGTCGGGCTCACACCGCAGGCGATCGCTCGCGACGTCGTGGCCCAGGTGCTGGGCAGCAAGATCCCGGTGGCGCGTCCGCTTCCGGCCGAGCTCACCGCATCCGAGCGCGTTCCCGAGCAATGACCGCCGAGCGGTACACGGTCAGCGACTACCTGCTCGACCGGCTCGCCGAGCTCGGCGTCGACCGCATCTTCGGAGTCCCCGGCGATTTCACGCTCGCCCTGCTCGACCACGTCGATGACGACACCCGCGTCGAATGGGTCGGCATGGCCAACGAGCTGGGTGCGGGCTATGCGGCTGACGGATACGCCCGCCTTCGCGGACTCGGTGTGGTCTGCACGACGTTCGGAGTGGGGGAGCTGAGCGCCATCAACGCGGTCGCCGGCGCCTGCGCGGAGCACGTGCCACTGCTGCATCTCGTGGGCTCTCCCTCGACGCTCGTGCAGTCGGCGGGGCGGGCCACTCACCACAGCCTGGGCGACGGGGATTTCGCCCACACGCTGCGCATGACGGCCGAGGTGACCGTCGCGCAGTCCATGGTGCCCCTGGTCGGCGCCGAGGCCGAGATCGACCGTGTACTCACCGCGATTGTGCAGTCTTCTCAGCCTGGGTACCTCTCGCTGCCCACGGACGTCGGCGAGGCGCCCGCCTCGCGACCCAGCAGCCCGCTCGCGATCGACCCTCCCGACTCGGATGCCGCATCCCTGAGCGCCTTCGAGGCCGCCGCCCGGGCACTGCTCGCCGACGCGCCGAGGCCGCTCGTGCTCGCAGACATCCTCGTGGACCGCTGCCACACCGAGTCGCAGCTGCACGAGCTTCTCGGTTCGGCCGATCTGGACTTCGCCTGCCTCCTGTGGGGTCGGCGCGTGATCGACGAGAGCGACGAACGGTTTCTCGGCACCTACATCGGCGCAGCGAGCGAGCCCGCAGTGCAGCGCGCGGTGGAGTCAGCGGCGCGACTCATCACCGTCGGCGTGCACTTCACCGATCTGACGAGTGGTTTCTTCACCCAGCATCTGGATGACGCGCACCGGGTGGATCTGCTTCCCCACACGGCGACCGTCGCGGGGCAGACCTTCCCGGGTATCGAGATGCGGGACGGTCTCGCCGTGCTCACCCGGATCCTCGGGGCAGGACATCGGCGGCACGGCGGACCCGGAGTCGCTCCCGCGGTCGAGCCGGTGCCCACCCACGATCCGCTCACGCAGGCGGACCTCTGGCACGTGGTGACCGACGCGCTGCGGCCCGGGGATCTGGTCTTCGCCGACCAGGGAACCGCGTTCTACGGGCTGGGAGCACACCGGATGCCTCACGACGTGCTGTTCATCGGGCAGCCGCTCTGGGCATCCATCGGCTACACCCTGCCCGCGGTACTGGGCGGCGCACTCGCCGCGCCCGAGCGGCGGCCGGTTCTCGTCATCGGTGACGGGGCGGCTCAGCTGAGCATTGCCGAGCTGGGTTCGATCATCCGGATGCGCGTCCCCGGCATCATCCTCGTGGTCAACAACGACGGCTATACGGTCGAGCGTGCCATCCACGGCCCCGGTCGCCGCTACAACGACATCGCTCGCTGGCGCTGGGCCGACCTGCCGTGGGCGTTCGGTGCGAGCCCCGACGCCGTGCGGTCGGTGCGCGTGGAGACGGCGGCTGAGCTGTCGGGTGCGCTGGCGGCGGCCGAGGGTGAGCCGGGCATCCTGACCTTCATCGAGGCGGTCGTCGACCCGCTCGACGTACCACCGCTTCTCACGAAGGTGGCCGAAGCCGCGGCAGCGGCGAACGCTCGCATGGCGGCTGATTGAGTAGCGCGAAGCGCGTATCGAAATCCTTCGTGCGGTTTCGATACGCGCCTCTGGCGCTACTCAACCAGCGTTGTCCTAATTCACCCCGCGGATCGGCGGGTGGTGGAACGTGTCGCCGAAGGCGCGCTCGGACGCTCCCGAGCGATCGAGGTACGGCGTTGCGCCACCCATCTGGAACGGGTAGCCCGCGCCGAGGATGAGGCAGAGGTCGATGTCCTCGGCCGCCTCGACGACCTTGTCCTCCAGCATGCGATGGATCTCGTCGGCCAGGCCATCCTCGATCCGCATCTGGAGCTGCTGGGCGGTCATGGGGGTCGTGCCGCCCTTGACGATGTCGAGGGCCTTCTTGTCGATGCCCTTCACCTTGCCCTTGGCGTCGCGCTCGAAGATGTGCCCCAACTCGGCGAGCTTGTGCAGGTTCTCGCTCTCGAAGAAGCGATCGGGGAACGCCTTGTGGTGGGTGTCGAGCACGTGCGCGCCGACCTTGAGGCCCACGAGTTCGAGCAGCTCGAACGGCGTCATCGGCAGACCGAAGGGCCGCGTCGACTCCTCGACGACCTCAAACGGCGTGCCGGTGTCGACGGCGTGCATGGCTTCGCCCAGCACCTTGGCGAGGATGCGGTTGACGACGAACCCGGGGGTGTCCTTCGTGATGACCGCGTTCTTGCGCAGCTTCGCCGCCGTCGCCATCGCTGTGGCCAGGGCCTCATCGGTGGTGTGCGGGGTGCGCACGACCTCGATGAGAGGCATGACGGCGACCGGGTTGAAGAAGTGGAATCCGACCACCCGCTCGGGGTTCTTCAACTTCGCGCCGATCTGCTCGACCGACAGCGACGACGTGTTGGTCGCGAGGATCGCCTCGGGCGTGATGAACTTCTCCACCTCAGCGAAGACGGCCTGCTTGGCCTCGAGCTCCTCGAAGATGGCCTCGATGACCCAGTCGCAGTCGGCGAAGTCGGACTTGTCGGTGGTTCCACTGACGAGTGCCTTGAGGCGGTTGGATTCGTCGCCGGAGATACGACCCTTGCCGAGCAGCTCGTCGATCTCCTTGTGGATGTAGGCGACGCCCTCGTCGACGCGCGTCTGATCGAGGTCGGTGATGACCACCGGCACCTGCAGGCGGCGCACGAAGAGCAGCGCGAACTGGCGAGCCATGAGGCCCGCGCCGATCACGCCGACCTTGGTCACCGGGCGCGCGAGAGCCTTGTCGGGAGCCCCGGCAGGACGCTTGGCGCGCTTCTGCACCAGGTTGAAGGCGTAGATGCTGGCGCGGAACTGGTCGCCCGCCACGAGGTCGGCCAGGGCGTCATCCTCGGCGGCGAAGCCCGTCTTCTTGTCGGTGTTCTTGGCGGCCTTGATGAGCTCGAGGGCCTTGTAGGGGGAGTGGGCGACGCGTCCGATGCGGCTCGCGAGGGTCTTCTCCGCGATGCCGACGGCGATATCCCACTTTGCGAGCCGTTCGACCTTGCCCGGCTCGTTCTTGCGCTTGACCTTGGTCTTGCCCGAGATCACGGCGTCGGCCCACTTGATCGAGTCCTCGAGGAAGTTGGCGGGCGGGAAGATCGCGTCGGCGATGCCGAGGTCGAAGGCCTGCTGGGCGCTGAGCATCCGGTTGTTCTTGAGCGGGTTCGAGATGATGACCTCGAGCGCGTTCTCGATACCGATGAGGTTGGGCAGCAGCCACGCGCCGCCCCACCCGGGGATCAGGCCCAGGAACACCTCGGGCAGCGCGAACGCGGCAGCGGAGCTGTCGATCGTGCGGTAGTCGGCGTTGAGGCCGACCTCCACGCCACCGCCGAGCGCGAGCCCGTTCGTGAACACGAACGAGGGCACGCCGAGCTCGGCGAGTTTGCCGAGCGACCAGTGGCCCAGCTGGGCCATCTGCTTGCCGGTCTCGTAGTCCGGGATGTCGTTGACCTTGGAGAGATCGGCCCCGGCCGCGAAGATGAACGGCTTGCCAGTGACGGCGACGCCGTGGATCTCGCCCTTCTTCGCGCGCGCCGCCTGCTCGTCGAGAACCTCGGCGAAACGCAGCAGGGTGTTCGGCCCGAGGGTGTTGGGCCGGGTGTGGTCCTTGCCGTTGTCGAGCGTGATCAGGGCAAGGGTCTTTCCGCCCGAGATCGGGATGTCCCGTACGAACGAGTGCGTGATGACCTCGTCGGGGTCGAGGGCCGCGAGCTTAGCGAAACGCTCCGCCGGAGTGACTGCCGCCATGACTACTTCTTCTTTCCGGTGTAGTGAGGGTTCTCCCAGATGACCGAGCCGCCCTGGCCCAGGCCGATGCACATGGCCGTGAGGCCGTAGCGCACGTCGGGACGCTCGGCGAACTGCGCCGCGAGCTGGATCATGAGTCGCACGCCGGATGACGCGAGGGGGTGCCCCATCGCGATCGCGCCGCCCCACTGGTTCACTCGCGGGTCGTCGTCGGCGATACCGAAGTGATCGAGCAGTGAGAGCACCTGGACTGCGAAGGCCTCATTGAGCTCGAACAGGCCGATGTCGTCGATCGTCAGGCCCGCCTTGCGCAGGGCCTTCTCGGTCGAGGGAACCGGACCGATGCCCATGATCTCGGGCTCCACCCCAGCGAAAGCGAAACTCACCATGCGCATCTTGGGGGTCAGACCGAACTCCTTGGCGGCATCCGCGCTGGCCAGGATGCTCGCTGTCGCGCCGTCGTTGAGACCGGACGCATTGCCGGCAGTGACTCGACCGTGCGGGCGGAACGGGGTCTTCAGCCCCGCGAGGCCCTCCATCGTCGTCTCGGGGCGAAGTGCCTCGTCGCGGGTGGCGAGCCCCCATCCCGCCTCACTGCGGATCGCGACAGGAATCAGGTCGGGCTGGATCTTGCCGTTGTCGTAGGCGGCAGCAGCCTTCTGCTGGCTGGCGAGAGCGAAGCGGTCGGCACGCTCCTTGGTCAACTGCGGGAAGCGGTCGTGGATGCGCTCGGCCGTGTTCCCCATGTTGAGTGCGTCGGCGCTGACCAGCTTCTCAGCAAGGAAGCGCGGATTCGGGTCGGCTCCGAAACCCATCGGGTGGCGACCCATGTGCTCGACTCCACCGGCGATGCCGATGTCGTAGGCGCCGAAGGCGATCGCGCCCGCGATGGTCGTCACCGAGGTCATGGCGCCTGCGCACATCCGGTCGATCGCGTAGCCGGGTACTGACTTCGGCAGTCCGGCCAGAAGCGCCGCCGTACGGCCGAGGGTCAGGCCCTGGTCGCCCTGCTGGGTGGTCGCCGCGATGGCGACGTCGTCATAGCGATCCTGCGGAATCTGGGGGTTGCGCTCAAGGAGGCCGATCATCGCCTTGACGACGAGGTCATCGGCGCGGGTGTTCCAGAACATCCCCTTCTCGCCGGCCCGACCGAACGGGGTTCGGACGCCATCGACGAACACGACTTCAGCTCTCTCGGCCACAGTGCCTCCATTTTCTAGGTTCGATCTCGATCCTAGGCGCGGCAAAAAAGGGCAGTGAATCCTTTGACTGTTCCTACGAAGCGGAGTCCTGAGGCTCCTCGGGGGATTGGGCCGCCTCTACAAAGGCTTTCGCGATCACCTGTGCCGTTGCGTCAATCTGCCAGGGGCGCGCACCGGATTCTTCGAGCGCAGCGCCGATCGTCTGGGCGTCGGTGGGGTCGGGGGGAGTCCACGCGACGCGTCGCAGCAGCTCGGGGGTGAGCAGATTCTCGACGGGGATCGAGAGGGTGGTCCCCACCTCGGTGACCGCGGCGCGGGCACGCTTGAGCCGTTTGTCGGCCTCGGGATTCTTGTCCGACCAGACCCTCGGCGGCGGGATCGACTCTCCGGGCATTCGCAGCGCGGGAAGGTCTTCGGTGGTCAGGCCCGCCTGGATTGCGGTCCACCAGCGGTCGATCTGCGACCGGCTCGCCCTGCCCGTGAACTCCTTGAGCGCGGCGAGGTCCCGCTTCGTCTCCGGCAGCGTTCGCGCGGCGGCGACCAGAGCGGAGTCGGGCACCAGACGGCCCGGAGCGGTGTCGATCTCGCGCGCGTAGGCATCCCGGGCAAGCCACAACTCACGGGCCACCGCAAGGTTGCGGGCCCCTCGGATTGAGTGAACGCCCCCGAGTCGGCGCCACGGCTCCGAACGCACTATGACGAAGTCCTTTGCCAGCACCGCCGAGAACTCCTGGGCCGCGATGTCAGTCTTGCCCGCGTCGTCAAGCACGCGAGCGAGAGCCTCGCGCAGGTCGACGAGTAGCTCGACGTCGAGTGCGGCATAGACCAACCATGCCTGGGGAAGCGGTCTCGTCGACCAGTCGGCCGCGGAGTGCTCCTTGGCGAGGTGGATGCCCAGAAGGTCCTCGACGACGGCACCGAGCCCCACCCGCGCCAGACCGGCAAGCCGGGCCGCCAGCTCAGTGTCGAACAGCCTGGTCGGGTTCAGTCCGACCTCACGCAGACAGGTGAGATCCTGGCTCGCCGCGTGCAGGATCCACTCCTCGTGCGCGATCACCTCGTTGAGCTCAGTGAACTCGCCGATCGCCGGTGGATCGAAGAGGAACGTGCCGGCATCCCTCCGGAAGATCTGGATCAGGTAGGCGCGCTGCGAGTAGCGATACCCGGATGCCCGCTCGGCGTCGATCGCGATCGGTCCGGTGCCCGCCGCGATGGTTCGCACCGCCTCGAGATACTCGTCGCGGCTGGCGATGACGTCCACCTGCGCGTGCTCGGCCTGCTGCGGCGCCGACGGCTCGGGCGCGGCATCCTCGTCGGGACTATTCACGTCCCACTCGGCGAGCTGACAACAGGCTCACTCCCTCGACTGCCGGTGGAAGCCCGGCAAGCATGCACAACAGTTCGCTCCAGCCTTCCACATGTGCGGCGAGGTCGTGATCGTAGGGACTCCAGGATGCCCGGAGTTCGATCTGCGCGCCCTGACCCTGTGCCTCCAACTCACCGAAGCCCGTCGACAGTATGCGGGTCGCCGTTCCTGAGGCTGCCGTGTAGACGGCGCCACGGTCGGCGAGTGCGTCAACGAGCCACGACCACGCCACTTCGGCGATGAAGGGATCGACACCCATCTCGGTCTCCAACGGAGCCTGCGCGAAGCAGATGACTCGGAACGGACCGCCCCAGGCGTCGGGGGAACTGGCGTCGTACAGGAGAACGAATCGCCCAGTTCCCAGCTCGGAGTCTCGGCCGTGGCGGGCGGGCGTGACATCCGCTGCGAGGGCGAACGACCACGGTGCGAGGGTTCCGGGTGCCGGAATCTCGGTCACGGTCAACTCCGGGCGCAGGGTGGCGCTGCGAAGTGACTCAACGGCGGAGGTGAATACCGCTGGAGGGGTGGGGCCTGCGGGTGTGTCGGGCACGTCCCAAACACTAGGCTGACCGCGGGGTTTCTCCACAGAGGCACGCCGCTGGATGCGGCGAGCAGAGGGGGTTCAGGTTGTCCAGTCGCCAGCAACCGGATGCCGTCGCCGCACGGGTTGTCGCAGGCATCGCCATCGGTGCCGGGGGACTCATCGCGCTGGGCGCCATCGCGTCGGCGGCAGTCGCCGTGATCTTCGCTCGCACAGTCCTGACCCCGCCCACCAAGAGGGCGCAGGACGTACGCATCCGCGCCGTCGACGACTCCACGGTGACCCTCTCCGCCACGATCGATTCGATGACACCCGGCCGTTACGGTCTGTGGTTCTCGGAGGACACCGGCCATGCTCGGGTCGGCGAGATCGTGTCGTTCACGACCGACACCGTCACCCGACAGCTGCTCCAGGTCGACTTCGGCGACCTCGCGTCAGCGACGCGGGGCAGGCTGGGGAGTTGGTTCTACCTGTCTCCTGACGAGCTGGGACTTCCCTATTCCGACGTCGCGGTGCCGACCGACCTGGGGCTGGCGCCGGCGTGGCTCATTCCCTCGGCGGCGGCTACCGATCGGTGGGTCATCCAGGTGCACGGTCGCGCGGTGAGCCGACCCGAGACGCTGCGTGCCGTTCCGGTGTTCCATGAAGCTGGTTACACCTCGCTGCTCATCTCGTACCGCAACGACGGCGACGCGCCGCGCACCAGCGACTACCGCTATGGGCTCGGCGACACCGAGTGGCGGGATGTCGACGCGGCCATGCGGTACGCGATCGAGCACGGTGCTCGACACCTGGTGCTGATGGGATGGTCGATGGGGGGAGCGACGGTGCTTCAGGCACTCACGCGGTCGTCCTCGGCGGATCGGGTGAGCGGCGTCATCCTCGAATCGCCGGTCGTCGACTGGGTGACTGCCTTGGACTTCCAGGGCAAGGTCAATCGCCTGCCGGCCCCGCTGCGCTGGGGTGTTCTGCAATTGCTGTCCCATCGCTGGGCGGGTCGTCTCACCGGTCAGAGTGAACCGATCGACCTTCGTAGACTCGACCTCGTCGCGCGCGCTGGCGAGTTGGACAAGCCGATCCTGCTCTTCCATAGCGAAGATGACGGCTACGTGCCCGCGACCGCGTCAACGGCACTCGCCCAGGCGCGCCCCGACATCGTCAGGTTCGAGCACTTCATGACCGCTCGGCATGTGAGGTTGTGGAACTACGACGCGGCGCGCTGGAACTCGGCGATCACAGCATGGCTCAGCGATCTCGGAGCGCCCACCGGGCGAACAGGTAGCCCCGCTCGTCGACGATCAGCTGCGTCAGAGTAGCGGCGCGAGACGCCGACCCGGCCGCCAGCATCGGGAGGGTGACCCCGCCGAGCTGAGGGCTCGTGGTGAGGCAGAGTTCGTCGACCAAGCCCGCGGCGATGAGCTGACCGGCGAGGCTCGGTCCCCCCTCGCAGACGAGCGAGAGGAAGCCGGCGCAGTGCAGCGCGTCGACAACATCGTTCATCGCAACCATCCCTCCAGTGGTGGGCACGATGATGAGTTCGGCCCCGGGAAGCGAATCGAGCACTCGTTCGCGCGCTTCGGCGGGGGCGAGGACGATCACACTCTCGCGCTGGTCGGGACGAATGCGGTGTCCCGCAAGATCGCCACTCGCGGTCAGCACCGCAAGGCGGGCACGCTGGGGCACCTGATAGCCCTCGGCCCTGACCGAGGCGGCGCCAATCAGCACGACGTCACTGAGTTCCCGGATGACACCCAGGATGCGCCGATCGACCCGGCTGGTCAGCGTATCGGAGGTGCCGTCCGACCCCGCCGCGCTGCCCGAGATGCTCGCCACGAGGTTGAGGCGCACGGTGGGCGACGGCCCGGGACGGTAAAGGTCGAGCAGGCGGTCTCTCGTGGATGCGGCATCCAGTTCCATGGACTCAGGCGGCCCCGGATGTACACGCGTGAGTATCACGCGACGAGCTTCTCCCGCACCTGCCGCTTCGTGCGACCCAGCAGCGCGGTCATGCCGCGGATACGCAGCGGGCTCACTGCCTCAGTCAGGCCGATGGTGTTGGGATAGTCGTCGGGCACCGCGAGAACCTGCTCGGCCGTGAGGCCGGCCAGTCCCTGCGCGAGGATCGACGCGAAGCCCCGAGTCGTCGGCGCCTCCTTCGGTGCGGTGGCGTAGAGGTGCACGATGCTCGCGTCATCCACCTCGACGAAGATGAAGACGGGCGACTGGCACTCCTCGACACGCTCGAGCAGGTCGGGGTGGTCGAGGTAGCGCTCGGGCAACTCCGGCAGCTCGTTCGAGAACTCGAGGAGCAACTGGAGGCGCTCCCGCACCGCGAGCGCGAGGAAGTCCTCACGGATCTGAGCGAGCTGCTCCGGGAGTTCTGCCCCGCTGTCCTCGGTGGTCACCTGACGATTCTAGGTGCGGAGGGAGATCTACTTGGCCGGTACAGCGCCCGGCTCGGTGCCCTTGGCGATCGGTACGCGCACGGCCGATCCCCACTCGGTCCAGGACCCGTCGTAGTTGCGCACACCCTCGAAGCCGAGCAGGTGCGTCAGCACGAACCACGTGTGGCTCGAACGCTCACCGATGCGGCAGTAGGCGACGATGTTGTCGCCGTCCTTGAGCCCGGCACCCTCGCGGTAGATCGCGTCGAGCTCAGGAACGGACTTGAAGGTTCCGTCCTCGGCAACGGCTCTGGCCCACGGCACGCTCTGCGCGCTCGGGATGTGGCCCCCGCGAAGTGCGCCCTCCTCGGGGTAGGCGGGCATGTGAGTGCGCTCTCCGCTGTACTCCTCGGGGGAGCGCACGTCGATGAGCGGGTTGCCGAGGTGGGCGATCACGTCTTCCTTGAATGCACGGATGGCCGCATCGTTTCGTTCCACGACCGGGTAGTCGACTGGCGTGATCTCCGGCTCGGCCGTGGTGTACGCGCGTCCGTCCGCCTCCCACTTGGCGCGGCCGCCATCGAGGAGGCGCACATCCTCGTGGCCGAACAGGGTGAAGACCCAGAGGGCGTACGCGGCCCACCAGTTGTTCTTGTCGCCGTAGATGACCACTGTCGAGTCGCGACTGATGCCCTTGGCTCCGACGAGCTTCGCGAAGGCGGCTCCGTCGATGTAGTCGCGCTCGACCGGGTCGTTGAGGTCTGTGTGCCAGTCGATCTTCACCGCGCCCTCGATGTGGCCCGTCTCGTACAGCAGCACGTCTTCGTCGGATTCGACCACGACGAGGCCGGGAGTGCCGAGGTGCGCCTCGAGCCAATCCCCGGAGACGAGTCGCTCGGGGTGGGCGAAGGCCGAGAACTGGGGTGCGGTATCGACTTCGACGGTCATGGTTCCTCCGAGCTTGTGGATCGTGTGCGGGGCTGCCAAGGCTAGGCTGGAATCCCCTTGCTCACGAATCTACGAGAGTCCGCGTGCATCCGCACCGGGGCACCGTAAGACTTCGACACAAATTTCCGAGGCTGATCCATGAGTGCCGAAGCGCCCGTCTCACCCGGGCATCTTGCTGACCGCGTGCCCACGCTCAGCGGCGAGGAGATGGTGGCGCAGCTGGTGCCACCGCGCCAGTTCGCGACGGCGACCCTCGATTCCTACCGACCTGACCGGGACTATCCGTCACAGGGCGCCGCGGTAGCCGCGATCCGCAACTTCGTCGGGGGCTGGCAGTCCGGGGGTGGCGGGCTGTTCTCCCGCAAGAAGGCGGCGCCCACCCTGCCGGGTGTCTATCTCGACGGCGGCTTCGGGGTCGGCAAGACCCATCTCCTCGCGGCACTGTGGCACGTCGCCCCCGGGCGAAAGTACTTCGGCACCTTCATCGAGTACACCGCGCTCGTGGGAGCCCTCGGTTATGCCCCGACCGTCAAGCTCCTCACCGGCGCCTCGCTGCTGTGCATCGACGAGTTCGAGCTGGATGACCCCGGCGACACCCGCCTGATGTCGCGCCTGCTGGGTGAGCTGGTCGCGACCGGCTCACGCATTGCCGCGACCTCCAACACCCCGCCCAACGCGCTCGGGGAGGGCCGGTTCGCGGCTCAGGACTTCCTGCGCGAGATCGATTCACTCGCGGCGAAGTTCACCACCATCCGCATCGACGGGCTCGACTACCGGCGGCGCGACACCGAGGCGCACGCCCACAGCGTGGGTGACGTCGAGCTTGGACTCGCTGCGTTCAGTGGAGCCGTCACGCTCGACTCATTCGATGCCGCTCTGGCTCACCTGGCGACAGTGCACCCCTCCCGCTACGTGAAGCTCGTGGACGGGCTCGATGCGATCGGACTGACCGATGTGCATGTGCTGCACAATCAGACTGACGCGCTGCGGCTCGTGGCATTCGTCGACCGGCTGTACGACGCCCAGGTGCGGATCGTCGCCAGCGGCGTTCCCTTGGATTCGATCTTCCCTGACGACATGCTCGCCGGGGGCTACCGCAAGAAGTACCTGCGGTCGGTCTCCCGGATGATCGCGCTCACTGACCCGCAGTAGTCGTCCGGGAGTAGTGGCGGCTTCGGAGTGCGGTGAGGACGCCGCCCACCAGTGCGGCGATGACCGACGCGACGATCACAGCTAGCGTCACCTCATCGGCGACAGAGCGCTGCCCTTCGAATGCGAGCTCATTCATGAGGAGTGAGACCGTGAAGCCGATTCCACCCAGGCCCGCGACGGCGATGATGTCGGGTAGCGGCAGGTGTGCTCGGGAGCCACTGCTTCGCCGCGCCAGGGACGTTGCGATCAGTGCGCCGCCGGTGATCCCGATCAGCTTGCCGAGAGGCAGGGCGACGATGACGGCCCAGAAGGCGGGACTCAGCCCGGCCAGATTCGTCGCCGGTATCGGGACCAGCGCTGCAACAATCGCGAACAGGGGGAGGATCACGACGTTGGACCAGGGTTCGATGGCATGCCGGGTTCGGCCAGCCGTGGCATCCGCCATGATCAGGCCCAGTGCAACCCCGGCGATGGTCGGGTGGATGCCCGACAGGTACACGAGCACCCACGCGGCGGTGCCGAGGAGGATCATGAGCGGGATGACCCACGCCCGACGGCGCTTGGTCACCCTGTAGCTCAGCCAACCGAACAGCAGCACGACGGGCAGAGCGATCAGCAGTGGGATGGGTGCGAGGTCCTTCGTGAAGAAGGCGGCGATGATGAGGATTGCGATCAGGTCGTCGATCACCGCGAGGGCAAGCAGGAGCGCCCGGAACGTCGGGGGAAGGCCCTTTCCGACGATCGCGAGAACGCCGAGCGCGAAGGCGATGTCGGTCGCCGTCGGGATCGGCCAGCCCTGACTCAGCTCCGGATCGCCAACGATCACGAGGAAGATCAGGGCGGGAACCACGACTCCGCCGATGGCCGCGACAGTCGGCACCATGGCCTTGCGAGGGGAGTCCAGCTCACCGTGGCGCAGTTCGTGCCTCAGCTCGATCGCCGCGATGAAGAAGAAGATCGCGAGCAAGCCGTCCTTGATCCAGTGACCGACCGACAGGTCGACCCCCAGCGCGGGAATCCCGAAATGGAACGACTCGACGGCCTTGGCTGCTGGTGCCGCCGCGGTGTTGGCGAGCAGCAGTCCGACTGCTGCGGCAGCGACCAGAAGGATGGCCGAGAATCGCTCGGATCGCAGCAATGACATGAACTCGAGTCTAGAAGAAGGCCTCGCAGGCGATCGGTGGCACGACGAAACACGATGTTTACGTGGCTGTGCCCGGTGTAACAGAGCCGAAACACGACCGGCACTCCGATGGAAACCTCCCATCGACAGGATGTGACCGTACCCGAGGCGTGGTCCTCCCCGTGCGGACCCAACGGTGCATCCTTCGCAGAACCAAAGAGAGGTACACACAATGGATCAGGGCAACACTGCCTTCCTTCTCCTGGCATCAGCGCTCGTGCTGCTGATGACGCCGGGACTGGCATTCTTCTACGGCGGCCTCGTCAAGGCCAAGAGCGTCATCAGCATGATGATGATGAGCTTCGGCGCAATTGGCCTCATCGCGGTGCTGTGGGCGATCTATGGATACGCGATCGCGTTCCCGACGATCGACGGGCTCGCACCGTCGCCGTGGATGTTCGACAGCAGCAACTTCCTCCTCGGTGCAGCGCTTGAGGATGCTGCCGCTCCCGCGGCCGGCTACCCGGCCCTCGCATTCGTTGCGTTCCAGGCGACCTTCGCGATCATCACTGTTGCACTGATCTCGGGTGCTATCGCTGACCGTGCGAAGTTCGGGTCGTGGATGATCTTCGCCGGCATCTGGGCGACGGTCGTCTACTTCCCGGTCGCGAGCTGGGTGTTCAACTTCGGTCTCGCCGACGGCGCCTTCACCTACGGCGGATGGCTGACTCGTGGCCTGCAGGACGCCTTCGGCACGGGCGTGATCGACTTTGCCGGTGGCACCGCAGTGCACATCAATGCCGGTGCCGCAGCACTCGCACTTGCGCTCGTGCTCGGTCGTCGCGTTGGATTCGCCAAGGGCGCGCACGTTCCTCACAACCCGCCGTTCGTTCTGCTCGGTGCCGGCCTCCTGTGGTTCGGCTGGTTCGGCTTCAACGCCGGATCGGAGCTGGCTGCTGATGGAACCGCGGCTATCGCCTTCGTGAACACCCTCATCGCCCCTGCTGCCGCTCTGCTCGGCTGGCTGGTGGTCGAGCGAATCAAGGACGGCAAGCCCACTTCGATCGGTGCAGCGTCGGGTGCCGTCGCGGGTCTGGTTGCGATCACCCCCGCCTGTGGATCGCTCACGCCCGGGTGGGCCATCGTGCTCGGCGCCCTTGCCGGAATCATCTGCGCGGTCGCCATCGACCTGAAGTTCAAGCTCGGTTTCGACGACTCGCTCGACGTCGTGGGCGTGCACCTCGTCGGTGGCCTCGTGGGAACGCTGTTCCTGGGCTTCTTCGCCAACGGCACCGGCCTGATCTACAGCGGCACCTTCACCCAGCTGCTGGTGCAGGCGATCGCCGCTCTCAGCGTGATGATCTATTCGTTCGCGCTCGCCTTCATCATCGGATTCGTGATCGAGAAGACCATCGGATTCCGCATCAAGAACGAGGACGAGATCGCCGGTGTAGACCTGGTCGTGCACGGTGAAGAGGGCTACGTTCTGGCTGACGTCAAGTAGTCATCCGACACACTCAAGCAAGGGGCGTCGCTCGCGGGAGCGGCGCCCCTTACTCTGTTTGTCGAGAGCCAAGCTCTCGGCGAAAGGGGGACACGTGGGGCAAGGGTGGGGCCTCGCCGCACTGTCGGTGATTGCCATCGCAGTGATGATCGCGGCGATCATGGTCGTGTACAGCCGGATGCTGCCCGCGGGCGCTCCGATCGGTGTCTCACTGGCGTGCGTCGCAGTGGGAACGGTGACCTGGCTCGCGGTGACCATCATCCTGCGTCCCGCGCTTCCCGCAGAGCTTGTCGCGCCGATTGCCGCCCTCGGTGGTCTGGCTGCGCTACTTGCCACGATCGTGCCGAGAGCGTTCGGTGCTGGTGCGCCGGGGTCGGTTGCGTTCGCCGCGATCTGGAGCGTGCTGGTGTTCGTGCCCGTGGCTTGGCTGTCGTTCTCCGGCCTCGGGCCGTTCGGCGTGCGCCCGATCGACCAGGGCGGCTCATTGGCGATCAATGTCGCGGCCGGCGCAGCTGCGGTCGGCGTGCTCGTGTCCGGGGGAGCGGGAGCTCCTCCACTTCGACCGTCGGCCGTGCCTCGCGGATTTGCGACCGTAGGTGTGATCCTGCTGACTCTCGGCTGGATCGGGTGGTTGGTGGGTGCTGAGCTCGCCATCGATGACCTCACTCCGGGCATCCTGATCAATGGGGCCTTCGCGGCCGGTGGGGGAGTCGTGGGCTGGTTGGTGGTGCAACGCATTCGTCACCAGTCGACCACCCTGAGCGCCGTCGCCGCCGGTATCGTCAGCGGTCTGGTTGGCGTCAGCGCCGGCGCCCCGATGTATGGTGCACCCGCCGCGTTCGTCGTGGGGATCATCGCGTCGGCTTCGGCCTGCCTCTTCACGCTGCGGCGGGTGGGCGACACTCGACGCCAGCAGTGGTTCATCGTGGGCTCGCACCTGATCGCTGGTGCGGTCGGGCTGGTGGCGCTCGGCTTGTTCGCCAACGATCTGGGCTTCCTGTTCACGGGCCAGTACGTCTTCGTGCGGGATCAGGTGATCTGCTGCATCCTCGTGGCGGGATGGTCGATGGGCGTCGCCGCCCTGCTCTGGCTTGTGCTGCGTCGGCGGGGCGATCGCATGCCCAGGTCGGCGTAGTGACCGCTCCCGAGCCGATTGCCGTGCAGCCGCCAGCGCTTCACGGTCGGGTGGTCGCGAGCCAGCGGTGGACGAAGCTCACATTCCTGCATTGGCGGGTCGAGTCATCCCGAGTGGCACCGCTTCTACCCGCCGGCGTGCGACCGGACGAGCACGACGGGTCGAGCTGGGTGGGTTTGATCGCCTTCCATCTCGGGGATGCGACGATCGCCGGCAGTCCGCCCGTGCCGTACTTCGGCGACTTCGCCGAGGTCAACGTGAGGCTGTACGGGGTCGATGCGAACGGCCGACGCGGAGTCGTGTTCGCCTCGCTGGAGGCATCACGTCTGGCGGCGGTGTTGGCCGCTCGCGCGGCATTCTCGATTCCCTACTTCTGGTCGGCGACCTCGCTCGTCGGGAAGGACGGCATGATCGAGTATCACGCGCGTCGTCACGTGGGCGACGGAGCCACTCGACTGGTCGCGCGGCCGGGTGCTGAGCTCGTCGTCGGGGATGCGACGGCCGACTTCCTCACTGCGAGGTGGGGCCTGTTCACCAGACGGCTCGGGCGCACCGTGTTCCTACCGAACACCCACGAGGCGTGGCACCTGCAACGCGCGACACTGCTCGAGCTCGATGACACCCTGGTCGAACGGGCGGGGCTTCCCCATGTCACCGATCGGATGCCCGACTCGGTGCTCTACGCCGAAGGGGTCACGGCGCGGTTCGGTCGAGCCCTGAGGTAGCCCGCGGGTCAGTGCGAGTTTGCTGATCAGTGCGAGTTCGCTGATCAGTGGACTCGCCGAGCACACGCCTCGCGAGAAGGGTCGCGCCCCCGACTGCGGCCGGCATCATGATCACCGCTCCGCCGGGAATCAGGAACACCAGCCACGTCGCGATGCCGAAGCCGAGCGTCATGGCTCTGCGACCGCGCAGCGCACGCCTGCGTTCCGCAAGCGAACGGCCTCGGGAATCGAATGCGAGTCCGGTCAGCTCCACCGTGAGGTACCAGCCGCCGAAGAAGGCGCCCAACACGGGAACGACGACCTGCCCCACCACGGGGATGAAGCCGAGCACGAAGAGCATCACGCCGATGAGTACGGCGGGCACGAGCATCCGCAGACCAGAGGAGATGCCGCGACCCAGCTCGCGCCAGAAGCCCGATGCGCCCTCGTCGGGTACGGTGCCGAACCTGCCCTCCGTGTGCCGCCAGATGCGCTGGTAGAACGGGTCCCCGACGATGAGGGTGACCGCCGTGAACGTGTACACGACCAGAAGGATGGCGACCACCAGGAACGCGAGGCCTGCAACCACATGCACGGTCGTGTACCACGGCTCGGGCCATTCGCTCGCGAACGGTGTGACCGCGACAGCGATGGCCTCGATATTGACGCCCAGCGCGATCAGGCCCGCGAGGATGACCGCGCCCACGATCAGCGCGGGCACCATTCCCAGCAGCATGAGACCGGGCGCGGTGCGCCAGGTGCCGAGTCCGCGGCCGAGTAGGGAGACGCCGGTGGCGAATTCGCGGAACACGCTCGGTCTGCCGTCTCGCACCATGATCCCCTCATGACGAGTGGTGGGCGATACCGGACTCGAACCGATGACCTCTTCCGTGTGAAGGAAGCGCGCTACCAACTGCGCCAATCGCCCGCGACCACAATCTTGCCACAGCCCGCGACCCGCCCGTAACAGGATTGGCCCTCGGCAGTCTGATCGGTTACAGTCGTACAGCACGCAGCAATGCGAGCGAATGCGGATGTGGCGCAGTGGTAGCGCATCACCTTGCCAAGGTGAGGGTCGCGAGTTCGAATCTCGTCATCCGCTCGAGTGGGAAGTGTCAGTGACCATCGGTTCTAGGTCTCTGTCACGGCCCACACGCGGTGGCGTGGCCGAGAGGCGAGGCAACGGCCTGCAAAGCCGTGTACACGGGTTCAAATCCCGTCGCCACCTCGGATGCATATCCGAAACCATGGGCGGTTGGCGCAGCGGTAGCGCGCTTCCCTGACACGGAAGAGGTCGCTGGTTCGATCCCAGTACCGCCCACACTGACTCCCCCGAGAAATCGGGGGAGTTCTTGTTTAAGTCGACTGGCGGCTACAGGACCGCGCCGATCTGAGAAGATTGGCCAGCCCTTTCCTGACACCCGGGAGGTATTGCCGTGTTGATCCGATCGCGCCTGATCATTGTTTCGCTGTCCATTGCGGTTGCGCTCTCCGGATGCGCCGGCCCGAGCGGGCCCGACGGCGGGCCGACCCCGTCGACAAGTGCCGCGGCATCCGAGGACACGGCGGTACTTCTCGATCAGTTCGTTGCGGCGCTGTGCCCGGCCGTAACTACCGACTACGCGTTCAACGATGCATGGCTCGACGAGACGTCGTCGCTTGAGGCGATCGTGACGTCAGCGGCCGCAGCACGAGACGCCAGCGCCACCGCGGTGGACGCCGTGGAAGGGTTGTCGACGACCTGGCCAGCGGAGTACGGTGCCGACCTTTCCCTCGTCAGTGAGTTGTACGTGACGAAGGGGGCCGACTACGCCGCCATTGCCGGCGCGGCGTCCCTGAGCGAACTCGTCGACTTCGAATTCGCGGACGCGACCGAGGGCAATGCTGCGGCCCAACGGATCGCCGACGCCTTAGGGGAGCCGAACATCACCTGCTGAGGCGGTGAGCTGCGACCGTCAGTTCGCCCCGGTGAACCGCACGTGCCACGTCCGTACCTCAACCGTGAGGTACCCGTCAGCGACACAGAGGTCGTCCGTCGTGGCGAGCGACGTGACATCCACATCGCCGTGTTCTTCCCGCACGCGCACGACCGTCATACCGACGCCGGGTTCGTCGGGCAGCGGCCCCGCGGCGACCAGCAGCCCCCGGTCGCGCAGCCTCTCCAGGAACGCGACGTGCTCGGCGAACGCCGGGTGCGCGAAGATCAGCTCGCCGTTCAACGCCGGCCCCGGCCTGTGAATGAGCGCGATCCAGCGATCGGTCATGCTCCCACCTCATCGACCAGTTCGCGGAAGCGCGTGAGCACACCCGGCCATCCGAACCCGTATTCGGCGGCCGCGGCATCCGGGTCGGGCATGCGCTCCCACCCGGTGTGCATGATCGTGACCAGGGTCTCGTCAGCCACGGCAACGAAGGTAACGCTCAGCTCTGTCGCGTGCTCGATGGCAGATCCGGGATGCCACGTGAGGGTGACCGCGCGATCCGGATCCCAGGCGAGAACCTCGCCCCACACCGACTCCTGATCGCCCGAGCGCTCGACGAGCAGGTCGCCCTCGAATGACACCGTCGAGTCCGGGAACACTCCGTGCTCATCGAGAGGCCACCAGGCACCGATCCGATCGGTGAACAGTTCGAATGCACGGTGCGGAGCCGCCGCAACGGCTACCCCGCGACGCACCTCTTCAGTCATGCTCGCAAGGGTACGCGCCTCGCCGCCACCGGCAAGGGGCATGCCGTACCGCCCCTAAACTTGAGGGGTGAGTAACACCGGATTCGAACTCTTCAGCGATCGTGCCGTCGTCGCCATGCGCGTCAACGGCGAGCTCAAAGACCTCGCGGCCACCGCCCAGGACACCGACACGGTCGAGCCGGTGACGATCGACTCCGCAGACGGACTGAACATCCTCCGCCACTCCGCGGCCCACGTGATGGCACAGGCCGTGCAGTCGATCAACCCGCAGGCGAAGCTCGGGATCGGTCCGCCGGTGACCGACGGCTTCTACTACGACTTCGATGTGACGGAGCCGTTCCAGCCCGAGGATCTCAAGGCCATCGAGAAGGCCATGGACCGCATCATCCGCCAGGGCCAGCGTTTCCAGCGTCGGGTCGTGACCGAGGCTGACGCCCGCGCGGAGCTTGCCGACGAACCGTACAAGCTCGAGCTCATCGGGTTGAAGGGTGCCGCCGCTGACAAGGGTCAGGACGGCGAGTCCGTCGAGGTCGGCGGGGCCGAGCTCACGATCTACGACAACGTCGACGGCAAGACCGGCGAGGTCTATTGGAAGGACCTCTGCCGCGGCCCGCACCTGCCCAACACCCGCATGATCGGCAACGGGTGGGCGCTAGTGCGCAACGCGGCCGCCTACTGGCGCGGCTCGGAGAAGAACAAGCAGCTGCAGCGCATCTACGGCACGGCCTGGCCCACCAAGGACGAGCTGCGGGCGTACCAGGAGCGACAGGAGGAGGCGCTCAAGCGCGACCACCGCAAGCTCGGCGCAGAGCTCGACCTGTTCTCGTTCCCCGAGGAGATCGGCTCGGGGCTCGCGGTCTTCCACCCCAAGGGCGGCATCATCCGTGCCGAGATCGAGAACTACATGCGCGAGCGCCTGCTCGCCAACGAGTACGAGCTGGTGAACACGCCGCACATCACCAAGGGTCACCTCTACGAGATCAGCCAGCACCTGCACTGGTACAAGGACGGCATGTTCCCGCCCATGCACCTCGACGAGGAGCGGGATGCCGACGGCCACGTCACGCGCCAGGGCCAGGACTACTACCTGAAGCCCATGAACTGCCCGATGCACAACCTGATCTACCGCGCGCGCGGCCGCAGTTACCGCGAGCTGCCGCTTCGACTCGCCGAATTCGGAACCGTCTACCGCTATGAGAAGAGCGGAACTCTGCAGGGTCTCACCCGAGTACGCGGGCTGACTCAGGATGACGCGCACATCTACGTCACGCCCGAGCAGGTCAAGCCGGAGCTTGCCCGCCAGCTCGAGTTCGTGCTCGAGACCCTGCGCGGTTACGGACTCGACGACTTCTACCTCGAGCTCTCCACCCGTGACCCCGACAAGTCGGTGGGCACCGACGAGCAGTGGGCCGAGGCCACCGAGACCCTCCGCGAGGTCGCCATCGACTCGGGGCTCGAACTCGTCGACGACCCCGGGGGAGCGGCCTTCTACGGTCCGAAGATCTCTGTGCAGGCTCGCGACGCGATCGGCCGCACCTGGCAGCTCTCGACGGTGCAGCTCGACTTCAATCAGCCCTCGCTGTTCGAGCTCGAGTACACCGCCTCCGACGGCACCCGCCAGCAGCCGATCATGATCCACCGTGCCCTGCTCGGCTCGATCGAGCGGTTCTTCGCGATCCTGCTCGAGCACTACGCGGGAGCGTTCCCGGTCTGGCTGTCACCCGTGCAGGTCGTGGGCATCCCCGTCGCAGAGGCGCATGAGGAGTACCTCGGTGGTGTCATCCGTCAGCTGAAGCAGGCCGGTGTGCGCGCCGAACTGGATGCCTCCAGCGAGCGGATGCAGAAGAAGATCCGCACCCACACCAAGGACAAGGTGCCCTTCCAGCTCATTGCGGGCGAAGAGGACAGCGCGAACGGCTCGGTGAGCTTCCGGTTCCGTGACGGCAGCCAGGAGAACGGGGTGCCGATCGCTGACGCGATCGCGCGCATCCGACAGGCCATCGACACGAAGGCCCAGGTCTGAGGTGGTTCGCGACTACGACGGCAGCGAGTATCAGGATGCCGAACCGTCGACGGATTTCGCCGCTGTACCCGACGCATTCCAGAGGCTCTGGACGCCCTACCGGCTGGCCTACATCAAGTCGAATTCCGACCACGAGCCGACGACGAACGAGTGTCCATTCTGTGTCGCTCCGACCCTGAGCGACGAGCGCGCACTGATCGTTGCGCGAGGCACGCACGCCTACGTGTTGCTCAACCTGTATCCCTACAACAGCGGACACCTTCTGGTGTGCCCCTACCGTCATGTTGCGACCTATGACGAAGCGACCGTCGAGGAGGTCGCCGAGATCGGTAGTCTGACTCAGACGGCCATGCGCGTGCTGACCGAGACTGCGCAGTGCCACGGGTTCAACATCGGCATGAACCAGGGGCGCATCGCAGGGGCGGGCATCGCGGAGCACCTGCATCAGCACATCGTTCCGCGGTGGGCACTCGACTCCAACTTCTTTCCCATCGTCGCCGGAACCAAGGCTGTTCCCCGGCTGCTGGGCGAGGTTCGCGAGGAACTCGCGAACGCATGGCCGACAAGCCACTGACAATCGATTGGCCGGAGATCACCGGCAGTACACCGAACTAGAATCTAGGATCATGACTGAAGAACTGGGCACCAGCCGCGTCAAGCGTGGACTCGCCGAGATGCTCAAAGGCGGCGTCATCATGGACGTCGTCAACGCCGACCAGGCGAAGATCGCCGAGGATGCGGGCGCGGTGGCCGTCATGGCTCTCGAGCGTGTGCCGGCAGACATCCGCTCTCAGGGTGGTGTGGCTCGCATGAGCGACCCCGACCTCATCGACGGCATCATCAGCGCCGTGTCGATCCCCGTGATGGCCAAGGCCCGAATCGGACACTTCGTCGAGGCACAGGTGCTCGAGGCACTCAAGGTCGACTACATCGACGAGTCCGAGGTTCTGTCTCCCGCCGACTACGTGAACCACATCGACAAGTGGAAGTTCACCGTGCCGTTCGTCTGCGGCGCCACCAACCTGGGTGAGGCGCTGCGCCGCATCACGGAGGGTGCCGCGATGATCCGGTCCAAGGGTGAGGCCGGCACTGGCGACGTGTCCGAGGCAACCAAGCACATCCGCACGATTCTCGGTGAGATCCGCACGCTGTCGGCCAAGAGCCCCGACGAGCTCTATGTCGCCGCCAAGGAGCTGCAGGCGCCGTACGACCTCGTCGTCGAGGTCGCGGCCACGGGCAAGCTTCCCGTCGTTCTGTTCACGGCCGGTGGCGTAGCGACCCCCGCGGATGCGGCGCTCATGATGCAGCTCGGCGCTGACGGCGTCTTCGTCGGCTCGGGGATCTTCAAGTCGGGCAACCCCGCCCAGCGCGCTGCCGCGATCGTCAAGGCCACGACCTTCTTCGAGGACCCGCAGGTCATCGCGGAGGCCTCCCGCGGACTCGGAGAGGCGATGGTCGGAATCAACGTCTCTGACCTCCCAACGCCGCACCGCCTCGCCGAGCGTGGCTGGTAAGCCGAAGGTCGGTGTCCTCGCCCTCCAGGGCGACTTCCGGGAGCACCTCGCGGTACTGAACGATCTCGGGGCCGACGTCGTGCCCGTGAAGCGACCCGAGGAGCTCGCGTCGGTCGCTGGCCTCGTGATCCCCGGGGGCGAGTCCAGCGTGATGGACAAGCTGAGCCGCATGTTCGGGCTTGCCGAGCCATTGCGGGCAGCCGTGGCATCCGGGCTGCCCGTCTACGGCACGTGTGCAGGGCTGATCATGCTGTCGAACACTGTGCTCGACGCGATCTCCGGGCAGGAGAGTATCGGCGGCCTGGACATCGTCGTGCGCCGCAACGCGTTCGGGTCCCAGCTCGACTCGTTCGAGACGGATCTCGACATCCCGGTACTGGGCGAGACCCCGATGCATGCCGTGTTCATCAGGGCCCCCGTTGTGGAGTCGGTCGCACCCGGAGTGACGGTGCTCGCCGCTCTGGGGGACGGTAGGGTCGTGGCCGTCGAACAGGGCAGCCTACTGGGCACGTCGTTCCACCCCGAGATGACGGGTGACACACGCTTTCACGAGTACTTCCTCGACAAGGTGCGGGCCGCCTGAGCCACTGCTAGCATTCCTCATTCGGAGGAGGAATCGATGGTCACTCAACTTCCCAGCACCGGCAAGCCCGGGTGCGACACGTCGGACATGAACATGATCCATGGCATGTTCCGGAGCATCCTGAATGAGGCGCCGAAGCTTGTTCGGTCGGTTGCGCAGTCAGACACGAAGCACGCCGCCGCGGTGGCTGGCCATCTCAGCGACCTCATTTCCGGGCTACACAACCACCACCATGGCGAGGACCTCCTGCTCTGGGATGAACTGGCGGCCCGGGCTCCCGCCTGCGCAGCGCACATCGACCAGATGCGGGCACAGCACGCAGCCGTCTCCGACGATCTGGATGCGCTCGAAGCCCTCATTCCCGCCTGGCGCGAGACGGCTGATCTTGCAGACCGCGACGCGGTTGCCGCCGCGGTGGAGACCGTGCGCCCGGCCCTGTTCGCGCACTTGGGCCAGGAGGAGGAGCAGATTCTGCCGGTCGCGAGCGGCGTGTTCACTCAACCGGAATGGGACAAGCTCGGCGAGCACGGCAGGGCATCCGTGCCGCGTGATCGCCAGTTGATCCAGCTCGGGTACATCCTCAATTCGATGTCCCCCGCGGATGCCCGTGCGTGGGCGAAGGCGAACCTGCCCGCGCCGATTCGGCTGCTGTACCGGCTCGTCGGTCGACGCCAGTTCGACGCCGAGCAGCGTGCGGTGCGCGGCGCGGTGGTCTGAGACTTCCCGCTGGCCTAGCGTGGGGCCATGAAACTGTATTCGGACTTCGGGCCCCGCAGATCTCGTCAGATCGTCGCTGACGTCGTAGCACTCGGGCTGATCGGCGCCTGGGTGTGGCTCGGCATCACGGTGTACTCGCTGATCGAGAACCTCGCGGTCTACGGGGTGCAGATGGAGGACGCCGGCGCGGGCTTCCGCGAGACGATGACCCAGGTGGGGGAGACGCTCGGAGGCATTCCGCTCATCGGCGGGGGAATCCGTGCGCCGTTCGACGGGGCGAGCGAGGCTGGGGGAGCGCTCGAGGCGGCCGGTCAGAGCCAGCAGGTCGCCATCAACCAGCTCGCAACGGTGCTGGGTATCGGCATAGCGGCCCTCCCGATCCTCACGATCGTGTTGCTGTGGCTGCTGCCGCGCCTGCGGTTCGCCCAGCGCGCATCCCGTGCCCAGAAGCTCGTGAAGTCGGGCGCTGGGGTCGACCTGCTGGCGTTGCGCGCACTCGCGAGTCAGAACATCTCAGCGCTGGCGGCCGTCGACCCCGATGCCATGGCGGCTTGGCGCCGCGGTGACGACCAGGTCATGCGCAAGCTCGCGGCACTCGAACTCAAATCGTCCGGCGTACGGATGGCCGACTAGTCGATGCGTCGGCCCAGAACTGCCGCCCGGGTAACTGCGCGATAGCCGTCGGTGGATGTCGCGTCCCGCTCGGTCGTCACCGCCGCCAATCCATTGCCGACGCGAGAGGGAGTTGGGGCGAACTCGAACACGAGCGACAGCAGCGCCTCGGGGTGGTCGTGGCGGCGCATCCGTCGCACGATAGCGAACTCGTACCGATGCTCTGCGGGGCCCCACCGACAGAACAACTCGTCGACTTCGGCGTGCTGCGGGCGAAAGCGGTCGGAGAAGTCGAGCATGGCCCTGAGGCCGCTCGACGGGGTGAGTGCATCGAGATCGAGCCCGCCCTCGGCCAGTGAGCGCAGCAGTGCGTTGCGCGCGTAGGTGATGCGGAACCAATGAGCAGGCACGGTCGAATGCTACCCGGGGGCCGCTGGCTAGAATGTTCAGCATGTCAGGCCACTCCAAATGGGCAACCACGAAGCACCAGAAGGCGATCAAGGATCAGCGCCGTGCCAAGTCGTTCGCCAAACTCATCAAGAACATCGAAGTCGCAGCCAAGATCGGCGGTGCTGACCTCTCGGGAAATCCGACTCTGGTCGACGCCGTGCAGAAGGCCAAGAAGACGTCGGTGCCCAACGAGAACATCGATCGCGCCATCAAGCGCGGAGCGGGTCTGACCGGCGAGTCGATCGACTATCAGACGATCATGTACGAGGGCTACGGACCCAACGGCGTCGCGCTGCTGGTGGAGTGTCTGACCGACAACCGCAACCGGGCAGCAGCCGACGTGCGCACCCTCATGACCCGCAACGGCGGCACGATGGCCGATCCGGGGAGCGTCGCCTACAACTTCACCCGCAAGGGTGTCATCTCGATCACCAAGACCGCGGGGCTCACAGAGGACGACATCCTTCTCGCGGTGCTCGACGCGGGTGCCGAGGAGGTCTTCGATCGCGGTGAGGGCTTCGAGATCATCACCGACACAGCCCACCTCGTTGCGACGCGCGAGGCACTGCAGGCTTCGGGAATCGACTACGACTCGTCGGAGGCCGAATTCGTGCCGAACCTGACTGTCGAAGTCGATGCGGACACCGCGCGCAAAGTCATGAAGCTCATCGACGCGCTCGAGGATTCTGACGACGTGCAGAACATATATTCGAATTACGACGTGTCGCCCGAGGTTCAGGCCGAATTGGAGCAAGACTAGGGCGCATGACGCTGGGCTGGATCGACTGATGCGCGTTCTCGGCATCGATCCCGGCCTGACGCGCTGCGGGGTGGGCATCGTGGATGTCACGCCCACCCGCACGGCGTCCCTCGTCTACGTCGGGGTCATCCGCACCCCACCGGAGATGCCACTCGAACGACGGCTTCTGGCGATCGCGGAGGGCATCGCGGACGCGCTCGATTCCTACGCGCCGCAGACTGTCGCATTGGAGCGTGTCTTCGCGCAGCACAACGTGCGCACAGTGATGGGTACCGCTCAGGCGAGCGGCGTAGCCCTGCATCTGGCTGCAGCGCGCGGCCTCACTGTCGGGCTTCACACCCCGAGCGAGGTCAAGGCGTCGATCACCGGCTACGGGTCGGCGAACAAGGCGCAGGTGGGAACCATGGTGGCGAAGGTGCTCGGGCTGGCCGAGATTCCCAAGCCGGCCGATGCGTCCGACGCCCTGGCCCTCGCCATCTGCCATGCGTGGCGCGGGCCGGCACTCCTCGCGGTCGGTGCTCCGCTCACAGCGGCCCAACTGGCCTGGAGACAGGCCGAGAGTGCTGCCAGGAGGGTGGGCTCGTGATCTCCTCGGTTCGGGGCACAGTTCTCGCGGCCGCCGGAACGACTGTCGTGATCGAGGTCGGTGGCGTCGGACTCAGCGTGCAGGTCACCCCACAGCACGCGCTGTCGCTTCGAGTTGGTAATGAGGCGACCGTGCGCACGGCGCTCATCGTGCGGGAGGACGATCTCTCGCTGTACGGATTCTCGGAGGCAGACGAGCTGGCAGTGTTCGACCTGCTCCGCGGGGTGACGGGAGTCGGCCCGAAGAGCGCGATGGGCGTGCTCGCCGCCATGAGCCCGGGGGAGATAGCCCAGGCCGTCGCCGTCGAAGACGATGCTGCCTTCAGGAAGGTGTCCGGTATCGGGCCCAAGACGGCCAAGCTGATCGTCGTGTCGCTGGCGGGCAAGCTGCTCGTGGTGCCCGCGGCACGGGCATCCGCCACCTCTCGCTCCAGCACCGTCAGCGAGAACGTCGCCATCGCGTTGACCGGACTCGGCTGGCCCGAACGTGTCGCTGCGCAAGCGGTCGAGGATGCTCTGCTCGGCGCGTCCGACTCCGATCGTGAATCGGTTCCGGCTCTACTTCGGCTCGCCCTGGCCGCGCTCGGACCCCAGGCGGTGAACTCGCAATGACCGAACCGGAGTCGATCATCCGTCCGACGCCTGAGTCGGAGGCCGAGCTGGCCTTCGAGGGTGCCCTGCGGCCGCGCTCGCTCGCGGAGTTCATCGGTCAGACCAAGGTGCGCGGCCAGCTCCAGCTTCTTCTTCAGGCAGCGGCGATGCAGAACCGCACCCCCGATCACATCCTTCTGGCGGGCCCACCCGGGCTCGGCAAGACCACCTTGGCGATGATCGTCGCTCACGAGAGCGGCCGACCGCTGCGCATGTCGAGTGGTCCCGCCATCCAGCACGCGGGCGATCTGGCGGCCGTGCTGTCGTCGCTCGTGCCCGGCGAGGTTCTCTTCATCGACGAGATTCACCGCATGGCGCGCTCGGCCGAGGAGATGCTCTACCTCGCGATGGAGGACTTCCGCATCGACATCATGGTCGGTAAGGGGGCGGGCGCAACGTCGATTCCGCTCGATCTCTCGCCGTTCACCCTCGTGGGAGCGACGACGCGGTCCGGCCTTCTACCGAACCCCCTGCGCGACCGGTTCGGGTTCACCGCCCACCTCGAGTTCTATGACGACGCGGAGCTGGAGCAGGTACTCGAGCGGGCGGCCCGGCTGCTCGAGCTGGACATCGACAAGGCGGCCCTCGCCGAGATCGCCGGGCGGTGCAGGGGTACTCCACGCATCGCCAACCGGCTGCTGCGACGAGTGCGCGACTACGCGCTCGTGAAGGGATCCGGGGCTGGTATCGACGCCGTGCACGCGGCCCTCGAGCTCTACGACGTCGATGAGCTCGGGCTCGACCGTCTGGACCGGGCCGTGATGCGCACGGTGCTCAGTCGTTTCGACGGCGGACCGGTGGGACTCAACACCCTCGCTGTCTCGGTGGGCGAGGAATCGGAGACGATCGAGTCTGTGGTCGAACCGTTCCTGGTGCGCATCGGCCTTCTGACGCGCACTCCCCGCGGGCGGGTCGCCAGCCGAGCGGCATGGAAGCACTTCGGGATGACGCCACCCCGAGCCGAGCACGCCACCCTGGGGCTCTTCGGGGATGACCTATAATTCTCAAGGACCGCTCAGCGAGCTTCACTAGGCTTGCCGGTCAGACTCCCTCTCGGAAGGTAACCCATGGATCCGTTGACTATTGGAATGCTCGTCATTCTTGCGGTGCTTGTTTTCTTCATGTTCCGCAACAGCCGCAAGCGCAAGGCCCAGCAGGAGGAACTGCGTTCGCAGATCGTTCCCGGCGCCGAGATCATGACCAACTTCGGCCTGTTCGGAACCCTCAAGTCGCTGGATGACGTGACCAAGGTCGCCGAGGTCGAGGTCGCCCCCGGCACCGTGGTGCGCGTGCACAGCCAGACCATCGCGAAGGTCGTCACCGCCGACGACATCGACCCCAACGCCCCTCGCTCCGTCGAGGAGGCCATGGCCATCGCCAACCGTGAGGCCGAGGAGCGCGACCGCGTCAAGCTCAACGAGGACAGCGCCATCCCGCTCGCTGAGCCCGCCTATGGCGAGCGCGTGACCGACGAGGCCAAGAAGCCGCGTCGCACGACGAAAAAGGCCGGCGAATAACCACTACCCTTGGGTGCTAGCCACCGCGCCCTCACCGGCCGTGGCTGGCACTTTCGGGTGCCCGCGCACCCGACGCACCACACAGAGAAAGCTGAGTAATAGCCGGTGGCCAGATCTACCCCCGTGAAGAAGGCGTGGCGTTCGCTCACGTGGCTCGGCGTCATCATCGCGGGCCTCATCGCGATCAACGCCGCCGGCGTGATCTTCGGGGGCAGCTCGTGGGCCCCGAAGCTCGGCCTCGACCTCGAGGGTGGCACGCAGATCCGTCTCGCGCCCAAGCTCGAGAGCGGTGAGACCGTCAGCCAGGAGCAGCTCAATCAGGCTGTGTCGATCATCCGTCAGCGCATCGACGCAGCGGGTGTGTCCGAGGCCGAGATCAGCACCGAGGGTTCGCAGAACATCGTCGTCTCGATCCCCGGTGTGCCCGACGAAGAGACCCTTCGCCGTATCGAGGCCTCGGCCAAGCTCGAGTTCCGACCGGTGATCTTCACGGATGTCGCAGCCACGAGTGCCGCCGACGGCTCGACACCCACTCCGGTTCCGACCGAGGGGCTCTCGACTACCCCCACCGCCAGCCCGACGGATGCATCAGACCCGAGCTGGGTCACCGAGGCGCTGTACGCCGAATTCCAGAACTTCGACTGCGCGAGCCTCGACCAGGCAAATACGAACGTCGCTCCCGCCGATGAACCCCTGATCACTTGCGAGACTGACGGCAGCTACAAGTACATTCTCGGACCCGTTGAGGTCACCGGTGACACGATCTCCGACGCGACGAGCGGCCTGATCATGAACAGCCAGGGTGTCAGCACCGGCCAGTGGGGCGTGTTCATCACGTTCAACGACGAGGGAACCCAGAATTTCGCGAAGGTGACGGAGCGCCTCTATGGCTTCCCGCAGACCGACCCGCGCAACCGCTTCGCGATCGTGCTGGATGGCCGGGTGATCTCGGCACCGACCACGCAGGGCATCATCACCGACGGCAAGCCTCAGATCAGCGGCTCGTTCACGCAGCAGAGCGCGAAGACTCTCGCCGATCAGCTGAAGTTCGGCGCTCTGCCGATCGGCTTCACGGTACAGAGTTCCGAGGTTATCTCGGCCACGCTCGGATCCACCCAGCTGTTCAGCGGTCTCATCGCCGGCCTCATCGGCCTCGTGCTGGTCGTGATCTACTCGCTGTTCCAGTACCGACTGTTGGGTATGGTCACTGTCGCATCCCTCGTGATCGCGGCAGTGCTGACCTATCTGGTGATCATCCTTCTGTCGTGGCGTTATGGCTACCGCCTGTCGCTTGCTGGCGTCGCCGGGCTCATCGTCGCGATCGGATTCACCGCTGACTCGTTCATCGTCTACTTCGAACGAATACGCGACGAGCTGCGTGACGGGAAGAGTCTCGTCTCCTCGGTGGAGTCGGGGTGGAAGCGCGCGCTGCGCACCATCTACGCGGCCAAGGCGGTCAACCTGCTGTCGGCGGTCGTGCTCTTCGTGCTCGCCGTCGGCAACGTTCAGGGGTTCGCTCTGACCTTGGGTATCACCACCGTGATCGACGTGCTCGTCGTGATCCTGTTCACCCACCCGATACTGCAACTCATGGCTACGACGCGGTTCTTCTCGAGCGGGCATCCGCTCAGCGGACTTGACCCCACCGCTCTGGGTGCCGTCTATCGTGGGCGCGCGCAGTTCCGTGCCCCGGTCACTACGGCGAAGAAGGATGGCGCCAGCCGCGAGGCAGCTCGCCGCCAGACCATCGCCGAGCGCAAGGCCGCAGAGCTCAGCTCCGGATCCAGTACGAAGACCGACGGAGGGGAGTCCTGATGGCCAGTTTCGCCAAGTTCGGCAATGACCTGTACACGGGCGAGCGCTCGTTCAACTTCGTCGGGCGACGTCGCATCTGGTACACGATCGCATTCGTGATGATCGGCCTCTCGATCCTGCTTCCGATCCTGCGGGGCGGTTTCGTCTTCGGTATCGAGTTCAGCGGTGGGTCGGAGTTCCAGATCTCCGGTGTCGCCCACGTAGACCAGCAGGTCGCCTCCGACGCCGTCACGAGTGTGGTGCCGGATGCGACGCCGCGCGTCTCGATCGTCGGCACCGATTCGGTGCGGGTGCAGACCGAGCAACTCACGACCGACCAGTCGACGGCCGTGCGCGATTCGCTGGCCGCGGCGTACGACGTGCCCGCCGACCAGGTGACGTCGTCGTTCATCGGCCCATCGTGGGGCGCTGATATCACCGGCGCAGCTGTTCGGGCGCTCATCGTCTTCGTCGCCCTGGCCGCAATCCTGATGGCGATCTACTTCCGCACGTGGAAGATGTCGCTGGCAGCGATCGTGTCCCTGTTCCACGACATGATCATCACGGTCGGTGTCTACGGCGCCTTCGGCTTCGAGATCACCCCGGCCGCGGTGATCGGTTTCCTCACGATTCTCGGCTACTCGCTCTACGACACTGTCGTGGTATTCGACAAGATCCGCGAGAACACGAGTGAGGGATCCGGTCGCACATTCGCCGAGTCGGTCAACCTCGCCGTCAACCAGACTCTGGTGCGATCCATCAACACCGGTGTTGTTGCGGCCCTTCCGGTCGGCGCGATCCTCTTCATCGGAACGACCCTGCTGGGCGCGGGAACGCTGCGTGACATCTCGCTCGCGTTGTTCGTGGGAATTCTGGTGGGCACGTACTCGACGATCTTCATCGGTGCGCCGTTCTACTCGCAGCTGCGGGAGAAGGAGCCTGAGATCGCCAAGTCGACCAAGAAGGTCGTTGCGAACACGTCACGCTCCACCACGGGCGCGGTTCGCTGATCTCATGACATCCGTTGCCGGCGCAGGGGCGACCGAGATCGAGGTCGAGGACGCAATTGCGCTCGTGGCGGACGGCGGCTACCTGCTCGACGTTCGGGAGCAGAATGAATGGGATGCGGGGCATGCACCCGGCGCCCACCTGCTGCCGATGTCGACAATCCAGGAGCGGATCGCTGAGGTCCCCGACGATCGAGCCGTCTACGTGGTGTGCCACAGCGGGGCTCGGTCCGAGCGCGTGACTGCGTACCTGCGTTCTCTGGATCTCGAAGCCATCAACGTCGCGGGCGGGATGATGGCCTGGCGGGCCGCCGGTGGCGAGGTAGTGCAATCCTCCGCAACCTAGAATCAATGGTGGAGGTGCGCGCATGACGGAGACCACGCAGAGCGCCGCTTCGCTGCGCACCCTCCTGCCTCGCATCTTCTCGCGCGCCCAGCCTTCGGGTGCAGTCGACCGGCTGATCAAGACGGTGCGCACGCATCATCCGAAAGCGGATATTGCCCTGATCGAGCGGGCGTACACCGCTGCGGAGAGAGCTCATTCGGGCCAGAAGCGCAAGAGCGGTGAGCCCTACATCACCCACCCCATCGCGGTGGCCCAGATCCTCGCCGACCTGGGGATCGGAGCGAAGACACTCGCGGCGGCGCTGCTGCACGACACGGTCGAGGACACCGCCTACACCCTCGAGATGCTCCGCAAGGACTTCGGCGAAGAGATTGCCATGCTCGTGGATGGCGTCACCAAGCTCGACAAGGTCAAGTACGGTGACAGCGCCCAGGCCGAGACCGTGCGCAAGATGATCGTGGCGATGTCCAAGGACATCCGTGTGCTCGTCATCAAGCTCGCCGACCGCCTGCACAACGCGCGAACCTGGGGGTTCGTGGAGGAGGCATCCGCGACTCGCAAGGCGCAGGAGACTCTGGAGATCTACGCACCGCTGGCCCACCGCCTGGGTATTCAGGCGATCAAGCTCGAGCTTGAGGACCTGTCGTTCGCGGTGCTCCAGCCGAAGCTCTACGTGGAGATCGAGAGCCTGGTCTCCAAGCGCACGCCGCAACGCGAACAGTTCGTGCAGCAGGTCATCGACGCCGTGAACGACGATCTCAAGGCGGCGAAGATCAAGGGCAGCGTCGCAGGTCGGCCCAAGCAGTACTACTCGATCTATCAGAAGATGATCGTGCGCGGCCGCGAGTTCGACGAGATCTACGACCTCGTCGGCATTCGGGTGCTGGTGAACTCCGTGCGCGACTGCTACGCCGTACTGGGGTCGATCCACGCCCGCTGGAACCCGATCCCGGGACGGTTCAAGGACTACATCGCCACCCCGAAGTTCAATCTCTACCAGTCGCTGCACACGACGGTGATCGGTCCCGAGGGCCGCGCTGTCGAGATTCAGATCCGTACCCATGAGATGCACCAGCGCGCGGAGTTCGGTGTCGCAGCGCACTGGAAGTACAAGGCTCGCGCCAAGGGGGAGGACGCCGGCGGTCGCCACGACGACGCTGACATGGCCTGGCTCGCGCACATCACCGACTGGCAGTCCGAAACCGAGGACCCGGGGGAGTTCCTCGATAGCCTCCGCTTCGAGATCGGCGCCAAAGAGGTTTACGTCTTCACCCCGCAGGGCAAGGTCATCGGCCTTCCTGCCGGGGCAACGCCCGTCGACTTCGCCTATGCCGTGCACACCGAGGTCGGTCACCGCACCATGGGTGCCAAGGTCAACGGTCGTCTGGTTCCGCTCGAGAGCGCGCTCAACAGTGGCGACTCGGTCGAGGTCTTCACCTCGAAGAGCCCGGATGCTGGGCCCAGCCAGGACTGGCTGAACTTCGTCAAGAGCACGCGCGCCCGCAACAAGATCAGGGCCTGGTTCACGAAGGAGCGCCGCGAGGAGGCAATCGAGCAGGGCAAGGATGCGATCGCCCGCGCCATGCGCAAGCAGAATCTCCCGCTTCAGAAGCTCATGAGCCAGGACTCGTTCGCCGAGGTGGCGGCACAGATGCGCTACGACGACGTTTCGGCCCTCTACGCCGCCGTCGGCGAGGGGCACGTGTCGACGCAGTCCGTGATCGAGAAGGTTCTCGCGTCGCTGCACAGCGAGGCTGAGACCGAGGATTCGGACATCGAGTTCGCGCCCAAGGGCAGAAGTCGCGCGCTCAAGAACAGCGACTCCGGAGTTCTCGTGCGCGGGGCCCCCGACATCCTGGTCAAACTGGCCAAGTGCTGCACCCCCGTGCCGGGTGACGACATCGTGGGGTTCGTCACCCGGGGAGCAGGTGTCTCGGTGCATCGAAGTGACTGCAACAACGTGGCATCCCTGCTTCAGGAACCCGAGCGCATGATCGACGTCGAGTGGGCACCCACCTCGAAGACGCTGTTCCTGGTGCAGATCCAGGTCGAAGCCCTCGACCGGGCGGGGCTGCTGTCTGACATCACGCGGGTGCTCAGCGAGAACCACGTCAACATCCTGTCGGCGACCGTCTCCACCTCGAGCGACCGGCTGGCCCTCAGCCGCTACGTCTTCGAGATGGGTGACACGACCCACCTCGACCGGGTTCTCAACGCCGTACGTCGCATCGATGCCGTGTACGACGTGTATCGAGTGAACTCGGGCTAAGCGGCAACGCACTCGGTGAGCCTCGCGAGCGCCACGGTCTTGTGCGGGAGGTTGCGTCGCCGGTTGAGGTGGCGGGTGAAGTCGAGCATTCCGACTCCGGCGAGGTTCATGAGGTCTCGGACCATCGCGCGCTCCGACCGACCGAACTCGGAACTGAAGCGCGCGAGATCCAAGCAGGTGCGCAAGGGCGTGGTTACCTGTCGGCCCGCCAGGGTGACGACGTCGTCGGGGTCGAGCACAACCTCACGCACGGTGATGAAACGTGACGACTGGTGGGCGACCCGCTCTGTGAGGGTCGAACAGAACTCGTGGCGTTCCGGCGCCCTCGTCAGAACTCCCCAGATCCACGCCGCGGTGCGCTGCTCCGCGATCAAGCGGGAGTTGGCGGCCCCCAGTGAGGCCGCTCGGTGCTGAGGCTGTTCCAGCTCAGCAACCGATGCGAAGCCGGATCCGATGCCGAAGACCTCGCCGTCTAGCCGGGCCGCGAGTAGCTCAGCGAGCGGGAGGTCGTCAGCGGACAAGACGAGGGGCGAGTGCGGAGTCATCCTTCGAGCATGACGAGCCCTGATCGTCGCGACTACTCAGGGCCGCCAATCCGTGCACGAATGCAGGGTGTTAGTTCTTGAGCGCACCGAGCCACGCGCGGCGGGCGTCGAGCGCCTCCTGGGCCTCGGCGATCTTCTTCTTGTCGCCACCGGCCTTCGCTGCCTCGAGCTCGCGCTCGAGCTTGGCGATCGCCTCGGTGAGCTGTCCGAGGAAGCCCTCTTCGCGCTGCTGCCGTTCGGGATTGTTGCGCTGCCAGTGGTCCTCGTCGAGCTTGCGAACCGCGGCCTCGACCTTGCGCAGCCGATCCTCGACGACCTTGACCTGCTCGCGCGGGACCTTGCCGATCTTGTCCCAGCGCTTCTGAATTGACAGCAGCGCCTCCTTGGCCTTGACCCGGTCGGTCTCCGAGATCAGCGGCTCCGCCTCGGCCAGCAGCTCGAGCTTGAGTGCCAGGTTCGCCTCGAACTCGACGTTGTCCTTGGCGTCGATCTCCGACTTCGCGGAGTAGAGGGCGTCACCCGCGTCCTTGAACTTCGCCCACAGTGCGTCGTCGAACTTCTTGCCAGCGCGTCCGGCGGCCTTCCAGTCGTCGAGAAGCGCGCGGTACGCAGGGATGCCGTCGGCGCCCTTCGAGATGAGCGCCTCGGCCTTCTCCACGAGTGCCTGCTTCGTGGCCCGAGCATCCTTGTGGACGCTGTCGAGCTCGGCGAAGAATGCCTTGCGATGCCCGTCGATCGTGGCGCGGGCCGCCCTGAATCGCTTCCAGAGCTCGTTGGATTCGTTCTTAGGCAGGCGAGGTCCGTCGGTCTGGTGCTTCTGCCAGCGCGCGAAGATGTCGTCGAGGGTCGCTGTGACCTGCTTCCACTGGGCCTTCGCCGGGTCCTGTGCCGCCAGAGTCTCGGCTTCGACGACCATCGCCTCGCGCTCGGCGAGCGCCTGGGCAACGAGCGCCTTGGCCTCCTCGCTCTGCTTCTCGGTGAGCTCGCTCACCGTGCCGCCGAGTGCCTCGATCCGTGCCTGCAGCGCCGCGAGATTACCGACAGCGTTCGCTCCGGCGATGCTCGCGCCCAGCGTCTTGACCGTCTTGGCCACGTCGGCCGCCGGTGCGCCGCGCTTGACGCGCTGCTCGAGCAGGGTTACCTGGCCGGCGAGTTCGGTGAACTTTCGCTCGAAGTAGGCGAGGGCCTCCTCGGGGGTGCCGTCGGGATACTGCCCCACTACACGCTCGCCAGCGGCCTCGCGCACATAGACGGTGCCCGTCTCATCAACGCGGCCCCACGGAGCCGTCTCGTCAGTCACGTGATTCACCTTGCTCGAAAGGATGTCTGCTACCTAGCCCAGCGGGCGTTCACCAGCTTATGGCAAGCGGCCCGGGCCTCCGACTGCGTTACTGGATCGTGAGGCTCGTGATCGTGGTCGCGACCAGAGGCGTGCCATCGGTCGAACCGTCGGCCGTTCCGGCGTTGGCGATCTGGGCCATCAGGCTGTCGAGGCCGCTCGTGACACTGCCGACGACCGTGTAGCCCCCTGCAGCATCATTGGGCAGCGTCGAGTCCTGGAACACGATGAAGAACTGACGACCATTGCTGTAGGCGTCTCCCGCCGCACGCGCCATCGCAATGGTGCCGGCCGAGTAGATTCCATCGGCCGGGGCGTTCTCGATCGGGCCGAAGCTGTACGACGGGTCGGTGGCGCCGGTGCCATCGAGAGATCCGCACTGAAGAAGTCCGGCGCTGGAACCGACGACCAGTCTGTGACAGGTCTTGCCGACGTAGTAGCCCGTCAGCGAGTCGGCGAGGATGCTCGAGACGGCCTGGGGTGCCAGGGCACCGTCGAGGGTGATCCCGAGTTCGATGTCGTTGAGTCCCAAGGTGCCGGTGTAGGTCTTGCCCTGCGCGAAGCCCGGGTCGGGCACGTCGCCCACGTTCTGGCCCGTCGCCGGGGGAGCGGTCTCGCTCGCCGAGGGAACGGGAGTGGGGGTTCCAGGGCCACCGTTGAAGTAGAAGATCTGGAGCACGGCGGCCGCGGATGCGACGATGACAAGGACGCCGACTGCGTACCAGTTGTCGCGCTTGCGGCGCTTGAGCTGGTTGTCGTGCACGGCCTGCCGGGCGTTGTAGCGGCGCAGGCGTTCGCGTGCCTCGCGTGCCTCACGCTCGGTGTTCTTGCTCGCAGCCACGGATGATCTCCTTCGGGACGATGCTTGGGGGTCGAGTAACTTTACGACAGTCGGGCCGCATGGTGCCGCCGGTGGCCGCGGCTAGCATTGCCGCTATGAACGCACAGACCGGACTGCGTGGCGGGGCAACCCCGCTCGCGGTGCGGATGCGCCCCACTCGACTCGACGAGATCGCCGGTCAGCGGCACCTACTGACCCCGGGCTCACCTCTCGTCAGCCTCGCCAGCGAGGGCAGCGGTGAGCAGGGATCCGTGTCGATCATCCTCTGGGGGCCACCCGGCACGGGCAAGACCACACTCGCCAAGGCGATCGCGCACACCTCGGGCCGCAAGTTCGTCGAGCTCTCCGCTGTGACGGCCGGTGTTCGGGATGTGCGTCAGGTGATGGAGGAGGCCCTGTCGAGCCGTGACCTCTACGGACTGACCACCGTGCTGTTCCTCGACGAGATCCATCGCTTCACCAAGGCCCAGCAGGACGCGCTGCTGCCCGGCGTTGAGAACGGCTGGGTCATTCTGATCGCGGCCACGACGGAGAACCCGTCGTTCTCGGTGATCGCGCCGCTGCTCTCCCGATCACTGCTGCTCACGCTGGAACCCCTCAGTGACGACGATCTGGGGGTGGTCATCGATCGGGCGGTCTCCGACGCGCGAGGCCTCGCAGGAGCAATCGAGTTGGAGGCGGATGCACGCGCCGCCATCATCCGCCTGTCGTCGGGTGACGCTCGCAGGGCGCTGACGGCCCTGGAGGCGTCTGCCCTCGCGGCTGCCGCATCCGCTGATCGCGACAACCCACCGCTGGTGACCACTGAGATCGTGTCGGTGGCGGTCGACCGCGCCCTGCTGCGCTACGACCGCCAGGGCGATGAGCACTACGACGTGATCAGCGCGTTCATCAAGTCGGTACGCGGCTCTGACGTCGATGCGGCCCTGCACTATCTGGCGCGCATGATCGAGGCGGGGGAGGACCCGCGCTTCATCGCTCGGCGCATCATCATCTCTGCGGCCGAGGACATCGGTATCGCTGACCCACAGGCCCTACTGGTCGCGATGGCCGCCGCCGATGCCGTGCAGCTCATCGGCATGCCGGAGGGACGCATCCCTCTTGCCGGGGCCGTCGTGTACCTCGCGACAGCGCCGAAGTCGAACGCCGCCTACATGGCTCTGGATGCCGCGATCGCCGACGTTCGCGCCGGCCGCATCGGTCGCGTGCCCAAGCACCTCCGCGACGCCCACTACCCGGGGGCGAAACGCCTCGGGCACGGCAAGGGATACCAGTACTCCCACGACTCCGATATCGGTGTGGTCGCGCAGCAGTATCTTCCGGACGAACTCCTGGGTACCGAGTACTACCACCCGAGCGGGCACGGCAATGAGCGGGACGTAGCGGCCCGGTTGGATAAGCTGCGCGCGATAATCCGCGGCGGATGATAGTATTTGACCCGTCCAAAGCCTGATTTCCTGAGCGCGGCTGCAACGGAATCACTGGCTGAGGAGCATGCGGTCTGTAGCCGACCGAGCTCCACGGACCATCCCTCTGATTTCACCGGACTGTTGTTGCGCGTCCACGCGTGTGCGCGAACCACCGGTTGCCCCGCAAGAACTCACAGAAAAGGACACCGTGTCTACCAAGTCACGCACTCGTAGCAAGACCCGCCTGTCGCGCGCGCTGGGCATCGCCCTCACGCCGAAGGCGGCAAAGTACCTTGAGAAGCGCCCGTATGCTCCCGGCGAGCACGGCCGTACCAAGCGCAAGCAGGACAGCGACTACGCCGTCCGTCTGCGCGAGAAGCAGCGCCTGCGTGCCCAGTACGGCATCCGCGAGGCTCAGCTGAAGATTCAGTTCGAGGAGGCCCGCAAGGCCGCTGGCCTGACCGGTGAGAACCTGGTTGAGCAGCTCGAGATGCGACTCGACGCGATCCTTGTGCGTTCGGCTATCGCCCGCACCACGGCTCAGGCCCGCCAGATGGTCGTGCACCGCCACATCCTCGTCGATGGCCAGCTCGTCGACCGTCCGTCGTTCCGCGTCAAGCCGGGACAGCTCGTGCACGTGAAGCCGCGCAGCGAGGGAATGGACATCTTCCAGGTCGCCGCTGCCGGTGGCCACGTCGACGTCCTGCCGAAGACCCCGGGCTACCTCGAGGTCGAGCTCGACAAGCTGCACGCTCGTCTGGTTCGCCGCCCGAAGCGCGCCGAGGTCCCCGTGACCTGTGACGTGCAGCTGGTCGTCGAGTACTACGCGGCTCGCTGATCTCGACAGGCTCGATCACCGATCGATCGCCGCACTACTCTGGAAGCGGGTCACCGGAAGGTGGCCCGCTTTCGTCGTCTTCGGGAGGAAATCATGTCGGGTGGAGACATTGCAGGGCTCCTAGCCGCCGGCATCTTCGCGGTGCTCGTGGGGCTTCTCGCCGTGCCGTTGCTGAAGCTGGGCCGAGTCTTCGACGAGACGAGCGCGGCCATCCGCGGAGTGAGCGAGAACATCACTCCTCTGCTGGAGGAGGCGACGACGACCATCAGCGAGACCAACAAGCAGTTGGTGCGTGTGGACAGCATCACCTCGAGCGTCGAGGAGGTGACAGGCAACGTGTCCGCCCTGGTCGCGCTCTTCGCTGCGACAATCGGTGGACCGCTCATCAAGATCGCGGGCTTCAGCGCCGGCGTCAGGGCGGCCATCGTGGGCACCCGCTCCGCCCGGAAGTCAGCGCCCCCGAAGAAGTAAGCTTGACCTGTCGTCGTCCGTATTCCGAAGGAGCTTGTCATGAAGAGCATCATCCTGCTGGCCGTCGGTGTTGCAGCCGGTTTCATCGTCGCGCACCAGGTCGCCAAGACCCCCGAGGGCCAGAGGTTCTTCGAAGACGTGGACACCAAGGCACGTGAGTTCGGCAGCGCCGTGATCGACGGCTACAAGGCCCGCGAGGCGGAGCTCAGGGCGGCCGTCGCCGAGGCCGAGGACGTCATCGCCGACCTCTCCAAGCGCGTCAAGTAGGTCTCGGAGCCGTACGCGGCCGATCGACCACCGGGAGTTCCCGGGCGCATCCACATTTCGACCCGGGACCTTCACACACATGCAGACCGCAGACATCCAGAACCGTTGGCTGAACTTCTTCGGCGACCGGGGGCACACCATCGTGCCGTCGGCATCGCTGGTCAGCGACGACCCGACGCTGCTGTTCACCGTGGCCGGCATGGTGCCGTTCGTTCCGTACCTGACGGGCCTCGTGCCGCCGCCGTATCCCCGGGCGACCAGCGTGCAGAAGTGCATCCGCACCCTCGACATCGAGGAGGTCGGCAAGACTCCGCGCCACGGAACGTTCTTCCAGATGAACGGCAACTTCTCCTTCGGCGACTACTTCAAGGAGCAGGCGATCGAGTACGCGTGGGAGCTGCTCACCAGCAATGAGAGCGATGGCGGTCTGGGCTTCGACGAGAAGGATCTCTGGGTCACGGTCTACAAGGACGACGACGATGCCGTGAACTTCTGGAAGAAGACCGCTGGGCTCCCCGACGAGCGCATCCAGCGACTCGACATGGACACGAACTACTGGTCGACCGGGCAGCCGGGACCGGCCGGCCCCTGCTCGGAGATCTTCTTCGACCGCGGCCCGGCGTACGGCATCGACGGGGGGCCGGCGACCGACGACGACCGCTACGTCGAGATCTGGAACCTCGTCTTCATGCAGTACCTGCGCGGCGAGGGTGCAGGTAAGAACTTCGAGATCCTCGGCGAGCTGCCGAAGAAGAACATCGACACCGGTATGGGCATGGAGCGCGTCGCCTTCATCAAGCAGGGCGTCGAGAACATGTATGAGATCGACCAGGTGCGTCCGGTGCTCGACAAGGCGGCCGAACTGTCGAAGCGCAAGTACGGCGCCAACCACGATGACGACGTGCGGATGCGCGTGATCGCCGACCACGTGCGCTCCAGCCTGATGCTGATGTCTGACGGAGTTGCCCCGAGCAACGAGGGTCGCGGCTACATCCTGCGTCGCCTGCTGCGTCGCAGCGTGCGCGCCATGCGTCTTCTCGGTGTGGAAGAGCCGACCTTCGGCGAGCTGTTCCCCGCGTCACGCGACGCGATGAAGGTGCAGTACCCCGAGGTGTCCGCCGACTACGACCGGATCTCGCGGCTGGCTCTCGCGGAGGAGGAGACCTTCCTTCGCACGCTGGCCAGTGGCACGAGCATCCTCGACCTGGCGGTGACGCGCACGCAGCAGGCTGGTTCGACTCAGCTGCCGAGCGACACGGCGTTCCTCCTGCACGACACCTACGGCTTCCCGATCGACCTGACTCTCGAGATCGCCGAGGACGCCGGTCTGACGGTCGATCGCGACGCGTTCGATTCCCTCATGCTGCACCAGCGCACCATCGCCAAGGCCGACGCGAAGTCGAAGAAGCAGCACCTCGCCGACCTCTCGGTCTACAGCGCGTTCCGTGCGCAGGGCGAGACCGTCTTCACCGGCTATGACTACCTGACGACCGAGAGCATGATCCTCGGGCTTATCGTCGATGGCGCGTCGGTGACGAGCGCTTCTGCCGGCGACATCGCCGAGGTGATCCTTGCCGAGACCTCGCTCTACCCGGAGTCCGGTGGCCAGGAGGCCGACGCCGGCACCATCGTGGGCACCGGTTTCGAGCTCGAGGTGCTCGATGTGCAACGACCGGTCAAGGGGCTGGTGAGTCACAAGGTGCAGGTGACCTCGGGTGAGGTCGGGGTCGGCGATGCCGCTACCACGGTGGTGGACCCGGAGTGGCGCCGCGGCGCGACGCAGGCACACTCCGCGACCCACCTCATCCACGCTGCTCTTCGGCAGATTCTCGGACCGGAGGCGCACCAGTCGGGCTCGTACAACAAGGCCGGCTACATGCGCCTCGACTTCTCCTGGAATCAGGCGCTCTCGCACGCGACCAAGACCGAGATCGAGGAGGTCGCCAACAACGCCGTGCGCGACAACCTCGAGGTGCAGACCCGCATCCTGCCGCTCGACGAGGCGAAGGCTCTGGGAGCCATGGCGTTGTTCGGCGAGAAGTACGGGGAGACGGTGCGGGTCGTCGAGATCGGTGGCCCGTGGTCGCTCGAACTGTGCGCGGGCACGCATGTGACGCGCTCGTCGGAGATCGGGCTCATCAATCTGGTGGGGGAGTCGAGCGTCGGTTCGACCAACCGACGCATCGAGTCGCTGGTCGGAATCGAGGCTTTCCGCGATCTGGCAACGGAGCGGGCAATCGTCTCGCAGCTGACCGGCACGCTGAAGACTCCGCGGGAGCAGCTTCCGGATCGCATCGCCGAGCTGATGGCGAACTTGAAGGCCGCCGAACGCAAGATCGCGCAGTACGAGGCAGGTCAACTCGCCCAGCGGGTGCCCGCACTCGTCGCAACAGCTCACCCGGTTGGCGCAGTGACGGTTGTTGCTGAGAACGTCGGCGAGGTAGCCACCGGCGACGACCTGCGAAGCCTGGTGACCAGCGTGCGCGAGCGGCTCGGCTCGGCGGCGTCGGTCGTGGCCCTCGCGGCGGATGTCGCGGGAAAGCCGGCCGTCATCGTGGCGACCAACGACGCTTCGCGGTCAGCGGGCATGAAGGCCGGAGCATTGGCCAAGCTTGCCGCCGGAATCCTCGGCGGTGGCGGCGGCGGCAAGGACGACCTCGCCCAGGGCGGTGGCGCGGATGTCGCCGCCATTCCCGCAGCGCTCGAAGCCATCGCCGCGTCAATCGGGTCCTAGGCCATGCGACCGGGCGTGCGCCTCGGTATTGACGTGGGCACCGCCCGAATCGGTGTTGCGCGCAGTGACCTCCACGGCATGCTCGCGACCCCGGTCGAGACTGTGCCGCGGGGAGCTGGCGATGTGGCGCGGATCCGCGAGCTCGTGGGCGAGATCGACGCGTTCGAGATCATCGTTGGTCTCCCGCTGGCCCTGTCCGGCCGCGAGACAGCGTCGACGGGAGATGCCAGGCAGTTCGCCGGACGGTTGTCCGCGGCCTGCGCTGTACCGGTGCGCTTGGTCGATGAGCGCCTGTCGACGGTGTCTGCCGCGGCTGCGCTGCGAGCATCCGGGCGAAACGCGAAGAACTCCCGTTCGGTCGTTGATCAGGTTGCCGCCGTTATAATTTTGCAACATGCCCTCGACTTCGAGCGCTCGGCCGACTCCGCGCCCGGTGCCGTCGTTGACCCGGACGAAGGATTCTAAGAATGGCCAACGAACCCAGCTGGGACGAGCTGTTCTCTCCGCAACCCGCACAGCCCGAGGCCACGCGACCCTACTCGATCGACCCTGAACCGGTGAGCTCCGTACCTGTGCAGAGCGACGACGACCCGTTCGCCGCGCTGTTCGGTGGTCTCAGCACGGGTCCCAGCCCCGTCGTGCCCGCACAGCAGGAGGCGCCCGTCACGCCGACACAGCAGAGCGCCCCGCCCGAGTTCTTCGTGCCTGCGCAGCAGCCTGCGCCCAGCGCGTTCCCCGCTCCTCCGGTGCAGAACGCGCCGTTTGCGAACGCTGAGCCTGCGCTGCGCTTGCCGCCTGTGCAGGACTCACTTCCGGTGCAGCAAGCGACGCCGCCCGGATGGCCTGTGCAGCCGGAGGCGGCTCCCGCTGATCCGTTCGCCGGTCTATTTGATTCGGCGCCCGCAGCGCCTGCACCTCTCGTCGAGCCACCCGCACCTGCCCAGAGCGCTGATCCCTTCGCGGCCGTGTTTGCGGCACCGCAGGAGCATCCCACGCTTCCTCCGGCGTCTCAGCCCGCATTCGCAGCGCCCGTCGCTGCGGCGACGGCACCGGCGACCGAGGCGGCACCTCTCACCCGACGCGAAATGCGCGAACGGGAGGCCAATGGCGGCGTGGCCGCCGCATCGGCCAACGTCATGCCCGCCAGCATCACACCCGCGGAGCTGGCGCCCGCGGCCTTCACGCCCGCAGTCGCTCCGGTCGCCGCAGCGGTCCCCTCGGCCGCCGAGCCCGTGGACTTCTTCGCCTCGCTAGCAAGCCCTGCCCCGGCGGCAGCTGTGCCCCCGGCCGCGACAGCCGATGACGTCTTCCCCTTCGACTTCGGCGGCGGCAGCGGCGGCGGCTCGAACTCGGGTTCGGGCGGCGGTTTCGGTGGCGGATCGGGCGGCGACGGTGGAGATCGTCAGCGTCCCGATCAGCCGAAGAAGCGTCGCAACCTGTTGTGGCTGAAGATCACGCTTCCGATCGTCATCGTCCTGGGCCTGGTCGGTGGGGGTGCCGCGTACGCCTGGCTCAACTACGAGACCCAGGTGCGTGAGTTCCTGGGCTGGGAGTTGCCCAACGACTACGAGGGTGCAGGCAATGGCGAGGAGGCGATCGTCACCATCCAGTCGGGCGATCTCGGTTCCGACGTCGCGAACACTCTGAAGGATGCCGGCGTCACGATGACGTTCGATGCCTTCTACGACCTGCTGCTCGCGCAGCCCGACAACGTCAACTTCCTGCCCGGCAACTATGCGCTTCAGAAGCAGATGAGTGCGCAGGCCGCGCTTGACGCGCTGCTGGATCCGGCCAACAAGGTCACCTCGAAACTGCTCATCACTGAGGGCACCACGTTGCCCAGTGCGCTTGAGATCATCGCCGAAACGACGGGCATTCCGCTCGCCGACGTTCAGGCTGCCGCTGCCGACCCGACTGTGTACGGGGTTCCCGCAGGGGAGCCAAGCCTGGAGGGTTACCTGTTCCCGGCCACCTACGAGCTCGACGGCTCCGAGACGGCGCAGGACATCCTCCAGCTGATGGTCGACACCATGTTCCAGCACCTGGATGACGCGGGCGTCGCGCCCGAGGACCGGCACACCGTTCTCACTCTCGCGTCGATCATCCAACGTGAAGCCGGCTCCAACCAGGACGACTTCTACAAGATCGCTCGCGTGTTCCAGAACCGCCTCGACCAGGGAATCAACCTGCAGTCGGATGCGACAGTGGCGTACGGCACAGGCAACCTCCACACGGTCTGGACGACGGATGACGAGCGCGCGGATGCGAGCAACCTGTACAACACCTACGCGAACCCCGGTCTGCCGATCGGCCCGATCGGGCTTCCCGGAGACCTCGCGATCCAGGCTGCTTTGAACCCGGCAGACGGCCCGTGGCTGTTCTTCGTGCCCATCAACCTCGCCACCGGCGAGACGGTCTTCTCCGAGACCGCCGAGGAGCACGAAGCCGCCGTCGACCAGTTGCACGCATGGTGTGACGAGAGCGAAGAGAACGCCTCCTACTGTGAGTGACGCGGGCACGCGCCTCGCGGTGCTCGGCTCGCCCATCTCGCATTCGAAGTCGCCCGCCATCCAGCGTGCCGCGTACGGGGTCCTCGGTCTCGACTGGACCTACGAAGCGATCGAGATGAGCGGCGATGCGCTCGGCGACTTCATAGGTGGGTTGGACGAGCAGTGGCGTGGCCTGTCGTTGACCATGCCACTCAAACGCGACGTGCTCGCACTGCTGGCGTGGCGGCATCCGCTGGTCGATCTCGTCGGCGGGGCGAACACGGTGCTGCTGGGGGCAGGGGGGCCGCGCGGGTTCAACACCGACGTGCAGGGCGTTGTCGAGTCGTTCGCCGGCGTGGGTGTGTCGAGCCTGGGATACGTGCACCTGCTCGGTGCGGGTGCGACTGCGGCATCCGTGCTGGTTGCCGTCGCCCAACTGGGGGCAACCCGGGTGCTGGTGTCGGCGCGTTCTCCGGAGCGAGCGGTCGGCATCGTCGAGCTCGGCGGCCGACTCGGTGTCGATGTCGTCGTTCGGCCCTGGGGCATCATGGATCGGTCATTGATCGTTCCGGACGCGGTGATCAGCACCGTTCCCGGTGGGCAGAACGATTTGGTCTTCGCCGAGCCCGTACGCGCCGGGTCGGTGCTCTTTGATGTCGCCTACGATCCGTGGCCGAGTCGTCTGGCCTCCGACTGGATGTCGGCTGGCGGCACTGTGATCTCAGGACTCGACCTGCTCGTCAACCAGGCCGTGGGGCAGGTGCGCCTGTTCGTCGCCGGGGACCAGTTCGCGCCACTGCCGAACGAGCTCGAGGTCGTTGCGGCGATGCGGGCCGCGGTCGCCTGATCGCACCCTCGCGCTGTGGGAAGATCGACACATGCTTCGTTGGTTGACGGCTGGTGAGTCGCACGGTCCCGAGTTGGTCGCCATTCTGGAGGGCCTCCCTGCGGGAGTCTCGGTGAGCCCGGAGTTCATTCAGGAGCACATGCACCGTCGCTCACTCGGCTATGGCCGCGGTGCGCGCATGAAGTTCGAGCAGGACGAGCTGAGCATCAGCGGCGGCGTACGGTTCGGGCTCACCATGGGCAGCCCGGTTGCTCTTCGCATCGGCAACACCGAGTGGCCGCGCTGGGTCGAGGTCATGAGTGCGGTTCCAGTGGACCTCGACAGCCTTCCGAAGGGTCGCGGTGCGGCGCTCACCAGGCCACGTCCCGGCCACGCCGATCTGGTCGGCATGCAGAAGTACGATTTCGACGAGGCACGCAACGTGCTCGAGCGGGCGAGCGCCCGCGAGACCGCGGCGCGAGTGGCGCTGGGTGCTGTGGCACGCGCCTTCCTGTCGGAGCTCGGCATCGAGATCATCAGCCACACGCTGGCGATCGGTACTGTGCGCGTTCCCGACGGTGCCGCGCTGCCTGAGCCGGGCGACGTCGGCGCGCTCGACGCCGACCCGCTGCGCTGCTTCGACGCCGCGACATCCGCTGCGATGGTTGCTGAGGTGGACCGTGCCCATGACGACGGCGACACCCTCGGCGGCGTCGTCGAGGTGCTCGTTTTCGGGCTTCCGCCGGGGCTTGGCTCGTACACCCACTGGGATCGGCGCCTCGATTCGCAGCTGGCCGCCGCGGTGATGGGCATCCAGGCGATCAAGGGCGTCGAGATCGGCGATGGCTTCGAGACCGCGCGTCGACGGGGTTCCGCCGCCCACGACGAACTCGTCATGGGCGCAGACGGCATCACCCGGCTCTCCGACCGTGCCGGTGGCACCGAGGGCGGGATGAGCACCGGAACCCTCCTGCGCGTTCGAGCCGCCATGAAGCCGATCTCGACGGTGCCGCACGCCCTCCGCACAGTGGATGTCGCGACGGGAACTGCCGCCGAGGCCCACCACCAACGCTCCGACGTGTGTGCCGTGCCCGCGGCGGGTGTCGTCGCCGAGGCGATGGTCGCGCTCGTTCTCGCCAATTCGGTACTGGAGAAATTCGGAGGTGATTCCGTGGGCGAGACCAAGCGCAACCTCGACGCATATCTGGCCTCCATTCCAGAAAACCTCACGACCGCACGGGCCTCGCAGAGTGAGTGACGAAGGTGCGGTCGTCGTACTCATCGGGGCGCCGGGAGCCGGCAAGACGCGCACGGGCAAGAGGGTCGCGCGCCTGTTGGGGGTGCCGTTCATCGACACCGACAAGCGAATCGTGGCCGCCCATGGACCGATCGCGACCATCTTCGAGGATCATGGTGAGCCCCATTTTCGCTCCATCGAGCGGGAGACCGTAGCTGAGGCCCTGCGGGAGCGGGCCGTTGTGACCCTTGGCGGTGGCGCTGTCCTTGATCCCCGTACGCAGGCCGACTTGGCCGAGAAGCGAGTCGTGCAGTTGACAGTCTCCGCCGCGGCCGTTGAGAAGCGCATCGCGACCGGCAAGCGGCCGCTTCTGAAGGACGGCATCGACGCGTGGACGGCGATCGTCACCGCACGTCAACCGATTTACGACCGACTGTCGCAGCTGAGCGTCGATACGTCTCGCCAGCCGCTGGATCGGGTAGCGCAGCGCATCGTGAGCTGGCTGGAGAAGCGGGACTAAATGACCGAGACCACCGTCATCCCCGTCACGGGCACCGACCCCTACGACGTCATCATCGGACGTGGGCTTCTCGCGTCCCTTGCCGATCAACTGGGACCGCGCGTCGCGAAGGTGCTGATCGTGCATCCGCCGACTCTGGGAGCGAAGGCCAACGCGTTGCGCGAGTCGCTGATGGACCGCTACGAGGTGCTCCTCGCCGAGGTGCCGGATGCCGAGGACGCAAAGCGCGTTGAGGTTGCCGCCTTCTGCTGGCAGATCATGGGCCAGACCGACTTCACGAGAACGGATGCCGTGGTCGGCCTGGGTGGGGGAGCGACGACCGATCTGGCCGGCTTCGTCGCCGCCACGTGGTTGCGCGGGGTGCGCCTGGTGCAGTGTCCGACGAGCGTCGCCGGAATGGTGGATGCGGCCGTCGGTGGCAAGACCGGCATCAACACCGCCGAGGGCAAGAACCTCGTGGGATCGTTCTACGCGCCCGCGGCCGTCGTCGTCGACCTCGATACCCTCGACACGCTCCCGCGTAACGAGATCCTCGCGGGATTCGCGGAAGTCGTGAAGTGCGGCTTCATCGGCGAACCCGAGATCCTGGACATCATCGAAGCGGATGTGGATCGCGCCACCGACCCCACCAGCGACGAGTTCCGCCGGGTCGTCGAGTTGTCGATCGGCCTGAAGGCGCGCGTCGTGAGCGAGGACTTCAAGGAGTCCGGCCTGCGCGAGATCCTGAACTACGGGCACACCCTGGGTCACGCGATCGAGCACGCCGAGCGGTACCGCTGGCGGCACGGTGCGGCGATCTCGGTGGGCATGGTGTTCGCGGCGGAGCTGGGACGTATCGCGGGCTCGCTCAGCGACGAGGTCGTGGACCGGCACCGTCGCATCCTCGAGTCGCTGACTCTGCCGGTCGACTACCCGCTGGGCCGATGGAAGACGCTCCTGGCGACGATGCAGCGCGACAAGAAGGCGCGCGCGGGGATGATGCGCTTCATCGTGCTTGACGACGTGGGCAAGACCTCGGTGCTGGCCGGTCCTGAGGAGGCGCTGCTGTTCGCCGCCTATCAGGAGGTGGGGGTGTGACGATCGCCCAGGCGCTCGGGTCGTTCGCTGTGCTCGCGGCACTGCTCACGATCATCCCGGGCCTGGACACCACCCTCGTGCTGCGTTCGTCGCTCACCCAGTCGCGTGCCCACGCCTACGCGACGGCATTCGGCATCTGCTCGGGTGCATTCGTGTGGGGAGCGGCCGCGGCCGTCGGCGCCGCGGCGCTGCTCGCCGCGTCTGAGGTCGCGTTCACCGTGCTCAAGCTCGCTGGGGCGGCATACCTGCTGTACCTCGGCATCTCGATGATCGTCGCGAGCTTCCGCCACACCGCCGTGCCCGAGACGGATGCCTCGGCCAGGCCGACAGGACGACTGACGGCGGCCTTCGGCCGTGGACTGCTCTCCAACATCCTCAATCCCAAGGTCGGCGTGTTCTACATCGCCCTGATCCCGCAGTTCATCCCGCAGGGCGTGCCGCCGTTGGGAATGGGGTTGCTGCTCGCGCTCGTGCACGTCGTCGAGTCGCTGATCTGGTTCTCGGCGATCATCTTCGCCTCACAGATTGCGCGGCGTTGGTTCACCAACCCGAAGGTCGTGCGCTGGATCGACCGCGTGACCGGGGGAGTGCTCGTCGGGTTCGCCGGCGTGCTCGCTGTGGAGTCGACGCCCTGACCTAGGGGACCTTCGACCCTGATGTTCTCTCGAATCTGACGGGAGCATGAGTCAGACGCGATCGCGTCATCGTGCCAGTTCGATCAGGGAGCAGAGTTCATGACCGCAACACCCATCACCATCAGCGCGACAACGTCCCGGCTAGTCCGTCTCGTCGGGATACTCGGGATCATTGCGGGGGTCATCATGATCGTCGCAGGAGGGACGGTGTGGGTCACCGTCAGCAGCCAGCTCGCCGCCGAGAAGATCACCGTCGCCGAGGACGCAGCGTTCCTGGCCGGTGCCGCGGTCGCGGATCCGTTCACGGCCTACGCTGAAGCCGACATCATCAGCCATCACGCGCTGGAGGCCAGTGGTGGCGCCACCTACGCCGAGCTCGATCGCGAGGACCCCGTGCGGATCACCGTGATGAACGCGTCGTTCCTGCGCACCTCGTTGTTCACGTCAATCGTCTCGTTCGGAGTGGCGGCGTTCGTCGCGGGTGTTGGCGCGCTCTTCATCCTCTTCGGATGGGCGCTCACGCGTCTGGCACCCCGCGGAACAGTACACTCGGAGCCGTGACCACCGTCCTCGTCCTCAACGGCCCGAACCTCGGCCGTCTCGGTAGTCGTGAGCCGGATGTGTACGGCAGCGGTACTCTAGACGACCTGCGAGGACTGCTTGAGGGCGAGGCATCCGGTCTCACCATCGACCTGCGCCAGACCGATGACGAGGCGACCCTCATCGGTTGGCTGCACGAGGCCGTCGATACCGGCAGTCCGGTGATTCTCAACCCCGCCGCCTTCACGCACTATTCGTACGCGCTTCGGGATGCCGCGGCGCTCGTCACCAAGGCGGGTCTGTTGCTCGTTGAGGTGCACATCTCCAATCCGCACGCGCGCGAGGAGTTCCGCCACACCAGCGTCATCTCGGCGGTGGCGACCGGCGTGATCGCCGGATTCGGCTTCGACAGCTACCTGCTCGCGCTTGACCTCGTCGCGCGCCGCCTCGGGTAGACTCGCATGTCGGTTTCGATACGGACCCTTCCGGGTCCCGCTCAACCAGCGTCTTCAACGAACGGATAACTCAACCCATGGCTTCAACCGCTGACATTCGCAACGGCGTGGTACTCAACATGGACGGTGGCCTCTGGACGGTCATCGACTTCCAGCACGTCAAGCCCGGCAAGGGTGGTGCCTTCGTGCGCACCAAGGTCAAGAATGTGATGACGGGCAAGGTCGTCGACCGCACGTTCAACGCCGGTGCGAAGATCGAGACCGAGACCGTCGACCGTGCCGACTTCCAGTACTCGTACAAGGACGGCGACAACTTCGTGTTCATGGATCTGGGCAACTACGACCAGATCACCCTCACTCCGGCACAGGTCGGCGACGCCGCCAACTTCATGCTGGAGAACCAGAACGTCACGATCGCTCTGCACAACGGTGACCCGCTCTACGTCGAGCTGCCGGCATCCGTCGTCCTGGAGATCACGTACACCGAGCCCGGCCTGCAGGGCGACCGCTCCACGGGCGGCACCAAGCCCGCGACTGTGGAGACCGGCTACCAGATCCAGGTGCCGCTGTTCCTCGAACAGGGCACCAAGGTCAAGGTCGACACTCGCGACGGCAGCTACCTGGGCCGCGTCACCGACTGATGTCGGTGCAGAACGAACAGAGCGCCGAGTAGTGGGCGCCCGCAGCAAGTCCCGCAAGCGCGCCCTCGACATCCTCTACAGCGCCGACGTGCGCGGCGAGTCGATCAACGCGGCGCTGGCCGATGAGGCGGCCCGCAATGCGGCAGACCCGAAGCGCAGCAACTCGTGGGAGTACGCGCGCGAGATCGTCGTCGGTATCACCGAGCACGGAGATGAGATCGACGAGCTCATCGAGACCTACGCCCAAGGCTGGACGATCAGCCGGATGCCCGCGATCGACCGCGCGCTTCTGCGCATCGGGATCTGGGAGATCCTGTTCAACGACGAGGTGCCCGACAGTGTGGCGATTGCCGAGGCCGTCGAGTCCGCTCGCGTGCACAGCACCGAGGACTCCGCGGGCTTCGTGAACGGGCTACTGGGCCGAATCGCTGCCACTCGCGCCTAACCCACGACCGGGAAGGCGCCGCCGGGCGCCTCACCCTCGTCGTACACCGTCGCTGGGCTGCCGATGATCCGTGAGTCGGGAACCGCGACCACCTCGCGGTCCTTGCCTGTGTAGTCGAACAGGCTCAGCACCCACCGCATCGCCTCGATGCGCGCGCGCTTCTTGTCATTGGACTTGACGACCGTCCAGGGCGCCAGCGGCGTGTCGGTGTAGAAGAACATCGCCTCCTTCGCTCTGGTGTAGTCGTCCCACTTGTCGAGGCTCGCGAGGTCCGTGGGAGAGAGTTTCCACTGTTTGACGACGTCGTGCGAGCGCGCCGTGAACCGGGCGCGCTGCTCGGCGCGCCCGACGGAGAACCAGAACTTGATCAGATGGATGCCGCTCTGCACGAGCATCCGCTCGAACTCAGGTGCCGACCGCGTGAACTCGAGGTATTCGTGGGGCGAGCAGTAACCCATCACGCGCTCGACGCCTGCGCGGTTGTACCAGGAACGGTCGAACATCACGATCTCGCCGCTGGTGGGGAGGTGCTGCACGTAGCGCTGGAAGTACCACTGGCTGCGCTCCCGATCAGTCGGGATCTCGAGCGCAACGACGCGTGCCCCGCGGGGGTTCAGATGCTCCATGAAGCGCTTGATCGCGCCACCCTTGCCCGCGGCATCCCGGCCCTCGAAGAGGATGACGACCTTCTGGCCCGACTCCTTCGTCCACGCCTGCAACTTGAGCAGCTCGATTTGCAGGCGGCGCTTCTGGTTCTCGTAGTCGCGGCGGGTCATCTTCGCCTTGTACGGGTAGCCCTGGCGCCACGCCCGCCGATCGGCCTCAGCGTTCGGAGAGGCATCCCCGAGCAGCTCCTCGAGTTCCCCGAGTTCATCGATCTCGGGGGTCACATCGACCTGTCCCGGGTCGGCGGCGGGGAACTCCCGGTGCGCGGAATCGGCGGCATCCTTCGACATGCCCCGATGGTATCCAGACCCGCTCGCCCTCCCGAGAGGCTAAAGTCCCGTCCGCCCTCATCGGGTGTGCCCTCGCTGGGCGCTATAGTGGGCTCAACAGGTTTCCTTTAAGTTCCGTCCTGTGAGGCGGGGAAGGAGGTCAGAATGACTGCACGCTCCGTGCTGCAGCAGGCTGATATCGCGCGTGCGTTGACTCGGATCTCCCACGAGATCCTGGAGTCCAATCGCGGTTCATCCGATCTCGTTCTCCTCGGAATCCCGACTCGTGGAGTCATTCTTGCGCGGCGCATCGCGGGGATCCTGGATTCCATCGAGCCCGGCTCCGGCACCGTAGGGTCGCTCGACGTGACGATGTACCGGGACGACCTCGCCAAGAACCCGACCCGCGCACCCTCGCCGACCGACATCCCGGCTGGCGGTATCGACGGCAAGACCGTGATTCTCGTCGACGATGTGCTCTACTCGGGCCGCACAATCCGGGCCGCTCTTGATGCCCTCAGTGACCTGGGTCGTCCGCGTGCGGTGCGCCTTGCCGCCCTCGTCGATCGCGGCCATCGGGAGCTGCCGATTCGCGCGGACTTCGTGGGCAAGAACCTGCCGACCTCAACAGATGAGCGCATCAACGTGCGGCTCTTGGAGACCGACGGCGAGGAGGGGGTGACGATCCAGTGAGGCATCTGCTCTCCACCCGTGACCTGCGCCGAGACGAGGTCGTCGCGCTACTGGACATCGCGGAAGACATGGCGGACGTCTCCGGCCGCGAGATCAAGAAGCTACCGGCGTTGCGGGGCAAGACTGTTGTCAACCTGTTCTTCGAGGACTCGACGCGCACCCGCGTGTCGTTCGAAGTCGCGGCCAAGCGATTGAGCGCCGACGTCATCAACTTCAGCGCCAAGGGCTCGAGCGTCTCCAAGGGCGAGAGCCTGAAGGACACCGCACAGACACTCGCGGCCATGGGGGCGGATGCCGTCGTCATCCGCCACGGGGCCAGCGGTGCGCCGCGCGTGCTCGCCGACAGCGGCTGGATCGACGCGGGCATCGTCAATGCGGGTGACGGCACTCACGAGCATCCGACCCAGGCGCTGCTCGACGCGTTCACGATTCGCAAGCGACTGCACGGGGTTGCCTCGCGAGGCCGCGGTCTCGACGGAGTCGCGGTGACGATCGTGGGAGACATCCTGCACTCGCGCGTTGCCCGGTCGAACGTCTGGCTGCTCACGACGCTGGGCGCCCACGTCTCCCTCGTCGCGCCGGCGACACTGCTGCCGGTCGACACACGTCACTGGCCGGTGACCGTCGGCTACGACCTCGACATCGCGATCGATTCGGCACCCGATGTGGTCATGATGCTGCGCATTCAAAGCGAAAGGATGAATGCCGCCTTCTTCCCCAACGCCCGGGAGTATTCACGGGAGTGGGGGCTCGGCGACGACCGGGTCGATCGCCTGCCAGCGGCTAGCATGGTGATGCACCCCGGGCCGATGAACCGCGGCCTCGAGATCTCCGCCGCCGCTGCCGACTCCGTGCAGTCGACCGTGCTCGAGCAGGTCGCCAACGGGGTCTCGATAAGGATGGCTGTGCTGTACTCGCTGCTCGCTGGAAGTGACTCATGAGCATCCACGTGAAGGGTGCCGTGCTACCCGATGGAAGCAACCGCGACCTGTTCATCGACAACGGTGTCTTTGTCGACGCTGCGCCGGCCGGAGCTACGGTGATTGACGCGTCGGGCCTGCTCGCACTGCCCGGTCTCGTCGACCTGCACACCCACCTGCGCGAGCCCGGCTTCGAGCAGAGCGAGACGGTGCTCACGGGGTCACGTGCAGCCGCGGCCGGTGGATACACGGCCGTGTTCGCGATGGCCAACACGATGCCCGTGCAGGACACCGCTGGTGTCGTCGAGCAGGTGCAGTCCCTCGGGGAGCGGCACGGCTACGTGACTGTACGGCCCATCGGGGCGGTGACGGCTGGCCTCGCAGGGGAGCGGCTCGCAGAGATCGGCGCCATGGCGCAGTCCCGCGCGCAGGTGCGGGTGTTCTCCGATGACGGGCACTGCGTGCACGACGCCCTGCTGATGCGCCGGGCCCTCGAGTACGTGAAGACCTTCGGCGGAGTAGTTGCCCAGCATGCGCAGGAGCCCCGCCTGACCGTGGGTGCCCAGCTCAACGAGGGCGCCCTCTCCGGTGAACTCGGACTGGTCGGGTGGCCGGCCGTCGCCGAGGAGTCGATCATCGCCCGCGACGTGCTCCTCGCCCACCATGTCGGCGCCAGACTGCACGTCTGCCACATCTCGACCGCCGGCTCGGTCGAGGTCATCCGTTGGGCGAAGGCCCGCGGCGTGGATGTCACGGCCGAGGTCACCCCGCACCACCTGCTGCTCACCGAAGAACTCGCCCGCGGTTACGACGCGCGCTTCAAGGTCAATCCGCCGCTGCGCCGGGACGAGGACGTGCACGCCCTGCGGGCCGCCCTCGCCGACGGAACCATCGACATTGTCGCGACCGACCACGCACCCCACCCCCTCGAGGCGAAGGACTGCGCGTGGGACGAGGCGGCCAACGGCATGGTTGGCCTCGAGTCAGCACTGAGTGTCGTGCACGCGGCGGTTGTCGAGAGCGGCCAGCTCAACTGGTCGGATGTCGCGCGCGTGATGTCGTCACGGCCCGCTGAGATCGGCCTCCTCGACGGCTACGCAGCGCCGTTCGCCGTCGGCTCTCCCGCACACCTCACGCTCTACGACACAGCGGCGACCCGCACCTTCGCGGTCGAGGACCTTCGGGGCAAGAGCGTGAACTCGCCCTACCTGGGCCGCACCTTGCCGGGGCGCGTTGTCGCGACCTTGCATCGCGGCCAGCCCACAGTGCTCGAGGGCGAGCTCGTGCCCGCCGATGTTGTGGCGGCAGGCGATCGTGGATAGGGGCGCGCTCTTGGCGATCGTGGTCGCCTTCATGCTCGTGCTCCTCACGCTCCTCGCCGTGGGCTGGTACGCGAGGCGTCGGCGCCAATCCGCCATTGCCACGCCGGCGACTGTGCCGTCCGACCCTGGTACGTTCGTCGGGCAGTTCGCTGGCAAGTACGTTGCCACGACCGTGTCGGGCGATCCGTTCGATCGGATCGCGGTGCACGGTCTCGGGTTCCGCGGATCGGTCGAGGTCACCGTTACCGTCGCCGGTCTGGGGGTGCAGATCGCGGGGGAGAACGGAATCTGGATTCCCCGGGAGGCCCTGCGAGGCATCCGCAGAGCCAGTTGGACAATCGATCGGGCCGTCGAGACCGATGGCCTGCACCTCATCGAGTGGGCGCTCGGCGACAGTGCCGTTGACAGCTACTTCCGCATGGACGAGCCGACCGCCTTCGGCACGGCCGTCGACAGCATCATCGAAAGGCAGACCGCGTGACGCTCGAACCCGCCGTGCTCGTCCTGGAGGACGGGACCCGCTACCCCGGCCACGCCTACGGCGCCCGCGGTCGCACGCTCGGCGAGGTGGTATTCGCCACGGGCATGACCGGCTACCAGGAGACCCTTACCGACCCGAGCTACGCCGGACAGATCGTCGTGATGACCGCGCCGCACATCGGCAACACGGGAGTCAATGACGAGGATCCCGAGTCCAGCCGCATCTGGGTGTCGGGTTACGTTGTGCGCGACCCCAGCCGCGTCGTCTCCAACCACCGCGCGACCGGGTCGCTTGACGACCAACTGGTGCAGGAAGGTGTCGTGGGCATCAGCGGCATCGACACCCGCGCCGTGACCCGCCGGCTGCGCGACGCCGGCGCCATGCGCGGCGGCGTCTTCAGCGGTCCGGATGCCCTGCTCACGCCCGACGAGCAACTCGACCTGGTGCGGGGCGCGGCCGCCATGGCCGGCCGCAACCTGTCGGCCGAGGTCTCCACGCAGGGCGGCTACGTCATTCCGGCCACCGCAGCGCCGATCGGAAACCTCGCCGTGCTCGACCTCGGTGTGAAGACGTCGACCCTCAACTATCTCGCGGCCCGGGGATTCGACGTGCACGTGCTGCCGCAGTCCGTGACCCTCGATGAGCTTCTGGCGGTCGAGCCGGTGGCGGTGTTCTACTCCAACGGACCGGGTGACCCCGCGGCATCCGACCAGCATGTTGAGCTGTTGCGCGGCGTGCTGCGTCAGGGTCTTCCCTTCTTCGGCATCTGCTTCGGGAACCAGCTCCTCGGCCGCGCGCTGGGCTACGGAACCTACAAGCTGCCGTTCGGTCACCGCGGCATCAACCAGCCGGTCGTGGACGTCGAGACCGGGCGCACCGAGATCACGAGCCACAACCACGGGTTCGCCGTCGACGCACCGATTGGCGTGGTCAGCGAGAGCCCGGCAGGTTTCGGACGGGTCGAGGTGAGCCACGTCAACCTGAACGACAACGTGGTCGAGGGCCTTCGGGCGCTCGACATCCCTGCCTTCTCGGTGCAGTACCATCCGGAATCCGCGGCCGGCCCGCACGACGCCAACTACCTGTTCGACCGCTTCCGCGACCTCGTGCTTGCCACCCAGAAGGATGCCCATGCCTAAGCGCACCGACATCAACTCAGTCCTCGTGATCGGGTCCGGCCCGATCGTGATCGGTCAGGCGGCCGAGTTCGACTACTCGGGAACGCAGGCGTGCCGGGTGCTGCGCGAGGAGGGGGTGCGCGTCATCCTCGTCAACTCGAATCCCGCGACGATCATGACCGACCCGGACTTCGCCGACGCGACCTACGTCGAACCGATCACTTGGGAGGTGATCGAGTCGATCATCGCGAAGGAGAAGCCGGACGCGATCCTGCCGACGCTCGGTGGACAGACGGCACTGAACGCGGCGATCGAGCTGCACCACCACGGCATCCTCGAGAAGTACGGCGTCGAATTGATCGGTGCCAACTTCGAGGCGATCAACAAGGGCGAGGACCGCCAGATCTTCAAGCAGCTGGTGCTCGATGCCGGCGCGGATGTCGCCCGCTCGCACATCGCGCACACCCTCGACGAGGCCGTGGCATTCGCCGAGGATCTCGGGTACCCCCTCGTGATCCGCCCCAGCTTCACGATGGGCGGACTCGGCTCCGGCTTCGCCTACACGCGTGAGGAGCTGGAGCGCATGGTCACCGACGGCCTGCACCAGAGCCCCACGACCGAGGTGCTCCTCGAGGAGTCGATCCTCGGGTGGAAGGAGTACGAGCTCGAGCTCATGCGCGACACGGCCGACAACACTGTGGTCGTCTGCTCGATCGAGAATGTCGACCCGGTCGGCGTTCACACCGGCGACTCGATCACCGTCGCGCCGGCGCTGACCCTCACCGACCGCGAGTACCAGAACCTGCGCGACATCGGCATCGACATCATCCGCGCGGTGGGCGTCGACACCGGCGGCTGCAACATCCAGTTCGCTGTGGACCCGGCGAGCGGTCGTGTGATCGTCATCGAGATGAACCCACGGGTGTCGCGGTCCAGCGCGCTCGCGTCGAAGGCCACGGGATTCCCGATCGCGAAAATCGCCGCGAAGCTTGCGATCGGCTACCGGCTCGACGAGATCCCCAATGACATCACGAAGGTCACGCCGGCGAGCTTCGAGCCCACTCTGGACTACGTCGTGGTGAAGGTTCCGCGGTTCGCTTTCGAGAAGTTCCCCGCCGCCGACACGCGGCTCACCACGACCATGAAGTCGGTGGGCGAGGCGATGGCAATCGGTCGCAACTACACGACGGCTCTGCAGAAGGCGCTGCGGTCGCTCGAGAAGCGCAGCTCGAGCTTCCACTGGGTGGGGGAGCCGGGTGACAAGTCCGAGCTGCTGGCTCTGGCGAGCATCCCGACCGATGGGCGCATCGTCACGGTGCAGCAGGCGATGCGCGCCGGTGCCACAGTCGACGAGGTGTTCCAGGCGACGGGAATCGACCCGTGGTTCGTGGATCAGATCGCTCTGATCAACGAGGTCGCGCTTGAGGTCGCCAGCTTCATCCCACTGGATGCCGCGCTGCTGCGCCTGGCGAAGGACCACGGTTTCAGCGACGCCCAGATCGCCCAGCTGCGCGGCGTCGGCGAGGCGGAGATCCGTGCCCTGCGCTGGCAGCTCGGAGTGCGGCCGGTGTTCAAGACGGTCGATACCTGCGCGGGCGAGTTCCCGGCGCTGACGCCGTACCACTACTCCAGCTACGACCTCGAGACCGAGGTGACACCGACCGATCGGCGCAAGGTGGTGATCCTGGGCTCGGGTCCCAACCGCATCGGTCAGGGCATCGAGTTCGACTACTCGTGTGTGCACGCGAGCTTCGCGCTCTCCGACGCCGGGTTCGAGACCATCATGATCAACTGCAACCCGGAGACAGTGTCGACCGACTACGACACCAGCGATCGACTGTACTTCGAGCCGCTCACTCTCGAGGACGTCCTGGAGATCATCCACGCCGAGAGCGCCTCCGGTGAGCTGGTGGGAGTGATCGTGCAGCTCGGTGGGCAGACCGCTCTGGGGCTTGCTCAGGGACTCAAAGATGCCGGTGTTCCGATCCTCGGCACGACACCCGAAGCCATCGACCTCGCGGAGGAGCGCGGACTGTTCTCCCGCATCCTCGACGATGCCGGGCTGCTCGCACCGAAGAACGGTACGGCGACCAACAGAGCCGAGGCGATCTCGATCGCCGAGTCCATCGGTTACCCGGTGCTCGTGCGCCCGAGTCACGTTCTGGGCGGGCGCGGCATGGAGATCGTCTACGACACCGAATCGCTCGCCGACTACTTCCTACGTGTCAAGGATCAGGCGATCATCGCGCCGGGCTCCCCGCTCCTCGTCGATCGCTTCCTCGACGACGCCATCGAGATCGACATCGATGCACTCTACGACGGCACTGAGCTCTACATCGGCGGCATCATGGAGCACATCGAGGAGGCGGGCATCCATTCCGGCGACTCGTCGTGCACGCTCCCGCCGGTCACTCTCGGCCGCGACGTCATCAACCGCGTGCGTGAGGCCACCCTCGCCATCGCCGCGGGCATCGGAGTGCGGGGCCTTCTCAACGTGCAGTTCGCGATCGGGCAGGGCATCCTGTACGTGCTCGAGGCGAACCCCCGTGCATCCCGTACTGTGCCGTTCGTGTCGAAGGCGCTGGGCATTCCGCTGGCCAAGGCCGCGTCGCTCGTGATGGTCGGTCGCAGCATCCGCTCGCTCGTCGACAGTGGCTTGCTGCCTCGTCAGGACGGATCTATCGTCCCGATGGATGCTCCGGTGTCGGTCAAGGAGGCGGTGCTTCCGTTCAAGCGGTTCCGTACCGTCGAGGGTCACGTCGTCGACTCGGTTCTCGGTCCGGAGATGCGCTCCACCGGCGAGGTGATGGGTATCGACTCGAACTTCCCGAAGGCGTTCGCCAAGTCGCAGGAGGCGGCCTACGGTGGCCTGCCCGCGAGCGGATCTGTATTCGTGTCCGTCGCCGACCGCGACAAGCGCGCCATCGTGCTGCCCGTGCTGCGACTGAGCCAACTCGGGTTCACCATTCTCGCAACCGAGGGAACTGCGGAGGTCCTTGCCCGCAACGGCATCGAGGCCAAGGTGGTGCGCAAGTACTTCATGGGCCAGGAGGTCGTCGACGGGCAACCGTCCATCGTCGAGCTCATCAATACCGGCGAGGTCGACGTGGTCATCAACACCCCGAGCGGTCGGAGCGCGCGCGCCGACGGTTACGAGATCCGCACCGCAACCGTGGCTGCGGACAAGCCGCTCTTCACGACCATCGCCCAGCTCGGTGCGGCTGTTGCGAGCTTTGAGGCCATCCGCGACGGGTTCGACGTGCGATCGCTGCAGGACTACGCGATCGACCGGGCCGATCGTCTGGCGCGATCTATGGCAGCGGGAGCATGATCGGCTTCGGCGACCGTCTGGCCAGCACTCTGGCCGACCGAGGGCCGTTGTGTCTGGGCATCGACCCGCATGCATTCCTCCTCGCCGACTGGGGTCTGAGCGACGACGCCACGGGCGTGCGTGAGTTCGCCCTGCGATCCGTGGATGCCGCGGCCGCCGTGATCGGCATCGTCAAGCCTCAGGTCGCCTTTTTCGAGCGGCACGGCGCGGCAGGCTACGCGGTGCTCGAGGAGGTGCTCGCGCGGGCACGTGCAGCCGGACTGCTCGTGATCGCGGACGTGAAGCGCGGCGACGTGGGTTCCACGGTCGCGGCCTACGGCGAGGCCTGGCTGACCCCGGGCGGCAGTCTCGAAGCGGATGCCATGACGATCGTCGCGTATCAGGGGCTCAGCTCCCTAGATGACCCGGTGGCGCGCGCTGACGCCAACGGCAAGGGGCTGTTCGTGCTCGCCGCGACCTCGAACCCGGAGGCCGCCGCAACTCAGACTGCGCGTCTGGGTTCTGGTGAGTTCGCTGGTCGGTCGGTTGCGGCCGGTATCGTCTCAGGGGTGGAGAAGCTGAACTCGAGCGCCGGTGCTGTCGGTTCCGTCGGCGTGGTACTCGGCGCGACGGTTCGTCTGGATGACTACGGCATCGACGCCGTGCAATTGCGCAAGACGCCGATTCTCGCACCCGGGTTCGGGGAGCAGGGCGCCCGGATCGCCGACCTACCCGCGCTGTTTGGCTCGGCTACCGGAAACGTCATCGCCAACGTCGGTCGTTCCGTGCTGCGAGCGGGTGCGTCGGGCATGCGTGACGAACTGATCTCCTTGGCGCACGAAGCACGACAGGCAGGGGCACGGTGAGCCCTCGTCCCACCCCGCCCGACGTCGACCGCGCCGCGGCGAGCCGGGCGGCAATTGCCGCGCGGCGCGCCAGGGCCGAGATCAAGCGGCAGGTGGCATCCCGCGAGCGAGCAGCAGCCGACGTCGCGACGGTCGGCTGGGTTGATGCCGACAGCCCCGAAGCCGGAATGCGCGTGCGAGAGCTGCTGCTCAGCGTTCCGAGCCTCGGCCCGACCCGCGTTGAGCGGGTTCTGACTCAGCTCGAGATCTCCGACAAGAAGCGCGTTGGGGGGCTCGGTCCACGTCAGCGCGAGAGACTCTATGACTATCTCGTGGCTCGTCAGGGTGGCGATTCCGCCCGACTCGTCGTGCTCGCTGGCCCGACCGCTGTCGGCAAGGGCACCGTTTCGTCGTACATCCGAGACCACCATCCGGAGGTCTCGCTGAGCGTGTCGGCCACTACTCGCAAGCCGCGCCCGGGTGAGGTCGACGGGGTGCACTACTACTTCGTCAGCGACGCGGAGTTCGATCGGATGATCGCCGCGGGGGAGTTGCTCGAATGGGCCGTGGTGCACAATTCGCACCGCTACGGCACTCCCCGGCCACCGATCGACGCGGCAATTGCCGAAGGTCGACGCGTGCTTCTCGAGATCGACCTGCAGGGCGCACGGCAGGTGCGAGCGGCCATGCCCGAAGCGCTGCTGATCTTCCTGCTGCCGCCGACCTGGGAGGAACTGGTGCGCAGGCTCACCGGCCGCGGCACTGAGGACACGGAGGAGCAGCAACGTCGGCTGGAGACGGCGAGGATCGAATTGGCGGCCCAGGACGAGTTCGACGCGAAGGTCGTCAACCGTGAGGTCAGCCAAGCGGCCCGTGAGGTCGTAGAATTGATGGATGCGCCTTTTCGCGCGCCCTGACTTCCCATCCCTTTCTTCACACAAGGAGCACCACCACCATGGTTGATAAGCACTCGGGCATCATCGATCCGCCCATCGACGAACTTCTCTCCAAGGTCGACTCCAAGTACCAGCTCGTCATCTTCGCGTCCAAGCGTGCGCGCCAGATCAATGACTACTACGCCGACCTCCACGAGGGCAGCCTGCACGACAACGTCGGACCTCTGGTCGACTCGACGATTGATGACAAGCCGCTCTCGGTTGCCCTTCACGAGATCAACGACGACAAGCTCGAGCTCAAGCGCCTGAGCTCGGAGTAGCACCCACCTCGAACGTGTCGGTTCACGGGGTGCGCTCGCTCAACGTCGTCGTCGGCATCACCGGCGGTATCGCCGCGTACAAGGCGGTCTCGGTCGTCAGAGCGTTGGTTCTGGGTGGGCATGACGTTCACGTTGTCGCTACCGAGAACGCTCTGAGGTTCGTCGGTCGCCCGACACTTGAGGCGATCAGCCGCAACACGGTCCACTCTGATCTCTACGAGGGTGTCGCCGAGGTACGGCATGTCGCCATCGGTCAGGCCGCCGACCTCATCGTCGTCGCGCCGGCGACGGCGAACACGGTTGCCAAACTCGCGGCCGGGCTCGCTGACGACCTCCTCGGCAACACGATCCTCGCGAGCACGGCCCCGCTCGTCATCGCCCCCGCGATGCACACGGAGATGTGGCAGAACGCCGCGACCGTCGCCAACATCGCGACGCTACGGCAGCGCGGTGTCACGGTCGTCGGCCCGGCTGTGGGCCAGCTCACTGGCGCCGACAGCGGTCCCGGTCGCATGTCTGAACCCGAGGAGATCGTCGAGGTGGCATTGCGCACGGCCGCCGGCAGGCAGGATCTCGCGGGGCGGCGCATCCTGGTGACCGCCGGAGGCACCCGCGAGCCCCTCGATCCGGTGCGGTTCATCGGCAACCGCTCCAGCGGCAAGCAGGGCGTCGCCCTGGCGGTAGCCGCTGCCGATCGGGGTGCCGAGGTCACGCTCATCGCCGCCAACCTCGAAGTGGACGTGCCCAGCACGGTGCGGGTCGTGCGAGTGCGCTCGACCCTCGACCTCGAGAGGGCCGCGACATCCGCTGCCCAGACCGCCGATATCGTCATCATGGCTGCCGCCGTCGCCGACTACCGCCCTGAGACCGTCGCGGACGCGAAGATCAAGAAGGACGTGCAGGGCGACGTGCTCGATCTGCGTCTCGTGAAGAACCCCGACATTCTCGCAGGGCTGGCCGCCAACCGACGACCGGGACAGCTGATCGTCGGCTTCGCTGCCGAGACCGAACCGGATGACGCGAAGCTCAGGCAACTCGGAGCAGCCAAGGTGGCGCGTAAGGGCGCCGACCTGCTCGTCGTCAACAGGGTCGGCTGGAACGAGGGTTTCGCCACGGAGGGCAACACTGTCATCGTGCTCAACCAGACCGGCGATATAGTGGGCGAAGCCAGCGGCTCGAAGCGGTCGGTAGCCGATCGTATCCTCGACCTGTTACCCCATTCGATCTAGCCACGGAGTCCGCGATTAGCACCGACCTGCGCCTCTTCACCTCGGAGTCCGTCACCGAAGGCCACCCCGACAAGATCTGCGATCAGATCAGCGACAGCATCCTCGATGCCATGCTCACGGAGGACCCGCGTGCTCGCGTCGCGGTGGAGACCCTCGTGACCACCGGGCTGGTTCACGTCGCGGGCGAGGTCACGACGTCCGGCTACGTCGACATCCCGTCCATCGTGCGGGACAAGATCACCTCCATCGGCTACGACTCGTCCGACGTCTGGTTCGACGGTCGCTCCTGCGGAGTCTCGATCTCCATCGGCTCCCAGTCGCCGGACATCGCTCAGGGTGTCGACAGTGCCTTCGAGGCGCGTGAGGAGTCGAGCTCCGATGCCGGCGACCAGCAGGGCGCTGGCGATCAGGGCATCATGTTCGGTTACGCGACGACCGAGACGCCCGAGCTGATGCCCATCCCGATCTGGTTGGCACACCGACTCGCCGAGCGTCTCGCCGAGGTTCGCCACACGGGCACCCTCGACTACCTGCGACCCGACGGCAAGACCCAGGTGACCGTGGGCTACGAGGGCTCGGTTCCCCGCACCATCGACACCGTCGTCGTGTCGACGCAGCATTCGCCGTCGGTATCGAACGAGCGGCTGCGCGCAGAGGTCGAGGAGACCGTCATCCGACCCGTACTCGAGCGCTCGGGGCTGGAATTCGGCGACCTGCGAGTGCTCATCAACCCCACGGGTCGGTTCGAGATCGGCGGCCCGCAGGGGGATGCCGGGCTCACGGGTCGCAAGATCATCGTCGACACCTACGGCGGAGCATCCCGTCACGGGGGCGGCGCTTTCAGCGGCAAGGACCCGTCGAAGGTGGACCGGTCGGCGGCGTACGCCATGCGCTGGGTCGCGAAGAACGCCGTCGCAGCGGGACTCGCCGATCGCCTCGAGGTGCAGGTCGCCTACGCGATCGGCAAGGCGGCTCCGGTGGGGCTGTATGTGGAGTCGTTCGGCACCGGCCACGTCGACGACGAGACCATCATCCGCGCAATTCAGGAGGTCTTCGACCTGCGTCCGGGAGCGATCATCCGCGAACTGGATCTGCTGAGGCCGATCTACGCGCAGACCGCAACGTACGGCCACTTCGGTCGCGAGCTGCCCGACTTCACCTGGGAGCGCACTGACCGGGTCGACGCATTGCGCGGCGCAAGCGGGCTCTAGCCGTGGTCGCGACCATCGCCCGGGTGATGGTCGATTCGCCCCTGCCGCAACTCGACCGCCTCTTCGACTACGGGATAACCCCCGAGCTCGTTTCCGAAGCCGTGCCCGGGGTGCGCGTGCGCGTTCCGTTGCGCTCGGCAGGCCGGGTCGCCGACGGCTACATTGTCGAGGTCGTGGAGTCGGGTCACTACTCCGGTGCGCTCAGCGACCTGGAATCAGTGGTGTCACCGATCCGCGTGCTCACCCCCGAGGTATGGGCGCTCGCTCGACGAGCCGCGGACCGGGCGGCGGGGTCCGCCACCGACATCGTGCGCCTCGCGGTGCCGGGTCGACAGGTGCGGGTTGAAAAGGCCTTCCTCGCAGACACCACCTCCGAGCCGTTCCCCGCCGTGACGGCCCCGGCGATCGACGGCTACGGGGCCGGTGTCGTCGAGACGGCGCTGGAGTCGAACGAGCGCCTTGCTGTGGATGCGGTTCCGCTCGTGCAGCCCCTGCCCGACGGCGTATGGGTGGGCGGCTGGGCGGTCACGCTGGCCCGCGCCGCGGCATCCGTGCTGGCCGGCGGTCGCACCGCGATACTCGCCGTACCCGACTACCGCGACCAGGAGCAGCTGGAGGCTGCCCTCCGGTCGATCCTGCCTTCGGAGTGCATCGTGCGATTGGATGCGCGACAGTCGAACCCCGACCGCTACCGCGCGTTCCTGCGCTGCCTCTCCGACCGGCCGCTCGCGATCGTCGGCAACCGATCGGTCGTCTACGCACCCGCAGCCAACCTCGGACTGATCGCCGTCTGGGATGACGGCGACCCATTCCACAGCGAACCGCTGGCCCCCTACGTGCACGCGCGTGATGCCGCGCTGCTGCGCCAGGAGCAGCAGGGCTGTGCCCTGATGTTCCTCGGCCATTCCCGCAGCACCGAGGTCGAGCGACTGGTGGAGGTGGGCTGGCTGAGGTCGATCTCGCCGGTGCCGAGGGTTCTGCCGAAGATCGTTCCCACCGCCAATCAGGCGGCGACCGACAGGCTCGCCGCCGGTGCGCGCATCCCGTCGTCGGCGTGGCAGATCGCCCGCGCCGCCCTCGCCTCGGGACCGGTGCTCGTTCAGGTCGCGCGGCCCGGTTACGCGCCGGGGCTCGCCTGCCTGGACTGCCACCAAACCGCGCGCTGTGAGCGCTGCGAGGGCCCGCTCGCGCAGAAGACCTCGCGATCGGTGCCTGCCTGCCTCTGGTGCGGAGCTCTCGCGGTCGAGTGGCGATGCTCGAACTGCCGGGGAGAGAAGCTGCGCCAGGTCGGCCAGGGTGCGACGCGCACGGCGGAGGATCTGGGCCGTGCCTTCCCCGGTGTTCGGGTGATCATCGCCGACGGCGATCGCCCGATCCTGTCCGTCGGGGCGGAGCCGGCGCTGGTGATCGCCACCCGAGGTGCCGAACCCGTGGCCGCCGGCGGCTATCGCGCGGTTCTGCTTCTCGACGGGGAACGCATGGTCGCTCGCGAGAGTCTGCGCGTGGCCGAGGACTGTCTCCGGTGGTGGTCCAATGCGGTGGCGTTGGCGGCGGGGGGTGCCACGACGGTTCTTGTCGGAGTGGGTGGGGCACTGGCATCCGCTCTCGTCACCTGGCGTCACGCGGACTTCGCGCGATCTGAGCTTGCCGACCGGCGGCGGCTCCGATTCCCGCCTGCTGTGCGAGTCGCGACGGTCACGGGAACTGTCGATGCCGTCGCGCAGGCGGTGGAGCGCACGGCGAGCGAGCTGCAGCTCGACCGGTCCGACGTGCTCGGCCCGGTGGATGTGTCGCCGACTACGGTGCGCACGATCCTGCGCTTCGACTACTCCCGCGGCGCTGAGGTCGCGGCCGATCTGCGCGCGCAGGTCATCCGCGCCGCAACGAGCCGACGCAAGCCGGCGGTTGCGGGCAAGGGGATCGCCCCGCCGCCGCCGTTGAAGGTGCGATTCGACGACGTCGAGCCCTTCCTCGACAGTTGAGGCCGCGCCGACACGGGAGAATGGATGCATGCCCTTGCGCCTCGTGTTCGCCGGAAGCCCCGACGCGGCAGTCCCCAGTCTTCGTGCCCTCGCCGCGTCAGTGCACGACGTCGTCACGGTGATCACTCGCGAGGACTCACCTCAGGGACGTCGAGCGGTGCTCACTCCGACGCCTGTCGCCGTCGAGGCCGATCGCCTGGGGCTTCCCGTCACGAGAGCCAACCTGCTCGCCGGGGAGGCGACCGAGACCGTGCAGGCTCTGGCCCCCGATCTCGGCGTGATCGTCGCCTACGGCGGCCTCGTGCGCGAGCCGCTGCTCTCCACCCCGAGGCTCGGCTGGATCAATCTGCACTTCTCGCTTCTGCCCCGCTGGCGCGGCGCGGCGCCCGTGCAACGAGCGATTATGGCCGGTGACGACATCACGGGCGCGAGCGTCTTCCAACTCGTACCGGAGCTGGACGCCGGGGACGTCTTCGGTCGGGTGACAGAGCCCATCGGGCGACACCAGACCGCGGGCAACCTGCTGGACTCCCTCGCCGAGTCGGGCGCACATCTACTCGTGCGCGTCGTGGACGCACTCGCCGAAGGCACGGCCCGGTCAGAAGCCCAGGTCGGCGACGTCACTCTGGCACCCAAGCTTGCCCTCGCCGACGGCGAAGTGGACTGGTCGCTGCCCGCCGTGGCCGTGAGCGCGCAGATCAGGGGTGTCACGCCGGAACCCGGCGCGTACACCACGACCGATGACGCTCGGCTGAAGATCCTCGACGCGACCATCGCACGCGACGTCCCACGGATGCCCGCGGGGGAGTTCGCCCTGGTCGGTCGACGGGTCGTCGTCGGCACGGCGACCGAGCCGATCGAACTTGTGACTGTGCATCCCGCCGGGCGCAAAGCCATGGATGCCGCCTCCTGGTGGCGCGGACGGCCCAGCGCATGAGCCAGCCGCAGCCCGCCCGCCGGATCGCACTCGACGTCATCATGGCGGTGCGTGAGTCCGACGCGTACGCAAACCTGCTGCTCCCGGTGCGTCTGGGGCGGGCCAAGCTGTCCGAAGCCGATGCGGGCCTTGCCACGGAACTGACCTACGGAACCCTGCGCATGCAGGGCTACTACGACCGGATCATCGCGCTGGCTGCCGCCCGGTCAGTCGACAAGATCGATCCGCCGATTCTCGACGTGCTGCGGCTGGCGTGCCACCAGCTGCTGTCGATGCGAGTAGCCCAGCACGCGGCCGTCGACGAGTCCGTGCAACTGGCCAAGACCGTGGGGTCGAACTCGGCCGTCGGTTTCGTCAACGGAGTGCTGCGCACGATCACGCGAACCGATGCCGAGACCTGGCGTGAGCGGGTGCTCGCCGAGGCGCACTCCGGCGAGGAGGCGCTCGCGCTGGAGTACTCGCATCCGCTCTGGGTCACGAGGGCGTTCCGGCAGGTACTGGTTGCGGAGGGGCGCGAGGGCGAGCTCGAGCAGCTCCTGGTTGCCGATAACGTCGCTCCGCGGGTGTCCCTCACGGCATTGCCGGGCTACGCGACTGTCGATGAACTCGATGCCCACACGAGTGAGTACTCGCCGGTGGGAGCCGTGCTCGACGGTGGTGACCCGCTCAAGCTGCCCGCGGTGCGGGAGGGGCGGGCGCGCGTTCAGGACGAGGGCTCGGCCCTTGCCGCCCTCATTCTGAGCCGAGCGCGGCCCGTCAGACCGGGGGAGCAGTGGCTCGACCTCTGCGCCGGTCCCGGTGGCAAGGCTGCCCTCCTTGCGGCCGAAGCCATTCAGGGCGGTGCCATCCTGACGGCCAACGAGTTGGTGCCTGCGCGGGCCGAACTCGTGCGCAAGGCGCTGGCTGTGTTTGATTCTGCGCCCGAGGTCTGGGAGGTGGACGGCACGACGCTCGGCGAAACGCACCCCGCTCAGTTCGACCGGATACTGCTGGATGCCCCGTGCACGGGACTCGGAGCCTTGCGTCGGCGCCCCGAGGCGCGCTGGCGCAAGCAGCCCAGTGACGTCGCGGGACTCGGTGCCCTCCAGGCGGCCCTGCTGAACTCCGCCCTCGCTGCGCTGAAACCCGGCGGTCTGTTGGCCTATGTCACGTGCTCGCCGCACGCGGCCGAAACCAAGGCGATCGTGGCATCCGCGCTGAGAAAGGTGCCGGGGGTGGAGAAAGTGGACACCCCCGCGGTTCTGCAATCACTAGTGAGGGCGCCACTGGATCTTCCCGAGGCCAGCCACGTGCAGCTCTGGCCGCACCGCCATGGAACCGACGCCATGTTCGTGCAGCTCCTGACTAAGGTGTGACCATGGGCGCTCGCATCAACCCCAGCATTCTCGCTGCCGACTTCGTGAATCTTGAGCGGGACGTGGCCAGCATCGCCTCGGCCGACTTCGTGCACGTGGACGTCATGGACAACCACTTCGTGCCCAACCTCACGTTCGGCCTGCAGATGGTCGGCAGGCTTCAGGATGTCTCACCGCGTCCCCTCGATGTGCACCTCATGATCACCGACGTCGACCGGTGGGCGCCCGACTACGCCAAGACGGGCGCGGCATCGGTGACCTTCCACTCGGAGGCGACCGAGCATCCGGTGGAACTGGCACGCACCCTGCGTTCACTCGGCGCCCGCGCCGGCATCGCCCTCAAGCCCGGAACCGCCGCGGAGCCTCTGCTCGACCTCCTGCACGAGTTCGACCAGGTGCTGATCATGACCGTCGAACCGGGTTTCGGCGGCCAGAGCTTCATGGTCTCCACGATGCCCAAACTCGCGCAGGTGCGTGAGGCGATCACTAGGGCAGGCACGGATGTCTGGCTCCAGGTCGACGGCGGGGTCGATCTCACCACGATCGAGATCGCTCGTGACGCCGGGGCCGACACCTTCGTCGCCGGGTCAGCGGTCTTCCGCGGCTCCGACCCCGCCGAGCAGATCGCTGCTTTGCGCGCGGCTGCCGACGGGCACCGCCACTAGGCCCAGTAACCCGCGTGCACCTCGGCAGCGCCGGGCACAGCGATCGGACCGATGACCTCGGTCTGGTGGCCGCCGCGCGCGAACACGTCGCGGCTGGGCAGGTCGAGCACGAGGCCGATCGACTCGGGCGGGAGCATGGCGTTGAGCTCCGACTCGGCGAGGGCGTAGACCACGCGACCGATCCCAGCCCAGAAGATCGCACCGCAGCACATCGCGCAGGGTTCGGTGCTGGTGTACAGGGTGGCCGTCGCGAGTTCTGCGGGGGTGAGCTGCGCGGCCGCGAGGCGCACGAGGTTCGTCTCGGCGTGTCCGGTGGGGTCGCTGCCCGTGACGACGGTGTTCTCGGCCTCGACGACCACGCCGCCCTCGGTGACCAGGAGCGCCCCGAACGGATCATTTCCGTGCTCGCGGGCCGACGACGCGAGAGCGACGGCCCTGATCAGGTGGGGGAGAGCTGTTTCGTCATTTGATGGCACGATGAGAGCATGACAGATTCACCGCGAACCAAGCCCGAGGTCGACTTCTACGAAGGTCCGGAGCCCACCGAGCTCGTGATCATCGATCTCGAGGAGGGCACCGGCGAGGTCGCCCAGCCCGGCGCGACGGTCGACGTGCACTACCTCGGAGTCGACTTCGAGACCGGCGAGGAGTTCGACTCCAGCTGGAACCGCGGCCAGTCGATCCAGTTCCCGCTGTCGGGCCTCATCAAGGGCTGGCAGGAGGGCATCCCCGGGATGAAGGTCGGCGGCCGTCGCCAGCTCATCTGCCCGCCGGCGCTCGCCTACGGTCCCGCCGGTGGCGGCCATCGGCTGTCCGGACGCACCCTCACCTTCGTGATCGACCTGCTGGGCGTCAAGTAGCCCGGCGCCCGGGCCTCCGGGCAGCCGATACGCTGTACGGGTGAAAACCTTCGACGAGCTCTTCGCTGAGTTGAGCGACAAGGCGGTGACCCGTCCGGCGGGTTCGGGAACCGTCACCGAGCTCGACGCGGGTGTTCACGCGATCGGCAAGAAGATCGTCGAAGAGGCCGCTGAGGTCTGGATGGCTGCCGAGTTCCAGTCCGACACCGAGACCGCGGAGGAGATCTCCCAGCTGATCTACCACCTGCAGGTGCTCATGCTCGCGAAGGGGCTCACGCCGGCGGATGTCTGGCGACATTTGTAAGTCGTCCCCGCATCCACCCTTCGACGAAAGACAACCATGCTGAGAATCGCAGTGCCCAACAAGGGCTCGCTGAGTGAGATCGCCGCGGAGATGCTCGCCGAGGCGGGCTACGCCGGCCGGCGCGACCTGCGCGCACTGAGCGCGCTCGACCCGCGCAACGATGTCGAGTTCTTCTATCTGCGGCCGCGCGACATCGCGACCTACGTCGGCTCCGGTGCGCTGGATGTCGGCATCACCGGCCGCGACCTGCTTCTCGATTCGCGCAGTTCTGCGCGGGAGATCGCCGCGCTCGACTTCGGTGAGTCGACCTTCCGGTTCGCGGCAGCACCAGGTCGGTTCTCGGATCTCGGCGATCTGGCAGGAGTGCGCGTGGCGACGAGCTATCCTGCCCTCGTCGGGGACTTCCTCGCTCGCAACGGCGTACAGGTCTCCATCGTCGCGCTCGATGGCGCCGTCGAATCGGCCGTCAAGTTGGGTGTTGCGGATGCCGTCGCCGACGTCGTCTCGACCGGCTCGACCCTGCGCGCTCAGGGCCTCGAGATCTTCGGTCCCGTCATCCTGGACTCGACGGCCGTTCTCATCAGTGCGAAACCCGACCTCGCGGGTATCGCCACATTGCAGCGTCGCCTCCAAGGGGTGCTCGTGGCCCGCCAGTACGTTCTCGTCGACTACGACGTGCCGGTCGCCCTGATCGAGGCAGCCACGAGGATCACGCCCGGCCTCGAGAGCCCGACGCTGTCGCCGCTGCACGATCCGGAATGGGTCGCCGTGCGGGCCATGGTGCTGCGCTCCGATGCCAACCACGTCATGGACGAGCTCTACGAGGTCGGCGCTCGCGCGATTCTCGTGAGCGCGATCCACGCCGCGCGGATCTGATCGTGGGCGTCGCCGTCCGCGTCATCCCGTGTCTCGACGTCGCCGACGGTCGAGTGGTGAAGGGCGTCAACTTCCTCAACCTCCGCGATGCCGGAGATCCCGTCGAGCTCGCCCGCAAGTACTACGAGCAGGGCGCCGACGAGATCACCTTTCTGGATGTCACGGCCACCGTCGACAACCGGGCGACGACCTACGACGTGGTTCGCGCCACCGCGGAGCAGGTCTTCATCCCGCTGACGGTCGGTGGAGGTGTGCGCAGCGCCGACGACGTCGCGCGCCTTCTCGCCAGCGGTGCCGACAAGGTCGGCGTGAACAGCGCCGCCATCGCGCGTCCCGAGCTGGTCGGCGAGATCGCGGACCGCTTCGGTGCGCAGGTGCTCGTGCTGAGTCTCGACGTCAAGCGCAGCGGTGGGCGATTCGTGGTCACCACCCACGGCGGTCGCACCGAGACCGACCTCGATGCCCTCGACTGGGCACGGGAGGCGATCGAGCGTGGAGCTGGCGAACTTCTCGTCAATTCGATCGACGCCGACGGAACCAAGCGCGGGTTCGACCTCGAGCTGGTGACGGTGATGCGGGAACTCAGTCACGTCCCGGTGATCGCGAGCGGCGGGGCCGGTGCGGTCGGCGACTTCGCGCCGGCGATTGCGGCGGGCGCTGATGCCGTGCTGGCGGCATCCGTCTTCCACAATGGAGAACTCACTGTCGCCGATGTGAAGCAGGCGCTGTCGGATTCGGGAATGGTTGTGCGATGAGTGAATTGACGGATGCCACGGTCGGCGAGGTCATCGACCGTGCGGTCTTCGGCGACAACGGTCTCATTCCCGCGATCGTGCAGGAGGCGGGCAGCAAGGACGTGCTCATGCTCGGCTACATGGACGCGGAGGCGCTGCGTCGCACGCTCACCGAAGGCCGCGTGACGTTCTGGAGCCGCAGTCGCCAGGAGTACTGGCGCAAGGGCGACACCAGCGGCCACGTGCAGTACGTGCTGGGCGCGGCGCTCGATTGCGACGCCGACACTCTGCTCGTCACGGTCGACCAGCACGGGCCCGCGTGCCACACCGGTGCGCACTCCTGTTTCGACGTCGACCCTCTGTCCCCGACCCTGGGAGAGCCCTCATGATCGGAACCACCACGCGCGACGACTTCGACGGGCGCATCGCTGGCGGCCACCGGGTCGTCCCGGTGATCCGCGAGCTCTTCGCCGACGGCGAGACCCCGGTGGGGATCTATCGCAAGCTGGCGCAGGGCAAACCCGGCACGTTTCTCCTCGAGTCCGCGGAGCAGGGCGGAATCTGGTCGCGTTTCTCGTTCGTCGGAGTGTCGAGTTTCGGCGTCCTCACCCAGTCCGGGGAGAACGTGGTGTGGCTCGATTACGGTCTCTCCGAGGAACGCGCGCTCGGTGCCGAGCACCCGTCGCGGCCGCTCGACGCGCTGGCCCACCTCTACGAACGTTGGGGAACGCCGCGAGTCGACGGTCACCCGCCGCTGACCGGAGGACTCGTGGGCTTCATCGGCTGGGAGGCGATCCGCCAGATCGAGCATCTCCCCGATGCACCGCCGACCGACTTCAGCGTGCCCGGGCAGGCCCTGGGTTTCGTGAGCTCGCTGGTCGTGCTCGACCACCGGTACGGAACCGTTCTGCTCATCGCAGCGGCGCTCAACGACGGCGTCGACGACCCGGCCACCCTGTGGGCGGACGCCCAGTCCCGCCTCGACGCGATGCAAGCCGACCTGTCTCGGCCCAGCGAGGCATGGCTCGCCGAAGTGGATCTGACGATCGCGCCCACCCCCATCCCGCGCACGACTCCTGACGCCTACGCTGCGGCCATCGAGACGTCGAAGCAGTACATCCGCGACGGGGATGTGTTCCAGGTGGTGGTTTCGCAGCGATTCGACCACGAGATCTCCGCCGAGCCGCTCGATGTCTACCGGGTGCTGCGCACTCTCAACCCCTCGCCATATATGTACCTACTCACCCTCGTCGACCCGGCCGGCGAGCCGTACTCGATCGTGGGCTCCAGCCCCGAGGCGCTGGTGAAGGTGTCGCAGTCGCGGGTGTACATGCATCCGATCGCCGGTTCGCGCCCGCGCGGCGAGACGCCCGAGCGCGACCTCGACCTGGCCGAGGAGCTCCTCGCCGACGACAAGGAGAAGTCCGAGCACCTCATGCTCGTCGACCTCGCTCGCAACGACTTGCTGAAGGTCTGCACCCCCGGCACCGTCGAGGTGACCGAGTTCATGCAGGTCGAGCGTTTCAGCCACATCATGCACCTGGTGTCGTCGGTGGAGGGTGACCTTCGCGCCGACGCGAGTGCGGTGGATGTCTTCCGCGCTACCTTCCCCGCCGGCACCCTCTCGGGCGCGCCCAAGCCGCGGGCGCTCGAGATCATCGACGAGCTGGAGCCCGCCCAGCGCGGTGTCTACGGGGGAGTGGTCGGGTATCTCGACTTCGCCGGGGATGCCGACCTCGCGATTGCCATCCGCACGGCGACCATCGTGGGCGGGCTGGCGCGAGTGCAGGCGGGAGCGGGTCTGGTCGCAGATTCCGACCCTACTGCCGAGCACCTCGAGTCGCAGAACAAGGCAGCGGCGCCCCTTCGCGCGGTGGCCGTCGCGAACGCCATGAAGCGAGTTCCGTGAACGGCCGACGTCTCAAGCTCGGCGTGATTGTCGCGGGTCTCGTCCTGAGCGGCCTCACCCTTCTGGCGTGGACACAGCAGTGGTTCGCGATCTCCCTCCTCCCCGATGGTTCAGTGGCTGTCGGCGGGGATGTCGCGGCGCCGGCACTCGCCGCGCTCGCGCTCTCCGGTCTGGCCCTCGTCGCCGCCCTCGCCATCGCCGGCCCGGTCTTCCGGGTCGTTCTGGGTCTGCTGGAGGCGGCGATCGGCGCACTCGCCGTCGTCTCGGCTGTTCTCGCGATCGTCGATCCTGTCGCCGCCTGCGCATCCGCGATCACCGCGGTCACAGGCGTGAGCGGCGCAGCATCAGTTGCCGCCCTGGTAAGTGCGGTGGCTCCGACGGCATGGCCATTCGTGGCGCTGCTCGCGGGCGCCCTGATCGTCACCGTGGGCATCACGATCGTCGTTTCGAGCCGTCTGTGGCCGCAATCGTCGCGCAAGTACCAGGCGGCGCGTCTGGCTGAGGTGGACGGGTCGCCGATCGGCGACTGGGACGCGCTCAGTGACGGTCGCGATCCCACCTGACCGCTAGAATTGTCGTCAGACGACGTCACAGAATGGAGCACCGACGATGAACACCCAGTCTGACCCCGGCCACGGACACTCTCCGGCCGCATGGGCCGCCGTGATCATCATGCTCATTGCGATCGCCCTGGGCACCCTGGCCTTCTGGATGGACATGGCGTGGCTAGTCTGGGCTTCTGTGGCACTGCTCGTGGTCGGCGCTCTCGTGGGCTGGATCCTCGCGAAGGTCGGCTACGGAGTCGCGGGGCCCAAGTACGTGCCGAAGGCGCACAACTAGGTGCTCGACGAACTCGTAGCCGGAGCTCTCCACGACGCTTCGGCCCGTCGTGCTGCCCGCAGTCTTGCCGAGGTCGAGGCGGCGGCATTGGCGCGTCCGCCGGCGCTCGACGTGCTCTCCGCCCTGGCGCCTCGCGACCGCGTGCACATCATCGCCGAGATCAAGCGATCGAGTCCGTCCAAGGGCACCCTGGCCGAGATTGCCGACCCGGCATCCCTCGCGGTCGCCTACGAGAACGGTGGCGCGAGCGCCATCAGCGTCCTGACCGAGGGTCGACGTTTCGGCGGGTCACTGGAGGACCTCGAGGCGGTGCGGGCCGTGGCATCCGTGCCGGTGCTTCGCAAAGACTTCATCGCCGAGCCCTATCAGGTGCTCGAGGCCCGTGCCGCCGGCGCAGATCTTGTGCTCCTGATCGTTGCCGCGCTTGATCAGAACACGCTGTCATCCCTCTTCCGGCTGATCAACGGTCTGGGTATGACACCCCTGGTCGAGACCCATTCGGCCGACGAACTCGATCGCGCGCTGGATCTCGGCGCCGATCTGGTCGGCGTGAACGCGCGCGACCTCAGTACTTTCGAACTCGACCAGGACCTCTTCGGGCGCCTGGCCGACATGATCCCGAGCGGAGTGATCCGAGTGGCAGAGTCTGCCGTCAAGTCCCCTGCCGATGTGGCGCACTATCGCCGCGCCGGCGCCGATGTCGTTCTCGTGGGAGAGGCGCTCGTCACGGGCTCAGATCCCGCCGAGACGCTGCGCGAATTCCTGGCCGTCTGATGGCGCTGCGCGATGAGCTGGGTCCGTACTTCGGCGAGTACGGGGGCCGCTACGTCCCCGAATCCCTGATCGCCGCGCTCGACGAGCTGGATTCCGCGTATCAGCTCGCCCGCACCGACACTGCCTTCCAGTCCGAGCTGGCCCAGCTGCACGCGACCTACACGGGTCGCCCCAGCATCATCACCGAGGTGCCTCGGTTCGCGCAGCACGCGGGCAACGCCCGCGTCATCCTCAAGCGCGAGGATCTCAACCACACCGGCTCGCACAAGATCAACAACGTGCTCGGTCAGGCGCTGCTCGCGAAGCGTCTCGGCAAGCGTCGCCTGATCGCCGAAACCGGGGCAGGTCAGCACGGTGTCGCCACGGCAACCGCTGCTGCGCTCTTCGGCATGGAGTGCGTCGTCTACATGGGCGAGGTCGACACCGAGCGTCAGGCGCTCAACGTCGCCCGCATGCGCTTGCTCGGCGCCACAGTCATCCCGGTGACCACCGGCTCGCGCACCCTGAAGGACGCCATCAACGACGCCCTTCGCGACTGGGTGGCCAACGTCGACTCCACGCACTATCTGCTCGGCACCGTGGCCGGGCCGCATCCGTTCCCCGTCATGGTGCGCGACTTCCACAAGATCATCGGCGAAGAGGCTCGGGCCCAGGTGCTCGAGCTCACCGGACGTCTGCCCGACGCTGTCACCGCCTGCGTCGGCGGCGGCAGCAACGCGATGGGCATCTTCCACGCCTTCCTCGATGACCCGGATGTCGCGCTCTACGGCTACGAGGCGGCGGGCGAGGGTCACCTCACCGAACGTCACGCCGCAACCATCACGCGGGGTCGCCCCGGCGTTCTCCACGGTGCCCGCAGCTACATGCTGCAGGACGACGACGGGCAGACTATCGAGTCGCACTCGATCTCCGCGGGGCTCGACTACCCCGGTGTGGGACCCGAGCACGCGTGGCTCAATGACATCGGGCGCGCCAGCTACCTGCCGATCACCGACGACGAGGCCATGGAGGCTCTGCGTCTGCTCAGCCGCACCGAGGGCATCATTCCGGCAATCGAGTCGGCTCACGCGCTGGCCGGCACGATGAAGCTCGGGCGCGAGCTAGGGCCGGATGCGACGATCCTAGTCAACCTCAGTGGTCGCGGCGACAAGGACATGGAGACCGCGGGCACCTACTTCGAGCTCTTCGACAAGAAGGCCAGCGAATGAGCACCGTCGGAACGAGTACCGTCGAGACGGTCATCGCCGAGCGCAAAGCTGCCGGCTCGGGCGCTCTCGTGGGATACCTCCCCGTCGGCTTCCCGGACTTCCAGACGAGCGTCGATGCAGCTGTGGCCCTGGCCGAGAACGGTGTCGACGTCATCGAGCTGGGTCTGCCCTACTCCGACCCCGTCATGGACGGCACGGTCATCCAGAAGGCGACCCAGGCGGCCTTGGCGGGCGGGTTCAAGCTCGCGCACGGTTTCGATGCTGTTGCGGCGATCACCGCGCGCACCGACGTGCCAGTGCTGGTGATGACGTACTGGAACCCCGTGCTTCAGTACGGAGTCGACCGGTTCTCCGATGATCTGGTCGCGGCTGGCGGGGCTGGACTCATCACCCCGGACCTGGTTGCCGACGAGGCCGGACTCTGGCTTGCGGCATCCGAGCGCACCGGCCTTGACCGGGTGTTCCTCGCGGCCCCCAGCTCGACGGATGCCCGGCTCGCCCAGGCCGTCGAGATGAGTCGTGGCTTCGTCTATGCCGTGTCCACCATGGGCATCACCGGGGCCCGCAGCGACGTGGATACCGCGGCGCGCACACTCGTGGCCCGCCTTCGCGCAGCCGGCGCCACCAGCACGTGCGTCGGGCTGGGAATCTCCACTGCCGATCAGGTGCGCGAGGTGCTCGGATACGCCGACGGCGCGATCGTCGGGTCGGCCCTGGTCACCGCTCTCGCCGACGGTGGGGTCGAGGCCGTCGCACGTACAGCGGCGGCACTGGCCGCCGGTACTAGACTCACGTCGTCCTCCACTTAGAAAGGTGATCGGCTTGTCGCTCCTGCCGCTCAGCATCCCCAGCCCGCCCGTCGAATGGCAGTACTTCGACCTCACGGCGTGGCTCAGTTCCACCTTCGGGTGGGCACTGCCGTTCACCTTCCGCATCCACACCTACGCGGTGCTCATCCTCATCGGGATCGTCCTCGCGACGATCTGGGTCAACGGCCGCCTCAAGGCTCGCGGCGCCGAATCAGGGATCGTGCTCGACGTGATCATCTGGGCGGTTCCACTGGGTCTGGTGGGAGCGCGCGCCTGGCACGTGGCGACTCACCTCGGCGACTACTTCTACGACGGCTCGAACCCGTGGAACCCGATGGCTCCGGGCAGCGTCTGGGCAATCTGGGAGGGCGGAAACGCCATCTTCGGCTCCCTCGTCGGTGGCGCCATCGGTGCCTACATCGGATGCCGCCTCGTGGGCCTACGCTTCTGGACCTTCGCTGATGCTCTCGCGCCGGCCATGCTTCTCGCTCAGGCCGTGGGCCGACTGGGCAACTACTTCAATCACGAGCTGTTCGGCCAGCCGACGGATCTGCCGTGGGGACTCGAGATCGAGTCAACCAACCCGGCGTTCCCGGTTGGGCTCCCGTCGGGAACTCTCTTCCACCCCACGTTCCTGTACGAGATGATCTGGAACGTCGTGGGTATCGTCTTCCTGCTCACGATGGAGCGCCAGTTCCGTCTCGTGCGCAAGACCGGCTTCGGCCTCTCCCTGCCCGTGCCGGTGGGTGATGCCCAGCCGCGTCTCCAGTGGGGCAAGGTGTGGGCCCTGTACATGATCTGGTACGGCATCGGACGCTTCTACTTCGAGGGCATCCGGGTCGATCCGAGCGACGTGATCTTCGGTCTGCGCTCCAACCAGTGGGGCGCCGTCCTCGCGGTGGTGCTCGGCATCATCCTGTTCCTCGTACAGCGCCGCAACCACCCCGGTGTGGAGCCGAGCGCCTACATGCCCGGTCGTGAACCGGCGGGTGTTGTAGACTCCGAAGCGACCTATTCGGACACTGACGAACCCGGCGATGATGCTCCCGAGGTGACCGAAGAGCACGCCACAAGCGGAGCAGGCACCACGTCCTCTTAAAACCGGGGCCGCATTCCCTTTGGGCCATCGACGTCCCGCTCCAGCCAGCACCAACGTGAGGACGGTTCCCATGGCTCTCACGCCACCCTTCGAGCGGTTCAGCTCCACGCCTGCCGCGACGGGTCTCTACGACCCTCGCAACGAGCGTGACGCCTGTGGCCTTGCCATGGTCGCGACGCTGCGCGGAACGCCGGGTCACGACATCATCGAGACCGCGCTGGGCGCACTGCGCAATCTCGAGCACCGTGGTGCCGTCGGTTCCGACGCCGGAACTGGTGACGGTGCTGGCATCATCACCCAGATCCCCGACGCCTTCCTGCGGGCCGTTGTCGACTTCGAACTGCCAGCCGTCGGCCGGTATGTCGTGGGCATGGCTTTCCTTCCCACTGACGCCGCCGAGCGTGACGCGGTCAAGCAGGGAATCAGCGAGCTTGCGACCGAGGAGCACCTCACAGTTCTCGGCTGGCGCGAGGTTCCCATCGAGCCCAGCAACCTCGGCAATCTGGCACGCGGTGCGATGCCGGCCTTCGAGCAGGTGTTTCTCGCATCGACCCGTACCGACGAGAAGGGCCCCGTCGGCGGGCTCACGCTCGAGCGGCAGGCCTTCCGGCTGCGCAAGCGGGCCGAGCGCCAGCTGCACGCCTACTTCCCGTCGCTGTCCTGTCGCACCCTCGTCTACAAGGGCATGGTCACGACGCTCCAGCTCGAGCCGTTCTACCCCGACCTCTCAGACGAGCGGTTCGTCTCGAAGCTCGCGCTCGTGCACTCGCGCTACTCGACCAACACGTTCCCCTCCTGGCCGCTGGCTCAGCCGTTCCGCATGATCGCCCACAACGGCGAGATCAACACGGTTCAGGGCAACCGCAACTGGATGCGCGCGCGCCAGTCCCAGCTAGAGAGTGACGTTCTCGGCGACATCCGCTCGATCCTGCCGATCAACAGCCCCGGCGCGAGCGACTCGGCGTCGTTCGACGAGGTCGTTGAGCTTCTCAACCTGGCCGGCCGCAGCCTCCCGCACGCCATGATGATGATGGTTCCCGAGGCCTACGAGAACCAGCTGGAGATCGATCCGACCCGCAAGGCCTTCTACGAGTACCACTCGATGCTCATGGAGCCGTGGGACGGACCGGCCGCTCTGGTCTTCACCGACGGCTCGTTGGTGGGCGCCACGCTCGACCGCAATGGCCTGCGCCCCGGGCGCTACCTCGTGACGGACGACGGACTCGTCGTGCTCGCGAGTGAGATCGGCGTGCTCGACATCGACCCGAGCAAGGTGGTGCGCAAGGGGCGCCTGCGCCCCGGCAAGATGTTCCTCGTCGACACGGCGGAGGGTCGCCTCATCGAGGACGACGAGATCAAGGCCGAGCTCGCGGCATCCCAGCCCTGGGGCGAATGGTTGGAACAGAACCGCATCGCCCTCGGAGACCTGCCCGAGCGCGAGCACATCGTGCACACGCCGGCCTCGGTCGTGCGCCGCCAGCGCACCTTCGGGTACACCGAGGAGGAGGTGCGAATCCTCATCACCCCGATGGCGCAGACCGCTGCCGAACCTCTCGGTGCAATGGGTTCCGACACTCCGATCGCGATCCTCAGCGATCGCCCTCGCCTGCTGTTCGACTACTTCACGCAGCAGTTCGCGCAGGTGACGAACCCGCCGCTCGACTCGATCCGCGAGGAGGTGGTCACCTCCATGAGGCTCGGGCTCGGTCCGGAGCGCAATCTCCTGACCGCGACTCCCGAGCATGCGAAGCAGGTCTCTCTCGAGTTCCCTGTGATCGACAACGACGAGCTCGCCAAGATCCAGCACATCGACCCGCGCGCCGGAAGCCAGCTGTCGACCACGATTCGCGGTCTCTATCGTGTCGACAAGGGCCCGAAGGCGATGGAGAAGCGACTCGCGAAGATGTGCGAGGAGGTCGACGAGGCGATCGCCAATGGTGCCGAGTTCATCGTGCTCTCCGACCGCGACTCCAACAAGGACCTCGCTCCGATCCCGTCTCTGCTCATGCTCGCGACAGTGCACCACCACCTCATTCGTGAGGAGAACCGCATGAAGGTGGGCCTCATCGTCGAGGCCGGCGACGTGCGTGAGGTGCACCACGTCGCGCTGCTCGTCGGCTACGGCGCATCCGCTATCAACCCCTACCTCGCGATGGAGACCGCCGAGGAGCTCGTGCGCAGCGGCATGATCCAGGGGATAACCCCGGAGAAGGCCGTCAAGAACATCATCAAGGCGCTCGGGAAGGGCGTGCTGAAGATCATGTCGAAGATGGGCATCTCCGTTGTCGGTTCCTACGCGGGCGCCCAGGCCTTCGAGGCCGTCGGCCTGTCGCAGGAGTTCGTCGACCAGTACTTCACCGGTACCTCGAGCCTCTTGGGCGGCGTGGGCATGGAGGTGATCGCGGCCGAGAGTGCCGCGCGCCACGCCTCGGCGTACCCCGAGGATGGCGCGACGAGCGTTCACGAACGTCTCGCCACTGGCGGGGAGTACCAGTGGCGCCGCGAGGGTCCTCCGCACCTCTTCAACCCCGACACCGTCTTCCGTCTGCAGCACGCGACTCGCGCGCGTCGGTACGACATCTTCCGCGAGTACACGAAGCTCGTCGATGATCAGGCGGAGAACCTCATGACCCTGCGGGGTCTGTTCCGGATCAGGTCGGGCGAGCGCCGCCCGGTCCCGATCGACGAGGTCGAGTCCGTAGAGTCGATCGTCAAGCGCTTCAACACCGGTGCGATGAGTTACGGCTCGATCAGCCAGGAGGCGCACGAGACTCTGGCGATCGCCATGAACCAGCTCGGTGCCCGATCCAACACCGGCGAGGGTGGCGAGGATGTGGCGCGGTTGCTCGACCCCGAGCGGCGCAGTGCGATCAAGCAGGTGGCATCCGGTCGCTTCGGTGTCACGAGCATGTACCTGACGCACGCCACCGACATCCAGATCAAGATGGCGCAGGGCGCCAAGCCCGGCGAAGGTGGCCAGCTGCCAGCAGGCAAGGTCTACCCGTGGATCGCGAGAACCCGACACGGCACCGCCGGCGTCGGCCTCATCTCGCCGCCTCCGCACCACGACATCTACTCGATCGAAGACCTCAAGCAGCTCATCTTCGATCTCAAGCGTTCGAATCCGGATGCCCGTGTGCACGTCAAGCTGGTCAGCCAGTCGGGCATCGGCGCCGTGGCCGCGGGTGTGACCAAGGCGAAGGCCGACGTCGTACTCGTCTCCGGACACGACGGCGGAACGGGCGCAAGCCCGTTGAACTCGCTCAAGCACGCGGGCACGCCGTGGGAGCTCGGCCTGGCCGAGACCCAGCAGACGCTCATGCTGAACGGCATGCGCGACCGCGTGGTCGTGCAGGTCGACGGGCAGATGAAGACCGGGCGCGACGTGATCATCGGCGCTCTGCTGGGTGCGGAGGAGTACGGTTTCGCGACCGCGCCCCTGGTCGTGTCCGGCTGCATCCTGATGCGGGTGTGCCACCTCGACACCTGCCCGGTCGGCGTTGCCACCCAGAACCCCGAGTTGCGCGCCCGATTCTCGGGAAAGCCCGAGTTCGTGGTCAACTTCTTCGAGTTCCTTGCGCAGGAAGTACGTGAGTATCTTGCCGAGCTCGGCTTCCGCACCCTCGAGGAGGCCATCGGTCACCACGAACTGCTCGACGTCGACCGTGCCGTGCAGCACTGGAAGGCTGACGGGCTCGACCTGTCGCCGATCCTCGTGGGACCCGAGTTCTCGGATGACGAGCCGCGCACCAACCGGGTCGGCCAGGAGCACGAGCTCGAGAAGCACTTTGACCGCCACCTCATCGAGCTGAGTGTCGACGCGCTCGACAACGGCACTCCGGTCGTCATCGACCTGCCCATCCGCAACACCGAGCGTGCCGTCGGCACCATGCTCGGCCACGAGGTCACCCTCCGGCACGGCGAGAACGGCCTGCCCACGGGCACCATCGAGGTGCGCTTGACCGGTACCGCCGGCCAGTCGTTCGGCGCGTTCATGCCCTCCGGCATCACGCTGCGCCTCGAGGGCGACAGCAACGACTACGTGGGCAAGGGCCTCTGCGGTGGTGAGATCGTCATCCGGCCGCATCGCGCGAGCCTGTTCAAGGCAGAGAAGAACGTGATCGCGGGCAACGTCATCGGGTACGGCGCCACCCAGGGAAGCATGTTCATCCGCGGCATCGTGGGCGAACGCTTCCTGGTGCGCAACTCCGGGGCGACTGCGGTCGTCGAGGGTGTGGGCGACCACGCGCTGGAATACATGACCGGCGGTCTGGCCGTCATCCTCGGCGGCACTGGTCGCAATCTCGGTGCCGGCATGTCGGGTGGCACGGCCTACATCTACGATCTCAGGACCGAGCGGGTCAACCCCGAGTCACTCTCCTCGGGTGAACTCGAGCTTCTGCCTCTGGGAAGCGCCGACGTCGAGATCCTGCGCGACCTGCTGCAGCGCCACCGCGCCGAGACCGACTCGACCGTCGCCGCGGGCATGCTCGACGATCTGGATGCCGCGGTCGCCCGCTTCACCAAGGTGCTGCCGCGCGACTATGCCGCCGTCCTGCAGACGCGCGAGACGGCCATCAACGAAGGACTCGACCCTGACGGTGACGTCGTGTGGTCCCGCATCATGGAGGTGACCGGTGGCTGACCCCAAGGGCTTCCTCAAGGTGCAGGAGCGCGAGACTCCCGTGCGCCGCCCCGTTTCGCTTCGGCTCATGGACTGGAAAGAGGTCTACGAGCAGCAGGACCCAGCACAGCTTCGCCGCCAGGCGGGTCGCTGCATGGACTGCGGCATCCCGTTCTGCCATCAGGGCTGTCCGTTGGGCAACCTCATTCCCGAGTGGAACGACCTGACTTGGAGGGGCGAGGGTGCACAGGCCATCGAGCGCCTGCACGCCACCAACAACTTCCCGGAGTTCACGGGGCGGCTATGCCCCGCGCCGTGCGAGAGTGCGTGCGTGCTGGGCATCAACCAGCCCGCTGTCACCATCAAGCAGGTCGAGGTCTCGATCATCGATGAGGCATTCGCCAAGGGCTGGGTCACACCCCACCCGCCCGAGCGTCTTACCGGCAAGACCGTCGCCGTCGTCGGATCCGGGCCCGCAGGGCTCGCTGCGGCGCAGCAGCTCACCCGCGCAGGGCACACCGTGGCGGTATTCGAGCGCGACGACCGCATCGGCGGCCTGCTTCGGTACGGAATCCCCGACTTCAAGATGGAGAAGAAGCACCTCGAGTCCAGGCTCGCCCAGATGCAGGCCGAGGGAACCCGGTTCCGGGCCGGCGTCGAGATCGGCGTCGACATCACTTGGGACGACCTGAAGTCCCGCTACGACGCCGTCATCGTGGCCACCGGAGCCACCGTGCCACGCGACCTGCCCATCCCGGGTCGTGACCTCATGGGCGTGCACTTCGCGATGGAGTACCTCGTGCAGGCCAACAAGGTAGGGGCGGGGGATGCCGTCGCCAACCAGATCACGGCGGAGGGCAAGCACGTCGTCGTGCTGGGCGGCGGCGACACCGGCGCTGACTGCATCGGCACGGCCCACCGACAGGGCGCCTTCTCCGTCACCAACCTCGCCATCGGCGTCCAGCCGCCGAGCGAGCGGCCGGAGCACCAGCCCTGGCCGATGGCCCCGACTCTGTTCGAGGTCTCCTCGGCGCACGAGGAGGGCGGTGAGCGGGTGTACCTCGCATCCACCGTCGAGTTCCTTCCGAACGAGGCCGGCGAGGTGCGGGCCATCCGCGTCGCCGAGACCGAGTACCTGGATGGACGGCGCGTGCCGAAGTCGGGCACCGAGCGCGAGATTCCCGCGGATCTGGTGCTTCTTGCCCTCGGCTTCACGGGCCCGGAGGCCCGCACTCTCGAGGACCAGCTCCCGGTTCCGTTCGGCGAGAAGGGCACCATCGAGCGCGATGGCCAGTACGAGACCAGCGAGTCGGGCGTCTTCGTCGCCGGCGATGCCGGTCGCGGGCAGTCGCTGATCGTCTGGGCCATCGCCGAAGGTCGTGCTGCGGCCGCGGCCGTAGACAAGTACCTTGAGGGTGAGACCCAGCTGCCCTTCCCTGTGCGGCCCACGGATCACGCCATCTCCATCTGACCTCGACGGGCTCGATCATCGAGTCTTCTCCCACCACCACAGCAGTACCACCACAGAAGGAAGACATGAGACGAGCCAAGATCGTCGCAACACTCGGCCCAGCAACGTCGAGCTACGAGAACATCAGGGCCATCATCGATGCAGGTGTCGATGTTGCCCGCATGAACCTCAGTCACGGCTCCTACGCCGTGCACGAGGAGGTCTACGCCAACGTGCGCAAGGCAGCCGAGGATTCGGGCCGTGCGGTCGCCGTCATGGTCGACCTGCAGGGTCCCAAGATCCGCCTCGGCAAGTTCGCGAACGGACCGCACGAGCTCGCGGTCGGTGACATCTTCAAGATCACGACCGAGGACATCCTCGGCACCAAGGAGATCGTCGGAACCACCTTCAAGGGCCTGCCCGATGACGTCGCCGCAGGTGACTTCCTGCTCATCGACGACGGCAAGGTGAAGGTGCGCGTCGTCGGCGTCGAAGGTCCGGTCGTGACGACCGAGGTGGTCGTCGCCGGTGCCGTCTCCAACAACAAGGGCATCAACCTCCCGGGTGTCGCCGTCAACGTGCCGGCGCTGTCGGAGAAGGATGAGGATGACCTGCGCTGGGGGCTCAAGCTCGGCGCCGATCTCATCGCACTCTCATTCGTTCGCAATGCCGAGGACATCGTGCGGGTGCACGAGATCATGGCCGAGGAGGGACGCAAGGTTCCCGTCATCGCCAAGATCGAGAAGCCTCAGGCCGTCGATCACCTCGAGTCGATCATCGATGCGTTCGATGCGATCATGGTCGCTCGCGGCGATCTGGGCGTCGAACTTCCGCTCGAGGCGGTGCCGATCGTGCAGAAGCGCACGGTCGAACTTGCCCGCCGCATGGCCAAGCCCGTGATCGTCGCCACGCAGATGCTGGAGTCGATGATCTCGAGCCCCGTCCCGACGCGGGCGGAGACCTCGGATGTCGCCAACGCCATTCTCGACGGAGCTGACGCGGTCATGCTCTCGGGCGAGACCAGCGTGGGGGAGTACCCGGTCATCACGGTTCAGACGATGGCCCGGATCGTGTCGTCGACCGAGGATCACGGCCTCGAGCGCATCCCTCCGCTGGGCACCAAGCCCCGCACGCAGGGTGGCGCGATCACCCTGGCGGCTGCAGAGGTCGCTGACTTCGTCGACGCGAAGTTCGTGTGCGTGTTCACCGAGTCCGGAGATGCCGCCCGACGGATGTCACGGCTCCGCTTCCGCGTTCCCATGAAGGCGTTCACGCCTGACCCCGCCATCCGTCGCCGTATGGCGCTGATCTGGGGCATCGAGTCGTTCGTCGTGGAGCGCGTGAATCACACAGACGCGATGTACCGCCAGGTCGACGAGGTGCTCCTGCGTGAAGGTCTCGCCGAGATCGGTGACAAGGTCGTGGTCATCTCCGGATCCCCTCCCGGCATCTCCGGTTCCACGAACGACATGCGCGTGCACATCATCGGTGACGCGATCAACGCCGCCGCTCCTGCCTGGCAGGACTGAGTCGGCACCGATGACAAGAGGGGCGTCCCGTACGGGACGCCCCTCTTGCTCGTGCCGGATGCGGGACTTGAACCCGCACACCCTTCCGGGCGGAGCATTTTGAGTGCCCTGCGTCTGCCATTCCGCCAATCCGGCTCACAACAACGATCTTGAGAATACCGTAGGCTCGTTCACGTGACAGACCAGGACGCCGCTACGACGGTCCCACGACGAGTCGTCGTTGCTGAGGACGAGTCCCTCATCCGCATGGACATCGTGGAGATCCTCCGCGACAACGGCTTCGAGGTGGTGGGCGAGGCCGCCGACGGTGAGACCGCTGTGGCGCTGGCCACCGAGCTGCGTCCTGACCTCGTCATCATGGACGTGAAGATGCCGCAGCTGGACGGAATCTCCGCCGCCGAGCGTCTCAGCAAGAACCACATCGCGCCCGTCGTGCTGCTGACCGCCTTCAGTCAGAAGGAGCTCGTTGAGCGGGCGAGCGAGGCCGGAGCCCTCGCCTATGTGGTCAAGCCGTTCACGCCAAACGACCTGCTTCCCGCCATCGAGATCGCTCTCAGCCGGTACACGCAGATCATCACTCTGGAGGCCGAGGTCGCCGACCTGGTGGAGCGGTTCGAGACCCGCAAGCTGGTCGATCGCGCCAAGGGACTGCTCAACGAGAAGATGGGGCTCACCGAGCCAGAGGCGTTCCGCTGGATCCAGAAGGCGTCGATGGATCGCCGCCTGACGATGCACGACGTGGCCCAGGCCATCATCGAGCAGCTCAGCGCGAAGAAGTAGGGTCCGAGCCGCCTTAGCCCACGTAGGGCCGCAGCGTGGCGGGCATGTCCGCCGAGCGGTCGCATCCATCCGAGCTGTTCACCGTCGCCCCGCCGGTGCTCGATCCAGTCGGCAGGGATCGACATCAGTTCTTGTCTCGGAGGATGTTGGTCATCCGCACCGTGGAGAGCCGCCGGCCCTCGTCGTCTCTGATCACGATCTCGTGGGTAGCGAGCGTTCGGCCGAGAACGAGAGCGTCACAGGTCGCCGTGACCCAGCCCTCGGAGATCGCCCGACTGTGGGTGGCGTTGATCTCGATTCCCATAGCCACGCGGCCCGGCCCGGCATGGATCGCCGACGAGATGGACCCGAGCGACTCACCCAGCACCACGTGGGCGCCGCCGTGCAGGATGCCGACGACCTGCCGGTTGCCCTCCACGGGCATCCGCGCCACCGAGTGCTCGGCCGACAGTGAGACGTACTCCACGCCCATCTTGGTGGTCAGTTCGCCACCGTTGGTGCCGGTGAGACGTTCGACGAGTTCGGGGTCGAGTCCGGGAGGAAGGATGGTCACGTTCGGCAGCCAATCGATCGTAGGTCTGTCGGATGCCGCGGCTAGGCTGGCTCCGTGTCGGACACCGAAAAGCCTACCCTTCTGGTCATCGACGGCCACTCGCTCGCCTTCAGGGCCTTCTATGCGCTGCCGCTGGACAGCTTCACGACGCGGGACGGCCAGCACACCAATGCGATTCACGGCTTCCTGTCGATGCTCATCCTGCTCTTGCAGAACGAGAAGCCGACACATCTGGCCGTCGCCTTCGACATCTCCCGATACTCCTTCCGCACCCGCGAGTACCCGGAGTACAAGGGCACGCGCGGCGAGACGCCGCAGGAGTTCGTCGGCCAGGTTCCCCTTCTCGAAGAGGCACTGAAGGCCATGGGCGTCTGGACGGTCACGAAGGAGGACTACGAGGCCGACGACATCCTCGCAACGCTCGCGACTCGCGGAGCAGCCGAGGGTTACGAGGTTCTCGTCGTATCGGGCGACCGGGACGCCATCCAGATGGTCAAGCCCGGCGTGACACTGCTGTACCCGAACGCGCGCGGAGTCTCCGAGCTCAAGCGCTACGACCGCGCCGCCGTCGTCGAGCGCTACGGCATCGAGCCGGAGCAGTACCCCGACATCGCCGCGCTCGTGGGGGAGACATCCGACAACCTCATCGGCATCGACAAGGTCGGTGAGAAGACGGCAGTGAAGTGGATCACCGCGTACGGCAGCCTTGATGGGGTTCTCGAGCACGCCGATGAGATCACGGGCGTCGTGGGGGAGAAACTGCGGGAGCAGAAGGACCGTGCCATCCGCAATCGCAAGCTGAACCACCTCGTCACCGATGTGGATCTGCCGTTCGGCCCGGCCGATCTGCTGCGCAAGCCCATCGATCCGGTCGCTGTGCGCGAGGTGTTCGACCGGCTCCAGTTCAAGACTCTGCTGGAGCGGGTGCTCAAGATCGCCGCCGCTGAGCAGGGTGCCGACTTCGTCGCGGATGCTGCACCCGTCGTCTCGGGTGTGCCGGTGATCCGCAAGCTCGTCGATGAGGAGCTCGGCAAGTGGCTCAGCGACCAATCCAGGAATGGCCAGAATGCGCTCGGACTGCGGATCGCCAGCGCGAATGGACAGGTCACCGGCTTCGGCATCGGTGCGGCAGACGAGACCGCGTACGTGCCCTGGGCTCCCGGTCGTCCGGACTATGTGGCACTCGAGTCGTGGCTCGCCAGCGACGCACCCAAGGTCATGACCGGCTCCAAGGCGCAACTGAAGATCGCCAGCCAGTCCGGTCTCGTAGTTCGGGGCATCGCCTACGACACGATTCTCGCCGGCTGGCTTCTCAAGCCGGGGTCGAAGGCAGAGACTCTCGAGTCGCAGACCGAGTACTACCTCGGAGAGACGCTTCAGCAGTCGGATCCAAACCAGCTCGTGCCGGAGACAGAGCCCGCCAGCCCGGCCACCGAGGCCTGGTACTCGCTGCGCCTATCGGCCTACCTGTCTGAGAAACTCGACGCCGGATCACTCGACGTTCTCGAGACGATCGAAATGCCCCTGGTTCCCGTGCTCGCCACGATGGAGCTCACGGGCATCACCGTCAACCGCGAGATACTCGGGCGACTGACATCCTCACTGGGCCAGACGGCGGCAGACGTTGCTCAGCGCGCGTTCACCGAGATCGGCCGCGAGATCAACCTGGGCAGCCCCAAGCAACTCCAGGAGGTGCTGTTCGACCAGTTGGGCATGCCCAAGACCCGATCGAACAAGACCGGGTTCTCGACGGATGCCGCGAGCCTCGCCGACCTGCAGGAGCTCAACCCGCACCCCTTCCTCGACCTCCTGCTGCAGCACCGCGACGCCACCAAGCTGATGCAGATCATCGCGTCCATCGACAAGGCCGTGGATGCCGGCGGCCGGGTGCACACCACCTACGAGCAGGCGGGTTCGAGCACCGGCCGCATCGCCTCCAATGACCCGAACCTGCAGAACGTGCCGGTCAAGACCGAGATCGGGCGCGAGATCAGGTCGGCCTTCGAAGCCGGCGAGGGATTCGAAACCCTCCTGACCGCTGACTACTCCCAGATCGAGATGCGCATCATGGCGCACCTCTCAGGCGACGAGGGGCTGATCTCGGCCTTCAACGAGGGCGAGGACCTGCATCGCTTCGTCGGTGCGCGCATTTTCGGAGTGGCGCCGGCAGATGTGACCCCCACCATGCGCACGAAGGTCAAGGCGATGTCGTACGGTCTCGCCTACGGACTCAGCGCGTTCGGACTCAGCAAGCAGCTGCGCATCGAGACCAGCGAGGCCAAGGAGCTCATGGCGGACTACTTCGCTCGCTTCGGTGCCGTGCGCGAGTACCTGCGCAACGTCGTCGAGCAGGCGAAGGTTGACGGATACACGACGACGATCTTCGGTCGCCGCCGTCCGTTCGGCGACCTGTCGTCGTCGAACCGGGTCTTGCGCGAGAATGCGGCGCGGCAGGCGCTCAACTCGCCGATCCAGGGCACTGCGGCGGACATCCTCAAGCGGGCGATGATCGAGATCGATCGGGACATGCGGGGCATGAGCTCCCGCATGCTCCTCCAGGTCCACGACGAGTTGGTCTTCGAGGTGGCGCCGGGGGAGCTCGACGACCTCAGCTCGATCGTGCGCACTCGAATGGCGGGCGCAGCGGAGTTGCGGGTTCCGCTCGACGTTCAGATCGGCACCGGCCCGAACTGGGATGCCGCGGCCCACTGAGCCCGCCGCTCTGTACGGCAAGGGGCGCCAATCACCGTCACCATTGAGCAGTAGCGCCAACCTTCAAGGAGAGTCATGACCGAGAGAACAGTCACCGTCGCATCCAGTGTCGGATTGCACGCCCGTCCAGCATCCCTCTTCGCCCAGGCCGCGGCCAAGGCGGGCGTTCTCATCACACTGACCTCCGCCGCAGGCAAGAGCGTCAACGCGGCCAGCATCCTCGGAGTGCTCTCCCTGGGCATCAGTCACGGTGAGACGGTCACCCTCAGCGCTGACGGTGATGGCGCTGACGCCGCGCTCGACACCCTCGTCGAGGTGTTGTCGATGGACCTAGACAAGCAGTAGACACCGTCGCATATGCTCGATTCATGAGCACCGATGACGCGCGCACTCCTACCGAGATCGACCAGATCGCCGAGGACTGGGTCACCACACTCGCAGAACTCGACCCCGCGGTCGCCACGTGGATCGGTATTCCGGGCAAGCTCGACGAGTACGAGGATCTGTCGCCGGAGGGCCACGCGAAGGTCATCTCGGCTGCTCGCGGAGTGCTCGCCAAGCTCGAGAGCGCGGCGGTAGTCGACGACGTCGACTGGGTCACCAAGACGGATCTGACCAATGAACTGACGCTCGATCTCGAAGCGGATGCCGCGGGCCTGTGGATGCGCGACGTCAACGTGATCGCGTCACCGGCCCAGGGCATCCGGGACATCCTCGACCTGATGCCGACGGAGACCGAGGGCAACTGGGCGGATATCGCCGGCCGTCTCTCCAATCTGCCGAAGGCAGTGGACGGCTACATCGAGACGCTGCGCCTCGGCATCGCCAACGGCGTGACGCCCGCGAAGCGGCAGGTGCGCGAGGTGATCGATCAGGCTCGCAAGCACGGAGCGGGCGACGGTTTCTTCCACAACTTCACCGGGGCTGCCTCGCTGGCCGACGATCAGCCGGTACCGGAGTCCTTGAAGGCCGATCTCGCGAAGGGCGCCATGGTTTCTGCGGCGGCGTACGAGAAGCTCGCGGCGTTCCTCACCGACGAACTCCTTCCCGCGGCGCAGGAACAGGACGGCGTGGGGCGCGAGATCTACGCGCTCCAGTCGCGACGGTTCCTGGGGGCGAAGATCGACCTCGACGAGACCTACGAGTGGGGGATCGAGGAGTTGGCGCGGATGGCCGCCGAGCAGGAGGCGATCGCCAACGAGATCAAGCCCGGGGCATCCGTCGCCGAAGCGATCGAGATCCTCGACGGTGACCCGACGCGCAAGCTGCACGGCACGAAGGCGCTTCAGGAGTGGATGCAGCAGCTCAGCGATCGCGCTGTCTCGGAACTGTCGGCGAGCCACTTCGACATCCCCGACCCGATCAAGCGACTCGAGTGCATGATCGCGCCCACGCAGGAGGGTGGCATCTACTACACGAGCCCCAGCGATGACTTCTCGCGGCCGGGTCGCATGTGGTGGTCGGTGCCCGAGGGTGTGACCGAGTTCAACACCTGGCGCGAGACGACGACCGTCTACCACGAGGGAGTTCCCGGCCACCACCTCCAGCTCGGTCAGGCCGTCTACAACCGGGCCAAGCTCAACACTTACCGCCGCCAGCTCGCCGGCACCTCCGGACACGCCGAGGGGTGGGCGCTGTACGCCGAACGGCTCATGGAGGAACTCGGCTACCTCGACGATCCGGGAGACCGTCTGGGGATGCTCGACGGTCAGCGCATGCGCGCGGCCCGCGTCGTGCTCGACATCGGAGTGCACCTCGGCAAGCCGAAGCTCGACGGCACTGGCCAGTGGGACTGGGACTACGCGCTCGACTTCATGTCGAAGAACGTCAACATGAACGCCCAGTTCGTGCGATTCGAGGTCAACCGCTACTTCGGATGGCCCGGACAGGCACCGTCGTACAAGGTGGGGCAGCGCATCTGGGAGCAGATCCGCGATGCCTACAAGGCTGCCGAGGGGGAGTCCTTCGACATCAAGGAGTTCCACCGCAAGGCTCTCGACGTCGGCGGGGTGGGTCTCGACACTCTCAGGGCGGCCCTGCTGAAGTGAGTCATCTCGTCGAGGCGCCGACGATCGGTCGCGCGTGGCTGGAGATCGCTGCGCACATCATGGCGCAGGGCAGCCCTGCCACCTATGACGGTCGCCCCATCCTCGAAGTCGCTCAGGTGACTCTCGAGGTCGCCCATCCCGACCCCGACGACGAGCTGATCGCCCGCAATGCGGATCCCGAGCGGTTGGCCTGGATGCGTGCGAACTTCCTCGACCGTAGCCTTGTGGCCGAGTTGGGCGACGCCCGCAGCTACGCGAGCCGGCTCCGCGACTACGGAGGCGTCGGACGTGACCAGGTGGAGTGGGTCATCGCGCGTCTGCGCGCCGACCCGCAGTCGCGATCAGCCACCATCACGACCTTCGAACCGCTGATCGACACCACGTACATTCCGTGCGTGAGCATGCTCGACTTCTGGGTGCCGGCTGACAGCCTCGAACTGGTGGTCTACGCGCACAGCATCGACTTCGGGTCGAAGGGGTACGGCAACCTCGTGCAACTCGCCGCCATCCAGCAGGAGGTGGCATCGGCACTCGGCCTCGATGTGGGCAGCCTCACGTTCGTCATCAAGTCGGCTCACGTCTACGACACCGAGTTCGACTACATGCGCGGCGTACTGGCTCACTCTTCATAGCTCAGCCATAGGGAGCGCACAGGCCCCACGCATGGGCGGCTTGCCGCACGCATATCGTCGGCGCGTACCCATGGAGCATGGCTGAGAAACTCACCCGCAAGCGCGCCATAGTCGCCGCTGCACTCTCACTGGCACTCGTTCTCCCGGCTGGCGCGGGGGCCGCCTGGGCGCTCGACCGCTTCGTCATCCAGCACGTCGAGATCACGGATGTGGCGGCCTACGAAGCCGAGAACTCCACCGTCGCCACGGTCGACGCAACGTCCGAGGCAGTGACCACGGCGACCACCTATCAGTCCGATACCGCGAGCATCTCGATCTCGACGGTGGTGACCGGCTCCGGCACTGACACGGTCACCTACTACGTCGCCGACGTGCAGCTGACGGATGCCACTGCCTTGCGCAGCGCATTCGCCCAGAACAGCTTCGGCGAGAACATCGTGGAGAACCCGTCGGCGATAGCCGAGGACAACGGGGCCGTGTTCGCCATCAACGGCGACTACTACGGGTTCCGCGACACCGGAATCATCATCCGCAACGGGGTGATCTATCGAGACTCCGGTGCGAGAACCGGACTCGCCTTCTACCTCGACGGCCACGTCGAGGTGTACGACGAGACCGCCACGACGGCCCAGGAATTGCTGGACGCCGACGTGTGGAACACTCTCTCCTTCGGTCCCGCGATCATCGCGGACGGCGAGCCCGTCGACGGCATTGAGTCGGTCGAGGTCGATACCAACTTCGGCAACCACTCGATTCAGGGCGACCAGCCGCGCACCGCGGTCGGAGTGATCGACGACAACCATCTGGTGTTCGTGGTGGTCGACGGTCGAAGCCCCGGCTACAGCAAGGGAGTGACCCTCACCGGCCTCGCAGACATCATGCTCGGCCTCGGTGCGACGACCGCCTACAACCTCGACGGCGGCGGGTCGTCGACGATGTACTTCAACGGTTCGCTGGTGAACAACCCCCTGGGAACCGGCACCGAGCGAGGCACCTCCGACATCCTCTACATCGGCGGCTGACCGATGATCGTGCTCATCCCCGCCTACGAGCCCGGCGGAACGCTCTCGCAACTGGTGCGTGATCTGCGCGCGTCAGAGTCCGAGCCCCACGTGGTGGTGGTCGACGACGGCAGCGGTGCCGCCTACGCGGGGGAGTTCGACGCGGCTCGGCGCGCCGGGGCATCCGTGATCTCCTATTCAGCGAACCGAGGAAAGGGATTCGCCCTGCGCACGGGGATTGCGCACATCGTGGAGCAGTTCCCCGGGGAGGTGGTGGTCTGCGCCGACAGTGATGGACAGCACCGCGTTGACGACATTCTGCGGGTCGCCCACCGCGCCGAGGAGGCGGAGGGCGCGATCATCCTGGGCGGGCGTCGGTTCATCGGCGACGTGCCCGTGCGCAGCAGGCTGGGCAACGCCGTCTCCCGGCTCGCGTTCAGAGCCGTCGCCGGGGTTCGGGTGCACGACACTCAGACGGGGCTTCGGGGGTACCCGCCGCACCTGCTGGGGTGGATGCTCTCGATCACCGGCGACCGATTCGAGTACGAACTCAATCTGCTTCTGGATGCCGCGGCCACAGGCATCCCCGTGATCGAGGTCGAGGTGGCCACCGTGTACCTGCGCAACAACGCCTCGTCCCACTTCCGCCCCGTCGTCGACTCGGTGCGCGTGCTGCGACCGCTGATGGCATTCGGTGTGTCATCGTTCGGAGCGTTCCTCCTCGATCTCGCCGCGCTGCAGGTGATCTTCGCTCTGACGGGGTCACTGCTCATCGCCGTCGTGGGGGCCAGGGCGGTGAGCGGCACGGTCAATTTCCTCGTCAACCGCTACCTCGTCTTCCGATCGCGGGCGACGACGGTCCGGTCGCATGCGCTGCGCTATCTGGCCCTGGCCCTGGCGATCGTGGTCGCCGGATACCTGATGCTGACCGCACTGTCCGCCCTGGGAGTGGGGCTCGTACCAGCCAAGATCGTCACCGACGTGACGTTGTACGTGCTGAGCTTCCAGGCGCAGCGGCTGGTCATCTTCGCGCGACGGGCAACTGCACCTGTAGCGAAGAATCGCGAACTGGTACTCAGCTCTCGCAGGCGCTAAGCTGGAATGTCGCATTTGTGACGTCTATTCGCCTGCCTCTGGCGAGATTCGAACCAGAATCACCACCCAGCACCACCCGCCAGTGGCCCAACCCTGTCCCTATCGGAGCAACTACTACATGACAATCGTAACGACCGACAAGGCGCCCAAGCAGGTCGCCGTCAATGACATCGGATCTGCTGAAGACTTTCTCGCCGCGGTCGAAAAGACGCTGAAGTTCTTCAACGACGGAGACCTCATCGAGGGCACCGTCGTCAAGATCGACCGTGACGAGGTTCTCCTCGACGTCGGTTACAAGACCGAGGGTGTCATCCCCTCTCGCGAACTTTCCATCAAGCACGACGTTGACCCCACCGAGGTCGTCAAGGTCGGCGACCTGGTCGAGGCTCTCGTTCTCCAGAAGGAGGACAAGGAGGGTCGCCTCATCCTGTCCAAGAAGCGCGCACAGTACGAGCGTGCATGGGGCGATGTGGAGAAGATCAAGGACGCCGATGGCATCGTGACCGGTTCGGTCATCGAGGTCGTCAAGGGTGGTCTCATCGTGGACATCGGCCTGCGTGGCTTCCTGCCCGCGTCGCTCATCGAGCTGCGCCGCGTTCGCGACCTCACGCCGTACCTCGGCCAGGAGATCGAGGCCAAGATCCTCGAGCTCGACAAGAACCGCAACAACGTCGTTCTGTCGCGCCGCGCCCTCCTCGAGCAGACCCAGAGCGAGAGCCGCACGACCTTCCTCAACAACCTCGCCAAGGGCCAGGTTCGCAAGGGTGTCGTGTCGTCGATCGTCAACTTCGGTGCGTTCGTCGACCTCGGCGGTGTGGACGGTCTCGTTCACGTCTCCGAGCTGTCGTGGAAGCACATCGAGCACGCCTCCGAGGTCGTCGAGGTTGGCCAGGAGGTCACCGTGGAGATCCTCGAGGTCGACCTCGAGCGCGAGCGCGTGTCGCTGTCGCTCAAGGCCACCCAGGAGGACCCGTGGCAGGTCTTCGCCCGCACTCACGCGATCGGTCAGGTTGCTCCCGGAAAGGTCACGAAGCTCGTTCCGTTCGGTGCGTTCGTTCGCGTCGCCGAGGGCATCGAGGGTCTCGTGCACATCTCCGAGCTGTCCGGCAAGCACGTCGAGCTCGCTGAGCAGGTCGTGTCGGTCGGCGACGAGGTCTTCGTCAAGGTCATCGACATCGACCTCGAGCGCCGCCGCATCTCGCTCTCGCTGAAGCAGGCGAACGAGGGCGTCGACCCCGAGGGCACCGAGTTCGACCCGGCACTCTACGGAATGCTCACCGAGTACGACGACCAGGGCAACTACAAGTACCCGGACGGCTTCGACCCGGAGACCCAGGAGTGGAAGGAAGGCTTCGAGGCCCAGCGCGAGAAGTGGGAGCAGGAGTACGCCGCTGCTCAGGCTCGCTGGGAGCAGCACAAGAAGCAGGTCGCTGCTGCAGCCCTCGAGGAGGACCACATCAGCGATGTGCCGGCCGGCGCATCCACGTTCTCCAGCGATGAGGTCTCGACCGGTGGCGGAACTCTCGCCGACGACGAGACTCTTGCCGCGCTGCGTGAGAAGCTCTCGAACAACTCGTAGGGTCGTTTCGACACCGCGTGATTCGACACGAACGGCCGGTTCCCCTCGGGGGCCGGCCGTTCGGCGTTAGAGGGGTGAGGTGTCCTGCACTCGCTCGCGCTTGCGGCGGCGACCCCGACGCACAGCGGCGACGAGCGCCACCACCAGTCCACCGATGGCTACCAGCACCAGCAGCGGGAAGAGCAGAGCCACGAAGCTCAGGATGACGCTGCCGAAGTCCTCAGCGGTGCTTACCGCAGGGGCGGCCGTCCCCGCGGTCGCAACGTTCAGCACCGGCCGGGCTGCCATCTTGGTGAGGTGGGTGCCCAGCGCGAGCACGACCCCGATGGCGATGGGTACCCATGACCCCGACGTGAAGAAGGCCGCGGGATCGGTCACCACTGCCGTGCCGGACGCCGACCCTGTACCAAAGGCGATTCCGCCCGCGACGGGCCGCACGACGGTCTGGAGGAGGTCGTTGATGGAGTCGACCGCGGGAATCTTATCGGCGACGATCTCCACCACGAGGAGCACACCGAGGATTCCGAGGACCCAGGGATTCTCGAGCCAGGCCCAGTTGGCCGGCAGATCGACGAAATCCAGGAATCGACCCGCGAGTCCGAGAATGAGAAGTGGAATGTAGGCGTTGAGGCCTGCCGCGACGGCGAGACCGGTTCCCGTCAGAAACTCCATCGACGAATCCTCTCGATCTAGTGCCGAGGCTAGCATTGCTGCATGTACCTGATCGGGCTGACCGGCGGAATTGCCTCGGGCAAGTCGGTCGTTGCGAAGCGGCTCGCCGAGCACGGCGCGGTTCACGTGGATGCCGATGCGCTCGCGCGCGAGGTCGTCGAACCCGGCACGGAGGGTCTCGCTGCGATCGAGCGTGCCTTCGGACCGCAGGTCATCGCACCTGACGGATCGCTCGATCGCCCGGCGCTGGGTGCGATCATCTTCCCGGACCCCGAGAAGCGCGCGCTTCTCAACTCCATCACCCATCCGGCGGTGTGGAAGCGCGCGAAGCAACTGTTCGACGAGGCGGCCGCGGCGGATCCCCACGCTGTCGTCGTGTATGACGTGCCGCTGCTGGCCGAGGCATCCGCAGATCGACCGATGCGGTTCGACCTCATCGTTGTCGTGCACGCCAACCGGGATGCACGTATCAAGCGCATGATCGAGCTGCGCGGCATGACCCGCGAGGAGGCCACCCATCGTCTCAACTCGCAGGCCAGTGACACCGAGCGCCTCGCAATAGCCGACGTGGTCATCGACAGCAACGGCACCCTCGAGGAGACCCTGCATCAGGCTGACGAGCTGTGGGAGATGGCAGCTGCCTCCGCTGTGAGCGCACAACCGGACTAGTTGTCAGTAGGCGTGCCTAAGCTGGATGCATGCAGCCCACGCGATCGGTCCGGCCCTTCGAGGTCGTGAGCGAGTATGTCCCCAGCGGTGACCAGCCGCAGGCGATCGCCGAGTTGGCGCACCGCATCAATGCCGGCGAGACCGATGTTGTTCTGCTCGGTGCGACCGGAACGGGCAAGTCGGCGACCACCGCCTGGTTGATCGAGCAGGTGCAACGGCCGACCCTCGTTCTGTCGCACAACAAGACTCTCGCGGCACAGCTCGCGAACGAATTCCGCGATCTGATGCCCAACAATGCGGTCGAGTACTTCGTCTCGTACTACGACTACTACCAGCCCGAGGCGTACATTCCCCAGACAGACACCTTCATCGAGAAGGACTCCTCGATCAACGCCGAGGTGGAGCGCTTGCGCCATTCGACCACCAATTCGCTCCTGAGCCGACGCGACGTCGTGGTGGTGTCGACGGTGTCGTGCATCTACGGCCTCGGCGCTGCCGACTCGTACCTCGACGCGATGATGGCGGTGCAGGTGGGCATGCGCATCGACCGTGAGACGCTCATCCGCAAGTTCGTGTCGATGCAGTACCAGCGCAACGACTACGACTTCTCGCGCGGCACCTTCCGTGTGCGCGGCGACACGATCGAGATCATCCCGGTGTACGAGGAGCTCGCGATCCGCATCGAGATGTTCGGTGACGAGGTCGAGGCCATCTACGCTCTGCACCCTCTGACGGGCGAGGTCGTGCGGGCGATGGACGCCGTCTCGGTGTTTCCGGGCACTCACTACGCTGCGAGCCCGCAGACCATCCAGCGCGCGATCGGCACGATCCAGGAGGAGCTAGCCGAGCGTCTGCAGGAGTTCGAGCGTCAGGGCAAGCTGCTGGAGGCCCAGCGGCTGCGCATGCGCACCACCTTCGACATCGAGATGATGGAGCAGATCGGCTTCTGCAACGGCATCGAGAACTACTCGCGCCACATGGACGGTCGGGCGCAGGGGGAGGCTCCGCACTGTCTGCTCGACTACTTCCCCGAGGACTTCCTCGTGGTCATCGACGAGTCGCATGTGACCGTTCCGCAGATCGGTGCGATGTACGAGGGGGATGCCTCGCGCAAGCGCACGCTCGTCGAGCACGGTTTCCGCCTGCCGAGCGCCATGGACAACCGGCCGCTCAAGTGGGAGGAGTTCCTGCAGCGCGTCGGTCAGAAGGTCTACCTGTCGGCCACGCCCGGTAAGTACGAACTCGGCATCACCGACTCGATCGTCGAGCAGGTCATCCGCCCCACGGGGCTCGTCGACCCACAGATCGTCGTGAAGCCGTCCAAGGGCCAGATCGACGACCTGCTGGAGCAGATCCGACTCCGAGTCGACCGCGACGAGCGCGTGCTTGTCACGACACTCACGAAGAAGATGGCCGAGGAGCTCACCGAATTCCTCGGGGAGCACGGCGTGCGCGTGCGGTATCTGCACTCAGACGTCGACACGCTCCGCCGCGTCGAACTGCTGACCGAACTTCGCCAGGGCGTGTACGACGTGCTGGTGGGCATCAACCTCCTTCGCGAGGGCCTCGACCTGCCCGAGGTGTCGCTCGTGGCGATCCTCGACGCCGACAAGGAGGGCTTCCTGCGCTCGGGCACCTCGCTCATCCAGACCATCGGTCGAGCCGCTCGCAACGTGTCGGGTGAAGTCCACATGTACGCCGACGTGATGACGGATTCGATGGCGAAGGCCATCGAGGAGACGACCCGCCGCCGCGAGAAGCAGGTCGCCTACAACGAGGAGCGCGGCATCGACCCGCAGCCTCTGCGCAAGAAGATCGCCGACATCACCGACCAGATCATGCGGGAGTCGAGCGACACGGCTGCCGTGCTCGCAGGCAAGGGCGACGCGAGCCGCAAGCGCGCACCCACGCCCAATCTCAAGCGCGAGGGTCTCGCGGCCCAGGGCGGCAACAACCTCGAGGCGATCATCGCCGACCTCAACGAGCAGATGCTGCAGGCCGCTGCCGAGCTCAAGTTCGAGCTCGCTGCTCGGCTGCGCGACGAAGTGTCCGACCTCAAGAAGGAGCTGCGGCAGATGGAGCAGGCGGGGCACCTGCGCTGATTCGACGAGGGTCGCTGCGCTCACAGCGAGCACGGGCATCCGATGTCGGTGGCCTCCGTAGAATATAGAGAGTGTCTATTGCAGAGGTGAACCCAACCGAGGAGCTCGACGAGGTCGAGATGCTCGCCGCCATCTCCCGCAAGGCCCCGCCCCACGGAACTCTGAGCGTGCGCGGTGCGCGCGTGCACAATCTCAAGAACGTCGACCTCGACATTCCCCGCGACTCGCTCGTGGTCTTCACCGGACTGTCGGGTTCGGGCAAGTCCAGCCTCGCCTTCGACACGATCTTCGCCGAAGGCCAAAGGCGCTACGTCGAGTCGCTCTCGGCGTACGCCCGCCAGTTCCTCGGGCAGGTGGACCGGCCGGACGTTGACTTCATCGAGGGCCTGAGCCCTGCAGTGTCGATCGACCAGAAGTCGACCAACCGCAACCCGCGGTCGACGGTGGGCACCATCACCGAGATCTACGACTACATGCGTCTGCTGTGGGCTCGCATCGGAGTGCCGCACTGCCCGGTCTGCGGCGAGAAGATCGAGCGTCAGACCGTGCAGCAGATCGCCGACCAGCTCATGACCCTCGAGCCGGGAACCCGGTACCAGATCGTCAGCCCCGTGATCAGCCAGAAGAAGGGCGAGTTCGTCGACCTCTTCAAGGAGCTCGCGTCGAGCGGCTACTCCCGTGCGATCGTCGACGGCGAGCAGATCCAGCTGAGCGAGCCGCCCGTGCTCAAGAAGTCCTACAAGCACGACATCTCCGTGGTCGTCGACCGGCTCGTCGCTGGCGACGACATCCTCACGCGCCTCACCGACTCGCTCGAGACGGCGCTGCGTCTGACCGACGGGCTGGTCTCCATCAACTTCGTCGACGAGACCGGGGATGCCGCGTGGCGCACGTTCTCCGAGAAGCTCTCCTGCCCCAACAACCACCCGCTCCAGCTCACCGAGATCGAACCGCGCACGTTCTCGTTCAACGCACCGTTCGGTGCATGTCCCGAGTGCTCGGGCCTCGGCACGCGGATGTCGGTGGATGCCGACCTGCTGATCGCCGACCAGTCAGTGAGCCTGGCCGACGGGGCGATCCTGCCGTGGACCAACTCGGGCAAGGGTCTGTTCAACTACTTCGAGAAGCTGCTCGACGGGCTCTCCCGCGACCTCGACTTCTCCCTCGACACGCCGTGGGGAGATCTGAGCGACGAGGTGCAGCAGGCGATCCTCAAGGGCAACAACTTCCAGGTGACCGTGAAGTGGAAGAACCGCTACGGCCGCGAGATGAAGTACTCCACCGGGTTCGAGGGCGTAGTGCCCTACATCGAGCGCAAGTACCTCGAGGCCGAGACCGATGTGCAGCGCCAGCGGTTCGCCAGCTACCTGCGCGAGGTGAACTGCCCGGTCTGCGACGGCAAGCGTCTCAAGCCCGAGGTGCTCGCCGTGACGGTGGCAAATCGCAGCATCTCCGACATCTGCGAGCTGAGTCTCGTCAACGCGCACGCGTTCATGAAGGAGCTCGAGCTCTCGTCCCGCGACGCGCGGATCGCGGCACAGGTGCTGCGCGAGATCCGGCTGCGGCTCGAGTTCCTCATCGAGGTCGGCCTGAGCTACCTGGACCTGTCGCGCGCGGCGGCAACCCTCAGCGGTGGGGAGGCGCAGCGCATCCGCTTGGCCACCCAGATCGGCTCGGGACTCACGGGCGTGCTGTACGTGCTCGACGAGCCCAGCATCGGCCTGCACCAGCGGGACAACCGGCGCCTCATCGAGACCCTGGTCAAGCTCAAGAACCTCGGCAACACCCTCATCGTGGTCGAGCACGACGAGGACACCATCCGCACGGCCGACTGGATCGTGGATATCGGACCCGGGGCCGGAGAGCACGGCGGCGAGGTGGTGCATTCAGGGTCGTACGAGCAGCTGCTTGCCAACACCAACTCGATCACGGGCGACTACCTCGCGGGCCGCAAACGCATCGAGACGCCCCAGAAGCGCCGGCCGGTCGATGCGGGCCGCAAGGTGATTGTCGAGGGCGCTCGCGCCAACAACCTCAAGAACGTCACAGTCGAGTTCCCGCTCGGCGTGTTCACCGCGGTCACCGGTGTCAGCGGGTCGGGCAAGTCGAGTCTCGTCAACGACATCCTCTACAAGGTGCTCGCCAACGAGCTCAACGGCGCCCGTCAGATCCCCGGCAAGCACACTCGCGTTACCGGACTCGACGACCTCGACAAGGTCGTTCACGTCGACCAGGCGCCCATCGGGCGCACCCCCCGGTCGAATCCCGCGACCTACACGGGCGTGTTCGACAAGATCCGCACGCTGTTCTCGGAGACGGCCGACGCGAAGGCCCGCGGCTATCTTCCGGGCCGGTTCAGCTTCAACGTCAAGGGCGGTCGCTGCGAGAACTGCGCCGGCGACGGCACCATCAAGATCGAGATGAACTTCCTGCCCGACGTCTACGTCGCCTGCGAGGTCTGCGGGGGAGCACGCTACAACCGCGACACCCTCGCCGTGAAGTACAAGGGCAAGAACATCGCCGAGGTGCTGGACATGCCGATCAGCGAGGCCGCGGAGTTCTTCGAGGCCATCTCGGCCATCCATCGATTCCTGAAGACACTGGAGGAGGTCGGGCTCGGCTATGTGCGGCTCGGCCAGAGCGCGACGACCCTGTCGGGCGGCGAGGCTCAGCGCGTCAAGCTCGCCACCGAGCTGCAGCGACGGTCGATGGGCCGCAGCATCTACGTGCTCGACGAGCCGACGACCGGCCTCCACTTCGAGGACGTGCGCAAGCTCCTCGCCGTGCTCAACGGCCTCGTCGACAAGGGCAACACGGTGATCGTGATCGAACACAACCTCGACGTGATCAAGTCGGCCGACTGGCTCATCGACCTCGGGCCCGAAGGTGGGGCTGGCGGGGGAGAGGTGCTCTCGATCGGCACCCCTGAGCAGCTGGCCAAGGTCAAGGGCAGCCACACCGGCATCTTCCTCAAGGAGACGCTGGAGGGCGCTCGCGCCTAGCGAGCGGCAACGCATGGCGCAGACGGTCAGCTGGCGCCCGAAGGCGGGTGAGATCCCGACCCAGCCGGGCGTCTATCGGTTCCGGGATGCCACGTCCCGAGTGCTGTACGTGGGCAAGGCCAAGAACCTCCGCGCCCGCCTCAGCAACTACTTCGCCCCCCTGAGCACCCTGCACGACCGCACCCGCAAGATGGTTCAGACCGCCACCTCGGTGGAGTGGACTGTCGTGGGCAACGACTTCGAGGCGCTGCAGCTCGAGTACACCTGGATCAAGGAGTTCGACCCGCCCTTCAACGTGCAGTACAAGGACGACAAGAGCTACCCCTACCTGGCCATCACGCTGGGTGATCCCGTGCCGCGGGTGCTCGTCACCCGCAACCGCAGCATCCCGAACGCCCGTTACTTCGGCCCGTACTCGCGAGCGTGGGCGATTCGCGAGACGGTCGACATCATGCTCAAGGCCTTCCCGATGCGCAGCTGCTCGGACGCCACCTACAAGCGCGCCCAGCAAACGGGCCGTCCGTGCCTGCTCGGTGACATCGGCAAGTGCGCGGCCCCGTGCGTGGCCCGCGTCACGCTCGAGGAGCACAAGTCCATCGCCCTCGACTTCGCGAGCTTCATGGGCGGCAACGACTCGCGGTACGTGACGACGATCACTCGCAGGATGCGCGAAGCCGCCCAGGCTCAGGAGTACGAGTTGGCCGCTCGCTACCGCGATCAGATCGCGGCGATGGAGACCGCGCTCGCCAAGAACGCGGTTGTGCTGGATGACGCCGTCGACGCCGATCTCTTCGGCATCGCGCACGACGAGCTCGCAGCCGCGGTGCAGCAGTTCATCGTGCGCGGCGGACGCATCCGAGGCGTGCGCGGCTGGGTCGTCGACAAGGAACTGGATGTCGAGCTGCCCGACCTCGTCGAGTCGGTTCTGCAGAACGCATATGAGGATGCGACACCGCCGCGGGACATTTTCGTGCCCGCGCTGCCCGACGACGCGCCCGCGCTCGAGCAGTGGCTCGGCGCCCTCCGCGACCCGAGTGCCGGAACACGGGTCGAACTCAAGGTCGCCCGCCGCGGCGACAAGGCCGCGCTGGCACAGACTGTTGCGCAGAACGCGATGAACGCACTGGTGCTCTACAAGTCGCGCAGGTCGGCGGACTTCGTCGCGCGCTCACAGGCGCTCTCCGACATCCAGGAGGCCCTGGGCATGGATGAGGCGCCGCTGCGCATGGAGTGCTTCGACGTCTCCCACCTGAGCGGCACCAATATCGTCGCGTCGATGGTCGTGTTCGAAGACGGGCTGCCGCGCAAGGATCAGTACCGACGGTTCAGCATCCCCGAGTCATCCGACGACACCGAGTCGATCCATCAGGTGCTGACCCGCCGACTCGCCTACCTCAGGCAGCCCGAGGTCGACGACGATGAGGGCGCGCCCAGGAAGAAGAAGTTCTCCTACCCACCACAGCTGCTGATCGTCGACGGCGGGCAGCCGCAGGTCGCGGCCGCGCAGCGTGCTCTGGACGAGGCCGGGGTCACGGGCATCCGGTTGGCGGGCATTGCGAAGCGACTCGAAGAGATCTGGCTGCCCGATTCGGACTACCCCGTGATCCTTCCGCGCAACAGCGACGCGCTCTTCCTGATCCAGCGCATACGTGATGAGGCGCACCGGTTCGCAATCAGCTACCAACGACAGAAGCGACGCAACGACATTCAGACCGTGCTCGCCGACGTTCCCGGCCTAGGACCCTCGCGCGTGAAGGAGCTGCTCAAGCACTTCGGCTCGGTGTCGAGGCTGAAGACCGCCGACGCCGCGGCAGTCGCCGAGGTGCGGGGCATCGGGCCCGTGCTGGCGCAGGTCGTCGTCGAGCGTTTGCGTTCCTGAGAGCATGCTTGTGATGGCCCTACCTGGCAGCAACTCCTGAGCGCTGCTCCGGTAGTCTGGAACCGATGATCGAGCCAACCACCCAGGAGATGCTGATTGTCACCGGCATGTCCGGTGCCGGACGCTCCACGGTTGGCAACGCGCTCGAGGATCTCGGCTGGTACGTCGTCGACAACCTGCCGCCCCAGATGCTGCGGCCGCTCGTGGAACTGGCCCAGCACGCCGGCAATTCGCTTCCGCGCATCGCGGCGATCGTGGACGTGCGCGGCGGCAAGCTCTTCTCAGACGTTCAGCAGGCGATCGAGTTGCTGCGCGACAACGCCATGGTGCGAGTGCTGTTCCTCGACGCGACGGATGCGACGCTGGTGCGCCGTTTCGAACAGGTGCGTCGTCCGCACCCGCTTCAGGGTGATGGAACCCTCCTCGATGGCATCGCCGAGGAGCGATCCCGCATGGCGGAGATCCGGGAGTCGAGCGACGTCGTAATCGATACGTCCGAGCTCAACATCCATCAGCTCGCGACCACGATCACCGAGAAGTTCTCTGAGGAGAACGCGGCCGGCCTCCGTGTCACAGTGATGAGCTTCGGCTTCAAGTACGGCGTTCCCACCGATGCCGACCTCGTTGCGGACGCGCGTTTCCTCCCCAACCCGTTCTGGGATCCGGAACTCAAAGCGCTCACTGGGCGCGACCAGAAGGTCAGCGACTACGTGCTCAGCCAGCCGGGCGCCGCCGAGTTCGTCGCGAGCTACGCGGCAGCGATGGCCCCGGTCTTCGCCGGCTACCAGCGGGAGAACAAGCGACACGCTACGATCGCCATTGGATGCACGGGGGGAAAGCACCGCTCGGTGGCCGTCGCCGAAGAGCTCGCCACCCTGTTGCGCAGTCTTCCCGGCGTGGCCGTCAGCGTCAAGCATCGGGATCTCGGCCGCGAGTGACGCGGCTACGCTGATCTCGCGCATCACACCTGACAGACTTTCAGAAGGAGGTTCCTCGTGGCACTTACCGCCGAGGTGAAAGAGGAACTGGGAGCAATCCAGTCCGGCAAGACAACAGTGCGAGCGGCTGAACTTGCCACGATCCTCCGCTTCTCCGGCGGCCTCCACGTCATCTCCGGACGCATCGCCGTCGAGTCCGAGGTCGAGAGCGAGCAACTCGCGAAGCGCATCCGCAAAGACATTGCCGAGTTGTACGGAGTTCGCGCGGAGATCACGATCGTCTCGGCTTCCGGGGTGCGTCGCACGAGCCACTACCTCGTGCGGGTACTCGACGGGGGAGAGACCCTCGCGCGCCAGACCGGACTGCTCGATGCCCGCCGCCGCCCCATCCGCGGCCTGCCCAACCGGCTCACGACCGGCAGCCGCGAAGACCTCGCCGCAGTGTGGCGTGGCGCTTTCCTGGCGTCGGGCAGCCTCACCGACCCCGGCCGCTCTGCGGTGCTCGAGGTGACCTGCCCCGGGAATGAGGCCGCCATGGCCCTGGTCGGCGCTGCCGGCCGCCTCAGAATCGCCGCGAAGGCACGGGAGGTGCGCGGCGTTCACCGCGTCGTGGTGCGCGATGGTGAAGCCATTGGGGCGATGCTCGAGCTCATGGGTGCGACGAAGGGTGTTGCCGCCTGGAACGAATTGCGCCAGCGCCGGGAGGTGCGCGCCACCGCCAACCGGCTGGTCAACTTCGACGACGCCAACCTCCGCCGGTCCGCGCAAGCGGCCGTGGCGGCGTGCGCCCGGGTGGAGCGCGCCCTGGAGATCCTCGACGGTGACGTGCCGGAGCACCTGCGCTACGCCGGTGAACTGCGCCTCCGATTCCGCGACTCGAGCCTTGACGAGCTCGGCCACCATGCCGATCCGCCGATGACGAAGGATGCCGTCGCGGGGCGCATCCGTCGCCTGCTGGCGATGGCCGACAAGCGCGCATCCGACCTGGGTCTTCCCGCGACCGACGCCAATCTGCCGCCCGATCTCGACGAATAGTCGCGACGGGAAGCATCCCGGAGCGCCGTGCGTTAGGCCTACTAGACTGGAAAACGTCATCCCGCCTCGGTGCTCAGATCGAGGTTTCAGGGCCTATTGCTAGGAGATTCTCGAATGGCTGACTACACGCTCCCGGAGCTCGCATACGACTACTCGGCACTCGCGCCGAGCATCAGCGCCACGATCATGGAGTTGCACCACAGCAAGCACCACCAGGCCTATGTGACTGGCGCCAACGCTGCCCTCGCCGCCATGGCGGAGGCGCGCGAGAGCGGTGAGCTCGCCAATATCAACAAGCTCGAGAAGGATCTCGCGTTCAACCTGGGTGGCCACGTGAACCACTCGATCTTCTGGACCAACATGTCGCCCGACGGTGGCGACAAGCCGACCGGCGACCTCGCCAGTGCGATCGACGACAACTTCGGTTCGTTCGACAAGTTCACGGCCCACTTCACCGCAGCGGCGATGGGCGTGCAGGGCTCGGGCTGGGCCGCACTCACGTGGGACTCGATCGGCCAGAAGCTGCTCATCAACCAGTTCTTCGACCAGCAGAGCAACTTCGCGGCGGGCACAGTCCCGCTCCTGCTCCTGGATGTCTGGGAGCACGCCTACTACCTCGACTACAAGAACGTGCGCGCCGACTACGTGAAGGCGTTCTGGAACATCGCCAACTGGGCGAACGTGCAGGAGCGCTTCACGGTGGCGCGCGAAAAGACTGACGGCCTGCTGGTACTGTCATAGCGGCATGGTGGCCGGGGCCCCGCCCCGGCCACTTCTCCACCACCACCACAGCATGAGATGAGCGTCCCCTGACGCCCGAGAAACTGGAGTCGAATTGAGCGTCAAGATTGGGATCAACGGGTTCGGCCGCATCGGCCGCAACTTCTTCCGCGCAGCATTGGCGAAGGGGAGTGACCTCGAGATCGTCGCGGTCAACGACCTCACCGACAACAAGACCCTTGCTCACCTGCTCAAGTACGACTCCATCACGGGTCGCCTCGACGCCACAGTCGAGTTCGATGGCGAGCAGATCGTCGTCAATGGCAAGGCCATCCGCGTGTTCGAGGAGCGCGACCCCGCGAACCTTCCCTGGGGCGAGCTCGGTGTCGACATCGTGATCGAGTCGACCGGTCGTTTCACCAAGTCGGAGGACGCCGCCAAGCACATCGCCGCCGGTGCCAAGAAGGTCATCGTCTCCGCTCCGGCGTCCGGCGCGGATGTCGCGACCCTCGTGCTCGGCGTCAACGAGGGCACCTACGACCCGGCCGTGCACAACATCATCTCCAACGCGTCGTGCACGACGAACTGCCTCGCGCCGCTCGCGAAGGTCTTCATGGAGGCGTTCGGCATCGAGCGCGGCCTCATGACCACGGTCCACGCCTACACGGCCGACCAAAACCTCCAGGACGGCCCGCACAGCGACCTGCGTCGCGCCCGTGCCGCCGCGCACAACATCATCCCCACCTCCACTGGTGCAGCGAAGGCCCTCGGGCTCGTCATCCCCGAGCTCGTCGGCAAGCTCGATGGCTACGCCCTGCGCGTTCCGGTCATCACCGGATCGATCACCGACCTCACAGTCACTGCCAGTCGTCCGGTCACAGTCGAGGAGGTCAACGCGGCATACAAGGCTGCGGCCGAGGGACCGCTCAAGGGCATCCTCAAGTACACCGAGGACGAGATCGTCTCGAGCGACATCGTCGGTGACCCGCACTCCTCGATCTTCGACGCCGGCCTCACCAAGGTCATCGGTGACCAGGTCAAGGTCGCGTCGTGGTACGACAACGAGTGGGGCTACTCGAACCGCCTCGTCGACATCACCGAGTACGTCGGCGCACGTCTGTAACCGGCCATGTCCCTTCGAACAATCGATTCGCTGGGGAATCTTCGGGGTAAGCGGGTCATCGTCCGCTGCGATCTGAATGTGCCGTTGAAGAACGGCCAGATCACGGATGACGGGCGCATTCGTGCGTCGCTGCCCACCCTGAACGCGCTCCTGCACGCCGGAGCTCGCGTCATCGTCGTATCCCATCTGGGGCGCCCCGACGGTGAACCCGACTCCAAGTACAGCCTTGAGCCGGTCGCCCAGCGGCTGAGCGAACTTCTCGGCAAGCCGGTGGTGTTCGCGAACGACACCGTGGGATCGGCCGCAGAAGAGGCCGTGGAGGGGCTCGCCGACGGCGACATCGCCCTGCTGGAGAACCTGCGGTTCAACGCTCACGAGACCACGAAAGACGACAGCGATCGCGAGCACTTCGCCAAGAAGCTGGCCCGCTTCGGCGATGCCTTCGTGTCCGACGGCTTCGGGGTCGTTCACCGCAAGCAGGCCAGCGTCTACGAGCTCGCGCAGCAACTTCCGAGCGCGGCCGGCCTGCTCATCCAGGAGGAGTTGTCGGTACTCGAGCGGCTGACGGTCACCCCGGAGAAGCCGTACACGGTGGTTCTCGGCGGCTCGAAGGTGTCAGACAAGCTCGCGGTCATCGGCGCGCTGCTGCCGAAGGTCGATACCCTGCTCGTCGGTGGCGGCATGGTGTACACCTTCCTCGTGGCGCAGGGACACAAGGTTGCGGCAAGCCTCCTCGAACTCGACCAGGTCGATGCGGTCAAGGGATACCTCGAACAGGCCCAGAAGCTGGGCGTCGAGATCGTCCTGCCGACGGATATCGTGGTCGCGGCATCCTTCTCGGGTGATGCCGACCACGTGGTCGCACCCGCTGACGCGATCGAGGACACCCCGTTCGGTGCCTCCGGCCTCGGACTCGACATCGGTCCTGACACGTCGGCGCGCTTCGCCGAGGTGATCTCGGCGTCACGCACGGTGTTCTGGAACGGACCCATGGGCGTGTTCGAGCTGCCCGCGTTCGCCGCGGGCACGAAGGCCGTGGCATCCGCTCTCGCATCGTTCGACGGCTTCGGCGTCGTCGGCGGTGGTGACTCGGCGGCCGCTGTACGTGCCCTCGGGTTTAGCGACGACCAGTTCGGTCACATTTCAACCGGCGGCGGTGCAAGCCTCGAGTTCCTCGAGGGAAAGCGCCTGCCTGGACTGGAGGTCCTCGGATGGCAGCAGTGAAGCGGGTGCCGCTGATCGCGGGCAACTGGAAGATGAACCTCGACCACCTGCAGGCGGTCGCGTTTGTGCAGAAGCTCGCCTGGACGCTCAAGGATGCGAATCACGACTTCGGCGCGGGCGGCTCCGAGGTCGCCGTGTTCCCGCCGTTCACCGACCTGCGCTCCGTGCAGTCGCTGGTGTCGGGCGACAAGCTCGACGTCGTCTTCGGCGCCCAGGATGTCTCCGAGTTCGACTCGGGCGCCTACACGGGTGAGATCTCCGGCGCGTTCCTCAAGGCGCTCGAGTGCAGCTACGTGATCATCGGCCACTCGGAGCGCCGCACCATGCACGGCGAGACCGATGAGCAGCTCGGGCGCAAGGTCGCTGCGGCGATCAAGCACGGCCTCGTGCCGGTGCTGTGCGTGGGCGAGACTGCCGACGACCTGGAGAAGCACGGTCCCAGCGCCGTGCCGGTGGCCCAGCTGAAGGCGGCACTCGCCGACATCAAGGGAACGCCCGACATCGTGATCGCCTACGAGCCGGTCTGGGCGATCGGTTCGGGGCTCGCGGCAACGCCAGAGCAGGCCGAGCAGGTTGCGGCCAAGCTCCGCGAGACCCTCGCCGAGCTCTACGGCGCCGACGTCGCGGATGCCACGCGCATCCTGTACGGCGGATCGGTCAAGTCCGGCAACATCGCGTCGCTCATGCGCGAGCCCAACGTCGACGGCGCGCTGGTCGGCGGAGCAAGCCTGGATGTCGCGGAGTTTGCGAGCATCGCCCGCTTCCAGAAGCACGTCGGAACCTGAACCCGATCAGCGATCGCTTATACTTGGCAAGGCTTTTCGAAAGGGTTACCCCGTGCAAATTCTCCAGGTAGTGCTGCAGGTCATTCTCGGTATCACGAGCCTGCTGCTCACCCTCCTGATTCTGCTCCACCGCGGTCGCGGCGGCGGCCTCTCCGACATGTTCGGAGGCGGCGTCACGTCGAACCTCGGCGCGTCGGGCGTGGCCGAGCGCAACCTCAACCGGATCACGGTCATTCTCGCTCTGGTGTGGATCACGTGCATCGTGGTTCTCGGGCTCATCACCAAGTTCGACGGCGCGTAAGGGGCATCATGGCATCCGGTGGCAGTGCAATTCGTGGTTCCCGTGTAGGGGCCGGCCCCATGGGAGAGCAGGACCGTGGCTACCACGCGGACCGCATCCAGGTCTCCTACTGGGATGAGATGGGCAACGAGACGGTGCGCAATTTCGCTGCGAACCTGCCCGACGAGGAGATCCCGGACATCATCGACTCACCGTCGACGGGGTTGCCCGCTGGCCGCGACAAGAACAATCCGCCGTCGGTGGCCAAGCTGGAGCCGTACAAGACTCACCTGGCCTACGTGAAGGAACGCCGCACCGAAGAAGAGGCGGCGACGCTTCTCGAAGAGGCGCTGACTCAGTTGCGCGAGCGCAGGGGCACCGCCAGCTAGTCCGCGATGTCGTCCGCGCGAGTCCAGAACTGGCCCGGATCGATGAGGTTCTCGGGAACCTCCGCTGCGGCCTCGGCGTCGACGAAGAACAGCGTCCGGCGACGCCCCTCGATGCCAGCGGCGGGCACCTCGTTGATGCTCGCGCCCGCCAGCGTCAACCCGAGTGCCGATGCCTTGTCAGCCCCGGCCACCACGAGCCACACGCGCGCCGACGAGTTGAGCACCGGCAGGGTCAGGCTCAGCCGCTCCGGAGGGGGCTTAGGGGAGTTGCGCACGGCGATCACGGTGCGCTCCGACTCACGGATGCCCGAACGCTCGGGGAACAACGACGCGATGTGACCGTCTGGCCCCATGCCGAGGAACGTGATGTCCAGATTCGGAACGTGGCCTCTGCGCGCATTGAGCGCAAGGTCCGCCGCATACGCGTCGGCAGCGTCATCCAGCGACAGACCAGCGTCGGATGCGCCCATCGGGTGCACCCGTGCCGGATCGAGGGCCACGTGATCGAGCAACGCCGCTCGCGCCTGGGTCTCGTTGCGGTCAGGGTCGCCAGCGGGCAGCCAGCGTTCGTCGCCCCACCAGACGTTCAGTCGGCTCCAGTCCACGGAGTCCCGCGCGGGAGAGGCGTTGATCGCGGCCAGAACCGCAATGCCCATCGTGCCTCCGGTGAGCGCCACCGAGGCCTCATCGAACTCGTCGATCAGATCGACGATCTTGGTCAGGAACCGGGCAGCGACAGCGGCAGCAAGGGCTTCCTTGTCGGGGTGCAGGATGACGCGGCGCTCGTTGCTCACGATGCCCCCACGATCGTGTGAGTCCCCGTGGTCGGCGCATTCAACTGGCCGATGCCCTTCATGACGACATCGCCGAAGAGGTCATCGGGATCGAGTCGGCGCAGCTCCTCGGCCAGGCAGTCCCGTAGGCTGCGGCGCTGGAGCGAGATGTCGTGCGTGGGTTGGTTGGGCTGCACCAGGGTCGCCGTGTTGGCGACCGTGCGCTCGAGCATGATTGGTCCTGCTGACCTGTCCAGACGCACCCCCTGGATTCCGCTACTGCCGTGGGCCTTCGTCGACACCTCGCGTGCGACCTTGACCTTGAGTTGAAGCTGAAGCCAGGCGGCGAGAAGAACGGTTGACGGGGAATCCGACGCTCCATGCACCTCCACCGCAGTCACCGGAAGGTACGGGGGCTGGTCGAGCACGGCAGCAAGCTGTGCCCGCCACAGGGTCAGTCGGGTCCAGGAGAAGTCTGTGTCGCCAGGCTGGTAGGTCGTGGCGATGCGCGCGAGCGCGCCGAGTGGATCGGAGCTTGAGGCAGCATCGGTGATCCTGCGCTGCGCGATTCGGCCGATTGCCGACTCCGAGACCGCCGCCGGGGCCTCACCGGGCCACCAGGCGACCACCGGCGCATCCGGCAGCAGGAGGCCCATGATGAGGCTTTCAGGGTCGGTCGCGGCATCCCCGTAGGCTCGCATGACAACGACTTCGCTCGCGCCCGCATCGCCTCCCACCCGGATCTGCGCGTCCACCCGCGCCTCGTCATCGGTCGGAGTGGGCGAGGTCGACACCACGAGCACTCGCATGGGATGCTCCCGCGAGGCGTCGTTGGCGGCCTCGATGGCCTCTTCCTCGTCGCCCAAAGCGGTCGAGATGATGAGGGTGAGCACCCGACCCAGCGCGACGGCGCCGCCCTCTTCGCGAATCTTGACCAAGGTCTTGGACACCGCGCTCGTGGTCGTGTTGGGCAGATCGACAATCATGGACGCCTCCAACTGCGACCGTCACGGGCCATGAGGGCGTCAGCCGACGGCGGACCCCACGTTCCCGGTCGGTACTGCTCCGGCTGGCCCTGCTTGGCCCAGTACTCCTCGATCGGGTCGAGGATCTTCCAACTCAGTTCCACCTCTTCGTGCCGCGGGAACAGGGGCGGGTCACCCAGAAGCACGTCCAGAATGAGACGCTCGTACGCCTCGGGGCTGGCCTCCGTGAAGGCGTGACCGTAACCGAAGTCCATGGTCACGTCGCGCACCTGCATGCCCGCGCCCGGAACCTTCGAGCCGAACCTGATCGTGACACCCTCGTCAGGTTGCACTCGGATGACGAGGGCATTCTGCCCAAGAGCAGAGGTCTGGCTCTCGGCGAAGAGGTACTGGGGAGCGCGCTTGAAGACGACAGCGATCTCGGTCACGCGGCGACCGAGACGCTTGCCGGTGCGAAGGTAGAAGGGCACCCCGGCCCAGCGACGCGTGCCGATGTCGAGGCGGATGGCCGCGAAGGTCTCGGTCGTCGACTGAGGGTTCATGCCCTCCTCTTCGAGGAATCCGACGACCTTCTCCCCGCCCGACCAGCCGCCCGAGTACTGACCCCGGGCGGTGTGCTTTCCCAAGTCCTTCGGCAGACGGACCGCCGAGAGCACCTTCTCCTTCTCGGCGCGCAGGTCGGCGGCATCGAATGAGACTGGCTCTTCCATGGCGGTGAGCGCCAGGAGCTGAAGCAGATGGTTCTGGATCACATCGCGTGCCGCGCCAATGCCGTCGTAGTACCCGGCGCGACCGCCGACGCCCACGTCCTCTGCCATCGTGATCTGCACGTGGTCGACGTAGTTGGCGTTCCAGATGGGTTCGTACAGCTGGTTGGCGAAGCGCAGCGCCAGGATGTTCTGCACCGTCTCCTTGCCCAGATAGTGATCGATCCGGAAGACGCTGTCGGGCGGGAAGACCGACTCGACCACCGCATTGAGTTCACGGGCAGTCACGAGATCGCTGCCGAACGGCTTCTCGATGACCACGCGTCGCCACTGACCGTCCTGCTGCTCGGCTAGCCCGGAGTTGCGCAGCTGCTCTGTGACCTGCGGGAACGACTTCGGCGGGATCGACAGGTAGAAGGCGTGGTTGCCCATCGTGCCGCGATCACGATCTAGGTCTTCGATGGTCTGCTTGAGATCCTCGAAGGCCGATGCGTCATCGAACTCGCCCTGCACGAAGCGGATGCCCTGGGCCAGCTGCGCCCAGACATCCTCGTCGAACGGCGTGCGCGCGTACTTCTTGACGGCATCGTGCACGACCTCGGCGAAGTCCTCGTCTTCCCAGTCCCGGCGAGCAAAGCCGACCAGCGCGAAGCCCGGAGGCAGGAGTCCTCGGTTGGCGAGGTCATAGACCGCCGGCATGAGCTTCTTGCGGGACAGGTCGCCGGTGACACCGAAGATCACCAGCCCGCTAGGGCCAGCAATCCGATTCAGCCGACGATCCGACGGCAACCGGAGCGGGTTGAAGTCGGCCGAAATCTCCACCGGTGACATGGTGCTCCTCGCGAGACGTGCTAGTTGAGTGCGCTGACGACGACCGGGATGCTCGCACCGGGGTTGCGCAAGGTGAGACTCAGCACCGGCCGGCCGTGCTCGGCGAGCACACTCGCGTCGCCATCCGCCTGAGCACGAATGAGTTGGCCGAAGGTGAACGGACGCTCGGGAATCTGCAGGTCGGTATCCTCGACGGTCGTGATCTGGAGGAATACTCCGACCGCGGGTCCGCCCTTGTGGAACTGTCCCGTCGAGTGCAGGAAGCGGGGACCCCAACCGAACGTGACGGGGCGCTTGGCGCGGGCCGCAAGCGCATCGCGAAGCTGGTGCAACTCAGGGTGCGCAACACGGTCGACGTAGGCCTGAATCGAGACGTAGCCGTCATCGCTCAGGTGGGAGAGCAGCGACGAGATGGCGCCCGCGAGGTCAGTCGCACCCGACACGACGTCTGCGGTACCGCGCACCTCGACGTCGCCGTCCACAAAGGCCGGTGCTGCCGGCTCCGACGGGTGATCGATGAGCGCGCGGGTGGCGATCTTCGCGGATTCCACGTCGGGCTGATCGAAGGGGTTGATACCCAGGAGCCGCCCCGCGACAGCCGTGGCGTACTCCCAGACCAGGATCTGGCCGCCCAGGCTGCCCGCGATCTCGATCTCGCCGTCGGCGACCTCGCGCGTGTCATCCCAGTCGCCCACCAGGCGCACGATCTGAAGGTCGGGCAGGTTCTCGCTCAGCTCGGGCGAGTTCACGTCCAACACGACAGGGAGGATGCCCTTGCCGAGCTTGCCCGTCGACTCCGCGATGAGCTGTTCAGCCCAGTCGCCGAAGCCAAGAATGTGGGTTCCGTCAGGAACGATCCCGAGCTTGTCCTTGAGGGGGAGTGTTCCCGCGATCGCGGCACCGAGCACCAGGCCGGGGTTCGCGGTGTTGTCGACTGCGAGCTCGACCATCACGGCCTCGGCCTCGTCGAGCAGTTCATTGAGGTCCACACCGGCAAGACCGCTCGGAACGAGGCCAAAGGCGGTCAGGGCGGAGTAACGTCCGCCGACATTGGGGTCGGCGTTGAACACGCGGTATCCGGTGGCGCGCGACGCGGCATCCAGAGGCGAACCGGGGTCGGTGACCACAACGATGCGCTCGAGTGGGTCGATGCCCGCCTCGGAGAAGAACTTCTCGTAGATGCGCTTCTGGCTGTCGGTCTCCACAGTCGAACCCGACTTGGAGGAGATGACCACGGCGGTCGTGGCGAGCCGATCACCCAGAGCTGCCAGCACCTGACCGGGATCCGTCGAATCGAGCACGGTGAGCTCGACTCCGTAGGTGCGGGTGATCACCTCGGGAGCGAGCGACGAACCACCCATTCCGCCGAGAACGATGTGATTCACCCCCTCAGCGCGCAGCTTGTCGCGGAGCGCATAGATGTCCTCGACCATCGGCCGCGACACAGTGACGGCCTCCACCCAGCCCAGTCGCTTGGCGGATTCCTCCTCGGCATCCGGCCCCCACAGCGTCTCGTCACCGCCGGTGATACGGCTCGCGACGAGATCGCTGACGAGCTGGGGGACTACCCGGTCGACGGCCTCGGCCGCCGCGCCGGAGACCGCGATCTTGACGCTCACTTGGCCGCCTCGAGAGCGGCAGACACGGTGTCGAGCAGTTCGTTCCAGGAGACGATGAACTTCTCGACGCCCTCCTTCTCGAGCAGCGCCGTCACCTCGTCGTACGAGATGCCGAGAGCGGCAAGCGCGTCGAGCGTGGCATTCGCCTCGGCGTAGGAGCCGGTGACCTGGTCACCCTCGATGACCCCATGGTCGAAGGTCGCCTCCAGCGTCTTCTCCGGCATCGTGTTGACGGTGTCGGCCACAGCGAGCTCGGTCACGTACAGGGTGTCCGGCAGGCTCGGGTCCTTCACGCCGGTCGACGCCCAGAGCGGACGCTGCTTGTTGGCGCCGGCGGCCAGGAGCACCTTGGCGCGCTCCGACGCGAACGCCTGCTCGTAGACCTCGTACGCGAGGCGAGCGTTGGCGATGCCGGCCTTGCTCTTCAGGGCCTTCGCCTCGTCGGTACCGATCGCGTCGAGACGCTTGTCGATCTCGGTGTCCACACGAGACACGAAGAACGAGGCGACGGAGTGGATGGTGGAGATGTCGATTCCCGCGGCCTTGGCGGTCTCGAGACCGGTGAGGTAGGCGTTGATGACCTCGCGGTGCCGCTCGAGGCTGAAGATCAGGGTCACGTTGACGCTGATGCCCGCCCCGATCGTCGCGGCGATCGCCTCGAGACCCTCGACGGTCGCGGGGATCTTGATGAGCGCGTTCTCGCGGTCGACCTTCTCCCAGAGCTGCTTGGCCTGAGCGATCGTGCCCGCAGCGTCGTGAGCAAGTCCCGGCTCGACCTCGATCGAGACGCGGCCGTCGAAGCCGGCCGTCGCGTCGTAGATAGGGCGGAAGATGTCGCACGCTGCCGCGACGTCGTCGGTGGTGATCTCGAACACAGCGTCCGTGACCGCAGCGCCGGCCTTCGCCAGCGCTCCCACCGCGGCGTCATACGCCTCACCCTTGGCAAGGGCACTCGCGAAGATGGTCGGGTTGGTCGTGACGCCGACGACATTGCGCTCGGAGATGAGCTTCTGCAGTCCGCCTGAGGCGATGCGTTCCCGGGAGAGGTCGTCGAGCCAGATGCTGACTCCGAGGTCGGACAGGGCTGCGGTGGGGGATTCGGTGCTCATTGCTTCTTCTTCCTGAGGCCGGCCTACTGGGCGGCCAACGATTCCTTGGCTGCGGCCACGGCGGCCTCGGTGGTGATTCCGAATTCACGGAACAGAGTCTTGTAGTCGGCGGATGCCCCGAAGTGCTCGATCGAGACGCTGCGGCCGCGATCACCCACGTAAGGGCGCCAGGTGAGGTTGATCCCCGCCTCGATGGACACGCGAGCGGTGACCGACGCCGGCAGCACTGACTCGCGGTACGCGGCATCCTGCTCCTCGAACCACTCGAGGCTCGGTGCTGAGACGACGCGAGCGCTGATGCCCTCGGCAGCGAGCACGCCTCGTGCCTCGACGGCGATCTGCACTTCCGAGCCGGTCGCAATGAGAATCACGTCGGGGGAGCCGTTGGGGGCCTCGGCGAGCACATAGGCGCCCCGCGAGACATTGCTCGCGGCGGCGAGGGTGTCACCGGATGCCGCGCCAGAACCGCGCTCGAAGACGGGCAGGTTCTGACGGCTCAGCGCGATGCCTGCCGGTCCCTTGCGGCGCTCGAGGATCGTCTTCCACGCCCACGCGACCTCGTTCGCATCGGCGGGTCGCACGACGTCGAAGCCGGGGATCGCGCGGAGGGTGGCGAGTTGCTCGATCGGCTGGTGGGTCGGTCCATCCTCACCGAGGGCGACCGAGTCGTGAGTCCATACGAAGATCGACGGCACGGCCATGAGGGCCGCGAGGCGAACGGCGGGGCGCATGTAGTCGCTGAAGATCAGGAAGGTTCCGCCGAAGGCACGGGTGGGTCCGTGCAGGACGATGCCGTTGATGATCGCCGCCATGGCGTGTTCGCGGATGCCGAAATGGAGCACACGTCCGTAGTCGTTGCCGGTCCACTCGTGCGTGGAGTGCACGCTCGGGATGAACGACGCGGCACCCTCGATGGTGGTGAGGTTCGACTCGGCGAGGTCGGCCGAGCCGCCCCAGAGCTCGGGGATGACGGCACCGAGCGCGCCGAGCACCTTGCCGCTCGCGGCGCGAGTGGAGACATCCTTGCCCGCCTCGAAGACGGGCAGCGCGGCCTCGACGCCATCCGGCAGCGCGCCGGTCTGCAGGCGGTCGAAGAGCGCCTTTCGCTCCGGGTTGGCCGCGGCCCAGGCGTCAAAACCGACCTGCCACTCGGCGTGGGCGGCCTTGCCGCGCTCGACGGCCTTACGGGTGTGCTCGATCACCTCGTCGGCGACCTCGAAGGTCTGCTCCGGGTCGAAACCCAGCACGCGCTTGGTTGCGGCCAGCTCGTCAGCACCCAGGGCCGAGCCGTGGATCTTGCCCGAGTTCTGCTTATGCGGGGCCGGCCAGCCGATGATCGTGCGCAGGATGATGAGCGACGGCTTGTCGATGACGCCCTTCGCTGCCTCGATCGCCGCGTTCAGCTCCGCGACGTCCTCGGTGTAGACGCCGGTCTTCTTCCAGTCGACCACCTGCACATGCCAGTGGTACGCCTCGTAGCGGGCCTTGACGTCTTCTGTGAAGGCGATGTTGGTGTCGTCCTCGATCGAGATCTGGTTGGAGTCGTAGATCGCGATGAGGTTGCCGAGCTGCTGGTGTCCAGCGAGCGAGGATGCCTCTGCGGACACGCCCTCCTGCAGGTCGCCGTCCCCGGCGATGACATAGATGAAGTGATCGAACGGGCTCGTGCCCGCCGGTGCGTCGGGGTCGAAGAGCCCGCGCTCGTAGCGGCTCGCGTAGGCGAAGCCGACGGCCGACGAGATGCCCTGACCCAGGGGGCCCGTGGTGATCTCGACGCCCGCGGTGTGCCCGTACTCGGGGTGTCCGGGAGTCTTGGAACCCCAGGTACGCAGCGCCTTGATGTCGTCGAGCTCGAGACCGTAGCCGCCGAAGTAGAGCTGGATGTACTGAGTGAGCGAGCTGTGGCCCACCGAGAGGATGAAGCGGTCGCGACCGATCCACGCATTGTCGCTGGGGTCGCGGCGCATGACCTTCTGGAACAGCAGGTACGCGGCGGGAGCGAGGCTCATGGCCGTACCCGGGTGGCCGTTGCCGACCTTCTCGACGGCATCGGCAGCGAGGATTCGCGCCGTGTCTACTGCCTTGTTGTCAATGGGATCCCATTGGAGAGCTGCCACGATGGTTGTGACCCTTCTTCAGCGGCGCACTGTGGCCTGGCGGCCCGAGCGCGGTAGTGGTGAGCCCGGCTGGCAGGCGATTCAAGTATAGGAGTCGTCGTGACCGGTCTGCCGCCGGGTGACCGCTCGTGACAGCGAGCGACGACTCGGTGGTCGCCTACAATCGAAATCATGGATGTAGCCGTCGAGACCCGACCCGCGACCGGGCGGATCGGCATCCGCCGCAAGCTGAAGGCCTACATCGCACTCACCAAACCCCGCGTCATCGAATTGCTCCTCGTGACCACCGCGCCGGTAATGGTTCTCGCCGCGGGCGGCATTCCTGACCTCTGGCTCGTGCTCGCGACGCTCGTCGGCGGCACCCTGAGCGCCGGCTCGGCCAATGCGTTCAACTGCTACATCGACCGCGACATCGATCGGGTGATGGATCGCACGAGCAAGCGCCCCTTGGTCACCGGGGAGCTCCGTGACGGCGAGGCGCTCGCATTCGCCTGGATCTCCGGCGTCGCCTCGGTGCTGTGGCTGGGCTTCATCGTCAATTGGCTTGCGGCTGGCCTCTCGTTGGCGGCGATCCTCTTCTACGTCTTCATCTACACGCTCGTTCTCAAGCGCCGCACACCTCAGAACATCGTCTGGGGCGGCGCCGCTGGGTGCATGCCCGTGCTCATCGGATGGGCTGCGGTAACAGGCTCCCTGAGCTGGACTCCCGTGATCCTGTTCGGAATCGTCTTCCTGTGGACCCCGCCGCACTACTGGCCACTGTCAATGAAGTACCGCGCTGACTACCAGTCGGTGAACGTCCCGATGCTTGCCGTCGTGCGCGGTCGCACCGTCGTCGGCCTGCAGGTCGTGCTCTACGCGTGGGCGACCGTCGCCTGCTCGTTGCTGCTGATTCCCGTGGCACCCATGGGCGTGCTCTACTCGGTGGTCGCTGTCGTCGCGGGCGCGTGGTTCATCTATGAGTCACACCGGCTGTATTCGACGGCGATCCGTCACGGGGACGTTCGGCCCATGCGGGTGTTCCACTCCTCGATCACCTATCTGACGCTGGTCTTCCTCGCGGTTGGAATCGATCCCCTGCTGCCGTTCTAGCAGTCGAGCCCTAAGCGTCGACGGCGGATGCCGCTGGCTCGCGCAGTGACAGCACGACAGCGGTCATCGCGGCCGCAAGGCAGCACGCCAGCACCATGTGCGTACCCACGAGTATCTCGGGCAGGCCGAGCCGCGCCTGCGCGAGGCCCACGGCGACCTGCGCCGCCTCGATGGCAAGCAGGATGCCCGTGAACCGAACCAACCGGGGGCGGCCGAGGCGCAGCGCCCCGATCAATAGGAGAATCGTCGCGGCGACTGTGGCGTACGCAGGCCAGCTGTGCACGTGCTGGAGCAGTTCCGAGTCCAGGCCATTGCGGGAAGCACCACTGTCCCCGGCGTGCGGGCCAGATCCTGTGGTGATGATGCCCACGAGGATCGTGATCGCGACGAGCGCGCTCGTGGCGTGGGTGAGTGCCGAGTACCAGAGCGGCACCGAAGCCCGGACGCCACGCGGTCCCGCGTACACGCGGTAGACGAGCACGGTCGAGAGAACCACGAGAACGACCGAGAGCACGAAATGCAGCCCGACCACGTAGGGGTTGAGGTTGGTGAGCACCGAGAGCCCGCCGATGACGCCCTGCGCGGGAATCCCCAACCCGATGACCAGCGCGAGCACGAAGAGGTCGCGGCGCTCACGGCGAATGCGAAGCACCAGCACGAACATGACGATCGCGATGGCGATGAGCACGAAGGTCAGCAGGCGATTGCCGAACTCGATGATGCCGTGGATGCCCATCTCGGGCGTGGTCACGAAGGAATCGTCGGTGCAGCGCGGCCAGGTCGGGCACCCCAGCCCGGAACCGGTGAGCCGCACGGCCCCACCGGTACCCACGATGAGGATCTGCGCCACGAGCGTTGCGATCGCGAAACCCCGGATTCGGGCATCCACCGAGCCGGGCAGTCGAGCGAACACGGCTTTCACAGCCCAACCTCCTGTTATTTGCCCCGGCTCACTGTAGAATTGACTTAGTTCAGGAACATAGCCGTGCCGGGGAGTCAGCGTAGACACCGGAGCAATCTGCTCCCTTGTCCTGCTTCAGTCTAAACAGGCCCCAGCAGTGCCTTTTCACTCGCGGGGAATGCCGCGGAAACCACACCGGTTGCCCACGGTAGGAAAGAGGTTGCTATGTCTGACGTGTTGATCGACCGACCCGAACTCCACGGTCTCGGGCAGTACGAATTCGGGTGGTCCGACTCTGACGAGGCGGGCGCATCCGCTCGGCGTGGCATCAATGAAGACGTCGTGCGCAACATCTCGACCCTCAAGAACGAACCGGAGTCGATGCTGAAGACCCGCCTGTCGGGACTGAAGAACTTCTTCCGCAAGCCCATGCCCACCTGGGGAGCAGACCTGTCGGGCATCGACTTCGACAACATCAAGTACTTCGTGCGCTCCACCGAGAAGCAGGCGCAGAGCTGGGAGGACCTCCCGGACGACATCAAGGACACCTACGAGAAGCTGGGCATCCCCGAGGCCGAGCGCAAGCGCCTCGTCTCCGGTGTCGCCGCCCAGTACGAGTCCGAGGTGGTCTACCACACGATCAACGCCGAGCTCGAGGCTCAGGGTGTCATCTTCATGGACACCGACACCGCGCTCAAGGAGCACCCCGAGTTCTTCGAGGAGTACTTCGGCACGGTCATCCCGGCCGGCGACAACAAGTTCGCGGCGCTCAACACGGCGGTATGGTCGGGCGGGTCATTCGTGTACGTGCCCAAGGGCGTTCACGTCGAGATCCCTCTGCAGGCCTACTTCCGCATCAACACCGAGAACATGGGCCAGTTCGAGCGCACGCTGATCATCGCCGATGAGGGCTCGTACGTGCACTACATCGAGGGTTGCACCGCACCGATCTACAAGTCCGACTCGCTGCACTCGGCCGTAGTCGAGATCGTCGTGAAGAAGAACGCGCGCGTTCGGTACACGACCATCCAGAACTGGTCGAACAACGTCTACAACCTCGTGACCAAGCGCGCGATCGCGCACGAGGGCGCCACCATGGAGTGGATCGACGGCAACATCGGCTCCAAGGTCACGATGAAGTACCCGTCGATCTACCTCGTGGGGGAGCACGCCAAGGGCGAGACCCTCTCGGTTGCGTTCGCGGGCCCCGGCCAGCACCAGGATGCCGGCGCCAAGATGATCCACATGGCGCCGTACACGACGTCATCCATCGTCTCCAAGTCCATCGCCCGTGGCGGCGGTCGCGCCGGGTACCGGGGCGAGGTGCGCGTCGACGAGAAGGCGCACCACTCCGCCAACACCGTGCGCTGCGACGCCCTGCTGGTTGACACGATCTCGCGATCGGACACCTACCCGGCCATCGACATCCGTGTGGATGACGTGCAGCTCGGCCACGAGGCGACCGTGTCACGGGTCAGCGCCGAGCAGCTGTTCTACCTTCAGTCGCGCGGCATGCCCGAAGACGAGGCCATGGCCATGATCGTGCGTGGATTCATCGAGCCGATCGCCCGCGAGCTGCCCATGGAGTACGCCCTCGAACTCAACAAGCTCATCGAGATGAGCATGGAAGGCAGTGTCGGCTAGATGAGTCTGGCAACAACCGAACAGCACGGGGCGAAGGCCCACAGTGACGGCGGGTGGGATGACACGAGCCGCGTGCCAGTGCAGACCCGCTCCGAGCGGTTCACCTCCGTCGACCCGGCCGAGTTCCCCGCGGTCACCGGACTCGAGGTCGACTGGAAGCTGACCCCCGTGGCGCAGCTGCGCGACCTCATCGATGGCGACCTCGACGGCTCGGGGTATGACCTCGCGCCGCAGCTCGCCGAGGGCGGCACCATCGAGTGGATCCCGCGCGCCGATCCTCGGGTCGGTTCTGCAGGATCCCCCGAGGACAAGGCGTCGGCGAACGCCTGGTCCAGCTTCGACACCGCACTCGCGATCACGATCACCGGCGACGCCCCCGTGGCACTCGGCTTCGACCGCAGTGGTTTCGGTTCCGCCCCGAAGGCTGCCCACACCGTGATCACGGCGGAAGCGAACAGCACGGGTCACATCGTTCTGCGCAGCACGGGCGCGGCGAACGTCGTGGAGAACGTCGAGATCGTCGTCGAAGACGGCGCGCACCTCACCGTCGTCTCGCTTCAGGAGTGGGACGACGACGCGCACCACCTCGCGAGCCACTTCGCGCAGGTGGGACGGGATGCGACTCTCACCCACATCGTTGTCACCCTCGGCGGACGCGTGGTACGTGTCAATCCCTCGTTGCACCTCTCGGGCGAAGGATCCGACGGCGCGATGTACGGGCTCTACTTTGCCGACGCCGGCCAGCACCTCGAGCAGCGGGTGTACCTCCACCACCAGGCGGCCAACACCAAGGGCCGGGTCAACTACAAGGGTGCCCTCCAGGGGGCCGGCGCCCGCACGGTGTGGGTCGGCGACGTGCTCATCGGCCGCGAGGCATCCGGCACCGATTCCTACGAGCAGAACCGCAACCTCGTGCTCTCGGAGGGCACACGCGCGGATTCGATCCCGAACTTGGAGATCGAGACCGGGGACATCCTCGGTGCCGGCCACGCCAGCGCTACCGGCCGCTTCGACGACGAGCAGCTGTTCTACCTCCAGGCCCGCGGAATCTCCGAGGCCGAGGCCCGCCGACTCGTCGTGATCGGCTTCCTCGCCGAGATCGTGCAGAAGATCGGCGACCCCGCACTCGAGGAATACCTGCAGGGCAGGATCGAATCAGAACTGTCAGGAGCAGGATCATGACCGCCGAACGCATCGGGACCACCGCCGAACTCGAGGTGAACAAGGCCCACCGCGTCGTGCTGTCGGGTGTGCCCATCGTCGTCGTGAAGGATGCCGCGGGCGTCGTGTATGCCATCGGTGACACCTGCACCCACGGCGACATCTCCCTTGCAGAAGGTTTTGTCGAGGATGACGCGATCGAGTGCTGGGCGCACGGATCGATGTTCTCGCTGACCACCGGAAAGCCCCTCACGCTTCCCGCCTACGAACCCGTGCCGGTGTACGCCGTGACCGTTGACGCCGATGGCGTGATCACCATTGACCCGAATGAGAAAGTCGCAGTCTCCTAACATGTCAGTACTCGAAGTCAAGGATCTCCACGTCAGCGTCGAGACCGAGCAGGGCACCAAGCAGATCCTCAAGGGTGTCGACCTCACGGTGAAGCAGGGCGAGATCCATGCCATCATGGGTCCGAACGGGTCGGGCAAGTCGACGCTCGCCTATTCGATCGCCGGGCATCCGAAGTATCACGTCGAGAGCGGATCGGTGCTGCTCGACGGCGCCGAGGTGCTCACGATGAGTGTTGACGAGCGTGCCCGCGCCGGGATCTTCCTCGCCATGCAGTACCCCGTGGAGATCCCCGGAGTGCGCATGACCGACTTCCTGCGCACGGCCAAGACCGCTATCGACGGCGAGGCGCCCGCGATCCGCTCCTGGATCAAGGAGGTCAACGAGGCCATGAAGTCCCTGCGCATGGACAAGAGCTTCGGTGAGCGCAACGTCAACGAGGGCTTCTCCGGCGGCGAGAAGAAGCGCCACGAGATCCTCCAGCTCGAGCTGCTCAAGCCCAAGTTCGCGGTGCTCGACGAGACCGACTCCGGCCTCGATGTGGATGCGCTCAAGATCGTCTCCGAGGGCGTCAACCGCGCCCACGAGGCCAACGATCTGGGTGTGCTCCTGATCACCCACTACACGCGCATCCTGCGCTACATCAAGCCGGGCTTCGTGCACGTCTTCGTCGATGGCCGCATCGCAGAAGAGGGCGGGCCCGAGCTGGCCGAACGCCTCGAGAACGAGGGGTACGATCGCTTTCTCGCGCCCTCGGAAGTAGCGTAGAAGCATGGCCACCGCACTCGCACCGGCACTCTTCGACCAGGTCGAGGAGGCGCTCAAGGATGTCGTCGACCCCGAGCTCGGCGTCAATATCGTCGACCTCGGTCTGATCTACGACCTGAGCTGGGATGACGAGAACAACGCGCTCATCATCAGTATGACTCTGACCAGCGCGGGATGCCCGCTCACCGACGTGCTCGAGGAGCAGACGGCACAGTCGCTCGATGGCATCGTGGAGGCGTTCCGCATCAACTGGGTGTGGATGCCCCCGTGGGGTCCGGAGAAGATCACCGACGACGGCCGCGAGATGATGCGCGCGCTCGGCTTCTCGATCTAACACTCGCTCCTGACGCAGAATGGCCCGGACTCAGGTCCGGGCCATTCTTGTTCTGCGAGATCTACTCGGCGGACTTCGCCGCTTTGCGCTTGTCGGAGACACCGACGGCGTACCAGGCCAGGGTGATGATGCCGGCGCCCAGGGCGGCCTTGATCACACCACCGAGGATGAACGGGTAAAGACCTGCCTGCAGCACCGAGTTGAGGTCGTTGGGGAAGCCGAGGGACCCGAGCGCCGCCGCCAGCCACGGCAGACCGAACGCGAACGGCACGACCGATCCCGCGAGGAAGGCGAGGAAGGCGCGCAGGATCTTGCGGTCCCACTCAAGCTGGGCGAGCCATCCGGTCAGGGCGGCGGCGAAGATGAAGCCGACGATGTAGCCACCGGTCGGTCCGGCGATGACGCCCCAGCCGGAGGAGTGCTCGCTGAACACGGGAAGCCCGACGATGCCGAGCACAGCGTAGAGGGCGAGGGAGATGGCACCGCGGGTCGCACCGAGCGTGACGCCGACGAGTAGCACGGCAAGGGTCTGACCGGTGATCGGCACCGGCCAGAGCGGCACTGCCACCTGAGCGGCCACGGCGGTCAGCGCCGCACCGGCGACAACGAGCACGATGTCGAGGGCAAGGGTGCGGGTGAAGATGCGGTCGGCGAGAGTCGGGCGACCGACCGCCAGAGTGATGCTGCTCATGGGGCTCCTCGTGTGAAGGGGATGCGGGGCAGTCTGCCACGGCGCACAAAGTAGACTATCTGGCTGACCCCCCTTATCTGCGTTGTATTCCCGCGCCCTAAGAACTGGACATTTTCTGTGCTTTCTGTGCACGAGCTCGAGCTGCGTGTCGGTGCACGCCTCCTCATGGAGGGCGTGTCGTTCCGCGTCGACCGCGGCGACAAGATCGGGCTCGTGGGTCGCAACGGCGCAGGCAAGACCACGCTCACCAAGGTGCTCGCCGGCGAGCTGCCGCCCACCGACGGCAAGATCGAGCGAGGCGGCGCAATCGGCTACCTGCCGCAGGACCCGCGGTCTGGCGACCCCGACGAGCTCGCTCGCACGCGCATCCTGAATGCCCGCGGTCTGGGTGACCTCGTTCTGGGCATGTCGAAAGCAACCGCCGAGATGGGCAGCGACGACCCAGCCGTGAGTGCGGCGGCCATGAAGCGTTACGGCTCGCTGACCGATCGGTTCGACGCCCTCGGCGGGTACGCGGCCGAGGCCGAGGCGGCGTCCATCGCCAGCAACCTGAGCCTTCCGGATCGCATCCTCGACCAGCCGCTGAAGACGCTCTCGGGTGGTCAGCGGCGGCGCATCGAGCTGGCCCGCATCCTGTTCTCGGACGCCGAGGTGATGATCCTCGATGAGCCGACCAACCACCTCGACGCCGACTCCGTGGTGTGGTTGCGCGAGTTCCTCAAGAACTACTCCGGCGGATTCATCGTGATCAGCCACGATGTCGAGCTGGTGGGGGAGACCGTCAACAAGGTCTTCTACCTCGACGCCAACCGTCAGCAGATCGACATCTACAACATGGGCTGGAAGCACTACCTGCGCCAGCGCGAAGCCGACGAGGAGCGCCGCAAGAAGGAACGCGTCAACGTCGAGAAGAAGGCCACCCAGCTGCAGCTGCAGGCCGCACGCTTCGGCGCCAAGGCCAGCAAGGCCGCTGCCGCGCACCAGATGGTGGCGCGCGCAGAGAAGATGCTCTCCGGACTCGAAGAGGTGCGCAGCGTCGATCGCGTGGCCAAGCTGCGCTTTCCCGAGCCGGCTGCCTGCGGACGCACGCCGCTGCAAGCGCACAATCTCTCGAAGAGCTACGGATCACTGGAGATCTTCACCGCCGTCGACCTCGCTATCGATCGCGGTTCCAAGGTCGTCGTGCTCGGGCTGAACGGCGCGGGCAAGACGACGCTGCTGCGGATGCTCGCCGGCGTCGACAAGCCCGACACCGGGCAGATCGAGCCGGGGCACGGGCTGCGCATCGGCTACTACGCGCAGGAGCACGAGACGATCGACGTCAAGCGCTCGGTGCTCGAGAACATGGTCTCGTCGTCGCCTAACCTCACTGAGACCGAGGCGCGTCGTGTGCTCGGCTCGTTCCTCTTCACCGGGGATGACGCGGTCAAGCCCGCAGGCGTGCTGAGCGGCGGCGAGAAGACCCGCCTGGCCCTCGCCATGATCGTCGTGAGCGGCGCCAACGTGCTTCTGCTCGATGAGCCCACCAACAACCTCGACCCGGCCAGCCGCGAAGAGATCCTCGGTGCGTTGGCGAGCTACACCGGCGCCGTGGTGCTCGTGAGCCACGACGAGGGCGCTGTTGAGGCGCTCAACCCCGAACGCGTACTAATCCTGCCCGACGGCGTCGAGGACCACTGGAACAAGGACTACGCGGACCTGATCAGCCTGGCGTAGATCGCGACGGGATCGATCAGCGGGCCGCTCGATCAGCGGTTCGCGTCGAGTAGCTCGTCCTCGACTTCGGCGTCGGTTCGGGGCTTCGCTGCCCTCTTGCGCTCGCGCTCGGCGGCGCGCTCGCGCTCGGCCGGGTCGTCAGCATTGCGGATGCGGTACTCCTGACGGATCGCCCAGCCGAGAGCGATGAATGCCATGACGGCGAACAGCACCCACTGGAATGCGTAGGAGAGGTGTGGCCCCTCGTCGGGCGCGGGCTTGATGACCGCGGCCGGCCGAGTTGCAGGAGCCGGGTTCTCGGAGTCGAGAATTCCGTACGCACCCGTGTAGGTGGGCGTGCCCACGAGGTCGGCGATCGTGGGCAGATTGATGGTCGCGACCTGGCCCGCGGGTGCCGAGCGCCCGGCCAGTTCGGGTTCACTCGCCTTGAGGCGCGCAACCACCGTGACGACACCCTGCGGCGCCGCCGGAACGAAGTCCGGAGTGTCCTGCTCGTTGCCGGCGGGAATCCAGCCGCGGTCGACGATGAAAACGGTTCCGTCATCGAGCTGGAACGGCACGAGCACCTCGAAACCCGGGTTGCCGTCGAGCGGCCGACCGCGCGCGAGCAGCTGCTCGTCGACCAGATAGCGGCCAGTGAGCGAGACCGGGCTCCACTTCAGGTCGGGGTCGAAGGCGTCGAGTTCGGGCAGCAACTCGGTTATCGGGCGCGGCTCGGCCTCCCAGTTCGTGTCGACGCGGGTGATGTCGGCGCGAGCCTCATCGCGGCGGGCGATCTGCCAGAGCGACAGGAGTGTGCACGCGATGGCGAAGACCACCACCAGTGCGAGGTATCCCAGCCACCGGCGTGACAGCGCAAAGCCCCAGCCGGTCACGCGGTGACCTCCGGTAGACGCTCGAGGGGCGCGGCGGCATCCGTCACAACAACAGGAAAGGCACGGGTCGCGAGATAGTCACGAAGGAATTCGACGTGCTCGTCGCACGCGAGCCAGACCTTGACCCGCTCGGCTCCGTGGATGCGCGGGTTGCGCCAGTTGACCGCCCAGAGGGCCTCGCTGGTGCACCCCGCACGTGAACACCGTTCTGTCACTCGCCAGCTCCCTGGCCGTTCTTCGCCACCGGCACGAGCGCGCCGGGGCGCAGGACCGAACCCGCCTCGCCGCCCGAGCCGACGTTCGCGAGAACGACGGCTATGTATGGCAGGATCACGGCGCCCGCGACGGGCAGAAGAAGCCACCAGCCCTGCACGAACAGGCACAGGATGATGCAGATCACTCGGATGGTCATGGCGATCAGGTAGCGGATCATCCGGCGACGACGATCATCGTCGGGCGACTCGGCGAGAGTGGTAATGGACTGCGGCTGCTTCATGGCTCACCTGGCTGTAGAGGGTTGAATTCGGCTCCTCACCCTCCAGCCTACGTCGCCTGAGCCTGACTATAGGCTGGTGCGCATGACAACCCCCAGGACCGTACTGATCACCGGTGGCAATCGAGGAATCGGGCGCGCAATCGCCGAGGAGTTCGTGGCCCAGGGTCACCGGGTCGCCGTCACCGCGCGCTCCGGCGAGGGCCCAGCGGGCAGCCTCACGGTCATCGCCGACGTGACCGACGCCGAGAGCATCGATCGCGCCTTCTCCGAGGTGGAGGCCGCACTGGGGCCGATCGAGGTCGTGGTGGCCAACGCGGGCATCACCCGCGACACCCTGTTGCTGCGCATGTCGGACGAGGATTTCACCGACGTCATCGACACCAATCTCAGCGGGGCGTTCCGCGTCGTCAAGCGGGCGTCGAAGGGGATGCTGAAAGCCCGGTTCGGACGCGTCATCCTCGTCTCCAGCGTCGTCGGCCTGCTCGGTTCGGCCGGCCAGATCAACTACTCCGCGTCGAAGAGCGGTCTCATCGGAATCGCGCGCTCGCTCACGCGCGAACTCGGAAGCCGCGGAATCACCGCGAATGTCGTCGCTCCCGGATTCATCGAGACCGACATGACGGCCGAACTCGCGCCCGAGCAGCAGGATGCCTACCTCAAGCAGATCCCGGCGGGCCGGTTCGCGAGCCCGGAGGAGGTCGCGAAAGTGATCTCCTGGCTCGCGAGCGACGATGCCGGGTACATCTCGGGTGCGGTCATTCCCGTCGACGGTGGTCTCGGGATGGGGCACTGACCCGAGGCGATCAGCCCCGCAGGCCCATCAGCGGCAGCACCTGCGAGAGGTCGCGCACGTCGATGAGCACGCCCGCGAGGTCACGCACGGGCGCCTTCGCGTCGAAGCCGACAGCAAGGCCGGCGATGGCCATCATCGGCAGATCGTTGGCGCCGTCACCGACCGCGATGGTGTTCGAGAGCGGCACCTCGGAGTCCGCCGCCCACTCGCGCAGTGTGTCAGCCTTCGCCTGCGCGTCGATGATCGGGCCGGTCAAGCCGCCCGTGAGCAGACCCTCGGCGACCTCGAGACGGTTCGCGCGCCAGTAGTCGAGACCCAGCCGTTCAGCGATCGGATCGAGCACCTCGTGGAAGCCACCTGACACGACGGCAATGCGTCCCGAGGCCGCCCGAACGGTATCGATGAGCTCCTCGACGCCGGTCGTCACTGTCACGTACCGCGATACGGTCTCGAACACCGACACGGACAGACCTTTCAGCGTCGCAACCCGCGCGCGCAGGCTCTCCTCGAAGTCGAGCTCGCCATTCATCGCGCGGAACGTGATCGACTCGACCTCAGCGAGCGACCCCGCCTCGGCCGCGAGCAACTCGATCACCTCGTTCTCGATGAGGGTCGAGTCGACATCGAGCAGCACCAGGAAGCGGGCCATCACGGTCCTTCCCTGAACGTACCTACGGGGTGACGCGCACGCCCTTGCCAACAACGGTGATGCCGGTCTCGGTGACTGTGAACCCGCGAGCGCGATCGGCGTCGTGATCGACGCCCACCGTCGCGCCGGCCTCGACCACGACATCCTTGTCAAGAATAGCCTTGCGAACGACCGCGTTCGGCATGATGCGGGCGCGCTCGAACACGACCGAGTCGACCACCATGGCGCCCGACTCGACGGTCGTCCACGGCCCGAGAACGCTCCGCTCGATGTGAGCACCAGACAGCAGGGAACCGAGCGACACGATCGAGTCGATCATGGTGCCGAGATAGCCGCGCGCATCGCGAACGAACTTCGCTGGCGGGGAGTTGAGCTGCTGGCTGAAGATCGGCCAATCGCGGTTGTAGAGGTTGAAGATCGGCAGAGCCGAGATCAGGTCCTGGTGGGCGTCGTAGAACGACTCGATGGTCCCCACGTCGCGCCAGTAGAAGCGATCGCGATCCGTGGACCCGGGCACCTGGTTGCGATTGAGGTCGTAGACCCCGGCAAGACCGCGCGAGACGAAGTCGGGAACGATGTCGCCGCCCATGTCGTGGTTGGAGTCGCTGCGCTCCCCGTCGCGGATGACCGCGTCGATGAGCACGTCGGCGTCGAAGACGTAGTTGCCCATGGATGCCAGGACCTCTCCGGGGGAGTCCGCAAGCCCGACAGGCTTCTGCGGCTTCTCATGGAAGGCGGCGATGCGGGTGGGATCCTTCGCCTCCACCTCGATGACCCCGAACTGGTCGGCGAGGGCGATCGGCTGCCGGATGGCGGCCACTGTCAGTCCCAGACCGGACGCGATGTGCGCATCCACCATCTGGCTGAAGTCCATGCGGTAGACGTGGTCGGCACCGACGACCACGACGATGTCGGGCTTCTCGTCGCGCACCAGATTGAGGCTCTGGAGGATGGCGTCGGCCGAGCCGCTGAACCAGCGCTTTCCCAGGCGCTGCTGGGCGGGCACCGAGGCGACATACGCGTCAAGCAGCCCGGAGAGCCGCCAAGTCTGCGAGACGTGGCGGTCGAGGCTGTGTGACTTGTACTGAGTGAGCACCACGATCTGGCGCAGCCCCGAATTGATCAGGTTGCTCAGGGCGAAATCGATCAGGCGGTAGCCGCCGCCGAAGGGTACAGCGGGCTTCGCCCGATCCGCCGTCAGCGGCATGAGACGCTTGCCCTCGCCGCCCGCGAGCACGATTCCGAAGACCTTCTGTGGTGCCATAAGCCAACAGTAGGCGACATGGCGTGCCGGGGCGAGAGACACCGGGCCGCGCGCACGATGGCCGTGCAGTAACGTCATGGCATGCGCGTTGACCTGATCAGTCGTGAATATCCGCCCGAGGTCTACGGGGGTGCTGGCGTTCACGTGGCCGAGCTCGTGCGGGCGCTTCGTGACCGGCTCGACGTCGTGGTTCGCTGCTTCGGCATGCCGCGGGATGAGGCCGATGTCTACTCCTATCTCGTGCCCCCCGAGCTGACGAGCGCCAACCCGTCTCTGGCCACCCTCGGCGTCGACCTTCAGATCGCGCAGGACGTGGCCGGGGCCGACCTCGTGCACTCGCACACCTGGTACGCCAACGCGGCCGGGCATCTGGCCGGCCTCCTCCATGGGATTCCCCACGTGGTGACGGCCCACAGTCTCGAGCCGTTGCGACCCTGGAAGGCCGAGCAGCTCGGTGGGGGATACCGCGTTTCGAGCTGGATCGAGAAGACCGCGTTCGAGGGCGCGGCGGCGATCATCGCGGTGAGCGAAGGGATGCGCCGTGACATCCTGCGCTCGTATCCGAGCCTCGACGAGGCCAAGGTCTCCGTCGTGCACAACGGCATCGACCTCAGTCGGTGGCAGTCGGTGGATGACCCCGAGCTCGTGCGCGGCCTCGGTATCGACCCCGACCGCCCCTCCGTCGTATTCGTCGGACGGATCACCCGCCAGAAGGGCTTGCCGTACCTTCTTCGCGCCGCGGCGATGTTGCCTCCGGAGGTGCAACTCGTCCTGTGTGCCGGGGCGCCCGATACTCCGGAGATCCTCGCCGAGGTGCAGGCGGGCGTGACAGCACTCCAGGCCGAGCGCTCGGGTGTCGTGTGGCTCGACACGCTGCTCAGCCAGCACGAACTGTCGGCGGTGCTGACCCAGGCCACGACCTTCGTGTGTCCCTCCGTCTACGAGCCGCTGGGCATCGTCAACCTGGAGGCCATGGCGTGCTCGGCGCCGGTCGTCGGCACCGCAACGGGTGGAATACCCGAGGTGGTCGATGACGGGGTCACGGGTCGGCTGGTGCCGATCGAGCAGCTCCAGGACGGTACCGGAACCCCGGTCGACCCTGACCGTTTCGTAGCCGACCTCGCCGCCGCTCTCACTGAGGTCGTGAGCGACCCCGCTGCAGCGAAGCGCATGGGCGAAGCCGGTCGCCTCAGGGCGGAACGGGACTTCAGCTGGACGACCATCGCCGAGCGCACGACGGAGATCTACCGCGGACTCAATTAGGCTGGACGAATCATGGCCAGTGTCCTGCAGTTCTCCGACGTCTCAGTTGTCCGTGATGGCAACGCCATCCTCGATCACGTCACCTGGTCGGTTGACGCCGCCCAGCGGTGGGTGATTCTCGGACCGAACGGCGCCGGCAAGACGACGCTGCTGCAGCTCGCGGCCGCGCAGATGCACCCCACCAGCGGGCGCGTGCAGGTGCTCGACGACACGCTCGGCAAGACCGACGTGTTCGAGCTGCGCCCCCGCATCGGTTTCGCCTCGACCGCGCTGGCGCGCCGCGTGCCGCGGGACGAGGTCGTGCTCAATGTCGTTCTCACGGCCGCCTACTCGGTGACCGGCCGATGGAACGAGAGTTACGACGAGATCGATGAGCGCCGTGCCCAGCGCGTGCTGGGGGAATGGAAGCTCGGCGCACTGGAGGGCCGCCGATTCGGTGACCTCAGCGATGGCGAGCAGAAGCGGGTGCAGATCGCCCGATCGGTGATGACCGATCCGGAGCTCCTGCTGCTGGACGAGCCCGCCGCAAGCCTCGACCTCGGCGCACGCGAGGAGCTGCTGCAGCTTCTCGGAGGGTACGCGAGCGCGGCATCGGCTCCCGCGATCATCATGGTGACGCACCACGTCGAGGAGATCCCTCTCGGATTCACCCACGCCCTGCTGCTCGCTGACGGCACGATCACGGCTGCCGGTGCCATCAACGAGGTCATCACTGCGGAGAACCTCAGCGCGACATTCGGGTTGCCCCTCGCCGTCACCAACGACAACGGACGGTTCACCGCCCGCGCAGCGTGACCCCCTAGCGCCGATCTGATAAGATCGACAGTCGGCCCAGTGCACGACCAGACTGCGTCGCCCCGGACTTTACAGCTCAGCTTCACACCTCACGCCAATCCCAAGGAATCACCATGAAGACCGACATCCACCCCGCGTACAACGCCATCGTGTTCCGCGACCTCGCGTCGGGTGCCACGTTCCTCACCAAGTCGACTGCAACCAGCGACAAGACGATCGAGCTCGACGGCGAGACCTACCCGGTCATCGATGTTGAGATCTCGTCGGAGTCGCACCCGTTCTACACGGGCAAGCAGCGCATCATGGACTCCGCGGGCCGCGTCGAGAAGTTCAACTCGCGCTACGCCGGTTTCGGCACGAAGAAGGACTCCTCGAAGTAGGGTCCTCACCTCAGCTTCACCGCGAAGGGCGATCGGGAAACCGGTCGCCCTTCGTCGTTGGTCCCCCTTCGTAGTTGGCGGGCTCGGCTAGAACAGCGCCGAACGACGCTCCACCCACAGCGGGAGGATGGTGTCTCTGGTGAGCGCCGCGAGTTCCAGCCCGTGGGACACGGGATCCTCGATCCACACCACTTCCTCGATCTCCCCGGAGGCAACAACAACGCCCGTGGTGACCAGGGCGAAGACCTCCGCGCGGATGACCGTGTCCGGCTCGTTCGCGGCGACGGCGCGGAAGCTACCGAGGTACTCGGTCACGCCCGGGTCGAGCTCGAGACCGATCTCCTCGCGCAGTTCGCGGGACAGGGCATCCAGTGCGCTCTCGCCCGGCTCGATCTTGCCGCCGGCCTGCATGAACGCGGAACTGCCGGCCTTGCGCACGAGCAGGGTGCGGCCCGTCTCGTCGGTGATGATTCCCGCCGCAACCCTCAGCACGGTCGGCTTGCGCGTCGGTGTCGGCGGGGGAGCGGATGCGTACGCCGAGGGCGGCGCGGACGTCGCGAGCGCCGAGGGAACGGAAAACGCCTCTGCCGGGGCTGTCGACAGCGCCTCGAGCGAGAGCGTGCCCGTGCCGTACAGGTCGACCACCGGCACGGTCAGGCTCGGTCGCGGTTCCGGCGCGGGGATGGGCTGGGTGTCGATGAGGGCTCGCGGGTGCTCGCTGGGTCGGAGCGGCCATGCGGTGTCTGCGACGTACGCACCGTCGCCCTTGACCGATCGGATGTACTCCTGGAAGCTCGCCGCCTGCTCGGCGTACCAGACCTCCTGGCGGCCGTGGAGATCGGCAGCAGGGACGCCCAGCTCCTCGGGATAGGCCCGGAGGAGGGCCTGCGCGACCCGGCCGGCGGCGATGGCGTCGGACCCGGCGTCATGTGCGTCGTCGAGTGCTACCCCGTAGCGCTCTGCGGTGACCTCGAGCGTGCGCTTGCCCTTGCGGTAGCGGTCCACCGCCTTGTCGAGCACGAGCGGGTCGATGACGGGAGAGGTGATGTCCAACGGTCTGAGCTGGTGGCGTCGGCACTCCCGGTCGAGCAGGGTGAGGTCGTACGGGGCGTTGTAGACGACCACGGGCATCCCGAGCGAGAACAGCACGCGCAGTGTCTGGGCGATCTCGGCGACCACCTGTACGGCGGGACGACCCAGTGCGCGGGCGCGCTCCGTGGTGATGCCGTGCACAGCCGAGGCCCCCTCGGGGATCTCGATGCCCGGGTCGGCGAGCCAGTCCCAGCGGTCCACGACTTCTCCGCCGTCGTCGAGCACGGCGATGCACGCGGAAACAATGCGACTCGTGTCGACATCGACACCCGTTGTTTCGAGGTCGAAGACCCCGAGCCGGCCCCAGTTGGTCATGCTCTCAGGGTAGGTGGCACAGCCGACACACCCCCGCGACTACGCTCGCGGCGCGTCGCCGAGGTGCAGCCAGTAGAAGCCCTGAGTACCCAGAGTCAGCGACAGTGTTCCGTCGGCTCCCACGGCGGGGAACTCCGCACCACCGAACAGGTCGAAGGCTGTTGCGCCCTCGAAGCCGGTCAGATCGATGCGCGCGGACACCGGGCTGTGGGCGAAGCTGAACACGCAGAGCACAGTCTCGGCCGAGTCGCCGAACTGTGTGCTCGAGCCCGGGTACTCCCGAACGAAGGCGAGCACCGACTCATGGTTGGTCTCCAGCACCCGCAAGGTGCCGAGACCGAACGTCGGGTGGCCCTTGCGCACATGGATGACGTTGCGCACCCAGTTGAGCAGCGAACGCGACTGGGCGAGCTGCGCCTCGACGTTGATGGACGTGTAGTTGTAGGCGAGCGACTGCACGACGGGAAGGTAGAGCTTGCCCGGGTCGGCCGAGGAGAAACCGGCGTTCCGGTCGGGGGTCCACTGCATGGGGGTGCGGCTCGCATCCCGGTCGGGGAGCCAGATGTTGTCGCCCATGCCGATCTCGTCGCCGTAGTACAGGAACGGGCTGCCCTCGAGGGAGAACAGCAGGGCGTGAGCCAGCTCGAGCTCTGCGCGCGAGTTGTCGAGCAGGGGAGCGAGGCGACGCCGGATGCCCACGTTGGAGCGCATCCGGGGGTCGTAGGCGTACCAGCCGTACATCGCCTGCCGGTACTCCTCGCTGACCATCTCCAGGGTCAGCTCGTCGTGGTTGCGCAGGAAGACGCCCCACGCTGCGGCGCTCGGCACCTCGTGGGTCTCGGAGAGCACTCGCACGAGTTCCGACGCGTTCTGCGAGCGGAGCGCGTAGAAGATGCGGGGCATCACCGGGAAGTCGAAGGCCATGTGGCACTCGGGCTCGTCCTCGGTGCCGAAGAACTCCACCACCTCGCTGGGCCACTGGTTGGCCTCGGCGATGAGCACACGCCCCGGGTAGTCCCGGTCGACCATCGCCCGGATCTCCTTGAGGAACTCGTGGGTCTTCGGCTCGCCCTCGCCGTTGCCCTCCTCGGACTCGAACAGGTAGGGGATCGCATCGAGACGGATGCCGTCGACTCCGAGATCCATCCAATGTCTGACGACGTTCAGGGTCGCCTCGCGCACGGCCGGGTTCTCGAAGTTGAGGTCGGGCTGGTGGGAGAAGAAGCGGTGGAAGTAGTACTGCCGCCGCACCGGGTCGAACGCCCAGTTGGAGTCCTCGGTGTCGACGAAGATGATGCGGATGTTCGGGTACTTCTCGTCGGTGTCGCTCCAGACGTAGAAGTCCCCGTAGGGCCCCTCGGGATCCTGCCGGGACTGCTGGAACCACTCGTGCTGGTCGGAGGTGTGGTTCAGCGGGTAGTCGATGACGATGCGCATGTTGCGCTCGTGGGCCTTCGTCACGAGCTCCTTGAACTCGTCCAGGGTGCCGAACTCAGGCAGCACCGACGAGAAGTCGGCGACGTCGTAGCCGCCGTCGCGCAGAGGCGAGTTGTAGAACGGCGGAATCCACAGGGCATCGATGCCGAGCCACTGCAGGTAGTCCAGCTTGGAGATCAGTCCCGCGAAGTCACCCGAGCCGTCGGCGTTGCTGTCGTAGAACGACCGCACCATCACCTCGTAGAACACGGCTCGCTTGTACCACTGGGTGTCCAGAGCCAGTCCGGGCAGCTGAATGGGGGCGGTGAAGGTCACAGGGCTCCTCGGGTCGACAACTCGTACGAGTCTAGGACCCGAGTGCAAGCGCTTGTACAGTTCCGGCTGCCTAGAATTGGCTGTTGTGACCGTGCCCTCCCCGTATGCCGAACTCCTCGCCGAGACCGAGGTGCGACAGCGGTCGGTGGAAGTCCTCGGCAGCACCACGCGCTACTGGGACTACGGCCCCGAGGATGCCCACACGACCATCGTCGTCGTGCACGGCTACCGGGGTGAGCATCACGGTCTCGAACCGGTTGTCGCGCACCTGCGCGACCTGCGAATCATCAGTCCTGACCTCCCCGGGTTCGGGGAGTCGGACGCTTTAGTCGGGCGCCCTCACGACATCGTCGGCTACTCGGCCTGGCTGAAGGCCTTCGTCGCGGCCGTGGACCCCACCCACACTGCCGTGATCCTCGGCCACTCATTCGGTTCGATTGTGGTAGCCGCCGCCGTGGCCGACGGACTCGCGACGCCGCGGGTCATCCTCATCAACCCGATTGCCGCGCCGGCACTCGAGGGCCCCAACGGGTTCATGAGTCGTCTGACGCTGCTCTACTACCGCCTCGGCCGCGCGCTCCCGTCGCGGATCGGCGCCGCGCTGCTCGGCAACTGGGTCATCGTGCAGTTCATGAGCGTGTTCCTGGCACAGAGCAAGGATCCCGCGGTGCGGCGCTTCACCCATGACCAGCACCACACCTACTTCAGCCGCTACGCCACCCGCGACAGCGTTGTGGAGGGATTCGAGGCATCCATCAGTTCAGATGTCAGCATGTTCGCCGCACGCATCAGCCAGCCCACGCTGCTGATCGGCGCCGACAATGATCCGATCACCACTGTCGCCGCCCAGCGCCATCTTGAGACCCTGTTCCCGGATGCCCGTCTCACGATCGTCACCGGCGTCGGGCATCTCGTGCACTACGAGAAGCCGGCCGAAGCAGCGCGCGCGATTGTGGACTTCCTCGGCGCTGGGCGGGTCGCCCAGTGAGCGCCAAGGAGCAGCCCATGAAGATCATCTTCGACTGCCGATACACGCGACTCGGGCGCCATGATGGCATCAGCCGCTACGGCGCCCGCCTGGTCGAAGAGCTGTCGAAGCTCCACCCCGTGACGATGCTCATCTCGGACGAGCGCCAGCTGGAGATGCTTCCCGACCTTCCGTGGGTCATGGGCACCGACCCGACGTCGGCGCGGGAGCCCTGGATCTCGCGGCTGGTGAACCCGCACGCGCCCGACGTGGTGTTCACCCCGATGCAGACGATGGGCCCGGGCGGCCGCAACTACGCCCTGGTCACCACCGTGCACGACCTGATCTACTACACGCACCGCACCCCGCCGCGCGACCTCAACCCCGCCCTGCGCCTGCTGTGGCGCATCTACCACCTCTGGTGGGGTTTCCAGCGTGCTGTTCTCAACCGTGCCGACGCGCACCTCGTCGATTCCGAGACAACGCGTGAACTCATGGTCAAGCACCGCATGACGCGCAACCCCATGCACGTCGTGCTGCTCGGCACCGAGCATCCGAAGGTTGCACCGAAGAGGTCGGCCGCGGTGCAGCGCACCCTCGTGTACATGGGCTCGTTCATGCCCTACAAGAACGTCGAGCTTCTGGTGCGCTCGATGGAGCACCTTCCCGGCTACCGCCTGCAGCTGATGAGCCGGGTGGCGCCCGCCGAGCAGGCGAGGCTCGAGGCACTGGCACCGGCCGGATCCCTGGAGTTCTTCAACGGCGCCAGCGACGAGCAGTACGAGTCGGCGATGAAGGATGCCACGGCTCTTGTCACAGCCTCGCGCGACGAGGGATTCGGCCTGCCCGTCGTGGAGGCCATGGCCCTCGGTACCCCCGTGCTGATCAGCGACATCCCCATCTTCCGTGAGATCGGAGGAGAGGCCGCAGTGTTCTTCGACCCGGACAGCGTCGAGTCCGTCGTGGCGGGGGTGCGGCAGCTCGAGGACGCCGACGAGTGGAAACACCGGTCCGCGGCATCCGTCGCCTGGGCGAAGCGCTACAACTGGCCGGATGCGGCGAAACAGCTGCTCGCGGTGCTCACCTCTGCCGCCGAGAGCCGAACTAGCTCACGCGGGCGATAGTCGCGTTCGTCACGTCGGCCAGACGCTGGGGCTCGATGTCGAAGACCGTGGTCTGGCTCGCCGCGGCGGCCCAGACCACGGGCAGGCTGAGAAGGGTCTCGTCCATGATGGTTCGGATCGGCTCGGGGTGGCCCACTGGAGGCACCCCGCCGATCGATGAACCCGTGACCGACTTCACAGTCTTGGCGTCAGCCATCGACACGGGCTCCCCGAGCACGGCGGCGATCAACGCGGTGTCCACCCGGTTCGGACCGGATGCCAGCACCAGCACGGGGCCGGACGCACCGACGAAGAGCAGGCTCTTGACGATCGCCTCGACGCCGCAGCCGAGCGCCGCAGCGGCCTGCTCGGCGGTGTGGGTGGAGTCGTCCATCTCGCGGGGGTGGATCGTGAGGCCCAGTTCGGCGACCCGGGCGGCGTAACGTTCGGCACGGGCATCCGTCATCGCAGGACGCTCCCCGCGGAATCGCGCTGTTCGACGGCGTTCTGGTCTTCGAGGTTCTCGATTGCCGACTCCAGCGATTCCGCTTCGATCGGATCGTCGAAGGCAATGAGCGAGAAGGCTCCGTTGTCGTGGCGCAGGCTGTGCACGGAGCCGTTCGTGATCATGCCGTGCGTGCCGTGCGGGTCGACAACACCGAGCACCGCCCTGATGAAACCGCCGTGCCCGACGACGATGATCGCCTGATCGGGATGACGCTCGGCAAGCTCGAGCAGCGCCGGCATGGCCCGTGCCGCAACCTCCTCGCGGGTCTCACGCCCGGGAACAGGGGTATCGCCGGGAAACCGGCGGGCCAGCTCGGGATCAGCCAGGCCCTCGGCCTCCCCGTAGTGGCGCTCGACGAGCGCGTCCACCCGCTCGGGGGCATCGAGCCCCACCTCGCCGGCGATGATGCTCGCCGTCTCGAACGCCCGCGACAGCGGGCTCGAGTAGATGGCGTCCCAGTCGCGGCGCGCCAGCAATCGGCCGGTGGCTGCCGCCTGCCCGCGGCCGGTGTCATTGAGCGGGATGTCCGTGCTGCCCTGAATGCGCCGAGCGCGGTTCCAATCGGTCTCGCCATGACGTACGAGGTAGAGCAGCACGAGTTTCCCTTCGGGGAACCGACCGTCTTAGGTGCGAAGGCGCTCAGCAAGCGCCACGAGGGTCTCCGACGTTCCCGCATCGATCTTAACCGCAGCGCGGGCGTCGCCCTTCGTCGGGCCGCGATTGACGATCACCACGGGCAGGCGACGGCGGTGCGCCTGCTCGAGCAGGCGAATTCCCGAGTTGACGACCAGGGATGACCCGGCGACGAGCAGGGCGTCGGCCCGGTGCATCAGCGCGCTCGCCTCGTCGAACTTCTCCCGCGGCACGAATTCGCCGAAGAACACCACGTCGGGTTTGAGGATGCCCCCGCACACGCTGCAGTCCGGCGTCACGAAGCTCGCGACATCCGCGATCTGCACGTCACCGTCGGGGGAGAGTTCGATTGCTTCCGGGGTCTCGAGCCACGGGTTCGCCGCGGCGAGCCGTTCGGCAACAGCGTCGCGTGCGTAGTACTGCCCGCAGGTGAGGCAGCGCACACGGTCCAGGGAACCATGCAGGTCGACTACCCGCTGCGAGCCGGCCTGGAGGTGCAGGCCGTCGACGTTCTGCGTGATCACGCCGCCGGCGATTCCCGCCGATTCCAGCTGGGCGATCGCTCGGTGGCCGGCATTGGGACCGGCTGCGACGAAGGTCTTCCACCCGAGGTGGCTTCCCGCCCAGTAGCGCTTGCGGTAGTCGGCGCTGCTCAGGAACTGCTGGAAGGTCATGGGGGTGCGCACCGGGGCGCCCTCGCCGCGATAGTCCGGGATGCCCGAGTCGGTGCTCACTCCGGCACCGGTGAGCACGGCGATCCGACGGCCTCGAAGGGCATCGACGGCTTGAGCGACAGCCGCCTCGACCACAGGCGAGCTCAGGCCGGAAGGAATGGACTGCACCGATGACATCGCTGCCTCCTCCCTTGCCTCACGTCCAGACTAGACAACGCAGTTTTCGGTTATGTTTCCGAATGCTGGCAGACTCTGGCGTGTGCATGTGCTCCGGATCACCGATCTCAGCGATCCGCGTCTCGGCGACTACCTCAACCTGACCGATGTGGCACTGCGCCGTGTCAGCGAACCCGCCGGCGGACTGTACATCGCTGAGTCGTCGAAGGTCATTGCCCGCGCCCTCGCCGCGGGCCATGTACCGAGATCCGCCCTCATGCTCGAACAGTGGTTGCCCGACCTGGAACAGCTCCTCGAGCCATTCGACATCCCGGTCTTCGTAGGCGCTCCCGACCTCCTCGAATCCCTCACCGGATTCAGCCTGCATCGAGGCGCGCTGGCGTCGATGCATCGGCCCGCGCTTCCCGAAGTCGGCGAGCTGCTTCGGGATGCCCGCCGCGTAGTCGTACTCGAGGACATCGTCGACCACACCAACGTGGGAGCGATCTTCCGCTCGGTCGCGGGGCTGGGCGCCGATGCGGTGCTCGTGACACCGCGGTGCGCGGATCCGCTGTACCGCCGCAGCGTGCGAGTGAGCATGGGCACGGTGCTTCAGGTGCCGTGGACGCGTCTGCCCGACTGGCCGCTCGGCGCCGACCAACTCCACGCCGCCGGTTTTCATATCGCCGCGCTCGCTCTAGCTGACACCGCCGTCGAACTGGACGACTTTGCTGCCGCGGCACCGGAGCGGGTTGCGCTGATCCTCGGCACCGAGGGTGACGGTCTGAGCCCCGACGCGCTGTCGGCGGCCGACACCGTGGTGACGATCCCCATGCTCCACGGAGTCGACTCGCTCAATGTCGGCGCAGCGAGCGCTGTCGCCCTGTACGCGCTCAGGCGCCGCTGAGTCGCATCCAGGCACGGAGCACGCGAACGGCCTCGGCTGCTGGCCGCGAATCCATCACTGCCCAGGTGACGTCGAGCGCGCTGCGCGCAACGCCCCAGAGCACCGTTCTGTCGCTGGTGAAGCCGGTCACAGCCAGGCGTTGGTCCAGGTCGCGGGGATCACCCAACTGGGTCGCGAGGGGCCAGACATCGAACTCGGGCCCGCCCGTCATCGGCTTGGGGTCGATGACCATCCAGCGGCCCTGCGCGTCGAGAACGTTGTTGGGGTTCAGGTCGCCGTGCACGAAGCCGGTGCCTGACTCCGTCGCCGCCAGGCTCTCCAGCACGGCCAGACCGCGCTCCACGTCATCGAGGGCTCCGAGGGCGACGAGCGTCGAGTGCTGGTCGTCCAGTCGCGCCAGGGCATCCGAGAGGTAGATCCCGACGATCTGGGTCACGGTCGGCATCTGCGGTGGCGCAGTCACCGCCGAGATTCGGCGCAGCAGGTCCGAGCCGATCCTCACGCGCTCGAGTACCGGCAGGGACGACTCACGCAACGACGTTCCGGGGCGCAGGCGCTCGAGCAGCAAGCTCCACGTCCACGGATCCTGACGCAGCACCCGGGGTGCGAGGTCCGGGCCCCACGACTCGAGGGCGATCGCCTCACCGACGCCTTCGACGTGCGGGAAGCCGACCTTGAGCACTGCGTCCATGCCGTCGCTCGTGGTGACCTGCAGGACGCTCGCGGCCTCACCGCCGACGAAGGCGGCGCCGGGCACCAACCCCCAGCGCTCGATCATCGTGCGCACGAGATCGGCGGCCGTGGCATCCCAGCTCGACCTGCTGGCATACAGCTCGATCGCTGTCGACTCGAATGCGACGCGCTCCATGCGTCGACGATACGCTGCGGGCCCCCGGTTACGATTGACGGATGCCTCTGACTCGACGCCAGATCTATCGGCGCCGTCGTGCCGTGGTCTTCAGCGGCGCTGCAGTGGCGTTGGCGACCGCGTTCTACCTTCCGATCACGCTCCTCGCGCCTCTGCACGACGCGGTTCCCGTCGAGTTGTCCGTCGCGACACCCGCAGTGGAGCAGCCAGCCCTAGATTTTCCGGAGTACGGAGCATCCGGCCTCGGTGCCATCGGGTACCCGGGAGTTCTCGCGCAGGGCGGAGTCACCGATCCGCTGCCGATCGCGTCGATCTCGAAGGTCGTCACTGCGCTCGTCGTTCTGGATGCCAAGCCTCTCGCTCTGGGCGAGTCCGGCCCCGATCTGACCTTCTCGAGTATCGACGAGGACTTCTACAACGAGCAGGTCGCCCAGAACGGAGTCGTCGCGTCAGTAAGCGCCGGCCAGGTGATGTCCCAGCGCAACGTGATGAGTCTCATGCTGATGGCGTCGGCCAACAACTACGCTCAATCGCTCGCTGCGTGGGCATTCGGCTCAGAAGCCGCCTACGTGGATGCCGCGCGGGACTGGCTCGCTCGACAGGGCCTGACCGGCACCACCATCGCGGATGCGACGGGCATCAATCCCGCGAACGCGAGCACTGTGCCCGACCTCATCACCCTCGCGAAGCTCGCCATCGCCGACCCCGTGGTGTCCGAGATCGTCGGCACCGCGAACCTCGAGATCCCCGACATCGGTCTCGTCGAGAACCGCAACGGTCTGCTCGGTGTCGACGGCGTCGACGGCATCAAGACCGGAACCCTGGATGAGGCGGGGTCGTGCCTCCTGTTCTCGGCCGAGCACACTGTCGGCGCCTCGACCGTCACTCTGGTCGGAGTGGTCCTTGGGGGGCCCGACCACTCGACGATCAACGCCGCCATCCGTGGACTCCTCGCCCAGGCTGACGCCGGCTTCCGGGAGGTCACGCTGACCACCGAGGGAGATGCCTTCGCGCAGTACGACACGCCGTGGGGGGACTCCGCCGAGGCGGTCGCAGCGCAGACCACGACCGCCGTCGTGTGGGCGAATGCCCCGGTGACCGTCGACGTCGAGGTGGACCCGGTGCGCCTCGCGCCCGCGGGAACAGGCGTCGGCACGGCGGTGTTCGCCTTCGGGGACCAACAGGTGAGCGTCGACCTCGACCTCGATGCGACCATCGACGATCCCGGCCCCTGGTGGAGACTCACCAACCCGACTCGGCTGTTCTAGTCGTGCTGAGTGTCGACATGCCGGTGATTCCCAGTCTCGGCCGCTAGGCTCAACACATCTGAGCATCTGCTCGCACTTTGTTGGCTGTGAAGTCATTCGACCCTTTTGAGGCCACGTGACTTCTGCAGTAGCCGGCGAACCCGTACGCGTCATCAAGACCGGCCCTCGCGGCGTACCGAACCCGCTGAGCGAGTTCTCCCCTCTGCTGCACACGATCCGGGACGCTGGCCTGCTGCGCCGTCGCCGGACCTTCTACTTCATCACCTTCGGCGTCATCACTATCGCCATGGTTGCCGCGTGGTTCGGCTTCGCGATGCTTCAGGACACCTGGTACACGCTGCTGATCGCTGGCGCGCTGGGGATCCTGTTCACCCAGTACGCGTTCATCACCCACGAGCTCGCGCATCGCCAGGTGTTCGAGTCGGGCAAGCTCAACGAGTTCTCCGGCCGGATCATGGCCGACCTGGTCGTCGGCATCAGCTACTCGTGGTGGATGAGTAAGCACTCCCGCCATCACGCCAACCCCAACACCGTCGACAAGGATCCGGACATCGAGACGGACTTCATCATCTTCCAGAAGGACCACGCGACGGGCCTCAAGGGTTTCGCCGGGTTCTTCGCCAAGCGTCAGGGCTGGCTGTTCTTCCCCGTGCTCCTCGCCGAGGGACTGAACCTGCACCTGCACGCGTTCAAGACGGTCTTCTCGCCCGGCAAGGTCGACAAGCGCGCCCTGGAGATCGTGCTGCTGACCGTGCGCAACGTCGGCTACCTCGCTGTGGTCTTCAGCTTCCTGCCGCTCGGCATGGCCTTCGCGTTCGTGGGCGTTCAGCTGGCCATCTTCGGCCTGTACATGGGTGCCTCGTTCGCGCCGAATCACAAGGGCATGCCGATCCTGCCCCGCGGTTCGAAGGTCGACTTCCTTCGTCGTCAGGTGCTCACCAGCCGCAACATCCGCAGCGGCCACATGATGAACCATTTCTTGGGCGGGCTCAACTACCAGATCGAGCACCACCTGTTCCCGAACATGCCGCGACCCAGCCTCAAGCGGGCGGGCGAGATCGTTCGCGAGTACTGCGAGAGCCGCGGCATCCTGTACACCGAGGTCGGGTTGTTCACGTCGTACGGCATCGTCATCCGTCACCTCAACGAGGTCGGACTCGGCGCCGACGGCGATCCATTCGACTGCCCGGCGGCCGGTCGCACCGGGTACGCCGGCTGACCTGAAGCGGCGACCTAGTACTCGGGTCGCTTGGGCTGGATCTCGTCACCCGATGAACGACCGCGCACGCGCCGCAGCACCCACGGCACTAAGTGCTCGCGCGCCCACACGGCGTCCTCGACCCGGGCCTGCCGCCACGAGCGCTGGGGCAGCGGCTCCGGCTTCATAGGCTCGAGGTCGTTCTCCACGTTCAGAGCCTCGAGCACCATGCGAGCGATCGTGTGGTGGCCGATGGGGGAGAAGTGCAGCCGATCGGGCGCCCACATGCGCGAGTCACCGAGCTCCCGCAGTGCCCACATGTCCGCGACTATGCAATCATGCCGGTGCGCTATCGCCCGCAGATTCTCGTTGTAGATCGCCACCTTGCCGCGCACCCGACGCAGCACGGGCGTCATCCCGATGTCGGGACCGTTGAACATCACCACGGTCGCGCCGTCACGGCGCAGGCGCTCGACCATGTCCTCGAAACGCTGGGCGACGTCATCCGGGTCGGTGCCGGGACGGATGATGTCGTTGCCTCCCGCCGACACGGTGATGAGGTCGGGATTGAGGGCGAGGGCAGCATCGACCTGCTCGTCGGAGATCTGCTGGAGCAATCGTCCGCGGATCGCGAGATTCGCGTAGGCGAAGTCGGTGCTCTGCGAGCTGAGCACCTCTGCAACTCGGTCTGCCCACCCGCGATGTCCGCCGGGACTCTGCGGTTCCGGGTCGCCGATGCCCTCGGTGAATGAGTCGCCGATTGCGACGTACCTGGTCCACGGATGCTGCTGCGCCATGGCACTAGCATTGCTCAGCTCACCGCACGCTCGCCACCTCGCGTGTTGCTGCTTGTCGAGCGCTGGGCGCAGTGCCAAGCTGAGCGTGCGGTGTGAGACTCGCACCGCCACAACAAATGGAGCGTCATCAATGGGCTGGTTTTCCTTCCTCATCCTCGGAATCATCGCTGGCGTCATTGCCAAGCTGATCCTGCGCCAGAAGGCAGGATGGTTCCTCACGATCATCCTCGGCGTCCTGGGCGCCATGGTCGGTGGCTGGATCGCGGGACTCATCCCCGGCATCGGCTACGAGAACTTCTGGTCGATCCAGTCGTGGCTCATCGCCATCGCGGGTGCGCTTGTCGTGCTCTTCGTCTTCGGGCTCATCACGCGACGTCGTAAGGCCTGATTCAACACCACTGAGGCGGGTACCGGCTGCGGTCGGTGCCCGCCTCTGCGTTCGCCCCCGCGTCGGATGCCGGTGCAATGATGTGACCATGGGTAAGCAGGATGGGCGCGACCGTCAGGTCACCGTCGGTCCCATCGACGACAGCACCGCGACGATCCTCCACGTCGACATGGATGCCTTCTTCGCGTCGGTCGAGCTCCTGGATCACCCCGAGCTCGTGGGCAAGCCCGTCATCGTCGGGCACAACTCGTCACGGTCGATCGTGACGGCCGCCACCTACGAGGCGCGCAAGTTCGGCATCAACTCGGCGCTGCCGATGTCGATCGCCCTGAAGCGCTGTCCCCAGGCGATCATCCTCGAGCCGCACTTCGACCGCTATCACCACTTCTCGAAGCAGGTCTTCGCGATCTGCGACGAACTCACCCCCTCGGTCGAGCGGTTAGGAATCGATGAGGCTTTCCTCGACGTGTCTGGCGCTGGCCGCGTGATCGGCTCGCCGGTCAAAGTCGCCGCGCTGCTGAGGCAGCGGGTGCGCGCCGAGTCCGGCCTGGTCTGTTCGGTGGGTGCCGCCGCGACCAAGTTCGTTGCCAAGGTCGCCAGCGGAATGTCCAAGCCCGACGGACTGCTCGTCATCCCTCGCGAGCAGACGACAGCATTCCTGCACCCGCTTCCCATTGCCAAGCTCTGGGGTGTCGGCGGCAAGACCGAAGAGGTGCTGCGCGCCCGCGGCATCCACACCATCGGAGCGCTTGCCGCGACCCCGGTCGACGTGCTCTCGCGCTATCTCGGGGATGCCGCAGGCACCCGCCTGCACGATCTCGCCTGGGGCATCGACCCCCGGGTGGTGCACGCGGGCGCCGACGAGAAGAGTGTCGGGCACGAGATGACCTTCGAAACCGACATCACCGACCCCGTCATCATCCACCGCGAGCTCCTGCGGATGTCGAGCATGGTGGCTGTGCGCCTACGCAAGGCGGGCATGCGCGGCCGCACGGTGGTGCTCAAGCTGCGCTACGAGGACTTCACGACGATCACCCGGTCACGCACGCTGCCTGAGCCCACCGACCTCGGCCGCACGATCTACGACGAGGTGCGATCGATCTACGAGTCGCTCGGCAATGACCGGCCGGTGCGCCTGGTCGGCGTCCGCGCCGAACAACTGCTCGACGCCGCAGACGTGCAGCTGGGCCTGTGGGACGAGACCGACGGCTGGCGCGAGGCCGAGGACGTGATGGATGCCGCATCCGCGCGATTCGGTCGCGGCGCCGTCACCCCGGCTCGCCTCATCGGCCACGCCGCCACCGAACGACCCAGGCTCGGCCAGCGGGACTGAGTCTCGACAGACCCGACTACTGCAGGGCAGGGTGTCACCCGCATCGGGTAACGTTCCATCAAGTGAGCACTCCACCGCCCAGCACGGGCTTTCCGACCCCCACGGTCGGAACCTTCGCAGCGGAGCACCTCTCACCGTCCTATCCTGAGCGCGCCGCTCGAGGCACCGCAGACAAGCTGCGCGCCTGGCAGGCGGAAGCCCTCGACGCCTACTTCGATCGCGAGCCGAAGGACTTCCTGGCGGCTGCGACCCCCGGCGCAGGCAAGACCACGTTCGCGCTGCGGCTCGCCGTGGAGCTCATCGCCCGCCGCGTCGTCGACCGGGTCACCGTGGTGGCGCCCACCGATCACCTCAAGCGGCAGTGGGCGGATGCCGCGCACAAGGTCGGTCTGCGCCTCAATCCCGCCTATGCGAACGGCGATGGCTACGGCGGGCGGCGTTTCCACGGCATGGCCGTCACCTACGCGCAGGTGGCGGTTCGGGCATCCCTGCACCGGGAGATCACGGAGTCGGCGCGCACCCTCGTGATCCTCGACGAGGTGCACCACGGCGGCGACGCGCTGAGCTGGGGCGACGCGATCCGGGAGGCGTTCGAGCCGGCGACCCGGCGGCTCTCGCTCACGGGAACTCCCTTCCGCAGCGACACGGCACCCATTCCCTTTGTGAGCTATCTCGCCGACGAGAAGGGCATCCGCACCTCTCTCACCGACTACAGCTACGGCTACGGGCGCGCGCTGGCCGACGGCGTGGTGCGTCCCGTGATCTTCCTCGCCTACGCCGGCAAGATGCGCTGGCGCACGCGCATGGGCGACGAGATGGAGGCTCGGCTCGGCGAGGGTGACACACAGGACATCACCGCCCAGGCCTGGCGCACCGCCCTCGATGCCAAGGGCGAGTGGATGCCTGCCGTGCTTCGCGCCGCGAACACCCGTCTCACCGAGGTGCGGCACTCCATCCCTGATGCCGGCGGCCTCGTGATCGCCACCGACCAGCAGGCGGCCCGCGCGTACGCCGCCCTGCTGAAGGACATCACCGGCGAAGCCGCGACCGTCGTGCTGAGCGACGAGAAGGCGTCATCGGCCCGCATCGAGAAGTTCGCCGCGGGGGAGAGCCGTTGGATGGTGGCCGTGCGGATGGTGTCCGAGGGCGTCGATGTGCCCCGGCTCGCGGTCGGCGTGTATGCCACGTCGGCGTCGACTCCGCTGTACTTCGCTCAGGCCGTCGGGCGGTTCGTTCGTGCCCGCCGCCGGGGGGAGACCGCGTCGATCTTCCTGCCGAGTGTGCCCTCCCTGATGTCGCTGGCGACACAGCTCGAACTCGAGCGCGATCACGCCCTCGACCGGGAGCACGACGACACGAAGCTGCTCGAGGATGACCTGCTCGAGCGCGAGAACCAGCAGGAGGCGACCTCCGACGAGCTCACCGACGAGTTCACGTGGGAGGCGATCGAGTCCGACGCCAACTTCGACAAGGTTCTGTTCGACGGAGACGAGTTCGGCTTCGCGGCACTCACGGGAAGCGATGAGGAGCTCGACTTCATCGGGTTGCCGGGCATCCTCGAGCCGGATCAGGTGCGGGAGTTGCTCAAGCAGCGGCAGGCGCGCCAGTCACGTCGTGCCGCGAGCAAGCCGCGCGAAGAGCAGCCCCCGCCGTTGTACCGCACGCTCAAGGAGCAGCGCAGTCTGCTCAACTCGCTCGTGGGTATGCGCTCCAAGCTCAGCGGGGAGCCCCACGGTCTCATCCACGCCGAGCTGCGGCGGCTCTACGGTGGCCCCCCGGTGGCGCAGGCCACCGTCACACAGCTGCAGGCGCGCATCGACCACCTGCGGCGAGGGATGAAGCGTTAACAGGGAAACGCCCCCGGTATAGGACCGGGGGCGTTCCGTTACTGATTTACAAGATCAGAGGGGGCGGATGTTCTCCGCCTGGGGACCCTTCGGTCCCTGGGTGATGTCGAACTCGACCTTCTGGTTCTCGTCGAGCGACTTGTAGCCACCGGTTGCGATGGCCGAGTAGTGGGCGAACACGTCAGGACTTCCATCCTCAGGGGCGATGAATCCAAAGCCCTTTTCCGCGTTGAACCACTTAACGGTACCTAATGCCATGTAAAACTCCTCCAGGAGCGTTCTTCTGGCCCCGACAGTCGAGGCCACATCGATACCTCCGAGGAGTGCACCGACGATGTGCCAAGGCTATAGCAGTAGTCGGCTGATAGTGCCATGTATTTCACAACCGGTAACGAATCGTCATCTGGCGTGCACCTACCGGAAATCGCGAGAACGGGTGCGCGGAGCCATCGCGAGCACCTCGAAGCGATCGGCGAGCACGTTGGTGACTCCTTCCGCCGAGCGCTCGAGGATGCCGCGCACGATGAGCGCTGGTGCCTCACGCACCACCCTCCGATAGCGATCCCAGACCCCCACGCTGCAGATGACGTTGACGAGTCCCGTCTCGTCCTCGATGTTGAGGAACGTGATGCCGCTGGCGGTGGCGGGTCGCTGGCGGTGAGTGACCACCCCGCCGATCTCGATTCGCCGCCCCGACTCGGCGGTCACGAGGTCGGCCGCCGAGAGCACGCCTCGGTCGGTCAGACTCTCCCGAAGATGCTGCACGGGATGACTGTCTGTGGAGACACCGGTCGCCCACAGGTCGCTCATCAGCTCCTCCACTGCTGTCGGCATGGCGAACAGAGGCGGCTGCACGGCGACGATCGTCCCCGGAAGATACTGCGCACGATCCTGCGCGGCGTTGCCCGCGTTCCAGAGCGCCTCACGGCGACTGAGCCCGAAGGTGTCGAAGGCGCCAGCGGCCGAGAGGGTCTCGAGTTGCGCTGTCGTCAAATCGACCCGGCGCACGAGGTCGTTCATGTCCCGATACTTGCCGCCGCGTTCGCGCTCGGACACGATGCGCTTGGCCACAGCCGTGCCGATGCCGGTGACCTCGTCGAGCCCCAGACGCACTGCCAGAGCGCCATCGCGACGATGGTCGGCTGTGGTGTCGGGGGCGGAACGGTCGAACGGTCCGACGGGTGGCTGCTCACGGTGCAGGCACTCCGGTCGGCCAGTGGGCTCGACAGGCTCGACCACCGGTTCGAGCGTCGCGTACACCCCGGAGCGCTGGATGTCGGGCCGCAGCACCGTGACACCGTGACGCCGGGCATCCGCCACCAGGGATTGCGGCGAGTAGAAGCCCATCGGCTGCGCGCGCAGCAGGGCGGCGAGGAATGCGGCCGGGTAGTGCAGTCGCATCCACGCGCTCGCGTAGACGAGCAGACCGAAGCTCAGGGCGTGGCTCTCGGCGAAGCCGAACCCCGCGAAGGCCTGGATGCGCGCGTAGATGTTGTCGGCGTCAACGCCCACGATGCCGTTGCCCGCCATGCCCTCGTAGAGCTTGGCCTTGAGACTCTCGATCTTCTCCACCCCGCGCTTGGAGCCCATCGCGCGTCTCAGCAGGTCGGCGTCATCCGGGGTGCAGCCGCCCACGGCGACCGCGATCTGCATGAGCTGCTCCTGGAAGATCGGGATGCCCAACGTGCGCTCCAGGGGTTCGACGAGCTTGGGGTGCAGGTAGGTGATCTCCTCCTGCCCGAGCTTGCGGCGCACATACGGATGCACCGCCCCGCCCTGGATGGGACCCGGCCGCACCAGCGCGATCTCGACGACCAGGTGATAGAACTCGCGCGGCTGAAGCCTCGGCAGCAGCCCCATCTGAGCCCGGGACTCCACCTGGAAGACTCCGATCGCATCCGCCCGGCACAGCTGGTCATAGACGCCCTGCTCCTCCTTGGGGATCGTGTCGAGGTCGTGTGACTCGCCGAGCGAATCGCGCACCAGATCGAAGCTGTACTGCAGCGCCGAGAGCATGCCGAGGCCGAGCAGGTCGAACTTGACCAAGCCCATCCAGGCGCAGTCGTCTTTGTCCCACTGAACGACTGTGCGCTTCTCCATGCGCGCGTGCTCGATCGGAACCACCTCACCGACCGGCCGCTGGGTGAGCACCATGCCGCCCGAGTGGATGCCCAGGTGCCGGGGGAACTTCATGACCTCCATGGCCAGGCCCACCACCGAGTCCGGGATGTCGTGGTCGGCGCTGGAGACCGTCGCACCCCAGCGCTCCACCTGCTTCGACCACGCATCCTGCTGGCCGGGACTGTGCCCCATCGCTTTGGCCATGTCGCGCACCGCGAACTTGGGCCGGTACTGGATGACGTTCGCCACCTGCGCCGCGTTCTCGCGCCCGTACTTGTCGAAGACGTACTGGATGATCTCCTCGCGCCGCTCCGACTCGAAGTCGACGTCGATGTCGGGCTCCTCCTCGCGCATGGTGGAGATGAAGCGCTCGAACGGCAACTTGTAGCGGATGGGGTCGACCGCGGTGATCTTCAGCAGATAGCAGACGACGCTGCTGGCCGCCGATCCGCGACCCTGGCACAGGATGCCGCGGCTCCTGGCCTCGCGCACGATGTCCCACACGATCAGGAAGTACCCCGCGAAGTGCTTGGCCTCGATGGCATCCAGCTCCTTGCCGATACGGGCCAGATTCTCGGGGGTCGGCTCGATCTGTCGATCGGGAAGGCCAGCCCAGACCAGTTCACGGAGGTAGCTCATCGGGGTGTGCCCGGGCGGCACCTGCTGGTCGGGCAGCGCGGGCTTGGCCTTGCGCAGCTCGAAGCTGAGCTCCTCGGCGATGGCCACGGTGTTGCCGACCGCACCGGGGTAGCGGGCGAACCGGGCGGCCATCTCGGCACCGCTGCGCAGGTGGGCAGTGCCGGCGGCGGGCAGCCAGCCGTCCATCTCGTCGAGGCTGCGTCGGGCGCGCACCGCCGCCAGGGCCGAGTGCAGGTGATGCTGCTCGGGTGTCGCGTAGTGCGCGTTGCTGGTCGCGACCACGCGCAGCTGCTTCTGAGCCGCGAGCTCGTAGAGCGCGTCATTGTGAGTGCTGTCGAGCGGGTTGCCGTGATCCCACAGCTCGACGACGACATTGTCGGCACCGAACAGCTCGACGAGGCGGTCGAGCTCGGCACCGGCGTGGCCCTGCTCGAGCGCCTGGCGCACGGTGCCCTTGCGGCAACCGGTCAGGATCAGCCAGTGACCGCCCGCCTGCTCGGCGAGCTCCTCGAGGTCGTACACGGGCCGGCCCTTCTCGCCACCGCGCAGTTGCCCTCGCGTGATGGCCGCCGCCAGGCGGTGGTAGCCCTCCTCCTTACGGGCGAGCACGAGCAGGTGGCTGCCCTCGGGATCGGGCACGCCGTTCTGCGGACCGGTGAGCCCCAGCGAGAGCTCGGCACCGAAGATCGTGGCCGTCGTGCCGATCGAGGCGGCCGCCTCGGCCATGCGCACGATGCCGTACAGACCGTCATGGTCGGTGAGGGCGAGTGCGGTCAACCCCAGCCTCGCCGCCTCCTCGGCGAGCGACTCGGGCATGCTCGCCCCGTCGAGGAAGCTGAAGCTGGAGTGGGCGTGCAGTTCCGCGTAGGGCACCACCGCGGGGCCCACCAGAGCGAGGTCGGCGGGCGGAACGTACCCCTTGCGCTTGTACGACCACGCCGGGCTGTCACCTCCATCGGCACCCACCGGGGGAGCCGAGCCCGGCCGGGACAGGTCGGAGAGGTTGCGCTCGAACTCCGACCACGGGATGGGCGGATTGGACCACCCCATCAGTCGTACCTCGCTTCGGCCCACCAGCCGCCGGAGTCGAGCACGAGCAGCCACGCGCACCCCGACGAGTCGACGGCCTGGAACCGCCAGGCGGCGCGGGCGCCGGAGGTCCACCAGCGTTCGTCGAGCGGCCACGGTCCGGCCCAGCGCGTGATCGTGAGCTCGGTGCGACCGGCGGAGAAACGGCGGGGCGGCGCGGTGAGGGTGCCCCGGGCATCCATCGCGACGGGTTCGCCCGCCTTCGACAGCACGTGCACCGGATGCCGCGGCACGAACACCGTGCCCGGCAGCGGGTCGGGCAGCCTGCCCGGCCACGGTTCGGCCGCGGAGCGGCCGGCCACCGGGCGGTCGCCCCACGCCACCAGCTGCTGGCGGTCGGCCAGGGTGCGACCTCCCGACAGCACGGGCATGAGCACGGCGCCGTGACCGAGCATGCTCTGCACCCTGGACAGCCCGTGGTGCACGCGCTCGTCGGGTCCCGACCCCCAGAGCCCGGTCTCGTGGTTGCCGATCGCGTCGACAGCCTCGGGAGCCACACTGACCCGCGTGATGCCTGAGCTCAGGGCGGCATCGATCACGCCTGAGCCCTGCAACTGCCAGCGCACCCGGTCGACGACGTCGGCCGCGGTGAACGACCGCGGGTGCAGCCAGACCCGCTCCGAGCGCTCGTCGGAGTCGGAGTCGAGCTGAACCCGGATGGCGGTGCAGACGAGCTTCGCCGCGGTGAGGTCGTCGATGAACCGTTCCGCCGCCGCGCGCACCCCGAACGCGACCTGGTCGACGCGGTCGAGGGCCGGCTCGAAGTCGACGACCACGTCGAGGTCGCGCGGGGGAGTGCGCGGGCTCAGGGGCAGGCTGTCGCGGCCGCCCGACAGCGCGTGCACCCTGGCACCCTGTTCGCCGAACCGCAGGCGCACGTCGTCGGCGCCGAGCTGCGCGAACTCCCCGAGCGTGCGGATGCCCAGCCGCCGCAGCAGCGTGACGATGCCCGGCTGCCCCTCCTCCTCCAGCAACCCCACGTCGAGCGGAGCGAGAAACTCGGCCGCCCCACCCTCGGCAACGATGTGCACGGGATTGGCTCGGCGCGCCGCCTGCTCGGCAGTGAACAGTCCGTCGCCGATGCCAGCGCGTGCGCCGCCGGCACCGAGCTCGTCGAGCTGCGAGGTGAGCGCGAGCGCCGCCGCACGCTCTCCGCCGTAGTAACGGGCGGCGCCACGGATGCGCACGGCGCACACGCCAGGGCGCACCAGTTGCACGCCCGGAACCAGGTGTTCCACAGCGGCGATGAGCGGTTCGAAGGCGCGATTGTCGAGTGCGGGATCGTAGTCGAGCGCGGTCAGGTGCGGCAGACGCGCCTGGGCCTCGCGCAGCCTCAGGCCGCGCGCGATCCCTTCGGCGCGAGCGGAGGCCGAGCACGCGAAGACGACGCCCTTCGCGATCAGCGCGACCGGGGCATCCGCCGGCAGCCCGGCCGCACGGATCGCCGCGGTGACCGGCCAGTCCGGGCACCACAGCACCACCACTCGCGGCAGGCCGGCCCCCGGGTCTGTGCCAGGGCCGGCGCCAGCGCCGGGTCGCCTGCTCATCCCGTCGCCGCCAGCGGGGCAGCGGATGCGACGCCACCGGCCCGCGAGACCCGCTGCACGGTCTCGTCGGCGGCGGGAAGCCACAGCCTCGCGCTCCTGGGCCGCCCGGTCAGCCGGTGGGTCACGGTGACCGTCACCTGGCGCGCGGCCAGATGCCCGTGCCCTTCGCCCACCCCGAACCACTCGCTGTCGGACAGCGACAGCATCGCCTCGCTCTGCGGCCAGGTTCCGAGCACGAGCATGGTCGCACCGCGCTGGCGCAGGCGGGCCGAGAGCCGGGCCACACTCGCGTCACTAGCCTGCTTCGGCGGACGCGTGACGACGACACCCATCACATCAGCTACCGCCGCCGTGACGGCGAGCCACTGATCGCCGGGGTGGGGCACGAGCACCAGCCGCTCGAGGTCGATACCGAATCGGGATGCCGCCTCCACCCCGAACTCCGGAACCCCCACGACAGCGCACCACGAGCCTGCCGCCGATGGCCCGGCCAACAGCGTCATGACGAGCATCGCCGACCGCTCCACGGAGTAGGCGGCGCCCTGCTGGAGCCCCCCGCCGGGCAGCAGCTCAGCGATCGCGGGATGCGTGGGCAGCAGTCGCGAGTCGAGCTTGGTCGCCTGCATCGACCGGATGCGCTCCTGAAGCGCCTGCACGGTGTCTGCTACCTGCACGGTGTCTGCTACCTGCACGGTGTCTGCTACCTGCACAGCGTCTGCCGTCGTCGCGGTCTCTGCCGACGCAGCGACAGCCGCGTGCGCGGGCGCGACTGCGAGGGCGGAGGACATCTGTCCATGGTCGAACATATGTTCGATTGTGTCAATCGCCAGTGACATTCGTCGGCGTGTCACGCGCCGACGATGGGAACACGAACCCTAGAAGTCGGTCCAGAACAGCGGGCTGTTCGAACCCATCAGCACCAGCGTGAGCGCAACGACACCCGCGACGATGAGCACGAGTGCGATGCCGCCGAGCACCTTGCCCAGCGGGCGGCTGAACGCGAGCGCGATGATCCCCAGAACGAGACCGACGATCAGGCACGCCGGCACCACGAGGAAGCCGAGGAAGAACATCACGTAGGCAGCCTCGGCGAAGCCGCCGATCCCGTTGGCACCCTGGCCCAACGCCAGGAGAATCAGACCCACCACCGTGTAGAGCACAGGAAACAGCGTGACAGCCAGCGCCCACACGCCCGGGGTGGCACTGCGGCGAGGGGGTCGGCCCGAGGCAGTCACCGGGGGAGCGGGCGGGGTGGGGTCGGCCGTGGCATCCGTCATGCGACCACGGTAGCGGCGACCGGGCACGCGCAACAGCACCAGTGCAGCGCACAATGGAGCATGACCAAGAACTGGACACCGCTCGCGATCACGTGGTTCGTGCTCGCCATCGCGGGACTCGTGGGCACCTGGACCTTCAACGCGCTGGCCATAGTGCAGCTGCGCGACTTCGTGGGGGACTGGGTCAACAGCGGACCCGCGGTGTCGTCGCTCACTGTCGACCTGCTCGTCGTGGCCGTTGCCGGATGCATCCTGATCGTCGTCGAGTCACGTCGACTCGGCATGCGAGGCGCCTGGCTCTACATCGTGCTGAGCGGGCTGACCGCGTTCGCGTTCACCTTTCCGCTATTCCTCGCGATGCGCCAGCGCCGCCTCACGGCCATCGCGGCCGACGCACAGCAGCTGCCGCGCACCTGACAGGACCGTCGCCGAGCTATCGCTTGCGGGGCCGCGGGGGGGCACCCCGCCGAGGTTTCTCGCCCGCTCGTGCCGCCGGTTTGGCACCGGACTTGGCGCCCGGCTTGGCCGCCGGCCTCGCGGCGGGCTTCTCCTCCGGAACGGCAACCTGTCCACGTGAGCTGTTCGCGGTGCGCCCGCGCACGATGCCGATGAACTCGTCGACGAGATCTGACGAGCCGTCGATCGGCCACACCAGCGCGACCTGGGTCGTCGGGGCATCCGTCACCGGCCGAGCGACGACATCGCGACGGCTGAGGGCGCGTGCTACCGACTGGGGGAGCACCGTCACCCCCACGTTCGCGGCGACCAGCTCGATCGTCGGCGCCCACTCGCCCACGAGCACCGTCTCGTCGGTGAGATCGGCGAGGGTGAGGGTATCGAGCGCCTCGATCGCGTGATCCTTGGGCGCCACCACGACCGCCTGCTCCGTGTAGAGCGGGATCACGTTGTAGCACTCGGTGTCCACCGGCAGGCGCGTCAGGGCCACCTGTGCCGTCCCGGCGTCGAGGGCGGCAAGAGCGTCGCTCGTGGGCAGCAGCGTGAGCGGATGCCGCGGCATCCGCTCACCCCAGACTCGCGCCCACTTGGCTGGCGTGACCCCCACGACGAAGGCAACGGCGAAGGGCTCGGACATGGCTTCAGGCTAGCGCCACGACCACGGGTAGCCTTGGGGGGTGCCAGATCAGACCATGAAGCCCGAGACCGCCGCGAAGAAGCTCGGCATCTACCTGCAAGCAGCCCCGGCAGAATTCCGGGAGGGGCTCGTGACGCGCACCCAGTTCCTCGAGCTGCAGGCCAACCCGCCCGAGTGGCTGGTCGAGCTGCGGCGCACGGGACCGCACCCCAAGCAGGTCGTGGCCCAGAAGCTCGGCATCTCGGTGTCCGGCCTCACCCGGGCCGGCGCCCCCACCAGCATGACGACGGCGGAGATCAAGCAGTTGCTCGAGCAGAAGCCGGAGTGGCTGGTGGTGGAACGAGCGACGCAGGCGGCCGTGCACGAGGAGAACGCGCGCATCAAGTTCGAGCGACGTGCGAAAAGCGAACACCGACAGGGCGGGGTCTGATCCGCAAGCGCTTTCGCGACGTAATGTCGTAACCGGGGAAAGTTTCGAACTCGGGGGGAGTGCCATGGTCGACCGACTCAGCCACGCCCTGATGCGAGCCTTCGCACGCGCCTGGGTGATGTCATCGTCTGAGTCCTGGCGCGCTCTTCCCGTGCCAACCGATCGCCCCACCGCGCACGCGGCCGGTTCCGACGTCGATCGGGTGCTGCTGATGGGAAACGGCATCGCGGTCAGCTACGGCGTGCTGTCGCATGATCAGGGCCTCGCCGGTCACCTCGCGAGGGGTCTGTCGGCTCTCACCGGTCGCGGCACCACCGTGGATGTGCGCGCGGCCCCCGATCTCACGCCCGCAGATGCGCTGCCTGTTCTGGCGTCGCCCGAGTTCGCCAAGTACGACGCCGTGGTCTCCACGCTCGGAGGCCTCGAGGCAGTGCTGTTCGGGTCCGCCGATCTCTGGCGCCACTCGGTGCGCGAACTCATCGAGACCTTGGCGCGGTGGGCGCCGAACACCAGCATTCACTTCGTCGGCATCCCGCTGGCCAGCAACATGGTGCGGATGCCACGGGTCTACGGTCTCGCGGTCGACGCTCACACCGATCGTCTCAATTCCATCACCGAGCAGGTGTGCGCCGAGTATCCGTCGGCCAGCTTCATCCCCTTCGAGCCCGTACAGGCCCGCGTGCTCGACCAGATCGGTCGCGATCTCTACAAGCGCTGGGCCGACCAGATCGCGAACAACGTGGCGCACAGACTAGACAGCCGGGTTCATCGCGAGACAATTCCCACCGACGAGGATGCCCGGCTCGCCGCGCTCGTGGAAATGGGCATCCTCGACTCGCCACGGGACGAGGAACTCGACCAGATCGTCACCACTGCTCGCGACCTGTTCGGGGCATCCGGAGCAGGAGTCAACCTCATCGACAGCGATCGCCAGTGGGTGATGTCGTCGGCCGGGCGCAGCCAGGGAAACATCTGTCGCGGGGACTCGGTCTGCACGACCACGATCACCGCCGCGGACGTGTTCATCATCGAGGACATTCACCTCGATCCCGCCTATCGCGACAAGGACTGGGCCCACGGCGACGATGCGGTGCGGTTCTACGCTGGCTATCCCATCGAGGCACCCGACGGGTACCGCATCGGCGCGTTGTGCGTGGTCGATGACAAGCCGCGCAGTTTCGAGGCGACCGATCGGGCGCTGTTGAGGGAACTGGCGATGCGGGTGCAGGCCCTGCTGTGGGAGAAGCGCAGCACGCTGGCGACGCCCTCCCACAGCGAATAGCCGAGCTAAGCCGCGGCCGGAACACCCTTCGCGCTGCCCGTGCGCGACTGGACCGCCGCGACGACGAGCATGATGCCGAACACAATCGCGTAGATTCCGATCAGCCAGACCAAGCCGAGCAGGGCGGCTCCGGGCGTGACCAGAATCAGCACACCCAGGAGGATGCCGAACAGGATCGACAGGACGCCGGCGATGATGCCGACCGTCTTCGCAGTGCCCGAGCCAGCGCCAGCGGCGGACCGGATGCCCGCGACACCGTGGGTGATGTTCCAGATGACGATCGTCCACAGCAGCACGAGGCCGCCGAAGACACCGACCAGCCCAGGGATGATGAGGGCGATGAGTCCGGCGATGGCCGACAGGATGCCCTGCGCGAGAAGCCAGCCCCACGCCTTGAGCTGGTTGCGCACCCGCACCGCGTGCACGGCTGAGAAGATGCCATCGACGAGCGCGTAGGCGCCGAAGACGATCGCGAAGGCGAGGATCGCGGATCCCGGGTTGATGAGGGCGATGATTCCGAAGGCGACGGCCAGGATGCCGCGGATCAGCACCCACCACCAGACGCCCTTGGTGAGGTCGGCGATGGGGGCGGGAATGGTCTCTGAGTCGGTCATGCGAACAATATAGCGAGCGAGGCGAAGTAACGTGGACATGTGACTTCGGCAGAGTGCATCCACGGATTCGAAGCGGGTATGTGCGACATCTGCTACCCGAAGACCCCGGTCGTGCCGCCCCGGGCATCCCGGGTCAGCCCGCCTCGCACCGCTCGCAGTGCCACACCGCGCGTGACCTCACCCCGGTCGGCAACTCCTCGCTCAGCACCGAGCGCACCCCCGGTGAACCTGCTCGATCAGCGTGTCTTCCACGTGACTCACCTGCGCAACCTCGCGGGCATTGTCGGGGCCGGCGGGATGGTCGCCGGCGAGGTTCCCGAGGTCGACTTCAGCTCGCCGCTCGCCCGCGAGCTGCGGTCCTCCGCGACGGTGGGGGAGGCGGGCGCGGTGCCCGTGTCCGCGTATGTGCCGTGGTACCTGACGCCCGACGCCGACGTCTGGAACGAGCTGCGCCGGGGAGCCGCCGAACCCCGGTGGTCGGCTGCGGCGCGTGCCGCGGCATCCGTCGACCTGGTGGCGCTCGTGAGCACTGTCAAGGCGCTCGGCGATCTGGCTGATGGCGACATCGTGGTCGCCGATGGTGATGCGGCTGGCACGTTCACCCGATTCGCCAGCGGATCCGATCAAGCACTGCGGATGCTCGCCCGTCTGCACAACACCGATCACGCTCTGGCGGCCGAGGTGCTCGTGAAGGACTCCGTGCCGTTCGAGGCGGTGCAGTTGATCGGGGTCGCCAATGAGCCGCAGCGGGATCGTGTGCGCGCCATCCTTGACTCGGCAGGCGTGCGTACCAAGGTGGCGGTGTACCCGCCGTGGTTCGCAGCACCGGACTGATCAGCAGGCGCACCGCCATCCGGGCTGAACCGTGAACGGCCTACACTCGACCCCATGACTTTTCAGGCCTACCTCGACGCGATCAAAGCCAAGACGGGACTCGACCCCGCCGACTTCAAGCGGCTGGCCGGCGAGAAGGGAATCCTGGATGCGAAGGCCAGCGTCGTGCTCGCCTGGCTGAAGGAGGACTTCGACCTCGGCTCGGGCCACGGTATGGCGATCTTCGGAACGTTCAAGGATCGCCCCGAGGCATCCGAGCGTGTCGACAAGCAGTTCGCCGGAGCGAAGGCCCAGTGGCGACCGGTCGTCGACCAGCTGATCGCAACCCTCGCCGAGCACGGACCCGTCGGCACGGCGCCCACCGACACCTACATCAGCCTGCTCAACGGCAAGGCCAAGTTCGCGATTGTCGCGATGACCGCCGAACGGCTCGATGTCGGCATCAAGCTGCGGGATGCCGCGGCCCTAGCCACCTCGCCCCGTGTCGAGCCGAGCGGCTCCTGGAACTCGATGGTCACCCATCGCGTGCGGGTGACGGATCCGGCGCAGGTCGATGCCGAGCTGATCGGCTGGCTGCGCGCGGCGTACGACGCGGCCGGTTGAGGGCAGTCCGCACACAGGCGGCAACCATCCACAGATCGCCACGCGCGACGCGCGCGGCGGCATCCGTGACCGCACACTCGGGGCATGACCGAGACACTTCACTTCGATGACGTGAGCGCTGCGGCGCTCGAGACCGACGACGAGATCGTGGCACGCGTTCGCGAGCTGGTGCGAAATGCGATCCGCCACCAGGTCTGGTTGATGTTCCTGGATGCAGGGCGGCGGCAACTGCCGGTGATCATGCCGACGGATGTGCCGCCGGCGCCGGACGAGGACGACCCGTCGCGCATCGGGGCGTTCATTCGCGAGCTGGCGGCAGAACTCGAGGCGAGCACCGTCGTGGTCACCTACGAACGTGTCGGCGGCGACCAGCTGACCGACGCCGACCGCGTGTGGCTGCGCGCTCTGCACGAGGCCTGCGAGAACTCGCGGGTCGCGTTCAGCGGACCGCACCTGTGCCATCGGCGCGGGGTTCGGGCCGTCGAGCCGGAGGAGTATCTGGGCTGATCGACGCGAACGGTGCTGGGCGTCCACGGGGGCGGCTACCTGTGAGGCTCCCGTCAACGGCCTCCGCGCCCCGCGCTGGCACCCATACTGAGCAAGAGCAACGGAGCGCTGGTCCCTCCGGCACCCCACGAGTGGAGTGCGCGCATGCCGACCTACGGATTTCTCAGTACGTTCCCGCCGACCAGGTGCGGACTGGCGACATTCACGCAGTCTCTTGCCACCGCGTTCGTTGGCTCCGGGCTCGGTGGCGCGACCATCGTGCGGGTGATGGATGGACCAGTCGACGACTCCGAGGGGCGCTTCGGCTCGCGGCTGCCGATCGCCGCGCACCTGGTGGCAGGGGATTCCTCGAGCATGAGTGCGAGCATCCGGGCCCTCAATGCCTGCGATGTCGCGATAGTCCAGCACGAGTACGGAATCTTCGGAGGCACCGACGGTGACGAGGTCATCGCTGTGCTCGAGCAACTCACGGCCCCAGCGATCGTGGTGCTGCACACTGTGCTGGAGAGGCCGACGCCCAACCAGAAGCGCGTTCTCGAGCGCGTCTGCGAGCTAGCCACCTCCGTGGTGGTCATGTCGGATCGCGCTCGCACCACCCTCGAAGCCACCTACGCCGTCGACCTGCGTCGGGTGCAGATGATCCCGCACGGTGTGCCGGACCCGATGTTCAGCACAGCGGAGATCGACGGCCACCGCATTGTCACCTGGGGACTCATCGGACCTGGCAAGGGTATCGAGTGGGGAATACGCGCCCTCGCGCTAGTGAGTGACCTCGATCCGCTGCCCGAATACGTGATCGTCGGCAGAACTCATCCGAAGGTGCTCGCCCACGAGGGCGAGGCCTACCGGGACTCGCTGAAAGAGATCGCCCGCGAACTCGGTGTCGAGGCAATGGTCACATTTGTCGACGAGTACCTGGATGCCGCGGCCCTCGCCGAATACGTGACGTCGGCCGACGTCGTGCTCCTGCCGTACGACAACCGCGATCAGGTGACGTCGGGAGTGCTGGTCGAGGCGGTCGCCGCCGCCCGCCCGGTCGTCGCCACGGCCTTTCCGCACGCCGTGGAACTGCTCACCGGCGGCGCCGGTCTGGTCGTCGACCACGGCAACCCGCAGGCGATCGCGGCCGCGCTGCGCACCGTCTTCTCCGGGCAGGGCCGTCTGATGTCGGAGGTGGCGACGCGGGTGAGCCTCGGCACCAGCTGGACCGAGATCGCCGCGCGGTACGACGCGGTCGCCGCTACGATCCTCGCAAGCAGGGCCGCGTGAGCGTGACAGGCACGACGCTGCACCGCCGGATCTCGTCGCCGGTGTACAGCCATCTCGTGAGCCTGAGCGATGACATCGGTCTGTTCGAGCACGCCGATGGTGATGTGCCCCGTCAGGAGCACGGTTACTGCGTCGATGACGTCGCGCGGGCACTGATCGTCGCCGTGCGCGAGCCCAGCGACCAGCTCGTCGGACTCGCAACGACCTCTCTGGAATTCCTGACTCGCGCAATCGACGACGGTGGGCGTTCACACAACCGTATGTCGGTCGCGGGCGAGTGGACCGACGAACCCGAGCTGGGAGACTGGTGGGGGCGTTCGGCATGGGCACTGGGCACCGCGGCGGCGCGGAACCCCGACCTGCGCTGGGGCGCTCGCGCCCACTTCATGCGCCTGGTCGCCACCCGATCACCTCACGTGCGATCCATGGCGTTCGCTGCTCTGGGCGCCGCCGAACTCGTACTCGCGGGGGACCGAGACCGACGTCTCGTGTACCTGCTCCTCGACGCACTCGACATCGTGCCGCAACAGCCCACCGCCGCGTGGGCCTGGCCCGAGGATCGTCTGCGCTACGGGAACGGATCGCTTGCTGAGGCGGTGATAGCCGCCGGCGCCGCGCTGGAGAATCCCGCCGTGCTCGACGGAGGCCTCGCCATGCTCGATGCGCTTCTCGATCTCGAGACTCGTGACGATCACCTCTCTGTGGCAGGCACAACGGGGCGCGGTCCGGCAGACATCGCAGCGCAGTTCGACCAGCAGCCCATCGAGGTCGCCGCAATCGCGGATGCCGCCGCCCGGGCCCACGACGTCACCGGTGACCCGCGCTGGCTGAACGCCGTGGGGCTGGCCTGGCGCTGGTTCCTGGGGGCCAACGACAGCACCACACCCATGGTCGATCTCACGACGGGTGCAGGCTACGACGGCCTGGAGCGCGACGGCCGCAACGACAACCGTGGGGCCGAGTCGACTCTCGCCGCTCTCAGCACCTGGCAGCAGGCGCACCGCCTCGGGGTGCTGGAACAGTGACCCTCATCGCACGGGACGCCGGCCTCGAGCTCGACCACGACGTGACGCGCGTCGTCGCCCAACTGTTCCTCCCCGGCGAGAGCATCGCGCCGATGAAACCCCAGGCCGAACTCATCGCAGAGCGGGTACGTGCGCTGACACCGGAACGGGCGCGGCAGATAGCCCGCGACCTGCTCGATGCTTTCGGGCCGAGGCATCCGGACCTCGAAGCCTTGTTCGCGCGCAACGCCGACTACGTGCTGGGTCGCATCGGCGAGCACATGGAGTCGGGCAGCGCGCATCACACAGTGATGGGTGGCACCGTAACCAACGAGTACTCGGTCGAGGGCGCGGCCCTGTGCAACCCGAGCATCGCGCCGCATCCCGACCAGACCGGCCTGCTCGGCGGCCAACTGCGCGTGGTCGTCTCGTTACGACAGATCGGCGAGGGACACATCTCGAGCCTGGGCTTCGTGACTGGCGTCATCGGGCCGGGGGAGTCGTTCGCGTTCGAGGATAGGCACACGCCGCTCGTGACGCCGACGATCACGTCGGCGGAGGGCCGTTGGTCGAGCTACCGTGCCGAGTTCCCGCTCCAGACTGCCCTGAGCCAGCGCGTGCTCATGCCCGTGATCGATGACGAGCGCAACGGAATCGAAGATGCTCGGCTCGTGCTCTTCACCCACCACGACGGCAGCACCGAATACCGCGCCACGTACACCGCCTACAACGGGCGAGCCATCATCCCGAGGCTGCTGACATCGAGCGACCTGGTCTCGTTCGAGAGCCACCCGCTCACCGGACCCGCCGCGACGAACAAGGGCATCGCGCCATTCCCGCGTGCGATCAACGGCGAGCTCTACGCCCTGGTGCGCTCGGATGGCGAGACGAACGGTCTAGCGCATTCCCCCGATGGCCTCGCATGGGGGCGGGAGACCGCCATTCGCGGTCCTGTGCTGCCGTGGGAGATCGTGAAGTCGGGAAACTGCGGCAGCCCGATCGAGACCGACGAGGGCTGGCTCGTGATCACGCACGGAGTCGGGCCGATGCGGGTCTACTCCATGGGAGCGATGCTTCTCGATCTGGACGATCCGAGGAGAGTGATCTCCGTACTTCCTGAACCGATGATCCGTTCGACGGGTGCGATGCAGCCGGGTTACGTGCCCAACGTCGTGTACTCGTGCGGCGGCATCCTGCACGATTCAGTCGTCTGGTTGCCGCACGGTGTCGGGGACAACCGGATACGGGTCGCCTCGGTCGGCCTGACGGAGCTGCTCGACGCGATGGTCGCGGTCTAGTCAGTCCGCGGCGCGTGCCTCGTCGAGGGTCTCGCCAGTGGGATCTTCGGCCGTGTCATCCGACAGGTCGGAACCGCCGACGGGAGTGCCCTGCCACGACAGCAGTGTGAACCCCGCCTCAAGTGAGCCGTCGAGTTCGACGACGCCGGTGTTCTGGATGTCGTGCTCGCCGGCGAAGCTCGGCGGCACGTTGATGGCACGCCCGGCAACCCACACGCGGATGGCGGCACCGTGACTGAACACCACCGCGTTGTTGCCGGAAACCGATTCGATCGACTCGTCGAAACGCCGGAAGAACTCGTGGCCGTCGGTGGCGCCGGGCATGCGGCGGTCGAGGTCGCCGAGCCCCCATGCGAAAGCAGTCTCGAGGTAGATGCGGTAAGCCTCGTGGTCATGTCGCATCTCGAGATCGCCTGCCTCGATCTCGTGGATGCCCGGCAACTCCACCGGGTCGAGCCCGCGATCCACGATCAACGGCGTGGCCGTGATGAGAGTTCGTCGGAGTACCGACACGTAGATGCCATCGATGGCCTCGTGCTTGAGGGCGTCGGGAATCTCGGCAGCCTGACGCTCGCCCAGTTCGGTGAGTCCCGGGCCCGGGCGTGCAGTGTCGAGAAGTCCGTCAACGTTCGACGGGGTCTGGCCGTGGCGGATCAGCAGTAGTCGCATCAGCTACGAGCCTATGCGCCACCGCCGACTAGTTCGACGGCAGCGCCGCGATGCGTCAGCCGCGCTCTTCGCTGTAGCTCGTGACCGCCGGATCGGTGTTCTCGGAGTCCTTCAGCACGGGGGAGCGCAACACGCTGCTCATGAAGCCCGCGACTGTCGGCTGCTCCGGGCCGGGCAGCGCCCCGCCGTCATCGCCGAGGAGTCCGTCGGCCTTGCCATTTGTCTGATCGAATCCAAAGGGAACCATGTGTTCACGGTAGATCCACGTGGGCGGCCGGGGCAGGGCCGAAAGTCCCGGGAATATGGCGCGGCCTGCCGACGCTGGTATCACCGTGAAGCGCATCGGATTCCTCTCCTTCGGCCACTATCAGGCCGTGCCCGGCTCGCAGGTGCGCACGGCCGCCGACTCGCTCCTGCAGACCATCGAACTTGCGGTCGCAGCCGAGGAGTTGGGTCTCGACGGTGCATACGTTCGCGTACACCACTTCGCCCGGCAGCTCGCGAGCCCATTCCCGCTGCTCGCCGCCATGGGTGCCCGCACCTCGACGATCGAGCTTGGCACCGCCGTGATCGACATGCGGTACGAGAACCCCCTGTACATGGCCGAGGATGCCGCGGCCGCCGACCTGATCGCCGGTGGCAGGCTCCAACTCGGCCTCAGCCGTGGATCACCCGAGACCGCCCTGAACGGCTACGAGAACTTCGGCTACGTGCCGGCCGAGGGCCGCACCGACGCCGATGACGCGCGCACCAAGACGGAGGTGTTCCGCGCGGCGATCGCCGGGGCGGGTGTCGCACGCGCGGCCCGCGGCCCGGGCATCCTCGCGATCGAACCCCAGTCGCCGGGACTCGCCGATCGAATCTGGTGGGGTTCGGGCACACGCGCGACCGCCCAGTGGACGGGCGAGCAGGGCATGAACCTGATGAGCTCGACCCTGCTCACCGAGGACACCGGCGTGCCCTTCGATGAGCTTCAGGCGGAGCAGATCGCGATCTACCGGGAGGCGTACGCCGCGGCCGGCCACGAGCGCGCGCCGCGCGTGTCGGTGAGCCGCAGTATCATCCCGCTGACCTCCGAGGAGGACTGGGCCTACTTCGGCAGGGAGCGCACCAGCGAGGACCAGGTCGGCTACCTCGACGGTGGGCTCGCGCGCTTCGGCAAGAGCTACGTGGGCGAACCCGACCAGCTGGCGGAAGATCTCGCGAAGGATGCCGCCGTGCAGGCCGCCGACACCGTGCTGGTCACTGTGCCGAACCAGTTGGGCGTGGAGTACAACGCGAGGCTGCTGAAGTCGATCGTCGATCTCGGAATTCAGGGCTGGTGATCTGGACGGGCTCGATCACCGCTCAACCAGCTCGATCACCGCTATCGCGTGAGCAGCCCTGATCGCTCGGGGTGGTCGTCGAACCACTGCGCAACGTACCAGCACATGGGAACCACACGGCGGGTGGAATTCAACTCCACGTCGTTCATGGCGTAGTCGACGACCTCGGCCGCGAGGCCCTGCCCGCGGTGGCTGGGCTGAGTGTAGGTGTGGTTGAACGAGATCGAATTGCCGTTGATGCGGTAGTCGGCGAGCGCGAGAACCTGGCCGTCCACCGTGAGGGTGTAGCGGCTGGCGTCCGGCTCGTGAGAGATGACCTTCGTCATGGCTCCAGAGTACTCGCGCGCCGCTAGGCTCGACCCGATGCGACGCATACTGGCTGCCCTGATCGTGCTCTTCGTCGTCGCCGTGCCCACGGCCGCCCACGCCGACACGAGCGACTTCACGTTCGATTCGTTCCACGCCGACTACGCGCTGGGTCGCGACGCCGATGGCACCTCGCGGCTGGCCGTGGTCGAGACGATCGTGGCGCGCTTCCCGGACTTCGACCAGAACCGCGGCATCGTTCGAGCGATCCCCAACGACTACGACGGCGTGCCGCTGAACACCGTCGTCGAGTCGGTGACGGATGCCTCGGGCGCCCCCGTGCCGTTCGAGCAGAACTACACCGGCAACTTCGTCGAGCTCGCCCTGGGAACCGACGCTTTCGTGCGGGGCGTGCAGACCTACGTGATCAGCTACAGCCAGACCAACGCGGTGCGCTACTTCTCCGACACCGACGACGACGAGTTCTATTGGGACGTCAACGGCACGGGCTGGGACCAGCCTTTCGGCGAGGTGTCCATGGCACTGCACGTCGACCCTGCCCTGGAGTCCGCGATCACGGGCGCGGCGTCGTGCTATCAGGGCGCCTACGGTGAGAACAACCCGTGCACGATCGAGGGCGGGCCCTTGGAGTTCACAGCGACAGTCGGGGATCTCGCGCCAGCGGAGACCCTGACCGTGGCGGTGGGATTCACCGCCGACACCTTCCTCACCCCCGAGCCCACTTACACCGGCCCTCAGCCGCTGCCCCTGTGGGCCCACGTGGCTTCGGGTGGACTCCTTGCCACTGTGATCGGCGGCGTGGTGCTGTCGATCGTGCTGTGGGCGCGCTCGCGCCGCGGCGCACCCGGACGGGGCATCATCGTGGCGCAGTACAGCGAGCCCGAGAACCTGACGATCCTGCAGGCCGCCCACCTCGTGGGGCGAGGTTCAGCGGCCCTGCCCGCCGCGCTCGTTCGACTGGCTGTGCGCCACAACCTGCGCATCCTGGCCTACCCGGTCGACGCGTCGATCAGTGAGCCCTACACGCTGCAGTATCTGTCGAGCGCGGGAGCCGACACCACCGACCTCGAGCTGCTGGGCGACCTGTTCGGAGCCGATCCGCAGCCTGGGGCGCTCAAAGGCTTCGGTCACCGCGACCAGCTGCTCATGGCGCGGCTCGAGGGTGCGTCATCCAAGGCCAACGCGTCATTGCTGGCCGAGGGCTACCAGCGCAAGCCGAGGGGCGTCGCGGCGGGCATCCTGATTCCTCTGGTGGAGTTCCTGCTGATCTTCGTCGGGATGGGGTTGCTCATGCTGATGGCCTTCGTCTTCCTCAACGTCAGTCCACTCGTCGTCATCGCCATGGTCTTCGCATTCTTCGCCGTCTTCATCACGCTCCCGCTGGCCTGGCGCTCCCGCACGGTCACCGACAAGGGTGCGGATGCCCGGGACTACCTCAAGGGTATGAAGGTGTACCTCGATCTCGCCGAGAAGGACCGACTGCAGATGCTGCAAAGCGCCACTGGCGCCGACCGGGTGGATGTGGGCGACAACCTGCAACTGGTGAAGCTCTACGAGAAGTTGCTGCCGTGGGCCGTGCTGTGGGGTGTCGAGACGAGCTGGATGAAGGAACTCGCGGTGCACGTGGATGCGCTGGACGAGAAACCGGACTGGTTCGTCGGCACGAACGGCTTCGAGGTCTCAGCCTTCACCAGCACACTCGGCGGATTCCGCACGACCCTGGCACCGCCGCCATCCACGAGTTCCTCGGGCTGGCGCGGCAGTTCGGGCGGAAGCTTCTCCGGCGGCTCGCACGGCGGAGGATTCTCCGGAGGCGGTGGTGGCGGGGGAGGCGGCGGCGGCCGTTAGGTCCGCTCGCCGCTGTTGCAGGAGCTCCGCGGCTCAGACGGGCAGTGCCGACTCGATCACCGAGACGATGGCCGGGTCATCCGGCTCCGTGTTCGGCAGGAAGCGGTGAACCTCACCCGACGGGGTGATGACGAACTTCTCGAAGTTCCACTTGATCTTGCCGCCCTTGTCCGTGGAGCTACCGTCGTAGGGTGCCTTCACGAGCTCCTGGTAGAGCGGGTGTGCGCCCTTGCCGTTGACCTTGACCTTGTCGAACATCGGGAAGGTGACACCCCAGGTCGCTGAGCAGTACTCGGCGATCGCCTCGTTCTTGCCGAGCTCCTGGAGGAACTGGTTGCTGGGGAAGCCGAGCACCGTGAACCCGCGCGACTCGTACCTCTTCTGCAGCGCCTCGAGCTTCTCGTACTGCGGGGCGAGGCCGCACCGAGAGGCGACATTGACGATGAGAAGCACCTTGCCCGCGTAGGCACCGAGGCTCGTGGCCTCGCCCTTGATGGTGGTCAGTGGGATGTCGGCGAGAGTAGTAGTCACGTCACCAATCTACGCCCAGCTTGCTGGATGCCAGCCGCCGGTATCCTGAGTCGGTGTCGGAGAGCCCCCTGTCGCTGAGTCCCTACGAGGTGCTCGGAGTTGCGGCATCCGTGAGCGATGACGAACTTCGCAAGGCATTCCGCAAGGCGTTGCGCGAGACGCACCCTGACACCGGCGGCGACCCGAAGCGGTTCACCGCTGTGCAACTCGCCTGGGAGCGCATCGGCAGCCCGGAGAAGCGCGCGGCATACGACGCAGGGCGCGGCGTCAGGGGGGACAACCCGACGTTCACCGCCCAGCCCGCACGCCCGAGGCAGGATACCCGGCCCAAGCCGCGCAGCTACGGTCATCCCGGGGGATGGCGCCGCGAGCGCTTCCTCTCCCAGATGCGCGAGTGGGTGGGTCGCGGTGTGACGCTCGGTGATCCGTACGACCCGGCGCTGCTGCGCACCGCGCCGCGCGAGATCCGCCACACCCTGGCCGACGCGCTTGCCGAGGAGGCGACCGCACGCATCCTGAGCACGCTGGGAATCGGGTACACCGTGTGGCACGACGTGGCGACGGGCGCGCCCGAAGACAAGATCGATCACATCGTGCTCGGCCCCACGGGCCTCGTCGCACTGCTCTCCGAGGACTTCGGGGGACCCGTGCGCGTGCGCAAGAACGAACTCATCGGTGAGGCAGTCGCGGGGGAGCGGCCGATGCACGAGTTGGCTATCCGCGCGAAAGTGATCTCCCGCCAATTGCGGGTCAGATTCAGTGCTCTCATCATCGTGCTACCGGATGACGCCCTTGACGAACCGATCGCGTTCCTGGGCAGCGTGCGCGGTGCTGCGGCGGCGGCTGTGCGTCAGTCGGTACTGGCGGGCGTCCTGCGCAACGGACTTCCGGGTGCCCAGCCGATCGGGGGCAACGAGTTGTTTGACGTGCGAACCCGACTCGTGGGCGGCATCCGCTTCGTCTGAGTTCAGCCGGTCGCCGAGGTGTCGGGGTTCTCGCCGAACTCGCTGAGCAACGGCTCGGCGTCGACAGGCACATCATCGCGCCGGTGCTTCGGGTGGTGCGGCTGCGTCTCGTCGTCGAACGCGTCGCCGGGCCCCGCAATCCCAGTGCTGTCACTCATTCTGACCTCCCCAGTGAAGTGAATTGCTCAGATTACTCCACCGATGCCGTTCACCCGCAAGGGGTAGGGTGCGGCTGTGTCCATCAGGCCCGCTCTCGCCAGACGCCTCGGGCTGACGGATGCCACGCTCATCGGTCTGGGCTCGATGATCGGTGCCGGGGTGTTCGCCGCCTTCACTCCCGCCGCGCAGGCGGCCGGATCGGGACTGCTCGTTGGCCTCGCGGTGGCGGCTCTCGTCGCCTTCGCGAACGCGACCTCGTCTGCCCAGCTCGCTGCCGTCTATCCCACGTCCGGCGGCAGCTATGTCTACGGCCGTGAGCGCTTGGGGCATTGGTGGGGCTTCTTCGCCGGATGGAGCTTCGTCATCGGAAAGACCGCGTCGTGCGCGGCGATGGCGCTCACCTTCGCCGCCTACGCTGCGCCTGCAGGCTGGGAGCGTCCCGTGGCGATCGCAGCGGTGGTCGCGCTGGCGACCGTGAACCTCCTCGGCATCACCCGCACCGCGCTGCTGACCCGCGTGATCGTGGTGATCGTGCTCGTCGTGCTCGCGGTGGTGGTTGCGGCGGGGGCATCCACCGGTCTGCCGGCACTGGCCGTGACGGGCAGCCTCGTCGCCGGCGGTTGGTACGGAATCCTGCAATCGGCGGGACTGCTGTTCTTCGCGTTCGCGGGCTACGCCCGGATCGCGACCATGGGGGAGGAGGTGCGAGACCCCGCTCGCACGATCCCCTTGGCGATAACCCTGGCTCTGAGCGCGACAGTGCTCATCTACGCCGTCATCGGGGTGGTGGTGCTCGGGGTGCTCGGCCCCGACGGCGTAGCCGGAACGCCCACGCCGCTCTCAGCAACAGTGGGCGCCGCAGGATGGGACTGGGCGACCCCCGTGGTACGCGTGGGGGCCGCGGCCGCCTCGCTCGGCGCGCTCCTCGCCCTCATCGCGGGCATCGGTCGCACCACCCTAGCCATGGCACGGGAGCGCGATCTTCCCGGGTGGCTTGCGGCCGTGCATCCGCGATTCTCTGCGCCATACCGGGCGGAGATCGCGCTCGCCCTTGTCGTGATCGTGCTCGTGGGCACTGTCGACCTGCGCGGCGCGATCGGTTTCTCGTCGTTCGGGGTGCTGCTGTACTACGTGATCGCCAATGCGTCGGCGATCACCCAGCCCCGCGAGCAGCGTCGCTATCCTCGTGCACTCCAGATCTTCGGCATCGCCGGATGCCTCGCACTCGTGATCACCCTTCCGCCGCTGTCGATCGTGGTCGGCGTCGCCGTTCTGGTCGCAGGTTTCGCGTATCGGCTCCTATCCCGTCGTGCCATGGCACCGAACCACCCGCAGTAGGCTGGACACTTCGCCAAAGAAGAGGAACGCGAAACCCCGTGATTCGAGTCATCAGTTACAACCTGCGCAAGCACCGCGCCGTCGGCGAACTTGCCGAACTCGCGAAGACGCCGGATCTCGACGCTCTCTGCCTCCAGGAGGTGTTCGCGGCGGAACTGCCCGCGGAGATCGGTAACCTGCACCTGGCCGACGCGACCAAGAGCAACCGGCTGGGCCTCGCCGTCTACTATCGCAAGGACCGCTACGAGCAGGCGGCGAGCCAATCGTTCGAGCTGAAGAAGTCGCTGCACGATCTGATCTTCTCGCCGACCCCGGAGCGACTCGTCGGGTCGCGACTCGTCGACCGAGGGACCGGCCACGAGCTTGTTCTCGCCTCCTTCCACGCGGCACCGCTCACCGCACTCAACTCGCTGCGACGCACCCAGATCAAGGCTGCACACGAACTGCTGCAGCAGCTCGGCGAGGGAGCACCCATCATCATGGTCGGCGACTACAACTACCCGCTCTTCAAGGACAATCTCAGCGAGCGGGTCAAGAAGACCGGCTACGACCTCTCCCTGAGCGACCGGCGCACCTATACCGCGTACAAGTTCTTCCGCGGGCACTTCGATTTCGTCACCTCGCAGGGTTTCACGATCGAAGGGGTGGAGACTCTCGCGCGAGGCTCGAGCGATCACATCCCGATTCTCGTTACCGCGTCGTACGGCGAACCGGCATACAAACGGGCTGGCCAGGAGTGAGCTCCTCCGCCTAAGAGGATTCTCATCCCCTGTCGCGCAGCGTCGCGACACAATGGGGTCATGACAATCGCGTCCCGTCTGCGCGCCGCCCTCGGGTGGATTGTCATCGCTGTGCTTGCGGGCGTCGCGGTCGCACTCGGCACCATTCTCATCGCTGGAGTGAGCGTGGCGGATGAGGCGGGGTCATCCATAGGGGTGCCGGCCGTCAAGGTCACCGGCGAACCGCATCCAGTGTCGGCAACGGCCGAATCTTCCGCCGCCCCCGGGTTGGAGGCTGGTGGGGTCGGTGCTGCGGACTCGGATACGGCAGACACGACCAGCCCGGACACCCAGGTGGTTGCCGCACCCGAGCCGATCTCGGTGACTCTGGATGATCACGGCGGAACCAGTGGCAGTGACGGCGGTGGGTCCGAGTCCGGGTCGTCGGGCGGCTCGGGTAGCTCAAACGGATCGGGGTCGTCGGGCGGCTCGGGATCGAACTCCGGTTCCAGCGGCGGCGGAAGTAAGTAAGAACTGTCTCATCCAGCCCTCGTAGCTGCCTTACTTTCGACCGTCAGTCTGTGATCACGGCACAACGCCGCACACCGCCGCCGGGGGATCCGGCACCAGTGAAGGGTTTCCGCACATGTCAGCATTCAGCACTCGAGGCGCTATCACCGCAGGCGCGGTGGCGGTCGCCATCGTTCTGTCCATCGGCGGAGTCGCCGTCGCCCAGGCATCCATCGATTCAAGCCCGTTCGATTCCAGCCCGTCGCCCTCACCGACTCTCACCGACGACCCCGCCACCCACGACCTGGGTGACGACAACGGCGTCGACGACCCGGCCACGCATGACGTCGGTGACGACAACGGCGTTGACGATCCCGCGACCCACGATGTTGGCGACGACGACGGTGTCGACTCGGACGACATCGGTGACGACAACGGGTCAGACTCAGACGACGTGAGCGACGACAACGACTCCGACACCAGCGGCACCGGCAGCGACAGCAGTGGCCACGGCTCGGACGGGAGCGAGAGCACAGACAACAGCGGTCACGGCTCCGAGAACAGCGGCTCGGGAAGCGATCACTGACTCCTCCCGAAGCACCCCGAAATGGGCTATCGACTCACCGCAGTCGGTAGCCCATTCCGCGTACCGTCTCGATGTGCGCGGCCCCCAACTTCGCCCGCAGGTAGCCGACGTACACGTCGACGACGTTCGAGCCCGGGTCGAAGTCGTATCCCCAGACCCTGCTGAGCAATTGCTCGCGGCTGAGCACTCGATCGGCGTTGCGCATGAGCTCCTCCGCCAGCGCGAATTCCCTGGCCGAGAGTTCGACTTCCCGCCCCTCCACCAGCGCGCGACGCGTCCTGAGGTCGAGCTCGAGCCCGGCCACCGAGAGTGTCGCGGTAACACCCTTCGTCGCGTCCGCAAGCCGAAGGCGAATGCGCGCGAGCAGCTCATCGAAGCGGAAGGGTTTGGGCATGTAGTCGTTGGCGCCGCCCTCCAGGCTGGCGAGGGTGTCCTCGGCGGAGGTGCGCGCGGTGAGCACGATGACGGGCAGCGACGCGCCCGCGGCCCGAAGCCGACGCATCACTTCGTAGCCGTCAATGCCGGGCAGACCGATGTCGAGTACCAGCAAGTCACAACTCCCGGCCAGAACGAGCTCGACGGCGTCGAGGCCGTTCTCGACAACGGTGGTCGCGAACCCTGCCGCCACCAGCCCCTTCTCCACGAATGAGGAGATGCGTGCTTCGTCTTCCGCTATGAGTATCCGGCTCACGGATGTTCCCCCTCCGACGTACTGGGCACGAACGGTATGTCGATGAAGAATGTCGCGCCGGCACCGGGCCGGGAATCGACCCGGGCGATGCCTCCGTGCGCTTCAGCGATCACGGCGACGATGGCGAGCCCCAGTCCGGAACCCGAACTGCCCCGGCCGACGGCGCCGCGCCGAAAACGTTCGAAGACCGTCTTCTGCACCTCCGGGTCGATGCCAGGACCGTCATCGCGCACCCAGAGATACAACCGATCGCCGCGCACCGTGCTCCCCAGCTCGACCAAGGGGCTGTCCGGGGCGTGAGTCACAGCGTTCGCCGCGAGCTGGAGCAGGGCCTGCGTGAGGCGGTCGGGATCAACACGAGCCGTGACATCCGCCGTCTGCCGCACATTCCACTGGTGTGTGCGCGAGAGTGCGCTTGCCTTGACCCGCGCGCGCTCGGTGAGCGCTGCGATGTCGGTCGGCTCGAGCGACAGCCGCATCGGTCGCTGGGACTGGGCTAGGTCAGAGATGTCGCGCACGAGACTGCTCATGCGATCGAGCTCGTCGATCGCCAGCACCTTCGTCTCGTCCACGTCGGTCGGCGAGCCGGCATTCATGAGTTCGAGGTGACCCCGAACGATCGTTATCGGAGTCTTGAGTTCGTGGCCCACATCGTCAAGCAACTGTCGTTGGCCGGTCAGGGCCGATTCGAGTCGGTCGAGCATCCCGTTGACGGTTACTGCCAGGTCGGAGACGTCATCGGTTCCCGTCACCTCGATGCGTTCACTCACGTCGCTCGCAGTGATCCGCGCCGCAGTCTCGCGCAGCCGCCGGATGGGCGCGAGCAGACGGCCGGACACGAACCACCCGACCAGAGCCACCAGCGCCAGTGCGCCCGCCGCAACGATCGCGAACGTGCGGAAGGCGTCGTTGATCGGGGCCAGGGCCCCATCCACGTCCACGGCGAAGACGAAGACTCCCGTCTGGTCGGATCCCTCGATCGAGATGGGCACGGCAACGTACCGAACGGCTCGATCGGCCGTCACCGCCGTGCCCTTCACCACGTCGCGGTTCGCAGTCTCCGCAAGCACCCGGTCGACGAATGCCGGGTCCTGCTCGAGGTGGAAGTCGACCTCACCGCCCGGGATGATCGCAGAGCCTGCGCCCGTGAGGGCGAACGTCGACTCCCCGGTGCCCGGTCGAAGGCGCTGAACTACCGCAGTGAGCACCTCTTCCAGAGTGGTGCCACCGGAATCGAGGGCGATGAAACTCACATCGGGAATCGCATTCGTCAGGCGGGACTCCACACCCGCCAGGATGCTGGCCCTCTGAACCAGGAACGCCGTGGTGCCCGCGACGAGCATGCCGGCCGCCGCAACGGCCAGCATCGACGCCAGAATCTGCAGCCGCACAGACCGGAACGGTCGCCAGCGAGGGCGCGCGTCGACCTGGGCTTCGAGCATCCTCTGATTATCGACTCCGACGCACCCGCAGGTGTGCCGCGCTGATGAGAGTGTTCTCATGCAGAGAACCGCCGAGGCGATCCAGCGCACACGGAGCATCTGCCGTCGGCGGAGCTTTCCCTTGCTGGGCTCGGGAGGGTTCAGCTAGCGTGTGCTGGGAGAGCCGCGAGAGGAAGTCTCATGAGTGCACGCCACAGGTCCCGTGCTATTGCCGCCATCATCGCGGCAACCGCACTGTCCGTCTCCGTCGCAGGGCCGGTCTGGGCTGCGCTTGGTGTGGTAGCCACCATCGTGCTGCCGGGAAGCGCGGGACCGTCGGGGTTGGCAGTCAGCCCGGATGGCACCAAGGTCTACGTCGCCCACACGGGCACCGACACCGTCGAGGTCATCGACGCAGCCACAGGTACGCTCGCGGCAACCCCCATAGCTCTGCCCGGGTCTGCCTCGCCGGGATCCGTGGCCTTCAGCCCGGACGGAACCAAAGCGTACGTTGCCAACTCGTTCAGCCACACCGTTTCCGTCATCGACGTTGCGACCGACACCGTCACCTCGACGATCGTTCTGCCGGTCGGCTCGGGCCCGTATGCGGTCAGGTTCAGCCCCGACGGCGCGAAGGCCTATGTCGCCAACGCCGACAACGACACCATCTCGGTGATCGACGGGGCAACGGATCTGCTGGATCCAACAGTGATCGCGCTCCCCGCAGGGTCGTACCCGGTGGCAGTCTCGTTCAGTCCCGACGGCACGAAAGCGTATGTGGCCAACTACTTCACAGACACCATCTCGGTCATCACTGTCGCGACTGACACTCTCAGCGCCACGGTGATCGCCCTGGCGCCGGGATCGGCGCCGCACTCGGTGGAGTTCAGCCCGGACGGAGCCCAAGCCTACATCGCCAACGCGGGTGGTGGTACGGGAACTGTGGAGGTGATCGACACTGCCACCGACAGCATCGTGGGCAGCCCGATTGTCCCGTTACCCTCGGGTGAGAACCCCTGGTCCATCGCGTTCAGCCCCGATGGGTTGAAGGCCTACGTCGCCGTGCGCGACGCCAGCGTGCTGGTCATCGACGTTGCCTCCGCCACAGTGCTGAGCACGGTTGCACTCCCGACCGGGGCAGGCGCGTGGTCGGTCGCTGTCAGTCCCGACGGCGCGACCGTCTACGTCACCAACAACAGCAACAACACGGTCTCAGTCATCAAGGACGTCCCGGCTCTAGCCTCGACGGGACTCAACCCGCTGCCACTACTCGGCGTCGCGGGCATGGTGATCCTGGCGGGGCTTGCGATGGCCGCGATCCGCCGTCGACCATCGCATACCTGACCGAGACCGAAGCGAAGAAGAGCGCCACCCGAGGGTGACGCTCTTCTTCATTCTGTGCGCGAAGGGGGACTTGAACCCCCACGCCCTATACGGGCACTAGCACCTCAAGCTAGCGCGTCTGCCATTTCCGCCATCCGCGCGCAGTGGCGATTCCCTGACTTCAGAACCACCGACGTACGAGAATAGCATGACCTCGAGGTCACATTCGCGAGACGGATGCAGCGGGTACGGTGGTGACTGTGACCGAGCAGCTCGAAGACACAGCCCGCATCGCCCAGGAGCTCATTCGCTTCGACACGACCAACTTCGGTGAGGGTCGGTCCAACGGTGAGACCGACGCCGCGGAGTACCTCGGTGCGCTGCTCGAGCAGCTCGACCTGGTTCCCGAGTACGTGGATGCCGCGACCGGCCGCACGAGCGTCATCGCTCGAGTCGAGGGAGCCGACCGCACCAGGCCGGCGCTCGTCGTGCACGGCCACACCGATGTCGTGCCCGCCGACCCCACCAACTGGACGGTGGATCCGTTCGGCGGCGTCATCCGTGACGGGCTGCTCTGGGGCCGCGGCGCCGTCGACATGAAGAACATGGACGCGATGATCATCGCCGCCCTGCAGGACATCCTCGGCGCCGGCAAGCGGCCCGCACGCGACCTGGTCATCGCGTTCTTCTCGGACGAGGAGAACGGGGGAGTGTTCGGCTCGCACTACGTCGTCGACAACCGGCCGGAGCTGTTCGCGGGCGCTACGGAGGCGATCAGCGAGGTGGGCGGCTACTCGGTGCACCTGAACGGCCAGCGCTCCTACCTGCTGCAGACCGGCGAGAAGGCGCTGGTGTGGATCAAGCTCGTGGCACGCGGGGTTGCCGCACACGGGAGCCGCGTCATCCCGAACAATGCCATCACGAAGCTTGCGGAGGCCGTCGCCACGCTCGGGCGCCGAGATTGGCCTGTGCACCTGACGGCGACCACTGAGCTGCTCGTCTCAGAACTCGCCCGCATCATGCAGGTCGATCCGCAGCGCCTCGGTCCTGAGGAGATCGTGCTCTCGACCGGCACGGCCGCGGGCTTCATCCAGGCCACCCTGCGCACCACGACGAACCCCACCCTGCTGAAGGCGGGGTACAAGCACAACGTGATTCCCGACACCGCCGAGGCGCTCATCGATATCCGTACCCTGCCCGGCGAGGAGGAGCAGGTGCTCGCCGAAGTGCGCGCGCTCATCGGCGACGACATCGAGATCGTCGTCATGCACAGCGATATCGGCCTGGAGAACAGCTTCGATGGGCCGCTGGTCGACGCGATGATCGGCTCTCTGCAGGCTCACGACCCGGGTGCCCCGGTGCTGCCCTACCTGCTCTCCGGTGGCACCGACAACAAGGCGCTGGCGAAGCTGGGAATCAAGGGCTACGGTTTCGCGCCGCTGCAACTGCCCGCGGATCTCGACTTCCCCGCGATGTTCCACGGCGTTGACGAGCGGGTGCCGCTTGACGCATTAGTGTTTGGCAGGCGGGTTCTCGGCGACCTGCTGCTCAACTACTAAGGCAGGAGTTCACGGTGGGATTCATCGAGGCGATCATCCTCGGGCTCATCCAGGGCCTGACCGAGTTCCTTCCCATCTCCTCGAGTGCCCACCTGCGCATCGCCGGCGAGTTCCTGCCGTCGGCGACCGACCCCGGCGCGACGTTCACCGCCATCACGCAGCTCGGCACCGAGCTCGCGGTGATCCTGTACTTCCGCAAGGACATCGTGCGCATCATCGGTCGATGGTTCCGGCATTTCGGCTCCAGCAAGGGCGCGCACGCAGTGAACATCCCCAAGGATGACCCGGACGTGCGTCTCGGCTGGCTGATCATCATCGGCACCATCCCGATCGTCATCATCGGGTTCCTCGCCCAGGACACCATCCGCTCGGTGTTCCGCGACCTGTGGCTCATCGCGATCGTGCTGATCGTGTTCGGCATCATCCTCGGCCTCGCCGACCTGCTCGCACCCCGGGTGCGCGAGCTGAACCAGATGACCTACGGCCACGGCATCATCATCGGCCTGGCCCAAGTGCTCGCTCTGATCCCGGGTGTCTCCCGCTCCGGTTCGACGATGACCGCGGGCCGAATGCTCGGTTACACGAGGCCCGCGGCGGCCCGATACGGATTCCTTCTCGCGATCCCGGCCGTCTTCGGGAGCGGACTGTACGAGCTCGTGCACAGCTTCGGTGAGCCCGAGGGGGCTTACGGCTATCCCGAGACTCTCGTCGCCACAGTCGTCGCGTTCGTGGTGGGCTACGCCGTGATCGCCTTCCTGATGAGGTACATCGAGAAGCGCTCCTTCCTGCCCTTCGTGATCTACCGCATCCTGCTCGGCACCACGCTGATCGTGCTGCTCTCGCTCGGCATCCTCAGCCCGCTATGAGGTCGTGGGCGCGCCCGACAGTTCCCCGGCTGGACGGCTACGGTCCAGTACCTCGCCTGTACGACACGGCGACCGGCCACGTCATCGAGACCCGGCAGACGCCGGTGCTCGGCATCTACGTCTGCGGGATCACGCCCTACGACGCGACGCACATCGGCCATGCCGCGACCTACCTGGCGTTCGACACCCTCATCCGACTCTGGCTGGATGCCGGCCACGATGTGCACTACGTGCAGAACGCGACGGACGTGGACGACCCGCTGCTTCAGCGCGCCAGGGACACCGGGGTGGACTGGCGCGAGTTGGCGGCGACCCAGATCGACCTGTTCCGGAGCGACATGGAGGCGCTCGGCGTCATCCCGCCCGACGACTACGTGGCCGTCACGGACACCATTGACGCGGCCGCCGAGGCCGTCAAGCGGCTCGTCGATATCGGTATCGCCTACCCGGTCGGCGACGACCTGTACTTCGACAGTGCAGCTGCTGCGATCGCGTCCCCGTGGCATCTGGGACAGGAGAGCGGCCTGGATCGCGAGACGATGCTCGCCCTGGCGGCTCAGCGCGGCGGCGACCCTGACCGAGAGGGCAAGCGGGACCCGCTGGATCCGGTGCTGTGGCGCGGTCACATCGACGGCGACCCGAGCTGGACCACCGTGCTCGGCGATGGGCGACCGGGCTGGCACATCGAGTGCTCGGTGATCGCACAGCAACTGCTGGAACTTCCCATCGCCGTCAACGGTGGGGGAGCCGATCTGGCCTTCCCCCACCACGAATTCACCGCGGGTCACACGGCTGCGCTCACCGGCCACCAGCACGCCCACCTGTGGTCCCACGTCGGCCTCGTGTCGTACCAGGGAACGCCGATGAGCAAGTCCCTCGGCAATCTCGTGCTGGTCTCACGACTGATCGACCAGGGCGTGGATCCGCGAGCGATCCGTCTCGCGATCCTGAGCCAGCACTACCGCGGCGGGTGGGAGTGGACGGATGCCCTGCTCGAGTCGGCCCAGGCCAGACTCACCTCGTGGCTGGCGTGGGCCCCGACCCCGGGCCGCCGGCACGGCACGCTCACGCAGGAGCTCAGGACGACCCTCGCCGACGACCTCGACACCCCGTCGGCACTGGCGCGCGTTGACGCGCGGATCGCCGCCCACCAGCCGCCGGGCGGCGGTGACCTCGACGCGATTGCTGCACTTCTGGGCGTCCGGCTGGTCGAGTAGCCGCACAGCGGCGTATCGATACCGGCTATCCGGAAGCTACGGCGCGGGCCGCCACGGCTCGTCGCCGGCCGAACCGGCGTCGGGCTTGTCGCCGCCACGGCGAAGGTAGCGCTCGAACTCCTGAGCGATCGCCTCCCCGCTCGCCTCGGGGGAGTCGACAGTGTCGCGCGCCTGTTCGAGCTGCTCGATGTAGCTGGCCATGTCGTCATCATCGCCGGCGAGTGCGTCGATGCCGCTCTCCCAGGCCGCGGCCTCGCTCTCGAGCTCCCCGCGGGGGATGTCGATGCCGATGATCTCCTCGAGCTTGTCGATGATCGCCAGCGTCGCCTTGGGCGAGGGAGCATTGTGAACGTAGTGGGGCACCGAGGCCCAGATCGACATCGTCGTGATGCCGATCTTCTCCGCGGCATCCGCCAGCACGGAGAGAATTCCCACCGGACCCTCGTAGCCGCTGCGTTCGATGGCGAGTTCGGAGCGCACTGCGGCGTTCTCGCTGCTCGTGAACACCGAGATCGGCCGTGAGTGCGGCACGTCGGCAAGCATCGCTCCGAGGAAGATGATCGAGGTGATGCCGTTCTCGTCGACCGTGTCGAGAATTTCCCGGGTGAAGGTCTTCCAGCCGCGCGACGGCTCGGTGCCGAGTAGCAGATACACCTCGGACTGTCGCCCGGAGTTGGGCTGGGTCGGTCCGTAGATGGTGACGGCGGGCCAGACGATCTGCCGATTGCCGTCCTCGTCCGCCGCTACCGACGGCCGATTGAACTGGTAGTCGAAGTAGTCCTCGGGGTCCACCTCGGCAATGGGGTAGAGGTCCAAGGCCTCCTTGAGAGTGCGTACCGCACCGCTCGCGGCCTCGCCAGCGTCGTTCCAGCCCTCGAAGGCGACGACGAGTAGCCGTTCGCCCGCGAATTTGCTGCCTGCCACGTCTCTCCCTGCCGGGGCTCCGCCGTCGGCGGCCCTCTGACAAGGATAGAACTACGATTGTGGGTTGTGACCCACAGCCACCCCGCCGCCGTCCTCTGGGATATGGACGGAACACTCGTCAACACCGAGCCCTACTGGATCGCCGCCGAGACGGAGCTCATCCACGACTTCGGGGGTGACTGGAGTCATGAGGAAGCGCTGCAACTGGTCGGCTCGGGTCTTTGGGAGTCGGCGCGAATCATCCAGGCCAAGGGTGTGACCCTCACCGAGGACGAGATCATCGATCGCCTCACCGACCGGGTACTCGAGCAACTCGTCGAGTTCGGAATCCCGTGGCGCCCCGGAGCACGCGAGCTGCTGACCGAGATTCGGGAGGCTGGTGTCGCGACCGCCCTCGTCACGATGTCGATCGGCCGGATGGCCCATCATGTCGCCGACCGACTCGGCTTCCACGGCTTCGACGCCGTGGTGTCCGGAGACGACGTTGTCGCGAGCAAGCCGCATCCCGAACCGTATCTCAAGGGCGCTGCGGCGCTGGGCGTCGACCCCCGCTACTGCGTCGCACTGGAGGACTCGGTGCCCGGCATCGCGTCTGCTCGCGCGGCGGGCACGACCGTCGTGGGCATCCCCTTCATCGTTCCCATCGAGGAGGGTTCTGCGCACGTGCTGTGGCCGACCCTCGAAGGACGCACCCTGGCCGACCTGGGCAGGGTTCTCGCGACCTCGGCGGCGATGTGAGCGACGCGATTCGCCGCCAGAGCGGGCCGTTCCGAGCCGGCGACCGAGTGCAGCTGACCGGCCCCAAGGGCCGACTCAACACCGTGACTCTGGAGGTGGGAGGCGAGTTTCACACCCACCACGGCGTACTCAGCCACGACCTCATCATCGGTGCTCCGGATGCCTCGGTCGTCACCTCGAGCAACGGCATCGAGTACCTCGCCCTACGCCCCCTCCTCACCGACTTCGTCATGTCGATGCCCCGCGGAGCCGCCATCATCTACCCGAAGGATGCAGCGCAGATACTCGGCCAGGCCGACATCTTCCCCGGTGCCACGGTCGTCGAGGCCGGGGTGGGATCTGGGGCGCTCTCGCTGTGGCTGCTTCGGGCCATCGGCCCGGCGGGCAGGCTCGTGTCATTCGAGCGCCGGCAGGAGTTCGCTGACGTGGCGCAGGGCAACGTGGGTGCCTTCCTGGGAGCCCAGCCCGAGAACTGGTCGGTCATGGTCGGAGACCTACAGGATGCGCTCCCCGCCACCCTCGAGGCCGGCTCGGTCGACCGCATCGTGCTCGACATGCTCGCGCCGTGGGAATGCTTGGACGTGTGCGCGACCGCGCTGACCCCGGGCGGAGTGCTCATCTGCTACATCGCCACGGTGACTCAGCTCTCGAGGGTCGCCGAGGCGATTCGGGCGACCGGGCAGTTCACCGATCCCGAGCCGAGCGAGACGCTCGTGCGCACCTGGCACGTCGAGGGGCTGGCGGTGCGCCCCGACCACCGCATGATCGGTCACACGGGGTTCCTGCTGACCGCGCGACGGCTCGCGCCGGGCACTGTCGTGCCAGCCCTCAAGCGGCGCGCATCCAAGTCCGATTACACCGCTGAGGACGTCGAGATCTGGACGCCCGGAGCACTCGGCGACCGAAGTGCGAGTGACAAGGCGCTGCGCAAGGCCGCCCGTGAGGCACAGGCCGCAGCCCGGGCTGCTTCGCAGGAAGCCACGCCCGCCCGCGAGTAGAGTATTCGCGGTATCCACCCCTCAAGACACCCTCAAGAAACGAGTGTTCGTGCGCAAGCTCCCGGCAATTCTCGCGACCGCAGGCCTGCTGGTCTCCCTGTCCGCCTGCACCGGAGCGCCGTTCAGTTCCGCGTGCACTCCGGCGTTCCCGAGCGGGTCCAACTCGGCTCTCGTCACAGCGGACGGCGCTCTCGGCGCCGACCCGAAGGCGACATTCCCCACGCCTCTCGTGGCGAAGTCGACCGAGGTCACCGAGCTCGAGAAGGGTGATGGCGCGATCGTCGCCCCCGGCGACGTGGTTGACTTCCAGGTCACGGCGCTCCTGGGATCGACTGGTGAGGTGCTCACCGCGTCGAGCTACGACAAGACTCAGCCGATTCGGCGCACCGTTGGGGCCGGCGACGCTCTCGGCCAGATGCTGCAGTGCGCATCAGTGGGCTCCCGCGTGGCTTCGGCCGCGAGCTTCGAGAGCATCTTCCCCGGAGTGGACCCCAGTACCGCGGGCGTGAAGGGAACCGACACGATCGTGCTCGTCATGGATGCGCAGCGCGTCTTCCCGGGGCGCGCCACCGGTGCCGACCAGCTCGCCCCCGCCGGCTTCCCGTCGGTAGTGCTGGCCCCCAACGGCCAGCCCGGCTTCACGTTCGGCAGCTCCACCCCCCGTGAGGACCTGGCCTGGGCAGCCCTCAAGCAGGGCAACGGCGCAGTGGTGAAGAAGGGCGACGTCGTCGTCGCGCAGGTCACCGGCGTCGTGTGGGGCGCAAGCACGGTCTTCACGTCGACATGGGACGACGGAAATCCCGTCAACGTCACCGCGGCGAGCACTGCCGATGATCCCAACGGTGTGCCGCCGGGATGGGCGAAGGCCCTGATCGGCCAGAAGGTCGGCTCGCAGGTCATCGTCTCGATCCCGCCGAGCGAGGGCTACGCCTCGGGTAGCGCCCCGACGGGCGTCAGCGAGGGCGACACCATCGTGCTGGTGTTCGATATTCTGGGGATCTTCTAGAGTCAGCACCAGACACGGCCGGGTGTCACGAACATTAGGATTTCTCTCGTGCCCCCAGCCAGCTCCGCAGCAAGGATTCCCGTCGAGGAGAGACTCTTCAGTCTCGTCCTGGCGTTGTTGGCGACCGACACCGGGCTCACCAAGAACGAAATCCTCTCCACGGTGCAGGGCTACCGCCAGAAGTTCGCTCATTCGGGCGACAACTCGAACCTCGAGCGCCAGTTCGAGCGCGACAAGGACGACATCCGCGACCTCGGAGTGCCGCTGGAGACCCTGGAAAGCCCTGGTCAGGCGGGCAATAACCAGAACCTGCGCTATCGCATCCCGAGAGGCGAGTACGAGCTTCCGGCCGACATCACCTTCTCGCCGGAGGAGACCACGCTGCTCAACCTCGCGGCCATGGTGTGGCGGGAGGGATCGCTCTCGGGGGAGTCCCGGCGCGCGATCATCAAGCTCCGTTCGCTCGGCGTCGTCACCACAGAGCCCGTGCTGGGCTACGCACCGCGGGTGCGGGTGCGGGATGCCGCGTTCGAGCCATTGAGCTCGGCCCTCGAGAAGCACGTCATCGTGCAGTTCTCCTACCTCAAGCCGGGGGAGGGCGCACCGCGTCTTCGCACCGTGGCCCCGCTCGCGCTGGTGCAGCATCAGGGTCGATGGCATCTCTATGCTCAGGAACCCGAATCAGGCACGACGAAGACGTTCCTGCTGCGGCGCATCGTCAGCCCCGTGACGATCACCGCGAAGGCCTTCCCCCCGCCCGCAGCCGACCAGTCCGAGCGTGCCCTCGCGGAGCTCGAGGAGGTCTGGAGGAGCCACACCGCCACGGTGCAGGTCGAGCCGGGATCGGATGCCGCCACTCGCCTCGGCAAGCGACGGGGTACTGTCGCCGCGGCATCCGGAGACCTCGAACTGCACTACTCCGACGCCAACATCCTCGCCGACGAGCTCGCCGGATTCGGACCCGAGGTGCTGGTCATCTCCCCGCCCGAGCTTCGGGACGCTGTACGCGACCGGCTGATGCGAACGGCGGCAGACCATGGCTGAGCGCGCGCAGCCCCAGAAGGCGCAGGACAAGCTCGCGTTCCTGCTCTCGCTCGTGCCGTACCTCATGGATCACGACCGGGTGAGCGTCGCCGAGACCGCCGCTCACTTCGGGGTGCCCGAGGAGCAGATCCGTGACGCCGTGCGCCTGATCAGCGTGTCCGGCATCCCCGGCGAGACCGCGTCGTACCAGCACGGCGACCTGTTCGACATCTCGTGGGACGACTTCGAGTTCAACGACGAGATCGTGCTCACGAACCTCGTCGCCATCGATGATTCGCCGCGGTTCTCGGCCCGGGAGGCCGCAGCGCTGATCGCCGGCCTGCAGTACCTGTCGGCGTTGCCCGAGCACGCCGACCGCGCCGCGATCGCCTCGTTGCAGTCCAAGCTGTCCCGCGGCGCGTCGGCGGTTCCCAGCCAGGTCGCGGTCGAAGCCAGCGAGACGGATGACACGCTGCGCCTGATCCGCGAGGCCGTCGAGCACGGGGTGCAGCTCAAGTTCGACTACCTCAACTCGCGCGGCGAGCACGAGAACCGTCATGTGGACCCGCTGCGCGTCGAGTCGGTGGACGCGGACTGGTACCTGCGCGGCTGGTGCCACCTGCGCGAGGCGGTGCGCACGTTCCGGCTGGACCGCATCTCGGATCCGATCGTCACCGACGAGCCCATCACCCATGGGGCGACGGATGTCACCCTGCCGGACACCCTCTTCGAGGGCTCGGCCGACGACCTCCTGGTGACCATCGATGTGGCAGCCGGGGCCGAAGCGCTGTTGGCCGACTACGTGCCCGACGGCGCGACCTCGACGATCGTCGACGGGAGAGTGCGCACGACCGTGCGCGTCTCGCACTACCACGGCCTCAAGCGGCTGATCGCGAGCATGCCGGGGGTCGCGACAGTGGTCGCGCCGCCGGAGGCCCGCGCCGTCGTCGCCGAGTGGGCGGCTGCTGGGGCGGACCGGTACCGGTGATCGAGCCTGTCGAGATCATCCCCTGGTGGGCATGGCTGCTGATCTGGACCGGCCTGGTGCTCGCGCTGGCCGTCATGCTCGCCCTGTTCGCCTGGTGGTTGTTCCGCAAGTTCCTGACTCTCACCGATGACCTGACAGACCTCGCCGAGCGCAGCGCGCTGCTCGAGGTGGACGACCCGGTGCTCGTGAAGCCCGAGATTGCCGTGCTTGCCGAGGTGCGCGACATCCGTGACCGAGAGGCGGCTCGGCGGGCGCATCGCGCCGAGCTGCGACGCCAACGACACGAGCGACGGATGGCGCGCGCCCGCCGCATCACCGGCCCGGCCGCCGCTCAGCGCGAGTGGCCCGCCGACTGGGTATCATGAACTGACACGTCCCCGAGGGAGTTTGACCATGTTCGGCAATGCATTTGGCTGGCCCCACCTGATCGTCATTCTGGCAGTCGTGCTCCTGTTGTTCGGAGCGCCGAAGCTTCCGGGGCTCGCACGCAGCATCGGGCAGTCGATGCGCATCTTCCGCAGCGAGGTCAAGACCATGAAGGACGATGACGCGGCGCCTGTCGAGGACGAGGAGCCCGAGGCTCCGAAGGCCAGCACAGCGAAGACGACGACGGCCAGGAGCACGGCCCCCAAGGCCGCGCCCAAGGCCACCAAGCCGAAGCCCTAGTTCGCGTGGCCACCCGCTCCGGGCGGTGGCGCAACAAGGGCGACGAGCGCATGTCGCTCGGCGAACACCTCCGTGAATTGCGCAAGCGTCTCGTCATCTCGGCGATCGCCATTCTCGTGGCAGTCGTGGCGGGTTACTTCCTCGCCCCCTACGTGATCGACTCCCTGCGAGTGCCGATCAACCAGATCGCCGAGCAGCGCAACGCGCAGATCATCTACACGACCGTGACGGGCGCATTCGATCTGCGCATCTCGATCTCGGTCACCATCGCGATCGTCATCGCGAGCCCGATCTGGCTGTACCAGATCTTCGCGTTCCTGGTTCCGGGCCTCACCAGCCGTGAGAAGCGCTACACCTTCGGCTTCTTCTTCTCGGCTGTGCCCCTGTTCTTCGCGGGTGCGGCGAGCGGGTGGTTCCTGTTCCCGCACATGGTGCAGTTGCTCACCTCGTTCTCGGCTCCCGAGGAGGGCACCCTGCTGGATGCCCGCACCTACTACGACTTCGTGATCAAACTCGTGCTCGCGATCGGTATCGCCTTCGTGCTGCCGGTATTCCTGGTGCTGCTGAACTTCGTCGGTGTGCTGTCGGCGGCGGCGATCCTCAAGGGCTGGCGCATCGCCATCCTGGTCATCTGCCTGTTCACGGCCATCGCGACGCCCGCCGCTGACATCATCTCGATGTTCCTGCTCGCGATTCCCATGGTGCTGCTCTACTTCACCGCGGCGCTGGTCGCCTGGATCCACGACCGGGGGGTCGCGCGCCGGGCCGCCGACCTCGAGGCGTCCATCGCCTAGCATTGCTGCATGTCGGCGCTGCGAAGCAGTCTCAGGTTCTTTCCGGTCGGTATCGCCCTGCTGTGCGTGCAGCTCGACTTCTTCTCTCTCGGCCTCGCGATGCCGACCATCGCCAAGGGGCTCGGCTACCAGGTCACCGACCTGCAGTGGTTGGTGAGTGCGTATCTGCTCGCGATCGGTGCGTTCACCATTCCCGCCGGTCGCATCGGGGACCTCGTCGGCCGACGACGCACGCTCATCGTCGGGCTCGCTCTCTTCGCCGTCACGTCTCTGATCTGCGGCCTGAGCACTGAACTCGTCCCGCTCGTCATCAGCCGGGCGGTACAGGGCATCGGTGCCGCGCTCATCATCCCGAACGCCTTCGCGTTGATCTCCAACGACACGACCCCCCGGGAGCGTCCGGAGGTGGTCGGAGCCATGATCGGGCTCTCCGGCGTCGGGACCGCGCTCGGTCCGGTCGTCGGGGGAGTGTTCGCCTCCACCGTGGGCTGGCAGTGGGTGTTCTGGATCAACGTTCCCCTGGCCGTGGTGGCCATCCTCGGGAGTCTGCGGGTGCACGAGTCGCGCAACGACACGATCGATCGATCGCTGGCGAGCATCGACTGGTGGGGCGCCCTGACGGTCATGCTGGGGCTCACCCTGCTCAGCCTGGGAATCGACAACATCGGTCCCTACGGCTGGCGCTCGGCGCTCACCTGGGGTCTCATGATCGCGGGAGTGGCGGGACTCGTCGTCTTCGCCCTTGTCGAGCGCAGGGCGGCCAGCCCCCTGGTCCATCCGCGACTGCTGCGCAACCGTCCCTATGTCGCCCTGATCGCCGTCGGCACCATCGGCAACATGGGCGTCAACATCTTCATCCTCATGGCCACCTTCGACCTCCAGGTGATCCGGGGCTTCCCCGCCCAGCAGGCGGGTCTGCTGTTCGTGAGCGGGTCGGTGGGGGTGGCCCTGTCGGGTCCGGTGGGTGGATGGCTCTGCGCCCGCTTCCCGGCGACGCGAGTTCTGGCGTTCGCAACCATCGTCGGTGCCGGCGGCCTCACACTCATCTCGACCGCGAGCATCCTGCCCGTCTATCTGGCGGCTCTGGCCTTGGCCGGGCTGGCCTGCGGCATGGCGTACTCGGTCACCCAGATCGGCGTGCAGAGCGTCGTGCCTCCCCAGCAGTCGGGCGAGGCCACGAGCTTCATGCTCATGCCTCTCATCGCCCTCGGCGGGCTTGCCGTGGTGATCACCAGCGGCATCGTGGAACAGATCGGCGGCGGCACACCGACCGCGGGCGGAGTGAGCACTGTGCTGCTCGGGTCCGCCGCGGTCATGGCCGTCGCCGGCGCGGCGCTACTTCTGGGCGAGCGCCTGGGACTCCTTCACGAGACGGATGCCGCGGCATCCGTACCGGGCACGCCAGCCTGACCTGCGCCGCGTCCCATCGCGCCTAGGCTGGAACCAAATGACCGACCAGCTGTCCCCGGCAGAGCGCTTCGCTGCAGCCAAGCGACGCCGAGGACTCCCCGTGCTCGAGACCTTCCGCGCGCGCCAGCGCTTCGACCTTGACGAGTTCCAGATCGCCGCGTGCTCTGTCGTGGAAGACGGCAAGAGCGTGCTGGTCGCGGCCCCCACCGGCGCGGGCAAGACGATCATCGCCGAGTTCGCGATCTACCGGGCGATGCAGACATCCGAGGACAAGGTCTTCTACACAGCGCCGATGAAGGCTCTCAGCAACCAGAAGTTCCAGGAACTGACGGCGGAGTACGGCGCGGAGAACGTCGGGCTGCTCACTGGCGACACGAACATCAACTCCCACGCCCGGATCGTCGTGATGACGACCGAGGTGCTGCGCAACATGCTCTACGCGGACTCCGACCTGCTCAAGAACCTCAGCTGCGTCGTGATGGATGAGGTGCACTTCCTCGCCGACCGCTTCCGCGGGGCGGTATGGGAGGAGGTCATAATCCACCTTCCGCAGCACGTGCGCATGGTGTCGCTCAGTGCGACGGTGTCGAACGCCGAGGAGTTCGGCGACTGGCTGCAGGCGGTGCGGGGCGACACCGAGGTGATCGTGTCGGAGGAGCGGCCCGTACCGCTCGACCAGCACATCCTCATGCGCACGAAGCTCATCGACCTGTTCGACTCATCGGGCCTCGTCGCGACCCACCGGGTCAACCCCGAGCTCGTTCAGATGGCACGCTACGGCGGCCGCACGCTGAGCGCCAAGCAGATGAAGGATGTCGGTCGCTACCACTCGCGCGGCGGGCGCCCCGAGAACCAGCGCATGGACCGTCCCGACGTCGTGAAGCTGCTGGAGGGCAAGAACCTCCTGCCGGCGATCTTCTTCGTGTTCAGCCGGATCGGATGCGACCAGGCAGTCTCCAAGGTGCTGCGGGCGGGCATCCGGCTCACCACCGTGCCGGAGCGCGATGAGATTCGCGCGATCGTTGAGGATCGGTGCCGTACCCTCCTCGACGAGGACCTCGCCGTGCTCGGCTACTGGGACTGGCTCTCGGGGCTCGAGCGCGGGGTCGCCGCTCACCATGCAGGCCTCCTGCCCGCCTTCAAGGAGGTCGTCGAGGAGCTCTTCCAGAAGAAGCTGGTCAAGGTCGTCTTCGCGACCGAGACCCTCGCGTTGGGCATCAACATGCCCGCCCGCACCGTCGTGCTCGAGAAGCTCGAGAAGTTCAACGGCGAGGCACGCGTTCCGATCACGCCGGGGGAGTACACCCAGCTCACAGGCCGAGCGGGGCGGCGTGGCATCGACGTCGAGGGACACTCCGTCATCCAGTGGGCCGACGGGCTCGACCCGCAGGCCGTCGCGTCGCTGGCCAGCCGCCGAACGTACCCGCTGAACTCCAGCTTCAAGCCGACCTACAACATGGCCGTCAATCTGATCGAGCAGTTCGGGCGCGATCGCACCCGCGAGATTCTCGAGTCGAGCTTCGCCCAGTTCCAGGCCGATCGCGCCGTCGTCGATCTCGCGCGCAAAGTGCGTTCGCAGGAGGAGTCGCTCGCGGGCTACCGCAACTCGATGACGTGCCACCTGGGTGACTTCGCCGAGTACTCCACGATTCGACGCGAGCTGACCGATCTCGAGCGCAAGGGCATCTCGAACACCGCGAGCCGCGCCGAACGCGACCGACGCCAGCGCCAGTTGGGCGATCTGCGCCGCCGCATGAAGCAGCATCCGTGCCACGCGTGCCCCGAGCGCGAGTCGCACGCCCGCTGGGCCGAGCGCTGGTGGAAGCTCAAGCGCGAGACCGATCAGCTGACCGCTCAGATCCGCACGCGCACGGGTGCCGTCGCGAAGATCTTCGACCGCGTCACCGACGTGCTGGTCGAACTCGGCTACCTGCTGCCGGGCGAGCAGGGCGCTCTCACGCTCAGTCCCGACGGCCGGATGCTGCGACGCATCTACGGCGAGCGAGACCTGCTCGTGGCCGAGTCGCTGCGCCGCGGGTTCTGGCGCGAGCTGGACCCGGCATCGGTGGCAGCGATGGCCACGACCCTGGTCTACGAGCCTCGCCGCGAGGAGGGCCAGCTGGGCGATCGGCATCTGCCGCGCGGCAACTTCCGCACCGCATTCGACGCGACCGGCACCCTGTGGAGCGAGCTCGACGACCTCGAACAGCTGCACAAGCTTCCCGGCAGCCAACCCCTGGCTACGGGCCTCGCGCTGGCGATGTACCGCTGGGCGAGCGGCACCAGTCTCGACGCCGTACTGCGGGAGGCCGACATGGCCGCCGGCGACTTCGTGCGCTGGACCAAGCAGACGATCGACCTGCTCGACCAGCTCTCGGTGGTCGCCGATGGCGACGTGGGGCGCACCGCGCGCAAGGCCCTCGACGCGATCCGTCGCGGGATCGTCGCGTACAGCAGCGTGGCTTAGGCTCTACGGTTGTGATGCCTGTGCCCGACGGCGTGAAGCCGGTCTTGCCGCTGTGGGCAGCGGTTGTTGTCGCCGCGGCATCCGGGCCCATCATCGACGCGGGATTTCCCGATAAGGGCATCTGGCCGCTGACGTTCGTGGGTGTCGGGCTCGTGCTCCTGAGCCTCATCGGGCGGCGTGCCGGCTCCGCCCTGCTGGTGGGATTCGTCGGGGGAGTGGCGTTCTACTTCACCCACATCCAGTGGGCTTCGCTGTTCCTCGGCCCGCTGCCGATGTCGGCTCTGGCGGTTCTCGAGTCTCTGTTCTTCGCGGCCGGTGCCCTCGCGATCACCCTCGCGTACCGGTGGATCCCGCGCGCATTCCCGACCACACTCGGTCGGGTCGGTTTGCTGCCGGTCGCCGTGGCCGGGCTCTGGACCGCCCGCGAGGCCTGGGCGGCAGTCTGGCCCTACGGGGGCTTCTCTTGGGGCCGGATGGGCATGTCGCTCTCTGACAGCCCCTTCGCGCCGCTATACGCGTGGTTGGGCATCTCCGGGGTGAGCTTCGTCATCGTGTTGATCGCCGCGCTCGTCGTGCAGGTGACGCGCGAGGTCGGTGTCGACCCTCTCGTGCGCGCTAGCCTCCCCGTGGCGCTCGTGAGCCTCGTGCTGATCGTGCCGGCGTGGCCCGTCGACGACGCCGGCACCCTGCGAGTCGCCGCCGTGCAGGGCAATGGAAAGGCTGGCTACTTCGACAGTCGCCAGCCCGGCGATCTGCTTCAGGCGCAGCTGGATGCCACGGCTCCACTGTTCGGCACCGACGTCGATGTGGTGCTCTGGCCTGAGGGCTCGAGTGACTACAGTCCGGTGGACGACCCCTACACCGCACAGGTCTTCGACTACGTGTCGGAGCAGCTCAATGCGCCGTTCGTGACCTGGGCGGTCACCCAGCGCGGCGAGAAGACCTACAACACGTCGATCCTCTGGGAGTCGGGCAAGGGCATCGTCGACTACTACGACAAGAGGCATCCCGTGCCCTTCGGTGAGTACATTCCCGACCGCGCGTTCTGGCGACCGTTCGCCCCCGACCTCATCGATCTCGTGGGTCGCGAGTACACGCCCGGCACGACCGACATGGTCTTCGACATCAACGGAACGAAGGTGGGCATCAACATCTGCTTCGACATCGTCGACGATCAGCTCCTGACCGAGTCCGTCGAGCAGGGCGCTCGCGCGATCTTCACGTCATCCAACAATGCCGACTTCGGGCGCACCGACGAGTCTGCCCAGCAGCTGGCGATCGCGAGAATCCGCGCCATCGAGACGGGACGAAGCGTGGTCAACATCTCCACCGTCGGGCTCAGCGCCGTGATCGCACCCGATGGCTCGATCGTCGACCAGCTGCCCTGGTACACGCCGGGCACCATGGTCGAGGATGTCGCGCTCTCCTCGACGATCACCCCCGCGGTCGCCGCTGGACGAGAACTCGAATGGTTCGTCTCGGGCCTCGGCCTTGCCGCTCTGGTCGTTGCGGGGCTGGCCGCACGAGCCCCTGGGAGGCGTCGTGGCTGACACCCTGGTGATCATCCCGACCTACAACGAGATCGACAACCTCGAACGAATCGTGGGGCGACTGCGCCAGTCGGTGCCCGAGGTCGATCTGCTGGTGGTGGATGACGCGAGCCCCGACGGCACCGGAGACCTCGCCGAGCGCCTCGCCGCCGCCGATCCGCACCTCACGGTGCTCCACCGGCACGCGAAGGACGGCCTCGGCCGCGCCTACCTCGCCGGCTTCGACGTGGCCCTCTCCGGCGGCTACCAGTACGTGGTCGAGATCGATGCGGACGGATCCCACGACCCGGCCAGCCTCCCAGCCATGCTCGCGCTCGCCCGGGCCGGCAACGATCTCGTCATCGGCTCACGCTGGGTGAAGGGCGGCGCCGTCGCCAACTGGCCGTGGGTGCGGCAGGCGATCTCGCGCGCCGGCAACTGGTACGCCCGGGTTGCGCTTCGATCGAGCATCCGCGACATCACCGCAGGTTTTCGGGTGTACCGGGCGAGCGCTCTGCGCGATCTCGACCTGTCGGCCGTGTCGTCGCAGGGTTACTGCTTCCAGGTCGAACTGGCGTGGCAGCTCGAGCGCACCGGACACCGGATAGCAGAACACCCCATCACCTTCGTTGAGAGGGCGACGGGGCGTTCCAAGATGCACTCCGGGATCGTGCTGGAGGCGCTGGTGCGGGTGACGATCTGGGGCGTTACCTACGCGCCGATCTTCTCCTGGCCACGACGGGAACGCAGGTAATCCAGGCGCTCCTGCAGCAGCTCCTCGAGCTCGGCGCGCGTGCGCCGCTCGAGCAGCATGTCCCAGTGGCTGCGCGGCACCTTCACGTCGGCCGTGTCGAGGATCACGGGCTCACCGTCGGAACCGACGAGAATGCCCTCCTGACCGGTCTTCGGAGACTCCCACTGCTGGGGAACCTCAGCGTCGGCGGCGAACACCACTTCGAACTCCGTGCCGTCGGCGGCGCGGTACACACTCTTCTGTCGCGGGGAGAACTCCACGCCCACTTCGCTCTGTAAGCTCTGGGTCCCAAGTCTCATTCCGCGCAAACTACGGTCTGCCATTGTGTGGCCTCCTCTTACTTCGCGGTCGATTCATAGTTATAAACCCCGAAGCTGGGCAAAACCTTTCAGGCGTGCGCCGTTCCCAGCCAGTTCACAGGCTGCGCACAACCTCGAGGGCGAGATCTGCACGGTCTGTGACGATCCCGTCGACGCCCAGAGCGAGTAATTCGCGCATGCGATCCGGGTCGTTGACGGTCCAGATGTGCACCTCGACACTGGCGGAGTGCAGCCGGTCGATCATCCGCTCTGTCGTCACCGAGAGACCCAGGGCGCGCTCGGGAACCTGCACCGCCACCAGCCCACGCAGTGCTCGACGCATCACGGGGGAGAGGCCCACCTTGCCCGCCAGCAGAGCCGTCGCGAAGCGAGTTGCGGATGCCGAACTCGCCACACCCGGGAGCTCACGCAACGCCGCGGCCCGCCTGCGCTCACTGAAACTGGACACCAGCACGCGATCACCCGCGCGCTGCGCGAGAATCGCGCGCACCGTCGGCTCCACCGCAGCGGACGACTTGATGTCGATGTTGAACCGCGTCTCGGGAAACCCATCGAGCGCGTCGGAGAGAGAGCAGAATCCCTGGCCGTCGCCCAGATCGACCCGGCGCAGCTCGGCCATGCTGAGCTGCTCGACCTTCACATCGCGGCCAGCCACGCGCGTCAGATCGGGGTCATGGGCGACAACCGGGAACCCATCGTGGCTCGCATGAACATCGGTCTCGATGTACTCGGCCCCGATCGCGATCGCCTTCGCGAAGGCGAGCAGAGTGTTCTCGGGCGCGTCAAGGGCGAGCCCGCGATGGGCGAACACGCGCGGGCGCGCGGGGGAGAGGTAGCCGCTGGGCGTTGCCGGGCTACTTGCCTGCCGGCGGCTTGCCACCGAAGAAGCCCTCGCTGATGCCCTTGAGCGCCTCGGTCAGCTCGGACGGGATGATCCACATCTTGTTCGAGTCACCCTCGGCGAGCTTGGGAAGCGTCTGCAGGTACTGGTAGGCGAGCAGTTTGGCGTCGGGGTTTCCCGCGTGGATCGCGCCGAAGACGGTGGTGATGGCCTCGGCCTCGCCCTGGGCGCGCAGCACAGCGGCCTTGGCCTCACCCTCGGCCTCGAGGATCGCCGCCTGGCGAGCACCCTCAGCGGTGAGGATCGCCGACTGCTTGGTTCCCTCGGCGGTCAGGATGAGCGCTCGGCGGTCCCGCTCGGCACGCATCTGCTTCTCCATCGAGTCCTGGATCGACAGGGGCGGGTCGATCGCCTTGAGCTCGACACGCCCGACACGGATGCCCCACTTGCCGGTCGCCTCATCGAGCACGACACGCAGCTGGCCGTTGATGTTGTCACGGCTGGTGAGGGCTTCCTCGAGGTTCAAGCCACCGACGACGTTGCGCAACGTGGTGGTGGTCAGCTGTTCGACGGCCCCGAGGTAGTTCGCGATCTCGTAGGTTGCTGCGCGGGCATCCGTCACCTGGAAGTAGACGACGGTGTCGATCGACACGACGAGGTTGTCCTCGGTGATCACCGGCTGCGGCGGGAAGGAGACGACCTGCTCGCGCATGTCGATGAGCGGGCGCACCCGGTCGATGAAGGGCACCAGGATGTTCAGACCCGGCATGAGCGTCTTGTGGTACTTGCCGAGGCGCTCGACGACGCCCGCGTTGGCCTGGGGGATGATGCGGATCGAGCGGAACAGCACCACGATCACGAAGATCGCGAGAATCGCGAGAAGCACGATCACGAACAATTGGCCGATGAAAGCTCCTGGGTCAAGCATCTGGCGTCCTTTCGTCGAGGGCGGCGCCCTCAGTGGTGGTTGGCGGTGTGACCTCGGCGATGGCTCCATCGATGCGGGTGACGACAACGCGGTCGCCGACGTACAGCGCGGCTCCGGACGCGGCAGGGGAGAGGCGGCCGGTCCACGTCTCGCCGTTGTCGAGCTTGACGATTCCCGATCCCTCGGAGAAGTCGCGCATCACGCGGGCTCCCTGGCCGTAGAGCGCATCCACGTTGCTCGGCGTCTTGTCACCGCTCTTGTGCAGCGTCATCAGCAGCAGTGGCCGGATGGTGAAGATGAGCAGGGCCGACAGTATTGCGGCGAGCCCGATCTGAACCCACCACGGCCAGCCGATCAGGTTGGCGCCGAGACCGCCGATGAGAGTTCCCGCGGCGATCATGAGGAAGGTGAATTCCAGAGTGAGCAGCTCGATCACGACGAACAGCACGACGAGCGCCAACCACAGAATCCACAGGTACTGCGTCAGGTCCACCAGCATTGCGTCGGACTCCTCATGCTCCCTAGGGCGGTCGCGTCTCAGGTTCGACGGTATCACTACGCCCCCAACGCTGACAGGCGCTTGACGCTAAAGTCAGACCGTGAATACTGCGTCTGAAAGCCCCCTAGCCCCGCACTCTCTCGACGGGAAGCGGGTTCTCGTCACCGGATCCTCCCGCGGTATCGGTGCCGACACCGCAAGCTACTTCGCTGGCGCCGGCGCTCGGGTGGCCATCAACTACCGCAACAAGGAGGCGCGCGCGCTGAAGCTCGTTGCGCAGATCGAGGAAGCCGGCGGCAGTGCGATCGCGATCGGCGCCGACCTGACCGACTCCGACTCCGTCGCAGCGCTCGTCGACCGCGTGCGCGAGGAGTTCGGCGGGCTGGACATTCTGGTGCTCAACGCCTCGGGCGGCATGGAGAGCGGAATGGCGGAGGACTACGCCATGCAGCTCAATCGCGACGCCCAGGTCAACTTCCTCGCCGCGGTGCGGCCGCTGCTGGGGGCGGGGTCGCGCATCGTCTTCGTCACGAGCCACCAGGCACACTTCATCAAGACCGTTCCCACGATGCCCGAGTATCTTCCCGTCGCGCTCAGCAAGCGCGCGGGAGAGGATGCGCTGCGCGGGCTGATCCCAGGGCTCACCGAGGCCGGGGTCGGCTTTGTGGTGGTCTCGGGCGACATGATCGAGGGAACCATCACGGCCACCCTTCTCCAGCGCGCGAACCCGGGGGCTATCGAGGCCCGCAAGGAAGCGGCGGGTCGCCTCTATAACGTCGGGGAGTTCGCCGCCGAGGTCGCCCTGGCTGCCGTGAAGCCGGTACCGGATAATCACACGCACTACGTCGGCGATGTCACCGACTTCCTCGCCCAGTCCCGCTGAGTCCACGATGAGCGCGACCGGCGTGCACCGCCTCACGAGCCGGGTGCTCCTGTTCGACCGGGACGACCGCATCCTTCTGTTCCTCACGAAGGCACCGGACACCAGCGGCGTCGCTCGATGGATCACGCCGGGTGGCGGAGTGGACCCGGGGGAGTCGCAGCACGATGCGGCGGTGCGGGAGCTCCACGAGGAGACCGGCCTCGTCATCGAGGATCTCGGCGCACCCGTGTGGGCCCACGACTTCGCGGTCGAGTGGGATGACGCCGACCACGACACCGGTCACGCCGAGTTCTACACCGCCGTGGTCGATGGCTTCGAGCCATCCAGCGAACTGTGGACCGACGAGGAGCGAGTGGACGTGCTCGCACACCGCTGGTGGACCCTCAGTGAACTTCTGAACACGAGCGAGGCCTACGAGCCGCGCGAACTGATCAACCTCGTGCGACGGCAACTGCCGTCGTGCAGTGCCTGACGACCGACCGAGAGGGAGAACCATGACGAGCGAAGCCGATCTGAGCGAACAGATTGCCAGTATCAAGGAACAGGAAGACCGTCTCGTTTTTTCGAGTTTTTCTCATTCCGATGCCTGGCGACTCGGGGGAGTCATCATGGAGCTCGCGACCACTCGCGGCCTCGGAATCGCGTGGGATGTCTCGCGCGGCGACCAGATCGTCGCCCACGGCGCCACCGAGGGTTCGAACGCCAGCAACGACCTGTGGATCGCCCGCAAGATCAGACTGGCCAAGCTGACCAATTCGTCGACACTGCGAGTGCGCCTCGAAGCCCAGGCAAGCGGTCGCAACCCTGCCGACTGGCTCGAGCCGTACCAGTACGCCATCGCAGGCGGATGTTTCCCGATCCGCGTCGCCGGCGGGGCGATCGTCGGTACGGCTACCGTCTCGGGACTTCCCGACACAGAGGACCACGCGCTGGTCGTCGAGGCGATCAAGGCGTTCTTGCGCGCCTGAGCCCGGTTTGTGCGGTTCTGGCACATCCGATAATCAGCATTATGTCAAGTCGCAGATAAAGTCAGCCCACCGCCACGCGTTTGAATCGCGAGGCGAACCCGCTGACGATGCGGACATCGCGGGCGGCAACACCGAAGTGCTCGCCCAGCAGGCCGACGAGTTCGTCGTTTGCGCGCCCATCGACGGCCTGCTGCCGCAGATAGACCACCAGGTCCACGTTCCGATCCGTGTTCCGGTCGGCCTCCTGTACGAGGGGCCCTTTCCGACTCCCCGGCTTGACCCACACGCGGATTTCGATCGGGGTCGCCTCGGTCACTATGACCCCGCCTCGCTCAGTGACGCCACGCGCTCCATGAACGCGCGGTGCGCGTCGACGTCCGCGGGCTCCCCGCCGCGCAGCTGATCGTCGAGTTCGTCGAAGGCGAGCGCCGCCAGGATTGAGACCTCACGGCCCGCCTCGGTGAGCTCGACGACGATCGACCGCGCATCCTCCGGGTTACGGCGCCGACTGACGCGGCCCGCCCGCTCGAGGCGCGTCACCAGGCTGGTCGCCGTCGATGCTCCGATGTGCAGGGCCCCCTGGATGCCGCCCATCGTGAGCGCCCGCTCCCCCAGTGTCGCCAGCACCATGGCCTCACCAGCGCTCAGGTCGAGTGTTTGGAGTCGAGCCTCGAGCATCCGTCCCACGCGGTGACCGGCGACGAGTAGCTGTGCCGACAGTGAGTTGTCCATCGCACGTACCCTTCGTTAATACGATATCGTACTATATTACTTCAGAATCGTACTACTACGGGAGTCTGATCGGCATGAATGACCTTGACCTGGTGACCGCGTTCGAGCGCGGCACCCTCACTTCTTTCCCTCACCGGGAGCACGTCCGGGTCGCGTGGATCCTGTTGGAGCGCGATGGCTACGACCGGGCCGTTGCCGCGATGACCGGGGGCATTCGCCGAATGGCGATAGCCGCAGGCCTGCTGTCCAAGTACCACGAGACCAGAACGACTGCGTGGATGCGGCTCATCAATGACGCCCGAACGGAGCTGTTCTCGTCCAGCAGCGACTTCGTGGATCATCGACCAGCGTTGCTGCGTCCGGATCGACTCAACGATCACTACAGCGCTGGCCGACTCGCCTCGGACGAGGCTCGGACAGCATTCGTCGAGCCCGACCTCACCCCGCTCCCCTAGCGCGCCGGTCCAGCGGCGAGCCAACGGGTGAGTATCGCCTCGAGTGCGGCCTGGTCGTCGGCGTCGAGTTCGTCGACGAGTCGTCGTTCGTTGGCCATGTGCTCCATGAACGCCTCGTCGATGAGTACCCGACCCGCAGGGGTGAGCGCCACGATGCGGCGACGGCCGTCCTGCTCCACCTCACGCCGTTCGACCAGCCCGCGAGCGACGAGACGGTCGATGCGCTTCGTCATGGCCCCGGTGGTCACCATCGTGTGGTCGGCGAGTTCCCCCGGAGCCCGCTCGAAAGGATGCCCGGCGCGCCTCAGCGCGGCGAGCACGTCGAACTCCCCCTCCCCCAGTCCGTAGCGCCCGTAGATCACCGTCAGCTCATCGGTGAGCCAAGCCGCGAGCCGATGTACTCGCCCGATGATCCCCTGCGGCTGAACGTCGACATCAGGTCGCTCCCGACGCCATTCGCTCTGGATGCGGGACACCCGATCTCCGATGTCGCCACGACTGTCTTCCATGGAAGCTAGTATAACTTCCATGGAAGGTAAATGGCGCTGGATTCTCGTCACCGCGATCGCCCCGATCGCGTGGGGCTCCAACTACTTCGTCACACGTCACTTCCTTCCGCTGGACGCGCCTCTGTGGGGCGCCCTCCTTCGAGCACTCCCCGCCGGCCTGATTCTGCTTCTGGTCGCCCGCCGTCTTCCTCGGGGTTCGTGGTGGTGGCGTTCCCTCGTGCTCGGCACGCTCAACGTCGGTGCTTTCTTCGTGCTCATCTACGTGGTCTCGCAACGACTGCCGTCGGGCATAGCGTCGACAATCATGGCGACCTCGGCAGCGGCGCTGCTCCTGTTGGCTTGGCCGCTCCTGGGAGAACGCCCCACGCGGTTCGGCGTCATCGGTGCCGCAGTGGGCCTCCTCGGAGTCGGCGTGCTGCTCTTCGAGGGCGGTCTCACCGTTGACGGGTGGGGAGTCATCGCCTCGCTGGCGGCGATGGTGCTCTCATCGATCGGCTTCATTCTCACCAAGAGATGGGGAGCCGAGGTGCCCCTCGTCGCACTGACGTCGTGGCAGCTCATCGGCGGCGGGCTCGTGGTGCTTCCCTTCGCGGTCATCCTGGAGGGCGCTCCGCCGGCCAGCGAACCCAGCGCGGTCTTGGGCTACGTCTATGTTGCGGTCATCGCGACGGCGGTTGCTTTCATCGCGTGGTTCGCTGGCCTCCGCCACCTGCCGGCGGGCACCGTGGGACTCGTCGGACTTCTCAATCCCGTCACCGGTGTGCTTCTGGGAACCCTGCTCGCGGGTGAGGCTTTCGGCATTCGACAGGCCGTGGGCACTCTTCTCGTGATCGTCGGTGTCGTCGTCGGCCAGCGTCGCCGGGCCGTGCCCACCTGATTCCGGTCGACCGCGGACTCGATATACTCTCACGAACGCGAGGAGGAGTCCGTGCCGGACGAAGAAACTGCAGTCCCGTCTGTCGGGGAGAGCTTCGTCGAGGAATCACCCACAGGGAGCGAAACTCCGACGGCTCGACCGAAGCGTCTCGCGGTGATCCTGCTGGGCGTGGCCCTGGCACTCACGATCGGCGCAGTGATCTTTCTGGTTGTGCAGCTGCTCTCCGCCAACTCCCGAATCGCCGAGCAGAACCGCGAACTGGACCACCAGCGCGAGCTCATCGAGAAGAAGGAGACTTTCGGCACCGCAATGGCGCAACTGCTCGAGACCGCAAGTCTGCTCGACGGCAGCCTCATGAGCTCACTGGTGCCCCTCGACAGCTACGAGAGCATCGCCCGTCTGGCCTGGTCGCACCGCTGGAGCGCCGGAAGCGTCGAAGCCGATACCCGTCGCATCCAATCGGAAGAGGCCACGCTGAAGGATCTCGTCTCCGAGGCGTCAGTGCAAGCGGGCTCGAATACGAGCGGCACCACCTACGAGGCAGTGATCGATGACCTCGGCGGTGGTCACGTCACCACGGTGATCGATGATGCCGACACGCTGTGCGAAGCAGACGTCCTCGCCTGCGTCGTGTACGACGATCCGTTCGCCGTGCACTTCGATGCGGCAGACGCAGGTCAGCCGTACATGACGGACTGGCTTCGAACCGGGATCGCCTACCACGAGTTCGCCCATGTTCTCCAGATGACCAACCCGGATGCCACCGACACCGCTCTCGAGGCGTTCGGCGGAGATCCCGAAACCATGGCGGACTGCTTCGCGCTCACCTACCTCTCGGGCTGGACACTTGACCACCGCGTCTACGTGAGCAGCTACGAGTACTGGGACGTCAGCATCGGCTACGGGTACACCTGCGATGAGACCCAGGCCCAGGCCGTCCGCGATTGGTACGGCCAGCTGGGCGTACATCTGCGCCCGATCTCGCAGTCCCGGTAGGGGCGGGACCAAATCCCCTAACCGGCCGCGCACAACCGGACGAGCATGGTCTCGACGGGCAGACGCCCGCCACTGATCGGAAGGTCGAAGCCATGTCCCGTACCTACGTCGTCACCGGTGCCGCGAGCGGAATCGGCAAGGCAACCAGAGAACTCCTGCTCGAGCGAGGCCACACGGTGATCGGAGTCGACATCCGCGACGCCGACGTCACGGTGGATCTCTCCACTGCCGAGGGCCGGGCCGCCCTTGTCGAGAAGGTCACCGCACTCAGCGGCGGCAGGATCGACGCCGTCATCGCCAACGCGGGACTGGCCACCCCGTCCGCCATCACCGTCGCGGTCAACTACTTCGGCACTGTGGCCACCCTCGAGGGCCTGCGCCCCCTGTTGGTCAGCTCCCCGGCGCCCCGCGCCGTCGCAACCGCCTCCATGGCTTCACTCTTCCCGCCGGATGACGCCCTCCTCACCGCGCTCCTTGCGGGCGACGAGAAGGCTGCCCTCGCCCGTGGAGCCGAACTCGAGGCCGGCGGCCCGCAGCTCGGGAGCCTGATCTATGGCACGACGAAGCGAGCGCTGGCGCTCTGGATCCGCCGCCACGCGGCGACGGCGGACTGGGCGGGCGCATCGATCCCGCTCAACGGCGTCGCACCGGGAGTCGTGGAGACTCCGATGACGGCAGACCTCATCGCCACCCCTGAGCAGCGCGAGCAGATCACCACGATGGTTCCGATGCCGCTCAACGGCATCTTCGAACCGCGATCGGTCGCCTACCTCCTCGCCTGGCTGACGAGCGAGGAGAACGCCCACCTCTGTGGCCAGATCGTCTTCATCGACGGCGGTTCGGACGTGATCATCCGCGGCGACTCCACCTGGTAGTCGGCGCGGGTCCGGCGGTGGTCCGACGGTGACTCAGTCGGTGCCGAGCTCGAAGGCGGAGGCCTCGTTGGCGGCGTCGGTGGCGCGGTCGAGAGCCGTGTCATCCGCGCCGCCGGTGATCTGGTTCGCGGCACCCACCTCGAGTTCGCCGACGAGCTCAGCCGTCGGCCCACCGATGAGGCCGATCGCCGCGTACTGCTCGAGACGCGAGCGCGAGTCGGCGATGTCCAGGTTGCGCATGGTCAACTGCCCAATGCGGTCACCGGGGCCGAACGCGGCATCGCCGACACGCTCCATCGACAGCTTCTCGGGGTGGTAGCTGAGGTTCGGGCCGGTCGTGTTGAGGATCGTGTAGTCGTCACCGCGACGCAGGCGCAGGGTCACCTCGCCCGTCACTGCTGAACCGACCCAGCGCTGCAGTGACTCGCGCAGCATGAGCGACTGCGGGTCGAGCCAGCGGCCCTCGTACATCAGGCGGCCCAGACGGCGGCCCTCGGCGTGGTAGTTGGCGATCGTGTCCTCGTTGTGGATCGCGTTGAGCAGTCGCTCGTAGGTGATGTGCAGCAACGCCATACCGGGGGCCTCGTAAATCCCGCGACTCTTGGCCTCGATGATGCGGTTCTCGATCTGATCGGATGCGCCAAGACCGTGGCGTCCACCGATCGCGTTGGCCTCCAGGACGAGAGCAACCGGGTCGGCGAATTCGACGCCGTTGATCGCGACGGGACGGCCCGCCTCGTAGCGCACCGTCACCTCCTCGGTGGCGATCTCGACATCGTCACGCCAGCTGGCCACGCCCATGATGGGGTCGACGATGTCGAGGCCGGTGCTCAGTTCCTCGAGGTTCTTGGCCTCGTGGGTGGCACCCCAGATGTTGGCGTCGGTGCTGTACGCCTTCTCGGTGGAGTCGCGGTACGGAAAGCCGCGCGCAACGAGCCACTCGCTCATCTCCGTGCGGCCGCCGAGTTCGCCGACGAAGTCGGCATCCAGCCAGGGCTTGTAGATGCGCAGGCGCGGGTTGGCCAGCAGTCCGTAGCGGTAGAACCGCTCAATGTCGTTGCCCTTGTAGGTGGAGCCGTCGCCCCAGATGTCGACGTCGTCCTCCTTCATCGCGCGCACGAGCAGGGTGCCGGTGACGACGCGACCCAGCGGAGTCGTGTTGAAGTAAGTCTTTCCGCCGGAACGGATGTGGAATGCGCCACAGGCAAGGGCAACGAGCCCCTCCTCCACGAGCGCCGCGCGCCCATCGACGAGGCGGGCGATCTCGGCACCGTACTCCTTCGCACGCGCCGGCACCTCGCCGATGTTCGGCTCGTCGTACTGGCCGATGTCCGCCGTGTAGGTGCAGGGCACCGCACCCTTCTCGCGCATCCAGGCGACGGCGCAGGAGGTATCGAGACCTCCGGAGAAGGCGATGCCGACGCGCTCGCCGACGGGAAGACTGCTCAGTACCTTGGACACGGCATCCAGCCTAGAGCGAGCGGCACGGCACGCCGTGCACGCCGAACCGCTCGAGCGTCACGCTCGCGACAGGCTCTAAACTTCCGGGGTCAGCACACACCGCTCGCTTGGAGGGACAAATGGCAGCGCCGACCGGCCCATCAGATCGCCAGTTGGCTCGCGAACGCGGCGAGTCCCTTCTGGATCAGGTTGCCGAGCGTTTCCTCGGAGTCCCGGGCGTACAGGCCGGCCGCATGTTCAACGGACGCGGACTCAGCGTTGATGACTCCATCTTCGTGTTCATCAATCGCGAAGGCCGAATGGTGGCCAAGCTTCCCGAGCCGGAGGCACAGGCGCGGGTCGCGGCTGGCGACGCAGATGTGGTGACCATGGGAACTCGCACCATGCGGGAATGGGTCAGCTTCGCGCAGCCAACAGAGCTCGATTCCTGGGTCGCAGTCGCCCGGGATGCCCACCGCTACGTCAGCGCACTGACCCCGTGAGGCGGCTCGCGTGACGCGCTGCCCCTGTCTGAGCGGCATGCCCTTGAGCGAATGCTGCGCACCCATCATCGATGGTCGTGTGACCGCGCCCACGGCCGAACGACTCATGCGCAGCCGCTTCACGGCGTTCGCGCTCGGCGATGCCGACTATCTGCTGAAGTCATGGCATCCGACGACTCGACCGCGCTCACTGCAACTCGACCCCGACCTGCGCTGGTACAGGCTCGACATCATCGGGCGGTCGAAGGGTGCGTTGCTCGATACCGAAGGCACCGTCGAGTTCGTCGCCCACTACCGATCCCCCGCAGGCAGCGGCGAGCAACATGAGAACAGTCGGTTCCTGCGCGACGCTGGCGAGTGGCGGTACCTGGCCGCGGTGGGCCCGCCGGCCGTTGATATGGTGCAATGACCGTGCGACGAAGGAGCCGACATGACCACAGATACTCCGAAATTCGTGCTCTCGCTCGATCAGGGCACCACGAGCACGCGGGCGATGATCTTCGATCACGCCGGAGCCGTCGTCACCGTCGGACAGCTGGAACACCGCCAGCACTTTCCCCAGGCGGGATGGGTCGAGCACGACCCGGTCGAGATCTGGGACAACACCCGTGAAGTGATCGGCCAGGCGCTGGGCAAGGCGAATCTCACCCGGCACGACATCGCCGCTGTGGGAATCACCAACCAGCGCGAGACCACGGTCGTCTGGGACCGAACCACCGGAGTTCCGGTGTACAACGCCATCGTCTGGCAGGACACCCGCACTCAGTCGATAGTCGACCGCGTCGCGGCGGGTGATGTCGATCGATTCAAGCAGAAGGTCGGCCTTCCCTTGGCGACCTACTTCTCGGCGACGAAAATCGCCTGGATTCTGGAGAACGTCGAAGGAGTCCGGGCACGCGCAGAGGCAGGTGAGCTCGCCTTCGGCACGATGGACACTTGGCTGCTCTGGAACCTGACAGGGGGCATCCACGATGGCGTGCACGCCACGGATGTCACCAACGCGAGCCGCACGCTGCTCATGGACCTGGCCACCTGCGCCTGGGATCCCGAGCTTCTCGCCGCCTTCGACGTACCCGCCGCCCTGCTCCCCGAGATCCGCAGCTCATCGGAGATCTTCGGAACGGTCGAACTGCAGAACCTGCTGCGCGAGGTCCCGGTCGCAGGGATGCTGGGCGACCAGCAGGCCGCGACATTCGGCCAGGCCGCGTTCGGCGTCGGCGAGTCGAAGAACACCTATGGCACGGGCAACTTCCTCATCGTGAACACCGGCGAGGACATCGTCCACTCCCGCAATGGCCTGATCACCACCGTCGCCTACAAGCTCGGCGATGGGCCGACCCACTACGCCCTCGAGGGCTCGATCGCCGTGACCGGTTCACTGGTGCAGTGGCTGCGGGATAATCTCGGCATCATCTCGAAGGCATCGGATGTCGAGGCGCTCGCGCGCACCGTCGACGACAACGGCAACGTCTACTTCGTGCCCGCCTTCTCCGGACTGTTCGCGCCGCACTGGCGACCGGATGCGCGGGGTGCGATCCTCGGCCTCACACGGTTCTCCAACAAGGGACACATCGCTCGCGCTGCGCTCGAGTCCACGGCGTTCCAGACCCGTGAGGTACTGGACGCTGTCAACGCCGATGCTGGCGTCGACCTCACCGAGCTCAAGGTCGACGGTGGAATGATCGCGAACTCCGAGCTGATGCAGTTTCAAGCCGACCTGCTCGGGGTACCCGTCATCCGCCCGGTCGTCGCCGAGACCACCGCGCTCGGCGCTGCCTACGCCGCCGGCCTCGCGGTCGGCTTCTGGTCGGGTCTCGACGAGCTGCGCGCCAACTGGCGTGAGGGTGGGCGGTGGCTGCCGTCAATGCCCGACGATGAGCGCGAGCGCCTGCTACGCAACTGGCGCAAGGCCGTCTCAAAGACTCTCGACTGGGTGGATGACGACGTGCGCTGACCCGGTGATCGAGCCCGGTGATCGAGCTCGTCGAGATCCCTACCGGTTTGTCGCCTCGATCCACTCGTCGAGCTTTGCCGATGCTGCCCCGGAGTCGATGACGGATGCCGCGCGCTCTAGTTGCGTCGCCAGCCGCTCAATGATCGGCTCCTGCAGCAACTCAGGCTCCCGCGACAACTCGTAGGCGGCGAGCCCGCCCGCGGCGTTCAGCAGCACGATGTCACGCACCGGACCCGGCTCCCCCGCGAGCACTGCTCGCGCCACTGACGCGTTGTGCGCGGCATCCGCTCCCAGCAGCGACTGGATGTCGGCGCGCGGGATCCCCAGATCGGCGGGATCGAGGTCGTGCTCGGTGACGAATCCGCGGGAGACCTCCCAGATGTGGCTGTGGCCGGTCGTCGTGAGCTTGTCGATGCCGTCATCGCCGCGGTACACCAGTGCGGTCGCGCCGCGCGTCTGGAAGACACCGACGACGAGTGGCACCCGCTCCAGGCTTGCGACGCCGACCGCGGAGGCGTTGGGTCGGGCCGGATTGCACAGTGGCCCGAGGATGTTGAACAGGGTCGAGATGCCCAGTTCCTTGCGAGTGGGCCCCGCGTGGCGGAATCCGGGGTGGAAGAGGGCGGCAAACGCGAAGGTGATGCCGGTCTCCTTCAGTACCTCTGCCACACGGTCGGGCGTGATGTCGAGGTTGAGACCGAGTGCCGACAGCACGTCGGATGCGCCCGAAGCCGAGCTGGCGCCGCGGTTGCCGTGCTTCACCACGGGCACTCCGGCCGCGGCGGCGACGATTGACGCGACCGACGAGATGTTCAGTACCGCCCCGTAGGGGTCGCCACCCGTGCCCACGATGTCGAGCACATCCGGCGAGACGGCCAGGGGCCGCGCGTTGGCGAGCACCGCGTCGCGGAAACCGACGATCTCGTCGACCGTCTCACCTTTCACGCGCAGCGCCACAAGGAGGCCGGCCAGCTGAGCCTGGGTTGCCTCCCCCGCCATCACCTGCTGCATAGCCCATTCGGCATCGCTTATCGACAGGTCATCGCCCTCCACGAGGGTGCTCAGGATGATTGGCCAGGTGCGCTCGGGTGACATGACCCAAATCCTAACGATCAGGCCCCGACTGACCCCCAGAATGACATTTGGCGCGACGGAAATCGACCATAATGGAAGAGTGACCACAGCCTCCCTATCGCGCTCGATCACAGCGCCATCCGTCCAGCGGCCCAACATCGTGGCCGTTGGCACGATCGTGTGGCTCGGCAGCGAAGTCATGTTCTTCGCGGGCCTGTTTGCCATCTACTTCACACTGCGATCGATGTCTCCCGAGTTGTGGTCGGAGCAGACCGCAAAGCTCAACGTCACCTACTCGCTGATCAACACGATCATCCTCGTGCTCTCGTCGTTCACCTGCCAGGCGGGCGTGTTCGCGGCCGAGCGCAACCAGCCCCGACGCACGGGCACCGCACTCCAGTTCTGGAAGTGGGGAACGGTCGAATGGTTCTACCTCACCTACTTCATGGGCGCGGCATTCGTCGTCGGCCAGATCTTCGAGTACGCGAATCTCGTGAGCGAGCACATCGGACTCTCGAGTGACTCCTACGGCTCGGTGTTCTACCTCACGACAGGTTTCCACGGCCTCCACGTGACGGGTGGTCTGATCGCATTCTTGCTGGTCATCGGCCGAATCTTCGCAGTCAAGGTGTTCACCCACAAGGAGGCGACCACCGCGATCGTCGTCTCGTACTACTGGCACTTCGTCGACGTGGTGTGGATCGGGCTGTTCCTGGTCATCTACGTACTCAAGTGAGAATCGGAACGAAACAGAACATGTCGAAGAAGTCAGAGGCACCCTCGAACCGCAAGGCAGGTCGCCGCAGCCCGCTCGCCACCGTCGCACTGCTCACGATCGGTCTGCTGAGCACGGGCGGCGCCTACGCGCTGTTCACCACCAGCGCGACCGCTGAGACGAGCGCAGCCGCAGATGCCCAGATCGAGGAGGGCGGCAAGCTCTTCGCGGCCAACTGCGCAACCTGTCACGGAATGGCCCTTCAGGGCACCAGCCAGGCGCCCAGTCTGATCGGTGTCGGGGCGGCCGCCGTCGACTTCCAGGTCGGTACCGGGCGGATGCCGCTTGCCGCAACCGGCCCGCAGGGTGAGCAGAAGCCCGTGCAGTTCACCGCCGAGCAGATCTCTGCTCTCTCTGCCTACGTCGCGTCTCGCGGAACTGGCCCGGGCATCCCGGACGAGAAGTACCTTCAGGGTGACGGCGATGCCGCGGTCGGTGCGGAATTGTTCCGAATCAACTGTGCGATGTGCCACAACGTCGCTGGCGCCGGTGGCGCTCTCACCGAGGGTAAGTTCGCCCCTCCGCTGAGCGGTGTTGAGCCCGCCTACATCTACGAGGCGATGGTCACCGGGCCGCAGAACATGCCCGTGTTCAACGACCACAACATCTCCCCTGAGGACAAGGCCAACATCATCACCTACCTGAAGTTCCTCGACAACACGACATCGGTCGGCGGTTTTGGACTGGGCGACATCGGCCCGGTATCTGAGGGCCTGTTCATCTGGATCTTCGGCCTCGGAGCGATCGTGGCCATCACGGTATGGCTCACGGCCAAGTCCAACTAACCGGCTGTCTCGCGGCAACCGAACACAGTTCGAAAGTCTGAAGGGAATTCAATGGCACAGGACCACGACGGGGCCACCGGCGGCGACGCTGCAGGTTCCACGGTCGAGAAGTACGGCGCGAACCCGCCTTCGGCGGGCACGGCCGTGGTCGTTGCTGACCGCATTCCCAACCCGGGCTTCGAGCCGTACCGCCCCCGCGTCACCGACCTGGACGAAGCGAAGGAGCGCCAGCAGGAGCGCCGCGTCGCAGGGTTCTTCATCCTGTCGATCGTCGGAACGGTCGCGGCTATCGTCGCCTACATCATCTTCCCGATCGTTCCGGGCGACCTCAACTCGGTGCGCTTCAACAACCTCTTCCTCGGCATCGGCATCACGCTCGCACTGCTGAGCGTCGGCATCGGCGCCATCCACTGGTCAAAGTCGCTGATGGACGGCCACGACATGGTCGAGCAGCGCCACGGCACCCGCGGTTCGGATGAGACCCGCGCGAAGGCGGTCGAGGTGTTCACCCTCGGCAACAAGGAGTCCGGATTCGGGCGGCGCACCCTCATCCGCAGGACCCTCATCGGCGCTCTGGTGGTGACACCGCTTCCCGCGATCGTCCTCTTCCGCGACCTTGCCCCTGCCGAGGACCCCGTGCCTCTGCTGCAGCACACGCTGTGGAAGAAGGGCACGCGCCTCACCCGTGACCCGTCAGGAACCCCGATCCGTGCCTCCGAGGTCACTCTGGGATCCGCCTTCCACGTGATCCCCGAAGGGCTCAACGAACTCGAGGACAAGCTCGAGCAGAAGGCGAAGGCAGCAGTGCTGCTCATGCGCCTCAAGCCCGAGGATCTGCAGGTCTCCCCCGGTCGCGAGGACTGGAACTACGCGGGAATCGTCGCGTACTCCAAGATCTGCACCCACGTCGGATGCCCCGTGGCACTGTACGAGCAGCAGACCCACCACCTGCTCTGCCCCTGCCACCAGTCGCAGTTCGACATCACGCGCGAGGCGAAGGTCATCTTCGGACCCGCCAAGCGTCCCCTCCCCCAGCTGCCAATCACGGTGGATGCAGAGGGTTACCTTGTCGCACGCAGCGACTTCACCGAACCAGTTGGACCAAGCTTCTGGGAGCGCAACACATGACAACCACGCAGGAGCCGCAGACCGCGGCCGTCGAGCCCACTCGCGGCACTCGGTTCACCGGCTGGGCCGCGAACTACATCGACGAGCGCACCAGCATTTCTGGCTTGGTCAAGGAGGTCGGGCGCAAGATCTTCCCCGACCACTGGTCCTTCATGCTCGGCGAGGTTGCTCTCTACAGCTTCATCGTCATCCTTCTCTCCGGCACGTTCCTCACGTTCTTCTTCCAGGCATCCATGGTTCCCGTCATCTACGACGGCTCGTGGGTTCCGCTGAAGGGCATTGAGATGTCGGCCGCGATGGACTCGACGCTCAACCTGTCGTTCGACATCCGCGGCGGCCTCCTGATGCGCCAGGTGCACCACTGGGCGGCGTTGCTGTTCGTGGCATCCATCGGCCTTCACATGCTGCGCGTGTTCTTCACGGGCGCGTTCCGCAAGCCCCGCGAGATCAACTGGATCATCGGCTTCGTGCTGTTCATCTTGGCGATGCTCGAGGGCTTCACGGGCTACTCGCTCCCCGACGACCTGCTCTCCGGCAACGGTCTGCGCATCATCGACGGCATGGTCAAGGGTGTGCCGATCGTCGGTACCTGGATCTCCTACCTCGTGTTCGGTGGCGAGTTCCCCGGTACCGACATCGTGGGGCGCCTGTACACGGTGCACATCCTTCTGGCGCCGGCGATCTTGGTCGCCCTCCTCGGCGTGCACATGCTGCTTCTCATCGTGAACAAGCACACCCAGTTCGCCGGCCCCGGCCGCACCAACGACAACGTTGTGGGCGTGCCGATCATGCCGGTCTTCGCCGCAAAGGCCGGTGGGTTCTTCTTCATCATCTTCGGCGTGATCGTGCTCATCGCCTCGTTCTTCCAGATCAACCCGATCTGGGTGTACGGGCCGTACGACCCATCTCCGGTTTCCGCGGGAACGCAGCCCGACTGGTACATCGGCTTCGCCGATGGTGCATTGCGACTCGTGCCGCCGGGCTGGGAGGTCGAGCTCGGGGTGTTCACGCTGTCGCTGAACATCATGGTTCCGCTGCTGATTCTGCCCATCTTCCTCGCGCTGGTTGCCTTCTACCCGTTCTTCGAAGCGTGGGTTACCGGGGACAAGCGTGAGCACCACATCGCAGATCGCCCGCGCAACGCCCCGACCCGCACCGCGATCGGTGCTGCAGGCGTGACGTTCTACGCTGTCCTGTGGGCGGCCGCGAGTTCCGACCTGATCGCAACGCACTTCAAGCTGACGATCGAAGGAGTGATCAACGCCTGCCAGGTGCTGCTCATCATCGGGCCGATCATCGCCTACTTCGTGACCAAGCGCATCTGTCTCGCACTCCAGAAGAAGGATCGCGAGATCGCCCTGCACGGCTACGAATCGGGTCGAATCGTGCGGCTGCCGGGTGGCGAGTACATCGAGGTGCACGAGCAGCTCGATGAGTACGAGCGCTGGAAGCTCGTCAGCTACAGCGACTACAAGCCGCTCATGCTCCGCCCCGACGCCAAGGGCCGGATAACCTTCGGGCAGCGCCTGCGCGCGGTCGCGTCGGGATGGTTCTTCGAGGACCGTATCGAGCCCGTGACGAGCACCGAGATCGAGCGATCGCACTCGGACCACTAGCGCTCTCACAAGCGAACAGAGGGGCCCGCCAGCACGCTGGCGGGCCCCTTCGCTTGCAGGTGAGTCATCCCGGCGGGAAACGCGATCGATGCACGCCGGCGTTACGTCCCGCCGCCGCTCACGCGGCTACGACCAGGGTGCTCGCCTGGGCGCCCTCGGTCAGTCGAAAGTCTTCTTGAGGAAGTCGGCTGTTGAACGGTAGCCGAGCCGCTCATAGAAGTCAGCCGAGCGCCGACTTGCCACGGTGAGTTGCGACACGTGGCGGTCACGACACACGGCCTCGATGGCCTCGATGAGCGCGGTACCGACGCCGGAGCCCCGCACGTGATGATCAACGACGAGTTCCTGGAGCTGCGCCGAACGGCCGTTGGTGTACAACAGGGGCGTGATCGTCGTCAGGGCGTACCCCGTCACCAGGCCGGCGGCATCCTCAGCGACAAGCAAAACCGAAGTCGACTCGTCGTCGACAAGAAATGCAAAGGACTCGTCGAAGGTCTGACGGTCCGGTGCATAGCTGGCCGCGAGCTGCTTGAGCAGGAAGAAGACGCGCTCAGCATCTTCGGGCCTGGCAGCCCGAATCGCGGGGGCGTCAGCGTGCGAAGTATCCGCGGTAGTACTCATAGACCCACCCCACCAGAGCGACGATGAGGATGCTCACGCCGATGAACGAGATCCATGGGCCGATAGCCAAGCCGAGAACCGTGATCGCGGCGGCCGCCGCCAGAACGATGGGCCACCAGCTCCACGGGCTGAAGTGGCCCTGCTCCGCATCACCGTCGTCGATGTTGGCATCGATTCGGTCTTCGGGGAGTTCGCCACCCTGTGAGCTGTGGATGCGCCCGAGGTAGAAGGCAATGAGCACTGCAAGCGCGCCGGACAAGCCGATCGCGACCGCTCCCACCCACTCGACCTGCGCGTGGCTGGTATCCAGCAGCGACCACATGATGTAGATCGCGTCGGCGAGGAAGAAGAACCCTGCGAGAATCCAGAACAGGCGGGCATTGGTACCCATGGCTACTTCACCTTCTCGTCTGCGAGGTCATACGTGGGTGCGTCGGGCGCGTCCTTGAACGGCCCCACACCGACCGGAACGCCCGCTTCGGGGTGGTTGAGGTCGAATGCGGGAGACTCGGAGCGGATGCGCGGAATCGACGTGAAGTTGTGGCGCGGCGGAGGGCAGCTCGTCGCCCACTCGAGCGATCGTCCGTAGCCCCACGGGTCGTTGACAGTCACCTTGGGTGCCTTGCGGGCGGTGATGTACACGTTGTAGAGGAACGGCAGCATCGAGATGGCGAGAATTGCGGCGCCGATGGTCGAGAGCTGGTTCATCCAGGTCACCCCGTCCTCTGCGAGGTAGGTGCGGTAGCGGCGCGGCATGCCCACAACACCGATCCAGTGCTGAATCAGGAATGTCGTGTGGAAGCCGATGAACAACAGCCAGAAGTGGATCTTGCCCAGGCGATCGTTGAGCATCTTCCCGGTCCACTTCGGCCACCAGAAGTAGAAGCCCGCGAACATGGCGAACACCACCGTGCCGAACACCACGTAGTGGAAATGCGCCACAACGAAGTACGTGTCAGACACGTGGAAGTCGAGCGGAGGCGAGGCAAGAATGACGCCCGTGAGACCGCCGAACGTGAACGTGATGAGGAAGCCGATGGTCCACAGCATGGGCGCCTCGAACGTCACCGAGCCGCGCCACATCGTGCCGATCCAGTTGAAGATCTTCACGCCGGTCGGCACTGCGATCAGCATGGTGAGGAGAGCGAAGAATGGCAGCAGCACCGACCCGGTGACGTACATGTGGTGAGCCCACACTGTCACCGACAGGGCGGCGATCGCGATCGTCGCATAGATCAGAGTCTTGTAGCCGAAGATCGGCTTGCGGCTGAAGACCGGGAGGATCTCCGACACGATTCCGAAGAACGGCAGGGCGATGATGTACACCTCGGGGTGACCGAAGAACCAGAACAGATGCTGCCAGAGGATCACACCACCATTGGCCGGATCGTACAGATGCGCCCCGAACACCCGATCGGCGCCGAGCGCGAACAGCGCCGCCGCCAGCACCGGGAAGGCCATGAGCACGAGCAGCGAGGTGACGAGCGTGTTCCAGGAGAAGATCGACATCCGGAACATCGTCATGCCAGGTGCGCGCATCGTGATGATGGTGGTGATGAAGTTGACAGCGCCGAGGATCGTGCCGAAACCGCTGAGCGCCAGACCGAAGACCCAGAGGTTTCCGCCGTACCCGGGCGAGAACGTGGTGCTGGACAGCGGAGCATAGGCGAACCATCCGAAGGATGCCGCACCCTGAGGGGTGAGGAAGCCGGCGACGGCGATGAGGCTACCGAAGTTGAAGAGCCAGTAGGCGAATGCATTCAGTCGAGGGAAGGCAACGTCCGGCGCGCCGATCTGCAGCGGCATGAGAACGTTGGCGAATCCCGCGAAGAGCGGCGTAGCGAACATGAGCAACATGATCGTGCCGTGCATCGTGAACAACTGGTTGTACTGCTCGCCCGTTGCCACCACGGACAATCCCGGCGCGAAGAGCTGCGCTCGAATGACCAGCGCCATGACTCCACCAAGCAGGAAGTAGATGAACGCCGTGATCAGGTAGAGGTAACCGATGGTCTTGTGGTCGGTGGAGGTGATCCAACTGACAATCACGTTGCCCTTGCGCTGCGCCGAACTGGACACCCCGGGGGTGACAGTGGGCGCAGCAACCAGGCCCATGGGACGGTCGAGTGTAGTCATGTGTCTTATCCCTCGGCGCCGCTGCCGTTGCCCGGCAGGTTCTGGTTCACGTTGTAGTCAGCACCGATCTGGCCTTCGTAGCCCGCGGCCTTCTGTGCTGCGATGTAGGCGTCGTAGTCCTCCTGCGAGACGACCTTGACCTCGAACAGCATGAGCGAGTGGTACTCCCCGCACAGTTCGGCGCACTTGCCCTGGTAGGTGCCGATCTTTGTCGGCGTGAAGTACATGTAGTTGCTCTTGCCCGGAATCATGTCCTTCTTGTACAAGAAGTCGACGACCCAGAAGGAGTGGATGACATCCCGCGACTCGATCTGGACTTCGATCGACTTGTCAACGGGCAAGTACAGAACCGGCAGGTTGTCGGTGTTGATCGTGCCATCCGAGTTGAAATCGGCCTGAACGCCAGCGCTGTACGCGTTGTCCGTGACGTAGTTGAAGTCCCACGCCCAACGCTTGCCGAAGACCTCGATCTTCACGTCGGGGTTCTTCGTGGGTTCTTCGATGACGGCCTGATCGCGAGCGGTGAAGGCGAAGAAGCCGAGCACAAGAATCAGCGGCACGATCGTGTAGAAGATCTCGATCGGCATGTTGTAGCGCAACTGAACGGGAAGCCCCGTCTGACCCTTTCGGCGACGGTAGACGACGGCGGCCCAGATGATGAGCGCCCACGTGACAACACCGACCGCGAGCAGCACGATCCACGACGTTACCCAGAGCCCGATAATGCGGCCCGTGTGGTTGGTGGTTTCGGGGTCACCCGGCAGCCAGCCCTGAAGCTGTGCCTGAGTACACCCCGCAAGGATGATCGAGATCGCGATGCCAAGGGGAATGGCAGCCCATCGAAGACGGCGGTTGGAACGCACCTGAGACCTCTCGCAAAACTGTGACTGAATGGTCTCCAGTCTATAGCCAGCCGGATGCCGCGCCATGAACCGCACCGCCCCCGAAAAGCACATTGGCGCGTCTTTCGACGCGCCAATGTGGAGGAAAAGCGTGAACTAGTGGAATGAATCTCCACATGCGCAGCTGCCTTGGGCATTCGGGTTGTCGATCGTGAAGCCCTGCTTCTGGATGGTGTCCTCGAAGTCGATGCTCGCGCCATCCAGGTACGGGACGCTCATCTTGTCGATGACGACCTCGACGCCCTCGCCGAACTCGCGCACGGCATCGCCGTCGAGGCGGCGCTCGTCGAAGTAGAGCTGATAGATGAGCCCGGAGCATCCGCCGGGCTGCACAGCAAGGCGCAGGCGCAGGTCGTCCCGACCCTCCTGCGAGATGAGGCTGCGCACCTTGGCGGCCGCGGCATCAGTGAGGCCGACTCCATGCTCCACAACGGGTGCGTCGGCGGTAGTCACAGAGGTGTCAGTCATGAGTCGATTCTACCCCGCTCGTTGAGGGTGGTGAGCAGTACTGCCTCGGTGAGTATCGCCCGGTGGAACACACCGAGGTGGAGGGACTCGTTCGGGCTGTGCGCCCGTGAGTCCGGGTCTTCGACTCCCGTGATGAGGATCTGAGCGTCTGGGAAGACCGTGACGAGGTCGGAGATGAAGGGAATGGAGCCACCGATCCCCGTCTCGATGGCATCGGCACCCCAGGCCTGGCGCATCGCGTCCTTCGCGACGTCGACTGCCCAACCGTCGGTGTCGACGAGGAACGGATTGCCGCGGTCGACATCACTGATGGTCAGCTGAGCGCCGAACGGCGCGTGCTGCCTCAGGTGCGTTTCGAGGGCTGTGTAGGCATCGGTGGCACTCTGCCCCGGAGCGATCCGGGCACTCACCTTGACGGTCACCGACGGCAGCAGGGTGTTGGAGGCGTTCTGCACGGTCGGAGCGTCGATTCCGGTAATGGTGATGGCCGGCTGATCCCACAACCGTGACAGCACATCACCATGGCCGATGGGAGTGACGCCCGGTAGCAGGGCTGCCTCCTCGACGAGTCGCGACTCGTCATAGGCCGGTGTGTCAGCCGTGCGCGACGTCAGCCCCTCTACCGCCACCGAGCCGTCCGGCGCGTGCAGGGTTGAGAGCAGCCGAATTGCAGCCAGCATCGCGTCGGGTGCCGCTCCCCCGAACATTCCGGAGTGCGAGGCATGGGCGAGGGTAGAGACCGTCAGCTTGAAGGTGACATTGCCGCGAAGACCGACAGTGAGGGCCGGCGTGTTCACATCCCAGTTGTCCGAGTCCGCGACGACGATGACGTCGGCTTCGAGAGTGTCGCGATTCTCGGTGATGAAGTTGGCGAAGGAGCGCGACCCGAACTCCTCCTCCCCCTCGAAGAAGACCACCAGACCGAGATCGAAATCGTCACCGACCACCTCGACGAACGAGCGAATCGCTGCGACATGCGCCATGATGCCGGCCTTGTCGTCGGCGGCGCCACGACCGTAGAGCCGATCACCGCGAACCGTGGGTTCGAACGGTGCGGACTCCCAGTCCTCCTCGTTGCCGGGAGGCTGAACGTCGTGGTGCGCGTACAGCAGGATCGTCGGCTTGCCATTGCGCGCTGGTCGGCGGGCGAGGATAGCTGGCTGCCCCATTCGCTCGCCATCGATCGGTGCGCGCGCGATTGCTACCGAGTCGAAGACGTTCAGACCCTCTAGGAGTTCCTTGACCGCTTCGGCGCTGCGCGCAACATTCTCGGAATCGAAGCCGTCCCAGGACACCGAGGGGATGCGCACCAGACGTCCCAGGTCGGAGATCGCAACCGGAAGCCCAGCCTGTACAGACTCCCGCAGGACGTCGAGAAGTGGATGATCTGGCATGGACTGCGGCGTTGAGCTCATACGAGTAATCTTAAGCAGACATTCAGGCGAGGACACCGTGGCCAAGACATCCCCCAGCGCAACCGATTCGGGCGCAGAGCACGCAACCGACACCCCTACCGGTAAGGGTCACGCGACCCCGACCCGCAAGGAGAAGGAGGCCGCCCGAAAGCGCCCTCTCGTGTCGAGCGATAGAGCGGCAGCCCGCAAGCAGGCTCGCACTCAGATGCAGTTGCAGCGCGACAAGGCACGGATCGGCCTGGCCAACGGTGACGAGAAGTACCTCCCCGCCCGCGACCGCGGTCCCCAGAAGCGCTATGTGCGCGACTATGTCGACGCGCGTTTCAGCATCGGCGAGATGCTGTTGCCGTTCTTGTTCATCGTCATCATCGCCACGATCATCCCGAACCAGGAGATCGTCGCGATCCTGTACATCGTCGTGTACGGCTTCATCTTCGTGGCCCTGCTCGACGTCATCGTCATGGGCTTCCTCCTGAAGCGCCGGTTGGCGGAGAAGTTCGGCGCAGACCGCGTCGAGAAGTTCCGGTTCTACGCCGCCATGCGGGCGCTGCAGTTGCGGATGATGCGCCTGCCCAAGCCTCAGGTCAAGCGCTGGCAGTTCCCGGCCTGAGGCAGGGCATACACCCGCGGGAGTAGCGCACACGCACCCCGGGGACGATTCGCCGGATGCTGCGCGGCAGCAGACTGGGTCAATGACCCCCAGTGCTCTGTCCACGTCCGACCTGCGCAAGCACTACGGCAGCGGCTCCACCCGATTCGAGGCGTTGAAAGGTGTGAGCCTCGACATCGCCGAAGGCGAGTCGGTGGCGATCGTCGGCAAGAGCGGCTCGGGCAAGTCGACGCTCATGCACATCCTCGCGCTGCTCGACGCACCCAGTGGCGGGAGCGTGATGATCGACGGGACGGATGCGAGCACCCTCAGGGGTCGACGTCTCAACGAGTTGCGCAATCGCACATTCGGGTTCGTGTTCCAGCAGTTCTTCCTCACCCCGAACGCCTCGGTGCTGGAGAACGTGATGCTCCCCCTCAAGATCGCGCGCGTGGGCTCCAGAGAACGCAAGCGCCGAGCGCACGAGGCGCTCCAGCTGCTTGAGCTGGATGACAAGGCGAGGAACAAGGCCACCGACCTCTCGGGCGGACAGAAGCAGAGGGTCGTGATCGCGCGCGCCCTCGTCAACAATCCACGGATCATCTTCGCCGACGAGCCCACCGGCAACCTCGACTCCGCGACCGGGGCGGTTGTGGAGGACCTCCTGTTCGACCTGAATCGCACGAAGGGAATCACCCTCGTGATCGTCACCCACGATGAGGAGCTCGCCGCACGCGCGGATCGCAGGATCTACCTGCGTGACGGACTGGTCGTCGATGCGATCGATGTGCACGCTCCCGCTTCAGAGGCGGTCGGCGCATGAAGGCCCTCGACATTCTGCGCACCGCGATCGGCAACAGCTTCCGCAGCCGCCTGCGCACCACGCTCACGGTGATCGCGATCTTCATCGGTGCCTTCACGCTGACCATCACCAACGGGCTCGGCACCGGTATCAACAACTACATCGACACGCAGGTGTCGGCTGTGGGCGCACCCGACGTGATGACCGTCACCAAGCCCACCGAGACGGCGACCACATCCGACGGTCCGCAGAAGTACGACCCGGACGCGGCATCCACGATCTCATCGGGCACCGGACAGCCGGGCGCGACAGTCGTCGCCCTGACCGACGATGACATCACCGCCATCGGTGCGATCGACGGCATCACCTCGGTCGAGCCGATAGTGCGAGTGAGTCCCGACTACGTGTCGTGGGGCGACAACGACAAGTTCGTGCTGTCGCTGAGCGCCCTGGGCGGCCGCGTCGCTGTCGACCTGGCGGCGGGATCCGGATTCACCAGCGATTCGACCACTGCGGAGATCATCCTGCCCACCGACTACATCGAGCCGATGGGGTTCGCCGACTACGACAGCGCGATCGGCCAGCAGGTCACGATCGGAATCACGGACGCCCTTCGCGAGCAGCACACCGTGACGGCCACCATCGTCGGTGTACAGGAGCCGACGCTGTTCGGCACCACGGCGACCCTGAACGACACTCTCACCACCGAGCTGTTCGATGCACAGAGCACGGGGCTTCCTGCTTCATCGACGGAGGAGTTCGCGAGTGCTGTCGCTCATTTCGATCCGGCATCCACCGATCAGGAGGTCTCGACGATCAAGAAGGATCTCACTGCGGCCGGCTACTCGGGTACGACCGTGTCGGATCAGATCGGCACCTTCCAGACCGTGATCGACGGGATCATCCTCGTTCTCAACGCGTTCGCGGTCATCGCCCTCCTGGCCGCCGGATTCGGCATCGTCAACACGCTGCTGATGAGCGTGCAGGAACGCACGCGGGAGATCGGTCTCATGAAGGCGATGGGCATGAGCGGTAGTCGCATCTTCGCCCTCTTCAGCGCTGAGGCGGTGTTCATCGGATTCTTGGGCAGCGCGATCGGCTCGGCCGTAGGAATCGCGCTGGGTTCGGTCATCAGCTCCGTGCTCGCCAACGGATTCCTGTCCGGTCTCGTCGGTCTCCAGCTCATCGCATTCACCCCGATCTCGATCATCTCGGTGATCTTGCTCGTGATGGCCATCGCTCTGGTGGCGGCGGTGCTTCCGGCGGCCAAGGCGGCACGCCAGAGCCCCATCGACTCGCTCAGGTACGAGTAGGAACTGGCAAGGCTGCGGTCGACGTCACGCCGTCGAACGCAGCCTTGCCAGGCCGCGATTGATCTGTCGTGCCCACAAGGGGCCACGGTAGAGGAACGCCGTGTAGCCCTGCACGAGGGTTGCGCCCGCCTCGAGTCGCTCGGCGACATCGGCGGCCGACTCCACTCCTCCGACCGAGATGACGCAGAACTCGCTCGGTACGATCGAGCGGATGAGCCTGAGCAGCTCCAACGACCGCGACGCGACGGGCGGTCCGGACAGTCCCCCGGCGCCGGCGGTCTCGACGACGGATGCCGCGGTCTCAAGCCCCTCCCTCGACAGCGTCGTATTGGTCGCAATGATGCCGTCGAGCTCACGAACGGCCAGCGCCGCAATGCGCCCCGCCTGCTCGTCGGTGAGATCGGGGGCGATCTTCACCAGCACGGGTGTGTCGCCGGCGGCCTTCTTGACCGCCGTGAGCAGAGGGGCGAGCTTGTCGAGCTCCTGGAGTCCGCGCAGTCCCGGGGTGTTCGGGGAGCTGACATTGACCACGAGGTAGTCGGCGTGAGGCGCGAGAAGTCGAGTGCTCTCGAGGTAGTCGGCGACCGCGTCATCCACGTCGACAGCACGAGACTTGCCGATGTTCACCCCGACGATCGGCCGGGCTCGGCGCGCGACTGCCTTGGCGATCACCGGGGTCGCAGCCGCCGCCCCGTGGTTGTTGAACCCCATCCGGTTGATCACGGCCCGGTCGGCCACAAGACGGAAGAGTCGCGGCTTCGGATTACCCGGTTGGGCGAGCGCGGTGATGGTACCGACCTCGACATGACCGAAGCCGAGCTGACCGAGTCCACGGATCGCGGTGCCCTCCTTGTCGAAGCCGGCCGCAACACCGAACGGAGAGTCGAAGGTCAGGCCGAGGGTTGCGACCGAGAGCTCCACGGACGGGCGTGTGAATCGGCGCACCAGCGCTCCGACACCGAGCGCCGGGAGGGCGCGAATCACCGCATAGGCGAGCCGGTGTGCGCGCTCGGGATCGATCCGCGAGAGAACCAGGGTGAAGAAGATCCGATACATGCTGAGGACAGGCTATCGGTCAGCTGGTTGGGGTCTCCGACTGTTCGTGGTCGACGCGCAACAGGGTGATCGCGGACTCGAAGTCCTCCAGCGACTCGAAGGCCTGGTAGACGCTGGCGAACCGCAGGTAGGCGACCTCATCAAGCTCGCGCAGCGGGGTCAGGATCGCCAGCCCGATGTCGTTAGCCTCGATCTGGGCGGCACCGGTCGCGCGGATGGTCTCCTCGACGCGCTGCGCGAGAACCGCGAGATCCGTGTCGGTCACCGGGCGTCCCTGGCAGGCCTTGCGCACCCCAGCGACGATCTTCTCCCGGCTGAAGGGCTCGACCACACCGTTTCGCTTGATCACGCTGAGGCTGGCGGTCTCCGTGGTGGAGAAGCGGCGACCGCACTCGGGGCACTGACGGCGGCGACGGATCGACAGCCCGTCGTCACTCGTGCGGGAGTCGATGACGCGACTGTCGGGGTGACGGCAGAAGGGGCAGAACATGGTGCCCCAAGGATACGCCTACGTTTCGGTGAACCTGGCGGTGACCGCCGCACCGTGCGCGGGCAGGTCCTCGGCAGTGCTCAGATCGACGATCGCCCGCGAGACCGCCTCGAGGGCCGGTCGGTCGTACTGGATGACCTGCTGGGGCCTCAGGAACGTGTAGGCGCCGAGGCCCGAGGAGAACCGGGACTGCCCGCCGGTGGGCAGCACGTGATTGGAGCCCGCGAGGTAGTCACCCAGGCTCACCGGCGAGTGCGCACCGAGGAAGATCGCACCGGCGTTGTCGATGAAGTCGAGGACCTCGCCCGGCACCTCGGTCTGGATCTCGAGGTGCTCCGGCCCGTAGGCGTTGCTGAAGGCGGCCGCCGCTTCCAGATCGGCGACCAGCACGATCGCTGACTGCTGCCCGGCAAGCGCGGTGCGCACCCGGTCGCCATGGTGGGCGGACGCCGCGATCCGCTCGACCTCGGCGGCGACCGCGCCCGCCAGCTCGGGTGAATCGGTGACCAGTACCGCGGCGGCAAGCTCGTCGTGCTCGGCCTGGCTGACGAGATCGGCAGCGACGAGTACGGGGTCGGCGGAGGCGTCGGCGATGACGAGGATCTCGGTGGGGCCCGCCTCGGAGTCGATACCGGCGACGCCGCGCACCAGTCGCTTGGCGGCGGCGACGTAGATGTTGCCCGGGCCAGTGATGATGTCAACGGGATCGAGGCCGATGGACGGCACACCGTAGGCGAGGGCGCCGATGGCTCCTGCCCCGCCCATCGCGTAGATCTCATCGACGCCGAGCAGCCCGGCCGCGCCGAGGATGGTGGGGTGGATGGCACCGCCGAACGCCTTCTGCGGTGGGGAGGCGAGCGCGACAGAGCGAACCCCGGCGACCTGTGCGGGCACGACGTTCATGACGACGCTCGAGGGATAGACGGCCTTGCCGCCGGGAACATACAACCCCACGCGGCCGACCGGCTGCCAGCGTTGGATGACCTCGGCGCCGGGAGCAATCACCGTGACCGATCCGGCGGGCACCTGCGCCCGGGTCGCGGTACGCACCCGTTCGATCGCCGACTCGAGGGCGTCGCGCACCTGCGGAACGAGGTGGCGCACGGCCTCGGAGATCTCCGATGCGTGCACGCGAACATGCGGGGGTCGAACGCCGTCCAGCTTCTCGGCCTGCTCGAGCAGGGCCAGCTCGCCGCGGGCTCGAACATCGTCGATCAGAGCGGCAGCAGACTCGGTTGCGGCAGCCACATCGGTGCTCGCTCGGGGAACGAGTCGGGCGAGTTCGCTGCGGCTCGGCTGGAGGGTGCGGATGTCGATCGTCTGCATCATGGCCTGTCAATGCTAGTTCGTGGCCGAGTGGGAATAGCGCACGGCCGTGCGTGCTTGACTCGTGATGTCATGAGCGATCACACACCCGAGCCCGAAGCCGGTCGCGAAGCCTTCATCCAGGCGTTCCGCAGGCATGCCGCCGGTGTCGCCGCAATCACATCTCTCGCCCCTGACGGGCGACCGGTGGGATTCACCGCGACATCACTCGCCTCCCTCGCTGCCACTCCCCCGCTGGCGACCTTCAACATGGCTCGCATCTCGACCGCGTGGCCTGCGATGACCGTGGGCAATCGGGTGGTCATCCACATGCTCGGTCCGCGCACCCGGCACCTTGCCCAGCGGATGGCGGGAGACCACGACGTGCGCTTCGAGGGCGAGCACTGGCATCCGGGCCCCGACGGACTCCCGCTGCTCGATGGCGTCACAGCGTGGATGATCGGCCGCATCATCGCCGTGCACCCCGTGCACCAGAATGCCGTGATCGTCGTCGAGGTCGTGGACGGCGGGCTCGGTGAGCCCGACGAGGCACTGCTGTATCACGAGCGGCAGTACCTGCGCCCCGGACCAACCGCCTAGCTGAGGCAGTTGGGACCGAGCAGGGTCTTCAGTTCTCCGTAGAGATCGGCCGAGACGGTGACCGGGTAGGGAATCTCGAAGACTCTCGCGCTGGTGCCCTTGAGCAGTTTGAGCCGCACTTCGTTGTCTCCCGCGTGCCTGATCAGCACGTCGTTGAGGGCGGAGACGATATCGGTCGTTGCACGATGCTCGGGAACCGAGATCACGATCGGACCCGATCCCAGACTCGGGCCGGTGTCAGGCGTGAACATGCTCACGGCGTGCAGGTTCATGCCGTCGTCTCGCACACTCACTCGTCCGCGAATCACGACGATGGAGTCGTTGGTCAGGCCGGGTGAGAACTCCTGGTACGTCTTGCCCAGGAACATGACGCTGATCTCTCCTGCGAAGTCCTCGACCGTCACGATTCCGTACTGGTTGCCGCTGTTGCGGGCCACCCGGTGCTGCACGCTCGTGACCAGCCCGGCGATCGTGACATGCTCACCGTCTCCAGCAACGTCACCGCCGAGGATCTCGGTGATGGATGCCGTCTGGTGCTTCGCGAGCTGAGTCTCGAGACCCGCAAGCGGGTGGTCGGAGACGTAGAGTCCCAGCATCTCGCGCTCGAAGGCCAGTTTGTCGCGCTTGGACCACTCGGGTCGCTCCGGGATGTGATCCACCGCCTCCGGCTCGTCCCAGAGACTGTCGAAGTCGAATCCGACCTGGCCGTTGGCTTCGTTGCGCTTGAGGCTCACCGCGGAGTCGACCGCGTCTTCGTGGATCTCCAGTAGCGCGCGCCGAGTGGCTCCGAGAGAGTCGAACGCGCCGGCCTTGATGAGCGATTCGACCGTGCGCTTGTTGGCCACCTGGATCGGAACCTTGCGCAGGAAGTCGTGGAAACTGGTGAAGGCACCCTTCTCCGCACGCGCCCGCGCGATGAGTTCGACGACGGCGAATCCGACGTTGCGCACGGCACCCAGGCCGAAGCGCACGTCGGTGCCCGTCGCGGTGAAGTCGGCACTCGACTCGTTCACGTCGGGCGCGAGCACCTTGATGCCCATGCGACGGCACTCGCTGAGGTACATCCCGAGCTTGTCCTTGGAGTCGCCGACGCTCGTGAGCAGGGCCGCCATGTACTCGGCCGGATGATTCGCCTTGAGGTACGCCGTCCAGTAGCTCAGCACGCCGTAGCCGGCGCTGTGAGCCTTGTTGAAGGCGTAGTCGGCGAAGGGCATCAGGGTTTCCCAGAGCACCTTGACGGCACCCGTGCTGTACCCGTTGCCGACCATGCCCGACTCGAAGGCGGCGTACTGCTTGTCGAGCTCCTCCTTCTTCTTCTTGCCCATGGCCCGCCGGAGCACGTCGGCCTGGCCGAGTGAGAATCCCGCGACCTTCTGGGCGACGCTCATGACCTGCTCCTGGTACACGATCAGACCGAAGGTGGTGCCGAGGATGTCGCGCAGGGGCTCCTCGAGTTCGGGGTGGATCGCATCCACCTGCTCGAGTCCGTTCTTGCGCAGGGCGTACTTGGTGTGCGAGTTCATGCCCATCGGCCCGGGACGGTAGAGCGCGATGACGGCGGAGATGTCCTCGAAGTTGGTGGGCTTGAGCTGCTTGAGGAGGGCCCGCATCGGCCCGCCATCCAGCTGGAACACCCCGAGCGTCTCGCCCCGCGCCAACAGGTCGTAGGTCGACTGGTCGGCGTCCAGGTCGAGTTCCTCGATCTTCAGGGGGGCACCCGTGTTCGCTTCGATCATGCGCAGGGCATCCTCGATGACGGTCAGGTTGCGCAGGCCTAGGAAGTCCATCTTCAGCAGACCGAGGTCTTCGAGCGGCGGCTGGTCGAACTGGGTGATGATGGCGCCGTCATCCTCACGACGCATGATCGGCAGCACGTCGATCAGGGGCTCGGCCGACATGAGCACGCCGGCCGCGTGCACGCCCCATTGGCGCTTGAGGTTCTCGATGCCCCGGGCAGTCTCGAACACGCGAGCGGACTCGGGATCAGTCTCGATGAGCGCCCGAAGATCGGCCGCCTCCTTGTAGCGCTCCGCCTCCTTGTTGAGCACGTCGCCGAGTGAGATGTCCTTGCCCATGATGGCCGGGGGCATCGCCTTCGTGAGCTTCTCCCCCACCGAGTACGGCATACCCAGTACTCGCGCAGAGTCCTTGAGGGCCTGCTTGGCCTTGATCGTGCCGTAGGTGACGATCTGCGCGACCCGGTCGTCACCGTACTTCTCGGTGACGTACCTGATGACTTCGGGACGCCGGCGGTCGTCGAAGTCCACATCGACATCGGGCATGGACACGCGCTCCGGATTGAGAAAGCGCTCGAAGATGAGGCCGTGTGCCAGCGGGTCGAGCTCGGTGATCCCCATGGCGTACGAGGCCATCGATCCGGCGGCCGAGCCACGCCCCGGCCCCACGCGAATGCCCTGGCTCTTCGCCCAGGCGATGAAGTCAGCCACCACCAGGAAGTAGCCCGGGAAGCCCATCGTCGTGATGACGTCGACCTCGTACTTGGCCTGCGCCAGATGGGCTTCGCTCGGTCCCTGCGGGAAGCGGCGTCGCATCCCCGTCGCCACCTCCTTCTCGAACCAGGATGCCTCGGTCTCCCCGTCGGGCACCGGGAACCGGGGCATCAGGTCCCGCTTCTCGAAGTTGACCTCGCAGCGCTCCGCGATCAGCAGGGTGTTGTCGCAGGCCTCGGGATAGTCGCGGAACAGGTCGCGCATCTGCGCAGCCGACTTGAGGTAGAACTCCTCGGAGTCGAACTTGAAGCGATTCGGGTCGTCGAGGGTCGACGCTGACTGCACGCACAGCAGCGCGGCGTGAGCGGTCGCGTCGTGCGCGTGCGTGTAATGCAGGTCATTGGTCGCCACGAGTGGCAGATCGAGTTCCTTCGCCAACCGGATGAGGTCACGCATCGTGCGCTTCTCGATGTCGATGCCGTGGTCCATGATCTCGGCGAAGAAGTTGCCCTTGCCGAAGATGTCCTGGAACTCCGCGGCGGCCTTCTTGGCCTCCTCGTACTGGCCGAGGCGTAGGCGGGTCTGCACCTCACCGCCGACGCATCCCGTGGTCGCGATGAGGCCTGGTGCGTAGCGGCTGAGAAGCTCGCGGTCCATGCGGGGCTTGAAGTAGTACCCCTCGATCGATGCCAGCGAGGAGAGCCGGAACAGGTTGTGCATGCCCTCGTTGTTCTCCGAGAGCAGGGTCATGTGGGTGTACGAACCCGAACCACCGACGTCGTCCTGGCCCTGCTGGCTGGACCCCCAGCGCACCCGCGACTTGTCGCTGCGGTGGGTTCCCGGAGTGATGTACGCCTCGGTGCCGATGATCGGCTTGACGCCGTTGGCGGTCGCCTGCTTCCAGAAGTCGTAGGCGCCGAACATGTTGCCATGGTCGGTGACGGCGACTGCGGGCATCCCCTCGGTCGACACCGCTTTCATGAGCTCGCCCACCCGCGCGGCACCGTCGAGCATGGAGTACTCGCTGTGCACGTGGAGGTGCACGAATGAGTCTGAGGATGCCACTGGTGTCTCTTCGCTATCGGGGTGGACTACCACTGTAGGCGTGTGTCAGACCGGGGTCATCCCCGACGCGCCTAGTCGCCGCGAAGCACCTCAAGTGCGTGTTGAAGGTCGGGCGGATAGTCGCTCGAGAACTCCACGAACTCGCCGGTCGCCGGATGCTCGAACCCCAGCCGGAAGGCGTGCAGCCACTGGCGCGTGAGGCCGAGTCGAGAGGAGATCGAAGGATCAGCGCCGTACATGGCGTCTCCCACGCACGGATGCCGCTGCGCCGCCATGTGCACCCGAATCTGGTGAGTACGACCCGTCTCCAACTCGATCTCGAGCAGCGCCGCCGAGGGGAACGCCTCGAGCGTCTCGTAGTGCGTCACGCTCGGCTTGCCGTCGGCAGTGATCGCGAACTTCCAGCTCGCACCGGGGTGTCGACCGATGGGAGCGTCGATCGTGCCCGCGAGGGGGTCGGGGTGGCCCTGAACCACGGCGTGATAGATCTTGCGCACCTCGCGGTCATGGAAGGCCCGCTTGAGTGCCGAGTAGGCGGACTCGCTCTTGGCCACGACCATGAGCCCGCTCGTGCCCACGTCGAGTCTGTGCACGATTCCCGCGCGCTCGGCGGCGCCGGATGTCGCGATCCGGTAGCCCGCGCCGGCGAGGGCACCGAGCACGGTCGGCCCATCCCACCCCAGGCTCGGGTGCGCCGCGACTCCCGGTGGCTTGTCGATGACGATGATGTCGTCATCATCGTGAACGATCCGGAGATCGGCGACGACCACGGGAATGATCGACGGCTCGGTTTTGGGCGTCCACGTGACGCTCAGCCAGCCTCCGGCGGTGAGCCGATCCGACTTGCCGAGCACGACCCCATCGAGCTCGACTCCCCCGGCTTCGGCAACCTCGGCCGCGAAGGTTCGCGAGAATCCGAGGAGCTTGGCGATCGCGGCATCCACTCGGTCACCGGCCAGGCCGTCGGGAACGAACAGGCTCCTGGACTCCATCGGGATCAGGGAGTGTCGTCGGCGGACTGATCCGCGGGGCTGGCCTTGGCCGGTCTCGGAGCACGCTTGCCGTCGAGTCCGACCCCGCGGAGGGTCAGGATGATGAACAGGCCCATCGACGAGACGATTCCGATGTCGGCGATGTTGAAGATCGCGGGGAATCCCCAGATCTGTAGGAAGTCCACGACGTAGCCGCGGCCGAAGCCGGGCTCACGAGTCAGGCGGTCGGTGAGATTGCCGAGCGTTCCGCCGAGCAGGAGTCCGAACAGCACCGCCCAGCCGACCGACCGGATGCGACGGGAGAAGATCACGATGAAGACGGTGACCGCGGCCGCGATGATGGCGAAGATCCACGTGCTGCCTGCGCCGAGGGAGAACGCAGCACCCGGGTTCTCGACGTAGTGGAACTGCAGGAGAGGACCGAGAACCTCGACGGGCTCACCGAGGGTGAGATTCTGGGTGACGAGGTACTTGCTGACGCGATCGAATACGTAGACGAGCACTGCGACGGCCGCGAGCAAAGCCAAAGCCCGGGGACTGACCCCGGGCTTTGCGACCGTCTTCGGCCCGTCAGTTTCCGGCAAAGCCGCCGGTGTAGTTCGGAGGCGTCTGCGCGGGCTGCTGAGCCTGGTAGTCCGGGTACTGCTGCTGCGCCGGCTGTGCCGGGTAGCTCGGCGCGGGAGCCGCGTACTGGGCTGCTGCGGCAGGGGCGGGCGTTGCGGTCAACTCGTTGGTTGCGTCGAGCTCGCGGAGCTGACCCTCGATGTATCCCTTGAGCTTCTGGCGGTACTCGCGCTCGAAGTTGCGGAGCTCCTCGATGCGACGCTCGAGCTGCTGGCGCTCCTGCTCGAGCGAGGTGAGCTCGCCACGCTGGCGCGCCTCTGCCTCGGCAACGACACGGGCCGCGGTCGCGTGACCCTCGGCGATGAGCGCGTCACGCTTCTCGACACCCTCGCGCACGTGCTCCTCGTGGAGGCGACGCGCGAGCTGGAGAAGGTTGTTGGTGTTGCTTGGGTCCATGCCAGCGGCGTCGGGGACGGGCTGAGCGAACGCGGGCTGCTGCACCGGAGCCGCAGCCGGCATCGCGGGAGCCTGCTGCTGGAAGCCACCCTGATCAGCGGTGCGCTGCAGCTCGTTCATGCGCGCGTCGCTGGCGATGAGGCGCTGGCGCAGCTCCTCGTTCTCCTGGTTGAGGCGACGCAGCTCGACGACAACCTCATCGAGGAAGTCATCGACCTCGTCCTGGTCGTATCCCTCGCGGAACTTCGTCGGCTGGAACCGCTTGTTGACCACGTCTTCTGGAGTCAGAGCCATCGCCGTCACCTCACACTCTTTCTTTCAGCACGCTTGTACAGCGTCACAGTTTACCCATCGACGGTGCGTGTGTACCGTCGTCAGATTCTCCACAGTACAGCGCTCGGGCTAGTTCACGAATCCCAAGGCGACAGAAATCAGGATGATGACAGCTAACATCACGATGCTCCACGCGAAATCGAGCGCGGCTCCGCCGACCCGCAGCGGGGGGACGACCCTACGCACGAGCTTGATCGGCGGGTCGGTCACGACATAGACGAACTCGGCAAGAACCAGTCCAACCCCGCGCGGACGCCAGCGTCGGGCGAACACCCGAACGAGGTCGAGGATGAAGCGTGCCCACATGAGCACGAAGAATATGGTCAGGCCGACGTAGACGATCGTCGCGACAATGGAGACAAGAGTCACCTCAGAAGACTACGTCGCTGCTGGACGAACGGCGCGCAGCTCAGGCGAAGAATGAGGCGTCGACGTCGCTTTCGGCCTCGGCGTGATCGCCGCTCACCGCGACATGCGCCGGCGACAGCAGGAACACCTTGCTCGTCACACGCTCGATCTTGCCGTACAGCCCCTCGGAGAGTCCGCAGGCGAAGTCGATGAGCCTGCGGGCATCCGTCTCATTCATCTGGGAAAGATTGATGATGACGGGGATGCCCTCGCGGAAGTTCTCGGCGATCAGCTGGGCATCCTTGTACTGGCGCGGGTGCACAGTAAGGATCTCGTTCATCTCCGCCGCGGCGCCCCGGTGGTTGGAGGCACGACGCAGGGGCGTCACCGATCCGCGCGAAGGCGCTGGGGCCGAGTTGTGGGCAACCGGCGCGACGGGCGCGACAGGTCCCGACTGGTGGTCGTACTCGTAGTCCTCGTCGGCGAGGCCGAGGTAGACCATTGTCCTGCGCAGTGGGTTGGCCATGTCAATCCTTACGGCTAGTGAAGCTTATGGTTCGAGATTAACCATGAAGTAGACGGTTTCCCGTGATTGCCGTGCCAATGCGCAGGTGTGTCGCGCCCTCCAATATCGCTTCGCGGAAGTCACCCGACATGCCCATCGAGAGCCCGGATGCCTCGGGATGGGCTGCGCGGAGGCGCTCCGACAGGGCGCGCACGCGAGCGAACTCGCGGCGAGGCTCGCTGTCGAGGGGCGCGACGGCCATGAGACCTCGCAACCGGAGTCCCTCGGTCGATGCCACTCGGTCAGCGAGCGACTCGAGATCGTCGGGCTGGGCTCCCCCGCGCGCTGGATCATCGGTCAGATTGACCTGCAGGAAGACGTCGAGCGGGCCTCCCGCCAGCGCGTCGACCAAGGACGGTCGATCGACGGAGTGGATGACATCGACGTAGGACCGCACCTGCCGAGCCTTCTTCGACTGCACCTGACCGATGAAGTGCCAGGTCGCGGCGAGATCGGCGAGCTCCGCGATCTTGGGCTGGGCCTCTTGATGCCGACTCTCTCCGAAGTCGCGAACGCCGAGAACGGCAAGCTCCCGCACCAGTGCCGCCGGATGGAACTTCGTCACGACGATCGTCGTGATCTCCGCCGGGTCCCGGCCAGCATCGCGTGCCGCCTGCTCCACCTCTGCGGTGACCGAGGCGAGGCGCGCCTCGAGGTCGGGCACCGCTACTTGAGGAAGTCGGGAATGTCCAGGTCGCCCTCGTCGTCGTCGAAGCTTCGATCGATGGGGGCGGTGACCAGACTTGGTTCCGGGGTGCGCACCGGTTCATCAGCCGAGGGCACGACCGGCGCGGAGGAGTCGGGCACTACGTAGTTCGTGCGGCGGGCATCCCGTGTCTTGGTGGTCGGCTCGCCGCCATCGAAGCCCGCCGCGATCACGGTGACGCGAACCTCGTCGCCGAGGGTGTCGTCAATCACTGCGCCGAAGATGATGTTCGCCTCGGGATGCACGGCCTCCTGCACCAGGCGTGCCGCGTCGTTGATCTCGAAGATGCCCAGGTTGGAACCACCCTGGATCGAGAGCAGCACTCCGTGTGCGCCGTCGATGGATGCCTCGAGCAGCGGGGATGCGACGGCGAGCTCCGCCGCCTTGATGGCGCGGTCGGCTCCCCTCGCCGACCCGATGCCCATGAGCGCGGAACCCGCACCCTGCATGACCGACTTCACGTCGGCGAAGTCGAGGTTGATCAGTCCGGGTGTGGTGATGAGATCGGTGATGCCCTGCACACCGGCGAGAAGCACCTGATCTGCGGTGGCGAAGGCCTCGAGCATGCTGATGCCCCGGTCGCTGATCTCGAGGAGCCGGTCGTTCGGAACGACGATGAGGGTGTCGACCTCGTTCTTGAGGCTCGCGACACCGACCTCCGCCTGCGCAGAGCGCCGCTTTCCCTCGAATCCGAACGGCTTCGTGACGACACCGATCGTGAGCGCTCCGATCGACTTCGCGATACGGGCCACGACGGGCGCGCCACCCGTGCCGGTTCCGCCACCCTCTCCGGCTGTGACGAACACCATGTCCGCGCCGGCGAGTGCCTCTTCGATCTCCTCGGCGTGATCCTCGGCGGCGCGACGGCCGACTTCCGGGTCTGCGCCAGCACCGAGTCCGCGGGTGAGCTCTCGACCGACATCCAGTTTCACATCGGCGTCACTCATCAACAGGGCCTGGGCGTCGGTGTTGATGGCGATGAACTCGACGCCTCGCAGGCCGAGCTCGATCATGCGGTTCACGGCATTCACACCGCCACCGCCGATGCCCACTACCTTGATCACCGCGAGGTAGTTCTGGTTTGACGTCACTTCCGGCCTCCGCTGCCTGCTCTGGGAGCTCCGCTGGATAAACCTTCAACCTCTACTTGAAGATTGAAGTTTTACTCAGTATGCTTCTCCTCCGTCGAGAGTAGGTCGGCTCGCCGTACCTCGCCCTGAATGGGTTCAGCGTGTCGGGAAACCTCTGTGCGGCCTGAGTCAGCTCAGGAGGGCCGGAACACCCCATTGTTCGGCGCGGACACATCGAACTCGCCCGCGCTGGCGGGATCCGTCTGGGCGATCAGCGCAGTGAGAAGCGCGGCCTTTCTCTGCGACTGATCGGCACTGCCCCACGTGACCCGCTGGCCCACACCGGTCAGAACGAGAGACACGTTGTCCTGGGTCGTCGCCGACACCGAGTCGACCTGCGCGAGCAACTCCGGCGGAAGGGAGAGCAGCACCTCCACCACCGAGTCGAAGACCACACCGGATGTGGACGCGCCACCGATGTCGATGACAGGAACGCCGGGCAGTCGGTCAGCGGACTCCTGCACCGTCACGCCGGCGGGATCGACGAGATGGTACGTACCTCCCGTCAGAACCGCCCCCACCGGCTGGCGTTCGACGATGTGGATCAGGAGCGTGTCGGGCGGCACTACCTCGGTCACGAAGCTGCGAATGAGCGGAAAAGCGGCGAGTTCGCTCGTGAGCTTGCCGTAGTCGATGAGGGCGAGAGGAGTGCCGAGCTGCCCGTCGACAGCACTGTGCACCTCATCGGCGCTGACCCGCGACGTGCCGTCGATCTGAATCTGCCGCAGTGCGAGAATCGGCGAGAAGATCGCCGCCAGGATGATGATGACCAGGCTCGCCATCGTGCCCAGTACCAGTGCAATCGCGACTCGTCGGTTTCGCGCACGTCGGGTGAACCGACGAACCTCGGCACGCTCGTACTTGCGACGCGCCCGTGCCGCACTGCGAAGCTCGGCCCGCGCCGCAGGATCCGGTCGGGGCTGCTGGCTCGGGCGCGGCACCGTGGCGGCCGCAGGTGGTGTCGCCGAGCCTGCCGGCCGCGCGGGCTTGACCTGAGAAGGGTGGGTCGAGCCCGACCCGCGCACCCGCGACGGCTGGGACGGCTTGCGGCCTGGCGGCGGCGGTTGCGACCGCCCCGGCGGGTCGAAACCCTCGGGTCGTTTCATGCGGGAGTTGCAACCCCGCCCGCCCTCTCAGGCGTCGACGCGAGGGAGGCAAGAAGCTGCGGCACAATCCGGTACACATCACCGCAGCTGAGAGTCATGATGATGTCGCCCTCACGGGCGAGCTCAGCCGCCCGATCGGATGCCTGCTGCCAGTCCGGCAGGAAGTCGACGTTGCTCGCGTCAGCGAAACGCCCGGAGACCAGTGCACCCGTGACCCCCGGAACCGGATCCTCGCGGGCTCCGAACACGTCGAGCACGATCGTGTGGTCGGCCAGGCGCTCATACGTCTCGGCGAACTCGCCCGCCATGGCCTGCGTGCGACTGTAGAGGTGCGGTTGGTGCACAGCGATGATGCGCCCCTCCCCCACCACACTTCGTGCGGCGCTCAGCGCTGCGGCGACCTCAGTGGGGTGGTGCGCGTAGTCGTCGTAGACGCTGACCCCTCGCACCACACCATGCAGTTCGAACCGACGCTCGGTGCCGGCGAACTTCTCGATGCTCGCGAGGGCCGCGGTCGGCTCGAAGCCGAGCCCCACGAGCACGGCGAAGGCACCGGCAGCGTTCAGTGCGTTGTGCTTGCCGGGAACCAGAAGACGAGCCGGGTACCGCGCCGACTTGTAGGTGAGCTCGAAGGCCACCGGGCCGTCGGTGACGATGTTGTGCACCCTCACGTCGGCGGCGGCATCCTCACCAAAGGTCATGATCTTCGAGTGGGAGAGCGAACGAGTGACGCGCACCGCGCCTGGGTCGTCGCTGGAGATCACGACCAGCTCCGAAGCGCGATCGGCGAACGCGACGAACGCGGCATCGAACTCGTCGTGGGTTCCGTAGTGGTCCAGGTGGTCTGCGTCGACGTTGGTGATCAGAGCCACGGACGTGTCGTAGAGGAGGAACGAGCCGTCGGATTCGTCGGCCTCGACCACGAACAGCTCCCCCGATCCGAACGACGCGCTGAGCCCGAGAGACTGGATGACGCCCCCGTTGACGAAACTGGGATCGGCGCCCAGTTCAAGCAACGCCGTGATGATCATGCCCGTTGAGGTCGTCTTGCCGTGCGCACCGGCCACGGCGACGAGTCGTTGCCGATTGATGAGCCACGCGAGTGCCTGCGACCGGTGCAGCACCGGGATGCCGCGCGCCACGGCAGTCAGGTACTCCGGGTTGTCGGGCCAGAGCGCACCGGTGTACACCAGCGCGTCAGCCGTCGACAGACCCGCGTTGTCGGCCGAGTGACCGATGGAAACGGTCGCACCGAGGGCGATGAGGTCGTCGGTGTTGTGATTCGCCGACCGGTCGGATCCGCTGACCGTGTGACCGGCAGCCAGGAAGAGACGGGCGATGCCGCTCATGCCCGAGCCTCCGATGCCGACGAAGTGCACGGCACCGAGTTCGCCGGGCAGGGGCATGGTGAGGTCTGGCTTGATCATCGTGACACGATTTTACCGTCGCCCCGGCGAGGAGGCCGCCGCGACGGCCGCGTCGATGAGAGCGACCATGCGGTCGGTGCCGTCGATCACGCCGACCGTTGCAATTCGCACGGCCATGTCGGCGATGAGTGCCCTGTTGCGCAACAGCGGCACGAGTTCCGTGGCGACCCACTGGGGGGTGAAGTCTGCATCGGCGACGACGATCGCACCGCCCGCCGCGACGGCGCCTCGCGCGTTCAGGCGTTGTTCGCCATTGCCCGCTGCGTAGGGCACGAACACCGACGGAACACCGAGAGCCGTCACTTCAGCGACCGTTGACGTGCCGGCCCGCGACAGCGACAGGTCTGCAACGGCGAGCGCGAGGTCCATGCGATCGCAGTACTTGAGCAGTCGGTACCCGGGAAGCTGAGGATCGTCGACGGCCTCGCGGAACTCGCCCGTGACATGCAGAACCTGCCAGCCCGCGCCGAGGACGCTCGGCGCCGATGCGAGCACGGTCTCATTGATGCGCTGCGCACCCGACGAGCCACCCGTCACCAGAAGAGTGGGGCGACCCTCGATCAGATCGAAGAGACGGATGCCCTCCCGCCTGGCCGCGAACCGATCGAGCCGCTCGATCTCCGGTCGCAGAGGCATGCCCACCCACGTGGCGTGCGGAATGCGGGTGCCCTCGAACGCGACGCCGACGAAGCGTGTGAACCGTGCTCCGAGGCGATTGGCGATGCCCGGGCGGGCGTTTGCCTCGTGCACGACGAGCGGCGTCGACTCGTCTCGCGCAGCCAGGTAGGCGGGGGCAGCGGCGTAGCCACCGAAGCCGACGACGACGTCGATGCCGCGGGTGGTGATGATCGAGCGAACCTCGGCGACCGCAGCGCGCAAACGGCCCGGAAACGTCAGCGCCGCGCGGCCGGGTCGGCGCGGAAAGGGAAGACGCTCGATCGTGACGAGTTCGTAGCCGCGCTCGGGCACGAGCCGCGCCTCGAGACCCTCGCGAGTGCCCAGCACGAGAATCGTCGACTCGGGGTCGCGCTCGCGAAGTCGATCGGCCACGGCGAGCAGCGGATTGACATGGCCGGCGGTTCCGCCGCCAGCCAACAGGTAGGTGGTCACCGGCGGGCCGCCCGATTACTTGCGAGAAGGCGCGAACGTTGCGCAGGAGTCTGCGCCACTCCCTGGTCGAGGGCGCTCTCACGATCGGTCTGGCGGGCGAACGACAGAACCACGCCGATCCCGAGAAGAATCGCGATGAGTGCGGAGCCACCGGCGGAGATCAGGGGCAGCGGGACACCGAGCACTGGCAACAGGCCCAGCACAACCGCGATGTTCACGAGGGCCTGTCCGATCACCCAGACCATGACGCCCCCCGTGGTGATCCTCGCGAAGCTATCCCTGGTGGCGCGCAGAACCCGCACGAAGGCGATCGCCAGAACTATGAACAGCAGCAGGACGACTATCGCTCCGATCAGCCCGAGCTCCTCGCCGATGATGGCGAAGATGAAGTCGTTGTCGGCCTCGGGAAGCCAGTTCCACTTCGCCTTCGAGTTTCCCAAGCCGCTTCCGAAGAGGCCGCCCGCGGCGAGTGCCCAACTCGCGTGCTGCACCTGCCAGCACAGGTTGGAGTAGTCGGCGGCGGTGCATCCGTTCAGCCAGACGCTGATGCGCTCGGTGCGCGAGGGTGTCGCGAGAGCCATGATGATGACCAGCAGGCTGACGCCAGCGAGGGCGACCGCTAGGAACTTCAGGCGCACTCCGGCGAAGTACAGGCACCCCAGCACGATCATGACGATGATGGATGCCGTGCCCAAATCCTTGCCGATCAGCACGAACAGGATGGCGACCCCCGCGACCGGGGCGATCGGCAGCGCGACGTGCCGCCAGTCGCCGAGCAACTCCTCCTTGGTTGAGAGCACCCAAGCGATCCACACGATGAGCGCGATCTTCACGAACTCCGACGGTTGCATGTTGAAGCCGCCGATGGAGATCCAGTTCTGGTTGCCGCCGTGCTCGAGACCCAGTCCGGGGATGAAGACGATGAGTTGCAGCGCACCGCCGACGAGGAGTGCCGGCCATGCCCAGCGTTTCCAGAACCGCGGCGGCATCCGCGAGGCGACGAGCATGAGCGGAATGCCGAGGATCGCCGAGAACCCCTGCCGGATGAATCGGCCGAAGAAACCCTCTCCGTCGACGCTCGACTCGATGGACGACGACGACAGCACCATCACGAGGCCGAACGCCACCAGGAACAGTGTGGTACCCAGCAGCAGGAAGTAGTTGCGGTTCTCGACGGCGAAGATGCGACGAACGGGGATCACGGCCACCGCGGGTCGCGGTGCACCGGCGGGGCCCGCGGTTGCTGCTGCGGGCCGGGCGGGGCGGCGCGACGCGGTGACCCGGGGGGACGACGGGAGCCGGCCGGTTGTCATCGATTCACCTCTCCCCTTGGTCAGGAGACGGCACGCTGAACCGTCCCGCGCGCGGGATGTACCCCTGAAGTCTCGGTCGAAACGGGTCGAGGGTGGGAGACGTCGGGCGCGTGTCGCGGGAATGCGCGAATGCTCAGCCCGTCGCGGGCATGAATGTCGCGAGAGCGGTGCGCACCTCGGCGGGCGAGACGCCGTGTGCTCGCGCAACGGCGCACGCCGCCAGTACCTGGGGCAGCCGTTCGGCGGTGGCAAGGTCGGCTTCGGCCAGCTCACCGTGCGTGGTGAGCTCGAGCGCCGTGCTGTGACGCTCATCGAGGAAGGCGCGATCGACGACGATGTCGCCGACCATGCCCAGATCGCTGCGCCCGGGAGCGCCGAGACCGAAGCCGATGGCGCGGCAGCCTTCTTGCACCTCGGCATCCTCGACCAGGTGCATCGTCGCCTCGTCGGCCTGGTTGTAGACGCAGGCGATCGCAGTGTTCTCGTACACCCGCCCGAACGTCTCTGCTGGCACGTCTGAACCGAGGTCGATGGAGAGGCAGACGCTGACCTCGGGGCGCAACGCGCCAGGGCCGGTGCGAGACATCCACTGCAGCTGTGCGGGCGACAGCGCCACGATGAGGCCGTCGAACCCCACGGGATCACGCACGGCGTCGAGCGCGAGCATCCCCACCGAACCCGCCACCACGTACCGTCGTCCGCCACCGACCAGCAGATGGGCGGCGAGCAGGCTCGTCGGCGCCACGCCGCTCGAGCCTGCGACAAGGTTCCAGTGGGCGGGCGGTGCGACCTTGTCCCTCAGCCGCCATGCGAGTTCGATGTCACCCCAGATCGGGATGCCGCGATCCCGCGCCCAGACGACGAGAGGGTGATCCCGCGCGTACCCGGGCGACACAACGACGAGCTCCGGATCGAAGGACACCAGGTCGGGCGGAATCACCTCCCGATCGGGCTGCGGGCTGAATTGCGCACCGATCACGGAGAGGAGATCAATGCGCTCCTCGTCGGCCTCCGCGGCGATCACCAGCACCGCGCAACGAAGCTCGGTGAGCGTATCGGCGGCGGCGAATCCGGTGGCACCGAGGCCGAGCACGGCCACTCGCAGAGAACCCCAGTCGGCGTACCAGCTGGTCAGTTCGTCGAGATCCCGCACGGCTACTGGTTGATCCATTCGAGGTAGAAGAACCCGACACCGACCGCGACGAACAGCGCCGAGATGAGCCAGAACCGCACGACGACGGTGATCTCGGCCCAGCCCTTGAGCTCGAAGTGGTGGTGGAGTGGGCTCATCAGGAAGATGCGTCTGCCCTGCCCGTAGCGCCACTTGGTGATCTTGAACCACGTGCGTTGCAGGATGACCGAGCCGGTCACGACGAGGAACAGGCCGCCGATGAGCACGAGGAGCAGCTCGGTGCGGCTGAGGATGGCGAGCGCAGCCAGCGCGCCGCCGAGGCCGAGCGAACCGGAGTCGCCCATGAAGATCTGAGCGGGCGAGGTGTTCCACCACAGGAACCCGATGAGCGCGCCGGTGATGGCGGCCGCAATGACCGCGAGGTCGAGCGGGTCGCGGATCTCGTAGCACTTGTAGAGCACGTCGGGATCGATCGTGGGGTTGGTGCAGTTCTGGTTGAACTGCCAGAACCCGATGAAGATGTACGACGAGATGGCGAAGATCGAGGCTCCGGTTGCTAGACCGTCGAGCCCGTCAGCGACATTGACGCCGTTGGAGGCGCTCACGATGATCAGCGTCACCCAGATGGCGAAGGCTATTCCGCCCAGGACCACGCCGAAGACGGCGAGATTGAGCCAGTGGATGTCTCGCACCGCCGAGATCATCGATGATGCCGGCGTGAGTCCGTTCGCGTCGGGGAAGTTCAGGGCGAGTGCTGCGAACCCCCCGGCCACGATGACCTGCCCGGCGATCTTCGACCAGCCCCCGAGCCCCAGGCTGCGCTGCTTGCGAGTCTTGAGGAAGTCGTCGATGAACCCGATGATGCCGAGGCCGACCATGAGGTAGATGACCAGCAGGCCCGACAGTGTGAGAGGCTCACCGGCGAGGGCATGGCCGACGAAGTAGCCGGTCGTCGCACCGATGATGAAGATGATGCCACCCATGGTGGGAGTGCCACGCTTCGTGTGGTGAGACTGCGGACCATCGTCGCGGATGAACTGGCCCCACTTGAGGCGAGTGAAGAGGCGGATGAACAACGGTGTCAGGAACAGCGTGAACGCCAGCGAGACCCCGCCGGCGATGAGCAGCGCGATCACGGGGTGACTCCCGCGAGGCGATCACCGAGGAATCGCAGTTCCGCAGATCCCGACGACTTCACGAGCACCACGTCCCCACTGCGCAACTCGTCACGCAGCACATCGTAAGCCTCATCAGCGGTGGCCACGAGCACCGACTCCCCGTCCCACGACCCCTCGAGGCCTGCGGCGTTGTGGATGTGGCGGGCATTGTGCCCCACCACGATCAGCTTCTGCACGTTGAGCCGAACCGCCAGGCGCCCGATGCGATCGTGCTCCTCGTCGGCATACTCACCGAGTTCGGCCATCTCACCGAGCACCGCCACCGACCGCTGGTCGCCGGCAGTGATCTGGGCGAGCGTCTTGAGGGCCGCTGCCATCGAATCGGGACTCGCGTTGTACGCGTCGTTGATCACGACAACGCCGTCGTCTCTGGTGAGCACCTCCATGCGCCACCGCTCGGCGCGCGCAAGGCTCTCCAGTGCTGGCACCGATCGCTCGATCGGAACACCGAGAGCGCGCGTAGCCGCGATGGCCGCAAGGGCATTCATGACGTGGTGCTCGCCGAGGATCCGCAGCTGCACACGGCGGGTCGCGCCATCAACCTCGAGAGTGAAGGCGGTTCCGGATGCCGTCGCCGCGACATCCGTGGCCCTCACGTCTGCCGTGTGGTCGAGCCCGAACCACTCAACCCGAGCCCGGGTCTTCGCCGCCATGCGCACCACTCGATCGTCGTCGGCATTGAGGATGGCGACGGCACCCTCGGGAAGGTCGGTGACCATCTCGGACTTGGCCGTCTCCACGGCGTCCGGTCCGCCGAACTCGCCGACGTGGGCAAGTCCGACTTTGAGCACGATTGCCACATCAGGGGTCACGATCGAGATCAGGCGCGAGATCTCCCCGATCGCGCTGGCTCCCATCTCGACGACGAGATAGCGGGTCGAGTAGTCGACGGCGAGGATCGAGATGGGCGCTCCGACGTGGTTGTTGAAGGAGCCCCAGGGTGCGACCGTCGGCCCCTCGCCCTCGAGCACGGCCCGAAGCATGTTCTTCGTTGTCGTCTTGCCGTTCGAGCCCGTCACGGCCACCACGCTGAGGGTGCCGCGTGCGCGAACCCGCGCGACGACCTCTCTGGCAAGCGAGGCGAGAGCGTCATAGCCGTCGGACACGACGATCTGGGCCGCGGGGGTGTCGAGCTCGCGCTCGACGATGAGAAGGGCCGCGCCATTCTCGACCGCGTTCGCGACGAACAGGTGACCGTCGGTGACATCCCCCGGCAGCGCGAAGAAGATCGACCCGGGTACGACCTTGCGGGAATCGGTGTGTACCTCGCCGGACACGGTGGTCGGGGCATCCGGGCCAGCAACCAGGCGGCCTCCGACGATCTGAGCGATCTCGGTCGGACTCAGTTCGATCATGCCCAGCCCGCTTCACGCAGGGCGCGTCGCGCTTCGTCTCGCGCCGAGAACGGCAGCTTCTCGCCTTGAACATCGATCGAGTCCTCGTGACCGGGACCAGCCCACAGCACGGTGTCGCCCTCGCGCGCCATGCCGATCGCCACCCGGATCGCCTGAGCCTGCGACGCAACCTCGTGGATCTCCGCGGGGTTCACGGCCGACGCGGCGCCCTCCAGGAGGACCGCCCTGATCTGGGCGGCATCCTCGAATCGAGGGTTGTAGTCGGTGATGACGAGCACGTCAGATCCTTCCGAGCCGATTCGGCCCATGTCGAGTCGCTTCGAGGCGTCGCGGTCACCGTCGGCACCGAACACCATGATGAGCCGGCCGGTGGTGAATCGTCGCACCGCATCCATCGTCGTCAGGAAGGCATCCGGGCTGTGGCCGTAGTCGACGTAGACGGCGGGACCCGAGGCGCCGGAGACCCGCTCGATGCGTCCGGGGATGAACGCCTCGATGCCCCCGTCCTGGTCGAGCGCGTGAGCGATCGCCTCGAGCTCGAAGCCGGCCTCGACGAGCATGGCGATGGCCAGTCCCGCGTTGGCGGCCATGTGGCGACCGATCACCGGAACCCGAGTGGTGATCGATCGACCCTCCGGTGGCGTCAGCTCGAACTCGGTGTACTCGGCGCGCTCCTCGAGGATGGTCACGGTCCAGGCCGCATCGACCCCGGGAGTCGATGACACCGTCGTGAGGGGGATGCGGGACGCGTCCACGACGCGCTGACCCCACTCGGTGTCGAGGGAGACCACGCCGCGACGAGCCCGATCCGGTTCGAACAGGGGAAGCTTGGCCGCGAAGTAGGTCTCCATGTCGGCGTAGTCGTCGAGGTGATCGTGACTGAGGTTGAGGAAGCCCACCACGTCGAACACGAGCCCGTCGACCCGGTTGCGGGTGAGTGCCTGCGCGCTGACCTCCAGAACGACGGCGCGCACCTCGCTCTCCCGCATGCGGGCGAGGAGCCCGTGCACCTCGGTGGCCTCCGGGGTCGTCAGGCTGCTCGCGACGGTGAGGTCGCCGATCTTGCGCTCGGCGGTCGTCGACAGCCCGGCCACGAGCCCGAGCTGAGCGAGCATCCCATGGAGCAGGTAGGACACGCTGGTCTTGCCGTTGGTACCCGTGACGCCGAACAGCAGCGGTGCCGCCTGGGCAGTGCGGTAGACCCACGCCGAGATGGCACCCAGAGCCTCCCGGGGCGACTCCACGATGATCATGGGCAGACCGCTGTCTGCTGCAAGATCGGCCCCCGCCGCGTCGGTGAGAAGCGCGACCGCACCGCCCTCCTTCGCCTGGGCCGCGAACGTGGCTCCGTGCCGATTCGCGCCGGGTACTCCGACGTAGAGGTCGCCGGGCTGCAGATTGTCGGTACTGAGGGTGATGCCGGTCACCTCGACGTCGTCGAGCGATCCCCTGGTCTCCAGGCCGAATTCGTCGACAAGTGCCGACAGATGACGGGCAGAGGGATGCTGGGGGCGAAGAATCGAGCCTTCACCGGAACCCACTCGATCTCCCGCTCTGTACTAGTGCATCACCACGTCAGTGGGATGTCCGGGGCCGGTTCCGTTGATGGTGTGACACGGAACTGGGTCAGCGTCTGCGCCATCACATCGTGGAACGTCGTCGCGATTGCCCCTGAGGAATAGATGCTACTAGGGATGCCCGCCGTCACGACAACCACGTACTGCGGGTTGTCCGCCGGAGCGAACCCCGCGTAGGAGATCACGGCTTTGTCACCGTAGATGCCGTCCTCGGCAACCTGCGCGGTGCCGCTCTTGGCGGCGACCCGGTATCCGGGGATCGTCAGGTCGGGCGACTTCCAGCCCTTGGTGACGACCTGCTCCAACATCTCCGACGTCTGGCGGGCCGCCGTCTCCGACACCACGCGGGTGCCTTCGGTCGCAGGCAGGTCGGTTGTGGTGCCGTCGGGCCACTGGCACCCCTCGACCAGCGTGACGGGCATCCTGACTCCCCCGTTGGCTAGGGTCTGGTAGGCGCTGGCGACCTGCACCGAGGTCGCACTCATGCCCTGGCCGAACTGCACCGCGTAGTTGGTGACCTCGTCCCACTCGTTGGCCGGGTGAACCACGCCTTCGGATTCGCCGTAGAAGCCCACCTCGGTCTCCGAGTTGAAGCCGAAAGCGGTGAGGTAGTCGTGACGCTTGTCGGCCGGAAGCAGATCGGAGAACAGCGAGACAGCCGTGTTCGAGGAGTCAACGAGGGCGCCCGCGAGCGTGTACGGGACGTCGTCGTGCGACCAGGCATCCTTGATGTAGTCGCCGTTGGACAGGTACAGCCGCCCGGGGGCTACGACCTCGCTGGTCTGGGAGACCACGCCCGCGTCGAGCAGAGATGCGGCCGTGACGGCCTTGATCGTGGACCCGGGCTCATACGGCCAGCTGAACGCACGCGAGCCGAGTGCGGTGTTCGGCACGCCGTCGACGTTGTTGGGGTCGACCGACGGCGCATCGGCGACAGCCATCAAGTGCCCGTCGCTGACCCGCATCACCACGGCGGTAGCCCACTCCGCGCCCAACTCGGAGTAGACCTGCATGAGGCGCTGCTGCACGTAGAACTGAAGGTCGCGGTCGATCGTCAGCCGAATGGTGCCGCCGTCCTTGGGCGCAACCTCGGTGACGAGACTGCCGGGCAGCTGAACTCCGTCCTCGCCCTTCTCGTACGACGCTGACCCGTCGGAGCTTGCCAGGCAGCTGTCCTCGCCGATCTCGATTCCGGCCTGCGGTCCGTCGGTACCGATGAATCCCACGAGGTTTCCCGCCACGGCACCGTTGGGGTAGGTACGGCTGGGGCGCAGTTCGTAGTAGACCCACGGGATGTCCAGGGCACGGATGGCCTCGAAGACGTCGAGCTTGACGCCCTTCGTGAGATACGCGAAGTCCGACTGCGGATCTGCGGTCAGGATCGCCATGAGTGCTGCGGGATCCTGCCCGGTGAGCGCTGCGATCTTGCCGAGCGCCTCGGGCACCGACGTCGCGGCATCCGATCGGGCGAGCGCGCTGCGCGGCGACACCTCGATGTCGTAGCGTTCGACGCTGGCCGCGAGCACTGCCCCGTTGGTGTCGAGGATGGACCCACGGGTGCCGTAGAGCACCTGTTCCTGAGCCCGCTTGGACAGGGACTGAGCGTTCAGTTCGCTGGCCTGCACGAGCTGGATGTCCACGAGCCGCACGGTGAACGCCGCGACGATCGCGAAGATGATCACCACCACGAAGGAGATGCGAGCCCTGCTGCGCCTGGTTCTCATGGGCGGCCTAGTGAGTCACCGGCGCGGGAAGGGTGTCCACGGTCGCCGGCACGACCGGAGTGGGTGCCGGAGCAGTCGAGGCGGTCGCGGTGGTGGACGTGCTCGCTGTGGTGGGCGCTGTCGAGGCCGGAGGCGTCGCTCCCACCAGCGGAACTCCGGTGAGCAGCGAGTTGGCGACAAGATCGCAGCTGCCTCCGCAGCCGACGCGGTCGACCGAGCCGGGCGCGCTCGAGACCGCCCCTGTTTCGAGATCCAGGAAGAGCGGGTAGGCGCTCGGCACCATACCCAGATGCGCGGCATTGGCCGCAAGATTCTGGCTTGATCCATAGAGTTCGAGGTTCTCCATGAGAGCCTCCTGCGTGCGCACGAGATCCTTGCGCTGGTCCTGCAGACTCTCGATCTGGTACGCGCCCTGCGAGACGACGATGCTCAACAGCAACTGCGCGGCGAAGATCAGGAACAGGCTAGCAACCGTGATGACTGCGTAGGCCGCCTTGGGTCGGGCCCGGCGCTGATCCCGCGTGGCTGCGACCTCGGTGCGCCGCGGCACTGGCCGCACCGAACGGACCGGCGCCTCCCCAGGACGGTGGGCCGGCCGCACCGTGGGACGCGCGTAGGCAAGGTTGCTGCTCATGCCACGTACCTCAGTCTCTCGGCGGCTCTGAGGCGCACGGGAGTCGCTCGGGGGTTCGCTGCCTTCTCGTCGTCGTCGGCCAGCTCGGCGCCGCGCACCAGAAGCTTCAACTCGGGCCGGTGCTCCGGCAGCTCCACGGGCAGGCCGCGGGGGGCCGTCGAAGCCGAACGTGCCTGCAGTACGCGCTTGACGATCCGGTCCTCCAGCGACTGATAGGCGAGCACCACGATGCGTCCGCCGACCTCGAGAGCGTCGATCGCATCCGGAATGGCGCGTTCGAGCACCGACAGTTCCTGGTTCACCTCGATGCGCAGGGCCTGGAAGACACGCTTGGCCGGATGCCCCGCCCGCTGTGCCGCGGCGGGGGTCGCGGCCGCGATCAGCTCGACCAACTGCGCCGACGACACCAACGGAGTGGCGTCGCGTGACTGCACGATACGGCTGGCGAAGCGCGGCGCGAGCTTCTCGTCGCCGTACTCGTAGAAGATCCTGCGCAGTTCCGACTCGCTGTAGGTCGCGAGGATCGCTGCGGCGGTGCGATCGCCGGTGGAGTCCATACGCATGTCGAGCGGAGCATCCTTGGAGTACGAGAATCCGCGCTCGACCCGGTCGAGCTGCAGCGACGACACCCCGAGATCGAAGAGCACACCGGAGACCCGCTCGATCCCCAGATCGGCGAGCACTGACAGGATGCCGTCGTAGACCGCGTGCGCGAGATGAACCCGGGCACCATACGGCGCGAGGCGCTCGCGGGCGATGGCGAGCGCATCCGGGTCACGGTCGATACCGACGACGGTCAGGGTGGGATAACGCTCGAGGAATGCCTCGGTGTGACCGGCCATGCCCAGGGTTGCATCGACGAGAATCGCGCCCTCGTGCTCGAGGGCCGGGCCCATGAGCTCGAGGGTGCGCTCGAGGAGTACCGGAGTGTGGATCGAGTTGTCTGCCATGGCGATACGGGCCGTTCCCGGGAGCTGATCCCCATCCGGTACGACCTGACATCGGGGAAGAAAGTCAGGGCCTGCCGGCTGGGAGTCAGCGCCAGGGATCAGAAGAGTCCCGGGATCACCTCCTCCGTGGTGTTCACGAAGTCGGCCTCAGCGCTCTCGTAGTAGGCGTTCCATGCCTCGGTGTCCCAGATCTCGGCGCGACTGCCCGCACCGATCACGGTGAGGTCGCGGTCGAGGCCCGCATAGCTGCGCAGGTTGGTCGGCAGGGTGATGCGGTTCTGCTTGTCCGGGATCTCCTGGCTCGCACCGGAGAGGAACAGGCGGATGAAGTCGCGGTTCTGCTTGCTGGTGATCGAGGCCTGACGGATCTTCTGGGTGATGTCTTCGAACTCGCGCTGGCTGAAGACGTACAGGCAGCGCTCCTGGCCGCGAGTGACCACCATGCCGGATGCCAGTTCCTCGCGGAACTTCGCCGGGAGGATGACGCGGCCCTTCTCATCGAGCTTGGGCGTATGGGTGCCGAGGAACACGACAGCCTCCCCTCACGCTCCGGCCCGGATTCAGGTATCCCCCACTTTACTCCACTTTGCACCACTTAACAAGGACATCGGGCATTTCATGCCGACTTCTCGTCAATGGAGGCCCGCAATTTCAAGGAAGTTCCCGGTGGAGGGAAGTGGAGCCAAAATCCATCTTTCGGGCCCACATTGGGCATGAAAAAAGGGCCAGCCCGAAGGCTGGCCCTGAAGGAGCGGGTGGAGGTCTAGTCGCGGCCACCGTCTTGGCGCTGGTCCCAGCGCTCGTTGAGTGTGTCCATGAAGCGTGACGATCCACCCTTGCGGCTGGACGATGCCGGGGGCGCATCCGCCACGGTGCCGCGCCGGCGGGGCGGGGCTACGGCAAGAAGAACACCGACGAACATGACAGCGAAGCCGAGAACACCGACGATCGGCTGCTGGATGATCACGCCGCCCAGCAACGCGGCGACGCCGACAACGGCGATCAGCACACCGATCGCCAAGACCGTGTAGTTGGGCTTACCTCGACGAGGATTCACCGTCGCAACGAAATCGGCGTCGTTCTGGTAGAGGCTGCGCTCCATCTCTTCCAGGAGGCGCTGCTCTTGCTCGGAAAGTGGCATCCTCTTCCCTTCCGGTGGACACTGACTCGCGGAATTCCATAGTACGCCTCAGCGCGGTGGCTAGGCTAGACGGGTGGCTGAGAGTACCCGGTTAGTTGACCTGATTCAACTGAGGATCGACGAGTTCCTCTCGGAGCAATCGGAGCAACTCGCAACCATCGCCGACGAGTTGACGGAACTCACCGATGTCGCGCGGGGTTTCCTCGCCGGTGGCAAGCGATTTCGCGCCCTGTTCTGCTACTGGGGCTGGCAATCTGCGGCCGGTGTGACCAGCGGATTCGACCCGCTACTGTCCGACGAGGCATCCGCAGATCTCGACGCCGTGGTGATGGCCGCCACCGCCCTCGAGCTCTTTCACGCCGCAGCCCTCGTACATGACGACATCATGGACAACTCCGACACCCGTCGCGGTGCCCCGGCCGCCCACCGGCTGTTCGAACGACACCACACCGCTGACGGCTGGGCGGGCAGTCCGACCGCTTTCGGCGAGTCCGCCGCCCTCCTGCTCGGCGACCTGCTCCTCGGGTGGAGCGACGAACTGTTCGACCGCGGCACAAGCATGCTCAGCGACCGGGCGGCCGGAGTCGCCGGTCGTGCCGAGTTCATTCGCATGCGCACCGAAGTGACGGCAGGCCAGTACCTCGACATTCTCGAAGAGAATTCGTGGGCCACCTACCCCGAGTCGACAGCGCTCGCCCGGGCTCATCGTGTGATCGTCTACAAGTCAGCCAAGTACAGCATTGAGGCGCCGCTCACGATCGGCGCCGCCCTGGGCGGAGCAAGCTTGGCGCAGCTGGCGTCGCTCCGCTCCTTCGGCCTCCCGCTGGGGGTTGCCTACCAGCTCAGGGATGATCTGCTCGGCGTCTTCGGAGATCCCGAGGTCACCGGCAAGCCCGCGGGCGACGATCTTCGCGAGGGCAAGCGCACTGTGCTCATTGCGCTCGCCCGCACCCGGCTGCCCGCCTCCAGTCGCAATCTCATGGACGAGTTGCTCGGTGATCCGGGACTCGATTCGCAGCAGGTCGACATGATCAGAACCGCCCTCCGGGATTGCGGAGCCATCGAGGAGGTCGAGAAGATCATCGAGCACAACGTGGGGCTGGCCGTGGCCGCCCTGAAGGATGCGCCGATTGCGCCATCCGCGAGGGCTCAGCTGCTTCAGCTCGCCGACACCGTCACTCGACGCTCGGCGTAGCTCAGGTCAGAATCCGAGAGCCTGAGCGACCCGCCGCACCTCAGCCTTGCGGCCGGCAAGTAGGGCACGCACGGGACTCACTCCCAGGCTCTCCTCCTCATTGAGCAGCCAGTTCATGGCCTCCTCATCTGAGAAGCCCGCATCGGCCAGGACAACCAGGGTGCCGCGGAGCTCGTGCATGGGCTCGCCGTCCACGATGAACAGGTCCGGCACCTTCCACACCCCGTCGGCACGAGTGGCCAGCAGTGCGCGGTCCTCGATGAGTCGGCGCACTTGACTCACCTTGAGGCCCAGGATCTCCGTGAGATCGGGAATGGTCAGCCAGCGCACTTCGGGTGATTCGGTCACTCTCCAAGACTGCCACGGACCGAGTTCAGCGTGATGCGATGCTCGCCCGAACCAAATGTTTCGAATATGTAAATTCAAATCACACAAGCAACGGTAATTGACACTCATCTTCTTCTGTGACAATTTGGTTCCATGGCCATCGGTATCGATGACCGCGCCTTCTCGGGGCCGGGGAGCAGGACGGAACAGCAATGACCGACACACCAGCAGACGATGCAGACACAGTCGCACGAGCCGTCTTCGCCGGACTCACCCCGCGAGTCGCCGTAGCAGAGGCGCAGCGCGAGACCGGGCGCATCGCGCGTGGCGCATTCGCGACCGTTCCCATCGTGCTCGTGGGATCCATGGCGGCAATGACGTTGAACCTCACGACGACTGCCGAGCCCGCCAACGCCCGACCGGCGCTGAAGCCTCGCGCTGCCACATCCGAACTCGGCCGCACGATCCGCGAGGCGATCGCCGCTGCCAACACGGCAATCAAGTCGACGACCGACTCGATCGGCATCACTGCCGCTTCGGCACCTGCGATGTACACCGTCGCCGGGGGCGACACCGTCAGTGACATCGCGGGTCGTTTCGGTCTTTCCACCGCCTCGGTGCTGGCCCTCAACGGACTGGGCTGGTCGTCGCTGATCTTTCCCGGGCAACAGCTCAAGCTCACCGCCAGCGGACCCGTTCCGCCGGTTGCCGCGCCCGAGGAGGCCCCGGAGATCGGCCGGTACACCATCGTCGCGGGCGACACGATCAGCGCCATCGCAGACCGCTTCGGCGTCTCGACACTCTCGATCCTCACGGCCAACGGTCTGGGCTGGTCGAGCATCATCTACCCAGGCCAGACCATCGCCATTCCCGGTGTGATCGCGCCCGGCGCATTCGACCAGATCGCGGATGCCTCGGCACCCGATCCCGCCGCGCCCGCGCAGCCCTCCCCAGCGCCGCCCGTCGCGGCCCCGATCGTCGAGACTGAGCCACCGGCGGTGGAGCCGGCGCCCGCGCCGGTCTCCGACCCGGAACCGTCCGGTGGCAACTACACAGTGGTCTCGGGAGACACACTGTCGTCGATCGCGGCCCGATTCGGCATCGATACCCAGTCCCTTCTGGACGCGAACGGCCTCACCTGGGAGAGCACGATCTACCCGGGCGGCGTGCTGGTGATCCCCGGTGTGAGTTCCCCCGCGAGTGTCGGCGGTGAGACCACCGGCCTGAACGACGAGATGCGCGCCAACGCGGCTGTGATCATCCAGGTCGGATACGACCTCGGGGTGCCGGAGTACGGGATCGTCATCGCCCTCGCCACGGCGATGCAGGAATCCAGCATGCGCAACCTCAGTTGGGGCGACCTCGACTCGGTGGGGCTGTTCCAGCAGCGTCCGAGCGCAGGCTGGGGTTCGGTGGAGCAGCTCACCGATCCCGCGTACGCGGCACGCCTCTTCTACGGCGGACCGAACAACCCCAACCGTGGCTACACCCGCGGACTTCTCGACATCTCGGGATGGCAGTCGATGTCCCTCACCGAGGCCGCCCAGCGGGTGCAGATCTCCGCCTACCCCGACGCGTATGCCAAGTGGGAGGCCTCTGCGCGGGCTTGGTTCGCCGAACTGGGCTGATCGGTGGCTCAAGCGCCGTGTCTAGCGGGAGTCTTACAGCGGTTCAACTTTAGACTCGGACGGTGAGCGTCAATAGCACCGACCCGATGATCGGACGTCTCCTCGACGGCCGATATCAGGTCCGCTCACGGATCGCGCGGGGTGGCATGGCCACCGTGTACGTCGCCACCGACCTGCGCCTCGAGCGCCGCGTTGCGATCAAGATCATGCACGGCCACCTGGCCGACGACAGCCAGTTCAAGGAACGCTTCATTCAGGAAGCTCGATCCGCCGCGCGACTGGCGCATCCGAATGTCGTCAACGTCTTCGACCAGGGCCAGGACAGCGACATGGCCTACCTGGTGATGGAGTACCTGCCGGGCATCACGTTGCGCGACCTTCTGCAGGAGCACAAAGTGCTCACGACCGAGCAGACCCTCGACATCATGGAGGCGGTGCTGGCGGGTCTCGCCGCCGCGCACAAGGCGGGAATCGTCCACCGCGACCTGAAGCCGGAGAATGTGCTGCTCGCCGACGACGGGCGCATCAAGATCGGCGACTTCGGGCTGGCGCGCGCGGCATCCGCCAACACGGCCACGGGGGCGGCACTGCTGGGCACGATCGCCTACCTCTCCCCCGAACTCGTGACCCGCGGCATTGCCGATACCCGCAGCGACATCTACGCGGTCGGCATCATGATGTACGAGATGCTCGTCGGTGAGCAGCCGTTCAAGGGCGAGCAGCCTATGCAGATCGCCTATCAGCACGCCAACGACTCCGTTCCCGCGCCGAGCGCGAAGAACCCCAAGGTGCCCGCGGAACTCGACGAACTAGTGCTCTGGGCGACCGAACGCGACCCTGAGCAGCGTCCCAAGGATGCTCGCGTCATGCTCGACCATCTCTTCGAGACCCACAGCGCTCTCATGACAGCGCTGCCGACGACGGCATCCACGTCGACCCAGCGCACCATGGTCATGCCCAGCGCGGCCGCATCCGCCGACACGACCGCCGAGACGCAGGTCATCGGCTCGCGACTGCGACCGGCGGCAGCCCTGGCGCCCGCAGACAGCACGGCACAGCTGGCAACCGCCGCGGCCAAGCGCAAACGCCGCGGTTGGGTGCTCTTCGCGATCATCGCCGTCATCGCTCTTCTGGCGGGCGGCACCGGCTGGTACTTCGGCGCCGGTCCCGGATCCCGCGTCACGATTCCCGACTCCATCGCGGGAATGTCGATCGCGGATGCCACTGCCGCGCTCGAGGAGCTCGGCCTCACCGTCGACCCGACCACGGGCACGATTGACAGCCCGACGGTCCCGGTGGATCAGGTTGCCAACACCGACCCCCCGTTCGGCACGGGTGTGGCTCCGGGCTCGACGGTGCAGCTCCTGCTCTCCACCGGGCCCAAGCAGCTCCCGGTGCCCGCCTTCGCGGGGATGAGCGAGGCGGATGCCACGGCCGCGGTCAAGGCGGCCCCGTTCACCCTCAAGGACACCGTTCGTCAGTTCGATGCGACCGTCGCCGAGGGCACCGTGATCGATGCCCTCGCGGGAGATGGGTCAAGCCTCACAGGGGTGGCGACCTACGGCGAGCTGCAGCCCGTGACCCTGATCGTCTCGGCGGGTGCCCTGCCCGACCTGGCGGGGCTGTCGGTGGATGACGCCACTGCCAAACTCAAGGCGGTGGGCTTGGAACTGGGCGCAATCAACCAGGCAGAGTTCAGCGACACGGTTCCGCAAGGCAACGTGATCCGCGCCCAGGGCGTGGACGGGGCCACGGTCATCCGCGCGGGCGACACCGTCGACCTGATCACCTCGAAGGGCGTCGAACTGGTCACGGTTCCCAACGTCATCGGGCTGACCTGGGCAGACGCCAAGCCGCAGTTGGAGGAAGCCGGGTTCTCGCTCGACTACAACCTCTTCGCAGATGCCGCCCCTGGCCTGTTCACCGTGACCAACCTCGACCCCGACGAGAACACCGATCAGCCCAAGGGCAGCACGATCAAGGTCAACTTCTCGTCGTAGTTGCCAGGTCGCGAGACCCAGGTCGTGGCCCGACTCAGAAGGCCGTGAGCTCCTCGGCCACGAGGAACGCGAGTTCGAGCGACTGCATGTGGTTGAGCCGCGGGTCACAGAGCGACTCGTAACGCGTCGCGAGAGTGGCCTCGTCGATCTGCTCGGATCCGCCCAGGCACTCGGTGACGTCGTCGCCCGTGAGCTCGATGTGGATGCCGCCGGGGTACGTTCCCGCCGCCCGGTGCGCCTCGAAGAAGCCCTTGACCTCGTCGACGACATCATCGAATCTGCGGGTCTTGTAGCCGTTGGGGGTGGTGAGCCCGTTGCCGTGCATCGGGTCGGTGACCCAGAGCGGCGTGGCATCCATGCCTTTGATCGCCTCGAGGAGCGGGGGAAGTGCATCGCGCACCTTGCCCGCGCCCATGCGGGTGATGAACGTCAGACGACCGGGCTCACGCTCGGGGTCGAGCTTGTCGATGAGCTGCTTCATCGTCTCCGGGGTCGTCGAGGGACCCAGCTTGACACCGATCGGGTTGCGCACACGGGAGAAGTAGTCGACGTGCGCGCCGTCGAGGTCGCGGGTGCGCTCACCGATCCAGAGGAAGTGGGCGCTCGTGTTGTAGGGCGTGCCCGTGCGCGAGTCGATGCGGGTCATCGGGCGCTCGTAGTCCATGAGCAGGCCCTCGTGGCTCGAGTAGAACTCGACGCGGCGCAGCTCATCGAAGTCGGCACCGGCCGCCTCCATGAACTTGATGGCCCGGTCGATCTCGTTGGCGACCTTCTCGTAGCGGTGGTTGGCCGGGTTCGAGGCAAAGCCCTTGTTCCACGAGTGCACCTGGCGCAGGTCGGCGAAGCCACCCTGCGTGAACGCGCGCACCAGATTCAGCGTCGACGCCGAGGTGTGGTACCCCTCGATCAGGCGTGCGGGATCGGCACGCCGGGACTCCGGGGTGAAGTCGTAGCCGTTGACGATGTCACCACGGTACGCGGGCAGGGTGACCTCGCCGCGGGTCTCAGTGTCGCTCGAGCGCGGCTTCGCGAACTGGCCCGCCATGCGGCCCATCTTCACGATCGGCTTGGATGCACCGTAGGTGAGCACCACGGCCATCTGCAGGATCGTCTTGACCCGGTCGCGGATCTGCTGCGCCGTAGCGCCCGCGAAGGTCTCGGCGCAGTCGCCGCCCTGCAGCAGGAACGCGTCGCCCTGGGCGGCCCGAGCGAGGCGCTCACGGAGGATGTCCACCTCGCCGGCGAAGACCAGCGGGGGCAGGGTCGCTATCTTGTCCGATGCCGCGCCCACGGCATCCGCGTCCGGCCACTCAGGCTGCTGCTTGATGGGAAGGGTCCGCCAATAGTCGAGACCGGCGATCACTGCGGGATCGGCGTGCACAACAGGTTCGGACGGGTCAACCACGAGAGGTTCCTTCGCTGGTTCTAGGTGCGGGAGCGTGGGCCGACAATGGCCCGACAAACTAGGCTACCGGCTCCGCGAGGCCAACTTCTCCCGAATGGATGACGCATAGATGTCCACGTACTCCTGACCACTGATGCGGTTGAGTTCGTACATGATCTCGTCGGTGATCGAGCGCAGGATGAACCGATCACTTTCGAGGCCCTCGAAGCGGCTGAAGTCGAGCGGCTCACCGAAGATGACCCCGATGCGACGCACCTTGGGAAGCTTGCTGCCGATCGGCATGACCTTCTCGGTGTCGATCATCGCGACCGGAACCACCGGCACGTGGGCCTCGAGAATCATGCGAGCGACTCCGGTGCGCCCGCGGTACAGCTTGCCGTCGGGGCTGCGGGTGCCCTCCGGGTAGATGCCGAGCACTTCACCCCGCGCCAGCACCTTCAGACCGGTGTTGAGCGACGCCTCGGAGGCCTTGCCGCCCGAACGGTCGATGGGCAGCATGCCCGTTCCCTTGAGGAAGTTCTTGATCGCCCAGCCCTTGACCCCGCGGCCCATGAAGTAGTCGCTCTTGGCGAGGAAGGAGATGCGTCGCTCGATCACCAGCGGCAGGAAGATCGAGTCGACAACCGAGAGGTGGTTGCTCGCGAGAATCACGGCGCCGGTCTTCGGGATGTTGTCGGCGCCGGTCACCCACGGCCGGAACACTGTCTTGACCAATGGGCCGGCGACCAGGTTCTTCATGAACCAGTAGAACATCGCTACCTACCTCCGGCCGGGAGCTTCCACTCTAGCGCGCCGACTCTAGCGCGCACGCGAGTGAATACGGGCCAGATCGGCGGCACCGACGACTCCGGCATTGTTGACGAGCTCGGCGATGACGAAGTTCGGCTCGGGGTGATATCCCTTGGCGGGCACGTGCTGACGGTACGCCTCGCGCACCGGCGCCAGGAGCAACTCCCCGGCGACGGCGACGCCACCTCCGAATACGAAGAGCTCGGGATCGAGCACCGCGCTCAGCGACGCGCAGGCCTGGCCGAGCCAGTTGCCGAGTTGCTCGAGCGCATGCACGGCCCCGGGGTCCCCGTCGGCGATGAGTGCGCCGACGATCGAACCATCGAGCTGTCCGTGCTCGCGCCGGGCATCGGCCAGGGCGAGGCCTATCCCGCCGACGTCAGCGATCTCGTTCGCCATGCGCAGCAGGGCACGACCCGAACCGTACTGTTCGATGCATCCGTGCGCGCCGCATCCGCAGGGCAGACCGTCGGGAACGATGCGCAAATGGCCGAGCTCGGCTCCGGCGCCGAATCCACCGCGGAACAGGGAGCCGCGGCTGACGATCGCCCCGCCCACGCCAGTGCCGATAGTGAGCATGGTCATGTCGCTGACCGTGCGCCCCGCGCCGAATCGGTACTCGGCCCAGCCTGCGGCGTTGGCGTCGTTGTCGATGGTGATGTCGAGTGGGAGACGAGCGCGCAGGTGGTCGCGTAGCGGCTCGTTGCGCCAGCTGATGTTGGGTGTGTAGTACACGGTGGACTGATCGACGTCGATGAATCCGGGCGCGGCGACTCCCGCCGCCTCGATCTGACGCCCCTGCGACAGAGTCTCGACCATGGCCACGACGGCATCGATGATGGCGGCGGAACTGCCGGCCTCGGTAGCTACCCGCTCCTCGGCGAGGATCGCGCCATCCTCGGAGACCACCGCGCCGGCGATCTTGGTCCCCCCGATATCAATCCCAATGGCATCCACGGTGATCGAGTGTACCGGCGGCGCGACGGCGTGGTTTCCCCCAGCCTGCCCGGTTAGAGTAGAACGAATGACCCCGACCGGTACCAAAGGAGTTGCCGTGAAACAGTTCGACGTACCCGCCCTCGTTGAGGCGGATCCGAATGCCAACGCCACCGACCTGCTCGTTGCCAGGGTCGCTGCCACCCCCGATCGTGCGCTGTTCGCGATCCCCACGGCCGACGGCGGCTGGCGGGACGTGACGGCAGCCGAGTTCCAGGCGCAGGTGATCGCCCTCGCCAAGGGTCTCGTCGCCTCCGGTGTGGAGCCCGGCGACAAGATCGGTCTGATGGCGAAGACTCGCTACGAGTGGACGCTGATCGACTTCGCCACCTGGTACGCCGGCGCGGTGCTGGTGCCGATCTACGAGACGTCGGCCCCCTCCCAGATCCTCTGGAACCTCACCGATTCGGGCGCAACGGGGATCATCACCGAGAACGCCGACCACTTCGCTCGATTCGACGAGATCCGCGCCGACGTTCCGGCCGTGCGCAATGTCTGGCAGATCGACCTCGGCGACCTGGACAAGCTGGCCGCCTCGGGCACCGCCGTCAAGGATGAAGAGATCGAGCGCCGACGCTCGATCGCGAAGGGCAGCGACCTCGCCACTCTCATCTACACCTCGGGCACGACCGGCAAGCCGAAGGGCTGCATTCTCACCCACTCGAACTTCGTCGAGCTCACCCGCAACGCGCAGAAGGCGATCCCCGAGGTCGTGAACCCCGACTCGAGCACGCTGCTGTTCATCACCCTCGCGCACATCTTCGCCCGGTTCATCTCCGTACTCGCGGTGCACGGCGGCGTGAAGGTGGGGCACCAGCCCGACACGAAGCTGCTCCTGCCGTCGATGGCGTCGTTCCAGCCGACCTTCCTGTTGGCTGTGCCGCGGGTGTTCGAGAAGGTCTACAATTCGTCCGAGCAGAAGGCCGAAGCCGGCGGCAAGGGCAAGATCTTCCGCCGCGCTGCCGACGTCGCGATCGCTCACTCGAAGGCCGTTGACGCTGGGCACGTTCCGCTGGGGCTCAAGCTTCAGTTCGCCCTGTTCGACCGTCTGGTGCTGAGCAAGATCCGCACGGCGCTGGGCGGCCGCGTCAAGTACGCGGTGTCGGGTTCGGCGCCGCTCGGGCTGCGCCTCGGGCACTTCTACCGCAGCCTGGGCCTGACGATTCTCGAGGGCTACGGCCTGACCGAGACCACCGCCCCGGTGTCGGTGAACGTGCCGTCGAACTTCAAGATCGGCAAGGTCGGTCCTCCCCTGCCCGGTGTGTCGGTGCGCATCGCTGACGACGGCGAGATCCAGGCCAAGGGCGTCTGCGTCTTCGACGGCTACTGGAACAACCCCGCCGCGACCAAGGAGGTCTTCGACGGCGAGTGGTTCAAGACCGGCGACATCGGACAGATCGACGAGGACGGCTACCTGGAGATCACGGGCCGCAAGAAGGAGATCATCGTCACGGCCGGTGGCAAGAACGTCGCCCCGGCCGCTCTGGAGGATCCGATCCGCGCGAACCCGATCATCGGACAGGTGATCGTCGTCGGCGACCAGAAGCCCTACGTGTCGGCCCTGATCACGCTCGACGAGGAGATGCTGCCGGCCTGGCTGAAGAACAACGGCCTCGACCCGCACATGCCTCAGGAGGTCGCAGCGACCAACCCGGCCGTGCTTGCCGAGATCCAGCGTGCGGTGGATGCCGCGAACGCGAAGGTCTCGCGGGCCGAATCCATCCGCAAGTTCCGTGTGCTGGATGCCGACCTCACCGAGGCGAGTGGACACCTCACCCCGAAGCTGAGCATCAAGCGCAACGTCATCATGCAGGACTTCGCCACCGAGGTGGAGAGCATGTACGCGGAGCAGCCAGCGACCGAGGGGATCTCCCTCAACCACTGAGGCGGGTGACTGCTAGTACCAGGGGGCCATGCGGATCAACCGCATGGCCTCCTTCTTCGTCTCAGGGGCGAGTCCCTCGATGTAGAGGTGACCTTCGAGATGGTCGACCTCGTGTTGAAGTGCCTGCGCCATGAGGCCCTCGCCGCTGAGTTCCACAGGATTGCCGTCGAGATCGACGCCCCGCACCCGCGCGAACGGGTAACGGTTGCGCGGGAAGTAGAAGCCGGGCACCGACAGGCATCCCTCTTCGACGAAGTCGGGCTCCCCCGACACCTCGACGAGCTCAGGATTGATCACGTAGCCCACCTCCCCGTCAACGTTGTAGCTGAACGCGCGAAGGGCGACACCGATCTGATTGGCGGCGAGACCGGCACGGCCCGGGAGTCGGACGGTCTCGAGGAGGTCATCCACGAGAGCTACCGCACGGGCATCCCCGGGTCGAATCGGATCGCACACAGACCGCAGCACGGGGTCGCCGAACAGGCGGATGGCTCGTTCTGCCATCGAGTCAGGCGTCCCGGTGCTCGGGCAGGCCGTCGACGACCAGCGCGGCGAGTTCCCGCGCAGCCTCCCGGGTCAGCGGCCGGAGCTCGTCGTAGCGGATCGTCGAGCCGGTGGCGAGGGCGGGGTCGTACGGAACGCGCACGATCTCGCGCACGCGCGAACGGAAATGGGCCTCGATCTCCTCCAGCTTGACCAGGTTGGTGCCCTGCGTCGACGTGTTGAGGGCGACAACGGCGTTCTTCACCAGATCGGCGCAGCCGTTGGATTCCAGCCACGTGAGGGTCTCGGAGGCGAGTCGGGCCTCGTCGACGCTGCCGCCGGACACGACGACGATGCCGTCGGCACGCTGGAGGGTTGCGCGCATCACGGAGTGGACGATTCCGGTGCCGCAGTCCGTGATCACGACGGAGTAGAAGCGGGCGGCCATGTCGGCGACGATCGTGTAGTCGAGCTCGTCGAACGCCTCCGACACCATGGGGTCGGCGTCCGAGGCGAGTACGTCGAGCCGGGTGTCATCCCGCGAGATCAGGGTCTGGAACTCGCTGAACGCCTGAATGGAGCTCGCCCGCGTGACCACGTCGCGCACGGTCGCGCGGGTGGTCTTGGTCACGCGCTCGGCCAGGGTGCCGCGGTCGGGGTTCGCGTCGATAGCGATCACCCGGTCCTCGCGCACGTCGGCCATCGCCATGCCGAGCAGCGTGGAGATGGTGGTCTTGCCCACGCCGCCCTTGCGGGTGAGCACGGGGATGAAGCGCGCCTCGCCCTCCAGTGGCTTACCGATGCGGGCATCGAGGGCCTTGCGCTGGCGCACGCGCAGCGAGTCGCCCACGTTCACGAGGTGCAGCGTGGCGTCGTACAGGAGCTTCTGAAGGAATCCCTCGGGAGCCGGCTTGCGCTTCTTGCGCCCCTGCTCGATGAGGCGCTCGGCGGTGAGCATCGCGGCCGGTTCCGGGGTGGCCGAGACCTCTCCACGCTGGCGACCGCGGCGGCTGTAGACCTGGTCCGGTTCGGGCAGCGCCGGGATGTGCGGCTCCTCGACGAGGTTCTCGGGATGCACGGCGACATCGTTCGCCACGACGGTGATGGTGGTGGTGCTCGGGCCTGCGGCATCCAGCGCATCGGGGCTCACGGGCACATCGTCGATCGCGACGGCCGCTTCGTCAGCCGGAGTTTCGTGCACCGTCACGGGTAGCGCAACGGTGAAGGTCAGGTTCTCGACGGACTCCTCGGGTACGACGATCGCGCCGGAATCCGACTCGAGAACGTCGGTATCACTCTTCTTGGTTCTGGCAGCCACGGCCACGGTCCTTTCGTGCAAACACTCCAGTTTATCGTGACTCGCACTCAGCCGCGTTCGCGTGTGGGCTATTCGATGACGAGCAGCAGGTCCCCCGCGTCGACCTGCTGGGTTGCAGGGATAGCCAGACGCTTGACGGTTCCCGTGATCGTCGCCGTGATCGCCGCCTCCATCTTCATCGCCTCGATGGATGCCACGCTCTGTCCGACCTCGACGGTGTCGCCCTCGGCGACCTGCAGGGTGACCACGCCGGAGAACGGCGCGGCGACGTGGCCGGGCCGGGTGGCATCCGCCTTCTCGGCCGACTTGGTGTCGACGGTGATGGAGTTGTCGCGCACGAACACGGGACGCAGCTGGCCGTTGAGGGTCGACATCACGGTGCGCATGCCCTTGTCGTCGGCCTCGCCGATCGCCTCGAGACCTACGAAGAGGCTTACGCCGGTGCCGATGTGCACGACGTGCTCCGCGCCCTGCTGGAGGCCGTAGAGATAGTCGACGGTATCGAGCACGGAGAGGTCCCCGTACTGTTCGCGGCTTGCCTCGAAGATCTTCGTGGGTGCGGCGAAGAGTAGGCGATTGAGCGCCGAGCGTCGCGCGGCCGAATCGCCCTCGAGGGCGGCAACATCATCGGCACCGAGCGGCTCGACGCCGATCTTCACGGTGCGACCCTTCAGAATCTTGCTGCGGAACGGCTCGGGCCAGCCACCCGGAAGCTCGCCCAGTTCGCCGGCCATGAAGCCGATCACCGAGTCGGGGATGTCGTACTTGTCGGGGTTCTGCTCGAAGTCCGCTGGGTCGGCGTTGGCCGCAGCGAGAGCCAGGGCCAGGTCGCCCACGACCTTCGAGGACGGCGTGACCTTGGGCGGGCGTCCGAGCATCTGGTTGGCGGCCGCGTACAGGTCCTCCACCTTCTCGAACTGGTCGCCCAGGCCGAGAGCGATCGCCTGCTGGCGCAGATTGGAGAGCTGGCCGCCGGGGATCTCGTGCTTGTAGACGCGCCCCGTCGGCCCGGGCAGGCCCGACTCGAACGGCTTGTACACGTGGCGCACGGCCTCCCAGTACGGCTCGAGGTCGGAGACCGCCTGCAGGGAGATGCCCGTGTCGCGCTCGGTGTGCGCGAGGGCCGCGACGAGAGCGGATGCCGACGGCTGGCTGGTCGTGCCCGCCATCGGTGCGCTCGCGACATCCACCGCGTCGGCACCGGCCCGCGAGGCCGCCAGCAGCGTGGCCAGCTGGCCCCCTGCCGTGTCGTGCGTGTGTACGTGCACCGGAAGGTCGAATCGCTCCCGCAGAGCGCTCACGAGCGTCGCCGCCGCCTCGGCGCGCAGCAGGCCGGCCATGTCCTTGATGGCGAGGATGTGCGCGCCCGACTCGACGATCTGCTCGGCGAGGCGCAGGTAGTAGTCGAGCGTGTAGAGCTTCTCTGCGGGATCGAGCAGGTCGGCCGTGTAGCACAGCGCCACCTCGGCGACCGTCGATCCGGTGGCCAGCACAGCGTCGATGGCCGGGCGCATCTGGGCGACATCGTTGAGGGCGTCGAAGATGCGGAAGATGTCGACACCGCTGGCCGCCGCCTCGCGAACGAACGCGTCGGTGACCTCGGTCGGGTACGGGGTGTAGCCCACCGTGTTGCGCCCACGCAGCAGCATCTGGAGCGCCACGTTGGGCAGCGCCTCGCGCATGGCACCCAGACGCTCCCACGGGTCCTCACCGAGGAAGCGCAGGGCGACATCGTAGGTCGCCCCACCCCACGCCTCGATCGAGAGCAGCTCGGGGGTGAGGCGCGCGACGTGCGGCAGCACCGCGACGAGATCCTTGGTGCGAACCCGGGTGGCCAGAAGCGACTGGTGGGCATCCCGGAAGGTGGTCTCGGTGACGGCAAGCGCAGTCTGCTGGCGCAGGGCGGTCGCGAAACCCACCGGGCCGAGTTCGAGGAGCCGCTGGCGCGAACCCGCGGGTGCTGCAGCGTCGAGGTCCACCACCGGCAGCTTCAGGGCGGGGCTGATGAGACCGGCACCGTCGCCGTAGGGGCGGTTGACCGTGACATCCGCGAGCCAGTTGAGCACCTTGGTGCCGCGGTCCTTCGACTGGCGTCCGCGCACAAGCCACGGGCGCTCCTCGATGAACGAGGTGCTGAGGTCGCCAGCGATGAAGTCGGGGTCGTCGAGCACAGCCTGGAGGAACGGGATGTTGGTCGTCACGCCGCGCAGCCGGAACTCGGCGAGGCCGCGGCGCGCGCGCACGACGGCTGCCGCGAAGTCGCGGCCACGGCAGGTCATCTTGACCAGCATCGAGTCAAAGTGCGGCGAGACCTGCGCGCCGGCCGCAACGGTGCCACCGTCGAGGCGGATGCCCGCGCCGCCGGGCGAGCGGTAGGTCGTGATCTTGCCCGTGTCGGGGCGGAATCCCGCGGCCGGATCCTCGGTCGTGATGCGGCACTGCAGGGCGGCACCGCGCAGATGCAGGTTCTCCTGCTGAAGTCCCAGCTCCTTGAGCGACTGTCCGAAGGCGATGCGCATCTGCGACTGCACCAGGTCGACGTCGGTGACCTCCTCGGTGACCGTGTGTTCGACCTGGATGCGCGGGTTCATCTCGATGAAGACGTGCTGGCCCTTGCGCTCCCCCGCGGTGTCGAGGAGGAACTCGACGGTGCCCGCGTTGACGTAACCGATCGACTTGGCGAAGGCGATCGCATCCCGGTACATCGCCTGACGGGTCGTCTCGTCGAGGTTGGGCGCCGGCGCGATCTCGATGACCTTCTGGTGACGGCGCTGCACCGAGCAGTCACGCTCGAACAGGTGCACGGTCTCGCCCTGCGAGTCGGCGAGGATCTGCACCTCGATGTGTCGGGGACGCACGACCGCCTGCTCGAGGAACATGGTGGGGTCACCGAACGCGCTGTCGGCCTCGCGCATTGCTGCCTCAAGGGCCTCACGCAGATCCTCGGCCTTGTCTACGCGGCGCATACCCCGGCCGCCACCGCCGGCTACGGCCTTCGCGAAGATGGGGAAGCCGATCTCGACCGCCCCCGCGAGAAGCTCCTCGATGTCCTTTGATGCGGGGGTCGACTTGAGCACAGGAACACCCGCGGCGATGGCGTGCTCCTTGGCCGTGACCTTGTTGCCCGCCATCTCCAGCACGCGCGTCGGCGGCCCGATGAAGGTGATACCGGCGTCGGCAGCGGCCTGGGCGAGATCGGGGTTCTCCGACAGGAATCCGTATCCCGGGTAGATCGCGTCGGCGCCCGACTCCTTCGCAACGCGGATGATCTCCGAGACATCAAGATAGGCCCGAACCGGATGCCCCTTCTCGCCGATCTGGTAGGCCTCGTCGGCCTTCAACCGATGCATGGAGTTGCGATCCTCGTACGGGAACACCGCCACCGTCTTGGCACCCAGTTCGAATGCTGCGCGCATCGCTCGAATGGCGATCTCACCGCGGTTGGCTACGAGAATCTTCGTGAACATCCGGTCCTTTCGTACGTGCGTCAAGCCTAGGGCGCGCGAACACTGGCAATTCACCCAGCAGGGCCCGATCGGAGGTCAGGATTTAGGTTCTTTAAGAGTAGTGAAGGTATCGTCGTTACTCGTGCATGTACTCAGCGTCAGCTCCCTCAAGGGGGGCGTGGGAAAGACCACCGTGACGCTCGGGCTCGCCTCGGCCGCATTCGCCAAAGGCTTGCGGACCCTCGTGGTCGATCTCGACCCGCAATCCGACGTCTCGACGGGTATGGACATCGAGGTCGCCGGTCACCTCAATGTCGCGGATGTTCTCGCCTCTCCCAAGGAGAAGATCGTGCGCGCCGCGATCGCTCCGAGCGGATGGACCAAGGGTCGTCCGGGAAAGGTGGACGTGCTCATCGGATCGCCCAGCGCGATCAATTTCGACGGGCCGCACCCCAGCATCCGGGACATCTGGAAGCTCGAGGAGGCGCTCGCCAACGTCGAGGCAGACTACGACCTCGTACTCATCGACTGCGCGCCATCACTCAACGCGCTCACCCGCACCGCGTGGGCCGCGAGCGACCGCGTCACGATCGTCACCGAGCCCGGGCTGTTCTCCGTGGCCGCCGCCGACCGCGCGCTGCGTGCCATCGAGGAGATCCGTCGCGGGCTCTCGCCCCGACTGCAGCCGCTCGGCATCATCGTGAACCGGCTGCGGTCGCAGTCACTCGAGCACCAGTTCCGCATCAAGGAGTTGCGCGACATGTTCGGGCCGCTCGTGCTGAGCCCCCAGCTGCCGGAGCGCACGTCGCTGCAGCAGGCTCAAGGTGCCGCCAAGCCGCTGCACGTCTGGCCAGGCGAGAGCGCGCAGGAGATGGCGCGCAACTTCGACCAGCTTCTCGAGCGCGTCATGCGCGCCGCGCGCATCGGCGAATTCGCCAACGACCCCGTCTAGCGGACGCTGCCTACGGGCTGCCCAGCACGGCTGCCCAGCGCGGCTCCGGTCCCGCCGCTGCTCCCGTAGCCGCTGCTCCCGTCACCTTCTCGCAGATCAGGAGATCTGCGCAACACGCCGCCGTCGAACTTGTCGAGCGGCGCGTCCGGGCCGATCTCCTGATCCGCGAAAGGGGAAGAACGAGGAGGAACGGGGAAGAACCGGGAAGCACCGGAAAGAGCAGGGAAGCGGGAGCGGCGAGCAGCGCGGCGCTGCCGGCTAGCGGCGACGGCGCGGATGCCCGGCGCGAGGCATCCCCGGGTTAGGAGGCCTTGACGGCCCTACGGCGGGCCAGCTCGTCCATCGGGTCCTCGCCGGGAACCGAGTCGAGCTCCACCAGGTCGTGCTCGACCTCGCGCAGAACCTTGCCCACGGCGATGCCGAACACGCCCTGACCGCGGCTGACGAGGTCGATGACCTCGTCGCTCGAGGTGCACAGGTAGACGCTCGCGCCATCGCTCATGAGCGTGGTCTGGGCGAGGTCGTTGATGCCCGACTCGCGCAGCTGGTTCACGGCGACACGGATCTGCTGCAGCGAGATACCGGTGTCGAGCAGACGCTTGACGAGCTTGAGCACGAGGATGTCGCGGAAGCCGTACAGGCGCTGCGACCCCGAACCGGCCGCTCCGCGCACCGTGGGCTCCACGAGTCCGGTGCGGGCCCAGTAGTCCAGCTGGCGGTAGCTGATGCCGGCCGCGCGGGCCGCGATGGCGCCACGGTAACCGGCAGCGTCATCCAGATCGGGAAGACCGTCGGTGAAGAGCAGGCCGTCATCGTAGCGGGGTTCCTCGCTACGGCTGAGTTCGCTCATGGCCTTGCCCCTCTAACCTTCATGTTGAAGTTGACACTTAGTGTTGCGTGCAACCCCACGGTACTCACGCCCGAGTGCCGATGCCCGTCATCGGCCGGGCGTGTCGCGACGTGAGTTCGACGGTACTACGAATCGAGCCGTGTGAGTGCGGATCGGATCAGACTGCTGCGAACAATTTCGAGTTGGCCGGCGATCTCCCGGGCCATCTCGGCAGCGCGGGCACGGCTCGAGGCATCCTTGCGCCGCGAGACGGGCATGAGGGCGTTCTCGATGAGCCCGAGCTCGCGCTCCATGGCCGCACGAAAACCGCGCAGGTGTCGCGGTTCGATACCCGAACGCTGCAGTTCGACGAGTGCCTTGAGCACCGAGAGCGAGTCCTCACCGAAGACGTCGGCGGGCATGATGAGCGAGGCGCTGATCGCATCCCCCAGCAGCATGGCGTTGGCGCCCGATTCGCGGATGAGCTCCTCGCGGGTGAAGCGACGCTCCGACGACAGCATCGAGGGTGACGCCACGGCACCGCCCGGCAGCTCGGGAGTACGCCCGGCGTCGAGCTCGGCCAGATAACCGCGAATGACCTTCAGCGGCAGGTAGTGGTCGCGCTGCATGGTGAGCACGAACCGCAGTCGATCCATGTCGGAGGGCGAGAACTTGCGATAGCCCGAGTCGGTGCGCGCGGGGGCTACGAGCTGCCGCTCCTCCAGAAACCGCAATTTGGAGGGCGTGAGGTCGGGGAACTCCGGGTTCAGTTTCGCGAGCACCTGCCCGATGCTGAGAAGGGCGGGACCCCCAGGCACCCGTGCCTGGGAAGCAACGCGCGCCACTACCGGCCAGCCAGGTGCGCGAGATCGTAGCGCGACGCGTAGAACGTCAGGCGGAACTTGCCGACCTGCACCTCGGCGCCGTCGCTGAGCAGGGCGGTGTCGATGCGAACACCGTCGAAGTAGGTGCCGTTGAGGGATCCGAGATCCTTCACCTGAAAGGCCGTGCCGTGCCGCAGGAACTCGGCGTGCCGTCGTGACACGGTCACGTCATCGAGGAAGATGTCGGCCTCGGGATGACGCCCGACCGTCGTCACATCGGCGTCGAGCAGGAAGCGCGCGCCCACGTTGGGTCCGCGGCGCACGACCAGCAGTGCTGAACCGGACGGCAGCGCAGCAATGGCGTCGACCTCTTCGCTCGACACTCCCCCGTCGAGAGCCGCCAGTTGCGCGGCGAACTCATCGCCGTAGTGCACCGTCGCGTCGTCGTTGGGCCCCCCAGCCGACGCACCGCTCGGAGGCACATCATCGGCGGCGTGACCCAAATTCCCGGAATCAACCATCGCGATCCTCCCTAGCTCCCCAGCGTATCTGATTCGGTGGCCGGCTCGACCCGGGGAATTCTCAGAAGTCGGCTCGTTTCGATCAGATAGATCGCGCCGGCCCACCAGTAGAGGAAGGCACCCCAGAGCGCGAAGGCCCAGCCGAGCGGGTTGGTGAGCCACGCGGCATCCGGGAACGCCTGACCGAGCATCAGGATCGGCAACGCGTAGAACAGGCAGGCAGTGGCAACCTTGCCGAGGTGGTGAACGGGCAGCGGGCCGTAACCGAAGTTGGCGGCCACGATGCCGAGAATCAGCAGCAGGATGTCGCGCCCGACGATCGCCGCGAACAGCCACCACGGAATCACGCCGCGGGCCGCGAGCCCGATCAGCGCCGCGAAGATGAAGAGCCGATCGGCCGCAGGATCGAGCAGCTGACCGAGGCGGCTGATCTGCTTGAACGTACGGGCGATGTATCCGTCGAGGAAGTCGGTGAGGCTGGAGATCACCAGCACGAGCAGCGCGAGCGCATCCTGTCCGTCTAGCACGAGCACCAGGAAGACCGGAACCATGGCCAGTCGCACGAAGCTGAGCAGATTGGGCACCGTGAGCACTCGGCCCGACACTTCGCTGCCCTTGATTGCTCCCACGAGTGCAAAGTCTAGTGACGCGTCGGAAGCAATAGGATGCCTCAATGACCCCTCTCGTTCTCGTCCTCATCGTTGCGGGCGTCGTCTGCGCCTTCGTCTGGATCACCTCGCTCATCACCAAGGAGCACTCCTGGGTCGACCGTCTGTGGTCGATCGTTCCCGTCGTCTACGTGTGGATCTTCGCCGCTTTCGCTGGCCTCGCGGATGCCCGGCTCACCATCATGGCGATCCTCGTGACGCTCTGGGGCGCACGCCTGACGTTCAACTTCGCGCGCAAGGGCGGATACTCCGGCACCGAGGATTACCGCTGGCCGATCCTGCGTTCGCGCATGAAGGGCTGGCAGTTCGAGGTCTTCAACCTGCTCTTCATCGTGCTGTACCAGAACCTGATCCTCGTGCTGATCGCTCTGCCCGCGCTGACCGCCTACGAGAACCAGGGCGGCTTCGGCGTGCTCGACGTCGTCGTGGCGCTGCTGTTCCTGGGTCTGCTGATCGGTGAGACCGTCGCCGACCAGCAGCAGTGGGTGTTCCAGAACGCGAAGAAGGCGGGTGGAGCGGACTTCAGGCCGCGGTTCCTGACGACGGGCCTGTGGCGCTTCTCGCGTCATCCGAACTTCTTCTTCGAGCAGGCCCAGTGGTGGGCGCTGTTCCTGTTCGGCGCGATTGCGGCCGGGTCACTGCTGCAGTGGACCGTGCTGGGCGCGGTGCTGCTCACGATCCTGTTCATCGGCTCGACGCGCTTCACCGAGGAGATCACGCGCTCGAAGTACCCCGAGTACGCGGACTACCAGGCGACCACCTCGCCGATCGTGCCGTGGCCGCCGCGCCGCAAGGAATCGGCCGTCACCGCGTAGCCTCCGTTTAGCGTTGTCGCATGTCGTGTATCCGCTTCAACACCCCGGCCCAGCTCGCGCAGATGAGGGCCATGGCGCCCGCGATGCTCACGGCGGAGCAGGCCGCGGTGCTGCATCCGTCGCCGGTGATGACCCAGAGCAAGATCGCGCGACTGCGATTGCTTGCCACTGACCCGAACCCGAAGATCCGTGAGCGGGTGGCCCTGGACAACCACACCCCGGCCGACGTGTTCGAGGCGCTCGCCCGGGACTCGGACGACGGGGTGCGCGCCTGCGTGGCCCGCAACGAGAACACCCCGTGCGACGTGCTGCGCTCGCTCGTCACCGACCCTTCTGAGACCGTGCGGGGCTTTCTCGCGGTGAACTTCTTCGTACCTGAGGACGCCATGGCGCAGCTGGCCACCGACCGCAGCCGCACGGTGCGGGAGCTGGTGCGCTGGAAGACCGAGCTGGCCTCGGCTTAGTCGATCCCACGAGTCACACCAGTCACACCATTCACTTTCTCAACGGAAGTGCCTAGCCTTGAGGTATGGGCAAGCGACGAAGGACTGTGATGGTGACGGCCGCCGTCGCCAGCCTGCTGCTCGCGCTCACGGTGCTGACACCCGGCCAGCCCGTTTCGGCCGCTGACATCCCGACGTGGGACGAGATCGAGGCTGCCCGCAGTTCCGAGTCAGCGACCGCGGCCACGATCGCGACCCTGCAGGCCGTGCTCGACGATCTGCAGAGCCAGGCGGCCGCCCTCGGCGACGAGGCGGTAGCGCGGGGCACCGAGGCTGACGCAGCGCAGGCCGCCCTCGTGACGGCGACCGCCCGCGCCAACTCACTCGATCGACGAGCGGATGACGCGGCCGCCCGCTCGACCCAGTCCGCGACCCGGGCCGCCCAGATCGCCGCCGCGCTCTACCGCTCCGGCAACCGGGACCTGACGTCGGCGCTGCTGCTGGACGGGGCATCCGGAGATCTGCTCGATCGCCTGGGGGCGCTCGACCAGGTCGGCGGCACCGTCGTCGATGTGCTGGCTGGCGCTCGATTCGATCTGAACGAGGCGACCGCACTCGCCGACCAGGCGGCACTCGCCCGTGAGGAACGCGACCGGCTCGCCGCCGAGGCGACGTCGCGATCTCAGGTGGCCCAGGCCGCCGCCGATGCGGCGGACGCCGCCCTCGCGCAGCAGCAGGCCACACTGTCGCAGGCGTACCAACAGCTCGCCGCACTCAAGAACACGACGGCAGAGCTCGAGCGCCAGTACCGCATCGCGCAGTCGGCCGACAACAACTCCGGGTCGGACGACGGGGGCGGGTTCTCGGTGCCTGGCAGCGACGTCAACAACCCTGCCGCGGCGCAGGCGTTCGCCTTCGCCCAGCTCGCCGCCTGGGGGTTTGGCTCTGACCAGAACTCCTGCCTGTTGTGGCTGTGGAATCGCGAGTCGGGGTGGCGAACCAACGCGTACAACGCGTCCAGCGGCGCCTACGGCATCCCGCAGTCTCTACCGGGCAGCAAGATGGGCAACTACGCGGCCGACTGGCGCACCAACTACGAGACGCAGGTGATGTGGGGGTTGCTCTACATCGACGGCCGCTACGGGTCACCCTGCTCCGCGTGGGCCCACTCGCAGTCGACCGGCTGGTACTGACGGTGGCGGAGGGAAGCGCTCGGGTCGACCAGTGGCTCTGGGCGGTGCGCATCTTCAAGACCCGGTCGCTCGCCACCGCCGCGTGCCGAGCGGGGCACGTTCGAGTCAACGGCGAGCGGGCCAAGGCTGCCCAGTCGGTGAAGTCGGGTGACGAGGTGCGGGTGCGGATCTCGGGCTTCGACCGGGTGCTCGTCGTGCGCGAGACCCTTGTCAAGCGCGTCGCGGCCACGGTCGCGGTGGAGAGCTACGTCGACAACTCGCCGCCTCTGCCCACTCCCGAGGAGACGGCCCTGCTCCCCCGGCGCGACCGCGGGGCAGGCCGACCTACCAAGCGCGAGCGTCGCGAGATCGATAAGCTGCTCGGTCGCGACTGACACCGCCAGCCGCCCTGGCGTAAGGTCGGGGTACGAGCATCCCGCTCGTGAGCATTCGCTCAGGAGGAGCTGACCATGGCCGACAAGTCACCCAAGAAGACCACGACGAAGACCGCCGCCTCGAAGAGCCTCAAGGAGAAGCGTCAGGACAAGAAGGACAAGGCCGCGTCCAAGCGCAAGGACTAAGCCCCGGGCTCGGTGGGGGCGTGCTTTGGCGCAGCCTTGGGGGCTGACGTCTTCGGCTTGGCTGCTTGCGCCTCAGCCTCGAGACGTCCCTCACCGATCGCCCGGCCGGTCGCTCGCCCAGTGATGATCTGCGAGATATCGATGCCCACCAGATCCTTCATGATCTGGTTGGCCGTCACCAACTGCGACGCCACGTTCTGACCGACCTGCTCGGTGCCTGATCCGTCGGACGAGATCACCGTGAGGTTCGAGATCGCCGACAGGGGCTCGGATGCCGCACGTACGATCTCGGGCAGCTGCCCGATGACCTGCTGACGCAGGAGGTCGTCTGCCCGCTCCTCCAGCGCATCGGCCTTGGCACGGGTCGCTTCGGCTTCGGCGTTTCCCTTGACGCGGATCGAGGCGGCCTCCGCTTCACCCTCGGCCTGGAGTGCTTCGGCTGCCGCGATACGGCGGGCCTTCTCGGCGACACCCTCGGCCTCCACAGCCTCTGCGGCGCTCCGACGACGGTTGCGCTCGGCGATACCTTCGGCTTCGATTGCCTCGGCGGCCGCGCGGCGCGCGTCGCGGTCGGAGTTGGCGGCAGCGACCGCAGCGGCAGCAGAGGCCTCGGCGTTCTTCTGCACGGCGTAGGCCTCGGCATCCGCCACCGCACGGATCTCGGCGTCGAGCTCCTGCTTGCGAAGACCCACGCGCTTGCCGGCGTTGATCTCCTCCTGGGCGATGACCTCTTGCTGAGCAATCGCAGCGGCGAGGGGCGTTGCCGCGGCTGCCTCGGCTCGCGCCTTGTCGGTCTCCTTCTGGATCTCCGCGTTGCGCAGGTCGAGAGCCCGCTGAGCTTCGGCGACCGCCTGGTCCGCGGCGATGCGAGCCTCCTCGGATGCGCGACGAGCAATCGACTCGGCCACCTCAGCGACCTGCTTCACTCGGGCCGCCTCAGCGCGGCCGAGGTCGCGGATGTACCCGTTGTCGTCGTCGATCTCCTTGATCTGCAGCGTGTCGATCTGCAGGCCCTGCACGTCGAGGGAGTCACGCACTGCCTCGAGCACCTGACCCTGCAGCGCGGACCGGTTCGTGATGATCTCAGTGACAGTCAACTGACCGACGATCGATCGCACCGAACCGCTCAGAACCTCTTCGGTGGATGTCTCAATCTGGTCCTGCTGGTTGAGGAACCGCTGCGCGGCCGCCCGCACCATCGACTCCGATCCCCCCACCTTGACCACGGCCACGGCGTTCACCTTGATGGTGATCGCATCCTTCGTCTGCGCGGTCGCCTGCACGTTGAGTTGACGGCTGCGCAGGCTGAGCGTGAAGAACGCCTCGACGATCGGCTTGACGAACACTCGCGACCCGAAGACCACGCGCTGCCCGGCGGTCTCCGCGAGCGGGTCGTCCTGCCCCTTGACCCGCTTCTGGCGCGACGTGACGATGATCGCCTCGTCAGGCTTGGCCACCTTGATGCCGCGCAGGATCGTGACGAGCACGACGATCACCAGTAGGACGACGACGCCCCAGAAGATGAGGTTGGCCAGGGGGTCGGGAAACGGCAGAGTCATGCCGCCCAGCCTACTAACCGGAGGATTACTTCAGGATGGGCTTCCTGCGGCTGATCCACGCGATGCCGGCGCCGACGGCGACGATCACGAGTGCGATGAGCACGACGTAGAAGCTCACCGACAGGTAGCCATTCGGCGAGGTGTCGGGGTTGAGGAACGGGTACGGGTACCAGTACGACTCGCCCGTGATCTCGTTGGGGGTGAGCGGGCCGCGGATCATCGTGTACACCACCCAGACGATCGGGTAGATCACGATGATCCAGAGCTTGCGCCACGGCACCACCATTCGACCCGGGGTGAAGATCCAGTCGAGGAGCATGAGAATCGGCACGGCAACGTGCAGGATCTCGTTCGACCACGGCAGGGTCGCGCCCTGCGGCAGGGGCACATTGCGCAGCAGCAGGTTGTAGACGATGCCGGTGACGACCATGTAGGTCACGACGCTGGCGCGAAGCGTGTTGAACCACTGCGGGTCATCGCCGGTGCGCGTGACCAGAAGGGCAGCACCGATCAGGAACACCACGACCGCCGCGACATTCGACTGGATCGTGAAGAAGCTGAAGAAGTTGGTGACCACCAGCGGGATGTTCGTGACATTGTTCTTGCCCCAGAAGTCGAGACTCGTGATCAGCTGACCGACAATGGCTGCAACTCCGGCGGCTGCGGCCGCCACCCTCAGGATCGCAAATCCGATGCGCATGGTTCCCTCCAGCGCAGCGGCCGTCGCGTGCGCACGAGAATGCTATCGGCTGGGCACCGGATAGGTGCGGATCTGCTCGGCGACATCCGGGAACCGTTGCGCCAGAGCGTCAGAGTCGCCGAGTTCCACGTCGGAAGGCACCACACCCGGCCATTCGGTGCTGCCACCGAAGAACCACTCGCCGCGTACGCGCGCCGTGTGGAAGGTTCCGCCGGGGATCAGCAACTGCGGAACCTCGCCCGCCAGCACATCGCCGCCCACGACATGCTGCGCGGTGCTGCCGTCGGGCAGCATGAGCACCAGGTCGAGCGGGTCGCCGGCGTAGTAGTGGTACAGCTGGTCGTTCGCGATGCGGTGCAGGCGCACGGGAGCCTCCGGGGCCACGAGAAAGTAGAGGGCTGAGCCCAGCGGGCGAGCCGCGGTGTAGGGGTGCGGCAGGGTCCCGGCGGGCAGCTGCAGCGGGCTACCGAAGGTGACCCGCACATAACCGCAGGTCTGATTGGGTTCGAGGCCCAGCGCATCCACGATCTCGCGTGCGGTGGTCACTTCTTGGCTGCCGCCTTCGCGGCCCGCTTGAACTCGCGCACCTTGGTCAGCGACTCGGCGTCGACGATGTCGGCCACGGAGCGCCATGAGCCCGCCGTGCCGTAGTCGCCGGCGGCCTCGCGCCAGCCGGCACCCTCGAATCCGTACTGCTTGCCCAGCAGCGCGAGGAAGATCTTCGCCTTCTGCTCGCCGAACCCGGGCAGGGCGTTGAGTCGCGAGAACACCTCGGCTCCGTCGGGGTTGCCCTTGGTCCAGACGGCGGATGCCTCGCCGCCCCAGTCGCTGACGACCGCCTCGCACAGCGCCTGCACCCGCCCGGCCATCGAACCGGGAAAGCGGTGGATCGAGGGCGAGATGCGGAACACATCGACCATCTTGTCTGCGTCGTAGGAGGCGATCTCGGCCGGATCGAGGCGTCCCAGACGGTCGCGCAGTTTCGCGGGACCGGCGAACGCCGTCTCCATCGGCACCTGCTGGTCGAGCAGCATTCCGATGAGCAGGGCGAGCGGGTCATCCGACAGAAGGGCGTCGGCGGCCGTGTCGCCGGTGATGTGCAGCGATGGGTTCATGTTCCGATCGTCGCTTGACCTTGCCCTTGGGGGCAAGGTCTAACGTGATGCACATGAGAATCGGGGAGCTCGCTAAGCGAGCGGGAGTGACGACGAAGGCGGTGCGGAATCTCCCAGCGCGGGTCCTTCGGCCCTTCCGGGCGCACGAGAATGGGCGTGGACTGGCACGATCCATTCCCGAGGAGAGTCCATGACCGTTTCGACCGACGGCTCCCCCGCGACCGCGCACCCGCACGCCGACCAGTTCTGGGGCACTGATGAACAGGACCTGCTCGACCTGCTGGCCACCACACGTTCCGGCCTGAGCGCGGCGGCGGCCGCGCAGACGCTCGAGCGGGTCGGGCCGAACCGTCTCGACACCCAGCGGGATGCGTCGCCCTGGGCACTGCTGGCGCGCCAATTCCTCAACCCCATCGAGATCATCCTCATCGCCGCTACCGTGCTCTCCGGGGCCCTCGGAGACTGGACCGATTCCGCGATCATCCTCGTCATCCTCGTGCTCTCCGGTCTGCTGGGGTTCGCACAGGAGCGCGGTGCCGGCCGCGCGATGCGGGCACTGCTCGCGACGGTGGAAGTGCAGTCCACGGTCATCCGCGACGGCTCGAAGGTCGAGGTGCCGCTGAGCGCGGTCGTGCCCGGCGACATCGCCCTGGTGCGAGCCGGTGATCTGATACCCGGCGACTGCATCGTGCTCGAATCGACTGCCCTTACCGTCGACGAGTCAGCACTGACGGGCGAGACGTTCCCCGCCGAGAAGCAGCCTGGCACCGTGTCATCCGACGCGACGATCCCAGAACGAACCAACAGCGTGTTCCTCGGAACCCACGTCTCCAGCGGTGAGGGCACACTGCTCGTCGTGAACACGGGAGGTCACACCCAGTTGGCGTCGATCTCGGCGAGCCTGTCAGCGCGCCCGCCGCAGACCGGGTTCGAGAAGGGCATGACGTCGTTCGGGCTGCTGCTGACCCGCCTGATGGTCGTCTTCGTCATCGCGATCTTCGTCATCAATCTGCTGCTCAACCGCACCCTCATCGACTCGGTACTGTTCTCCCTCGCCCTCGCCGTGGGCCTGACACCCCAGTTGCTGCCCGCGATCGTCAGCATCAGCCTCGCGCAGGGTGCGCGCATGATGGCCCGCGAGCGGGTGATCGTGCGCCGGCTGGACGCCATCGAAGACTTCGGCTCGATGACCGTGCTGTGCTCCGACAAGACCGGCACGATGACCGCGGGCGAGATCGTGCTGGGCTCGGCGACCGATCTGGAGGGCGCCGACAGCGACGAGGTCGCACGGTGGGCCGCCCTCAACGCGGGCCTGCAGTCCGGATGGCGCAACCCGATCGACCGGGCCATCCTGGTGGCGCATCCCCTGCCCACCGACGCCGTCGCCCTCGATGAGCTGCCCTACGACTTCCAGCGCAAGCGGATGAGCCTGCTGGTGACACCGCACCCCGGCGAGCAACCGCTCCTCATCACGAAGGGTGCCCTCGATTCGGTCCTCGCCGTGTGCGCAACCGCCGTCACCGCGGACGGCACAGTGCCCCTGTCGACGGTGGCGGCAGGACTTCAGGAACGGTTCGCAGAGCTCAGCAACGGTGGCTACCGCGTGCTCGGGCTCGCCACCCGCGCGATGCCCGGTGCCATGTCCGCGACCGCCGCAGACGAGGCGGGGATGACGCTCGTGGGACTGCTGACGTTCGCCGACCCCGTCAAAGCGGATGCGGCATCCACTCTGGCGGAGCTCGCCGCGAGCGGTGTCTCCGTGCGCATGATCACGGGCGACAACCACCTCGTCGCCGCCCACATCGCCCGCGAGGTGGGTTTGGACACCACGCTGACCCTGACCGGGCGCGAGATCGACGCGATCGGCGACCACGCTCTCGCGAAACGCGTGCTGCCCGTACACGTCTTCAGCGACCTCAACCCGGTGCAGAAGGAGCGCATCGTGCGCGCGTTCCGCGCCGCCGGTCACGTGGTCGGCTATCTCGGTGACGGCATCAACGACGCTCCCCCGCTGCATGCCGCCGACGTGGGCATCACGGTCGACTCGGCGGTGCCGGTGGCCAAGCAGTCCGCAGCGATCGTGCTGCTCGACAAAGACCTGCGCGTGCTGCTCGACGGAGTGCGACAGGGTCGGCGCACCTTCGCGAACACCATGAAGTACATCTTCATGACCACGAGCGCCAACTTCGGCAACATGCTGAGCATGGCGATCGCGTCGATCGCGCTGCCGTTCCTGCCGCTGCTGGCCGGGCAGATCCTGCTCATCAACCTGCTCACCGATCTGCCCGCGACCACGATCGCGACGGACGCCGTCGACGAGCCGCAGCTGAAACGGCCGCAGGTCTGGAACGTCAGGCTCATCCGCAACTACATGTTCATGTTCGGCGCCCTCAGCACGGTGTTCGACCTGACGACCTTCCTGCTTCTGCGGCTGGTGTTCCATGCCGAGGCGCCCGAGTTCCGCAGCGCCTGGTTCCTCGGATCGATCCTCACGGAGGTCGGAGTGCTGTTCGTGCTACGCACCCGTGCTCCGTTCTTCCTCAGTCGCCCCAGCAGGTGGGTGATCCTGACGAGCATCATCGTGGTGATCGTGGCCATCGGCGTGCCGTACAGTCCCGTCGCCCCCCTCCTCGAACTCGTACCGATCCCCCCGGCGCTGCTCGGGCTCATCGTTCTCATCACCCTCGCCTACATCGCCTCGACCGAGCTGGCCAAACGTTTCTTCTGGCGCGCTCACGGCCGTTAGGCTCTGCGTCGTGGTCGTGGAGCTGAGCCAGACGGATGCCCGCCGCATAGCCGTGCGAGCGCAGCTGCTCGACGCCCACCGCCCCGACACCCTGCTCGACGTCGTGCGGCAGCTGACCTTCGTGCAGCTCGAACCGACCGCCCCGATCGCGCCGACCGCCGATCTGCTGCTCTTCAGCCGGCTCGGGGATGCTTACGAACCGGCCGACCTCACCGCGGCTCTCGAAGAAGAGCACAGCCTCTTCGACCTGGACCTGCTCGTGCGGCCGATGGAGGACCTGGCGTTGTTCCGGGCGCAGATGGATGCGTTCCCGGAGCGCGAATCGACGCGCCGCTGGCTCGACGACAACGAGGAGTTCCGCGGCGACGTGCTGGACTTGCTCGAGGCCGACGGGCCGCTGACGGCTCGCGGCATCCCGGACACCAGCATCGTGGCGTGGCCGTCGTCGGGCTGGAACAACAACCGGAACGTCATGATGATGCTGCAGTGCCTGATGCTGTCGGGCGAGGTCGCCGTGGCGGGTCGCAGCGGGCGCGATCGGCTGTGGGACCTCGCCGAGCGGGTGTACCACTCCGACATTCCGACCGTGCCGCTCGAGGAGGCGCTGCGCATTCGCGACGAGCGACGCCTGCGCTCGCTGGGGGTGGTGCGCAACCGCACGCCCGACCTGCCGGTGGAGACGACGCGCGTGGGCGACGCCGGGGTCGCCGCCACGATCGAGGGGCTGACCGGCGCGTGGCGACTCGACCCCGAGGCTCTCGATCGTGACTTCTCACCCAGAACCGCGCTGCTCTCCCCCTTCGACACCCTCATCCGCGACCGCAAACGCATGGCCGACCTGTTCGACTTCGACTACGCGCTCGAAATGTACAAGCCCGCGGCCAAGCGCCGCTGGGGCTACTACGCACTGCCGATCCTTCACGGCGACAGGCTGATCGGCAAGGTGGATGCCACCGCCGACCCCGAGCGCAGCACCCTCATCGTGCACGCCATCCACGAGGACTCGCCCTTCACGCCGGTAGTGGGATCGGCCGTGCGCGACGAGCTCGACGCGCTCGCGTCGTGGCTGGGCCTGCGCGTCGCGGGAGCCTGATTCGCGCTGCTACCGTGGCGGGGTGAACGAGTCCAGCCCGATCGAACCGCAGAGTGTCGATGCGCCCCTGTCCCGGTCCGCCGTGTTCCTCACTGTCGCTCTCAGCGACGCCCCGGATGCCGCGGCACGCGTTCGCGCGGTGCTCGGCGACGTCGGTGGTCTGGTGCGGTCCGTGGGCTTCCGCGACCTCGACGGACTGCTCTCCTGCGTCGTCGCGATCGGGGCGAACGCCTGGGATGCCGTCACCGGCCTCCCCCGCCCCGCCGACCTGCATCCGTTCGTCGAGGTGCGCGGAGCCAAGCACAGCGCGCTCGCGACTCAGGGCGACGTGTTCTTCCACATCCGTGCCGAGCGGGGCGACCTCTGCTTCGAACTGGAGCGACTCCTCCTCGCCGCACTCGGCGATGCGGTGACCGTCGTCGACGAGACGGTCGGGTTCCGCTACTTCGAGGCCCGCGACCTGCTCGGGTTCGTCGACGGCACCGAGAACCCGATGGGCTCGGCCCGCGCCGAGGCGGCGCTGGTCGGCGACGAGGATCCGGCTGGCGCCGGCGGCAGCTACGTCGTCATCCAGAAGTACTTGCACGACCTCGACGAATGGAACGCCCTGCCCGTCGAAGTGCAGGAGCAGATCGTCGGGCGCACCAAGTTCGACAACGTCGAGCTCGACGACACCACACCGCGCAAGTCGCACAAGTCGCTCACCACGATCGTCGACGACGAGGGCGTCGAGCACGCCATCCTGCGCGACAACATGCCCTTCGGGCGCCCAGGGCACGGCGAGTTCGGCACCTACTTCATCGGATACGCCCGCAACCTGTGGGTGATCGAGCGGATGCTCACCCGCATGTTCGTGGGCGACCCGGAGGGCTCGTACGACCGCATCCTCGATGTGTCCCGGGCCGTGACCGGGGTCACATTCTTCGCCCCCTCGAACGACGTGCTGGAAAGTCTCGCCGAGTGAGCGCACGATAGCCCCGTGAGCGACCTGACTGCCCACGACCTCCGACGGTTGCTGGATGCCGCGGCCGACCTCGCCTCGGTGGTCACCCGTGCACGGCTGCGCGAGCGAGCCGTGGAGGTGCTGTTCGACGTGATGCCCGCGACGCGCGCCGGCTGGGTGACGATGGACCTGTCGACCGGCGCGATGAGCGGCTATCACCTGCCGGAACCGATCCCGTTCGTCGTGCCGCTCATGCCGCGCGATCTGGCGGAGGTGCCCTTGGTGGCCGAACTGCTAGCCGCGCCCGTGCCTGGCTCGCTGCGCATCAGCGACACGATCACCGAGGCGGAGTGGCATTCCCGGCGGCTCTGGGCCGAGGTGTACCGGCCACTCGGGGGCGAGTATCAGATCGGCTCGCTGCTCACCGTTGATGAGGGGCTGGTCGAGACCCTCGCCGTGTTCCGTGCCGACAGCGACTTCACCGATCGCGAGCTGGCGCTGGCTGAGGAGGTCGCCCGGCAGGTGCGGGTCACGCTCGCACGGCTCCGCGCGAGCGAGGCCCGCGAGGCCCGCGAACTGCTGACATCCCGTCAACGGCAGGTGCTCGCCGCACTGGAGACGGGCGCGACGATCCGGCAGGCTGCGGGCGATCTCGGCATCACCGAGAAGACCCTCGAGAATCACCTCCAGACGATCTACCGACGGCTGGGTGTGTCGAGTCGCACGGCCGCGCTCCACCGCACGTTCGGCTGACGGGTTTGGGGGTTTTCCCCTATCGAAGCGGACGATGCCGCTTCCATACACTGCGATCATGACCCTGCGCTCGCGTGTTCCCGCCCCCAGCCTCCTCGTTACAGCCACCTTCACACTGGCGGTCCTGATACTCACCGGCTGCAGCACCCCGGCACCCGAGACACCGGAGACGCCCGACGGCACTGCCGAGTCGAGCGCGCCGGCCGAGGAGGACGGCGGCCTCAGCCTCCCGCCGCAGACCATCGGAAGCGACACCGACTGCTCACTCTTCAGCAACGACGAGATCGGCGCGCTGTGGGGCGTGCCGATCACCGACAACGATGCGACCCAGGTCATCGAGACGGGCGGCCTCGGCGGCAAGCTGTACAACTGCGACTACAACGAGACCGATTCCGGCCTCGGCCTGACGGTGGACCTCGAGTATCGCGAATACGACTCGGTCGACGGCGCGATCCAGTACATGACCGACATCCGCAACGGCTCGTCGTTCGAGGGGACGATCTACTACGAGCTCGATGAGGTTCCAGGGCTAGGTGACGAGGCCTTCTTCAGCATCGATCCCGACCTCTCCGGAGCGGAGGCCGCCGTCCTGCTCCTCTACACCCGCACCGACAACCTGATGCTCCTCCTCAGCGCCACCAATCTCGAGGGCGTGAAGCCGGAGTATCGCGACCTACTCGTCGAGACATACAAACTGAAGTTCTAGATGTCGCCCGCACCCATCATGATGGGTTAGTGACGCGACGCGGCCTTCTGCTCTTCAGCGCCCTCGGGCTGATCTGGGGCATCCCCTACCTGTTCATCAAGGTCGCGGTCACGGAGCTGACCCCCGAGATGCTCGTTCTGAGCCGATCGCTGCTCGCGGCGCTCATCCTGCTGCCGCTGGCCGCCTACCGTCGGGAACTGGCGCCTGTGCTGCGGCGCTGGCGGCCGCTCGCCGCGTTCGCGGTGGTCGAGATCGTGCTGCCCTGGTACTTCCTCGGCTCGGCCGAGACGTCGCTGCCCAGCTCGACCACGGGCCTGCTGCTCGCCGCGGTTCCCCTGGCGGCCGTGGGCGTGGCGTTCGTCTTCGGTCGACGTGACCGCATCACCGCCGTCAACGCGCTCGGCATCGTGATCGGGATGCTCGGGGTCGCCGCCATCGTCGGCCTCGACCTCGGCGGCTCTGACCTCGGCAGCGTGGCGAAGCTGCTCGTCGTGGTGATCGGCTACGCGATGGGACCGGCGATCCTCGCGCGCTGGATGTCGGACCTTCCCGGAGTCGGCGTCATGGCGAGCGCCCTGGCCTTGAGCGCGCTGATCTACCTCCCGTTCGTCGCCATCACCGGCGGCTGGGCGCGCAGCGTGCCGTCGCTGCCCGTGATCGGTTCGGTAGTCGTGCTCGCCGTGGTGTGCAGTGCGCTCGCGTTCGTGGTGATGTTCGCTCTGGTCGCCGAGATCGGCCCCATCCGCATGACGGCCATCACCTACGTCAATCCCGCGGTCGCCGTCATCGCCGGCGCGATCGTGCTGAGCGAGCCGATCACGATCTGGACGGTCATCGGCTTCGCGCTGATCCTGGTCGGCTGCGCGCTGGTCACGCGGCCCGACCGGCGCAAGGTCGAGGTCGAGGTCGACCCGCCGCTCGCGCCCAGCTGAGGCTAGGGTCAGCCGTCGGCCGCTGCCAGCTGCCCGCAGGCGCCGTCGATCTCCTTGCCGCGCGTGTCGCGCAACGTCGTCGGGATGCCCGCGGCCTCCAGTCGCTCCACGAACTCGCGCATCACTGCAGGCTCAGACGACGTCCAGATCGAGCCAGGCGTCGGGTTCAGCGGGATCGGGTTGACGTGCACCCAACCCTTGCCGCGCTCGTTGAGCTTGGTCGCGAGCAGTTCGGCGCGCCAGGCGTGGTCGTTCATGTCCTTGATGAGGGCGTACTCGATCGACACCCGGCGGCCGGTCGCCTCGAAGTAGGCGCGCGCGGCATCCAGAGCTTCGTCGACCTTCCAGCGCGAGTTCACCGGGATCAGCTCGTCGCGCAGCTGGTCATCGGGGGCGTGCAGCGAGAGGGCGAACGTGACCGGGATCTTCTCCTGGGCGAGCTTGAGGATCGCGGGCACGAGGCCGACGGTCGACACGGTGATGTGGCGTGCAGACATCCCGAGCCCGTCGGGTTGGGGCGCAACCATCGAGCGCAGCGCATCCATCACCCGGTTGTAGTTGGCGAGCGGCTCCCCCATGCCCATGAACACGATGTTGCTCACGCGCTCCGGCGTCGTCTCGCCGGCCTTCTTGCCGCCGAGCTCGCCCTGCGCGATCGCTTGGTTGGCGCGCACCACCTGGTCGACGATCTCGGCCGTCGACATGTTGCGGGTGAGTCCCGCCTGGCCGGTCGCGCAGAACGGGCAGTTCATGCCGCACCCGGCCTGGGATGACACGCACAGGGTGATCCGGCCCGGGTAGCGCATGAGCACCGACTCGACGAGGGCGCCGTCGTGGAGCTTCCAGAGGAACTTGATCGTGTCGCCCTTGTCGGTGCGCAGGCGGCGCACCTCGGTGAGCAGCGGCGGCAGCAGGCCTGCGACGAGCTCCTCGCGGCCGGCTGCCGGCAGGTCGGTCATGTCGGCCGGGTCTGACGTGTAGTGCGTGAAGTAGTGGGTCGAGAGCTGCCCCGCGCGGAACGCGGGAAGCCCCAACTCGGCGACACGTGCACGCCGCTCGTCGGGCGTGAGGTCGGCGAGGTGCGCGGGCGGCTTGCCGCGCTTCGGCGAGGCGAACTGCAGGGCGGGGTGCCCGTCGGGTCCGAGCTTCTGGCTCCACCCCTCGGCGGCGGGGCGCACCTGTCGTGGGCTGCGCTCGGTCGGGGGCGGTGTGGTGCTCATGAATCAAGGGTACGTGCGCTAGGCCGGTCGAGTAGCCGCCGGAGGCGGCGTATCGAGACCCGGTGGTCGAGCCCGTCGAGACGGTGGTCGAGCGGGTCGAGACCTCCTAGGCTCGCCTACGTGAGACTCCCCACCGCCGCAGACCTGCGCGGGCGCATCCCGGACATGAACGACGGCATCATCGCGACCGCCGGCGTCATCGAGGGCTTCATCGCGGCCGGCGCCGGCACGGATGCCCTGCTCGCCGCCTCGATCGCCGCGACCATCGCCGGCGCGGGCTCCCTCGGCGGCGTCAAGTACGGCGAGGCGGCCGCGGAGCGGGACGCCGAACTCACCGTCATCGCCGAGGAGCAGCGCGACATCGCGACCAGCCCCGAGGCCGAGGTGCGCGAGCTGGCCGTGCACTTCGAAGAACAGGGCGTGACCCCGGATGTCGCCGCCGAAGTAGCCCGCCAGATCAGCGCCCACGATGCTCTCGCCGCCCAACTCGAGACCGAGCACGGCATCCGCGAACTCACCCCCGCCCGCGCACCGTTCGTCGCCGCGTTCGGCGGGGCGGCCGCGTTCCTGCTCGGCGGCGCGCTGCCGATCGCGATCGTGCTGCTCACTCCCCCGGATCTCCGAGCGATTGCCACCGTGGCCGCGGTGCTGATCTCGCTCACCCTCACCGCCATCGTCACCGCGCAGCTCGGGCGCTCGAGTGTGTTGCGCACGGTCATCCGCTCGATCGTCGTCGGCGCGCTGGTGCTGCTGCTGTCGGTGATCGCCGGCTCGTTCTTGCCCGACCCGGACGGCGCGATCGTCGGCGCTGTAGCGTGGGTGCCATGAACAGTAGCGCCGCACGCTTCGCCCTCATCATCGCCGGAGCGCTCGCGCTGCTCATGGGCTTGATCTTCGCGGGGCAGGGCGCAAACCTGATTCCCGGCAGTTTCATGACCGGCGACCCCACCTGGCTCGTGGTCGGGATCATCCTTGCCGTGGTCGGCGCCGTGCTGCTCGTGGTGGCGCTGCGGCGGCGGCGCTCTTAGCGCGAAGCTTGGAAGCGTGCCTTCACGCTTGTCGGCCGGGCATGCGCAACGGCGTATCGAGATGCAAGGCGTTTCTCGGCTCGCCGCCAGGCGTTAGGTAGGGGAAGATTCCGCCTCTTGAGGCTTGTTGAAAACCAGGTCACCTCTCATGAGTATCGGCATTAGCACGGCGTTGCCGAATACTCGTGCGCTAAGGGTAGAAATCGCTTCCCGCACATACGGCAAGAGCGCCATAACTCCGACCTCGTTGGCAAACTCGAGGACAACTTCCTCGTCCAAGGTGACTGGCACCTTGGTTCGGTATGTAACGGCTACGTCGACCTCGATCGTGCCTACGTTGGACATAACTCGCGTCACGAGGCGTATTCCGATGGACTGGGAACCAAAGTTCGTCTTTAACCCGTAGGTAGGCACAATGTCCGCCGGGGCGGGAACCTCGCCCTCAATTTCCTCGCTCAGTGAAGCGGACAGCGAGTAGAACGTCACTCCTTCGATCTCGATCCCGAGTTGGAGAAGTTCTAATGCGCTTCCGACCTGAGCTGGCGACACCTGAGTTTCGTCGTTCTGATCCGAAACACTCATGCAGCAGTTGCCCAGTCGCTTGTTTTAGTTGCCCGGACACTCGCATACTTCGTTTCCGGATGATGCGCGGCAATTCCCACATTCCAGCCCTGCGACTTGCTCTCGAAGGTCTGCGCAAGTGCGCCAGTAAATGCTTCGGCAACGTTGACAGGAATGGGACGGTAGTGATCAAGCTTCAGACCGGCGTTGATCGCCCACCCGTAGACATCGGCCCAAGCCCAGACCAAGGAGTCAGAAATCGCGGCGAATGCCGGTGGGAAGTCAGCACGGCGGTCACCTGTGGACCAGAGTCTCACCGTCTCGCGGTTCTTTCCCAGACGGTCTGCGATCTGCGAAATGTTGACGAGATCGAGCTCAATTCGCCGCGCAGACACATTCATTCCACGCAAATCGTTGATCGCACGCGAAACCGCAGAAGTCGCCGATTCAGCCTCGATCTCAACGTCAATTTGGGTAGTCCCGCCGGTACTACCAACAACGGCAACGTAGTCCAGACATTCGAGCCCAGCGTTCTGGAACTCATTGTCTAGATCAAACCCAACGACGACTATCGTGAACTCAAAGATGTCCACTTTTGTGTCCTTTCAGGTGCGGTCTTTGATTCTCTCATAGATGTTGGCATTCGCCAACTATTCACCATTGACGACGGTTGGGTGCGTTGCCATGGGTGCAACGCTGCGCTTTCTGCCAGGTCTTCCGAGCGGTGTTCTTCCCCGTTGAAGCTACGTTGATCCGGCATCCGTCACGCGATGCGTGACTGCAAAGCAAGTAACCTGCTGGATGAGCTCTCGGGCCCGACTCGATGTAGAGCCACCCAAACTCGCCCACCAGAACCGCGACACAATCGCGCGATTCCGGGTCTCCCGGTAGTCCTCCCATCAACGTCCCTTCTGGCCCGACGAGCATACTCCGACCAGGGTCGTGATCCGGGAAAGTTCGGTGTGTCGTCGGCGGCATGCACAAAAGGACCGCCCTTTTCACCCCAATCCCAAGAACCGCTCGACGTCGTCTCCCAATGCCCCAATCACGGGCTGATTTCCTATCCCGTGCCCACCGTCTGCGGCCAACCGGGAAACCGGCGGCAGCCTCATCGGCAATGATCCGCTCGCCCGCAGCCATCAATCCGCCTCAGGACCCCCCGCGTCGTCCATGGCATCCAGACCGGCCGCGCCAGGCTCATCCTCGGTCAGCTCCTCCTCGCTGGGTGAGCTCAGGTCGACGGTATTCCCGTCACTGTCCGTCATCGGCGGTGGCCCCTCGTGGTCCATCGCCCCGTCCATCACGGGCTCCGTCTGCAGGTCGGGCGTATTGGGTATGTCCTTCGTCATGGCGCGTCCCTCGTTCGTGTTGTTACCTCAGGGTGCGCCTCGACGGCCTGGATCGTTAGGGGTTGACAGCAGCCAATACTGACAGCCGGGCGGGCGCAGGCCGGCGCCACTAGAACAGCCCGAACCCCGGCGCCAGCAGGTAAGCGGCGGTGGCGAGCGACACGACGATACCGATCGCCCGTCCATGCCGCGTGATCGCATCGTTGATGCGGCCCAGGTCGCGGGTCGCCGCGGCGGGGCGCACGAGCATCCACACCAGCGGCAGCAGGATCGGCGCGAGCGCACCCACCGCCAGCAGCCCGTAGCCGAGCCCGCGGATCACCGGGTCGACGCTCGCCGACGTCACCTCATGCGAACCCGCGAGCAGCAGCACGAGCGTGCTGAAGTTGGTGACCATCATGAACACGCCCAGACCCAGCACGCCCACGCCGGCCCACTTCGACTGCGGGTAAACCTTGGGGGTGGGCTTGGCGGATGCGCCCGCCGGGCCCGGCCGCCGGAAGATCAGCACCCCCGCGATCACCAGCAGCAGCGCGGCGAGCGCGATGTCCACGATGTCGCTGATGATCGAGCTGCCACCCGCGGCGGGCTTCCGCGGCAACACCAGCGAGATGGCGACGACGGATGCCACGACCAGCGCCGCACCGAGCAGGTAGAGCAGCAGCATCCGCACGCCCCGGCGCCCGAATCGCGCGAGCAGCTCGAGACTCGCGCCGAGCAGCGCGGGGCTGACCGCGGCGCCGAGGGCTAGCGGGAGGATGTGGAGGAACACTGTTATCCAATCGCGGAAGGTCACTTAGACAGATAAAGTCGACGCGTGCCCGCCCCGATGTCTCTGGCACGACCTAACCTACTCAGACGTTCACGAGTCGCGGCTTTCGGTACCTGGCCGGCCGCGCGGCAACCCGAGTCATCGACTCCCGGGTGCCCCAGGGCAAGAACGGGCGGCTCGCCGACCGGTAGGCCGCAAGGTTCGATGGGGCGCTGCCCCGAGTGGGGAATCCCATGACCACGCCACAGTCCACACGACCCGAGCTGACGCGGGCCCACGCCTACGACTACCTCGGCAAGAACCACTTCATTCCGATGAACCTCGGCGCAAGCTGGCTTCGCGACGACCTCATCAGCACTCTCGACGCGCTCCCCCTTGGCGGAACCACCATCCTGGACCACCGCGGCGACCTCGCGGATGCGCCACACTTCGCCCTCTCTCGAACCCACGCCGATCTGGTCGTCCTGCGCTCGCACACGGGCCCGATGGATGCCATCGGCAACCACCATTGGACCTGGCCGCGCAGCGCCCTCCCGGGCCGCACCGAGTGGATCGCGCGCGACATCCTCGGCGCGATCCTCGAGCACCGAAAGGCACCGTGGGTGATGCTGATGCCGCCGCGGTCGGCCCCAGCGTGTGCCGAGACATGACCCACTCGATAGTGTTGGCCAAAGAGTTGAGTTTCCCGCGCTTCGCCTCAGCTGCACGATAGGAGCACACCCTTGCCGAACGAACCAACGCTGCTCTTCCTGCATGGCGTAGGAGAAGGTGACCCCGCTGGCAAGTGGAGGACAGCTCTGAATCGCTCTCTCGGTTCAATCGGCTATCCGGACCTCGATAAGGTCACCGTTATTGCACCTAAGTACTCGCATGCGCTCAAGGACTGGGACGTCGACGAGCATCTGCCCTCCGTCACCCTAAAGCGTCCCGGAGCTGACGCGGCCAAGAAGAACCGCCGCGACTTCGAGCGCCGGGCCAGTGCGATCGAAATGCGGCTCGGGCGGCACGATCGGGGCGAGGGAATTGTTGGAGGCGACGCCCTGGTTGGGGCGGCAGTTGCGCTCCCTACATTCGCGCAGGCGCAGAACTACCTCAAGAGCACACAGATCCGCGCCCAAGTTCTCAATCGGATCATCTCCTCCCTTCCCCAAGAAGGAGAGATCGTAATTGCCGGGCACAGCCTCGGGTCGGTGATTGCGGCAGATCTCCTGGTGCGACTACCGGCGGGAATCAAGGTCTCAAGCATGATTACCTTCGGCAGCCCGCTGGCCCACGGTGCCTTCGGAGTCGAGAAACTGCGAGAGCATCTGAAGGATCCGCCCACGAATCTGGGATGGTGGGTCAACTTCTGGAACGCTCCCGATCTCGTTTCCGCACACCGAGGCGTCTCGTCGGCGTTCCCTTGGGCCGTCGATTTCCGAATCGAAACAAAGGCGCTCTTTCCACAAGCTCATTCGGCCACCGAGTATCTCGCCAATGACGCAGTCGGGGCGGCCTTTGGTTTCGCATTGTTCGGTTCGCTGTCGAAGGAGGTCGGCGTCGCGGGCCAGAGCCTTGATATCCCACTGAGCCAAGCTGAGCAGGTCGGGCTTGTCGCGCTTCGGTACGGGCACCTCCTGAGGGCCCGGCTCAAGGACGACATGCAGGATCGCTACGCGGGCGCGCTGCGACTTGTACAGGCCAACGCGATCAACGACATGGTCGCGGCCAGGCGTGCAGCGGGATCTGAAGTGCCCTCCATCGTCGCGGCATTGGGATTCGACCCAGCAGAAGCTGATGTCGATGCCCCTACTCCAAGCCCCGGGCATTTCCTCAACAAGGATGAAGCCGCCGTGCTGATGACGGTCCTCGCGTCTGGCAACATGATCCAACCCTTTGAGATCAGCATTCCCAAGGAGATTCTCCAGAAAGCCATGGAGGACTTGACAGCTGAGCTTGGGCTCTCCAGTCAGTTCGGCGCCGACGTGTTTGCCGCCGGCAAGACTGCGCGAGAAGCACTAAAGACCAGCACCGGCATGAACTGGTTGAAGTGGAGTGCGATCGGCGCTGGAGCAGTCGCAATCGTTGTGGCCACAGGCGGGCTGGCGTTGGCTGCGGGCGCCGGACTGGCCGGTGCTGCGGTCATCACCAGTGCGCTAGCCGCTTTTGGACCCGGCGGGATGGTCGGAGGTCTGCTGACTGCTGGCACTCTTGTTGGGGTAGGCGGTGGCGGAATTGCTTTCGGCTTGGCGAGTCCTACGACCTCGGCGGAGGCCCTCGAAGCCGTGGTCGAACGGCAGCTGACAGTAGCGATCTTGCGCAAGCTCCAAAATCTCGACCATGATCCGGCCATCTGGCGCGCTCTCGTCGAGACAGAGATCGAAGTTCGCCGGCAGTACGAGCGCCTGGATGAGTTCTCCGATGAATCGGCGCCGACCTTGAAGGAACTGAAGAGAAAGCTTGCTGCAATCGAACGCGCGCTGGACTATCTCAAGGAGAAGAATCTCGCCTCGAACCCCCACGCCGGCGCAATGTCAGAGGGCTAGGGCCGCAGTCCTGAGTAGCGGTGTGTAGGCGTCGCGAACGATCGAACCGGTGATGCGAGCTACGCGTCGCCGGGCACAATCCGCTGGATTCGATCGCGCCGGGCGGTGAACAGCGCGAGGCTTTGCTGGAGGTATTCGCGATATGTGGCGACATCCCTCGGGAGAGTCGGCCGGGATGCCCGTGCCGGCAGCCGCGAAGAGCAGCGCCGCTAGATCAGACCGAACTCCGCGCCAGAGAATCATGCCGCCGATCAGAGTTCTTGAGGCTTAGGAGGGCGACTCAGTTCCAAGAAGGTATCTGCTATTTTCAACGTGCCGTCCGGTTTGTGTCGCCCTTTCTGCTCTCGCCAGTAGATCAGGTAGTCGGCACCTATGAACTCCGATGACCAAGCTCGGAGGTTCGCTCCTGGCTCAAGTAAGAGAGGTATCTCACCCTCTTGGAGCCGCCGACTGACGAGCGAATCCGGACTCGGGCGCGGGGCGGTCCACTTCGAGTAGTAGCCAGTGAAGTCGAGGAAAGCATCCAGCACGCTGCGCAACGGTATCCCGGGCCTTAGGTATTCGACAGGGTCTCCTCTCCAAGTTCCGAATGAGTTGCTTGAGTGGAACTCTACGAGGGCATATCTGCTGTGGTGCGAAGCGATCAAGAGCCCGGGTATCTCTTGAATCGTGAACTGCGATCCCTGTCGACGCCAGCCCTCGCCCACCTTCTTCGCCGCGCTGAGCGTCGTTGTGAGACTCGTCGGCCCTTTGTACTGGCGACTCTCCGTGCCGTGCCATGCGTTTCGTTGCCTCGTAACGATGAAAAGGGCTGCAGGCATTACGGACCGAAGGGGGTCTTGGGCCCCCTCACCGAGAAGGTCGTGGACTTTGCTCACCTACACCTCCCGTTTCGCGAGCGAGAGACCCAAGGTCCGAGGCTAGCAGCGGCTAAGCCTGGAACGACACTACTTCCGGAGCGACTCAGGAGCGGCCGTCACCTTTCATGATGGTCGCCTGTCGCGCAACCAAACGATCGGGACGCCAGCGGAGGAACACTGTTCTCCAATCGCTCAAGATCACTTAGACAGCTGAAGTCGGAGCGGGCCTCGCCCCGATGTCGCTGGCACGACCTAACCTACTCAGACGTTCACGAGTCGCGGCTTTCGGTACCTGGCTGGCCGCGCGGCAACCCGAGTCATCGACTCCCGGGTGCCCCAGGGCAAGAACGGGCGACCCGCCGACCGGTGGGCCGCAAGGTTCGATGGGGCGCTGCCCCGGATGGGAGACCCGATGACCACGCCAGAATCCACACGCTCCGACCTGACGCGCGCCTGCGCCTAGGACTACCTCGGCAAGCCGCACTTCATCCCGATGAAGGTCGGCGCCAGCTGGCTCAAGGCCGACCTCGTGATCACTCTTGACGCGCTCCCCCTCGGCGGCACCACCACGCTCGACTACCGCGGCCGCCTCGCGGACGCGCCCCACTTCACCCTCTCTCGAACCCCCACCGTCTTGGTCGTCATGCGCTCACACACCGCCCGATGGATGCCGCCGGCAAACACCATTGGACATGGCCGTCCAGAGACCTCCCCGACCGCACCGAGTGGATCGCGTACGACATCCTGAGCGCGATCCTCGAGCGGCGGGAGGCACCGTGGGTGGTGCTGGTGCCGCCGTTCGATGCGGCCAGATCGGGGCGGGACTGAGACTGTGCTGGCCATTTGGCCGGGCTCAGTACCCGCTGTCAGCCTCGGCCAGTGCGTTCTCGATGCTCTCAGTGCTCGATTGAACTTCTTGCTCTGCCGCGCCCGCTGCCGACTGCGTCCGAAGTTTCTCCTTGATGCGATCGACCAAAAGCTCTCTGCGAAGGTCATAGAAGCCGAGGAAGTCACCAACTGATCCCGGCAGAGAAGACGGGAGCGAGTTCGCCTTGATGAAACTGGACCGCTCATCATCGCCCGGGAATCGTTTCGCGATCCATGAGTTGGGCGAGGTATCTGACTTCCCAACGTTGACCATCCCCGGCAGCAGTTGCAAGTTTGGAAGGAGATCTCGCTTGGTGACAAGTTCCTCAATCAGATCGTCGCTGTATCGCCGGGAACCGTCCTCCATCTTCATACCCTTGAGCAACTTCGGGTCGAGCTGCGACTGCGGGAAGACGTGGTCGACGTGGTACTGCTCCTTCGTGTCGACATGGTCGAAGAGTGAGGCGAGTACGGCCCACGTTCGCCCTCCCCCGTGGGACAGGCCGAGGACGTCATCAATGAGCTCGTCGGTGACCGCGAGAGACTTCCCTCGGAGTGCCATTGAGTACTCGACGGCGGCAAGCGGAAAACCTGACGCACCGACTCGCTTGATGACGTCACGCAGGTCACGGAGGAGTGTGTCGAGACCTGATCCCCATACACCTCGGACGATGAGCGACCGAAGCACCCATGAGCGAAGCGCAACGCGGTCGTTTCGGTCTTCGACCCTGTCAGAACGGCGATACGAGTCAGAGAGCTTTCGCACGTGCACGTAGTAGGCAACCGGAATGAGCACGCTGTCCGCGGTCAACAGGCCGCCAGACAAACCAAAGTCGCTTAAGAGTCCAGCCGCCACGTTGAGCGATTGGCTGATCGAGTCCCAGTTGTCTTCAAGCAGCGCCATGTTTGATGCGCCAAAGTTCTTGACCTTGAAGCTGACGTCGCCGATATCGGACAACACGAGGCCGGACTTGAGGACCGTGTCCTGTGAGAACTCGAACCCATTTCCGACCGAGTTGAGCGAGTCCACCAAGCCATGGACCTCGGCTCGAGCATCTTTGGATTTCCATTGGGCCGTCGCAATCGACATCAGAAGGTCGGAGTACGAAAGGACAGTTCCACCGGAATTCACGCGTACGAAGATGTCGAGTACGCGCTCGATGTCTTGGTCGTCTTCCTCGTAGAAGTGAAGGCTCGCTTTGTGATGGATCGTTTCCCAGAGCAGACTCACGATCTCGACTGCTTTCGCGTTGTTCCCCACACCATGTTTGAGAGGAATCTGAGCCATCTGGAAGGCCTCTGGGGCATCCAGAATCTCACAAACCTTGAACCACACTTTCGTGCTGTCGGTCGCCGAATCCGCAATCTGTTCCGAGGTAAGAAAGCGAAGGTCGTACTTCAGCCCGGCGTCATTCTCCGGGGCTTCCTCGAGTAGGTTCAGATAGAGTTGCCGAGACGGATATGACAGGGCCTTGTTCGACCATGCGTTCTTCGTCTTGTACGCATAACTGCCGCGCAGTCCGATGCTCAGGGATGTGAGGCGCTGCTGACCATCAAGAACTGCGACACGCGGCTGATCTGTTGGGATATCGATGACGGGATTGTGTTTCTTGTCGAAACCGCTGTAGTCCTTCATGAACCCGTAGAACTTGAAGCGTGCGAGGTTCTCGGGCTCAACCTTCCACGAAAGAAAACTTCCCACTGGGTAGCCCCGCATGATCGAGTCGAACACCTTGACGACCTGCGATGCTTTCCATACAAACTCTCGTTGGATTGCCGGAAGCACGAGTTCGTTCTTCTGAATCAACTTGAGCGCCGTAGCCACGGTCATCGGATCCTTGTGTCCCATACTCATGAACACTAACGGGCCGTCCCGACACCCCGTAGTTGCGGACTCCGTCTAACGACGCAGACTGTCAGCCCTTTAGCGGCGCCCCGCGAACCACCTGATTCAACGGATACGACCGCACGTTCTCACTCCCGCGCGTCGACTCATGTTTCACAAGAATGTTGCCCGGCCTCTTGCTGTCCACTCCGACGACGACCCCTGTCCAATCCAAGCCCAGGCGGTCAACAACCACGACCCGCGCGCCAACGTTGGGCTGCCGCTCCCCGGCGGGTGGCGACGCCGGCATCGGCTTCCCCTGCGCCACGGCCCGCGCAGAGAGCTCAGCGGGAGGAGACGGCTCTGGGGGCGACGGTAGAGTTGCGTCGTTTCCAGAGCCTTTTGAATTGCCTACGGGGAGGAGTTCTCGAACGCGCTGCAGCGCGACAGCGGCCGTCGGCCGGCTCCGCGGCTCGAACGCGAGCATTGGCGCGATCACCTCTCGCAAGGCTGGCTTCAACTCCCCGAGCTCAGCGCCCTTCTTCATCGCTGCGCGCACGGCCGCGTCCTCGCCCCGGGGATCTGTTCCCCATAGGTCAACCAGCCGAATCCCACCCGCGATCGCCAGAGTCACGCCGAGCTTGAAGAGGTCTGCCGCTGGGGCAAAGTCCCTCTCTTCAATGACGTCGTCAAGTTGTTCCGGCGTGAAGAATCCGGGTGTTCCCCCGAGTCGCCCCATCTCATTCGCCTTCGTGACGAGTCCGAAATCGATCAACCGCGCCTTGCCTGGCTCGAGCATTACGTTGTCAGGCTTGAGATCGAGATGCACCAATCCCACGTGATGGATTGCCACTAGCGCCGACAGGATGTCGTGGGCGAGATCAAGCAGCTGATTTTGGTCCATCGGGCCTTGAGTGCCGACGTGCTCCGCAAGGCTGCGGCCGCTTATGAGCTCAGTGGCGAACCATGGCACGCCCCGGGCGCGTGAGGTCCTTCTCGAAAATCTCATGGAGCTTCATGGTCAGGCCTCCCAGTTCCGGATGTCGAACGCCCGGTAGTAGTTGTCGTCTTTGAGTTTGCCGAAGAGCACGAGCGAGGATCCGCCCACTCCCGAATGCTTGTAGTCGCCGGGGAAAAACACGAGGACCGGGCGATCCCCTGCGATCGACTGCAGGTTGTTGAGCACGTTGTGGGAACGGATGTAGGGGAACACCTCACCGATCCCGGTGAGAAACAGGATGTCGTGCGGGTTCTCATCGAGCCGCGCCTTGATCGCCGGCATCAGCTTCGAGCCGGGGTCGAGCATGTTCTGCAGAGGTTTAATGAAGGCTTCCTTGCCCTGCTCAACTTCGAGCTGAAGTAGTCGATCCCACACGCCGCGCTCCTGGAGCATCTCGACCGTGAGGTCGTAGAGGTTGATCTCAAGTACTGTCACACCGCGGTCGTTCTTTAGCTTGTTCTTCAGCCGCTTCTTGGCGGCACCGACCTCGAGGGCATCCTCAGGGTCGTAGGGATAGATGAAGAAGGGCACCTCATTGCCGAGCCCTTCCATGGCAAGGAACCTCGGGCTGCTGAGAACCGACAATAGGCGCTTCTCCTCCTCGACTACCTGCTGGGTACTCACGCTGCCTCCCGCGTCGGAAAGAAACGGACGTCGCTCACTGAGCGCTTGGAGAACTCGTCACGAACTCGGCTCGAGATCACCGCCGGCACAATCGAGCCCTCCACCGTGATCAGGTCTGCCTGTCTCATCATCAGGAATGTATTCGTTCGCAGCTTCCGCATCGTTGACTCCTTGATGCCACCTAGCTCTGGATGCCATAACGATTGCCCCCGGAGGAATGCCTCGAAGTGCTCAGGAAGCACATCGGTCGCCATGAGGAGGTATCGCTCGCGGAGCACGTTCTCGGCGAACTCCCCAACCAGGAGATATCTGCGGCAGGCTGCGGCCCACATGATTTGCGCGCTCTCATCGGAGCTGGCCTCTGTGAGTAGTTGGAGTTCGCGCTGGGTGAGTTCCTGCATTCGCTGGACGAGTTCGCGTCCCAGGCGCTTCGCACTCGATGACGTTCGTGCCTGAAGGAGGTTGTCCCGATCGATGATCTCCCGAGTCTGGACCCAGCTGTCGGTCTCCGCGAAGAGGCGCGCAGCGACGGCCGCGCCGCGTAAGAACAAACCGCCAGACGTGAACGACAGCTTGTAGCTCGGCTGATCGTTCTGGGTGTCGGGCACGGTCCTAGCGTAGCGACGAAGCGCGACGAATCCTCTCGATCCAATACCTCGATCGAGCGGGGGTGAATCGATAGCGGCGATCGGGCGCCGGGGCGCTACAGGAGTTGGCACGAGACGTCCTTCCGTGAACACACTCAGGGCAATTGGGCAAGTTCGTCAACCTATTGCCAGCCTCGGACATCGACGGTCTTGGATTGCAATCCCGACTACAGCTATGCCGAATGTCGGTGCCTTCTGCTCAACTGCTCGACTTGCCAACGGCAGGTCCAGCGCGCCTTGCGTTGCGCAGTTCCTTCAGAGGAGTTCTTGTGTCAGACAGAAACACCACACCGATTCCCAATCCGACCCCGACGCTTCCGTCGCCGACTGCCGAACCGAGGCCGAAGTCGGGCCTCGCCCTCGCCGCGATGATCGTCGGGATCGTCGCCATCATCGGAGCGATCATCCCCGGCCTCAGCTTCGTGGCCTTCCTTCCCGCGATCGCGGCCCTGATCCTCGGTATCATCGCTCTGGTCTCGAAGTCGGCCGGTCGCAGGAAGGCCCTCACGGGAGTCATTCTGGGACCGATCGCCCTGATCGTGGCGATCGGTGTGAGCATTGCGACCATCGTCGGTGGGGTCGGTGCTCAGATCGCTGAGCCCGACCAAGTCCCGGCTCCTGTGGCCGAGCCCACGGACGCGCCCACGCCTGATGCACCCCCGGCCGCCGAGGAGGGAACGCGCGCGAACCCGGCGGCGGCAGGATCCACGATCGAGATCAGCAACGCGAGCGGACCCATCTGGCAGATCCAGATCGGTGCGGCGAATCTGAACGCCGGTGATGTGATCGCCGCCGAAAACCAGTTCAACTCCCCCGCCGATCCTGGATTCCAGTACATCCTCGTGCCGGTGACTTACACCTACGTGGGCAACGAGAGTGGCACGCCCTGGTTAGACGTGACGATCGAGTTCGTCTCCGCGGCTGGCACCACTCACTCCGAGGCCTACGTCGTAGCCCCTGGTGACTACAAGGACATAAACGAGATGTACAACGGCGCGTCTGCGACGGGCAACCTCGTGATCATGGCGCCGAGCGCGGACATCGACAAGGGGACGTGGGCGATCTCTACTTTCCTGAGCGAGCCGTACTTCGTGAAGGTGGGGTAGTCGGTGAGGAGGGTGTCGTCACGATTCGCGACGCCCTCCGCTCCCTCATCAACCTGACACGCGACCTAGCCCAACAGACCTCACACTCAAGGAGCACAGGAAGGGGAGCAAGCGCCTGGACGTCGTGGCCGATGACGCTGGACAAGGTCGTCACGTTCTCCAGAACTATCTTCGGCGCTCCGTACTGCGGGATTCCTGAAGGCGACCTCCCCGGCTCCAACTTTGCCACTGCTCTTAGCGCCGCTTTCCCGATCCAGGCAGTCCGCCGCTCACAGCCCGAACACTTGAGTCCGTCCGACCAATCCGTTCAGAGGGACTCTCGGGGCAATGAATACCAAATTTGTCAGTGTGATCCGCTGGGCGTCCGTCACGCGCGAATCGAATCCATTCGCCGCATCGGGAGCAGGGTTTTCTCGGGCGACGGCTCTCGAACCTAGGCAAGTTACCCGGCACCTCCAAATGAACACCATGGCCCTATTGATTCATCCTCGAACAAGCCTACCGCCTTGAACTTGAAACTCCGCGGTGCTGTAGTGGCACGATCGGCACATCGACCGTGACGCGAAAGCGCTTTGCCCTTTCGCTGAGTGGGCTGCGCCCCACCGGCACGGCCGGCACATCGCGGCCGCTCGCATGAGCCGAGCATCCCGTGTTGTGCGATGCGCCGGAACCGGCGCGGCGGGGACCCCGATGACAGCAGCCATCTATACGCGGAATGGCCGCCCTATGGGCGGCCATTCCGCGTATTGAGTCGGGCTGACAAGATTTGAACTTGCGACCCCTTGACCCCCAGGCGTCCAAACGCTCCGGTTCAAGCCGAAAACCCGTAGTTCCGGGGAGCAGATCATGCAGAGCAGGTCATGCGATGCATGGATTGCATGATTCTGGTCCCCTTTTGGTCCCCCCATCCGCAGTCGATTCCTTCGCCGCTGAAGGCGCGAACGCGCGGTTACGACCATGACCGGCATCCTGACTTCGAAGCCGGCTAAAAGCCGTAAAGATGCTGGCGGGCGTTGAACGCCGCCGGGCCGCCCTCAAGAACGTTCTCGACATGCGACCGGATCGCCACGTCATCCAATGACCCAATACCGTCCGCCGCAGCACGGCCGTTCTGTCCATCTCCTTCGAGCGCGACGATCAACTCAGCGTCACCCAGCACGGGCACATTCGCGTTGTGAGTGCTTGCGATGATCTGACGCTTTCCTTTCAGCTTGCGAAGGTGAGTCACGATGCCGTCGTAGATGAAGCGGTTATCGAGATCGTCCTCCGGCTGATCGATCACGAGTGGAGCGTTCGAAGCGCCGAGGAGTAGAAGCAAGAGGGCAGTGGCTCGCTGCCCTTTGGATAGGTCGTCCATCTTTTTGAACTCGCGCGTGCCGGTGCCCGCCTGAACATCCAGTTGAACTTCGACTGCCTGACCAACCGATAGTTCTTCGAGTTGACGGAAAAGAGGTTCCCCGGCATCGAAGAGTGAGCGCGCTTGAGCCCCGCTGATTGAGAATTGTGCGCTCAGTTCTGCCTCGCCCTTTCGCACTGCCTCAACGAACGCTCGCGTCGAAAAGCTCACCTGATCGATCGCGGCCATGATCCGATTACGTTGACCAGAGATGGACTGCTCGATCACTGTCTTGATGTGTTTACGGTCAGAGGCCGAAACAGGCTTCACGATTACGACACCGCCGGTTGCAGAGTTGGCGGCTCGGATAGCCTCGGTCAACTCTCGTGCTCGGTCGTTCTCATGGCCCGTGAGAGTTTGCAGTAGCGTTGCCCGCTCGGTCAGCAGACTCTGGAGGCTTGTTGCGATTCCTGCTCGACGAGATTCCTTGGCCTTCAGGGCTTCAAGCGCCTTCGTCGTATCGAGATACTTGTTCGGCTCTAGCCCCTCCGCGACGAGGTTCCGAAGAACTTCATCATGTTCGTCCCGTTGTTCGCGGACGACCTCTGTCCACTCGGATTTTGCAGTTGTAATCTCTGAGGACGCTGTCTCAAGCGCCTGCCGGGCCTCGGCGGCGAGCGATGCGAGCCTGGTTGCAAGTGCCACGGAGGCGGATTGGGCACGATTGAGATACTCGACGCGAGGCGAGTCCTTGATGTTCTCGAACTCGGCTTCAAGCTTCGTGATCAACTGAGGGTCAGTGAGAGCCGTGAGCGATTCCTGCGCTGCGGTCACGCGTGCCCCTGCTTCGGTGAACACGGCGTCATCTTGCGTGAGCCGCGTTACTTCTTTCAGCCGGGTCGGCACGTCGGTGTCGGTGTAGTGCCGAACTTGTTCTTCCAGTCGAGGGATGTCCGTGAGTTCGTCTTCGAGTTGTGTGCGCCCTTCTTCAGCGCGCGTCAGCTTCTCGCGGTTCTGTGTGAGTTTGGACAGTGTTTCGCTGTGTTCATCGGTGAGCTCCCCGCTTCCTTGGAAACGCTGCAGCATGCTCGCGACCTTTGAGTTGTCGTTCGTCAGCTCGGCGAGTTCGTGCTGACCGAAGATCTCGACGTTCGCGATCACGTCGACCGGCTGGAGGCTGGTGGCAGTGCCGCTCTCGTCTTTAACAACCGGCAGGTTGTTGACGGAGCGTTCGATGGTGAAGGTGCGGACGGAGGGCGACGTGGTTTCAACTAGCAGCTGCACGACGGTGCCTGATTTGAGGACGCCATTGACAATTCCGTCGTGATCTCGCTTCGCTTCAGCGCCTATCGGTGTGAGTCCCAGGACGAATCGGAGGCTCTCAATGGTAGTGGACTTGCCAGTTCCTCGCCCGCCGATCAACGCTGTGAGGTCGGTTGAGAACGGGATGGTGACACCGTCCAGGAAACCTCCCACCCACGAGATCTCCTTCAGGACCGGGCGTGTCTCGACTGCCGGGTTCGCCAACGAAATACGTGTTTCTGGTGTTCTTACCGCCAGCTTGAGGCTGTCGACGCACAGACGGCTGACTTTGAACCAGCTACTTGCGCCTGGACTTCCGAAGGTCGCGGGTTTCGTCACGTCATCGGCGTAAATTACGGCGAGCGGATGTGACCGATCGTAAGGCTTGGTTCCGTTGATGATTGCTGCCTGATCAGTGCCGTCTGGTTGGCTCGGGGTGACTCCAATTGCATGAAGATCCGGATGCTTGATCTTGGTGACGAGTGGCTGACCCCCACGCCCCGTCAACAAACCACTGTTCGCTATGTTGACGTGGGCGGGAACTACCAGCGCGCCCTGCGCTGACATTTTCTCTAATATCTCCGCAAACGGTCTTCCTGTAGTGCCGTTGGCGCACCCGGGCGCGACACCGCAGATGCCTATCGCGGCGTTGATAGCGGCAGTTTCAGTTACGGTGTCAAAGATCACGAGGATGTGAATGCCCTCGTCAGAGTTCGCTTCGAAGCCGGGAAGCGCCACGATTCCTCGGTCTGCTGCGTCATTGATGAGTTGAAGAGCCGATTCGACCTTCCAGTGGTCGGTGACTGCGATGAGTTCGATGCCCTGGGCGTCACATTCGTCAAGGAGAGCTTTGTTGTAGTCGGCCTCCGTATCGTAGAAGGTCGCCGGCGCATTCTTGCCCTGGTACTCGTATGGATTGACTTGAAGGGCAGCTCTTACCCAACGTGCTCCTGGTGTGCTTTGAGCACTCATTCAGTTCTCCGAATCTTGCTTGAGCCGCTGGCTCCATTTGCCAGCCGCAGCCTTGGACATTCGCTCCTACCCGCGTGAAGATCAGCCGGCGCCGCGGCTCGACCATTGCCGGAAGACGTCATCATCGGGGCATCAGCGCTCCGCTTTCCTGGCCGCGCGCTCCTGAGCAGCCACGGGAGCACCTAGCAACCGAACTGCTTCCGAACGCACCGCCCGCTCGAGGATGTCGGCCACGACATGCAAGTCGTTGGCATCGAACGAGCCTGAGCCGTGCGACAGCGCGTTGCGCGCTCGGGTGAGCGCAGCTTGTATCGGCAGCGTCCCCTTACCGACGTGCTCTTTCCGGACAATCTGGATCAAGGCGCTCTTGGCGAGTTCATCCGATACTTCTTTAGGCAGCCGCTTTAGTAGGTCGGCCAACGCGGAATCGAGGCCCTGCTGCGCCTCTTTGCGTAGGTTCTTATCAACGAAGGCAAGGTCATGCTCTTCCAGTAGCTCTTGAGCTCGCTCGATCACGCCCTCACGCTTTGCGGCGTACTTTTCTCTGTCCGCCTCGTGCTTGGCGCGGTTCTCGAATCCGTACGATCCCTCTAGCGCTTGAAGTAGTAGCAGGAACTGCGAGCGCGGATGCTGGTCGACGGTCGTGGTCATCGTGCCGTAGGTCTCGAAAAGGGGGTGTCTTGATACCACCTGAGCTTGCCAGGCGTGCAGCAGATCGAGAAGGCTCAGCTTGTCGTTAGTGAGGCTGACTGCCGAGTGAATCTTCTCAACTGATGCTCGTGTCGAGTTGACCGGCAGGTGGGTGATGTCCCAGCCGAAAACTTGGTCGCGGTGAGAGCGGGGCGCCGCATCATTGACTACAGCGAGTAGGTAGCGAACCTCTCTCGGCCCGCCTGTCAGGAGGGAGACGAGCTGGCGGAGCGGCCTCACCCAGTCGAGCCACCAATCGGCTACCGTCAGCGGCACATCTGAGGTGAGACGCAGAACGGGGCCAAAGGCCATCCTGAACTCGTAGCCGTCGAGGGCGCGAACGGTGTAGTCGTAGCTGAAGGTCATCGAGCTTTCGGCAGCTCTCCAGATGAACTTCGCATCCTTGTCTACGGTGGCTGTCCAGACAGGTTCGTCGCCGGCTTTCATCGGCATCTTGACGCGCGAGATCGGGGCGATTCCAGCGACCGATTCCAGTCCCTCGATCTGGAGTTCGATCGAGGAGTACTTCCGGTGCTCGGAGATATCGAACTCGTCAAGAGACAGAGCTGCGAACGCGCCGACGGCCCGCCCTTGCCCGGCGAAGCTGTAGCTCAGTTCACCGTTCATCAGCGAAACGAAGGCACCGCTGGAGAGTCGACCCGTGAGCGCATCGAAGGCGTGCCGCTGGGGAAACGAAGCAACACCCGTAGCGCCTTCGGACACCCATTCGATGGGCATGTCACCGTAGAGGATGCCATACGGGTACTTGCCTTGCTCGACAGTGAGAAGGCCCGGAATCCCAATGTAATTGCCTTTGCGATCCGGCACCTGCCACGTAATAAGGTGCTCGCCGGCCTCGAACGGAAGTTTGACAGCAGACGTTTCCTTATTGGCAGTCATCGCTTGCCCAGGTCACAAGTAGCCGCATTGTCATCCCTGGTTCCGTCGCCATCTTGACTACCCTCGACTCTCTGAACTTGAGTTGGAGTCGAGGATGACATCCGCGACCTGATTCGCGCCTAAGACAGGGTTGGTGGGGGTAACGATGGTCGGCAGTTCCACGCGAAATCTGACCGAGCTGACGTCTACATGGTGGTGGACCGCAATGTCGTCTCGTCGCAGGACCTCGACGGCACTGTCGGACATGTCGTACGCGCGGAAGAATCCCGTCAAGTACGGCCTCAAGTAGGACGGGTCGGTTGTCAACGGATTGTGTACGTACCCGACACCAGAGCCTGCGCCATACTCTGCGACATGGCTAAGAAACTTCTCAACAACGGCGGCCCCAAGCGAGGCTTCCTCCATGCGCTCGATGATTCGATCCACCAATTGAGGGATTGTGAAGGCGTTGCCTCCACTCTCGCCAGGCTGCAGACCGATGCTCACCAGTAGGAGTCGTTGCTCGACCTCTCCCCCATCAGAGCCGTCGTTGCGCTCGACTTGGTGGGTGCCTTCAACGAGATGCGACGAGGTGCTGCGTGTCGTTGTCTTTACCTCGACACCGATGGAACCTAAGGAGAAGTCCCGTGACGACCGCTTCCAGCCGTCCCATGATCCGATGATCCAGGAAATCTGCTCGTCGCGGGCGCGGCGGCACAGCGCATCGAGTAGGAGCAACTCGCCAGCAAGGCCGAGTATCGCCTGGCTTGACAGGCGCAGCCTCTCAATTGCCAACTCGATGATGGGCTCGGTTCGGGCAAACGCGTCCGCGAGTGACACGTCGGCGCCAGCTCGTAACAGTTCGGTGCATATGAAGGCCGCGACCTGATCGAAGTGTCCAAGCGCGGGGAACAGAAGCCTGTTGGCGTCGAAGGGATACGCTCCATCCCGATGCCACGTATGGAACTCGATTGCGCCGCTGACCGCACTAGAGGCTGGAATCAACTCAGCACCCGCGAGAAACAACTCGACCTTGCCTTCGTGATCACGCGCCACGCCGACGACGTGGGAGTCAGTGGTCCAGGTCACGTCGCGTGAATCGGCGGATTCGGCGCTCGGAACGCTTTCGATCACTTGGAGAACTGATTCGTAGCTCGTCATCGTCGTTGCACCTCTGTCAGGCCGCGCCAGCGATACCGGCGCGGGTAGCTGCGAACTGTTCTGGCCCGCCTGCCGGGATGCACACGCCAACAGTGACGGCAGGGTGAGGCTGGCCGGGAAGCTGATTCACATAGAACAGGATTTGGCCGTGCGAACCCTCTGGCCTCCATGGGGCACCGCTCGTAAGCAGCGGCACTCGTTCTCCGCGATGGTAATAGTCGAAGAACTCGTCTCCGCGGTAGTCGAGCGGGCCAGCCGCCGGGTTATTGGCGCCCCACTCGGTTTCAAGTTCGCCGTTGGTTCCGACGCGCTTGTGGGTCGCGGGGATGTCGAAGCCCAAAGTTGCGAGGGGGCCGCTGCTGATCGGTGCGCCCGCGCCGTACCGAATACCGATTGAGAACCTGGGCTGGTGCGACTGCTTATCGTGGAGGTCAGACATCGACCAGAGGTCGGACGGTGCACCTGTCACGAACAGCCCGCGCACTGGGCGCGTTAGGCAAGCATCCCACAGTCGGAAGTATGCGGGAATTGCGTACGGGCAGTCGTATCTCACAGGCGACGGGTCGCCATCGATCGGGACCGGGGCGTTGTATAGCCTCGCGTCGATGGGGAGTGCGTGAGTTGCCGATAGGCGTGACTGCAGCTGTCGCCAGAGCTCCCCTAGTCGGTGATCTGTTCCGGGACGATAAGCGTTGAAGACGAGACTGTCGAGCAAGTCGGCGGCCTCTGTAAGCGAAAACGTGTCGTCCAGGGCACGACCTCTGGTGCTTCGCCCAACGGTCAAATCTGACGACGTTCTTGATTCGAAGAGATCGGCAACGAGTTGGACGTTGGGATCTGGCGAGTGGCCGCTATTGATGAGGGTCACAAATGGCTTTGAGCTCACACAGAGTGGTGTGCGACCGAGGTTGGCAATCTTCCCCGTGGCAAGGAACTGCAAACCATGCAGCATGACTGGCGAGGGAGCGTTGTCCTCCATCGCTGCTGAGATGGAGATGCGGACGGCTTCGTCGATGTCGTGATAGGCCCTGAAGAGATCAATCTGCGGGCGCGTGGCAAACAGGCGGCATAGCTCGATGTGCTTGCCGCGATAGCCGAACCATCTCTGCATCTGCATCTGCGTGTCCGCGAGAGGGGTGTTTGACCCTCGCTGGAACAGCGCGGTCGACATCCCTTCCAAGGTCAATCCCCGGGCCATCACGTTGCCGGATACGAAAATGGTGGACAGGTCCCGGGCTGCGCTCCAGCGGCGATCTACCTCGTTGAAGAATGGCTTGTACTCGGGGCGGTCGTCGGCGGTCGGGTCGCTGTTGACGACCGATACTCTCGTTCCAGGAATAACTTCCGCTTCCAGTAGCTGTTTGATGACTGGCCAGTCAGGAATCGTTCGTGGGTTCACGACGTTGAACTCGTTCGTGATTTCGCTTGACGAGTGGCGGTATCGATCGATCCAGGCTTCCCAGAGCGATTGTTCACTGCGCATCCTCGTAATGAGTTCTACTGGCAAGCGAGCGTCTCCTGATTCGAGAAGTTCGCGGGCAGTGTCCCGGTCACTGATCCCGGCCCAGAGCAGGACATCCTCTGCACCCTGAAAGTGCCGCCCGATGTCCGCGGACGGATGGAAGAGCATCGAATGCGGCGCCGGCGATGCAGCAATCACTTCCTCGCGTGTATCGAAGCTAACGCCCGTGATGGCATGTGGCCCTGACAGTCCTCCGGCTCGATGGAGTTTGATTGCACCAGCTACAAGGAACGCTCGGATCGCCTCGCCGAGGTCGTCGTCGGCCTGTCCTGTGAGTTCGACGCAGAGTTCCGCCGATGCGCCGCGTTTGTAGAAAACCTCACCGCCTGTGTAGAAGTTGTCGATCCCCGTCGGTTCAGGATAGGTCGATGACCTCGGAGCATCGGTGCGATCGGGGTCGACGGGATGTCCGACGTCGAGGGGTGTGCGCAACGAGATCACGAAGTCTCGCGGGGCGAGCGGGTTGTGATCTTCCTGCAGCAAGTTCGCCTGCGGCGTCGCGGTGTATCCGACATATGTGGCGAACAGGTTGGTGGGCGCATTCGTCGAACGAGGGTCCCAGAGATCCGCGATGGCACGAGGAATCTGTTTGAGGTTTGGGGACAGTGGATCTTGGCCCGCTTCCACTGCGGCATCGAGGATGGAGCCGTCGTCCGCTTCGTCATCGAGTACGAGCATGTGCACGGGACGATCGAGTTCCTGCACAGCCCCGAAGACGCTGCTGCGCAGAGCGCTCCCGAGGGCATAAAGGTGGTTGGTCTGTTTCATAGCGACGACGATTAGAGGGCGCTTCTGATTGAGCTTCCGTCTAACCTGAGCGGAGGAGAGCCTGTAGGTATCTTGAAGCGATGTAGATGCGCCGGATAGCGCGATCCCCGGCGCGGGGCACAGAACTCGTCGACCCGCTTTAGCTGCGCTGTCTTCACCGGCGTCAAGTTGCTCGGTAAGGCGCTCGTACGTCTGACGCCATAGAGACAGTCGAGTGCCTGCCAGAATGACGACGATGTCCACGCCGCGGTCGAGGGCTAGCGCGGTGACGCCGAACATGGATGCAGTCTTGCCAGATTGGACCGACCCCATAACGAGGCCCGTCCGGGCTCGGTCTTCAGGCCACTCGTCCGTACCGGGCTCGCCTGCACCGAAAATGCCGCGGTCCAGGATGTAGGCACTGTCAGTCCCGACTGCAGATCGGGCGGTCGCTGTGAGCTCTGTCAGCTCAGCAGAGTACCGACTCCACCAAGTATCTGACGTGCTCGACAGCGCGTCGAGGTACACCCGCTCCGTTTTGGTTTCGGTCATGTCGCCGGCGTTACTCGTCTTTCGGCGGGAGTTTCGAGCCCAAAAGCGACTCAACACCCGACGAGCCGAATCGTGTACGGATCGCCTCTGACGCGGCCGTGATATCGACATCCAGCTTCTCTACGATGTCCTCGACGATCCGTGCGATGTAGTCCCACTGGGTGCGTGTTTGAGTTTTCTCTGGACGCGTCCACTCGTCGTTCGCGGCCAGGCGGATCACGTCGGCTGACGCCTCGATTCGATCCTCAATGTCGTCGGGCGCTCCTGCCGCAGCGATCGTGATTCCGACCAGCGATCCAACGAGCTGAAGGTCTTGCCACTTGCTGCTTTTGCCGTCGCCTCGGAACTTGTCTGGCCAAAGCTCATCGTGTGATGCGTGGAGGTCTGCTGATTTAGCGATTAGGCCGAATAGGTCGGCAATGCGAGCGCCGTCTCGTAGCGGATGCGAAGCGTCGCTTTGAACCTGGCTCAGTAGGAGATCTGTATGGCGAGCCGTCGAGGGGAGCAGTTTTCCGTGCGTGTCGTTGACAAGCACGGCCACCACCCAGCCAAGAACTTTTGTCCTTCGGTAGCGCGCCTCGCCGAACCCGTAGTCGGCAAGATTCTTGCCAAGTTCGAGGGTTCCATCGACGTCTGCAAGCGAGGGCGCTACGTCCGCGATACTGGCGCGCGGACTCGCGTCGCCAGCCGCGACAAGAATCGCGCGCGTCAGCTCGATGTCATGGTAGACAGCGTTGCGGATCTCCTCAGCGTTGAGGTGCATTCCCTGTTTGTTGTAGAGCTTGAAGACCTCGTGGATCTGCCTCTGGCTCGCCTTGGTGTATTCGATCACCGGAACTTTGTAGTCGGGCGCCCCCTCAAACAGCTCCTCGACCGTTACCTCTTGATCAGCGACGTGGATCGTGTTTTCGCGGATCTCCGTGAAGTACCGTCCACGCAGAGGCTCCAGATCGGGACCAACCAGCCCGCCATTCGTATCACTCCGAAGCTTGAACGGAAAGTAAAAATCGTCCTCGAGTTTGGTTGTCAAGGGCTCGCCCACGTAACGTTTCCAAGCCCTGCGGAACTTCGGGTAATCGGTCTCGAAGAGCGAACGCAGACCCGCATCCGGGTGCATCGCATCCGCCTCGACAACTTTGGCAAGCGCGACCGGGTGCTGACCAACAAAGCGCAGAATTGCCGTGAGTCGCTGCTTACCATCGACAACATCGTGCGGGGTTGTGCCGCCAGTGCGAAGCAGGATGATCGAAGGAAGCGGGATACCACGAAGGATCGACTCGATTAGTGCCTGACGGTCCCCGGTGCGCCATACGTCGCCGCGCTGGTATGAGGGTGCGAGGTTCAGTTTCTTTTTCGTCAGTTGGAAGATGTGCCACACGTCAGCCTTTGCTGTCACTGGCTCGGGCACAACTGCTTCAGCGTTGTCTTCTTCAGCTATCCAGGCTTCAGCCCAGGCGGCGGTCGCAGAAGCTCGACTGCTGCCCTCGGCGTCAATGTCGGTCAAAAATTCTTGCTGCAGCCGGACTGCAAATTCAGCGCGTTCTGTCAGTCGTTCCAGTGCAGCTTCGCTCAGCCGGAGGCCCGTTGCGCCCGATTCAGTGCCGGCTTTCGGACTGTCGAAGCCAAGGGATGAGACAACGTTCGTCAAGAAGGTCTCGGTATCGGTGGTCTGCAGATCGTCCTCGAAGTGAAGCCATCCTTGGACGTCGGCCAGGCGAGACATCCATGCGTCTGCGTCGAAGGTGACTTCGCTCGGAGCGAAGGGAGAGCATGGTTGAACCCCCGATGGGGCATCCGTCGCCGTCGACAACTCTGAGAGCGACTCCGCGATCCTGGCCTGCAACTGTGCGAGAGCGTCGTCTTCCTGGACCTCGTCGTCTTCAATCTCTTCGATGCTGTTACTCAATCCGACACTCCTCAGTGAATCCCGTGACCGCTAAGCGGCAACCTGTTGATCTGAACTCGACTCATCCGCAAGAAACTGAGCAAGGAGCGGTTCGGCAATCTCCTTCACAACCCGCGCGTTGACAGCATTTCCAAGTGCCTTATATGCGTGGAGATCGCTTTCGGGAAGCAAGATCTTTCCCAGACTCTGCAGAGCCGCACACTCGTGGGGACTCATGTACCGCCGAATTCCCGCGATCTCAGAACCAAGGATCGGAACCTGAGTGTGAGTCATCGCAATCAAGCTGGGTGCGGTTGAGGTGCGCTTCACGCGGATACCCGAAGCTCGGACTTGAACGACGAACTTATCGATTCGTCGCTCCTCCCCTTGCGCATTCCACTCAAACTTCTGCAGACTCGACGGGAACTCCCAAGGCTTCCATTTGTTCATCCAGGGCAGAATCCAACTGCTGTTTGCCTCGAAAAAGTCGCGGTTTTGCCGAATGAAAGACTGCTTCCACGTCGGAAACTTGTAATCGCCAGGGCGTCGAGAGTGAGTTGGGAGCAACGCGAACTGTTGCTCAACGGTGAGACCGCTCAGCGAGAAGCCAAAGTTGCCCTGAAACTCGTCGAGTCCGTGAGCCTTTTGCTCTTTCCAAAGCGCTGGAGGCGTTGCGTCCTTGTACGGGTAGGTGGCACCGAACTCCATCGACCAGATCGGAAATGAGGGGAGTTTGACCTCTCCGGACAAGCGCAGGAAGTCGTCCCACATATCGATCGCACGAAGTGTCTGCTCAGGCACAGCGCGTACGTCAACGCTCCCCTGCTGCAGAACAGAACTGATGTCAGTCTCGTTGCGAGTTGGCTCTGGCAACTTAAAATCATCGAGACCGTCGAGTGAGCCAATGAAATAGGCCCGTTCGCGGATCTGAGGAACGCCAAACTGGTGAGGCGAGAGGCGCTCGACAGTTACCGTGTACCCAAGGTCATTCTCGAGCTTGTTCTTTATGGTCTTGAGCGTGTTGCCGTTGTCGTGTTTGAGGATGTTCGGGACATTCTCAAGGATGAATCGGCGAGGGCGCTTGACCTTAAGTATTTCGAACACTTTGAAGAACAATTGACCCTGGAGGGTGTGCTCAAACCCCAGTTGCTCACCAGCCTTCGAGAAGGGCTGGCACGGGAAACCCGCAGTGAGCACATCGTGGTCGGGGATCTCCAGAGCGATCTTCGCGTCGGAGTCGAGATCACTCACGTCGGACCATGGGGCGATACCGAAGTTCGTCTTGTACAGGGAGTTGAGTGTTGGCTCCCACTCGGCGGCGAAAACGCCTTGGCCCCCGAGTTCGGCAAGAGCGACGTGGAACCCGCCCAGGCCAGCGAAAAGATCGATGAAACGGAAGCGAGCGTCGGGCTGATTCACCGATTCCCCTTTCGACGCTGAGTTCTTCGACGTGCGCCTGGACAACTCTGAACGCTCGCGGAGTCTCTTGCGAGTCAGGCTGAGAACGTCTCCCCCGGTTGCGAAAGGTCTGATCGACCTCGTTGCCTATCCTATCGAGGAGGTCGGACACCCAATGTGGTGCCGCGCCGCGCCCTGAGTTTCGCTCGCCACTCGGGCCCGGGCCTGCTCATGAGAACGTCGACAGTAGCGACTCAAGTGACGTGAGACCGTGCCCCACGTCGGTATCGTGCCGCTCAGCCAGCCGGGTCGCCTTGATCATGTGCGCCCACCGGCGTTCCGTGATCACAACATCGCAATACGGGACGGCAACGGATAGCGCGGAGATGTCTGTCCAGTCGTGCTGCTCCCAAGGGTGGGTTAGGTCTCGATGCTTCCAATGACGCAAGGTTGCCCACGCGAAGGCCGAGGGCAGCCGCGCGACAAAACCATGAACTGATTCGGGCGGCGTCGCTCCGAGAACGCCACTGAGGAAGAATCCGTGTGGGTCGACATTCAGTTCCTCGGAGATCTCGTTTATCTCGTCCCGCAGGGAGTCGAGCTCGTCGGCCACGAGATGGTCCCACAGTTGCCCACGCGCTTTGGGCTCACGGACGAGGTGCTCACGGAGCAGGAGCTCACCCTCCATGTGTCGAGTTCCGTAACGATGCTCGGGGGTTCGTTCGACTCCCTCGCTTTCAAGAATTGACTGGGTTCCGACGAGTTGGAGCCACTCCCACTTTGGCCCGGATCGGTCCAGGGCGTTCCAATTCTCGGGTGGCTCGGTAGCAAGCCCCTCATTCACCTTGCCGTCGGGCGACGCGAGTGACTCAATGAAGCGGAATCGACCGTGGGGTGAGTCAAACGCGTGCGCTGCGCCGTGACCAAGCAGATCACTCGTCGACAGGAGAGGCGATGATCCACCCGCAAGTTGAGACACCAACGCTCGCACCTCACGGCGACGCACACTATACGTCGACGGTATCGTCGCGTAGCCCGTTACTTCCCGCATCACGGTGCCTACCTGCTCCCGCGACCGCTGCTCGCGCCTGTGCCAGAGCTCGAGATAGTGCGCGGTTGACAGAGGAACCACCATCTGCCCGCTGGAGACCGCCGCTTCCAAACCAGAACGCGCCGCAATCCACCTCGAATCGTCCTGAGCGCATCCCCGGGTCATAGACACCCAGACATTCATGTCGAGATAAACCACGACGGGTCTGCTGGGTGACGGCTCCATATTCAATGATGAACACAGATCTCATGCCAGGCTGAACGGCGCGCAGATGACAGCCTCGTCCACGAAGGCCCGCGGTGCCGTTCATCCGCTCGCTGCGGACAGGACTCTGGGAACGCGAATCACCGACGCCCTGTCGACACCACCGCCACCTTGCGCTCCCGCAGCCGGGCTCGGATCAGCAGCACAAAGCTGACGGGCCCGATGAGAATGAACTTCAAGGTGTTCCAAAGAAAGAGAAGAACGAGAAGGTTGAGCCATCCGGGGCCGCCGGCAGAGATGAGGTTAGTGCAGATGCTCGCAAGTATCAGGTAGGCCACGGCGAGGAGCATCGCTGGCACGCCCCACTTGAGTCCTCGCCTCGTGCGGATCGCGTCGAGGAGGATGTTGGTAGGCATGTAGCGCCGCAGGAAACCACGGACATGGATGCTGGCGTTCCAGAGCAGGCGGATCATGACGGCAGTCCTCTCCAAAGGATCTGGCGACAAAGAACCTCGAAGGACTGCCCGAATCGGGCGATCATGCCGTCACGCTCGGGGCGACGGCGACACACATATGAAAGCCGCCTTGCTTACACGGTCCATTTTAGGTCGGAATCTGGGCATCCGGAAGAGGGAGGCCGATCAGTATCCTGGCCGTATTCAGAGCCCGCGTCCGGTGCCCGGGCGCTTCGGGGCGGGTTGCATTGCGTCGTCTTCGGTGCGCTGCGTGTTCAGGTTCTTGAGGCTGACCAGTGCGGCATTGGCTCGTGCGAAGTCGATCTTTTGCGCGTCGCTGTCCGGTGCAGCACCGAGTGGCTCGTTCCCGGTGATGTTGTAGCGGTCGCGGTAGGCCGCGATCGTTCGCGCTTGGCGCCGCCACGACTCGGCGGCATCCGCCTCGGCAGGTTCTCCGCCGGCTGAGACCGCCCAGTCCTGTCTCTCCAGGAGAGCTTTATCGAGGACCGCATTGGCGCGCTGTCGGATCAGTTCTCGTCTCTCTGAGAGAGCCTTGTGCATCTCGGCAGTCATCGGGCCGGCGGCTTCGGGGATCAGGCCCGCGATCAATCGGGGAGCCCGACGAGTACGCCCTGCCCCTGTGGGGCGGGTGGTGGCGCGCGCGAGGCGGTGGTGAAGGACGGAGGCGATGTCGTCCGCGTCACCGAATCCTCGTGCCGCAGCAAGGCGCGGGAGAAGCGCGTCCACATCATGATGGTTGGCTTCCGCACGCCGGAGTTCCGCGGCAAGCGCGCCGAAAGTGTCGGAACGGATCGCATCTTCTGCTTCGTCCTGCGTCAGGCCGGAGGTACGGATGAGGGTTGCCCAGCGGTCGTGTTGGGCGGCTTGCGCGATCGTTTCGTACTCGGCCGCTAGCTGGGCCACCGATCCCCACGCCTCATGCTCGGCTGTGATCGTCTCGCGTGCGGAGAGTTCCGCGCCGACGTGCTGTAGGACCCCGTAGAGCACGGTCCGTGCTGTCGCGTCTGGGTTATCGGCGGGGTGCGGCCCCTCGTGGGCACCGTCAGGTCGGTCGGTGGCGACGTAGACGAGGTTCGCTTCGCGTCCGCGCGTCATCGCGACATACAAGTTCTCCCTCGTGGTGCTCGCGTCAGCGAGGACGTGTGTGGTGTCGGTCGTGAGGCCCTGGGCTCGGTGTGCGGTGACCGCGTATCCGAGATCGACATGCTCGGCCACGTACCCGGCCGGTAGCACCACCGCCCCACCACGACGCATGCCGTCGCGACGGACGGTGAGGGAGCCGTCCTGGCGAACGTCAGTAACCGTCCAGAGGTCGCCGTTGCGCACCCACCGTCGACGGGCGTGCAGGCGCCGATCGTTGCGGCGGGTGATGATCGTGTCTCCGATTGAGGCTCGGGAGGTGTCGCGGAGTTCGACTTCGCGGAGGGCATTCACGGTGCCGTCGAGGATGAGGTCTGCGCGGGCGCGCTGGTTTAGGGCATGGACGGATTCGTTCGAGTCGGCGATCAGCACCGTCGCAATCCCGGCAAGCTTGTCGGCGCGCCAGCCTGTGTAGGCGGCATCGATCATCGCCTCAGTGTCGCCGCCGGTGATGCGGTCGTGGTCAGCGTAGGTATCGATCGCTTCGGCGCGGCCATGGCGCAGGTCAAGGGAGGCGCTCTTCTCCCACTCATTCATGAACCGGTGCACGTCCACCAACTCGGGGGCATCGTCCCGGTCGTGGACGAGGAGGGAGAACGCACCACCGGCAGTGACGGATTGGAGCTGCGCCCAGTCCCCCACCAACAATACCTTCGCCCCTGCTTGCTCAGCCAGGGCCGTGATGCGGTCGAGGGAGAGGGTTCCGGCGAGGGAGGCTTCGTCGATGATGACCAGCTGACCCTTCCGGAAGGTGGCGCCGGTGCGCTGATGGGTGTCCCACCATTTCGCGGTGTTCTCCGTCGGGATGCCGAGGTCGTCCGCGAGGACCTGTGCTGCGACCGCCGACGGGGCAAGACCGACAACGCCGCCGCGGCCGTGCTCACGCTCCCACGCAGTGCGAAGTGCACGCATGGCGGTCGTCTTCCCGGCTCCAGCGGGGCCGACCAGCACATCGACTACTCGCCCCGACACGGCCACCGCCGCGAGCGCTGCGGCCTGATCCTCGCCAAGCATTCGTCCCTCGCGATCAGGGCGGGTGGTCACCTTCTCAACGATGTCGATGGGCACGGTCGGCGCGGTGGTGGTGCGGGCGCGCTCGAGAAGTCGGTCTTCGGCGGCGAGAAGTTCTTCTGACGTGTATACCGTCGAGGCCTTCGGGCGGAACACGCTCCTACCATCAGGCCGGCGGAAGACAGCAGAACTCGTCGCGAGCTCCGGCGGGGTCAGTCGCAGTGAGGCGGCTTCGGCGGAATCCACGACCATCCCGACGATTGCTTCGCGGTCTCTTGTGGTGGCGAAGCGGTAGGGCATGGTCTGGCGGGCGGCCTCAGCAGTGAGGTTCCACCTGCGCCAGGTCGAGCGCTTCTCCCCCACCGTCTCAACAACATTGCGCCCGAGCTCGGCGATTACCTCCAGCGGCACATCGTCCGCACGCAACAGCAACAGGGCACTGTTCGACGTGACGGTGCGAGCCCAGGTGGTTGCGTCTTCACCGAGGACGTGGGTCGCTCGTGCGCGCCACTCCGTCGTGAGATCGGCGAGCGAGCGGACTTGTTTCTCGGGTCGGGTGGCGAGTGTGGCCTGCGCACGCAATTTGATGACCGTGGTGGGCGAGGGTTGCCTCCCGTGCCGTTCGACGTACTCGGCGATGAGTCGGTTCTTCTCTTGCTCGATCTGCCGCGAGCGCGAGGAGAACTCGGCCACGAGTTTCTCTGGCACCGCTGTGATCGCCCACGCCGGGTTTCGATCGCGCCCCATCTCTCGGGCTTCCCATCCGACGCCGAAGGTGCGGGTGAGGTGGTCGGCGAACACGGCCTCATGCAGTTCCGACAGTGCGACCGTTGCCGCGTGCAGAGGTCGGCCGTCGAGGGAGCGCCACTTTCCGTCCTGAGCAGTCTGCACCTTGTTCGAGATCACGACGTGCGTATGCAGGTGGGGGTCGCCGGATCTGCTGTCGTAGTGGTCGAACGCGGTTGCGATCAGTCCGGTCACGTCGACCTGTGCAACCGCACCGTTGCGTCCGACGGCGCCGACCCGGGTTGCGGCAACCTCGCGTTCCATGAACGCAACCATCTCCGCAACCGCTGCGTGGTGCGCGTTCGCAATCAGGGATTGCGTGCCTGCATCCGACACCGCCCACAGCACTGATGCGGACTTCGGAATTGAGAACGTGAAGTCGTACCCTGCAACTGCCTTCCGCGACCCCTTCACCAGCTCTTCCGTCTCGATTGCGGCGACCGCTTCTGCTCGTTCGGTCACGCCGAGATTGGCGTCGAGTTTGGCGGCGCGCTGCTGGATGCGTTCGGTTGCTGTCGGGTAGTTCCGATAGGCGGACCCGAGTGGGTCGCCGGTCACAGGATCGCGCCCCATGCCGACCAGAAGCTGGAGTTGAGTCTCGGTGACTTGATCACCCACTGTGATCGCTCCGCTGCCGAGCGCGGTCACAGCGGAGCCGAGCCAGCGACCCGGTGGGCTGCCTTTCTCCGCGTAGTAGCGAGTCAGAGGTGTCGAGAGGGAGCGGTCGCCATCACCGGAGGCGACGGTGCGCAGCAAATACTTGTAGCCGTCGCCGGCAGACATCACCCGCATCGAAACCGTCACCGAACACCGCCCTCGCCCTGATGACGAGGTGAGCGTCAGCGCCGTCGCGGAGCTAGCTCCCCGCCGCCTGACGAGTCAGGTGGCGGGCCTCGCTTGCAAGACGCGTGACAACCCGTTCGAGCGAACCGCGAGAGGTCGGCGGCGCTGAGCGTCGAAGGCGGCTCGCGCGAGGCAGAAGGCGGTGGCTGAACGGCGGTGCGTGGGGCAGTTCGTGCACCTGGTCGGTGACCAGCTCGGAGCAGAACGGCTCCGAGGATCACCGTTCCAGGAGGTTTACCCGTGGCCGACCAGACCCTTACCGACCACACCGCGCCGCTGCGTGTCGGGTCGCTGTTCTCTGGTTACGGCGGACTCGACCTCGCCGTTGAGGAAGTCTTCGGAGCCCGAACGATCTGGTTCTCGGAGATCAACGAACCCGTCGCGCGCGTCTTCTCCCACCACTGGCCCGACGCCCCGAATCTCGGCGACATCACCACCATCGACTGGAACACGGTGCCACCGGTGGACATCCTCTGCGGCGGGTTCCCCTGCCAAGACGTATCCACCGTAGGGAAGATGGCCGGCTTGAAACCCGGCAACCGGTCCGGCTTGTGGGCGCACATGGCGGCAGCGATCGACGCACTGCAACCGGAGTGGGTTGTGATTGAGAACGTCCGTGGGCTGCTCTCCGCACCCGCGATCCGCGCAAACCTCGAAGGAGATGACGATGAGCAACGCAACCCCCGAGATGCAACCCCTCGCGGTGTGGAATCCGACCCGTGGCATCTGGGAGAAACCGCAACTCGACCTCTTCGCGCGGCAGGAGCAGTTCTGGGAGACCTGGCCGACTTGCGGTATGACGCGCAATGGATGGGCCTACCCGCTTCCGCAATCGGCGCACCCCACCCCCGATACCGCATCTTCATCCTCGCCCACCGCACTATTCCGCACGCCGCTAGCGTCAGACGCGTCCCGCGGCGGGGAGAGCCTGCAGCAGGTCAAGGCCCGGCGCGGCACGATCGCATTGAGCCATCAGATCATCGACCTCGCCCTCCACGGACCGAACGGGTACCCGCGACACGAGGAGCCGGACGGCCTGTGGCCGTTGATCGAGCAGTTCTTCAACGATGGGGACGGTACGCCGAAGCAGTGACCCGGTGGGAGCAGATCACCGGACGTCCGGCACCGGCACCAGCGATTCTGCGCGATGCTAGTGGCCCCCGCCCTGCACCAAAATTCGTTGAATGGCTTATGGGATTGCAAACAGGGTGGGTGACTCATGCTCGGCATCAACTCACGACGAACCAGCAACTCACCGCCCTCGGCAACGGGGTTCTTCCCGACCAGGCCGTTGCTGCTCTCCGAGCCGGATGCAGTGCTTATGAACTGGGACGCTGAAACCCTGCCCTCCTACGGATACACCTGACCTACAGGACGCGTGCTTCCCGCGCGGTGATCTGAGCGGTGTAGCCACACAGGGATACGACCACTCGGCAGCCCAGATACTCATGCGCTAGAGTGGATGCATGCATTTGTACTTCCTGTGACGGCTGAGCAGGCCCACCACGCTCGTTGAGTATCTCCGAGTTCGTGGCGGCCGCTCGTTCTGACCCCTCTCGGGGTCGCCGTCATTTTGTGCGCTTTGTGCTTCGTGCGCTCGGCGTGCTGTTTCGAAGGATTCACATGCTCACCCTGACCAACCGTCATCCGGCGCGCCGTCGCGCGCAACTCATCGCTACAAGCGTCTCTCTCACTCGCGGAACCACACCCGTTCTCTACGATGTTGACCTCGTGGTCACGCCGTCCTCTCGTGTGGCCGTCGTTGGCGAGAACGGCCGAGGCAAGTCCTCACTTCTCCATGTGCTCACCGGTGAGCTGACGCCTGACAGCGGCGCTGTCCAGTTGATCGGCACCCTCGGCATCGCCGAACAAGAGATGACGACCAACGAGAATCGCACTGTGGGGCAGGTGGTCGCAGAAGCGATCGCGGCCCCGCTCGCGGCTCTGTCTGACCTCGACGCTGCTTCGTCTGCCATCACACGTCGCGAGGACGGCGCAGGCGACTGGTATGCAACAGCGTTGGAGACCGCAGAAGCACTCGACGCGTGGGACGCCGAGCGCCGTGTAAAAATCGCGCTTGAAGCCTTGGGCGCTGAGACCGATCTGACTCGGCAACTCTCTGCCCTCTCAGTGGGGCAACGGTACCGAGTGCGCCTGGCTTGTCTTCTCGGAGCAGACCACGACTTCATCCTTCTCGATGAGCCCACCAATCACCTCGACCGCGAAGGGCTGGACTTCCTTACCTCCCAACTCCGCTCGCGTACCGGCGGGGTCGTCGTCGTCAGCCACGATCGTGCGCTACTGATCGATATCGCAGAGACGATCGTTGATCTCGACCCGACGCCCGATGGTCGACCACGAATCTATGGCAACGGCTATGCCGGGTACCGGGAGGGTCGCGCAGCCGAACGAACTCTGTGGGAACTGGAGTACGAGCGTCAACAAGCCGAGCATGCACGGTTGCAGGCCAGCCTGAGCAGTGCCCAGAATCGGCTCATCTCGGGATGGCGCCCAGAGAAGGGAACGAACAAGCACGGACGAGCTACCCGCGCAGGCGGCCTCGTCCAGAGCGTGCACCGGCGACAGGACGCGTTGGAAGCGCACGCCATCACGGTCCCGCAGCCGCCGCAAGTGTTCCGATTTCCCGACCTCACGAGTAGAACCGGTGCCCTCTTGCTCAGGGCTGATGAAGTCAGTATCGCGGGCAGGCTCTCTCCACCCGTGACACTCTCCCTCTCCCACCGCGAGCGCCTGGTCGTGACCGGCCCCAACGGTGCCGGTAAATCGACCCTCTTGAATGTGCTCAGTGGGGAACTCATGCCGGATACCGGTGGCGTGCGCCGCCCAGAAAACACACGCCTGGCCTTTCTTCGCCAAGAGACTGTTCTACCTCCTGCGCGCCGAGCGAGCGAGGTGTACGCAACTCACATTGCGTCGCTCGTCAACGCGGGAACGCTGCCCGAACCGGAGGCGGTTGGCCTATCGCAGTTAGGGCTGCTGAAACCACAGGAGACCGGTAAAAGGATCGGCGAACTTTCAATGGGGCAGCAACGTCGTCTCGACCTTGCATTGATACTCGCCACGCGGCCACATGTGCTTCTTCTCGATGAACCCACCAACCACCTCTCCATCGCGCTGGTCGATGAACTCACCGATGCGTTGGGAGCCACGCAAGCTGCAGTTGTGGTGTCCACTCACGACCGGCAACTCCTTCGAGACACAGAGGCATGGCCCCGGCTCTCCCTCATCCCCACCGTCGAGAGGGAGGTGACAGCATGAGTGAGCAGACCTCCAACCGGATGCGCGCGCTACGGCCGTTTGAATCTCGTGACTACCGCCTCCTGTTCATGGCAGTAGGCATCGAGGTGTTTGGCACCGGTATGTGGACGATTGTCATGGTCTTCCAAGTGCTGGCGCTTGATGACAGCCCTCTTGCGCTCTCTGCCGTGGCAACAGGGATGAGCCTTGGACTGTTCCTCTTTTCAATCTTCGGAGGCGTGGTCGCTGACAGATTCTCCAAACGAAAGATCATCATCACGGTGCAGGGACTCACTGCCGCCATGATGACCGGAGTCGCGATCCTCTCCATGACCGGAACGATCGAACTGTGGCATGTCGGCGCCGCGTCTTTTGTAATGGGTGCAGGGAGCGCGTTCTTCTACCCTGCGTACAGCGCGTATCTACCGCACGTTCTCCCTCCTGAACAGTTACTCGCGGCCAACGGGCTCGAGGGTGCCCTGCGCCCGTCAATGGGGCAGGGACTTGGCCCCGCCCTCGGCGGGGTGATCGTCGGCCTGTTCTTCCCCGCGATCGGAGCGGTCATCGTGGCAGGCTGCTACGCGATCGCTTTCGTCATCACTCTCTTCCTCCGCCATCGGGACGAAGCGATGCGGTCCGCTCAACCAGAGGATCGGCCGGGTGTGTGGGGAGACTTGCGCGCGGGAGTGAAGTACGTCGTTCACACTCGCTGGCTCCTGTGGACGCTCATCTTCGGCTCTTCCCTTGCGCTCATCGTCCAAGGTCCGATCGAAGTGCTCCTGCCCTTTCTGACCCGCGAACGATTCGACGATGCGGAAGCAACCTTCGGATTCCTGCTGGCCGCATACGGTATCGGGGGCGCCATCGGGTCCTTGACGGTGTCATCGCTGAAGCTTCCCCGCCGATACCTGACATTCATGATCCTTTGCTGGGGCGGAGGAACCCTTCCGCTGGTGCTGATCGGTGCCGCCACCAACCTCATCGTGATGCTCGCGGCACTGTTTGTCGTTGGCGCGGCGACGGGAGCTGGCGTCGTCATTTGGGGAACGCTGCTGCAACGACTGGTGCCGATAGAGATGATCGGACGAGTCGCGAGCCTTGACTTCTTTGTCTCGATCGCGTTCATGCCCGTTTCCATCGCCATCGCGGGGCCGCTCTCCTTGCTGGTGCCCATTCCTGTGATCCTCATAGTCGCGGGCATAGTGCCACCGGTTCTCGCGGTAATCGCTCTCGGGGCAGGGCGCATGCGCGCCGTCGAAAGGACACATCCACTCGACACTCACTGAGTCTCAGTTCCTTGTCTTCGGCAACCTCGCCATCGTTTGGCTTCGAGCAGATGAGACCTCGAAGCCAAACGATGCGCGCTGCCCGCACACCCAGTAAGAAGGACTACTCACCAGTAACCGCACGCACACAATCGCTCCACGCGCCGATTGATCCTGTCGCGTTCGATTGCGTAAAGATCATCGTGGTCCGTGCGGGCAGCGCACGACTGTTCAGTGAGTTCGGAAGCCGTCACGTCAATGTCGGTGACGTGATCGTGCTCTCGGCAAACACGCTGTGTGGGGCAGAGCCGGAAGGGTGGATCACCACAACGACGTTGTATATGGATCGAGATTATGTGATCGACCAGGTGTTCTGGCAGTACGCTACCCGGTTTCGTACCCGTCACGACGCCAGCGACTTCCTAGAGGCCCACTATGCGGAACCTGCGCAGATCGTGCGCATTGGCGAAGAACGAGCAGGTCTGCTCATGCCTTGGCTCGATGAACTTGCGGCGCTCAGCGTCGATGGGTTGACACCCGAACGCTTCTACCGTGCGCAAGCCTGCCTATTCGCGGTACTTGACGTCGTTGTACCGTTGCTCGCAACATCAGGCGCGCGCACGAGCCCAATGCAACGCAGCACGGCACCGCCGGCGGGGCCTCGTTACCGCCAATTCCGGGCCCTACGCGTCGAAGCACGAGACACCGTAGAACGACTCCGCCAACAGCTCGATCGCCGATGGACGGTGGCAGATATGGCCGAGTCTGTTCACCTCTCTTCGTCGCAGTTTCGACGCATTTTTCTTGAGGCGTTTGGGAAGTCACCGATCGCATACTTGACGATGCTCAGAGTGCAGAGGATGGTCGAGTTGTTGCGAACCACCGACTCGACGATTTCGGTCATCGCGGCATCTGTGGGGTGGGGCGATCCTGATTTCGCGGCTCGTCAGTTTCGTCGTAGTGTCGGGCTCTCTCCGAGCGAGTATCGACGGATCACTGTCAACGCGCCGAAGGGTACTGCCCCGGACTAAGTGCGCATGCGACCGGGCGAAGTGACCATGATCCGGTGCTCGGATCACCGGGTGTCCTGCTTCTGAGGTAGAGGTGGGCTGACCACGTCGGGTTCAGTGATGCACCTGACGGTCGCTCACTCTTCTGTCCGTCGCCCGTCTCCATCGCTTTTCTGGTCCCCTTCGCGCACCTTCTGGTCGCAGAGGTCACCCGCCGTGTGCGGGTACCTGCGGAAGGAGGACGGCGATGGCAACCAGTGAGGAAGCGCGGGCAGCGCGGGATGCGAAGCTCGACGCCCTGCATGAACAGCTCACCAGCGCGGTGGAGTCGTTGGTGTCGGGTGAGGACTGGAAGCAGGCACTGGAGTTTGCGGCCCGGTTTCGGGCGCGTTCGTTCAACAACACACTGCTGATCTTCGTGCAGCATCAGGCGGCGTTCGAGGCAGGCCGGGTGCCGGAGCCGGTGCCGTCGTATGTGGCGGGGTTCAAGCAGTGGCAGGCACTAGGCCGGCAGGTCGAGAAGGGCCAGTCGGGGTACATGATCCTCGCCCCTGTCACCGGGAGGTTCGCGTCGTTCACGCCGAAGGTGGCGGAGTCGTGGCGCCGGCTCGGCCGGTTCGAGAAACCGAAACCGGGTGAGGCGGTGCGCTCCCGCATGGTCGGAGTCCGCCCCGCCTACGTCTGGGATGTCTCACAGACCGCGGGTGATCCGATCCCCGCGCCGCCATCCCCGCGGCTGTTGGAAGGTGAAGCGCCCGACGGGCTCTGGGATGGCATCGCGCGTCTCGTAGAGGCAGAGGGGTTCACGGTGTTGCGGGTGCCGCATGAGGGCATGATCCACGGCGCGAACGGCCTCACCGATTTCGGTGCGCGGACGGTGGCGGTGCGGGAGAACATGCCCGAGGCGGCACAGGTGAAGACCCTCGTGCACGAGCTCGCCCATGTCCTGCTGCACGGCCCAGACAATCCCGATGCGTCGGGGCATCGCGGGATCGGTGAGGTGGAGGCGGATTCGGTGGCGTTGATGGTCGCCGCAGCGCACGGCATGGACACCAGCGACTACACGGTCCCGTATGTGTCGGGGTGGGCGGCGACGGTGCCGGAGAAGTCCCCGGTCGAAGTCGTCCAGGCCACCGGCGAACGAGTCCGCAAAACCTCCGCCGTGATTCTCGATCAGCTCCCCACCGTGCAGATCGGCAACGGTGACCCTCCCGGCCTGACCCGCGACACCCCAGCGAAGAACCGCACCGAGCCGACGGTCGGGCCGACTGCTGACCCGTTGGCGGAGGAGTCGCGCCGCGCGGTGGTGTCGTCGGTGAGGAGCCTGTGATGGGCGCCATCGACCTGTTCTCCGAAGTCGGCGGGATGCCGCTCCCGGAGGCGGCGGCACGCTTCGCTGCGGCCGGCGTGCCGGTGTTCCCGTGCGTGCCGGGTGAGAAGCGTCCGCTCGTGGCCCGCGGGTTCCGTGACGCGACCGCTGACCCATTGCAGGTTGCCGGGTGGTGGTCGAGGTGGCCGTCAGCGAACATCGGCATCCCCACTGGTGCCGCCTCGGGGGTGGAGGTTGTCGATGTCGACGTGCACGCGACCGGCACCGGATTCCCCGCTTTCCGCGAAGCGCACCGTCACGGACATGCGGCGGGGTGGGCGGTGCTCGTACGCACCCCCTCCGGCGGCCTCCACGCCTACTACCCGGCAGACCCCGACCGTGCGCAATCGTCGTGGCAGGCAGCGCGGGTGCATGTCGATTTCCGGGGTGACGGCGGCTACATCATCGCCCCGCCCTCGCGCGTGCTGCGCCCTGGCGGGGTGCGGGCGTTATACCGGCTCATCGTCACCGCAGGCGAGCCATCGGCTCCAGTCGATGCGGCGCGGTTGCGCGAGTTCCTGGACCCGCGCACCCCAATCCCTATCGACCGTGCGCGTGCTTCTCGGTTTGAGCGGCGGGGCTCGGATGCGAAGGTGCTCGCCGGTTGGGTGGCCGGGCGCGGTGAGGGTGAGCGGAACCGGGGGCTGTTCTGGGCCGCGTGCCGTCTCGCCGAGGCCGGCACCCCACCCGACGCAACCCTCGACGCCCTGGGGCCTGCGGCAGAGCACGCGGGGCTGGGGGCGCGGGAGATCATGGCGACGATCCGCTCCGCCTACCGCACCACCCACCACACACCTCGCACGTCCGTGGAGCCCGTGGCGGATGAGCGTCGTGTGGTGCGCGGATCACCGGGCCGGGTGATCTCATGAACACCACCGAGGCTGTCTCGCCGCGGGGTCGACGCTTGGCGGTGGTGACGGCGATCACGGGCACCGTGTTCATCGCAGCCGGCGCGTTCTGGCTGTCCTTCACGGCGCTTGCTGATCTGGCGCAGCGGTCTGGGATTGAAGCGGGTCAGGCGTGGGCGTGGCCGTTGATCGTGGACGGCATCATCGTCGTCGCGACCGTCGCCGTCGTCGCCCTCGCCAACCAGTCCCGCCCGACCTGGTACCCGTGGACGCTTCTCGCCGCCGGCGCCGTCGTGTCGGTCACGGCGAACGCAATCCACGCGATCATCGCAGCCGACACCGACGTACCGGCGGTTCTTGCCGCGTCGGTCGCGGCGATCCCGCCGCTGGTGCTGCTGTCGATCACGCACCTCACCGTCATCCTCACCCGCCCCACCACCACACCGGATGCAGACGTGATCGAGGAGGTTCCGGCAGAGACGGTCGTTCCATCGCAGGCGGTCGCCGCACCGGAGGTTGAGCAGGCGCAGCCAGTGGAGTTGCCGGTGGTGTCGGTGCGTGAGCGGCGGGAGGAAGCGACGCAGTTGCGGGAGGTGGAGGGGTGGTCGAACAAGCAGATCGCCCGGCACCTGGGCGTGCACCCCTCCACCGTCGGCCGCTGGTTCACCCCAGCGATCAATGGAGCGAAGGAGGAGACCTCGTGAACGATCACGCAGAGACGAACAGCATCGAGCCGCCGGATGTGCGGCCCGAGACGGTCGAGGGTGGGGAGGCGGAGCGGTCGGCGTTCGCCGTGCACCGCGACCCCTCACTCACCACCACCGCCGGGGATCGTTCCTCGCGGGTGGGGCGCGGGATCGCGTGGGTGCGGCCGACTGATCTGATCGCGTCGAGCACCGCCCGGATCGCAGGCCGCGGCATCAACTTTCAGACCGAGCTCGCGCACCGTGTCCGCCGCGCGCCAGGCCAGGCATTCCGAGCAACCCGTAACCGTGCCGGTGACATTCGGGATCGCCGTGCGGAACGTTCGGGGTCGTCGGTGTTCGAGTCGTTCGACGTGTTCGAGCCGCAGGATCGGCCGCGCTCGTCGTCGTGGGTGCGGCCGTCCGGGATCGGGCTGGGGTGAACGGCTATGCGCAGAAGACGGTGGCGCGACAGGGTTGGTGGGGAGACGGTGCGCACCTGCTTGTCAGGAGGTGCCACCATGCCACAACGAAATACTCCCCGCCGCGACGGTCGCGGGCGTGGGTTCGAGAACTCAGAACGGCTCCGCGAACTCCTCACCCGCCTCGGCGCTGAGGGGCCTGATGCGTGGCGGAATGACCCGGTCGCCGCCGAGCTCATGCGGTACGCGGCTGACAAGTACGCCGCGCTCGCCCGCAAGCACGGCCTGGACCCGTGGGAGGCGGCGGCTGCCGCGTTCGAGGCGATGCGCACGCCCTCGGTGCGACGGGCGGATGATCCGTGGGCGGTCATCACCCGCGCCGTGCAGATCACCTGCATCGCAGAAAACCGCGCCAATGGTCTGTTGTGCTCTGTGCATCAGGCTCGGCGGCCGAGGTACTCGAGTTTCCATGACGCCGAACGCTTCTCCGACCGCGAAAACCCCCTCACCGACTACCACCCCGCGTTCCGCGCCGACCCGTTCGCACACGATGACGACGACGATGTCAGCGGCGACGAGATGGAAGTACCGGGATCGACGGGGGTGGAATCCGCCGTCGAGGACACGATCGCGTTGCTGTGCTGGTACCGGTGGGAACCAGTGGTCGCCCGTGCGGCGGTCGAGTGCATCTGCGCACGCCTGGCAGAGTCCGTCTCTCGTGCGGGCGCATACGAATCGCTCCGGCGCGACCGGCACGCCCGTGCCTTGCTCGATCTGCCCGCACCGTCCTGGTATCGGCTGCTGCGGATCATCCTCGGCGCCCCCGACCTGCACCTGGCCGGCACGAACGCGGGCCGTGGCGTGTTACTGCGGCTGCTGATCGGTGAGTCCTTGGCGCACCTCATGGATGACACGGACTTGGGTGCCGCGGTCAAAGTCGCCGCACCCGGCGTGATGCGGGGCAGGCCATGAGCGAGGCGGGGCATATCGAGTTGGAGCGCGCGGTCGATTCGATCTGGGCCGGCCGTCGCCACCGCGAGGATTACGGCGACCTCGACTCGTTGGTGGAGTCGATCGCTCGGGATGGGCTGTTGCAGCCGATCACGGTCACCCCGGACGGGATGCTGATCTGCGGCGCCCGCCGTCTGGCCGCGATCCGCCGGCTCGGGTGGAAGACCGTGAACGTGTGGGTGCGCTCCGGCATTTCCACCACCCTCGGGCAGCTCCTCGCTGAACAGGACGACAACCTTCTGCACAAGCCCCTCACCCGCACCGAGGAAGCCACCCTCTACGCCGAACTGAAAGCCCTCATGGTCGAAGATGCGACGGGCCGGCAGGAAGCGTCTCGGTTCACCTCGAAACAAGAAAACCGCAGGTCACACGGTGGGGCCACGGTGGCCCCACCGTCGGCCGGGAGTATCGGGAAGACCCGCGAGCAGGCCGCGCTCATGGTCACCGGCCGCAACGCGTACACCTCGCTTGAACGCATCAACGAGTTGCAGAACCTTGCCGCTGACCCTGCGCAGCCCGACGACGTCCAGCGGCGGGCGCGGGAGGAACTTGACCGGATCGACGCGGGCGGGTCGATCACCGGAGCGCAGCAGCGCATCCGCGCCGCGCAAGCACTCGCCGAACTCGATACCCTCGCGGGCGACCCCGCACAACCGGCAGGCATCCGCGACACCGCAGCCGCAGGAGCCGCGCGTCTCCGGGAACTCGAAGACACGGCACGGCCAGCGGACCTAGAACGTCTCGCGGTACTCGCTGTCGAGCGTGCGAGAACTGCGACGAAGAAGCGCCCCGCCCAACTCGCATCAGCACGCCTCCACGCGGTCGAGGAGCAGCCGCGGGACTTCCTGCCGGTGCGGTCATTCGTCTACCTCTGGGACGAGCTCTCCACCTGGACCGAACGCTACGACCCCGAAACCATCGGCCCGGCCCTGTCAGCTGAGCAGTGGGCGATGTTCGAGAACGCCGTCACCGCGACCATCGCGTTCCTAGATACCGCCCGCACTGCACGAAACGTGCGCCGCGAAACCGCCTGACCCTCCGTACCCTTCCTGTTCCTGTGCGCGGTGGTGCACCTGTCTGGTGATCCGAATCATGTCGGGAAGGACACCAGGATGGACCCCACCGCTCGCCGCCGCCGCACCGTGCTCATCGCCGCCATCACAGGCGGCCTCATCCTGCTCCTCCTCATCGGCGTCGGCGTCTACGGCCTCATCCGCGGACCACAGACCACCGAACCTGCTGATCCCACTCCGACGGACGGCCCGACCGCCACGGGCTCCGCACACGTCGCGGCAGAGCCGGAAGCCGTGGTCACGCTCGGCGGGCCTGATCAGTTCGCGGCAGCGATCGCGGACGCACTGTTCACTTGGGATACCAGCAGCGGGTATGGGCCTGCCGATTACGCGCAGATGCTCGCCGATGTCACCGCCGACACGGAAGCTGACGCTGCCGCATCCGATGTCCGCTCGTATCTGCCGACGCCGGATGCGTGGGCGCAGCTCCGCACGCATCAGACGCGGCAGTGGCTCACCATCGACACGATCGAGATCCCTGCCGTGTGGGAGGACGCCGTGGTGCAGGCGGCGCCGGGGCAGATTCCTGACGGCGCGGTCGCGTACACGATCACCGGGACCCGCCACCGCACCGGCTACTGGGGCACCGACCCGGTCACGACAACGCACCCAGTCGCGTTCACCGTGTTCCTCACCTGCACCCCCGAACGCACCCCCGCACCGGCGCCTGCCGACCCGATCACCGCCACCTGTCTCTTGTTGCGGTTGTCGCAGCTCGACAACCCGCTGCGGTGACCGGCCATGCTCAAGAAGCTCCTCGCCGCCCTCACCGTCGCCGGCGTCTGTTTCGGTCCCGCGACCGTGCTCCTGTCCGTCGCCGTCCTCGCCAACCCCGCCGTCGCCGCGTGCGCACCGGGGTCGTTGATCGTGGGGCCGATCCCGGACTCGCTCACTGCGACGACGAAGAATGGTGAGACGGTGACGCTGAATCGTCAGCAGCTCACCCACGCTGCCACGATCATCACGGTTGGTGGGCAGACGGATGGGGTGGGGCGTCCGGGGGTGGTGATCGCGTTGATGGCAGCGCTTACGGAGTCGCACCTGCGGATGCTCGCCAACACCGGCACCTACCCCGAATCCGCGAACTACCCCAACGACGGCGATGCGTCCGATCATGACTCCCTCGGCCTGTTCCAGATGCGCCCACAAGCCGGATGGGGCACCGTCGCGGAACTCATGGACCCGAACTACCAGGCCCGCGCGTTCTACGGCGGACCCACCGGACCCAACTACCCGAGCCCCCGAGGACTGCTCGACATTTCCGGGTGGCAGCAACTCGCCCCAGGCAGTGCCGCGCAAGCCGTCGAGGTGTCGGCGTACCCGGATCGGTATCAGAACTATCAGCCCGTCGCCGAAGCGATCCTCACCGCCCTCACCCGCCCCGCGCCATCGACCGGCGGCGGTGGAAGCGGTGAGGTGGTGGTGCCGGAGACCACCAAGGTCGTGTTCCCGTTGCCGGAGGGCTCCTGGGTGCGGACCAGCCCGTTCGGGTGGCGCACCGACCCAATCACCTTCGAGACTGCGTTTCACTCTGGCAGCGACTTCGCCGCCGCAGACGGCACCCCGATCTATGCCGTTGCCGATGGGATCGTCACCCACGCCGGCTACACCGGCAACTGGGGTGGACTCATCATCGTGGAGCACACCGTCGGCGGGGAACGGGTCGCGTCGTACTACGCGCATATGTGGGAGCACGGCATCCACGTCACCGAAGGCATGACCGTCACCGCCGGGCAGCATATCGGCGATGTCGGCTCCTCCGGGAAATCCACCGGCCCCCACCTCCACCTCGAAATCCGACCCGGCGGGACCGGGCAGCCGGCGATCGACTCCGACCAATGGCTCACCGACCACGACGCCGAAGGCATCACCGGCGGCAACGCCTCCCGCGCGTCCTGCACGCTGGGCGGGGGTGTCCGCTGATGGACGTGTTTCCCGACTTCGGCGGCGTTGGCGCCGCCGGCGACCTCCGTGCGGTGATCGGCGCACTGCTGATGTTCGTGCTCATCATCGCCGTGCTCATGCTGATCGTTTCCGCGATTGTGTGGGCCATCTCATCCTCGACCGGCAACCCCCACACCGCGACCAAAGCACGGATCGGTGCCTGGGTCGCGCTCGGCACCGCGGCTCTCGCCGGAGCCGGCGTCGCCTGGGTCAACTTCCTCCTGGGCGTCGGCGAATACCTGTAACCCGGCCCCGGTGCGCCGAGTTCCGCGTGGCGACGATCGCACCGTGCGGGCGAACACCCGGATCGGTGCGCGTGTGCGTCTCGGTGACCGTGAATCCCGCTTGCTGCAAGAGGGCACTGAGTTCGCCAATGGGCCACCGGTAGGCGGTGGTGATCGCGTGATCGAATGGCTCGAACACTGGTCCCTCGAAGAACCCGAGGAGGAGTCCGCCACCGGGACGGAGGGCGCGGGCGAACTCGACCAGTGCCGCCGTCGCTGCGGCGGGTTCGGAGTGGATGAGCGAGTACCAGGCGAGCACACCGCCCAGCGACCCATCCGGCGCGTCGAGGCGTTCGGCCTGGCCGTCGCGGAACGTGATCCCCGGATGCGCTGTTCGAGCGTGGGTGATGAACTCGGGGGTCGGGTCAATGCCGACAATCTCGACGTTGTGCTCGTGGAGGTAGGCGGTCCAGTGGCCGGGGCCGCAGCCGACATCGAGCACCGGACCGGTGAGCGTCTGCGCCCAGGAGAGCACGAGTTCGCGATCCGGCGCGGCAACGGCCTCCATCACGCCGAGGTGCTCCGCGTACTCGGCCGCACGCGCACCGTAGGCGCGCTGCACCTCACCGGCCGTCACGACATGAGGCTCCGGTGGAAGGCGTTGAGCCTGGTGCTGAACGCGTCGGGTTGGTGGATGTTCCACTCGTGGCCGGTGCCGGGCACGAGCTGCAGTTCGGCCCCTGGGATTCCGGCGGCGAGTTCTTTGGCGGCGGGGAGGTTCGGGCGGTCTTTCAGTCCGCACAGCACCAGCGTCGGCGCGGTGACCCGCGCGAGTTCTCCCCGGAAGTCCGTCTCACCGACGGCGCGGAGCACCGCGAGCATCCGCTGTTTACTCATCCCCGGCTGGGCGACGACCCTTGCCGGGAGGAGTCGCATGATCGCGTTCTGCACCCGCATGAGTGCCGGGTTCGGGTGGACCTGGCTGCCGGAGAGCACGAGGGATGTGACCCGGGCCGGGGAGTCGATCGCGAACCGCGTGGCGACCATCCCACCCAGGGACAGCCCGACCAGATGCGCGCGCTCCACGCCGAGCCGGTCAAGCTCCTCACGCACAGCCGTCGCCGCCGCTCTCAGCGAGAACCCCTCGCCGTCACCGTCGGCGAGCCCGGCGATGCGGGGCGCGATTCCGGTGAACCCGTCGGGGAGGGCGGCGATCTGGGGGTTCCAGGAGTCGGTGCCGGCGCCGAGGCCGTGAAGGAACACGACGGTCTGCGCTTGTGGGGCCATCGCTCGAGTTTATCGGCGGGGCCTGTGGGTGCACCTGGCTGACAAGTCCGCCATTCCCCGGCGCTTGTGAGCAGAAGGAGCATCCCTGTGATTGATATTGATCCGAACGGTACCGGGCTTCCCGGTATCGAGCAGTTGCGCATCATCGTCGGCGCGGTCATGACCGTCGGCCTGATCCTCTCCGTCCTCGCCCTGATCGTCTCCGCGATCGTGTGGGGCTTCGGCGCGAACAGCAGCAACCCCCACCTCGCCAGCCGCGGGAAGGTCGGGGTGCTCGTGTCCTGCGGGGCGGCGATCATCTGCGGCGCGTCGGTGACGCTCATCAACTTCTTCTGGGGCGTCGGCCAAGCCGTCTAACCCCACCGCGACGAGGGAAGGAGGATGCGGTGAGTGTGTGTGATGTGCCAGTGATCTCGGCCGTATGCGACACCGTCGGGCAAGGAGCAGCGACGTTGATCGCGGCCCCGTTCGACTGGCTCGCCCAGGCGATGGGCGGGGCGGCGGCGTGGCTGTTCGAGGCGGTCTGGGCGGTGTTCGACACCACCACCCTCGTCGACGTCACCGACGAAGGCTACGTCGGGGTCTACAACATCCTCTTCGGGGTCGCGGTGTTCGTGGTGCTGATCTTCTTCTGCCTGCAACTGATCACCGGCCTCATCCACCGCGACCCCACCGCCCTCACCCGCGCCGCCCTGGGAGCCGCGAAAAGCATCCTCGGCTCGTTCGTCGCCATCGGTCTCACAGGTCTCCTGTTGGAGATCACGGATCAGCTCGCGGTCGGGATCGTGCAGGCCACGGGGAACACGATGGAATCGATCGGCGACCGCATCACCCTGCTTGCGGCGGGGTTCGCGGGGATCAACATCGCCGCGCCCGGGGTGGGTGCGATCGTCACGATCTTCCTCGCCGGCCTCGCCATATCGGCGGCGGCCATCGTGTGGTTCTCCCTTTTGATCCGCAAAGCGCTCCTGCTGGTCGCGATCGTGTTCGCACCCATCGCCCTCGCGGGGTTCTCCTGGGATGCGACCAAGGGGTGGTTCGGGAAATGGGCGACGTTCGTGATCGCCCTGATCCTGTCGAAGCTCGTCCTGGTGGTGATCTTCCTCGTCGCGATCACCCAAGTGAGCGCTCCGATTGAGCTTGATCTGGCGTCGATCAGTGACCCCATCGCCGGGGTCGTGTTGATGTTCATCGCCGCGTTCGCCCCGTACATGACGTACAAGTTCGTCACGTTCATCGGCTTCGACATGTACCACTCGATGAGCGCCGAACAAGAAGCCAAATCCGCCCTCAACCGCCCCGTCCCCGTGCCGTCCGCCCCGAAGACGGACGGGGCGAAGAAGGTGCTGGACGGCGCGGGAGATAAGGGCGGTGGCGCGGCACCATCCGGTGGAGGCACCCCACCCGCAACGACGGCCAGTCCCGCCGCCGGAGGCGGCGCAGCGGCAGGTAGTTCCGGTGCCGCAGCCGGTGCAGGAGCCGGGAGCGCGGGCGGCAGTGCTGGCGCGGCCGGTGCCGGAGCTGGCGGGGCTGCTGCGGGGCCTGCAGCAGCGGTCGTCGTCGGAGCTCAGGTGGTCGGCGCAGCAGCGACTGCGGGGCCAAAGCTCGGTGGCAAGGTCGGCGGTGCTGCGGAAGGGCACGCGGCAGGGGCCGGTGAGACCGTGCAACCCGCACCACCACCGCCTGCGCCGAGTCACACGCCGACCGCACCACCGGCACGACCTGCACCCTCGACGCCACCGCCTGCGCCGTCATCGAAGCCGTCTGCCGGGAAGGAGTGAGACTGATGTCGAGTCAGCAGAACACGAGCAGTGCGGGGTTTGGGTTGCGGGCGGTGCAGTTCTCCCGCCTCACCCGCCGCGGCATCCTCCTCGGCCTCTCCCTCCCGCAACTCATCGTCCTCGCCACAGGCATCCTCTCCATCGTCGGCGCCCTCTACGCCGGCGGCGGGATACTGCTGGCCTGGACCGCACCCATCTGGCTCCTCTCCGCAGCCCTCGCCTGGACCCCGGTCGGGGGCCGGAAACTCATCGAGTGGGTGCCTGTCACCTTCCGGTGGGTTGCGCGCACCCAGGCACGGCAGACGGTGTTCCGGCGGCGGGTCGTGAAGCCGCGGCCTGCGGGCACGCTCGCTCTTCCTGGTGATGCGGCGTCGCTGCGGGAGTGGGAGGACTCGGAGACGGGGGCGGCGATGATCCACGACCCCCACGCGCAGACCCTCACCGCGATCGTCGGCGTCTCCCACCCTGCGTTCGTGCTCCTCGACCCCGGCGAGCAGGAACGCCGCGTCGCCACCTGGGGGCGCGTGCTCGCCACGACCTGCCGCTCTGGGCGGATCGCCCGCCTGCAAGTGTGCGAACGCACCCTCCCCGATGGAGGTTCCGGGCTGGTCGAATGGTGGCAACGCCACGGCACCGATGACGGCTCCTGGACCTCCACCGTGTACCGGGAACTCATCGACCGTGCCGGTCCCGCCGGGGAACGCCACGCTACCACCATCAGCCTCGCCCTCGATCTCAAAGCCGCAGCCCGCCAGGTCCGCACCAACGGCGGCGGCATCAAAGGTGCCGCCGCCGTCCTCCGGCAGGAGATGACGACGCTGGTGACGGCGTTGCGGGCGGCGGAGCTCACGATCACCGGGTGGCTCACCCCTGCACAGGTCGCAGTGGTTCTCCGCTCCGCCTACGACCCCGCAACCGCCGCGATCCTCGAACGGAACACCGACATCGGACGGACGCTTGCGACCGCGGGGCCGGTCGCGGTCACCGAGTCTTGGGATCGGCTCAGGTCGGATTCCGCGCACCATGCGGTGCTGTGGGTGTCGGAGTGGCCGCGGTCGCAGGTGTATCCGGGGTTCCTCGCCCCGGTGCTGTTGTCGTCGGGGATTCAACGATCGTTCTCGCTGGTGTGCACGCCCATCCGGTCGGATCAGGCAGCACGTGACATCAGGAAGAAGAAAACCGAACTCATCTCGGACGCGGCGCAGCGGCAGAAGATGGGGCAGATCGAAGACGCCTCCCAAACCGCCGAATACGGTGACGTACTCCAACAAGAAGCCGACCTCACCGCCGGCCACGGCGTCCTCCGCTATTCCGGCCTCATCAGCGTCTCCGCACCATCTCCGGAAGAACTCGACACTGCCGTCGCAGCAATCGAGCAGGCCGCGATCCAAGCCTCCTGCGAGACCCGGCGTCTCGTCGGGCAGCAGGCACAAGCCTTCACCGTCGCAGCGTTGCCGCTGTGCCGCACCGTCTGAACGACAGGAGCCCGTCATGCCGACCTTCCAGAACCCAACCGTCGACGCCGCGGAAGCGTCCGAAGCGCTCCGCGGCCTCGCGCACGCCTCCCGCGTATTCGAGGACCCCGCCGACACCTATGCGGTGCTGGGTGATCTGCTCGCTGGGGTGCGATCCCTCCGGCAAGCGCTCGACCAGCTCGCCACTGCCCACGTGACGAACCGGGTGCGCGCGCACGACGACGCCGGGGATCAGACCGCCGGTGCGAACTACGCTCTCGCAGCAACGGCGGAACTGCAGCAGGCCGCGGCGCTGCTGGATGGGGTATATGACCGGGTGGATGCGGCAATGGCTGCCTCGGGGCGGATCGCCTGGCACCCCGCCCCCACAGCACCAGGGCCGATGTCGCGGTGGGTGAGCGTGGTGTTCCTGCAAGGCCAAGACGCCGACGAGGTGCTGACGATCATCGACCGCGACGGCACTGATGCCGCGATCGAGCACCTGGCCGGCTTCGACATGGGCGAGGAGACCACACAGGCCGCGTTCGTCAACGGATACGTCTACAACACCATCCCCACCGGCCCCCTCGACCACACCACCACCACAGGCGTCTACACCCTGACATACAACCATGACCACGGGCACGTCTCCCTGCTCCGCGCCCACCCGGAAACACGAGAGCGGGAGGCAGGAGCTCCGGTGACGGGGACTGCGCCGAGCCGTCTACAGTCACGCAGGCAAACGCCCGTGGTCGAAGACGAGGATGACTGGTTCGTACCGTCACAGTCCTCGTCGGCGCTACGGGGGCGGGCGCTGTGAGCGATCAACAGAAGCTCCACACCGCCGCGCTGGTGGAACCGGCCGGGGAACGCCGCAGACAGCGGAAAGCACGCAAGCACGCCGCCGCGAAGATCGAGACCAACGCCCGGAAAACCGAGCAGACAGCGGAGCGTGAACGGGTCGCCGCGGAGCGGGCCGAACGCCGAAACACCACCTACCTGCCCGCCGCTGGTGAACCGGAGGCTGCGGCGTTGCGGACGCCAGGCAGGTTGCGGTTGCCGCGACATCAGGACACGTCCGCGACGCTCGCGGGCGCATATCCGTTCCTCGCCGAAGGCGGCCTCGGCGCCGACGGCGTGTTCATCGGACAAGACCTCTACTCCGGCGGCTCCTTCGTCTATGACCCCTGGACCCTGTACGCGCGTGGTGTCATCACCGCACCCAACATCGTCCTCGCTGGCATCGTCGGGTCCGGCAAATCCTCACTCGCGAAGTCGCTCTATACACGGTCGATCCCGTTCGGACGCCGCGTCTACGTGCCCGGCGACCCGAAAGGCGAACACACCGCGGTTGCAGAAGCGGTCGGTGGGCGAGCGATCGTCCTCGGCCATGGGCTCCGCAACCGCCTCAACCCGCTCGATGAGGGCCACCGCCCCTCCGGGGTGAGCGATGCGGAATGGGCGGCGCAAGTCGCATCCCGTCGCCGGGAACTCATCGGCGCACTCGCAGAAACCGTGCTGGATCGGATGCTGTCCCCGTTGGAGCACACCGCAATCGACCTCGCCCTGAGAGACACCGTCCGATCCAGCGACGTACCGATCCTCCCTATGGTGGTCGACCGCATCCTGAGCCCCGATCCTGCGACCGACACCGATGGGCGGCTCGCGGAGGACGGCCGGCTCGTCGGCCACGCCCTCCGCCGCCTCGTTGCCGGTGATCTCGCGGGGCTGTTCGATGGGCCATCGACCGTGCGGTTCGACCCATCACTGCCGATGGTCAGCCTGGACTTGTCCCGCGTCGCGGAGAACAGCACGTTGATCTCCGTGCTGATGACCTGCTCAAGCGCATGGATGGAGTCGGCGCTGATGGACCCGAACGGCGGGCACCGGTGGGTAATCTACGACGAAGCCTGGCGACTCATGGCCTACCCAGCCCTCCTGCGCCGCATGGACGCGCAATGGCGGCTCGCCAGGCATTACGGGATCGCGAACATGCTGATCTTCCACAAACTCACCGACCTCGACAACGTCGGCGACCAAGGCTCCGCGATGCGCGCCCTCGCGAACTCGCTGCTGGCGAATGCGGAGACGAGGATTATCTACCGGCAAGAACCCGACCAACTCGGCGCCACCGCCGCAGCCCTCGGACTCACCGGCACCGAACAGAAACTTCTCCCAGGCCTCGGCACCGGGCAAGGACTCTGGCGCATCAAGGAACGCTCGTTCGTCGTCCAGCACCAACTTCACCCGGCCGAGCTCGCCGCGTTCGACACCACCGCACGAATGAAGGGCTAAATACTCACGTTCAGGATTGCTGAACTCTGATTCCGCGTCATTCCGCCGAACTCAGTCGATTGGTGGGGTGTTGTGAGGGTGCAAGTTCCCGCACCTACTAGCGCACTCGCGGTGACTGTTTCGGCGTGCTAGTTCGCACCTATCCCTCGATTGATTCGCCATGAACGAGGGAGTAGGACAGATGGGCACGATCAACGATCTGGCAGCAGATGAGCGCACCGCGAGGATCATCCTCGCGGTCGCGTCCGAACCGGGCGATGCGGTGACGGGGCGGATGATCCGCACCGTCGGCGCATCCGAGACCATCGCCCGCGCCCTCGCCGATGAAGTCCCGCCCGGGCCGGATGGTGACACCTGGCAGCGGCGCCTCGCACCCCGCATCGACGCTGCGCAGACGCGACGGGTACTTGCCGAGACGGAGCGGCATGGGATGCGGGTGCTGATCCCCGGCGATGCCGAATGGTCTGCGGGGATCGACACACTCGGCGATCGTGCACCGGTGGCGTTGTGGGCGAAAGGCAATACCGGGCTGCTGATCGGACCGGTGTGGGATCGCCTCACCGTCACCGGTGCCAGGGCGTCCACCGGGTATGGGGAGCACGTCACGACGGAGCTGGTGCAGTCGGCAGTCGCCGACTCCCGTGTGGTGTTTTCTGGTGGGGCGTATGGGATCGATGGTGCCGCGCACCGTGCCGCAATCGCCTCCGATGGTTCAACGGTCGCCGTGCTTGCAGGCGGCCTGGATCGGCCGTATCCGGCAGGGCACACTGATCTGCTGACTCGTGTCGGCAAGGAGGGTTTGTTGTTGTCGGAGTTGCCGCCGGGGGCGACGCCGACGAGGTGGCGGTTCCTGCAACGAGGCAGGCTTCTCGCCGCGCTCTCAGGCACCGTCCTCATCGCGGAAGCCGGGTACCGGTCCGGTACCCTCCACACCGCAGCCCGCGCATCAGAACTCGGCCGCCCCGTTGGGGCGATCCCTGGCCCGATCACCAGCGCGTCGTCCACGGGCTGTCACCGCCTGCTGCGTGACGGCCTCGCCACGGTGGTCACCGGCTACGACGATGTGCGGGAGTTGCTGCATGGGGTGCGTGACCGGGCTCACCGTGCCGTCCGGGAGCGGGCGGGACTCGAGTCCGACCCGCTCGATGCTGGGCCGCCGACGCAGGAGCGGGATTTTCGGGGGCCGGTGTTGTGAGGCGGGTGGTGCACCTGGTGTGAAGGCGGCCGGCTCTGGTCGCTGATGCACAACATCAGGAGGTATCTCGTGTCAGGATCACTCGCCCACATCACGCAGCCTGAGGCTGCGCCACCCAGAACGGGGGTGCGGCGCTGGCTGTCAGCACTGCTCGCGCTCCTGGTCATCGCGGCTTCGTTCGCGCTCGGCCCCCAGGCTGCCCATGCTGGCAGTGAAGGGGTCGGGTACTGGTCAGATGGTGCGTTCCTCGGCGCGTACAACACGGATGTCGACGGCCGGCAGGCGTACTGCGCGGACCTGGACGCGGACCCGCCCTACGGCAACACGTCTGGGCCGGAGCGGATCACCGCTTTGGATTCTCTGTCGCGGCAGCAGCTTGCCGAACTGAACTATGTGATGGACAGGTGGGGGCAGTCAGGTGACCCGAACGTCACCGCCGCTGTCGCACTGCATGTGTGGTCGGTGGCAAGCCCTGGCCGGTATAACTCGCACGGCATGTCCGGTGACGACTACTACGTCGGGAGGGCGCCGGCGTCGGATCGGGGCACGATCCTCGCGAACCTCGCCGCGATGCGGCAGGAGGCCGCAGCAAACGCGGTCACCGACCCGTCACTGTCCCTATCGCTGGAGATGTCGGATCAGTACGCGGGCACCCTTACCGTCGCCACCCACCCCGCAGGACTCACCGGAACAGCAACCCTGTCGGATGCGGTGTTCGCTGACGGTTCCTCGGCCCGCACGATCGGTACCGGGGCGCACCCGATCACCGGCACCCCCGCAGACGGCGTCCCGTCCTACCGGGTTGGCGCGTCAATGAACATCGATGCGGCCGGATATGGTGCAGCCCTCGATCTCTACACGACCCCTGGGAAGCAGCGCCTGATCGCCGCCGTCGCCGGGTCATCCACAGGGTTGTCGGCGTCGACGGAGTCGCCACTGATCGAACTCGACTTCCAGCCGGAGATCACCACCCAGGTCGCCTCCCGTTTCGTCGCTGAGGGTGATGCGTTCGTGGATGGGCTCACGGTGTCGGTGTCGAAGGGCACCTGGATTCACCTGGGCGGCAACCCGATTGAGGTGACTGCGACTGGCACCCTGTATGGGCCGTTTGATGAGCAGCCCACCGAAGCCGACACTCCACCTGCCGGAGCCCCCGTCGCGGGCACCGAAAGCGTGACGCTGACGGGTGCGGGGTCGTATACGTCGCCGGGCACGATCGTTGCGCCTGAGTCGGGGTTCTACACGTGGGTGTGGAGCATCGACAAGACCGCACACGGTGAGAACGCGAAGTACCTCACCGACTCGTTCACCGACCGCTTCGGCCAAGTCACTGAGACCTCGGTGGTGCCGTTCCAGCCCGAAGCTGTCTCGGAAGCGGATCAGCGTCTCGCCGTCCCCGGTGACGCACTCACGGACACGATCACTGTCAGTAGCAGCAATGGTGCGTGGTTGAAGAAGGACGGCGCGCACATTCCGGTGGTGTTTGAGGGCACTGCCTACCAAGTGCCCGGCACGCTACCCCCGGCACAGAACAACGGCATCGACCCGAACGCGGTGCCGCTCGGCACGGTGGCGGTCACCGCCGACGGCCCCGGCGTCTACACGTCCCCGTCGGTGATCGCGCCGACGGGCGGGTTTATGACCTGGGTGTGGGAGGTTCGGAAGACTACGCAGCCGGAGTGGGTGCGCGACTACCTCGCGAACGACTGGCAGGACGAGTACGGGATCACGGTGGAGACGACGTCGGTGCGGTGGCCGGTCACGGTGACCTCGCTGATGCGGGAGTACAACGTGCACCCCGGCGGACGCGCATTCGATGTCGTCACCGTTACGGGGTTCCCGGCGAACCACGGTGATTTCACCGGCGACGGCTACTGGAACGCCGACGTCGACGAGCTCCATCACACCGTCTACGGCCCCTTCGCCACCGACACGGAACTCACCGACGATCTCGATCTCACTACTGCTCCGGTGCTGGCGGAGCTGATGACGCCGGCACGGAATGGGGTCTACAGGCTCGGGTACACGGATGAGGACAAGATCGTGCCGACCGAGCCTGGCTTCTACGTCCTCGTCACGACCTTCGCTGGCGATGACCGGGTGCAGCCGTATGCGTCGTCTCCGGCGGATGTGCTGGAACGCTTCTACGTCCCACCCACCGGCACCGAGGTGCCCGTGTCGGTGGTGACGCAGGCGACACCGGAGGCGTTCGTCGGTGAGCCGTTCGAGGATACGGCGCTCGTGCAGGGCACGAAGATTCCTGACGGCGCGTACCTGGTTTTCCGTGCCTACGGACCTCACCCGGCAGACGCCGGGGCAGTGTGCGAGTCGCCGTTCTTCGAGAGCGAGGAGATTCCGGTCACCCAGGCTGGTGTCTACCGCTCCGGCACCACCACCGTCACCGAGCCGGGGAACGTGTACTGGGTCGAAACTCTCTACAACGCCGACGGTGATGTGATCGCCGGGGGTGTTTGTGGGGCGCCGGGTGAGACGACGGTGGTGAAGGAGCAGCCGGAGGAGCTGACAGTGAAGACGAACGCGGTGGCGACTGTGAAGCTGGGTGATCCGGCGCATGATGTCGCGACCGTCACCGGCACCGTCCCCGACGGGGCACGCCTGGTGTTCGAGGCGTACCGACAGAACGGTGACACCGCGAGTTGCACTCCGGAAGAACTCGTCTTCACCTCCACCACGACTGATCTCGACGGGCCGGGTGAGTATCGATCCGACGAGGTGATCTTCGACCGTGTGGGCACCTACTACTGGGTGGAAACCGTCACCGATGAGGACGGCACGATCCTGCACCGTGGGGTCTGCGGCGCACCGGATGAGACCACCACCGTCACCGACACTCCGGAGGAGCCGGGGAAGCCGGGCACGCCGGGTGAGCTTGCGCACACCGGCGGCGGTGACTGGTGGCCGCTCGGTCTTGCCGGTGGGCTGATCGCCGCGGTCACCGGCGGGGTGCTGCTGTTCGGGCGTCGCCTCGCGATCGCCCGCGACCGCGCCGGATACGTCCGTGACGAGGACCTGTCATTCGAGGAGTTCAAGGCCCAGTTCGAGGGAGCAAAAGAGGACTAACCACAGACTGCCGACCCACCGGCACCCCCACCACTGCGGGTCGGCACGGGAGGGCACGAACCACCCCCAGGTTCGTGCCCTCCCACCTGCGTTCCGGGGGCGGTGCGGGTGCACCTGCCTGGCGACACCACTGCACTCCACCGAGAGGAACCGCCCTGTGACACCGAAGCCCCGCTACCGCCGCACCCACCCCAACCACCAACCCCCGAAGACCGCGAAGCCTGAGCCGGGAGGCCCGGTCGTCGTGCCGGTGGTGGAGTTCACCATCACCGCTGACGGTGCGATGACGGTCACAGTCGACGGGGTGGCGTACATGCCTGCGCCGTTCGCTCCGGGGTGGCGGCGCGAAGCGTTCCCGACCATCCTCGACGCCCTCACCGCCCGATACCGGTCGCCGCTGCGGGTGCAGGTACACGAGGCAGACGGGTCAACGTTCACCGACATCATCACCCCACCCCGTGAACGCCCGACGCCGAAACCCTGGGAAGCACGAGCACCGGCACCGGCACCGGTGGCTGTGGTGTCGCCTCCGGTGCCCGCCGCGCAGCCGGTGTTGCATCAGGTGGCAGGGTCGGGGTTCGTTGCGGGTGAGGATGTCGCCGTCGCGATCATCCACGCCCACACCGACGCCAGCGGTGACGGCACCGCCCGCGCCCTCCTGACCGCAGAGCAGGCCGCTCTTGCGGTGACGGGTGAAGTGATCCTCCTCGGCCGCATCTCCGGCACCGTCACCGTTGGGAGGCTGCAATGAGTACGCCGCGGCAGGGTGGGGCGCTTGGGGATGAGCTGGCGAACCTCGGCATCATCGTCCTCATCGCCGCCGCCGTCCTCGCCGTCCTCCTCCGTGTCGCGGGCACGATCGCTGCGTGGGTCACCGGGATCAACCAGCCTACGGGTGGGATCGACGCCGGCCTCGGCGTGCTCCTGCACCCCGCCGACCCCGGCCGTGCGCTCGGTGCCGACGGGCTGAACCCGGCGGCGTACTGGGTCGTCTGCGGCATTCTCATCGTCGCGGTCGGGATCGCGGGGTGGTGGGTGTGGCGGTTCTTCCGTGAGCAGTCGCGGCAGACGAAGGTCGACCCGTACCGGATCGTCGGGATCGCCACCCGCACTGATGTCACCACCGCGGCATCGGAGAAGGCGCTGTTGCGGCGGGCCGGGCAACTCCGTCCCTCCATCGGGCAGCCTGCTGTCACCGATGTCGGCTACCTCCTCGGCGCATCACGGAATTTGGGCGTCTGGGCGAGCGTGGAGGACTCGATCCTGCTGATCGGGCCACCACGCTCCGGGAAGGGGCTGCATGTGGTCATCAACGCGATCCTCGACGCCCCCGGCGCCGTCGTCACGACCTCCACCCGCCCCGACAACCTCACCGCCACTCTCACAGCGCGCCGTGCGGAGGGGCGGCCGGTGGCGGTGTTCGATCCGCAGCACCTCGCCGAAGGCATCCCCGCAGGCTTGCGATGGTCACCAATCCGGGGATGCGAAGACCCGCTGACAGCGATGATCCGCGCCACAGGCCTCGCCGCAGGCACCGGCCTCTCCGCCGGTGGTGTCGAGGGCGGGGACTTCTGGGAAGGGAAGACCCGCACCGCGCTCCAAGCACTGCTTCACGCCGCAGCCCTCGACCAGCGTGCACCGGCTGAGTTGTTCCGGTGGACGCTCGATCCTGCCGCGGCGTCCGATGCGGTCGCGATTCTCACCGCGAGCCCTCGGGCGGCGACGGGGTGGGCGGATTCGTTGCAGGCGATGATCGACGCAGACCCCAGAACCCGCGACTCCATTTGGCAAGGCGTGTCCCTCTCTCTTGCCGCACTCGCAGACCCCCGCGTCCTCGATGCGGTGAGTCCCGGCCCGGAGGAGCGGTTCGATCCGGAGGAGTTTCTGCGTAAGCGCGGCACCGTGTATCTGCTCGCGACGGGTGCGGGCGCGAACAACAGTGCTGCACTGGTGTCGGCGTTCGTGGAAGACCTCGTCGAAGCCGCCCGACGCCTCGCCGCACGCTCACCCGCAGCCCGGCTCGACCCGCCCCTGCTCCTCGCGCTGGATGAGATCGGCAACCTCGCCCCGCTGCCGTCCTTGCCGACGTTGATGGCAGAAGGCGGAGGTACGGGGATCACGACGATGCCGGTGCTGCAATCCCTCGCGCAGGCGCGGGAGAAGTGGTCGGATAACGCGGCCGGCGCGATCTGGGACGCCAGCATTGTGAAGATCATCCTCGGCGGCGCATCCAACTCGCGTGACCTTCAAGACCTCACCACCCTCATCGGAGAACGCGACGAGATCACCGACTCCACCACCATCGGTGACCACGGCTCCCGGACCGCACAACGTTCCATCCGCCGGGTAGCGATCATGCCGCCCGACGTGATCCGCACCCTCCCATTCGGCACCGGACTGATCCTGCTGCGCGCCGCACCACCGATCGTCGCGAAACTGCGCGCCTGGACTGGTCGGCGTGACAGTGATGTTCTCCGCGCTCAGCGGGCAGCCGTTGAAGAGTCTCTGCGTCAGCGCCCGTAACCGGGGTCAACCGCAGGGTTACTTGGCGCACCTCTCCGATGAGGCGGCCAGGGCGGTCGCCCCTTCTGAGAGGAGCACGTCGATGAGTATCGATACGCAGCAGTCCATTTCTGGTTTCATCGCTACGCAGCCTCGACTGACGGTCGGGGAAAACGGAGTTTCGAGGTTGCACGCACGCATCGGGATTGAGCATTCGCGGCAGGAATCGGATGGTTCATTCACCCAGCTGGAGCCGACCTTCCATGACCTCGCGATCTTCCGAAAGACCGCAGAAGAGGCAGCGTCACGGTTCCGCAAAGGCGACCGTTTCATCGCCTCTGGTCGCGTCCATGAATACACGTATGAGAAGGACGGGCAGCAAGTTGCCGCAGAGGAGTTCATTGCTTCTCGGATCGGCCACGATCTTGCTCGCACCCGATACGAGGTAGATCGCACACCTCGACGCAGCAGCGTCGACCAGGATGCGCCATCGCACCATGGTCCCGGTCGAGACACGGTCGCAGGGGCTCACGCCAGTGGCCCGGGCCGGGCAAGCATCTGACAGCGGCGCCGATCATGGACGAGCACATCGCTGAAGACCAGGACACGGTTGACGAAGAGATTGAGTTCGATGGTGACTTTGAAGGACCATTGTTGGTTGAGCCTCCGCATCCGATCAACTGGAACTTGCTTGGCCCGGAAGACCTGGAAGCCGAATGGCTTGAGCTCAACCGGTGGGTGCATTGGCTACGCCGCACCTACGGGCTCCCAGCCGCGGTGATCCCGCCGTTCTGGCACCATCACACGGAGTTGTTGTGGGAGCTTTCCGCTCTGCACCTGCACTGGCTCTGTTGCTACGACTCGGAGAAGAACGGATCAGCACCGCTGGCCTGGCACCGGGACTTCGCCGATGCACGGGTTCGTCTTCGCGACTGGGTAGCCACGAACGGCACTCGTCTTGATCGTGACCGCCCGACGCGGCAGACGGCTTGGCCGGGCGAGACGCCCGCTCCGCAGGTCGAAGATGTCGTCATCGATAACCGTGAGCAGGAGTTCATTGAGTTCGTGCTCGCCGAGGTTGAAAAACGGCGGGAGGAAGAGGATCAGTTCTACCGTTCTCTCGATCCGACAACAGGCGAGATTTCATGAACGAGGCAACAGAGTCACCCGTTCAGTCGCCGTTGCTGCACAGCCGTGATGTCGCCACTTATCTGAAGGTGTCGGAATCGACACTGTCCAGGTGGCGGTCGGCGGGTACGGGGCCGCCCTTCATCCGTATGAGCGGAATCGCCCGCTACCGGATCGAAGCGGTCGAGGCCTGGCTTACTGCACTGGAATGCGAACATGCCGCGGAAAGGTGAGCCTCTTCCGAAGGCCGACCCGAAGCCGGTGCCGCCGATCGGTGTGAAGGTCTCCACCGATATGGAGCGCCGCTCGTATGGCATCCGGGCGCGAGCAAGGTGGACGGACCCGATCACCAAACGCCGCGTGATCCGCTCCGAAATTGTCGCCGATGAAGCGGCAGCTCACTCGTTCTTCGATCAACTGCGTGACTCGTCCGTCAAGGGCATGGACACCGCCATGACGTTGACGGAGTTCGTCACGTCAATCGGTGACCGTTGGGCGCGAGGCCTCGATCCGACCTCCACCGGCGAGACGTACGGGTTCGGTCTCAAGCTGCGGGTACTGCCTGCACTTGGGCATCTCCCGGTGACGCAGATCACCGCCGGGATCATCGATCGGACCATTGATGAGTGGGAGCAGCGGTACGGGGCTTCAACGATCAAGAACTCCATTGCTCCCCTTGTGCGGGTGCTCGATGAGGCAGTGCGAGATGGTCTGCTGACGATCAACCCCGCGAAGAATCGTGCGAAGCGAAGCCTGAACCGCAACGCGTTCCGCACCCAGTCGGCCGAGCAAGCATCGCCGAGGGCGCACGCGATTCCGGATATGAAGACGTTGAACAAGCTCGCGAAAGCGTGCGGGAAGGTCGACCAGTCCTACAGCGACTTCGTGATGCTCGCCGCACTCCTCGCGGCACGATCATCGGAAGTGTCGGGGCTGCAGGTTGGGGATGTCAGGTTTGAGAAGAACCTCGTCGTCATTGCACGCCAAATCTTCCCCGGCAAGGGTGGACTCGTCACGAAGCCCACTAAGAGCCGCAAAGAACGACGCGTGCCGATCTTAGAGCCACTCCGTCCCGTGCTCGAACGACTTACTGAAGGGAAGGAGCCCGAGGCGCAGCTGCTAGTCGGGCCGAAGGGTGGGGTGCTGACGACGGCGACCGTACGGGATGCGACGAACTGGGACAAGATCGTCGCGAACCTCGGCCTGCCCGACCTCACCCGTCACGGGCTGCGTCACACGAGTGCAACGTGGATGGCCGATGCCGGTGTCCCACTGCATGTGCTCCAAGAGATTCTCGGGCACGCGTCAATGGAGACCACCCGCGGGTATCTCCACCCCGACGACCGACATCTCGCGTCCGCTGCGGAGCAGGCGAATGCGTTCCTCTCACCGTCGGGGCAGAAGCGCCAGAACGGCCGCACCGGGTCGTCGACGCGACGGCTGTGAGAGGCCGAAACGGTGCTCGGAGCGGTTCTGGTCCCCTTTTGGTCCCCTTATCCACAGGCCAGCCCATTTCGACCCGATCTCCGCGCCCAAGCGCCAGCTCGGAATCGGCCAGGGGGACCAGAGGGGGACCAACAAAAACCCGTCGGCAGAGACGATGAAGCCCTGATGAAACTTGCGTCCCATCAGGGCTTTTCTGTCGGGCTGACAGGATTTGAACCTGCGACCCCCTGACCCCCAGTCAGGTGCGCTACCAAGCTGCGCCACAGCCCGTGGCATCGATTTTCAGTTGTTTTGGGCCGTCCGGGAGGGGTGAACCCCTTAACCCCCAGTCAAGTGCGCTACCAAGCTGCGCCACAGCCCGTGACAACTGGAATAGCTTAGCGTGTTCGCGACCAGCGAAGTCGCACCGGCCCCGAAAGCGTGACGAATGTCGGGGGAATACGGGAGTATGTTCACAACGTTCACTTCAAGCCGGGTTCTGCCCTCGGCATCCCCCACCACAACCGAACTGTTCGCAGACGACTGACTGGACACACGTGACTGACGCGCCCTCCACCTCATCCATTCCCCTCACCAACGACAGCACGCCCAACTCCCCCGACCACAGCGGCCGCAACCGCCTGGTCATCAACCTGATGCTGGTCGCGACGTTCGTCGTGTTCCTCAACGAGACCATCGTCGGCGTCGCCGTACCGCGCGTCATGGAAGACCTGCGCATCGAAGCGAGCACGGCCCAATGGCTGTCCACCGCGTTCATGCTGACCATGGCCATCGTGATCCCCACGACCGGCTTCCTCATGCAGCGCCTCAGCACGCGCGCCGTGTTCATCCTTGCGATGAGCCTGTTCAGCGCTGGCACCGCGATCGCGGCGATGGCACCCGGGTTCGAAGTACTGCTCGTCGGCCGCGTCGTGCAGGCCAGCGGCACGGCGATCATGATGCCGCTGCTCATGACCACGGTGATGACGCTGGTTCCGCCGCACGAGCGCGGTAAGACCATGGGAAACATCTCCATCGTCATGTCAGTCGCACCGGCCGTCGGTCCCGCCGTCGGCGGACTCATCGTGCAGGCGCTCGACTGGCGCTTCATCTTCATCATCGTGCTGCCGATCGCACTGTTCGCGCTCATCCTGGGCGGCCTGCGGGTGAAGAACGTCACCGAGAAGACGAACGTCCCGCTCGACGTGCTGTCGGTCATCCTGTCGGCGTTCGCCTTCGGTGGACTCGTCTACGGCCTCTCCAGCATCGGCGAATCGATCGCCGGCCACACCATGGTCATGCCGTGGATCCCGCTCACCGTCGGAGGCCTCGCGCTGGTCGCGTTCATCGCGCGCCAGCTGGTGCTTCAGGGCCGGGATGTCGCGTTCCTCGACCTGCGCACGTTCCGCTCACGCGGCTTCAGCGTCGCCGTCATCATGATGGTCATCATGATGGGCGCGCTGTTCGGCACCGTGTTCCTGCTGCCCATCTACACGCAGCAGGTGCTCGGCCTCGAGCCCGCCGCCAGCGGACTGCTGCTGGTGCCCGGAAGCCTGCTCATGGGACTCGCCGGCCCGTTCATCGGTCGCCTCTACGACCGGGTCGGACCGCGTCCGCTGATCCTGCCCGGCTCGATCCTTGTCAGCCTGGTGCTGTGGGGCATGGCGATGTTCACCGAGTTCACCCCCTGGGCGTTCGTGCTGGTCGCGCACATCCTGCTGAGCGTGGGCCTCGCCTTCATGTTCACCCCGCTGTTCACGTCATCCATGGCGGCGCTCAACCCGAAGCTGTACTCGCACGGCAGCGCGACCATCGCCACGGTGCAGCAGCTCGCGGGCGCCGCGGGAACCGCGCTGTTCATCGCGCTGTACACGATCGGAACGTTCACGGCTCGGGATGCCGGCGCCACCGAGGTGGGCGCGCTCGCCAACGGCGTGCACACCGCCTTCATGGCTGGCGCAGTCATCTCGGTGCTCGCGATCGTCGCCGCGTTCTTCGTACCGAAGCCGGTCGAGTTCGACCACGCGGGCGAAGCCGCACGGATCGACGCAGGCGCAGGACACTAGCCGCAGCGACGCAGGGTCGAGCGCTCCACGACGTGGGACGTTCGACCCTGCCGACCGCCGGCGCGGGCGACAAGAGTGGAACCATGAGAGCACTCGTCTTCTACGAATCGATGTTCGGCAACACCCACCGCATGGCAGAAGCCATCGCCGAAGGCCTCAGCGCCGCCATCCCCACGAGCGTGCTGCCCGTCGGCTCGGCGGACCACGACGCGCTGGCCGCCGCCGACCTGCTCGTTGCCGGAGGGCCCACCCACGTGCACGGGATGTCGCGCGAAGCCACCCGCCAGGAAGCCGTGCGTCAGGCTGGCGTCGAAGAGAGCGACCTCACCCTCGAACCGGCGGCGTCACGCGACGGAATCCGCGAATGGATGGAATCCGCCGACAACCTACCCAGACTGTTCGCCGCCTTCGACACCCGAGCGGATGCCTTCAAATGGCTCACCGGGTCAGCCGCCGGCCAGATCGCCAAAGTGCTGCGCCGCCGCGGATCGAAGCAGGTCGTGCCGCCCGGAACGTTCCTCGCGCCCGACAACGATGCTGACGGCACCGAAGTGGATCGCGCGCGGGAGTGGGGGCGGGCGCTCGGGGAGGCTGCGTTGGCTGGTTGAGTGGCCGCGGAGCGGCGTATCGAAACCGGGTGGCTCTAGGGTTTCGATACGCGGACTTCGTCCGCTACTCAACCCGCTGACTTTCGGGGGTGACCCGAAAGTCAGCGCTTGCGCTTCTCTCGCACGCGCATGTTCACGTTGATCGGGCTGCCCTCGAAACCGAAGATCTCGCGCAGACGACGCGTGATGAAGCGTCGGTACTGGGGGTCGAGGAATCCGGTCGTGAACAGCACGAAGGTCGGCGGGCGTGACGCGGCCTGCGTGCCGAACAGGATGCGCGGCTGCTTTCCGCCACGCACCGGGTGCGGATGCTCGGCAGTGAGCTCGGCCAGCAGCGCGTTGAACTTTCCGGTCGGAATGCGCGTGTCCCACGACGCGAGCGCGAGCTCGAGCGCCGGCACGAGCTTCTCCAAGTGCCGCCCGGTCTTCGCGGAGATGTTCACCCGCGGCGCCCAGGTCACGTGGCTGAGGTCGCGCTCGATCTCCTTCTCCAGGTAGATGCGGCGCTCGTCATCCAGCAGGTCCCACTTGTTGTAGGCGAGCACGAGCGCGCGGCCCGACTCGAGCACGAGGTCGATGATCTTGAGGTCCTGCACGCTGATCGGCTCGGTGACATCCAGCACGACGACGGCCACTTCGGCCTTCTCGAGCGCCGCCGAGGTGCGCAGCGTCGCGTAGAAGTCGGCGCCCTGCGCGAGATTGACCCGACGACGGATGCCCGCCGTGTCGACAAAGCGCCAGAACTTGCCGCCCAGCTCGATCTGCTCGTCGACCGGGTCGCGGGTGGTGCCGGCCAGCTCGTTGACGACGACCCGCTCCTCCCCCGCCGTCTTGTTGAGCAGGCTCGACTTGCCGACGTTGGGGCGGCCGAGGATGGCGACCCGGCGGGGTCCGCCGACCTCCTCCTTGGCGACCGTGGAGATCTCCGGCAGCACCGTCATCACGTGGTCGAGCAGGTCGGCAACGCCTCGGCCGTGGACGGCTGAGACGGGCCAGGGCTCGCCCAGTCCGAGCGACCAGAGCGCAGCGGCATCCGGTTCCTGATGCACGTCGTCTACCTTGTTGGCGACCAGGATCACGGGCTTCTTCGTGGCACGCAGCATGCGCACGACGTGCTCGTCGGTGGCGGTGGCTCCGACCGTGGCATCCACTACAAAGAGCACGGCGTCGGCGAGGTCGATCGCGATCTCGGCCTGGGCCGCGACCGAGGCGTTGATGCCCTTGGCGTCGGGCTCCCAGCCGCCGGTGTCGACAATAGTGAACTTGCGCTGGCCCCACTCGCCCTTGTAGTTGACGCGGTCGCGGGTGACGCCGGGGGTGTCCTCGACGACGGCCTCGCGGCGGCCGATGATGCGGTTGACGAGCGCCGACTTGCCCACGTTGGGGCGGCCGCCGATGGCCAGCACGGGAAGTGCGGGCAGGTAGGTAATCGCGTCGACGTCTTCGGTTGCAGCATCGAGGATGCCGAGGTCCTCGTCATCGAGGTCGTAGTCGCTGAGTCCCTGCCGCAGCGCGTTCGCCCGCTGGGCGGCCTCGGTCTCGTCGATCGAGGTGATGCGCTCGACGAGGGCGGAGTCGAGCTCCGGGAAGTCGTCGGTGTCGTTGTCGGTCATGCTCAAGGTCCTTTGGTTTCGATACGGCCTTCGGCCTACTCAACCGGCCTGCGTGCGCACCAGATTCACTACAGCCAGAACGGTCTGGTCGAAGTCAAGATCGGTGGAATCGACGGTGGTGACACCGTCTGCGGCATTCATGAAATCCACGACCTGGGAGTCCTGCGCATCGCGCGAACTGAGTTCCTGGGCGGTCTTCTCGGCTGAGACTCCGGCGAGTTCCGCTGAACGCCTCCCCATTCTAGCTTCCTCGGTGGCTGTGAGCAGAATGCGCACCTCAGCGTCGGGGGCGACCACCGTGGTGATGTCCCTGCCTTCGACGATGATGCCCGGCCGGGTGGACGACGCGATGATGCTCCGGAACAACTCGACAAGGTAGCTTCGCACCTCAGGAATGCGCGCCACCCGACTCACGATCGCGCTGACCCGGGGTTCGCGGATGTCCTCGGTGACGTCCTCCGACCCCACGCGCACGAAGAACTTGTCGGGGTCGATTCCGATGGAGTACTCGAACGAGCCGAGCGACTCGATCACGTCGCGCGGGCCGTAGGTGTCGATGCCATGCTCGATGCAGCGCCACGCGAGCGCGCGGTAGGCGGCGCCGGTGTCGAGGTAGTCGAACCCGAGCTCGCGCGCCGCCGCCCGCGACACACTGGACTTGCCGCTGCCCGCAGGCCCGTCGATCGCTACAACAGTCGTCATTCGGATGCCCCCGCCAACGTCCATCCGCGCGCCTCGAGTTCGGCGGCGAGCCGTGCCTCCGCCTCGGGCACCACGGAGATCTCTGCCAGCCCGAATTGCGCTCCCGGCGAGTGCTCCAACCGGAGGTCCTCCATGTTCACTCCCACCTCTCCCACGTCGGTCAGCAGCCGCGCCAACTGGCCCGGCTCGTCGTCGACCCGGATCACGAGCTGGCTGAAACGCTTCGACTGGCCGTGCTTGCCCGGGATGCGCGCCACCCCGCTGTTGCCGCCGGCGAGCACCTCGGCGACGACCTTGCGGGCCCCGGGTGCCGCGGGCCGCTCGAGCGCGTCGAGCACGGCGTCGAGATCGGCGCGATAGGCCTTGAGGATGTCCACGATCGGGGCGGCGTTGGCGCCCAGGATCTGCACCCACAGCTCCGGGTTGCTGGAGGCGATGCGGGTGGTGTCGCGCAGCCCCTGCCCTGCGAGGCCGACGGCCGGCTCGCTCGCGCCGTTCAGGCGCCGGGCGAGAAGGCTCGAGACCACCTGCGGCACGTGCGATACGAGCGCGACGCTCGCGTCGTGCTCCTGCGCCGTCATCGTCACCGGCAGCGCCTCGAGCTCGATCACGAGATCCTCGACGAGACGCCGGTGCTTGCCCTGCCCGCCGGTGATCACCCAGGGGCGACCGATGAACAGGTCGGCGCGCGCGGAGATCGCTCCCCCACGCTCGCGGCCGGCGAGCGGGTGGCTGCCGACGTAGCGGGTGAGGTCGGCGCCCAGCGACTCGAGTTCGCTCAGAATCCCCGACTTGACGCTCGACACATCGGTCACGGTGGCGTTCGGCCACGCGGCCAGCTCGGACGCTATGACGTCGGCCGTGGCATCCGGCGGCACCGCAACGATCACGAGTGAGGGGTCGTCGCCCTCGGCGGGCGCGCGACCGGCGCCGTAGTCGATGGCGAGCGAGACGTTGGCGCGGGAGGCATCGTGCAGGATCACGTCGACCCCGCGCATCACGAGCGCGTGACCGATGCTCGCGCCGAGCAGGCCGGCACCCACGATGCGCACCTGACCGGTGATGCGGCTCACTCGGCGTCTCCTTCGGCTGGTTGAGTAGCCGCCTCCGGCGGCGTATCGAAACCGGGTCTCGATACGGCTTCGCCTACTCGACCCCCGGCCGCCTCCGCCGACCGGGCGATCGTCAGCAGCTGGCCGAGTTCCACCTTAGTGAGATCGCGGGTGCGGCCGACGGGAAGCGTTCCGAGGTGCAGCGGGCCGAACTGGCGGCGCACGAGTTCGATCACCGGATGCCCGACCGCATCCATCATGCGTCGCACGATGCGATTGCGGCCCGAGTGCAGGGTGAGCTCCACGAGCGTCTCGGTGCGTGACGAGCCGGGAAGCGCGCGAGCCTTGTCCGCGGCGATCGGCCCGTCGTCGAGCTCGATGCCGCGCGTCAGCTTCGCGATCGTCTGGGCGTTGACCACGCCGGCGACCTTGGCGATGTAGGTCTTGGAGACGCCGAACGACGGGTGCGCGAGCACGTGCGCGAGCTCCCCGTCATTGGTCAGTACGAGCAGGCCCGAGGTCGCGGCATCCAGTCGACCGACATTGAACAGGCGCTCCTCGTAGTCGCGGGTGAACTCGCGCAGGTCGCGCCGACCGCTCTCGTCGGCGAGCGAGCTCACGACACCGACGGGCTTGTTGAGCATCACGTAGCGCTTGGTGGTGTCGGTCTGGATTGCGGTGCCGTCGACGGTGATGAGGTCGGCGGGCAGTACCCGTCGGCCCGGTTCGGTGACGATCTCGCCGTTGACGGTCACCCGGCCCTGAGCGATGAGGTCCTCCGAGACGCGACGGGACGCGACGCCGGCCGCCGCCATCACCTTCTGCAGGCGCTCGCCCTCGGCCGAGGCGCCCGACGAATCCAGGTCAGCGCTGCTCATCGAAGCCCTGCGATCCGTCATCGAGCAGCGGAGAGATCTTCGGCAGCTCGTCGATCGAGTTGATTCCGAGCTGGGTCAGCATCAGGTCGGTCGTCTCATAGTGGATGGCGCCCGTCTCGTTGTCGGTGAACGCCTCGGTGATGAGCCCACGGCCGAGCAGCGTGCGTACGACGGAGTCGACGTTGACCGCGCGAATCGACGCGATCGAACCCCGACTGATCGGCTGCTTGTAGGCGATCACCGCGAGGGTCTCGAGCGCGGCCTGGCTGAGGCGCGTGGGGTTCTGGGTGAGCACGAAGTCGCGCACGACATCGTCATGCTCGGGGCGCACGTAGATGCGCCAGCCGCCGCCGACCTCGCGCAGCTCGAATCCGCGCCGGGTGCCGCCATCGGCGCCGTCGAAGTCGGCCACGAGTCGCTCGATCGATTGACGCACGGCGGGCACGGGAACGCTCAACGCGGTGGCCAGCGACACGAGGCTCTGCGGTTCGTCGGCAACCATGAGGATCGCCTCGAGGGCACGCTCAACGCTGGCGGGTCTCGATACGTCGCCTTCGGCGACTACTCGACCAGCTGATACGTCGCCTTCGGCGACTACTCGACCGGCCCCAGTATCAGTTTCCATAGTCGGCTCCCAGATTGGCGAGGCTGTCGTCCGACCAGTGCTCGGCGGTCCAGCGGATGGTCAGTTCGCCCAGCGGCTCGAGCTGGTCGAACGAGATGGCGGCCGCCCGATACAGCTCGAGCACGGCGAGAAAGCGCGCGATGATCACGCCCTTCTGCTCGGCCCCGGCGATCAGGTGGCGGAAGGTCAGCGCTCCCCCGGAGCGCAGCAGCGCGACCACGTGAGCAGCCTGCTCCCGGATGCTGACCAGCGGCGCGTGCAGATGGTCCAGTCCCACGGTGGTTAGCTCTCGCGGCGCGAGGGCGTACGCCGCAAGCGCGGCGAAGTCCTCCGCTGTCAGCGTCCACACCAGCTCGGGTGTCGACCTGCGGTACTTGTCCTCCAGCCGCACCGAGCGGAAGTGCCGGGTCGACTCCGTGTCGAGACGGCCGGAGAACCACTGGGCGGCCTCCTTGAACGCGCGGTACTGCAGCAGTCGGGCGAACAGCAGGTCGCGCGCCTCGAGGAGGGCGACGTCCTCGGCGTCGACCAGCTCGCCTTGGGGAAGCAGCCCCGCGACCTTCAGGTCGAGCAGCGTCGCGGCAACCACGAGGAACTCGGTCGCCTGGTCGAGCTCCTCCTCGGAATCGAGGCCCCGCAGGTAGGAGATGAACTCGTCGGTGATCTTCGACAGTGACACCTCGGTGATGTCGAGCTCGTGCTTGGCGATGAGCGTGAGCAGCAGGTCGAAGGGGCCGTTGAAATTGCTCAGGCTGACGGAGAAACCCGAGGATTCGGTCTCCAGAGCGTCCGCCAGCCCCGCGCCGCTAGGCGACTGCGCCACGGGTGATCAACTCTCTGGCGAGTTGGCGATAGGCGTCCGATGCGGAGTGATCGGGGGCGAACGAGGTGATGGGGGCACCTGCGACGCTCGCATCCGGGAACTTCACGGTACGGCCGATCACAGTCTCCAGCACCCGGTCTCCGAAGGTCTCGACGACACGTTCGAGCACCTCACGGGAGTGCAGAGTACGCGAGTCGTACATCGTGGCGAGGATGCCGTCCAGCTCGATCGCGGGGTTGAGGCGATCGCGCACCTTGTCGATCGTCTCGACGAGCAGGGCGACGCCGCGCAGCGCGAAGAACTCGCATTCGAGCGGGATCAGCACGCCGTGCGCGGCCGTGAGGGCGTTGACCGTCAGCAGGCCGAGCGAGGGCTGGCAGTCGATGAGGATGACGTCGTAGTTGTCGCTGACCTTCTTGAGCACTCGCGCGAGGATCGTCTCGCGGGCGACCTCGTTGACCAGGTGCACCTCGGCCGCCGACAGGTCGATGTTTGCGGGGATGATGTCGAGGTTCGGGTAGTCGGTGTGGATGATCGCCTCGGCCGGGTTCTTCACCGTGCCCAGCAGCAGGTCGTAGATCGTCGGCACGTCGTGCGTCGGCACGCCCAGGCCGGCGGAGAGGGCACCCTGCGGGTCGAAGTCGATGACGAGCACCTTGCGGCCGTATTCCGCGAGAGCGGCGCCCAGATTGATGGTGCTCGTCGTCTTGCCGACGCCACCCTTCTGGTTGCATAGCGAGATGATGCGAGCCGGGCCGTGGCCGCGAAGCGCTTCGGGCTCGGGGAAGTCGGTCTGCGGCCGACCGGTCGGGCCGATGACGGGCGTCTCGAGGCCCGGCAGGGTTGCCGAGTCCTCACGCTGCACTGTCATGGGGAAAGTGTACGCGTGCGCCGCGCGCCACCCCGTGCCCACACACCCGCCGCGGCGGGGTCACCTCTAGTTCAGGTAGAGGGTTAGGATCTCGACTCGCTCGATCACCGCTCGACTCGCTCGGTCGCCGGAGCTCGATCAGCGCGCCCGCGGATGCGCCGTCGTGTACATGTCGCGCAGGGTGTCGGCGGTGACCATCGTGTAGATCTGCGTCGTCGCGACGCTCGAGTGCCCGAGCAACTCCTGCACCACCCGCACATCGGCGCCGCCCTGCAGCAGGTGCGTCGCGAACGAGTGCCTGAACGTGTGCGGCGAGATCTCGATCCCCAGTTGGGCCCGTTCGGCGGCCGCTCGGATGATCAGCCACGCGTTCTGCCGCGATACCCGCTGCCCGCGGGCCCCGAGGAAGAGTGCGGGGGTCGCCGTGCCGCGAGCCGAGAACACCGGACGCGCACGCACGAGGTAGGCATCGATCGCGGCCTGCGCGAAGCTTCCGACTGGAACGATGCGCTGCTTGCTGCCCTTGCCGAACAACCGCACCACGTCACCGTCGATCACGTCGTCGACGTTGAGCGCCACGGCCTCCGAGACACGGGCGCCGGTCGCGTACAGCAGCTCGAGCAGCGCCTTGTCGCGCATCGCCTGGATCTCGTCTCCGTCGGTGGCGGCGAGCACCGAGGCCATCTGCTCGATCGTGATGGCTTTGGGCAGCCGCAGTGGCAGTTTCGGCGGGGCGGCGTCGACCGCGGCATCCGCGGTCACGAGGCCCTCGTCGAGCAGGAACCGGTGGAACCCGCGCACCGACGACAGCATGCGCGCCACCGACGAGGCGGTCAGTGGATCGGCCCGGGTGCGCAACTCGTGCGCGAAGGCGGCGACGTCATCCGCCGAGATGCCCTCGGGCGTCTCGATTCCTCGCCGGGTGAGAGTCTCGGTGTACGCACCCAGATCGCGGCGGTACGCCTGCACGGTGTTGATCGAGAGTCCCCGCTCGATCGAGACGTGCCGCAGATACCTGTCGACTGCGGTCGACAGCGCGGTCATGACCTCTCGAGCGGATGCCGCGGCCACGGCGAATCGACCGGCCCGAGTGTCTGCCAGCCCCTGTCCCGTCCCGCAGATGCGGCAAGCACGGCCAGGCACAGTATCGCGTTCTGCACCTCGCGGCTGAGCACGGCGTCGACGGCCTCGTCGAGCGGAACCCAGCGCTGCTCGATGTCGGCCTCCTCCTCGGTGCGTTCGAACACTGTCGGTGCCGCGCTGACCCCACGGGCGAGGTAGATGCGGATCACCTCGTTGCTTCCGCCGGGCGAGGTCATGAAGTCGCTGAGCAGGTCCCAGGTCTCGGCGACGAGGTCGACCTCTTCGGCCAGCTCGCGCTGGGCCGCTAGCAGCGGCGACTCCCCCGAGATGTCGAGGAGTCCCGCCGGCAGCTCCCAGTCGCGTGAGCGCACCGGGTGCCGGTACTGCTTGATGAGCAGCACGCGATCACGCTCATCCATTGCGAGCACCGCGACCGCGCCCGGGTGATCGACGAAGTCGCGCAGGATGGTGGCGTCACCGAGCTCGAATGTCTCGCGCCGCACATCCCAGACCCGCCCGTCGAAAACGCGCTCGCTGGAGAGCACGGGGGGCGAAGTCGGGTCGTCGCGCAGATCACTCATCCGGCGGATCCGGAACCTCGAACAAGCGACTGGCCTGCTGGCGGCGAAGCGCCGCATCGACCAGGCCGCGGAACAGCGGATGCGCGTGGTTGGGCCGCGAACGCAGCTCCGGGTGCGCCTGCGTGCCCACGTAGAACGGGTGCACGTCGCGCGGCAGCTCGACGAACTCGACGAGCGTGCGGTCGGGCGAGATGCCGGAGAAGCTCAGGCCGGCCTCGGCGATCTGGTCGCGGTAGGCGTTGTTGACCTCATAGCGGTGCCGGTGGCGCTCGGCGACGGTCGGAGCGCCGTAGAGCTCCTCCACGATCGAGCCGGGCTCGAGCGCCGCGTCATACAGGCCGAGACGCATCGTGCCGCCCATGTCACCGTGGTCGATGATGTCGACCTGCTCGGCCATTGTCGCGATCACGGGGTACTGCGTGTCGGGGTCGAACTCCGACGAGGATGCCCCGGCGAGCCCCACCACGTCGCGCGCGTACTCGATCACCATGCACTGCAGGCCGAGGCACAGGCCGAGGGTCGGCAGCGCGTTCTCCCGAGCGAACTTCAACGCGCCCAGCTTGCCCTCGATGCCGCGCACGCCGAAACCGCCGGGAACGAGCATGCCGTCGAGGTCGCCCAGCATCTTGGCTGCGCCCTCGGGGGTCTCGCACAGGTCGGAGGGAACCCACTTGATGACGACCTTGGTCTGGTGGGCGAAGCCACCCGCCTTGAGCGCCTCGGTGACGGAGAGGTACGCGTCGGGCAGGTCGATGTACTTGCCGACCAGACCGATGGTCACCTCGTCCTTGGGGTCGTGCACGGCCTTGAGCAGCTCGCTCCAGCCATCCCAGTTGACCTCGCCGGCCACGAGGCCGAGCTGCTCGATGATGTAGGCGTCGAGGCCCTGATCGTGGAGCATCGTGGGGATGTCGTAGATGCTCGGCACATCCACCGCGTTGACCACGGCGGCCTCATCGACGTCGCACATGAGCGCGATCTTGCGCTTGTTGCTGTCGGAGACCGGGCGGTCGCTGCGCAGCACGAGCGCGTCAGGCTGGATGCCGATGGACCGCAGGGCTGCGACCGAATGCTGGGTGGGTTTGGTCTTCTGCTCCCCCGAGGCGCCCATGTAAGGAACCAGGGAGACGTGCACGAAGAACACGTTCTTGCGACCCAGCTCGTGGCGCACCTGGCGTGCCGACTCAATGAAGGGCTGGCTCTCGATGTCGCCGACCGTTCCACCGATCTCCGTGATGATCACGTCGGGGGCGGGCTCGCCGGCGGGTCCGGGCTGCGCCTGCAGGCGCATCCGTCGCTTGATCTCGTCGGTGATGTGCGGGATGACCTGCACCGTGTCACCGAGGTACTCGCCCCTGCGCTCCCGGGCGATCACGGTCGAGTAGATCTGGCCGGTGGTGACGTTGGCGGCCTGGTCGAGGTTGATGTCGAGGAATCGCTCGTAGTGGCCGATGTCGAGGTCGGTCTCGGCGCCGTCATCGGTGACGAACACCTCGCCGTGCTGGAACGGGTTCATCGTTCCGGGATCGACGTTGAGGTACGGATCCAGCTTCTGCATCACGACGCGCAGGCCGCGGGCGGTCAGCAGGTTGCCCAGACTGGCAGCGGTGAGGCCCTTACCGAGCGAGGAGACGACGCCCCCGGTGACGAAGATGTGCTTGGTAACGCCCGCTGAAGATTTATCCACCACGGGGTTTCATCGTATCCGACTAATTGACCCGCACTCCCCGACGCGCTGTGCTCAGGGCGAACGAAACCCGCGACTCACCTCGCGTGTGCCGCCTCGAGCAGCTCGCGGGCGTGCGCGAGGGCCGTCTCGGAGTCGGGATTGCCGCTGAGCAGTCGCGCCATCTCGGCCGTGCGCTCCTCGGCGTGCACCAGGCGCACGTTGCTCGAGGTGATGGATCCGTCGGTGCCCTTCTCGACCACGAGATGATTCGTGGAGAAGGCGGCGACCTGCGCGAGGTGGGTCACGACGATCACCTGGGCGGACTCGGCGAGGTGCGCGAGTCGTCGCCCGACCTCGGTCGCACTGGCGCCGCCGACGCCGGCATCGATCTCGTCGAACACGAACGTGGGCACCGGGTCGGTTCCCGCGAGCACGACCTCGATGGCCAGCATCACCCGCGAGAGCTCGCCGCCCGAGGCACCCTTGCTGATCGGTCGGGGTTCGGCGCCCGGATGGGGCTGCAGCAGAATCGACACCCGGTCTTTGCCCGTCAGCGAGTAGTCCGGCCGATCCTCCACGGTCACCGTGATCGCGGCGTTGGCCATCGCGAGCGCCGACAGTTCGGCGGTGACCCGCTCCGACAGGCGCGCTGCATTGAGCGTGCGCACCTGGGTGATGCGGGACGCGAGCTCGATCACCATTGCCCGGTCGGCCTCGACCTCAGCGCCGAGGGACTCGATGCGCGTCGAGTCGTTGTCGAGCTCGAGCAGGCGCCCGCTGCCCGAGTCGAGGTAGTCGATGGCGTGATCCAGCGTCGGGCCGAACTTGCGCACGAGCGCACTCAGGGTGGCCCGGCGCTCCTGCACGACTTCGAGCTCACGGGCACCGTCGGCGTCGAGGCCGCTGAGATAGCTCGCCAGCTGGGTCGACAGCTCCGAGATCGTGAAGGATGCCGCGGCAATCCCCTCGGCGATCGGCCCGAGCGCCGCGTCGTGCTCGGCGACGCGCTCAACTTGGCGCCTGGCCGAGGCGAGCAACCCCACGACGTCGTTCCCATCGTCCGACGTCTCGCTCGACAGCAGATCATGGGCCTGGGATGCCGCGAACCGAAGGTCTTCGAGATTGGTGAGGCGATCGGCGCGCTCGGCCAGCTCCTCGTCCTCGCCGCGACGCGGATTCACCGCTTCGATCTCGGCCATCGCGATGCGCAGTTCCTCGGCCTCGCGCGAACGACGGTCGCGCTCCGCCACGAGCACATCGAGTTCACCCTGGGTCGCCTGCCACCGGCGATACACCGCCTGGTACTCCTCGAGGAGGGGTGCAAGCTCGACCCCGGCGAATCGATCGAGGGCCTCGCGCTGGGCCGTGGCCGAGCGAAGACGCACCTGATCGGACTGGCCGTGCACGATGACCAACTGCTGGCCGACCTCGCTGAGCACGCCGACCGGGGCGCTGCGGCCGCCGACGACCGCGCGACTGCGGCCCTCCGGCGACACGGAACGGCCGAGGATGAGCTCGGCACCATCGAGCTCGCCGCCGGCATCCCGAACCCGCTCGGCGACCGGGCCGTCGGGGTCGATCAGCCAGCGGCCCTCCACGACGGCCTGCGCGCTGCCGGAACGAATGGCGGCGCTGTCGGATCTCTCGCCCAGCAGCAAGCCGAGGGCGGTGACGACCATCGTCTTTCCCGCGCCCGTCTCACCCGTCAGCGCGGTGAATCCGGGGCCGAGCGGCAGGCGAGCCTCGCCGATGACCCCCAGATCGCGAATGGAGATCTCTTCGATCACGAGGTGCGTGCCTCCTCGCCGATCGGACCCCGCCAGCCGGAGACCGGGAGGTTGAACTTGTTGACCAAGCGGTCGGTGAACGGCCCCTGGCTGAGCCGGGCGAGGCGCACCGGCACCGGCGAACGCCGCACCACCACGCGCGCACCGGGCGGCAGGTCGTGGGTGCGCCGACCGTCGCACCACAGCACGCCGGTGCCCTGGGTGCGATCGAGCACCTCCACCGCGAGGGCGGAATCGGGACCGACGACGAGCGGGCGGGCGAACAGCGCGTGCGGGCTCAGCGGCACGAGCAGCAGGGCCTCGAGGCTCGGCCAGACCACCGGTCCCCCGGCGGAGAAGGCGTACGCCGTCGACCCGGTCGGGGTGGACATCACCACGCCGTCGCAGCCGAACGACGACAGCGGACGACCGTCGACCTCGATGACGACCTCGAGCATCCGCTCTCGGCTTGCCTTCTCGACCGTGGCCTCATTCAGCGCCCACGTCTCGTAGATGACCTCGGCGTCGACCTTGATGCGCACCGACAGCGTCATGCGCTCTTCGACTAGGTAGTCCCTCGCAAGTGCCCGGGTGACGGTCTCGGTGAGGTCCTCCCGCTCGCTCTCGGCGAGGAAGCCCACGTGCCCGAGATTCACGCCCAGCAGCGGCGCAGAACAGCCGCGCGCGATCTCGGCCGCGCGCAGGATGGTGCCGTCGCCACCGAGCACGATCACCAGCTCGAGGTCACCGATGGTGACCGAGTCGCCGAGCAGCGCAATCGGCACCAGGTCGGGAGCCTCGGCCAGCATGCTCGCGTACTCGTCGGCGCTGAGCACCGGGGTCAGTCCGTCGGCGATGAGCTGACGGCAGACGGTGATCGCGGCATCCATCGAGTCGGAGCGGCCGGTGTGCGCCACGACGAGGATGTGTCGTTCGGCTGTCACGGGAGAGTGCTCCTTCATCGATCAGGCCACTGCAGAGACCTCGTGTCTCCATTCTGTCGGATTGCTGCCGACACCAGCACTCAACCAGGCAAGATACTCACGGTTGCCGGCGTTTCCGGCGATTGGGGAGGGAAGGATACCCGCCGTCGGCAGCCCGAGATCCCACGCGGCCCAGAGCACACCGTTGATGGCGTCCTCGCGTAGCCCGGCATCGCGCACGATTCCCTCGCGAATTCCGCCGCGGCCGACCTCGAACTGAGGCTTGATGAGCAGCACGTAGTCCGCGCCAAGACCCACAGTCTCGACGAGCGCCGGCAGCACCATGGGCAGCGAGATGAAGCTGAGATCCCCGACCACCAGGGTCGGCACCTCGGTCACCCCGCTCTGCTCGGCGAGTGTCGGGGCGGTCAGATAGCGGGCGTTCGACCCCTCGACGACGCTCACCCGGGCATCCGCGCGAATGGATGCCGCGAGCTGCCCGTGACCGACATCGAGCGCGATCACGCGGCTCGCCCCGCGCTCCAGGAGTACCTGGGTGAAGCCTCCTGTGGATGCGCCGACGTCGAGACACAGGCGACCGGCCGGATCGATGCCGAAACCATCGAGCGCGGCCATGAGCTTGTGGGCCGCCCGGCTGACGTAGTCATCGGCCCCTGCGACCTCGATGCGCTGGCCCTCGCCGACGCTCGCCGACGGCTTGACGACCGGTACGCCATCGACGGTGACGAGCCCGTCGGCGATGAGCTTCGCCGCGTGGGTGCGCGACCGGGCGAGCCCGCGCGCGGCGAGGGCGGCATCCAGCCGGGCGTCAGTCACGCGTCAGCACGTCCATAGCAAGCCGGCGCCACGGCTCAGCCATGGCTCAGCCATGGCTGGCCGGGGCGTCCCCGCCCTCGAGACGCGCCTGCAGCTCGTCGTGCAGCTGCGCGAAGGCCGCAGCCCGCGACTCGAGCGGCTGATCCTCGATCAGGCGGAGTCGGGAGAGCAGGGCATCCGAATCGGTGCCGTCCACGGGTGCGCTGTCGTCGCTCATGCTCACGAATATAGTTCGGCGGGCACGTCGAGCGCGTAGATGGCCATTCCCGAGTTCCAGATGGATGCGGCGCCGGCGCGCAGCAGGTCCACTCCCGACCCCGACTCCACCGTGAGCACCTGGCCGGTGCGCCTGACGCGGGCCGAGCCCACGATCGTGTCGACTCCCCCGGCGAATTCCTCGGACACCGTTTCGGGGTAAGGCAGGTGCAGCTCGCGCAGGTCCTCCAGAATGTAGGTCGGCCGCTCGTCGGGCGCGGCCGCAAGCACCTGCTTTGCCTGATCGATCCCTGTCAGAACGAGTGCGGAGGGGATACCCGAGCGATTCGCCCCGAGGATGTCAGTGTCCAACCGGTCACCGATCATCAGCGCCGCACGCGAACCGAACCGCGCGAACGCCTCCTCGAAGATCGCGACCTCGGGCTTGCCAGCGACAATGGGAAGCCTCCCCACGGCGGTGTGAACCGCCGAGACCAGAGTGCCGTTACCGGGCGCGATGCCCCGGGCCTGGGGAATCGTCCAGTCCGTGTTCGTGGCGACCCAGTGCACGGACTCGCCACCGCCGTTGAGAGCGAATGCGGCTTCGGCCAGGTGAACCCAGCCCACCGTGGGGTCGAAGCCCTGGATCACGGCAGCCGGCGAATCCAGGGCCGAGCGCGTCACGACGAACCCGGCCCGCTCCACCTCGGTGGTCAGCCCATCGCCGCCCACGACCAACACGGTCGATCCGACCGGCACGAGACCGGAGAGCAGCGTGACGGCCGCCTGCGGTGAGGTGACCACGTCGCGGGGAGCCACGGTGAGGCCCAACTCGGTGAGGTGGCCCGCGACTGTAGTATCCGTTCGCGAGGCATTGTTCGTGATGTAGCCGACGCTGACGGACGTCGGGATCGCGTTTATGCTCTCGACGGCATATTCGATGGCGCCCGGCCCGCGGTAGATCACACCATCGAGATCGGCCAGGACGACCTCGACCGAGCCGAGAGGCGTTCTAGTGCTCATCGGGGTCGACGACCTCCTCCGAGTCCGCGTCGAACTCCTCGATCACCTCGATGACGTCGTCTTCGGGATCGGTCTCGTCAAGTGCGTCGGCGGCGACATCCGCTCGGCGCAGCCACTCGGCGGCCTCGTCGTTGCGACCCAGCTCCTCGAGCACCGTCGCGTAGGCGTCGAACAGGCCGGGGCTCCACGAGTAGGCGACAGTCGGGTCGAGCTGAGGTATCTCGAGCTCCGCCAGGGCAGCCTCGGGATGCCCGAGATCCAGCCGCGCGCCCGACATCGCGATCGCGAGCTCCACCTGCACCGGTACCGGAAGTGACGCGCGGGGCACGGATCGACCGAGCTCGAGTGCGCGCTCGGGCCGCCCCATCCCCCGCTCGCTGTCGACCATCATGGGCAGCTGGTCATCGCGGCCGGTGATGCGGCGGTAGGTGCGCAGCTCACGGAGCGCGAGTGCGTAGTCGCCAGTCGAGTACGCCGTGATCGCAAGGGTCTCGCGTACAATACCGATGCGGCCGGCGCGGCGCGCGGCAGAGATCGCGTGCTGGTGAGCGAGCTCGGGATCGTCATCGATCAGCCGTGCCGCCATGACCAGATGACGTGCCACGCCCTCGGCATTCTCCTTGCTGAGGGTCTTCAATTCGTTTCGTGCGACGCGATCAAGGTCTCCGGGCACAACATCGTCTGGGATGACCGGGTCGTCGTGATGGGCCCGCACCGATCGGATGCCGAACGGGTCGCGATCCTCCGGGGTCTCGCGCTCACGGGCATCCTTGTCGCCGCGGGCGGGAGCGCCGCCCTTGGTCCAGAGGCGCTTCTCATCGGGCTTGCCTCCGCGAGCGGATCGGGCCCCCGACTGGGGCGCCCCTCCGGTGCGGGCAGCCGGACGACCGCCGGCCGGGCGCTGGCCCCGGGGCTTGTCCTTACCCTGCGAGTCGTTCATCTCGATGTCTCCTGGATCGTTAACGCAAAATGGCCACCCGCACGCTGCTATTAACAGCGGGGGTGGCCACTTTACAAAGAAGTCCGGCGGTGTCCTACTCTCCCACAAAGTCTCCCTTGCAGTACCATCGGCGCAGAGAGTCTTAGCTTCCGGGTTCGGAATGTAACCGGGCGTTTCCCTCTCGCTATGGCCGCCGAAACACTATTGATTTATCAATCAGTTTCTGGCCAGATCTCGACAAGCTCGATCACCGAAGTGATTAGAGCCCGCCGTTAGCTGGGCGCAGTTCCCGACCGTAAATCGGGAACCACAAAGTGGACGCGAACATACTCATTACCCTCGAAGGGTGAGTGTTATCAATTTATCGGCTTATTAGTACGGGTCAGCTCCACGAGTCTTTAGTCCTCGCTTCCACATCCCGCCTATCAACCCAGTAGTCTAGCTGGGAGCCTCTCGACCGAAGTCATGGAAATCTCATCTTGAAGCCGGCTTCCCGCTTAGATGCTTTCAGCGGTTATCCGTTCCGAACGTAGCTAATCAGCGGTGCTCCTGGCGGAACAACTGACACACCAGAGGTTCGTCCATCCCGGTCCTCTCGTACTAGGGATAGCTCTTCTCAAATTTCCTGCGCGCGCAGAGGATAGGGACCGAACTGTCTCACGACGTTCTAAACCCAGCTCGCGTACCGCTTTAATGGGCGAACAGCCCAACCCTTGGGAGCTACTCCACCCCCAGGATGCGACGAGCCGACATCGAGGTGCCAAACCATGCCGTCGATATGGACTCTTGGGCAAGATCAGCCTGTTATCCCCGAGGTACCTTTTATCCGTTGAGCGACAGCGCTTCCACAAGCCACTGCCGGATCACTAGTCCCGACTTTCGTCCCTGCTCGACTTGTCAGTCTCACAGTCAAGCTCCCTTGTGCACTTACACTCGACACCTGATTGCCAACCAGGTTGAGGGAACCTTTGGGCGCCTCCGTTACTTTTTGGGAGGCAACCGCCCCAGTTAAACTACCCACCATGCACTGTCCCTGAACCGGATCACGGTTCGAAGTTAGATATCCAGAGTGACCAGAGTGGTATTTCAACAATGACTCCACCTGAACTAGCGTCCAAGCTTCACAGTCTCCCACCTATCCTACACAAGCCACACCGAACACCAATACAAAGCTATAGTAAAGGTCACGGGGTCTTTCCGTCCTTCTGCGCGTAACGAGCATCTTTACTCGTAGTGCAATTTCGCCGAGTTCGCGGTTGAGACAGTGGAGAAGTCGTTACGCCATTCGTGCAGGTCGGAACTTACCCGACAAGGAATTTCGCTACCTTAGGATGGTTATAGTTACCACCGCCGTTTACTGGGGCTTAAATTCTGAGCTTCGACCCGAAGATCTAACCCGTCCTCTTAACCTTCCAGCACCGGGCAGGCGTCAGTCCGTATACATCGTCTTGCGACTTCGCACGGACCTGTGTTTTTAGTAAACAGTCGCTTCTCCCTGGTCTCTGCGGCCCTTTCCCCTAGTCAGTGAATGACTTCAGGGTCCGGGCCCCCCTTCTCCCGAAGTTACGGGGGCATTTTGCCGAATTCCTTAACCACGATTCACTCGATCGCCTTGGTATTCTCTACCTAACCACCTGAGTCGGTTTGGGGTACGGGCGGCTCGAACCTCGCTAGAAGATTTTCTTGGCAGCATAGGATCACCCTGCTTCCCGCATTCGCGGTCACTATCAGGTCTCAGG
>JAIUPK010000003.1 GCA_020160915.1 Actinomycetota bacterium | reverse complement strand
CGCGGGGCCTAACCTATCCACCAGAGTGTCAAGAATCACCCGACACCAAACCGACAAGCATCACCCGAAGGCCCACACAGCTACCAACGATGAAAGCCCTCGCCATGGCGGGGGCCTTCTTCGTTAACGGCCGAGGTGTCGTCAGGATCTCTCGTGGGCCCACGCCCGCGCAGTCCGCCGCGGCCCGTTCAGGGCCGTGGAGGCGGCGCAGGGTGGGGATCGTGCCCCGCCTCAGCTACCTGGCCCCTCGCCGAGGTCGCCGAGCAGACCGGCAAGCACGCTCACGTCACTCTCGCCCTACTCCGTCGACTCCTCGACCTCCGCAATCGGCTTGGGTATCTTGCGGAATCCTCTTGAGATGATCGCGAGGTAGATGAGCCCGATCGCCAGCCAGACCCCACCCAGCAGCTTCGCGTTCGGTTCGATGCCGATCCACAGGATGACGTTGATGATGATTCCGATCGCCGGTAGCACCAGGAACCGGAGCAGGTCTCCGCCAGTGCGACGTTTCTCTCGCACGACGTAGTGACTGATCACCGCGACGTTCACCATGATGAAGCCCGTGATCGCCCCGAAGCTGGTCAGGGACGCTGCACCGAACAGGTTGTCGGCGTAAAGGATCGCGGTGAGCGCGATCGCAGACGTGAGCAGGATGTTGTTGACGGGGGTCCCGGACCGCCTCGACAGCTGCCCGAAGAATCGGCCCGGCAGGATGCGGTCGCGGCCCATCGAGTAGAGCACTCGCGAGACGGCGGCGACGGCGGCAATCGCCGCGAGGATGGTGGCGCTCTGGTCTGTGAAGAAGAACACCGTCGAGAGGGTGTCTCCGCCGACGCGCGGGAGGAACTCGAATATGCCGACGTCCGGATCGGTGATGTCCCGGTACGCAGTGGGCCAGGCGACTTGCAGGAAGTAGGCGATGATCGCGAAGCCGATGCCGGCGCCGACGCACACCAGCAGCACCGCGCGCGGGACGGTGCGCTTCGGGTCCTCGGTCTCCTCCGCCAGTGTCGAAACGGCATCGAACCCGAGGAAGGACACCGCCAGGAGGGACGACGCCCACAGCAACCCGCCCCCGTCCAGTCGCGTCACATCCAGAATCGCCTCGGGGACCACCAGTCCGCCCAAGCCAGCGTTCGCGACAACGTAGCCGACCACCATGGCGACAAGCCCCACGCAGAAGAGCAGTTGCGCCGACACCACGACCACGTTGAGGCGGCCCGAGGCTTTCACGCCGACGATGTTGATCGTCGCACCGAAGGCAACCGCGACGATAACCCAGATCCAGGTGGGCACGGCAGGGACGAACTCCTCCATGTAGACGCCGAACAGCAGATAGCAAATCATCGGCAGCAGCAGGTAGTCGAGCAGCATGACCCAGCCCGTGCCGAAGCCGAGCCACGGATTGATCGACTTGCGCACGTAGCTGTAAGCCGAACCTGCAACGGGGAACGCCTTGACCATGGACGCATACGAGTACGCCGTGAAGAACATCGCAGTCATGGTGATCAAGTACGCCAGCGTCATCATTCCGCCGGTCTCGGTGGTCACGATGCCGTAGTAGTTGAAGACAACGGTCGGCGCGAGGTACGCCAGCCCGAAAGCGACGAGGTGTCGCAGCTTGAGCACTCGGCGGAAAGTGCCGCCGACGTTCGTCGCCGGAGTTTGCGTAGTCATCTCGAGCACCTTTGATCGTAGGTTTACAATGTTGACAAATATCGACCCCCGAGGCGACCCTGTCAAGACCGAAGATGAGGACGGCAATGCCACGACCGGATCTGACCAGCGAGCGCAAGCCGCACATCATCGCTGCCGCAAAGCGCGCGATCGCCCGCTATGGAATCGCTGGCGCAACCCAGGAGCGCATAGCCGAGGAGGCCGGGATGAGCCGACCGCACGTCCGCCACTACGCCGGCAACCGCGACGACGTCCTCGACGCGGTGTGGGAGGCAACCATGCAGACCTATGTGGCGACCGTTCACAGTGCGGCAGCTGATCCGACCTCGGTGGATGCGGTGGAGGCGTTCCTGAGGGGCTCCTTCGTCTACGAGGAAGATGACGAGGTCGTCGTCGCATTCATCGCCGAAGGTCGTCGGGACGATGGCATCCGCCGTCGGACCCGCCAGACATACGACCGGATCGAGGCCGATGTCGGCCGAATCGTCCGCGGTGTCTCGCCCGGCATTAGCGAAGAAGAGGTAGCTTCGCGCGCCTACGCGTTCATGGTCCTGCTGGTGGGTGCTGCGAGCCTCGACCTGTTACGCCCCGACGAGCCCCGAGGTGAGGGGCTGGTCGGTATGGCGCGCCAACTTCTTCGTGGAGAAGTCCGATGATCCCCAACGTGTACGACCTGGTCAACGCGCGGGTCCGGACGGTCGATCCGAGACGACCCACGGCATCGGCGCTGCGAGTCGCCCACGGCCACATCACGCACATCGACGACCTTCCCATCGACGGCACGCCGCGATTCGATCTTGGAGGGCGCGTGGTGATTCCCGGATTCGTGGACTCCCACACACACCCGTCGATGGTCTCGAAGAGCATGTGGCATGTCCGCCTTCCGTGGACGACCGACGTCGATGAGATCCTGGCCTTCATCCGGGCTTATGGGGCGGCGCATCCGAAGGAGGAGGCGCCGTATCTCTATTTCGAGTACTACCCGAGCGCGACGTTCGGAGAGCAAGGTCCCACCAAGGAACTGCTCGACTCGGCGATCTCGGATCGGCCCGTGCTCTGCCAGGACTTCAGCGAGCACGAGCACTGGGTCAACAGCCGGATGCTGGACTTGATGGGCATCACCGCCGAGACGCCCGACCCCGTTCCGGGCCTGGAGATGTTTGTGCGCGACGAGCACGGCGAGCCCACCGGGTTGCTGCGCGAGCTCGTCCACGTGCGGTTCCTCGATACGATGTTCGACCGGATCGGGTGGCGCCCCCCCGAGGACCTCACCGTGGAGCGCATCCGGCCATTCTTCGACTTCATGACCGCTCACGGCGTCACCTCGCTGTTCGAGGCACTAGTTGAGGACCCCCAGATCTTCGCATCGGTCGCGGAGCTGGATCGTCGCGGCGAGCTGAACCTTCATTATTCGGGTGCGCTCCGTTTCCGGAACCTCGCCGACCTGCCGGACGCGCTGGAGCGCGTCCAGCTCGCGGCCGCGCAGTTCGGAAGCGATCGCGTGCGAATCAGCACCTTGAAGCTCTTCCTCGATGGAACGAACGAGAGCGGCAACAGCGCAGTCCTGGAACCATTCGTCGGCGGCGGCACCGGTGCCATCGGTATGGAGGCCGCGGAGCTGACGGAATGCTTGCTCCTCGCGAACGCGGCCGCGGTCGACATCCACATCCATCTGGTCGGCGACCGGGCATTTCGTGTGGCGTGCAACGCGGTGGAGGCCGCGCGGCAGCGTCTTCGCGAGCTGTGGCAGATTCAGGTCACTCTCGCGCATTGCGAGCTCGTCGATCCCCTCGATATGACCCGGCCGGCCGAGCTCGGAATCCTCATCAATTGGACACCGCATTGGTCAGGCGGGTACTTCGGGGATGAAGCGCGCCGACACCTCGGCGACGAGCGATGGAACCGGATGTACCGGTTCACCGAGTTCATCGCGTCAGGAACCACCGTCGCGCTGTCGAGCGACGTCGTCAGCGCCTACGAGTTGGCACGCGGCAACCCGTTCTTCGGCATGCAAGTCGCGCACACCCGCATTGACCCGGAGTACCCTCTCGATCCCGCGCAGTACCCCGAAAGCATGCGGCCCGCGTCCGACGCCCGCCTCGATCGGGAGGCAATGCTCACGGGCTACACCCTTGCTGGTGCGAGGCAACTCCGTCTTGAGGACCGAGTCGGTTCTCTCGAAGTCGGCAAGCTCGCTAACCTCAACGTGCTCCACGACGATCTGTTCGGAGTCCCCGGCGAGAACTTGCACGCTATTCACATCGACGCAGTGGTGTTCGAGGGCCGAGTTGTCGCCGGTGCGTTCACCTAAGGGCAAACCCCGCTTCAGCCGCCGGCTCCCAACAACCCCTGCCCCTCGTTCGGCCGCCGCGGCATCTGCGGGTTCGCGGGCCTGAACAGCACCGAGCGGTCGGCGTCGGCGAGGGTGTCGAAGTAGCCCACAAGTTCGCGGCCCTCCGAGGTCGGGGCCCACGTGACCACGCGGTAGAAGGTCTCGTTGCGCGGCCCCAGCTTCACGGTGCGGATGACGCCCGCGGGCTCCGTCTTGCTGTCGCGCATGATGATCCACTCGGCCTCGCCGACGCGGATGGGGGGCCACGGCGGCTGCCAGTCGCGGAGGGCGACGCGCGGGCTCGCGGCGGGCATCCCGGGCTGGCGCTCCTGCACGCGCCGATCGATGCTGTCTGCGTACCGCCTGCTGGTGCCCAACTTGCTCCTTGTCGTGGAGCAGCCGGCCCTGCACCTCAGATACTACCGAGTGCTACAGTCCAACTGACTGCTCTGGTCCTCGGCAGCGAATCCATTCGCTGAGCAAAGGATCATGATGAGCACTGCAACTCTTCCCGCCACCACGGCGAGCGATGACGCACCCGTGAGCGACAAGCCGGTCGCCGATCGCATCCCCCGCGAGTCCGACCTCGTGCACACGAAGGCCGGCCGCGCCGCGCTTGCCGTGCTGCGGTTGGCCACCGGCTGGATCTTCCTCTGGGCGTTCCTCGACAAGACCTTCGGGCTGGGCTTCTCCACGCCCATCGACCGCGCCTGGATCAACGGCGGCACGCCCAGCCAGGGGTTCCTGCTGGGGGACTCGGTCGCGGGACCTCTCAAGCCCTTCTTCGCGGCGATCGCGAGCCCGGCATCCGACATTCTCTTCATGGCCGGGATGCTCGGCATCGGCGCCGCGGTGATGCTCGGTATCGGGCTCCGCATCTCCGCGGTGGCAGGCACGATCATCCTCGTGCTGATGTATCTCGCCGAGTGGCCGTTCATCGCCGACTCCGGATCCACCAACCCAGCGGTGGACTACCACATCATCTACGCGCTCGCCCTGATCGTGATCGCAACCCTCGGAGCGGGTGACACGTTCGGCCTCGGTCGGCCGTGGAGACACCTGGTGCGTCGCGCGCCCTGGCTGGCCTGACCGCGCGGGGCCAGTGGCGCGACGGTCGCGGGAAAGATCGACCGCCCTGAATGACCTGTGCGATCTAAGCTTTCGGTGTTGAGTCCGACTGGACCGGGGGGCTAGAAGGCATGTCCGCGATCGAGACGAGCCCCGACCGCGCCGCCAACTATCGTCCCGAGGTGCAGGCGCTCAGAGCGCTCGCCGTCGCGATCGTGGTCGTGTACCACTTCTGGCCGACAGTTCTCCGAGGCGGATTCGTCGGTGTCGATGTGTTCTTCGTCATTTCGGGGTTCCTCATCACGGGGGGACTGGTTCGCGAATCGCTCTTGACTGGCCGGCTCACACTCGGCGCGTTCTGGTCACGACGAATCCGGCGGCTGCTGCCGTCGGCTCTGATCGTGCTCGCGGCGACTGCGATCGCCACAGCACTGCTTCTTCCACGGAACACGTGGATCGATACCTTCCGGCAGATCACCGCAAGCGCCTTGTACGTGCAGAACTGGGTACTCGCATCGGACAGCGTCGACTATCTCGCATCCGAGAACGCAGCATCGCCGGTGCAGCACTTCTGGTCGCTGTCGGTGGAGGAGCAGTTCTACATCGCTATTCCGGTGCTGATGGCGATCACTCTTCTGGTCGTTCGCAGCCGTGCACGACTACGCAAGCCAGCGCTCGTCATCCTGCTCGCCACGATCACGGTCGTCTCCCTGGCCTACTCCGCCTACGCCACGCAGAAGTCGCCCGCCAGCGCGTACTTCGAGACGACGACCAGGGCGTGGGAGTTTGCGCTCGGCGGATTGCTCGTCTTTGTGCCTGTCGGGGCGTCACGGTTCTTCCCTGCCGTGCGGGCCGTCGTAGGTTGGCTGGGTTGGGTCGGAATTCTTGTGGTCGCCGTCACCTACAACAATCAGACGCCCTTCCCGGGGGTCGCGGCGCTCGCTCCGGTTGCAGCAACGATGGCCGTGATCTGGGCGGGGAGCTCGCCGGTGCCGTGGGCGCCGCATCGCATCATGGTCAATCGGGCGTCGATCTTCGTGGGTAATGTCTCGTACTCCGTGTATCTCTGGCATTGGCCGGTACTGCTGTTCACAGCCGCGCTACTGAGCTCGACTCCGTCGACGCCACTGCGAGTGGCACTGGTCGGCGTTACGCTGCTACTCGCGTGGGCCACAACCGCGCTCGTCGAGAATCCGGTGCGACGCAGCCGGCGGATGACGATCGGGCGCACCTTCGGGGCTGGCGCCCTCGCCATGGTTCTCGTGGTCACGCCGGTAGCGGTGAGCTGGTTGGTGCTCAGGGAGGACGCCGCCCGCCAGCTGCGGCTGGCGGCAGAGGCGGCGGCTCAACAGGAGGCGTGCTTCGGTGCGGGTTTCCGCGATCCCGAGAACGACTGCTCTGGTGTCGAGTTCGCGAGCCTGACCCCTGGTCCGGATGTCGTACGCGAGGACAGGCCCGCGACCTATCTGAACGGTTGTCTGGTGCTTGCGGCCGACGAGGGCGTGCCCCTCTGCCACCTGGGGGACCCGAATGGCATCACCCGAGTCGCGATCGTCGGCGATTCCCACATCAACGCGATGACCCCCGCGCTCGACATCGCGGCCTCCCAACTCGGGTGGAAGGTCACGACCTACCTCAAGTCCGCGTGCACACTGAGCACGGCGGTGAAGCCAGAGAGCGAATCAGTGCTGTCGTGTCGCGCGTGGATTGCCACAGTGGCACCCATGATCGCCGCGGCGAAGTATGACATCGTCGTCGTCTCGCATTCCGTCGGTGGTGATGCGTCGATTACCCGCGAGGAGGCGATAGCCGGTTTCCGTGGCGCGTGGTCGCCGCTCATCGCGAGTGGAGCGGAGATCGTTGTCATCCGAGATGTGCCGAGGATGACCGACGAGACCAACACGTGCCTCGAGGCCAATCTCACACGCCCCAGCCACTGCGACCGCCCGATCGATGAGTCGCTGCCGTACGACGCGATGGCCGAAGCTGCTCGGGGCATGGCCCATGTTCACCTCATCGACCTGACTGACACCATGTGCTGGGACGGCACCTGCAAGTCCACGGTGGGCGGCGTGGTTGTCTTCCGGGATTACCACCACATCAGCAGCACGTTCTCGATCACCTTGGCACCGCAGTTGACGCGCGCGCTGGACGCGCTCCGCCTGGCGTGACGGGCCGCAGCGCACGTGGCGCCGCGGCCCTCGCGACTACAGCCCGATGAAGGGGATGAATGCGGTGAGCGCGGCCGCCGTCAGGAAGATGGCGCTGGCCACCACCCCGAGGATGAGCTTCACCCGCGTCTGGCGCACCACGGCGGCAACACCGAGGAGGAAGAGGGAGATCGCCATGAGCACGGTATTGAGCGTGAGGCGGTCGCTGAGTCCGTTGGCGACGTCACCCTCGGCGATCGTGACATCCGCTTTGTCCTTCGCGTCCTGGTAGCCGCTGAAGAGGAAGTTCTGGTAGTCCTCGTTGTTGAGCGGGCTGTACCAGAGCTCGGGGTCGGCCTCGTTCTGGGCATCCGCCCACTTGATGGCCGCATCGAACTCGTCGGATACCGACTGGAAGTAGATGGTGTCGTACTTGATCTGCGCCGCGGCGGAGATCGCCGGATCGGGGTTGGCGATGTCGAGCTGCAGGTCGGTGAGTCGGTCGTAGAGCTGGGCGTCCTGCACGTACTGCTGGTTGCCTTCGAGGTAGAGCGACTCCGCCTCGGTGGCCAGGTTGGAGCCGATCGTGTACTTCTGCGTCATCTGTCCGTCGTACAGCGCGCTCTGGAATGACGCGTATGCGGTGACGATCGACACGAGACCCAGGAGGATCGCGATGATCAGCTCGAGGTGCCGGTTGATGAACGTCTGGGGTGTGGTCGAGGGCGCGTCAGATGACAACGAGGTACTCCGGTCTGAGGGGATGTGCTGTGGGACTGCGCCAGTCTAAGGCGCGTCGGGCATCCGCGAATCTCAGCGTGAGGGGGTCGTCAACCCGAGAAGCTGGCTTTCGCCTCGGAGACGCTGGCGAAGGTGCCGAGCGACTTCGCCAGCCGCGTCGTCGCGACGTATCCCTGGCCCTTGGAGGCCTCGATCATGCCGGCGAATTCACCGTCGATCTTGCCGACCCAGAGGCCCGATTGAACCGAGGTCCAGACGATGGGGGAGGGTGGTGCAGAGTGTGGAGCGTGTGACGTCATTGTCATGCCACGTAGTTAACCCCTCCCGGCCGACCCTGTCGAGCCCTTGCAGCGAACTCCTAGCTGAGGCGAGCGAATCGGCCCCGGATGTCAGTGGCCGGCCGTACTCTGGAAGAAGTTTCCCGACACGCCGAAAACACTAGATGTAGTGGAATGACAATCGTGTGATTCCGGTTATATAGTGAGTACCCACCGGCAGGGTGCCGGTTCTCCGCTAGCGGAGAAACCAAGAAGACGTAGAGGAGGTTCACATGGACAACGACAGCGACAACGTTGGCGGATACGCAGTCCCCGTCGACCCGATGGATCTTCTGCAGTGCGACAGCTGCCAGTAGGCCAGTTCCTATAGGCAGGTACCTCGTACCTCAAGATTCGAAGCCCCGGCTGACCGCGAAGGTCACCGGGGCTTCACCGTTTCCGAGCGAAAAGCGGCGTGACGGCCTCGAAGTACCCCCACAAGGCGGGGTGGACGAGGCGTGGTGGTTGCAAGCGGTTACGTAATACTGTCGAGACAGGCGGTTGGGGGAACAGCCAGCCTTGGGGGGATCAGCGATGAAGCACAACCTTGTGCAACGTGTCGGCGCGTTGGGTAACGCACAACGCGCAATCGTCATCGCGAGTCTTGTCGCGGTCATCGGTGTCGTGGGCAGCCTGTCATTGCACCTGACGACACCGGGGTCAAACATCGCTGTGTGGTGGCCAGCAACGGGTCTCGGAATCGCGGCGGCCCTTTTCGCCGGCAGGCGCAAGCTCATCGTTGCCCTTGCCATTGCGATCGTCACGTCGGTCGTCGCCCATGCCGGCGGCAAGCCCGTCGACTTCGCGATCGCCGGCGGAGTGATCAACGGGATCGAGGTGTGGTCCGTTGCCACCGCACTTTCGCTGGGTCGCGGCCCGATCATTGCCACTGTGCGGGATGCCGGTCGATTCCTCCTTGTGGCTTTGGGAGGTGGGATCCTCTTCGGCCTGATGGCGGCGATCGTGGTCTGGCTGATGGTCGGTGGGGACTTTCTGGCTACCTTCGTAGCCGCAGCCCCGTCGCATCTTTCTGCCGACATCCTTCTCGTGCCGATCGTGCTGGTGACATGGACTCTCCGTCGCACCCAGCTCGGCGAGCTGGCGATCCAAACGCTGATCCTGTTCGCCGTCATCTGCCTGGTCTTCTGGCCCGGACATGGTCTACCGCTCGCGTTCCTTCCCTTCCCCTTTCTCATCTGGGGAGCGAAGCGCTTCGGTCTGGGCGTGGCTTCACTGCAGATCGCCGCCATCGGCATCCTCGCATTCGTGTTCACGGTGTTGGGCGGCGGGCCTTTTGCGCTGGTAGCGGAGGTTACCCAGACGGCGACGGCGCTGCAGATCTTCTTCGTCACCTACGGAGGATCAACGCTCGTGCTCGGGGCCTTGACGGCCGAGCGTGAGGTAATGGTGCGACGGATCGCCGCGAGCGAACGTCAGCTCCGCGGTGCGCTCGCAAGTGCCCAGATCGGCCTTCTCGTCGTTGAACCCACTGCGCTCGGAGTGCGGGTCGTCGAAACGAACCCCGCACTCGTCGACCTGCTCGGCCTCGACGAGAGTCAGCTCGTAGACGACCTTCCTCGCGATCTGGTCGACAAACTTCTTGAGATCTGGCCGACAGATAACGGGTCGTGGCTCGGCGAGTGGGACACGGCCGACTCGCGCCGTCTTGGAGTGTTCGCATCAACCAGCCCCGGTCGCTTGGATGTTCCGCTTCTGACTGTCCAGTTCGTCGACATCACCGCTCGCGTGGCTGCTGAGAATGCTCTGGCCAACGCTCTTGCTGCGGAGCAGGCAGCAGCCAGCACCTTGCGCGAACTCAACGAAAGACAGGATCGACTCGTCGCCACCGTCAGTCACGAGCTACGCACCCCGATTGCAAGCATCACGGGTTTCGCCGAGGAACTCGCGGAAGGCGACCTCAGCGAAGAGCAGAGCACATACCTGGCGGTGATCCAGCGCAACGCCAAACGACTGCTGCATCTGGTCAACAACCTGCTCAAACTGGCGGAGCTCGACAGCGGGTCGGCAGTGCAGGAATCCGCGCCGACTCCTCTTCCCGATGTTGTCTCCGCGACCATTCAGGATCTCGAGGCCACTGCACGCGCCAAGGGAGTCAGCATCGGCGCGCCGAGTTGGGTACTCGGCACGCTCACCACGACCCATCCCTTCGAGCTGTCACAGATTCTCGTCAACTTGTGCTCGAACGCGATCAAGTTCACGCCCGAAGGGGGATCGGTAACCGTCGATACCTCCATCGAGGAGCGAACCGTGGTGCTGCGGGTGTCTGACACGGGCACAGGCATCCCTCCTGAGGAGTTGCATAGCGTGCTGGAGCGATTCACTCGCTCGAGCCGGTCCGGTTCGGTGGCGGGCACGGGTCTCGGCCTGGCGATCGTCGTCAAGCTGGTCGAGGCGCTCGGCGGCGACATCCACCTCGAATCGGATGGCACCACGGGCACGACAGCCGTCGTGCGCCTGCCGATAGCCGCTGAGTACGGCATGGAGTTCGACGAGACATCCGTCGCCGTTTCGTAGGCCGTTAAGCTGGGACCGTGCCAGTGAACCCCGATCTCGTGGGACGCGTCTTCGCGCCGGTGTCCCCCTACCTCGTGGGGCGTGAGAAGGTGCGCGAGTTCGCGCGAGCCGTCTTCGCCACGAGTCCGCTCAATCACGACCCGGTCGCGGCATCCGCTGCCGGGTATGCCGATGTCGTCGCTCCTCCCACCTTCGCGGTGGTGCTGCAGGAGGCGACGTTGGCGCAGCTGCTTGCTGAACCGGATGCCGGCATCGACTTCTCGAGGGTCGTGCACGGCGAGCAGCGATTCAGCTACACCCGCCCGATCGTGGCCGGCGACGAGTTGACCGCCACCCTCAGCGTGACGAGTGTGAAGACCCTCGGTGGCAACGCGATGGTCACCGCCGAGTCGGTGATCGTCGACCCGCAGGGCTCGCACGTGGTGACGGCCATCTCGACGCTCGTCGTGAGGGGTGATGACGCGTGAATCTCGACAAGCTCGATCACCGCTCGATCGCCGTCGGCGACGTCGTCGCCGAGCGCACCTTCTCGCTCACCCGCGACTCGCTCGTGCGTTACGCGGGAGCGTCGGGTGACTTCAACCCGATCCACTACCGGGATGACGTGGCGACCTCGGTCGGCCTGCCGGGCGTGCTCGCCCACGGCATGCTGACCATGGGCGTCGCCGTGCAGCCGGTCGTCGACTGGCTCGGAACCAACGGCTGGGTGGCCGACTACGGGGTTCGCTTCACGCGTCCGGTCGTCGTCGATCCGCTCGAGGGCGCGAGCGTGACGGTCGTCGCCAAGGTGGGTGTGGTCGGCGAGGGTACCGCGCGCATCGACCTCACCGTGACGTACAACAACGAGACCGTGCTGGGCAAGGCGCAGGTGCAGGTCACCTTCCGCTGATGGAGCTCTCGCGCGTCACCACGCTGCACGTCGGCGGCCCCGCCGCCCGGTACGAGCGCGTCACCACCGAGTCGCAGCTGCGGGATGCGGCGCTGTCGGCCTGGTCCGACGGCGACGAGTGGCTTGTGCTCGGCGGCGGCAGCAACCTTGTGGTCTCTGATGCGGGGTTCGAGGGCAGCGTCATCCATGTCGCCACGACGGGCATGGACCGACTCGAGGATGCCGGCGGCCGGGTGCGCCTGCGCGTGCAGGCGGGCGAATCCTGGGATGGTCTCGTAGCCCACGCGGTGGCGCACGGCTGGAGCGGGATCGAGGCGCTCAGCGGAATACCTGGCAGCGCGGGGGCGGCACCCATCCAGAACATCGGCGCCTACGGGCAGGAGCTGTCGGGCTCGCTGGTGGCGATCCAATTTCTTGACTACCTCACCGGAGAGGTCGAGCGCGTCAGCGCCGACGATCTGCAGCTCGGCTATCGCACCTCGGCCCTCAAGCGCGGGCGGCAGGGGGTCGTGCTGTCGATCGACCTCGAGCTTGCAGACTCGCCCGTGGGCACTGTCGGCTACGAGCAGCTCGCCGGCGCCCTCGGGGTCGAGGTCGGGGCGCGCGTGCCGATCGCGGACATCCGCTCGCAGGTGCTCGCCCTGCGCGCAAGCAAGGGCATGGTGCTCGACCCGGCAGACCCCGACACCGTCAGTTGCGGGTCGTTCTTCACCAACCCGATCGTGAGCGAGCGCTTCGCGCACGGGCTGCCACCTCAGACGCCGCGCTGGCTGCAGGACGACGACACTTCGGTCAAGCTCAGCGCCGCCTGGCTGATCGAGCAGGCCGGAATCGGCCGCGGCTTCGCGCTGCCTGGCTCGCGCGCGGCGATTTCGTCGAAGCACACCCTGGCGATCACCAATCGCGGCGGCGCGAGCGCGGAGCAGGTCGCCGAGCTGTCGCGCTACGTGCGCGCGCAGGTCGCGAACCGCTTCGGGGTCGAACTGCAGCCGGAGCCGATCGCGGTCGGGGTCGCGCTCTAGGCGGTGCGTTCGGTGCGTTCGGCCGGCTCGCCGCCGGCTGGCGCGCTGCTGGCTGGCTCGGTGCCGGTTAGTTCGGTGCCGGCTGGGTCGGTGTATCGGTGGGGGATGCGGCGATTCGACCGTGTGCTTCTGGCCCCTTCTGTTGTGCAGGAGTCGCGAGCATGTGTCGTGACTCCTGCACAACAGAAGTCTCCAGCGCCTCGGACAAGGCTGAGAGTCGAGGCCCCGAGGGTCCGCACGGCATAAGAGCCCGCTCGCGGCTAGAGCAACCCCAACTCCATCGCCTTCGTCACGGCGCGGGTGCGATCGCTCACGTTCAGCTTCTCGAACACGTGCAGCAGGTGCGTCTTGACCGTCGCCTCGCTCACGAACAGGGCCTGCGCGATCGCCGGGTTGCTCTTGCCCTGCGCGACCAGCGCGAGCACCTCGGTCTCGCGGGCGCTCAGCGTCGGCCCCGCGGGGGCCTTCACGCGATTGACGAGCATCGCCGCGATCGAGGGAGCGAGCGCGACATCCCCCGCCGCCACCGAGCGGATGCCCGCCAGAATCTCCCCCGCCGGTGCGGCCTTGAGCAGGTACCCGCTCGCACCCGCCTCGATCGCCTGAAGGATCGCGGAGTCGCTCTCGTAGGTTGTCAGCACGATCACACGGATATCCGGACGTTGCTCGAGGATGCGCGCGGTCGCCTCGGCACCGCCGAGCTCCGGCATCTGCAGGTCCATGAGCACGATGTCGGGTTCGTGCTGAAGCGCGAGCTCGACGGCCTGAATCCCCGTGCTCGCCTCACCGACGACACTCAGGTCGTCGGCCGACTCCAGCAGCGCGACGATTCCGCCCCTGACGATCGGATGGTCATCGGCGACCAGCACCCGGATCATTCCTGCTCCCCTCTCGGCAGAGTGACAGTCAGTGTCGTGCCCGTTGCACCGGAGGCGACCGCGAGGCGTCCGTCGACGAGCGCGAGGCGCTCACGCATGCCGCTCAGTCCGAACCCGGCCGCCACGGTGCCCGGATCAAAACCGCGGCCGTCGTCACGCACCTCCAGGGTCACCTCGTCGTCATCCGCTGCGACAGTGACGGATGCCACCCCGGCCCGAGCATGTTTGCGCACGTTCGCGAGTCCCTCCTGCGCACACCGCAGCAGTACGACCTCCGTGTCACGGTCGAGCGCGGGCAACCCGGTGGCGCTCACGGTCACGGCGAGTCCCGTCTCCCGGGCGAACCGGGCACCCAGCCGGTCGAGCGCATCGCCGATGCCACCCGTGGCCAGGCCGATCGGGGCGGTGGCCGCGACCAGCGCGCGGGTCTCGGCGAGGGCGCTGCGGGCGTTCTCCTCGAGGATCGCGAGCTGCTCGTCGAGGGCAGGCAGCTCCCCGTCCGCGAGCTCGCGGCGGGCGCGCTGGGTGGTGAGCACCAGCCCGGTGAGGTCCTGCGCGATGGTGTCGTGGATCTCGCGGGCGAGACGTTCGCGCTCGCTCGACACACCAGCATCCCGACTCACCATCGCCAGCTCGTCCTGGGTGGCGCGCAGCTCATCGAGCAGACGCTGACGCTCGTGACTGCGCACCGCGATGCTGGTGATCCAGAGGCCCAGCGCAATGCTGAAGGTCACCGAGATCCCCTGGATCAGCAGTGCCTGCAACGCCGAACCGGTGCTGAGGTACAGCCCGACCGCCACACCCGTGGCGAGCGCGATGTTGGCGAGGATCGCGGTCTGGGTGCGATCGATCAGCACCCAGATGATCGGATAGGCAATGCACTGGATGGTTGCGAGGCTGGGTGAGAATGCGGTGCCGACAGCCGCTACAACGATGGTGATCACGACGAACGCGATCCCCGCGCGCTGGCTGTGGGTCGCACGGCGCCCCACCACGAACCAGGCGGCAACGAACACGGCGATCGCGGTGAGCCCGCCGACGAGTTCGATCGTCGACGGGTCACCCCAGATGATGAGGCCGGACAGCACCGCCGCGATACCCAGTACCGCGACGTGCCACCACCGGCTGGACTCCATCTAGCTATCCTTGCGGATCCAGCGGAACGTGAAGCGGGTCACGATGAGACCGACCACCAGCCAGATCGCGCAGACGATCGCGACGCCCGGCAGGTTCCAACTCTCGCCCTGCTCCAGCACCTCGAAGCTCGCGGGCAGGAACACCTCACGCATGCCCTGCGCCATCCACTTCAGGGGGAACACGCTGGCAATGTTCTGGAGCCACTCCGGCAGCTGCGAGAAGCCGAGGTAGACGCCCGAGATGAACTGCAATACGAGGGCGATAGGGATGATCACGGCGGTGGCGCTCTTGCCGCTGCGGGGGAGCCCGCTCAGCGCGATGCCGAGCACCGCCGAGGTGGAGACGCCGAGCACGAACACCCAGGCGAACGTGAACCACTTCTCGGGCTCCGTCGGCAGCTCGACCCTGAACACCAGACCGGCCACGAGCAGCAGCAGCGCGGCCTGCATGAGGCCGGTCACGAGCACCTGCCCGATCTTGCCGATGAAGTAGCTCACCACCGGCAGGGGCGTCCCCGCGAAGCGCTTCAGCGTGCCGTCGCTCTTCTCGTTGGCGATATCGATGGCCATGTTCTGCAGGCCACTGAGCAGGAGGCCGGCGGCCAGCATCCCGGGCAGGTAGAAGGCTGCGGCGCTGATCTCCTCGCCAGGAGGGCCGAAGCTCTGCTCGCTGAACGCGACCGAGAAGATCGTGAGCATGACGAGCGGGAACAGGAATGTGAAGAACACTGAGTCGCCCTGGCGGAAGTAGGTCTTCACCTCGTAGCCGATGCGGCTGACGCCGAGACGCAGCGTGCGACCCGCGGGCAGGCGGGGGATGTCGATGGTGGTCACAGTGCTGCTCCTTCGGTGGTGACGGTGGTCGAGCCTTCGCCGGTCGAGCTCGTCGAGACCTCCCCGGCCTCGTACCCGCCCACGAGTGTCAGGTAGATGTCCTCGAGGCTCGGGCGGATGACCTCGAGTCCCTCGGGTTCGCCGAGGCGAGCCACGAGCGCCCCCGGGGTGGTTGTGCGCTCCTCGCGGAGCTGCCCGTTCTCGAGCCAGCGCACGAGGGGCACACGGGCATCCGCGCCACCGATCTCGTCGATGCGGCCGATGTCGATGAGGCGACCACCGGCGATGATGCCCGCGCGGTCGCCCAGCTGGGCGGCCTCGTCGAGGTAGTGGGTGGTGAGCAGGATCGTGGTGCCCTCCGCCTTGAGGGAGCGGATCAGCTCCCAGAACTGGCGGCGCGCCTCGGGGTCGAAGCCGGTGGTGGGTTCGTCCAGGAAGAGCAGCTCGGGGCGGCCGATGATGCCGAGCGCGACATCCACGCGGCGACGCTGGCCACCCGACAGCTTGCGGATCATCGCCTTCTGCTTGGCCTCGAGCCCGACCGCGGCGATCACCTCGTCGACGTCACGGGCGTTCGGGTAGAAGCCCGCGAAGTGCGTCAGCTGCTCGCGCACGGTGATGTTGCCGCTCTCGCCGGTCGACTGCAGCACGATGCCCAGCTGCGCCTTCCAGTCGAGGCCGCCCTTGCCGGGGTCCACCCCGAGCACGGATGCCTCGCCGCTCGTACGGTCGCGGTAGCCCTCGAGAATCTCGATGGTCGTGCTCTTGCCGGCGCCGTTCGGGCCGAGCAGCGCGAACGTCTCACCGGCCTCGATGTCGAAACTGACGCCGTCGAGCGCCGTGAAGTTGCCGTAGCTCTTGCGCAGGTCGCGCACACTCACCACTGATGTCATGAGTCCATCGTGGCGGGTGCCGCGTTGCCGCGGCAGCGGTGCACCGGATGAACCTGCCATCCACCGATCGGTGGATGGCGCGGGGCCGCGCGCTGGCTAGACCAGAACGAACCCGAGCCCGAGGTGCTCGCAGATGACCCGGAGGTCGTCAGCTACATGACGGTCGGTCGCGCACGAGTGGTGGCCCACCCCCGCGCTTCCCCAGCGCTGCCAGGCTTCGGCGATCGGGCCGGAGGCGAACTCGAACGCGGCGTTCACCGTGCCGGAGTCGGGAGCCGTGCGCTCGGTGAAGCGACCCTCGGCGACGACAATGGTGAGTGCGCCGTCGGAGCCCGACGCGACCCCCACGAGGCTCGCGGGGCCGGGAGCGATCGAGAACAGCGCCGAGGCCGTGGCGCGCTCGCGCGGGAACCACGGGTTGGTGATGATGCGCCGGGGCGTGGCCGTGTCGAAGCGGGAGTCGTGCTCGCCCGAGTTGGCCAGGATCGCCTCGTGCGACACCTCGTCGAGCGCCTCGATCTCGTGGTAGAGCGTGGGGGCGCCGAGCGAGCTCACCAGGAGCATCGCGAGAGAGGTTGCGATGTCTCCCGTGCATGTCCAGGGCACGCCGTTCGACGTGGAGAGCCCGAGCGCGAAGCACGGGGCCGACCCGATAGCGGGGTCGAGGCGCAGCTGTGCGACGTGGCAGTTGAGTGTGCCCGCAGAGAGTCGGCCCTCGTCGACGAGCGACTCCAGGGCCACCGAGTAGCGCAGCGCGCGCTCCAGGTCGTCGGGCTCGACGTCGCCGTCGACGCTGAATTCATCGAGCCGTGCGCGGGCGGCGCCCACCGCCTCCGGCGTGACCGATCGGATGCGCCCCGCAAGTTCTTCTGGCGCGCTCGCCACGACCTCTATACCGAGCGACGCGAGCCGTTCGTCGGGAACCCGCGCCCACTCGTAGCCTGGGATCGTGGATCCCACGACCCCCAGTCGCGCGCGCCGCACGGCGCCTGCGGCGCTGGCGCGACGCACGGCGGCACCGATGGCCGAGGCATCCGTGATCTCGCCAGCGACGAGGTCGTACGGCCTGCCCTGCCGGGTGAGGGCCGCGCCGATCATGGGGCTGCCGACGGTGCCGCCTCGCAGCGTGATGCCCGTGTGGCTCAGGTCTGCGTCAACGGCCAGGCCGAGGTGCGCCGCCCAGATCACGAGCGGGGTGCGCTCGAACCGGGCCAGCAGCTCGAGCACCGCTCCGGGCGAGGCGGCCATCGTCGACACGATGACGAGCGCGTCGATGTCGCTCGCGAGATCCGCGGCGAGCGCGTCGATGTCGTCGCCGGGCTGCACAGTCACCTGCCAGGCCACGGTCGCCCCGCTCGACTCGATGGTTGCGGTGCCGACCGCCCCGAGCTCGCGCCGATCCGCGGCGAAGTCACCCTCGACTGCCGACTCCCAGAAGCTCCAGTAGGGGTGGATGATGCCTACGCGGCGCGGGGTCATGGCCTGTCCTGTCGGTCGAAGTCGTCGTCGGTATTCTCGCCGAGGGCGGGGATCGGACCGGGCACGGCGCCCACGCCGTCGAACAACAGGGGCAGCCGCGGCAACCGGAACGGTGTGCCGTCCTCGTGCACGGCGCGCGGGTCGTCCACGACCTGGAACAGCCCGCGCTCCTCGAGGTGCGGATCGTGCCGAACGTCGGCGATGGTCTGCACCACTCCCGCAGGCTGCCCCGCGTCGCGAAGCGCCCGCGCGGCCTCGGGTGCCGTGAGCGGGGCCGCCCAGTGCTCGAGCGCCGGGATCACGAGGTCTGCCATCCGCTCCGCGCGCTTGAGTACCGTGTCGAGTTCGGGGGAGGCGACGAGGTCCTCGCGGCCGATCGCCATGCAGCAACGTCGCCACATCTCGTCGGTGGGGATGACCATCGACACCCAGCCACCGTCGCCGGCCCGGAAGCTGCCCACGGGGCTGAACCGGTCGGCACCGCGCGAGGGCACGTCGCCCGTGAACTCGTGCAACGTGAGCGGTCGCTCGAGGAAGGCCGCGCCGATGTCGTACATCGAGGCGTCCACGTGCGTGCCACGGCCCGTGGCCTGTCGTGACACGAGCGCGGCGAGAATTCCCACCGCAGCGTAGACCCCGCCGAGGATGTCCATCGTGGCCATCGGGGCGAGACCGGGTGGCGAGTCGGCGGTGGCCCCCAACAGGCTGCTAAGGCCGCTCATCGCCTGGATCACCGAGTCGAAGGCCGGCCAAGCCGCGTACGGCCCGGTCTGGCCGAAGCCCGAGATCTCGCACACGATGAGGGCGGGAAAGCGTTCCGCGATCACGTCACGCCCCAGCCCGTAGCGGGCGAGCGAGCCCGGCCGCAGGTTGGAGACGAGCACGTCGGCGCCCGCGAGCAGGTCCCCGAGCCGCTCGCGTCCGGCCGGGGTGGTGAGGTCGAGCTCGACGGACTTCTTGCCCCGGTTGTACGACGCGAACCCGCCGCTCAGCGTGCCGTCGGCGTCGGTGCGCTTCGGGTCGTACGAGCGGCGCGGATCGCCGACGCCCGGCAACTCGATCTTGATGACCTCGGCGCCCGCGTCGGCGAGAATCGAGGTGCAGTACGGCGCCCCGATGTACTGCTCGAGCGAGACGACGCGGATGCCCGCGAGCAGGGTCACCGGATTGCTCATGATGCCTCCCCGGCCAGCAGCAGCACGGGCCGCCACTCGAGTACTGGCGTGGACTTGGTCTCGCCGCGGTGCGCTGTCGCACGCACTGTCGCGTCCGCGATTCGGAATCCTCGTCCCCGCTCCACGGCATCGATCACGATCTCGAACGACAGCGTGTCGTCTTCGAAGACCGGGGCGAGGTGGTCGCAGCTGCGCCACGCGAGTACGGTCAGGAGGTCGGGTGCGAGGCGCGACAGAGAGGCCTGGGCGAGGGCGACGGTGTGGCCGCCGAACACGAGCCGCTGGCCGCCGCTTCCCACCCGCGCGTCGCGGTGGGCCGCCGCGCGGTTCTGGGTGAGGCGCACGAGCTCTCGCGCAGAGGACACGGTGTCGGCGAGCGGGTCGGTCCACGGTGAGCCGAGGGCGAGCGGCCGCGACGTGACGCCGGCCGGATTCGACCACCCCGAAGGTACGACACTCCAGTAGTGGGACAGCGGCGGCGCATCCCCTGCGCCGGGAATGTCGCCCGCGACGAGCACTTCTGCGTCGCGGACCGGAAGCAGCGCGAGCCGCTGGTACCGCGCGATGCGCTCGCCGTCGTGAGTGGTCACGGACATGTCGAGCAGCACCTTGGCCCGGTCGGTGCCCGAACGAGTCCACGCGGCCGCGACCGGGGTGACGACGGTGCGCAGGGTCTCGCCGACATGCACCTGCCGCTCGAGCACGAGGTTGTCGTAGCGCAGGTTCGCGATCACTCGTCCGGTCGCGACGGTCGACTGGCCGATCGAGAGGCTGATAACCAGCGCGGGATTCGCCAGGCGTTCAGGTCGTCCGGTGAGCGCGAACGAGAGCGGTGCGCTCAGGGTCGGGCCCAGCTGGTCGCCGCTGAGGGCGAGGTACTGGGCGGCGAGTCCTTCATCCACGGTGATGTCGGGAGCGGGATCGAGCGCGACCCCGGGCACGAGGTCCTCGGCGAACGGCGGGGAAGAGGGCGTCATCCGTGGGTCGCCAGCAGGGATCGGGCCCAGCGCACGGTCGCGGCGTCGCCCATGGTGCCGTCGATCGAGAAGGCCCCGCGGCCGGCGGCGGTCTCGGTCTCGAATGCCCCGACGATGCGGCGGGCGTCCTCGAGCTCCGCCTCGTCGGGCGTGAACACCTCGTTGACGATGGCAACCTGGGCCGGATGGATGCACGCGCGGGAGCCGAATCCTCGATCGCGCAGCAGTACCGTCGACGCGCGGAACGCGACGAGGTCGGTGAAGTTCGGGTCGACCGGTCCCACAGCCGGTGCGAGGCCGCGGATCGCGGTCTCCATGACGATTCTCGCGCGGTAGGGCACCATCGCCTCTTCCGACGCGTCCCTGATGCGCAGGTCGGCCCGCAGGTCGACCTCACCGAGCTGAGCGAGCGACTCGGACGGAACGGGGGAGAAGACGGGCATCCCGACGAGCCCACGTGCACTCTCGACGAGGATCCCGACCTTCGTGCCGGCGGCGACTAGTGCGGCGACCGCAGCGTCGAACCATTCACCCGGTTCTGCCTTCGCCAGCCATACCCCGTCGAGGCCGAGCGGGCAGAGCGCACCGATCTCGTCGAGCCCGCGCTGCCCGGTGTTGACGCGCACCCAGAGTTCCGCACTGCCGCGCGGGAGCGCGGCGAAAGCGACCACCGCCTCAAGGGCCGAGTCCTTCGCCGAGGGGGCTACCGCGTCCTCGAGGTCGAGGATGATCGCGTCAGCGCCCCGCTCCTGGGCCTTACCGAGCATGCCGGGCTTGTCGGCGGGGACGTACAGGTGCGAGCGGAGGTGTCGCGCGGTCATGGCTCTATTCTGGCGCGACGCTCGAACTGTCCGGAGGCTGCGCTGCGGTAGGCGATGTCGAGCGCCTCGACGACACGGGCACCGAGTTCTGCGGGCGACTGATTGATGAACTGCTCACCCCGGGCGGCGCTCAGCACGGCGTCGATCGGGCCGATGCAGTCGTACGCGCCCTCGCCGTCGACGAGCTCGACCTTGGTCTCCTCGCCATTGCGGAACAGCCAGACAGCCTCGCGCTCAACATCCACGAGAAGTTGGCCCTCGCTGCCGATCGCGCGCACCTCGAGGGCGTGCTTGTTGCCGTTGACGCCCAGGTGAGCAGACCCGCCCGAGAGCACACCGATGCCGCCACCCTCGTAATTGAGAACGATCGCGTCATGCAGCTCGACGGGCGCGTTCAGCGGCGCGTTCATCGAAGCAAACCCACCGGTCGCGCGGGCGCCGGTGAGCCAGAAGGCGAGCCCGAGGGCGTGGGTGAGCTGGGCCTGACCGTAACCGCCGCCGGAAAGGCTGGGGTCTGTCCAGGTGCGCTGGTCGGGAACGGCCTCGGGGGCTGCTCCCGGGTACGCGCCGGTGTTCGACAGTAGTTCGCGCGTCGCGGACGCCATGTGAACGGTCATGTGCTCGAGGGTGCCGATGCCACCGGCATCCATCATCGCCTTGGCCTTCTGGATCATCGGCTTGTAGTTCCAGCCGAACGAGACGACGAATGCCTTGCCGAGCTCATCGGCCCGTTGCGCGAGCGTCCAGGCGCTCGCCGGGTCGATGGTGACGGGCTTCTCGCACATGACGTGCGCACCCGACTCGAGGGCGGCGAGGGCGTGCTCGAAGTGCAGGCCCGAGGGGCTCGCGACGATGGCGACGTCGACGCCCTCAGCGAGCACGTCTCGGTAGTCCTCGGATGCCACGGCGAACCCGTACTCGTCCTGGATCTTCTTGAGCAACTCAGGTCCCTTGCGCGAGACGCCGACGAACTCGACATCCGCGTGCCGCGCGAGGTTGGGCAGGTGGGATGCGACCGTCCAGCTGCCGGCACCGATCACTCCGACTCGAATTGTCATGGTGGATCCTTCCCTTACTTGTCGCCGGTGAGGCGCAGGCGCAGCTGGTCGAAGCCGACAGCGGCGAGCAGGAGCACGCCACGGGCGACGTCCTGCCAGAACGAGTTGATGTTCATGAGCGTGAGGCCGTTGTTCAAGGTGCCGAGGATCAGCACGCCGAGCAGTGTTCCCACGATCGTGCCGCGGCCGCCAGCGAGGCTCGCGCCGCCGAGGATGACCGCTGTCACGACCGAGAGCTCGAGGCCGGAGGCGGCGTTGGGGGAGGCCGCGCCGAGCTGCGACACGAGGATGAGGCCGCCAATGGCGACGGCGGCACCAGAGAGCAGGAATCCGCCGAAGATCGCCGTCTTGGTGCGGATGCCCGCGAGACGCGCGGCGATGGGGTTCGCGCCGATCGCGTACATCGAGCGACCGAAGACCGTGAACTTCATGACGAGCGCCGTGATGACGACGACCGCCGCGAACACGAGCACGGGCACCGGGATGTTCAGGAACGGGCGCGCGTTTCCGAGGTCGTTGAACCCCGGCAGGAGCAGCGTCTGCCCACCGGCCAGCACCTGACCGAGCCCGCGCAGGATGGCGAGGGTGGCCAGGGTCGTGATGAGCGCGTTGATCCCGAGCACGGTCACTGCGAAGCCGTTGACCATGCCGATGAGCAGGCCCGCGACGATCGCGAGCAGCACGCCCGTCGGGACGCCCCACTGTGCTGTCGCCCACGCCATCACGACGCCGATGAAGGCGGCGCCCGAGCCGACCGAGAGGTCGAACTGGCCCGCGACCAGCAGTAGCGTGCCGGGGGCGGCGATGATGCCGATGACCGAGGCGCTCACGAGGATGTTGAGCAGGTTGTTCGGGGTCAGGTAGAACTCTGACTGGGTGGAGAAGAAGATCGCCAGAGCCAGAAGCACGCCCGCGAGTACGGCGGTCTCGGGAATGCGTCGCCGACTCCTCGTGGGCTTTCGGTCCTCGACCGGTTCGATGGCGGTGTCGAGTGGAACTGTCACGTCAGCCTCCTGCTGCAATGGTTAGATTCTGGGCGGTGACGTCGTTGCCGTCGAACTCCGCGACTTGCTGCCCGCGTTGCATCACGACGACGCGGTCTGACAGTTGCACTGCCTCCTCGTAGTCGGACGTCACCACGAGTACTGCCTGCCCCTCGGCGGCAAGGTCGCGGATAGCCGCGTAGATCTCCTGCCGTGCGCCCACATCGACGCCGCGAGTGGGCTCGACGAGCACGAGGGGATTCGAGGTGCGCTCGAGCCAGCGGGCCAGCATGACCTTCTGCTGGTTGCCACCGGAGAGCTGCGAGATCTGCTGGTTCGCGGGGTCGGCCGACTTGATGCCGAGCTTCGACGACCAGCGCGAGTATGCGGTTTTCTCCATCCCGGCGGTCACGAACAGGTTGCCGATGGCGAGCTTGCCCCACGAGGCCGCGGCGAGGTTCTCGATCACCGAGCGACTCATGAACGCGCCCTCGCGCTTGCGGTCGGGTGGCAGGTAGCCGACGCCGCGACGGATGGCCGCGGTCGGCGCCGAAGGAAAGCCGCTGGTGCCCGCGATGTCGAGGGTGCCGCCCGTGGGCTTGCGGATGCCGAAGCACACTTCGGCCACTTGCGTAGTGCCGCTGCCGAGCTTGCCGTAGAGGCACACCACCTCACCCTTGCGCACCGTGAGCGTGAGGCCTGCGACCTGGTCGTCGACATGAAGGTCGTCGATCGTGATCATGGGTTCGCCGTCGGCCCCGGCGCCTGCGCTGGCGGGGCGCGAGACCTCGCCGATGTCGCGACCGACCATGGCCTCGACGAGCTGGCGACGGGTGACGTCGGAGGTCGGTGAGGTGAGGGCGACATCGCCGTTACGAAGCACCTGCACGCGGTCGGCGAGTTCGAAGACTTCGTCGAGACGGTGCGTGATGTAGACGATGCACACCCCGTTGTCGCGCAGCCGGCGGACCCACTCGAAGAGGCGGTCCACCTCCTGCTGCGACAGGGCTGCGGTCGGTTCGTCGAGGATCAGGAGCTTGGCGTCGTCCGCCAGAGCTCGGGCGATCTCGACGACCTGGCGCTCTCCGACCCTGAGGGAGCTCACCAGGGCGCCGGGATCGATATCGACCCCCATCTGCCCGAGTACGTCATCCGCGCGTTGCTTGAGGCGCCGCCACGAGACGAGCCCTCCGGCAGTCGGCCACCGGCCGAGGCTGATGTTCTCCGCGACCGTGAGGGCTCCGGCATCCTGGAATTCCTGATGGATCATCCGGATGCCGAGCTTGCGCGCGGTGCGGGGGTTGAGGCCGGGTGCGGGAACATCATCGACGACGACCTCGCCGCCGTCGGGCGTGTAGTCTCCCGCGAGTATTTTCACCAGTGTCGACTTGCCGGCGCCGTTCTCGCCCAGGAGGGCGAGAACTTCGCCGCCGAGGGCGTTGAGGCTCACCTTGTGGAGAACCTCAACGCCCCCGAACGACTTACTGATGTCGCGCAGTGCCAGGGTCAGCTGCGACATCCGGACTTATCCGTAGTACTCGGCGAAGTTATCCGCGTTGATGAAGACGTGCTTGGTGAAGACGTTCTCGGGCACGCTCTCACCCTTGATGAGCGCGATGATCGAGGGAACCGCCAGCTCGCCGTAGCGCTCCGGGAAGTACGCCGTGTCGCCGATCCAGTTCGGGTTGTTCTGGATGTCGTCGAACGCGCTCGGGTCTGCACCCTGGGCGACGCCGTAGACCTGCTCGGAGCGGCCCTGCGCGTCCGCCGCAGCGAACGAACCGAGCAGCATGTCGTCGTTGAGGCTGACGACCGCGATGCGGGTTGCGCCCGTGAGAGCCGTCAGGGTGTCACCGAACGACGTGAGACCGCCGTCGATAGTGCCTCCACCATCGACACTGCGGTTCTTGTCCGCCGGGATGGCGCCACAGACCGACTCGAAGCCCTCAACTGCGCCGCCCGTGCGGTCGAGGTTGACCTGGCCTGCGGCCGGCTGCTCCATCGAGACGAAGGCGTCGTACTCGCAGTTGAAGTTCTCCTTGAAGTAGTTGCCGAGCGCCTCGCCGGCAATCTGGCCGGCGGTCTTGTTGTCAGCACCGACGAAGACCTTCTCGCAGGGACGCTGGTGGATGTCGACGGCGACGACGGGGACGTCCGGTCCGGCAGCGCAGATGGACTCCGCAGCCTTCTCGTCGACCTGGAAGTTGATGATGCCATCAACGTTCTGGGTCTTGAACGTCTGGGCGCAGGCGAGCGCCTTGGCGGCGTCGAGCTGCGAGTCGCAGAAGACGAACTCGGCGCCGGACGCCTCGACCTCCTGCCTGATGCTGTCGGACACGAGCTTGACGAACGGGACCGAGTCGCCGAGCGAGATGTAACCGATCTTGAGGCCGGCGCCATCGCCAGTTGCTCCGCCTCCGTCGGTTCCGCCCGTGCTTCCCGTGGTACAGCCAGTCAATCCCAGTACGGCGATGGCGGCCGCAGCGACGAGTACGCCGAGTCCCCCACTATTCCGTATAGCGCGCATGAATCGTTCCTCTCTGAACTGATTCTGGAACCCTTTCCAGTATTCGAGAGTATAAACGCCTTGGCGATTGTGTTGTCAAGAGCCGCGCGCTAATCGTTAGCAAGGTCGGGCAGTTCGCGACCGATCCGCCCGACCTCGCCGGACCATCAGCAGTTGCTATCAGGATAGAACTCGTCGAGGTTCGTGCTGGTGAAGACGCAGTGCTGCCCGTGGAGGTCGGGGTTGCCGCGTGGGGCCTTCTCAACGCACGCGTGGGCGGTTCAACCCTGAAGCGTCGACATATTCTGGAATTGATTCCGATACAGGCGGGTCGTGCCGCATACTGTTGTGCACCAGTTCGGCCGATGGCCCCGATGAAAGGATGCGCAATGGAGCGGGTCTGCTTTACCTTCGACCTGTACGAGGGTGCCGCTGAGGAGTACAAGCGGCGTCACGACGAGATCTGGCCCGAACTCGTGGAGGTCATCCAGGCGTCCGGGCTCAAGAACTACAGCTTGTTCCGAAGGGGCACGCAGGTCATCGGCTACGTGGAGGCGCACCCGGACGCGGCGACCGCGTTCGCGAAAGTCGCGGCATCCGAGTACAACGGCAAATGGTCGGAATGGTTCAAGGACCTCATCGTCAACCAGGCGAGCGATCGTGGCGACCAATTGAGTTTTACCGAGGTTTGGCACCTTGAATAGGCCATTCTTGACGTGAAGCTCGTTCGACTATGAACGGCTAGGGAGAAGTCAGGCGCAATGGCAACAGAAGAACCGCGATCGGTGACGATCCACGACGTCGCGAACCTTGCGGGAGTCGCCGTGTCATCGGTGTCGCGTGCTCTGAGTTCACACCCCGACGTGAGCCCGGCCATGAAGGCCAAGGTGCTCGCTGCTGCTGCTGAGCTCGGCTACTCGCCCGATCCCGGGGCCCAGAGTCTGCGCAGTGGATTCACGCGCACCGTCGGCTTCGTCGTGCGTGACTTCGCCAACCCGTTCTTCGGCGAGATCATCCATGGCGTCGAGGAGGCGCTCAACGACGCTGGCTACACGCTGCTGGTGACGAACTCGAGCGGTGACCCGTTGCGCGAGGTCGACCGGCTGTCACTGCTGCGCCAGCGGCGAGTGGATGCCCTCCTGGTGTCGTCCATCAGCGAGGCGTCGACCCGCACGAGCAAGGCCGTGGCCTCCTTCAACAGGCCGGTGGTGCTCATCGACCGCGATCCGCGAAAGATGAAGGTCGCGAGCATCCTGCTCGACCACGCCGCAGGCGTGCGGGAGGCCACGGACGACCTGCTGCGCCTCGGCCACCGTCGCATTGCGATGATCACCGGCAGCTCGGCGATCCGCCCCACTCGCGAGCGCATGCGCGGCTACACCGAAGCGCTTGATGCCGCGGGCGTCGCAGTGGATGAGGAGCTCATGGCCTCGGGCGCGTTCTCGTCATCGTTCGCCCGCGAGACCACCGAACGGCTGCTCGCGCTGCCCCGGGGCGAGCGCCCGACGGCCATCATCGCGGGAGGCGTCGTCACCACCATCGGTGTGCTCGAGGCGTTCACCGAGCTCGGCCAGCGCCTCGGCGCCGATGTCTCCCTCGTGGTCTGCGACGACCTGCCCTGGCTGCGCGTCATGCGCCCGCGCATCAGCGTCGTCACGCGCGACGCGGAGGAGATGGGTCGCCAGGCCGCGGCCCTGGCGCTCGAGATGATCAAGGGCGCCGAGCCGCGGTCGGTCACGCTGCCCACCGCGTACGAGGTGCGCGAGACCTCCCTGCCTCCCGCGGAATGAGCGCGATGCGGGAGGTGCCGCTCGACAGCGTCGCGACGCTTCTGCGGGGGATCACCGAGGTCGAGTCCGTGCCGGGCGGCATCGCGCCCCTGCGCCTCCCCGCCTGGACCCGCGTGCAGCAGTTCGACGAGTGGATCGACCTGTGGGGCGCCCACACGCTCGGTGTGCGTCTCGTCACCCTCACCGCAGCCACTCGCCTGCGTCTCGCGGTGACGGTCACGCGGATGGCGCCCGCGGCGGGGGAGGAGCCGCTGTTCGTCGCGGGCTTCCTCGTTACCGTCGACGGCGCGGTCGTGGACCACGCGGTGGTGACCGAGGGGCCGCGCATAGTGACGCGTCCGGACCGCTCCCGCCTCGACGAGCCCGGGCCCTCGATCGTGGTCGACCTCGAGCTGCCTGTCGCCGGGGGACCTCGGGAGGTCGACGTGTGGTTTCCGCACAGCGCGTCGGTGGTCATCCATCGCGTGGAAGCCGATGCCGCTCTCGAGACGGCGACGAGCCCAGCCCGCGCCCGCTGGGTGCACCACGGCAGCTCGATCAGCCACAGCCTCGAGGCGCCCACACCGCGCGAGACTTGGCCCCAGCTCGCGGCCACCGAACTCGGCCTTGAACTGACCAATCTCGCGATCGCCGGCAACGCCCAGCTCGATCCGTTCATGGCCCGCACAATCGCCTCGGTGCCGGCCGACATCGTCACGCTCAAGCTCGGGGTCAATGTCGTCAATCGCGATTCGATGCGCGACCGGGCGTTCACTCCCGCGCTGCACGGCTTCCTCGACGCAGTTCGCGCCGGTCATCCCGGCGTGCCGATCGTCGTGCTCACTTCGATTGCTGCGCCGGCCATCGAGACCGTACCGGGGCCGACCAGCCGCCACGCCGACGGCCAGTACCACGGCACCCCGCGCGACGTGCAGCCGGGCGACGGCACGCTCACCCTTGCGCGCACGCGCGACCTCGTGGTCGAGGCCGTGACCCGGCGCCAGGCGATGGATGCCGACCTCTACCTCGGCGATGGCCTCGAGCTCTTCGGCCCTGCCGACAGCCACCTTCTGTGGGACGGCCTGCACCCCACCGCCGAGGGCTACGCGCTCATCGCGCGGCGCTTCGCGGCCCTCGCTCGCTCCACCGGTGGTGTCGGCGAGGCATTCGCGCGCGTGCTCTGACCACTGCCGACCTTGACGGCATGTCGACGTTTTCGCTAATATTGGAAACGATTCCACAACTCGACGATGAGCGGAGCATCCGTGGCGCACGTTACCGGTTTCTTCCACGCGGGCATTACCGTCCGCGACATGGATGAGTCCCTCGCCTTCTACCGCGACGGCCTCGGCCTCGAGCAGCAGTTCGACAGGCTGATTGACGCCGACTACTTGCGCGAGGTGCTCGATCTCGAGTTCAGTGCCATCCGCGCGGTGTACCTGACGATCCCGGGCGGCGGCATCGTCGAGCTGCTGGAGTACCGGGGGCTCGAGCGGCTCTCCGCGCGCTCGCGGCCGAACGACTACGGCGCCGGGCATCTCTGCCTGTACGTCGACGACGTCGCCGCCATGACGGAGCGGCTTCGCGAATTCGGCGGCACCTCGCGTTCCGAGGGTGTCGTCTCCATCACGAGTGGCCCGAACCAAGGCGCGACGAGCATCTACATGCTCGACCCCGACGGTTACGCGGTCGAGCTGTTTGAGCGGAAGAAGGACTCATGAAGACCGCACTCGTCACGGGAGCTGCAAGCGGCATCGGCAATGCGACGGCGCTGCGCCTGCAGCGCGAGGGCTACGACGTGCTCGCCGTCGACCGCGACCCCGCGGGCCTCGGCCCCCTCGAGGAGTCCGGCATGCGCGTGCTCGCCGCCGACCTCTCCGACGACGAGGCCCGTGCCGCCGTCATCGAGGCCGGGCGCGGTGTTGACGCGCTGGTGAACTCGGCGGGGATCATCCGGCTGAAGCCCATCCTGGAACTTACCGTGAGTGATCTCCGCGACATCTACGCGGTCAACGTCGAGGCCCTGTGGGATCTCACGTCGGGCATCGGACGGACCATGCCCAGCGGATCCGCCATCGTCAACCTCAGCTCGAGCTCCGCGAAACTCGCGTCGACTACCGAGGCCGCGGCCTACGCGTCATCGAAGGCCGCGGTGCTGAGCATCACGAGGTCATTCGCCTACGCGTTCGGCGCGAGTAACGTGCGCGTCAACGCCCTGTGCCCAGGCATCATCGACACGCCCATGCAGGACCAAGTGCTCGCGAAAGCAGCAGCCGCACGGGGGCTCACTGTCGAGCAGCTCTCGGAGGAGCGCACGCGCAGCGTGCCCCTAAGGCGTGCTGCCTCCGCGGACGAGTGCGCGGGCGCGATCTACTTTCTTGTCTCCGACGAGTCGTCGTACATGACCGGCCAGGCCATCAACTTCACCGGTGGGTTGGTGATGTACTAGGCGCGACACCTTGCCGCAGGGCGAGGAAGTTCGCGGGGTTCTCGACGAACAGTTGCCGGATGCCCTCACTCGTGACCCCGTGCGCGCCGAGCAGCGGCACCAGGTGCCGCAGCATGTGCCCGTAGCCCCATCCACCGTACTGGCGCAGCCGCGTGCGCACCCCGACGTCCTGCGACATCATGACCTGCGGACCGAAGCCCTCACGTTGGAGCGCCGCTATCGTCGCGACGCCCTCGTCGTCGCTCGGCGGCCAGCGGCCGGGACCGAGCAGGGAGTGGTCGAACCCGAACAGATCGAACGACAACTGCACTCCGGTGCGCAACAGGCCTCTAAGCCGCTCGTCCTCGCCGACCGCCGTGGTCATGTGGTTCAGAAGCACAGTCTCGATGCCGAGGCCCGTCTCGTCGACCGCTGAGAGCACTCGGTCGGCGTTGTCACCCCACGGGTGCAGGTGGATCGAGAGGGGGAGCCCCGTGTCGAGCGAGGCCCGCGCCGCGCCGCGCACCACCCGGAGCTCGCCCTCGGTGGGCGGATCGGACGTGCCGATCTCACCGATCATGCCCGGGTGGATGCCGTCGCTGCCGAGCACGTGGTCGGCGACGATCGCGTCGTAGGTCGCGCTCTCCTCGTCGCCCGCTGGAAGGAACGCCCGGTGCGTCGCCTCGAGGTAGTACCCCGAGCCCATCACGACGTGCAGCCCGCTCTCGCGCGACAGCCTCGCGAGCGCTGCGGGATTGCGGTCGAGATCGAACGGCGTGGCATCCACGATCGCCCCGCCGCCGAGCTCACGGTAGTCGACGAGGTCGTCGAGCACCGGGTCGTGCTGCGTGAAGCGGTAGTTGTCGGGGTGTGCGCCGGGGTTCCACCGGCACTCGGTGGCGGCCGCGAGGTCGAACTCTCCCGGGTCGGGATCGGGAACGTAGCCGTGCGCCGCCGCCAGGGTGCTGCAGTCCATGTGCAAGTGCTCATGGATGAGCGTCATGCCGAGCGAGGCCGCCGGAACGTCGCCAAGGACGGTCCGGACGACCCCTTCGGCCATCACAGCTTGTAGAGCCGCGCCGCGTTCTCCGAGAGGATTCTGCCCTGCTCCGCGTCGCTGAGGCCCGAGATGTACTCCCGGTACAGGTCCATGATCACGTCGTAGCTCGAGTACAGGCGGTCGACGGGCCAGTTGGATCCGAGCACGCAGCGGTCGGCGCCGAAGGCCTCCACACAGCTGTCGACCCAGCGGCGCAGCGACTCCTTCGTGAACAGCGGGTCGGTCATCGCGAGCCCCGAGATCTTGCACGTGACGTTCTCCGCGCCCGCGAGCTCGCGGATAGCGGAGTTCCACGACGCGTAGTACTCGTCGTCGCGGCTGCGCGGGAATCCGATGTGCTCGAGCACGATCTGCAGCTCCGGATGCCGGCGCGCGAGCTCGAGGGCGGCGCCCATGTTGAACCACTCGCAGTCGAGGTCGAACACGATCCCGCGCTGGGTGAGCACCTTCAGCGACTCCTCGTAGACCGGATTGATCTGTCCCGAGGCGAGCATGGGCTCGGAGGCGAAGTCGCGGATGCCCACGAAGTACGGCGACTCGGCGTGGCCGTCGAGCTGGCGCATCGCGTCGTCGGAGCCGAGGTCGGCGTGCGCGACGATGGTGAACGGCACCGGTGCGGTCTCGCGCATCCGGGTCAGCCAGCGGGTCTCGGTGACCGGGTCATCCGATCCAATCGCCGCCTGCACGTGCACGAAGCCGCTGACGTCGGCGAAGCGGGATTCGGCGAACACGTGGTTGATGTCGTACTTGACCGACTTCATGCCGTCGATGTCGCCCAGGATCGGGTGCACGAAGTCCTTCTCCAGCCATACCCACTTCATCCCGTCGTCGGGAGTGGCCATGTTCCAGAAGTGGACGTGGGTGTCGATAATGGGATGCCTCGCCATTGTGGCTTCCTTTCCTCGCGATTCGGATCAGTGTGCTGCGGTCTTGTCGTGATTGAACACGACCGTGTACTTGTCGATGTAGTCCAGATCGAGCTCCCAGCCGAGTCCCGGACCGGTGGGCAGCGTGATGTGGCCGTCCTTCAGCTCGGGGCGATTTGCGATCACGTTATGCCAGATCGGGTCGCGCTGCGGGTGGAAGTACTCAAGGAAGGTGCCGTGGGGGATCGATGCGAGCAGGTGCGAGGATGCCTGCGGCTCCTCGTGGTGCGCCATCTTCACGTCGTACACGCTCGCGATCGCCGCTGCCCGGCGCCACTCGGTGGGACCCCCGGACCACGACGAGTCGAAGTTGAGGTAGTCGACGGATCCCGTCTCCATGAGGTCGCGGCAACCCGCTGCGGAGAACTCGCTCTGACCGGCGCACACGGCTACGCCGGCAGACAACCTGACGTCGCGCATGGCGCGACGGTCGTTCTGCCAGATGGCCGGCTCCTCGAACCACATGAGGTCGAGGTCTTCCACGAGGCGGCAGAAGCGGATCGCCTCGCCGGGCGTCCAGCCCTGGTTGGCATCGACGGCGAGCTTGAAGGAGTCGCCGGCGGCCTTGCGGGCTTCGCGGAATCGCACGGCGTCTTCCTCCGGGGTGAGTCCACCGATCTTGAACTTCATCCCCGCGAAGCCGGCCTCGACGAGCCCCTGCACCTCCGCGGTGATGTTTGCGTCCTCCGCGTAGTAGCCGCCAATGGTGATGACGGGGACCTTGTTGCGGTAGCCACCCCACAGCTTGTACAGCGGCATGTTGAGAGCCTTGCCGACGGCATCCCAGAGGGCGAGGTCGACGCACGCGGTCGCCACGAGACCGAGCCGGCGGTCGCGAAGGATGTTCCAGGTCGCGGGCCGCGCGAGCTCCCAGCAACGCTCGGTGGCGAAGGCGTCCTCGCCGACGAGCACGGGCTCGATCTCGAGGTGGATGATGGCGTCGATCTCCTCGAGACCGGCATCCTCATCGCCCGCGTAAGCCTCGCCGATGATGCCGCTGGCGGTGTGCACGCGGGTGACGATCGTCGAGCGATGGGTCATCCGGTAGTGGCTGCCCTTGTACACCCGGTCCAGCGGAACGCGAACGGCGACGGTCTCGATCTTCACGATCGTGAGGTCCGGGAGCGCGGGTACTGCCTGAGGATCGAGCGTCATTGCCAACTCCTAGTTACGTTTCTGGAAACGTTTCTATATTAGTGCCGCGTGGGACGGCGGTGTCAAGATTCGAGCCTCCCCAGACGCTAGTGGATGAGGAATCCGCCGTTGATGTCGACGACGGCTCCCGTGATGAATCCGGCATGCTCGGAGCACAGGTATGCGATGAGATCGGCGACTTCCCCCGGCTGGCCCAGCCGACCGACGGGCACCTTGGTCACGAGATCGGCGATGTTGGAGACCATCTCGGTCTCGATGAGACTCGGTGCCAGCGCGTTCGAGGTGATGCCGTAGGGCGCGTACTCGGTGGCGATCGCCTTCGAGAGCGCCATGACGCCGGCCTTCGAGGCACCATAGGCGGCGGTGGACTTGCTTCCGCCCGTGATACCCGCGCTCGAGCCGAGAGCGACCACGCGACCATAGCCCGCCGCGCGCATGTGGGGGAGCACGGCGTGGGCGACGTGGAATGCGCCGGTGAGGTTGACGGCGATGCTGAGGTTCCAGCTCGCCGCAGTGGTCTCCTCGAACGGTTCGACCCGGAAGATTCCGGCGGCCTGCACGAGGATCGCCGGTGTGCCGAGTTCGGAGACGATGCGATCGATGCCGGCCCTGACGTCGCCTTCGTCAGTCACGTCCATCTGCACGTTGAGGCAATCCGGAACGTCGGACGCGCGAGCATCTGTGACCGCGACGCGCGCGCCGAGCTCGAGCATGCGCTCGGCAACCTTGCGGCCGATGCCACCGGCGCCGCCCGTGACGATCGCGACTCGATCGGTGAATCCGTCCAACTGCATTGCTGCTCCTTTTATTGAGAGGGGTTCGTGCTCAGTACATGAGCTGGCCGCCGGAGACGTTCATGACCGAACCGGTCACGAACGAGGCGGCATCCGACGCGAGGAAGACGACGGCACCGGCGAGCTCATCGGTCTGGGCGAGGCGGCCGAGCGGCACCATCGAGAGGAAGGAGGCCATCGCCTCGGGCGACATTCCCTCGTTCATCATGGGAGTGTCGACCCCGCCGGGAGCCACGGCATTGACGCGCACACCACTGGCGGCGAACGATCGCGCAAGCCCCTTCGTGAGCGTGGTCACACCACCCTTGCTCGCGTTGTACACGACCGAGCCGCCGAAGCCGCCGGTCCACCAGCCCTGGGAGGTGAAGTTGACGATCGCGCCGGGCGTTCCCGCGGCGCGGAAGGCCGAGTGCGCGGTGCGACCCAGGAAGAACGTCACCTTCAGGTTCACGTCGAGTTGGAGATCCCAGTCCTCTTCCGTGACGTCGTCGACGGTGACGGCGCGCCGCAGCACCGCGGCGAGGTGGGCGAGCGCCGCGAAGGGTGCGAGCTCGTTGGCCCGCTCGAAGATCCCCGCATGGCTGGAGAGGTCGAGGAGGTTCGCCTCGAGCCCGAGGTGCGGTCCACCCGGCAGGGAGGCGACGACCTCTGCGACGGGCGAGCCGGGGAGGTCGACGGCTACCACGTGCGCGCCGGCCTCCGCGAACGCCCTGGTCACCGACCGTCCGATTCCTCCCGCCGCGCCGGTGACGACGACACTCTTGCCGGAAAGCCCCGCATCATTGCGCCAGGTCATTGTCCGTCTCCTTCGTTCTGGTCCATGGTGAGCACCGTTCGCAGCACCGCGCCGGCTCGAAGATCGGCGATCGCCTCGGCAGCTTCGCGCAGCGGGCGGCGATGGCGCGTGAGGTGATCGGTGGTGAGGGCGCCGGATGCGACGAGTGCCAGCACGTCCTCGATGTCGCGCCGAGTGAATCCGCGGCTGCCCTTGAGTGAGAGCTCACGCCAGATCAGCTCGGTCGCCCGCACGGGGAAGTCCTCCTGCGACACTGCGATGAACACGACGCGACCGCGGTAGCCCGCGATGTCGATGGCGAGCCGGTCCATGGCGGTGTTCTCGCCCACACACTGCAGCACGACGTCGATCTGTCCGCCCGCCGCGGCGATGATCGCCTCGGCACCGTCGCTCGAGTGCGCGGTCACGTGGGCGCCGAGCTCCCTGGCCTGCGCGAGCTTCGCCTCGCCACGCCCCACCGCAACGACTGTGGCACCCAGGTGGCGACCGATCTGCACCGCGTTGCTGCCGATGCCACCGAGCCCCACGACCGCGAGCGTCTCGCCCGCCGCGAGCCCGCCCACCGCGGTCAGTGCGTGATACGGCGTGGCGAGCGCATCCGTTGCGACGGCAACGGCAGCGGGGTCGAGCGGAGGCTCCACGGCGATGAGCGTGCGGATGCTGCGCACGATGTACTCAGCGAATGCACCGTCGACGTCCACTCCCATGCGCCGGATGCCCGGCCCGACGTTCTCATGCCCGGCCCTGCCCCAGGCCGAGTCAGGGGGTCCTTCGATGTAGTAGAGCGCGACCTGGCGGCCCACCCACGGCTCATCCGTGGGGTCGCCCACCGCGATGACCACTCCCGCAGCCTCGTGGCCGGGAACGCGGGGCAGCGAGGCGGGGCCAAATCCGCCGTCCTGGAGGAAGGCGTCGGAACCGCACACGCCGCAGGCCTGTATCCGGATGAGCGCCTCCCCGGCAGCGGGGGAGTCGACGGGGCGCTGGACGAACTGCAGCGGGCCGCCATCCGGAGGCATCACGACCGCTGCACCCGTCGTCGGGATGGCGGTCATCCGCTGCCGGGCATCCCGAAGACGGTCGGATCGGGAAGGTCGACGACGTTGTGGGCGCGCGAGCCGAACTCGGTCGGCTTGGTGCGCCCGCTGCGCGTGTACATCTCCTCGGGAACCGTCGTCGGGTCCTTGAACATCGTCCACTGGCACTTCTGGCGTGCCGCCGGGTCTTTGTTCGTGTCGGGGTAGATCGGCGGGTCGACGACGCGCACCGGGTAACCGAAGCGGTCCATGGGCATGTGTTCCATGAGGATCACGCAGTGGGCGCAGTACAGGCAGACGCCCTTCTGGTAGTGGTTCCAGTCGCGTTCCTCCTCGGAGACGCGGAAGTTGTACGGCGCCTCCATGCGAGCGGGGGTGCCCTCGATCCAGTCGCCACGCAGCGTGCGGCCGCCTGAGCCGCACGCGTCGAAACGGAGGATGAAGCGGTCGGCGAGCTCCTCGAGCTCGAAGTTGCCGTTGCGCTCGGGACCGCTGAGGTGACCGCGCATGGCTTCGCACGAGACGTACATGAGGGTCTCAAGGCCCTCGTCCCACGGGTGCTTGTCGATATCGAACTTCTCGTAGCGCCAGGCGAACAGCGGAACCAGCACGCGCTCGTACATGCGCGGGATCGCGTCGTCGCCGTACCGGCGGGCCGTCTCGCTCATGTAGAAGTAGGTCTTGTCGACGTCGCGGTCATGGGTCTGGCGCCAGATCTCCTTGGCCTCGGCCATGAGCTCGCTCGCGCGTGGCGCGTCGTGCGCCTCGGCAGCCGCCACGACGGATGCGATGAGGTCCTTGAACTTCTCCCACATCGCGAACGTGTTGAACTGCGAGCCATCGGGAAGCGGCGTCAGGTCGATGAGGGTCTGGCGGATGCGCTCCAGGTCCTCCGCGGACGTGCCCTCGTCGCGCAGGAACCCCTCGAGGTCGGCGAGCCACTGGCGATAGAGCTGCCAGCACACCGCTGCCTCGTCGACGAAATAGGACGCGAGCTCCGCGGCGTTCGACCACTCTTCGGTGGCCAGCGCGTCGAGAATCAGGTCGTAGGTCGCTACCTTCTGGTCCTGCCAGCTACCGAGTCGCACACGGCGCTGCAGTATGTCAGAGAACCCCATCGTGTCTGTCATGGGTGCGACGATAGCGTCTTCCCTCCCGGGCTGCAATGATTACTGGAAAGGATTCTAGTATTCGTACGGTCCTAGTACATCAAGAGTCCGCCGCTGACGTTGATCGTCGCGCCTGAGACGAAGCTGGCGTGCCGGGAGGCGAGGAATACCGCGACGGCGGCGACCTCCTCGGCCGAACCCATGCGCCCCAGCGGACAGTTCGCGGCCACCGCGGCCATCGCTTCCGCTGAGTTCTCCTTGCGCTGCATCGCGGTCTCGATCTGCCCGGGCGAGATCGCGTTCACCGTGATTCCCCACGGCCCCAACCGCCGGGCAAAGCCCTTGGTCATCGTCACGACGCCACCCTTGGAGGCGGCGTAGACGTCGCTGTCGATCATGGGGCCGGTCATCCAGGCCGCCGACGTGAAGTTGATGATGCGCCCGCCACTGCCGCGGGCGACCAGCAACTCTCCCACCACGCGGTTCAGCCAGAACGTTGCCTTGAGGTTCACGTCGAGCTGGGCATCCCACGTCTCCTCGGTCACGTCGACAGGCGCCTGGCGCCTCAGGAACGCTGCGGCATGCACGAGCGCCCACAGCGTTCCCAGCCGGTCGGCAGCATCGCGCACCGCAGCGTCGATGGTGCCGGTGTTGCCGAGGTCGAGAGGCAGCGCGATATGGTCGTCGCGCCCGGGCAGGGATGCCACGGCCGCATCGAGAGCGTCGCCGGGCAGGTCGAGGGCGCACACCCGCGCCCCCGCCTCCGCGAGCGCGCGCGCCGTCGCCCCACCGATGTCACCCGCCGCACCGGACACGATGACGCCGGCTCCCTCGAGACCGGCCCCGAGCAGCGCCGCGGTCATGACAGTGCGTAGTGCTTCAGCACGTCCAGCTCGGGAACGACGCCGATGCCGTCGCCGGTCGGCACCGCGACTCTGCCGTCGACCGCGCGGATCGGCTCGGCGACGAGCTCGTCCTGCATGGGATTGATGTCGGGCTTGAGTTCCTGCAGCAGCACCCGGTCACTCGTTGCCGAGAGCGCTATCGACACCGCCGTGTTGACCGCGCTCGACCAGGCATGCGAGTTGAACCACCGGTGTTCCCGCTCGACGACCGCAAGCACCTGCAACGCTCCGGTCACGCCGCCAGCGCGCCCCACGTCACAGCCCACGACGTCGATCATGCCGTCGGCGAGGGCGTTCTCGTAGCCGTGCACATCCCACTCGCGCTCGCCGCCGGCGATGAGGCAGCTCACCTGTGCGCGCAGCGCGCGCAGCTCGTCGGAGTGGTCGGGTTCGAAGGGCTCCTCGATCCACTTCAGGTCGTACTGGTCGAAACCGCGCACGCGCGCTATCGCGTCGTCGAGGGTCCAGGTGATCTTCTTGCCGCGGTCGAGCATGATCATGGCGTCGGGGCCTGCGGCCTCCCGCAGCAGCCGCATGAACTCGATGTCCCTGCCGACCTCGTAGCCGATGTGGGTCTCGCCCCGCTTGCCCATGCCGATCTTGAAGCCCTGGAAGCCGCGCTCGGTCACGTACCTGCCGTGCCGCTCAGCCTCGACCTCGAGTGACGGGTCGAACGCGTGGGTCGACGCGATGACGGGAAGAGAGTCGACGCGCGCGCCCCCGAGCAGGTCGACGAGCGGAAGTCCGGCCAAGCGGGCCTTGAGATCCCAGAGGGCGACGTCGATGGCCGAGAGCGCGAAGGAGAAGATACCGCCGCGGTGGCCGTACCACCACGCCTCGGCCTGCAGGTCGTGCCACAGGGCGACGTTGGCTCGCGGGTCACGCCCCACGATGAGCTCGCGCACCGACTCGACCATGATCGCGGTCGCGGCAGTCGCTCCCGGGAACATCGTGACGGCCTCGCCCCAGCCCTCTGCCCCGTCATCGCTGCGGATGCGCACGAAGAGCAGGCAGCGCAGCGCCCCGGAGTCGTTGGGCTCCGGGTACTGCACGGGGAAGACGTCGACTGCAGAGATGACGGACATGACTACCTATCTGATCGGTGTTCGTGGGGGGCTTGGGTTGTCGGTTCGCGGATGCGCCGCCTCGAGCTCGGCGACGGTGCGCCATCCGGGTGGCGCGCTGACCACGCGATCGATCGAATTGGCGATGAGTGCCTGGGAGCCGGCCTGCGAGCCAATTCCGGGATCGACGGTGCAGCGCAGGGGCGCTCCATCGGAGACGATCTCGATGACGTCGTGCGGGGAGAGGCCCGCCGTGCCGGGGCGGAGGTGCCCCACGAACCGCGCGCGGAACCACTCGTCGCCCGCGACCAGCGCGACGTACTCCTGCACGAAGCCCACGGTCAGGCCGGCCTCGACGGTGGGCCGGATGCTCGTCGTGATCGTGTCGATGACGACCCCGAGCGCGTCGGCGACGATCGCCATGGACTGCGGGAACCCCGCATGGCCGAGGATGCTCCCCTCCCCGATCCCCTGCGCGAACTCCGTCTCGGGCACACCGACCCCGAGCCGCGCACGCACGGCGGGGCCGAACGCCGACACATCCACGGTGCGTTCGACCGAGATGTACGTGGGAAGCCCGCCGGCGCCGAGCAGGGTCAGCACGAGCGCGTCGAACACGAACCCGGGATTGAGCCCGCACCCGAGGATCGTCACACCGTTCTGCAGGGCGAGCCCATCCAGTCGGCCGGCAAGGTCGGCATCGACCGCCCACGGGTACGCGCACTCCTCGGCCGAGACGAGCACGTTCGAGCCGGCGCGTACCGCGTCCTCGATGTGGCCCGCCACATCGGCCAGCCTCGTGGTGGTCGCGATGACCACGACGTCGGCACCGGAGCCCACGACAACGGGGATGAGCTCGCGCGGAGCGGGCCCTCTCAGGTGCACGTCGGCCCGTGTCGACAGCCGTGAGGCGACGCCGCGGGCGAGCTGGCCATCGCCGATCACCGCCACGTCAATCACCGCACTGACTCCCGTCGCCAGGAGGACGTTCGCCCTCGAATCGTTTCCAGAACTCTACCGACGTTGGCTCGAACTGGTCAACGACGACGCCCACGTTCAGTTGACGAGCCGGGGGTCGGGGCATATCCTCGAAACGATTCCAGAAACGAAGGGGACAATGACGTGACTCAGATGCGCTTCCGGCAGGCGATCGTCGCCGCGCTCGAGGACGAGATGGAAGCCGATCCCAGTGTCATGGTGATGGGCGAGGACATCGCCGTCGCTGGCGGCCCCTTCAAGACCTCGGAGGGCCTTCTCGACAAGTTCGGACCCAACCGCGTGCGCGACACCCCGATCTCGGAGATGGCGTTCACGGGGGCGGGCGTCGGGGCCGCGATCGCGGGCCTGCGGCCCGTCATCGAGATCATGTTCATGGAGTTCCTGGGCGTCGCACTCGACCAGCTCGTCACTGGCGCAGCCAAGATGCACTACCTGAGCAAGGGCCAGCTCTCGGTGCCGCTCACGGTGCGCGCGTCGGTCGGCAGCGGCACTGGCTTCGGCTCGCAGCACAGTCAGACCCTCGAGAACTGGGTGACCGCGACACCGGGCCTCACCGTCGTGACCATGAGCACGCCGCAGAACGCGTACGGGATCCTGCGGGCGGCCATCCAATCGCCCGGACCGACGATGGTGCTCGAGCCCCGCAACCTCTACGCCGTGCGTGGCGAGGTGCAGCGGGGAGCTGCCGGGCTCGTGGAACTGGGCAAGGCCGAAGTCGTGCGCCAGGGCACCGCCGTCACCATCGTCACGATGGGGCAGCTACGCACCTCCGTGCTGGAGGCGGTCGAGGCATCCGGCATCGACGCCGAGATCATCGACCTCATCACGCTCGCCCCCTGGGACCGCACGACTGTGCTCGATTCGGTGGCAAAGACTCACCGGCTCGTGGTGGTGGAAGAGGCACCGGAGTCGGGCGGATGGGGCAGCGAAATCGTCGCCGCCGTCACGCGCGAGTTGTTCTCCAGCCTCTCGGCCGCGCCGTTCCGCATCACGACTCCCAACGTTCCCGTGCCCTACAGCCGGGCGCTGGAGAGCCGCTACCTTCCGCAGCCCGACGAGATCGCTCGCCAGCTGACGCAGTACCAGTCCACCGGAACCGTCCCCGCCCCGTGGTGGGTCCTCGAAGGGTTGAGCAAGTGACCGACACCGCCCTGTCTGTGTCCCGTAGTTCCGTCGAGCGCCGCAAGGTTCTCGCCGACGACGCCACAGCGCGCCTCGAGCGCATGTTCGAGATCCGTGGTTTTGAAGAACGCCTCAACGCGCTCTTCGCCACGGGCGCCATCCACGGCACCACGCACCTCGCGATGGGGCAGGAGGCGCTCGCCGTGAGCTTGGCCGCCGAGTTGCGCCCCACCGATCTTGTGACCGCCACCTACCGCGGGCACGCCATGGCGCTCGCGCTCGGCATGAGCCCCCGTGCGGTGCTCGCCGAGATCATGGGCAAGTCCGAGGGCTCCACGGGCGGCCTCGGTGGTTCGATGCATGTGAGTGACGACGACATCGGCCTGCTGCCGACCTTCGCGATCGTCGGGGCCGGCCTCCCGGTCGCGGCGGGCGCAGCGCTCGCCTTCCAGTACAAGGGCGACGACAGTGTCGCCGTCGCGGTCTTCGGCGACGGCGCGACGAACATCGGCGCCTTCCACGAGTCGCTCAACCTTGCGGCGATCTGGAAGCTGCCGGTCGTCTTCCTGTGCGACAACAACGTCTACGGCGAATACAGCCGCATCAACCTGACGACCCCCATCGAAGACCTGCACCTGCGCGCCGCGTCATACGCCATGCCCGCTGAAGTCGTCGACGGCATGGATGTCACGGCCACGCGAGCCGCGCTCGCCAGGGCCATCGGGCGCGCGCGTACCGGCGGGGGACCGACCCTCGTCGAGGCGAAGACCTACCGCTTCGCCGGCCACTCGCGCGCGGACACCGCGCCGTACCGTCCAGCGGGCGAGCTCGAGTACTGGCAGGAGCGCGACCCGGTCAAGCGAGCTCGCGAGGAGCTCGTCGCTGGTGGGGCCTCCGCGGACGAGCTCGCCCGGCTCGAGAGCTCGGTCGGCGCTGCGCTCGACGAGGTCATCGAGGTAGTCCAGGCACTGCCGGACCCGGTCGTCACCGACATGTTCAACAACATCTGGACCCCCACCACCCGAAAGGCAGACTCATGAGCGAGGCACGCGTCGTCATGCCGCGAGTATCCGAGGCCATCGACGACTCCTATGTCGTCGAGTGGTTGATCGCGGTCGGCGATCCCGTCGCTGAGGGCCAGGTGCTCCTGCGCGTCGAGACCGACAAGGCGATCGTCGACATCGAGAGCACCGCGACGGGCCGCCTGGTCCAGCAGCTCGCCGGGGTCGACGACGAGATCCACACCGGCAACGACATCGCCGTGATCGAGACCGACTAGGCCTCGGTCGGTCCGTGCAGATCCTCGAGCGAGCCGGCACCCCGTAGGTGGCGCGCGCCGCCCCTACGCGAACAGGCGCTGCAGGCGCTGCACGCCCTCGAGCAGCGGGGCGTCGCCGAGGGCGTACGAGAGGCGGAGGTATCCCGAGGGTCCGAACGCTTCGCCGGGTACCACGGCGACCTCAGCCTGGTCCAGGATGAGGTCGGCGAGCTCGAGCGACGTGGTGGGCGTGACGCCTCCCCAGGTGCGGTTCAGCAGGCCCGTGACATCCGGGTAGACGTAGAAGGCGCCCTCGGGAACAGGACACACCAGACCGGAGATCTTGGAGAGCTCGGCGACGATAGTGTTGCGGCGCTTCTCGAACGAGACGCGCATCGCCTCGACGGCGTCCTGCGGGCCGGTGAGGGCCTCGATCGCGGCGCGCTGCGTGATGTTCGACACGTTGCTCGTCAGGTGCGACTGCAGGTTGGCGGCGGCCTTGATGGCGTCGGCGGGGCCGACCATCCAGCCGAGGCGCCATCCGGTCATCGCGTAGCTCTTCGCGACACCGTTGACGAGGATGGTGCGGTCGGCGAGGGCCGGCACCGCCTCAACGATCGACACCGCCCGCACGCCGTCGTACACGAGGTTCTGGTAGATCTCGTCGGAGATCACCCACAGCCCGTGCGCCTCGGCCCACTCGCCGATCGCCTTGGTCTGCTCGGCCGAGTACACGGCTCCGGTGGGGTTCGAGGGGGAGACGAACAGCAGCACCTTGGTCTTCTCGGTGCGCGCCGCCTCCAGCTGCTCGACCGTGACGAGGTAGTTCTGGTCGGCGCCAGCGAACACCTCGACCGGAACGCCGCCGGCGAGCTTGATCGCCTCCGGGTAGGTGGTCCAGTACGGGGTCGGCAGTAGCACCTCGTCGCCCTCGTCGACGATCGTCGCGAAGGCCTGATAGACGGCCTGCTTGCCACCGTTGGTGACGATCACCTGGCTGGGCGCGACCTCGAGTCCGCTGTCGCGCAGGGTCTTCTGGGCGATCGCCTCGCGCAGGTCGGGGAGCCCAGCCGCGGGCGTGTACTTGTAGTTCTTCGGGTCGAGAACGGCCCGCGATGCCGCGTCGACGATGTTGCCCGGAGTCGCGAAGTCGGGCTCACCCGCCGCATAGCTGATGACGGGTCGTCCTTCGGCCTGCAGGGCCTTGGCTTTCGCGTCGACCTTGAGCGTTGCCGACTCGGCAATGGCGGCGATCCGGCGGGAGATTCGGGGAAGAGTCACGGCACCAATTCTAGGCGCGCACGGCAAGAGTGGCCGGAGCGGATCTGGGGCTGCTGCAGCCGCCGTCTCGCCGGTCAACGAGGCCCGGCACAATTCGTGTGGCCAGTTCGATGCCGTACACTTGTCGCGTGGTAGTTGAAATCTGCCATGCTTTCGCGCGCCCAGACGCCGCGGCCGCAGGAGATTTCAGCCCGAAGGGCGGTGGCTCAATTGGTAGAGCAGCGGTCTCCAAAACCGCAGGTTGCAGGTTCGAGTCCTGTCCGCCCTGCAGCAAGCCGAAACATCGGAAGGTAACAACGTGGCCAGAAAAGTGATCGACGAGCCCAGCGAGGACATCGTCGCCAACGCCAAGAAGGAGCGCGCCCAGCGGCGCGGTCCGTTCGGGCGTGTGGCGCTGTTCATCCGCCAGGTCGTCGCCGAGCTGCGCAAGGTTGTCACGCCCACCCGCAAGGAGCTGTTCAGCTACACGGGCGTCGTGCTGGTCTTCGTGGTGATCATGATGGCCCTCGTCTACGGTCTGGACTTCGTGTTCAGCCTGCTCGTCAACTTCCTGTTCGGTGACCCGACGCTCGGCAACGGCTAACCAACCCTGAACGCGGCGGTCATCACCGCCAGGTATCGCAACGAAAAGAGATCCAGTGTCTGAGAACCACCGCGACGATTTTGAGATCGCGACGGCCGCCGAGCAGTCCGCCGAGGACGACGAGGCACAGACGGGCAACATGCTCGCCGAGGCCGACAAGTCGGAGGACGCCGCCGAGAGCCAGGCCATGCACATCGTTGACGACGAGGACGAGGGCGACCTCGCGGGTCTGCTCGAGGCACTCGATGCCGCTATCGACCCCGAGGCCGACGCGCTCGTCGATGATGCCCTCGAAGTCGATTCCCTGGACGAGGCGGATGCCGCACTCGCCGCTGCCGAGGACGAGGCCGAGATCGAGGCGGCCGAGGCCGCTCTCGAGGAGCCTGACGTCACCCCCTACGACGGACCCGAACTCGGCGACGACGACGCGTCCGACGCCGACCCCTACGAGTCGTTCCGCACCGAGCTGCGCGGCAAGCCGGGCAAGTGGTACGTCATCCACTCCTACGCGGGCTTCGAGAAGCGCGTGAAGCAGAACATCGAGAACCGCAAGGTCTCCATGGCCATGGAGGACTACGTCTTCCAGGTCGAGGTTCCCATGGAGGACGTGGTCGAGATCAAGAACGGCCAGCGCAAGCTGGTCAACCGCGTGCGCATCCCGGGCTACGTGCTCGTGCGCATGGACCTCAACGAGGACAGCTGGTCGGTCGTTCGTCACACCCCCGGTGTGACGGGCTTCGTGGGCAACTCGCACAACCCGCGCCCCCTTCGGTTCGAGGAGGCCTTCAACATGCTGAAGAGCCTCGTTCAGATCGTCGAGGCACCGGCGGCCAAGGGCGCCGGCGGCAAGGGCAAGGCTGCGGCTCGCGTCATCCCGGCAGAGATCGACTTCGAGATCGGCGAGACCATCACGATCAAGGAAGGCTCGTTCGCGGGTCTTCCCGGCTCGATCAGCGAGATCAAGGCGGAGAGCGGCAAGCTCATCGTGCTCGTCTCGCTCTTCGAGCGCGAGACTCCGGTCGAGTTGTCGTTCGATCAGGTCACCAAGCTCTAGCGCTGGTTGAGTAGCACCCGAAGGGTGCGTATCGAAACCCTTGGGTTTCGGGTAAAGTTACACGGTTGCGTGGTTTCGATACGCCGCTTCGCGGCTACTCAAACAACACACCTCACCACTGCCGGCATCAGGCCGGTTCGTGGCAGCGCGTCCATCCGGACGCACGACACTAAGGAAGACAATGGCACCGAAGAAGAAGGTTACGGGTCTGATCAAGCTTCAGATCCAGGCCGGCGCCGCAAACCCCGCCCCGCCCATCGGGCCTGCGCTGGGTCAGCACGGCGTGAACATCATGGAGTTCTGCAAGGCGTACAACGCCGCGACCGAGTCGCAGCGCGGCAACGTCATCCCGGTGGAGATCACCGTCTACGAGGACCGTTCGTTCACGTTCATCCTCAAGACGCCGCCCGCCGCCGAGCTCATCAAGAAGGCCGCCGGCGTGCAGAAGGGGTCGTCGACCCCGCACACGGTGAAGGTCGCCAAGCTCACCAAGGAGCAGGTGCGCTCGATCGCCGAGCAGAAGATGGTCGACCTCAACGCCAACGACATCGAGGGCGCAGAGAAGATCATCGCGGGCACCGCCCGTTCCATGGGAATCACGGTGGAGGCGTAATCATGGCAACCAAGTCCAAGGCATACCGCGCCGCAGCGGAGAAGATCGAAGAGGGCAAGTTCTACAGCCCGTCCGAGGCCGTCGCTGTCGCGAAGGTCACCGGCTCGAAGAAGTTCGACTCGACCGTCGAGGTCGCCCTCAAGCTGGGCGTCGACCCGCGCAAGGCTGACCAGATGGTGCGTGGCACCGTCATCCTGCCGCACGGCACGGGCAAGACCGCTCGCGTCATCGTGTTCGCCACCGGCCCCGCGGCCGAGGCGGCCATCGCTGCCGGCGCTGACGAGGTCGGCGGCGCCGAGCTCATCGACAAGGTGGCGGCGGGTTACACCGCGTTCGACGCCGCCGTATCCACCCCTGAGCTCATGGGCCAGGTCGGTCGTCTCGGTAAGGTGCTCGGTCCCCGTGGCCTCATGCCGAACCCGAAGACCGGCACCGTGACGCAGGACACCGGCAAGGCCGTGTCCGACATCAAGGGCGGCAAGATCGAGTTCCGCGTCGACAAGCACGCCAACGTCCACTTCGTGGTCGGCAAGGCGGGCTTCACCGAGGAGCAGCTCAGCGAGAACATCAAGGCCGCCATCGACGAGGTCGTTCGCTCCAAGCCGAGCTCCTCGAAGGGCCGCTACATCACCAAGGGCACCGTGTCGACGACCTTCGGTCCCGGCATCCCGCTCGACGTGAACGCGCTGTAACCACACGCATCACAGGCAAGGGGGTCGACTTCGGTCGGCCCCCTTTCTGCGTACTCTGGAGCCGTGCACATTCGCCTCGCGACACCGGATGACGCAGCCCTCCTGCACGAGCTCGCCGCCGCAACCTTCCCGCTCGCCTGCCCGCCGGACGCCACGCCCGCGTCGATCGAGTCGTTCATCGCCACGAACCTGTCGGTGGACTCCTTCACGGCCTACCTGTCCGACCCCGCACGGCTGCTGTTCGTGGGCGAGGTCGACGGGGTCGCGAGTGGGTACACGATGGTCGTGTTCGGTGAACCCGGTGATGCGGATGTCGCGGCATCCGTCACCGCGCGCCCAACCGCCGAGCTGAGTAAGTGCTACGCCCTGCCCGCCGCGCACGGCACGGGACTGGCCGCCGCCCTGGTGGGAGCGTCGGTGAAGGCCGCGCGCGATCGCGGCGCTCGCAGCGTGTGGCTGGGGGTGAACCAGCAGAACGCCCGCGCGAACCGCTTCTACGAGAAGCAGGGATTCGCGCAGGTGGGCACGAAGCGGTTCCTGGTGGGGGAGCGCTACGAGGACGACTTCGTGCGCTCGCTGGAGCTTTAGGGGAGCGGTCGACCGGGGCCTGACGGTCGCCCCGGCCCGACGGTCGACCGGGTCCCGACGGTCGGCCAGCGATATGGAGCGATCTACTTCCTGCTTCTGTTGTGCAGGAGTCGCGAGAATCTCTCGGCGGTCCTGCACAACAGAAGGTGTCAACACCCAAGACAAACAAGAATTGCAACAGGCCCGATCAGCCGTCCGACACCTTGAGCACGACCTTGCCGCGGGTGTGCCCCGTCTCAAGGGCTTCGTGGGCCGCGCGGGCCTGGTCCAGTTCGAAGACCTGGTCGACGAAGACACGCACATCGCCCGACTCGAGCAGCCGCGAGATGACCGCCAGCGTGGGGCCGTCGGCCGGAACGCGGTAGCCGGTGGCACGAATTCCTGCTGCCGCGGCATCCTGGGCCATGGTCGGCCAGCTGCCGGTGGGCAGGTTGACGAGCAGCCCGCCCGGTTTGAGCACGCCGAGCGAGCGGGTGCCGGTGTTGTCTTTCAGGTTGCCGATCAGATCGATGACGACATCGAGGTCGCGCACGACGTCTTCGAAGCGGGTGGTCGTGTAGTCGATGACCTCGCTCGCGCCGAGCTCGCGCAGCCAGCCGACGTTGCGGGTCGAGCCAGTCGTGGTCACGTGGGCACCGAAGAACGCGGCGAACTGGATGGCGAAGTGGCCGACCCCGCCCGCTCCGGCGTGGATGAGAATCCGCTGACCCTCGTGGGCCTTCGCCACGTCGACGACGGCACCCCACGCGGTGAGAGCGGCCAGCGGAACCGCTGCGGCCTCGACGTGGGAGAGCGACCGGGGCTTGCGGGTGAGGCTGTTCGCTGGCACGGCGGCGTACTCGGCGTAGGTTCCGCCGAAGCGCGGCACCATGGTCATTCCGTAGACCTCGTCACCGACTTTGATCGGGTGGGCTTCGTACGGTGACTCGACGACGATGCCGGAGAAGTCATTGCCGAGAACGACAGGAAAGGAGCTGATGGCGGCCGCGGCGCCCAGCCCCGACCGGGTCTTGTAGTCCACCGGATTGACGCCCGCCGCGACGACCTTGACCAGGAACTCGGCGCTGATGCGCACGGGACGCGGGATCTCGACGACGTGGAGCACCTCCGGCCCGCCCGTCGCATCAATCGCGATCGCTCGCATCGTGCTCATGTGCTGGCCTCCCCGCCGTGGTTCATTCACAGTAAAGGGCCCCAATGATTCGGCAGTGTTACGGCAAGGTCACTACGCTGCAAACTATCGCGGGGCCGCTAGTCTCCCACCATGTCTGCCGACACCCCACCCACCAGCAACCCGCGTGTGCGGGTGACGGATGTGCGCCTACTGAGCGACAACTGGTACCGCCTGCACACCACCACCTTGGATTACCTCTCGGACGACGGGGTGTGGACGAGCCAGTCGCGCGAGACCTACGACCGGGGCAACGGGGCGACCATCCTGCTGTACGACCTCGAGCGGCGCACGGTGCTGCTGACCTCGCAGTTCCGGTACCCCGTCTACGTCAACGGGCATCCCGACGGCATGCTCCTCGAGACGGCGGCGGGGCTCCTCGATGACGACGACCCCGAGACCGCGATCCGGCGCGAGGCGATCGAGGAGACCGGCCACGAGGTCGGCGAGGTCACCCACGTCTTCGACGTCTACATGAGCCCGGGTTCGGTCACCGAGCGCCTGCACTTCTTCGCGGCTCCCTACAGCGCACACACCCTCGCTACCGCCGGCGGCGGGCTCGCCGACGAGGGCGAACACATCACCGTCGTCGAACTGGGCATTGATGATGCGCTCGCAATGATCGAGGATGGACGCATCGCCGATGCCAAGACCATCATGCTGCTGCAGTGGTCCGTTCTGAGAGGGCCCTTTGCACGTCAGAAGGCTTGAGTTCGCGGCAGCCGTGGTCGGCTGCCTTCTGGTCGCCGCCGCGCTCGCCATCATCTGGGCCGCCCGTCTCACCGTCACCCGCGACCTGTACGTCAGCGAGCTCGGTGCGCAGGGCGAGCCGACGGCGGTCTGGTTCGAGGTGGCCCTGCTGCTGATCGTCGCCGGGGGTAGCGCGATCGCCTGGGCCGGGCGTCGCGTGCGCAGTTCGGTGACGATCCTGCGCGCGTGGACCCCCGCAATCTCCCTGTGGATCGGATGCGCCTTCTTCCTCTTCGCGTCGCAGGTCACGTGCACCTCGGGTTGTCCCCTGCCCTACGGAAGCACCTTCACCTGGCAGGACTTCCTGCACACGCTCGCGGCAGTGCTCGCGTTCGCGGCCGCGTGCTGGGCGATGCTGCAGACGTCATTCGCGAGGGAGCACCGGCTGCTGGCCGGGCTGTCGTTGGCCACGGGCATCCTGGTCGCGGTGATCGCGGGCACCGGGGGACTGTTCTCGCTGTTCCGGTTCCAGGCCGCGTTCGGCAGTCGGCTCGAGTTCGTGGCGACAACCATCGCGATCGGGTGGCTGATCGTGTTCGGCGTCGTCACGGCGGTTCGCGCGCGCGCGCCGGGCGAGACCGTGCTGCTGACTCCCCAGCCGCTTGCCGACGACGAGCCCGAGGCCGACCGGCCCCTAACGCCGCAGCAGGTGCAGCAGCCGATTGGCTAACCCGACAAGCACGTGGATCTCGTTGTCGTCGCGCTCGACCCACCGGCACTGGGGTTCGGCGCCGACGGGCACGAAGTCCTCGTGCTGCTCCCACACCACGAGCGTGCGCTCGGCACCGAGCACGTACTGCTGCCACCAGACCTGACGAAGATAGCTTCTCGGGATGCTGCGCCACGCATGCCCCGTCGTCTTGATCTCCGAGAGCACCAGACGGCCGTCGAGCACGGCCACACCGTCGGGGGTCGCCAGGTGCAGCGGCTCACCGTGCGCGTGGTACAGCGCGGAGCTCGGAAGGATGCCGTGCCGGGCCCGCACCCAGCGCGCGATCTCGGGTTCCCTCGCCCGACCGTGGTCGGTGTAAGCGTTGCCGCCGAAGCCGGTGCCGAGAAGTTTGTCCTGGGCGACCGCTCGCAGGGCTCGCTCGCTCGACAGGCGCGCGACATCCGTTGCGGTCACACCGCGGCTGCGGGCGCGCAGCCAGGCCACCCGGTCCTCCGAATAGGCGAGGACCCGCTGCCGATGGTCGGGCGCCGGCAACTCCCAGAGGTCGAGTTCCGGCTGCATGGTCACGGTCCCCATTGTCTCCCGCACCGCCGACCCTGCCCGGCACGACGCGACGACTGCGGCCTAGAGTTGAGCGGTGACCACCACCGCACCCCTCTCAGTCCAGCTGTACACCGTGCGTCGCGAACTCGCGGCCGACCCGGCAGGCACGTTCGAGCGCCTGAGCGCGATCGGGTTCAGCACCGTCGAACTCTTCGCGCTCGTCGAGTTTGCCGAGGCGTACAGCGACCTGCCGAAGTACGGCCTCGCGCCGTCGTCGGCCCACGTCTCACTGGTCGACGCTGACGTCGTGCCGGTCTTCGAGGCCGCCCGGGCGGTCGGGGTGACCACGGTCATCCAATCGTTCACCGATCCCAGCCGGTGGACGAACGGTGACGACATCGCGGCCATTGCCGCCGAACTCAACCGCGTCGCCGCGATTGCCGCCGACATCGGAATCACCGTCGGATACCACAACCATGCGTGGGAGCTTCAGTCTCGTGTTGACGGCACGACGGGCCTCGAGGTGCTCGCCGACCTGCTCGATCCCGGCGTCGTGCTCGAGGTCGATACCTACTGGGCGGCCGTCGGCGGCGCCGACCCGGTAGCGCTGCTGGAGCGGCTCGGCAGCAGGGTGCAGTTGTTGCACATCAAGGACGGCCCGCTCTCGACGAACGACCTCGAGCAGGTCGCCGTCGGGTCCGGCAGCATGCCGGTGCCCGCGATCCTTGCCGCAGCGCCGCAGGCGATCCGGGTCGTGGAACTCGACGACTTCGACGGTGACATGCTCACCGCGGTCGCCGACAGCGCTGCCTACCTGGTGGGCCTCGGCGAGCGGCTGTGACCGGCCCGGTCGGGGTCGGCGTCATCGGCGCCGGCATGATCAGCGAGCAGTACCTCGACAACCTCACCACCTTCCCCGATGTGACGGTGCACTTCGTGGCCGACCTCGACGTCGCGAGGGCGGCCAGCCAGGCCGAGCGCTACGGGGTGCCGGCCTCCGGAACCGTCGACGAGCTTCTGGCGCGACCCGAGATCGAGATCGTCGTGAACCTCACGATCCCCGCCGCGCACGTCCAGGTCGCCCGGAGCATCATCGCGTCGGGCAAGCACGCCTTCACCGAGAAGCCGTTCTCGCTCGACCGCGAGACCGGCCGTGCCCTGCTGGCGGATGCCGCGGCTCGCGGCGTGCGGGTGGCCACCGCCCCCGACACCTTCCTCGGCCCCGGCCTGCAGACCGGCCAGCGGCTCATCGAGGACGGTGCGATCGGCACCCCGCTCACGGCACTCGTGCTCTTCCAGAACGCGGGACCCGAGGCGTGGCATCCGAACGCCGACTTCTACTACGCGCCCGGCGCGGGACCCCTCTTCGACATGGGGCCGTACTATCTCACCGCGCTGGTGCAGAACTTCGGACCAGTCGCGCGGGTCTCCGCCACGGGCTCGACGTCGCGACAGACCCGGGTGATCGGTTCCGGTCCGCGCGCGGGGGAGGAGTTCGCCGTGCGGGTTCCCACCCACGTGAGCGCCCTGCTGGAGTTCGAAGACGGCGGCTCGGCGCAGTGCGTCTTCAGCTTCCAGTCGGCGTTGCGGCGCACCGGATTCCTGGAGATCGCGGGCACCGAAGGCACGATCGTCTTCCCCGACCCCAACTACTTCGAGGGCGACCTCGTGGTTCACACCGAGTCGAGCGAACCGGTCACGGTCCACTCGGTTGCCGATGCCGGGCGCGGCACGGGGGTGGTCGAGCTGGCCCGGGCGATCCGCGCGGGAGTGCCGGAACGGGCATCCGGTGCCCAGGCCTTCCACGTCGTCGACATCATGGAGTCGATGCTGGAGGCGGCAGACACGGGACAGTGGGTGACCGTGGAGAGCACCGTCGAACGGGCGAAGTCGCTCCCCGATGGCTGGGACCCTCGGGAAGCGACTCTCTGACCGCGGCGAGTGCTGCCCGCTACGACTTCTCGGTGACCTTGCCCTGCTTGATCGTCAACCGCCGCTGAGCGCGCTTGGCGACCGCGGAGTCGTGAGTCACGACGATGAGGGTGAGCCCCTGGTCGCGCCACAGCCCCTCGAGCAGATCCATGATCTCGTCGCGGGTCTGCTCGTCGAGGTTGCCCGTGGGCTCGTCAGCCAACAGCACGTCGGGCTCCTTCACCAGCGCCCGCGCGATCGCCACGCGCTGCTGCTGGCCTCCCGAGAGCTCCGCCGGGCGGTGGCCGGTGCGTTCGCCGAGCCCCACGCTCACGAGGGCCGCGTTGGCGCGCGCCCGACGCTGCGCCGACGGGATGCCGAGCGGCGCGAGAGCCGTCTCCACGTTCTCCTGTGCGGTCAGCGTCGGGATCAGGTTGAACCCCTGGAACACAAACCCGATCTCCTTCGCGCGGATGCCCGCCAGCTTCGAATCCGGCATGCTCGATAGCACATCGGCCCCGAGTGCGACGGTGCCGGAGGTAGGCCGCTCGAGCGCGCCGAGCATCTGCAGGAGCGTCGACTTGCCGCCGCCGGTCGGTCCCTGGATGGCCACCATCTGGCCGTCCGGGATCGTGAGGGTCACCTCGCTCAGCGCGGTGATTTGCCCCCGCTTCGCGTCGTAGCTCTTCGTGACGTTGATCAATTCATACATCGTGTTCTCCTTGTGGTCTTCGGTTCGGGGGATCAGGCGACGCTGCGCAGCGCCTCGGCGGGACGCAGGCGCGCGGCCCGCCATCCGCCGATCGCTCCGGCCAGCAGGCCGCCGAGGATCGCGAGACCGACCGCGACGAGGATGATCGTTGCCGTGACGGGGATCTGCAGCACGATGTCGGTGGTCGCCGCGGCCGCCTGCTGACCGAACGGTCCGCCGCCGCCCCCACCGGGAAAGCCGCCCGTGCCGCCGCCGGGCGCCGCACCGCCGCCGGGGAAGGTCGAGGTCGTGGCACTCCCGCTGAGCACCGGTCCGATCATGTTGATCACGAGGATCCCCAGAAGTCCCACGGCCACACCGATCACGCCGCCGATCGCGCCCTGCACGAGCGACTCACCGGCGACCTGTCGCACGACAGCACCGTTGCTCCAGCCCACGGCCTTGAGGGTGCCGAACTCGCGTGTACGGCGAGTCACCCCGGCGATCGTGAACAGGATCGAGATCAGGAACGCCGCGGCGAGCACGATGACCGAGAGCCAGGTGCCGAGGCTCGAGACGAGGCTCGACGCGGTGGACAGCGAGCCGGAGACGCTCGAGGCGAGGTCCGCCTGGGTCTTGACCGCGGCATCCGGGAGGACGGTCTCGATGTCGGACTGGATCTGGCTGATGTCGGTCGATGATGCTGCCTGCACGTAGACCGTGGAGATCTGCCCGTCGAGGCCGGCGAGCCGCTGCGCGGTGTCGAGCGGGATGTAGGTGTTGGTCGAGCTGGCATCCGACGAGGTTGATGCCACGATGCCGATGACCTCGAAGTCCTCGCCCCCGAGACCCAGGGTGTCGCCCACGCCGAGTTCAGCGGTGGTCGCGTAGGAACTGTCGAGCACTACGACGTTGGTGCCGACATCGCCAGCATCGAACGAACGGCCGTCGGTGAGGCTCACCGCGGTGAGCGGGCCGACCGCATCGCCCGTGACATCGATGCCCGTCACAGTGATCGACTCGATGTCGAACGAGCTGCCACCAGCACCGTCAGCTCCACCCGTGGGCGGCGCGGTGCCGTCAGTCGGCAGGCCACCACCGCCGGCCTGGAAGTCGGGGATCTCCCCGCTGAAGTTGATGTTCGTGAGGCTCAGCGTGGCCGTGGCGGAGCTCACGTTGTCGACGCCCTGCACCGTGGCCAGGGCGGTGTCAGCAAAGGTCGCCGAACCGGGTCCGGTCGTCAGTCGGGCCTGGCTGAGCTGAGTCGAGCCGTCTGCTGTGGATCCGTCGCCCGATCCGAAGTCGAACGAGGGCGGCCCGCCGGCGGCCCCGCCCTCGGTGGGTCCCGTCGGCTGCTGCGAGACCGTGATGTCGGTGCCGACGCCGTACACGGACTCCAGTACCTTCGCCTGGGCGGCGCTCACGCCTGCCGAGACGCCGTTGACGATGATGACGAGGGCGATGGTCAGGGCCATGCCGATGGCGATGATCGCCGTCTGCTTTCGCCGGTTGGTGAGCTCCCGGAAGAGGTAGGTGCCGAACATGGGTCTCCTTGTGTGTCTGCAATGGACATCCGAAACCTAGGGATCGTCGCTATCGGCGTCCTATGCCGAACCTGAGAAACAGCCAAGGACGCTACTTCACAGGCGGCTCATAGGAATCTCCGAATACTGGGAGACATGACGACCTCCAACCACGCGCCCGCGATTGCGGCACAGCCCCGCATCAGCCGCGCCGACGGCAGCCCGATCCGTGCCGTCGTGGTCGACGACGAGGATTCGCTCACCGACCTGCTCTCGATGGCCCTGCGGTACGAGGGGTGGGAGGTCAAGCTCGCCAGCGACGGCCAGAAGGCGCTGTCGGTCATCCGCGAGTTCCGGCCCGACGTGGTCGTGCTCGACATCATGCTCCCCGACATCGACGGGCTCACGGTGCTGTCGCGGCTGCGCGCCGACGGCATCCAGGTGCCCATCCTCTTCCTCACCGCCAAGGACTCCGTGGATGACCGTGTCGCCGGCCTCACCGTCGGCGGCGACGACTACGTCACCAAGCCGTTCAGCCTCGAGGAGCTCGTCGCCCGGCTTCGGGGGCTCATCCGCCGCTCGGCGCTCGCCGTCTCCGACTCGGCCGACTCCGTGCTCGAGGTCGGCGACCTGCGACTCGATGAGGACAGCTACGAGGTGAGCCGCGCTGGCGCCGCCATCGAGCTCACCGCAACCGAGTTCGAGTTGCTGCGCTTCCTCATGCGCAATCCGCGTCGCGTGCTCAGCAAGGCCCAGATCCTCGACCGCGTGTGGAGCTACGACTTCGGCGGTCGTTCCAGCGTCGTCGAGATCTACATCTCGTACCTGCGCAAGAAGATCGACACGCTCGGCGAGCCCATGATCCACACGGTGCGAGGGTTCGGCTACGTGCTGAAGCCGGCCGGATGACGCGTCGCCTCACCCTGCGTCGGCGCCTGGTCTTCGGCATCGTCGCCCTTCTCGCCCTGGTCACCGTGCTGATCGGGGTCTTCAGCGTGTTCGCGCTGCAGGGATTTCTCGTCGGGCGGCTCGACGCGCAGTTGACGGCCGCGACCGGGCGGTCTCAGGAGGCGTTCGAGGGACGTCCCAACGACGACTTCGGGGGCCGACCGCCGGCAGGCGAGGTGCTCGCGCTGCCCGGCCAGGGTGCGGGCACCCTAGCGGGGCTCGTCGCATCCAATCAGCTGACCACGGCCGCAGTGCTCGACCAGAGCGGCGTGCCCATCAGCCTCGACGCCACGCAACTCGCCTCCCTCGGCACCGTGCAGCCCGGTGCCGCACCCGTCACCGTCGATCTCGGGGGCACACTCGGCCAGTACCGGGTCATCATGCAGAAGACCTCCGCCAGCGGCGTCTCGCTGCTCATCGGTCTTCCCCTCTCCGAGGTGCAAGCCATCGTGCTGCGACTCACGCTCCTCATCGCGGTGATCGGAATCCTGGGCGTTGCCGCCGCAGCGATCGCCGGCGCCGTCGTCGTGCGACTCGCGCTGCGTCCACTCGAGCGGGTCGCGTCGACAGCGACCCGCGTCGCCGAGCTCCCGCTCGACCGCGGTGAGGTGGCGCTCGCCGAGCGCGTGCCCGCCCAGGACGCCGACCCCGGCACCGAGGTCGGGCAGGTCGGCGCCGCGCTCAACACGTTGCTCGAGCACGTGGCATCCGCCCTCACGGCACGTCAAGCCAGCGAGAACAAGGTGCGCACCTTCGTCGCCGATGCGAGCCACGAGTTGCGCACGCCGCTGGCGTCGATCCGCGGCTACGCCGAACTCACCCGGCGCGGCCGCCACGAGCTGCCCGACGATGTGGTGCATGCCATCGGTCGAGTCGAGTCGGAGTCGGTGCGCATGACCGCGCTCGTCGAAGACCTGCTGCTGCTGGCCCGCCTCGACGAGGGCGCGGCAATCGAGGGCGGGACTGTAGACCTCACGCGGCTGGTCATCGACGCGCTCAGCGATGCGCGCGCGGCCGGACCGGACCACGTCTGGCAACTCGAACTTCCGGATGAAGCCGTGCAGGTGCACGGCGATCAGCCCAGGCTCCACCAGGTGGTCGCCAACCTGCTCGCCAACGCGCGCACCCACACCCCGGCGGGCACGGTCGTCACGGCGGCTCTGATCCGCGGCGATGGCTGGGTCACCATCGAGGTGCGCGACACCGGCCCCGGCATCGACCCGGCGCTCACCCCGACCATCTTCGAGCGGTTCGTGCGCGGCGACGGTTCGCGCTCACGGGCCGCGGGCAGCACCGGCCTGGGGCTCGCGATCGTCACGGCGGTCGTCGAGGCCCACGGCGGGCGTGCCGAGGTGGAGAGTGCGCCGGGCAGCACGGTCTTTCGCATCATCCTGCCGATCGGTGAAATCGCCTGATCGGCATCCGGCCCGTTCGCCAGTGTCGTGGGAGACTGAGCGGGTGCCCGAACACACCCGTCGTCGCAGTCTCTCTCGCGCCCGAATCGGCGCGGCCCTGACTCTGCTCGCCGCTTTCGCACTTGCGCTCGTCGGCGCGCCGGCCGCCACAGCGTCGCAAGGATCGGTGCCCGCCGAGGTCTCCGCGTACGCCGCAGACCCGAACGGCCTGGTGTCCCGCCTCGATGACCTGTTCGGCATCGGCTCCGGTGGCGCGGGCATCGACTTCAACGAGACCACGGCTGTCGGCCAGCTCAACCGGGTCTTCACCTTCACGGAGGCGTTCGTGGCCGGGGTCGCCACCGACACTCCGGTCGAGCGGCAGAACCTGTGGACTGCGCCGATCACCGTCAACGACAACACCATCGGACTCGCCATCATCTGGATCAACCCCGCGTCAGTTGCTCCCGAGCTCGCCGATTTCGTGCGCGACCCAGACCTGGCCAGGGCCCTCTCGGATGTGCCTGCCGACTCCTACGTGGTGCGCGACGAGCAGCGCGCCGCCTGGTTCACCCTCGGCGCGGACGAGCTCACCCCCCTCGTCGCCGGCACCTCGGGCGTGAGCGGGCCGATTCCGCTGGACGACTTCCAGCGGATGATGATCGACCGATCGGGCGAGCCGGTGGATGCGCCGGAGAACTCGAGTCTGATCACCCCGGTCGCGGTCATCATCGTGGCGTTGGTCGGTGTCGTCGTCATCCTTCTGGTTCCCCAGCTGCTCGCCCGTCGCGCCAATCGGCGGGGCGGCGTCGCGGCTCAGCCGGAGCCAGAGCCGGAGCCAGAACCTGAGCCGGAAGCCGAGCCGGAGCCCGAGCCGGCGGCGCCTGCGCCGAAGAAGCCTCGTGCGCCGCGCCGCCCGGCCGCACCGCCCGAAGGTTAGAGCGCCCCACGCCGCTCGGGGGTGACCAGCAGGTCCCCGAGCACCCGGCCCACAGCATCCGGGTTCTCGAGCATCATCATGTGTCCGACGCCGGGGATGACCGTGGATGACGCGGCCGCGTCCCGAGCCCAGCCCGGCACATCCCAGCCGCCCGCGCTCCGTTCCCCCGCCACCAGGTGCACCCGTTGGCGGGCGAACACGCGCGACAGCAACTCCTGGTACTCCGGCTTCGATGTGGCGTCCACGATCGCCGACGCCGACATCCACACCGTTCTCCACGGCTGGTAGGCCAGAGCGTCGACCGCCTTCGCGAGGTTCTCGTCAGTGGCAGCAATTGCGTCGCCCGCGAGGAACGCGCGAGGATCGCCGAGCCGGCCCTCGATCTCCGAACGCGCCCGGTCTTCATCCAGCACCGCGATCGACCGTGACCAGAAGGCGTCGGCGAGCGTGAAGTTGCCCTCGACGGTCGTCACAGTCTCGACCAGGTCGGGCGATTCGTCGGCGAGAGTGAAGGCATATACGGCACCGATCGAGTGCGCGACCAGATGCACTGGGGTCTCCGGATGCCGCGACTCAACGTGCGAGCGGAGGGCCGCGACCTGCCCCTCCAGCGACACGTCGACCTCCCTCTCATGCCCGTATCCACGCAGGTCGGGAGCCGAGAACTCCGCAGGGCTGAGGTGGCGTGTCGCCGCTGGTCCAGCGAACGACCCGAACAGACCGTGCACGAAGACGACGGGAATGGCACTGTCCACCTGACCATCATGCCGTGCGGTGTCTTTCGTCTGCCGCCCTCACGATCTGCCGCGTTTGCGGCATGTCGCGGCATCCCGTACTCTGGGAGAAGCCAAAGACCGCAGGTTTCGTGGTGCGCGCAATCGCACCTCGACTGAGTTCGCTTCACAGCGAGGCCCGCGCAGGTGTGTGAAGTAGTTCATCGGTTTGTGCCGTGTTCAGCTCCGTGCCCCTGGCTCGGAGCTTTTTTCATTGCTCCGGGTGTCCTCCGGCAGACACCATACGAAATCTAGGGAGCACCATGGCGAACAAGGAAGCATCAGTCGCCGAGTTGACGGACAAGTTCCGCACCTCGAACGCTGTACTGCTCACCGAGTATCGCGGACTCACGGTCGCGCAGCTGAAGAGCCTGCGCAAGTCGATCAGTGAGCACGCTACATACGCCGTGGTGAAGAACACGCTGACCAAGATTGCGGCCAACGCGGCGGGGATCACGTCTTTCGACGATGACCTGGTCGGGCCGTCCGCAATCGCCTTCGTGCACGGTGACACCGTCGCCGTCGCGAAGACCCTGCGTGACTTTGCCAAGGCAAACCCTCTTCTGCTCGTGAAGAACGGTTACCTCGACGGTAACCCTCTCACCGCAGACGAGGTCAAGAAGCTTGCCGACCTCGAGTCCCGGGAGGTGCTGCTCGCGAAGTTCGCGGGTGCCGCCAAGGCCTCGCTGTTCGGTGCGGCGTACTTGTTCAACGCACCGCTGTCGCAGGCCGTTCGCACGGTCGACGCGCTGCGCGAGAAGCAGTCCGCGTAATTCACGCGGACGACACACTCAGTCGCGCACCGTCGCGGCAGAACGTTCAGAAACAACAAGGAGAAAATCATGGCAAAGCTGACCAGTGACCAGCTGATCGAGGCGTTCAAGGAGCTCACGCTCATTGAGCTGAGCGAGTTCGTCAAGAAGTTCGAGGAGACCTTCGAGGTCACCGCCGCTGCACCCGTCGCCGTGGCTGCCGCTCCGGCCGCCGGTGGCGCCGGTGGCGCAGCCGAAGAGGTCGAGGAGAAGGACACGTTCGACGTCGTCCTCGAGTCGGCTGGCGAGAAGAAGATCCAGGTCATCAAGGAGGTGCGCACCCTCACGAGCCTTGGCCTCGGCGAGGCGAAGGCACTCGTTGACGGCGCCCCCGGTGTCGTGCTCGAGGGCGCGAACAAGGAGACCGCCGAGAAGGCCAAGGCACTGCTCGAAGAGGCCGGCGCAACCGTCACCCTCAAGTAGTCCCGTTTCACATCAGGGGCGTCGCCCGTGGCTTCGGCCGCGGCCGGCGCCCCTTTTTCTGTGGTGCTGACACTCGATTCGAGTTACGTCTTGCAGCCTCAAGCGTTCGCCCCACATAATGGGACGCGTCGCACGCTTGTCCCCCATTTGTGTGACACCCCGATAGAGCAATCCGAACGACAGAGCAATCCGAAGCTGTTCGTCGGACTGGACGGCCTTACCCTCCGCCCAGCCCACTACTCGAACGCTCGCTACCCGAGAGCACAGATCATCGAAATGCTGGCCGCGACGCCATTGATGCTCTCTGCCCTTTCGTGGGTCGATTCTGCTCGGATCGGGGCCATCTCGGCGGTTGAACCGCCCCATTGATCGATGGGGCCGGTGGGCGTTTCGGGCGCTTACCGGCTCCATCTCAAGTCCGCCCCACGCTGGGTCGAGCCCGCGACGAGGGTCAATTTCGCGACGAATCAGGCGATCTCGGCGTCTCGGGGCACGTCATTTGATGTAAGCGTTTGCACAAATGAGGGTTGGGAGCGCTCTCACTTCACCCGCTATTCCGGGCCAACTCCGGGAAGCAGTTTGAGTAGCGTTATGGAAAAGAGACGTCAGGGGTTCCCCAGAGGGCACCTGCACGCATAGTCTGAAGCTGGTTTTCCGCGAGAAACAGCCATTCTTGTTCGCGGGATCCGCCCCTATCAATCAAAGGAGATTAACCATGAGGGCAATCAAACGCCGCTCAATCGTTCTGGCGACAACCTCTGCAACCGCTTTCGCTCTCATCCTCACGGGATGCTCCGCACCGAGCGGTTCGGGCGACATCCCCGCAGGCTGTGAGGCTTACGCGGACTACCAGGGCAACTCGGGTACCGAGGTCGAGATCTACACGACCGTCGTGAGCCCCGAGGCCGAGCTCTTCCAGGAGTCCTTCACGGAGTTCGAGGACTGCACCGGCATCACGATCAACTGGAACGGCTCCAAGGAGTTCGAGGCCCAGCTGCCCGTGCGCGTCGAGGGTGGAACCGCTCCCGACCTCGCCGTCTTCCCGCAGCCTGGTCTGCTCGCTGCCATGGCGGCAACCGGCAAGCTTCTGCCGGCGTCCGACGCGGTTGCGGCCAGCGTCGAGGCCAACTACAGCCCCGACTGGAAGAACTACGGCACCGTCGACGGAACCTTCTACGCGTCGCCCCTGGGCGCCAACGTGAAGTCGTTCGTCTGGTACTCGCCGAAGACCTTCAAGGACAACGGCTGGGACATCCCCACGACGTGGGACGAGCTGCTGGCTCTGTCCGACAAGATCGCGACCACGTCTGACGTGCAGCCGTGGTGCGCGGGCTTCGAGTCCGGTGACGCCACCGGTTGGGTCGGCACCGACTGGATGGAGGACATCGTCCTCCGCTTCGGTGGCGCCGAGGTCTACGACAAGTGGGTCTCTCACGAGATCCCGTTCAACGACCCGGCAATCGTCGAGGCGATCGGCAAGGCCGGTCAGATCCTGAAGAACCCGGAGTACGTCGGTGACGTTCCTTCCATCGCGACCACGAGCTTCCAGACCGGTGGCGCTGGCATCGTTGACGGATCGTGCGCCATGCACCGCCAGGCCTCCTTCATCGGCGGCATCCTCGTGGCCGACCAGGGTGCGACCATCGTCACCCCGGACGACACCACGACTGAGGGTGGCATCACCACGTTCTACTTCCCGGGTGCGACCGCTGACGACAAGCCCGCCCTGGGTGGTGGCGAGTTCATCGGTGCCTTCGCAGACCGTCCCGAGGTTCAGGCAGTTCAGCTGTACCTGACCACGCCGGAGTGGAACAACAAGAAGGCCGCCCTCGGTGGCTGGTTCTCGGCCAACCTCGGCCTGGACACCGCCAACGTGGCTGACCCGGTGAACGCGAACGCGGTCGAGATCCTCAAGAACGCGACCACGTTCCGCTTCGACGGTTCGGACCTCATGCCCGCTGCTGTGGGTGCCGGTTCGTTCTGGAAGGAGATGACCGCCTGGGTCGCCGAGGACAAGTCGGACAAGGCCGTTCTCGACGCCATCGAGGCGAGCTGGCCCAAGTAGTAGGTTGTCCTACTAAGCACTAAATAAGAAAGTCGGTGCGGGGTTCGCGCAAGCGGACCCCGCACCTCTTCTCACTACTGCCTACGGAATGAGTCAATCAATGTGGATTGTGACAGCCCGGTCGCCGTTTGCGACAGTACTGCCCAACATCGTTCTGCTTCTGGTGGGTCTGGTGGTGTTCGTCGCCATCATCGTCCTGATCTTCGTGCTCTCCGAGCGCACGAAGGAGAAGACTCAGAACCGTCTGAAGTACTTCGTCTTCCTCGGGCCCGCACTTCTTCTGCTCATTATCGGGTTGATCTACCCGGCGATTCGCACCCTCTACCTGTCGTTCTTCGACGCCCGAAGTGAGAACTTCATCGGGCTGCAGAACTACATCTGGGCGTTCACGCAGCCCGAGATCCTCATCGTGCTGCGCAACACCCTGATCTGGACGATCGTGGTGCCCATCGCATCCACGACCATCGGACTCGCGATCGCCTACCTCACCGACCGGATGAAGTACGCCGGTCTGGTCAAGTCGCTGATCTTCATGCCGATGGCGATCTCGTTCGTCGGCGCATCCATCATCTGGAAGTTCGTCTACGCCTACCAGCCTGACCCCAACAAGGAGGACATCGGCCTCCTGAGCGCCATCTTCAAAGCGATCGGCTTGACCCCGCCGAACTGGCTGCTCGAGGCCCCGCTGAACACGTTCCTGCTCATCGCCGTCATGGTCTGGATCCAGACCGGATTCGCGATGGTCGTGCTCTCGGCCGCGATGAAGGCGGTGCCTGACGACATCATCGAGGCGTCCATGCTCGATGGGGCCAAGGGATGGGCGCGCTTCACGCGCATCACGATCCCGATGATCTGGGGGAGCGTGATCGTGGTTCTCACGACGATCACCGTGACATCGCTCAAGGTCTTCGACATCATCCGCACGATGACCGGCGGAAACTTCCAGACCTCGGTCATCGCCAATGAGATGTACCAGCAGAGTTTCCGGGCGCTCAACTACGGCACCGGATCAGCGCTGGCAATGATCCTGTTCCTGGGAGTGCTGCCGTTGATCATCTTCAATGTCCGACAGGTTCGCAAGGAGAGGGAGGTTCACTGATGACCGCCATTGAGGAAATCGCACCCGTCAACCTCACCCCAGCGCGCACCAAGTCGAAGGGCATGCGGCTCACGAGCCGCAAGCAGAACAACATCTTCGGCTCGCCCATCGCCTCGTTCTTCGCGATAGTCATCGCACTGGTGTGGACTATCCCCACGTTCGGCCTGTTCATCTCGAGCATTCGCACGCCGGCCGACATCAACAACACCGGATGGTGGACGTTCTTCACCAACCCGAGCTTCACTCTGGAGAACTACAACACGGTTCTCTTCGAGGGCAGTTCGGTCACGCCACCGCTGAGCCTGTACTTCCTGAACTCGTTCGCGATCACCATCCCGGCGACGGTGTTCCCGGTCGTCATCGCCACCTTCGCGGCCTACGCATTGGCCTGGTTCGACTTCAAGGGCCGCGACCTGCTGTTCTACACGATCTTCGCGATGCAGGTGATCCCGCTCCAGCTGGCGCTCATCCCGCTGCTGCAGCTCTTCGCCAACGGACTGAAGATCGGGGACGCGACGCTCCTTCCGCCCTTGGGTATCACCGGCACCTACATCCCGATCTGGATAGCGCACACGATGTTCGCAATGCCGATCGCGATCTTCCTGCTACACAACTTCCTCTCGCAGATCCCCCGGGAACTGATGGAGGCGGCGCGCGTGGACGGTGCCGACGCCTTCAAGACGTTCCGCATGGTGGTGCTGCCGCTGAGCATTCCGGCGATCGCGTCATTCGCGATCTTCCAGTTCCTCTGGGTCTGGAACGACCTGCTAGTCGGCCTGACGTTCGGTGGTGGTAAACGCGAGATCGCACCACTGATGGTGCGATTGGCGGAGCTGACCGGAACCCGAGGCGGCGACTGGGAGTTGCTGACGGCTGGTGCATTCGTCTCGATCATCGTGCCGGTCGCCGTGTTCTTCGCGCTGCAGCGCTACTTCGTTCGCGGTCTGCTCGCGGGGTCCGTCAAGGGCTGAGCCCGGGCCGGTTGAGTAGCCGACGGAGTCGGCGTATCGAAACCTCGCAGGTGAGGTTTCGACACGCGCTCCGCGCTACTCAACCCGCCTAGGGTTGAACCATGAGCGGGATGCGCGGCGGCGGACGCGGAGGTCGCATCAGCGGCGGAGACGTCGAGGCTCAACGCGCAGCCAACGCGACGGCGCCGAAGATTCCGGACCTCCTGAAGCGCATCTCGCAACTCTTCGCCCCCCACCGCGCCGCGATCACCGTCACGATCATCCTCGTGCTGATCAGCGCGGCGATCAGTGTCTTCCCGCCCCTGCTCACCAAGCAGGCGTTCGATGTCGGGCTGTTCCCGCCGTCGGGCACGCCGAACATCCCGGTTCTGGTCGAACTGGTGCTTCTGATGGTGGCGCTCTGGATATCGTCGGCGGCACTCGGCGTGTGGCAGACGTATCTCACTGCCACGGTGGGCAACAAGGTCATGGGGGCCCTGCGCATCCGGCTGTTCGGTCACCTGCAGGCGATGGAGCTCGCCTTCTTCACGCGCACCAAGACGGGCGTCATCCAGTCGCGACTGCAGAACGACGTCGGCGGCGTCGCCGGGGTGCTCAGTAACACGATCTCGAGCGTGATCGGCAACACGGTCACCGTGATCGCCGCGTTCGTGAGCATGCTCGTGCTCAGCTGGCAGCTCACGGTGGTGGCGGTCATCCTGCTGCCGCTGCTGGTGATCGCCCAGCGCAAGGTCGGGCAAGTGCGTGCCCGCATCGCGACCAAGACGCAGGAGTCCCTCAGCGAGATGACGGCGATCACGCAGGAGGCCCTGAGCGTCTCGGGCATCCTGCTGGCGAAGAGCTTCAACCAGCAGCAGGCCGAGGTCGGGCGGTACACCCGCGAGAACGAGAACCAGATCCGCCTGCAGGTGAGCCAGCAGATGAGCGGGCAATGGTTCTTCGCGATGGTCAACATCTTCCTGTCGATAATCCCCGCGGTGATCTACCTGGTGGCCGCGTGGCTCATCAACGGCGGCACGGATGTCACGGCAGGCACGATCGTGGCATTCACCACCGTGCAGGCGAGGCTCATGTTTCCGCTGCTCGGGTTGCTGCGGGTCGCGCTCGACCTGCAGACGTCGTCGGCGCTGTTCGCCCGCATCTTCGAGTACCTCGACCTCGTGCCCGCGATCGTGGACCGCCCCGACGCGCGGCCGGTGCGCCCGAAGAAGCTCGGCCAGGTGCAGTTCGACGACGTCGTCTTCCGCTATCCGGATGCGCCAGCCGACTCGCCAGCGACCCTCAAGGGTGTCTCGTTCACGATCGAGCCCGGACAGTTTGCGGCCTTCGTCGGACCGTCCGGAGCGGGCAAGACGACGGTCTCCTACCTCATCCCGCGCCTGCACGATGTCACCAGTGGCCGGGTGCTCTTCGCGGGCGATGACGTGCGCGCGCTCGAGCAGGATTCGCTCGTGCGCAACATCGGCATCGTCAGCCAGGAGACCTACCTGTTCCACGCGACCATCGCGGAGAACCTGCGCTACGCGAAGCCGGGCGCGACCGATGAGGAGCTCACCGCCGCGGCACGTGCGGCGAACATCCACGACACGATCGCGAGCTTCCCCGACGGCTACGACACCGTCGTGGGCGAACGCGGCTACCGCCTCTCCGGAGGCGAGAAGCAGCGCATCGCGATCGCGCGCGTGCTGCTCAAAGACCCGGCCGTGCTCATCCTCGACGAGGCGACCAGCGCCCTCGACTCGCTCTCCGAGCGCGTCGTGCAGACCGCGCTGGATGCGGCGTCCCGTGGCCGCACCACGATCGCAGTCGCCCACCGGCTCTCCACGATCGTGGCCGCCGACGTCATCTTCGTCGTCGTCGCGGGTCGCGTCGTCGAGCGCGGAACGCACCCCGAGCTGCTCGCCGCCGGCGGAATGTACGCGTCGCTCTACGAGCAGCAGGTGCAGGGCGCCTAGCGTTCGTTGCGCTCCGGGCGGCACGGGCTCTCGCCCGTCGCGCACTGTCGCGGGTGCGGCCGCTGTGACTAAAGTGAACCAAGCACAGCACTGATTCGCGCAGCACCGCAGCACCGCATCCAGGAGCCCCATGTCCAACGCCGGCGTGACACCGCCCCCTGCCGAAGGGTCGATCGTGCTGCCCAGCACGACGATGAAGGCGGGGCTGAGCATCCGTTCGCTGCTGCTCATCATGCTTCTGCTGGTCAGCGTTGCCTCGAGTGTCGTCGTGGGTCTCATCGGCTATGTGAACGGTCGCGACTCCCTACGGGATGCGGCAGTGAACAGCCTCATCGAGGTGCGCGACTCCCGGGCACGTGAGATCACGAGTCTGTTCACCTCGATGGAGAACACGCTTCTGCTGAACGCGCGGGGGCAGAGCGTTGCCAATGCGATGCAGGCGTTCACCGCCGGGTTCGAGGAACTCGAGTCGGCGACCCTCACCGATGAGGAACAGGCGAGCCTCGAGGACTACTTCACCACCCAGTTCGGCGCCAAGCTCAGCGCGTCAGGTGTGGCGGGCGATGGTGAGCCCATCGACGCGTCGACCTTCGTGCCCACGGGTGCCGCCCAGAGCTATCTCACGCTGCACTACACGGTGCCGTTCGATAACTTCACTGATGCCATAGCGGTCGACGATGCCGGTGACGGCAGCACCTGGTCGGCAGCTCACGCGCAGTACCACGACTTCTTCCGTCGCATGACGCAGCTCTTCAAGTACGAGGACGTGCTGCTCGTCGACGCCAACGGCAACATCGTCTACTCGGCCTTCAAGGGGGTCGACCTCGGAAGCAACCTCGACTCGGGCCCGCTTCAGCGCACGAACCTGGCCAAGGCGTACACCGAGGCGATGAACGGCAACATCGCTGACACCGTGGTGCTCACCGACTTCGGGTCGTACCCGCCCTCGCTCGGCGTGCCCGCGGCATGGGCGGTCGTGCCCGTCGCCGTCAACGGCACGATCATCGGAACGCTCGCGATCGAGATGCCCATCGACGAGATCAACGCCGTGATGACCGGCGGAGGAGACTGGGCCGGAAGCGGCCTCGGACGCACCGGCGAGACCTACATCGTCGGGGCCGACGACAAGCTCATGCGCTCGCTGTCGAGGGACCTGATCGAGAACCCCGACCAGTACAAGGAGCAGGCGGTCGCCGCGGGCACAGCACCCGGCGTCGCTCAGCAGGTGATCGACGGCGGCAGCACGCTGTTGCTGCAACCGGTGCGAACGGATGCCGTGGCATCCGCTGCGTCGGGCGTCACCGGTACGACGCTCGCTGCAGGCTACCTGGGCGGCGAGACGATCGCCGCGTACGCCCCGCTCGACATCGACGGCCTGGACTGGGTGATCGTCGCGGAGATCGACAGTGCCGAGGCCTTCGCGCCGGTCGATGCGTTCACTCGAAATCTGCTGCTGTCATCGGCCGTGATCGTGCTCGTGGTGTCGCTGCTCTCCCTGGTGATCGCCGGCGTCATCGTGCGGCCGCTACGTCGCCTTCGGGATGCCGCACGCCGCATCGCGAGCGGGGAGACCGGCGTGCAGGTCGACGCCGGTACGAGCGACGAGCTCGCCGACGTCGGTGCCGCGTTCAACGACATGAGCCGCAGCCTTCAGGTCAAGGAGGCGCTGCTCAAGTCGCAGCAGGACGAGAACGAGCGACTCATGCTCTCGCTCATGCCCGAGCCGCTGGTGCGCAAGTACCGCGAGGGAGCGCGCACCATCGCGCAGGACCACCAGGAGGTCACCGTCATGTTCGGTGACATCGTCGGCTTCGAGGCGTTCAGCCGCAACATGGAGTCGGAGAAGGCGCTCGAGCTGCTCAACGAGATCCTGCGCAGCTTCGACGAGGCGGCAGACCGCTTCGGCATCGAGCGCGTGCGCACGACCCGGTCGGGATACCTCGCCAGCTGCGGGTTGTCCATTCCGCGGGTGGACAATGCCCGCCGAACCGTGGACTTCGCGATCGAGCTGCAGCGCATCCTCGAGCGGTTCGGCGGCAAGCACGGCACGGCGCTCAACCTGCGCGCCGGCATCGACACCGGAACCGTCACGGCGGGCCTCGTCGGCGAGACCCACATCGCCTACGACCTGTGGGGTGACGCCGTGAACCTCGCCTTCCAGATCCAGGGCAACAACAACGATGCCGGCATCTTCCTCACCCAGGCTGTGGTCGACCGGATGCCCGACACAGTGCACGTGCGCGACTGGGGCTATGTGACTACCGCAACGGGCGCCCAGCGGGTATGGCGCATCGACCCGGACGACACGCGTGCGTGAACGGGTGACCGCCGATGACTGACATCTGGGTTCAGCCATGGTTCTGGCCGGCGGTCGTGGTGGTCATCGGCCTGCCGGTGACGCTGCTCGTGCTCACCGAGATCCAGAGCAGTCTGGAGCGTCGCGGCAGCCGGGCGGCGCGCATCGTGTTGCTGCTGCGCAACTACGTCGCGCCGGTCGGTGCGCTGCTGCTGCTGCTCAGCCAGGCGCGCTACGCGTCGGTCGACCTCAACTGGACGCAGATCACCGGCACGGTCTTCGGCTTCCTGCTCATCCTGGTGCTGCTCAACGGCCTGAACTACGCCCTGTTCGTCACAGCGAAGGAGACGAGCTGGCGCAGCAAGGTGCCGAGCATCTTCGTCGACATCGTGCGCGTCATCCTGATTCTCGTCAGTCTCGCCGTGCTGTTCTCGGTCGTGTGGGGTGCCGACATCGGGGGCCTCTTCACCGCCCTCGGGGTCGGCTCGATCGTCATCGGTCTCTCGCTGCAGAACGCGGTCGGATCGGTCGTGTCTGGCCTGCTGCTGCTGTTCGAACAGCCCTTCAAGCTGGGCGACTGGATCGAGACCGGCGGTCTGCGGGGTCGCATCGTCGAGGTCAACTGGCGGGCGGTGCACCTCAAGACCTCGCGCGGCGTGCAGATCATTCCCAACGCCTCGCTCGCGGGCAGCTCATTCATGAACCTGACCCGCAATGACGCACCGTTCGAGGCATCCCTCACCGTGAAGTTCGCGACGGATGACGCGCCCGATGTCGTCATCGACGTGTGCACGCGCGTCGCGGCCGACCTGCCGTTCGCGGCTCCCGGCGAGCCGGCGACGGTCACGCCGATCGAGAAGGCGAAGTACGAGGTGGACATTCCGATCGTCAGCCCCGGCAACAACTCGGCGACCCTGAGGCAGTTCCGCACCCGACTCTGGTACGCGGCGCGACGCGCCGATCTGCACCTCGACGGCGATCTGACCGACAACTTCAACACCTCCGAGAACGTGCTCGCCCAGCTGAAGGCGTTCAGTCCCGCGCTGTATCTCGCCGAGAGCGACCTCGCGGTCATAGCCCCCCAGGTGCGACTCGAACGGTACGGTGCGGGGGAGGCGGTCGAGCGGCCGCTCGTCGTTCCCGACGGGATGCGCTACGTCATCTCCGGGACCGCCGCGCTGTACGCCTCGCTCGAGTCAGGTATCGAGGTGGTCTTCGCCAACTTGTCCGCCGGCGACGTGATGGGGCTCACGGCGCTGACACGTCAGGGCGTCTCGGCTCGGATCACGGCCACGACCGATCTCTCGGTGCTGTTCGTGCCGACCGCTGTGCTCGATGCGCTCGTGACGTCCCGCCCCCGCCTGGCTCGCGACATCGGCTTGGAGATCGACAATCGCCTCAGTCGGGCCAAGGCCGCGCTCGTTGCGGCCGGTGTCGAGGTCGACCTCGACAGCTCGCGCCTGATCGCGTAACGCGCAACGTGGCATCCCGCCGCCCGCGCCCACCCCTGCCGCCCCACCCCCCTTCCGCCCCCACCCCCCTCCCGCCGTTCGCGGATCAGGAGATCCGCGCGACACGCGTGTGTCGGCTTCTGTCCGCGCGGCGTGTTGCAGCGGTCTCCTGAACGGCGAATGGCGCCCGGCGAGCGCGGGCGGCCCAGGTAACACCGCGCATCCCGCTGGTAGATTGGCCAGACCATGAAGTACGCCAACACAGTCACCGACCTCGTCGGCAACACCCCGCTCGTGCGCCTGAACCGCGTGACGGACGGCATCGCCGCGACGGTGCTCGTCAAGGTGGAATACCTCAACCCCGGCGGCTCCTCGAAGGATCGCATCGCGACCCGCATCATCGACGACGCCGAGGCCAAAGGTCTGCTGAAGCCCGGCGGCACGATCGTCGAGCCGACGAGTGGAAACACGGGCATCGGGCTGGCACTGGTTGCCCAGCAGCGCGGCTACCGCTGCGTGTTCGTACTTCCCGACAAGGTCGGCGAAGACAAGCGCAACGTGCTGACGGCCTATGGGGCGGAGATCGTCGTGACGCCCACGGCGGTCGCTCCGGAGAGTCCCGAGTCGTACTACAGCGTGAGCGATCGCCTCGCCCGTGACATCCCCGGAGCGTTCAAGCCCAACCAGTACTCCAACCCCAACGGGCCGCTCAGCCACTACGAGACCACCGGTCCCGAGGTCTGGCGCGATACCGAGGGCAAGGTCACGCACTTCGTTGCCGGCGTCGGAACGGGCGGCACGATCTCGGGCGTCGGCAAGTACCTCAAGGAGGTCTCGAACGGCGCGGTGCGCATCATCGGTGCCGACCCCGAGGGCTCGGTCTACTCGGGCGGCACCGGGCGCCCCTACCTCGTCGAGGGCGTCGGCGAGGACTTCTGGCCGACCGCCTACGACCCCAGCGTGGTCGACGAGATCATTGCGTCATCGGATGCTGAGTCCTTCGAGTTCACCCGGCGGCTGGCGCGCGAGGAGGGGCTGCTCGTGGGCGGCTCCAGTGGGTTGGCCGTGGCATCCGGTCTCAAGGCGGCCCGGGACCTCGGCCCCGACGACGTCATGGTGATCCTGCTGCCCGACGGCGGCCGCGGCTACCTCGGCAAGATCTTCAACGACAAGTGGATGCGCTCCTACGGATTCCTGTCGGCCGGCGACGATCGCACGGTCGCCGACATGGTGGGCACGAAGAACACCGACCTGGCTGGACTCGTGCACGTGCACCCCAGCGACACCGTGCGTCACACCATCGACAAGATGCGCCAGTACGACATCTCCCAGATGCCGGTACTGACGGCGGAACCCCCCGTTGTGATGGGCGAGGTCGTCGGCTCGATCGACGAGCGCGCCCTGATCGACGCGGTGTTCAGCGGCCGCGCCCAGCTCACCGATGCCCTCGCGGAATTCGTGGGCCCTCCGCTCGGTTTGATCGGTATGCAGGACTCAGTCGAGACGGCGCGCGAAGCGCTCACCAAGTCGGACGCCCTGCTCGTGACCAGCGACGGCAAGCCCGCCGCCGTGGTAACCCGGCACGACCTGCTCGCCTTCCTGAGCACCTGATCCAACCCCAGCAACGAGAGCCATCATGAGCGACGAGCAGTACGCCTTCCCCACCCGCGCCATCCGCGCCGGCCAGGAGTTCGACCCCACGACCGGTGCGGTGGTTCCCCCGATCTACATGACGTCGACCTTCGTGCAGGACGGCATCGGCGGCTTCCGCGGCGGCTACGAATACGCCCGCGGCGGCAACCCCACGCGCGACTCGCTGCAGACCCTGCTCGCCTCGCTCGAGGGGGGCAGCCACGCCTACAGCTTCGCGTCGGGTCTCGCCGCGGAGGACACCCTGCTGCGCGCGGTGCTGCACCCCGGCGACCACATCATCATGGGCAATGACGTCTACGGCGGAACCCACCGGCTGGTGAGCCGGGTCTTCGTGCCGTGGGGCGTGTCGATCTCGACCGTCGACATGAGCGATCTCGACGCCGTGCGTCACGCGATCAGGCCGGACGCGACCCACGTGCTGTGGGTCGAGACGCCGTCCAACCCGCTCATGAAGATCAGCGACATCGCCGCGCTCGCCGAGATCGGGCACGCGGCGGGCGCGCTTGTCGTCGTCGACAACACGTTCGCGTCGCCCTACCTGCAGCGTCCGCTCGAGCTGGGCGCGGACGTCGTCGTGCACTCGACCACCAAGTATCTGGGGGGCCACTCCGACGTGCTCGGTGGCGCCCTCATCGTCGACAACCCCGAGCTGGCCGAGAAGATCGGCTTCCTTCAGTTCGGTGTCGGTGCCGTGTCGTCACCGATGGATGCCTGGCTCACCGTGCGAGGAATCAAGACTCTCGCGGTGCGTCTCGACCGCCACTCCTCCAACGCGCAGACGATCGCGGAGGCCCTGGTCGGGCATCCGAAGCTGGATGCCGTCTACTACCCGGGCCTGCCAGAGCACCCCGGCCACGAGCTGGCCGCGCGCCAGATGAAGGCGTTCGGCGGCATGATCTCGGTCGCCGTCTCCGGCGGGGCTGCGAAGGCCAAGGCGTTCGCCGAGGGAACTGAGCTCTTCCAGCTCGCCGAGTCCTTGGGTGGTGTCGAGTCGCTCATCGGCTACCCGGCGGAGATGACCCACGCCTCGGTGAAGGGCACGGCGCTGGAGGTTCCCGACAACGTCGTGCGGCTGTCGGTGGGTATCGAGGACGCCGCCGACCTGACCGCCGATGTCCTGGGTGCTCTCGACCGGCTGTAGCCCCACACTCACAGCCCAGCCATAGGCAATCCGGGGCTGGCGTCCAGCGCATGGAGTGACAGTCGCTAGGTGAGTAGTCGCGTGCTGGGTCTTGATGTCGTCGTCCCTGTCTACAACGAGGAGGGGTCGCTCGAGCGCAGCGTGCGGGTGCTGCATTCGACCCTGCGGTCGCAGTTCACGATCGACTGGCGCATCACCATTGCCGACAACGCCAGCACTGATCGCACGGCCGAGATCGCGCGAAGTCTGAGCGCCGAGTTCCCCGAGGTCGAGCTGCTGCACCTCGACGAGAAGGGCCGCGGCCGTGCGTTGAAGAAGGCGTGGCTGGAGTCCACGGCCGAGGTGGTCGCCTATGTCGATGTCGATCTGTCCACCGATCTACGGGCGCTGCCGCCGCTCATCGCACCCCTGCTGTCCGGCCATTCGGATGTTGCGATCGGCAGTCGGCTGCGTTCGGGCTCGCGGGTCGTGCGCGGCGCGAAGCGGGAGTTCGTCTCCCGCACCTACAACCTGCTGCTGCGACGCACGATGAACGTGCACTTCAGCGATGCCCAGTGCGGTTTCAAGGCGATGCGCCGGGATGCCGCCCACGCGATCCTCCCGCACGTGCAGGACACCGGGTGGTTCTTCGATACCGAGCTCCTGATCGTCGCCGAGCGCTCCGGGTTGCGCATCCACGAGGTGCCGGTGGACTGGATCGACGACGAGGACAGCAAGGTCGATGTCGTTGCGACGGCGATGGCCGACCTGCGTGGCCTCGTGCGGGTCACCCGCTCGATCGTGGGTGGGCGCATCCCGTTGGAGCAGATCTACGCCCAGCTGGGACGGCAACCGTTCGAACCGGCACGCCCGCCGAGCTTCCTCACGCAGGTGCTGCGGTTCGGAGTGATCGGCGGCTTCTCGACGATCGCCTACGCGCTGCTCTATCTGGGCCTGGAGCGGGTGATGATCGAGCAGGTCGCCAACTTCGTTGCGCTGCTCATCACGGCGGTCGCCAACACCTGGGCGAACCGGCGGTTCACGTTCGGTGTTCGGGGCCGCCCGGGTGCGCTGTGGCACCACACTCAGGGCCTCATCATCTTCGGCATGGCGTGGGGGGTGACGGCGGGCTCGCTCGCTCTGCTGCACACGTTCCGGCCTGACGCCGGGCCGCACCTCGAGCTCGCGGTTCTCACGGCCGCCAATCTCGGCGCCACCGTGATGCGTTTCGTGCTGCTGAGACTGTGGGTGTTCAGGTCGCGGGCAACCCACGCGCCCCTCGAGCCGGTGCGTCGCCCGCTGACCTCCCGCGAGCAGGTCCTCGGCTCGTGAGCCTGACGGCACGAGCGGATGCCCCGCGCTGGGAGCGCCCCGCCCTGCTGGGCCTCATCGGGGTCGCCGCGATCATCTTCCTCGTCGACCTCGGCGTGGACGGCTGGGCCAACCCGTTCTACTCCGCAGCGGTGCAGGCGGGGTCGACCAACCTCGAGTCGTTCTTCTTCGGCTCCTCAGACGCCGCGAATTCGATCACCGTCGACAAGCCGCCCGCGAGCCTCTGGCTCATGGCGATCTCGGTGCGACTGTTCGGGCTCAGCCCGTTCGCCATCCTGCTGCCCGACGCGCTCATGGGCATCGCGACGACGCTCGTCGTCTACGCGATTGTGCGCCGTCGGTTCCCGGCGCAGGTCGCGCTGCTGGCCGGATTCACGTTCGCCGTCACTCCGGTGGCGGCACTGATGTTCCGCTACAACAACCCCGACGCCCTGCTCGTGCTGCTGCTGACGCTCGGCACCTACTTCGTGCTTCGGGGAGTCGAGTCCGGGCGCATCCGGTGGGTGATCTGGGCCGGTGTGATGGTCGGCTTCGCCTTCCTCACCAAGCAACTCCAGGCGTTCCTCGTGCTCCCGGTGTTCGCGGCCGTCTACCTCTACGCCGCACCGATCGCTCTGCGCACACGGGTCGGCCACCTGTTCGCGGCGCTCGGGGCCGTGCTCGTCTCGGCAGGATGGTGGGTCGCGATCGTCGAACTGACGCCCGCCTCGATGCGCCCCTACATCGGCGGATCCCAGACCAACGACTTCCTCGAGTTGACCTTCGGCTACAACGGGCTCGGACGCCTCACCGGACACGAGGTCGGGAGCGTGACGCACGGCGGTGTCATGCACTGGGGCTACACCGGCATCGACCGGCTGTTCAGCGGAGACATCGGAGCGCAGATCACCTGGCTCATGTTCGCCGCCCTCGTCATGATCGGCCTCTCGCTGTGGTTCATGCGTCCGCTGCCCCGCACCTCGGCGACCCGCGCGACCGTGCTGCTGCTCGGCGGAACGCTCATCCTCACGGCGCTCGCCTTCAGCTTCATGGCCGGGATCTTCCACGCCTACTACACGGTCGCGCTCGCACCATCGCTCGCGGGCAGCTTCGCCATCGGTGTCGGGATGCTGTGGCACCGCCGCAGCATCGCCTGGGTTCGCGCCGTCATGGCCGTCATTCTCGTGGGGAGTGCGGCCTGGGCGTTCGAGCTGCTGCTGCGCAGCGGCAGCTGGGAGCCGTGGGTGCGCTGGGTTGTCCTCGGGGTCGCGACAGCGGCGGCGGTCGTGCTGCTCGTGCCGCGCAGCGGCCGCGGGGTTCGGTCGGTTGCGGCATCCGTGGGTCTAGCGAGCCTCCTCCTGGCGCCGGTGGGTTTCACGGCAGTCACCATGGTCACCACTCATCGCGGGGCGATCGTGACCGCTGGTCCGGGCGGGGCGATGACCAGCAACGGCGTCACGCTGCCCGGCACGCCGGCGTCGGCGACCGCCGTCACGGTGATGCAGCCCGGCAGCCCGCCGAATTCTCCGCTGCGGCCCACAGCAGCGGCCGCGGGCAACCTGCTCGACTCGGCACACATCGGCCCGTCGCTCGCCGCGACTCTCGCCACCGGCGCCGACAAGTACAGGTGGATGGCTGCGGCGACCGGCTCCAACGTTGCCGCGGGGTTCCAGCTCGCTACGGGCTACCCGGTGATGCCGATCGGCGGCTTCAACGGAAGCGACCCGTCGCCGACGCTGGCGCAGTTTGAGAAGTACGTACGGGCGGGCGAGATCCACTGGTACGTGGTGAGCCCGGTCAATCACTCGAATGGTGGATCATCGTCATCCGCCAAGATCAGCGACTGGGTGACGACCAATTACACGCCGATCACGATGGGCGGCATCCGCTTCTACGACCTCACCAAGCCGCTGGCGTGATGTTGCCGTGCCGTGTCGGTTTATCGCAAGACACAGCGTTACTGCCACTGCCATGATGGGGGAGTGACCACCGACGCAGCGCCCAGCAGCACGACTGCGCCGACCGCACCCGAAGGTCGACTCGGTGTCGTGCAGGCCTCCGCCCTGTACATCGCCGCGGTGCTCGGCACGGGCATCCTGGTGCTGCCGGGTCTTGCCGCGGATGCCGCGGGGCCCGCCTCGATCGTCGCCGTCGCCGTCGTGCTCGCACTCTCCATCCCCCTCGCCGGAACCTTCGCTGCTCTCGCGGCACGATTCCCCGACGCGGGCGGGGTGGCCACGTTCGTGCGACTCGCCCTCGGACCGACCGCCGCCCGAATGGCCGGCTACTGGTTCTTCTTCGGCGTGCAGTTCGGCTCGCCGGTCGTGGCGACCCTCGGCGCGGAGTACCTCGTCGCCGCTCTGGGTGCTGACCGCACCGTCGTGCCGTTCGCGGCGCTCGCCTTCCTGATCGTCCCGCTCACGATCAGCTTCTTCGGCCTGCGGGTGAGCGGGTCGGTGCAGCTCGCCCTCACGGGGCTGCTCGTGGTGGTCGTGGTCGGGGTGGTCGCGGTCACCGCCCCCGCCGTGCAGCCGGCCAACTTCCAGCCGTTCCTGCCGCACGGCTGGTCGGGCGTCGCCCTGGCGATCAGCCTGTTCGTCTGGGCGTTCGCCGGCTGGGAGGCGGTCACCCACATCGCTGGAGAATTCCGATCGCCGCGTCGAACCATCCCGATCGCAACAGCCGTCGCCATCGTCGTCGTCGGTGCGGCCTACCTCTCGCTGCAGATCGTGACGGTGGGCGTGTCGACCACCCCGACACGCGGAGGCAGGGTGCCACTCATCGACCTCGTATCCGTCACTGCTCCCGGGGTCGGTCCCGTGGTGGTCGCCGTGATCGCCGCGGTGGTCGCCATCGGCGTGCTGAACGCGTACGTTCCGGCGTTCGGAAACCTCGCGGCATCCCTGGGCCGTGACGGCCACCTGCCGCGCTGGTTCGCGAAGGGCGCCGAACCGGGCCGAGTGCCGCGCCGGGGACTCGCGCTGGTCACGGTGATCGAGCTGAGCTACTTCGCTCTGCTCACCTGGCGAGGCTACGACCTGACGCCGTTCATCCTCATCCACACCTCGAGCATGGTGGCGGTCTACGCGCTCGGCATGGTCGCCGCGGTGCGCCTGCTCGACCGCTTCTCCGCAGGCTGGTGGATGGCCGTCGTCTCGGTCGTGCTCGTCGCCGGGTTGCTCGTGCTCGCCGGAGCCAACCTCGTATTCCCTGCGGCGCTCGCCGTGGTGGCCCTGATCGTGACCGTCGTCAAGAGGAGAACCCGTGCCTGACTACCGTGCCCATTTCGATGCCGTCGTCGAGTTCGTCAACGGTGGTTCCTTGACTGCGGAGGGCTTCCGGCTCGACCTGCCCTCGGCAGACGTGACCGAGGCCGAGGTCGGTCGGCTGTTCGTGCAGCATCTGGGGCTGGCGCTCGTCGGGGCCGTGCGACTGTCCGGGTTCTCTGTCGTCGAGGAGGCGCACCGGGGCTCCCGCGGGATTCAGACCCGAGTCGACGGCGCCGCGCGTCGTGTCGTGGATCTCAGCCATGTCATCCGGGCGGGGCTCGTCACCTACCCGGGGTTGCCAGCACCGGTGGTGACGCCGCATCTCACCTACGCCGATTCGCGGGCAAAGTACGCGCCGGGCACCGAATTCGCGATGGACATCATCACGATGATCGGCAACACGGGCACCTACCTCGACGCTCCGTACCACCGCTACGAGGGCGGCACCGACCTGGCCGGGCTAGACCTCGCCACCCTCGTCGACCTGCCCGCCGAGGTCTTCCACCTGACGGATGCCACCAGCCGAGGCATCCCCGCGTCCGTGTTCTTCGACCGCGACGTGTCCGGGGCGGCGGTGCTCGTGCACACCGGATGGGATCGTCACTTCGGCACCGCCGAGTATCTCGCGGGGGCTCCGTACCTCACTCACGACGCAGCCGACTACCTTCGCGACTCCGGAGCCCTCCTCGTAGGCATCGACTCGCTGAACATCGACGACACCGAGAGCGGCGGGGAGCGACCCGTGCACACCGGTCTGCTCGCGGCGGGCGTGCACGTGGTGGAGCACCTCGCGAACCTCGGCGAGCTCCCGCCGAGCGGCGCCCGCTTCACGGCGGCGCCTCCGGCGTGGGAGGGCCTCGGCACCTTCACGGTGCGCGCGTTCGCCCTGCTCTAGCCGCACGCCCGCCGCCGTCGCAAGGAGTGCGCGACCTACGCTAGCCTTTCGGCGACAGTCGTAATGAGTGGTGCTCACACGGGTTCACTGAGTAGACGTCGCGCGCCTCGGTCGGCGCTGGTCTCCGCGCGGCCCAGAGGAGTCCCAGTATGAACGGAAGTGAGTCGGAAACGGGGACAGCTGCGCTGTCGGCCGTTCCTGCGGCGTCGGGTATCGTTATCAGCCTCCGGGTGCAGGTGGCGGGAGTGCTGGATCGCGCCGCGGCGCGGCGCTCCGCCGACCTGGGCAACGGTTCTCGCAATGGGTGAGGTGCTCCGCGGGGTGCCCGCCCGCCGACTGCGGCAGTGGATGCTCGCGTCCATGATTGGGTTCTTCGTGTTCCTCGCTACAACGTTTGTTGCGGTAGCAATTTCATCCCACAGTGCCAATCAGGGAGAGGGGCCAGCGCGTGCGGTAGGGATCGCCGCCATTGCCGGGGCAGTCTTCTGCACGGTGGGTATGTTCTACTGTGGGCTCGCCTATCCACGACGGTTTGACAGAGAACTCATACATCAAACGATCCGGGCCGGTATCAGGGACATGGGGCAGATGCCCGCGATCCTCATCGGGCGTCCTCTCCGGGAGGACGAGATCCTTCCTGTCGACTCCGTGGCCTCGCCGTCGGAGATACCGTCCGTTTCCCAACCGATGGCACGACCCTCTCGTTGGTGGGTCTGGCTGGTCCTCGTTGCCGTCGGGTCGGGCCTGTTCCTGACACGATCAATTGGTGAGGCGGTGTCTGCCGGCGACGCGGGTCCCCAGGTATTGGCAATTCTGTTCAGCAGCACCGCGATCCTCGTGACGGTGCCGAGCTCGATTCTGCTTGCCATCGGAGCCGCCCGAAATCGAGCCATTCGTCGAGCATCACCAAATGGCGTGCTGGTCGCCTCGATGAGGACAGCCCCTCTCGAGTTCGGGCTCGCCCAGTTGGATGGCACGACGATCGACCGCATCCGGTACGGCGTGTTCTGGTCATTCGACCGCCAAGGCGCGACCCTGTGGCAGGGAGCGCCGACGCGCGCTAGGGTGCTGACCATTCCACGAAGCAATCTGGTCGGAATTGGGCTTCAGGAGGGCGCCGAGACAGTCAACTCCCTCACCTGCGACCGACTGGTGTTGGTGGTAGCTGTCCCAGGTCGGGGAGAGATCATGATCCCGTTTCTGGTGCGACCCGCACAATCTCCCTTGACTGCAGCGCGAGCGAAGGCGCTGAGATCGGTGAGGACCGCGATTGTGCGCGCACTCGGCAACACTGGCTGAGTGGTCACCTATGGTCGGTATGGAGGCCGCCATTCCGACCACAGGTGACCACCCACGGAAGGGGAGGGCACTAGAGTCGCCGACATGAGCACGGCGGCGAACACTCCGAAGGCGGCCAACATCCGCCAGGTCGCGACGCTCGCCGGCGTCTCGCACATGACGGTCTCGCGGGTGATCAACGATCACCCCAGCATCGCGCCCGCCACCCGCGAGCGGGTGCTCGAGGTGATGCGCCAACTCAACTACCGCCCCAACAGCGCGGCCCGCGCGCTCGCCAGCCGAACGACCCGCCGCATCGGTGTCATCGTCGACAGTGTCGTCGAGTTCGGCCCCGGCAGCACGCTGCGCGCCATCGAGGACGCTGCCCACGACCGCGGCTACACCGTGTCCTCGATCGCGGTCGACCGAGCCGTCACGCCGCATGACGCCCTCGAGTCGCTCGCGGCGATCGGCATCGACGCGCTCTGCCTCATCAGCCCGCGCACCGACTCGATCGATCTGCTGCGTGAGGGCTCCACGGGCATCCCCACTCTCGTCGTCAAGCCGGAGCCCGAACCCGACCTGCTCACCCTGTCCGTCGACCAGCGGCTCGGGGCCAGCCTCGCCATGCAGCATCTGATCGCGCTCGGGCACCGCGACATCCTGCACCTGGCGGGCCCCCTCGACTGGCTGGATGCCCGCGCCCGAGAACAGGTCTGGCGCGAGCAGCTCGTGGCCGCCGGCGCTTCGCCGCGCCCCGTTGCCGTCGGCGACTGGACCTCCGACTCGGGATACGACGTCGGCCGCACCCTGCCGCCCGAGGTCACGGCGGTGTTCGCTGCCAACGACCGCATGGCCCTCGGGCTCATCCACGCGCTCGCCGAGTCGGGCATCCGGGTTCCGCAGGACGTGAGCGTCGTCGGCTTCGACGACGTGCCGGATGCTCGCCACTTCCTGCCGCCGCTGACGACCGTGCGCCAGGATTTCCGCGCGCTCGGGCGACTCAGCGTCGAGACCCTGCTCGGCGAGCTCGAGGGACTCGAGGTGCCGCAGCGTCGCCTGATCGAGCCCGAGCTGGTGGTGCGCGCGTCGACCGCGGCACCGAGGCAGGCACCGTGAGTGACCTTGACGGCGCGGAGTTGTTACCGGTAACATCGCCAACCGTGAAGACCTTCAGCCTCGCTGTCGAGGCATCCATCGCCGCGGTGCGCGACGAGGTGGCGCACCTGCACTACGAACTGGTGCGCAACAACCTCGTCGTCTGGACGGGCGGCAACGTCTCGGGCAGGGTCCCCGGTGCCGACCTGTTCGTCATCAAGCCCTCGGGCGTCGACTACGACGACCTCGAGCCGGCCAACATGATCCTCTGCGATCTCGACGGCAGCGTCATCCCGGGCACGCCCGGCAGCGACCGGTCGCCGTCCAGCGACACGGCTGCCCACGCCTACATCTACCGGAACATGCCCTGGGTGGGTGGCGTCGTTCACACCCACTCCACCTATGCGACCGCGTGGGCCGCCCGCGGCGAGGAGATCCCGTGTGTGATCACTGCCATGGCCGACGAGTTCGGTGGGCCGATCCCGGTGGGCCCGTTCGCCATCATCGGGGATGACTCGATCGGTCGTGGCATCGTCGAGACCCTGTCCGGGCACCGCTCCCGGGCCGTGCTGATGCGCAATCACGGCCCGTTCACGATCGGCACGAGCGCCAGGGACGCGGTCAAGGCCGCGGTCATGGTCGAGGATGTCGCGCGCACAGTGCACCTCGCGCGCGAGGCCGGGCCGCTCATCCCGATCCCGCAGGACTCGATCGACCGGCTGTTCGATCGCTACCAGAACGTGTACGGCCAGGGTGAGGACGAACGACGATGACCGCAGACTCCAGCGCTGCCGCGCAGATCCGCGAGGCGCGCACCTCGCTGGGGATCGAGTTCGGATCGACCCGCATCAAGGCCTGCCTCGTCGGCGAGGACCCGTCGGTCGTGCTCGCGGTGGGGGAGTTCGAGTGGGAGAACCAGCTCATCGACGGCCGCTGGAGCTACGCCCTCGACGATGTCTGGGCCGGCCTCGCGGCGGCTTATGCCGCGCTCGCCGATGACGCCGAGACGCGGTACGGCCTGCGCCCGACGACCTTCGGCGCGATCGGCGTCTCGGCGATGATGCACGGCTACCTTGCCTTCGACGCGAACGACGAGCTGCTCGTGCCGTTCCGCACCTGGCGCAACACCTCCACCGGGCCGGCGGCCGCCGAACTGACGGCTGCGTTCAGCGTGAACATCCCGCTGCGCTGGTCGATCGCGCACCTGCACCAGGCCGTGATCGACGCCGAGCCCCACGTTGCCGCGATCACGACGATAACCACCCTTGCCGGTTACGTGCACTGGAAGCTCACCGGAGAGCGAGTTCTCGGGGTCGGTGACGCCTCCGGCATGTTCCCCATCGACGACGCCGCCCGCGGCTACGATTCCGCCCTCGTGGCGACCTACGACCGCCTCGTGGGCGACCGCGCGCCGTGGCAGCTCGCCGACCTGCTACCCGAGGTGCTGCCCGCCGGGCGCCCTGCGGGAGTCCTGAGCACCCAGGGGGCGGCACTGCTCGACCCCAGCGGGGTGCTTGCGCCGGGCATCCCGTTCTGCCCGCCCGAGGGCGACGCGGGCACGGGCATGGTCGCCACCAACTCGGTCGCCCCGCGCGCAGGCAACGTCAGCGCCGGCACCAGCATCTTCGCGATGGTCGTGCTCGAACGTCCGCTTGCCGCGGTGCACGAGGAGCTCGACGTGGTAACCACCCCCGCAGGCGACCCGGTGGCCATGGTGCACTGCAACAACGGTGCGAGCGAGCTGGCCGCCTGGGTCTCGATCTTCCGCCGATTCGCGGATGCCGCGGGCCAGCCCGTCACCGCCGACGCCGCCTACGCGGCTCTCTTCACTGAGGCTCTGGACGGCGAGGCGGACGCCGGTGGCATCCTCGCGTACAACCAACTCGCCGGGGAGCCGATCGCCGGCCTCGACGAGGGGCGGCCTCTCGTCGTCCGCACGAACGACAGCCGGTTCACGCTCGGCAACCTCATGCGCGCGCAGCTGTACGGGGTGTTCGCCACCCTCAGCCTCGGCATGTCGGTGCTCGACGAGGAGGGCGTCGTGCTCGACCGCATGTTTGCCCATGGCGGGGTGTTCCGCACGGCAGGAGTGGCCCAGCGCTTCCTCGCTGCCGCGCTGGGCGCACCCGTGTCAGTCGCCGAGACGGCGTCGGAGGGTGGCGCGTGGGGGATTGCCGTGCTCGCGTCGTTCGCGGCATCCGGGGGCACCCAGTCGCTCGCTGACTACCTCCAGGGCCATGTCTTCCGTGGCGCCACCTTCACGGTCGTCGAACCCTACCCCGACGACGTCACCGGTTTCGCCTCCTATCTCGATCGTTATCGCGCGGGGCTCGCCATCGAGCGCGCCGCCGCCGCGTCACTTTGATCAACCACAATCCAAGGACACCCGCATGAGCCGCAGCATCATCCCCGACCTGAAGAAGAACGTCGTCTGGTTCCTCACCGGCAGCCAGGATCTCTACGGCCCCGAGACCCTCGCGCAGGTCGCCGAGCAGAGCAAGGCGGTCGTTGCCCAGCTCGCCGCGTCGAGCGACATCCCGGTCACCATCGAGTGGAAGCCGGTGCTCAAGAGCTCCGATGCGATCCGTCGTGCGATGCTCGACGCCAATGCCGACGACAGTGTGATCGGTGTCATCACCTGGGCTCACACCTTCAGCCCGTCGAAGATGTGGATCCACGGCCTCAACGCCCTCGACAAGCCGCTGCTGCACCTGCACACCCAGGCGAACGTCGCGCTGCCGTGGAGCGACATCGACTTCGACTTCATGAACCTCAACCAGGCCGCGCACGGCGACCGGGAGCACGCCTACATCCTCAGCCGCATGTCGGTGCCCCGCAAGACCGTCGTCGGTCACGCGAGCAACCCCGCCGTCACCGCCTCGATCGGCACCTGGTCGCGCGCAGCGTCGGGCTGGGCCGCCGCCCGCTCGATGAAGCTCGCCCGCTTCGGCGACAACATGCGCTTCGTCGCAGTCACCGAGGGCGACAAGACCGAGGCCGAGATCCGTTTCGGCGTGCAGGTCAACACCTGGGGAGTCAACGAGCTCGCGGATGCGGTGCACGCGGCCTCCGAGGCCGACATCGATGCGCTGGTCGACGAATACCTGGCCGCCTACGACGTCGTTCCCGAACTCCTCAAGGACGGCGACCGCCACGACTCGCTGCGCTACGGCGCGGCCATCGAGCTGGGCCTGCGGTCGTTCCTCGAAGCTGGCGGATTCTCCGCCTTCACCACGAGCTTCGAAGACCTCGGGGCGCTGCGCCAGCTTCCGGGCCTCGCGGTGCAACGGCTCATGGCCGACGGCTACGGCTTCGGTGCCGAGGGCGACTGGAAGACGGCGATCCTCGTGCGGGTGGCGAACGTGATGGGCGCTGGGCTGCCGGGTGGGGCATCCCTCATGGAGGACTACACCTACCACCTCACTCCCGGCGAGGAGAAGATCCTCGGTGCGCACATGCTCGAAGTGAGCCCGTCGCTGACGACCGCGAAGCCCAGCCTCGAGATCCACCCGCTCGGCATCGGCGGCAAGGAGGACCCGGTGCGCCTGGTCTTCACTGCCGACTCGGGCCCGGCCGTCGTGGTCGCCATGAGCGACATGCGCGACCGCTTCAGGCTGGTCGCCAACGTGGTGGAGAACGTGCCGCTCGACGAGCCCATGCCCAAGCTGCCGGTGGGGCGCGCGGTCTGGAAGCCCGCCCCCGACTTCGCCACGAGCGCGGCGTGCTGGCTCACGGCGGGCGCGGCTCACCACACGGTGATGTCGACGGCAGTGAGCGTGGATGTCTTCCGCGACTTCGCGGAGATGGCCGGCGCGGAACTGCTCGTCATCGACAACGACACAACCCTCAAGGACTTCCAGAAGGAGGTCCGCTGGAACGCGGCGTACTACCGCCTCGCCCAGGGGATGTAGTACCTCCAGCGTCTACGCGTCCACCCCGCCCCGTGCATAATGGGGTTGAGAATGTGAACGTACACAAGCAATGGAGCGCGGGACGAACCACATGGAACCAGAGAAGGTTCGCGCGCCGAATATCCGCGACGTCGCGAGGTTGGCCGGGGTGTCATACCAGACGGTGTCGCGCGTGCTCAACGAGCATCCGAGCATCCGTGAGACGACGAAGCAGCGCGTTCTCGACGTCATCACCGAGATCGGATACCGGCCCAACCAGGCCGCCCGTGCGCTGGTCACGAGCCGCTCGCGCACGATCGGCGTTCTCACCGCGCAGACGGCGGACTACGGACCCTCGACCAGCGTCACCGCGATCGAGCACGCTGCGCGGGAGGCCGGCTACCGCATCACGGTGACGAGCATCGCGTCGAGCGAGTACACGTCGATCCGGGTCGCCCTCGACCAGTTGCTGACCCAGGCCGTGGAGGCGCTCGTCGTCATCGCCCCGCAGGTTCGCGTGCTCGAGGCGATCCGGGAACTGCACATCGACGTGCCCTACGTGACCCTGCAGAACGCCGACATGGGCGAGGCCGACCACACCATGTCCATCGACCAGGTGGCGGGCGCGCGACTGGCGACCCAGCACCTCATCGACCTCGGTCATACCGAGATCATGCACATCTCGGGCCCGCGGGACTGGATCGAGGCCGACGCCCGCATGCAGGGCTACCTGAACGCGGTCAATGATGCTGACCTGCGCACCCGTGCCCCGATCCTGGGTGACTGGACAGCGCACTTCGGCTACTACGCGGGTCTCGAGTTGCTGCGGTTCCGCGACTTCACGGCGCTGTTCGCGGGCAACGATCAGATGGCGCTGGGGTTCATGCACGCGTGCTGGGACTCGGGGTTGTCGGTGCCGGGCGACATCAGCGTCGTCGGGTTCGATGACATTCCGGAGGCCGCGCACTTCTACCCGCCGCTGACGACCATTCGGCAGAACTTCGCCGAGATCGGGCGTCGCGCCGTCTCACTTCTGCTCGCGGAGTTGCAGGGCACGCGTGTCGATCAGGCTCAGATCACGCCGGAGCTCGTGGTGCGTCGCTCGACCGCGGCGCTCTAGCTGGCGCTCTCGCCGGGCCCAGCTTCGTCGTGAGCCGCGTTCTCAGCCAATCGTGACCGATCGGTGACCTGCACGCTTGACAGATGTGACCGTTTCGCGTGTAATCTGATCAACGTTATGCGAAACGGTCACATTCGTTCGCATGACCGTCCCACCGCAGTCGAGCACCAGACGATGGAGTCACATGAGCGCGTTCAGCCCCGAGATCGAGGTCGCCATCGCGCGGACTCGTGACGAGGTGGCCGCCCTTCACGGCGAGCTGGTTCGCAACGGTCTGGTGACCTGGACCGGGGGAAATGTCTCCGGCCGCGTGCCCGGCGCCGATGTCTTCGTGATCAAGCCGAGCGGTGTCTCCTACGCCGAGTTGAGCCCCGAGAACATGATCGTCTGCGACCTGGATGGCGTCGTCATCCCGGGCACTCCCGGAAGCGAGCGCGAGCCGTCGAGCGACACCGCCGCTCACGCCTACGTCTACCGTCACATGGCGCACGTCGGTGGCGTCGTTCACACTCACTCCCCTTATGCGACGGCCTGGGCCGCCCGCGGCGAGGAGATCCCCTGCGTGCTCACTGCGATGGCCGACGAGTTCGGTGGGCCGATCCCCGTCGGTCCGTTCGCGATCATCGGGGATGACTCGATCGGTCGTGGAATCGTCGAGACCCTGTCCGGGCACCGCTCGCGGGCCGTGCTCATGCAGGGCCACGGCCCGTTCACGATCGGCAGCACCGCTCGCGACGCGGTGAAGGCCGCCGTCATGGTCGAGGATGTCGCGCGCACAGTGCACCTCGCCCGCGCGGGCGGCGCACTCATCTCCATCCCGCAGGATGCCATCGACTCGCTCTTCGAGCGCTATCAGAACGTATACGGCCAGGCTCCGCAGGGAGCCCTGTCGTGACCCCCCAGACTCCCCGGGATTCGTTCCGGTCAGAGACCCGATCTTCATGGACGAGATCGGGTGCATGCACCACAACGACAACGACGTCCATCAATCGAAAGGAAACACAGTGAAGAAGAGAAGCATCATCTCTCTCGTTGCTGCCGGTGCCCTGGTTGCCGGCCTCGCGGCCTGCGCCCCGGCTGCTGACAGTGGCAGCGGTGGCGAAAGCGGCCTCATCGGCGTTGCAATGCCGACCAAGTCGTCGGAGCGTTGGATCGCCGACGGCAACGCACTCAAGGACACCCTTGAGGCTGAGGGATTCACCGTTGACCTCCAGTACGCCGAGGACGACATCCCCACCCAGGTGAGCCAGGTCGAGAACATGATCACCAAGGGCGCAAAGGTCCTGATCATCGCCGCGATCGACGGCACCACGCTCACGAGCGTTCTCCAGGAGGCCGCTGACGGTGGCATCCCGGTCATCGCCTACGACCGCCTCATCCGCGACTCGGAGAACGTGAACTACTACGCCACGTTCGACAACTTCCTCGTTGGACAGCAGCAGGCCTGGACCCTCCTGAACGGCCTCGGCCTGACGGAGCTCGACGGCACCCCGATCGCTGACGCGCCCAAGGGCCCGTTCAACATCGAGCTGTTCGCCGGTTCGCTCGACGACAACAACGCATTCTTCTTCTTCAACGGCGCCATGGACGTGCTCCAGCCGCTGATCGATGACGGAACGCTCGTCGTGAAGTCGGGTCAGACCGACATCGAGCAGGCAGCCACCCTCCGTTGGGACGGCGAAGTTGCCCAGAGCCGCATGGAGGACCTCCTCACGGCGAACTACTCCGACGGCAGCAAGGTCAACGCTGTTCTGAGCCCGTACGACGGCCTGTCGCGTGGAATCATCTCCGCGCTGACCGACGCCGGCTACACGGTGGGTGCAGAATGGCCGATCATCTCGGGCCAGGACGCCGAGGTCGACTCGGTCAAGGCGATCCTCGCCGGTGAGCAGTACGCCACCATCTTCAAGGACACTCGCGAGCTCGCGAAGGTTGCAGCCGGTATGGCTGTCGCCGTTCTGAACGGTGACGAGCCGGAGATCAACGACACCACCACGTACGACAACGGCAAGCTCGTTGTGCCGTCGTACCTGCTCCAGCCGGTTCAGGTCACCAAGGACAACGTCAAGGAAGCCCTGGTCGACACCGGTTACTGGACCGCTGCGGAGATCGGCCTCTAACGAGGACTGACACTCTCAGCTAGTTCCACTCACTGATGGTGGGGGAGAGAATTCTCCCCCACCATCAGCACCCCCTCCACTACTCTGAAATCCAGCCACTACAAGGAAGTCGGGCCAGAAGTGACAACGAACATCCTGGAGATGCGGTCCATCACCAAGACATTCCCCGGCGTCAAGGCACTGCAGGATGTCACGCTCGAGGTTGCTCGCGGCGAGATCCACGCCATCTGCGGCGAGAACGGTGCTGGCAAGTCCACCCTCATGAAGGTGCTGTCCGGTGTGTACCCCCACGGCACATATGAGGGCGATATCGTCTTCGAGAACGAGGTCGTCGAGTTCAGCGACATCCGTCACAGCGAAGCCAAAGGCATCGTCATCATTCACCAGGAGCTGGCTCTCAGCCCCTACCTCTCCATTGCGGAGAACATCTTCCTCAACAACGAGGTCAAGGGCGCGTTCGGTCTGATCGACTGGAACAAGACCAACAGCGAGGCCGCGAAGCTTCTCGCCCGCGTCGGTCTGCGGGAGAACCCCACCACCAAGATCCGCGACCTGGGTGTCGGCAAGCAGCAGCTCGTCGAGATCGCGAAGGCGCTGTCGAAGCGCGTCAAGCTGCTCATCCTCGACGAGCCGACCGCGGCCCTCAACGACGACGACTCCGACCACCTGCTGAGCCTGATCCTGCACCTCAAGGAGCAAGGCATCACGTCGATCATCATCAGCCACAAGCTCAACGAGATCAAGAAGATCTCGGACTCGGTCACGGTCATCCGCGACGGCAAGACGATCGAGACGATCGCCAAGAAGGATGTCACCGAAGAGCGCATCATCAAGGACATGGTCGGTCGCGACCTCGAGCACCGCTACCCCGACCACACCCCGCACATCGGCGAGGAGATCCTGCGCGTCGAGAACTGGACGGCGCATCACCCGCAGGACCCGAGCCGGGTCATGGTCGACAACATCAACCTCAACGTCAAGCGCGGCGAGATCGTCGGCCTCGCAGGCCTCATGGGAGCCGGTCGCACCGAGTTCGCGATGAGCCTGTTCGGCAAGAGCTACGGCAGCCGCATCTCCGGCAAGGTCTTCAAGGACGGCGAGGAGATCCAGACCCGCACCGTGGCCGAGGCGATTGACAACGGCATCGCCTACGCGACCGAGGACCGCAAGGTCTACGGTCTCAACCTCATCGAGGACATCAAGCGCAACATCTCGATGGCGTCCCTCGGCAAGCTCTCGCGCCTCGGCCTCGTCAACGACAACGAGGAGTACAAGGTCGCCAACGAGTACCGCAAGAGCATGAACATCAAGGCGCCGTCGGTGCTGTCGAAGACGGGCAAGCTCTCCGGCGGCAACCAGCAGAAGGTCGTTCTGTCGAAGTGGATCTACTCGAACCCCGATGTGCTGATTCTGGATGAACCGACCCGCGGTATCGACGTCGGCGCGAAGTACGAAATCTACACGATCATCAACCGCCTGGCCTCGGAGGGTAAGGGCATCATCGTCATCTCCTCCGAGCTGCCCGAACTTCTGGGAATCTGCGACCGCATCTACGCGATCTCCGAAGGCCGGATCACCGGCGAACTCCCCATCGAGAAGGCCTCACCCGAAGCACTCATCAAACTCATGACCATGGAGGCTCCTCGCTGAGCGAGGGGCATTGCACTAGGAGTACATAGCAATGAGCGACAACGACACTCTCGTGGAGCAGGTGGGTCCGCCCAAGAACCGGGCCACCTCCGCGATCAGCCACGTCATCACCGACCTCGGCAAGAACGGCATCTTCATCGCCCTCATCGCCGTGGTGGTGCTGTTCTCGATTCTCACCCAGGGCATCCTGCTCCGGCCGCAGAACATCTCCAACCTGATCGTGCAGAACGGGTACATCCTGATTCTGGCCATCGGAATGGTGATCGTGATCGTCGCCGGCCACATCGACCTCTCGGTCGGCTCGGTCGCCGCGTTCATCGGTGCCGTGTCCGGTGTCTTCGCGGTCAAGATGGAGTTGCCGTGGTGGATCGCCATCATCCTGTCGCTGCTCATCGGTGCGCTGGTCGGGGCGTGGCAGGGATTCTGGATCGCCTATGTGGGCATACCCGCGTTCATCGTCACCTTGGCGGGCATGCTCATCTTCCGCGGCCTTGCTCTAGTGGTACTCGGCAACTCGAACATCGGCTCATTCCCCGAGGAGTATCGAGCTCTCGGTAACGGCTTCCTGACGAATGTCTTCGGGGAGTTCCCGGTCGATCCGTTGACCATGGGTATCGCGGTGATCGCGATCGTGGGCCTCGTCGTGCAGCAGGTGCGCTCGCGCGCTGGCCGCCAGAGCTACGGCCAGGACGTCGAGCCGATCGCCTGGTTCATCGCCAAGCTCGTGCTGGTCACGGTGGGTGTGCTGGCATTCGCGTACGCGCTCGCCACCTTCAAGGGCATCCCGGTTACTCTGATCATCCTCGCCGTGCTCGTGATGATCTACGGCATCGTCACCAACCGCAGTGTCTTCGGCCGCCACGTCTACGCGATCGGTGGCAACCGTCACGCTGCAGAGCTCAGCGGTGTCAAGACCCGTCGCGTCGACTTCCTGATCTTCGTCAACATGGGATTCCTCGCGGCCCTCGCCGGCCTCGTGTTCACCGCTCGACTGAACCTCGCGGGACCGAAGGCCGGTGACGGCTTCGAGCTCGAGGCCATCTCCGCGGCGTTCATCGGTGGCGCGGCCGTTCAGGGCGGCGTCGGCACCATCGGCGGAGCCATCATCGGTGGTCTGATCATCGGTGTGCTCAACAACGGTATGTCGATCCTCGGTATCGGCATCGAGTGGCAGCAGGCCGTCAAGGGTCTCGTGCTCCTGTTCGCAGTCGCCTTCGACGTCTTCAACAAGCGTCGCGCGGGCGGCCGCTAGTCACACCTCCAGGCAAGCCGATCGGCCCCTTCTCCTTCCGGAGCAGGGGCCGATCGGGTTGACTCAAGGCGTCAGGCGCGACCCGCTGCGGCTCGTGAGCGCCGCGACAACGAGTCGATGACGACCGCGAAGAGCAGCACAGCACCGGTGATCACGTAGCGAATGCTCGAGTCGGGGTTGATGAGTGTCAACCCCGACGTGATCGACATGATCACGAGGATGCCCAGCACGGCCGAGAACGCGGAGCCGCGGCCACCGAAGAGACTCGTGCCGCCGATCACGGCTGCCGCGATCGCCGTGAGATTGGCGTCGGCGCCGCCGCTTCCCTGATTGGCGGCCGCCAGCCGAGCGGCAGCGAAGACACCGCCCAGCGCGGCGAACATCGAGCACAGCATGAACACCGAGATGTAGACCCGGTTGACTCGGATGCCCGCCCTCCTCGCCGCCTCGACGTTGCCTCCCACGGCATACACCGAGCGGCCCCAGCGGGTGCGAGTCAGCACGAAGTGCATCACGACCGCGAGGCTGATGAAGAGCGCGAACATGGCCCCGACCCCGCGGGTGAGGTTCAGGTACCAGATGGCGACACCGAGCACCACGAGCAGGACCACGCTGCGCACGACGATGAGCATGGTCGAGGTGGAGTTCAGCCCGGCCGCATCCCGTCGTCGCGAGTTGCTGTACTGGCTCACCGCGAACAGCAGCACCGAGACCCCGAGCAGGGAGTACGAGGCCCACGGGGGGAGGAACCACTGCTGGCCGAATTGCACGATCCATGAGTCGAAGGGGATGTTGATCGAGCCGGTCTTGCCCAGTACGAACAATTGGAAGCCCAGGATGGCCAGGAGCCCTGCCAGCGTGATGATGAAGCTCGGCACACCGAATCGCGTGCGCAGCAGTCCGAAGGCCAGCCCGATCAGGGCGCCGGTCGCCAGGGCTGCAACGATCACCAGGGCGATCGGCAGGCCCATCTGAACGTAGCCCACAGCGAGAATCGCGGAGGCGAGACCGCTCACCGAGCCGACCGAGATATCGATCTCGCCGAGCAGTAGCACGAGCACTACACCGATGGCCGAGGTGCCGAGGGCGGCGCTCTGCATGGTGAGGTTCACCAGGTTGGTGCTGGACAGGAAGTTCGGATTGAGCAGCTGGAAGACGATCCAGATGAGCAGCAGTCCGGCGATGACGGGTGCGGCACCGAGGTCACCGCCGCGTATCCGCGCCACCAGGTTGCCCGCAGCGGCGCGGATGCCCTCGGGGAGCAGGCCCCGCTCATCACTGGCGTCGAGAGGCGCACGATCGACGGTCATGCGCTGCGCAGGGGGGTCGGGCCGCGCCGGGCGGCGAGATCGCTCGCGCCTGTGATCGCAGCGATGATCATCTCGCTTGTGGTGTCTGCCACGCGGAATTCGCCACCGTTGCGCCCCAGTCGCAGCACGACGACCCGGTCGGCGACGGCGAGCACGTCGGCGATGTTGTGACTGATCAGGATGACGCCGAGCCCGCGCTCGCGCAGCCGCTCGATCAGGTTCAGCACCTCAGCCGTCTGAGCCACTCCGAGTGCCGCCGTCGGCTCATCGAGGATCACGACCCGCGGATTGCCGATGAGCGAGCGGGCGATGGCGACGGTCTGGCGCTGTCCGCCGGAGAGGGCGGCGACCGGAACGCGTACCGAGGGGATGCGCGCACTCAGCTCGCGCAGCAGCATCCATGACCTCTGCTCCATCTCGACTTCGTCGAGCCGACCGCCGGTGCGCAGCTCCCGGCCGAGCCACAGGTTGCTCACGACATCGAGGTTGTCGCACAGGGATAGGTCCTGGTACACGGTCTCGATGCCGAGGTCGCGGGCCGCAGTGGGGGTGGGGATCGACACGGCGGTCCCCTCGAACTTGATGGTGCCGCTGTCTTGCGGGTGTACGCCGGAGAGGATCTTCACGAGGGTGGACTTGCCGGCACCATTGTCGCCCACGATGGCCACGACCTCGCCGCCGTACACATCGAGGTCCACCTCGGACAGCGCGCGCACGGCGCCGAAGCGCTTGCTGATGCCGCGCAGTTCGAGCACGTGATCGGTGGTGCGAGTGCGAGTGCGCGCGGGTATCGGCGATCGATAGTTCATCGGCGTCTCCTCGTTCATAGGATTCCGTAGACCTTGCACGCCCGGGCGTACTCGGCGGTGCAGATCTGAGCTGGCGTGTAGATGCCGTCGGCGACGACGGTGTGCAGCACGCTGTCCGCGCTGACCACCTGCACGTCGAGGAGGGTTGTCGGGGTGCCGTCACGCGTCATGTCGCCGACCACCCGCTGCCCGGTGGCGAGCTTGACGGCGATCTCGGCGGCCAGGTTGGCCTCGGATCGCACGTCCTTGTAGACCGTCATGTACTGGTCGCCGGAGACGATGCGCTGGATTGCCGCCAGCTCGGCATCCTGGCCCGTCACCACCGGCAGGGGATCGACATTGGCCGCCTTGAGAGCGGCGACCGCGCCGCCCGCGGTTCCGTCGTTGGCCGCGTACACGCCGACCAGGTCGTTCACGTGCTCGGTGATCTGGCCGGCCACCCAGTCCTGCGCCTGATTGGGACTCCAGTCGGGGGTGTCGAACTCGGCGAGGATCGGGAATTCACTCGCCCTGAGCACCGCCTCCGCGCCCTCCTTGAACTCGCGTGAGTTGCTGTCGGTGGGCGAGCCGTTGACCATGAGGATGCCGCCGCGCAGGCCGCGCGCACGCAGTTCTCCGACGAGCGCCTCCGCCTGCAGCGCACCGATCCGCTCGTTGTCGAAGGAGATGAAGTAGGCGAGTTCGCCCCCCTCGATGTACCGGTCGTAGGCGATCACGGGAACCCCCTGAGCGTTGGCCGCGACGACGATGCTCACGGCGGCGGCCGAGTCGACCGGGTCGAGTACCAGCACGGCGACGCCCGAGGCCAGGGCCGCCTCGGCCTGGGACTGCTGCTTGGCGGCATCCTGATCGGCGTTCGAATAGAGCACGGTGTAGTCGCCGAGTTCGTGGATGCGCTCCTCGAAGAAGGGCCGGTCGAACGCCTCATACCGTGCCGTACGCGACTCGGGCAGGAGCAGCGCGATCTTCAGCGCAGAGCTTTCGGGCGCCGAGCATCCCGTCAGAACCGCCCCGATGAGGGCGGCGGCGAGCAGTAGTGCTGCGCCGCGGCGGGTGTTCTTCATTGAACGGCTCCTGGTGGTGGTGGGGTGGTGGTGGTCAGGGTCGGTAGGTGGTGCCGACGTCGGTGCCGACGCCGACGTTCTCGATGGCCAGGGCCAGGCAGCCGAGAAGTTCAGCTCGATCGCCGAGCTCGCCCTGAACGACTTCGGGCACGCCGTCCCGGCCGGCGAGCGCCGATCGTTCGAGAGCGTGGCGCAACGGCGCGAGCAGGGTCTCGCCGGCCTGGGAGAGTTCGCCGCCCAGAACGAGCAGCTGCGGGTCGAACAGGTTGCACAGGCTCGCGGCGGCGGTGCCGATGTGGCGGCCGGCGTCGGCGATCACCCGCCTGGCACTGGCATCACCCGCTTCGGCCATGACGAGCAGGTCGCTCATGCGCTGCATCCCCGGGTCATCCCGGAAGAGCTCCAGCAGGGCCGGCCCGCTCGCGAGGGTGTCGAGGCAGCCCCGGCCACCGCAGCGGCAGATCGGGCCGTTCTCGTCGATGGTCACGTGTCCGATCTGGCCGGCCTTGCCGGTGACGCCGCGGAACAGCGCCCCGTCGATGAGCAGGCCAGCGCTGATGCTGTGGCCGACCTCGATGTAGGCGGCGACGTCGGCGCCGCGGGCCGCCCCGAACCTGACCTCGGCGAGCCCGCCCAGGTTGGCTTCGTTGTCGACGAAGACCGGCACCTCGATACGCGTGCGCAGGGATTCGGCGATCGGCACGTTCTCCCAGCCTCGAAGCAGGCCAGGGGTTGCCACCATGCCGTTGCGGGAGTCGATGGGCACGGGCACCGCCATGCCCACCGCGAGCAGGTCGTCGAACGATGCGTTGACCGACTCGAGCATGTCGCTCAGCAGCAGGGCCGCACGGTCGAGTTCGCGATCGTGCCGATGGTCGAGCGCGAGCGGCACGTGGTTCTCGACCACGATCGTGCGCCCGACGTCGCTGATCGCGACGCGAAGGTGCCGGCTCGAGAAGTGGAGCCCGGCAACCAGTCCAAGCTGTCGCGCGAGCGTTACCTCGGTCGCGCGCCGACCCGACCGCGAGGTGACGGCGGTATTCAGAACCCCGGATGCCGCCAACTCCTTGACGATGTTCGATACCGTCGCCGGAGACAGCCCTGTCGAACCGGCGAGTTCGACCTGGGTGAGATGGCCGTGGCGCTTCAGGGACGCCACAATGCGGGCCCGGTTGGCTTCGCGTAGTGAAGTCTGAGAACCCGGCGTTGGGTTTCCGCTACTCACCGCCACAGAATATCCTCTTCTGCCTTCCGGAAGGCAGCCCTGGCGAAAACCAAGCCTTGGGTTCAAGCAATGGAACGTGAGTGAATGCCGACAGTTTCGACTGGGAGCGCTCTAACCCCCGGAATTCCGGGAAATTCCGGCTTCCGATACCAATTCGTTACCTTCGAGTTTCCCGATTTTCTATCTTCAAGCATTGAACTCATGCACAATCGTCCTGCCACTGCTCAAAGCCGACAGTGGTACTCGAGGAGTTCCGCCTCACACCACAGAAAGGGAGTGACGTGAAGAAGTCTTCATTGATCTCAATCGCCGTCGCGGCGACCGCCTCAGCGTTGCTGCTGTCGGGCTGTTCCGCTGCCACGGGCGGCGGCGACACCGCCGCAGCTCGCGCCTGCATCATCCTTCCCGACACGGCTTCGTCGCCGCGCTGGGAGTCCGGTGACCGTCCTGCTCTCGAGAAGGCATTCACCGATGCTGGCTTCACGTCCGACATCCAGAACGCGGGAGGCGACGAGTCCAAGTACGCGACGATCGCCGACCAGCAGCTCGCTCAGGGCTGTGGCGTGATGATCCTCGTCGACTACAACGGCGCCGGAGTCCAGGTTGCCGAGAAGGCCAAGGCTCAGGGCATCCCGGTCATCGCCTACGACCGCCCGATCGCCGGAGCTGACTACTACGTCTCCTTCGACAACTTCCAGGTCGGCGCGCTCGAGGGACAGTCGATCCTCGACGGTCTCGCGGCTGTTGGCAAGGACCCGGCCACCGCTTCGGTCGTGTACGTCGGTGGAGACCCGAAGGACGGCAACGCCGCGTTCTTCCACGATGGAGCTGTTTCCGTCATGGAGGCCGCCGGTATCAAGCCCGCGTTCGAGACCCCCGGCACCTGGGACCCGCCCACGGCCGGTACCGGCTTCGAGCAGGCCTACACCGCCCTCAACGGCAACATTGACGCGGTCTGGGTCGCCAACGACTCGAACGCAGCTGCTGTGATCGCGGTTCTGGACAAGAACGGCAAGGTTGTCCCGGTCTCCGGCCAGGACGCATCCATCGCCGGTCTCCAGAACGTGCTCCTCGGCAAGCAGACCGCTACGGTCTACAAGCCGTTCTCCCTCGAGGCTGCGGCGGCGTCTGACCTCGCCATCGCGCTGCTGAAGGGCGAGAAGCCGACCGTCAACAACAAGCTCGACGATGGCACCCCGTTCCAGTCGGTGGTCCCGATCCTGGTCGGACCCGACAAGGTGCAGTCCGTTGTCGATGCAGGAGATGCCAGCGCTGCTGACATCTGCACCGACGCGGTCAAGGCGGCGTGCGAGAAGTACGGCGTCAAGTAACACCCACGTCTGAGGGGCTCCGCGTCGACCTGCGGGTCGGCGCGGAGTCCCTCATTCCGTAGACCAGAACTCGCCACGACAGTGGCACACTGATGTCGCGGGCGATGGGGCCCGTGACAATGGAAGGAATCGGCATGGACGTGCCAGTTATCGAATTGTCGGGCGTGGTGAAGAGCTTCGGCCCGGTGGAAGTGCTCAAGGGGGTGAACCTCCGCGCTTACGCCGGCAAGGTCACGGCTCTCGTCGGCGACAACGGCGCTGGCAAGTCCACCCTCGTGAAGGGCCTCGCCGGAGTGCAGCCCTACGACTCTGGCGAGGTTCGTTTTGCGGGGGAGGTCGTTCACCTGCACACCCCCCGCGAAGCCGCAGCGCTTGGCATCGAGGTCGTCTACCAGGATCTCGCCCTGTGCGAGAACCTCGACATCGTGCAGAACATGTTCCTCGGCCGCGAGGAGACCTCGGCCGGCACCCTCGACGAGGGCGTCATGGAACGGCAGGCCTCGGAGACGCTCCAGTCGCTGTCGGTTCGCACCGTCAAGTCCGTTCGCCAGAAGGTGTCGTCGTTGTCCGGCGGACAGCGCCAGACCGTCGCGATCGCACGCTCCGTGCTCAAGAACGCCAAAGTGGTCATCCTCGACGAGCCCACAGCCGCTCTCGGCGTCGCACAGACGGAGCAGGTGCTCCACCTCGTGCGTCGCCTCGCCGACTCGGGTGTCGCGGTGATCATCATCAGTCACAACCTCGCCGACGTCTTCGCGGTCGCTGACTACATCAGCGTGCTGTACCTCGGCCAGATGGTCGCCGATCTCGAGACCAAGAACACCAACAACGATGACGTTGTCGGCTACATCACCGGCAGCAAGACCTACGAAGGAACCCTCGCATGAGTACACCGGTCAGCCCGCCCCCGGTCATCGGCAGTGGGTACGAAGGTGGCATCGGCGATCAGGTCGTCAACTACTTCCGCCGTGTGCGACAGGGTGAGATGGGCGCGCTTCCGGCGCTCGGCGGGTTCGTCGTACTCATCATCCTGTTCTCCTTCCTGAGCGGGAACTTCTTCACTCCGCTCAACCTCGCGAACCTGCTCACCCAGACCGCGACGCTCATGACCCTGGCGATGGCGCTGGTCTTCGTGATCCTGCTCGGCGAGATCGACCTGTCTGCGGGTGTGACGTCGGGCGTGACGGCGAGCGTGTTCGTCGTGCTCGTGCACAACATCCAGATGAACTGGATTCTCGCGCTCCTCATCGCCTTCGCGGTGGGAATGCTCATCGGAACCTTCATCGGATTCTTCGTGGCGCGCGTGGGGATCCCGTCGTTCGTGGTAACCCTGGGCCTCTTCCTGGCGATCCCCGGTCTCCAGCTGCTGATCATCGGAACCGGCGGTGCGTACCGCATCGAGACGCCCGAGATCTCGGCGATCATGAACAAGAACCTGCCCATCGTCACGGGCTGGGTGTTGCTCGCCGTCGCCATCGTGATCGACATCCTCATCTCGGTGTGGGATCGCGCACGCCGCAGGCGCGCTGGCGTGCTCAATCGCCCGCTCACTCTGATGTGGGCGCGGATCGGGGCTCTCGCAGTCGGTGGAGCGCTCTTCGTCGCACTGATGAGCGTGGACCGGGCGGCGGGCCGCGGCTCGCTCAACGGCGTGCCGATCGCGCACGACGCGATCGAGGGTGTGCCGATCGTGGTTCCGATCGCTGTCGGGCTGCTGTGGGCAGGAACGTTCATCCTGGATCGCACCCGGTACGGACGACACCTCTATGCCGTGGGTGGAAACCCCGAGGCCGCGCGTCGCGCAGGCATCAAGGTCGCGGGAATCAAGATGTCCGCCTTCATCGTCTGCTCGACTCTCGCGGTGGTGGCCGGCCTCTTCGACGCGAGCCGCATCGGCGTCGTGACGGCATCCTCGGGAAGCCAGATCGTGCTGAGCGGTGTCGCGGCTGCGGTCGTCGGTGGCGTGAGCCTCTTCGGTGGCCGTGGGCGTCTCATCCACGCGGCCATCGGCGCCCTGGTGATCGCAGTGATCTCGAACGGGCTCGGCCTGCTCGGCCTCCCGGCCGGCGTCAACTTCCTCGTGACCGGCGGCGTTCTGATTCTCGCCGCGACCGTGGATGCCATCTCGCGCAAGCGCTCGGGAGCGACCCTGCTGCGCTAGCAGTCAACTCCTCGCGACAGCTCAGATGGCTGGCCGGGTCTCGCCTACCGCGAGCGCTCGGCCAGCCATCGTGCTTGTGTAACCCATTGATGACCCTGCCCGCCCTCATGTCCGTTGTAGGGGTACACGTCGATCTCGCGGTCGTCGCCGGCGTAGTCGTTGTAGGCGGCGAAGACCGTCGACGGCAGCACTATCGGGTCCATGAGGGCCACCGAGAAGCGCGCGGGTGCGGTGGCGCGGCGGGCGAAGTTGACGCCGTCGAAATAGGCGAGTGTCGCGAACGTCTCGTCCACGACGTCGCGGTGGATGGCCAGGTAATTGCGCAACTCGGTGAAGGGGGCGTCTGGGGTCAGTTCGACCGACCGACGGAAGTCGCAGAGGAACGGGACATCCGGCATCACGGCTCGCAAGCCGGGAACCAGTCCGGCGACGGCAAGGCTGATCGCGCCGCCTTGGCTGCCCCCGGTCACGGCCACGGCGGTCGGGTCGACGAAGTCGAACTCGCGCACCGCGTCGATGAGGCGCACTGCGTCGGTGAACACCCTGCGGTAGTAGTAGGTCTCACGAGACTGGATGCCGCGGGTCATGAACCCGGGAAACGCCGGCCCCGAACCGTGCGGGTCCGGGGTGTCGCCGCCGGTTCCCCAGGCGCTGCCCTGCCCGCGGGTGTCCATGACGACGTGGACGAAGCCGCTGGACGCCCACTGGAGGTGCTCGTGCGCCAGCCCGCGCCCGCCGCCATAGCCGAGGTACTGCACCACGGTCGCTCGGGGTGCCGCATCCCGTGGCCTGATCACCCAGCCCCGGATGGGCTCACCCCCGAACCCCGCGAACGTGAGGTCCTCGACCACGAGTTCACTCACGGGGGAGTCGGCGGGCACCAGCGTGACGTCGCCGCCCGCCGCCCGTGACTCGGCGAGGGTGCGATCCCAGAACTCGTCGAAGTCAGCCGGCGCCTCGGCCGCTGAGCGATAGGCCCTCAGCTCGTCGAGCGTGAGATCGGTGCGCGGCATGGTTCTCCTCGGTTGTTATCCGGGATGAGCCTAGGAGAGGTGGGCTGCGTACTGCTCGCGAATCACCGGGTGGTAGTCGGGAGCGGGCGCCCCGACGAGGGGGACCTCCCAGGCCGGGCGTGTGCCGGTCAGCGTCCACGCGGCCTGCACCGCCGCCCCGAGAGCGACGTACTCGCCCGGGTGCGGAACCACGACCGGGCAGTCGAACACCTGAGCGGCGATCGCCGAGACGGCCGGGTTCTGCGCCGCGCCCCCGATGAGCAGGATGCGCTCGGCGACGACGCCGGTGCGCCTGAGCGCGTCGAGTCCGTCGGCCAGTCCGCACAGCAGGCCCTCGATGGCGGCGCGAGCGAGGTTGTGGCGGGTGGTGGAGGCCAGGGTCATCCCGAAGAGGGTTGCCGTGGCATCCGGAAGGTTGGGGGTGCGCTCGCCCTCGAAGTAGGGCTGGAGCACGAGGCCGCCCGCGCCGGGTTGGGCCGTCAGCGCAAGGTCGCCGAGTTCGGAATGGTCGACCCCGAGGAGGCCCGCGATCGAGTCGAGGATGCGGGCGGCGTTGAGCGTCGCCACGAGCGGCAGAAACAGTCCGCTGGCGTCGGCGAAGCCCGCCACGGCGCCTGTCGCGTCGCGGGCGGCCGAACCGGTGACCGCGAAGACCGTGCCGCTGGTGCCGATCGACACGATCACATCACCGGCCACCGCGCCGAGCCCCAGCGCGGCACCGGCATTGTCGCCGGCACCGGGACCGACGACGAGGTCACCGACCGTGCCCGCCGACTCGTGCGGGCCGAGCACCCGGGGAAGGATCGCCGAGTGCCCGAGGGCGCGCTCCAGCAGCTCCAAGTCGTACTCGCCGGTGACGGAGTTGAAGTAGCCGGTGCCGCTCGCGTCGGATCGGTCGGTCGTGAGCTCGTCGAGCCGCGGGTTCTCGGGTCCGAAACCGCGCAGCCGCCAGGTCAGCCAGTCGTGCGGGAGGGCGACGGCCGCAACCCGCTCGGCGTTCTCCGGCTCGGCGTCGCGCAGCCAGCGCAGCTTCGTCGACGTAAAACTCGCGACCGGCACCGACCCGGTGCGCTCGGCGATGGCGGGAACCTCCGCCGTCAGGTCTGCCGCAGCCTGCGCCGAGCGGGTGTCGTTCCAGAGCAGGGCGGGCCGGATGACGCGCCCGTCAGCATCGAGCGCGACCATGCCGTGCTGCTGCCCGCCAACGGACACAGCACTCACGTCGTCGAGTCCCCCGGCCGCCGCGATAGCGGTCTGGAGGGCATCCCACCAGGCCTCGGGGTCGACCTCGGTGCCGGCGGGGTGAGCCGCGCGGCCCTCGCGCACGAGGGCGCCGGTGGCGGCATCCACGATGACGACCTTGCAGGACTGGGTCGACGAGTCGACCCCGGCTACCAGCGTCATGGCTCGCCCTTCCCTTCCGCCGGTTCATAACTCCTGCAAAGCGACCGGCTGGAGGGCCGACACGCCGCAAAATCCACCGCGAGGGTGAATTCTGCAGGAGTTATGAACACGGGGCGGGGGAGGAAGTGCGAGACGGCGGACATTGGCTAGCGGGCGCCCATGAGGTGCTCGGTGGCCAACTGCTGCAGGCGCACGAAGCCGAAGCCCTTGCCGTTGAAGTAGACGCTCGGGTCGAAGTCCTCGTACGCCGAACGGTCGGCAAGCAGAGCCTTGTAGCCCTCGGGCGCGGTCGGCTGCGACAGTTCGTCGACCCGCGACGCGGCCAGGGCGGCCTGCACCTCGGGGTCGGCACGGAACGCCGCTGCCCGCTCCTTGAGCAGCAGGTACGTCCGCATGTTGGCCGCGGCGGAGTCCCAGACTCCGGTCTCGTCCTCGGTGCGGCTGGGCTTGTAGTCGAAGTGGCGCGGGCCGGTGTAGGCCTGGCCTCCGTTGGGGCCGCCGTTCTCGAGCAGGTCGACGAGCGCAAAGGCGTTGTGCAGGTCGCCGTGGCCGAAGACCAAGTCCTGGTCGTACTTGATGCCGCGCTGGCCGTTGAGGTCGATGTGGAAGAGCTTGTCGTGGTACAGCGCCTGCGCGATGCCGGCGGTGAAGTTAAGGCCCGCCATCTGCTCGTGGCCGACCTCGGGGTTGAGGCCGACGAGCTCGGGGCGCTCCAGCGAGTTGATGAACGCGAGGGCGTGGCCGACGGTCGGCAGCAGGATGTCGCCGCGGGGCTCGTTCGGCTTCGGCTCGATCGCGAAGCGCAGGTCGTAGCCCTTGTCGGTGACGTAGTCGCCGAGCAGGTTGACGGCCTCGCGGTAGCGCTCGAGCGCCTGGCGGATGTCCTTGGCCGCGTCGTATTCGGCGCCCTCACGGCCGCCCCACATCACGAACGTCTTCGCACCGAGTTCGGCGGCGAGGTCGATGTTGCGCAGCACCTTGCGCAGCGCGAAGCGGCGCACAGCGCGGTCATTGCTGGTGAAGCCGCCGTCCTTGAAGACGGGCTGGCTGAACAGGTTGGTGGTGATCATGGGGATGATCAGGCCGGTGTCGGCGAGCGCCTTGGTGAGGCGGTCGATCTGCTTCTGGCGCTCGGCGTCGGTTGAGCCGAACGCATACAGGTCGTCGTCGTGGAACGTCAGGCCGTAGGCGCCGAGCTCGGCTAGCTTCTCGACCGCGTGCACCACGTCGAGGGGTGCACGAGTGGGGCCGCCGAACGGGTCGGCACCGTTGTAGCCGATCGTCCAGAGCCCGAAGGAGAACTTGTCGGATTTGGTGGGGGTGGTCATGGTGGGTCTCCCGAAGGCTCGTCATCGAACGAATGTTGCGCGCACCAACATATCCCATGCATTCTGAGTTGGCAACGTGTCGGGGCTAGCTGGTGAGGATGCGGCCGGGATCCCTCAGCAAGGGAGCGAAAGCCAGCTCGGCTGCCCCGATCAGCAGCCGATTCTCGCCCAGCGCGGCAGGAAGGATCGTGACACCCTCCCATGCTGCCGGAACCGTCGATGACTGGATGGCTCGCTCGAGAGCATCGGCGTCCCACTCGAGCACGGACGCCAGGAACCCGCCGAGCACGACCAACTCGGGGTTGAAGACGTTGATGGCATTGGCGAGTGCAACTGCGAGAATGCGCTGCTGGCGACCGACTTCGTCATGTGCGGCAGGATCCGTGGTTGCGAGGAGCGCTTCCCGCAGCGTGGGTTCATCGGCGGATTCGAGCCCGAGAACAGCCAGGAGTCGTGCGCGGCTGACCTCGTCCTCCAAGGTGCCATGCGGGGTGGCTCGGTCCCTGGCGTCGTCGAGTCCTGGGCGGTTCTGGCCGAATTCCCCTGCGTACCCATGGGCGCCGCCGAGGGGCTGTCCACGCACCACCGCCCCGCCGCCGATTCCGCTCGCGCCCCCGTTGAGGTAGATCAACTCGGCCACCCCACGTCCAGCACCGAACAGCCACTCGGCATGGGCGCCCACCGTCGCATCATTGTCCGCGAAGGTGGGCAGTCCGACCGCGTCCTGCACGATCCGGGTGAATGGCACCTCGCGCCAACCCAGATGGGGTGCCCACCGCACGTGGCCGTCTGCCGCACGCACCAGGCCAGGGATCGCCAGGCCGATCGCATCCAGTCTGAGGCTCGGGTGGGAATCGCGGAGCTGGCGAACGAGGTCCACGATGATAGCGGCGGCGTCATCCGGCGAAGGGGGTGCTGAGACGTCGCGTCGAATCCGCTGTACGACCCGGGCGCCGAGCCCCACGACACCCGCAGTGATGGCATCAACCTCCGGATTGATCGCAATCACGGCGAATCCTTCAGCTGGACCGACTCTGGGCGACGGTCGACCTGCCCGGCTGGTGGCAGTGGGTTCCGTCTCGACAACGAGGTTGAGCGCGGCCAGCTCCGCGACGAGCGCGCCGACGGTGGAACGGTTGAGCCCGGTGAACGCCGTGAGGTCGGCGCGCGACGGCGACTGCCCGCGATGTACAAGCTCAAGAATCACTGAAAGGTTGCGCCGCCGCACGCTGTCGACTCGATCCGTGGCCATGCGCCTACCATAGCTAGCGCGAGAGAGGTGGCCATCGGATGACCATCGTACGAGAAGGAGGTCCGCCATCACTCAGTCACCGCCGCGTCGCCCCGCCTTGCTCGCGGGCATTGCCGCCCTGATCCTCGTCGTCGGGATCGGCGTGATTGTGACGGTGCGGGCCAGTCCATTCAAGTTCGACACCGAATGGATGGAGGAGGTGATCGAGCACCGCAGCCAAATCTGGCTGGTTCCTTCGCTCGTCATGAACTTCCTCGGAGGCGGTTGGTTCGGCACGCTCCTCGTTCCCATCGCTGTGACGGTGCTGCTCATGGTGTTGAGGCGGCCCTGGTCGGCTCTGTACTTCCTGGTCGCCTCGGCGACGAGCGCGGTCCTCGTGCAGGTGCTGAAGGTAACTTTCGGACGTGCTCGACCCAGCGACATCCTGGTGCACGTCGATCCGGGATCGTTCCCCTCAGGCCACGTAGCGAACGCCGCGACCATCGCCGTCGCCATCGCGTTCATCGTCGGGCGGGCGTGGGTGTGGGTCGCGGGGGCCGTGTACGTGCTCGTCATGGCGCTCAGTCGCACCTATCTCGGCGCCCACTGGGTCAGCGACACGGTGGGCGGCGCGCTTCTCGGTGCTGGGGTTTCGGTGATTCTCTTCGCCGCTTTCGCGCCGCGTCTTGGGGATGATTCGTGGCGGCGAGCGTCGAGTCCCGATAGCGTCGAGCCATGAGAATCCTCCTTGTCGGCGCCGGCGGCGTCGGTGACGCCATCGCGAAGATCGCGGCCCGTCGCGACTTCTTCGAGACCATGATCGTCAGTGACTACGACCTGTCCCGTGCCGAGCGCACCATCTCGTGGATCGAGGCGAAGCACGGCACTCAGGGCGGCCGATTCGTCGCGGCGCAGATCGATGCGTCGAACCCCGACAGCGTGGCATCCGTCGCGCGGGAGCACGGCGCAACCCATGTCATGAACGCCGTCGAACCCAAGTTCGTGCCCACGATCTTCGCGGGGGCGCTCGCCGCGGGTGCCGATTACCTCGACATGGCCATGAGCCTGTCCGAGCCGCATCCGACGAACCCGCATGAGGAGACCGGCGTCAAGCTGGGTGACGACCAGTTCGCTCAGGCGCCCGACTGGGAGACCGCCGGTCGCCTCGCGCTCGTGGGGATGGGTGTCGAGCCCGGACTCAGCGACGTGTTCGCGCGGTACGCGGCCGATCACCTGTTCAGCGAGATCGACGAGCTCGGCACCCGCGACGGCGCGAACCTCGTGGTGCGCGACGAGGCGGGTAACGAGATCTTCGCCCCCAGCTTCTCGATCTGGACGACCATCGAGGAGTGCCTCAACCCGCCGGTGATCTGGGAGAAGGATCGCGGCTGGTACACGACACCGCCGTTCAGCGAGCCCGAGGTCTTCGAGTTCCCGGAGGGCATCGGCCCTGTCGAGTGCGTCAATGTCGAGCACGAGGAAGTGCTGCTCATGCCGCGCTGGGTCGACGCCAAGCGCGTCACGTTCAAGTACGGGTTGGGTAACGAGTTCATCGGCATCCTCAAGACCCTGCACCAGCTGGGGCTCGACAAGACCGAGCCGCTCAAGGTGCGCTCGGCGAACGGCCCGGTCATGGTCGCCCCGCGCGACGTCGTCGCGGCCGGTCTGCCCGACCCCGCAACTCTCGGGCCGCGGATGACCGGCAAGACTTGCGCCGGCCTCTGGGTCACCGGCACAGGCGTCGACGGAGAAGCGCGTGAGGTCTACCTCTATCACGTGAGCGACAACGAGTGGACGATGGCCGAGTACGAGAGCCAGTGCGTCGTCTGGCAGACCGCCCTCAACCCGGTGATCGCGCTCGAGCTGCTGTCGACCGGCGCATGGACCGGAACCGGCGTGCTCGGGCCGGAGGCTTTCGACGCGAAGCCGTTCCTCGACCTCATGGCTCTGCCGGTCGCCGAGGGCGGCTACGGTCAGCCCTGGGGCCTGCGCGAGGGGTGAGCGCACCGGTGGTCGAGGGGTCACACCGGTGATCGAGGCGATACACCGGTGATCGAGCCTGTCGAGATCCGGCTCTACCGCCCAGCCGACCGAGCTGACGTCTACGACGTGTGCGTGCGCACGGCCGCTGCCGGTGGGGATGCTACGGGCATCTACTCCAGCGATGACCTCATGCCCGACGTGTTCGCCGGGCCCTACCTCGCGTTCCAACCCGACCTCGCGTTCGTGGTCGACGTTGGCGACCGGGTCGCCGGCTACGTGATCGCAGCAGCCGACACTCGCGCATTCGTGGAGCGGGTGCGCCAGGAGTGGGTGCCGGCTTTCACATCCAAGTACCCCGAACCCTCTCCCACCGACGCTCCGATCGTCGCGATGGGAGTCGGTCCCGAGCGGATGCTCGTGCCGGAGGTCGACCAGTTCCCGGCGCACCTGCACATCGACCTGCTCCCCGAGCTCCAGGGGCAGGGGTGCGGACGTGCGCTGATCGACACGCTGCGGGCCGAATTGGCGCGCCGCGGAATCCCGGGCCTGCATCTGACCATGGATCCCGCGAACCTCCCCGCCCGCGCGTTCTACGATCGGCTGGGCTTCGTCGAACTGCCGTCGGGAACCCTCGGCATCTCGACCAGCTGAGTCCCTCCGCGGTGCTTGCCGATCGCCGCATCGTGTCGATAACTCCTGCAGATTGCCGGTGACACGAGCGCGCAGCCCGAGACTTGGGCGCTCGTGCGGGGGCAGGACGCCGTTCTGCAGGAGTTATGAACGAGACGGCATCAATACACTGGCTGCATGACGGATGCCGCAGCACAAGTAGAGGCCGCCAAGAAGGCCCTGGCCGAGGCCGAGGCGGCCCTCGCGGCCGCAACCGCGGCGGCGGCCGCAGCTACACCGGCGGTGGTCGAGCCTGTCGAGACGCCCTCCGTAGCAGCCAAGACGAGATCGACGGACGGCCCCCTGGCCGCCGACGAGGTCGCGAGCATCCGCGCCGGCTACGCCTTCGATGGCCCCGCGCTGGAGATGGGAGCGCTGGTCAACGGTGGTCCGCTTCCCGACGTGCCCGTGCGCATCCCGATCGCCATGGTCAATCGCCACGGACTGGTGGCCGGTGCCACCGGAACCGGCAAGACCAAGACCCTGCAGGTGCTCGCCGAGCAGCTCTCCGCCAACGGAGTGCCGGTCTTCGCTGCCGACATCAAGGGCGACCTGTCGGGCATCGCGAGCCCGGGGGAGTCCAACGACAAGCTTCTCGATCGCACCAGGTCGATCGGCCAGCACTGGAAGGCGAGCGCGACCCCCACCGAGTACTACACGCTCGGCGGTCAGGGCATCGGTGTTCCCATCCGCGCCACCGTGTCGAGCTTCGGTCCGCTGCTGCTCTCCAAGGTGTTGGGTCTCAACCCGACGCAGGAGTCGAGCCTCGGACTCGTGTTCCACTACGCCGACCAGGCCGGCCTGCCGCTCGTGGATCTCAGCGACCTGCGCGCCGTGCTCCAGTGGCTCGTCAGCGACGAGGGCAAGCCCGAGCTGAAGAGCCTCGGCGGGCTGAGCGGTGCGACGGCGGGGGTCATCCTGAGAGAGCTGATCTCGTTCGCCGACCAGGGTGCCGACGTCTTCTTCGGGGAGCCCGAGATCGACACGGCGCTGTTCCTGCGCACCAACGATCAGGGCAAGGGCATCGTGAGCCTGCTCGAGATCCCGGGAGTTCAGGACAAGCCGGCGCTGTTCTCGACCTTCCTCATGTGGCTGCTGGCCGACCTGTTCAACGATCTGCCCGAGGTCGGTGACATCGACAAGCCGAAGCTGGTGTTCTTCTTCGACGAGGCGCACCTGCTCTTCAACGGAGCATCCAAGGACTTCATCGACTCGATCACCCAGACGATCCGGCTGATCCGCTCGAAGGGTGTCGGCATCTTCTTCGTCACTCAGACGCCCAAGGATGTGCCCGCCGACGTGCTCGCCCAGATCGGGTCGCGCGTGCAGCACCAGTTGCGCGCGCACACGCCCGACGACGCCAAGGCGCTGAAGGCCACGGTGTCGACCTACCCGACCTCGGGCTACGACCTGAAGCAGGTGCTCACCGAACTCGCCATCGGCGAGGCGATAATCACGGTGATGAACGAGAAGGGTGCGCCATCTCCTGTGGCGTGGACGCGTCTACGAGCCCCGCAGGGGTCGATGGCGCCGACCCCTGCCGATCGGATGCAGGCTACCGTCGACGCGTCCCCGCTCTACGGCACCTACGGCACGGTCGTCGATCGCGACTCCGCGCGCGAGATCCTCGCGGTCAAGATGAACGCTGCGGCCGAAGCGGATGCCCGCCGCGAGGCGGACAAGGTGGCCGCCGCGCAGGCGCGCGAGGCGGCGAAGGTCAAGGCGGACTACGACCGGGCCGTGCGCGACATGGAGCGCTCATCCAAGCCCAAGACCACCACCCGCACGACCACACGCACGACCCGTCGGGATGACAACCCGATCGGTGACTTCCTCGGTTCGCGCGGGGGTCAGACCGTCGTGCGGGAAGTGCTGCGGGGGATCTTCTCCACCCTCAAGCGCAAGTAGCGGAGGGTCACCGCACGCCTGCGAGGAACAGGAATCCCATGACCAGGCCCGCCACGACGACGATCGCGGCGGTGAAGACGAGGGCGGCGAGCACCGGGTGCCGTTCGAAGCCGTAGAGCAGTTGCGGGAAGTCGCGGCGCAGCTCCCGGGTCGTGACGGCGTCGTCGAACTCGGTGGCCGGCAGGTCGAGCGTCGTGCGCACCAGTTCCATGTTCTCGCGGCTCCAGAATTGACCGCGCATCCTCACCAGCCCCTTGCCGTCCGCGTCGCACACGAAGAGTTGCGTGGTCGTCTCCGCGCTCGACGCCGTCTGGGTTTCGGCGATCACGATCGAGCCGAGTTGCTCGCGGGCGAACGTGGTCTTCCCGCCGAAGAATCCGCGTTCAGAGATCGCCTCGGGGCTCACCCAGATGGCGACCCCGAAGTACCCCCACGCGGCCAGCACGACCAGGAGGGTAACGATGACTTGGAGTACGAACACCGCGAGCCAGCGTCCGTTGCTGAGGGTGATCACGTAGAGCACGACGAACACCGGCGTCATGAAGAGAATGACGGCAATGATCCCCTCCCGGAAGAGGTGGCTGTGCGGCCGCAAGCGCTTCACGCCGGTCACAGGCTCCACACGCTCGGCACGCCGATCGCCGCCATCAACCAGGTGACTGCGACATAGGCGAATCCGAACGCGAGAACGATGCCCGCGATGGCGAGCGACAGTTTGCCCTCGTACCAATAGGCGGTGCCGGGTCGCAGGGCGTAGAACTCCTTCAACGTCATCGGCTGGGTCTCCACGGTCAGCGGAGCTCCGATCGCCTCGGCGATGCGCAGCATGTCGTCGCGCGACCAGAACGTGCCGCGCATCCGCATCAGCCGCCCGCCCGTGGCATCGAGCACCAGCAGCTGCGGCAGCAACTCGGCCGAATTCGAGGCGTGGGTGTCGACAAGGTAGCTGGATGCCACATCCGATCGGTCGAGCGTGCTGCGCACGAACAGCGCCTGCTTGGTGACCGTGGTCGAGGTCACCTCGACGTAGGCGCCGAAGTGGCGCACCGCGATGAGCGCGAAGAGACCGACGTAGATCGCCTGAACGACGAGCACGCGCAGCCAGTTGCCCTGAGCAAGTGACAGCCAGTACAGCACGCCGAACAGGGGGATGCCCGCGGCGACGGCCGCGTAGATCGTGTTTCGAAGCACCGAGCCGCGCGCAGCGACCCGGACGGTCGTGCTGGCCATCTGGCTTGCGTCGACCACTGTGCCCCCACGGTATAAGAAACGTGAATCAGTATCTGGTGCGTCAGCGGAGAATGGGGGATTCGAACCCCCGAGGGCTTTCACCCAACACGCTTTCCAAGCGTGCGCCATAGGCCACTAGGCGAATTCTCCTGGCGAGCACCCCGCAGCTTCGCGGAATGCCTCATGGAATCATAGCCGGTCGAAGCGCTCCCGCCTGTCGCGGGATAGAATCGGTGATGGCTCCTCGCGTGGCGCCATCCAGGCCAACTCCCCCAGGACGGAAACGTAGCAAGGGTAACCGGGCTCTGGCGGGTGCGCGAGGGGTCTCTATTGTTTTTCGGGCAAGCAGCTTCGCTGCGCCCGATGCCTCGCGATGCTCGGCTGTGTAAGAGACTTCCCGAGATTGGCGGCTTACTCCCCCCGCTTTCTGCCAGCCCCCGCCGCGGCATCTCCCGCGGCCCGCGTGACTTAAGTCCTTCGTGCGGGTGGTGTTCGCGCGCCTAGGGTGGGAACGTGGCGAAGAGCATCTACCTGGCGTCGGCCGAGGGACATTCCGGCAAGTCGTCAGTCGCGCTCGGTGTGCTCGACACCCTCCTGCGCTCGACGCCCCGGGTCGGGGTGTTCCGCCCGGTGACGAGGTCGACGGCCGAGCCCGACTTCGTTCTCGAGCTGCTGCTCTCCCGAGACGGTGTCACTCTCGACTACGACGAGTGTGTCGGGGTCTCCTACGAGGAGGTACACGAGAATCCGGATGCCGCCCTCTCCCGCATCGTCGATCGCTTCAAGTCGGTCGAGCGCAAGTGCGACGCCGTCGTCATCGTCGGGTCGGACTACACGGATGTTGCCACCCCGACCGAGCTCGCCTTCAACGCCCGCGTCGCGGCCAACCTGGGCGCGCCGGTGCTGCTGGTGCTCGCCGGGCGCGAACCCGACGAGTCCCGGGCGCGCACGGCCGACGAACTCAAGCAGGTCGCCGAGCTCGCTCTGCCCGAACTCGCCGACGCGCACGCCAGCCTCCTCGCGATCGTGGCGAATCGGGTCGAGCCGGAGCGGCTCGCCGCGGTGGCGGATGCCGTGGCATCCGTGTCGGGGGTGCCCGCGTGGGCGATACCCGAGGATCCGTATCTGGTCGCACCCACCATGAGCGCCGTCATGGGCGCGGTCGACGGTCGCCTGCTGAAGGGTGACGAGGCGCTTCTGGCGCGCGAAGTGCTTGGCATCGTCATCGCGGGCATGTCGATGGAGAACGTGCTTCCGCGCATCATGGAGGGCGCCCTCGTGGTGATCGCGGGTGATCGAAGCGAGATGCTGCTCGCCGCCCTCACCGCGCACGCCTCGGGCACGTTCCCGTCGCTGGCGGGCATCGTGCTCAACGGCGGATTCGAACTCTCGCCCATCATCGACCGACTCATCGCCGGCCTCGACGAGACCCTGCCGATCGTGACCACCGAGTTCGGCACCTACGAGACAGCGCAGCGGATCGTGCAGACCCGGGGCCGCCTCACCGCCACAGCCCAGCGCAAGATCGACACCGCCCTCGCGCTGTTCGACAAGCATGTCGACGCCGAGCTGCTACTGCGCGAACTCGGCGCAGGGGAGTCGTCGGCCGTCACTCCGCTCATGTTCGAGTACGGGCTGCTCGAGCGGGCGCGCTCGGTGCCGACTCGCATCGTGCTGCCCGAGGGCGGCGACGACCGCATCCTCCAGGCGGCGGCGACCCTTCTGAGCCGCTCGGTCGTCGACATCACGATCCTCGGCGACGAGCAGGAGATCCGGGCCCGAGCGAGCGGGCTGGGTGTCGACGTCTCCGCCGCCCAGGTGCTGAGTCCCTTCGACCCCGAGCTTCACGAGAAGTTCGCGGCCGAGTACGCGAGGCTGCGCGCCCACAAGGGCATGACCATCGAGGCGGCGCGCGACATCGTCACCGACGTCTCGTACTTCGGCACGATGATGGTGCACTTCGGCCTCGCAGACGGCATGGTCTCCGGCGCGGCGCACACGACCGCTCACACCATCAAGCCCGCGCTCGAGTTCATCAAGACCACCGACGGAGTCTCCATCGTCTCGAGCGTCTTCTTCATGGCCCTCGAGGATCGAGTGCTCGTCTACGGGGACTGCGCCGTCGTGCCCGACCCGACAGCCCCGCAGCTCGCCGACATCGCCATCTCCGCGTCGCAGACCGCGCGCCAGTTCGGCATCGAGCCACGCGTCGCGATGCTGTCGTACTCGACCGGCGAGTCAGGCACGGGGGCCGACGTCGACAAGGTGCGTGAGGCGACTGCGATTGTTCGCGAGCGGATGCCCGACCTCCCGCTCGACGGACCGATCCAGTACGACGCCGCCGCCGACGTGGCCGTCGCCAAGGCGAAGCTGCCGGACTCGCAGGTCGCCGGCCGCGCGACGGTGTTCATCTTCCCCGACCTCAACACGGGCAACAACACGTACAAGGCGGTGCAGCGCAGCTCGGGTGCAGTGGCCATCGGCCCGGTGCTGCAGGGCCTGCGCAAGCCGGTCAACGACCTGTCCCGCGGAGCGCTCGTGCGCGACATCGTGAACACCGTTGCGATAACCGCGATTCAGGCGCAGTCGGTGGTCGAGCCGCCCGCGGTGGTCGAGCCGCCTGCGGTGGTCGAGTCGCCCGCGGTGGTCGAGCCCGTCGAGACCCCCGCGGAGGACTCGTGACCCTCGCCTTCGTCGTCAACTCCGGCTCATCGTCGATCAAGTGGGAGCTGCTCGAGGCCGAGTCCGGTGAGTCCGTTCGCCGCGGAATCGTCGAGCGCATCGGCGAAGCCGGTGGCGACGCGGCCGACCATCGGCAGGCGATGACCTCCATCATCGGGATGCTCGGGGCCGAGCATCCGGTCGTCATCGGTCACCGCGTGGTGCACGGTGGCGACCTCTTCTCCGCGGCGACCGTGGTGACGCCCGAGGTCGAGGCGGCGATCGAGAAGCTGTCGTCGCTCGCGCCGCTGCACAACCCGTCGAACCTCGCCGGTATCCGGGCCGCGCAGGTGGCGTTCCCCGGCATCCCCAACGTCGCGGTGTTCGACACGGCGTTCCATCAGAGCCTCGCGCCGGCGGCCTACACCTACGCGATCGACGCGCAGGTCGCCGCCGATCACTCGGTGCGCCGCTACGGATTCCACGGCACGTCGTACCAGTACGTCTCGCGGCGGGCGGCCGAGGTGCTCGAGCGCCCGCTCGGTGACCTGCGACTCATCGTCTTCCATCTCGGCAACGGGGCATCGGCGTGCGCAATCGCCGGCGGCAGGTCGGTTGACACCTCCATGGGGATGACGCCGCTCGAGGGTCTCGTCATGGGCACCCGTTCCGGCGACCTCGACCCGGGCGCGCTGTTCCACCTCGCGCGGGAGGCAGGACTCGGAACGCCCGAACTCGACACCCTGCTCAACCGGCGCAGCGGCATCCTCGGGCTGAGCGGGCACGGTGACATGCGCGACCTGGTGGAGTCGATGAAGGCCGGGGATGCCGCGTCCCGTCTCGCCTTCGACGTCTACGTGCACCGTCTGCGCCACTACCTCGGCGCCTACATCGCCCAGCTCGGCGGCGTCGACGCGGTTGTGTTCACCGCGGGGGTCGGCGAGAACAGTCCCGATGTTCGGGCGGGGGCGCTCGCGGGGCTCGGGGGCCTGGGCATCCACCTGGATGCCGCGCGCAACGCAAGGCGCTCGCCGGAGCCGCGCCGCATCAGCACCGACGACTCGCCTGTCGCCGTGCTCGTCGTGCCCACCAACGAGGAACTCGAGATCGCCCGCCAGTCGCTCGCCGCGCTGGGGTAGCGCGGCCGCGGCCGCGGGCACCCCGCTGCCTCCCGACCCCTCTCGCGCCCCGCTGCGTGCACAACTGCGGCTCGTTTGCGCGAAACGCCGAACCGGCTGCCCGCGAAGCCCGTGTGTCATGAGAATCCCCGCAGTTGTGCACGCAGTCGCGGCGCCGATTCGGCAACCATCCGCTCGATCGCGGCGAGTGTGGTCGGCCACTCGTCGAAGATGTGCGGCCGACCGATGCGCAGTACGCGGATACCCCAGGCCTCGATGAGGACATCCTTCGTGCGATCGGCGTGGAAGCGGTTGGCGTGCCACTTCTCGCCATCCGTCTCGATCCCCACGCAGTCGTCGACGAGGAGATCGAGCACGCCCGCGCCGGGGATGGGCACCTGACACTCGACGCGATGTCCGGCGTCCTGGAGTTGCAGCCTCGTGAAAGTCTCCAAACCCGACTGCGATCGCACGTCCAATCGCTTCAGGATGACCCGCATTCGCTGGGGTGCCAGCTTGGTCAGGCGACCCAGGTCCGTCTCGCCCAGATACCCAAGGTGCACAGCTGACTCCACCGCCGCGAGTGCGTCATAGCGAGACAGGCAGGTCATCGCCTGGAGCAGCGCATCGATGGGGGCAACCTCAAGTGGTTGCCCGGACTCGCCGTGGGCGACGCGCCAGTGCAGCACCGCACCGGCGGTCGCGTCGGCGTGGAAACGAGGGTCGACTCGAAGGTGCAGCTCGCGCGCTAACGGCCCGGTCCACACATTCTCGTGCCGGGCGAGAGCGGAGACGCAATCGATGCGACCGCCCACCGCAGCCGCGATGCCCTCGTGCGTATCGATGTGCGCGCAGGCGTATGTCCCGCGACGGCAGCGGATGAGACGGCCCTCAGCGACCGCGCCGCCGACTGCACGACGGCTCACGCCCATGGCGGCCAAGTCCCGGGCCGAGGCGATGTGCCCGCGATTGCAGAGCCAGGTCATGGTGTGAGGATGCCAAGCCATCGGCCCTTCGGAGCGCGAGGGCCGCGGCATCCGCAACCCGCCAAGCAACCCGTCATGGTGAGGAGGGGATCGACGGGCGCAACCGCGGACGAACTCGCGCCACGCCAGGCGAAGGGGACACTCGAACGGTGTGTCGCCGATGTATCCGCCGTTGTGCACACATCGCGACCCGCCTCGCGCCTGGGCCTGCGGATGCCACGGCCCCAGCGTCGCTGGCGGCAGCTACTCTTGACACGTGGTTGCCGCCCTGTACCGCCGTTATCGGCCAGAGACGTTCGCCGAGCTCATCGGCCAGTCGCAGGTGACCGATCCGCTGCGCACCGCGCTTCGCACTGATCGCGTCAACCACGCGTATCTGTTCAGCGGTCCGCGCGGGTGCGGCAAGACCACGAGCGCGCGCATCCTCGCCCGGTGTCTGAACTGCGCCGAGGGTCCGACCGACACCCCGTGCGGGGTCTGCCCGAGTTGCGTCGAGCTCTCCCGCGACGGCGGCGGCTCGCTCGACGTCGTCGAGATCGACGCCGCCAGCCACAACGGTGTGGATGACGCCCGCGACCTGCGCGAGCGCGCCGTCTTCGCTCCCGCCCGCGATCGCTTCAAGATCTTCATCCTCGACGAGGCGCACATGGTCACGCCGCAGGGGTTCAACGCGCTGCTCAAGATCGTCGAGGAGCCGCCGGAGCACGTGAAGTTCATCTTCGCCACCACCGAGCCCGAGAAGGTCATCGGCACCATCCGGTCGCGCACCCACCACTACCCGTTCCGGCTGGTGCCGCCCGCCCAGATGCTCGACTACGTGCAGACGCTCTGCGACAGCGAGAAGGTCACCGTTGAGCCCGGCGTGCTGCCGCTCGTCGTGCGCGCCGGCGGTGGCTCAGTTCGCGACACCCTCTCCCTGCTTGACCAGCTGATGGCCGGCTCCGAGGGTGACGTCGTCGACTACGAGCGCGCTGTCGCCCTGCTGGGCTACACCCACGGTGCGCTGCTCGACGAAGTCGTCGATGCGCTCGGTGCACGGGATGCCGCGGCCGCGTTCGGTTCGGTGGATCGCGTCATCCAGACCGGCCAGGATCCCCGTCGCTTCGTCGAGGACCTGCTCGAGCGCCTCCGCGACCTCATCATCGTGGCCGCCACTTCGGGCAACGCCCAGGCCGTGCTGCGCGGCGTGCCCCAGGATCAGCTCGACCGCATGATCCAACAGGCCACCACCTTCGGCACCGCCGAGCTGTCGCGGGCGGCCGACGTCGTCAACGCCGCGCTCAGCGAGATGACGGGTGCAACCTCACCGCGGCTGCACCTCGAACTCATGGTCGCACGCATGCTCGTGCCCTCGAGCGACGACACCGAACGCGGCGCGCTTGCCCGTGTCGAGCGACTTGAGCGGCGCATCGGTGTCGAGCAGGATGCCGCGGCTCCCGTCGCCCGCGTAGCGCCCGCGAAGGTCGCGCGCGTCGCGCGCGTCGAGACCCCGCCCGCGCAGACCCCCGAGGCAGCGATCCCTGAGGCGCCGGTCTCGACGAGCTCGACCACCGAACGTCCGGCCGCCGAGGCACCGGTCTCGACAAGCTCGACCACCGGAGACTCGACCACCGCCCCCGTCGCCGCGAAGGCGGCGGGTGAGGTCACGCTCGAGCAACTGCGCAACGCCTGGCCCGAGGTTCTCGAGTCCGTGCAGAAGACGAAGATGAGCGCCTGGGCGGTCGTCTACACTGCCACGGCTCGCGCGCTCGACGGTGACGTGCTCACCCTGAGCTTCGTGAGTCAAGCCGACGTGGACAGCTTCAAGCAGCCGCAAGGTTCCGGCGAGGGCGTGAGTGAGGTTCTGCGTCGAGCCATCGTCGAGGTGCTCGGCCTGCGGGTGAAGTTCATCGCGAAGGCAGATGCGTCGGCCGAACCGCCCGCCGCGGCGCCGACCACGAGTGTGACCCCGCCCGTATCCGAGAAGGATGCGCAGGGCTGGGCGGTTGCCGAGATCCCCGGCTCCGAGCCGCCAGCGCCCGCACCCGCGGCGAAGGCTTCGGCGGCGTCATCCGAACCCGCGAAGCCCGCGGACAAGGCTCGCTATGGTGAGTCGGTGGTGCGTGAGCTTCTCGGCGCGAGCTTCATCGAGGAGCACGATGTCGCCCCCCGCGTCGTGCCGCGGCCGGCGGACGACTGATGTACGACGGAATCGTTCAGGAGCTCATCGACGAGCTCGGCCGTCTGCCCGGTATCGGCCCGAAGTCGGCTCAGCGCATCGCCTTCCACATCCTGCAGACGGAGAGCTTCGACGTCACCCGCCTGTCCGAGGTGTTGCGCGATGTGCGGGACAAGGTGCGCTTCTGCGACATCTGCGGCAACGTGACCGAGGAGCAGACCTGTTCGATCTGCCGTGACCCGCGGCGTTCGGCGGCCACCATCTGCGTGGTCGAGGAGGCGAAGGATGTCGTCGCCATCGAGCGCACCCGCGAGTTCAAGGGCCTGTACCACGTGCTCGGCGGCGCGATCAGTCCGATCGACGGCATCGGCCCCGACGACCTGCGCATCCGCCAGCTGCTGACCCGCCTCAATGACGGCACGGTCACCGAGGTGATCATCGCGACCGACCCGAACCTCGAGGGTGAGGCGACAGCGACCTACCTCACGCGACTGCTCGTGCAGCCCGGGCTCCGGGTCACCCGCCTCGCGTCGGGCCTGCCAGTGGGCGGCGACCTCGAGTACGCCGACGAGGTTACTCTGGGCCGCGCCTTCGAGGGCCGACGGCTCGTCGAGAACTAGCGCAGCACCTCGACGAGGGCCACCCACGAGAAGATCACGGCGGCCACGATGGCCAGCACGCAGCCGGCGGCCACGGCGTAGAGGCCTCCGGGCATCCCGAGCAGCAGCATCACGCTGCCGACGCTGAAGCCGGCCAGTGGCACAATTCCCACGAGCGACTTGGCGAGGTGCTCAGAGGTCGTCCGGCCGTCGCGACCCAGCGCGACCATGGCGTGCACCTGCAGCACCCAGGCCACGATCGTCGCGAGCGCGAGTTCCAGCCCGAGCACCCAGAGCGGCTGACTGGGGATCAGTCCCGACGCGGTGGCGACGAGGCCGAGCAGGAGGGTCGAGATCGCGCTGGCGGCCCGGGCGGTCAGGGTGGGGGCCTTCACGATCTCGCCCACGTTGACCGAGAGGGCGACTATGAGCAGTCCCGCAAGGGCCGCGGTGGCACCGGCCACGGCGACGTTGAAGTCCGTCCATGCCTCGAGCGTCATGCACAACAGGGTAGCGCCAGCGAGCACCTAGAATTGGTGGTCGGGCCAAGCCCGAATTCCCCAGTTCCAGGAGCCACACGTGAGCTTGATCGTCCAGAAGTTCGGCGGTTCGTCGGTCGCCGACGCCGAGAGCATCAAGCGTGTCGCCAAGCGCATCGTCGAGACGCGCAAGGCCGGAAACGACGTCGTCGTTGCGGTCAGTGCGATGGGCGACACGACCGATGAACTCATCGACCTCGCCCACGAGGTGACCCCGATGCCCGACCCCCGCGAGATGGACATGCTGCTCACCACCGGCGAGCGCATCTCGATGGCTCTGCTGGCCATGGCGATCAAGAGCATGGGCGTCGATGCCCGCTCGTACACCGGCAGCCAGGCCGGCATGATCACGGATGCCCGGCACGGCTCCGCCCGCATCGTCGATGTCACCCCGACTCGCCTGCGCGAGGCTCTCGATGAGGGCGCGATCGTCATCGTCGCAGGGTTCCAGGGGTTCAACCGCGACACCAAGGACATCACGACTCTCGGCCGCGGCGGATCGGACACGACCGCCGTCGCCCTGGCTGCCGCCCTCGGTGCTGATGTCTGCGAGATCTACACCGACGTCGACGGCATCTTCACTGCTGACCCGCGCGTGGTTCCCCGCGCACACAAGATCGATCGCGTCACCAGCGAGGAGATGCTGGAGCTCGCGGCGGCGGGTGCGAAGGTGCTGTACATCCGCGCGGTCGAGTACGCCCGCCGGCACGGGGTGACGCTGCACGTGCGGTCATCCTTCAACAACAACGAAGGCACCTGGGTCGTTGACTCGTACGACACTGACGGAGGAGTAGCCGTGGAAGAACCGATCATCACGGGCGTTGCGGGCGACCTGAACGAAGCGAAGATCACCGTCGTGGGTGTTCCCGACGTGCCAGGCAAGGCGGCGGAGATCTTCACGGTCGTGGCCTCGACCGGGGCCAACATCGACATGATCGTGCAGAACGTGTCTGCCGCATCCACCGGGCTCACCGACATCTCGTTCACGCTGCCGAAGGTCGAGGGGGAGAAGGTGCTCACCGCGCTGCGGGCGGGTCAGGAGTCGGCCGGGTTCCAGTCGCTGCAGTACGACGACCAGATCGGCAAGCTCGCCGTGGTGGGCGCCGGGATGCGCACGAGTGCCGGTGTTTCGGCGCAACTGTTCCGCGCACTCTCCGACGCGGGCATCAACATCGAGATGATCTCGACGAGCGAGATCCGCATCTCGGTTGTGACGCGCGCCGACATGCTCAACGAGGCGATGCGGGTCGTGCACACCGCGTTCGGCCTCGATGGTGAGACCGAGGCGGTCGTGCACGGCGGCACCGGGCGCTGACGCCTTCGCCGGTTGAGTAGCGGCGAAGCCGCGTATCGAAACCGCGGTGTGGCAGCATCTCGACGGCCGCTGACGGCTCACTCCGCCGAGCCTGCGCCGTGAGCATGCCACAATTGTTCCCATGAGTAACGGTGTGAGAATCGGCGTCGTGGGCGCCACCGGTCAAGTGGGCGCCGTCGTGCGTCGTCTCCTGGAGGAGCGGGACTTCCCGGTCGAGGAGATCCGATTCTTCGCGTCAGAGCGCAGCGCCGGCACGACCCTGCCCTTCAAGGGTGAGGAGATCCTCGTCGAGGATGCGGCGACCGCAGACCCGACCGGCCTCGACATCGCGATCTTCTCCGCGGGAGCCACCACCAGCAAGGCGCAGGCACCGCGGTTCGCCGAGGCGGGCGTGCTCGTCATCGACAACTCGTCCGGCTGGCGCATGGACCCGGATGTTCCCCTGGTCGTCAGCGAGGTCAACCCCCACGCGATCAAGGATGCCCGCAAGGGCATCATCGCCAACCCCAACTGCACGACGATGGCCGCGATGCCCGTGCTCAAGGTCCTCGACGCCGAGGCGGGACTCCAGCGTCTGATCGTCAGCACCTACCAGGCGGTCTCCGGCGCAGGTCTCGCGGGCGGCGAGGAGCTGCTCGAGCAGGCCAAGGCCGCCGTCGCGCAGGACGCGATCGAGCTCGTGCACGACGGCTCGGCCGTCATCATGCCGACCCCGTCGAAGTTCCCGAAGAACATCGCCTTCAACGTGGTGCCGTTCGCGGGCAACCTCGTCGACGACGGCCTGGGAGAGACCGACGAGGAGAAGAAGCTGCGCAACGAGAGCCGCAAGATCCTCGAGCTGCCCGACCTGCTGGTCAGCGGCACCTGTGTGCGTGTTCCCGTGTTCACCGGTCACTCCCTGAGCATCAACGCCGAGTTTGCGAGGCCGGTGAGCCCGGAGCGTGCGCGCGAGCTGCTGGCCGGCGCGGCCGGCGTTGTGCTCAGCGACATCCCGACCCCGCTGGAGGCCGCCGGCAAGGACCCGAGCTACGTGGGTCGCATCCGCCAGGATGAGGGCGTGCCTGAGGGCCGTGGGCTTGCGCTGTTCATCAGCAACGACAACCTGCGCAAGGGCGCAGCCCTCAACGCCGTGCAGATCGCGGAGCTGGTGGCTGCCGACCTCGCCGCGGCGACGGCCTAGACCGAGCCGAACGGTGACGGGCGCCGAACACCGGGTATGCGCTCTCTCTTCCTGCTCGGCCTCGGGCTGGTACTCGTGCTCGCCGGGTGCACTGCGGTGACACCGCCGGCTGGCGACGAGGACGCGCCGCGCGTCGCCTTCTACGGTGATTCGTACACGCTCGGCACCGGCGCGAGCGACCCGTCACTGCGCTGGTCGTCGATCATCTGCGCGGAGCGCGGCTGGCAGGAGTTCAACCCGAGCGTCAATGGCCTCGGATTCGTCAACAACCGTGCGACTGACGGTGAGGGCGATCTCCCGGCGCTCGTCATCGCCAACGACCCCAGCATCGTATTCATCACCATGGGTCTGAACGACAACTTCAGCTACGACCGAGCTGCCAACCAGATCCGCTTGCGCATCACCGAGGACTTCACCCGGCTGGCGACCGCGCTTCCGGATGCCCGTTTCATCGTCGTCGAACCGTTCTGGTACACCGACCGGCGCCCCGAATCGGTGGAGGTCATCATCGGGTGGGTGCGGGATGCCGCCGCCGCGATCGGCGCCGACTACATCCCCGGAGCATCCCACTGGATCGAGGGGCACCCCGAGTGGATGGCCTCCGACGGTCTGCACCCCAACGATGCCGGTTACGCCGCTATGGCCACCCGCATGGATGCCGAGCTGACGAAACTGGGTCTGTAAACCAGCACTAAACTGTAGTGGTGAGTAAACCCGTGGATGTCGCCCTCATCGGCGGAGGCATCATGAGTGCAACCCTCGGAATGCTGCTCAAGCAGCTGGAGCCGAGCTGGGACATTCAGATCTACGAGCGTCTCGGCGATGTCGCCCTCGAGAGTTCGAACCCGTGGAACAACGCCGGCACCGGCCATTCGGCCCTGTGTGAGCTCAACTACACGCCCGAGCGAGCCGACGGCACGATCGACATCTCGAGCGCGGTGAAGGTCAACGAGCAGTTCCAGGTGTCCCGCCAGTTCTGGTCGCACCTCGTCGGTTCCGGCCAGCTGCCCGAGCCGTCTCAGTTCATCAACTCGACGCCGCACATGAGCTTCGTGTGGGGCGAGGCCAACGTCGAGTACTTGCGCAAGCGGTACGAGGCGCTCAAGGACCACCCGCTGTTCGCCGGCATGGAATTCTCGACGGATGCCCGCACCATCCGTTCCTGGACCCCGCTCATGGTCCCCGGGCGCAAGAAGTCGCAGCCGATCGCTGCGACGCGCATCGCTTCGGGCACCGACGTGGATTTCGGCGCGCTCACCCATCACCTCACCTCGAGTCTCATCGCGGGCGGCGCGGGTTTCACCACAGAGGTCAAGGTGACCAACCTCAGCCGGCAGCGCGACGGCCTGTGGAAGTTGAGCCTGCGTAGCGATCTCGGCGGAACGCCGCTTGCCCCGGTCACCGCGCGGTTCGTGTTCGTCGGTGCCGGTGGGTACGCGCTCGGCCTGCTGCAGAAGTCGGGTATCAAGGAGATTCGCGGCTATGGCGGGTTCCCGGTGAGCGGCGAATTCCTGCGCACCGACAACCCCGACCTCGTCGCCCAGCACCGCACCAAGGTCTACGGCAAGGCTGCCGTGGGTTCACCCCCGATGTCGGTGCCGCACCTCGACCTGCGCGTCGTCGATGGCACGGGCAGCCTGATGTTCGGGCCGTATGCGGGCTTCAGCCCCAAGTTCCTCAAGACCGGCTCGGTCCTCGATCTGTTCGCCTCGATCCGCTGGCACAACATCGTGCCCATGGTTGCGGCCGGCCTGTCGAATCTGGGCCTCGTCAAGTACCTCATCGGACAGCTGGCCGCCCGCCAGTCCACGAAGTTCGCCGAACTGCAGCAGTTCGTGCCCAACGCCAAGCCCGAGGACTGGTACCGCATCACTGCCGGCCAGCGCGTGCAGGTGATCAAGAAGGACAAGAAGAAGCTCGGTGTGCTGCAGTTCGGCACCGAGGTCGTGGCCGCCGCCGACGGCAGCATCGCGGGCCTGCTCGGAGCGTCACCCGGCGCATCCACGGCGGTGCCGATCATGGTGAGCCTGGTGGAGAAGTGCTTCCCCGACAGGATCGAAGCCTGGCGCCCGGCGCTGGTCCGGATGATCCCCAGTTACGGCAAGCACCTCTCCGACGATCCGAAGCTGGCCGCGAAGACTCTAGCCAGCACAGCGAAGGTGCTGGGCATCCAGCCCTAGCGGTTGACAGACATTCGAACACATGTTCGACTGTCTGCATGAGGTGGAACGGTCAGCAGCTCGACTCCGAGCGCGCTGATGCGCTCCCGGGTCTTGCTCGGCTGTCGAACCTGGTGCGGTCGGTGACGACTCCCGAGTTCGCCGGTGTGCGCTTTCACGAGGTGCTCGCCAAGAGCGCGCTCAACCGCGTGCCCGGCGAGAGCGCGATGCCGTTCGGCTGGACGATCAACCCGTACCGCGGATGCAGCCATGCATGTGTGTACTGCTTCGCCCGCAACACCCACACCTATCTCGACCTCGACGCGGGCAAGGACTTCGACAGCGAGGTCATCGTCAAGGTCAACGTCGCCGAGGTGCTCGCCAAGGAACTGGCGAAGCCGAGCTGGAAGCACGAGGCCGTCGCACTCGGCACCAACACCGATCCCTACCAGCGCGCCGAGGGCAGGTACCGCCTCATGCCCGGCATCATCGCCGCGCTCGCCGAGAGTGGCACGCCGCTGAGCATCCTCACCAAGGGCACACTGCTGCGCCGCGACCTGCCGCTGATCGCCGAAGCCGCCGGCGTGGTGCCCGTGCACCTCGCGATGTCCATCGCGATCTACGACGATGAGCTCCAGCAGTCAATCGAGCCCGGCACACCCAGCACGCGGGCGCGACTGGACACCGTTCGCGCGGCGCGGGAGCATGGGCTGAACTGTTCCGTCTTTCTCATGCCCGTGCTGCCGTATCTCACCGACAGCGTCGAGCACCTGGAGCGTGCGATCGCTCAGGCGAGTGAGGCCGGGGCGAGTTCGCTGACCTACACGGCTCTGCATCTGCGCCCGGGAGCGCGGGAGTGGTTCTTCGCGTGGCTCGAGCGCGAGCATCCCGAACTGGTGCAGCGCTACCGTGACCTGTTTCGGGGCGGTTCATACGCCCCCAAGGCCTATCGGGAGTGGCTCGCAGCGAGGATGAGACCCCTGATGCGCTCCCGAGGACTCGGCGCGCACGCTCCTGCGGCCCTGCGCGCCGCGGTGACCGGTGGCGGCCTGCTCGCCGCCGAACTGCCGGCACGCCAGCCGACTCTGTTCTGAGCCTAATCGTGTCACCCTTGCGTGGGGTACAGCCGGAGGGGGTTCGGGTGACATAATCGAAGTCGGGGAACTGAGGTCCACACGTTTTGTGGCCCTTGCGCTGAGGGGGCAGCACCAATGAGTCTGGATTCATCGGAGGACAGGTCGGCTCCGCGCGTGCGCCTGGCGATCCTCGATGACCACGAGGTTCTGCTCGATAGCCTCTCCAGCTGGATCGGCGCGAACGCGCCCGACTTCGACCTCGTGCTCAGCGCGAGCACCTGGCTCCAACTGGTGCACAGCGACAACTTCCCGACCGACCTCGTATTCCTCGACTTCCAGCTCAAGGAGCCGGTATCTATCGAAGCGCGCGTGCGCACCTGCCGCGCCGCAGGCGCGAAGGTCATCGTGCTCTCCAGCCTCGACTCACCCGAAGTGCGCGAACGCGCTATGAAGGCCGGCGTTGCCGATTTCCTCTCGAAGACCCTCCCGATGCGCGATGTCATGGATGCCGCACGCAAGGTCATGGGCATCGACCCGCGCCACTCCCTGCTGCGCGACTGGCGCCCTCTGCCTGCAGGGGCCGTCGCCCAATCCCGGCCCAAGTTGAGCGCCGGCGAGACAGAGGCGCTCAGCCTGTACGCATCAGGTCTCAGCACCAACCAGGTTGCCGAGCAGATGGGCGTGCAATACGAGACTGCGAAGACCTATCTTCGACGCGTACGCGAAAAGTATGCGAAAGTGAATCGGCCCGCGAGCAAGAAAGCCGAGCTCATCCGCCGGGCCGCTGAGGACGGGTATCTGAGTTGAGCAAGCTGTACTTCCGGTACGGGGCGATGAACAGTGGCAAGAGCACGGCGCTGCTGCAGGCCGCCTACAACTATGAGGAACGCGACCAGCAGGTGCTTCTGGCCAAGCCGCAGGTCGACACCAAGGGCGACTCAGCGATCGTCTCCCGGCTCGGGGTCACGCGTCCCGTCGACTTCACGGTCGCCCCCGCCGAGGACATCTACGAGAAGTTCCTCTCCGAGAGCGCGCGAGTCCTGGAGCAGACCGGACTCGCGGTCAGTTGCCTCCTCGTCGACGAGGCGCAGTTCCTCAGCGAGGGGCAGGTCGATGACCTGCTGCGCATCGCGATACTCGAGGGCGTGCCGGTGCTCGCCTACGGCATCCGCACCGACTTCCAGACCGTGGCCTTCCCCGGCAGCCGACGCCTTCTCGAGATCGCCCACTCGCTGGAGGAGCTCAAGACGATCTGCCGGTGTGGCCGTAAGGCCGTGTTCAACGCGCGCAAGGTCGGTGATAGGTACATCTTCGACGGCGATCAGGTCGCGATAGACGGGGTGGATGTGACATACGAGTCGCTCTGCGGCGCCTGCTACCTCGAGGAGAGCAACGGGGTGCTCAACAACGGTTACCGCCCCAAGGCAGAGTTCAGCTACGGCAGCGCTCCCGACGCGGACTTCGCCTGATCCGGAGCTGCTGACGCAACGACAGAAGGCCGGTACCACCACACGGTGATCCCGGCCTTCTGTACTTCTGTCGGGGTAGCGGGATTTGAACCCACGACCTCTTCGTCCCGAACGAAGCGCGCTACCAAGCTGCGCCACACCCCGATCATTCGTTTGCGGTTGTCACCGCACCCGAACCTCATCAAGAATAGCCGATATCTCCGGGGGTGAGAGTCACTACGACAGCTTCGGGTGGGCAGGCGAACCTCACCGGCGCGTAGATCGACGTTCCGATGCCCGCGCTCACGTTGAGCAGGGCCGCTCGCCGGGCGTGGTGCCACACGCTCAGTCCCTGTGCCTGTTCGCGCGGGATGTCGCAGTTGGTCACGAGGGCGGGCAATCCGGGAACCCGCACCTGGCCGCCGTGCGTGTGCCCCGCGAAGATGACTTCCGCACCGTTGGTGACGAAAGCGTCGAGCACGCGGCGGTACGGGGCGTGTGTCACGCCGATCGCGACCGGTTCGCTGCCGGTGCGGTCATCCTGCCAGCCGACGTTCTCGCGCATCTCCTCAACGAGGCCGGGGAGCCGGTCGAGCCGATCCCACCCGCGGTGCGCGTCGTTGACTCCGAAGAACTCGAGTCGCGACCCCTTCAGCTCGATGGCTCGCGCGGCGTTGTTGAGAGCGAGCCAGCCCAGCGTGTCCTCGAAGTAGCGCTCCAGCGCGGGGGTGTCCAGAGTCGTGGCACGCTCGGTGCGACCTGATGGCCCCGTGAAGTAGTGGAACGGATTCTTGAACTCCGGGCCGAAGTAGTCGTTTGACCCGTTGACGTAGACGCCCGGCACTCCGCTGAGGGGCTCGAGGGCATACTCGAGGGCTTCGAGTGCGTCGGGGTGGCCCAGATTGTCACCGGTATTGACGATGAGATCGGGCTCGACGAGCGCTAACGACCGCAGCCACTCCTGCTTGCGATGCTGCCAGGGCGCCAAGTGGATGTCGGCGAGGTGGAGCACCGTGATAGGGCGAGCACCAGGGTCGAGCACCGGCAGCACTTCGTGACGGATGGTGAAGCGGTTGCGCTCCACCACGGCGCCCCACACGAATGCGGCCGCGCCGACCGCTGCTACCGCGCCGAGCGCGGTAGCAGCGGTCTTGGACGAACTTACGGGCACGCGAGCTTCGTCACCGTGAGTTTGACCTTGGTGTTGGGCAGCACGTACGCGCCGGGTGCCGGGTCAGAGGCCGACACCTTGTCGATCCTGGGATCGTCGGGCGCGGTGCCGACCGGGAGGGCGAGACACGTCTCGGTGACTTGGTTGTAACCCTGGCCGTTGAGAGTGCCCGAGGCATCCCCGAACGTGTTGGTCTTGCCATCGCCGACCACATCCGGGAATGCAACCTTATTGCCCTTGCTGATGTAGACCTTGATCACGCTCGCGCGGGCCGACTGGCTGCCGGGGGCCGGGTCGGTCGTGGCGACCTTGCCGGCGGGCACCTCGGAGTCGACCTGACCGCCATCCTCGTAGCCGAAGCCGAGACCGACGAGCAGAGCCTTGGCGGCTTCCGGCGTCAAACCACGTACGTCAGGAACCTCGAGGCCCGCTCCTGTGAGCAGGGCGGCCGACGGCTCGGGGAAATCTCCGCCGCCGTACTTGGCATTGATCGTTCCCACCGTGGAGCGCATGATCACGTGTCGCAGCAGACCGCCGCTGATGCCTGCGGTCTCGTAGCTTCGGATCGGATACTTGCCGATGCTGTTGCCCACCCACACTGCCGTGGCGGCCTTTGTCGTGGCAGTGATGACCCAGGTCTGCACCGAGGAGTCAGTAGTTCCGGTCTTGCCGATGATCGGCACACCATCATCCGGGTTTGAGGACGTGCCGGTTCCACCGGACATGACGCCCGCCATCGCGTAGGCCGCGGTGGCCGCAACCTCGGGTTCGATGGCCTGACGGCAGTCCGTTGGCTGACCGGGCAATTCCTTGCCGGTCGGGTCGATGACCCGGTCGACAATGATCGGCTTGCAGTAGAGACCGCCCGCCGCGATGCCCGCGTAGGCCGCGGCCATGCTCAGCGGGGTCACTTCGTTGGTGCCAAGCACTGACGAAGGGTTCGTCTGCAGGTGGGTGCCGTCGGCTCGCTCAACACCGAGCGACTCCGCAACGTGGCGGATGTCGCACAGGTCCAACTGCAGCGCCATCGAGATGAATGCGCCGTTCACCGACCCCGTGGTCGCCCCATACACAGTGAACGGGCCGCTCTCGCCGCTGTCGTTCTTGAACTGGTACGGACCGCCCCAACCGCCGCCGTCGGCGCAGCTGTCCTTGAACTTGGACTGCTCCTCGGTGCGCGCATCGCCGTTGACCTTCTCATAGAGACCCTTGCCGCTCTTGAGCCAGTCGAGCAGCGTGAAGACCTTGTACGTCGATCCCGGTTGGATGCCGCTCGAGCCGCCGTAGTCGAAGCTCGTGTTGTAGTTGACCGCGGATGTACCAGCACCGCCGCCCTCGAGGGTGTCATCGAACACCTTGTTCTCGGTCATGATGAGCACGCGACCGGTCCCCGGCTGCACCGTCACCGTGGAGCTTCCGAGCTCGAGCGCCGTCTCGGTGTTGGGCGCGTACGCCCACGTCTGGTCCTGTGCGTTGATCTGCACGTCCAGGTCGAGGGTCGTGTAGAGCGAGTAGCCGCCGCGCTTCCAGTTGTCGAGGCGCTCCTGCTCGTTCGCTCCGAGGAACTCGTAGTTCTTGACGTTCTTGACCACGAAGTCGCAGAACCACTTCGCATAGGCGTAAGCGCCGATGCATCCATTCTGCGGTTCCTGGGGCTTCAGGGTCGTGTCGTCGACCGGAGTGGCCACCGCCTCGTCGTACTCCTTCTGCGTGATGTCGCCCGAGTCGAACATCGCGTACAGGATGACGTCGCGGCGGTCCTTGTTGGCCGCGTAGTTCTCCGGGTCGAAGAGGCCGCGCTGGTTCGGGAACTGAACGATCGCGATGAGGCTGGCAGCCTGGGGGAGGGTCAGATCCTTCGCGTCCACGCTGTAGTAGCGCTGTGCGGCCGCCTGGATGCCGTAGGTGTTGTCGCCGAAGAAGGCGATATTGAGGTAGGCGGCCAGGATCTCCTTCTTCGTGTAGGTCTTCTCCAGACCGATTGCCAGCTTCATCTCCTTGAGCTTGCGGTCGAAGGACGGCGACGTCGCGGCGTCATAGGCCTTCTGGCGTAGTTCCTCGGTGGGTTCCTGCAGGGCTTGCTGCACGTAGATGTTCTTGACCAGCTGCATCGACAGGGTCGAGGCACCGCTCGAGGAGGTGCCGGTCGCGTTGCCCAGCGCGGCACGGATCACCGAGGGGACATCGACACCACCGTGGTCGAAGAAGCGCCTGTCTTCGCCGTCGACGGCAGCATCCAGGGCGTACGGCGAGATCTGGTCGTAGCGCACCTCCTGCCGGTTCTGGTCGTAGATCGTGGCGATCGGGTAGTAGCCGCCGGAGTTGCCGGAGCCGGTGTACGTCGCGTAGATCGTGTTGCGCTCAGGCTGCTGGCCGATCTGGATGTACTCGGGCAGGCTGTCGAAGATTCCGATGGTGCTCGAGGCGGTAATGCCTGTCACGGCGAGCGCGGGGGCGACCATGACTGTCACGAGGAGGCCGCTGAGGACGCTGAATCCGAGGATGCCGGCGATACCGGTGAACACGCCCCGACGCGGAGAATTTTGGGCAGACATAGAATCAATCGTACGGGACACCACCCCGCCAGAACCTGAACGGATGCCGCCAATGACCCAGTGGGAGTACCTGACCACGCCGCTGATCATCCACAACACCTCAGCGATCCTCAACAACTGGGGCTCCGAGGGGTGGGAACTGGTGCAGGTTGTCACCGGTCCAGAGGGTGGTCTCGTGGCCTACCTCAAGCGCGAGAAGAAGGATGCCTGACATGTCGAAACTAGATGACCGCCTCGCCGAACTCGGCCTCACCGTGCCCACCACGTCCAAGCCGGTGGCGGCCTACATTCCCGCCGTCGCGACCGGAAACCTCGTCTACACGTCGGGCCAGTTGCCGATGGTGGATGGTGCGCTGCCGCTGACGGGCAAAGTCGGTGCCGAGGTCGACGCGGATGCCGCGAAGCAGCTAGCCCGCACCTGCGTGCTCAACGGCCTGGCCGCCGCCCGCAGCGCGATCGGGTCGCTGGACAGGATCACGCGCGTCGTCAAGGTCGTCGGATTCGTCGCATCCGACCCCGCGTTCACCGGCCAGCCGGGCGTCATCAACGGCGCGTCGGAACTGCTCGCCGAGATCTTCGGTGAGTCGGGCCAGCACGCGCGCAGCGCGGTAGGCGTTGCCGTGCTACCGCTGGATGCGCCGGTCGAGGTGGAGTTCGTCTTCGAGTTCGCCTGAGGTGCGTTCGGTCGACGGGCATCGGATTTCAGCTCAGACATCGGTGAGTTCGACGACCCATGCGGGTCATCGAACTCACCGAAACTAGCGAGAAATCCGATACCCGTCGCCCTCACTCGCGCTCGGCGAACTTCGGCGGTGGGCTACTTGAGCTTGTCGCCGATGATCTGCATCACGCTGGCGTCGGCCAGCGTCGTGGTGTCGCCGATGGGGCGGCCCTCTGCGACATCCTGAAGCAGTCGGCGCATGATCTTGCCCGAGCGGGTCTTCGGCAACTCGGCAACGATGAAGATCTGGCGGGGCCTCGCGATCGCGCCGATCGCCGATGCGACGTGGGAGCGAAGCATGGTCGATGCCTCATCGGCAGTCTGGGCATCCGTCTGGTTGGCCTTCAGAATCACGAAGGCGACCACGGCCTGGCCGGTCTGCTCGTCGGCGGCACCGACCACCGCGGCCTCGGCGACCATGTGGTGCGACACGAGTGCCGACTCGATCTCCTGCGTCGACAGGCGATGCCCCGACACGTTCATGACGTCGTCGACCCGGCCGAGCAGCACGATGTCGCCGTCGGTGTCGACGTGGGCACCGTCGCCGGCGAAGTACTTGTATACGCCCTCCTCGGGCTTGGAGAACTTCGACCAGTAGGTGTCGACGTAGCGATCGGGGTCGCCCCAGATGCCGCGCAGCATCGACGGCCACGGTTCGCTCACCACGAGCAGCCCACCCTGCGGCGGGTCGACGCGGGTGCCATCCTCACCGAGAATGTCGATGCGGATGCCCGGAATCGGCGTCTGCGCAGCACCCGGCTTGAGCGTGGTCAGCCCCGGCAGCGCGGAGATCATGATGGCTCCGGTCTCCGTCTGCCACCAGGTGTCGACGATCGGTGCGACATTGGCGCCGATGACCTCGCGGTACCAGATCCAAGCCTCCGGGTTGATCGGCTCGCCGACCGAACCGAGCAGCCGCAGGCTTGACAGGTCGAAGCCCTGCGGAATCTGCCGCCCCAGCTTCATGAACGAGCGGATCGCCGTCGGCGCCGTGTAGAAGATCGAGACCTTGTACTTCTCGATGAGCTCCCACCAACGGCCCGGATGCGGCGTGTCAGGCGTTCCCTCATAGAGCAGCTGCGTGGCGCCGTTCGCCAACGGGCCGTAGACCACGTAGCTGTGTCCGGTGATCCAGCCCACGTCGGCCGTGCACCAGAAGACGTCGGTCTCCGGGTGCAGGTCGAAGACGTTCTTGTGGGTGAAAGCCACCTGCGTGAGGTAGCCGCCGGAGGTGTGCAGGATGCCCTTCGGCTTACCCGTCGTGCCCGAGGTGTAGAGGATGAACAGCGGGTTCTCGGCCTCGAACGCCTGCGCGACGTGCTCCGGCTCGGCCGCCTCGACGGCGTCGTGCCACCACAGGTCCCGGCCGTCCACCCACTCGACGTCGTTGCCGCCACGCTTGACGACCAGCACGCTCGACACGGTGCTGGTGCCGTTGGCGAGTGCGGCATCCACGGCGCTCTTCAGGGGGAAGACCTTGCCCTTGCGCCAGCCGCCGTCGGCGGTGATGACCAGCTTGGCTTCTGCGTCGTCGATGCGGCTGCGAAGGCTCTCGGCGCTGAAGCCGCCGAACACCACCGAGTGCACCGCGCCGAGCCGGGCGACGGCGAGCATGGCGATGACCGCCTCCGGCACAACCGGCATGTAGATCGCGACCCGGTCGCCCTTGCCGATACCGAGCGCCGCGATGGCGTTGGCGGCGCGCTTGACCTCGGCGGTCAGCTGCGCGTAGGTGAGGCTGACGGCGTCGCCGTTCTCGCCCTCCCAGTGGATGGCGACCCGGTCGCCGATGCCGGCCTCGACATGGCGGTCGAGGCAGTTGTACGCGACGTTGAGCTCGCCGTCGGCGAACCACTTCGCGAAGGGCGCGTTGCTCCAGTCGAGCACCTCGGTGAAGGGCTTGTGCCAGTGCACGTACTCCCGGGCGCGGTCGGCCCAGAAGGCGAGGCGGTCGGCCTTGGCATCCGTGTAGAGACTCGCGCTGGCCACCGAGTTGGCCGCGAAATCGGCGCTCGGTGGAAAGTGGCGGTCCTCATGGAGCAGGCTGTCAATCGAATTGGTAGACATGCAGATCCTCGTCGATCTCGCGGGGCTGCCAGGATGCCGCGAACTGTTGAACAGGTAACTGTCCGATCCTAGTGCCGCGCGGCAACTTCCCATTGAGTTTGAGACGCACTGCGATACACTGGGGCGGTCGCACGCAAGTGCGGCAAGTGGTGCCAGTGATTCCCCCCAATCCGGCACTGCTGTGGCGGCGCCCGTTCCCCCCAATGGGCGCCGCCCCTCTCTATTTAAGGCGTCGGCGTCCCCGCCGCCGACGCGTCGTGGGTGGTTGGGTTGCGTGAGTCCGCTGGTTGAGTAGCGCGCAGCGCGTATCGAAACCAGGCCGCCTCCCGCAGGCCACTCTCCGCTGGTTGAGTAGCGCGCAGCGCGTATCGAAACCAGGCCGCCTCCCGCAGGTCGCTCTCCGCTGGTTGAGTAGCGCGCAGCGCGTATCGAAACCAGGCCGCCTCCCGCAGGTCGCTCTCCGCTGGTTGAGTAGCGCGCAGCGCGTATCGAAACCAGGCCGCCTCCCGCAGGTCGCTCTCCGCTGGTTGAGTAGCGCGCAGCGCGTATCGAAACCGGCCGCCTCCCACAGGTCACTCCTGCCGTGCCGATTCCTCTCCGCCACAGGCTCCGGCCCCGGCGACGGTTACTCCTCCCGCAGCCGCGCCGCGATTCGGTGCTTCGACCCCGCGTAGCGTGCCGGGGTGAGCGATAGCGCGGTGGTCCCCTTTGTTGCGCGGCCGCCCGGCGCGCCACCCGCCATCTCCGCGCAGCGGGTCGACCGTGGGGTGGACTTCGGGGTGCTCGCGGGTGTGATGTCCGAGCCCGACGTGACCGATGTGTTCGTCAACGGGCCGCGCCGGTTGTGGGTCGATCGGGGTGACGGGCTGGTGCGGCATCCGTTCGCCCTCGACGAGCCAGACCTGCGCGAGCTCGCGACCCGACTCGTCTGGGCCGGTGGTCGGCACATCGATGAGGCCTCTCCGACGGTGGATGCCCGGCTCCCCGGCGGCGTGCGCGTGCACGCCGTGCTGCCCCCGATCTCGCCGGCGGGAACGCTCCTGTCGATCCGCGTGCCCTCGCCGCACCCGCTCACGCTCGCCGACCTCGAGGCTCGGGGATTCTTCGGGGTGGTGCCGCTCGACCGGGTGCGTGCGCTTGTGGCCGGTCGCACCAACCTGCTCATCACCGGCGCCAGCGGCAGCGGCAAGACGACGCTGCTGTCTGCGTTGCTGGGCTCGGCTCCCGACGGCGAGCGGATCGTGGCGATCGAGGATGTCGCCGAGTTGGCGCCGGGGCATCCGCACTTCGTCTGTCTGGAGGCCAGGCAGGCCAACCTCGAGGGCGCCGGCGGCCTCGGGTTGGCGCGACTGCTGCGGGAGTCGCTGCGCATGCGACCCGATCGGCTCGTGCTGGGGGAGTGCCGAGGTGAGGAGATCCGCGAGCTGCTCTCGGCGCTCAACACCGGCCACGACGGCGGCGCGGGTACCCTGCACGCCAACTCCCTGGCCGACGTGCCCGCCCGGCTTGAGGCGCTCGGCGCGCTCGCCGACCTCGACCCCTGGGCGATCGCGCGTCAGGCCGTGAGCGCCATCGGCGCCGTGCTGCACGTCGAGCGGGCTGGCGGAATGCGACGACTTGCGGGCATCGCGCGCCTCGCGCTCGACGGCGCTGGCCGCCTCACCGTGATGCCGTGACCGACTCGCTCGCCGAGGTCGCCGCCATCACTCATCGTCTGGCGGTGCTGCTCGCCGCTGGCGTCGCGCCCGTGTCGGCGTGGCGGCATGTGGCGGTCGGCGCGATGTCGGCCGTTCCGGCGGCGGCCGCGGCATCCGGGCCGGCGGGCATCCCGGGGGCGATCGTCGCCGCCGCGACCAGTGGTGATGCGCCTGCGCGCGAGGCCTGGCGAGGGCTCGCGGCAGCCTGGGCGGTCGCCACCGATGCTGGCGCTCCCCTCGCACCCAGCCTCACCTCCTATGCGGGCTCGCTGCGGGCGCTCGCCGATGCCCAGCGCGACGTGCGGGTGGCGCTGGCGGGCCCGAGGTCGACGGCGCGCATCGTGATGGTGCTTCCCGCCATCGGCGTGCTGTTCGGGCTCGCGCTCGGCTTCAACACCCTCGGTGTGCTGTTAACTACGCCGCCCGGGTGGATGTGTCTGGCCGCGGGTGCCGCACTGATGCTGCTGGCGCGGTACTGGACGCGCCGACTTCTCGCATCCGCGCTGGCCTCCGACACCACCCCGGGTCTTGACCACGACCTCGCAGCCATCGCCGTCAGCGGGGGAGGCGCCCTCGATCGCGCGGTGGCCGCGGTGCGCGAGGCCGGCGCGAACTACGGCATCGCCGTGGGCGACCTGGATGCGACGCTCGACCTGTCCCGGCGCGCGGGCGTGCCGGCCGGCGACCTGCTGCGCGGTGAGGCTGAGGAACGGCGTCGCGCGGCACGGGCCGACGCGCAGGAGCGCGCGGCTGCCCTCTCGGTGCGGCTCATGCTGCCCCTCGGGCTGTGCGTGCTGCCCGCGTTCATGGCGCTCGGCGTGCTGCCCCTGCTCATCGCGGTCGTCTCGTCAACAGTGGGCACGTTCTGATCCTGTGTCCGGATGCCTCGAGGCCGACAACACCCCCGTGGCCGCCGCCGCAGGCTGACACCATGAAGAACTGGATTCGGGATGACACCGGCGCCGCCACCGCCGAGTACGCGATCGCCACGCTGGCCGCCGTCGGCTTCGCCGGCCTGCTCGTGGTGATCCTGCGCTCCGAGGAGGTGCGCGGCATGCTGACCGATCTCGTGCGTCATGCGCTGCAGATTCCGGGTTGACGATCGCGGCAGCGTCACGGCCGAGTTCGCGGTTGCCCTGCCCGCCGTGGTGCTCGTGCTCGCCCTCTGCCTCACGGGCATGCAGGCGGTCGGCCAGCAGCTTCGCCTCGCGGATGCCGCAGCCCACGCCGCCCGCAGCCTCGCCCGAGGCGAGTCGGCCGACGTCGCTGCCGCCCGCGTCGCGCGCGAGGTGCCCGGCGCGAGCATCACGCAGAGCACGGACGGCGACCTCACCTGCGTGACCGCATCGGCACCAACCGCGCTGGGCCTGACGGTGACGGCCAGCAGTTGCGCGTTGAGCGGTGGCCGATGACCGAGCATCGCGGCGACGGAGGGTCGGCGAGCGTCGTCATCGTCGGCCTCATGGCGGGTATCGCGGCGCTCACATCGCTTGCCGTACCTCTTTACTCCGCGCTAGCGCTGAAACAGTCCGTGTCGGCCGCAGCGGATGCCGCAGCGCTCGCCGCAGCCGACGTGGCCGTCGGCAGGGCGGCGGGGTTCCCGTGCGAGGTCGCGACCCGCGTGGCCGCCGCCAACGGGGCATCCGTCACCGCCTGCACCGTGGACGGCCTCGTCGCAACGATCACTGCGAGCCGCATTCTGCTGGGTATTCCGATCGTTTCCACGGCAACGGCCGGTCCGCCGCCCGGCGAGCCGGATTAGGTGAGAGCGCAACGAGTATGTGTATGGTGTCGCTGACGCCTCCACCACAGCCGCCCGGCGTTCTATCCAAGGAGACCTGTGTCCATGAAGCTCGTCATCGTCGAGTCGCCCACCAAGGCGAAGACGATCGCCCAGTACTTGGGTGAGGGCTATGAAGTGCTGTCGTCGGTCGGTCACATCCGTGACCTCATCGAGCCCAAGAACCTGCCGCCCGAGCTCAAGAAGGGGTCGCTGGGCAAGTTCTCCGTCGACGTCGATAACGGGTTCGAGCCGTACTACGTGGTCTCTGACGCGAAGAAGAAGACGGTCGCCGAGCTGAAGCGCGCGCTCAAGGGCGCCGACGAGCTCTACCTCGCAACTGATGAAGACCGCGAGGGTGAGGCCATCGCGTGGCACCTGCTGCAGGAGTTGAAGCCGAAGGTTCCGGTGCACCGCATGGTGTTCCACGAGATCACCAAGGACGCGATTCAGTACGCCCGCGACAACACGCGGCAGATCGACACGGCCCTCGTCGATGCGCAGGAGACCCGGCGCATCCTCGACCGTCTCTACGGCTACGAGGTCTCGCCGGTGCTGTGGCGCAAGGTCGGCCCCGGACTTTCCGCCGGCCGCGTGCAGTCCGCAGCCACCCGTCTGGTCGTCGACCGCGAGCGGGAGCGTCTCGCGTTCCGCACCGCCAGCTACTGGGACCTGATCGCCGGTCTCACCCCGAAAGAGGAGAAGGACCGCTTCGAGTCGAAGCTCGTGCGCATCGACGGCAAGCGCATCGCCGCCGGCCGCGACTTCGACGACAAGGGACAGCTCAAGGGTGACGCGGTCGCACTCGACGAAGCCGCCGCGGCGACGCTCGCCGACGCCCTGCGCGAGCACGACTCGGTCGTCGTCAGCGGCGTCGAGTCGAAGCCTTACACCCGCCGTCCGGCCGCCCCGTTCACCACCTCGACGCTGCAGCAGGAGGCCGGCCGCAAGCTGCGCTTCTCGGCCCGCCAGACCATGAGCGTCGCGCAGTCGCTCTACGAGAACGGCCACATCACCTATATGCGCACCGACTCGCCCACGCTGTCGCAGCAGGCGATCGAGGCGGCACGCTCACAGGCCCGCAAGCTCTACGGCGCCGAGACGGTTCCGGATGCGCCCCGCCTCTACACCGGCAAGAGCAAGAACGCGCAGGAGGCCCACGAGGCGATCCGCCCGTCGGGTGACACCTTCAAGACACCGAGTGAACTCTCCTCGGTGCTGCGCGGCAACGACTTCAAACTGTACGACCTGATCTGGAAGCGCACCGTCGCATCCCAGATGGCCGACGCCAAGGGCTCGACCGCTACGGTCACCATCTCGGCCTCCACGGCGAGCGGCACCGTCGCGGAGTTCGTGGCCAGCGGCACGGTGATCACGTTCCGCGGCTTCCTGCACGCCTACGAGGAGAGCCAGGACGAGGAGCGCAACGCCGCCGAGGCCGCCGAGCCGGCCGAGGCGAAGCTGCCGCCGCTGACCGAGGGCCAGAGCCTCGTGCTCATGGATGTCGAGGCGAAGGGTCACGAGACCAGCCCGCCGCCGCGCTACACCGAGGCCAGCCTCGTCAAGCAGCTCGAGGAACTCGGCATCGGGCGCCCATCCACCTACGCGAGCATCATCTCCACGATCATCGATCGCGGCTACGTCACGCCCCGCGGCCAGGCGCTCGTGCCCAACTGGATCGCCTTCAGTGTCGTGCGCCTGCTCGAGGAGTACTTCTCAGACCTGGTGCAGTACGACTTCACCGCGGGCATGGAGGACGACCTCGACCGCATCGCCGATGGCGAGGCCGACCGAGTCGAATGGCTCTCCGGCTTCTACTTCGGCAGCCCGAAGCACCGGGGCCTGCGCACGGTCATCGACAACCTCGGCGACATCGATGCGCGCGAGATCAACTCGATCAGGATCGCTGACGACGTGACCCTGCGCATCGGCAAGTACGGGCCGTACCTCGAGGCACCGGGCGAGGATCCGGAGACGCCGCGCCGGGTCAACATCCCGCAGGATCTGGCACCGGACGAACTCACCGCCGAGAAGGCACGCGAGCTCATCGACGCGCCGGTCGTCGGCGACCGCGTGATCGGGGTCAACCCGGAGACCGGCAAGGAGATCGTCGCCAAGGACGGCCGTTTCGGTCCGTACATCACCGAGCTGGAGCCGGAGGTTCCCGAGGAACCGCCTGTCGAGGTCATCGACAAGAAGACCGGCGAGATCAAGATCAAGAAGCCGAAGAAGGTGGCGGTGGTCAAGCCGCGCACGGCATCCATCTTCAAGTCCATGGATCTCGCGACCGTCGACCTCGACACCGCCCTCGCGCTGCTCAACCTGCCCCGCGTGGTGGGCACCGACCCGGAGTCCGGCGTCGAGATCACCGCGCAGAACGGCCGCTTCGGTCCGTACCTCAAGCGCGGAACCGACACGCGGTCGCTGGCCACCGAGGAGCTCATCTTCGACATCGACCTGCCGGGCGCGCTCGAGCTGTACTCGCAGCCCAAGTACGGCGGCCGGGCGGCATCCAGTGCTCTGAAGGAGTTCGAGCTGCCCGATCCGGTCAGCGAGAAGCCGATCAAGATCAAGGACGGCCGCTTCGGTGCCTACGTGACCGACGGCACCACGAACGCGACGATCCCGCGCGGCGAGCAGATCGAGGAGATCGACTTCGATCGCGCCGTTCAGCTGCTCGCCGACAAGCGGGCGAAGGGTCCGGCCAAGCCGAAGGCGAAGGCCACGACCCGCAAGCCGGCCGCCAAGAAGGCTCCGGCGAAGAAGGCCTGATGCGCGGCCTGTTCATCACCTTCGAGGGCGGCGACGGGTCGGGCAAGTCGACGCAGTCCGAGCTGCTGGTGCAGTGGCTCGAGTCCCAGGGCCACACCGTCGTCGTCTCGCGCGAGCCCGGCGGCACCGACCTCGGGCTCGAGCTGCGCGAGATCGTGCTGCACCGCCGCGGAGAGATCGCGCCGCGGGCCGAAGCCCTCATCTACGCGGCCGACCGCGCCCACAACATCGCCACCAAGGTGCGTCCCGCACTGGAGCGCGGCGACATCGTGGTCCAGGATCGCTACCTCGACTCCTCGGTCGCCTATCAGGGTGCAGGCCGGGTGCTCGGTGCAGATGAGGTTCGGGATGTCTCGCTCTGGGCCACCGAGTCGCTGCTGCCCGACCTGACCATCCTCCTCGACCTGCACGAGGGGCAGGACCGGCTGGCCGACCGCACCAAGTACGACCGACTCGAGGCCGCCGGTGACGACTTCCACGCCCGCGTGCGCGACGCCTACCTCGAGCTGGCGGCGGCCGAGCCCGGGCGCTTCGTCGTGATCGACGCGCGTGAGCCCATCGAGTCGATCGCCCGTGCGGTCCGCGAGCGGGTCGAACCCCTGCTGCCGTCGTCGGCCTGATCTCCGTGTGCATGCGTCACGGCGCCCGCCCGTTCGCAGATCAGGACGCCGCGGAGACACGCCGTTATTGCCGCGCGCCTGCGCGGCGTGTCGCCCGCGTCTCCTGATCCGCGATCAGGCGGCGCCCCAGCATCCACGGTCACGCGCCGCAGGATGGCGGTGTGTGCGCTTGAGCCGTCGTCGGCCTGATCTAGGCTGAGCGCGTGGCAATCTGGGATGAGCTCACCGGCCAGGCCGACGCCATCGCCATTGTCGAAGCCGCGGCCGCGGCGTCGAGCGTGGGAGGCAGCGACGACTCGTCGATGACCCACTCCTGGCTCATCACCGGCCCGCCCGGGTCGGGTCGCTCCAACCTCGCCTACGCCTTCGCGACGGCCCTGCTCGGCGGGGACGACGAGGCGACCCGCCGACAGGTGCAGGCCCGCACCCACCCCGATCTCGGCGTGCTCGCCACCGAGCGCGTCATCATCTCCATCGAGGAGGTGCGCCAGTTGGTCGCCACCTCCCAGTTCTCGCCGTCGGTCGGCCGCTACCGCGTTATGGTCATCGAAGACGCCGACCGCATGACCGAGCGCACCTCCAACGTGCTGCTCAAGGCTCTCGAAGAGCCGCCGCCGCGCACCGTGTGGATCCTGTGCGCGCCGAGCGAGGCCGACCTCATCCCCACCATCCGCTCCCGGGTGCGCACCGTGCGGTTGCGCGTGCCGAGCGTCGACGAAGTCGCAAGCCTCCTCGAACGTCGGGACGGGGTGGATGCCGCGACCGCGACCCGCGCCGCGAGAGAAGCCCAGTCGCACATCGGCATGGCACACCGACTCGCCACCAATGCTCAAGCACGGGAGCGGCGCGAGCGCACGCTGGATGTGGCGCTGGGCATCCGCTCGGTGTCTGACGCGACCAATGCGGCGACGGTGCTTCTCGACCTGGCCAAGGCCGACGCGGAGGCGATCACCGAGGAGCGCGACTCGGAGGAACGCGATGCGGCGCTGCGCTCCCTCGGGATCGACCCGGGCGGCACCATCCCGCCAGCCCTGCGCAGCCAGTTGAAGGCCCTCGAGGAGGACCAGAAGCGTCGCGCGACCCGCAGCCTGCGCGACGGAATCGACCGCATCATGGTCGACCTGCTGTCGCTGTACCGGGACATCCTGCTGATCCAGCTCGGCGTGCCCGGCGACCCCATCAACCTCAGCATCCTCGGCCGGGTCGAAGCCGCCGCCGCTCTCAGCGATGCAGCAGGAACCCTTGCCACCATGGATGCCATCGCCATCGCACGGCGTCGCATCGACAGCAACGTCGCACCGGCCCTCGCGCTCGAGGCCATGCTTGTCACCGCCGTCAGAAAGGCCGCAGCTCCGTGAGAAGTCTCCGACTGGGATTGGTCGCCCTCGCCCTAGCCGCGACGTTGCCGCTGAGCGGGTGCGTGTCGTGGTTCCTGCCACCGGCCGCGTCAACGTCGACGCCCACGGGCGAGGATGTGGCGCCCGAGCTGAAGCCGTACTACGGGCAGGTGCTCTCCTGGTCGAGCTGCGGCGGCGGGATGCAGTGCGCGACGGCCAAGGCCCCGATGGATTGGAGCGACCCGAGCGCGGGCGACATCGAGCTCGCGCTGGTGCGCCAGCCCGCGACATCCGGTAACCGCATCGGGTCGCTGCTGGTCAACCCCGGCGGCCCCGGCGGCTCGGGCTACGACTTCGTGAAGGACAGCGTCGACTACGCGACCGACGAGCGCCTGCAGGCCAGCTTCGACGTGGTGGGCTTCGATCCCCGCGGGGTGAACCGCTCGACGCCGGTGACGTGCTACACCGACCCGGCGGAGTTGGACGCCTACATCTACGACATCGTGCCCGGCGAGCCGGGCAGCGACGAGTGGCTGGCCGAGCTGGGAGCGAACTCGAAGGCGTTCGGTGAGCGCTGCCTCGAGCTGACCGGTCCGCTGCTGGGCCTCGTCGACACCCCGAGCGCTGCGCGCGACCTCGACATGCTGCGGGCCGCCCTGGGCGACACCACCCTCAACTACCTCGGGTACTCCTACGGCACCCTGCTCGGCCAGGTCTACGCCGACCTCTTTCCCGGCAAGACCGGCCGTCTCGTGCTCGACGGGGCCGTCGACCCGGCGGCTACCGACTTCGAGGGCACCGCGACGCAGGCGAAAGGCTTCGAGAGCGCGCTGAAGGCGTTCCTCGTCGACTGCGCCGGCGCATCCGACTGCCCGTTCAGTGGCAGCGTGGATGACTCGCTCTCCGAGATCCGCGCCCTTCTCGACAACCTCGACGCGAGCCCCCTGCGCAACTCCGACGGTCGCCAGCTCGGTAGCTCGGCGATGTTCACCGCGATCATCCTTCCGCTCTACAACAAGGACAACTGGCAGTACCTGCGGCAGTTGTTCACCGACGTGTTCGCGGGTGACGCGACCTACGCCTTCCAGTTGGCCGACAACTACAACGGTCGCAACGAAGACGGCACCTATCGTGACAACCAGACCGAGGCGTTCATCAGCATCAACTGCCTGGATGCGCACGGCGATGGCGATGTGGCGACGATGCGCGCCGAGGCGGCCGAGCTGAAGCAGCTTGCCCCGGTCTTCGGACCGCAGATGTCGTGGGGCGGAACGGGATGTCCCAACTGGCCGGTGCCGGCCAAGCGCGACCGGGCGCCGATCGTCGCAGACGGGTCGAGCGACATCCTGGTGATCGGAACGACCAACGATCCGGCCACCCCGTATTCGTGGGCGGTGACGGTTGCGAACACCCTGTCGAAGGGGCACCTCGTGACGTACGAGGGCGAGGGTCACACCGCGTACAACAAGTCGAACGCGTGCGTGAACGACACGGTCGACGACTTTCTGATCAACGGAACCGTGCCGGCGGCCGACCCGAAGTGCTGACCGCCCGAGCCGCTCACCGCTAGGCTCGGGCTGTGAACACGGCACACGCACGCACCACCGCGCTCATCGCCACCGGCTCGGCGCTGCTTCTCCTGCTCTCCGGTTGCTTCAACTTCGGCATCCTGCAGCCCGACAACACCACGAAGCCGACGGGCGAGGATGTCCCGGCCGCACTGGTTCCGTACTACACCCAGGTTCTCGACTGGGCGGACTGCGACAACGGCATGCAGTGTGCGACGGCGAAGGCGCCCATGGACTGGTCGAACCCGTCGCCTGAGACCGACATCGAACTCGCCGTGGTGCGTCACCCTGCCACCGGAACCAAGCAGGGCTCGCTGTTCACCAACCCGGGCGGCCCCGGGGCATCCGGGTTCGACTTTGTCTACGACTCGCTCGACTTCGCTGCCAGCGCAGACCTGCAGGCCGCGTTCGACGTCGTCGGCTGGGACCCCCGCGGGGTCGGTCGGTCGTCGGCGGTGAAGTGCTACGAGGCTCCCGAGCTCGACGCGTTCATCTTCGGCCTGCCGAAGGCGCCGCGCGGCACCCAGGCGTGGATCGACGAGGTGACCCAGTCCTCGATCGACTTCGGCAAGGCGTGTCTCGAGAACACGGGGGAGCTGCTGCAGTTCATCGACACCCAGAGCACCGTGCACGATCTCGACATGCTGCGCGCCGTCGTGGGTGACCCGAAACTCAACTACCTCGGTTACTCCTACGGCAGCGACATCGGCTCGTACTACGTCGAGAACTTCCCCGACAAGGTCGGTCGCCTGGTCGTCGACGGCGCGACGGACTCCTCGATCTCGGTGTTCGAGGTGGGGCTCGTACAGACCAAGGGCTTCCAGCGCGCGCTGGAGAACTACCTGAAGGCCTGCCCGGATCTGTTCGACGACTGCCCGTTCACCGGCGACCTCACGGCCGACTTGGCGACGATCCGCGGGCTCTACGACCGGTACGACGCATCCCCGGTGGCCGCTCCCGACGGACGCATGATGGATGCCGGCGTGCTCGACATCGCCATGAGCATGGCCCTCTACTCGCAGGACTCGTGGCCGTTCCTCAACGACCTGTTCTCGGAGGCGCAAGACGGCGTCACCGACACCGCGTTCTTCCTCGCTGACTACTACTACAGCCGCGACACCGACGGTACCTACGCCGACAACTCGCTCGAGGCCTTCCTCGCGATCTACTGCGTCGACTACCCGGTCGAGACCGACCCGACGGTGCTCGCCGAGCAGGAGGTGCTGCTCGAGCAGGCGTCGCCGACCACCTATCGGCCGTCGCCGCCGATCGGCGACACGACGTGCATCAACTGGCCCTACCAGTACCAGGGTCCGCCGATCGCCGCACTGACCGGCAAGGGTGCCCCGCCCGTGCTCGTGGTCTCGACGACCGGTGACCCCGCGACCCCCTACGAGTGGGGCGTGGCACTGGCCGATCAGCTCGAGAGCGCCGTGCTCATCACCTTCAACGGCGAGGGCCACACCGCCTACGGGCAGGGAAACGAGTGCATCACCTCCACTGTCGATCAGTATCTGCTCAAGGGCGTCGTTCCGACGGCCGATCCGAACTGCTGACCTCTCGCCGCGCAATTTTGCGCAGTGTGCAAGAATAGATTCATGACCATCGCGACGGATGCCGCCGAGCCGGGGCTGCGCGAGCGCAAGCGCCGTGCGACTCGCCGTGCCATCCAGCTCGCCGCATTGCAGCTGGTCGCGGAGCGGGGACTCGACAACGTCACCATCGACGAGGTGAGCAGGATCGCGGATGTCTCCCCGCGCACCTTCTTCAACTACTTCGCGTCGAAGGAGGAGGCGATCCTCGGCGACCCGCCCACTCTGGCCGAGACCGAGACGGTCGAGCGGTTCGTCACGAACGCTGACAACAGCAGCGTGTTCGACGGACTCGTCGCGGTGCTCATCGAGGTCGGGGACAGCTCTCTCGAAGACGCCGAGATGATGCAGCTACGTCATGCGCTGGTGAAGGAGTATCCGCAGCTCTTCGCCCTGCGCATGGCCAAGATGCGAGACTTCGAGGAGCGGGTGGCGTCGGTCATCGTGCGACGGCTTCGTCACGACCAGCCCGACGCTGAGGCATCAGTGCTGGAGCGTCGTGCACGGCTGATGACCCATGTGTCGCTGGGCGTCATTCGCCACGCGTGGGCGAGCTGGGCATCCAGCGAACCGAGAACCGAGCTGGGCGTGGAGTTGCGCCGATCGTTCGCCGAACTGAAGACTCTCTTCGCCTGAGCCCAACCCGTGCGAAGCTGCCGACAATTCTCGGCTAAGCTTTCATGCTGTGCCTCGGGGCGACCCGGGCCGGCCGCCTTAGCTCAGTCGGTAGAGCATCTCACTCGTAATGAGAAGGTCAAGAGTTCGATTCTCTTAGGCGGCTCCACTACCCATCGTGTCCTCCTTATGCGGGACAAACTCGCCTCACTGTGCCCCCAAAAGGCGGGTGGAATGTTCGTTTTCCGCACCAGCGGGGTTGCGGGGATGGGTATGCCGACGTAGCTTGGCACCACGTCGTAACCAATTGGGGGTGTTCGGCGTAGTGCGTGGGGGTGCACGAAAATGAAGAGTTACGCATTTTTGGCGACGGTTTTCTCGACCGCAGTGATCGTGGCGCTGCCTTTCGTGGGCGGTGGCGGACCAGGACTCACCGGTCTCGCCGTCGCGGATCCATCGGTCGCCGCGGCTCCCATGCTCGCCTCGGTCATCGCTGCCGAACCGTCTCAGCCCGCCGACCAGGCGGCCCTGCGCTACGGCGGAAGCGACCAGGTCATCGAGGCCCGGGTCATCGCGCAGTCGAAGTCCCTCACCAGCGACTGGGAGCACTTGGCCCAGAAGCCGGTACCCAAGCCCCTTCCTCCCGTGGATGCTGCGGGTGCGGCATCCGGGACCAACGAACGCCGCGCGGCACTCGAGGCCCAGGGACTCTCCTGCCCCGGATTCAGCGCGGGCGGCACGAGCGGCGCCCCCGGCGCGGTCTCGGCACTCGGCGTTTCCGGAACCACCTCTGACGACCTCGCGTCGTTCGCGTACCAGTACAACGCGATCCGCGCTGAGAACTGCCTGGAGCCTGTGAGCTATTTCGTCTACGACTCCTGCATGGAAGCCCGGCTGTTCTGGATGGCGGAGTCGCCCAGCCCCGACCCGATGGACGCGTGGGGCCACATGGGCTCGGTGCGCATCGACGGTGTGCCCAGCGTGGGCTGCGACGGCAACCTCGCCGGCGGTTCGGGCAACAGTGGCGCGACGGTGGCGATCAAGTGGTGGCAGTCGTCATCGCACCAGGCGTCGCTCTACCGACCGGGTGCCGGCACGGGTGGTGTCTGCATCGCCTTCGCGATGACCCACGGTGGAATCGACGAGCCGTACTCGTTCACCCGGGCAGCTGCTCGCTGGACCTACTGCTAGGCGTCCACCCAGAGAACCAATCGGCAGCCCGGGTATCATTACCGGGTGACGGATTCGAACGACTCGGTGCCCACGCAGGCGCTGTCGAGGCGGTCCCTGCGCACTCCTGAACCGAAGGCGCCGGGCCGCATCTCGGCGATCATCCGCAAGCATCCGACCGCGTGGCTCATCTCGGCGATCGCCGTGGTGTTCCTGCTGCTCGGCACGTCAGCAGTGTTCGCAGGTGTGGCCGCCGGCGGTGGGCCGACGGTAGCTGCACCGTTGCCCACTGAGACGGCGGACCCTCGGCCGCAACCGTCGGCCGTTCCGGTCGCCAGCCGGCTGCGTACCTGCTCTGTGGCGAGCGTCATGGCGGATCCGCGCCTCGCCGACTTCGCAGGATACGTCGTCAACACCGCCACCGGTGAGACGCTCTTCGACCACAGCGGCACGTTGCCGCAACGCACGGGAAGCGTGCTGAAGGTGCTGACCGCGGCGGCGGCACTCAACATCCTCGGACCCGGCGGGCAGCTGACCACACAGGTGATCGACGGGTCGAGCCCTGGGGTGATCGTGCTCAAGGGCGGAGGTGACCCCACGCTGGCCACCACCTCCAACACCGTCTATGACGGTGCGCCACTGATTGCCGACCTCGCGGACGCGGCGATGGCGAAGTACGAACAGGTTCACCCCGGGGTGCCGATCACCGAGATCGTCTTGGACTCCACCATGTGGGATCCCGCCGACAACTGGGATTCCTCCTGGCTGCGCAAGGAGCAGGACGACGGGTACCAGGCTCAGGTCACCGCGCTCATGGTCGATGGCGGCCGGGCCGATCCGAGCGCCAACGTCAGCTACCGCACCACCGACCCGGTCGGGGATGCCGGGCGCGCCTTCGCCGACGCGGCGGGCCTGTTCGGCGTGACGTTCTCCTCGGGGGCGGCCGTCGGTAGTACGGTGCTCGCCGAAGTGAAATCTCAGCCGGTGAGCAGCCTCATCGACAAGATGCTGCTCTCCAGCGACAACGTCCTCGCCGAGATGCTCGCGCGGGTGGTCTCCAAGGCGATGGGCTTCGACGGGTCATCCACCTCGCTGGCTCAGGCGATACCGGGCGCGCTGGTCGCCTATGGCCTCGACACCACCAAGGTCACGGTGCGCGACGGCTCCGGGCTCAGCGATCTGAACGCTGTCTCGCCGCAGTTCGTCACCGCGCTTCTGACCAAGGTGAACGCCGGGGAGAAGGACCTCGGTGTTCTGTACTCGTCGCTGCCCGTGGCAGGTGTCTCGGGGTCGCTCGCATCCCGATTCAACGGACCGAATGCGATCGCTGCCGGCAGCGTGATGGCCAAGACGGGATGGCTCGACACCGAGTACTCCCTCGCGGGAATCATCAAGGCGGCCGACGGCTCGACCCTCGCCTTCGCCTTCTACTCGATCCGCGAGGGCATCACCGAGGATGCCAAGGAGGCCCAGGACACCCTGGCGACCGCCATGTACAGCTGCGGCGACAACCTGTCGAACAACTGATGTCGCGCGCGCTGTTCATCATCGACGTCCAGAATGACTTCACCGAGGGTGGCGCCCTCGGGGTCGAGGGTGGGGCGGCCGTTGCCGAGGGCATCACGAAACTGCTTCACGGGCATCCGGACCGCTACGACGCCGTGATCGCCTCACGCGACTGGCACGACGGCGACAACGACAACGGTGGGCACTTCCACCCGACGCCCGACTACGTCGACAGCTGGCCCGAGCATTGCGTGTCGGGTACCGAAGGCGCCGAGTACCACCCCGCGCTCGAGCGTGCGCTCATCGACGTGCACGTTCTCAAGGGTCAGGGCAAGCCCGCGTACTCGATCTTCGAAGGAGTCACAGACACCGGCGAGACGGTGCCGGAGCTCCTTGATCGACTGGATGTCACGGACATCGACGTGGTGGGCATCGCCACCGACTACTGCGTGCTTGCCTCGGCGCTCGACGCCCGCAAGGCTGGCAGGAGGGTTCGGGTGCTCACCGAGCTGGTTGCCGGTGTCGCTCCGGTCTCCAGCGCGGCTGCCCTGGAGACGATGGCTTCGGCAGGCGTCATCCTGTCGTGACGACCAACAACTGACGTACAACAACTAAGGAGCGAAATGATTTCGGAGAGCGAACTGCTGGCAAAGGTGCCGGACCGTCTGTTCATCGGAGGCGAGTGGGTCGAGTCCACGTCGGGCCGTTCGATCGACGTGCACGACCCGGCGACCGGCAAGGTCATCAAGACCATCGCGGATGCCTCGGTGGCCGACTCGGCCGCCGCCATGGATGCCGCGGCCGACACCCAGGCGAGCTGGGGGGCCACCGCGCCTCGCGTGCGCGGGGAGATCCTGCGCGGCGCCTTCGACCTGCTGCAGGAGCGCGCAGACGAGTTCGCCCTGCTCATGACCCTGGAGATGGGCAAGCCCCTGGCCGAGGCCCGCGGTGAGGTCACCTACGGCGGCGAGTTCCTGCGCTGGTTCGGCGAGGAGGCGGTGCGTATCACCGGCCGGTACGGCTCGAACCCCGAGGGCACCGGGCGCATGATCGTCACCCACCTGCCGGTCGGTCCGAGTTTTCTCATCACGCCGTGGAACTTCCCGCTCGCCATGGCGACCCGCAAGATCGCTCCCGCGATCGCGGCCGGCTGCACGAGCATCATCAAGCCCGCGGCACTCACGCCGCTCACGACCCTCTACTTCGCGAAGCTGCTCGAGGACGCCGGCCTGCCCAAGGGTGTCGTCAACGTGCTCACCACCTCGACGAGCCGGGCGATCTCCGACCCGATCATCGCCGACCCGCGCCTGCGCAAGCTCAGCTTCACCGGCTCGACCGGCGTCGGCCAGCAGCTCATGAAGCAGGCGTCAGAGGGTGTGCTGCGCACCTCGATGGAGCTCGGCGGCAACGCCCCCTTCGTCGTCTTCGAGGACGCCGACCTCGACAAGGCGGTGGATGGCGCGATGCTCGCCAAGTTCCGCAACATCGGGCAGGCCTGCACCGCCGCCAATCGGTTCATCGTGCATGAGTCCGTCGCCGACGAGTTCGCGCGCCGGGTCACCGAGCGCGTCACGGCGTTCCCGATCGGCCGCGGCACCGAGCCCGGTGTCATCATCGGCCCGCTCATCGACGACGACGCCGTCGACAAGGCAGATGCGCTAGTCCAGGACGCGGTGACGAAGGGTGCCAGCATCCTCACCGGGGGAAAGCGAGTCGAGGGCGACGGCAGCTTCTACGAGCCGACCGTGATCACCGGCGTCAACCCGGGCAGCGAGATTCTGCGCGAGGAGATCTTCGGACCGGTGCTGTCGATCACGACCTTCACGGACGAAGCGGATGCCGTCGCCAAGGCCAACGACACCGAGTACGGCCTCGTGAGCTACGTCTACACGCAGGACTTCGCGCGCGGGCAGCGACTCATCGAGACGCTGCAGACCGGCATGATGGGCCTCAACGTCGGCGTCGTCTCCAACGCGGCCGCACCGTTCGGCGGCATGAAGCAGTCGGGCGTCGGCCGCGAGGGCGGCTTCGAGGGCATCCACGAGTACCTCGAGACGAAGTACGTGCTCACGCCCAACCCGTTCGCCTGATGCCAGCGGTGGTCGAGCGAAGTCGATACCGATGACCGTCATCGAGATCGACTCGCTCGACGACCCGCGCCTCGCCGACTACTCGCACCAGACTGATGTCGCACTCAAGAAGGCGCAGGGCACCGAGCACGGGCTCTACATCGCTGAGTCGGCGCTCGTACTCGGGCGCGCATTGCGGGCCGGGCACCGGCCGCGATCGGTGCTCGCGCTCGGCGCTTCGGTCAGTGAGGCCCTCGAACTGACCGCCCGGCACGACGTGCCCATCTTCCACGGCCCGCCCGAACTGCTCGAGCAACTGACCGGCTACCTGCTGCACCGGGGGCTGATCGCCTCGATGCATCGCCCCGCCCTACCTGCGGTCGAGTCGCTGCTGCGGGATGCCCGCCGCATCGTCATCCTCGAGAACGTGGCAGACCCCACCAACGTCGGCGCCATCTTCCGATCGGTCGCGGGGATCGGGGCGGACGCTGTTCTGGTCACGCCGCGGTGCTCGGACCCGTTCTACCGGCGGGCCATCCGGGTGTCGATGGGAACAGTGCTGCAGGTGCCGTGGACGCGCCTCGGCGACTGGGGCAGTGCGCGGGCTGTGCTGACGGCGTCGGGGTTTCACGTGGCCGCGTTGGCGCTTGAGCCTGGCGCCGTCGACCTGCGGGAGTTCGCGGCATCCGCCCCGGAGCGGGTCGCCCTGGTGCTGGGGGAGGAGGGCTACGGTCTCACCCGCGAGGGGCTGGATGCCGCGGACAGCGTCGTGCAGATCCCCATGGCCCACGGCATCGATTCGCTCAACGTGGCGGCCACAGCGGCCGTCGCGATGTATGCGCTCGCGGGCTAGGTGCCGCCGCGGGGCGTCGGGTGCTGGCCGTGGGGTCTCGGGTGCCGCCGCCGCGTCTGTCGGGTGCCGGCCGCGAAATGTCGACTTCCTCCTTCCGCAGACTCCCGTTCTGCAGGAGGCGCGAGCAATAGTCGCTTCTCCTGCACAACAGAAGGGGCCAGCGCAGGCGACAGGCGAGGTTGGCCGGCGGCGAAATCGACGAGACCGCGCCCGCCTAAACCAGCAGCTGGTGCTTCGCCAGGTCCTTATAGAGCGGCGTCGACTTCACGAGCTCGGAGTGGGTGCCCACGCCCACGACCTGTCCGTGGTCGAGCACGACGATCTGGTCGGAGTCGACCACGGTCGACAGCCGGTGCGCGATCACGATGAGCGTGCGGTTCTGGGCCACGGCATCGATGGCCTCGCGCAGCATCTGCTCGTTGAGGCCGTCGAGGCTCGAGGTCGACTCATCCAGCAGCAGGATGGGCGGGGCCGCGAGCAGGGTGCGGGCGATCGCCAGTCGCTGGCGCTCACCACCGGAGAGCATGACGCCGTCCTCGCCGACCGGGGCGTCGAGGCCGAGTTCGTTGCGCTCGAGCACCTCGGTGAGGTTCACGGCGTGCAGCACCTCGATGCACTGCTCGTCGGTCGCGTCGGGTGTGGCGAGCCGCAGGTTCTCGCGGATCGTGCCCGCCAGAACCGGGGCGTCCTGTTCGACGTAGCCGATCTGGGCCCGCAGATCCGTGCGGTCGAGGCCGCGAATGTCGATGCCGCCGAGACGCACCACGCCCGCGTTCGGGTCGTAGAAGCGCTCGATGAGGGCGAGGATCGTGCTCTTGCCCGCGCCCGAAGGTCCGACCAGCGCGGTGCGCTTGCCGCGCTCGGCGGCGAAGGAGACACCGCGCAGCACGGTGCGGTCTGAGTCGGCGATCGCGCTCGTCGAGATCTGGCCCTCGAGGTGCTCGGTCTCGACGAGCTCGACAACCTCCTTCTCGACCTGCTCGACGACGGTGCCCTCTGGGTAGCTGAACTCCACGTTCTCGAAGGTGATCGCGGCATCCGTCTCGATGGCTGCAGCGGGAACGATCGCGGCGTCGCCGTCGGTCTCGCTCGGCAGCGAGATGATCTCCTGGATGCGCCCCAGCGCGCCGAGCGCCTGGTTGACCGAATTGATCGCGCCGAAGGCCTGGCCGAGCGGCATGATCATCATGAACAGGAAGAGGATGAACGACACCAGGCTCGCGACGGTGATCGCACCGCTGGCGACCCGGAAGCCGCCGACGCCGAGCACCACGAGCAGCGCGACCTGCAGGGCGATGCCCGCGATCGGCACGACGAGTGCGGAGATCTTCGCAACCTGGATGCCCATGCGCCAGGCGCCCTCGGCATCCTTCTCGACGGCGGCGATCTCACGATCGGTGGCATTGGATGCCCGCACCGTACGGACGGCGCTCAAGGACCGCTCGACCGACGCCGCCAGGTCGCCGACCTTCTCCTGCTGCTTGCGGCTGGCCACCCGGATGCGCCCGGACAGGCTCACGACGGTGACCACGGCGATGGCGACCACCAGCAGGGTGAGTCCGAGCAGCAGCGGATCGATGATGAGCATCGCAACAAGCGCACCGATGAAGACGAGCGCTCCGCCGATCGCGTCGACGAGCCCCTGGGTGATGACGGCGTAGAGCAGCGTGGTGTCCGACCCGACGCGGCTGACCAGGTCGCCCGTGCGGCGCGTGTCGAACTCGCTGATCGGCAGCCGCAGCATCCGGCGCACCAGCTGCCGGCGGGCCGACAGCACGACGCTGGTTCCGGTGCGCTGCAGCAGGTAGTGCTGGAATCCGCTCAGCACGCCAGAGATCACGACCAGCCCCACGAGCGCCCAGACGAGCATCCCGAGGGGCTTGTTCGCCTGCACGACCGTGATGACCTGGCTCACGAGCAGTGGCTGGGCCAGCGAGGCCGCCGCCGCGAGGATGCTCAGCGCAACGACGACGCTGAGGATGCCGCGGTGCTCGGCAAGGTACGGCCAGAGCTGGCTGAGCTTCGCGCGCGGACCGTCATCGGGCGTGCGCGAGAAGGGGCTTCGGCGGCTGGTGTCGTTCGCTGTCGTCATGGTCCCTCAAGTCTCGCTCAGGTTGTGGGTCGCCTCGTACTCCGTGCGGGGTAATTCGCGGGTGCCAGTGTCGCACCCCCGGGTTAGGCTCGATGACTGTGCCAGCACCTGTCATCACCGCGTCCTCGCTCACCAAGAAGTACAAGGACTTCGTCGCCGTCGACGGCATCTCGTTCGAGGTGGCTCCGGGGGAGTCGTTCGGCCTGCTCGGGCCCAACGGTGCGGGCAAGTCGACCACGATGCGCATGGTCGGGGCGGTGTCGACGCGCACCAGCGGCGACCTGTCGATCCTGGGTCTCGACCCCAATCAGCACGGGCCGTCGATCCGCTCCCAATTGGGTGTCGTGCCGCAGGCCGACAACCTCGACACCGAACTGCGCGTGCGCGACAACCTGCTGGTGTACGGCCGCTACTTCGGACTCTCGCGCTCCCACATCGCCACGCGCGCCGACGAGCTGCTCGAGTTCGCGCAGCTGAGCGATCGGTCCAAGGCCAAGATCGATGACCTCAGCGGCGGGATGAAGCGGCGCCTGACCATCGCGCGTGCGCTGATCAACGACCCGCGCATCCTGCTGCTCGACGAACCGACGACGGGGCTGGACCCGCAGGCACGGCACATCCTGTGGGACCGGTTGTTCCGGCTGAAGGAGCAGGGCACGACGCTCGTGCTCACCACCCACTACATGGATGAGGCCGAGCAGCTGTGCGACCGGCTCGTCGTCGTCGACAAGGGCACCATCATGGCCGAGGGCGCACCCGCCGCCCTGATCCGGGAGCACTCGAGTCGCGAGGTGCTCGAGGTGCGGTTCGGCTCCGAGCGCAACGCGACGGCGGCCGACGAGCTCGCGGGCATCGGCGACCGTCTCGAGGTGCTGCCCGATCGCATCCTGATCTATGCGACCAGTGGCGAGGAGGCCCTGGTCGAGTTGACCCGGCGTGGTCTCGAACCGATCACGAGCCTCGTGCGGCGCTCCAGCCTGGAGGATGTCTTCCTCAAGCTCACGGGCCGGACCCTCGTCGAATGAGCGCCGACATCAGCCCGCTGCAGACGGGCGCCCGCGCACGCCGATGGGGCGCGTGGTACGTCGCCGAGCACAAGATCCGCTCGATGCGCGGCTACATCGGCACCCTCGTCGCGACGGCGATCGGCACGCCGTTCCTCTACCTGTTCGCCTTCGGTGTCGGACTCGCGACCCTCATCACGGGCAACGTGGGCCCGGTGCCCGGCGTCACCTACCTGCAGTTCGTCGCCCCCGCACTCCTCGCGACCGCGGGGCTCCTGGTGGCGATGGAGGAGTACACCTTCGGCATCCTTCTCGGCTTCAAGTGGAACGCCATCTTCATCGGCATGAACGCCGCCCCCATCTCCGGGCGGCAGATCATCAATGGCGTCGTGCTGTTCGTCGGCCTGCGCATGCTCGTCACGACGAGCGTCTACTACCTGATGATGCTGCTGTTCGGCGCGGTTGAGCCCGGCTGGAGCGCGCTGACCATCGTCGCGGGGCTGCTCTGCGGCTTCGCCTTCTCGCCGGTCGCGGCCTACGCCGCGACGATTCAGGAGGATCGCGGCCAGTTCGCCATTCTGCAGCGCGTGATCATCCTGCCGCTGACCCTGTTCTCGGGAACACTCTTCCCCTTGACCCAGCTGCCGATCTTCCTGCAGTGGATCGGCTGGCTCTCCCCGCTCTGGCACGCCAGCGAGCTGGGCCGTCAGTTCGTCTACGGCCCGACCGAACCGATCTGGCTGACGGTCGCGCACATCGTCTACCTCATCGGGCTCGGCGTGCTCGGCTGGCAGCTCTGCGTACGCATCGCGACTCGGAGGCTCGACAAGTGACATCCACGATCACCCCTAGCACCCGGTCCGAGGCCGGGCTCCGTTCCCTGTATGCGGGCAACGCGCGTGCGGTCGTGGGCCGCGGTCTGCTCGCGACCCGAAGCACCAACTGGGCGATCATCCTCACCGGGGTGTTCGAGCCGATCTTCTACCTGCTCGCGCTCGGTCTCGGTCTCGGCAGCTACATCACCGGTGTGACGGATGCCCAGGGCAACGTCATCCCGTACGCCGCGTTCATCGCGCCGGCGCTGCTCGCGGTCTCGGCGATGAACGGCGCGATCTACGACTCCACCTGGAACGTCTTCTTCAAGATGCACTTCGGCAAGCTCTATCAGGGAATGCTCGCCACCAGTCTCGGTCCATTGGATGTCGCGCTCGGCGAGATCTCGCTCGCCCTGCTTCGCGGCGCGGCCTATGGCACCACGTTCCTGCTGGTGATGACGGCGCTCGGGCTGAACCTGTCGTGGACTGCCATCCTCGCGCTGCCCGCGATCCTGGTGATCGCGTTCGGCTTCGCCAGCCTCGGTATGGGGATCACGAGCTACCTGAAGACGTTCCAGCAGATGGAGTGGGTGCAGTTCGTGATGCTGCCGATGTTCCTGTTCTCGGCGACGTTCTACCCGCTGACGGTGTATCCCGAGCCGATCCAGTGGTTCATTCAGGCGCTACCGCTCTGGCATGGCGTCGAGCTGGTGCGCGGACTCACGACTGGCGCACTGACGCCAGCGATGCTGCTGCACCTGCTCTACTTCCTCGTGATGATCGCCGTGGGGCTGGTCTTCACGACGCGTCGGCTGAAGGCGCTGTTCCTGGACTAGACGCCGGTTGAGTAGGCGCGAAGCGGCGTATCGAAACCGATGGCCTGGTTTCGATACGCGCCTTCGGCGCTACTCAACCAGCTGCTTGGTTTCGATACGCGCCTTCGGCGCTACTCAACCAGCGGAGATCAGCGCACCTTCTTGACGGGCATGATCGCGAAGCCACCGAGCACTCCCGCGAGGGCCGACACGATGAACAGTCCCATGAAGCCCGCGAACAGGGCGACCAGCCACGCACCGAGCAGCGGCGCGAGCGCCTGGGGCACCGTGGTGGCGATGTTCATGATGCCGAGGTCCTTGCCGCGGGTGTGCGAGTTCGGGAGCACCTGGGTCGCGAGGGCCTGGTCGACGGCCATGAAGCATCCGTAACCGAGACCGAGGAGCCCCGCGGCGACGAAGGTGATCGTCAACTCGGGAACGAACGCGATGATCAGGGCAGCGAGCCCCTGCAGGTAGGCCGCGGCGTAGACGAAAGGCTTGCGCTGGCCGATCACGTCGCTGAGTTTGCCGAAGCCGAGGGCGGCGATGATGAACGTGATGAGGTAGACGCCGGTGAGCGCCAGCAGGTCGTCCTGAGCGGTATCGACGCGACCCAGACCGAACATGATGAAGTACAGCAGCAAGGTGGTACCGAGCGCGTTGCCGATGTTGACGAGGATGCGGCTGAGCAGCGTCCAGCCGAAGTCGGGGAACGCGATCGGGTTGATCCAGAACCCCTTCACGAGGGCCGAGACGGTGAACGGGGGGCGCAGCACCTTGGGCAGCACTTCGTCGGGCACCACCAGCAGGAACGGCAGCACGAGCACGATCAGCAGCACCGACATGAGGGCGTAGCCGGTGAGCGCGTTCAGGGCCAAACCGATGACGAGCGCGAGGCCGAGCACGGTGCCGACCGCCTGCGGTGCCGAGACCCAGCCCGAGACGAAGCCGCGCTGGTTGACGGGAACCTGGTCGGAGATCGTCGCCGTGAGGGCAGCAGAGAGCATGCAGAAACCGATGAGCGCGAGCGACCAGAAGATGCCGATGCCGACGATGGTGGTCTGGATGCCGAGCAGGAAGAGCGCCGCGGCGAACACGAGCGTGCCGATGAAGATCCACGGGCGCCGGCGCCCGAACCGCGAGGTGGTGCGGTCGGAGAGGGCACCGGTGATGGGATAGGCGAGCAGGGCGCAGGCGCCGGCGATTCCGGAGATGATTCCGAAGGCGACGACGCTCTGAGTCCAGTCCTCAGGGCTGAGCAGGTCGTCGATCTGCTGCGGCAGCAGCAGCTGGATGGGCGTGAGCTGCGCCATCCAGATACCGAACCAGGCTGTGGCGAACAGGGCGATCCACCCGGCCGTCACCTTGCGCTTGGGCTCGGCGAACGGGGTGAATGCGGGCGGAAGCGTCGGTGCGGTCACCGCGCCAGATTACGCGCTACTGGGCGCTCACGTCGATGCGCCACTCGGTGAACAATTCGTTGGCTTGCTGGTTGAATCTGTCGTAGTCGGGCTTGCCGCAGCTCGCGATGAACATGTCGGCGCTCTCGCCACCGCTGTAGTCCACTCGCACCGTCGAACTCAGGCCGCCCGCGCACTCGTCCTGATCGGCAGTGACGGTGACACCTGGCACGACGCCGAACTCGTCGAGCAGACTCACGAAGCGCGCGACCTCGGTGGGGTCATCCTGGGTGTACTCGGAGTCGTCGAAGTTCTCGATGGCCTGGTACTGGTGGAAGGTCAGGGATGCGATGTCGGAGTTCGGCGCGACCGGCTGCGCCGAGCATCCGGTCAGCAGCAGGGCTGCCGTGGCGAGCGCGATGAGTGCCTTCATGCGCACGAGACTAGCGCGGGTCGGCTCAGCCGCGGATCTTCCGCAGCACGATCGCGGTGGCAAGGGCCGCCTCGGCCGCCTCAGCGCCCTTGTCCTCCTTCGACCCGGGCAGGCCGGCGCGGTCGAGGCCCTGCTGCTCGTCGTCGAGGGTGAGCACCCCGAAGCCGACCGGCTTGCCCGTGTCGAGGGCGACCCGGGTGAGGCCGTCAGTGGCGGCGGCGCTGACGTACTCGAAGTGAGGCGTTCCCCCACGCACGATCACGCCGAGCGCGACGACCGCGTCGGCCCCGGCGTCGAGGGCGACCTTGCTCGCGACCGGCAGCTCGAAGCTGCCCGGAACCTGCACCTCGGTGATTTCTGCTCCGGATGCCTCAAGCACCCGCCGCGCGCCGGCCAGCAGCCCATCCGCGATCGCGTGGTGCCACAGTCCCGAGACGATGGTGACCTTCAGCCCCGTTCCGTCGGTGTCGAGTGCGGGATGTCCTTCGCCGCTCATATCAGTTGTCCTTCCGGTTGGCGGTCAGTGCCGCATCGAGTACGTCGTCGGTGGGCAGCACGTGGCCCATCCGGTCACGCTTGGCTTCCAGGTACTTCTCGTTGAACTCCCCGACCCCGACGACGAGCGGCACACGCTCGACGATCGTGATGCCGCGGTCGCCGAGCTGGCGAAGCTTCTCGGGGTTGTTGGTGATGACCTTCACCTCGGAGATGCCCAGGTCATCGAGGATCGCGACCGCGGCGCCGTAATCGCGCCCGTCTGCGGGGAAGCCGAGCGCGAGGTTCGCGTCAAGGGTGTCGAGGCCGTCCTCCTGCAGGCGGTAGGCCTTCAGCTTGTTGATGAGGCCGATGCCCCTGCCCTCGTGGCCGCGCATGTAGATGACGATTCCGCCGTCGCGCTGGATGAGTTCGAGCGCGGCATCCAACTGGGGGCCGCACTCGCACTTCTCGGAGTCGAACACCTCACCCGTGAGGCACTCGGAGTGCACGCGCACGAGGGTGCCGTTGGTCGGGTTGCCGGAGATGATCGCCAGGTGGTCGGCGCCGGTCTGGCGGTCGCGATACGCACGGAAGCGGAACGGCCCGTGCTCGGTCGGTACCGTCGTCTCCACTTCGAAGATCACTCGGGAGGTCTCGGGGATGTCGACGGGCATGGGCACGTCGGTGTCGCAGTGCCATTCCTGCAGGTACTCGATGAGCGCCTCGATCGTGACGACCGGCACGTTCTCCCGCTCGCCGAACGTGATGAGTTCGGGTAGGCGCATCATTCCGCCGTCGTCTGTGACGATCTCGCCGATGGCGCCCACCGGGATCAGGCCTGCAAGCTTGAGCAGATCGATGGCCGCCTCGGTGTGCCCAGCGCGTTGCCGCACGCCGCCGTTCACTGCCCGGAGGGGGAGGATGTGCCCCGGTCGGTTGAGGCTCGCGGGCGTCGAGTCCACGTCGGCGAGAACGCGCAGCGTGTGGGCGCGCTCACCCGCGCTGATGCCCGTGCTGCGGCGGTCCGCGGCATCCACGGTCACGGTGTACGCGGTACCCAGGGGGTCTTGGTTGTCCATGACCATGTAGGGCAGCTCGAGCCGGTCGGCCAACTCATTGGTCATCGGCGCGCAGATGAAGCCCGAGCTGTAGCGGATCATGAACGCCAGGTTCTCCTGCGTCGCATACTGCGCGGCGATGATGAGATCGCCCTCGTTCTCGCGGCTCTCATTGTCGACGACGATCACGGGCCGGCCCTGTGCCAGTGCGGCGATCGCCGCGGGGATGTCTGCCAGGCTCATGACTGGCTCCTTTCGAACTGCATCAGTCGTGCCACATGACGGGCCAGGATGTCCGTCTCGATGTTCACGCGGTCGCCCACGTCTTTGCGGCCGAGCGTCGTCACCGCCAACGTTTCGGGGATCAGGCTCACCTCGAACCAGTCGTCCCCGACCGCGGACACCGTGAGCGACACCCCGTCGACGGCGATCGAGCCCTTGCGGGCGACGAGGGGTGCGGCATCCGCTGAGAGGCTGAAGCGCAGAACGCGCCAGGCGCTGCCCTGCTCGATGGAGAGCAGCGTCGATGTGCCGTCGATGTGACCCTGCACGATGTGGCCGCCGAGGCGATCATTGACCTGGGCGGCGCGCTCGATGTTGACGCGGTCTCCCGGCGCGATACCCGCGAGGGTGCTCATGGCGATCGTCTCGGCCATGACGTCGGTGGTGAACCAGTCCGGGCCTTGCGCGACCACGGTGAGGCAGACACCGCTGACCGAGATGGAATCCCCGTGGCGCGCGTCGGAGACCGCGATCGGTGCGCGAACGGTGATGCGCGCGGCATCCCCGAGCCCCTCCCAGGCGACGACCTCGCCGAGCTCCTCAATGATTCCCGTGAACATGGTTACCTTTCGATTCGGTGGTCGAGCTTCGGTGGTCGAGCCTGCCGAGACCCGAGACTCGAGACTCGAGACTCGAGATCGGCGATCGGCCGCGCCGTGACGAGGACGTCGTCGCCAAGCCGCTCGACCGCGGTGATGTGAAGCTCGCGCGCATCGGCGATCGTGCCGACCCCGATGTCGCCGAGCGCGAGCAGGGGACCACCGAGCAGCTTCGGGGCGAGGTAGATCAGGTACTCGTCGGCGAGACCCGAGGTCACGATCGCGCTGGCGAGGGTGGGTCCGCCCTCGACGTAGGCGCGGCGCACGCCCTGCTCGAACAGCCACGACATGACCTCGCGCAGGTCGCGAGTGCCCGACTCGAGCACGCCGCGGGGGTGCTCCCACAGCCGGGCGTCGCCGGGAATCGCGCGCTCGCCGATCACGACGGGCAACGGCTGGTGCTCGCGCAGCTCGCCGGACTCGGTGCGCGCGGTGAGCGTGGGGTCGTCGGCGAGCACCGTGCCGGTGCCCACGAGGATCGCATCGGATGCCGCGCGCTGCTCATGCACTCGCTCGCGCGACTCGGGGCCGGTGATCCACTGGCTGGAACCGTCGGCGGCCGCCGCCCGACCGTCGAGGGTGGACGCCCACTTGACGGTGACCCAGGGCGTGCGGCGACGGGTTGCCGTCAGCCAGGGGAGGAGGAACTCGGTCGCCTCGTCGGCGAGCACACCCTGCTCGACCTCTACGCCCGCGGCCCGCAGTCGCTCGGCGCCGCCGCCCTCGACGGGCCCGGGGTCGGCCACGGCATAGACCACCTTCGCGACGCCCGCCGCGATGAGTGCCTCGCTGCACGGACCGGTTCGGCCGGTGTGGTTGCACGGCTCCAGGGTCACGACCGCCGTCAGGCCGCGCGCACTGTCGATCTTCGAGAGCGCGTCGATCTCGGCGTGCGGGGTGCCGGCACCGTGGTGCCAGCCCTCCGAGACGATGGTTCCCTCCGGGTCGAGCAGGACGCAGCCGACCTGGGGGTTGCCCCCGACGAGCGGTCCGCGGGTGGCGAGTTCGAGCGCGCGCCGCATGGCGGCCTCGTAACGCTCATCGCCTGGGGCGGTCATCCGGTGTCCTCGTCTGCTCACGACGGACTCCGGGGGTGGTCGAACGACCTGGTGCACGGCAACGCCGAACACCCCGTGCGCCTCTCATCCGGACTGAGATGTCTTGCGACACCATTACCGTCGGTCCCGGAGTTCCACCAGGTCAACCCTCCCCTTGCGGGTCGGGCTCGCGGACTATCACCGCCGGTTCGGACTTTCACCGACCCCGGAGCACGTATTACTTGCCTACGAGTGTACCAACGCGGGTCTGGCGCGAGTATTCCCGGGGCGGCCGCACCGCCGCCGCCGCCGCGCGGCCCGCCCGTTGTCGCTAACTCCTGCGAGCTGGTACCGGAGGTCAGAGGGTGCCGCGGAGAACCGGTGCCATCCATCGCCTCTCACTGTCGATTGCAGGAGTTATCGACAAGGGGCAGCTCTCCACCGGCACGCCCGTCACGCCACCGTAGGCGGGCGTCGGCTCCGAGACTCGTAAGGTGACATGGAGTGCTGCGTTCGGCGAACTCGGGTTGGCCGTTGCGTCGCGGGAGCAGCTGTTCTCGATCGGGGCCACGTCGCGAATGCTCACCGGGGGTGTGCGGTCTGGAGTTCTCCTTCGGGTTCGTCGCGACCACTACGCCCTTCCGTCGACCGACCTGCACGTCCTACGGGCGGTTCGGGTTGGGGGTCGACTGGGTTGTGTGACGGCTCTGCGCGCTTTCGGGATATTCGGCTTCGAGAGCCATGTCACGCACATCCACCTTCCGCGTGAGCTCTCCCGAGCTCGTAGCCCACACGACCGCCGCCATCACCTGACTCGCGCCAATCGCGCAGGTACTGAACTTCATTGGTCGGCTCTTCTCGAGCCTGAGGCCGGCTCCGAGGTCAGCGTGGGAGTCGTGGACGCCCTCGCACAGACTGTCAGATGCAGTCCGCCCCACCTGGCACTCGCGTCCATCGAGAACGCACTCTTCCTCGGCAAGGTCGACGAGGCCGGCATCGCTGAGCTATTCGCCGGGCTTGGGTCCGGGCACCAATTTCTCCGAGCTCGCATAGACCCGCGCAGTGAGTCGGGTCAGGAGACGGTTCTGCGCGCCGCCCTCGAAGACGCGGGACTGCGCTCGGAGATCCAGGTCGTCATCCCCGGAGTCGGGCGAGTCGATGGGGTGGTCGAGGGGCGCCTCATCTGGGAGGCCGACAGCAGACTCGCCCACGATGGATGGGAGCTGCACGTGCGTGATCGCGATCGTGACATCGACGCGGCCCGGCTGGGATACATGTCCCTCAGACCGGCCTATAACCGCACGATGCACCGCACGAACGAGGTCGTGGATGCGATCCGGCACCTGCTGGACTCCACCAGGAGACCGTGACAGCCGCAGGTAGCCACCTCCTCTCGGTTGATAACTCCTGCAGTTCGGGGACTCCGAACAAGGTGAACGCTCGCGTTGGCTGTTGGCGCAGGCGCTCAGAACACGATTGCAGGAGTTATCGACACGAGACGGGCCGAGGTCGGCCCGTCAGACGAGGGCGGGCAGCTGCGCGAGCGAGGTGATGACCATGACTCCGGATGCCTCCGCCGCCGCAATCTCGCCGACCGAAGCAGCCCCGTCCCGCACCAGCCACACCCCGCGCAGGCCAGCGTCGCGAGCCCCCACCGCGTCGGTCGCCAGACGATCCCCGACATACAGCGCATCGGACACGACCACCCCGAACTCCTCGCACGCGGACTCGAAGATGCGACGGTCCGGCTTGGTGATGCCGAGGGCGCCGCTGGCGATCACGTGCTCGAACCGGTCTGCGAGGCCCATGCGCTCGAGCTTCGGCAGCTGGAAGTGCTCCTCGCCGTTGGTGATGATGCCGAGGCGCACGCCGCGCCCCGCCAGGGCATCGAGGCACGGCAGCGTGTCGTCGTAGAGCGACCACGCAGCGCGGTAATGGTCGAGATACTCCTCGAACCAGCCCTCCGCCTCGCTGTCGTGGGTGAACCGCAGACCGTACGGCGCAGCGAAGTCACGGGCGCGAGCGCGTCGCTGGCCGAGGTAGTCGAGCTCGCCGGTCAGGTAACGGTGGTAGTGGTGCTCCTCCAACTCGGTCCAGCGCGCGATCTCTGCGGCGTCGACCGTCGTGACCCCGGATGCCGCAAGGTGCGAGGCGATGCCGCGGTCGACGGCTAACCGATGGGCGAAGATCGTGTCATCCAGGTCGAAGAGCACTACCGAGGTCATGCGCGTGGCAGGAATCCCACGCGGTCGTACACCTTCGCGAGGGTGGCGTCGGCGATCTCGGCGGCGCGGTCTGCGTTGGCGGCGAGGATGCGGTCGAGTTCGGCCGGGTCATCCAGCAGTTCGAGCGCCCGCGTGCGGATCGGCTCGAACGTCGACACGACGACGTCGGCCACCTCGGTCTTGAGATCGCCGTAGCCGCGACCCTCGAACTCGACCTCGAGGTCGGCGACTGAGCGTCCCGAGAGCACTGAGTGGATCGTGAGCAGGTTCGAGACGCCCGCCTTCTCGGCGCGGTCGAAGCGGATCTCGCGCTCGGCATCCGTCACTGCCGACTTGATCTTCTTCGCGGTCTTCGACGGCTCGTCGAGCAGCCAGAGCACGCCGTTCTCGGAGGCCGCCGACTTGCTCATCTTGGAGTCCGGCTCCTGCAGGTCGTAGACCTTCGCGGTCTCCTTGAGGATCTGCACCTCCGGCACCACGAACGTCTCGCCGAATCGCGAGTTGAAACGCATCGCGAGGTCGCGGGTGAGCTCGATGTGCTGGCGCTGATCCTCGCCCACGGGCACAACTGTGGCGTCGTAGAGCAGGATGTCCGCCGCCTGCAGGATCGGGTAGGTGAACAACCCGACAGAGGCCGAGTCGGCACCCTGCTTCGCCGACTTGTCCTTGAACTGGATCATGCGCCCGGCCTCGCCGAATCCGGTGATCGTGTTGAGCACCCAGGCGAGCTGCGGATGCGCCGCCACGTGCGATTGCACGAACAGGGTCGAGACGCTCGGGTCGATTCCCGCGGCGATGTACTGGGCGGCGGTGCGCCGCGTCTGCTGCCTCAGCAGCGCGGGATCCTGCGGCACGGTGATCGCGTGCAGGTCGACGACGCAGAACACCGCGTCGTGGGTGAGCTGCATGTCCCGCCACTGCAGCAGCGCACCCATGTAGTTGCCGAGGTGGAGGGACTCGGCGGAGGGCTGCATACCGGAGAAGAGACGGGGCTTGGTGGTCACGCCCCTAGTCTTTCAGACCGGGCCGGTCGAGTAGGCCGCAGGCCGTATCGAGACCAGGGTTTCGATACGCGGCTGCGCCGCTACTCAACCCACCTACAGGCCGCTACTCAAACCAGCTACACGTCGTAGTCCACGACCACCGGCGCGTGGTCGCTCCAGCGCTGGTCGTAGGCGGCCGCACGGTCCACGCTGTAGGCGGTGACGGTGTCGGCCAGCGCAGGGGTGGCGACGTGGTAGTCGATGCGCCAGCCGGTGTCGGTGTCGAAGGCCTGGCCGCGGTTCGACCACCACGTGTACGGCCCGTCGACTTCGCCCGCCCAGCGGCGTCCGACATCCACCCAACCGAGCCCCGGGCCGACCGAGCCGTCGACGCCCTCGACCGGCTCGCCCGCCGGACCGAAGAAGCGGTCGAAGTACGCGCGTTCCTGGGGCAGGAACCCGGCGTTCTTGCGGTTGCCCTTCCAGTTCCTGATGTCCAACTCGCGGTGGCCGACGTTCAGGTCGCCAATGAGCACCGCCAGCGGACTGTGGGCGACGAGCTGCGGCATCCGCTCGGTCATGGCGTCGAGGAAGGTGTACTTCTCCACCTGCTTGGGGCTGTCGACCTCGCCCGAGTGCACGTACGTGCTGACGACTGTGATGATCTGATCGCCGACCTCGTAGTCGGCCTCGATCCAGCGGCCGGCGCTGTCGAAGTCATCGGCCCCGAGCGCAACACGGTGAATGCTCGCCTTGCGTCGCGATGCCAGGGCAACCCCGGCGCGCCCCTTCGCGGTGGCGGCGTCGTGCAGAATGTCCCACTCCGACCCGAGCAGCTGCTCGAGATCCTCGGTGGATGCCCTCACCTCCTGCAGCGCGAGGATGTCGACGTTGCGCGCCGCAAGCCAGTCGCCCATGCCCTTGCGGTAGGCGGCGCGAACGCCGTTCGTGTTGACGGACGCGATGCGAAGAACCATGCGTCGACACTACTGGGGGGCTACGACAGCCTTCGCGGCCGACTGTTTGGCCGTGCCCCGCTTCTTCTTGCCGGTGAGGTCGACCCCCGCGTCATCCGCGCTCACGGCGATCCACGCGGCCCCGATCAGAATCACCTGGCAGACCAGGTTGAACCACAGCAGCAGACCGATGATCACCGCGAATGACGCCAGCAGCGGGTTGCTGGTCGCGCCGCCGAGCAGGCTCGTGCCGAGAACCTTGAGCACGCCCAGGGCCAGTGCAGCCAGAAGTGTTCCCTGCGCGAGCAGGCGGAACGGGATGGCGATACCCGAGACCACCCGGTAGAAGGTGCCGAGCACGAGGGTGTCGAGGCCGAGCACGATGAGCAGAACTGCGGCGCGGATGGCGAGGGCTGGGGCATCCGATCGCTGGTCGACGCCCAGCCAGTCGAAGACGCCGCCCAGGAACGACGTCGCAAGCACGGTCAGCACGGCCGACACCACGATGACCAGACCGAACCCGACCGCGAGTCCGAGGTCTTTCAGCTTGAGCAGCACCGGGTTGGTCGCCGCTACGGGCAGACCGAACATCGCGCGCACGGCGTCGCGACCCGACGCCAGCCACCCGAGGGCGGTGAACAGCAGCACGCCAGCGGCGATCACGCCCGTCCAGCCGAAGATGCCCGCCGAGAACAGGTTCTCGACGTCGATCGCGCCGGTGCCGCTGCCGTCATCGATGAGGCCCGGGATGCTCGTCTCGATGAGATCGAACAGTGCCCGTTGCAGAGTGGGTCGCGACGCGATCACGGCGCCAGCGATCGCGAACACCACCCAGATTCCGCCGAACACGGCGAAGATCGCCTGATACGACAGTCCGGCCGAGAGCAGGGGACCACGGCTCCTCGCGTAGCGGTCGAACACGCGCACCGGCTTGAGAGCCTGCACTCGCGCGACCACAGCAGCGAACCGCTCCCTCACCGTCATGGCCCCAGCGTAGCTAGAGTGACGACGGGCAACTTATTTCTCGAGAGGACCTTGACACACATGGAGCTGCATGGTGTTGGGGTCGGACGCGGTATCGCGATCGGCCCGATTCTGAGAATGCCCGACCCGCTACCCGAGCCGGTCGCCGGACCGCACGCGGGCGACCCGGCCGCGGAGTACGCCCGGGTAGACAAGTCCCTCGCCGTCGTGGCCGAGGAGTTGGCCGCGAAGGGCGCCAAGGCCGGTGGCGAGGCGCAGGCGGTGCTGGAGGCGGCATCCATGATGGCGCAGGACCCCACGCTCACCGACGACGTCAAGGCGCGCATCGAGTCGGGAACCTCGGGGGAGCGCGCCGTCTTCGAGGCGTTCGCGTCGTTCCAGGAGCAGCTCACCGCCATGGGCGGTTACCTGGCCGAACGGGCATCCGACCTCGCAGACGTGAGCCAGCGCATCATCGCCCACCTGCGGGGTGTACCCGCGCCGGGCGTGCCCACCAGTGACGCCCCGTTCATCCTCGTCGCCCCCGATCTCGCGCCGGCAGACACCGCCCTGCTCGAGCTCGACAAGGTGCTCGCCCTCATCACCCGCGACGGCGGGCCGACCAGCCACACCGCGATCCTCGCGCGCTCGAAGTCGATCGTCGCGATCGTCGGCGTGACCGGCGCACTCGACCTCACCGACGGCACCGTCGTGATCGCGGATGCCGCAACCGGCGTCATCGCGACCGATCCGACCCCCGCGGCCATCGCCGCCGCCGAGGCCCGCATCGCCGGGCGCGCGGCGGCGACGAAAGCTCCGATCACGGATGGCGTCCTGGCCGACGGGACCACAATTCCGCTGCTGGCCAACCTCGGCGCGCCGAAGGACGCCGAGGCGGCCGTCGCGCTCGGCGCGGAGGGGGTGGGTCTGTTGCGCACCGAGTTCCTGTTCCTCGACTCGCCGACCGCTCCGACCGTGGCCGAGCAGGCCCGTCAGTACATCGACCTGCTCCAGCACTTCCCCGGCAAGAAGGTCGTCGTGCGCGCGCTCGACGCGGGAGCCGACAAGCCGCTGAGCTTCCTCAACGACGCCCACGAGGAGAACCCGGCCCTCGGCATGCGCGGCCTTCGGGCGCTGCGCGCGAACCAGCAGATCCTCGCCGATCAACTGCAGGCGCTCGTCATCGCTCAGGCGGCGACGACGGCCGATCTCTGGGTGATGGCGCCGATGGTCTCCGACGCCGAGGAGACCACGTGGTTCGTCGACTACGGCAAGAAGCTCGGTCTCAAGACCGTGGGTGTGATGGCCGAGGTGCCGTCGCTGGCTGTGGTGGCCGACCAGGTGGCCGAGGTGAGCGACTTCGTGTCCATCGGCACCAACGACCTGACCCAGTACACGTTGGCGGCGGACCGCATGCTCGGCTCGGTTGCCTCGTACCAGGACCCGTGGCATCCGGCCGTGCTGAGGCTCGTGAAGATGCTCGGGGATGCAGGCGCCGCTGCGGGCAAGCCCGTGGGCGTCTGCGGCGAGGCCGCCGCCGACCCGAAGCTCGCCGTCGTGCTGGTGGGTCTCGGATGCACGACGCTCTCGATGGCGCCGGCAGCCCTCGCCGACGTGCGTGCCGAGCTCAGAACCGTCACGCTCAAGGAGGCGCAGGCCCGCGCCTCACGCGCCCTCGCGGCGACCACGGCGGCCGGCGCGCGGGATTCCGGGAGCAGTTAGGGCTTACCCCGCAGCACGGCCATCTTCACCTCGGCGATCGCCTGCGTCACCTGGATGCCGCGGGGGCAGGCCTCGGAGCAGTTGAACGTCGTGCGGCAGCGCCACACCCCCTCCTTGTCGTTGAGGATGTCGAGGCGCACCTGGGCGCCCTCGTCGCGCGAGTCGAAGATGAAGCGGTGCGCGTTGACGATGGCGGCCGGGCCGAAGTACTGGCCGTCGGTCCAGAACACCGGGCAGCTCGAGGTGCACGCGGCGCACAGGATGCACTTGGTGGTGTCGTCGAAGCGCGCGCGCTCCACGGGGCTCTGCTTGCGCTCCTTGTCGGGCGAGCCCGACGCCATGAGGAACGGGTTGATCGAGCGGTAGCTCTCGAAGAACGGCTCCATGTCGACGATGAGGTCCTTCTCCAGCGGCAGACCCTTGATGGCCTCCACGTAGATGGGCTTGGAGATGTCGAGGTCCTTGATGAGGGTTTTGCAGGCCAGGCGGTTGCGACCGTTGATGCGCATCGCGTCCGATCCACAGACGCCGTGCGCGCACGAGCGACGGAACGTGAGCGACCCGTCCTGCTCCCACTTGATCTTGTGAAGCGCGTCGAGCACGCGGTCGGTGCCGCGCAGCTCGACGTCGAAGTCCTGCCAGCGCGGTTCGTCATCCACCTCAGGATCGAAGCGACGGATGATCAGGGTCGCCGTGAAGGTCGGGATGACCTCGGGCACGTGCGGCTGGTTCTCCATAACGGCTGCGGTGCTCATGTCAGTACTTGCGCTCCATCGGTGGGTAGTTCGTGATCACGACCGGCTTCCAGTCGATCTTGATGTGGTCGCCCGCCTCCTTGGATTCGGGGTCGCCGACCAGGTAGGCCATGGTGTGCACGAGGAAGTTCTTGTCATCCCGGTCCGGGTAGTCCTCGCGCATGTGACCGCCACGACTCTCCTTGCGGCTGCGCGCCGAGTAGACGAGCACCTCGGCGAGGTCGAGCAGGAAGCCCAGCTCGACCGCCTCGAGCAGGTCGGTGTTGAAGCGCTTGCCCTTGTCCTGCAGCTGGATGTTCTTGTACCGGCCGCGCAGCGTCTCGATGAGCTTGGTGACCTCTTCGAGGCTCTCGTCGGTGCGGAAGATCTGCGCGTTGCGGTCCATGGAGTCCTGCAGCTCCTTGCGGATGACGGCGACACGCTCGCTGCCATCCCCGCTGCGCACCATGTCGAGGATCTTCTGCACACCCGCCGCCGGGTTCTCCGGCAGGGGAGTGAACTGCTTGGTCTTCTTCACGTACTCGACCGCGTTCTTGCCGGCACGCTTGCCGAAGACGTTGATGTCGAGAAGCGAGTTGGTGCCCAGGCGGTTCGACCCGTGCACCGAAACGCAGGCGCACTCACCGGCCGCGTAGAGGCCGGGCACGACCTCGGTGTTGGTGCGCAGTACCTCGGCACTGACGTTGGTCGGGATGCCACCCATCGCGTAGTGCGCCGTCGGCAGCACCGGCACGGGCTCCGTGTACGGCTCCACACCGAGGTAGGTGCGGGCGAACTCGGTGATGTCTGGCAGCTTCTCGTCGATGACGGCTGGCTCGAGGTGGGTGATGTCGAGGTACAGGTAATCCTTGTCGGGACCGGCACCGCGGCCTTCGCGCACCTCGAGAGCCATCGAACGGGCGACGATGTCGCGCGGCGCGAGGTCTTTCAGGGTCGGGGTGTAGCGCTCCATGAAGCGCTCGCCGGAGGCGTTGCGCAGGATCGCGCCCTCGCCGCGGGCCGCCTCGGAGAGCAGGATGCCGAGGCCCGCGAGTCCGGTTGGGTGGAACTGATAGAACTCCATGTCCTCGAGCGGTAGACCCTTGCGCCAGATGATTCCCACGCCGTCACCGGTGAGGGTGTGGGCGTTGGAGGTGGTCTTGTAGATCTTGCCGAAGCCACCGGTGGCGAAGATGATCGCCTTGCCCTGGAAGACGTGCAGCTCGCCAGTCGCCAACTCGTAGGCGACGACGCCCGAGGGCTGGTCCTTGCCGTCGACCTTGGTCATCACGAGGTCGAGCACGTAGAACTCGTTGAAGAAGTTGATGCCGAGCTTGACGCAGTTCTGGTACAGGGTCTGAAGGATCATGTGACCCGTGCGGTCGGCGGCGTAGCACGCACGACGCACCGGCGCCTTGCCGTGCTCACGGGTGTGGCCACCGAAGCGGCGCTGATCGATCTTGCCGTCGGGCGTGCGGTTGAACGGCAGGCCCATGTTCTCGAGGTCGATGACCGCGTCGATGGCCTCCTTCGCGAGGATCTCAGCGGCATCCTGGTCGACGAGGTAGTCGCCACCCTTGACGGTGTCGTAGGTGTGCCACTCCCAGTTGTCCTCCTCCACGTTGGCGAGCGCTGCGGCCATGCCGCCCTGCGCCGCACCCGTGTGCGAGCGGGTGGGGTAGAGCTTGGAGATCACGGCCGTGGAGGCATGAGGTCCGGCCTCGATTGCTGCGCGCATCCCGGCACCGCCGGCGCCGACGATGATGATCTCGTGCTGGTGGTAGTGGACACCGTCGATGACGGTGCCGTCTGCGATCTGGTCGGCCACTAGGGCACCGGGCAGAAGCTCGGGAGCAGCTCGGGCGCTGCGCCGACAGGACAGGGGTCGAACGTGTAGATCACAAGGGTTCCCAGGATGATGAGGATTGCAGTGGATGCGAAGATTCCCGCAAGCAGGATCCTCCGCACTGTCGTGTTGTTGGCGTAGTCGTTGACGAGGGTGCGCATGCCGTTGCCGCCGTGGATGAGGGCGAGCCAGAGCAGCAGGGTGTCCCAGACGACCCAGAACGGGTCGGCCCACTTGCCGGCGACGAAGGCGAAGTCGATGGCCTTGACGCCTTCACCGGCAACGAGGTTCACGAACAGGTGGCCGAAGATCAGCACGACGAGCACGACACCGCTCGCGCGCATGTAGATCCAGCCCCACTTCTCCCAGTTGATGCCGCGGCGCTTCGGGGCTGCCTTGCTGCGGGGTGCGTCGATCACGCTCATGCGGCACCTCCGAAGATGTGCATCAGCTGGCGGGGAACGAAGCCTGCCAGCAGCACGAGCCACAGGCCGACGACGATCCAGAACATGAGGCGCTGGTGCTTGGTGCCCCAGCTGGAGAAGTCGATCAGGATGATCCGCAGCCCGTTGAGCGCATGCAGGCCGATCGCCGCCACAAGGGCGATCTCACCGAGTCCCATGATGGGCGTCTTGTACGTGTTGATCACCGCGTTGTAGGCCTCGGGGCTCAACCGCACCAGCGAGGTATCGAGAATGTGCACGAGCAGGAAGAAGTAGATCGCGGTGCCTGTGATGCGGTGGAGAACCCAGCCCCACATGCCTTCGCGGCCCCGGTACAGCGTTCCCGCTGGACGTTTCGGGTTTCTGATCACTGGTGTGGCGGGCGGTTCGCTCGCCAGGGTACTCGCCGACTTCTCTGGCACGAGCGACCCCTCCTTGCTTGGCTGAAGTGGTCGCGTCGAGGCGACCGACGAACGGCCCGTAGCCGGACCTCATTCAGTCTATGACTGTGTTTCGGGGTCAACTGTCCAGTCACGCTGAAAGATAGCTCGATTTCGAGATATTCCTGCGATTTCCCGCGGACGCGAGGCGTCAGCTAGCCCGCAACTACGACCCGCGACGCGATCGCCTGCTCGTAGTACCCGACGAGGTCGCTGCACACCCCGTGCCAGGTCTTGCCCAGCACGCTGCGCCGACCGGCTTCCCCCATGCGTGAGCGCAGCTCTGGGTCGAGGGTGAGGGCTTCGACGTAGGGGCGCAGGGTCGCGGCATCCTCGGGGTCATAGAGGTAGCCGGTCGTGCCGTGGTCGATGAGGTCGATCGGCCCGCCCGCTCGTGGGGCCACGACCGGAAGCCCGGATGCGTGAGCCTCCTGCACGGTCTGGCCGAAGGTCTCTTCCGTTCCCGTGTGCAGGAACACATCGAAACTGGCGTACGCGGCGGCCAGGTCCGGGCCCGACAGCGGCCCGAGGTAGGTCACCGGCATCCCGCTCAGTTCGCGCTTGATCGATCCGAGCGACGGGCCGCTGCCGACGAGGGCGAGACGGATGCCGCCGAGCCCCCGCAGCGCGCTCATCCGCTCCACCTGCTTCTCCGGGGCCAACCGGCCCACGTACCCCACGACGGTCTCGCCGTGCGGAGCCAGCCGTTCGCGCAGCCGACGAACTCCCGGAGCGGTGCGATTGCGCGGGTGGTAGGTATCGAGGTCGACGCCGCGGCCCCAGCGGGCGAGCCGCTGCACGCCGGCACCCTCGAGGTCGGCCATCGATGCGCTCGACGGCACGAGAGTCAGGTCGGCGCCCTCGTGGATCCACCGAACGATGCGCCACGCGAAGCGGGTCGCGGCGCCCAGGCGGTTCCTGCGGGCGTAGCCGGCGACATCCGTCTGGAAGATGGCGACGCTCGCGATGCCGAGCCGGCCCGCTGCGGCGATCGCCTGTGCCCCGAGCAGGAAGGGGGACGCCGCGTGCACGACGTCGGGCTTGAAGTCAGCGATCAGCTTCTGCACCATCGGGTGAGGCAGGCCGACCGGGAACTGGCGGTAGGCGATTGCCGGCACCTCGTGCACTCGGAATCCCGCGTAGGTCGCGGGAGCGCCAGCCGTGGGAACGATGACTATCGCCTCGTGTCCCTCGGCGGCGAGGTGATCGAGCACCTTCCGCACGCTGGTGGTGACGCCGTTGGTGGTGGGGAGGAAGCTCTCACTGACAACCACAACTCGCATGACTGTCACGATGCCAAGGTGACGTGACGGGACCGCCGGGAACGACGTGACCGGCAGGTGAATGTCCCCTTAAGTCTATGTTTGAGGCATGAGTCGATCCGCAGCGAGCGTGCCGGGGTTCTACAGCGTCATCCCCGCGGGAGGCATCGGATCACGCCTCTGGCCACTCTCGCGTGCCGATGCACCGAAGTTCCTGCACGACCTCACCGGGTCAGGGCAGACCCTGCTGCGCGACACCTGGGACCGGCTCGCACCACTGTCGGGCAGCGACCGCATCATGGTCGTGACCGGCCGCGCTCACCGCGCAGCCGTGGAGGCTCAGTTGCCCGATCTCACCGATCCCAACGTTGTGCTCGAGAGTGAGCCGAAGGACTCCTCAGCGGCGATCGGGCTGGCGGCGGCGATTCTGGTTACCCGTGAACCCGACGTCATCATCGGCTCATTCGCGGCCGACCACGTGATCACGGATGTCAGAGGCTTCCGTCGCGCGGTCGAGGAGGGTGTTGCGGCCGCCAGGGCCGGCTACATCGCGACCATCGGCATCACCCCCACCGAACCCGCGATCGGGTTCGGGTACATCCACTGCGCCGGGCCGTTGGCCATCGATGGCGCGCCGCACGCTGTCGCGGTCGAGTCCTTCGTTGAGAAGCCCGATCTTGCCACCGCCGAGAAGTACGTCGCCGATGGCAACCATCTGTGGAACGGCGGCATGTTCATCGCCCGCGCCGACGTGCTGCTGGCGCAGCTGGGGGAGTCGAACCCGCGGCTCCTGGAGGGGCTGACGGAGCTCGCTACCGCCTGGGACACGCCTCGCCGTGGCGCGGTCGTCGACAAGGTGTGGCCGTCCCTGCCCAAGATCGCAATCGACTACACGGTTGCCGAGCCTGCCGCAGCGTCAGGCAAGCTCGTTGTCATCCCGGGCGACTTCGACTGGGATGATGTCGGCGACTTCGCCTCGATCGCCAAGCTTCACGCCGGCGGGCGCAAGAGCGATCTCGCGATCCTCGGGGAGAACGCGCGCGTACTCGCCGACTCGTCCACGGGCGTCGTGATCAGTCAGAGCGGTCGGCTCATCTCGCTCATCGGAGTGACCGATATCGTCGTCGTCGACACCCCGGATGCCCTGCTCGTGACCACGACGGCCAACGCCCAACGAGTCAAGTCAGTCGTGGATGCCCTCAAGGTGTCCGGCCGGGACGACGTGCTCTAACCGGTGCGGTCCGCCCCGAAATGTACTGAACATTTCCCGCTGATTTCCCAGGTATCGCGAGTTTGTAACCTTTGTGCGTCAGCCTCGGTTTGGCTGATGCGTGATTCGTAACATTCGGTAACGTGTAGTGCACTATGTCCCGTCACTTCCTGGCGGGCAGCATCTTGGAGGACACCTTGAGAATCACCTCTCGCGGCCGCGTACTCAGCGGTATCGCACTGATCGGTACGAGCGCGCTCGTTCTCGCCGGTTGTGCAGCAGCACCCGAAACTGGCGGCGAGACCGCCGCTCCCAGCGATTTCGTTCCCTGCATGGTCTCCGACTCCGGCGGTTTCGACGACAAGTCGTTCAACCAGCTCGGCTACGAGGGCCTCACCGAGGCGGCCGACTCGCTCGGCGTCACGCCGATCACCGTCGAGTCCGCTTCCGAGACCGACTACGCACCGAACATCGACAGCCTCGTGTCGCAGGGCTGCACGCTCATCTTCACCGTTGGCTTCGCGCTCTCCGCTGCGACCCTGACGGCGGCTGAGGCCAACCCCGACATCCAGTTCGCGCTGATCGATGACGCAGCAGACGCCGACTTCAACGGCACGCCCGACTTCGACAACACGAAGCCGATCGTGTTCAACACGGCTCAGGCCGCGTTCCTCGCCGGCTACGCCGCTGCGAGCTACTCGAAGTCCGGAATCGTCGCGACCTGGGGTGGCATGAACTTCCCCACCGTCACGATCTTCATGGATGGCTTCGCTCAGGGTGTTGCCTACTACAACCAGGCGATGGGCAAGTCCGTCACCGTCCTCGGTTTCGACCCGGCCAGCCCCGACACCGCCACCATGACCGGTGGCTTCGAGGCCAACGACGTCGCCAAGAGCACCGCTCAGAACTTCATCGACCAGGGTGCAGATGTACTGCTGCCTGTCGGTGGACCGATCTACCAGAGCGCCGTCGCGGCCATCGCCGACTCGGGCAAGGACATCGCCCTCGTCGGTGTTGACGCTGACCTGTTCGTGACCGACCCGTCGACCGCCGACATCATCCTGACCTCGATCCTCAAGGGCATCAAGCAGGCGACGTTCGACGTGGTGACCGGCGCGGCCGGTGGCGACTTCTCGAACGCCCCTTACGTCGGAACCCTGGAGAACGATGGAGTCGGTATCGCACCGTTCCACAACTTCGACTCGAAGGTTTCGCCCGACCTGCAGGGTGAGCTCGACAAGATCAAGGCCGGCATCATCGACGGCAGCATCCCGGTGGCCAGCTACCTCGGCTAGTCACCAGTAGTACCCCGGTCGGGGAGGCCAGCTGCCTCAGCTGGTCTCCCCGACCTTCTTAACTTGACAGCACCATCGGCAGAGCCGCCGCGTTAGATTGGACGACATGAAGCTAGAACTTCGCGGGATCACGAAGAGGTTCGGTTCGCTGGTCGCAAACGACCACATTGACCTCACGGTCGAACCGGGCGAGATCCACGCACTGCTGGGCGAGAACGGCGCCGGCAAGTCCACACTGATGAATGTGCTCTACGGGCTGTACCAGGCCGACGAGGGCGAGATCCTGCTGGACGATGAGGTTCAGCACTTCGCCGGTCCCGGTGACGCGATGAACGCGGGCATCGGAATGGTTCACCAGCACTTCATGCTCATCCCCGTATTCACCGTCGCCGAGAACGTCATGCTCGGCCACGAGGAGACGAAGTTCGGTGGCCGTCTCGACCTTGCCGGTGCGCGCCAGAAGGTCCGCGAGATCTCAGCGCGATTCGGGTTCGATATCGACCCCGACGCCCTCGTCGAGGATCTGCCGGTCGGCGTGCAGCAACGAGTCGAGATCATCAAGTCGCTGTCGCGCGACGCGAAGGTGCTCGTGTTCGACGAGCCCACCGCAGTGCTCACCCCCCAGGAGACCGACGAGCTCATGGTCATCATGCGCCAGCTCAAGGCGTCGGGAACCTCCATCGTGTTCATCACCCACAAGCTGCGGGAGGTGCGCGAGGTCGCGGACCGCATCACGGTCATCCGTTTGGGCAAGGTGGTCGGCGAGGCCTCTCCGACGGCGACCAACGAGGAGCTCGCGTCGCTGATGGTGGGCCGCGCGGTCGACCTGATGATCCACAAGGGCCCGGCGCATCCAGGGGCGACAGCGCTCGTGGTGGAGAACCTGTCGGTCATCGACCAGCGCAACCAGTTGGTCGTCAACAACGTCAGCTTCGAGGTGCACGAGGGCGAGGTTCTCGCCATCGCCGGGGTTCAGGGCAACGGCCAGACCGAGCTCACCGAGGCGATCATGGGTCTGCAGCACCGGATCACCGGCAACATGCACCTGCACGGCGTCTCGCTTCGCGAGCTCTCCGTGCGCAAGACGCTCGATGCCGGCGTCGGGTTCGTTCCCGAGGATCGCACCGAAGACGGCCTCATCGCGGAGTTCACCATCTCCGAGAACCTCATGCTCGACCGCGCGACCCAGCCACCGTTCGTCAAGGCGGGTACTCTGCAGCTGAAGTACCTGGCCGAGTTCGCGACGGCCAAGGTCGCCGAGTTCGACGTTCGCACGCAGTCGATCAACACGCCGGTCGGCAAGCTGTCGGGCGGCAACCAGCAGAAAGTCGTGCTCGCGCGCGAGCTGAGCCGCGATCTCAAGCTGTTCGTCGCCGCCCAGCCGACCCGCGGACTCGACGTCGGATCCATCGAGTTCGTGCACACCAGGATCATCCAGGCCAGGGATGCCGGCGTGCCGGTGATCGTGGTCTCCACCGAACTCGACGAGGTCGTCGCGCTCGCGGACCGGATCGCGGTGATGTACCGCGGAGGCATCGTCGGGATCGTTCCCGGCGATACACCGCGCGACGTACTTGGACTCATGATGGCCGGGGAGACCCCGGCCCAGGCAGGAGCTGCGGCATGACGACCACAACCAACCTGGCCCCCGGCCAGTTGCCCAACGAGGTGGAGCCGCCGTCGCGCGCCCAGCAGGTGCTCCGCGACATCATGGGTGGCAGTGCCGTCATCTCGGTGCTGGCCGTGGTGCTCGCCCTGGTCGCCAGCGCCATTCTCATCGTGCTCACCGACGAGGGGGTGCAGCAGGCCTCGGGGTACTTCTTCTCGCGCCCCGGCGACACCTTCAAGGCGATCTGGGATGCCGTGGCGGGTGCCTACAGCGCACTGTTCCAGGGCTCGATCTACAACTTCCGGGTGGACGGCTTCGCCAAGGGCATCAAGCCCTTCACCGAGACGCTGACCTTCGCCACCCCGCTCATCGCGGCCGGTTTGGGTGTCGCGGTCGGTTTCCGTGCCGGACTGTTCAACATCGGTGGGCGTGGACAGATGCTGGTCGCGGCCGGTGCCGCCGGGTACGTGGGCTTCGCCTGGCCGCTGCCGTTCGGCATCCACCTCATCGTCGCGGTGGTGCTCGGGATGCTCGCCGGCGCGATCTGGGGTGGAATCGCCGGCCTGCTCAAGGCCCGCACCGGCGCGCACGAGGTGATCGTGACGATCATGCTCAACTACGTCGGGTTCTATCTGATCTCGTTCCTGCTCCACACGCCCGGAGCGCTGCAGGCGCCGGGGTCGAGCAATCCGAAATCACCCGCGATGCTGGAGACGGCCATCTTCCCGAAGATCCTCGGCCCGTCGTACAACCTCCACCTGGGCTTCGTCTTTGCAATCATCGCCACCGTGTTCGTCTGGTACCTCATCAACAGGTCGAGCCTCGGCTTCAAGTTCCGGGCGGTGGGTGCCAACCCCAACGCCGCTCTCGTCGCCGGTATCAGCGTGAAGAACGTCTACCTCTACGCGATGCTCATCTCAGGCGCACTCGTCGGACTCGCCGGCGTCTCGCAGGTGCTCGGCACGGTGACAACCGGCTTCACCGGCGGAATCGATGCGGGCATCGGATTCGACGCGATCACGGTGGCGCTGCTCGGGCGCTCCAAGCCCGTGGGAGTGTTCATCGCCGGGGTGCTGTTCGGTGCGTTGAAAGCCGGCGGATACTCGATGCAGGCGGCACAGGGCATCCCGATCGACATCGTTCTCGTCGTCCAGTCGCTCATCGTGCTCTTCATCGCTGCGCCGCCTCTCGTGCGGGCGATCTTCAGACTGCCCGTACCGGGCAGCACATCGAAGCGTGCCGCGAAGCTCGCTGCGACCAAGGCGGTGGCCGAATGACCTCGACAACAGCAGCCCAGGTGCCCGTGCCCTCGACCCCGAGGGCCGCTCTCGAGACCGCGGTCGTGCGCAACTGGAAGGCGCCCGTCGCATTCGGGATCTTCTCGGTGCTCGCCTTCCTGCTCCTGATCGTGTTCGGCCGCACGGGAACGACGACCTACCGGCTCTCCACCGAGAGCGACCTCATCCAGCTGCCCGTGATTCCTGCCGACGTGCAGGTGGTGAGCATCAGCATCACCGTGCTGATGGTTGCCATCACCGCGGTGGCGTTCTGGTTCACCTGGCGCGCTCGACGCACGCCACTGTGGCTGGTCAGCATCTTCGCGGTGCTGTTCGTGATCGGATTCCTCACCTGGGCTGCGGCCGGGGCGCTCATCCCGATCCCGGGTCTGCTCGTCGGGGCCGTCGGCCTGAGTGTTCCGCTGATCTTCGGTGCGCTCGGCGGAGTCATCTCCGAGCGCGTCGGTGTGGTCAACGTGGCGATCGAGGGCCAGTTGCTCGCAGGGGCGTTCGTCTCGGCGGTCGTGGCATCCGTGATCAAGGACGCGTTCTTCGGACCGCTCCTCGGACTGCTCGCCGCGGTGGTCGCGGGCGTGCTCGTTGCCTTCGTGCTTGCGGCGTTCTCGATCAAGTACTTCGTCGATCAGGTGATCGTCGGCGTCGTGCTCAACGTGCTCGTGGTCGGTCTCACGAGCTTCCTGTTCTCCAAGGTGCTCGCGCCGAACGCTGCACTGCTCAACAGCCCGCCGCGATTCCCCCGACTGCCGATCCCGCTGCTCAGTGAAATACCGATCCTCGGGCCGGTTCTGTTCAGGCAGACGATCATCGTCTACATCATGTATGTGGCTGTGGCCGTCGTCTGGTTCGCCCTCTTCAAGACGCGGTGGGGTCTGCGCCTCCGTTCCGTCGGTGAGCACCCGCAGGCCGCCGACACCGTGGGCATCAACGTCAACAGCACCCGGTTCTGGAATGTGTCGCTCGCCGGTGCCATCGCCGGTCTCGGTGGTGCGTACTTCACGCTCGGTTCGGTGGGAGCCTTCAACAAGGAGATGACCGCGGGCGCCGGCTTCATCGCCCTGGCCGCCGTCATCTTCGGGCGCTGGGATCCCATCAGAGCGACCATGGCGGCGCTCCTGTTCGGCTTCGCGTCGAACCTGCAGGGCGTGTTGAGCGCGATCGGCTCCCCGGTGCCGAGCGAGTTCATGCTCATGCTTCCGTACGTCGTCACGATCCTGGCGGTCGCCGGCTTCGTGGGACACGTGCGCGGGCCCGCAGCCTCAGGAAAGCCGTATATCAAATCATGACCGACTACCTGCCCAAGACCGAGGCCGACTGGGATGCCCTCCGCGGGGTTGCCAAGGAGGCCCTCAATCACGCCTACGTTCCGTACTCCAACTTCCCCGTGGGGGTTGCGGCCATCGTCGACGACGGGCGCGTGATCTCGGGCGCCAACGTCGAGAACGCGTCGTACGGACTCACCCTCTGTGCGGAGTGCGCGCTGGTGTCGTCGCTGCACATGACGGGCGGCGGCAAACTGGTCGCGTTCACCTGCGTCGACGGCCACGGCAATGCCCTCATGCCCTGCGGGCGCTGCCGCCAGCTGCTCTTCGAGCACTCCGCCGAGGGGATGCTGCTCGAGACGGTCTCCGGCATCAGGACCATCGACGAGGTCATCCCCGACGCGTTCGGGCCGCGCACGCTCGAGGCGTACAAAGCCGCTGATTGAGCAGGCCGCGGGCCGTATCGAAATCGCAAGGAGAAACACCATGGCCGTAGAACCCTTCGACGTCGTCGACCTCATCCGCACCAAGCGAGACAAAGGGGTGCTGACGACTGAGCAGATCACCTGGCTCGTCGATGCGTACACCCGTGGCTACGTCGCCGATGAGCAGATGTCGGCCATGACCATGGCGATCTTCCTCAACGGTATGGAACGCACCGAGATCCGCGACCTCACCCTCGCGATGATCGCCACCGGGGAGACCCTCTCCTTCGACGGACTCGGCAAGCCGACCACCGACAAGCATTCGACCGGTGGTGTCGGTGACAAGATCACCCTGCCGCTCGCGCCGCTCGTCGCGTCGTTCGGCGTCGCTGTGCCGCAGCTCTCCGGCCGGGGGCTCGGCCACACCGGCGGCACGCTCGACAAGCTCGAGTCGATCCCCGGATGGCGCGCCAAGCTGTCGAACGACGAGTTCTACGCGCAGCTGAAGTCGGTGGGTGCGGTGATTTGCGCGGCCGGGTCCGGGCTGGCGCCCGCTGACGGCAAGCTCTACGCCTTGCGCGACATCACGGGCACCGTCGAAGCGATACCTCTGATTGCGTCATCCATCATGTCGAAGAAGATCGCGGAGGGGACCGCGGCCCTCGTGCTCGACGTGAAGTTCGGCTCGGGCGCGTTCATGCAGGACCCAGCGCGCAGTCGCGAACTGGCCGAGACGATGGTGCAGTTGGGCAAGGATGCCGGCACGAAGACGGTCGCGTTGCTCACCAACATGAACGTTCCGCTGGGACTGGCGATCGGCAACGCCAACGAGGTGCGCGAATCGGTGGAGGTGCTCGCCGGTGGCGGCCCGGCCGATGTCGTCGAGCTCACGATTGCCCTCGCGCGCGAGATGCTCGCCCTCGCAGGCCAGCCCGACGCCGACGTCGAGGCGGCGCTGAAGGATGGCCGCGCGATGGACACCTGGCGCGCCATGATCGCAGCCCAAGGTGGCGACCCGGATGCCGCACTGCCCGCACCGCGCGAGAGCCAGGTCGTCACGGCCGACGCCGACGGGGTTCTCGCCGCGCAGGCCGCGCTGCCGTTCGGCATCGCCGCCTGGCGGCTCGGGGCCGGGCGTGCCCGCAAGGAGGACCCGGTGCACCACGCTGCGGGCATCGACCTGCACGCCAAGCCGGGCGACCGCGTTACCAAGGGTCAGCCGCTCTTCACCATGCACACGGATGAGCCCGCGCGCTTCGAGCGTGCGCTCGAAGCGCTCGAAGGCGCCTACCGCATCGGCGACACGGCCGACGACGTGGGCCCGCTGATCGCGGGTCGCGTCGACTGACGCGCCCGCAGCGCCCCCGCACGCTCCCGCACGCGCCCCCCGCGCCCGATGAGGTGCGGCAAACGCGCCCTCGCGAAGGCCACGAGCGTGCAATTGCCGCACCTCACCCCGGCCAGCCTCGCTCCCTCAGGCGGCGTGCTGTTCGATTCAGCAGTTCGCGGGGGTCTGCGAGATCGTCGGCGGACATACGCGTGTGATGCCAGTGGGCATCCTCGAGCAGTGGGACCCGTCGCAAGTCTTTTCGCCACTGGCGGGCATCCGTGCGGTGATGGTCCCCCTCGTAGTCCAACGCCATTCGGTAGGCAGCAAATTGCAGGTCGGGCATGGCGATGAAGCGCCCGTTCATGTCGTAGACGTTCTGGTTGGGCACTGGGTCGGGGAAACCCGATCGGACGAATCGGAGCCGGAACGCCGACTCCGGAATCGAGTCCGATCGGTCGGTGGTGAGTGGCAGCAGCGTCTCCACTCGGGACCTGCCACGGCGGCCTCGATGGCGGTCCAGGCACTCGCGAAACGAAATCCGGGTGGCGCGTGACGCAGTCGACCGTCGGCGCCAGAAGATGTTGTCCAGAGCTCCGAGTAGGTGTTCGTCGTCAAGGAGGGGAGCCAGGTCGATCACAGTGCGCCCCGGCGAGGTAACGGCGAGCCCGTTGATCGTTTCGATATCCACGCGGTGGATGTCGAGACGATGGCCAGCGACTCCCCGACCTTCCGGGGCCCGGCGGTCGGAGGGGACAGAGACGTGGACCGGCAGCGGATTCTCGAGATGGATGGGCAGTGGGATCGACCACAGCTGGGCCGCCGTGGCGTGCGAGAAGAAGGCATGCGGGGGCATCTTGGCCGAGTATGTTCGCGCGACCGACGCCGTGTCATCCGGGGTTCCGGCGGCAGCACGCACGCCCCAGAACGGTCGCTCCAGGTCAGCTCCCGCAAGTCGACGAGGCCCGATGCCCAGTTGGCGCGCGGATGCGACGGAGAATGCGGTGCCCAGCGCATCGGGGAGAGGGATGCGCGCGGTCACGCAGACCACAGTGCACGAGCACCGCCCCGCGACCCGAGAGTCATCCACAGGGTGAGGTGCGGCAATCAGCCGGGAATGATGCGCTGGAGCGTGCGATTGCCGCATCTCACCGATGGAGGCAGCTACTCGGGGTCGCCGATCCGCTCCAGCGCGTCGACGACGAGCGCCCAGAACTTGGCGTGGTCGAGGTTGCGCGCGACCTGGGTCGTGCAGTCGTCGGGTGCGGGCGCGCGGAAGTCGGCCACCGTCATCCCGAGGGTGAGAGTGCCGGTGAGTTCCACGTCGAGCGGAACCCGCACGGCTTGCATCACGGTCGGGTCGATCACGAAGGCCACGGCGCAGGGGTCGTGCACCGGCGGGTAGTCGAAGCCTTGCTCGTCTTTGTAGGTGTGGCCGAAGAACTCGAGCAGCTCGCCCACGAACCTCGCCGGCGCGGTGTCGACGGCCGCGATCGCCGCAGCGACCTCGGGCGTCGCGAGCGCCTCATGCGTCAGGTCGAGGCCGACCATGGTGAGCGGCCAGGACTCGTTGAAGACGATGTGCGCGGCCTCAGGGTCGATCACGATGTTGAACTCGCTCGTCGCCGACCAGTTGCCGACGTTGACGCCGCCGCCCATCAGCACCACCTGCTTGACCCGGGATGCGATGCGAGGCTCCTTGCGCACGGCCAGGGCGATGTTGGTGAGGGCCCCCGTCGGTACCAGGGTGATCTCGCCGGGTTCGGACGCCATGACGGTGTCGATGATGAAGTCCACCGCGTGGCGGGGATCGAGCGACAACGTGGGCACGGGCAGCACGGGCCCATCGAGCCCTGACTCCCCGTGGATGGTGTCAGCGAACTCGACCGGACGCACGAGCGGCCGATGCGAACCTCGCGCGAATGGCACCCCGGTGATTCCCGCGACACGAGCGACCGCTAGCGCGTTGCGCGTGACCTTCTCGATCGACTGGTTGCCCATCACCGTGGTGACGCCGACCAGGTCGATGTCGGGGTTGCCCCAGGCGAGCAGCATTGCGATCGCGTCGTCGTGGCCGGGGTCGCAGTCGAGGATGATCTTCGTCGCCATACCCCGATCCTAGCGTGATTTGCATATATGAAAGCCACCCTCATATGTGTAGAGTGCTCGCATGACCGACCACAGTGCCTCCACCACCGATCTCAGTGCCCGCGGCGCCGCCCGCGTCGAATGGATCAGATCCCGGATGCCGCTGCTCGCGAGAGCCCGCGCCGAGTTCGCCGAGCGGCTGCCCTTCGCCGGCCACCGCATCGGCATGAGCCTGCACCTCGAGCCCAAGACTGCTGTGCTGCTGGAGACTCTGGCTGCCGGCGGCGCCGAGGTCGTGGCGACCGGCAACCACGGTTCCACCCAGGACGACATCGTGGCCTTCCTCCGTGGTCAGGGAATGACCGTGTTCGGCTCGCGCGACGACGACCTCGACCAGCACCACCGGAACGTGGCATCCGTCGCCGAGGCGAAGCCGACGATCCTGCTCGACAACGGCGCCGACCTCGCAGCGCTCGCCGCGGCGGACCCGACCGGCATCATCGGCGGCACGGAGGAGACCACCTCGGGCGGCCTCCGACTGCGCGGCGAGCTCGCGGGGCGCATCCCCTTCCCGATGATCGTCATCAACGACTCGCTGCTGAAGGCGATCGGCGAGAACAAGCACGCCGTCGGCCAGTCCGTCGTCGAGTCGTTCATGCGCATCACCAACCTGATGGTCAATTCCAAGCGTTTCGTCGTCTTCGGCTACGGCTGGTGCGGTCGGGGCGTGGCGCAGTACCTCCGCGCGCTCGGCGGCAAGGTGGCGGTCGTGGAGGTCGACGAGATCAAGGCGTTCGAGGCGGCGATGGACGGATTCCGGGTCGACACTGCAGACGGGCTCGCCGAGTGGGGCCAGGTGTTCATCACGGCGACCGGGCATCCGGGAATCCTGACGACCCCGTTCTTCGAGAAGGTCGCCGACGGAGCCGTGCTCGCCAACTGCGGGCACTTCCCCTGGGAGATCGACGTTCCCGCCCTGCGCGCCTACGCGATCGGCAGCACGGTGCTCGACGACGCGATCGAGCGTCTCGATCTGCCGGGCGGGCGCCACGTCATCCTCATCGCCGACGGACGCATGTTCAACCTCGCCGGCCGCGAACCGAAGGGCAACTCGCTCGAGTCGATGGACCTCGGCTTCCTGCTCCAGTCGCTCTCCCTCGAGCGGGTCGCCACCGCAGCCGACACCCTCACCCTGGGCGCCCAGCCGGTTCCCGAGGACATCGACCGCGAGATCGCCCGACGGATGCTCGCCGCACTGTCCGCCGCTCGCTGATGCCGCGCGACCCGGAGGTGCCCCCAGCTCCCGACACCGCGTACGCCGTGCCGGCCCTCGAGAAGGGTCTCGACATCCTCGAGCTGCTCGCGGACACCGCCGGCGGCCTCGGCCAGACCGAGATCGCCGAGGCGACCGGCCGCAGCGTCGGGCAGATCTTCAGGGTGCTCGGGGTGCTCGAGCGCCGCGGCTATGTCGTGCGCGACCGGCAGAGCGGGCTGTACTCCTTCTCGATGATGACCTTCGACCTCGCGCACCGGCATCCGCCGCTGCGGGGGCTCATCATGCTGGCAACGACTCCCATGCGCGAGCTGTCGGATCGGGTGCGCCAGTCGTGCAACCTCAGCGTGCTCGACGCGGCGCGAGTGCGCGTGATCGCGCAGGTGGAGAGCCCCGCAGACTTCGGGTACCGGGTGCGGGTGGGCGCCGTCTTCCCGCTGGAGACCGCCACGGGTGAGGTGCTGGAGGGCGCCGCCGCCCTCACGCGGGCCGACCCGCTGCAGGCGGGCATCACCGACGTGGTGGCCCCGATCGTCGACGCGCGCGGGGTTACGCGGGCCGCGCTGACGGTGCCGTACGTCGCGACCACCTTCTCGGGCATCCCGGTCGACGAGGTTGTGGCCGCAGCGGAGGACACCGCGTCGGAGATCTCACGACTCTTACAGGGTGAACCCCGGTAGATTGGGGCACATGAACGCCGCTGTTACCGAGTTCCTCATGCCCGGGGGTGGAGCGAGTATCACGGCGCTGCCCAAGGTGTCCCTCCACGACCACCTCGATGGCGGGCTCCGTCCGCAGACGATCATCGAGCTGGCGGATGCGATCGGCATGGCCGTTCCCGCATCGGATGCCGCGGCTCTCGCCACCTGGTTCGCCGAGAAGTCCGACTCGGGTTCCCTGGTGGAGTACCTCAAGACCTTCGATATCACCACCGGAGTGATGCAGACCCACGAGGGATTGGCGCGCGTGGCCCGCGAGTTCGTGCTCGATCTGCACGCCGACGGCGTCATCTACGGGGAGATCCGGTGGGCACCCGAGCAGCACCTGAGCCGGGGACTCACCCTCGACCAGACTGTCGAAGCCGTGCAGGAGGGCCTGGAGGCCGGTGCCGAGGAGGTCCGTCACGCGGGTGGCAGCATCCGGGTCGGTCAGTTGGTCAGCGCGATGCGGCACGCCGACCGCGGCCTCGAGATCGCCGAGCTCGCCGTGCGGCACCGCAACAACGGCGTCGTCGGATTCGATATTGCGGGTGCCGAGGCGGGCTTCCCGGCCGGCAACCTACGCGATGCGTTCGACTACCTCGCCCAGCACTTTTTCCCCGCTACAGTCCACGCGGGCGAGGCCGACGGTCTCGACTCGATTCGCGGCGCCCTGTTCGACGGCCGTGCTCTGCGCCTCGGCCACGGCGTGCGCCTCGCCGAGGATGTGCACACCGCCCGCGAGGACGACGAGAACACCTACGTCACACTCGGCCCGGTCGCCCAGTGGGTGAAGGACCGCGAGATCGCACTCGAGCTGTCACCGAGCTCCAACCTCCAGACCGGCGCGATCGAGCAGTGGGGCGACGAGCTCATCGATCACCCCTTCGACCTGCTGTACCAGCTCGGATTCCGCGTGACGGTCAACACCGACAACCGACTCATGAGCGCCACCTCGCTCAGCCGCGAGCTCGCCCTGCTCGCGGAGACCTTCGACTACGACCTCACCGACCTGGCGGTGTTCCAGCTCAACGCTGCGGCATCGGCGTTCCTCCCCATGGAGGACCGCGAGGATCTGGCCGACCGCATCACCGCCGGCTTCGAAGAGGCCTAACGGATGTCGCTGCCCCCGCTCCCCGCCAGCGCCATCGTCATCGGGGCTCACGCCGCCGATTGGCGAGCCGCGGTCACCCTCGCGGGCGACGCGCTCGCCGCCTCAGGCGCGGCGAAGCCGGAGTACTCGCGCGAGATGATCCGCATGATCGAGGAGCACGGTCCCTATGTGGTGATCGCGCCAGGTCTTGCTCTTGCCCACGCTCGGCCCGGCCCCGAGGTGCTCGCCGACGGACTCTCGGTCGTGACCCTGGCCGAGCCGGTGTCGTTCGGTCACCCGTACAACGATCCGGTGAGCGTCATCCTGGGGCTCGCGATCCTCACCGCCGACCGTCATCTTGCCGTGGTCGCCGCGGTCGCCAACATCTTCAACGACTCGACGGCGATCGCCGATCTGGCGGCCGCCACGACCGCCGCCGACGTGCAGCGGATCATGCAGGTTCCCGCGTGAAGATCGTGACCATCTGCGGTGCGGGAATCGGCAGCTCGGGCATCCTGAAGGTCAACGCGGAGCGAGTGCTGCGCAAGCTCGACCTCGAGGCGACGGTCGTCGCCGCCGACATCTCCACGGTCAAGGATGTCGCCTCAGACGCGCAGGTCATCCTCACCTCTCAGGAGTTCGTGGATGCGATCGGCTCGACCTTCGCCGATGTGATCGTGATCCAGAACTACTTCGACACGGAGGAGCTGACCGCCAAGCTCAGGTCGGCCCTCGAATAGGCTTCCTCAGCCCGCGAGCAACTCGCGCATGCCGGCGTCGAGTTCGGCGATGACGGCGGCTGCCGCACTCTGGCGCGCCGTGGCATCCCCGTCGGTGCTCGACGCATCGAGGTAGACCTTGAGCTTGGGCTCCGTACCGCTGGGGCGCACGATCACGCGTGCACCGTTGACCAGGTGGATGCGCAGGATGTCGCCCGGCGGGAACTCGCCGAAGCCATCGATGAAGTCGTCGATGCGGTCGACCTCGAGGGTGCCGATCCGTTCCGGCAGATGCGCGCGCAGCTGGGCCATCATCGCGCCGATGCGCGACAGGTCGTCGACGCGCAGCGAGATCTGGCCCGAGGCGTACGCGCCGAACTTGGCCGCGAAGTCGGCGAGGTGGTCGACGACGGTCTTGCCCTGCGACTTCAGCTCCGACACCAGGGAGAGGAAGTCGACGGCGGCTGAGATGCCGTCCTTGTCGCGCACCTTGTCGGGATCGACGAGGTAGCCCAACGCCTCCTCGTAGCCGAAGGCGAGTCCGCCGACGCGGGAGATCCACTTGAAGCCCGTCAGGGTGTCGCGGTAGTCGAGGTTGTAGCTGCGAGCCACCTCTCGCAGTGCCGGCGACGACACGATGGATGCCGCGAGCACCTGATCGGGATTGCACCGCTGCGCGGCTCGCCACCCCAGCAGATACCCCACCTCGTTGCCCGAGAGCGCGCGCCAGCCGCTCGCGGTCGGAATGGCCACGGCGAGCCGGTCGGCGTCGGGGTCGTTGACGATCGCGACGTCAGCGCCGACCTCCGCCGCCTTCGCGAGCGTGAGATCCATGGCGCCGGGTTCTTCGGGGTTGGGGAACGCGACCGTGGGGAACGCGGCATCCGGCTCGATCTGCTCGGTGACGAGGGACGGGGCGGCGAATCCGGCAGCGGCGAAGACCTTGCCGGCCGTCTCCCAGCCCACTCCGTGCATCGCCGAGTAGACGAACGAGATCGGCGCGGGCGTCGAGCCCAGCTCGGCCGTGCGGCGCACGTACTCCTCGAGGATCGACTCGTCGGCCACCACGAAGTCGGTCGAGCGCGGGAGGTCGGTGATCGAGCCCGTCGAGATCCGAGCGATGTCTGAGGCGATCTCCGCATCGGCGGGCGGCACGATCTGCGAGCCGTGGTCGAAATCGCCGAGGTAGACCTTGTAGCCGTTGTCGCGGGCCGGGTTGTGGCTCGCCGTCACCATGATGCCCGCGCTCGCCTCGAGATGCCGCACCGCGAACGCCAGCACCGGGGTCGGCAGGTGGCGCGGCAGCAGCGTGGTGCGCACGCCTGCGCCGGCCATCACGACGGCCGAGTCACGCGCGAAGACCTCGGAGTTGGTGCGCCCGTCGTAGCCGATCACGACGCTCGGGCTGGGGGACTTCGACAGGAGGTAGGCGGCGAGGCCCGCGGCCGCCTGAGTGACGAGCACTCGGTTCATGCGGGCGGGGCCCGCGCCCAGCTCGCCGCGGAGTCCCGCCGTGCCGAACTGCAGCCGGCTCGCGAAGCGCTCGGCCAGTGGCTCGGTGTCCCCGGCCTCGGCGGAGGAGATCAGTGCGTCGAGTTCGGCGCGGGTGGTGTCATCCGGATCCTGGTCGCGCCAGGCCCGGGCATCGTCGATCAGGCTCACGGCTACAGCTCCCCGACGATCGTGGCGAGCAGCGCGCTGATCCGCGACTCCGCCTCGCGCCCGGCTTCGATCACTTCGGCGTGGCTCAAGGGTGTCTTCTGGATGCCCGCAGCGAGGTTCGTGATGAGCGACATCCCGAGAATCTCCATGCCGGCCTGCCGTGCGGCGATCGCCTCGAGCGCGGTGGACATGCCCACGATGTGGCCGCCGATGATCTTCGCCATCTGCACCTCGGCGGGCGTCTCGTAGTGCGGCCCGCGGAACTGGCAGTACACGCCCTCGTCGAGGCTCGAGTCGACCGAACGAGCGAGGTCGCGCAGGCGCTTCGAGTACAGGTCGGTGAGGTCGATGAAGGTGGCGCCCTCGAGGGGCGAGTCGGCAGTGAGGTTGATGTGGTCGCTGATCAGCACGGGCGTCCCCGGCTTCCAGGTCTCCCGGATGCCCCCGGCCCCGTTTGTGAGAATCATGGTCGCCGCCCCCGTGGCGGCCGCCGTTCGCACCGAGTGGACAACGCGGCGCACGCCGTGCTGCTCGTAGTAGTGAGTGCGTGCCCCGATCACCAGCGCACGTTTTCCGCTGGGCAGCAGCACCGAGCGCAGTGTGCCGACGTGGCCCTCGAGTGCAGGCTTGGAGAAGCCGGTGATCTCGAAGGCGGGAATCGTGGCGGTCGTCTCACCGATCAGGTCGGCGGCCTTCGCCCAGCCGCTGCCGAGGGTCAGCGCGATGTCGTGTCGCTCGACTCCGGTGCGTTCCGCGATCTCCGCGGCCGCCGCTGCGGCGATGGCGAACGGGTCGGCGGTGGGGTCATCGAGGGGATTCGTGGGGGTCTTCAGGGACATCCCACCACTCTACTTCTGAGACAATTGGCTCATGGCCTACAAATTCGAGCGGACCCAGCGAATAGCCGTTCTCGGTGGCGGTCCGGGCGGATACGAAGCGGCGCTCGCCGCGGCACAGCTCGGTGCCGAGGTCACCCTGGTCGAGCGCGAGGGCGTCGGCGGCTCGGCGGTGCTCACCGACGTGGTGCCATCCAAGACTCTGATCGCGACCGCCGAGGCGACCAACAGCATCGGTGAGGCGGCCGACCTCGGCGTTCAGTTCTTCGTGCGCTCCGAATCCGGCAGGGCTGTTCGCCCGGACGTGACCGTCAACCTCGCGGCGGTCAACGCCCGACTGCTGCGGCTGGCTCGCCAGCAGTCGGAGGACATGAAGTCGCAGCTCATCAAGGCGGGCGTGCGGATCATCCAGGGCGAAGGTCGACTCGACGGCCCGCAGCGTCTCGTGGTCTCAACGGGCAAGGGCAAGAAGGGCACCGACTTCGACGAGATCGACGCCGATACCCTCGTCGTCTCCGTGGGCGCCCGACCGCGGATGCTCGACAGCGCGATGCCGGACGGCGAGCGCATCCTCACCTGGACCCAGCTGTACACACTCGACCAGGTTCCCGAGCACCTCATCGTGGTGGGGTCGGGTGTGACCGGCGCCGAGTTCGCCTCCGCGTACACCGCGCTCGGCTCGAAGGTCACCCTGATCTCCTCCCGCGAGCAGGTGCTGCCCGGTGAGGATGCCGACGCCGCGCGCGTCATCGAGGACGTCTTCAAGCGCAACGGCATGACCGTGCTCTCGAAGTCCCGTGCCGAGTCCGTGAAGGCCACGAAGACCGGCGTGATCGCGACCCTCGCCGACGGCCGGGTCGTCGAGGGTACTCACTGCTTAATGGCCGTTGGGTCGCTGCCCAATACCGAGGACATCGGTCTGAAGGAAGCGGGCGTGCAACTCACCGACTCCGGGCACATCCGGGTCAACCGGGTCGCGCGCACGTCGATGCCCTCCATCTACGCGGCCGGCGACTGTTCGGACTTCCTGCCGCTGGCATCCGTCGCCTCGATGCAGGGTCGCACCGCGGTGTACCACGCCATGGGCGATGCCGTGTATCCGACCGAGCTGCGTAACGTCACCTCGAACATCTTCACCCAGCCCGAGATCGCTACCGTCGGCTGGTCGCAGAAGCAGATCGAGGAAGGCCTCACCACCGGCATCATCTACAAGCTGCCGCTGGCGTCCAACCCGCGGGCGAAGATGATGGGCATCAAGGACGGCTTCGTGAAGCTCTTCACGAGCACCCGCTCCGGCACGGTCATCGGCGGCGTGATCGTCGCGCCGCACGCATCCGAGCTGATCCTGCCCGTGTCACTGGCCGTCGAGCACCGGCTCACTGTCGACCAGCTGGCGCGCGCGTTCCCGGTCTACCCGTCGCTGACCGGCAGCATCACGGATGCCGCGCGGGCGATGCACATCGTCAACTAGCGACCGCCCGTCGCCTCGCTCCCGGAGGCAACCTTGGCAGGGCGGCTCGCGTCCCTCAGTCGGCGATGCTCAGCAGCAGGTGACCGGATGACACGGTCGCACCGACCGTCGCATTGATGCCGGTGACCGTTCCGTCCTTGTGCGCGGTGAGCGGCTGCTCCATCTTCATGGCCTCGAGCACGAGAATCAGGTCGCCCTTGACGACCTTGTCGCCCTCGGCGACGGCGATCTTCACCACGGTCGCCTGCATGGGTGCCTTCACCGTGTCGCCGGTGACCGTGCTGACGGATGCCGCGGCGCTGCGCCGAGGCGCAGCGGCCAGAGCAGTTCCGCCGCCCGCCGTGGGCACCAGCTTCGTGGGCAGCGACACCTCCACCCGCTTGCCTCCGACCTCGACGACCACGCTGTGGCGGGCGGGCGGAGCCGACCCGTCGGGCAGGGATCCGCTCCACGGCTCGATGTCGTTGTCGAACTCGGTCTCGATCCAGCGGGTGTACACGCGGAACGGGCTGTCGGTGAAGGCGGGGTCGCGCACGATCTTGCGGTGGAACGGGAGCACGGTCGGAAGGCCGGCCACCTCGAATTCGTCGAGGGCCCTGCGGGAGCGTTCGAGGGCATCCGCCCGGCTGGATCCGGTGACGATGAGCTTGGCCAGCAGGGAGTCGAACGCGCCCGAGATGACGTCGCCGGTGGTGACACCGCTGTCGACGCGCACGCCGGGGCCGCCGGGGAAGCGCAGGGCGTTGACCGGCCCGGGGGAGGGCAGGAAGTTCTTGCCCGGGTCTTCGCCGTTGATGCGGAACTCGAACGAGTGCCCCTGCGGCTTCGGGTCGTCGTAGTCGATGACGCCGCCCTCGGCGATGCGGAACTGCTCGCGCACGAGGTCGATCCCGGTGACCTCCTCGGAGACCGGGTGCTCGACCTGCAGGCGGGTGTTGACCTCGAGGAAGGAGATCGTGCCGTCCTTGGCGACCAGGAACTCACAGGTGCCGGCGCCGACGTAGCCGACCTCCTTCAGGATCGCCTTCGACGACGTGTAGAGGGCCGCATTCTGCTCGTCGGTGAGGAACGGTGCCGGCGCCTCCTCCACGAGCTTCTGGTGGCGACGCTGCAGCGAGCAGTCGCGGGTGGAGATGACGACGACGTTGCCGTGGCTGTCGGCGAGGCACTGTGTCTCGACGTGGCGCGGCTGGTCGAGGTACTTCTCCACGAAGCACTCCCCGCGACCGAAGGCCGCCACGGCCTCGCGGGTGGCGGAGTCGAACAGCTCGGGGATCTCCTCGCGGGTGCGGGCGACCTTCAGGCCGCGACCGCCGCCGCCGAACGCCGCCTTGATCGCGACCGGCAGGCCGTGCAGGTCGACGAAGTCGAGCACCTCGGCGGCGCCCGACACGGGGTTCAGGGTTCCGGGGGCGAGCGGTGCGCCGACCTTCTCGGCGATGTGGCGAGCACTGACCTTGTCGCCGAGCTTCTCGATTGCGTCGGGCGACGGGCCGATCCAGGTCAGCCCGGCGTCGATGACGGCGCGCGCGAAGTCGGCGTTCTCGGCGAGGAACCCGTACCCGGGGTGCACCGCGTCGGCGCCGGAGCGACGGGCGACGGAGAGCAGCTTGTCGATCACGAGGTAGGTGTCGGCGCTCGTCGTGCCGTCGAGCGAGTAGGCCTCGTCGGCGAGCTTGACGTGACGGGCATCCCGATCCTGGTCGGCGTAGACCGCGACGGAGGCGATGCCACTGTCTTTGGCGGCGCGGATGACACGCACCGCGATCTCACCCCGGTTGGCGATCAGAACCTTCGTGATGGGAGCCATAGTCACCTAGCCTATTGGGGCGGAGCGGCACGCCTTTGGGTGATGCCGACAAAAACGGGTCGAGAGTCCTGTGTGAGGCTACAAGTTCGCGCGGTTCCACAGCGTGTGCCACGGGATGCCCAGCTCGACCACCAGCTGCCGCAGCAGTGCGACGGAGATTCCCACCACCGCGTGCGGGTCGCCGTCGACACCGGTGATGAAGGCCGAGCCGAGGCTGTCGATCGTGAAGGCGCCCGCCACCCGCAGGGGTTCCCCGGTGGCGACGTAGGCATCGATCTCCTCGTCGCCGAGGTCGGCGAAGCTGACACCGGCCGACGACACCCCGCCCGCCCCGCCGGAGTCCACTCCACCGCGATGGTCGATGATCCACGTGCCGGAGTGCAGGGTGCCCGAGCGCCCCCGCATGCTGCGCCAGCGCTCGACGGCGACCTCCGGATGATGCGGCTTGCCGAACACGGAGCCGTCGAACTCGAACAGCGAGTCGCCGCCCACGATGATGCCGTCGATCGGTTCGCCGCCCACGAGGCTTCCCACGATCGCCTCGGCCTTGGCGCGCGCGAGCACCTGCACCGCCTCGTGCACGGGCAGCGGCCCGGCGGCCGCCGCGACGGCATCCTCGTCAACCGCCGGGTCGAGGACGATCGGCTCGATGCCCGCGGCGCGCAGGGTCGCCAACCGTGCGGGGGAGGTCGATGCGAGGTAGAGACGCACTGAGGGCTCCTAGGCTGGGGGGATGGGTGACTGGCTGGGCAGGACGATCGAACTCGACGTTACCAACATCGCGCACGGCGGGGTCTCGGTCGCGCGGCACGACGGCCGTGTCGTGTTCGTCGCCGACGCGATCCCGGGGGAGCGAGTGCTCGCGCGGGTGTCGAGCGACTCCAAGAAGAGCTTCTGGCGCGCCGAGACCGTCGAGGTGCTCGCGGCCAGCCCGCACCGCCAGCCCCACGTGTGGGATGCCGCGGATCTCGACCGCGATCCGGTCGACCGTGCGGGCGGCGCCGAGTTCGGGCACATCGAGCTCGCCCACCAGCGCGAGCTCAAGCGCCAGGTGATCACCGATTCGCTGGCCCGCATGGCGCGCATCGAGCGCGACGTCACCGTCGAGGCGGTGCCCGGCGATGACGACCGCGCCGGCACCGGATGGCGCACCCGGGTGCGTCTGCACGTCGACGAGACGGGGCGGCCCGGTCCGTTCGCCGCCCGGTCACACCGGGTGATTCCCGTGACGAGCCTGCCACTGGCGACCGCCGAGCTCGAGGCGTCAGCTCCGCTCGGGGAGCGGTTCGACGGCTACGAGAGCGTTGACGTGCTCAACCCGTCGACGGGGGGCGTGCGTCTGATCGTCGGAGATCAGAAGCCCAGCGTGATCACCGAGCGGGTGGGCGAGCGCGAGTTCCGCCTCGCCGACAGCGGCTTCTGGCAGGTGCACCGCGGGGCTGCGGCCACGCTGACCGAGGCGGTGCAGTCAGCCATCGATCCGGAGCTGTTCGATCCGCAGGCCGCGAACCTCGACCTGTACGGCGGCGTCGGGCTCCTTGCCGCCGCCGTCGCCGATCGCTTCGGCCCGTCCACGCGCATCACGAGCGTGGAGAGCGACGCGACCGCGACCGACTTCGCCGCCGAGAACCTGTCGGAATGGCTCGGAGCGCGAGCCGAGACGGGTCGCGTCGAGCGCTGGGTGGCCGCGCTCGCGGCATCCGCTGGCACCTCGGAGCGCGAGCGACTCGCCCGGGCGACTGTCGTTCTCGACCCTCCTCGCGCGGGCGCCGGACGAGATGTCGTCGAGGCGGTCGCGCGGCTGAAGCCCGCCCAGGTGGTCTACGTCGCGTGCGATCCGGTGGCCTTTGCCAGGGATACCGCCCTGTTTGCCGATCTCGGGTACCACCTCGGGGGGTTGCGAGCGTTCGACCTGTTCCCGCACACTCACCATGTTGAAGCCGTGGGAACCTTCACTCGCACCTGAACGGGCGGAATGTTGGCCCCGCGATAGTGCTCTGACGACAGTACGATGGGGTACACCCGGCAGAATGGACGTGCATGGCCCAGGCATCTACTACGGAAGTCGGCAGCGATATCGCCGCACCGCAGGTGCGCGTTGCCGTCGTCGACGACCACGAGTCAGTGCGACTCGGTCTCAAGGCTGCCTTCCTCGCGGAGGGCTACGATTTCGTGCTCGCCGCACCCACCGTCTCCGAACTCGTTGAAGGTCTCGACGGCCGCGAGGTCGACGTCGTCGTGCTCGACCTCTCGCTCGGCGATGGGTCCACCGTCACCGACAACGTCAAGCGGGTGCAGGCCACCGGCGCGGCCGTACTCGTGCACAGCATCGCCGACCGCGTGGCCTACGTGCGCGAGGCGCTTGCGGCCGGTGCGGCAGGCGTCATCCCCAAGTCGTCGGCGACCAAGACGGTTCTCGCTGCCGCCGCGACAGTCGCGCGCGGCGAGGTGCTCAACAACCTCGAGTGGGCGACCGCGATCGACGCCGACCGCGACTTCGCCAAAGCCCAGCTGGGTCGGCGCGAGCGCGAGATCCTGCACCTCTACGCCTCGGGACTGCCGCTCAAGCTCGCTGCCCAGCAACTGGGCATCGGATACTCGACCGCCAGGGAGTACCTGGACCGCATCCGCGTCAAGTACGTGGAGGTCGGCCGACCGGCGCCCACCAAGGTCGATCTGCTGAGGCGCGCGGTCGAGGACGGCATCCTGCCCGGTCTCGATCCGGATGGCGGAGATGCCCGCTAGCGCGACATCGGTCGCCGCTCCGCCGCAGTCCAAGCAGCCGCGGAATCCGATCAGCCGCAAGCAGGTCGAGAACGTCTTCGCGCGCTCGGTTGCCGTCTTCGGTCTCGTGTTCGGGGCCCAGACCATCCCGTGGATGCTCGGCCAGCTCGACGAGGCGTATCCGCTGTGGCTGTGGATCGTCGTCCCGTCGCTCTTCGGCATGCTCGTGGTCGTTCTCATCACGTCGTTCGCGAAGGTGTGGGTCAAGCCGGCTCAGGGTCTGTTCGCGATCCTCTACCTCGCGGCGCTCATCACGTGGCCCTTGACCGTGCTGCCGGGGGCGGAGATCTTCTCGGGCATCCACTGGCTCAACTACCTCATCACCGTGGCGACGGCGATGGCGGCCATCGCGTTCAGGCCGCTCATTGCAACCATCTACCTGTTTCTGTGCCCGACCATCTACGTGCTCTTCCGGGCCACGCCGATCGGCGGAGGGGCACCCCCGTTGCTGGCGCTGTTCGAAGGCATCTACGCGGTGATCCTGGGTGGCGCGATCATCATCATCCTGACGATGCTGCGCCAGGCCGCCAGCTCCGTTGACAACGCCCAGGCCACGGCGCTCGACCGGTACGCGCACGCGGTGCGCCAGCACGCCACCGAGGTGGAGCGAGTGCAGGTCGACTCGATCGTGCACGACAGCGTTCTGACGACCCTCATCTCCGCCGCACGCGCGTTCACCCCGCAGGCCCAGCACCTGGCCGCGACGATGGCCACCAACACGATCGGCTATCTTCGGGATGCCGCGGCCGCCAGCCCAGACGATGGATCCATGGTGCGGCTCACGTCGTTGGCCGAACGCATCACGGAGACGGTGAACGGCTACTCGGGTGTCTTCGAGCTCAGGGCGCGCAGCGTGGGAACCCGCTCGATCCCGGCCCAGGCCGCAGAGGCGCTCTACTCCGCTGCGGCTCAGGCGATGGTCAACAGTTCGCGGCACGCGGGCGACACCGGCGTGACCCGGTGGGTCGCGTTCCGCAGCGTTGCGCCCGGCGGCATCGAGATCATCGTCGGTGATACCGGGCGCGGATTCAGCGTGGCGGACATCCCCGAGGAGCGCATCGGCGTGCGCATCTCGATCATCGAGCGTCTCGCGAACGCGGGCGGTCGTGCGGTCATCCAGTCCGCACCTGACGAAGGCACACTCGTGAGCCTCCGTTGGCCGAACCCCGCCGGTGCTCCCACTCCGGTCGGCCTCGAGACAGCCGAGGTCGGCTGATGAACATCGGCGTGCCCCGGTACCTCGTCGTCGGCCTGGCCGGACTCTTCTCCGCGTACCTGCTCGTGCTCGCGGTCTACACGATCGACCAACCGAGGCATCAGGCTCCGATCTTCGTGGCGATGGCACTCTTCGCGCTGGCGACCGTCGTCTCGCTGCTCCCGTTCGGCCCCAAGCGCATGCCGATCTGGATGGCGGCCTTCAACTTCGCGATCGTCATTGCCATCACGCTGCTGGTGGCCAACGAACTTGACTTCGCCCGGCCCGGAGGCACGGGCTACGCGAGCTGGTATGTCGCGGCCAGCGGCATCCTGCTGACCATCACCTCCACCCGTGGTCGCCCGACCTTCGCGTGGCTCGGTATCGGATTCCTCGTCGTGCACACGATCACCATCGTGGGTCCCGCTGGACCCGCTGGCCTCCTCAGCCTGGGAATCGTGGGCAGCGCCTCGTGGGTCGCCGTGTCGCACGTCATGAGCACCGCTCTGACCAAGGCCTCCAAGGATGCCCAACGGTTCGCGCTCGCCGAGCGCGAGGCAACAGACTGGCAGGCCGCGCAGGAGGCCCACGTCTACGAGCGTCAGTTCCGGCTGGGTCAGACGAGCGCCATGGCACTGGCCATGCTCAGGATCATCCAGGAGCGCGACGGGGATCTCACCGACGAGCAGCGCCAGGAGTGCCTGCACCTCGAGGGCGCGATCCGGGACGAGATCCGCGGCCGGAAGCTTCTCAACGACGCCGTGCGCGAAGAGGTCATGAGCGCCCGCCGCCGCGGAGCCACGGTCACCCTTCTCGACGAGGGCGGCATCGACGACCTCTCCGAGGTGGAGCTGGATCGGGTGCTCAACCGTCTCGCCCAGGCCATCCACGACACCGACGCCGACAAGGTGATCGCTCGAACAGTGCCCGAAGGCTCGGATGTCGCCGTCACCGTCGTGGGACTGCGAAGCTCAGGGGATGGCCAGGCTGTAGCCCTCGGACAGGACTCGCTGGAGGACGACGAGGTCGACCTGTGGCTGGAGATTCCGCGGGTCGTGTAGATTCCGGGGCGGTGACGCACGAAGGGCCGGGAGCGTGGCTCCCGGCCCTTCTGCACGTTTCCGGGTCAGGGCGATAACCCGAATATCGCCCTGACCCGCCCCCAAGCGATTGGCCCGCTTACCCTAGTCGGCCAATCGCTGGTGGTGATCTCAATGAGATTCACCTAGCACCATCAAGTTTGGTCGCAGGGCGAGATAGAGAACAGTCGTCTCTTTGGGGGACTAGAGGGGGACAATTCGGGGTTCAATGAAGGAAATAGTGCCCGAAATCATGGGCTTTTCGCGGAAGCCGGTTTCGAAATCAGGGGTACAAACGTCGCTTTTCGGCGGAATCAGCGGCCTACAGAGGGTAGAACGGTCTGTATGGCCCGTCAGTGCTTCGGATTTCGTTGTTCCAGGCCACTCGTAACCCGGTTTCCGCACCAAGTGACCCCCCTCTGGGGGTGATTACGGCGTCAGAACGAACACCACGCCCCCGGGCCGGGCGTGAGTGGGCTGCGCAGGCCGCGCTGGCTGCGATTCCACGCCGAGACGACGGGGCCGTCATCCGGGCCCTGGGCGGCTGCGAGCTCGTCGAGGGCGACCTGGAGCACGGCGCTGACCGCAGCGATCTCCTCGTCGGTCGCGTTCTTGGAGATGATCCTGAAGGCCGAGTCCTCACTCACAGCGGGATGTTCCCGTGCTTCTTCGGGGGAAGGGTCGCGCGCTTCGTGCGCAGGGCTCGGAGCGCCTTGATCACGGCCACGCGGGTTGCCGCCGGCTCGATGACGCCGTCGAGCTCGCCGCGCTCCGCCGCCAGGAACGGGGATGCCACGTTGTAGGTGTACTCGTTGGCGAGCCGGGTGCGCACCGCCGCGACATCCTCGCCCGCCTCCTCTGCCGCCTTGATCTCGCCGCGGTAGAGGATGTTGACGGCGCCTTGGCCACCCATCACGGCGATCTCGGCCGTCGGCCAGGCGTAGTTGAGGTCGGCGCCCATCTGCTTGGAACCCATGACGATGTAGGCACCGCCGTACGCCTTGCGCGTGATCACGGTGACCAACGGCACCGTGGCTTCCGCGTAGGCGTAGAGCAGCTTGGCCCCACGGCGGATGACGCCCGTCCACTCCTGGTCGGTGCCCGGCAGATACCCCGGCACATCCACGAGCGTCAGGATCGGGATGCTGAACGCATCGCAGAAGCGCAGGAATCTGGCAGCCTTCTCGCCAGCCTCGATGTTGAGGGTGCCTGCCATGGCCTGCGGTTGGTTGGCGATGACGCCCACCGTGCGGCCCTCGACCCGTCCGAAGCCCACGACGATGTTGGGCGCGTAGAGCGGCTGGGTCTCGAGGAAGTCGCCGTTGTCGACGATGTGCTCGATGATGGCCTTCACGTCGTAGGGCTGATTGGGGCTGTCGGGGATGATCGAGTTGAGCTTGCGGTCCTCGTCGGTGATCTCGAGCTCCACCTCGCTCTCGTAGACCGGCTGCTCGGCGAGGTTGTTGTCGGGCAGGAACCCGATGAGCGTGCGCGCGTAGTCGAGCGCGTCATCCTCGTCGCTGGCGAGGTAGTGCGCAACGCCGGAGATCTTGTTGTGGGTGAGGGCGCCACCCAGCTCCTCCATGCCGACGTCCTCGCCGGTGACGGTCTTGATCACGTCGGGTCCGGTCACGAACATCTGGCTGGTCTTGTCGACCATGATGACGAAGTCAGTGAGAGCCGGCGAGTACACAGCGCCACCGGCCGCTGGGCCCATGACGATCGAGATCTGCGGGATGACTCCGGATGCCGCGGTGTTGCGGCGGAAGATCTCGCCGTACTTGCCGAGGGCGACCACGCCCTCCTGGATGCGGGCGCCACCGGAGTCGAGCATGCCGATGATCGGCACGCCGGTCTTGAGGGCGTGATCCATCACTTTGATGATCTTCTCGCCGGCCACCTCGCCGAGCGAGCCGCCGAAGATGGTGAAGTCCTGCGAGTAGACCGCGACCTGGCGGCCGTGGATGGTGCCGAGGCCGGTGACGACCGCGTCACCGTACGGGCGGTTCTTCTCCATGCCGAACGCGTGGGTGCGGTGGCGCACGAACTCGTCGAGCTCGACGAACGAGCCGTGGTCGAGCAGCTGCTCGATGCGCTCGCGGGCGGTCTTCTTGCCCTTCGCGTGCTGCTTCTGAATGGCGGCCTCGCCGCTGGCGGTCACGGCCTCGTGGTAGCGCACCTTGAGGTCGGCGATGCGCCCGGCCGTCGTGGACAGGTCGGCTGGGGTCGGGGTCGTCTTCTCGCTCACGCTCACACTCTACCGAGAGCGCGCGAACCGGCTTTGGTGACGAGCTACAGCAGTGTCGCGGTTTTCTTGGGCCGACCTACTGTGACCGAGTGACCCGGCTGGTCTGGAATGCGTCCTCGGTGGCGAACAGATAGTTGCGGATGCCCAGCACGACCTCGTCGGCGGCGACCCACCGATCGTCCTGCCAGACGTACATGCCGTACTCCGGCCAGCGGGCAAGAATCGACTCGGCGAACGAGTTGCCGTCCTTGCCGTAGCGAGCCAGATGGCGGTCCTCGATCTCGAGCAGCAGGCTGGGATGATCGTTGGTGATGGTGGCGACGGCGCCCTCGATCACCTGGGGCTCGAAGCCCTCGACGTCGATCTTGATGAAGGTGACCCGGTCGATTCCCTGGGCCTTCACCCACGCATCCACCGAGGTGATCATGGTGTTCCACTGCCGCACTCGCGCGGTGGGGTGAACCGCCGCCCCCTCGGTGATGTGGGCGTGGCCGTAGATGGGAAAGCCGAGCTTGAGCGGCAGCCGCATGGTGCGCTCGCCGGTCGTCGCGCCCACCGCCGCGGCATTGACGCTCACCTGGGACACCCCGACCAGCCCCCGGAGGAAGCGCAGGGTGCGCTGCTGCCGTGGGTGGGGTTCGAAGGATTCCACCCGACCGGTCGGTCCCACGAGGTGGGCCAGCGGCAGCGTGTACATGCCGTGCGCGGCGCCGATGTCGATCACCGAATCACCGGGACGCACGATCGCCCGCAGACCACGCAGCTCGGCCTCGGCCCAGTTGATGCGAGTCGCGAACTGCATGATCGAGTTCGCGAGTCTCGGTCTGAGCGCGGTCGCGGTGGGGAGGACGGGCTCGGGGTAAACGTCTGTTGTCACGTTCTCTTCCTCGGTAGTCCGACCAGTACCCTGCCGCCCCATCGTAGTGGGTCAAGACGGCTAGCCTGTGGGCATGCACCTGCCGCTCAGCCGCGCGATCGCCCCGCACCTCCACCTGCTCGACGAGGTGGGGTCCACCAACGCCGAGCTCGTCGCACGGGCATCCTCAGGCGAAGCCCAGGACTTCACGGTCGTGGTCACCACCAACCAGACGGCCGGCCGCGGCCGCCTCGACCGGGTGTGGGTCGCGCCGCCGGAGCGCACGATCGCCGTGTCGGTGCTGCTGTCGCTGCCAGACCTCCCCCTCGAGAAGGTGGGGTGGATGCCGCTGCTCGCGGGCCTCGCCATGACCCGCGCTGTGGCATCCCTCGTCGACCCACCTCGGGTCTCGCTCAAGTGGCCCAACGACGTGCAGGTCGACGGGCTGAAGGTCTCGGGCTTGCTCACCGAGCTGCTCGTCTCCCCGCGAGCCGTCGTGATCGGCGCCGGCCTCAACCTCACGATGACCGCCGAGGAGCTGCCCACCCCGGCCGCGACCTCGCTGACGCTCGTCGGTGCGGACGCGACCGACATCGTGGATCGCGCGCTCGCGGCCTATCTCGGCGAGTTACGTCAGCTCAGCGACGCCTATCGCGGCTCGGGTTTCGACCCCGAGGCGGGATTGCGCGATCAGGTCGTCAGGGTCTGCGGCACGATCGGACAGCAGGTGCGGGTCGAACTGCCCGACGGCAGCATGCTGCGCGGGGTGGCCGAGGGAATCGACTCGGTGGGTCGCCTTCTGGTGCGCGATGATTCGGGCGTGCAGCCCGTCGCCGCTGGTGACGTGACGCACCTGAGGTATGAATGAGAGCATGACCGAGGCGCCAGTGCGGGAGGTGGTCGTCGCGAGGCTCCGGCCTCACGTGCGGGTGCTGTTCTGGCCGACCGTGTTGCTGCTCGCTGTTTGCGCCGCGTACGGCTACTTCGGCGGCAGGTATGTCGACGGCTGGCCGGCCATCGCGGCCGCTGCCGGGGTGCTTGTACTCGTGGGATGGGTGTACCCGCTGCTGGCGTGGCTCGCGCGCAACTACACGATCACAACCCGTCGCACCGTGGTGCGCAGCGGGGTGTTCGTGCGCCTGCGCCGCGAGGTGCTGCACTCGCGGGTGCGCTCCGTCACCATGCGGGCGACCTGGCTGCAGAGCCTATTTCGCAGCGGAGATCTGGAAGCCGACCTCGGTGGGGACCAGGAGGTCGTACTCAGGGACGTGCCAGGAGCGGTGCTCGTGCAGGAGGTGCTTCACGACCTCATTGAGGCGAGCCGACCGGACTGACGCTCTCCGCCTCACCGGCCGCCTTCGCCTCGAGCTCCGGACGGAACACCCAGATGCGGTAGAAGGTGAAGCGGAACGCGGTTCCCAGCGCGAGGCCCACGACATTGGTGGCGATGTTGTCGGCAAGCGCCGAGGTGAAGCCGAGGAGATAGTGCGAAACCCATAGGCACAGCAACGCGATACCCATGCCCCCGACGCTCACCAGGGCGAATTCCAGGCCCTCGCGCAGCACGTGCGATCGGCGCATCGAGCCGAACGTCCAGTAGCGGTTGCCGATCCAGTTCGTGACAATGGCGATCGAGGTCGAGATGACTTTGGCGATCACCGGTCCCTCGTGGATGAGCTCGGGTGCGAGCACGGTGAGGCGCAACAGATTGAAGATCCCGACGTCGACCACGACCCCGACAAGTCCCACGACGCCGAAGCGTACGAACTGGCCGAACAGGGCGCGCATGCGCCTCCTCAGGTGAGCGACAATGGGGGAGCGACGGCAGTCTATCTGTCGCCATGCCAAGGATTTCTGACAACGAACTGGGGAGTACCGTGAGCCTGACCGTCGGTGTGATCGGGGGCGGCCAGCTGGCTCGGATGATGATCCCGCCGGCCGTCGAGCTCGGCATCGGTCTGCGGGTGCTCGCCGAGACCGAGGCCAGTTCAGCGGGCCTCGCCGCATCAGCTATCGGCGACTACCGCGACCGCGAGGCGGTGCTCGCGTTCGCCGACACAGTGGATGTCGTCACCTTCGATCACGAGCACGTGCCGCAGGTTCTCCTGCACGAGCTAGTCGACCGCGGCGTGCGCGTGCACCCCGGTCCCCAGGCGCTGCTCTACGCGCAGGACAAGTTGCTCATGCGGGCGAGGCTCGCCGAGCTGGGTCTGCCGGTGCCGGATTGGGCGGCCGTGGCATCCGTTCACGACCTCACCGGATTCATCGACGCGCACGGGGGGCGTGCCATCGTCAAGACGCCGCGGGGCGGCTACGACGGCAAGGGTGTGCGGGTCGTCGCCGATGCGCGCGACGTGGCCGACTGGTTCGACGACGATCAACCCCTGCTGGCCGAGGAACTGGTCGAGTTCCGGCGTGAGCTCTCGCAGGTGCTCGCTCGTCGCCCGTCAGGTGAGATCGCTCTCTGGCCGGTTGTGGAGTCGGTGCAGCGCGACGGGGTCTGCGCAGAAGTGATCGCGCCAGCGCCGCATTCGGCGGGCCGGGTCGCTCAGGTCGCGGCCGACATCGCCACGTCGATAGCCGAGAATCTGGATGTCACGGGAGTGCTTGCCGTCGAACTCTTCGAGACGACCGATGATCGGCTCCTCGTCAACGAGCTGGCCATGCGACCGCACAACAGCGGGCACTGGTCGATCGACGGCTCCACGACGAGCCAGTTCGAGCAGCATCTGCGCGCCGTGCTCGACCTTCCCCTCGGGGCAACGGGGAGCCGTGACCCGTGGAGTGTCATGGTCAACGTGCTCGGCGGGGTTGCGGACAGCGCGCACGATGTGAGGCTCGCCGCCGCGATGGCCGACCAGCCCGACGTCAAGCTCCACTTCTACGGCAAGCAGGCCCGACCCGGGCGCAAGGTCGGGCATGTCACGGCCGGCGGTGCCGACCTCGACGACGTGGTTTTCCGGGCGCGTGCCGCAGCGGCATTCTTTGAGGATTGACACCTACGCTTGACGGGTGAGTACCCCCCTCGTTGCCGTCGTCATGGGCTCCGACTCCGACTGGAGCGTGATGTCCGCTGCCGCCGCCGTGCTCACCGAGTTCGACATCGCTCACGAGGTGCAGGTGGTATCGGCACACCGCACGCCAGCCGCGATGATCGCCTTCGGCTCGGCGGCTGCCGGGCGCGGCATCCGGGTGATCATCGCTGGTGCCGGCGGTGCGGCGCACCTGCCGGGCATGCTCGCCTCGGTGACCACCCTTCCCGTCATCGGCGTTCCCGTTCCCCTGAAGACGCTCGATGGTCTCGACTCCCTGTTGTCCATCGTGCAGATGCCCGCGGGCATTCCGGTTGCCACCGTGTCGATTGGCGGAGCGAGGAACGCGGGCATCCTTGCCGCGCGCATCCTCGCCTCGGGCGACACCGCTTTGACGGCGAAGCTCGCCGAGTTCGCCGCTGCGCTCGAGGCTGAGGTCGCGCAGAAGAACGCCGCCCTCATCGCGTCGCTGTGAGGCATCGGCATGACTAACGCTTCGAGCCCGGTTCGCTATCCGAATACGCGATCTCCGGAGGTGATGACGCGTCGCGCCTGGGTTCTGGTCGTGCTGAACATCCTCATCCCCGGGTCGGCGCAACTGCTCGCCGGCAGTCGACGACTGGGGCGATTCGGCGTCGGGTCGACGTTCGTGCTCTGGGGTCTCATCGCGATCGGCGCGCTCGTGTACTTCCTCGGGCGCACCGCTTTCATCACGATCGCCACCAACTCGTTCGCCCTCTGGGTTCTGCAGGGCGTGATCATCTTCTACGTGGTGCTCTGGGTGGTGCTCACCCTCGACACGCTGCGCCTTGTGCGGTTCGTGAATGTCGAGGGCAACGCCCGCATCTTCGTCGCGGTGCTGAGCGTGGCGGCACTCTTGGTCGTCGCGGGCACGGGCGCCTACGCGGTCATGATCGCCGGCACCACCCGGTCGACGGTGGGCGAGGTCTTCGCCGGAACAACAATCGAGCCCCCCGTTGACGGGCGGTACAACATCCTGCTTCTGGGTGGCGACGCCGGACCGGACCGCGACGGCCTGCGCCCCGACAGCATCTCGGTGGTGAGCGTGGAGGCCTCGACGGGCAAGGCGACCATCATCGGCGTGCCCCGCAACATGGAGGACGTGCCCTTCGTCGAGGGGTCACCGCTCGCGGCTGAGTACCCCGACGGCTACGGACTGAACGGCTGCCAGGTCGACGTGTGCCTCATCAACTCGATCTACACCGAGGTCGAGTTGTACTCACCCGACCTCTACCCCGATGCGGTCGCCAACGGCAGCCAGCCCGGCATCGAGGCGATGAGGGATGCCGTCGAGGGCACCCTGGGGATCACCATCCAGTACTACGCCCTCATCGACATGCAGGGCTTCGCCGACCTCATCGACGCCCTCGGGGGCGTCACGATCGACGTCGCACACCGGCTGCCGATCACCGACGAGGTCGACGAGAACGGTCAGCCCTACACCGATGTGCCGTGGATCGAGCCCGGCGTGCAGCTCATGAATGGCGGAATTGCCCTGGCTTACGCGCGCATCCGTGCGGGCACGACCGACTACGAGCGCATGGGGCGGCAGCGCCAGGTGCAGGAGGCGATCCTTCAGCAGTTCGATCCGGCCAACGTGCTGACCAAGTTCCAGGCGGTCGCGCAGGCGGGTGCGCAGGTCGTGAGCACCGACATCCCGCAGTCGATGCTCGGATACTTCGTCGAGCTCGCAGGCAAGTCTCGCGCGTTGCCCGTCGACACGCTCGACCTCGTGCCCGATAACGGCGTCGACCCCGAGTATCCCGACTTCGACTACATTCGCCAGCTCGTCGCCGAAGCGCTTGCGCCGACCGTCGAGGAGACCCCGGCGCCATAGCGCCCGACTACAGGTCGGCGTGCAGCTGCCAGACCTTGTCGGCCGCTCCGCGCCAGGAGAACACCCCGGCGCGATCGATGCCCTCGACACGCAGTCGATCGGCCAGTTCTGAGTCGGCGATAACCGAACCGATGGCCTCGGCGAGACGCTCGGAGTAGCCCTCACCCTCGCGCTCCACCCTGAGCCCGGCCTCCGCCCCGAGTTCGACGAGCGCGGGGGCATCCGAGTGGATGACCGGAGTTCCCAGCGCGAAGGCGTCGAGCACGGGCAGTCCGAACCCCTCCTCGAGGTTGGGGTAGGCGAACACGGCGGCCCGGGATAGCGCGACGGACAGTGCCGGGTCGGCGAGTGCTCCCAGGCCCCGAACGCGGCCGGGGGCGACACGCGCCTCATCGGCAGCGGAAACCAGCGCAGGGCTGGCGGGCTCGGTGCCCGCGATCAGGAGGGCGACGTCATCGTCGAGAGCTGCGAGTGCCGCGACGAGTTGGTCGAGGCCGTTCTGGGCGCCGATATCGCCGATGGCGAGCACGTAGCGATCGGGGAGCTCCAGCTCGGCGGCGAGCAGATCCGCGTCAGTGGGCAGGCGCAGCGCCGAACTCGAGGCACCGCCGATCACTCTGATTCGTTCGCCGACAGCCGCGATCGTCATGAGCTCATCGGCAACGGTGTGGCTGGGCACGACGATCGCGTCGGCGTACTTCTCGGCCCGCTTGAGCATCGCCTTGTGCCACGACACTCGGCGCGGGCCGAGCACCTGCGGTGCGGTCCAGGCGAGAGTGTCGTGAACCGTCACGATGATCTGGTCGCCGTCATTGAGACGGTCGTGCTTGGCGAGGGGGGCGAAGAGGCTGGGGGCGTGCACCATGCCTGTTCCCGGCAGCCGAGTGAACCCGTGCTGCCATGCAGAACTGAGTTCGCGACGCTGAAGTGCACTCTTGTGCAGGGTCGCAAGGCCCGGCAGACGTTCGTGGATGCGCTCGTACTCCGGCTCGGTGGACGCCGACACCAGACCCTCGACGGCAACACCCTTGGGCGCCGTCGAGATCAGCGCTCGGGTCAACTCCTCGGCGTACCGGGAGACTCCCCCCGGAGCGCCCGAGAGCATCTCGTCGACAATCACGCGCAGTGTGGTCATGCGGACACCAGGGCTTCCGTCGCAAAGGCTTCGCGAAGCGCGGAGCGCCAGTCGCGCAGGGGAGCTATGCCAGCACCGAACCACGCGTCGTGACCGAGCACCGAATAGGCGGGGCGTGGAGCGGGGCGTACGAAGGAAGCGCTGTCGGTGGGGCGAATCGACTCGGGGTCATAGCCGCCGAGCTCAAAGATCAGGCGTGCGAAGTCGAACCAGCTCGCGGTGCCGCCGTTGGTGCCGTGGTAGATGCCTGCTGGGGCATCCGAGTCCACGAGACGCATGATCTGTTCGGCAAGATCGCGCGACCAGGTGGGCTGGCCGATCTGATCGATCACGACATCTACAGTGGGCCGCTCGGCCGCGAGCTTCAACATCGTCTTGGCGAAGTTCGGCCCGTGCTCGCCGTACAACCAGGCGGTTCGCACCACATAGGCCCCGTCGGGATTTGCCGCCAGCACCCGCTCTTCACCCTCGGCCTTGGTGCGGCCGTAGGCAGACACCGGATGCCGCGGCGCACCCTCCGCGTAGGGGGCCGTCGCCGTGCCGTCGAACACGTAGTCCGTGGAGATCTGCACGACGCGGGCCCCGGATCGCGCGGCGGCGGCGGCCACCAGGCCAGCACCGACGGCATTGATCGCGTGAGCCTCGTCTTCGTGCGACTCGGCGTCGTCGACCGCGGTGTAGGCGGCGGCGTTGATGACGACGTCACCGCTACTCAGCTGTGCCGCAATAGCGGCGTCCACGGCGGCCGGATCGGTGATGTCGAGGTCCGCGCGGGTGAGGAACGTGGCATCGCGGCCCGCGAGCGCCCCGCGCAGGTCAGTGCCGAGCATGCCCCCGGCCCCGGTCACCACGTAGCGGGTCACAGGGCTGCCCTGACCTTGAGCGGCTCCCACCACGCCCGGTTGTCGCGGTACCACTGCACGACGTCGGCGAGTCCCTGCTCGAACGGCACGAGCGGCTCGTAGCCGAGCTCCGAACGGATCTTGGAGATGTCCACGCTGTAGCGCAGGTCGTGGCCGAGCCGGTCGGCCACCCGGTCGACATACGACCAGTCCTTGCCAGTGGCATCCAGCAACAGCTCGGTGAGCTCCTTGTTGGTGAGCTCGGTGCCGCCGCCGATGTTGTAGATCTCGCCAGCTCGCCCACCCACGAGCACCATCGCGATGCCGCGGGTGTGGTCGTCGACGTGCAGCCAGTCGCGAATGTTGTTGCCCTCGCCGTAGAGCGGAACGTGCTTGTCGTCGATGAGGTTGGTGACGAACAACGGGATGACCTTCTCGGGGAAGTGGTACGGCCCGTAATTGTTGCTGCACCGGGTGATCGAGAGGTTGAGACCGTGGGTGCGGAAGTAGCTGCGAGCGAGCAGGTCGCTGCCGGCCTTCGACGCCGAGTACGGCGAGTTGGGCTCAAGCGGCCGCGTCTCGTCCCACGAGCCCTCGGCGATGGATCCGTAGACCTCGTCGGTGGAGACGTGCACGAACCGAGCGGTGCCGTTGCGCAGTGCTGCATCCAGCAGCCGCTGGGTGCCCAGCACGTTGGTCTCCACGAAGATTCCTGAGTCGCGTACCGAGCGGTCGACGTGCGATTCGGCGGCGAAGTGCACAATCGCGTCGACGCCCGGCAGGATGCGGTCCAGCAGATCGGCATCGCGGATGTCGCCGTGCACGAACTCGTAGCGCGGCGAGTCGGCCACTGGCGACAAGTTCTCGAGGTTCCCCGAGTAGGTGAGGGCGTCGAGAACGACCACTTCGGCGCCCTCGAGGCCCGGATAGGCGTCTTCGAGGGTGCGCCGAACGAAGTTCGAGCCGATGAAGCCGGCACCGCCGGTTACCAGGATTCTCACTACCGTCACCACACACCCGTCACTATCAAGACTCTGATTATCGCGCGGTCACGGGGTCGGCGCCGCATCTGCCCCGCGTGGGACGCTAGCCGCCAGCGTGCACGGATGCCTCGTCCCTCCAGCAACGGCAGCATCTGCTCGAGCCCGGCGCGCGTTTCTGGCGCGGCGACACGCAGTGCGGAGCGTGCGTGAATGATGGCCTGTGTGCGGTGCCACTGCTCCCGGATGAGTCTCAGACGCGTCAGCGCCGGACTGAGGCCGGTGTTGGCTCCCATCACGTTGGAGTCGTGCTGCCGGTAGTCGAGACTCGGCACTCCGTCGATGTGCCACGACCACCCCCGACCGCGAGTGAGCGCGTAGATCAGTGAGTCGTGGTACTCCGCAGTTCTCGCGGGTGACTCGTCGTCGGCGAGTTGCGCCGCGACGAGGGCGGCAAGTCGCGGGGACAACAGGAACGAGCATCCGGGCCCGGGGCTCTCGGTGAGATAGTCGAAGCGGCGCTGCGGGTAGTCCTTGCGGATGACGGTGCGATCGCCGTTCGAGGAGAACGCGGTCACCGAGGAGGAGATGCCGTCGTGCCCGCCGGATCTCAGCAACTCGACGTGCCGAGCGAGTTTGTCGGGCATCCAGACGTCGTCCTGGTCGCTGAAGGCGAGATAGCCCTCGGCGGGTGGCTCGACCAGGCCGATGAGTCGGTAGAAATTCGCCGCAGACCGACCGGACGGGCCCATTGAGGGCAGTACCGTCAGGCGCGGCTCGTGAGCCGAGCGTTCGACGAGCCAGTCCCGGGTGCCGTCGGATGATTCATCGTCGAGGGCGACAACGCGCACTCGAACACCCTCCTGAGACAGGATGCTGTCGAGCTGTTCTGGCAGCCATCGGATGCCGTTGTAGGTCGCCAGCAGCACGACCACCTCGGGCAGCGTGGCGGTCGGGGCGGATGACGGCATAAGCACCAACTTTACGCCGGGGCCTTCGGATGCGACGAATAGGGTGGAGGCGTGACCAGCCCCTCGATCTCCGTCGCGCTCTGCACTCACAATGGCGCGGCATTCGTGCGCGAGCAGATCGACAGCATTCTCGCCCAAAGCGTGCCGGCGACCCAGATCGTGCTCTCGGATGACGCGTCCACCGACGAGACGGTGTCCCTTGTGGAACGAGCTGTACGTGAGTCGCCGCTGCCGAGACCGGAGCTCCTCGTGCTGCGCAACGCGCCCGCTCTGGGAGTGGTCGCCAACTTCGAGCAGGCGGTGCAGGCGTGCACCGGGGATCTGATTGCGCTCTGCGATCAGGACGACGTGTGGATGCCCGACAAGCTCGCCCGGTTCGTCGAGTGCTTCACCGCCGAACCCGACCTGCTTCTCGCACACAGTGACGCGACCCTCGTGACCGCCGAGCGCACACCCCTGCCGGACTCCCTTCTGGACAGCCTTGAGGCCACTCCGGGAGAGCGGCGGCACCTCGAGGACGGGCGCAGCTACTACACGCTCATCCGACGCAACCTCGTGACCGGTGCGACCGTGGTCTTCCGTCGCGAACTGCTCGACCACGCCGTGCCGTTCGCGCCGTCGTGGGTGCACGACGAGTGGCTCGCGATCGTTGCCTCCGCGATCAGCCGTACTCTCCTGATCGACGGGCGGCTCATCGAGTACCGCCAGCACGGTGGCAACCAGATCGGGGCGAGCAAGCCCAGCCTCAGGTACAAGTTCGGCAAGCTGCGCGAACCGCGCCTGGAGCGCAACCAGGGGCTCGTTGCTCGCTCGACCGCGCTCGTGGAGCGACTCGAATCGCTCGGTACCCTCATCGACTCATCCCGGCTCGCGCACGCCAGGGCGAAGCTCACACACGAGAAGTGGCGACTCGCCCTGCCGTCCAACCCGGTTCTGCGTGCCCCGCGAATTGCCGCCGCGGTTGTGGCTGGGCGCTACAGCCGATTCAGCCGCGGCCTCATGGACGCCGCCCGCGACCTCCTCCAACCTGCCGACTGAGCGCGCACGTTAGGATCGTCCCGTGCAGATTCGAGAACTCGCGGTGCCGGATGCATGGGAGATCACCCCGGTGCCCTGGAAGGACGATCGGGGTCTGTTTCTCGAGTCCTTCCGGCACGACCGGCTCGCCGAGGCGACCGGTCGCTCCTTTGAACTGCGGCAGGCCAATGTCTCGGTCTCGCGCCGAGGTGTCGTGCGCGGCATCCACTTCGCAGACACTCCTCCCGGGCAGGCCAAGTACGTGTCGGTGGCCCGGGGAGCGGGCATCGACTTCATCGTCGACATCCGGGTCGGCTCGCCGACGTTCGGCACCTGGGACTCGGTCCTGCTCGATGCCGACTCCAGGCGGTCGGTGTTCATCTCCGAGGGGCTCGGCCACGCATTCGCCGCATTGACCGATGACGCCACCCTCACCTACCTCGTGAGCTCGACCTACAACCCGGCCGCCGAACACGACCTCAACATTCTCGACCCCGACATCGGACTTGTGTTCCCGTCGGAGCTCGGCGAGCCCGTTCTCAGCCCCAAGGACCTCGCGGCCCCGTCGCTGGCCGAGTTGCTCGCGTCGGGTGGACTCCCCGACTACGCCGAACTGCGGGCGTACTACGCGAAAGCCACGGCCTGACGTGCGCGGCATCATCCTTGCCGGCGGCAGCGGCACGCGGCTGTGGCCGATCACCAAGGGCATCTCCAAGCAGCTGATGCCTGTGTACGACAAGCCGATGATCTACTACCCGCTGTCGACGCTCATGAGCGCGGGCATCCGGGAGATCCTGATCATCACCACCCCCGACGACCAGGTGGCGTTTCGCCGGTTGCTGGGTGACGGCAGCGAGCTCGGGATCTCCATCTCCTACGCTGTGCAGCCGTCGCCGGATGGTCTCGCGCAGGCCTTCATCATCGGCGAGGAATTCATCGGCTCTGAGAAGGTCGCGCTCGTTCTGGGCGACAACATCTTCCACGGAGCCGGGCTCGGCTCCAACCTGCGCAGCCACACCGACGTCGATGGTGCGTTGATCTTCGCGTACCACGTGGCCAACCCGCGCGCCTACGGTGTGGTCGAATTCGATTCCGAGCACAGGGCGGTGTCGATCGAGGAGAAGCCGGAGCATCCGAAGAGCAACTTCGCGGTGCCGGGGCTGTACTTCTACGACAACTCGGTCGTGGGTATCGCCAGGTCGATCACGCCGAGCGCCCGGGGGGAACTCGAGATCTCCACGGTCAACGAGCACTACCTCACGTCCGGCGCATTGCGCGTCGACGTGCTCGACCGGGGCACTGCGTGGCTCGATACGGGAACCTTCGAGTCGATGGTGCAGGCGAGTGAGTTCGTGCGGGTCATCGAGGCCCGTCAGGGCTACAAGATCGGCTGCATCGAGGAGATCGCGTGGCGAGCGGGCTGGATCGACGACGTGCAGCTCCTCGCCCTGTCCCGGCCTCTGGTCAAGAGCGGCTACGGCGAATACCTCGAGCGGCTGCTCGCGGAGCAACGGTGACGCGAGTTCTCGTCATCACGGGCGACCCGATCGGGCCGAAGATGGCGGGTCCGGCCATCCGGGCCTGGAACATGGCGCAACTGCTGGCCATCGACAACGAGGTCGCGTTGATGACGACGACCCTCCTGGAGCCGGTCGATGCATCATTCGAGCTCCACCGCGTCAAGCCCGGTGAGGATGCCGCGTTTGCGCGCCTTCTCGCCTGGGCCGACGTCATCGTCTTTCAGGGCCACGCCATGGCACAGTTCGACGCCCTGCGCACCACCGAGAAGGTCGTCGTCGCCGACATCTACGACCCGATGCATCTGGAGATGCTGGAGCAGGGTCGCGAGCTCGGTCGTGCGACCTGGGAACTCAGAGTCACGACCGCCACCCGGGTGCTCAACGAGCAGCTCGCGCTCGCCGACTTCTTCCTGTGCGCCTCCGAACGCCAGCGCCTGTTCTATCTCGGACAGCTGACGACGCTGGGGCGCGTCAACCCCGCGACGTACGAGAACGACCCCCACCTCGAGCAGTTGATCGCGGTTGCACCGTTCGGCCTGAGCTCCACACCGCCCGCCCACACCACGGATGTGGTGAAGGGTGTGCGCAGCGGGGTCGCCGTCGACGACAAGCTGCTCATCTGGGGCGGCGGGCTGTACAACTGGTTCGACCCGCTGACGCTGATCACGGCGGTGGCACAGTTGGCCGAGCGACGCCCGAGTGTCAGGCTGCTGTTCCTGGGAACGAAGCATCCCGGGGTCGATGAGATGGGCATCGTGCGCGAGTCATTCGATCTCGCTCGCGAACTGGGGGCGCTCGACACCTCGGTGTTCTTCAACGAGTCATGGGTGCAGTACGCCGATCGGCAGAGCTGGCTCATGGAGGCCGACGCGGGCGTGAGCACGCACATGTCCCACGTCGAGACCACGTTCTCGTTCCGCACTCGCATCCTGGACTACCTCTGGGCCGGACTGCCCATGGTCGTGACCGAGGGTGACAGCTTCGCCGAGTTGGTCGAGCGCGAGGGACTCGGGGTCGTTGTGCCGGCACGGGATGTCGCGGCCCTCGAACTGGCCCTCGAGCGTGTGCTCTTCGATGAGGAGTTCATCGCGCAGACGCGACGCAACGTCGAGCGCGTGCGCGCTGACTTCCTCTGGGAGAAGACCCTCGCACCGCTCGTGGAGTTCGTGGCGAATCCCCATCGTGCCGCCGACAGCGTGGGAAGCCGAGTCGACCGCTCGGCGTCGGGAAAGCGTCGCAAGCCCTACGGACTCGCACACGACATTCGGATGTTCTGGCACTACCTGCGGGCCGAGGGACCCTCACGTGCGCTCGCGCGCGTGACCTCCCGATTCAGTCGCTCCCGGTAGGCTAGGCGGCTATGAGAGTACTTGTCGCGGTCCCGGCGCTCAACGAGGCGGCGGTCATCGGTCAAGTACTGGCGTCGCTCTCCGCGGTTCATCCGTTGAGCGATGTCGTGCTCGTGGACGACGGTTCTCGTGATGCCACGGCGAGCATCGCGCGAGCCGCAGGCGCACGCGTCGTGTCCCACGCGATCAACCTGGGCGTAGGGGCCGCCATGGGCACCGCCTTCAAGTTCGCCCTGCAGAACGGCTACGACGCGGTCATCCAGTTCGACGGAGACGGCCAGCACCGGCCCGAGAACATCGCCGATCTGATCGCCGCGCTCGACCACGCTGACATCGTGATCGGCAGTCGCTATGCCGACGGCGGTAGCTTCAAGTCCTCGGCCGCCCGTCGGGGAGTGCAGCGGTTCATTGCGCGAGTGGTGTCGATGTATGCGCGCACCCGGCTGACCGATGCGACCAGCGGGTTCAGGATCGCCGGCCCCCGTGCCGTCGCGGTGTTCGCGGAGCACTACCCGGTGGAGTGGCTCGGTGACACGGTGGAGTCGATAGTGCTCGCGACGCGTCAGGGACTGACGGTGCGTGAACTGCCCGTCATCATGAACGAGCGTGCGGGGGGTACCCCCTCCCAGTCCGTGTTGCGCGCGACGCTCTACACGGGTCGGATCCTGTTCATCCTCGGCCTTGCGAGCATCCGCAGCGTGCCACCGCAGCTCAAGGCCGCGCGCCGTGCCGAGCAGAAGGGGGTTGCCGCATGACGCCCCAGGTGCTCGCGATCATCATGGCCGTGGTACTCCTCGTCGCCGTGATCCTTCTGCTGCGTTCCTACGTGCTGCCTGAGAAGTACGCGGTGCTGTGGCTCGTCGCCTCCGTTGCCGGCATCGTGCTCTCCGCGTGGCCGGCGCTGCTCGACACGATCAGCGACTTCTTCGGCATCGAGCAGCCGATCAACCTGCTGTTCGTGGGGGCGTTCTTCGTCATACTCCTGCTGCTCATGCAGATCAGTCTCGAGCTCGCGCGCACGCGCGATGAGCTCCGCAAGGTCGTTCAGCGACTCGCTCTCGACATCGAGAAGTCGTCCAAGGATTCGGATGACTGAGCCCGCCCTGACTGGGATCAGGCGGTTCACCCGCCGGTTCCGGTGGATCTACCTCGCGCCGGTCCTCATGGTGCTCGCGCTCTCGGCCTGGGCCTTCGCCTCGCCGATCGGCGCATCGCCGGATGACGACTACCACCTCGCCAGCATCTGGTGCGCGAACGAGTCGCGCACCGACCTGTGTGCCCCCGACCCGGTGCACGGTGACGGATGGCGCCTCGTGCTTCCCGGCATCACCACTGCTCCGTGCTACGTAGCCGACGACACCAAGAGCGCGGGCTGCCAGGAGTGGCCCAACGTACCGACGCCCACCGTCGCGGCAGATCACGGCAACTGGATCGGGGCGTATCCACCGCTCTACTACGCGGCCATGAATGTGTTCGCAACCCACGACATCCAGGCCTCGGCGCTGGTCATGCGACTGGTGAATGTGCTCATCTTCGTCGCCCTCACGACGGCGCTCGCGATACTGCTTCCCGTCGTGCTGCGGGTGCCCCTGATCGCGGGCTGGATGATCACGATGGTGCCTCTCAGCGGCTACCTCATCGCGTCGAACAACCCAGGCGCGTGGGCGGTCATCGGGGTCGGCGGCGCCTGGCTTGCCGCCCTGGGATGGTTCAGGACGACCGGCCCGCGGTCCTGGGCGCTCGGCGCGCTGACAGCCCTCTCAGTTCTGATGGCGGCCGGTGCCCGAACGGATGCCGCGATCTACTCGATCATCGGGCTCGCGATCGCCTCGTTCCTCGGCTTCGAGCGCACGCGAACGTACTTCCTGAAGCTGCTGCTGCCCGCGGGTCTGGTGCTCATGGCTGTGATCTTCTTCTTCACCTCGGGCTACGCGGGAGTTGCCGTGGGCGGGCTCAACGGGGGAGTGCCTGACGCGGCGACCCGGGATCAGGCGACGGCGCTGGCCTTCAACATCGTCTCGATTCCTCAGTTGTGGACCGGCGTGTTCGGCTCGTGGGGGCTCGGGTGGCGCATGGAGGTCTGGCCCGGCTTCTCCACGATAGAGTTCGCGACCCTCGCGGTCTTCCTCGGTCTTTCGTCCCTCGGGCTCCGGTTCATGCACACGCGCAAGGCGATCATGACGGTCGCTCTCGTCGCCACGCTCTACGTGCTGCCGATCTACATCCTGACGCGCGGTGGCAGCGTGGTCAGCGAGAACGTGCAGCCCCGCTATCTGCTGCCCCTCGTCGTGGTGCTCGCAGGGCTCCTGCTGCTCACCCAGTCGCAGCGGCAGTTGCGGCCCGGGCGCTGGCACGTGATCCCGGCGATCATCCTGCTCGCGGGTGCGAACCTGATCGCTCTGTACATGAACCTTCGCCGCTACGTCACCGGATTCGACGTGCAGGGGCTGCGCCTTGAGTCGGGCGCCGAGTGGTGGTGGTCCGATTTCCCACTCAGCCCCACCGCCCTCTGGGTGTTCGGATCCGTGGTCTTCGCTGCGACAGTCGTCGTGCTCGGTGTGACTTGGCTTCGCTGGAATCGCGGGCCGGCGACCGCCCCCGAGGCACTCCAGTGAACGGTGTACGCAGCCTGATTCGACGGCTGCGCTGGATTCATCTCGCGCCCGTTGTAGCCTTCCTCGCGCTCTCCGCCTGGGCCTTCGCCTCGCCGGTCGGCGCCGGCCCGGACGACGACTACCACCTCATCAGCACATGGTGCGCGGTCGGCGGCAGCCCCGAGTGCCAGCCTGGCTCCGAGCCCGGCACCCGCAGCATGGATGCCGGCTTCCGCGACATCATCTGCTACGCAGGCAAGAAGGACGTCAGCGCCGAATGCCAGACCGCGGCGCTGGACGCCGAAGGTCGCTACGAGACCGACCGCGGCAACTTCGCGGGTGAGTACCCGCCCGTCTACTACGCGACGATGCATCTCTTCGCGGGGTCGGACATCCAGGTCAGCGCGCTGACGATGCGTCTCGTCAACGCAGCCCTGTTCGTGGCCCTCACGACCGCCCTGTTCGTGCTCCCGCCCTTCACCCGGCGCCGCACTCTGCTGTGGGGATGGTTGGTCGCCATGATCCCGCTCGGCATCTTCCTCATCCCTTCGAACAATCCGAGCGGATGGGCCATCACGGGCGTCGGCACGGCATTCCTTGCCGTGCTCGGCTGGTTCGAGACCGAGGGGCGCCGTCGGTGGGCTCTCGGCGCCCTCTACCTGGTCGGAGTGGTCATGGCCGCGGGCGCACGAGGGGACGCCGGCGTCTACGTGGTGGGAGCCAGCGTCACGGCATCCATCATCGCCTCGGCTCGCACCCGGGAGTGGGCGCTTCGCGCGGCGCTTCCGCTGGCGGGAATCGTCATCGCTGTCCTGTTCTTCGTCAACGCCGGGCAGTCGGGCGTCGGCGCGATCGGATTCAGTGGCGGTACCGCCGTGAGCCCCGGGGCCGGCAGCGGTGACGGCACAGTGTCGCCCGGTGCTCCCATGTCGGGATTCGCGCTGGCCGCGTACAACCTGCTCATGCTCCCGTTCCTCTGGACCGGGGTGTGGGGAACCTGGGCCCTCGGCTGGTTCGACACCGGTCTGCCCGCGATCGTCCCGTGGGCGGCTGCGGCGGCGTTCATCGTCGTTGCGTTCGCGGGGCTGGGTCGGCTCGATTGGCGCAAGGCCATCAGCGTGGCCGGGGTGCTGCTCGTGCTCGTGGTGCTGCCCGTGTATGTGCTCACCGTCGGCGGAATGAAGGTCGGCGAGGCGTTGCAGCCGCGCTACCTGCTGCCGTTGATCCTGTTGCTCTCGCTGCTCCTCGCGACCATGCCTCCGGGACGTGAGATGCGGTTCACCCGGATTCAGACGTTCGCGGTACTGGGCGCTCTCACGCTGGCCAACCTGGTGTCACTTCAGGTCAACATCCGGCGCTATGTCACGGGTGCCGACCAGCAGGGCGTGAGCCTCGACGCGGGCGCCGAATGGTGGTGGCCGAACCTCCCCGTGGGGCCGACTGCCGTGTGGGTGATCGGTGCTCTCGCTTACGCGGCGCTGCTCGTGGTGCTGTGGCCTCAGTTGCGTCGCAGCGTCAGCGCGTCGTCAGTCCCGGTCTAGTTCCTTCAGTCCCGGTCCAGTTCCTTGTAGAGCCGCGGCGCCTTGTTGATCGCCGTGATCGCGGCGGTGAAGTCCACGCCCACCACATCCAGATACCACTTGAGGTTGGGGTAGCGCGGGGTGTTCTCCTCCTCGACGAGGCGCAGGGCCTCCTCGCGGGTGATGTCACCCTCGCGCACCTGGTTGCTGCGGAACGTATCGTGCTCCGTGAAACCGGCGATCGTGTAGTAGGCGTAGTTGTAGAACGCCGCGGTGCCGTCGCCGATCCGCCACGTGGTCTGCGTGTCGGGTGCGCGCTCCCAGTCGTACTCGGCGTCGAGCGTGTCCTCGATGAGCTTCTCGTCCCAGCGCCAGTAGTCGAAGATGTGGAAGTAGTCGCTCTTGGTCGTGAAGCTGCGGTAGTACTCGCCCAGCAGGGTGTCGGGAACGGACCGGTTGAAGTAGCCCGGGCTCTGGAGCATGGCCTTCAGGCGCAGCGACTGGTAGCGCAACTGCTTCATCGCCCCATGGCTGTAGACCCGCTCCTCGGCGAAGTCCGGCGGCACGCCGAGGAATCCCGCCTTGAAGTGCGTGACCTCGAGCGGGTTGATGCCCCAGAGGTTCAGCGTCACGCCGGTCTGGCGCTTGAGGGTCTCGATGTGACGGAAGAAGTGCTTGTCGCCCGCGGTGAGCACGCTGAGCATGCCCAGGTGCGGGGACTTGATCCACGCGTTGAGGTTGCGTCGGATGTAGTCGCGCTTCTTCGTGATGTCGGCGGCAACGATGATGTTCTCCACGCCGAGCTTGGAGGACATGCGGCTCACGTTCCTGCGGCCCAGGTCGGTGACCATGCCCCAGTCGTAGGTGTACGTGACGGGGCGCAGCTTGAGCTCGTGGATGATGAGGTGCAGTCCGTACGAGCTGTCACGCCCGCCGGAGAACGGGACCAGGACCTCGTCACCGCTCGCCCGCCGGAAGGGCTCGATGAGCTCGAACAGCTCCTCCTTGGGGCGCGGGTGGTTCCTCGGCTTGTAGTTGTGGCAGTAGTTGCAGACGCCGTTCTCATCGAACGCGATGAAGGGCATGGTCTCCGGCAGCACGCACCGGGTGCACCGACGGAAGTCGGGCTTCGGGTAGACCAGCAGCCGCTCCTCCTCCGTCGAGTAGCCCAGCCCTGGCACGAGGTCGACGGAGCGGTTGGCCCACTCGGTGATCTCGATCTGCTCCTCCTGCGGCGGGACATCCACGACGACACCCTCGCCGCCCCGCACCTGGCGGATGTTCTCCGCGTCGATCTGCAGCAGCGGGTAGCGCTCGGAGGAGAACACGAGCCCCCCGCTCTTGTCACCGACGTAGAGGCTGCCGTTGTTCGAGAACAGCAGGAGCTTGCCCAGTCGCGGGATCAGTGCGGCGCAGGCGACCACGCCCTCGGTGAGGCTGAGCACCCGCGCGGCCGCCGTCTCGACGGAACCGCCCTCGGCGAGATGCGAGGCGATGATCGCGGGGATGACCTCGGTGTCGATCTCCAGGGTCGGGGTCTTGCCGAGGATCGGCCAGATCGCCTCGTGATTGACCACGATGCCGTTGTGCAGCACGATGACCTGCTCGCGGGAGACGGGCTGGTTGTCGCCGGTGCCGTTGGTGACAAGCCGGCTGTGGCCGAAGAACAGGTTGCCCAGCGGCGGGATGCGCTTGAGCAGCCAGCCGATCGGGTAATCGGCGCGGTAGGCGTGGTAGGCATCCGCCTCGCGGATGACCATTCCGCTCGAGTCACGGCCTCGCTGCTGTGCGTGCTTCACCAGAGTCTTGGCTGACGCGGTGTCGAGGTCATCCGGGCCGATGAAGCCAAAGATTCCGCACACGTGTAGTTCTCCGATTCGTAGGGTCGTTGGGGGCTCGCCGCGCGACACGTCAGCGGGCACGCACAACGATCTATCATGCCACGTCGATCGGGGAGGGGCGGGCGCACCGGGGGTGCATCCGACCGGAGCCGCGAGACGGAGCCGATAGGATGGCGTGGTGTCAGGCCAGCCCAGCAAACCCTCCAAGAGGGCCCTCGTCATGTGCTACTCGCCCGTCGGCAGCGATGCCCGGGTGTCGAACCAGATCCGCTGGCTGGAGTCCGCGGGTTACCGCGTCGACATCCTCAGCCAGGGTCCGGAGCACCCGGATGCCACGGGCCGGGGATTCCGCATCGGGCACCCCTCGAGCCGGCTGAAGCTGATCGTCAACGCGTTCCTCCCCCCGCGTGCGCGGTTCCGCGGTGTCGTCGAGAAGTACATGCCTACCGCGGAGCTCGCGGGCAACACCTACGACCTCATCATCGTCAATGACCATCACCTCCTACCCTGGGTCGTGAAGGCGGTCCCGGCCCTCGCCAAGGGACCGGTCGTCCTCGACCTCCACGAGGTGTACTCGGGCAACGGCACGAGCCTCGTCTACAAGCTCCTCATCGCACGCTACGACGACTGGCTGCTCACCTTCATCACGTCGCCCGTGTTCACCAAGCACCTCACGGTGGCCGAGGGCATCGCCGATCTCTACCGGGACCAGTACGGCATCGCGCGACCCGGAGTCATCCGCAACATCGCGCCCTACCAGGAGCTGACGCCGTCGCCGGTGGATCCCGAGAACATCGTGCTCGTGCACCACGGCTACGCGGCGGTCGAGCGGGGCATCGACATCATGCTCGACGCGGCACTGCTCCTCGAGCCGAGGTTCAGCCTGGTGCTCATGGTGCTCGGGGACGAGCGCTCCCTGGCGCCGCTGCGCGCGCATCCCGCCATCGCCGCCGGCCGCGCGACGTTCCGCGAGCCCGTCGGGGTCACCGAGGTGGCGAGCGCCCTCAACCAGTACGATCTCGAGCTGATCTTCTTCCCGCCCCGGTTCGCCAACAACATCTACGCGCTGCCCAACAAGTTCTTCGAGGCGATCCAGGGTCGACTGGGCGTCGTCATCGGCGAGAGCCCCGAGATCGTCGGCTTCGTGCGGGAGCACGGTTTCGGGTTGGTCGTCGACGGCTGGACCGGCGCCGACCTCGCGGCCGCACTCAATGCCCTCACGCCTGAGCAGATCACTGCTATGAAGCAGGCAGCAGACCGCGCCGCATCGGACTTCTCAACCCGAGGTGAAGGCCCCCGTTTCCTCGCCGAGGTCGGCGCCTGACGCGCAGCCCCTCACGCTCGACAGCCACCCTCGACGCCGAGTGAGGCTCGCCGTCGAGTCAGTGGATGGTCGTCAGGCGATGGCCTTGCCGATGACGCGGTAGGCGATGCCGGGCCATTGCTCGGCGGACGACACCCGTCGCCCGTCGATGAACGCGGTGATGCCGGGCAGGTCCGCGGGCTTCAGTGTGCGGTACTCGGCGTGGTCAGCCTGGATCACGACGGCATCGACCTGCTCGCCGAGGTGATACGGCGTGAACCCGAGGGAGGTCAGCTCCTCGTCGGAGTAGAGCGGGTCCTGAACGACGGGCGTCGCGCCCCGCTGCTTGAGCGCCTCGACAGCGCCGAAGACGCCCGAGAACGCGGTCTCCTTCACGCCCCCGCGGTAGGCGGCGCCCAGCACGGCAACCTTCGCGCCGGTGAGGTCGCCGTGGGCACCCTCAAGCAGCCCGATCGTGTAGTCGGGCATCCCGGCATTGGCGGCTCGGGCAGCGGAGACGACCGTCGCCTCGGGGTCGGTCCACAGGTAGAGCCGCGGGTACACAGGAATGCAGTGACCGCCCACGGCGATGCCCGGCTGGTGGATGTGGGAGTACGGCTGGGAGTTGGACGCTTCGATCACCTGGTAGACGTCGATGCCCGCGGTCGCCGCGTAGCGGGCGAACTGGTTGGCGAGTCCGATGTTGACGTCGCGGTAGGTCGTCTCGGCGAGCTTCGCGAGCTCGGCGGCTTCGGCGCTGCCCAAGTCCCACACGCCGTTCGGGCGAACTAGGTCGGGTCGCTCATCGAAGTCGAGCACTGCGCGGTAGAAGTCGACAGCCTTCGCGGCTCCCCGCTCCGACAGCCCGCCGACGAGCTTCGGGTACTTGCGCAGATCCGCGAAGACGCGGCCGGTGAGAACACGTTCGGGGGAGAAGACGAGATCGAAGTCCACGCCCTCGGTGAGCCCCGATGCCTCTTCGAGCATGGGCTTCCAGCGCGTGCGAGTGGTGCCGACCGGCAGCGTCGTCTCGTACGAGACGAGGGTGCCCGGGGTGAGGACCTCGCCGAGGGAGCGGGTCGCGCCATCCATCCACCCGAAGTCGGGCTCGGCGGTCTCCTCGTCGACGAACAGCGGAACCACGAGCACTACGGCGTCAGCACCGGGCACCGCCTCGGAGTACTGCGTGGTGGCGCGCAGCTTGCCCGCCGGAACGAGCTCGGAGAGCATCTCCTGCAGGTGTGCCTCGCCCGGGAACGGCTCGATGCCCTCGTTGATGAGGTCAACTGTGCGCTGGGACACATCGACGCCGATCACGTCGTGCCCCTTGCTGGCGAACTGCACGGCGAGCGGGAGCCCGATCTTTCCAAGGGCGATGACGGCGATCTTCACGGAGTTTCTCCAGATTGGGGTGGATGGGTCAATTCTACCGGCCGATCAAGCCGAGGCTCTCCTCGACGACCTGCTGGGCTATCGCGCGCAGCGAGTACTCCCGGGCCGACCAATCGGCGAGTTCGGCACGGGCATCCGGGGCCAGCGGGGCAGCCGCCGCGGCGAGCATGGCGGATGCGGTCGCCGTCACGTCGTACGGCACTGCAACACCCGCGCGAGGGTGGCCCGCGTCGTTGAGGAACTCCATGGTGGGGCCGACGCCAGCGAAGATCACGGGGCATCCGGCGGCAAGGGAGGAGTACACCTTGGTCGCGAGCGCGTACTCGTTCGCGGGAACGGGGGTGAGGCTGGCCACCGTCGACGTGGCCGATGACAGGATCGGCGAGAGGGTCGCAGGTGAAATAGGGCCGTGGAATTCGACCGAATCGTCGAGGCCCAGCTCGCGCGCGCGGTCGCGCATGCCGTCTCGTTCCTCACCGTTGCCGTAGTAGAGCAGTCGTGCGCCGGGGTACTGCTCGAGCACCTGGGGCATCGCCTCGACGAAGATGCCGGCGCCGTGCCACTCCGAGTGGGTTCCTGCGTAGACGAACACCGGATGCTTGGGGGGCGCCTGGCCCTCGTACCGGAAGTCCTTGGTATCGGCGCCGAATCCGATGGGCACCGCACGAGTGGTGATCCCCAGCGTGCGGAAGCGGTCGATGAGCGGTTGGTGGGCGGCGAACAGAATCTTCGCGCCGCCCAGACCCCACGCCTCGAGCCGCCGGAGCGTGCCCAGGATCAGGGGCGAACTCGTCACCAGTTCGGCCGCTTCGGTCCAGTAATCGGCCGCGCGAACGACGTAGGGGGTGCGACGAATTGCCGCAATGACGCGAACCACGGCCACGGTTGTCGGTGGTGGTTCGACGATGTAGAGATCGGCTCGTCGCGAGAACAGCATGCGAAATGCCAGCGGGATGTCGAAGCTCATGTAGCTGAGGTACCCGCGCACGTACTGCTGCTTGTCGCGCTTCACCGGTGCGCGGCGCACATCGATGCCCGGCGGATCATCGATCACCGCGCCGCGTGGCGGCTTCGCCGTCAGAATCGTGACGTCGAAGCCGCGATCACGAAACTCCTCCGCCCAAATTCGAAGAATGCCGGATGCCGCCGAAACTTCGGGGGCGAAGATCCGGCTGGCGATCACAACCCTCATGAACGCCCAGCAAGCAGTCGCGCGACCAGGGCATCCTGGGTCGCCCGGTCCGGCTCGCTGGAGAGTGCCCGAGCCGCGCGGTCCGCCGCCTGCTTGAAACCGACGACGTCGTCGACGGTGATGTCCTTGAGGGCGTCGACCAGCGCGTCAGCACTCGTGTCCGCGGTGATGAGCCCGAGCCCGTACTGCGCGAGGTGGGCATCGATCTCGGGGGCAGGCGAGAACACCAGTCCGAGCCGTGCCTGCACGAAGTCGAAGAACTTGTTCGGCAGGTGATACAGGTGGCTCAAGGTGCGCAGAGGGTAGAGGAAGACGCCCAGGTCGTACTGGTTCAGAACGCGAGGCAGGGTCTCCGGCGGCACGGGCGGGTGCACCGTCACTCGCGGCGTCACGGCGGCCTTCTTGCGGATGACATCCAGATGCCCGCCGGGAACCTCGAGCAGGTAGAGGTCGAGGCTGAACCGCTCGCCCAGCCGATCGACGGCTTCGATCAGTTCCATGATGTTGCGCTCGGCATCGGCGGTGCCGCTGTGCACGAGCTTGATCACGGCCGGATCGACCGGCGACGGGGCGAGGTTCTGGAAGTCGGCTGCGTTGCGCACGATCTCGGTGGCTACGCCGTATCGCTCGGTGTAGAGGCCTGCCAGTCCGGAACTCACGCTGGTCACTGCCGTGGTACGGGGCAGGTACTTCGAGCAGAGGTGTTCCATGTACGGCCCCACGAGCAGACGCCAGATGAGCACGGTCGCACGCTCCTCGGGCGCCCATTCGTGCATGTCGGCGAGCACGGGTACGTCCCCCGCTGCGGCGAAAGCCAGCGGCAGTGCACGGGCATCGTTGGCGACGACCAGGTCGTAGGGGCCCGACTCGACAACTGCCTTGCGCACGGCCTTCTCGCCCGGCGCGGTCAGCTCGACTGCGCTGTGCAGGTGAAGGGCCAGCCGCGCGACACCAAGTGGAGTCTCCGGCAGGGATGACGCCTTCTCAGGCACCTCAATGTGACGAGCCACTCCCTCCGGAGCAGGCCCATATCCCACCGTGGTCACCTCGCCGCGCTGGCGCAGCACCTCGAGCTGACGCAGTACTCGGGAGTCGGCGTAGATGGGGGAGAAGGAGACGCAGAGGATCCGTTTGGGCTCCATTGGCTGGCTCACCACGATCGTCCCGGGGCTTGTCGACACATGGCATCGAGTCTATGGCCACGCTCGGCTGGCACACCGGTCCGCCCGGGTAGACTCACGTGGTTCGCCGAATGGAGGCTCAAGTGAGGTCTGTACTGGCCCTGTACCGGGACATCGTCGCGGTCTTCCCGCTCGGAGGGGCACGGTTCCTCAACCTCTACTCCTGGCTGCTCGCATCCCTCGCGATCTTCGACGCTGGAGCACTCGGTCTTCTGGCCGCCGTCATCGGCCCGGTCGCGTCGGGTACCGCGGTGACGCTCCCGCTCGTCGGCACCCTCGACTCGGTGGGGGTCGTGTGGGTCATCCTGGTGATCTGCGTGCTGATGGTGGCCAAGGGGGCACTGGCGGTCCTGGTGACGTGGTGGGCGACTCGGCGCATCCCTCGATACGAGGTCGCGATCGGCGATCGCCTGTTCCGGGCATACATCACCGCACCCTGGCGTGACCGGCTGAAGAAGAACTCCGCCGAGATCATGCGTTTCGCCGACACTGGCGTCGACGCCACGGTCAACAGCTTCGTGCTGCCGGGCGCCACGCTGCTCGGCGAATTCGTGAGCCTCGTCGTGATCATCGGAACCCTGGCGATCGTGCAACCGATCCTCGCTATCACTACGCTCGCCTACCTGCTTCTTCTCGGGTCGGTTCTGTTCTTCGGCATCGCCCGGCCCGTGCGTACCGCCGGCGAGGTGCACGTGCACAACACGATCGGCGCCTCACGCCTCGTCCTCGAGATCGTGGGCGCGATGAAAGAGGTGTCGCTGCGCAACAAGGAGAGCGAGGTCGCCGATGTCGTTGCAGAGACCCGCACTCTCAGCGCCCGGGCGCGCGGCAACATGTACTTCCTCGGACAGCTGCCCCGGTATGCACTCGAGTCGGGTCTCATCGTCGGGTTCGTCGTCATCGGTGGTGTGGGCTTCCTGATCGGCGGTATCGAACAGGCGATCGCAGCCGTCGCGCTCTTCGCGCTCGCGGGATTCCGGATGGCGCCGTCGGTGATCCGCGTTCAGTCGGTGCTCGCCCTCATGGTCTCGATCTCCGAGTATCCTCGGCGCGTCCTGGCTGAACTGGAGGACACCGAGCGGTCCAGCGCTGAAGTCAACTCTCGACCGTCGGGGCCGGTACCGCCGAACCCGAAGAGCATCGTGCTGGATGACGTCGTGTTCCAGTACTCCGCGGATGCCCCTGCTGCGCTGAAGGGCGTGTCTCTAGATATCCCATTCGGCTCCACCGTTGCGTTCGTGGGGGCATCCGGTTCAGGTAAGTCGACCATGGTAGACCTCCTGATCAGCCTGCTGGAGCCGACCGAGGGAACTATCTCGGTCGATGGGGTCTCGTTGACCGAGGTGCGAAGTGACTGGCGATCCCGTGTCGGGTACGTTCCGCAGGATGTCGCGCTATTCGACGCGACGATCGCACAGAACGTCGCCCTCACCTGGGGCGATGGCTACGATGCCGACCGGGTGCGCTCTGCTCTCGAGCAGGCGCAGCTCTGGGAGCTCGTCTCTGCGCGCGAAGGTGGCATCCAGGCCCGGGTCGGAGAGCGCGGCCTCTCGCTGTCCGGGGGTCAGCGCCAGCGCCTCGGAATCGCCCGTGCTCTCTACAGCGACCCGCTCGTCCTGGTGCTCGACGAGGCCACGAGCGCACTTGACACGAATACTGAGGCGCTCGTCATGGCGGGCCTCGACGCAATCGGCGGAGGCGTGACGAAGATCATCGTCGCTCATCGGTTGGCAACGATTCGGCACGCCGATCGCATCTTCTTCATGCAGGAGGGTGAAGTGGCCGGTTGTGGCACATTCGACGAGCTCGTGACCACATTCCCTGATTTCGCGCATCAGGCATCGCTTGCCGGACTGACCTGATCGGCCCAGGTCGAGGTTGTGCGCCACTGAGCACGAATGGGCCCGTCCTAGGATGGAGTGCAGTAGCCATGAGCGACGGAGTACGAACCAATGAATTTGCGCCCCCACATCGTGGCGATGTTGCAGCGCGCCCTCCTGGTCGCGAGCTACAACGTCAATCGCCTGATTCGTAGGCGGCTCAGTCGGGATCCCATCTCCTGGGTCGTTGGGCCCGATGAATGTGCATCGATGGTGCTCCAGCTGTCGGGAGCCATTCCTGGTTCCTACTCGGTCAACTTCACAGAGGAATTCGTCTACGCAACCAACTACGACTATCGGTTCAGGACAAGCGTGGGCTCGCGTTGGAGATGGGCCGAGCGCATAATCGCGGGTCCGCTTCTGCTAGGTCGGCTCATGAACCAGGCCGCCGGCTTCATCTATGTCGGAGCGACCGGCTTCCTCTTGACAGGGCTCGACGAACGAGAGTTCGAGTTCTCGTATTTGGCCAGAAAGGCTGTTCCGATCGTCTGCTACTGGTGCGGCTCCGACATTAGGTCGATAAAGCTGATGCACCAACTGGAGAAGGAGACAGGGATGCCCAACATCTCCACATACATGGGCGAGCGCGGGCCGATATTCGAGTCCGTCGCTTGGGACGATTCCAAGCGGGCGATTGCGGCGGTGGCGAGCAGGTACGCGACGGCCATGTTCAGCAACACCGTCGATCACTTGAGCTACCTGACCAAAGGCACCGAACCCTTTCTCTACTTCCTCTCCGACGAGCCGCTGCCCAACTCAGCCAAATTCGATGACGTGTCTCACCTCGTCGTCGTCCACGCGACCACCTCGCCCGTAATCAAGGGAACTCCCTTGGTTCGCGCGGCCGTGGCACAGTTGCGCGACGAGGGTTACGAGTTCGAGTACGTCGAACTCATTGGCGTGACCAATGCCGTGGTGAAGAAAGAACTGGCGCGCGCACACATCGCGCTGAACCAGTTCTACGGTTTCTCCCCGGCGGTTTTCGGTGTGGAGGCGCTAGCGGCAGGCTGCGTCGTGATGATGAGTTCCGATGAAAGTGTCGAAACTGACCTCCCGAAGGACAGCAACGACTGCTGGGTCGTAACCAAACATCATCAGGTCTACGGCAACCTCAAGCGCCTGCTCGACGATCCCACGCAGTTGGCCGCAATCGCTGGCCGGGGGCGCCGGTGGGCTGAGAGGTACGCGATGCGATCTGGCGCAGCGTCGATTCTGCTGCCGACACTGGATGCCGTACTCAGTGGTGCGTATGTAGCGCCGGAGGTGCGTCGTTGAGCGAGCGAATTCTGATAGTCGGTCACGGCGCCGCAGGGATCTCGCTGGCCGAGGACATCCGATCTCGTGGCGGCGACGTTGTCGGCTTCCTCGACGATCGGTCGACCAGCGACGAGGTGCTGGGCACGTTGGGCGACGTGAACGAGGTCGTCGCGGCCCACGCCATCGATCTGGTGTACTTCGCCATTCCGACGGCGAACTCGGCGAAGGTGCGAGAGTTCATCAATTCGATCTACTCCTCGGCCGTGGACATCGCGATCGTGCCCCGAACGTACGACATCCTGTCCAAGGAAACGGTCAACATCAACGACCTCACCGACGTCGACGTTCTGGATCTCGTCGGTCGCGAACCGGTCAAGCACAACGTTGTTGTCTCGCAGAAGTTCCTCGCGGGCAAGCGCGTGCTCGTCACGGGAAGCGCTGGATCCATCGGGTCTCGGCTCACCAGGCACATCGTCGCCGCCGGTGCCGCCGAGGTGCTGTGCGTTGACTGGTGGGAGAACGGCATGTTCTACCTCGGCCAGACCCTGACGGGCCGCGAGAACGTCGCGCTGCGCATCGCCGACATCAAGAATCAGGCCCACATGAAGGCGATCTTCTCCGAGTTCGCCCCCGACATCGTCTTCCACGCCGCCGCCTACAAGCATGTGCCCCTCATGCAGAGCAACGCGCTCGAAGCGATCAACAACAATGTGTGGGGCAGTCTCAATGTGATGCGCCTGGCGATCGAGCACGGGGTGAGCAACTTCGTCTACGTGTCCACGGACAAGGCCGTCAATCCCGTCAATGTCATGGGTTCCACCAAGCGCATCGGCGAGATGCTCATGGAGTCGCTTGCCGACCCCGCGTCACCGACGAGGTTCACCGCGGTGCGGTTCGGCAATGTGATCGAGAGCAACGGCAGCGTCATGCAGATCTTCCGATCGCAGATCGCCAAGCGCGAGCCCCTCACGGTGACCCATCCCGAAGTGACCCGGTTCTTCATGACCATCGATGAGGCCAGCCAGCTCATCATCCAGTCGGCCGCCCTCGGCAAGGACAGCGAGATCTTCGTACTCGACATGGGTGAACCCGTGCGCATCCTCGACCTCGCCCAGAGTCTGATCCGCGCAGTGGATCCGACCCTGACGATCGAGATCACCGGTCTGCGGCCCGGAGAGAAGATGTTCGAAGAGCTCAGCTACGAGCCGGATCGGGTCGATCGCACGACCAATCAGAAGATCTTCGTCGTTCGCGGCGAGAAGCAGTTCGATCACTCCGCCTTCATCGCGACGATCGAGTCCCTCCTGCAGCGCACCCTCGCCTATTCGATATCTCACGACGACGCGGTGAAGGCGCTGCGAGAGCTGGGATTCGAGATCAAATGACGCGGGGACCGGTCCTGGTCACCGGCTCCGGTGGCAGGCTGGGCCGGGCGCTGCAGCGCCTCGGTGCGAGCGGGACACCGATGTTCGCTATGACTGGCTCCCGGGGCGACGACCCCGAGAGGCGTCTCGACGTAACCGACCCACAGTCCACGCTCGCGACCATCAGCGCAATCAAGCCAGCGGCCATCGTGCATTTGGCGTCCATCGTCGGGCGCGAATGCGAGAACGACCCGGCGACCGCGGCACGCGTGAACGTCGGCGGCACCGCCGCGATCCTCGCGGCCGCGCAGGCGGCCGAGGTAGCGCGGCTCGTCTTCATCTCCACGGCTGCCGTCTACGGGGATCGTCGCCGCAGGCCAGTCTCCGAGCAGGATTCGACCGACCCGACGGGTGTCTATGCAACGACCAAGCTGACGGCGGAGGAGGTTCTCGCCAGCTCCGCTGGAGATGTCGCGGTCGATGTTCTGCGGGTGTTCAATGTCTACGGCCCCGGGATGCCTGACTCGCTCGTGACCCGCTTGCAGACGGCATCCGCGGGGGCGCCTGCCCACCTGACCGGGCTTGACGGCTTCGTCCGCGACTACGTGCACGTGGATGACGTGGCTCGAGCAATTCTGTCAGCCGCGGAGTCGGACTCGGCGGGATTCCGTGTTCTCAACGTGGGCAGCGGCATCCCGACCAGCAATCGGGATCTACTGGATTCCCTGCCGCAGGTGCCCCGCGAGGCCGTCGTGATCGGTCCCGAGGTCGACAGCTACAGTTGCGCCGACATCACGGCGATCAGCAGCGATCTCGGGTGGAGCCCTCGCGAACCCTGGCCTCCCGCCGACCGCTAGGACGGCACCGCCGGGCCTACCGACATTGGGCGAAACGAAGCACGCCAGGGCTGACACTGGCGGGTCCACCAAGCACGGTCATTCGTGTCGCGCCGAGCGAGATGATGTCCTGGATGACGTACGACGGGATGCAGTCCGTCGGAATAACGTAGAGCGGGGCGTGCTGCGCTCCGGCAACAGCAGCGCCGCTCAGCGCGTCCGGGTAGTTCCAGCCTGATGCCAGGTAGACGCGACTGCTCGACGCGAATGCATCACGGTTGGTGTTGCCCGAGACGTAGAAGCGATCCGGGCCGCTCAGACGCCTGACGCTCGTGACTCCCGCGATCGTCGACATCTGGGCCTCAAGCTCGGGCCTCACGCTCGCCGGCCCGCCCGCGATACGGATGTCCGTCACGCCGAGCTGACTGATCAGGTCCACGGTCGCCGAGTCGAGTGTGGTGAGCAGACCGTTGATCAGGATCACCGGTGCGCCGATGGATCCAGCAGCGGCGCTGGCGGAGAGCGCATCCGGGAACGTCTCACCGGTCGCGATGTAAGCGACACCGGCGCCAGCGCTGAACGCGTGGAGCGCAACATTGCGGGAGGCCTCGTAGCGGTCGGATCCCGAGTCACGGCTGATGGTGGTCGTCAGTTGGGCGAGAGCATCGAACACTGCCGGAGTAACGGATGCCGGTCCGCCCACCACGATGATCTCGGCTGGCCTCAGCCGCTGGATCTCGGTCCGTACCGAATCGGGTATGGAGTTGGCGGGCACGAGGAGCAGGGGCGCGCCGGCCTTGGCTGCAGCGGGTGCGGCGGTGAGCGCATCCGGATAGTTCGAGCCGGTGGCGACATAAACGGTGGCAACTGGATTGGGGAAGTTCTGCTGGCTGATGGCCACCGATACGTCGTAACGGTCGTTGCCGCCGATCCGATCGGTCGTCACGCCCGGGGGATAGGTGACGAGGGGGTCGCCGAACCAGTCGCTGTAGTACACCCAGAAGTTGCGGTTGCCGTAGGCGGAGCAATCATCGCCGGCACCGCGAAGGTTCGCGAGTGCTGCCGCGTTCGGAACGTAGGGCGTGTAGTTGTAGAGAGCGGCGGTCGCATTGTTGCGGATGGTGACCGTCTGGGTTCCGCAGTCGGTGTTGGGGTTGTAAAGGATCTCGAGGGTTCCCGGCTGGTAGCGGCCCCACGGGGTGGGGGTGCTGTAGCGCTTGAGTTGCCAAGCGGCCTCATAGAGCTGGTTGTACAGCCCGTAGTACTTCGCGTCGCATCCGCCGCCGGCGCTGTCAGGGCAGCCGTACCCGGTTGCGCGCGAGAGCCTGAAGTCGCTCGGCGCCGTTGCAGTGACCAAGGACTGCTCCTTCTGAAGGAGCACCAGCAGCGCCTTGGCGCTGATTCCGCAGGCGCGCTGCACCTTGAAGATGACGCTTGACACCAGTTCGCCGGCAGCGCCAGTGACCGCAGCACAGATGCTTCCGTCCGCGGGTCGGTCGTAGGTGTCGAGGCGCTTGATGTTGAGGCAGTTCGAATTGCCGCAGGTGCCGATCTTGCCGTCGAGGAAGGTCTGGATCTCGGACTCCGACATGGCGCTGCTGTCGTAGAACGCGTCGTCACTGATGATGTAGCCGGGCAGGAAGTCGCTGCCGGAGATCGCTTGGGCGCCGTCAGCGGAGGAGGCGGGCGCCATCACCGATGGCACGAGCAGGCCCGCAAGCGCGAGGCCACCGATCAGCCCGCGCAGTAGTCGAATCCGTGTTCCAGCCATGGCGTGCACCTATCCCCCGACGCTCTCAGACCACGAGTTTAGCCCGCCCGTTCGATACCGCCTGAGAATTCGGCCATTCGGAGTGTCGCCATGCACCAGATGACGAGCGGATCACCCTGCCCGTGGTGCAGTATGCGCTGCGGGCCTACAGCCGTCGATCCAACCCGTCAGCGACCAGATTCTCGGCGATCTCGACCACACGAGCGCCCTCGGCGAATGTGACGATGCCGCGCGCTTCCCCTGCAAGCACCGAGTCGCGGAAGCACTCGTGCTCGGTGAGCATGGGCTCCTTGCGGTCGAGCGCGAAGCGGGTCACGTCGCCCTCGGACACGCCGCGGAACTCTCCCGGATCCCAGTCGACCTGGATGCGCCCGTTCTCGTAGTAGGTGAGGTCAGCGGTGAGTGTGTCGGCGACGAGCACACCATTCTCGCCCGTGATGACGGTCACCCTTTCCTTCGACGGTGTCAGCCAGTTCACCACGTGCGAGGTGATGGTTCCGCCTGACAGGGTGCCGATGGCCACGACCATGTCCTCGTGCGGTCGCCCGCTGCGGTGTGCCGTGCGGGCATTCACCGAGACGAACTCCTGCTGGGCGACCCAGGCCGTCAGGTCGATGTCGTGCGATGCGAGATCCTTGATGACGCCGACGTCGGCGATGCGCCCGGGGAACGGTCCTTGGCGGCGGGTGGCGATCTGGTAGACCTCGCCGATCATTCCCGACTCGATGCGCTTGCGGGCCGCCTGCAGCGCGGGGTTGTAGCGCTCGATGTGCCCCACGCCCCCGATGAGGCCGCGCGCAGCGAAGAGATCCCGCAGGGCGACCGCCTCCTCGAGCGTCGAGGCGACGGGCTTCTCGATGAGGGCATGCACTCGGGCCTCGGCCAGCCGGCTGCCCATGTCGAAGTGATAGATCGTGGGTGCGGCCACCACGGCGTAGTCGAGTCCGAGTTCCAGGAACTGATCAAGATCGCGGATGACGGGGCGCTCGAACACCTGATCGGGCACCGTCGGCGACGGGTCGAACACGCCCACGAACTCGACACCCTCGAGTGAGGAGAGCACCCGAGCATGGTTGCTGCCCATGACCCCCAGACCGAGGAGCCCGGCGCGCAACACCATCAGGAGCCAGCCTTGGCGACCTCGTTGACCGCCTCGACGATCGTCTCCAGTTCGCCGTCGGTCAGGGAGGGGTAGATCGGCAGCGACAGCACCTGGGTGGCCGCAATCTCCGTAGTGGGCAGGTCGAGGTCGAGCCGGAACGACGGCAGCCGGTGGATCGGCGTCGGGTAGTAGACGCCGCTCGCGACGCCGCGCTGGCTCAGCTGCTCGGCGAACGCATCCCGGTCATGGTCGACGACCCGGATCGTGTACTGGTGGAAGACATGTACGGCCCCGGGAGCCGTCGGCGGCGTGACAACACCCTCGATGTGCGCGTTCAGGAACGCAGCGTTCGCCTGGCGCTTGGCCGTCCAGCCCGCGAGCTTGGTGAGCTGCACCCGGCCGATAGCCGCGTGGATGTCGGTCATGCGGGTGTTGAACCCGACGACCTCGTTCTCGTACCGGCGCTCCATGCCCTGGTTGCGTAGAACACGCGCCAGGCGTGCAACCTCGTCAGACGGGGTCGTGATCATTCCGCCCTCGCCCGAGGTCATGTTCTTGGTCGGGTAGAACGAGAAGCTCCCGGCGATGCCCCAGGCACCAACCGGTACGCCGTTGACCGACGCCGCGTGGGCCTGAGCCGCGTCTTCGAACAGCAGCAGACCGTGCTTGTCGGCGATCGCCTTGATGGCGACGAGGTCAGCGGGATGCCCGTACAAGTGCACCGGCATGATCGCCTTGGTGCGCGGGGTGATCGCGGCCTCGATGGCGGCCGGTGCGGCGTTGAAGTGATCGAGCTCGATGTCGACGAATACCGGGGTCGCCCCGGCCAGGGCGACGGAGTTCGCGGTCGCAGCGAAGCTGAACGACGGCACAATGACTTCGTCGCCGGCCCCGACACCCGCGGCGAGGAATGCCATGTGTAGGGCTGACGTGCCGGAGTTGACGGCGATCGAGTGCATGCCGTTCACGATCGCGGAGAACTCCGATTCGAACGCGGCTACCTCGGGGCCCTGGGCGAGCATGCCCGATCGCATGACGCGATCGACTGCCGCGCGCTCCTCGTCACCGATCTCCGGGCGGGCTGCTGGAATCATCTACTGCACCTCAATCAATTCGTCGTCGCCCACCTGCTGGTAGCGCGCTGCTGTTACCGGGCAGACCCACATGCGCTCGGAATCCTTTGTGAGCGGGTGACCCGCCATGCCGACCCAGCCCACGCGGCGCGCGGGGCTGCCCACCACGAGCGCGAAGTCGGGAACGTCCTTGATCACGACAGAGCCGGCACCGACCAGTGCCCACCGCCCGATCGTCACTGGAGCCACGCACGTGCTGCTCGCCCCGATCGATGCGCCCTCACGGATGTCGACGCCCACCGGGTGCCAGTCGTCAGCCGACTTGGGCGTGCCATCGGCGTTGATCGCTCGGGGGAAGTGGTCGTTGGTGAGCACGACCGCCGGGCCGATGAAGACGCCGCGCCCCAGCTTCGCGGGCTCGTAGACGAGTGCGTAGTTCTGGATCTTGCAGTTGTCGCCGACCTCGACGCCGGTGCCGACATAAGCACCTCGGCCCACGATCACGTTCGCGCCGATCTGGGCGTTCTCGCGGATCTGCGCGTAGTGCCAGACCTTTGCGCCGGCGGCGATGGACGCGCTTGATGCGACATCCGCCGTCTCGTGCACGTATCCAGTCGAGACAGTCATGGAAATCTCCGAAGACGAGAAGCGGCGTGCGGACGTATGAGATTCTAGCCGGTTGGTACCTTAGTCAGATGCGCAGCCAGCAGCCGACCGGATGTGCTTCGGCATGACCGCAGCCACGCGCGGCTCATTCGCCAGGCGCATCATCGGCTTCGCAGGTCTACCGTTCCTCTCGCTGATCACCCCGTTCCTCTTCCTACCGATTCTCGCGCGCGTTGCCGGGGCGGATGCCTGGCTCGCCTTCGCTGTCGGCCAGTCGAGCGGCGGATTCTTCGCCCTCATCGTCGCTCTCGGATACAACACCGTGGGTCCGCCGATGGTCGCGGTCTCCGACCGAGACGCGCGTCCGATGCTGCTCGCGCGAAGCCTTCGGGCACGGGTGCTGGTGTGGATCCCCAGCGCGGTGCTCGCCGCCGCCGTCGCAGTGGTCATCGCACCGTCATCCCACCGACTGGATGCCGGGCTCATGGCCGTGGCCATGACCATGACCGGCCTCTCCTCGGCCTGGTTCATGATCGGGCTGGGTCGGGCGTCGTCGATCGCCATCTACGAGATCGCGCCGCGGATCGTTGCCACCGTCGCGGCCGCCATCATCGTCGTCACCGGCGGACCGGTGCTCTCGTACCCGATCCTGCTGATCGTCGCGCTGATCGTGAGCGTCGGGGGCTACGGGGCTCGCACCCTGCGAGCCCGCGACTGGGCGGCGACGCGCTGGAGTGACTTCGGCGGGGTCCTGCGAACGAACCGGGCGGCCGCGGCTACCGAGCTGGCCGGCGGCGCCTACAACTCCCTCGCTGTCACCCTCGTCGGCGGGGCGGCGACGACAGCCCAGGCGGCCTCCTATGTGTCCGGTGACAAGCTGTACCGCATCGGGCAGTACTCGGTGTCGGCCCTCGGCAACGCGCTTCAGGGGTGGGTGGTCGAGGAGGGCACCGCCCAGTTCGGCAGGCGGGTCAGGACATCCTTGCTGCTTCATCTCACTCTGGGAGTGCTGGGCTTCGCGGCGTTCGCACTGATCGGGCCGTGGCTGTCGGCGGTGCTCTTCGGCCCCATCGTCGCGATCGACCAGATGACGGCGTTCGGTCTGGGCACGGCGACGCTGGGCATCGCTCTGGGCACCAGCCTCGGCAGGATCACTCTCATCGGGATGGGTGCGAATCGGGCATTCCTGGTAAGCGTCCTCCTGGCGGCGTCGGTGGGTGTTCCCGCGATAATCCTGCTGTCGTCGATCTTCGGTGCGGCCGGTGGAGCCTGGGGTCTGGCGATCGGCGAGATGGTGTCGGTGACGGCACAGACGATCTCGGTGCTGACACTTCGCCGCCGAGCGGGCGGATTCATCGTGGCCGTGCGGCCCGGCGCATCCAGTACCGTTGAGTTGCTCGATTGAATCGGCGAGGACCAGCACGGAACGGAACTGCATAGATGGCGCGCGCACTCATCACCGGGATCACCGGCCAGGACGGTCTCTACCTCGCTGAGCTGCTGCTCTCCAAGGGCTATGAGGTGTTCGGCCTCATGCGCGGCCAGAACAACCCGAAGAAAGCCCTACTCGACGAACTCATCCCCGACGTGACGATTCTCACGGGTGATCTCACCGACCTGTCCAGCCTCATGCGGGCCATGAACACGGCCCAACCCGACGAGTTCTACAACCTCGGGGCGATCTCCTTCGTCGCGTACTCGTGGGAGAACGCCCACCTCACGAGCGAGGTCACGGGCATGGGTGTGCTCAATGCGCTCGAGGCCGTGCGCCTTTACGAGGGCACGAGCGGCAAGCAGGTGCGCTTCTACCAGGCGTCGAGTTCCGAGATGTTCGGCAAGGTTCAGGCGGTGCCCCAGAACGAGGACACCCTGTTGTGGCCACGCTCGCCGTACGGTGTGGCGAAGGTCTACGGCCACTACATGACGATCAACTACCGCGAGTCGTACGGCATGCACGCGTCATCCGGAGTGCTGTTCAATCACGAATCGCCTCGGCGCGGTCCGGAGTTCGTGACCCGCAAGGTGAGTCAGGCGGTCGCGCGCATCCACCTCGGGCTCCAGGACTCCATCACGCTGGGCAACCTCGACGCTCGCCGCGACTGGGGTTTCGCCGGAGACTACGTCGAAGCGATGTGGCTGATGCTGCAGCAGGATGTCGCCGACGACTACGTCATCTCGACCGGTGAGACTCACACCATCTCAGCCCTCCTCGACGCCGCCTTCGCCACGGTGGGAATCAGCGACTGGTCACACCTCGTCACCCAGGACCCGCGCTTCATGCGGCCGGCCGAGGTCGACCTGCTCATCGGGGACTCGACCAAGGCTCGTGAGAAGCTCGGATGGGCCCCGAAGGTGGGCTTCGAGGAACTCGTCACCATGATGGTCGAGTCGGATGTCGCCGAGCAGAAGAGGCTCGCCGGCCTCGCATGAGACGCGTTCTCATCACCGGAGTCACCGGGCAGGACGGCTCCTACCTCGCCGAGGCCCTCATCGCTCGTGGCGATGAGGTGCACGGCACGGTGCAGCGTGCCGACGAGCTCGTGACCGGCGGCGTCACCACGCATCAGGTCGACCTCTCGGCCCGGGGGGTGGGTGATCTCATCCGCGAGCTTCGTCCCGACGTCGTCGTCAATCTCGCGGCGATCAGCTCCGTCTACGGCTCGTGGCAGCAGCCCGAGCTCACCGCCAGTATCAACGGCCTCGCGGTGGCCGAGATGCTGGCGGCGGTGCGCGAGCTGGGGGCGGCGGGGCACGAGCTCAGGTTCGTGCAGGCATCCAGTGCCGAGATCTTCGGGATTCCGGCCACTGTGCCGCAGACCGAATCCACAGCGATCCGTCCGACTTCTCCTTACGGTGCGGCGAAGGCATACGCCCACGCCCTGGTCGGTGTCTACCGATCGTCGGGGGTGTGGGCCGCATCGGCCGTTCTCTACAATCACGAATCGCCGCGCCGACCCGAGACCTTCGTGACGCGCAAGATCACCGCAGCGGCCGCGCGCATCTCGCTGGGGCTCCAGGAGACACTGGAGCTCGGCAATCTGGGGTCGCGCCGGGACTGGGGGTGGGCACCCGACTACGTGGAGGCCCTGCGCCTGATCGCCGAGGCGGAGCATCCCGACGACTTCATCATCGCCACCGGCGTCGCGCACTCCGTGGAGGACTTCGTGCGGGCGGCCTTCGGCCGCGTCGGCATCGACGACTGGCAGTCGCGGGTGCGGGTGGACGATTCACTGCTGCGCAGTGGCGACGCACCGCAGCAGCTCGGCGATTCAACACACGCCCGCGAGACGCTCCACTGGGCTCCGACCGTCGGGTTCGAGGAGATCGTCAACGCCATGGTCGATGCCGACCTAGCGATCGCGGCCGGCACCGTCTAGGCGGTGTCGAGGTCGGTGCGGGCGAAGGCTCGTCGCCAGCTCAACTCACGCGCGGCCTTGACCGAGCAGACGACGAACGTCATCCAGCCGTACTCGACGAGCATCGAGCTCTCGGCGAGGGATGCGCTGAGCAGGGCCACGAGCACGAGCGCGGGCCACGCGAAGATCAGGCTGCGGCGCTGGCCGGCGAGCAGCCATGAGCGGGTGAAGGTGAGCACCACGAGACCGAGGAACAGCAGAAGCCCGATCAGCCCGAGCTGGAACCACACGTCGAGGTAGGCGTTGAGGGCGGAGTTGGGCTCGCGCTGGCCCGCGATCGCGAAGACCGGGAACGGCTGCACGTCGGGACGCCAGTAGCCGATCCACCCCCAGCCCTCGAGCGGGTTTCGCGAGATGAGGTCGAGCACACCGCGCCACAGCGTCAGGCGGTAGCCCAGTTCGCTGTTCGCGCTGAAGAGCTCGATGACTCTGGCCCGGGCGAACCAGACCACGATGGCCGCCACGACCGCCGCGGCCAGGACTCCGAGTTGCCCGATGCGGCGCCGCTCGGGCCCCACCCGGCGCAGCAGGGCGAGGGCCCCCGCGGCTGCCGCAACGACGAGGACCACCGCGAGCATCACGGGTGACCGGGACAGCAGCACGCTGCCCGCGGCCAGCACCAGGGACGCGACAGCGGTGCGCCGACTGACCGACTTGGTGACGAACTCGACGCCGAAGGTGATCAGCGCCAGAAGCGCGACGAGCCCGAACTGATTGCGGGAGCCCATGATGCCCTGGATGGGACCGAGCTCGGCGAGCCTGCCCTCGACGCCCAGAAACGGGATCGGGGTGTCGATCAACAGGCCCGACACGATCTCGAGGGCGATGGAGACCCCGAGCACCAGTCGGAAGACGTCGCCGTAGGCCCGCACGATCTGGATGGTGTCGCGCGTGAGAGCGACCGAGATGCCGAGGATCGTGAACGCGAGCAGGTAGGCGACACCGCCGAGGCTCGCCCACTGGTACTCGCTCCACAGCAGCGAGATCGTGGCGAGCCCGACGAACATCAGCAGCGACACCGGCAGCAGACCCTGCCACTCGATGTCGTCTCGGCGGGCCAGCAGCGACCCGCTCATCAGCACAACCAGCGTGATGAGGATGGCGACCAGACCGGGCCATCCGATCAGATTCTGGATGAGTTGGGCGCTCACTGCCATGCCGACTGCGGCGAGCGTCGACGCACTCGCGAATCGCGGATCGGCGAGGAAGGCGCGAATCGCTGCGACGGTGTCGCTGGTGGGCCTGGGGAAAGTCATCTGTTCGAGACCGGTCGGGGTGCGGCATCCGGCATCTTGGTCTTCACGGCGATGAGCACGAGCAGGGCCAAGCCGTACTCGTCGAGCAGCCGGCTCTCGGTGAGGCTCTGCACCAGCAGAGCGGTGAGGATGAGCACGGGCAGGAGTGCGGTCGCGGAGTAGGGCAGGCTCTGACTCGGTGCGCTCTGGGGGCGATCGACAGCGAACGACCACGACCGCGGGAGTGCGGTCAGCGCGAGGGCCACGAACACGACGAGGCCGATCACTCCGAGCTGGAACCAGACATCGATCCACGTGTTGTGCGCCTGAAGCTGGCGCACGCCGTTGCGGAAGGCCAGGTCGTCGAAGGGCGCGGCCCACGGCACCCAGAAACTCACCCACCCCCACCCGGCGACGGGCCGCTGCTGGGCGAGTTCGATCACGGATTGCCAGATGCCCAGGCGGCCGGTGAGGTCCGAGCTCTTGCCGAGCAGCGCGAGGATCGGTGTGCGCAGGGTGAACACCACGACACCGAGGGCGAGGGTGCCGAGACCCAGCGCGCCGTACGTCAGGGCCTTGCCGCGGGGGCTCTTGGCCCGACGCACGAGGAGCACGGCCGCCGCTGCGGCAATCACCACGGCGAGGGCCACGGTCACCGTTGCCGAGCGGGTGAAAGCCATGACCACGAGTGCGACAACCAGCCACGCGATCGCGCGGCCGCGCTTCACCGTACGGTCGGCCAGCTGGATGCCGAACACGATCACCGCGAGCAGCGACAGGAAGCCGAGGGTGTTGGCGTTGCCCACGATGCCCTGGATGCGACCCTCGTCGAGCACCTGGAACAGCTCGTTGCGCGACCAGTACAGCATCTTGGGAATCTTGTCGTAGATCGAGTAGTCGACCCCGGGCTGCACGAACAGGGGCAGCACCGGCGCCCGCACCACCAGCGAGACGAACAGTTCGAAGGCCAGCGAGAGCGCGAGTATCGCCTTGAGCACCCGGCCCAGCCCTCTCAGCAGCTCCGCCCACGTGAAGGCAGTGGCCGCGGCGACGCCCGCGATGACCGTCGCCCACGTGGTCACCAGGCCGAGCGCGGTCGCAGCGGGATAGGCCGACCACACGATCGACACCGTGGCCAACAGCATGAACACGAGAAGCGGATAGGGCAGCGACCCGAACGCCCAGCGGTCGCGGTGCACGATGAGCAGGCCGACGGATGCCACCACCAGCACGCTGGCGAGCACCGCCCACGCCCACCAGCCGAACGCGTAGCGCCAGGCATCCCCGGCGAGGAGGACGGCCAGCAGGAGCACCAGGTACGCCGACCGTACCCGTGTGTCCTCGATCAACCGCATGCGGCAAGGCTAGACGACTGCGGCTGAGCCCGTGCGGTGGTCGAGCCCGGCGCGGGCCGCCCCCGCCCCCGGTTGGTACGGTGATGCCATGGCCCCTCAGGATGTGTCCCCGTGTTCCTAGGCATCACCAATACTCCCCGCGACTACGCCTGGGGCTCCGCCTCGGCGATCTCGACGCTGCTCGCCACGGCCCCGACCGGTCGTGCCGAGGCCGAGCTGTGGCTGGGCTCGCACCCCGGTTCGCCCGCGCGAATCCTCGACCCGGCGAGTGCGGGCGGCCACGAGGCACTCGCGGGATTCATCGACCTGCCGTTCCTGCTGAAGGTGCTTGCCGCGGCATCCCCCCTCTCGCTGCAGGCGCACCCCACCACCGAGCAGGCGCGGGAGGGTTTCGCGCGGGAGAACGTGGCAGGCATCGCACTGGATGCCCCCACCCGCAACTACCGCGACGCCTCGGCCAAGCCCGAGCTCATCGTCGCCGTGGCCGACGGGTTCGAGGCCCTGTGCGGATTCCGCGAACCGGCGGCAGCGCGCGAGGTGTTCGAACTCATCGCGCATCGCGGCGAGGGTCCGGCATTCCAGCCGCTGCTCGAACGGCTGAACGGTCCCGACCCGATGCGCGCGGCGTTCGAGTGGTTCACCGCCGCCGAGCACGGTGAGCTCGCTGTGCTCGACAACCTGTGCACGGCCGCGACCGAGGCGGAGGGCACCGACCACGACCGCCCCGAGTTCGCGGTGGTGCGCCAGCTGGCCGCGCAGTATCCGGGTGACCCCGGCATCGCGGTGAGCGTGCTGCTCAACTACGTCACGCTCAGCGCCGGCGAGGCGCTGTTCCTGCCGGCCGGCAACATCCACGCCTATCTGTCGGGTCTGGGCATCGAGCTCATGGCATCGTCGGACAACGTGCTGCGCGGTGGCCTGACCCCCAAGCACGTCGATGTCGCCGAGCTCATGACCGTCCTGGACTTCGCGCCGCTGCCGGTTCCGTACCTACCCGCGGTGTCCCTCGGCGGTGCCCAGATCTACGCGCCGGCCGGGGCTCCCCTCGCGCTGGCCCACATCACGGGAGCCGCGACCCTGCGACCGGATGGGCCCGCCATCCTCCTCAGCGTCGGTGGAACCACCACGGTGACCGGTGCACTGACCAGCGCAACCGTGCGGCGTGGCGAGTCACTTCTCATCACCGGCGACGAGCAGGTGCTCACGTTCGCGGGTGATGGCGATCTCTACCTCGCGGCATCGGAGCTCCGCGGCTAGATTGTGAGCATGATTCCGCGTTCGCTGCTCGTGGTGGCCGTCGTGGGCGCGGTGGTCGCCTCGCTGTCCGGGTGTGGTGTGCCCTCCGCGCCCGCTCCGTCGTCGCCCGCGTCCGGCGTGGCATCGCCGACACCGACGGCCCAGGCGCAGGGCGACCCGCTGCCGACGCTTCCGCTGACCTGTGGTGACTTCTTCTCCGAGCAGGCGGCCTCCGACCTGCTGTTCCTGCCCGTCACGCTGAAGGTCTCGGAGACGTCGGTGCGCTCGACGTACACTGCCGCCGCCCTTCAGGCCGGAGCCACGCGCTGCATCTGGGGCGCCGACGACAAGACCGACAACGGCTGGGACCAGACCATCGTGCTCGACGCGCTTCCCGACGGCGCGGAGGCATTCGACACCAACGTGTGGCAGGTGGATGATGGCGCCATCGTCTACCCCGACGGCTCGACGACCTCGGAGTATCTCTGCTCCTGGGTGGAGCCGACCTACGCGGGATGCTTCGCCAATGTGCTCGTCGACGGGTATTGGGCGCACGCCTACGTGCAGACGGGAGGCTCCGATAGGTCGCTCACTCGCGAGGCGGTCGAGGCCAACCTGCGCGCGATCGTGGATTCGGTCACCGCAGCGATCTCGAGCGCCGGGCCACCGCGCCCGGACTGGATCGTGCCGTCAGGCGTTCTTGCGGGAGGCATCTGCGCTGGGCAGGGTCTCGGAGACGACTCCACCGTCGGGTCCATCGCCGCAGGTCGCGCCGGAATGCTGCAGTGCACCGTCGGCCCGAACAGCGTCACAGTGCTGCCCGGCGGCGCGTGGGCGCTCGCCCCGATTCTCGCGAACGGGCAGCCCACCTACTCCGTGAGGAGCCTGGAACAGATCGAGGTCGCCGGTGCGGACGCCGCGGCCTGGGGGTGCGGCGACGGATGTTACGCCTTCTTCAGCATCGGCGGCAGCCTGGTGTCCGTCTACTCGGGCGACATCTACGACGGGGAGGCGTTCACCCCCACGCTCGAAGCGTTCGTCGCAGAAGTCGTGGCAGCCGGATGACTCGCGGCTAGCCCGCCTCCCGCACCCCGAACGCGCGCCGGTAGGCCTGAGGTGAGGTCTGCAGCACCTTGATGAAGTGGTGGCGCATGACCGCCGCGGTTCCGAAGCCGGTCTGCTGGGCGATCTGCTCGAGGCCCAGGTCGCTCTCCTCGAGCAGTTGCTGCGCCCGGATGAGCCGCTGCCGGTTCAGCCAGGCCGCGGGAGTCGCCCCGGTGTCCGCACGGAACCGCCTCGCGAACGTGCGACCGGACATGAGCGCCCTGCGGGCGAGCTGGTCGACGGTGAGGTCCTCGTCGAGGTGTTCGAGCATCCACTCGGTCACCCGGGCGAAGGAATCGCCGCGCACCGCAGGAACGGGGCTCTCGATGTACTGCGACTGCCCGCCGTCGCGCTGCGGCGGTACGACCATGCGGCGGGCGATGACGTTGGTGGCTGCCGCCCCGTGCTCCTTGCGCACGATGTGCAGGGCGGCGTCGATTCCCGCGGCGGTGCCGGCGCTCGTGACGACCTTGCGGTCCTCCACGAAGAGCACGTCCGGGTCCACCCGCGTGCCCGGGTACATGCGGGCGAGGCGATCGGCGTGCATCCAATGGGTGGTCGCGCCCCGACCCTCGAGGATGCCCGCTTGGGCGAGCGTGAATGCCCCGCTGCAGACGCTCAGCACCCACGCACCACGAGCCTCGGCGGCGCGGATCACGTCGAGGAATCGCTCGTCGATGGCTTCGATGCGGTGCGCGGGCACCGCGATGAGGTCGGCGTGGGCGGCAACGCTCAGATCCTGGGTGATCACCATGTCGTATCCGAGGCTCGTCTCGACCGGGCCCGGGGTGGCCGTGGCGATGGTGAAATCGAAGCGCGGCCCGCCGGTGTCGCTGCGGTCGATGCCGAACACCTCGCAGACGACTCCGAACTCGAACGGGGCGACTCCGGGAATCGCCAGTAAGACCACATTCTTCAGCATGGATGCCTCCCATGGCAGGTTATAGCTGCACAGGTAAATACTGCCACGAGGGTGCCCGTTTGCACACGCACGTGGTGCCACTCAACCGGCGATAGCGTTGAGACCATGACCTGGCTTGTCACCGGCGGTGCCGGATACATCGGATCCCACGTGGTTCGGGCCCTGCGTTCGGCGGACCTGCAGTGCGTGGTGATCGACGACCTGTCGTCGGGTCACGAGCAGTTCGTTCCGCGCGATGTGCCCTTCGTGCTCGGAACCATCCTCGATGGCAGCCTGGTGCTTCAGACCCTGCAGGACTACGAGGTGACTGGCGTCATCCACGTCGCGGGGTTCAAGTACGCAGGCGTCTCGGTTCAGGAGCCCCTGCGCACCTACGAGCAGAACGTGACGGGCACCGCGCGACTCCTCGCCGCAATGGAGTCCGCCGACGTCGATCGCATCGTGTTCTCCTCGAGCGCGGCCGTCTACGGGACACCCGACACCGACCTCGTCACAGAAGAGACCCCCAAGAACCCGCAGTCGCCGTACGGGGAGTCCAAGCTGATCGGGGAGTGGCTGCTCGCCGACCAGGGTGTGGCTCGCGGCCTTCACCACACGAGCCTGCGCTACTTCAACGTCGTCGGCTCCGGCGACCCCACGCTCTACGACTCGAGCCCGCACAACCTGTTCCCGCTCGTGTTCACGGCGCTCGTCGAGGGTCGAACCCCGCGCATCAACGGCAACGACTACCCGACTCCGGACGGCACGAACGTGCGCGACTACATCCACGTGGTCGACCTCGCGGCCTCCCACGTCGCCGCGGCCCAGCGGCTGGATGCGGGCCAACCGCTCGAGCCCGCCTACAACCTCGGCAGCGGCGACGGGGTGTCGGTCGGCGAGATCATGGCGACGGTGGCCGAGGTCACCGGCATCCCGTTCACACCCGAGATCGCTCCCCGGCGTGCCGGCGATCCCGCCCGCATCGTCGCCGCGGGCGACCTCGCGGCGCGCGACCTGGATTGGCGGATGCGCCACACCCTGCGCGAGATGGTCGAGACGCAATGGATAGCAACACGCGGCGCGTCACAACCCTCAGAGTGAACTTGAGCCATTTATCATCCGCGACTTGACGTAGCGGAACTACACCGGTGTAATTATCACTAACGCGCTGGCGGTTGTGTCATTCGCGGAGGGGAGACGGACACATGGCGAACAACGGGTATCGCACCGGTGTTCCTGACGACTGGTTCGTCGACCCCATCAAGCTGGGTGTTCCCGGCGTTCGCCAGATCACGCCCGACGACGACGAGAACCCGCTCGCGTGGCAGTCCGACTCCCTGTGCGCTCAGACCGACCCCGAAGCCTTCTTCCCTGAGAAGGGCGGCTCGACCCGCGACGCCAAGAAGATCTGCGCGTCGTGCGAGGTGCGCAGCCGCTGCCTCGAGTACGCGCTCGAGAACGATGAGCGGTTCGGCATCTGGGGCGGTCTCTCGGAGCGTGAGCGGCGCAAACTGCGCAAGCGCGCCTGAGTTTATGAGTGCGCCGCCGCTTCTGCGGCGCACAGCCGCTGCGCCGACGAAGCTGCGCTTCGTCGGGAATAGCCCGGCGTGCCCCGACCTCGATCATGAGCACACACGCATAGTCTCGAAAGCGTTATGCAGCCGAGAGTCACTGCGGTGCTCATCGCCCGAAACGGGGCGCAGTACCTACCGAAAACGCTAGCCGCACTGGCGGCGCAGACTCGGCGACCCGACCGCGTTATCCCCGTCGACGTCAGTTCGACCGATCTGTCGCCCGAGTTGATGCTGAAGGCATATCCCGGCGAACTCGTGCGCACGCCGGGTCGAAGCACCTTCGGCGGGGCACTCTCGCACGCCCTCGCCTCCGTTCCCTCGACCGGCGACGACGAATGGCTCTGGCTGCTCGGTCACGACAACGCGCCGGCCCCCGGGGCGCTCTCGGCGCTGCTCGGTGCCGTCGAGGTCGCCCCGTCGGTCGCCGTCGCCGGACCCAAGCTCATGAGCCTCGATTCGCCCGACCTCATCGTGGGTTTCGGCGAGACCATGACCCGCCTGGGGCGCTCGCTGCCGGTCGTCGCGAACGAGCTCGACCAGGCCCAGCACGATGTGCAGAGCGATCTGCTCGGTGTCGCCGCATCGGGCATGCTCGTGCGCCGTTCCGTCTTCACAGCCCTCGGCGGCTTCGATCCCGGCCTTCCCAGCGTGGATGCCGCGCTCGACTTCTGCGTGCGGGCCCGCCTGGCCGGCCACCGTGTCATCGGGGTGCCCTCGGCCCGGGTTGCCAGCGCCGGACCCGTCGAACTGTTCGGTCGCAAGTCGTTGTCTGCTGGCGCCCAGAACCGCATCCGTCGATCGGCGCAGCTGCACCGGCGCATGACCTACGCCCCGGGCATCACCCTCGTCCTGCACTGGCTGACGCTCGTGCCGCTCGCGGTGCTGCGATCGCTCGCCCAACTCATCGCCAAGCGCCCCGGCAGCGTGGGCGGCGAGCTCGCGGCGGGGCTCGGGGCGGCGTTCGACGGCTCGGTCGGTCGGGCGCGCCGTGGCATCCGTCGCACCCGTGTGCTCGGCTGGGCCTCGATCGCAGCGCTGCGGATGCCCCCCGCCGAGTTGCGCGAACGTCGAGCCCACGACCGAGCTGTCGCCCAAGGCACGGGTGCCCCGCAGCGCGAAGGTCCGGGATTCTTCGCCGGTGGCGGCGCTTGGGTGGTGCTGGTCGCCGCGGTCGCCGGGTTCATCGTCTTCGGGCGCTTCATCAATGCCCAGGCGCTGGCGGGGGGCGGACTCGTGCCTCTGAGCGCGACAGTCGGCGAGTTGTGGTCACACGTGGGCTACGGCTGGCGTGACATCGGCGCGGGCTTCACGGGGGCCGCCGATCCGTTCGCGTACGTGCTCGCCGTGCTCGGCACCGTCACCTTCTGGAATCCTTCGTTCAGTGTCGTGCTGATCTACCTGCTCGCGCTGCCGCTCGCAGCGCTCACCGCATGGTTGTGCGCGGCCAGATTCTCCACCCGGGGTTGGGGACCGGCCGTCGCTGCGATCATCTGGACCGCAGCCCCGCCCTTCCTCGTCTCGCTGGGGGATGGTCAGCTCGGCGCGGTCATTGCCCACATCCTGCTGCCCGCGCTCGTGCTGGCGGTCGTCTCCGCCGCGCGAAGCTGGGCTGCCGCGGCGGGAGCAGCGCTCCTGTTCGCCGTCGTCGCTGCAAGTGCGCCGGTGCTCGTTCCGGCCCTCGTGCTGCTGCTTCTGGTCTGGATGGCGGCACGGCCGACCAGCATCCACCGTCTCGTGGGCATCGTGATCCCCGCGGCCGCGCTGTTCGCGCCACTGGTCGTACAGCAGCTCGGGCGCGGCAACTGGCTCGCGCTGTTCGCGACGCCCGGGCATCCGGTGATCTCGGGCACACCGAGCGGACTGCAGCTGGCCATCGGCTCGCCGTCGGGCGGCCTGCACGGCTGGGATGCCTTCCTGGACGGGCTGGGAATCCCGGCGGGCGGCTCCGTCGTCGTCGTGGTTGCACTCGCACCGCTCGCGGTTCTCGCGCTGCTGTCGCTGTTCCTGCCGGGCTCGCGTCGGTCGATTCCCGCGATGCTCGTCGCGTTGCTCGGCTTCGTGACGGCCGTCATCGCCGCCCACATCGACGTGACACTGGTCGGATCGCAGACGACCTCGATCTGGGTTGCTCCCGCCCTCAGCCTCTACTGGCTCGGTCTTGCTGGTGCGGTGATGGCCGCACTCGAATCGCTCGCCACCCGCGCGACCGTGCCGGCGTTCCTCGTCAGCATCGGCGTCGTCGCGCTCGCCGTGCCCCTGTTCGCGGCCGCCGCGACGGGTCAGACCGCGGTCGCTGAGAGCAATGGCCGCCTGCTGCCCGCCTTCGTCTCGGCCGAGGCGGCAACGAACCCCGGCCTCGGCACCCTCCAACTGAGCCCGGAGCCCGGGGGCGGCATCGCCACGACGGTGCACCGCGGCCTCGGCACGACCTTCGACGAGCAGTCGACTCTCGATGCCACCGACACCGCCGTCAGCGAAGCGGATGCCCGGCTCGCCACCCTCGCCGGCAACCTCGCCTCCCGCAGCGGGTTCGACATCGCCGCCGAGCTCGACGCCCTGCAGCTCGGATTCGTGCTCGTGCCCGACGGAGCCGACGAGCCCGACCGCGTGCGCCTCGTGCAGGCGCTCGACGGCAACCGCCTGCTCAACCCGATCGGCGAGACCGCCAACGGCTTCCTCTGGCACTACGAGGGGCTCGCCGACGGTGTCGCGCCGAGCGGGCCGGGTGCGACGGGAACTCCGATCGGCGCGGGCATCCTCGCCGGACAGGGCGTCATCGTCGCCCTCACCCTGCTACTGGCGATCCCCACCTCGCGGCGCCGACGCGTGCGCACGACCCGTGCTGGTGACGCCCAGGAGGTGACCGACGGTGAGTGACACCGAACTGCCGCCCGCGGCCGAACCCGACCTGTTCCCCGAGCAGGAGGACGAGGTGGTCGCCACCCGCGAACCGCTCACGGCACGGCGCGTCGCCATCGTGGGCGTGCGGCTCGTGGCGGGAGTCGTGGGACTCGGCGTTGCGACGGTCACGATCGCGGCATCCGTGCTTCTGCCGTTGCCGACCGTCAGCTCGACCCCGCCCAGCACGCTCGTGACCCCGGTGCCGACGGCCCAGCAGCAGGTCTGCCCCGGCGCGGTGCTCAGACTCGCGGATGACACCGGCCAGGGTGCGACGACCTCCTCGGCGCTCGGGGTGCCGACCACCAGCTCGGCCTCGAGTTCGGGCTCGGTGACCCGCACCCCGCTGCAGCAATCGGATGCCTCGACTGGCGGCACCGCCGAGGCGCCCGTAGTCATCAGCACCCCACCCAACGCGGCCGACCCCGCGGAGGTCATCCTGCTCAGCGGCGCGCAGTCGCAGCAGGTGAACGAGGGCGACTTCGTGGGGCTCGCGGCCGCGACCTGCTCGGCGGTCTCCGCCGACAGCTGGCTGGTCGGGGGCTCGACCGCGGTCGGCCGCACAACTCTTCTCACGCTGAGCAACCCGACCGAGGTGCCCGCGACGGTCGACCTCGAGCTATTCGGTGAGAACGGTGCGATCACAGCCCCCGGCACCAGCGGCATCGTCGTGCCGGCCAGCGGCCAGCGGGTGCTCTCCCTCGCCGGCTTCGCGCCCGACGTGGTCTCGCCGGTCGTGCACGTGACGAGCACCGGGGGACAGGTCACCGCCGAGCTGCAGCAGTCCACGGTGCGCGGACTCGAGCCGGGTGGCCTGGACATCGTGGGCGCGACGGTGGCCCCGGCGACGGAAGTCGTCATCCCGGGCCTGCGAGTCGACGACCTCGCGTCGGTGCAGACTCTGCTGGTCGGTGGGGCGAGCTTCGCCGACCTGCAGACCGTGCTGAGGCTGTACGCCCCCGGCGAGGGCACGGTGTCGACGACGATCAGCGTCATCCCTGAGGACGGGGTCGGCACGGGCACGTCGTTCCCCTACGAGTTCGACGCGGGTCGAGTCGCCGAGGTGCCGATCACGGATCTCGAGAGCGGCAACTACACGGTGCGCATCGTCGCGGATGCCCCCACCCTCGCCGCGGTCCGCGTCAGCAACGCGGCCCCCGCCGCCAACGCCGACACCCCCGCGGCCACGGACTTCGCGTGGCTGACCGCCGCCGTAGCGCTCACCACGACCGCGCAACTGACCGTCGCCACCGGACCGTCGCCGTTGCTGCACATCGCGAACCCCACCACGGCAGCCGTCAGCATGACCCTCACCGCAGCCGGGGGCGAGGGCACCATCGTCGAACTGCCCGCCGGGGCATCCACGAGTCTGCCCGTGGAGGGTGGCGAGACCTACACCCTCAGCGGGTTCGACACGCTGTACGCGGCGGTCAGCCTCGCCGGTGACGGCATGATCGCGCGGTACTCGGCGCAGCCCTCCGGTGCGGGGTCTGAGCCGATCCGCGTGTACCGCTAGCGGGCTGCGGCTCTGCGGCTGCGGCTGCGCGCTCGGCGTCGCGTCAGGCGCGCGCCTCAGAGGTGCCGGAAGCGCTCCGGCGCGAGATCCCACGGGTCCTTGCCGAGCAGCTCGGCGACAGCACGGAACACGCAGCTCTCCACCATCATGCGCCGGTGCAGGTCGTCGTAGCGATGCAGTCGCGACAGACGCTCGATGGGCAGGCGGTAGAGAATCACGCGGCGCTCGCGCGGCATCACGCGCCAGCGGTCCACCGACGGGGATGAACCCAGCTCGGCGGGGAGACCCGCCACCTCGAAGGTGACTCCGGCCAGCTCATCCGGCCACAGGTCTTTGAGGTACTCGGCGGTCGAGGCGACTGTGACCTCGAAGTCGCCGGCGCGGCTGCGCAGCAGGGGCAGGTGCGGTCCCGTGACGGCGGCCCGGATGCCTCGGCCGTGACGATCCCGCCAGCCCGGCCGAGCCGACGGCGCAGGCTGGTTTCTCGAAGCTCGGGCCACTCGCCGATTCTACTGTGGCGTGCCGCGACCGAACGGGACCCGCGCGGTCGTAGGCTGACCGCGAGATGAATGGTCGCCCCTGCAGCAAGGTCGCCTGTAACGACGACGCCGTCGCCACGCTCACCTACGTCTACGCCGACTCGATGGCGGTGCTGGGCCCGCTCAGCCAGTCCGCCGAACCGCACAGCTACGACCTGTGCGAGCGTCACGCCGACCGCCTCAGCGCCCCGCAAGGGTGGCAGGTCGTGCGCCACGTAGTCTTGGGGCATGAGTTTTCGTAGGGCCTCCGACCTGACGGCGGTCGTCTTCGACCTCGATGACACGCTGGCCCCGTCGAAGTCGACGATGGACCCCGCGATGTCTGCGGCCCTCGCCCGCCTGCTCGATCACACCCAGGTGTGCATCATCTCCGGCGGCCGTTTCGAGCAGTTCGGGGCGCAGGCGCTCGACGGGTTCCGGGCCTCTGACGAGGAGATGGGGCGCCTGCATCTCATGCCCACCTGTGGCACCCGCTACTACCTGTGGCAGCAGGGCGACTGGCGGCTGCAGTACGCCGAGGACCTCACCGACGACGAGAAGGCGCGCACCATCGCGGTGCTCGAGCAGGGTGCCCGCGAGCTCGGACTGTGGCGAGACGACACCTGGGGCGACATCATCGAGGATCGCGGAAGCCAGATCACGTTCTCCGCGCTCGGCCAGCAGGCGCCCGTCGCCGAGAAGACGGCGTGGGACCCGGACGGCGCCAAGAAGCGCGCGCTCGGCGCGTACGCATCCAAGCGTCTGCCCGACCTCGAGGTGCGCGGCGGTGGCTCGACCTCGATCGACGTGACCCGCAAGGGCATCGACAAGGCGTACGGCGTGGGCAAGCTTCTCGAGAAGCTCGGCTGCGGCATCGACAACCTGTTGTTCATCGGCGATCGCCTCGACGAGGCGGGCAACGACTATCCGGTCTATGAGATGGGCGTGGCCTCGGTACCGGTGCACGGCTGGCCGGACACGCTGGCCGCCGTCACCGCAGTGTGCGATTGGCTGGATGCCGGTGGCGGCGAGTTCCCGGTGGCGACGTTGCCGCCGTTGGTTGCGCGGTAGCGGGGTAGCGCCTCGTGAGTAGCCCGCTCGCGGTTTTCGGAGCGATTGTCGCGGTGGCTGCGCTCGTTCAGTTGCTACTCCTCCGGCCTTGGGCCAAGATGGCAGCCCAGTTCTTGGCGACGTTCGTCGGTGAGAGCGCACAGCTTGAGAGCCGGGTGAGGGCTGTCGGAATGTGGGTACTGATCGCACTTCTCGCAGTGGGAGTCACCCTCATTGCAATTGGAGCCGTCTTTGCAAGCGACATGACGAGGCCGATGTGACTCCGCGATCAGGGATCGACATCCTGGTAGTCGGCATTGGTCTGGTGTTGATCTGCGTGTCTGTATTCATGACCTACCGCTCGATTGTTGGGTGGCGGGCAATACGCAACAAACCTCATGCCAAGACATTCCGGGAGAGGCAGGCATCGTCACCGCTTTCGTTGATGATCCCGGCTTTGTTCGGCGTTGCTATAGGGGCGTTCGCGATCGTTACCGGCCTGTTCGGCCACGATGGCGTCCTCAGTCCCTGAGCCTGCTTCGCAGTTTCCTCTCCTCCACAGGCGCACTTCGCCAAAGATCTTCTACTCGAACATATGTTCGATTTCTGGGAGAATAGGAGCATGACCCTCACCGACACTTCGCCCGCTACGGCGGTTGTGTCGGTCGGGTCGGTCGGGTCGGCTGGGTCGGCTGGGCTGAGCTTCGCGCATCTGGCCGATCTGGCTCTGCCATTCGCGCCACCGGTCACCGGCGCCCTCGACGATGCGGCTCTGTTGTCTGCGCAACGACAGGTCGCACAGATTCGCCGCCGGGTGGATGCCACGGCCGCCGCCCTCGCCGCCGAGATCGAGCACCGCTCCCGCCGCGAACTCGGCTCCGGAGGGTTGGCGCAGCGGCTCGGGGCGCGCACCCCGGAGCGACTGGTGCAGCATCTCACCGGGGCGACCTCGCGGGAGGCATCCACGATGGTTCGCGTGGGCGCTCTGCTGGCGCCACCTGCGCCGGAAATCCCCGACGAGCGGCCGTGGCTGGTGGCGGTCGGGGCTGCTGTGGCCGACGGCGAGATGTCTCTGGAGGCGGCGGATGCCATTCGAGCCGGTCTAGGGCAAGCTGACGATGTCGTTTCGGTTGAGTCACTTGTCGAAGCGGCCGAATTGCTGATTCGCGAGGCATCCACTCTGACAGTGGAGAAGCTAGCCGCTCGCGCGCGCCATCTGCGGCTGGCGCTGGATCTCGATCGGGTCGCCGAACGTGAGGAGTACCTGCGCTCGCGACGGTACCTGCACCTCTACCCTCAGGCCGACGGCATGACGCGACTGTCGGGTCTGCTCGACCCCGAGAGTGCCGCGATCGTGACCGCCACCTTCGACGCGGTCACCTCGCCGCGGCGTGGGGGACCGAGGTTCGTCGATCCCACGCTCGCTGCGCGGGCAGAACAGGTGATCGCCGATGATCGCACCACCGAGCAGCTCGCACTGGATGCGTTCGTCGAGCTGATCCGCATCGGCACTGCGGCCGATGCGACGATCGTGCTGGGCGCGAAGCGACCCGGAATCAAGCTTCTGGTCACCGACGCTGACCTGCGGGCTCGCCGTGGCCTCGGGTTCATCGAGGGCCAGACTGAACGCGTGTCCATCGCGACCATCGAACGCCACGCGTGCACGGCCGGTCTTCTGCCCATCCGATTCGATGACGACGGCGAAGTCGTGAACCTTGGTCGCGAGCATCGGTTCTTCAGTGGCAGGCAAGGGGTGGGCATGGCCGCGCGAGATGGCGGATGCCAGTTCGGCGTGTGCGATCGTCCGCCCAGTTGGTGCGAGATGCATCACATCGATCACTGGCAACGAGACGAGGGGCACACCAACATCGATCGCGGCATCCTGCTCTGCAGGCATCACCACAGGCTGGTGCACAACAACGGCTGGGAGGTCACCCGCACCCACGGGCAGACCAGTTTCATCCCGCCGTCCGACATCGACCCACACCGCACACCCGTGCCCGCCCGATCCAAGAGCGCTGCGCTGGCCCGGCTGCTCGAGCCAGCGGGCGTGCGGCCGTGAGCGTTCGGCCCGACCGTGCGGCCCCGACCGTGCGGGCCAGCGGCGACCGCGCCGCGCTGACCACCCCAGACGACCCGGCCGATGACCGCGCGCCCGCGCGCCAACCCGGCCCCACCCGTCTGCGAGAATGGAACCATGACCGCAGCCGCGACAACCACCGCCCTCCCGTTCAAGGTCGCCGACCTATCCCTGGCCGAAGCCGGACGTCACCAGATCCGCCTGGCCGAGAACGAGATGCCAGGGCTCATGGCCCTCCGCGGCGAGTTCGGAGCATCCAAGCCGCTCACCGGCGCACGCATCGCCGGCTCGCTGCACATGACAGTGCAGACCGCCGTGCTCATCGAGACCCTCACCGCCCTCGGCGCGCAGGTGCGCTGGGCGAGCTGCAACATCTTCTCCACCCAGGATGACGCCGCTGCCGCCATCGCGGTCGGCCCGAACGGCACCCCCGACGCACCCGACGGCGTGCCGGTCTTCGCTTGGAAGGGCGAGACCCTCGAGGAGTACTGGTGGTGCACCGAGCAGATCTTCGACTGGTCTGCTGAGGGAGCGACCGGCCCCAACATGATCCTCGATGACGGCGGGGATGCCACTCTTCTCGTGCACAAGGGCCGCGAGTTCGAGCTCGCGCGCGCCGTTCCCGCCACCGAGCCGGGCGCCAGCCACGAGTGGAGCGTCATCCTCGATGTGCTCCGCCGTTCTCTGGCCGCCAGCCCCGACCGCTGGACCCGCATCGCCGCCGAGATCAAGGGCGTCACCGAGGAGACCACGACCGGCGTTCACCGCCTGTACGAGCTCGCCAAGACCGGCGACCTGCTGTTCCCCGCGATCAACGTCAACGACTCCGTCACCAAGAGCAAGTTCGACAACAAGTACGGCATCCGCCACTCACTGCCCGACGGGCTCAACCGAGCCACCGATGTGCTCATCGGCGGCAAGGTCGCCTTCGTCGCTGGCTACGGCGACGTCGGAAAGGGCGCAGCCGAGGCCCTTCGTGGCCAGGGTGCTCGCGTGATCGTGAGCGAGATCGACCCGATCTGCGCGCTGCAGGCCGCCATGGACGGCTACCAGGTCACGACCATCGAGAGCGTGCTCGGCGAGGTGGACATCTTCGTCACCGGCACCGGCAACGAGAATGTCATCACCGTCGACCACCTGCTCGGGATGAAGCACCTCGCGATCGTCGCCAACGTGGGTCACTTCGACAACGAGATCGACATGGCCGGCCTCGAGTCGCTCGCCGGCGCCGAGAAGGTGGAGATCAAGCCGCAGGTGCACGAGTGGCGCCTGCCGTCCGGTCGCAGCGTGCTCGTGCTGAGCGAGGGTCGCCTGATGAACCTCGGCAACGCCACCGGGCACCCGTCCTTCGTGATGAGCAACTCGTTCGCCAACCAGGTGCTCGCTCAGATCGAGCTGTGGGCCAACAACGGCGACGGGCACTACGCGAATCAGGTGTACGTGCTGCCGAAGCACCTCGACGAGAAGGTCGCGCGGCTGCACCTCGACGCCCTCGGAGTCGTGCTCACCGAGCTGACACCCGTGCAGGCGGCGTACATCGGCGTGAGTGTCGACGGGCCGTACAAGGTCGACCACTACCGGTACTAGGCCGGTTGAGTAGCGGCGCAACCGCGTATCGAAACCCGGGCCTGGGTTTCGATACGGCCTGCGGCCTACTCAACCCGCGCTAGCCGCGCTCCGGGAACCCGTGCGGTTGGCCACCGAGAGCGGGGGAGAGGCGCGCGAGGTGCTGCTGCTCGAGTTGCAGAGCCGTGTACTCGCGCTCCCGGCGCATCGCCGCTGCCGCCGCGAGGAACAGCTCCGGATGCACCATCGGTACCGGTGACACGTACACGGCGACCTCGTTGGCGAGTGACCGGGCGAGACGCTCCCGCGTCGCGGGCGTGAAACCGTGCGCCGACCGCAGGAACTGCGCCACACGGCGAGCCAGCGCGTCGGGGAGCTTCGCGACATCCGCTGTCGTAGACCAGTCGGTGAGCACCTCGGGAACCCCGTACGTCGGCGTGACCACCGCGCTGACCCGCTCGTACTGGCTGTACGTGCCGGCGACCATGTCGCCGAGTCGCCTGGCCCGCGTGTTGAGCAGCCCTACGAGCCCGGCGACGGCGCCGAAGGTCATGAACAGCTCCATCACCCCGACGAGACCGCGGATGACCGCGTGCCGGAAACCTGCGGCCCCACCGTCGTCCCGCACGATCCGTGCCCCCACGGCGAGGCGACCCAACGACTTGCCGTGGCTGAGGGTCTCGACCGCCACCGGGATCGCCAGCAGGCACAGCACGGCGCCCGTGACAGAGATCGCCGCGACGAGCGCCTCATCGAGCCCGAGGCTGCCCGAGACCGAGAACAGGGTCAGAAGAATCCCCACATAGGCGCCCATGTACACGAGGAAGTCGATGGCGGAACCGGCCGCCCGCAGGAAGAAGCTGGTGGGCCTGAGGTCGAGGGCGACGGCCTCGCCGGTCATGAGCTGCTGCGCGTAGTCCTCATAGGGATCGGAATCGACCGTCTCGGCGCGTGCCATGCGATCATTTAAGCAGATGGACCTCGACGCCTACTCCGCCGCACACCGCGAAGAGTGGGATCGCCTTGCCCGGCTCGCCGCGAAGCGTCGCTTCAGCGGGGTCGAGGCCGACGAACTCATCGACCACTACCAGTCCGGTGCGAGCCAGCTCTCCGTGATCCGCACCACTGTTGGTGAGTCGGCTCAGGGCGACAGGCTGTCGCTGTCACTGAGCAGGGCGCGGTTGCGGTTCACCGGGGCATCCGCCAATGTGCTCAGCCAGATTCCGAAGTTCTTCGCGGCGCAGCTGCCCGCGGCGCTGTACAGCATCCGCTGGTTGACACTCGCTGTGGCTCTCGCGACCTTCGTTGTCGCGTTCATCTATGCGTGGTGGGCCATCTCCAACCCCGCCGTGCTGGCCGGGCTGCTCACCCCGGAGGAGCGCCGTCAGTTCGCGGAGGAAGACTTCATCGCCTACTACTCGAACTACTCCGGTAGTTCGTTCACGGCGCAGGTGTGGACCAACAACGCCTGGGTCGCCGCCCAGGCGATCGGCTTGGGTATCCTCGGGGTGTTCACGCCCGCGGTGCTGCTCAGCAACGCCCAGAACCTCGGCCTGAGCGCCGCCATCATGTCGGAGTTCGGCCATCTCGACCAGTTCTTCCTCTACATCGCGCCGCACGGCCAGCTGGAGCTGTACTCGATCTTCGTCGCCGGCGCCGCCGGGCTTCGCATCTTCTGGGCCTGGATCGCCCCGGGCACGCGAACGCGCGCGCAGTCCCTCGCGCACACCGGTCGCGCGCTGTTCACGATCGTCATCGGGCTCGCGCTTGCTCTGCTGGTCTCCGGCGTCATCGAGGGCTTCGTCACCCGCCAGGACTGGCCGTGGGTGATCAAGATCGGCATCGGCACGATCGCACTGTCGGCGTTCCTCGTCTACCAGTGGGTGGTCGGCGGTCGCGCCGCCCGCGCTGGCGAGACCGGCGATCTCGAGGAGTTCGAATCGGGGGCACGGCAGCTGGTCGCCGGATGATCCATGACGGATCCTCCATGACTGACTGCCCTGGCCGAGTGCCCATGACGGATCACCAATGACGGATCACCCATGACCACCGCGGATGCCACCGCCGACGCCCCACGCCGCCAACTGCTGCGCAATCGCAACTTCCTCTGGCTCTGGGGCGGGGACGCGATCAGTCAGCTCGGTACCCAGTTCACGCAGCTGGCGATCCCCGTCATCGCCGTCACGCTGCTGCATGCCACCGAATTCCAGGTCGGTGTTCTGACGGCGGCCGAAACGGCGGCATTCCTCGTCGTCGGACTGCCCGCCGGCGCGTGGATCGACCGCATGCGCAAGCGCCGCGTGATGATCGCCGCCGACCTCATTCGTGCGTTGTTCCTCGCGGCGGTGCCGGTGCTGTGGTTCGCGGGTGTGCTCGAGATCTGGCATCTCATCGTCATCGCCACGGTGATCGGCGTGGCAACGGTGTTCTTCGATGTCTCGTATCAGAGCTTCGTGCCCGTTCTGCTTCCGGGGCCCTTGGTCGGGGCGGGCAACTCGCTGCTGGAGACCACGGGCCAGATCAGTCGCATCGGCGGCCCCGGCCTGGCCGGCCTGCTGCTGACCATCCTCACCGCGCCAGTGCTGCTCATCGCCGACGCGATCTCGTTCGTCGGTTCGGCGTTCGCGCTCTCCCGAGTGCGTGACACCGAGACGTTGCGCCCGGCTGCTGAGCGAGAGAGCCTTCGTCGCGAGATCGCCGAGGGGCTGCGGTTCGTGTTCCGACACCCGGTGCTGTGGCGCATCACCCTCACCACCGGCACCTCCAACCTGTTCGGGATGCTCGTCGGCACCCTCGAGGCCATCCTCATCCTGCGCGAACTCGTGTTGTCGCCCGCAAGCTTCGGCCTCATCATGGGGATCGGCTCCGTCGGCGGCTTGCTCGGGGCGCTCGCTACACCGTGGGTGACCAAGCACGTGGGGGAGGGTACCGCGGTGTCGCTGTCCGCCCTAGCGATGGCTGCGGCATCCGCTGCGATACCGCTCGCCGGAACGTTCCCCGGTGTCGCCCTGCCGATACTCATCCTCGGGTCGTTCGTGAACTCGTTCCTCGTGCTGGTCTACAACATCACGCAGGTCACCGCGAGGCAGCGGCTCACGCCCGCCCGCCTGCTCGGGCGTATGAACGCATCCATTCGCTTCGTCGTCTGGGGCGTCATGCCGATCGGCGCGCTTGCGGCTGGGGCGCTCGGGTCAACGATCGGCATCCTGCCGACCATGTGGATCGGCGTCGTGGGCACCGCCGTCGGCTCGTTCTGGGTGCTGTTCTCGCCGATCACGCGCATGCGCACTCTGCCGACCGAGCTCGTGGAGCAGTAGCGCTGGCGCCGATCGCGCCCGGCCGCGCCCGGCCGCGGTCGGTGGCGTGTGCAGATGCACGAATCTGGCACGGCGCGGCGCGGCGGGTTATCCCTGAGCGGCGTGCCGCGCGCGTTCCGCGCATCGCGGCCCGTGCTGCTCTTCGCGCCGCCGCGAGCGCCTTAACGCGCGGATGCCCGGGGCCGACCGACCCCGGGCATCCTGAGCACTGCGGCTACTCGGCCTTGGCAGCCGTGCGGTCGAAGAGGCGGCCGTACGTGAGGCCGGCGATCAGCGCGCCCACGATGGGGGCGACGATGAACACCCAGAGCTGGATGAGCGCATCGGGGCCACCGTAGATGGCGGACGCGATGGAGCGGGCCGGGTTCACCGACGCACCCGAGACCGGGATGGCGACTAGGTGGATGAGGGTCAGCGTGAGGCCGATCGCCAGCGGCGCGAAGCCGGATGCAGCGCGACGGTCGGTCACGCCGAGGATCACGTAGAGGAAGACCGCGGTCAGCACGACCTCTGTGACCAGCACGGCGACGAGTCCGAAGCCGCCGGGGGAGTGCTCGGCGAAGCCGTTGGCTGCGAACCCGGAGCCCATGACCTGGTCGAGGAGGCCGGCGGGACCGTTGGCGGCGAGCACGAAGATGAAGGTGGTGCCGAGAGCTCCACCGATGATCTGCGCGAACACGTAGTAGCCGACATCCGACCAGGCGAATCGGCCCGCGGCCGCGGCGCCGATGGTGACGGCCGGATTGAAGTGGCCGCCCGAGATGTGGCCGACGGCGTAGGCGCCGGCGACAACGGTCAGGCCCACGGCGAGTGCGATGCCGAGGATGCCCACGGAGTTGCCCGCGAAGAGTGCCGTGCCGACGACTCCGGAGACGAGCAGGAAGGTGCCGAACAACTCGGCCGTCACTCGCTGCGGCAGCGAGGAGGTGGTGTCGAGATCGACATCGGCATTGGCGACGGTCTTGGCCACGATGGAGCCTTTCTGTTGAGTTCGCTGGGAACGACTCGACCTTATCGCTCCTGACGTGCGGCGGGTGGGCCGCCGCGTCGCGAGTCTGTGAGGTCGGTCAGGTAGGGGGAGCACGATCGGCCCATCGCCTTCACGCTCGGGCGCGAGCGAAGGTCGGTCCCATGGATGCCACGACAACCCAGTCCGGAGCGCCCGTCGCCAGCGACTCCGAGTCCCTCACCGTCGGGCCGGACGGCGCAACAGTTCTCCACGACCGGTACCTGCTGGAGAAGCTCGCGCAGTTCCACCGCGAGCGCATCCCGGAGCGGGTGGTGCACGCGAAGGGCGGCGGGGCGCACGGCGAGTTCGTTGTCACGGGTGATGTGTCCGAGTACACCTGCGCGGCAGTGTTCCAGCCGGGCACGGTCACGCCGACGCTGCAGCGCTTCTCCAGTGTCGCCGGTGAGCAGGGTTCGCCCGACACCTGGCGCGACGTGCGCGGCTTCTCGGTGCGCTTCTACACGACTGACGGCAACTACGACATCGTGGGCAACAACACCCCGGTATTCTTCATCCGTGACGCGATGAAGTTTCCCGACTTCATCCACTCCCAGAAGCGGCTGCCCGGTTCGGGGCTGCGCGACGCCGACATGCAGTGGGACTTCTGGACGCTCTCGCCCGAGTCCGCCCACCAGGTGCTGTACCTCATGGGCGACCGGGGTCTGCCACGGTCGTGGCGCGAGATGAACGGCTTCGGCTCGCACACCTTCCAGTGGACCTCCGAGTCCGGCGAGCGCTCGTGGGTGAAGTACCACTTCGTCACCAACCAGGGCGATCACGCTCTGGATGCCGCCGAGGCCGAGCTCATCGCCGGCGCCGATGCCGATCACTACCGCCGTGACCTCCACGAGTCGATCGCGCGCGGCGACTTCCCGTCGTGGGACCTGAAGGTGCAGGTCATGCCATTCGAGACCGCGAAGACCTACCGGTTCAATCCGTTCGACGTCACGAAGGTCTGGCCGCACGCCGACTTCCCGCTCATCCCGGTCGGCACTCACACCCTGAACCGCAATCCGGAGAACTTCTTCGCCGAGATCGAGCAGGCCGCCTTCTCACCGGGCAACACCGTGCGCGGTGTCGGCATCAGCCCCGACAAGATGCTCATGGCTCGCGTGTTTGCCTATCCCGACTCCCAGAGGTACCGGGTCGGCGCGAACTTCGCCGAGGTACCGGTCAACTCGCCGCGCGTCACCACGCACAGTTACAGCCAGGATGGCGCCGCCCGCGCGCGGTTCGCCCCGGCGAGCTTGCCCGTCTACGCGCCGAACTCGTTCGGCGGTCCGGTGGCGGTGCCGGAATCAGGCCTCGATTCGCGTTGGGAGTCTGATGGCGAGCTGATGCGCGCCGCGGCGAGCCTGCACTCCGAGGATTCCGACTTCGGTCAGGCCGGCACGCTCTACCGTGACGTTCTCACCGTCGACTCGCGTGACCGATTGCACGCGACCCTGCGCGGTCAGCGGGCTCTGCTGACCGTGCCCGGCATCGTCGAGCGATTCGACGCCTACTGGACGTCGGTGGATGCCGATCTCGGCGCCGCCGTGAGCGGTCAGACTGGGCCGGGTCAGAGCCGGCCGGCCGCCTTGAGCGCGATGTAACGATCCGCGAGCGCGGGCGGCAGTTCCTGCGGAGCCCCGGTCACGACATCCCCGCCGAGTTGGCGGATGGCGGCGGCCACCCGCTCCTGGTCGAGGAGCGCGCGCTCCGCGGCGGCGGCCAGGTACACCTCGTCCCGCGTGGTGCGGGAGTGCGTGGCATCCAGGACCGTGGGGTCGGTGACGGATGACACGACCACCGTGTGTCGGCGCGTCAACTGGGGCAGCACCGACAGCAGGCCGCGGGACGCCCCGGGCGCGTCGATCGTGGTGGCGAGCACCACGAGGGCCCGGTGCGGGGTCACCGAGCGCACGAGGGACGGCACCGCCGACCAGTCCATCTCGATGAGTTCGGGTTCGACCGGCGCCATGCTCGACACCATGCGCGAGAGCAGTTCTGCGCCGGTGGCTCCCTGCACTCGGGCGCGAACCCGGCGGTCGAAGATCACGAGGTCGACGCGGTCACCCGCGCTGGACGCGAGAGCGCCGAGCAGCAGCGCCGACTCGAACGCGGTGTCGATGCGCGGCTCGTTGTCGATGCGCGCCGCCGAGGTGCGCCCGCTGTCGACGATGATCACGACTCGTCGGTCGCGCTCGGGTCGCCAGGTGCGCACGACCAAGCCCGGCCCGGATGCCGCGGCGCGCCGAGCGGTCGCCCGCCAGTCGATCGAGCGCACGTCGTCGCCGCGCACGTAGTCGCGCAGACTGTCGAACTCGGTGCCCTGGCCGCGCACCATGACGCTCGTCGCGCCATCCAGCTCGCGCAGGCGGGCCAGCCGCGAGGGCAGGTGCTTGCGGGAGTTGAACGGCGGCAGCACGAGCACCGCCCCGGGCACCGACAGCGTCGCCTGCCGCGCCCAGAGGCGCAGCGGGCCGAACGATCGGATGGTCACGTGGGCCGCGCGGCGCTCGCCCCGACGGAACGGGGTGAGCGTTGTCGTGATCGCGCGGCGCTCGCCGGCGGGAACGGCCAGGCGGGTGCGCCGCGGGGTTGCGCCGGCCGAGGGGGGCCAGCCGTCGCGGATGAGGCCGTGCATCCCGCGCCTGCCGGTGTTGGTGACGAGCAGCGTTGACTGCACCGTCTCGCCGAGGCGCAGGCGCGACGGCAGGTCGCGTTCGAGTCGCACCGCGCGCGGAGACGCCGCGATGGCGAGGTCGATGAACCCGACAACGAGGCAGAACGCCAGCCAGTAGAGGAACATCGCGGGGTCGCCCGAGACGGCGATCGGCACAACGCCGAACGCCACCAGCAGAACGAACCACCCCGAGACGGCCATGCGCTTAGATCGGCACCTGCACCTGCTGCAGAATCGCGCGCAGGATCGTGTCGGCCGAGACGCCCTCGAGCTCGGCCTCCGGCCGCAGCTGGATTCGGTGCCGCATGACGGGCAACACCATCGCCTGCACGTGGTCCGGGGTGATCGCATCGAACCCGTTGAGCCACGCCCACGCCTTCGCTGCGGCCAGCAGTGCCGTAGACCCGCGCGGGCTCACTCCGAGCTTCACCGAGGGGCTCTGTCGGGTGGCACGGGCGAGGTCGACGGCGTACGCCAGTACGTCAGCGCTGGCGCCGACCTTGGCGACGGCGGCCTGCGCCGCGGCGAGCTGCTTGGCATCGAGCACGGGGGTGACGCCTGCGGCCTTGAGGTCGCGCGGGTTGAAGCCGGCGGCGTGCCTGGTGAGCACCTCCACCTCGTTGTCACGCTCGGGCAGGTCGAGCACGAGCTTGAGCAGGAACCGGTCGAGCTGTGCCTCGGGCAGCGTGTAGGTGCCCTCGTACTCGATCGGGTTCATCGTCGCCGCGACCATGAACGGCACGGGCAGCTTGCGCGTCACGCCATCCACCGAGACCTGGCGCTCCTCCATGGCCTCCAGCAGTGCCGACTGGGTCTTCGGCGGCGTGCGGTTGATCTCGTCGGCGAGCAGGATGTTGGTGAACACCGGCCCCTCGCGGAACTCGAACTCACCCGCCTTCGAGTCGTACACCAGCGAGCCGGTGAGGTCACCGGGCATCAGGTCGGGGGTGAACTGCACCCGCTTGGTGTCGAGCTTCAGGGTGTGGCTGAGGGTGCGCACGAGCAGCGTCTTCGCGACACCGGGAACGCCCTCGAGCAGCACGTGCCCGCCCGCGAGCAGGGCGATGGTGAGGCCGGTGACCGCGGCATCCTGTCCGACGACGGCCTTGCCCACCTCGGTGCGCAGCTTCGCGAACGCGTCGCGCAGTTGAGTGTCAGTCATGGAACGATTCTGTCCTATTCGGTTGGGCGGGTTCTCGGTTGGGTGGGTTCTCGGTTGGGCGGTTGTCGGTTCGGTGGATGGCTCGGCGGCAGGGACGGTCAGGGGCGCAGCGCGCGGGTGACCTCGCGCTCCAGGGTGAGCAGGGCATCCGACAGTGCGAGCAGGTCACGATCGGTGGTCGGGATGTCGTCGACGAGCAGACCCCGGATCGCACCCACCTGCCCGCCGGTCGCCGCAGCTACCGCCCCGATCACGTCGTCGACGCTGGCGAGCCGGGACAGCCCGCAGGTCGCGGCCAGTCGCTGCACCGAGCCGACGCGCAACGCATCGAGCGCGCGCAACCGTGCGTTCGAGCGTTCGTAGAGCCGCGCACGACCCTGCATGGTCTCACTCGCCCGCACCGTCACCGGCAGATTCTCGATCACCAGAGGGCCGAGCCGCCGACCGCGCCACACGGCCGCCGCGATGACGGCGATGACGAGCAGGCTGAGAGCGGGCGTCACCCAGGGCGGAGTGAGTTCGCCGAGGGTCGCAGGTCCCGTCGACTCCACGTCAGCGAAGCTCGGCAGGTACCAGACGAGGGTCTCGTCCTCGCCGAGCAGGCCGAGGGCGAAGGCGGCGTTGCCGTTGTCGACGACCTGCTCGTTCGTGACGGCGTCGGTGGCGCCCAGGATCGCGACAGTGCCCTCACCGCGCGGCACCTCGACGAGCGAGAACACCCCGTCGCCGCTGCCGAGGCAGGCGGTGGCGGTCGCTGCGTCGTCGACCACCCGGAAGCCGGTGCCCGATCCGGTGACGGTCTCTGCCCGCTGCACGACGGGCAGGTCGCAATCAGCGCTCAGCGTGCCGTCGACGACTCCGGCCTGTGCGACGGCGGGGGCTGCGACACGGAGGGTGACGAAGCCAGCGTCCGCGATGATCACCCGGTGGGTGAGCCCCGCGACTGTGCGCCACTGCGAGGCCTCGAGCAACTGGTCGGTGTCGTACACGAACAGCGAGGTCGCGTCGGGCGACTGAATGGCCTGCTGAGTATCTTCGAGGCTGGTCGTGACCACGACGGTGACGCCCTGCTGACGGAGCACCTCGGCGACGGCCATCGACCCCTGCGGTGCGGCACTCTCGGGGTCGAGGTAGCCGCCCGCGGCCGCCGAGCCAGCAAACGCGAAGGCGAGAACGCCGATCACCAGGGCGACGAGCCCGGCGCCGATCCAGAACAGCCAGCGGCGCAGCACGGTGCGCGCCCGCGGGGTCAGCACCGCGGTGTCGGCGGCTGGCTGGCCGATCGCTGGCCGAGTCATCGTCTGCTGATCGGTCACGCCGGCACCGGCTCCAGGGCGGGTCGGGCGGCACGAACCTCAGACTCGAGTGCTACCAACGCCTCATACCCTTCGACCGAGCCCGGGTGGCCGAGGTAGCGCACGTCGTCGAACGCCTCGGCGGCCGTCACCAGTCGATCGGCGAACTGCGGGAACGTGATCCCGGCCCGGCCGGCGAATCCCCGCGCTGTGGTGCCCGGCGTCACGGTGACGATCGTGCGCTCGGCCAGTCCGCGTGCGAGAGCGCGGAACAACTCGGCGATCGCGGTCGCGTAGTCGCCTCGGGATGCCGCGGCCGCAGCATCCCGTCGCATATCGGCCGAGCCGCGATCGTCGTCGTCGCCGAAGAGCACGCCCGCGACCCGGGATCGGCGGTTGAGTCGCGGCACCCCGAAGATCAGGAAGGCCACCACCAGCGCGGCGGCGACGAGCACGAGGATCACCCCAAGTCCGAAGGCGGGTGGTCCTTCGACCGTTCCGATCTGCAGCGACGAGAACCAGTCGGAGATCGCCTTGGCGATCTGGTCGAACAGGGTGGGTTTGGCGGCCTGGTACTGGGGCTTCGACAACTCGTCGACCAGCCACTGCCTGGCCTCGGGCGGTTCGGGGTCGACGGGAACGTCCCAGGGCAGCATCACTGTGCCGATGCTGGCGGGGGTGGCGATGCTGGCGGGAAGGTCACGCTGCTGGCGGGCGGCGCATACGGGTCGCCCACTGAGGTGTCACCGGCCTGGCGCGCCTCGACGAAACGCTGGAGTTCGAGGTCGAGCCCCTCTTTGCGCATGCGCAGGTCGATATAGATGAGCGCGGCGGTCGCCGACTGCATGACCGATCCGATCGCTCCCACCACGACCGTCAGAACGACCGTGAGGATGTACGCGACGACGATGCCGATCAGGGCCGCGCTCTGCTGATCGTTGGGGTTGATCAGGGAGCTGCCGAGCCCGATGACGAGCTGCAGCGGCGTCGAGACGATGTTGGTCACGAAGGAGACGATGACGGCGACCAGCAACTGGATGCCCAGGGTCTTCCAGAAGAATCCGATCGTCAGCTGCCACGAACGCCCGATCGCCGAACGCAGCGGCAGACGCTCGATCATGATGGCGCTCGGCACCAGCGACAGGCGGGTCGCCAACCAGGCACCGAGCACGATGGCACCGAAGAACGCGGCGATGCCGAGCAGAACGGCGATCACGGCTCCTACGACACCACCGAATGCGGCGATGAGGCCGATGATGAGCACGAGCAGCAGGATCACGACGACGACCGCGGCGGTGATCAGCAGCGTCCAGCCGATGAGGGCGCCGATGCGTCCCCGGGCCGCCCTCCACAGCCCGCCGAGTCGCAGCTTCTCGCCGACCGTTCCCCGCGCGACCTCGAGCGAGACGACGCCCTGGAGGATCGCGGAGGCGACAAGCGACAGAGCGACGCTGATGAGGCCAGCGAGCACCACGAGCGCGACCGATCCGGCAGAGACGGTGGCCGAATCAGCCCCAGTGGCACTGGCGGCGCGCGAGAACGCGAAGAGGGCGACGAGCCCGACGAGCAGGAACGACGCGAAGAAGACCACGCCGGTCACGAGCAGCGCGAACCCGAACATCGGTCGCGGGTTGCGCCGCAGCACCTGGAACGACGCGCCCAGCAGCGTGCCGAGGGTGAGCGGTCGCAGCGGGATGAGTCCGGGCTTCGGTGGTGGCGTCCAGCCCGCCTGCGGGCCCGCCGGTGGAGCGGGAACGCCGGTCGGGGACTCGAACGGGCCTGCGGCGGACGCGGCAGAACCGGTCACATCGGTGGGCGGCTGCCACGGGGAACTGTCGGTCACGTCAGGGCCTCTCTGAAGCTCTAGTTCGAGGATCGATCGCAATCATGCTTTCACACTCGACTACTCTTGTGCGAAAGCTCCCGCAGAGTGAATACAAGCGGGATCGAGGAAGTTGCGAGGACTAGTGAACGCGCGAATTCTTGTAGTCGATGACGACACCGCGCTCGCGGAGATGATCGGAATCGTGCTGCGCACGGAGGGCTTCGAGCCGCACTTCTGCGAGGACGGCGGTGCCGCAGTCGACGCCTTCCGCTCCGCCAAGCCCGACCTGGTGCTTCTGGACCTCATGCTGCCCGGCCTGAGCGGTATCGACGTCTGCGCCCGCATCCGCGAGGAATCCGGCGTGCCGATCATCATGCTCACCGCCAAGAGCGACACGGCCGACGTGGTCAAGGGGCTCGAGAGCGGGGCCGACGACTACGTCGTCAAGCCGTTCAATCCCAAGGAGCTGGTGGCGCGCATCCGCACCCGGCTGCGGCCGACGCCAGAGACGTCCACCGGCACCCTCACCGTGGGTGACCTCACAGTGGATGTCGCCGGCCACGAGGTCAAGCGCGGCGACACCAAGATCAACCTCACGCCGCTGGAGTTCGAGTTGCTGCTCGCCCTCGCCCTGAAGCCCCAGCAGGTCTTCACCCGGGAGATGCTGCTCGAGCAGGTCTGGGGTTACCACTACAAGGCCGACACCCGTCTCGTGAATGTTCACGTGCAGCGCCTTCGCGCGAAGGTCGAGGAGGACCCCGACAACCCGCAGATCGTCATGACCGTGCGTGGCGTGGGCTATCGCGCGGGCAGCACGCCCTAGACCATGCCCGATCTGGACTGGCGCGCCTGGCTGGACAAGCTGGGTCGCCTCTGGCGGTCCTCCCTCCAGGTGCGCACGGTCGCGATCACCGTGCTGCTGTCGGCGGTGGCCGTCTTCGTCATCGGCGGTTACATGTCGTTCAGCGTGGGCACCAACCTGTTCGACTCGCGTCGGGTCGACCTCACCGCCACCTCCGAGAAGGCGACCCTGGCCGGGCAGCGCATCTTCAGCGAGGCGGCCGAGCAGGTGTCATCCGAGGAGATCGAGGTGACGATGGGGGATGCCGCGACGACGATCCTCAGCGCCGCGTCGACCAATGCGGGCACCCTGTTCGCCATCCTGCGCTCACCCGGACAGGACGGACCGAGCACGCCGGCGGACATCCTGACCCGGGGGCTCGACACCGACCAGGTGATCAGCCCCGAGCTTCGCGCCGCAGTGCAGGGCTCGAGCGAACTGCGCACCCACTCCCAGTCGGTCTCGCTCACCGTGGATGGGGTTCAGCAGCCGGGGCTCGTGATCGGGTCGATCCTCGAGATCCGCGGGGCTCGCTACGAGCTGTACCTCGTGTACAACATCGCGGATGTCGCACAGACCCTCGGTTTCGTGCAGCAGACGCTGGTCTTCGGCGGGTTCGCCCTCGTGCTCCTCATCGGTGCCGTGACCTACATCGTGGTGCGGCTCGTCGTCGGCCCGGTGCAGCTGGCCGCCGAGACGAGCGAGAAGCTGGCGGCGGGCCAGCTCGAGGTGCGCATCCCCGTCAAGGGGGATGACGTCATCGCGACGCTCGCCCGCTCGTTCAACGGCATGGCCGCGAGTCTGCAGAATCAGATCACCCGGCTGGCCGCGCTCAGCCAGGTGCAGCAGCGCTTCGTGTCCGACGTCTCGCACGAACTGCGTACCCCGCTGACCACCATCCGCCTTGCGGGTGACGTGCTCTACGACCAGCGCGAGTCCTTCCCGCCCGCGACTGCGCGCACCGCCGAACTGCTGCACACCCAGGTCGAGCGATTCGAGCTGCTGCTCGCCGACCTTCTCGAGATGAGTCGCTACGACGCCGGCGCCGTCGACATGGAGACCGAGCCCACCAACCTCGTGCGCCTCGTCGAAGACGCCGTGCACACCGTCGCGTCCCTCGCCGAATCGAAGGGCTCCGAGCTGCGGGTGGTTGCGCCGGGCGGCTACTTCGAAGCCGAGGTGGATGCTCGTCGCATCCGTCGCATCATCTCCAACCTGCTCGGCAATGCCATCGATCACGGCGAGGGCAGGCCCATCGTCATCTGGGTCGACAGCGACAAGGAGGCGGTCGCGATCGCCGTGCGCGACTACGGTGTCGGGATGACGGCTGCCGCAATGGAACGCGTCTTCGACCGGTTCTGGCGCGCCGACCCGTCCCGCCAACGCACCACCGGCGGCACGGGACTGGGCCTGGCGATCTCCCTCGAGGACGCAGCGCTCCACGGCGGCTGGTTGCAGGTGTGGTCGGCCCCGGGCGAGGGGTCGTGCTTCCGGCTCACGCTTCCGCGGGTGCGCGGTGCGGTTCTGAAGTCGTCGCCGCTGGAGCTACCGCCACCGGAGGAGTCGGCGACGTTGGGGGTGCTCGATGCGTAGGGCGCTCATCCTGGGATTCGTCGTCTGCCTCGCGCTCACCGGCTGTGTCGGCATCCCCACCTCGGGCGGAGTCGAGACCGGTCCGGTCATCGACGAACAGCTCGATCCCGACTTCGTCATCGACCCGTCGGGTCCGCGCGCCGGGTCGGCTCCGGAGGACATCCTCACCGACTTCATGCTCGCCCTGCGGGGGCCGCAGGGCAACTATGAGATCGCTCGCGAGTTCCTCACCAAGGACTTCGCAACGAAGTGGTCACCCGACGCGAGCGCGACGATCCGCACCGGCATCCCCGCCACCACCCCGGGGGAGGCGCCGAACACTCTCGACTACACGATCACCACCCGCGCCTATGTCGACGCCGACGGTCGCTACTTCGAGCCGGGGCCCGCGACGCAGGTGCTCACCTACTCCTTCGTGCAGGAGAACGGGGAGTGGCGCATCAGCGGCGGACCCGACGGCATCGTGCTCTCCCAGTCGAGCTTCTCGGTCGTGTTCACCGAGCGGGCGCTGTACTTCTTCGACCCGACCTACACCTACCTGATTCCCGACGTGCGCTGGTTCGCGTCCAGGGCGACCCTGCCCGGGTGGGCCGTGCGTGAGCTGCTCGACGGGCCTGCCCAGTGGCTCCAGCAGGGCGTCGTGCTCAGCGCGTTCCCGATCTCGACGACGCTCGACACCGCATCCATCGACTCGGGTGTCGCGACCGTGGAGCTGAGCAAGGAGGCGCTCGCGGCCAGCGCCACCGACCGGGACAGGATGCGCCAACAGCTCGCCGCCACCCTCGATGTCGCCAACGTGGTGATGACCGTCAGTGGCATTGACATCTCGGCGCCGGCGACAGGGCCGCAGGCCACCAAGGATCCGTCAGTCGAGCCCGCGACGCTCGTGGGCACCGACACCGAGTTCGGCTTCGACACGGGCGCGGGCGTCGCACCCCTGGAGGGCCTGAGTGCGACGGTGATTGCCGGGGGTGCGACCGCGGCAACCCTGTCCAACGACGAGCAGTACGTCGCCTTCTTAGGGCCGGACGGTGTGTCTGTCGCTCAGCGGGGCAATGACCTCGGCGACCCGGTGGATGCCCGGCCCGGGTTGGTTGCCCCGTCGATCGACCCCTTCCGCTTCGTGTGGTCAGCTCAGGCGGAGAGCGCCGCGACGATCAGCACCTTCGAAATCGACGGAACCGAGCATGCCCTGACCTCGAGTGCGCCAGCGGATTCCGCCGTCGTCTCGCTCGACGTCTCGCGTGACGGGGCGCGCCTGCTGCTCTACCTGTCGACGCCGCTCGGGCCGCGACTGGCGGTGGCGGGCATCATCCGCGACCAGAAGAACGTACCGACGGCGCTGGGCCAGCTCGAGTACCTTCCGGTGGCGAGCAATGCGCCGATCGATGCGACCTGGGTCGACGCCCGCACCGTGGCCACGGTGTCGCGAGGCGGTGAGGTCGCCCCCGTGACCCTGTACGAGATCGGCGGTCCGAGCGCCACGTTCGGCCAGGTGCCCGACGCCTCGACGATCGTCGGCGGCAACGGCGGCGCGGATGGACTTCGCGTGCTGCGCACGTCGGGAGAGGTGCTGCGGCCGCAGGGCAGCAGCTGGGTCACCACCGGCCTCTCCGCACGCGTGCTCGCGACCAAGCAGTAGTCCACGGGTCGCTGGCCCGCGCCGGGCGGGTCGTAACGGCGGCGTCACGGTGGGGGGATGCCGCTGCGTGATGCCCTGCTCGACGCGTTGCTGAGCGCCCTGCCCCCTGCCCTTCGCGATGCCCTGCTCGACGCCCGGTCGGTGCTGTTCCCCGTGGACTGCGCGGGGTGCGACAGCGCTGACCGCTCCCTGTGCGACCAGTGCCGGGCCGCCCTGGAACCTGACGTGACCGTGCGGTCGGTGGGCGGGCCTGGGCGCGACGGCCTGCGGGTGCACAGCGGGGCACGCTACGAGGGTCGGGTGCGGCGCGTCATCCTCGCCTTCAAAGAGCAGGGGCGCACGGATGCCGCGGCAGCCCTCTCCCGCCCCCTCGCCGCCGCAGTCGCGGCAGCGCTCAGCACGGCTCCCGCCGCCGAGCTCCTGCTCGTGCCCACCAGTCGCGCCGCGTACCGCCGCAGAGGCTACGACCCGGTTCGGCTGCTCGCGTCCCGCGCCGGCCTGCGGGTCGTGCGCGAGCTGCATCAGGTGCGTGCGACCGGCGTGCAGAAGGCGCTCGGCGTCGAGCAGCGGGCGGCCAATCGCGACGGTGCTTTCCGAGCGCGGCGCGATCTGAGCGGTCGGTCATTCATCGTCGTCGACGACGTGGTCACCTCGGGGGCGACGATTCTCGAGGTCGCGCGGGCCGTCAGGGCGGCCGGTGGCGACGTGCTCGGCGCCGCAACATTGGCATTTACTCCGAGGTTGTTGCCGATCCGTGACATTGCCGAGGGGCAGGAGTACGGTAACGACAAGGAGGCGCATAAGACCGCCTGACAGACCCGGCGGCCGCGCTAGTAGCAGGCTGGAGGGCGTCATGGACATCACCATCACCGGACGAAACGTTGGGGTTACAGACCGTTTCCGGGAGTACGCGACCGAGAAGGCCGGCAAGATAGACCACCTCGCCGACAAGGCGATCGCCTTCGAGGTGAAGGTCGCCAGACACCATGAGACCCGAGGTTCCAGCGGCGACGACCGGGTGGAGCTGACGCTCATCGGACCGGGCCCGCTGGTGCGGGCCGAGTCATCCGGTTCAGACAAGTACGTGGCATTCGATCTGGCGATGGCCAAGCTGGTTGAGCGGATGCGCCAGTCGAAGGACCGCAAGAAGGTGCACCGCGGCAAGCACCGCCCCGTGTCGCTGCACGAGGCGTCGGCCGACGGATTCAGCATCGTCGACATCACCCCGGCGAGTGTCGAGGTGCTCGAGCGCGTCGCGACCGGGGAGATCCCGGTGCAGGCGGTGGACGCCGCCGAGGAGGAGTACTCGCCCGTTGTGATCCGCGAGAAGGTCTTCCCGTCGACGCACATGACGGTGAGCGACGCCGTCGATCACATGGAACTGGTCGGGCACGACTTCTTCCTGTTCATCGACGCCGAGACCGACCGCCCGAGCGTCGTCTACCGCCGCAAGGGCTGGGACTACGGGGTGATCGGCCTCGAGGAGCAGCAGGAGGCGCCGGCGAAGCGTTCGCGCCGCGCGTAACCGCTCCGGGAGGTCTTTCCCAGTCCCGAGTTGGTACGATTGCGATTCGGTAACGCTCCATTCGGCGTGCCGTCGAGTCGGGATAGCCCGACAAGAAGGAGTAATTCGGTGGCCAACGTTCTCGAGCGCGCGCTTCGTATGGGTGAGGGTCGGATTCTCCGACGCCTCAAGAACTACGCGGATGCCGTCAACCACCTCGAAGAGGACTTCAAGACCCTCAGCGACGACGACCTCAAGCACGAGACCGTCGAGCTGCGCGAGCGCTACAGCAACGGCGAATCGCTGGATGACCTGCTCCCCGAGGCCTTCGCGGCCGTGCGTGAGGCTGCCGTGCGCACCCTCGGTATGCGTCACTTCGACGTGCAGCTCATGGGCGGCGCGGCCCTTCACCTCGGCAACATCGCGGAGATGAAGACCGGTGAGGGCAAGACCCTGGTCGCGACCCTCGCCGCCTACCTGAACGCGATCGCCTCCCGCGGCGTGCACGTGATCACGGTCAACGACTACCTGGCCAGCTACCAATCGGAGCTGATGGGCCGCGTGTTCCGCGCCCTCGGCATGACCACCGGATGCATCCTGTCCGGTCAGAGCCCCGCCGAGCGTCGCGAGCAGTACGCCGCCGACATCACGTACGGCACCAACAACGAGTTCGGCTTCGACTACCTGCGCGACAACATGGCCTGGCAGGCGCAGGACATGGTGCAGCGTGGCCACCACTACGCGATCGTCGACGAGGTCGACTCGATCCTCATCGACGAGGCTCGCACCCCGCTGATCATCTCCGGCCCCGCGTCGGGCGAGGCGAACCGCTGGTTCACCGAGTTCGCGGGTGTGGCGACCAAGCTCATCCCCGATGTCGACTACGAGGTCGACGAGAAGAAGCGCACCGTGGGTGTGCTCGAGCCCGGCATCGAGAAGGTCGAGGACTACCTCGGCATCGACAACCTCTACGAGTCGGCCAACACCCCGCTCATCTCGTTCCTCAACAACTCGATCAAGGCCAAGGCCCTGTTCAAGAAGGACAAGGACTACGTCGTCATGAACGGTGAGGTGCTCATTGTCGACGAGCACACCGGCCGCATCCTGGCCGGTCGCCGCTACAACGAGGGCATCCACCAGGCGATCGAGGCCAAGGAGGGTGTCGCGGTCAAGGCCGAGAACCAGACCCTGGCCACCGTGACGCTGCAGAACTATTTCCGCCTCTACTCGAAGCTCTCGGGCATGACCGGTACCGCCGAGACCGAGGCGGCCGAGTTCATGAGCACCTACAAGCTCGGTGTCGTGCCGATTCCGACGAACAAGCCCATGCTGCGCAAAGACCAGTCCGACCTCGTCTACAAGAGCGAGCAGTCCAAGTTCGAGCAGGTCGTCGAGGACATCGCCGATCGCCACTCGAAGGGCCAGCCCGTGCTCGTGGGCACCACGAGCGTCGAGAAGAGCGAGCACCTCTCCAAGATGCTCGCCAAGAAGGGCGTCAAGCACGAGGTGCTGAACGCGAAGAACCACGCTCGTGAGGCGGCGATCGTCGCTCAGGCCGGTCGCCTCGGCGCCGTCACCGTCGCCACCAACATGGCCGGCCGTGGCACCGACGTCATGCTCGGCGGCAACGCGGAGTTCCTCGCGGTCGCCCAGATGAACGCGAAGGGCCTCAGCCCCGTCGACACCCCCGACGAGTACGAAGCCGCTTGGGATGCCGTGTACGAGTCGGTCAAGCGCGAGGTTGAGACCGAGGCGGCGAAGGTCGTCGAGGTCGGCGGACTCTACGTGCTGGGCACCGAGCGTCACGAGTCGCGCCGCATCGACAACCAGCTGCGTGGTCGCTCCGGCCGTCAGGGTGACCCGGGCGAGAGCCGCTTCTACCTGTCGCTTCAGGATGACCTCATGCGCCTGTTCAACTCCGGTGCCGCCGAGGCGCTCATGGGCCGCAGCGCGATGCCGGACGACATGGCCATCGAGTCCAAGGTCGTGAGCCGCGCCATCCGCAGCGCACAGAGCCAGGTCGAGGCGCGCAACGCGGAGATCCGCAAGAACGTGCTCAAGTACGACGATGTGCTCAACCGCCAGCGCGAGGCGATCTACAGCGACCGCCGCCACATCCTCGAGGGCGACGACCTGCAGGATCGGGTCTCGAAGTTCCTCGACGACGTGATCACCGAGGTCATCGAGGTGCACACCGGTGAGGGTCACTCCGACGACTGGGACTTCGACGCCCTGTGGACCGAGCTCAAGACCCTCTACCCGATCTCGATCACGGTCGACGAGGTGCTCAGCGAGGCTGGCACCCGCGGGCGCGTCACCACGGCGTTCCTCACCAAGGAGATCTTGTCGGATGCCCGGCTCGCCTACCGCCGCCGCGAGCAGCAGCTCGGCGAGCCCGCCATGCGCGAGCTCGAGCGTCGCGTGGTGCTCAGCGTCATCGACCGCCGCTGGCGCGACCACCTCTACGAGATGGACTACCTCAAGGACGGCATCGGACTGCGCGCGATGGCGCAGCGCGACCCGCTGGTCGAGTACCAGCGTGAGGGCTTCGCGCTGTACCAGTCGATGATGGCGGCGATCCGCGAGGAGGCCGTCGGCTTCCTGTTCAACCTCGAGGTCGAGGTGACCGGCGGAACGGCCGGCCCCACCGTGCAGGCCCGCGGACTCCAGGCTCCGGCCGCGCCCGTCAACCAGCTCACCTACACGGCTCCGAGCGAGGACGCGTCGGGTGACCTGGAGGTGCGCAACCAGCGCGGCCAGGTCGAGCGGGCGGCCACGGCTCGCGCACAGCAGGCAGCGGCAGCGCAGCAGCGCACGGTTGCCCCCCAGCAGCCGCAACCGCAGCAGCCCGCCGCGCGCGGGGCGTTCGGTCAGCGCACCGACGACGGCACCCCGCCGCCGCAGAACCGCGCCGAACGTCGTGCCCAGGAGCGCCGCGGCAACTAGCAGCTCCTCGCTGGCCCGTTCGGGGCATCAGTGGAACGACTGATGCCCGAATGGCGAATCAACCGATGCGGATCGCCGCTCAGGTTGCCTAGAGTATTCGTCATGGCTCAGCACCCCATCAAGCACACGACCCTGATCTCAACCCTGTCTGCCGCGGTTCTCGCGGTGGCCCTCACTGCCTGTTCGTCACCGTCGGTTCCCGCCGACCAACCGACCGATGGGCCCACAGCCGGCGCCGACCAGCCGAGCGACGTGCCCGCTGGTACGGGCGACTTCGTGCCCGACGACGCCTGGTTCACGGCCGTCGACGATGCGCGCACCTCGCTGTCTGACTTCCTCGGATTCTGGGATGCGCAGGACTGCACCATGGACAAGGTGGTGGCCGGCGACTTCAACTGCAACATCCAGATCTCGGGCATCGTGCAGGGCGTCAACGACCTGGCCCCGCTGCTGGCCGACACCGTCAATATCGCTCCCGACTCGGCGTCGTCGATCGCCGGCCTTGAGGGTTCGGCCCCGACGGCGGCGCAGGCAGCGACAGACACTGCCGCCTATTCCGATGCCGTCTGCGACTTCGCACCGGATGACGCGTGCATCCCCCTCGGCGACACTCTGGTGGCCTCGGCCACCGCGCTGAGCGTTGAGATCGCCGGCTGGAACGCGCCCTAGCCTGCGCGCGACCCTAACCTGCGCGCTCCCTAGCCCGAGCGCGTCCGGCGTCAGAGCACGTTGATCGCGCTCGCCCGCCAGCGGTTGTCCATGCCCTCGAGCCTGATCGCGACCGCCCGGGTGCGCGCGCGGCCGCGCACGATCACCACGGCTTCGACGACGCCATCCGCTGGCTCGCAGATGGTCGTCGAACCGATGCCGAACGTGGGTCTTGCGATGGGCTGGCCCTTGGCCTGCCGGGCGCGGGCGGAGAGCACGACGCGTTTGAGCAGGTGACGGTAGACGTCGTCGGTGACCCAGCGCGAGATCTGTTCGAGATCGCGCGCTCCGGCGAGAATCTCGATCACGCAGCGCGTGAGGTTCTCAACCAGGGGCGCGGGATTGGGCAGTGAGCTGGTCGAGGTCGGCTGCAGGCCGAAGAACTCGTCTGGCTCGAACCGCGCGCGGATGACCTTGGACGGAAGCGCTGAACTCATCGACACCCACCTCACAGAATTGCCAGAAATTCCTGTCAACCCTGCGGCGGGTAGAGACCACCTAAGCAGGTCGGGGCCCCTCTGTCCATGCTCGCGATCAAGCTGTGGATAACCCGTTTCCCAGCCGGGATGTGCCGGTCTAGGGTCACCCCATGCGCTGGGACCACCTCTTCGACGACCTCGAGGGCCAGCTCGAGCGCGAGCTCACGGCCGAGGAGCAGGATCTCGGCATCGAGGAGGAGCGGCTGAGGTTGGGGCGGCTGTCGGTGCGCGACCGCGTCGCAGCGCTGCACGAGGCGGGGCATCCGATCGGTCTGACGCTCACAACCGGTGAGCGACTCGTCGCCGACATCGACACCCTCGGCCGCGACTGGTTCTCGGCGACGGTCGCAGAGGGTGCGGTTCGCAGCGCGCGGTGCCTCGTGCCGCTCGCGTCCATCGCCTCGCTCGTGCTTGCGCCGGGTCAGGTGGAGCCGAGTCTGGTTCCGGTGCGGGATGCCCGCGCCGAGGCATCCCTGTCGATGCGGTTGGGGCTGCCGTTCGTGCTCCGCGACCTCTGTCGGCGGCGGTGGGCTCTCGATCTCGTGGTCGGCGCCACCACCCTGCACGGAACGATCGACAGGGTCGGTCGCGACCACCTCGACCTGGCGATGCACGAGCCCGGCAGCGCCCGACGCAACACGGCGGTGCGCGAGGTGCGGGTCGTGCCGCTGGCGCAGATCGTGCTGGTGAGCTACTGACGCTGCCGCGAGGCGGGCAGCTACTGGGTCTCGCCGAAGGTGTACTCGGGCAGCTGGTCGAACTCGGCCTGGTTCCACAGGCTGAGCCGGCGGGCCTGCTCGTAGAGGGCATCGATGTAGCCCTCGAGCACCGTGCGCTCGACGCGCCACTGGCCCTGGGCCCCCACACGGATGGCGGGCAGCTCGCCGGACAGCACGAGCTCACGCACCTGGGTGGGGGTGACGTTCAGGAGATCGGCCGCGTCAGCCAGCGTGAGAAACCGACCGAGGCCCGCGGAGGTGGCATCGTTCATGCCTCGATTATGCGCGCGCCCGATGGACCCGAACGGGTGTGTGGATAACTCGCGCCGCCGCTCGCGGCCGATCGCAAGCATGGGCTGTCCGACGAACGAAGAGGTCAGCCATGTCCCGCAGCCCCGCCCGAGCGTTCCTGCTCGACCCCCGCCTGCTCATCGGCGTGCTGCTGGTGGCGGGCTCCGTCGCCGGGGTGCTGGCGATCGTGTCGGCCGCCGACGACAGCATCACCGTGCTCGCGGCGCCGGCGGCGCTGGCCCCGGGTGATCGGGTTGGCGAGTCCGACCTCGAGGTGCGCAGCGTGCGCCTCGACTCGTCGGCCGACCGCTATCTCGCGCCCGGCGATGTGCCGGCTGAGGGGGTCGTGGTGACCCGGGCGATCGGAGCGGGCGAGCTGATCCCCGTCGACGCGGTGGGTGAGGTCGACGGCGAGCGGCTCGCGCCGCTTGTGCTCAGCGTGGAGGGGGCGCTTGCGGCATCCGTGGAGCCCGGAGCTTCGGTGGATGTCTGGGCGGCGCAGGCCGTCGACGGCGGCTTCGGAGAACCCGGGGTGGTCGTCACCGGTGCGCTCGTCGTGCGGCTGGTGGAGACCCGCACGATCGTCACAGGCGGGGGAGTGACCGGCATCGAGGTGCTCGTTCCGCGCATCCGCATCGCCGCCGTGCTCGCGGCCGTCGCCAACGATGCGGCGCTGTCGATCGTGCCCGCCTCGATCCCGCTCGGCGGCTGAGGTGGTATCGCTCGTACTAGGGCTGCCCGCCGACCACGAGGCGCGGCTGCGCTCCGACGCGAACCGTTACGGTCACGAGGTGCTCGCGAGCTCCGGCAGCGCGCAGGAGCTCGAGGTGGTGGTGCGAGCTCTGCGCCCCGGTGCGGCAGTCGTGTCTGCCAGCCCGCAGTACCTGACGCCCCGGGTGCTCGCCGCGTGCGACGATCTGGGGGTGCGGGTGGTCGCGCTCGTCGCCGACGAGATGGGCCGGCGGCACGCGGCATCCCTCGGACTGTATGAGACGACGGATGCCACGGCCGACTGGCCGACGATCGAACTCATGCTCGGCGGCTCGCGCGGCCCCGCCGCCGTCACCACGCCGGCTGTCACACGGGGTCAGGTCATCGCCGTCTGGGGACCGTCGGGCGCCCCCGGCCGCACGACTCTCGCCATCGGCATCGCGAGCGAACTGGCGGCGCTCGGCCACCGCGTCGCGCTTGCCGACGTCGATACCCACGGCGCCTCGGTCGCACCGACACTCGGTCTGCTGGATGAGGCTCCCGGGTTCGCGGCCGCCTGTCGCCTCGCCAGCAGCGACACCCTCACCCCCGAGGAACTGGACCGCGTGAGCGACGTCTACCAGGGCGCATCGAGCTTCAGGGTGCTGACCGGGATCGGTGCGCCCCGGCGCTGGCCCGAGCTCTCGGCGGAACGGGTCACGGGAGTCATCCAGCGATGCCGCGAGTGGGTCGACTACACGGTGATCGACATGGCGTCGAGCCTGGAGAACGACGAGGAGATTTCGAGCGACCTCTTCGCCCCGCGGCGCAACGGCGCGACGGTCGCCGCGTTGCGCGAGGCCGACCGGGTGGTCGCCGTTGGTTCGGCCGACCCGGTGGGGATGTCCCGCTTTCTGCGCGCTCACGTCGAGCTGCTGGAGGTCAGTGGCGCCGGGCGCGTCGACGTCGTCATGAACCGGGTGCGGGCATCCGCGATCGGGCTGGGGCCCGCGGCGCAGGTGCGCCAGACGCTCGCGCGGTTCGGCGGCATCGACGACCCCGTGCTCGTGCCGCATGACCAGAACGCGGTCGACGGGGCGGTGCTCAGCGGCCGCACTCTGCTCGACGTGTCGCCCCGGTCGGGCGCCCGTCGCGCGATCGCCGACCTGGTCGCGCTGCGGCTCGCCCCCGTCGCCGAGCCCGCGCGGGGGCGACGGCGCCGCTAGGGCGCTAGCCAATTGCGACGCTTCGGGATACGTGTCCTATGGTTATGAGCAGCACTCACTGAATCACTAGACTGCTTTCGCCGAAACCCATCGGCCAGGGTGGAGGTTGGTGATAGTGAAACGTCAACGCCTCGCGGCCTACGACTTGAAGGCGAGGAGACTCTCGACGGGGGCGGGTGTAGTCGGGCTGATCCCGTGGCTCGCCGCTGCCGTCCTCCTACCCACGATGGTGACGATCGGGTGGCAAGGCATACCGGTCGACCACACTCCGCAGCTAGCGGCAGTGGCGATCAGTTCCGCGGCGACCCTTGGCGGACTCACCACGACCATCTTCTTCCTGACTGCCCAGCTCAGGGTGGTGGGAATCGCTCAGCACGGCATTACTGAGATCTACAGGGTTTCCCGATACCTACCGATCGTCATCAGCACCATGATCGCTGTGGTTGCGGGCTTAGTTGCTCTCGCCTCGAAGACCTGCGATCCGACGGTTGCCGTTGACTGCCCTGCCTGGACATTTCCGGTGCTGTGGGGCGGTCAGCCCATCCTTCATGACCCTTCTCGCCTCGCGGCTGGATGTGCGGCGACCGCTGTCGTCTTTCTCGCCCTCACTGCCCTCGCTCTTGGCCTTACGCTGCTTTCCAATCTCGACCCGGTTACCGTCGCGCGGCGATTTGCCCGGAAGATTCGGCCCCACGACGCCGTGGAATGGGGACTCATCTCCTTTCGATTTCGTGAACCGGCGTCGAAGGAAGACCCCATTCATTCATTCTCGATCAACAGCAATCGCAAGAACTTTGGACTCCGCGACCCTCTGATGCCGATTCACGAGATGTTGCTGCAAGCCAACCATCAGAGGTTCGGCCAACTGATAGGTGTGCTCCTCGAGAGGGTCGCCGAGGAGTACCGAATGACCTGGATCGCGCAGAGTGCCGACCCGCGGCAGTGGAAACCGGGTCGCGCCCGTCTGTGGGCGTGGTGGATCGCTCCGGCGACGAAGGCGCGGCCAGGAAGCCGCGATACCTCATTGCCACTGGTCGAACAGAGGATCTCTCGCGATCGTTTGGCACTAGCAGGTCTGATGATCCACTACGTCCGGCGGATTCCTAGAAGCACTGAGACCTCCACGAAGGGACTCGACGTACAGCGTCAGGCAGCTCAGCATCAGTTGGCGTGGTTCATCACTTCCCTTGCGGGCGTACCGCAAAGAGACAGTCCCGGGAGATATCGTCCATCACGTGCGGATCTCACCGATGCGATAGATCTCGCGCTGAATGCGATTGCGCATATCTCGCGTGATTTCAAGGCGATACCCCCGTACGGCGCCAGTGAATCGCTGTGGGCATTGGCTGCTGCTGCGCGCGTCCTGGCTCAGGCGGGACTACCTGTCCAAGCGGAATCGGCCGTTGACCTCCTCATCTGGTGCAAGCACCACACGCTCCATATGGGATCCGAACGTCAGGCTGAAGTCTTCGCCAACCTTGCGATGAAGGATGCCTCGGGTACCGACAACAACGAACTCATCGTTCGTTTCAAGGAGGGAATCGAGCGACCCAATCTTCCTCGATCGTTGCCGAAGACTGGAAAATCCGATCCGTGGCTCGATGACGGACGACCGGTCTTGTCCCCGCCCGAGTTGCCCCCACAGGTTGGGTGGGATGGAACCGTGCAGGATCCTGCGCGGCTCGAGCCCGTCGCGGAGCCCGCGCGGGGGCGACGGCGTCGCTAGGGCGCTAGCCTTGAACGCGTGTCGACCCTCAGTGATCTCGTTCAGGCCCAGGGGCGTTCGAGCGAGGCCGACATCGAATGGCTGCACCTGCTGGTGGGCGACTGGCAGTTGCTGGCCGACCTCGCCTTCGCCGACATCGTGCTGTGGGTGCCGAGCGCCGAGGGCGGTTTCGTGGCCGTCTCCCATGCGCGCCCGTCGAGCTCAGCGACCTTGTTCTACCGCGACTTCGTCGGGCAGGCCATCAAGCCCGAGTGGAAGGCGCAGGTCACCGAAGCCTTCGAGACATCCCGAATCGTCGACACCTCCACCCCCGACTGGTACGAGGAGACGCCCACGCGCGTGCGCGCCGTACCGGTGCTGCGCAGGCTGAGCCCTAGCGGCAGCGCGACGACTAAGACTCCGATCGCGGTGATCACCCGGCACACCAACCTGAGCGAGGCGCGCACCCCGAGTCGCCAGGAGCTCACCTTCAACGAGTGCGCGAACGACCTGTTCGCGATGATCGCCTCCGGGGACTTTCCCGATCTGGGTGCGCCGAGTGGTCCGCGTCGTGGGGCACCCCGGGCATCCGATGGTCTGATCAGGCTCGACGTCGACGGCATGGTGACGTTCGCGAGCCCCAACGCGCTGTCGGCGTTCAACCGCATGGGCTTCGCCGGTGAGCTCGAGGGGGAGTCGCTCGCCGAGGTGACCACGAGCCTGCTGCACGGCCGGCTCACGGTCGACGAGTCGCTGCCGCTCGTGGTCACCGGCCGGGCGCCGTGGCGCACCGACATCGAGTCGCGCGGGGTCACGGTGTCGCTGCGCACCATCCCGATCCGAAACCGCGGGGAGCGCGTCGGCGCGATCGTGCTGTGTCGGGATGCCACGGAGATCCGCCACCAGGAGCGCGAACTCCTGACGAAGGATGCCACGATCCGCGAGATCCACCATCGCGTCAAGAACAACCTGCAGACTGTGGCATCCCTGCTCAGGATCCAGGCCCGCCGCACCCACAGCGATGTCGCCCGGGATGCGCTCGGCCAGGCCATGCGCCGCGTCGCCGCCATCGCCGTGGTGCACGACACCCTCAGCGAGGGCCTCAACCAGAACGTCGACTTCGACGTGGTGTTCGACCGGGTGCTGAAGCTCATCGCGGAGGTCGCCTCGAGTCACAACACCACGGTGCACCCGACCTCGACGGGAAGCTTCGGGCACCTGCCGAGCGAGTACGCGACGCCGCTCGCGCTCGCCCTGACCGAGCTGGTGACCAACGCCGTCGAGCACGGTCTCGCGGGTCGCGCCGACGGCAAGGTCGACATCATCGCCAAGCGCACCGACGACCTGCTGAGCGTGAAGGTGCGCGACAACGGCGTCGGATTGCCCGAGGGCAAGGTCGGCTCAGGGCTCGGAACTCAGATCGTGCGCACCCTCATCCAGGGCGAGTTGGGCGGAACGATCGACTGGCACACGCTCATGGGAAGCGGCACCGAGGTCACGATCGACGTGCCGATGACGTGGATGAAGAAGGCGTCAGCGCAGGCCGCTGGTTGAGTAGCGGCGCAGCCGCGTATCGAAACCCTGTAGCGGCGCAGCCGCGTATCGAAACCTAGCGACTAGGAAGCGCGGCGCGCGCGCGCTGCGCGACGCTTGAGGGCGCGACGCTCGTCTTCGCTGAGGCCACCCCACACGCCGGAATCCTGCGAGGTGTCGAGGGCGTACTGGAGGCACATCTCGGTGACGGAGCAGCGACCGCACACAGCCTTCGCCTTGTCGATCTGGTCGACAGCCGGGCCGGTGTTACCGACCGGGAAGAAGAGCTCGGGGTCTGCGGTGAGGCAGGCAGCCTTGTCGCGCCAATCCATGGTGTTGCTCCTTCGGTGCACGCGGTGGACTAGACCGCGGGGCAGACGCTGACGAAAACAGCCATCTGGTGTATCGGGTGAGAATTCCTGGGGGATCCGCCCGCGACACTGGGAGCGTGAAATCAACCTCATATAGACTCTCACACCGGTAGATGCAAATCAATGGTTTTGTATGGGACGACACTGTGAGTACAGCGGATGACGCGAAGGTGAACGATCCCCGGAATCCGCTGCTGGTTGTGCTCGCCGTTCTGCTGTTCGCAGAGTGTGCACTGCTGGTCGCGGCGACCGTCTACCTCGTGGTCGAGTTGCTCATTGCGACGCCAGCATCGCTGGCCAGCGCGCTCTTCCTGACCGTGCTCACTGGCATCGCCGCCGCCTGGCTCGGGGTCATCGCGGTCAACACCCTGCGCGCCAGCCCGTGGATCCGCGGCGCGGCGATCACCTGGCAGGTGCTGCAGATCGCGGTGGCGATCGGATGCTTCCAGGGCCTCTTCGCGCAGCCCGCGATCGGCTGGGCGCTGCTGATACCCGCCCTCGCCGTTCTCGTGCTGGTGTTCACACCGTCGGTCGTGCAGGCGACGAAGCGATCCTAGGCGACCGGGTCGCTCGGGTTCTGCTTCGCGACGATCAGCGGATCCTCGGGCGTGAACGGCAGTGCCGGCCAGTTGGCCAGCGGCACGCTGAACGTCGCTGCGAGCACCTCCGGCGAGTAGGCCGAGGCGGCCGCTCGGTAGCCGATGTCGGCGGGCGTGGCCTGGTCGAAGAACACGAGGAAGTGGATGTCGTCGTCGCCGATCACCTCGATGTGATGCGGGTACGAGGCGGGCACGAAGTACACGTCACCGGGCTCGAGCAGGTAGGTGTCGAGCCGGCCGTCGGGGTCGAGGATCGTCATGCGCGCGTGACCGGCGTGAATGTAGCCCATCTCCGAGGTGACCGGATGCCAGTGGGGCTCGCGCATACCGTCTTCACGCACCCGCAGCGAGTACATCGAGATGTTGGTCAGCGACGGCCAGAACCCTTCGCGGGCGAGCTTGGCACTACCCACCGGGCTCGACACCGGAGCGCTCTGCGACTCGACGTCGAACTTGTGCGGGTTGGGGAAGGCCGCGCCGTCGGGGATAACGGGGTCGCCGGGGCGGGCGACGAGGTAACGGGGGGTGGTGTCCCGCGGGATCGAAGCCCAAGTGCTGGAAGGCGTGGAGAAGGTGTTGCCGAGCACGGCATCCGTCATCGCACCGAAGCCCGACCACAGGGAGAAGTCCTGGGGCAGTTCGTGACGGAAGGCGACGATCAGCTCGGCCTCGGTGTCACCGATGTTCTCGATGTGGTGCAGGGATCCCGACGGGATGTGGAACATCTGGCCCGCCTCGATCGTGAACGCCGAGACGACGCTGCCGGTGTCGAGCACGGAGACGAGCACCGTGCCCGAGATGCAGTACGTGAGCTCGTTGGCGTTGGCATGCCAGTGCGGCTCGCGGATCGTTCCGGGTGCGAGCACCAGGCGCTTGATGGAGAGGTTCTTCAGAATCGGGAACGTCTCCGCAGTCACGGAGGTGATCGAGCCGAGCCCGCTGGAGTACTGACTGACCCCGCCCCTCAGCGAGGCGACGTGGCGCGACGCGTGCTCGGCCATCAGGCGGCGAGGCCCAGCTTCTTGCGCAGGCTGGCCACGTGGCCGGTCGCCTTCACGTTGTACAGGGGCAGAGTCACGACGCCGTTCTCGTCGATGACGAACGTCGACCGGATGACGCCCACCACAGTCTTGCCGTACATGCTCTTCTCGCCCCACACGCCGTAGAGCTCGTGCACCGCGCGGTCGGGGTCGCTCAACAGCGTGAAGTTCAGTCCGTCGCGCTTGACGAACTCGGCGAGCTTCTCCGGCTCGTCACGCGACACGCCGACGACTGTGTAGCCCGCCGACTTGAGCGAGTTGAGGCTGTCGCGGAAGTCGCACGCCTGCTTCGTGCAGGCCTCGGTGAGGGCCTCCGGGTAGAAGTACAGGATCACCTTCTGCCCCTTCAGATCGGCCAGCGACACGGATGCCCCGGTCTGGTCCCTCAGGGTGAATTCGGGTGCCGCAGCCCCCGCCTCCAGTCGCGTACTCATCGCACTCCTTCTGCTCCTCGACTCATGCTAATCTTGTTCGTCGGCCCACTCGCGTGCGATGGGCCCCAGCACCTCTAGCTCAATTGGCAGAGCAACTGACTCTTAATCAGTGGGTTCCGGGTTCAAGTCCCGGGGGGTGTACCAGATAGGCCAACTAGTCGACCAACTTCGGCAGAAGCTGCCGAAGCACGGCGCGGGTGCGCTCCAGGTTGATCGGTCCGGGCATCCGCCGTGGGCCCGGGGCCTCGATCGAGAACCGGATCATTCCGGCGACCAGGTGACTCAGCAGGTCGGCTTGGTCGCGGATCTCCTCCGGCGTCTCGCCCGAGTTCGCGTGTCGGGTGAGGCGCATCACGAGGATGTCCACCATCTCCCGTTGCACGGAGATCATGCGGTCCATCTCGAGCTGCAGCAGGGCAGGCGTCGTGGTGATCAGCCTCCACCGCGCCTCCATCAAGCCCGGATTGGAGGGGTCGCCGGGCGCGAGATGCATGACGAGCTCGAGCAGGTCGCCGACCAGGTCCGGGCTGCTTGACGCGAGGAAGCGCCGCACGGCTGCCTCATCCACCTTCGGCCCGGCGGCGCCGACGATCGCGTCGATCTTCGTGGGGAAGTGGTTGAAGAACGTGCGCTGCGAGATTCCTGCGGCCTCGCAGATCATGTCCACGGTCACCGCATCGAGCCCGTGCTCGAGCACGAGCCGCACCGCGTTCTCCTCGATCGTGCGGGAGGTCACCGCGTGGCGCGCGCTGCGCGAGCGTTCCATGCGGTGACCTCCTTACCCTCTACTCGTAGCGTAGTGATTCGATGGGATTCTTCCGGGCCGCACGGCTGGCAGGCAGGGTGCCCGCGAGGAACGCGATCACCATGATCAGCAGGACTATCCCGAGGATCGACATCGGCTCGAACAGGAGGATGTTCAGGCCAGGTAGTGCTGCGAGTGGACCCGCACTGAGCGCCCCGCTGAGAGCGGTACCGAGCAGGATGGCGACGCCCGCCCCGATGGCGCTGCCGAGGAATCCGATGAAGGTGGCCTCGAGGCTGAAGAGGGCGAAGACGGTTCGGCTGCGCATCCCCATTGCCTTCATGAGGCCAATCTCGCGGGTGCGCTCCTGCACACTCATGAGCAGGGTGTTCACGATGCCGAAGGCGGCGGCGAGCAGTGCCACGACCGCGAACGCGTTCAGTACGCCGATGATGCCGTCGATCACCGTCTTGATCACACCGAGCTGATCCTGGATCGTCTGGGCACCGTACCCCGCCCCGACGATGTCCGCCTTGAGGGCCGCGACCTCGTCGGTCGTCAGCGACGTGTCGAATCGCGCGACCGCGATCGCGTATCGCGGGTCACCCGTGTCGATTCCGGCCGACTGCACGTCGACGAGTTCGCTCACGAGGGCCTGGTTGGCGCCGGCTCCCGAGCTCAGCAGCGACTGCTGCGAGACTCCGACGATCGTCGCCTCCACCGTCGATTGCGCACCGAGAACGTCGGTGATGCCCAACGTCACCGTGCTGCCCACCGCTGCTTCGGCGTCGGCGAACCCGAGCGGCTCGACGAAGTCCGACGGCAGCATGAGCTGGCGGTTCGTGGACGATTGGTCCAGCTGCGCACCCGCGACGAGGTCCGATTTCGTGACCGACGACGTCGGATTGATCGTCAACTCGAAGCGGTCACCCCCGTCGTACTGCACGAAGTCCACCGCGGCGGTCTGGATGGGGTCGACGCTGACGATGCCCTCGAACGCTGCGAGTTCGTCGAGGTCACCCGCGGTGAGGGGGTCGCTGCCGGACGCACCCGGCAGCCCGGGCGCGGTCGCGCCGGTCGAGGCCGAGGAGGTCTCGGGGTCGTACTTCGTGGGGCCGTCTGTGGTGGCCGCCGCCGTGCGGGTGACGATGAACACGTCATCCGCTCCGAGGGAGTCCACCTGCTTGGTGACGTAGTCGGTCACGCCGGCACCCACCGCAGTGGTAAGGGTGAGCGTGAAGGCGCCGACGAACAGTGCGAGCACCGTGAGGGTCGTGCGCGTCTTGCTCCGGAAGGTGTTGCGGGCCGCCTTGGCGACCAGGTCGGTGGTTCTCACGCCGCCACCCCCGTCGTCGCGCTGTCGGACACGATCGCGCCGTCGCGCAGAAAGATCTGGCGGTCGCAGCGGGCGGCGAGTTCGTCGTCATGAGTGACGATGATCAGGGTGATGCCGTGGTCCCGGTTGAGCGCGAACAGGGTCTCCTCCACGACCGCACCCGTAGCGCTGTCGAGGTTGCCCGTCGGTTCGTCGGCGAAGATCACTCCGGGGTTGCCCACGAGAGCGCGCGCGATCACGACGCGCTGCTTCTGGCCGCCCGAAAGGTCATTGGCGTTGCTCCGGGCCTTATCGGCGAGCTCGAGTTGTTCGAGCACCGCCATCCCCTTCTCGCGACGGAGTCGGGGCGACAGGCCGGCGATCTCCAGAGGCAACGTGACGTTGTCGAGCACTGAGGTGCCCGGGGTGAGGAAGAACTGCTGGAACACGAACCCGAACGTGCGATTGCGCAGGGTGTTGAGCTGCCCGGTCGAGAGCTTCTTCGTGTCGACGCCGTCGATCGCGAGCGTGCCCGAGTCGGGTGCGTCGAGCAGAGCGAGCACGTGCATCAGAGTCGACTTGCCGGATCCGCTCTTGCCGACGATCGCGACGCACTCGCCCTTCGCTATCTGGAGGGTGACATCCTTCAACGCACTGAAGCGCGCCGATCCCCTCCCGTAGTCCTTTCCGATGCCTCGAGCATCGACCACCAATTCCCGTTCCATGTTCGGGTCCTCTCAAAGTGCAGGGACTGTAATTGTCTGTACAGTAGCTGCAGATTTCGTGCGCCGATAGCGATGCGGGACGAATTACTCCCCGGGGAGTAGCTGTGGTGAGCGGGTGCATCCGACGGTTGTCCGCAGCGGCGCGGCGAGCGGGGCCGGGACTGCGTTCCTTCCAGATTCCTGTGAAGTGTGCTTCATGTATTGAGTCCAATAGGTGAAGTCTGCTTCAGTGGTTACACACACGAAAGGACCTTCTTGGACATCCCCTTCTGGGCCTGGCTCGCCGTGATCGGCGTCATCATCGTCATGCTCGTCATCGACCTCGTCGCGCACCGTCAGGCCCACGTGATCGGATTGCGCGAGGCATCCGGATGGTCAATCTTCTGGGTGCTCAGCGGCCTGAGCTTCGGCGTGATCGTGTGGCTGCTGTTCGGCGCCGAGTTCGGCCAGCAGTACTTCGCCGGCTTCGTCATCGAGAAGTCGCTCGCCGTCGACAACGTCTTCGTCTGGGCGATCATCTTTGCCAGCTTCGGAGTGCCGGCGCAGTACCAGCACCGCGTGCTCTTCCTCGGGGTACTCGGAGCGCTCGTGTTCCGCGGCATCTTCATCGCTGCGGGTGCAGTGCTGCTGCAGAACTTCGCCTGGGTGCTCTACGTGTTCGCGGCGCTGCTCGTCTTCACGGGCATCCAGATGCTGCGGCATCGCAACGACCACGGCGACCCGACGAACTCGCGGGTGCTGAAGCTGTTCCGCCGGTTCGTGCCGATGACCGACGCGTACCACGGCCAGAAGCTCGTCACCCGGGTGGGCGGCGCGCTGGTGGCCACGCCTCTGCTCGCCGTGCTCGTGCTCATCGAGGTCACCGACATCGTCTTCGCTGTTGACTCGATCCCCGCGATCTTCGCCGTGACCGACGAGGCGTTCCTCGTGTTCACGGCCAACGCCTTCGCGATCCTCGGTCTGCGGGCGATGTACTTCCTCCTCGCCGACCTCGTGCACCGCTTCGTCTATCTCAAGATCGGACTCGCGGCGATCCTCATCTGGGTCGGCGTGAAGATGGCCCTGCACGACATCTGGAAGGTGCCGACCACGCTGTCGCTCGCGATCATCCTCGGCATCCTTGCCGTGACGATCGTCGCGAGCCTCATCGCCACCCGGGGCCAGGGGCGTCGACCGGTGGATGCCGCGAACGCGGGCATCTTCCGGGAGGCAACCGACGACGAACTCTCCGACGGCACGCGCAACCGACACTGAGCGGACACAATGGAGCCATGGCGCACTGGACCTTCCTCACGCACCACGCCCACCTGCTGCTGCGGGTGGCCCAGAATCCGGATGCCACGCTCGAGGAGCTTGCGGCCGCAGCGGGTATCACCACTCGCAGTGCGGTCACGATCCTCAACGACCTCGAGACCGAAGGGTATCTCGAGCGCGAACGGCGGGGGCGGCGCAACCACTATGTGCTGCACCGTGACAGGCCGCTGCGGCATCCGTCGAATGCAGCACACACCGTGGACGAACTGATCGAGGCGCTTCAGGATCTGGGCTGAGCGCTCGGGCGCAACGGCACGGATCGTTCAATCGTGGCGATGCCGGGTGGCGTCAACCCGCAGCGTGCTGAGCTGCTCCGTCACCAGTGGTGCTGCCTCGCGTTGACCGATTCGGTCGTCCCGGACATCTGTACGTGCATCGGCACGGGCGCGCTGCTCGCTGCCGCATCCGCGCTCGCGGCACACATCGAATGCTTGCGGCGGTACAGTCCCCCTGCTAACGTGTGGTCACATGTGAACCATAGTTCACGTGTGTGAATTGGAAAGTTTCGACACACCCCAGGAGGCACCGTGAAGTTTCGTTCAACAATCTCGATCGCGGCGGGCGCTGCGCTAGCTATCGGCCTCGTCGGCTGTACGGCTGGCGGAGAGCCCACGACGCCGGGTGCCAGCGATAGCCGCTGCACATCAACTCCCGTAGCGGGTGGAGCGATCACCGTCGCCAAGCAGAACGAGACGCTCTCGCTCAGCCCCTACTCAACTCCGGGCGGCTTCGGTGACACCGAAGCCCTGAACATGGTCTTCGAGACCCTCATTCGCATGGATCCGACCGGAAAGTCTCAGGATCTCGTCGGCGGTGTCGCGGACGAATGGAGCACGTCAGACGACGGCCTAACCCACACCTTCCACATTCGCGAGGGCGCAAAGTTCTCCAATGGACGTCAGGTCACCGCAGCCGATGTGAAGTACACCCTCGACAACTGGTCCAACCCCGACGTGAGCCAGTGGGCATCGTTCGCGCGCGGCTACGACTCGACGACGGTAGTGGACGACTCCACGGTGCAGGTCAACATGACCGAGCCCATCGGTGGCTTCCTCTACTCGCTTGCTATGGTGACCGCCGGAATCATTCCGCAGGAAGAAGCTGAGGCAGCGGGGGATTCGTTCTTCGACGCTCCGATCGGAAGCGGCCCGTTCGTCGTTGACGAGTGGGTCAAGGGCTCATCGATCAGCTTCGTGAAGAACGACAACTATTGGGATGCCTCAGGACCACTGCTCGACAGCGTCGCTTTCCGCTTTGTCACTGACGACAACAGCCGCACGCTCGCCCTGCGCTCCGGGGATGTTCAGATGGTCGACAACGTGCCGTGGTCTCAGGTGGAGGCGCTGCAGTCCGAGGCGTCGCTGACGATCGACGAGTTCTCGATTCCGTCATGGATCCTGCTGTCGCTCAACAACCAGCAGGGGCCGTTCGCCGATCAGAACGTGCGTCAGGCGCTGTCGCTCGCGATCGATCGCGACGCTGTCAACGAGAAGATCTACTTCGGCATGGGCGAGTCTCCCAACAGCATCCTTCCGCGCCTGCGATTCGATGCTGATGGCTCGGAGATTGCGCCGACTCCGTTCGACCTCGAAGCGGCGAAGGCTCTCATCGCGGATTCCGCCTACCCGGATGGCTTCACGGCGACGCTCGAGTACCCGAGCGGCAACGCTGCCTTCGAAAGCCTGGCCGCAGTGCTGCAGGCATCTTGGGCCGAGCTCGGTGCGACTGTCGAGCTGCTCCCCGAAGATCAGGCAACGCTGAGCAAGAACTTCACGGGAGGCACCTACGACATGATGCTGCCCTACTCGTTCGCGGCCAGCGACGTCCCGATCCCGGATGAGTTCGCCGAGTTCTATGGCGTGCAGGGTGGGACGAACGGGTTCTTCACCTGGTGGAACGACCCCGCGGTCGAGGCAATGGTTCTTGACTTCACGGGAACCACTGACGAGGACGAGCGCGCGGCCAAGTGGCCAGCCATCCAGGCGGCGATGCTCGAGGCGCAGCCGGCCATCAACGTGCTCAACCTGCCCCTCGTGAACGGACACCTCAACGAGGTATGCGGGTTCACCACGAACCCGATTGGACAGAGCACCTTCACCACGACCTGGATCGCTGGCTAAGGTTCTCCGAATAGTGAAGTTCGAAGACAAGCTCCGGAAGAGGTAGGTAAGCGTGCTGAACTACCTCTTCCGGAGGCTTCTTCTCGGTCTGGCCCAACTGCTCGGCCTGGTGATCGTTGTGTTTCTGATTCTCCAGGCCGTGCCGGGCGACCCGGTGAGGATCATGCTCGGTGAGCGAGTGCCGGCCGAGTATGTGGAGACGGTCCGAGAGCGACTGGGCCTCAATGAACCGATGCTCACGCAACTGTGGACGTACCTCACGAGGATCGTCACTGGCGACCTCGGCGAGTCCGTGACCTTCGGCCAGTCGATCCAGACTCTCGTCGCCTCGCGCATGGAGCCCAGCGCCTATCTCATCACCTACGGACTCCTTCTCGCGGTGATCTTCGGCGGAGTGCTCGGCGTCTTCGCGGCTGTCCGCAGCGGAACCGTTGCCGACTTCACGCTGCGAATCCTCGCGACGGCACTTCTTGCGATGCCTGCCTTCTGGGTCGGGCTCGTGCTCGCTCTCATCTTTGGTATCGCCTGGGGATTGTTTCCGGTCTCGGGTTATCAGCCAGGGCTGGTAGGAGCGTTCCGCACGCTCACACTCCCCGCGATCGCCATTGCGCTATCCCTGGTCGCAGTTGTGCTCCGCACTCTGCGTTCGAGTATGAAGCGCGTGCTCGACAGCGAGTACATCGAGGCGGCCAGAGCGCGTGGGTACTCGGAGAATCGTGTGCTCGCTCGGCACGCACTTCGAAATGCTGTGACCCCTACGATCTCCATCGTCGCGGTCGTCGTCGGATTCCTCATCGGAGGCACTGCCGTGATCGAGCAGGTCTTCAGCATCCCCGGTCTTGGATCTCTGCTCGTGCAGGCGGTCGAGCGACGCGACTACCCCGTCGTGCAGGCGATCGCACTTCTTGCGGGCACTGTCGTAATCGTTGCCGGTCTGGTCGCCGACCTTCTTCAGGCCGCGCTGGACCCACGAGTCAGGAACGCAATCAGAAATGGCTGAGATCAAATTTCGTTCTCGTCTCGGAGGCACGTGGTCGACGGAGACCAAAGTCGGCGCCTCCATTGTTGGTGTGGTGGTACTGGCCGCGCTCGTCGGCCCGATCCTCTCTCCGTGGGAACCCAACGCCCCCGACGTGCTCGGGTCGCTCGAGCCTCCATCGTTCGCGCACTGGATGGGGACGGACTCCGTGGGCCGGGACGTTCTGACGAGGACCCTCGTCGGCACCCAGATCTCCCTGCTTGCCGGGGTTCTGGTCACCATTGCGACAGTCGTGATCGGCACGATCATCGGATCCCTCGTCGCGTACGCGGGAGGCTGGGTTGACGCCTTCCTTTCTCGCGTCGTCGACACCGCGATCGCGATTCCCTTCATCGTGGTTGTGCTCGCGACCGTAGTCATCCTCGGCGTCGGGACCTTCAGCGTCGGCGTGGGAATGGTTGTCGTCGGCTGGGCGGTCTATGCACGACTCGCTCGAGCAGAGGTGCTCTCCCTGAGAGAACACGAGTTCATCATGGCCACCAAGTCGCTCGGCTACTCGCCCGCCCGCATCCTGTTCCGTCATGTGATCCCCAACGTGATTCGTCCGAGCCTGACCTTCGCGACGATGGATGTCGTCGCGGCGATGGTCGTGCTCGCGGCGATGTCCTACTTGGGCTTCGGCACTCAGCCGCCAGTTGCCGATCTCGGGTCGATCATTGCGGGGGGTCAGCCCTTCCTGCTGTCGGCATGGTGGATATCCACCCTCCCAGCGTTGGTGCTCATCGCTCTCGGAGTGGGTGTCGGAATGATCGACGACGGTTTCTCGACCGGAAGCAAGGCCAAGCGGTGAGCGAGCACGTGCGCGACGATGAGCTGCTTCAGATCAGTGACCTTCGCATTGGCTTTGGTGCCAAGCCGGGCGAGGCCAGTCCGATTGTGCACGGCCTGAGCCTCAGCATCGGTCGTGGGAGAATCCTGGGGCTCGTGGGGGAGTCGGGGTCGGGCAAGAGTCTGACCTGTCGCGCCGTCATGCGACTGCTGCCCGATGGCGGCCATGTGCTGTCGGGAAGCGTGATCTTCGACGGTCGCGACATACTCGCAATGAGCAAGAGCGAGGTGCTCGCATTCCGTTCGTCCGAGATCGGCATGGTCTTCCAGGATCCGTTCTCCTCCCTCAATCCCACCCGACGAATCGGCTCGCAGATGATCGAGGCGATCCGCAACGCGCTCAACCTCTCGAAGGAGGATGCCGAGCGCCGCGCAGTCTCCTTGCTTGAGGAAGTCGAGCTTCCCAATCCTGCCGCGAAACTCAGGATGTATCCTCACGAGCTGAGCGGCGGAATGCGTCAGCGCGTCATGCTTGCGATTGCCATGGCGGCCAGGCCCAGCCTGCTCATTGCCGACGAACCGACGACGGCCCTGGATACAACGACTCAGGCGCAGATCCTCGAGCTGTTGCGGCGAATCAGAGATGTCGACGGCACCTCGATTCTGTTGGTGTCGCACGATTTCGGCGTCATAGCCGAAATGTGTGATGACGTTGCTGTGATGTACGGCGGATTCATCGTTGAGTCGGGGCCAGTCGAAGAGGTCTACCTGCGTCCGAAGCATCCGTACACCAAAGCCCTCATCGCGTCGGTGCCCACTCTCGCTGTTCCCGAACGGGGATACCGCAGGCCGACGATTCCAGGCCCACCGCTAGGAACGACGCCGTATGCGAGTGGATGCCCGTTCGCCCCGCGGTGTGCGTTGGCCCGACCGGAGTGCGAAGACGTATCGATGACCCTCTTGCCCGTGGCCTCGGCTCACACCAGTGCGTGCCCTTTCGGAGGTGAGTGACGGTGAGTGACAACAGTCCCGTGCTCTCGGTGAGCGGGCTGACGAAGATCTATCGCCACCGCGGGTTCCACCTCCCCGGGCGACCCCGCCCGGCTGACCTCGTTGCCGTCAACGATGTCTCGTTCGATCTGGGCGAAGGCGAGATCATCGGCATCGCCGGAGAGTCGGGAAGCGGTAAGTCGACAACGGTCAAGTGTGTTGCCCGCTTGATCGAGGCCGATGCAGGCGAGGTGGTGCTGGGCGGCGTCAACCTCATGTCACTCAGGGGTTCGGCCCTTCGTGCGGCGCGGAAGAGCCTGCAAGTGGTGTTCCAGGACCCCTACTCCTCTCTCAACCCGCGTCTGCAGATTGGGGCCGCGATCACGGAAGCCGGCGTAGCTCACGGCATCGAGGGTGCGCGTGATCCGCGATTCGTTGCGGAGCTTCTCGACAAAGTGCGTCTGCCCGCGTCGTATGCGGCGAGGCTGCCACGCGACTTGAGCGGGGGTCAACGTCAACGCGTGGCCATTGCGCGTGCTCTTGCCCCTAACCCGCAGATCGTGATTGCGGACGAAGCAGTGAGCGCACTCGACGTGTCGGTGCAGACCGAGATCGTCAACCTGTTTCTTGACTTGCGTGATCTCACCGGTGTCTCGGTGATCTTCGTGTCGCACCAGCTGCCCGTGCTGTCAGCACTGGCAGACCGGCTTCTCGTGATGAAGAGCGGTCGTATCGTCGAGTCGGGTGACACGCAGAAGGTGCTGAGAGCACCCGAGCACGAGTACACCCGAGCACTGCTCGCTGCCTATCCGGATCCGGACCGAGCCCTTAGTCGCCGCGGGTTCAGAACGGGAGGAGCTGGCGATGAGTGATCTGCGTCTTGCGGTGTGGGGTGCGGGGGTCATGGGCGAGCGTGTCGCCCGCGCAGCCGCGGGAATTCCTGGCGCGGCTGTCACGGCGGTCATTGATACCAATGACGAGCGTGCGGCAGTGGTCGCGTCGGCCGTTGGCGCCGCGCCCTTTCGGTCACTGGCCGACGCGGAGGGAATTGACGCCGTGTACATTGGCCTGCCCAACGCGGCACACCACCGCGCGTGTCTCGAGGCCGCAAGCCGAGGGCTCCACGTGCTGGTCGACAAGCCCCTGACGGTGACCCTTCGTGAAGCCGACGAGGTGGTGGACGCCGCGATGAAGTCCGGACGGTACTGGATGGTCGGCTTCAGTTATCGATTCCGCGGAGAGTGGCGCCGCGCGCGCGACATCGTCAGAAGCGGCGGAATCGGTGCTCCGTATTTCGTGTCAGACAACGTGATCGAGGCCTACGAAAGCACCCCGGAGTGGTACTGGAGCGCCGAAGCTGGTGGCGGCACTGTGCGTCTGCAAAGCCATCACGTCTTCGATCGCTGGGAATGGGTACTCGGACAGGCCGTCACAGCCGTGTCAGCTCTGACCTTCATACCGGCCGATCGTGACACCGATCTTGCCGCCACGCTGAACGTGCAGTTCGGTGCGGGCATCGTCGGGTCCTCCGCCCTGTCCTTCGGAGTCGGCTATGCCGCTCCGCCGCGCGTCGCTTTCACCATTCAAGGAACGCTGGGATCGATCGAACTCGATGAGTCGAGGCGGCTTCTGGTCTCCACCCCGAGCGGCACGTCCGAGGAGTCGTTCGACGATGACTGGCTGTCGACCGAGCTTGTTGACTTCGTGGCGGGAGTGCGCGGTGAAGATCGGGGCCAGCCAACCATCAGGGCAGGGCGTCGGGCCGTTCAGCTAGCCGAGCTCGCTGGGCGTTCTGCTGCCGAGCGTCGCTGGGTCGAGACTGTAGATGCTGATGAGTGACCGGTACGTCATCAGGGCTGAACTCGCCGCTATCTTGCCCGCGCCCGGGTGGGCCGTGATGTTCGGTGAGCATGACCTGTCGCTCCACGACCTGTACTTCTACGTGTGGGTGGTCAGTGACGGCACGACGATAGGACTCATCGACGCTGGTCTTCCGCTCAATGCCACCGAAGCGGACGCCCTCGGCGAGACCAATCGGGCATTCGGCGACGATGTCGGATTCCGTTCCGTGCGCACGTTGCCACAGATCCTGGACGAGGCGGGCATTCGCGGCGAGGACGTATCGTTCGTGGCGATCACTCAGACGGTGACGTACCACTCGGGCGGCATCGACGCCGATCTGTTGCCGAACGCTCACTTCTATCTAGCCCGAGCGGGCGTTGAGGAGTTCCTGTCGGGAGGTACCGGTCACCCCGCACCCGAGTTCTATTTCAGTACCTCGTCGTGGGCCAGCCTGCGTACGCTCGCGATCGAGGGCCGGTTGCACCTCGTCGAGTCATCGGCGTCCATTGTTCCCGGTATCGAGTTCGAGGTAACTGGAGGGCATCATCCCGGATCGGGCGCCGTGATCGTGAATACCTCCGATGGCGTCGTCGGTGTGCTCGAGACCGCATTCCTCAAGCGCAACCTCGAGACAGGGCGGCCCATCGGCATCGCCGAGAGCATCGCAGACGCTCGGGCCGCAATGATCTCATTCCAGGGCCGCTTCGACACCGTGGTTGCGATCCATGATCCCGGCAACCTTCGAGACTTCGGGGGTGAACGCCATGACTGACACGCATCACGAGGCTGTCGTCTTGCGCGGAGGAACGGTGTTCGAGGGCGACGGATCGGACGGTGTCGTACGCGATCTCCGCATCGAAGGCGGAACGATCTCCGAGCAACGAGAGGCACCCGGCGACCTTGTGATCGACGTGAGCGGTCGCGTCGTCACCCCGGGGCTCGTCGACCTGCACACCCACGTCTTCGCTGGCCAGGATCTGGGAGTCTCCGCCGACGAGGTGGCGTTCGGATCGGGAACGACGACCGTCCTGGATGCAGGAAGCGCCGGCGCTCACCTGATCGGGGCGTTTCGGGCATCAACCATCGATCGCTCGAGCGTACGTGTGCGCGCGATGCTCAACATCTCCTCGATCGGCACGACAAGCATCATGCTCGGCGGGGAGCTGCTCGCGCCGTGGTACGTCTCCGAGAGTGCGGCGATCGAGGCGATCGAGGCCAATCGCGACTTCGTGGTCGGAGTGAAGGTACGCGCGTCAGGCAATGTCGGGGGCGAGCACACGAGCGCCGCCCTCGCCTCGGCACGGCGGGTCGCAGATCAGGTGGGCTTGCCGCTCATGGTGCACTTGGGTCCGGCGCCCGCGGGCATCGACGAGATCGCCGACTCGCTGCGTTCGGGCGACATAATCACCCATGCCTTCACGGGGTGGCCGGACAACCGCATCGTGGACGAGATCAGTGGTCTGCGCACGTCTGTTCGCGCAGCGCGAGAGCGCGGGGTGCTTCTGGATGTGGGGCACGGCATGTCCGGATTCAGTCTCGACGTGGCCAGACGAATGCTCGCCGACGGTGAGCCACCGGACACCATCAGCACGGACATCCACGCGTACTCGCGCGACTCGGTCGTCGACCTGACCACCGTGCTCTCCAAATTCCTCGCGCTCGGAATGCCCCTTCCCGACGTGCTGCGTCGCGCCTCGTCCGCACCAGCCAGAGCGATCGGCCTTGACGTAGGAACTCTCGCACCGGGCGCGGCGGCGGATGTCGCGGTTCTGGAGCGGGTTCAGGAGGCGATCGATTTCGGTGACGGTTTCGGCGGAACTGTCGCCGGAAGCGAGCGACTTCGGTGCGTCATGACCTTCTCGCGCGGACGACTCGTGCACGACGGGAGACCGTCATGAGTCGACGCGACCCCCGCATACATGAATTGCTGAACTACCCCTCGAGAGGAACGATGACGTGCGTGCGTTGACACTTGTTGAAATCGGAAAGCTGAGCGTCGTCGAGCGCGAGGATCCCGTCGTGGAGCCTTCGGAGATCATCATCGCGACCATCGCCACAGGAATCTGCGGCTCAGACATCCACGGCTACACCGGCGAGAACGGCCGCCGGTTCCCCGGGCAGGTGATGGGACACGAGACCGTCGGGCGGATCTGGGCCGTGGGGTCGGAGGTTGACAGCAACCGTTACCCCGTCGGCGCGCTTGCGACCGTGAACCCGGTCATCGTTCCCGCAGCTGAGGTGCAGGAGTTCGAGGGCCGGGAGCAACACGACCCACAGCGCCGCGTTCTGGGCGTCGACCCTGCGATCGTGTCGGCCCTCGCCGAGCGCTTTGCCGTGCCTGCGACCAACGTCGTCGTGCTGCCCGAACTGCCCAATCCGCTGCACGGAGCGCTCATCGAGCCGCTTGCCGTGGCCGTGCACGCCGTTCGCCGCGTCGAGGTTTCGCCCGGACAGGTCGTGCTTGTCGTCGGTGGCGGACCGATCGGCCAGTCGTGCGTTCTCGCCGCGAAACGAGCTGGCGCGGCACGAGTGATCGTGTCTGAGCCGAACGAGGCTCGCCGCGGCGTATGCGCAGCGCTCGGTGCAGAGGTCATCGACCCCGGTGAGGGCGCCGTGCCCGACGCGGTGCGTGCACTCACCGATGACATCGGTGTCGACGTCGCCATCGACGCGGTGGGGGCGAGCGCGACGATCGCGGATGCCCTGCAGTCGACGGTGCTCGGCGGCCGGGTGTGCCTCGTGGGAATGGCTCAGCCCAACGTCGCCATTTCGGCCTATCGCATCAGCACAGACGAGAGAACCCTCGTCGGAAGCTTCACCTACCCAGCCAAGATCTTCGTCGAAGCGGCGAGCTGGGTAGCGCAAGGAGACCCAGTGCTGGATCTGCTCGTGAGTCAGGTTGTCGGGCCGGAAGAAGCAGACACGGCATTCACGCGATTGGCTGGAACCCTTGATGTGCCAGCCAAGGTGCTGATCAGGTTCGCACCCGATCATCCGATGGACACCGCTGTACGCGCCCTGGACTCCGTGGAGGCCTCATGACCGAGAAGACCCCATCCCTATTCGAACGCATCGGTGTTCGGCGAGCCATCAACGGGGTAGGGCCGGCGACCAGATTGGGTGGCTTGCCTCTCCATCCTGCTGTTCTGGATGCCATGGCCCAGGCAACCGCCTATGCAGTTCACATGGGTGACCTGGAGGATCGTGCGGGAGAAGAGATCGCTCGCCTGCTTGACGTGGAGGCGGCGTACGTCACGTCGGGAGCCGCGGCGGCGCTCACCCTGGCCACGGCGGCAATCATCTCAGGCACTGACCCGGCCCGTGCTGACTCGCTTCCGCGCATTGAGGCGGCACCGCACAAGGTGATCGTGCTTGCCGCTCAGCGTGACCCGTATGACAGGGCCGTCGAGTTCGCTGGCGCCGAGCTCGTTGTCGTCGGGTACCCCACGTCGACACACCTCGGAGAGATCGAACGAGCAATCGACGGGCAGACCGCAGCTGTGCTCTACCGTCCCGGCCGTGCCGGGAACCACCCGAGCCTCGCGGCGATCTGCGAACTGGCATCGAGCAAGGGCGTGCCCGTGCTCATCGACGGTGCCCTGTACGCTCCGCCACTCGAGAACCTCCGCCAATGGCTCAAGGACGGCGCAGCCCTCGTGGCCCTGAGTGGAGGGAAGAACTTTCGGGGTCCACAAGCGACCGGAATCCTGTGCGGTCGCACCGAGTTCATCGCACTCATCGGTGCGCAACATCAGGACATGGACGAGCGCGAATCCACGTGGGTTCGGGGCGGGGACGGCATTACGCCGCCTCGCCACGGAGTTGGCAGGGCTATGAAAGTCGGTCGTGAGCAGATCGCAGGCCTGGTCGCTGCGGTCGAAAGCTACGTCGCCGCACCGGGTGCGGGCGATACCGCGGGTATAGCCGAGCTCGAGAAGCTGCACGGACTGCTCGGCAACAGTCCCATCCCCGCGGTCTGGCACGAGACATCGGTGCTCGGCGTGCCCGTGATCGAGCTTCAGGTCGCCGCTGCGGGACTCGACGTCGACGCCTTCGTGAAGGCGCTTGCTGCGCGAGAGGTGCCCGTCTACCTTGAGGAAGCCGACGCCTGGCGTGGTGTGCTGGTCGTGCACCCCATGGCCCTCATTGACGGCGACGCCGAGGGCTTGGCTGCAGCGTTTGCCGACTTGGCCGGACATCGCGGATTGACCAGCGGAGGAGAGATCCGATGAAGCTCATGAGAGTGGGTGAAGCGGGGGCTGAACGCCCGGTCGTCGGCACGGCCGAGCAGTGGTTCGACGCGAGCGGGGTGACCCGCGACTTCGACGCGGACTTCTTTGCAACCGGCGGGATCGAGCGCCTGGGGTCGGCCTTGGCCAGCGGGAAACTACCGCCAACTGCGATCGACGGTGAGCGGGTCGGTGCGCCCATCCTGCGTCCGCCCTCTGTGCTCTGCATTGGTATGAACTTCGCTGCTCATGCTGCCGAGTCCGGGGCTCTGCCTCCCGAGGAGCTCGTGATCTTCTTCAAGAAGTCCAATACGGTTGTCGGCCCGAACGATTCCATCCGTCGCGTCGACGTCAAGTCCAAACTCGACTGGGAGGTCGAGCTCGGGATCGTCGTCGGGGCACCCCTCCACGGTGAGGTCACATCGCACGCCGCCATGGGCGCCATTGCGGGCTACGTGCTCGCGGACGACATCAGCGACCGCTGGCTGCAACTCGATCGCTCCGGTGGCCAGTGGTCCAAGGGAAAGTGCTTCCCCGGTTCGTGCGCTCTCGGTCCGTGGATCGCGACCGCCGACGAGATCGAGGATCCGCAGAAACTCGACATGCGGTCCTGGGTCAATGGTGAACCGCGTCAGGCGTCGAGCACTTCGGACATGGTGTTCTCCGTCGCACAGATCATGATGGAGCTCGCCCGCGTCATGATGCTCGAGCCCGGGGATGTAATTCTCACGGGCACCCCGCAGGGGGTCGCCCTATCGGGGCGTTTCCCGTACCTAGCATCCGGCGACCGCGTAAGGATGACCATCGACGGGCTCGGAGAGATCGAGCAATCCGTAGACCCGTTCCCAGTAAAGGAGATCGCATGACAATCGACATCGTAGGACGCACGACCGAGGCACCCAGCCCGCTGGGGCCCTATTCGCAGAGCCGCCGTCGCGGGTCCTTCATCGCCTGCGCGGGCCAGGGCGGCATCGGTCTCGACGGATCGGTCGACGAAGGCTTCGGCCCTCAGCTGCGGCGCACCTTCGAGAACCTGCGGGCGACCCTCGGTGCAGCGGGTGCGACCTTCTCCGACGTGATCCAGGCTCGAGTCTTCCTCACCGACCCCGGGCAGTTCGCGGAGATGAACGAGATCTACAAGGAATACTTCACCGAACCATATCCCGCGCGGACCACGGTGACGGTCGTGCTGCCGTCGCCGCTGCTGGTCGAGGTGGACCTCATCGCGGTCGCGTCCGACGCGTGACGTCATCCGGTGGTGATCACATGCGAGAAGTGAGGTGTCGTGTCTACTGAATCACCCAGCGTCAAGTCGGCCCAGCGCACACTCGAGCTGCTTGAGCTCGTCGCGCGGCACCCGCACGGGATGACCTTCGTCGAGCTCGCGGACCAATTGTCGTATCCCAAGAGCAGTCTGCATGGACTGCTCCAGACCGTGGTCGCGATGAAGTGGCTGACCCTCGACTCCGAGGACCGGCGATACTCAATCGGCGTGCGCCCCTGGGAGGTAGGGCAGGCATTCCGACCGAGTCGCGACATCGTCATCAGGGCGCGACGATACCTCCGGGAGGCAAACGAATCCCTCGATGAGACCATCCAACTGGGCATGCTCGACGACCTCGACGTCGTCTACTTGGACAAGGTTGAGGGGACACAGCCGCTTCGGCTCGTCTCCAGCGAGGGGAGTCGACTGCCCGCGTACGTAACGGGAATCGGCAAGGCATTGCTCAGCGGGCTACCCGCCAATGTGCTCCGTGACCGATTCGCTGGACAGACTCTCACGGGGTACACCCCGCACACCATCACGTCAGGGGACCGTCTGATCGAGGTGCTTGATGTGGTGCGCGCACGAGGCTACGCAACCGATGACGGCGAGTACTCGCACGGCGTCTACTGCGTCGCCGTCCCCATCACCAACCGCGGTGGGCAGGTTGTTGCTGCACTCAGCTTCTCAGTACCCACTGCGCGCATTGAAAACGGGGATGTCACGACGGATCGCATGATCGAGGTCTTGCTTGTGGCATCCCGAGCCATCTCCGCCGCCATAGACGCGGCCCCCCAGTCGAGGAGCTTCTCATGACCCATGGCCGTGTCGTCACCGTGCTCGGCGAGGTGGACCCCGACGAGCTTGGCTTCACACTGAGCCACGACCACATCCTCGTTGACGGATGGGGCATCCGACAGCTGTACGAAGCCATTCTCGACGACGAACAGATCGCGCTCGCAGAACTTGTGCGCTATCGCGAGGCAGGGGGTCGGACGATCTGCGACCCGACCAACAACGGACTGGCCCGCGATCCTGAGGCGCTAGCGCGTCTGAGTCGTGCGTCGGGTGTGAACATCGTCATGGGCGCGGGCTGGTACCGCGAGATGGTCTATCCCGAGCTCATCACGACGACCTCCACCGCCGATCTCGCTGCAATGCTCGTGCGTGAGATCACCGCGGGTGTGGGGGATACTGGCGTTCGGCCGGGGTTCATCGGCGAGATCGGCACCGAGCGGGGGCACATCCCTCCCGCAGTGGAGCGAGTGTTTCGAGCTGCGGGCCGCGCGCACGTCGAGACCGGCATCCCAATTCTCACTCACACGACCCACTGGGGTGAGCTCGCCCTCGAGCAGCTTGACTTGCTTGCAGAGGAGGGTGTCTCGCCGGAAGTCGTGATCGTCTCGCACCTCGGCGACCGCAAGGGTGTGGAGCACATGCTGCCCATCGCCGACCGGGGGGCGTGGATCAACATCGACAACCTTGCGTTCATCGAGGGATATGCGCCACTGCAGTTCCGCATCGACAACATCGTCGAGATGTGTCGACGTGGATTCGCCGAGCGGATGATGCTGTCGAACGACATCTGTGAACTCGGGCAGCTTGCCACCTATGGCGGTGTGGGCTACGACAACGTCATCACGAACGTGATCCCGCGGCTCCAGGAACAGGGTGTGTCCGATGCGGACATCCACCAGATGACAGTGATCAACCCGTCGAAGGCCTTCGCCTTCCGCTAGGCGGGTGAACGACCGTCTCGACTCGGGCTGCCAGGACCGATCGAGTCGACACAGGGTGAGCGAGCCGGATGGCGCGCTCACCCTGTCGTTTCCGGTGAGCGGCGAGAGATCTGCTTTCGCCACCTGGGTCCAATGGCCCTGTCGACGCTTGAGTCGGCGCGGTCACACTGGTGAGCGGATCGACGCTCAGGGTGGGCGGATGCCACGCCCGGAGGTCACGCCACGTGTTCCAGCAGGATCCCGACCCGATAGCCGCATCGCTGCTCATCTCCGCGCTGGTAGCGGCGATCCCGATCGTGCTGCTGTTCGTACTCCTCGGAGTGTTCAAGGTCAAGGCGCCATTCGCGGCCATCGCCGCGCTCGCGGTGGCCGTCGTGCTGGCGATCGCCGGCTGGCGGATGCCCGTGGTGCAGACCCTCAGCGCGGCCGGAGCCGGTATCTTCTACGGGATCTTCCCGATCCTCTGGATTCTCGTGAACGCCCTGTGGGTCTACAAACTGACAGTCGCGACGCCCTGGTCGGAGGCGTTCGGCCGCACGATCCGGTCGGTGAGCAACGACCTGCGCATCCTGTCGATCCTGGTGGCCTTCTGCTTCGGTGCGCTGCTCGAGTCTCTCGCGGGGTTCGGTGCGCCTGTCGCGATCTCGGCAGCCATGCTGCTGGCGGCGGGGATGAAGCCGCTCAAGGCCGCGATGGTGTCGCTGCTGGCCAACACCGCGCCCGTCGCCTTCGGCGCGCTAGCCGCCCCGATCTTCGCGCTCGTCGGGGTGACAGGACTGCCCCTGCACGACCTCGCGTCTATGGCCGGACGCCAGACGCCCTTCATCGCGGCGCTCGTTCCGCTGCTGCTGGTGTTCCTGGTCGACGGTCGCCGTGGCGTTCGGGAGACGTGGCCCGTTGCGGTGGTCGCTGGTGTGGTGTTCGCGATCGTTCAGTTCGTGACATCCAACTTCTTCGCCGTCGAGCTCACGGATGTCTTCGCGGCCGTCGCGACGATCATCGGCGTGCTGCTCATGCTGCGGGTGTGGCACCCCAGCCACGAGGTGAGCGTGGGAGCGGATGGTGAGGCTCCGGTCGTGCGACCGACCGTTCGTGAGATCGTCATGTCGGTTGCGCCCTATGCCGTGATCATCACGGTGTTCTCGCTGGCGCAACTCCCCGCGATCAAGGGCTGGCTCGGCGAGGTCGGCACCGTCACCTTCCGCTGGCCGGGCCTCGATGTGGTCGACGCAGCCGGCGACCCGGCCGCGGGCCAGGACATGCACTTCGATCACCTCAAGGCGACCGGCACAATGTTGTTCATCTCGGGACTGATCACCGTGGCGCTCTATCGGATCCGCCCCGGGCTGGCCGCTCGCACCTATGGTGCGACGGTGAAGCAGCTGCGCTGGACCATCGTGACCGTCACCGCGGTGCTCGGTCTCTCGTTCGTCATGAACCTGTCCGGCCAGACGTCGACACTCGGCACCGCCCTCGCATCGGCCGGCGGTTTCTTCGTCGTGCTCTCGCCGCTGATCGGGTGGATCGGGGTGGCGATCACCGGCTCCGACACGGCCTCGAACTCGCTGTTCGGTCAGTTGCAGGTGACGGCGGCAGCGGCCACCGGCCTGCCACCCGTGCTCATGGCTGCGGCGAACTCATCGGCGGGGGTGCTCGGCAAGATGCTGTCGCTGCAGAATCTGGCCGTGGCATCCGCTGCCGTGGGACTGGAGGGCAGCGAGAACCAGCTGTTCCGCAAGCTGGTGCCGTGGAGCCTGGGCTTGCTCGCGCTCATCACCCTGCTGATCGTGCTGCAGTCGAGTGTGCTTCTGTGGATGGTGCCGACTAGCGTGCCTGGGCGATGATCGCTTCGGCGATCGCCCGTGAGTCGCTCGAGAATGAGCTCACGTAGATCGCGTCGACGCCAAGGCTGAACCACAGCTCGCAGGCGGCGCGGTCGGCGGAGCAGGTCGAGACTGCCTTCTCCGCCCCGGTCTGGCCGTCCAGGGTGTCGAGCTGCTCCGGGCTGTCCGCCGTGAGGCGCGCGGCGATGCGATCGACGATAGCGGCGTTGTCCAGCAGCAGCACGAAGTCGGCGCGGGCGAACTCCTCCGAGGACTCCGCCACGCAGCTCACAAAGCCGGCCGCGACCTGTGCGGTGGACTCCAGCGTGACGATGTCCCGCGGATCCGGCGCCGTGACCTCGTAGTCGCCGACGGATGCCACGCCCAGCGCGTTCGCGAGGGCGGGAGTCTTCAGGAAGCTCGCGCAGACATCCACGCTGGCGGACGCCTCGCGGCCGCTAGTCGCAGGCCACGCCAGCTGCTCGGGCGTGGCGTCGTTGATGGTGGCGAAGACGGCGGCAGCAGCGGGCGTCAACGCGGCGAGCACGTCGTCAGATGATGCGCCCACAAGACTGTCGCCGACGCCGAGTCCCGGGTCGTGCACCATCACGCTCACCCAGGCGTCACCGATGGGTGCCGTTGCCAGGCATCCGGGGTCACCGCAGGAGTGCGCGCCCGGAAAGCCAGCGAACGGCGTCTGGTCGGCGGTTCCGGGGGAGTCGCCGAAGGTGTACGAGTTCCAGTCGGACGCGGCCCCGGGCAGCACCTGCACGTCGAGCCAGGGCACGCCTGGGCCGCCGACGATGCTCGAGTAGGTGCCCATCGATCCGTCGGCGAGCCACGCGCACCGGATGCCGCCCGCCGAGGTCGAGGCGAAGTCGCCCGGTGTCGGGTACTCCAGCAGGGTGGAGAAGTCGGCGGGAGCCGACGGCGACGCGAGAGCCGTATCGACGGCAGCGGCCGGCACGAGGTCGGCGCAGGCCAGGGGAGTGCTTGCGGTAGCGGTCGGTGTGGGTGTCGAGCTGCCCGAACCGCTGGGCGCGGGAGAGGGAGTGGGCACGCATCCGATCAGTGCCGTGAGCGTCAGTGCGGTCAGGGCCACTGCGGTGATTGCCGCTCCCCGTGATGGTGTGATCGGTCGACGGCTCATGGCCTGACGTTATCAGCGCGTGCCGTCGAGCTCCGCCAGCGCGGCGCGCAGCCGCTGGGGGAAGAGTGCCCAGTATCCGGGCGCGGCACCGGCGCCGAAGGTCGGCGGGTCGAGGTGGTCCCAGAGCGGCAGGTCGGCATCAGCCAGGCGCGTGACGTGGGCCGCACCGTCATCCGTCGTCGGACTACCGGCCTTCTCCTCACGGCGGCGCTCGACACGGTACAGCTCGCCGTCGTCGCCGAGCACGACGGCAACGGTGCGAAGCCGCCACAGGTCACCCGTCGTGTCGTGGAGGGTGGTGACGTCCGCGAGCTGCCAGCCCCGGAGCAGTACCTCCGACTCCCGGTACCGGTCGGTCACCGGGAATCCGAGAAACCGACGTTGCACCTCCACGGTCTGCCACGCCACGGCGGCGTCGGTCGCGTCGACGCCCGCGGCGAGCCAGGCCGTGGCGGTCGCGCGGCAGAGCTCGCGGAACTCGACCACAGCGTCGGTGGTGAAGCTCGCGTCGTACTCACCGGCGGTGACGGGCATTCGATGCTCCTCTCGTGGAGCGAGCTTATTCACCGCCGGCCGTGGTGGTGGATATGCACGGCTGATGAACTCTCTGGTAACCCGCCGTGATCTTTCCTCCGGGGGCTTGCGCGCGTGGCGGCCTCGCGTAACGATTTGATCACGGCGGCCCTCGGGTCGCCGTCCAACGTTAAGGGGGCGCCCGGCCTAGAGCTCGACGAAGTCGGCCGCGATGAGGTCGGTGAGCCGGGCATCCAGCCCCGCCTCGGCTGCGAACTCCGGCCAGCTGCGCACGACGTCACGCACCCGGGTGATCGCGGCGGCGGCTCGCTCGATGCCGAATCGGTCGGCGACCGCCAGCAGGTCGCGGCGAGTGATCTCGCGGAATGCACCATTCACCGACATCAGGTGCTGACTCACCCACACGCTCGTGGGGGAGTAGGCGTGCGTCACGTCATAGGCGGGCGCGAGCGTCCAGGTGCCGTCGGGCTGCATGAGGAACGCGAAGTTCTTCGTGTGGTCGTCGCAGTTGGCGGCCATCACGTTGAAGGCCATGCGCAGGAAGGCCTGCTCGAGGGCCGCGTCACCGAGCCCGAGCGCGACGATTCGCGCGAACAGCTGGGAGTAGTCGTTGACGCCGCGGGCGTTGAAGTCGACCCCGTCCATTCCGCAGAGGGTGAGCATGTGCAGGCGTTCGCCGCCGTCGACGCGATCGAATCGACGGGTCATGAAGTGCGCGCGACCGTGCTCCTCGAGCAGCCGGGTCGGTGCCATCTGGATGCCCGCCGCACGAGCCATGAGCGAGTAGGCGTACTCCACGCGCCCGTAGTTCTGGCCTGGACCGAGCTGCTCGTCGGCGCCGATCCCGTCGAACTTCAGGAGCCAGGCCTCGAAGCCGGGTGGGGGAGGCAGGTGACCGGAGCGGATCTCGTTTGTCGCGGGATCGATGTTCACGATCGCCTTCGCGCGGGCGCCGCCCGCGCTCGTGCCCACCTCGATGATGCGACGCAGCGCGGCCTGTGACTCGTCCTCATTCGCCAGCGACCCCTCCACTGCGCGCCGGGCCGAGACGATGAGCTGGCCCAGGTCGAGCGCCGTGGGTGGCGGCAGGCTGGGCGAGTTGTCTGGCCGGTACACGAGCGCGCCCATTCCGCGCTCGCCGAGGTAGCCGAGGCGGTCGAGGGCCGACACCTGCTCGGACGGGATTCCGTTCCTGGCGAGCCAGGCATCCACGATGCTGTTGCCGAACCGGTCGGGCAGGGAGTCCGCGATCATGGGCGGGAGCCCCTGATAGGTGTTCGCGGGCAGGCCGGGGAAGGAGTACAGGGTGCGCGCGAGCGGCATCAGGGCGGGTGCGAGTTCGATGCCCCCGGCGATCCAACTCGGGTCGTACTCGAAGACGTAGGCGTCACGCTGGCGGCCCGCGGCGATCGCTCCCACGAGTCGACCCCAGGCGGTGACCTCGATGAGGTCGACCGGCACGTAGCGGGCAGGTGCGGCCATCAGGGTCGCCCCCGTGGCACGCGCTGCGGTCGGGGGCTCTGGCGGCGGCTCTCCCGCAGCAGCTCGAGTGGGCTCGGTCCGTCGCCGCGGGGGTCGAGGCCGTCGAGCCAGTCGGTCCTCCCGAGCACCCGCAGCACCCGGATCAGGGTCTTGAGGCTCGATCCGGAACCGCGCTCGAGCGCCTGCACCGTCGTGACCGAGATGTTCGCACGTTCGGCCAGCTCGTCCTGGCCCAGCAGGGCCGCGATGCGCAGGGCGCGCACCTGGTCGCCGATCCGACGCTCCCAGTCCTGCGTGGTGAAATCCATAACCAACAGTATTCCATGTTTTAATTCAATGATGCAGGTTAAAACTGGGTTTTCCCTGTTTTAGATCTGCGATGGATCCGCGGGTGGTCGATCTCGTGCGTGATGCTGGTTCTAGATGGTGCGCGGTTCTAGAGGGTGCGCGCAAGCGCCTCGACGGCGTCTTTCGCCTCTTTCAGCCCCACTCCGGTGTGCTGGCGCCACAGCTTGATCGCGCCGATGGTGTCGCCTGCCCGCAGTGCTTCGGTGACGTCAGCGGGAGTGCCTGTCGGATCGGTGGTGTCGAGCAGCCCCAGACCGAGGTGGCGGTACAGCGCGTCGATGAGCTCGCCCTGCCGGCGCACCTGGCGCTGCAGTTCGGCGATGTTCTCCTGATCGGTGGGCATGACACGAACCTACCGAACAACCGGTCAGGGCTTCCAGACCATGAGCACCACCATCGCGGCGAGGAACACCGTCGTCGCAACCCCCGATACGGTCAGGATCCCGGTGGACGCCGCCGAGCCTCGCGCTATCGACTCGCTTGCGGCCCTGAGACGCGGCGCTGTGACGCCCATGGTCAGCGCGAGCGTCGCGCCATAGAGAATCACCGAAGCGCCGAGCCACGGAGTGGCAATGGTCACGTGCGGCACGTACGAGATGAGCATGATCCCGAGGAACCCGATCACCAGGGCGATCACGCCGACAACCGTGGATGCGCGGCCGAGACCACGCACACCCGGCGCGTTTCGGGCACGCACCTCGATCACCCCCGCGAACGGCACTACGGCAAGAGGGATCACCACGAGCGCACCGAGAGTGAAGTGGATGAACTCGAGTGCGAGCCTCATAGTTTCTAGGGGCGCCAGACCATGAGTACGACTACTGCCACCAGCAGGAGAGCCGACAGGCCCGACAAAGCCGCGATCGGGCGGTACTCCATCGCGAGCTTGCCGTCGGCAAGGCGCTCACCGGCCCGCTTCATCAGCGGGGCGACTCCCGAGAGCACGATGGTGACGGCGACCGCGTAGAGGATGATCGAGGTCAGCAGCCAGGGCGTCGTGTACGTGAGCTTGTCCTCCGGATCGACGAAGGCGACCAAGCCGAATCCGAGTACCGCGACAACCAGTGACAGCCACCCGAAGACGTTGGTGGCCCGGGCGAAGCCGTTCACCTGCGCGGAGTTGCCACCGCGAAGCGAACGCAGACCGGCCATGGGCAGGATGGCCATCGGGCCGATGATGAAGACGGCCGCAACCACGTGCAGCACAGCGAAGAGGGTTTCCATGACCCCAAGAGTGCCGGTTCGACGCCCCTCGAGACAGGGGCGAAGGTCCTATCGAACACCGCAGAACGGCCCCGCCTCCCGCAGGAGACGAGGCCGTTCTGACCAGCAGCGCAGCTACTTCTTGTCGCCGAAGACCTCGCCCTCCATGGCGTCGTAGCCTTCAGCCTGCGGGTCGCCGTGCAGGCCACCCGACAGCGCGTACTCCTCCTCAGGGGAGAGCACCAAGCGGTGGCGACCGTAGATGGCGAAACCGAGCAGGATCAGCGCGTAGACGATCGCGATCGCGATGATCGCCGGCTGGAACGCCGCGTTCAGCAGGAAGCCCAGGAAGATGAGCGCCGAGATGATCGCAGCGACGACGGCACCGGGGACGCCCCACGGGCTCTTGTAGGGCCGCTTGGCATTCGGGAACTTCTTGCGCAGGATCACGAACGAGACCATCTGGAGCAGGTACGCGAGCACCGCACCCCAGACGGCGATGTTCAGGATGATCGCGCCGGCGACCGCACCAGCACCCTCGGCATCCGCCTTGCTCAGCAGGTCGAGCACGACGAGCGCGATGAAGCCGATCACCGCGCCCACGACCAGCGCGACCCAGGGGGTCTGACGCTTGCCGGTGAGCGAGAAGAACTTCGGGTAGTACCCGGCGCGCGACAGCGAGTACATGTTGCGACCGTAGGCGAACATGATGCCCTGCAGCGAGGCGAGCAGACCGATGAGGGCGAACAGCGCGAGCACTGCGGCGAGTTGGTCGCCGACAATCGCGCGGAATCCGTCGAGAAGAGGCTCGAGTGAGACACCTGTTGCTGCAGCTCCTAGCACGCCCGTGTTGAGGAACAGAACGAGAAGGCCGGTGACGATCAGCGTTCCGCGGGCCCAGAGGCCGGCCTTCGGGATGTCACGGGTCGGGTTCATCGACTCCTCGGCCGCCAGCGGAAGCTCCTCGATGCCGAGGAAGAACCACATGGCGAACGGCAGGGCGAACAGGATCGGCAGCACACCGTGCGGCAGGAAGGTGCTCTGGCCCTCATCCGGCGGGATGTTCCAGAGGCTGTCCCAGCTGAACAGGCCGGAGAACAGTGCCATGGCCGAGAAGACCAGGAGGATCGCGATGGAGATTATCGACACGACAATGGCGAACTTGAACGAGATGTTCGCACCCGCCGAGTTCAGGGCGATGAACACCACGTAGAGCACGATCCACCAGATCCACATGTTCGCGGAGAGGTCGAAGCCGAGCAGTTCGGTCGTGATGCCATTGGCATACTGCGCCGAGAAGAAGACGATCACGCCCGTCGTTGCGACGTACTCGATCGTCTCGGCGAGTCCAGTGACCAGACCACCCCAAGGGCCCATGGCCGAGCGGGCGAACGAGTACGCACCGCCGGTGTGCGGCTGGGCCGCCGCCATCTCGCCGATCGAGAAGATCATTCCGTAGTACATGACCACGAGGATGACGAACGCGATCAGCATTCCGCCGAAGCCGGCGAAGTCGATGCCGAAGTTCCAGCCCGAGAAGTCACCCGAGATGACCGCGGCGACAGCAAGGCCCCAGAGGCCCCAGACTCCCGCGCTTCTCTTGAGACTGCGCTTCTCGAAGTAGCCGTCCCCGGCTTTCGTATACGTGACGCCGGACACCTTGGTGCCGTCTTTCTCCGCCATTCTTCCTCCGTTTGGGACTGTCGGGCGCAGGCCACATTGCCTGCGGAATTCCCATGAGTTTGTCGGCTATTGGTACCTCGTGTCTACCTTTGGATGTAAATTGCGCGTTACGGTAGCCCAGTGATCGAGGCATCCCTCGTGATGTAATGGTCGGCACACACTCGAAGGAGAGCTTTTCGAATGGCACACGCGAGCACACAAACGAAGACGGGCAACCTGACTGTTCAGGAGTTGACCGTGATGGTCGCGGCCAAGGAGATCGACACCGTCATCATCGCCTTCACCGACATGCAGGGGCGTCTCGTCGGCAAGCGCGCATCCGCTCGTCTCTTCCTGGAGGAGCTCGCCGAGCACGGCGCCGAGTGCTGCAACTACCTGCTCGCCGTCGATGTCGAGATGAACACCGTGAGCGGCTACGCGATCTCCAGCTGGGAGCGGGGTTACGGCGACATGGCGATGATGCCCGATCTCGAGACGCTGCGCGTCATCCCGTGGTTGCCCGGGACGGCGCTCGTGACCGCCGACCTCACGTGGCTGGATGGCACGCCCGTCGCGCCGGACCCCCGGCAGGTGCTCAAGCGCCAGCTCGACCGCCTGGCCAAGAAGGGCCTCAGCGCGTTCGTCGGCACCGAGCTCGAATTCATCGTCTTCGAGGACAGTTTCCGTGACGCCTGGAAGAAGAGGTACCTCGACCTCTACCCGGCCAGCGACTACAACATCGACTACGCGCTGCTCGCATCCAGCCGCATGGAGCCGCTGCTGCGCGACATCCGTAACGGCATGGATGGCGCCGGCATGTACTGCGAGGGCGTCAAGGGCGAGTGCAACCTCGGTCAACAGGAGATCGCTTTCCGCTACACGGACGCGCTCGGCACCTGCGACAACCATTCCGTCTACAAGAACGGGGCCAAGGAGATCGCCGACCAGCACGGCAAGTCGCTGACCTTCATGGCCAAGTACAACGAGCGCGAGGGCAACTCGTGCCACATCCACCTCTCGGTCGTGGGCGAGAAGGGCGAGCCGGTCATGGCCGACAAGGATCGCCCCTACGGATTCTCGAAGCTCATGGAGCACTGGATCGCTGGCCAGCTGGCGACGCTGCGCGAGCTCAGCCTGTTCTTTGCCCCCAACATCAACTCGTACAAGCGCTTCGTCGAGGGCAGCTTCGCACCCACCGCGGTGGCGTGGGGTCTCGACAACCGAACCTGCGCTCTGCGCGTCGTTGGCCACGGACGCAGCCTGCGCGTGGAGAACCGCGTGCCCGGTGGCGACGTCAACCAGTACCTCGCGGTCGCGGCGCTGATCGCGGGTGGGCTCTACGGCATCGAGCATGAGCTGGAGCTCGAGCCGATCTTCGAGGGCAACGCCTACGTGTCGGATGCCCCGCGCGTGCCGTCATCGTTGCGCGAGGCCGCGGCGCTCTTCCAGGCGTCCGAGGTTGCGACGGAGGCGTTCGGCGAGGACGTCGTCGCGCACTACCTCAACAACGCACGCATCGAGCAGGCGGCCTACGACGCCGCGATCACGGATTGGGAGCGGGTTCGTGGTTTCGAACGGTTCTAGTGACCGAGCGCCGAGACGGCGCTCGGCGCTGGCGTCGCAGCAGAGGCCAGAAATGGCCTCTGCCCATAGCTCCAGCGCGCCCATCATCGGCCTGACGACGTACCTCGAGCAGGCACAGACTGGGGTGTGGGACGTGCCCGCGAGCTTCCTTCCGAAGGTGTACTTCGAGGCGGTCAACCGTGCCGGCGGCATTGCTGTGTTGCTGCCGCCGCAGCCGGTCGATGCCCAGATCGCCGACACCGTGCTGGACGGCCTGGATGGGCTCATCATCACCGGTGGCAAGGATGTCGAACCGGCCCGCTACGGCCAGGAACCGCACCCCACCACCGATGAGCCCCGTCGGGATCGCGACGCCTGGGAGGATGCCCTGCTCACCGCAGCGATCGACCGCGGCCTGCCCTTCCTCGGTATCTGCCGCGGTGCCCAGGTGCTCAACGTCGCGCTCGGCGGCACTCTGCACCAACACCTGCCCGACGTGATCGGCACCACGCGCTACAACCTCGGCCAGGGGCGCTTCGCTGTCAACCAGGTCGGGGTCGAGGCATCCACGAAGCTCGGGCAGCTGCTGCAGGGCGACGAGACCGTGGATGTCAAGAGCTACCACCATCAAGCGATCGACGAGGTCGCTCCGGGGCTCGTCGTGTCAGCTCGCAGTGACGACGGCACGATTCAGGCAGTGGAGCTGGCCGACCATCCCTTCGGGGTGGCCGTGCAGTGGCATCCCGAGGAGGACGCCGCCGAAGACGCACGCCTCTTCGCGGGACTGGTGGAAGCAGCGAAGGAGTACCGCCGTGGTTGAAGCACTCACCGGGTCGACGACCCTCATCGACCCCTCGACCGGTCAGGCATTCGATACCGTGCACCAGACCTCACGCGAGCAGGTGGATGACGCGATCGCACGCGCGGTCGTCGCTCAGCGCGCCTGGGCGGCTCTCGCTCCGGCGGCTCGCGCCCAGGCCCTGCGCGACTTCGCGACGGTCGTGGGCACGCGAGTCGAGGAGCTCGCGGCCCTCGAGGTCGTCAACTCCGGGCATCCGATCAGTCAGGCCCGTTGGGAGGCCGGGCACGTGCGCGACGTGCTCAACTACTACGCGGCGGCGCCGGAGCGGATGATCGGCAAGCAGATCCCGGTGGCGGGCGGCCTCGACGTGACGTTCCTCGAGCCGCTCGGCGTGGTGGGCGTGATCGTGCCGTGGAACTTCCCGATGACGATCGCCAGCTGGGGCTTCGCGCCGGCGCTCGCCGCGGGCAACGCGGTCGTGCTCAAGCCGGCCGAGTGGACGCCGCTGACCGCGATCCGCCTCGGCGAGCTCGCGCTCGAGGCCGGTTTGCCCGACGGGCTGTTCCAAGTGCTGCCGGGCAAGGGCTCGGTCGTCGGCAATCGCTTCGTCACCCACGAGCAGGTGCGCAAGATCGTCTTCACCGGCTCCACCGAGGTCGGCAAGCAGGTCATGGCCGGATGCGCCGACCAGGTCAAGGCCGTGACCCTCGAACTCGGCGGCAAGAGTGCCAACGTGGTGTTCGCCGACTCCGACCTGGAGAAGGCGGCGGCCACGGCGCCGTACGCGGTGTTCGAGAACGCCGGACAGGACTGCTGCGCGCGCAGCCGCATCCTCGTCGAACGCAGTGTCTACGACCGGTTCATGGAGTTGCTGGAGCCAGCGGTCAAGGGCGTCGTCGTCGGTGCGCCGGGCGACCCGGCCACCGAGATGGGCCCTCTCGTCTCGAAGGCACACTTCGACGCGGTCAGTGCCTTCGTTCCGGATGACGCTGCGGTCGCCTTCCGTGGCAGCAAGCCCGACGGCCCCGGCTACTGGTTCGCGCCGACAGTGCTCACGCCGGCCTCGCGCACCGACCCGGTGGTCACCGAGGAGATCTTCGGACCGGTCGTCGCCGTGCTTCCGTTCGACGACGAGGCCGACGCCATCGCTCTGGCCAACTCGAGCATCTACGGGCTCAGCGGCTCGATCTGGACGCGCGACGTGAGTCGCGCCATCCGGGTCGCGCGCGGGGTCGAGTCCGGCAACCTGTCGGTGAACTCGCACTCCAGCGTGCGGTACTCCACCCCGTTCGGCGGGTTCAAGCAGTCGGGTCTGGGCCGCGAGCTCGGTCCGGATGCGGCATCCGCCTTCACCGAAACCAAGAACGTCTTCATCTCAACCGACTAAGCGGCCGGTCGAGTAGCGCACAGCGCGTATCGAGACCCGGTTTCGATACGCGGCTTCGCCGCTACTCAACCAGCGGAAAGGCAATAATGACCATCACCAAGATCGACCTCACCCAGCGGCTGAAGGGCAAGGTCGCCGTCATCACGGGCGGTGCGAGCGGCATCGGCTTCGCCACGGCGCGACGGTTCGCGGCCGAGGGCGCGACAGTCGTGATCGGCGACTTCAACGCCGAGACCGGCGAGAAGGCGGCCGCTGAGGTCGGCGGGCTGTTCGTGCAGGTCGACGTGACCGACGAGGAGCAGGTCAACCACCTCTTCGACACCGCCGCGGAGAAGTACGGCTCCGTCGACATCGCGTTCAACAACGCGGGGATCTCCCCGCCCGACGACGACTCGATCGAGACCACGGAGCTGCCCGCCTGGAACCGGGTGCAGGACGTCAACCTCAAGAGCGTCTACCTGTGCTCCCGGGCGGCACTGCGCCACATGGTCAAGCAGCAGTCCGGCTCCATCATCAACACGGCCTCGTTCGTCGCGGTCATGGGCTCGGCGACCAGCCAGATCTCCTACACGGCGTCAAAGGGTGGCGTGCTCGCGATGACGAAGGAGCTCGGCGTGCAGTTCGCGCGGCAGGGCATCCGTGTCAACGCGCTGTGCCCCGGCCCGGTCAACACCCCGCTGCTGCAGGAACTCTTCGCCAAGGACCCGGAGCGGGCTCAGCGTCGGCTGGTGCACATCCCCAAGGGGCGATTCGCCGAGCCCGAGGAGCTGGCCGCCGCGGTGGCGTTCCTCGCGAGCGACGACGCCAGTTTCATCACCGCGTCGACCTTCCTCGTCGACGGGGGCATCAGCTCGGCCTACGTCACGCCGCTGTAACCATGGCGACCCCGGGGGAGGACGCGACCTACGAGGGCCTCGCCGACGAGGTGCTGTTCAGGCCTGTGCGCAGCGGCAACTCGTTCGAGGACACCGTGGCGCGCCTGCTCCAGACCATCCGGCTCGGTGTCGTCGGCCCGGGCGAGCCGCTTCCGCCCGAGCGCGACCTTGCCGCCCGCTTCTCCGTGAGCCGCGACACTGTGCGCGACGCCATCAAGAGCCTGGCGGATGCCGGCTACCTGGTGTCCCGCCGGGGCCGGTACGGTGGCACCTTCGTCAGCGAGCGACTGCCCACGTCGCGGGCGGACACCCCACCCGCCGCAGCGGTCGACCTCGACGATGTGCTCGGCCTGCGCGAGATCCTCGAGGTGGGGGCGGCCAGGGCGGCAGCGGCACGTGAGCTCAGCGGCGTTCAGCGCGAACTGCTGTGGACTCGCCTGAGGGAGACTGCCGCGGCATCCGTCACCGATTACCGCCGGTTGGACTCACGGCTGCACCTGACGATTGCGGAGGTGGTGGGCACCCCATCGCTGGTGTCCCTGCTTGCCGACAACCGCACCCGGGTGAACGAGCTGCTCGACGGCATCCCGCTGCTCGCGAAGAACATCGAGCACTCGAACCAGCAGCACGAGGACATCGTGGTGGCAATCCTCACGGGCAACTCCGAACGAGCCGCACTGGCGATGGGCGAGCACCTCGAGGGCTCGGCGGCGCTGCTGCGCGGGTTCCTGAGTTAGCTCAGCCGCGTGCCGCGGCGAGGATCTTCTCGAGATTCTTGTCGCGCGTGGCATCCGACTTCGCGGCCACCCACGGCTCGACCACCGCGCGCTGCTTCGAGTAGGAGAGAGCGCGGAACGCCTCGAGGGCGTCAGCGGCTTCGAGGGCGTCAGCGATCGGAGCGGGCAGCTCGAGCACTCGGGGCTCGGTGTCGTGTTCGAGGGTGACGGTGATCGCGTCGCCACCGGTGAGTCCGGCCTCGGCCTTGACCGCCGAACTCACGCTGATCATGAAGGCACCCTTGTACCAGCTCACGCTGCTGCGGTAGCTGTAGCCGCTGACGGTGACCACAACCGGATACCGCCTGGCCGGGCCGAGTTCGGCCATGATCTCCTCGGGCACGATGATGCCTGAGGCTGTTCCCCCGCCCGTGAGGACGGTGTCGAACGTCACGCTCATTGCGGTTCAGGGGGCCTTGGGCGTGCGTTGCCTCGGTGCCGCCTTGGTCGGCGGCGTGGCCGGCGCTGGCGCAGCGCTTGCTGTGTTCGATGCCTCGCTCGACACCTCGGGGCCGTTCTTCGCGACGTAGATCTGGGCGGCCTTGGTGGCCACCAGGAGGAACCGCACCAGCAGGAAGATCAGGGCGATGACCACCAGCAGCATGAACAGCCACAGCAGCCCGCCGACGATCATCATCGCGAAGTGCGCGAAAGGTGCGAACGGTCCCGGTCCGTCAAAGTTCACGGTCATTCCTCCAGTTCGTTGGCTTGGGAGTCTTTGACCACGGTGCCCACGGCGATCGCCACGGTGAGACCCCAGCTGATCCACATCAGAATCAGACGCCAGTCACGCGGACCACGACGCGTCGACTGAACGACGCCGAACACCCCGAACAGAGCACTGAGGATGCTCGTGTTGAACAAGAACCTGCGCACGTGTGCCTCCCAGACCGTCATTGTCCACGCTACCCGCAGTTGTCGGGATCGCGCAGCCCATCAGTACAGTGGCTGATGTGGTCAACGGATTCACGCCGCGGGCGTTCGCATTCTTCCGGGAGCTGGCGGCGAACAACACCCGCGAGTTCTGGCTCGCGCACAAGGCCGAGTTCGAGGCCGTCGTGCGCGAGCCCATGGAGTCGTTGCTCGCGGCGCTTCCGGAGCCCTACGACGGATTTCGCCCCTTCCGCATGAACCGCGATGTGCGCTTCTCCAAGGACAAGTCGCCCTACAAGACCGCGCACGCCGCGGTGCTCGACGACCGGGGCGCGGTGCTCTACCTCCAGGTGAGCGCTGAGGGGATGTTCGCTGCCGGGGGTGGCTACCTGCTGGCGCCCGATCAGCTGGAGCGCTTCCGCGCGGCCGTGGATGCTCCTGCGCCCGGTCTCGAACTCGAGCGCATCATCGACGAGCTCGGCCGCGAAGGAATTGAGGTCGGTCCCGGCGGTGCTGAGCCGCTCAAGACCGCGCCCCGGGGTTTCGACAAGGATCATCCGCGCATCGGGCTGCTGCGCCAGAAGGGCATCGCCGCGGGCATCCGTCTCGGCCCGGAGGACTGCCGCAACGGTGATGAGCTCCTGGCCACCGTGGTCGACTTCTTCGACGCTGTGCAGCCGCTCACCTCGTGGCTGCGCGACCACGTTGGGCCATCCACGGCTCCGCGCGGGCGCTAGGCGTCGCGGCCTCGATGAGGCCCAGGTCGGCGAGGATCGTGTGGATGTCGGGAGGAGTCACCCGGCTCCAGTCCATCCCCCGGCTGAAGAGATATCGCTCGCGCTCCTCGTACAGTCGACCCATCCGCTCATCCCACTCGTCATTGAAGTTGAAGTACCACCCGGGCAGCGGGGTGAGTTCGCCGACGACGGGGCCCCGGTCGGTCGGGTAGAGGTCGACGCGAAGGTACGGCAGCGGCAGGGCGGCGCCGATGGCGCGGGCAATGCCGAGGAGTTGCTCGGCATTCTCCGGTGCGTCGAGAGTGGGGTCGAGCTTCTCGGTGTGGATGCCGACGTTGACCTTCTCCCAGACGTCGTCGAACCACTGAAATCCCCGAGGTCTGGTGCTCCTCACGAACGAGCAGGCCATGTGGTCGCCGAACATCGAGATCTTCACGTCGTCGACGGGCCGGTCTGACCCGTCTGCGGCTCGCAACAGCTCTTCGCCGATCCAACGGTCGGCGAATCCAGCCTTCTCCCGCTCGGCGTCCAACCTCGCGGTGAGTTCCGCGAAGGTCAACTCGGTGGCCGTGATCTGCTCGAACCAGCGGTGGTTGCCGAGGGGGATCAGCGCAACAACGCCTCGATTGTTGTACGACCTCGCCGGCTTGAGCACTGTCGGCTCGACAAGGTCATCGGGGGTGAGGCGGGAGAGGTCACCGATCACTCGGAAGTCGCGGGGGAGTGGGGCACCGAGGGCCTCGAGAAGCTGATGGCTGCGTTCCTTGTCGAACATGGCGTAGATGACGGGGTAGTCCTTGCGGCGGTTGGCCGTGGCGATGCACGCGCTGAACGAACTCACCGTGGGTCTCCTCATGGAAGATGACCATAACGTGTGGGGACGTTACTGAGAGTTCACCCACAACTGACCGATCGGACAGTTTCCTGACCGCTCGGTCAGCTATCGTGGGAGCATGTCAAGCCAAGAGGACCTCCGCACCATTGCGCTCGCGGAATTCGCGACCGCTGGGTACGCGGGCACCTCGCTGCAGCGCATCGCAGAGCTTGCCGGACTCTCCAAGTCGAGCGTGCTCTACCACTACGCCTCCAAGGAAGCGCTTCTCGAGGCGGCCATCGGCCCGGCGATCGACCGCATGATCGCGATACTCGAGCCCCTCGTCGGGCTCGAGCTCGATGACGACGCCCGCACGACCTTCCTCGAGGCGTTCGTCGACTTCCTGCTCGACCACCGACTCGAAGTGCACATGTTCATCAACCAGGGTCCGTCGCTCGTCGATGTGCCCGTGATCGACCGTGCCAACGCTCTCGTCTTCCGTCTCGCCGAGTTCTTCTCGGCCAACTCCGCGAGCCTCGAGGAGAAAATGCGCTTCGGCATCGCCCTCGGTGGTGCCGCCTACATGCTGTGCACCGTGCACTCGCTCGACCTTCCGGTCGAGCCCCGTGAAGAGACCAGGGTTGCTCTCCTCACGATCATGGGGGAGCTTCTGGCCCCCGTTCGTATCCGCTAGATCTCGACTGTCTCGACAAGCTCGACAACCGACGAGCTCGATCACCAACACCACCCTGGGGTAACCGTGGCAACACTTCTCTACCGACTCGGCCGCTTCTCGTACCGTCACGCCTGGCGCGTGATCGGGGTGTGGGTGCTGGTGCTCATCGCGGTGCTCGGCGCGGGCATCGGCCTCGGCGGCAAGACGCAGGAGTCGTTCGCGATTCCCGGAACCGAGTCGCAGCAGGCGCTCGACCGACTCGAGGCCGTGTTCCCCTCGGTCGCCGGCGCGTCGGCGACCGCCGTCGTGGTGGCCCCTGCCGGGGCATCCATCGGCTCGGAGAAGGCGACCATCGAAGAGCTCGTGGCGGCCATCGAGAAGGTGCCCGGCATCGACTCGGCCATGAGCCCGTTCGACGAGTACGCGGGCAAGGCCATCTCCGACGATGGCACGATGGCCATCATCCGGGTGCAGTTCGACGGTCCGTCGACCGACGTCACGGATGCCACGATCGCCGACCTCAAGGCCACGGCCGATGTCGGCACGGCTCAGGGCCTCCAGGTCGAGTTCGGCGGTCAGGTCTTCCAAGAGACGAGCGTCGCCATCACCATCACCGAGGTCTTCGGTGTCATCTTCGCCGGCGTGGTGCTCGTGATCACCTTCGGATCGTTGCTCGCCGCGGGCATGCCCCTGCTCTCCGCACTGCTCGGGGTGGGAATCGTGATGGGCGCGATCATGACCCTCTCCGCCTTCACGACGGTGTCGAGTTCGGCTCCGCTTCTTGCGCTCATGATCGGTCTGGCGGTCGGCATCGACTACGCCCTGTTCATCCTCTCGCGGCATCGAACTCAGCTCGCCAAGGGCGAGGACCCCGAGGAATCCGCGGCAATGGCTGTCGGTACGGCCGGAAGTGCCGTGGTGTTCGCGGGAGTGACGGTCATCATCGCCCTGCTCGGGTTGCTCGTCGTGGGCATCCCATTCCTCTCCGTGATGGGGGTCGGAGCGGCCGTCGCCGTGCTCATCGCCATCGGGGTCGCCACGACCCTGCTGCCCGCGCTGCTGGGACTTGCGAAGGGACGACTCATCCCCAAGGAGGGCTCGCGAGCCTGGAGGCGCGCGCACGTCGGTGAGGTCTCGACAGGCTCGACCACCGGGAGCAGCTCGGCCGGGGAGGTCTCGACGGGCTCGACCCGCGAGAGCGCGCACCGCACCATGGGGCTTCGCTGGGTCACCGGCGTCATGAAGCGGCCCGTGCTGGCCACACTGGGCGTCATCACGATTCTCGGAACCCTCGCCATCCCGGCCATGAGCCTCGACCTCAACCTGCCCGACGGGGGTTCGCAGCCCGCCGATTCCACCCAGCGCAAGGCCTACGACCTCGTGAGCGAGGGCTTCGGGCCCGGCTTCAACGGTCCGCTGATCGTCGCGGTCGACATCACCCAGACGGTCACCATCATGGAGGACCTCGACTCGATCGGATCCCAGCTGCGGGGCCTGGCCGATGTCGCCTACGTGTCGCAGGGCTTCCCCGACGAGGGACTCGACACCGCGATCATCCAGGTCACGCCGTCATCGGCACCCGACTCGCTCGAGACCAAACAGCTCGTGCAGACCATCCGCGACCTCGCCCCGTCGATCGCCGCGAAGTACGACACACCGATCACCGTGACCGGCACAACCGCCATCGGCATCGACATCTCCAACCGCCTCACCAGCGCCCTGGTGCCGTTCGGTCTCATCGTCGTAGGGCTCTCGATCGTGCTCCTCATGATGGTGTTCAGATCGGTTCTCGTGCCGATCAAGGCGGCCCTCGGATTCCTGCTGTCGGTCGTCGCATCGTTCGGTGTCGTCGTCGCCGTGTTCCAGTGGGGATGGCTCGGCGACATCATCGGGGTGGAGAACCCCGGACCGATCCTCAGCTTCATGCCGATCATCCTCATGGCTGTGCTCTTCGGGCTCGCCATGGACTACGAGGTGTTCCTCGTGTCCGGCATGCGCGAGGAGTTCGTCAAGACCGGTGACGCGCGCTACGCGGTCAAGCACGGGTTCGCCAACGGTGCCCGCGTCGTCACGGCGGCCGCGCTCATCATGTTCTTCGTCTTCTTCGCGTTCGTTCCCGAGGGCAGCGGCATGATCAAGCCGATCGCCCTGGGACTCGCGGTGGGAATCGCCTTCGACGCCTTCCTCGTACGCATGACCCTGGTGCCCGCGCTCATGACGCTGTTCGGCAAGGCCGCCTGGTGGATGCCCCGCTGGCTCGGTCGTCTGCTGCCGAACGTCGATATCGAGGGTGAACAGTTGCGCGAACACAAGCACGCCGTCGATTGGGCGCGCGGCGAGGGTGAGCTGGCGCTCAGCGCCGAGTATCTCGTCGCAGGATCCCGAGAGCACGAGGTGGGACCGCTGTCGATCAGTGTTCCGCGCGGTGCGATAGTCGTCGCCAGCGGTGACCCGCTCGACCGTCGACTCGTGGCCGCCACTCTCTCGGGACGCCTCGACCCCGTATCGGGCCGGGCACAGGTGGCCGGGCATCCGCTGCCGTCTGAGGCCGCCGACGTGCGCTCGCTCGTCGCGCTCGCCGACATCGGCGGGTCGCAGCGCTCGGAGACCTCCGTCACGGTCGGAGAACTGCTCGTCGAGCGGCTCGAGATGACGCTGCCGTGGTACCGCCTGTACCGCACGCGCCGTGCTGCGCGCCGCTGGCTCGCGCGCATCAACGATGTGCTCGGGTCCGCCGCATCGACGGTGCGCGCCGAGAGCACGCTCGTCGAGCTGCCCCAGCTCGAGCGTGCCGTCGCCCTCGCCGCAGTCGCCCTCGCCGAACGCACCCCCCTGGTGATGCTCGACCAGCTCGACCCGTTTGCCAACCCCGAGGACGAGGCGGCCTTCATCGCCGCGATCAACGCCCTCGCTCCCGCCACCACCACCCTGGTGGTCGGCACGCCGTTGCCCGGTCGGGCGACGGATGTCGCGAGCAATCGCCCGCGCATCGACATCGATCTGTACTCGCTCAGTGCCTCGGAAGGATTCGCACAGTGACCACCAGTTGGCTTCGACGGGTAGGAATCGCCGCCGTCGTTCTCATCCCCCTCGCCTTTGCGGGACTCTTCGTGGGTGCCGTCGGGCAGGGCAAGTCCGCCATCGACTCCATCCCGGTGGCGATCGTCAACCAGGACACCCTCCAGAAGGTGACCAACGCCGACGGGTCGGTGACCAACGTCTTCGCGGGTCGTCAGCTCGTCACCGAGCTGACCGGCAGCGAGGGCTTCGACTGGACCATCACCAACGCCGCCGACGCCGAGGCGAAGCTCGCCTCGGGTGAGGTCTACGCGGTGCTGACCGTTCCGTCGAACTTCTCGGACTCGATCCTTTCGCTGTCGAGTGCCGACCCCAAGAAGGCCGACATCTCGATCCGCACGGATGACACGCACAGCTACCTCACCGGCTCGGTCGCACAGGTCGTCGGCCAGACCATGACCGACACCTTCGGCAAGGCGATCACCGCCCAGTACATCGGCGGCATCTACTCGAGCCTCGGTGACCTCGGCACGTCGCTCACGGCAGCGGCCGACGGCGCGACCTCGCTCGCCAACGGGGCCACCTCCTTGTCGTCGGGGCTGACCCAGTACACGGACGGCGTCGGTTCGCTCGCCTCCGGCCTGAGCCAGCTCGAGGATGGCGCGGCTCAGGTGAGCTCGGGTGCCGCGACCTACACGGGTGCCGTGTCGCAGATCTCCGCCGGGCTCAGCCAGCTCGCGCCGGCGATGTCGACGGCCGATCCCGCTCTGCAGGCACAGTTCAACGCGCTCGTCGCCGGGCTTTCGCAGACCGCGGCCGGCGGCTCGTCTCTCACGTCCGGGATCTCCGGAGTCCAGTCCGGCATCTCGCAGAGCGCCAGCGGTGCCTGGCAGCTTGCGAATGGCTCGGACCAGCTCACCAGCGGTGCGAGCCAGCTCGCCTCCGGTGCAACGGACCTGGCGACCGGCCTGCAGTCGGGCGCGGACCAGCTGCCCTCGTCGAACGCCGACACAGCGGCCGCCTCGGCCGAGGTCGCCGCCGACCCGGTCGGCTTGACGGTCTCAACCGATAACGCGGTGTCTCAGGTGGGTCAGATCGTCGCGACCTTCTTCGTGCCGCTCGGCCTGTGGGTGGGAGCCCTCGCGGTGTTCCTCGTCATGCGTCCGGTCACTCGGCGCGCGCTCACCTCGACGGCCCGCAATGGTCGGCTCGTGGCATCCGCTATCGGCAAGGCCAGCCTGATCACCGGGGCCCAGGCCGTGCTTCTGGTGGCGCTGCTGCACGGTGCGCTCGGCGTCGCGTGGAGCCTGCTGCCCGCAACTCTCGGCTTCTCGCTGCTCGTCGCGATTGCGTTCACGGCCTTCCACTACTTGCTGACCATCGGGCTGGGGCGAGCGGGGCTCATCGTGTCACTGTTCCTGCTGGCGGTGCAGATCACCTCCACGGGCGGCATCTACCCGATCGAGCTGCTGTCGACGCCGTTCCAGATCGTGAGCCCGTTCCTTCCACTCACTTACGCGGTGCAGGGAATGCAGGGCATTCTCGCCGGGGGCAACCCGGGCGGCGTGATCGCAGCGGCGGCCGTTCTGGCGGCCTTCGGGATCGGCTCGACCGTGCTCGCCCTGTTCGCCATCCGGCGCACGCGGCGGGCGGGGGCGATCGGGCTGCTGCCCGCGATCGCCTCGTAGCTCCCCGGGACGCGCGCCCAGGCGGGGTGGGGCCTCAGGTCACGCCGGCAGCTCGGCGCGCCCGAGGTTGCGACGAATCAGGCATCTTCAGCACCCTCCCGTTATGCAGGATCACCGAGCGAGACTCGCGGATCCTGCATAACCGGACCGTCTGCCTCTTGATGCGAGAAGTTCTCGGCGCTCCTGCAAGGAGTCAGTCAGGGCAAGCCGTCGAGCGTGCGAGACGCAGCGATCCCCTGCCGCGGTTCAGGCGGGCAGGGTCAGCACGCCGTCGACGCGACGCGGGATGCCCGTGGCACCCTCGCGCAGCTCGGGCGGCAGTACCGCCTCGGGCGCGTTCTGCCAGGCCAACGGCCGCAGGAACCGCCGTATCGCGGTGACCCCGACCGAGGTGTGCAGCGAGTTAGTCGCCGGCCACGGTCCGCCGTGCTGCTGGCCCCACGACACCCGCACGCCCGTGGGGTAGCCGTTGAAGACCAGACGTCCCGCTCTCGGCGCGAGCTCGCGGGTCAGGGCTGTGATGTCGTCGGCGGGGGCATGCAGGATCGTTGCCGTGAGTGAGTCGGGAACGCAGGCGAGAGCCGAGTAGACCTCGTCGAGGCCCGAGTAGCGCACCACGAGCACCAGCGGCCCGAAGGCCTCCTCGGTGGCCGAGGCCGTCAGGTGCGCCGCATCGATGACGAGCACCGACGGAGTCGCAGTGAATCCGTGCGCGACGCCCTCGACGGCGACCGTCGCGCGGCCCTGGGTGATGAGCCGCGAGCGGATCTCGTCGAACGAGCTGGCGATGCGGTTGTTGAGCAGCACCTGCGCCTGCGCATCGCGCGAGCGGGTGACGAGACCGTCGAGCACGGCGTCGCCGGCCTCCCCGGTCGGCACGAAGGCGATCCCCGGCTTGGTGCAGAACTGGCCGGCACCCAGTGTGAACGAGCCGAAGAGACCGGCGGCCAGTTCGTCGGCGCGCTCCTCGGCCGCGGCCTCGGTCACCACGAGAGGGTTGAGGCTCGACAGCTCGCCGTAGAAGGGAATCGGAGTGTCCCGCTCGTCGATGATCGACATGAGCGACTGCGCGGCCGACAGCGAGCCCGTGAACCCGACGGCCTTGATACGCGGATCGGCGACCAGGTCGCGGCCCGACTGAGTGCCGTAGACGATCGAGATCGTGCCCTCCGGCGCGCCGTGTGCCGCCGCCGCGGCCGACAGCGCGTCGAACGACGCCCGCGAGGTGAGCGGGTGCGAGCCGTGCGCCTTGATGACAACGGGGTTGCCCGCGGCGAGCGCGGACGCGGTGTCGCCTCCCGCCACGGAGAACGCGAACGGGAAGTTGCTCGAACCGAACACGGCAACGGGACCGATCGGCACGAGCATCCGGCGGATCTCCGGCTGCGGTCCGAGGGCCGTCTCTCCCGCGTGGTCGATGGCCGCCTCGAGGTAGGAGCCCTCGCGCAGGGCCTCGGCGAACAACCGGAACTGGAACGCGCTGCGCCCCACCTCCCCGGTCAGGCGCGCCACGCCCAGACCCGTCTCCGAGTTGGCGAGGGCCACCAGGTCGTCGCGGTGCTCCTCGAGGGCGGAGGCGAGCGCATCCAGGAGGTCGGCGCGCCAGGTGCGGGGCTCGGCGGCGAGGGCCGTGAACGCGTGCTGGGCGCGGTCGACGACGGCCGCGACATCCGCGGTCACGGCAATGCCGGAGTCGGTGGTCTCGCCGGTCGTGGGGTTCGTGGTCGTGAGCATGGTGTGTCCTTACTTCAGCAGACCGCGGGCAGCCAGGTTGCGGTACAGGGCATCGATGCCGAAGGTCCACGGCTCGGCACTCTCGCTGAACTGCACCGTATTGGTCAGGGTACCGAGGCGCGGTTCGGCGATGCGCACGACATCCCCGATCTTGTGGGTGAAGCCGTGGCCCACCACGTCGCGGTCCTCGACAGGGGAGAACAGGGTGCCGAGGTACAGCACGAAGCCGTCGGGGTACTGGTGATGGTCGCCGATCACCTGGGCGACGATGTCGACCGGGTCGCGGCTGATCTCGCTCAGGGGGCTGGATGCCGCGAGCCGGAAGCCGTCGTCGGCTCCGTCGATCTCGAGCGTGACCATGGCCGTGCGCACGTCATCCATCGAGTAGGTCGCGTCGAACAGGCGGATGAAGGGGCCGACCGCCGCCGACGCGGTGTTGTCCTTCGCCTTGCCGAGCAGCAGTGCGCTGCGCCCCTCGATGTCCCTGAGGTTCACATCGTTGCCGAGGGTGGCTCCGACGATGCGGCCGGTGGAGGCGACGGCGAGCACGAGTTCGGGCTCCGGGTTGTTCCACTTCGATGCCGAGTAGATGCCGACGTCGACGCCGGTGCCAACCGTCGACAGCACGGGCGCCTTGGTGAACACCTCGGCGTCGGGGCCGATCCCCACCTCGAGGTACTGGCTCCACAGGCCGCGCTCGATGAGCAGCTCCTTCACCCGCATCGCCTCGGCCGAGCCGGGCACGAGGTCGCGCAGCGAGCCGCCGAGCGCGGTCAGGATCTCCTCGCGGACGCTCGCCGCGGCATCGAACTCGCCGCGGGCGCGCTCCTCGATGATGCGCTCGAGCATCGAGACCGGGAACGTGACGCCCGCCGCCTTCACCACCTGCAGGTCGATGGGGGAGAGCAGCCACGGCAACGCCTGGTCGCGGCCGGCGATCGGGGTGTTCGCGAGCAGGTCAGCCACGCTTCCCAGCACTGGGCCGGATGCCGCAGCCACCGCCCCCGCCGGGTCGCCGCTCTCCAGCACATCCCGAATCGTGGCGAAGGTCCCGCTCAGGTCCTCGACCCCCGTGGAGCGCACGGCGACGACGCTCGGCCCGCTGACGCGCGGGTCCCAGACTCGGCCGATGAGTGTGCCCGCCGTGCCGTCATCCGGCAGCAGTGCTGTGGTCATGGTGTTCCTCTCAGCGCCGACGGAAGACGCCGGGGCGCTTCTCGGCGAACGCGGCACGGCCTTCGGCCGCATCCTCGGTGGCGAAGGTGACGGTCTGCAGGTCGCGCTCGTAGCGGATCGCTTCATCCTGAGGCATGTTGAAGGCCGCGCGCAGGTTGGACTTCGCGGTCTCGGCGGCGATGGGCGGTCGGGAGGCGATCGTCGCGGCGAGTTCGCGGGCTCGCGGGAGCAGGGCATCCGGTTCGAGCACCTCGCTCACGAGCCCCCAGGCCAGAGCGCGCTGGGCATCGATGGGGTCGCCGGTCATGAGCATCACTGCCGCGTTGCTCGCCCCGATCGAGTGCGCGAGGAACGTGGCCATGCCGCCGCCGCCGATCCAGCCGAGCTTGATCTCGGGGGCCGCGAAGCTCGCCGTCGCCGAGGCGAGACGGATGTCGCACGTCAGCGACGTCTCGAGGCCGCCGCCGAATGCGTACCCGTTGACGGCCGCGATGATGGGCTTGCGGCTCGCGCGCAGGGCGTCGCAGTAGTCGGTGCGGTTGCGGAACTCCCACGGCGTCGCGTAGCTGTCGAGGCTCGCGATGTCGGAGCCGGCGCAGAACGAGCGCTGCCCCGATCCGGTGAGGATGATCGCGCGCACCTCGTCGTCGGAGTTCGCCTCTTCGATGATCGTGACCAGGGCGTCGGACATCGACTGGGTCACCGAGTTGAGCTTCTCGGGCCGGTTGAGCGTGATGGTGAGCACGTGTGCGTCGGTGTCGACGAGCACCTGCTCGCTCGTGCTGCTGATGGTCATGTGCGCACTCCTAACGCGGCGAACCGCTCGGCGGTCTCGGCGAGGGCGCTCGCGGGGGAGCGCTCGCCGAGGATGGCTTCGCGCAGTACGCGCGACGCCTCGGACTGGAACGGCGTGAAGCCCGCGACCCGCGGGCGCACCCAGGCGCTGTCGATAGTGGTGAAGGTGGCGAGGTAGAACTCGCTGGAGGCGGCGTTCACCGACGGCGACAACCAGGCCGACCGCACCGCCGGTTGGCCGGCATTGTCGGGGATGTAGGTCGCCTGCGTCACCGGGTGCAGCAGCCAGCGCAGATACTCGAGCAGGGCGGGGGTCGGCGTGCAGCGCGAGCTGAGGGCGAGTCCCGTGCCGCCGATAGTGGAACCGCTGCGCACGGCGGTCGGGGCGTCGCCGAAGTGGATCGGGTTCGGCGCCTGGGCGTACGGCACGTAACCGTAGACGAGCGGGATGTAGGCGATGTCACGCTCGGTGTGGGTGCGCTCGAGCATCCCGATCGGGTTGAGGCTTTCGGTGCCGGCGGGCGCTCGGCTCTGCAGGTCGCGCAGCAGATCGAGCGCCTCGAGCCCGCTGTCGCCCGGGTCGGTCGGGTCGCCGCCGAGGGCCACTGTGAGTGAGGCGAAACTGAGGTAGGCGTGCGGTCCCGCGAGCGACAGGGCGACCGGCTGGTGGTGCGAGAGCTCGACGACGTCGGCCCAGGTCGCGGGATTCTCGGGCACGCGCTCGGGGAGTCTCGCCGACACCTGGGTTGCGGCATCCAGCGGCAACGCCCAGAGGTGGCCGTCGAGTTCGTATGACCGGATGCTCGGCCCCACGCAGCGCAGGGTCGCAAGCCACTCCGGCTCGAAGACCGTGTCGAGACTCTGCAGCGCACCGGTGGCCAGCGCGTCGCCGAGGTGCGGATGATCGAGCACGATCACGTCGTAGCGCGCCGCCAGCTCATCGATGGAACTCGACTCGAACCCCTCGAGCGGATGCACGTCCCACTCGATCAGCGTTCCCGCCGCCGCCGATCGTTCGAGCGCCTGGCGTCCCCGCGGGTGGTCCCAGGTGAGGCCGGTGAACTCAGCCACGGGAGCTCACGGGAGCCGGATCGGAGGCGGTGGTGGTCGCGGCGGCGCCGGACTCGAGCAGGGCATCCACGCGCTCGGGATCGAAGCCCGCCTCGGCCAGGATCTCGCGGGTGTGCTCGCCGACCAGCGGCGCACCACGGTAGACCTGCGGCGGCGTCTTCGTGAACCTGTAGGGGAAGCCCGGCGTCTTCACGTGACCCTCGGTGGGATGCTCGTACTCCACGAAGGTTCCGTTGTGGGCGATCTGCGGGTCGTCGACGAGGTCGGCGTAGCCGTAGACCGGACCGATCCAGATGCCGGCGCTGCCGAGCAGGTCGATCCAGTGCTGGCTGGTGTCGGTTGCCAGCTTCGCGGCTGTCTTCGCGTGGATCTCGTCGCGCTTCGTCCAGCCCTCGACCTCGCTGTTCCAGCCCTCGAACGCGGGCTCGTCGATGAGCTCACCCAGCAGGTGCAGGTCGGCGAAGGCGAGAGCCACGAACCCGTCAATGGTGCGGAACACCCCGTAGGGCGCCCTGATGTACACGTGCGCGATCGCCTCGGCGCTGCGCTCCTGCGGTTTGCCGCCCACGGTGAACACCGAGAGCTCCTGCATCTGCAGGGTGGTGACGGCATCGAGCATGTTGACGGTGACGAGCTGGCCCTCACCGGTGCGCTCCCGGTGCAGCAGCGCGGCCAGCACCCCCTCGAAGGCGGTGGATGCCGTGATCGCGTCGGCGAGGTACTGTCCGGCCGGCGACGGCTCGTCACCCGCCCGCCCCGCCGACAGCATCGCCCCGGACATCGCCTGCACCAGCAGGTCCTGGCCCGGCCGATCGCGGTAGGGGCCGGACTCGCCGTAGCCGGAGATCGACACGTAGATGATGCGCGGGTTGATGGCGCGCAGTGACTCGTAGTCCACCCCCAGTCGCGCTGCGACGCCCGGTCGGTAGTTCTGCAGGAAGACATCGGCGGTGCGCACGAGCTCGCGCAGGGCATCCTTGCCGTCGGCGCTCTTCAGGTCGAGCGCGACGGAGCGCTTGTTGCGGTTGAGCGACAGGAACGACACGTTGATCTTGTTGCCCGTCGCCCCGCCCGCCGCGGTGTGGCGCTGCCACTCGCCGGTGGTCGGCTCGACCTTGATCACGTCGGCCCCGAGGTCGCCCAGGCGCTGGGCCGCGAAAGGGCCGGCCATCGCGATCGAGCAGTCGAGCACTCGGTACCCGCTGAGCACTCCGGGGGTAGCGGCTGGTTCGGTCATGGTGCCTTCCTGATGCACGGGGGTGGTGGGCTGCGGGCTCATGGATGCACGGCCACTTCGACGCCGCCGGCCGCAGACGATCGCAGCAGCGCGTCGATGAGCTCGACCGAGCGCGCGGCGATGGACGCGTCGGAGTTGTTGACGGTGCTCGCCCCGGTGATGAGATCGATGAATCGGTTCGGGGGTTCGAAGCACTCGTAGGCACCGGAGCCCGGCTCGATGTCGAGATCCCAGGCCTGGCCGTCGTAACGGTGGAGCGAGACCCGTTCGCGTTCGGTGTCGAGCAGCAGCACGCCCTCGGTGCCGAACAGCTTGACGTCGACCTGGTAGGGGTTGATGTCGGGCAGCGTGGCCGCCCCCGAGAGCGTGCCCAGGGCGCCGCCGTCGAAGGTCAGCACGGCCGAGTCGAACAGGTCGACCCGTGCACCGCCGAGCGAGGTGCGACCGGCGACAGTCGCGGCGCGCAGACCACTCAGCCAGAACATGAGGGCGCTGGAGTGGGTGATCTGGCCGTGGGCGTAGCCGCCGCCGTGTTCCGGCGACTGCCAGGTGCTCACCGACGGGCCGCTGGTCTCGGAGTCCCACAGGGCGCGGATGTCGTTGGGGTCTCCCGCGAACAGGCCGCGGGTGGGGGAGGCCATGTGGCACTGCACGTACTGGAGCTCGCCGAGATGACCGGCGTCGATGAGAGCCTTCGCCTGCTCGGTGAAGGGCTTGTAGTTCCAGCCGTAGGGCACGACGAAGTGCACGCCCGCGGCCGCGGTGCGGCGCTGAAGATCCCACGCGGTGTCGGCCTTCAGCGTGACGGGCTTCTCGACGAGCACGTGCAGCCCGCGGTCGATCGCCAGAACAGCCTGCTCGTAGTGAAGGTCATGCGGAGTCGTGATGACGACGGCGTCGAGGTCGGCGTCGAGCAGCTTCTCGTAGTCACCGGTCGAGAAGCCAAACCCGAACTGGTCACGAACGGTGTCGAGCTCCGGCCCGAGGCCGCACACCCCGACCAACTCGACGTCATCGCGCGCGGCGAAGATCGGGAAGTGGTTGCTCGTAGCCCACCACCCGGCGCCGACGGCGCCCAGCCTGACCGTCATCGGGTGCCCGTCCAGGTCCAGTGACGGCGCCCGTCGATCAGTTCACTGGCGACTTCGCCCAGAGCCTCGAGGCGTTCAAGATTGCCCGTGACGGGGAAGATCGCATAGTCGAGGGCGGCGGCACCCCAGGGCCCGAGCTCCGCGCCCCGTGACCGGATGAGGTCGAGCGTCGTCGCGCCGGCGGTGCGCCCGCGCAGTTCGTCGGCGAGCACTCGGTCGACGAGCCGCGTGTACTCGACGGTCTCGTCGAGGAAGGCGGTCGCGGCATCCCCCTCGTAGATCGGGTAGTGCGCCGTGAGGATCAGGTCGGGCTCGAGGGAGCGGAACAGCTCGGCCGAGGCGACGTAGTCGTCGACGTCGCGGTAGGTGGGAGGGAAGGCGGGCCGGTTGTCGGCGGTGGGCACTGTCGCGCCGAGGCTCGCGTCGCCGATGATGAGCGCGTGGTTGAGTGGGTCGTGCACGGCGATGTGGCCGGGGCTGTGTCCCGGCACGTGCAGGATCGTGACCTCCCGGTCGCCGAGGTCGAGCACCTCGCCGCCGACTACGGTGCGGTCGACAGGCACGAGGTCGGAGACCGATCGTAGGTATTCGGTGGTCTCGGGTGCGTCATCGAAGCCGTCGGCCTCCCGGAACTCGCCGTACCGCACGTCGATGAGTGCCTGCAGATCCTCGGTGAGGCGCTGGTCGAGTTCGTGCACGAGCAGCTGTGTCTCGGGGCTCGCCGCCTTGAGCGCGCCGTTGCCCCCGGTGTGGTCGAAGTCGCAGTGGGTGTTGATCGCCCAGGTGATCGGGCCGAGGCCCGTGGCCGCCAGGTACGGCAGGAGGGTCTCGGTGATCGATTCGCGGATGCCCGTGTCGACCAGGAGGGTCGCCTTCGGTCCCACGAGCAGGTACAGCGCGACGAAGCGCTCGCCGAGCGGAGCCTGCACGCGGTGCAGTCCGGGACGAAGCTCGAGCCCGGTGGATGTCATGTCGTCCCCTACGTTGCGGATGAAACAACATACATCATACGTCTATCGAGAGACGACGGCTACTGCGCCTGTGTTCAGGTTCTCCGAGATCAGGTTCTCCGAGGCTTCAGGCAAACGCGGTGTCGCTCTCCTTACTCCCGTTCCGCAGGAGCAGCGAGCCATGCTCGGCTCTCCTGCACAACGGAAGGTGCTCAGGGAAGGGTCGATCGGTCTGGCAGGCAGCTCAGAGACACGGATGCGGGAGGGCGCGAGGCCAGAAGGGCACGAAGCCGCCGTGCTCAGGCCGCGTGAACCCTGACCGAGACCGACTCGGCGGCTTGGCGCTGGGCGAGCAGCTCGGCTTCGATGTGGCGCCAGAGGTCGTCGCGTTCGATGTGCTCCGGCTGGGCGGCGGCGTGGTGTCCCGCGGCAGCAGGCTCGAGCACGAGCGAGGCGGCGACCTGCCACGCGATCGTGTCGCTGACGGTGGAGACGAAGACCGCGTCATCCGCGCTGGCACGACCCAAGGTGATACGGAAACTGCCGCCAGGACCGAACAACTCGAAGAGGCGTTCGCTCATGAGCTCGAACACCGCCTGCTTCTCGTCGTCGCTGAAGCGTTCCACGTCCTCATTGTGGAGGACTGAGGGATGCCACGGCCCCCGACACGCCGAGCGCTACAACCAGCCCCGGCGCTTGAACACCACGTAGAGCACCACGCCCGACACGGCCATGAGTCCCAGAGCGAAGGGATAGCCGAGCGGCCAGTCCAGTTCGGGCATGAAACGGAAGTTCATGCCGTAGATGGCGCCGATGAGGGTCGGCGCGAACAGGATGGCCGCCCAACCGGAGATCTTCTTCACCTGATCGCCCTGATCGATGCTGGCCTGCGTCATGTTGCGAATCTCGTCGTTCTGCGCCTGCGTCACCAGGGTCGACTGAACCGTGAGCGCGTTCTGCAGGATGGCGCGGAACGAATCCGCCCGCGCGACGATCTGCAGGGTGTGGTCGAGCACGTCCCTGAAGTCGCGCTGCAGCTCCACATCGACGTGGTACTTCTCGTATCCACTCTCCAGCTGCCCGAGCATCTCGACGAGCGGGTGGGTGGCGCGCTGGAACCCCATCGCCTCCGTAGCGAGCTCGTAGATGCGACGCGACACGGCCGGGTCGCCCTGGAAGAGCTGGTCCTCGATCTCGTCGATGTCGTTCTCGAGGCCCGCGATCACCGGCTGGTACTCGTCGACGACCTGGTCGAGCACGGCGTAGAGGATCGCCTGCGGGCCGAGCGCGAGCAGCGCCGGGTTCTGCTCCAGGCGCTTGCGCACCCGCCCGAGGTCGGGCGACTCCGCGTGGCGCACCGTGATCGCGAAGTTCGGACCGATGAAAAGGTGCACCTCACCGAACTCGACCTCTTCGGGTGCATCCAGGTAGCGCGCCGGCCGCAGCACGAGAAAGAGGGTCTCGCCGTAGCGCTCCAGCTTCGGGCGCTGGTGGCCGACGAGTGCATCCTCGACGGCGAGCTCGTGCAGTCCGAATTCGTTCGCGACGGCACGCAGCTCGTCTTCGGTCGGACGGTACATGCCGATCCACGCGAACCCGCCTCCGTCCCGCAGCACTTCGAAGGTCTGGTCGAGGGTCACGGCGCGGGTCTGGCGCACGCCCTCTCGATAGATGGCGTTGTCGACGATGGGGATGATCGTGCCTTTCTACGCAACCCGCGGAATGCGTAGTCAGGATACGCCGGAGCGCCGCCCCCGTCTGCCCGCGGCGATCTGGGATGCCGCGAACTCCCGTGTCTCGCGCAGCATGGCGAGTCGGCCGTCCTCCGACCCCGCGCCCGCCGTGTTCACCTCGGCGACCAGGGAGCCGCTCCAGCCGGTGGATGCCAGGTACCGCACGACCTCGGCGACCGGCTGGGTTCCCCGCCCCGGTACCAGGTGCTCGTCCAGCAGTTGGCCGTCGCGCATCGAAACGGTGCCATCGGTGAGGTGCACGTGACGCAGGCGGTCACCCATCGCCATGGCGAACTCGAGCGAGTCCCGGCCGCCGAGCGCGGCGTGCGAGAAGTCGAGAGTGATCGCGTCGCAGTCGATGAACACCGGGTCGGAGCTCGGCGAGTACGCACGCACGCCGACCTTGCCGAGCGTCAGAGGGAACATGTTCTCCACCGCGAACTCGACGCCGTGCACGCCTGCCAAATCCCGGATCGTCGCTTCGAACCGGCGGGCGTATCCGGCCTGCCAGCGGAACGGCGGGTGCACGACCACGGTCGATGCGCCGAGCTGGGCGGCGAGTTCTGCCGAGCGTTCGAGCTTGCGCACGGGGTTGGTGCCCCAGACGAGCTGAGTCAGCAGCAGCACCGGGGCGTGGATGGAGAGGATCGGAAGCCCGTAGGTCTTCGAGAGGTAACGGAGGGCGGCGGCATCCTGCGTCACAGGGTCATTGGTGACCATGACCTCGATGCCATCGAAGCCCGCGTCACGGGCGAGCCGGAAGGCCGACTCGGTCGAGAGCGGGTAGACGCACGACGTGCTCATTCCGATGTTGATCATCGGTGCCCACGCTAGGAAACGCGAATGAACGCGAGCGCGTTTCGTCACGTGTGTCGGTGAACGCTGGGTGAAGCTCTGCAAACCGTCCGGTGAGGCTGCGGTACCGTGGAAGAACGATGCCCTCCGCGACGCACGCCGCCCCACTGGAGTACGACTTCGTCGTCGTCTCCAATCGTCTGCCAGTCGACAGGGTCGTGGATGCCGACGGCATTGACGCCTGGGCGCCCTCGCCCGGCGGGCTGGTGACAGCACTCGAGCCGGTCATGCGTGACGCCGACGGCGCCTGGGTGGGGTGGGCCGGCCAGCCGGCTCTCGAGCTCGACCCGTTCGAGAGTGGCGGCATCCATCTGGTGCCGATCGCCCTCAGCGCCGACGAGATCGAGAACTACTACGAGGGCTTCAGCAACGACACCATCTGGCCGCTGTACCACGACGTCATCGAGTCGCCCGGCTACCACCGCGTGTGGTGGGAGAGCTACGTGGCGGTCAACCAGCGGTTCGCGGATGCCACGGCCGCCGTGAGCGCGCAGGGTGCGACGGTCTGGGTGCAGGACTACCAGCTTCAGCTGGTACCTCGCATGTTGAGGATCGCCCGGCCCGACCTCACCATCGGCTTCTTCAACCACATCCCGTTCCCGCCGTACGGCATCTTCTCCCAGCTGCCGTGGCGCACCCAGGTGATCGAGGGACTGCTGGGCGCCGACGTGATCGGCTTCCAACGGGTGGCGGATGCCTCGAACTTCTCCCGAGCGGTGCGCCGACTCACCGGCAACCCGACGAGGGGTCCCGCGATCGAGGTCTCGCTCGGCACGGAGCCCACCCGCCGGGTGATCGCCAAGTCGTTCCCGATCTCGATCGACGCCCGCAGCTTCGAGGCCCTCGCGCGCGAGCCGCGCATCCAGGCTCGGGCCAGGGAGATCCGCGAGGGTCTCGGCAACCCGCGCACCGTCATGCTCGGTGTCGACCGATTGGACTACACCAAGGGCATCGCGCATCGCATGAAGGCGTTCGGTGAGCTGCTCGCCGAAGGTCGCCTCAACGTCGAGGACGTCACCCTCGTGCAGGTCGCCAGCCCCAGTCGGGAGCGGGTCGAGGCCTACATGAACCTGCGCGACGAGATCGAGCTCACCGTGGGCCGGATCAACGGCGACTACGGCACGATGAGCCACCAGGCCATCAGCTACCACCACCACGGGTATCCCCGGGACGAGATGGTCGCCCTTTACCTGGCCGCCGACGTCATGCTCGTCACCGCGCTGCGCGACGGCATGAACCTCGTGGCCAAGGAGTATGTGGCCAGCCGCTTCGACGAAGACGGGGTGCTCATCCTCAGCGAGTTCACCGGCGCATCCGACGAGCTCAAGCGTGCGCTGCTGATCAACCCGCACGACATCGACGGGCTCAAGGATGCGATCCTCGCGGCGATCGCCATGCCCCGACGCGAGCGCGCTTCGCGCATGCGCACGCTGCGCCGGCGCGTGCACGAGTTCGACGTCGCCCGGTGGTCGGCGGACTTCCTCACGACTCTCGACCAGGCCAAGCGCGGTCGCTTCCAGCGGATGTCTCCAACGGAACTCGTCGATGAGCTCGAGTGGACCCTTGACAGTCGAAAGGCGCACTGACCCGTGGTTGACGTCGATACGCCGCCGAGATACTCGCGGCTTCCTGAACCGCTGGTCGGTGCTCTGCGGGAGATCGCCCGCACCAAGCGGTTGCTCGTTGCTCTCGACTTCGACGGCACCCTCGCGCCGGAGGTCGACGAGCCCGAGATGGCGCGCGCCCTGCCCGAGTCGCGCGACGCGGTGCTTCGCCTGCTCGCCATGCCCAACACGCGGGTCGCTCTGGTGTCGGGTCGGGCTCTGGCCAGTCTTGAGTCGGTCGCCGACCTGCCCGACACTGTGCTTCTGGTCGGCTCGCACGGGATCGAGATCCGGCTCGATTCGCCGGTGGCCCAGGTTTCCCTGGACACCGCGGAGCTCAAGCAGGTCGACCTGATCAACACGGTGCTGGGCCAGGTCGCCGACTCGGTCGATGACGTGTGGCTCGAGGCGAAGCCCGCCGGCTTCGCCCTGCACACGCGGCTGGCGACCGAGGCGAACAGCCGGATCGCCCACCTCGTGGCGCGCAACGAGGTCAAGGCGGAGGTCAACGACGTCTACATCCGCGAGGGAAAGAACGTGCTCGAGTTCTCGGTGCGCTCCACCACCAAGGGCGAGGCGGTCGAGCACCTGCGGCAGTACACCCAGGCCGACGCCGTCTTCTACGCCGGCGACGATGTGACCGACGAGGATGCGTTCGCCGCCCTCAGCGCGGACGACGTCGGGCTCAAGAGCGGTACCGGTGCGACCCTCGCCAACTTCCGGGTGCCGGGACCCACCCAGGTCGCTCGCGCCCTCGCCCTGCTCGCGGACTTCCGCGAGGGCGACGTGCACGAGCAGTGATCGATTCGCTCTGAACGATACTTTGCGATCGCGCGATCGATCACCGACGAAGCCGGGCTTCGTCGGCACCACCAGCAAGTGGGTTGTACCCTCGTAGCATGCCGGAAACGCCCGCAACTCCCGTAGATATCAAGCCCCGCTCCCGCACCGTCACCGACGGAATCGAAGCCACCACGTCGCGCGGAATGCTCCGCGCGGTCGGCATGGGTGACGCCGACTGGGACAAGCCGCAGATCGGCATCGCGAGCTCGTGGAACGAGATCACCCCCTGCAACCTGTCGCTCGACCGCCTCGCCCAGGCGGCCAAGGAGGGCGTGCACGGCGGCGGCGGTTATCCGCTGCAGTTCGGCACGGTCTCCGTCTCCGACGGCATCTCGATGGGGCACGAGGGCATGCACTTCTCGCTGGTCTCGCGCGAGGTCATCGCGGACTCCGTCGAGGTCGTCATGCAGGCAGAGCGCCTCGACGGCTCGGTGCTGCTGGCCGGATGCGACAAGTCGATCCCCGGCATGCTCATGGCTGCCGCGCGGCTCGACCTCGCGAGTGTCTTCCTCTACGCCGGATCGATCGCCCCCGGCTGGGTCAAGCTCAGCGACGGCACCGAGAAGGACATCACGATCATCGACTCGTTCGAGGCAGTCGGCGCGGTCAGGGCCGGCAAGATGAGCCCCGAGGATGCCAAGCGCATCGAGTGCGCCTTCGCGCCCGGCGAGGGTGCCTGCGGCGGAATGTACACGGCCAACACCATGGCCAGCGTCGCCGAGGCGCTCGGGATGAGCCTGCCCGGCTCCGCGAGCCCGGCGGCGGCCGATCGACGCCGCGACTACTACGCGCACCGGTCGGGGGAGGCCGTCGTGGGAATGTTGGAGCGTGGACACACGGCCCGCGACATCCTCACGCTCAAGGCGTTCGAGAACGCGATCGCCGTCGTCATGGCCTTAGGAGGCTCGACCAATGCCGTGCTGCACCTCCTGGCCATCGCCAACGAGGCCGACGTGCCGCTCACTCTCGACGACTTCAACCGCATCGGGGAGACGATCCCGCACATCGGTGACCTGAAGCCGTTCGGCAAGTACGTGATGAACGACGTCGACCGCCACGGGGGCATCCCGGTGCTCATGAAGGCGCTTCTGGATGCCGGACTCATGCACGGCGACGTGCTCACGGTCACCGGCAAGACGATGGCCGAGAACCTAGCCGAGCTCGACCCCGAAGCTCTGGACGGCGAGGTGTTGCGCACCCTCGACAACCCCATCCACCCCACCGGTGGACTCACCATCCTGCACGGCTCGCTGGCACCCGAGGGTGCGGTCGTGAAGACCGCCGGCTTCGACGCGACAGTCTTCGAGGGTCCGGCCCGCGTGTTCGAGCGTGAGCGGGCCGCGATGGATGCCCTCACCAACGGCGAGATCAAGGCCGGCGACATCGTCGTCATCCGCTACGAGGGCCCGAAGGGTGGACCGGGCATGCGCGAGATGCTCGCCATCACCGCCGCCATCAAGGGCGCTGGCCTCGGAAAAGATGTACTACTCTTGACGGACGGCAGATTCTCAGGCGGCACAACCGGCCTGTGCATCGGCCACATAGCTCCCGAAGCGGTGGACGCAGGTCCCATCGCCTTCGTGCGCGATGGTGATCTGATACGGGTCGATATCGCAGCTCGCTCGCTCGACCTACTTGTCGAGCCGGCAGAGCTGGAAGCTCGCCGCAACGGCTGGGCTCCCCTTCCTCCGCGCTATACCCGTGGCGTCCTCGCGAAATACACCAAGCTCGTGCACTCGGCCTCCGTGGGCGCGGTCACGGGGTAGTTCGCGCCCCCCTCTGATCTCGACTTCGCTCGATCACCGACGCACATAAGGAACAACTCATGTCCACGGACACCAGCCCTAGGCCCAAGTCGACGGCACCCGAGATACTCACGGGGTCGGGCGCAATCCTGCGCTCACTCGAACACCTCGGCATCTCCGACGTCTTCGGCCTTCCCGGCGGCGCAATCATGCCCTTCTACGACGAACTCATGGCCTCCACCTCGATCCGGCACATCCTGGTGCGGCACGAGCAGGGTGCCGGCCACGCGGCCGAGGGGTACGCGTCATCCACCGGCAAGATCGGCGTCGCGATCGCGACCAGCGGCCCGGGCGCGACCAACCTCGTGACCGCCATCGCGGATGCCTACATGGACTCGGTGCCGCTGCTCGCGATTACCGGCCAGGTCTTCTCCACGTCGATGGGAACCGACGCCTTCCAGGAGGTCGACATCGTGGGAATCACGATGCCGATCACCAAGCACTCGTTCCTCGTGACGCGCGCAGAGGATGTTCCGGCGACCCTGGCAGCGGCGTACCACATCGCCACGACGGGTCGCCCGGGCCCGGTGCTCGTCGACGTGACCAAGGACGCGCAGCAGAAGAGCGCGACCTTCATCTGGCCGCCGAAGGTCGACCTGCCCGGCTACCGTCCGGTGATGAAGGCGCACGGCAAGCAGGTGCAGGCCGCGGCCCAGCTGCTGGTGGAGAGCGAGCGCCCGGTGTTCTACGTGGGCGGCGGCGTCATCCGCTCGGGTGCCTCGAAGGAGCTGCTCGCGCTCGCGACCGCCGTCGGCGCGCCGATCGTGACGACGCTCATGGCGCGCGGCGCGTTCCCCGACTCCAACCCGCTCAACCTCGGGATGCCCGGCATGCACGGTACCGTGCCCGCGGTGCTCGGGCTGCAGGAGTCCGACCTGATCATCTCGCTGGGCGCCCGCTTCGACGACCGCGTCACGGGCAAGGCGAGCGAGTTCGCCCCCAACGCGAAGATCGTGCACGTCGACATCGACCCGGCCGAGATCGGCAAGATCCGCGCCGCCGATGTGCCCATCGTGGGCGACGCCAAGGACGTGATCGTCGACCTGACCGCGGCGTTCGCCGAGGCATCCGCGGCGGCCAAGCCCGACTACTCGGCGTGGTGGACACGGCTCAACGAGCTCAAGAAGAACTACCCGCTCGGCTACACGATGCCCGACGACGGACTGCTCTCGCCGCAGAAGATCATCGAGCGCATCGGTCAGCTCTCCGGCCCCGAGGCCATCTACGCTGCGGGTGTCGGCCAGCACCAGATGTGGGCGGCGCAGTTCATCAAGTACGAGCGCCCCAACGCCTGGCTGAACTCCGGCGGCGCCGGCACGATGGGCTATGGGGTGCCCGCCGCGATGGGTGCCAAGGTCGCCAACCCCGACCGCGTGGTGTGGGCGATCGACGGTGACGGATGCTTCCAGATGACCAACCAGGAGCTCGCCACCTGCACGATCAACAACATCCCGATCAAGGTCGCGATCATCAACAACTCGTCGCTGGGTATGGTGCGCCAGTGGCAGACCCTGTTCTACGACGGTCGCCACTCGTTCACCGACCTCAACACCGGTCACGACACGGTGATGATCCCCGACTTCCTCAAGCTCGCCGAGGCCTACGGGTGCCTGGCGATCCGGGTGCGCACCGAGGACGAAGTGGATGCCGCCATCACGCTGGCTCTGGAGACCAACGACCGCCCCGTGGTGATCGACTTCATCGTCAGCCGCGACGCGATGGTGTGGCCGATGGTGCCGCAGGGCGTCGGCAACTCGAGCGTGCAGTACGCCCGAGATCACGCGCCCGAGTGGGAGGAGGAGTAACCATGTCGCACGTTCTCTCCCTACTCGTCGAGGACAAGCCCGGCCTGCTCACCAGGGTCGCCGGACTCTTTGCCCGCCGCGGGTTCAACATCGAGTCGCTTGCCGTGGGCAAGAGCGAGATCGAGGGCCTGTCACGCATCACCGTCGTCGTCGACGTCGAGCAGCTGCCGCTGGAGCAGGTCACCAAGCAGCTCAACAAGCTCGTCAACGTGATCAAGATCGTCGAGCTCGACCCCACCCAGTCGGTCACGCGCGAGCATCTGCTCATCAAGGTGCGCGTCGATAACACCACGCGGTCGCAGATTCTCGAGGCCGTCACCCTGTTCAGGGCCAAGGTGGTGGATGTCGCCACCGACGCCCTCGTGATCGAGACCACGGGTGACACCCCCAAGATCCAGGCCTTCCTGCGCGTGCTCGAGCCCTACGGCATCAAGGAGATCGCGCAGTCCGGTCTGCTCGCCATCGGGCGCGGCGGCAAGAGCATCACCGAACGCGTCTTCAAGAACTAACGGTCATCAGCCGGTCGAGTAGCGCAAAGCGCGTATCGAGACCACACAACACAAAGGAACGAAACAGTGGCAGCAGAACTCCTCTACGACAACGACGCCGACATCTCCCTCATCCAGGGCAAGAAGGTCGCCATCATCGGTTACGGCTCACAGGGCCACGCCCACGCGCAGAACCTGCGCGACTCCGGCGTCGAGGTGAAGATCGGCCTCAAGGACGGCTCCAAGTCCGCGCCCAAGGCCACCGAGGAGGGCTTCGAGGTTCTCTCGGTCGCCGACGCCGCCGAGTGGGCCGACGTGATCATGATCCTCGCGCCCGACCAGCACCAGCGCGCCATCTACAGCGGCAGCATCAAGGACAAGCTCAAGCCCGGCAAGACCCTCGCCTTCGCGCACGGGTTCAACATCCGCTTCGGCTACATCGACGCCCCCGAGGGTGTCGACGTGATCCTGATCGCGCCGAAGGCCCCCGGTCACACGGTGCGCCGCGAGTTCGTCGCTGGTCGCGGCATACCGGACATCATCGCCGTCGAGCGCGACGCTTCTGGCCACGCCTGGGACCTCGCCCTCTCGTACGCGAAGGCGATCGGCGGAACCCGCGCCGGCGTCATCAAGACCACCTTCACCGAGGAGACCGAGACCGACCTGTTCGGTGAGCAGGCCGTGCTCTGCGGTGGCACCTCGCAGCTGGTCATGTACGGCTTCGAGACGCTGATCGAGGCCGGCTACCAGCCCGAGATCGCCTACTTCGAGGTGCTGCACGAGCTCAAGCTCATCGTCGACCTCATGTGGGAGGGCGGCATCGCCAAGCAGCGCTGGAGCGTCTCCGACACTGCCGAGTACGGCGACTACGTCTCCGGCCCGCGCGTGATCGACCCCTCGGTCAAGGAGAACATGAAGGCCGTGCTCGCCGACATCCAGTCGGGTGCGTTCGCAAAGCGCTTCATCGCCGATCAGGATGCCGGTGCGCCCGAGTTCCTCGCCCTGCGCGAGAAGGGTGCCGCTCACCCCATCGAGGCGACCGGACAGAAGCTGCGCGCGCTCTTCGCGTGGAAGCAGCAGGACGCTGACTACGTGGAAGGTTCGGCAGCGCGCTAGTCACACTGCTGGTTGAGTAGCGGCGCAGCCGCACAGGCTGGTTGAGTAGCGGCGCAGCCGCGTATCGAAACCGCCCCCCGCAACGAGACCGACGGCCCGGGACACAATCCCGGGCCGTTTCTCGTGTGAACTCCTGTTCGCCCCCCGATGAGGGGGTGGGCCGCGGTGTGCGGCCGTACCCCGTGTCCCCTAGTCTGAACTCACAGCACTCTGGGAGGTTGCACGTGGCCATTTCGGGCATTCGTCGTCGTTGGAGCGGTCTTGCCGCACTCGTTGCGGTCACCGCACTCGTGGTGGGAGCACCGATGGCTGCCGTGGCCGCCACGCCCGGCGTGGGTGACGTCACTGACGCGATGCGCTACGACACGACTGGGCCATTTGGCACGCCGATTGCTGGGCTCTCCGGTGAGGATGACGACACGGAGACGCTCACTGCGCCTTTCGCCCTCAACTTCTTCGGTGTGAGGTCCGAGGGGCTGTGTGTGAGCACTAACGGCGGGTTCTACCCCGTGCCGACGGATGCTGACGGCTGCAGCGACGAGTACAACCTCGATCTCGAGAACCTCGCCCTCTCGTCATCCGCCTCGATGATCGCAGCCCTCGCAGCAGACATCGATCTCGGCGCTTGTGACGACTATGCGAGCGACGGATTCGGTCTGCCTTGCGAGATCTACTACGGCGAGACCACGATTGACGGTAGGGATGCCTTTGTCATCACGTGGTACCGCGTCGCTATGTACAACGACGAGAATGATCCGACCCTCGACAACACATTCCAGATCGTCATCACCAAGAAGGCAACGGGCGACGACACAGTCGGCTGGGACTTCGACATCGAGTTCAACTTCGGGCACCTTCTCGACGGTGAGGGTGGCTACTCCGCCGCCGACCCCACTGAGAGCTGCTCTGAGGCGGCAGGCGACCCCGACTGCCGGTGGGGCATCGGCTGGGCCAACTTCATCCCGGGAGCACCCGACACTGCTGAGCCCTACGAACTGTTCGCGGGTACTCCGGTGTTCAACCTGGTCGACGGGGGAGCGACGCCGCTGGTCGGCAACAGCCTGAACTCACCGGTGCTCGGCCGCTACACCTTCAGCATGGTGGGTGGAGTGACCGAGGGCTTCCAGGTTCCGACGCTCGCAGGTGCTGCTCCTGCCCTGGCCAACACGGGATCGGCCGCGCCCGACTTTGTGCTACTCGCTTCGGCACTCACCGTGGCCGTCGTCGGTGTATGCATTCTGGGCTTCCGTCGACGTCGCGCTGACGCCTGAATCGGTCGGCTAAGCCGACCGGCCGTGACGCGCATCCCGCCGACGTAGAACCCACCCCTGTCAGCCCTTCTTGGCCTTGCCGAGCACGCCGATCAGGTACTGTTCGCGCACGGCAGGGTCGCCGCCGAGCCCTACCTCGTCGCTCCCGGCGTGGTCATCCACCCAGTCACGCAGCCGAATTGGCAAAGCGTTCGACAGGCGCAACACCGGCGCGAGCCGCCCGGGCACCACGATGCTGAACCGTCGCGGTCGGTCGAGCGCCGCCATGATCGCGGCGCTCACCATCGGTGCGGTGATGACGCCCGTGAGGCGCGGGGGAGTGATGCCCGCGCCGAGCGCCGTGCGCACCAGATTCGGGCTGACGACGATGAGTCGCACGCCCGTGCCGCGCAGTTCGCGGCGCAGCGATTGCGTGAACGCGATGACCGCCGCCTTCGTACCCGAGTACACGGCGACCCCGGCGAGCGGCTTGATGCCGGTCGCGCTCGCCAAGTTGACGATGGTACCCGCGCGGCGCTCGAGCATGCCCGGCAGTACGGCGGCCGTGCCCTCCACGACTCCCGCGTAGTTGATGTCGATGATCGCGCGCGCCACATCCATCTTCTGGTCACGGAACGGTCCGGTCGGCATGATGCCCGCGTTATTGATCCAGAGGGCGATCGGCCCCACCGTCGCCTCGACCTGCGCGACGACCGCTGCGAGGTTCGTGCGGTCGGTCACGTCGAGCCGCACGGCGGATGCTCCGGCGCCGAGCTCTGCGGCCGTGGCATCCGTGACCGCCTGATCCAGGTCGCCGATCACCACCCGGTATCCGCGGGCGAGGAGGTCGGTGGCCAGCTGACGGCCGATGCCTCGGGCGCCTCCGGTGATGACGGCGACGGGCTGCGGTGCGATGGTGCTCATGTGCCGAGCCTAGGTCGCACTGGGCGGGCCGGGTAGGGACTTTCGGCAGGCGCGCCGTTGCTAGGGTGACCGTATGACATCGCTGTCGCCCGCCCGCCGCGTCGTCGGCACACTTCGACTCGCCGCCGCGCTGGTGCTGGGTGTCGCACTCGTGTTCCAGATCGTCGAGAAGACGGTCAACAACGACATGATCGCGACGCAGTACTTCAGCTACTTCACGATTCTCACGACCATCATCGGCATCGGTGTGCTGGCCTGGGGCGGTGTGCTCGCGCTGACTCGTGCCGTCGATCCGGTCGGCTACACGGTGGCCCGGATGTCGGTGCTCACCTACGCCGTCGTCACGGCGATCGTGTACAACGCGCTGCTGCGCGGCATCCCTGATGAGGGCTTCGTCGTCTCGACCTGGCCGGGCGAGATCATGCACGTGTGGATTCCGATCGTCATGCTACTCGACTGGCTGCTGTCGCCCGGGCGGCCGGCGCTGCGGTGGACGGCACTGCGCATCGTGGTGATCTTTCCCCTCGTCTGGATCGGCTTCACACTGGTGCGCGGCGCGTTCGACGGCTGGTACCCGTACCCGTTCCTTGAACCGTCGACGGGCTGGCTCAGTGTGTTCGCCTACGTGCTCGGAATCGCGGCGTTCATCGTGGGGCTCGCCGCACTCGCGATCGCGTACAGCCGCGGTCGGCCCGCGAGGAGTGCGTCGTGAGCGCCTCCGCTGTTCTCGTGACCGGGGCATCCACCGGAATCGGTCGCGCGACTGCCCTGGCTCTGGATGCCCGCGGCATCACCGTCTTCGCGGGGGTGCGCAAGCCCGCCGACGCTGACGCGCTGGTTGCCGCCGGGCAGCACATCGTGCCGCTCATCCTCGACGTCACGGTCGCCGAGCAGATCGCGGCCGCAGCACGGGCGATCGCCGAGTCGGGCATCCCGCTGATGGGGCTCGTGAACAACGCCGGCATTGCTGCCGCGGCACCGCTCGAGTTCATCGCCGTCGATGACTTCCGTCACCAGCTCGAGGTCAACGTCGTCGGCCAGCTCGCCGTCACGCAGTCGGTGCTGCCGCTGCTGCGCGCGTCGAAGGGCCGCATCGTCAACATCACGTCGATCGGCGGGCTGATCTCCGGACCGATGCTCGGCCCGTACCACGCGTCGAAGTTCGCGCTCGAGGCGATGACCGACACCCTGCGCATCGAGCTGGCGTCCTGGGGAATCCAGGTGTCGGCGATCGAGCCCGGACAGATCGCCACCCCGATCTGGGCAACCGCGTCGGCAAAGGCCGACACGATGATCGACCGGATGCCGCCCGAGGCAACCGAGCTCTACGCGAAGGGCATCGCCGGAGCCCGCGCCTCGGCGAAGCGCGCCGCCGCCGAAGGGCTGCCGCCGGAGCGGGTCGCCGACGCGATCATCCACGCGCTCACCGCCGCACGGCCGAAGACCCGCTACCTGGTCGGCTCCGACGCGAAGCTCATCGGGCGGGTCGTTCGACACCTGCCCGATCGTTTGCGCGACCGGCTGATGGTGCGCCGGCGCTCGCACTGAGTGGTTCTGTACTCGCCCAGGTCAGCTGGGGATCTCCAGCGCGGTGAGGCCCCGCATGTCGATGCGCAGCCGGTCGAGGGTGCGCACGAAGGTCATGAGCACGTCGCCGCAGGCATGACAGCGCACCGCCCAGCCGGGGGCTGCGTCGTACACCAGTGCCTCGGCCAGCACGCTCACATCGCCGCAGCTCGCGCACCGGCCCAGGGCGGTGGTCATATCGTCGCGGAACACCTCCGACAGAGGCCCAGCGAGCGCGTTGCCATCGAGGTGGGTCATCAGTTGCCTCCGAATCGCTCGGTCTTCACGGCGAGGGCGTTGTGCCCGAGTTCGACCAGCCAGTCCGCAACGCTCTCGACGAAGCCCGTCGGGCCGCAGACGAAGACGGCCGGGTTCTCGGCGGCAGGGATGGTGGCCGACCCGAGAATTTCGCGACTGACCCGACCGGCGGGGTGGGGCCATCCGGGCGGGGTCTGGCGCGTGTAGACGAAGGTGACCTCGAAGTTCGGGCCAGCGAGCGACGCGAGCTCGTCGGCGTAGAACACCTCGGCAGGCGTGCGCACCGAGTACAGCAGCCTGAACTTCGCTTCAGATCCGGATGCCGCATGCGCCCGCGCCATCGCCAGCAACGGCACCACGCCCGAACCTCCCGCGACAAGCTGCACGGGCTGCGTGTCGCCCGGCTTCCAGACGAACCAGCGCCCCAGCGGCCCGCGGAACTCCAGCTGGTCGCCCTCCCGTAGCTCGCCGACGAGGTAGGGCGAGACCTCGCCGTCTTCGATGAGGTCGACGGCCAGCTCGACGCGGTCGCCCGGACCGGTGGAGGCCAGCGAGTAGGCGCGCACGGCCTGGTAGCCGTCCTCGGCGGTCAGCCGCACATCGACGTGCTGTCCGGCGGCGCTGCCCTTCCAGCCGGGCACATCCAGCACGATGCTCTTCGCGGTCGGGGTCTGCATGGTCGTGGACACGACAGTGCCCACGAGCCAGTCACGGAAGGTCACCGGTGCGCTACCAGTACCGTTCCTCGCGCCACGGGTCACCGTAGATGTGGTACCCGTTCTGCTCCCAGAACCCTGGGCTGTCGGTGCGCTGCATGGTGATGCCGCGCACCCACTTGGCGCTCTTCCAGAAGTAGAGGTGCGGCACGAGCAGCCGGGCCGGGCCGCCGTGGTCGGGTTCGAGGGGCTCGCCGCCGAACTCGGTCGCGATCCAGGCCTGACCGTTCATCAGGTCTTCGAGCGGGAGGTTGGTCGTGTAGCCGCCGTAGGAGTGCACCATCACGAAGTCGAAGCTCGTCTCGGCGTCCTCGAAGAGCTTGTCGAGCGAGATGCCGCGCCAGTCCGTGCCGAGCTTCGACCAGCGGGTGACGCAGTGGATGTCGGTGTGCACGTCTTCGAGGCCGAGCGCGGTGAGCTCGTCCCAGTTCCAGGACAGCGTCTGCCCGGTCTCGGTCTTGATCTCGAACTTCCAGTCCGCCGTGTCGAGGCGCGGGGTGGGTCCGGCGGAGAGGACCGGGAAGTCCTCGGTGAGGAACTGGCCCGGCGGAAGGTCCGGGTTCGACTCGCGGGGGCGGCCGGAGAAGCCGCGGGAGAAGATGGCCATAGCTCAGCGTATAAGGCTGGTTGAGTAGTGGCATAGCCGCGTATCGAAACCGCGCCGGGGTGGGTTTCGATACGCGCGGCGCGCTACCCAACCGGCCTAGGGTTGAGGCATGGCTATCGCGCTCGGACTCCCCGGAGTGCACCGCGATGTCCCGCCCACCGACGGGCGACCGGATGCCTCGGGCCTCATCGATCGCTTCGGCCGCGAGGCTCGCGACCTGCGGGTGTCCATCACGGAGAAGTGCTCGCTGCGCTGCACCTACTGCATGCCTGCGGAGGGTCTGCCCGCGATCGCCCGGGACCAGCTGCTGACGGCGGAGGAGATCGCGCGGCTGGTCGGCATCGCCGTGCGCGACTTGGGGGTGCGCGACATCCGCTTCACCGGGGGGGAGCCGCTCATGCGGGCCGACCTCGAAGAGATTGTGGGGTTGAGCGCGGAGGCGATCTCGACGAGCTCGATCACCGGGAGGTCGATCACCGGGGTTTCGCTCAGCATGACGACCAACGGAATCGGCCTCGACAAGCGGGTCGACGGCCTGGTCGCCGCGGGACTGAACCGCATCAACATCTCGCTCGACACCGTCGATCGCGACCACTTTGCTCGCCTCACCCGCCGCGATCGTCTGCCGTCAGTGTTCGCGGGAATCGACGCCGCCCGGCGAGCCGGCATCACCCCCCTGAAGATCAACGCCGTGCTCATGCGCGACACCCTCGCGGGCGCCGCCGACCTGCTCGAGTGGGCTCTCGGCAACGGCGCGCGGTTGCGCTTCATCGAGCAGATGCCGCTCGACGCCGACGAGACCTGGGTGCGCGACAACATGGTCGACGCGGCCGAGCTGCTCGACGTGCTCGGCGCGCGTTTCACACTGTCGTCGCCGCACCGCGACGACCCGTCGGCGCCCGCGGAGGAGTGGCTGGTCGATGGCTACCAACGCGAGGGCGGCCCCGCGACGGTGGGCATCATCGCCTCGGTGACCCGCAGTTTCTGTGAGGCCTGCGACCGCACCCGCCTGACCGCCGAGGGAACCGTGCGCTCCTGCCTGTTCGGGGACGACGAGACCGACCTGCGCGCCCTGCTCCGAAGTGGTGCGGATGACGCTGCCATCGCCGACCGGTGGCGAGCCGCCCAGTGGCAGAAGCAGCAAGGCCACGGCATCTCGCGGCCGGATTTCGTGCGACCCCTGCGCTCGATGGGGGCGATCGGTGGCTGAGGGTGTGCTCGTGCGGTACTTCGCGGCGGCCGCAGACGCCGCGGGGTGCGAGGAGGAGCTTCTGCCCGCGGTGTCCACGGTGCGGGAGTTGAAGTCGGTGCTCGTCGAACGGTACGGCGACGCTATGGCGCGCGTGCTGGCATCCGGGTCGTTCCTCGTCGACGGCGTCGTCAGCCGGAACGATTCGCGGGCGCTCGGAGCCCGGGTCGACGTGCTGCCGCCTTTTGCGGGCGGCTAGGCGCTAGCGGATCGGGTCGAGGAAGACGAGGGGGATCTCCCGGTCGGTCTTCTCCTGGTAGTCGGCGTAGTTCTTGTGGTCGTCGGTGATGATCGGCCACAGCCGCGCGCGCTCGACCTCGGTCGCGACACGGGCGTGCCGCACCTCGCGCGCGCCGCCCTGGAACACGACCTGCACCTCGGGGTTCTCGACGAGGTTGAGGTACCAGGCGGGGTGGTGGTCATCCCCGCCGCGGGAGGCAACGACTACGTAACTGCCGTGGGGCTGCAACGGGGAACTCAGCATCGTCGACCGCAGCTCGCCCGACTTGCGACCCGTCGTCGTGAGCTCGAGCATGGGCATCCCGGCCATGCGCCACCCTAGCCGACCGCCCGAGAGCGTGATCAGCGCGCGGTGCATCCGGTTCATCGAGTTCATCGTGCCCTGTGAGGGCGCTGATTTTCTGGGCACCTCACAACGCTACCCGGGCCGCGGCGTCGCGCTGACCACGCTCGCTCAGAGCCCGACCCACTCCGTTGCCCCGTCGGCGAGGTGCTGGCGCTTCCAGATGGGCACCGTCACCTTGATGAGATCCACCAGCTGCTCGCACGCCGCGAACGCCTCTGCGCGGTGCGGCGCGGCGACGGATGCCACGAGCGCAACATCCCCGACCACCAGAGCACCGACGCGATGCGCCGCCGCCACGCGCAAACCGGTCGCCTCGCACACCTGGCGACAGCAGTCGGCGAGGAAGCGCTCGGCGTCGGGGTGGGCCTGGTAGTCGAGCGCCGACACCGCGAGTCCGTGGTCGTGGTCGCGCACAACTCCGCGGAAGGTGACGAGAGCGCCGTTGGCGGGGGTCAGGACGAAGTGCTCGAGGGCCGCGGCATCCAGCGGGGTTTCGGAGATCGCCGCGAGGATCTCGGTGGGCTCGATCACCCGTGATCGAGCGGGATCGAGATCGGGCTCGGCCGGCTCACTCATGGTCGCCGCCACCCGCGACCTGCGCGACCAGGTGCGCGAGCAGCTCGTCGAGCACGGCCAGGCCGTCCTTCACTCCGCCGGTCGAGCCGGGCAGGTTGACGATGACGGTTCCACCGACGGTGCCCGCGACGCCCCGGCTGAGCGCGGCCTTCGGGGTGTGGGCGAGGCCGCGCGCGCGTATCGCCTCGGAGATTCCCGGCAGCTCGCGGTCGAGCAGGGCCGCGGTCGCCTCCGGCGTGCGGTCCGTGGGGCTCATGCCGGTGCCCCCGGTGGTGATCACGACGGCCGGGCCCGCGGCGATGATCGGATCGAGGGCGGATGCGACATCCGCATCGGCGGCGACAGTGACGCTCGCGCTGTAGCCCCGCTCCGCCAGCCAGGCGGCAATCACCGGGCCGGTGGTGTCGTCGCGAGTGCCGGCCGCAGCGCGAGTGGAGGCGACGAGCACGGCCGCGGTGCCGGGCACGACCTCGGGTCTGGTGCGACCCCCGGTCTTCTCGATGAGCTGGATCTCGCCGAGCACCGACTGCGGATCGACGGCCTTGGTCATGTCGTGCAGGGTGAGCCCGGCGATCGCGACGGCGGTGAGCGCCTCCATCTCGACGCCGGTCTTGCCCGTGGTCTTGGCCGTGGCTGTGATCTCGATCCAGTCGTCGTTGAGGGTGAAGTCGACGCTTACCGAGGTGAGCGCGATCGGGTGGCAGAGCGGGATGAGCTCGCTCGTGCGCTTGGCTCCCTGAATACCGGCGATGCGCGCGGTCGCCAGCACGTCGGCCTTCGGCAGGCCGTCGGCACGCACGAGCGCGAGAACCTCCTGGGTGGTCTCGAAGCGTCCGCGCGCCGTGGCGCAGCGACGCGTGACGGCCTTGTCGCCGACGTCGACCATGCGGGCGCGCCCGTCCGGGCCGACGTGACTCAGCGCGGGCTGGCTCTGGCCCGGGCGACTCGGTGAACTCATAGTGCCCATGTTTCCACGTCGTCGCCCGCGTTCAGGGCCGTCACTTCTTCCGGAATGATGACAAGAAGATCGGATGCCGCCAACCCCGCCACCAGGTGCGACCCCGGCCCCGAGGCGATCACCACCCGACCGCCCTCGGCCGCTCGCCCGCGCAGGAACTGCCGCCGCCCAGCGACACTGACCACAGCGTCGCTCAGCTGTCGCCGCTCGCGCACCGCCTGCGGCAGTCCCGCGACGGTGCGCAGCAGCGGCGCAACGAACACCTCGAACGACAACTGCGTGCTCACCGGGTTGCCGGGGAAGCAGATCACGGGCACGCCATCCCAGACCGCTGTCGCCTGCGGCCCGCCCGGCTGCATGGCGACGTGCCCGACTCGGGCGCCGCGCGGTTCGAGCAGTTCGCGCACCACCTCGTAGTCGCCCATGGAGATACCGCCGGAGGTGAGCACCAGGTCGGCCGGAACGGCGAGGGCGGCGATCAGCTCGGCGGGGTCGTCGGTGACGTGCGCGCGCGCCGCGACGACGGCGCCTGCCGCTATGACCGCCGCCGCGAGTGCGGTGCCGTTTGAGTCGAACACCTGCCCGAGCACCGGCGTCGCGCCCGGCGGCACGAGCTCGCTGCCGGTGGTGATGATCGACACCCGGGGGCGAGCGACGACGGCGACCTCGGTGATGCCGGCCGCGGCGAGCACCGCCAGGTGGCGGGAGCCGAGGCGCAGGCCGGCGGGCAGCAACTCGTCGCCGGCGCGCAGGTCGTTGCCGCGCTCACGCACGAACTCGCCAGCGGAGCGACCGCGGGAGATCGTGACAGTGTCACCGTCGCTCGTGGTGTCCTCCACCGGGATGACCGCGTCGGCGCCGTTCGGCACGACGGCACCCGTCATGATGCGCACCGCCGTGCCGGGGGCGAGGTCGGGCGGCGACGAGGGCCGGGCCGCCACCTCGCCGACGATCGGCAGTGTTGTCGGCGTGGGGGCGACATCCGCGGATCGCACGGCGAAGCCGTCCATCTGGGAGTTGCGGAACAGCGGCAGGTCGACCGGCGAGAGCACTGCCGCGCTCGTGACGCGGCCGAGGGCCTCGTCGACGGGGATCGTCCCGGGCCGGGGTGCCAGAGCGGGTGCAAGCAGTTCGGCGACGTGGGCGGCGTGCTCCTCGATGCTCCAGCTGTGGCCGTGGCCCGACATCAGTACCTCCCCATCGCCGGGTCGAGTTCGCGGGCCCAGGCGTCGATGCCGCCCTTGAGGTGGCTGGCCGTGAACCCGTGGTCGGCGAGCAGCAGGCGGGCGCTCGCCGAGCGGATGCCGTGATGGCAGTAGGTCACGACCGGCTTGGCGGGGTCGAGCTCGCCGAGCCGCAACTCGAGCTCACCGAGTGGCACGGACAGCGCGCCGGGCAGCGCGACGACCTCGACCTCCCACGGCTCGCGCACGTCGAGCAGGGTGAAGTCATCGGAGCGGGCGGCGAGCTGGGCGGGGCTGATCGAGTCGCCCAGGCCGCAGAACGCGGCGTAGTCGATGAGTCCGGTCACGGGCTCGGCGCTCGGGTCGACCGCGTAGTCGAGGGTGCGGAACCCCCCGCTCAGCGCGTCGTAGGTCGTAGCCCGGCCGATCGCGGGGGAGCCGATGCCGGTGAGCACCTTGATCGCCTCGGTCGCCATGATCGCCCCGATGACCGCGACGGTGGTCGGCAGTACCCCGCCGACCTCGCAGCTGGGCACGGTGCCAGGCGCAGGCGGCACCGGGAACAGGTCGCGGTAGGTCGGGCCTTTCGCCGCCCAGCTGAGTCCGGCCTGCCCGCCGTACTGCGAGACGGCACCCCAGACGACCGGGATGCCGGTGAGCCGTGCCGCGTCATCGGCGAGGTAGCGGGTCGGGAAGTTGTCGCTGCCGTCGACCACGAGATCGAACCCGGCGAATAGCTCGAGAGCGTTCGCGCTGCTGAGGCGTTCGTCGATCGCGCGCACCCGCACCTCGGGATTGAGGGCCGCCACCTTCTGAGCCGCGGATTGCGCCTTGCTGTGGCCGACATCCGCCATCGCGTGCACCGTCTGGCGGTGCAGGTTGCTGAGCTCGACGCGGTCGTCGTCGACGATGGCCAGCGTGCCCACGCCGGCACCCGCGAGGGCCGGGATGACGCTCGACCCGAGCCCGCCCGCCCCGATCACCAGCACGCGGGCGGCGGCGAGCCGCCGCTGGCCGTCGGCGCCGAAGCCCGGCAGGGCCTCCTGGCGCGAGTAGCGGGCATCCATGGTTCCATCTTCGCACCGCCGTGCATTCTCCCCGCGGCCGCCGTCCGCTGCCGCACTCCGCGGCCGCAGTCAGCTGCCGCCGTTGTCGATAACTCCTGCAATCCTGGCCGGGTCGCTGCGGCGGAGCCCCAGTTCCGCCAAGGAGTGGTTGCCTCGCCCCAAAATTGCAGGAGTTATGGACACGGGGCGCAGTTTGCCGACCAACTGAAGTCGCAAGTGCGCCTAGAATTGCCGTAGGTAACCGCAGATGAGGATGCCGATGACCGACTTCACCGTGAAACAGGCCGCCGCGCTGCTCGGCGTGAGCGACGACACGCTCCGTCGCTGGGCGGACGCGGGTCGGTTGACCCTGTCGGGGAGCCCGGCGACGGTCGCGGGCGCCCAGCTCGCCGCCCTCGCGCAGGAACTCGCTGCCGAGTCCGCGCTCGATGACGCGTTCCCGCACAGCCGCGCGAGCGCGCGCAATCGAGTCACCGGCATCGTCACGAAGGTGACCAAGGACACGGTCATGGCGCAGGTGGAGCTTCAGGCTGGGCCGTTCCGCATCGTGTCGCTCATGAGCTCGGAGGCGGCGACGGAGCTCGGCCTCGAACCGGGGAGTCTCGCGGTCGCGAGCATCAAGGCCACGAACGTCGTGGTGGAAGTGCCGTGAGGCGGCCACTTGTTCTTGCCGCCCTGGCTGCCGTCGCACTCACTGGCTGCGCCGCCGTACCCGAGCCGGCACCTACGAACGAGGGCACGGTCGCCGGCACCGTGACAGTTTTCGCCGCGGCATCTCTCACCGAATCGTTCCAGGCGATCGCCGATGCGTTCACGGCCGAGCACCCGAACGTCCAGGTGACCTTCAACTTCGGCGGCAGCTCGGGCCTCGCCACCCAGATCGTCGAGGGTGCGCCAGCCGACGTGTTCGCCGCCGCGAGCCCCGCCACGATGACGACGGTGACGGATGCCGGCCTCGCCACCGACCCCGCCGACTTCGCCACCAACACTCTCGAGATCGCGGTGCCGACCGACAACCCCGGCGGCGTGACCGGCCTCGCCGACTTCGCGAACCCCGACCTGGCGATCGCGCTGTGTGCCGCGGAGGTGCCGTGCGGAGCCGCTGCGGCCAAGGCGCTCGATGCTGCGGGAATCGTCGCATCCGTCGACACCTACGAGCAGGACGTCAGGGCCGTGCTCACCAAGATCGAGCTGGGCGAGGTGGATGCCGGGCTCGTCTACCGAACCGACGTGCTGGCCGCGGGTGCGAAGGTGAAGGGCATCGAGTTCCCGGAGGCGTCGGGCGCGATCGCGAGGTATCCGATCGCGGCGCTGACCGCGTCGGCGAACCCCGATTCCGCCGCCGCGTTCGCAGCCTTCGTGCTCTCGGATGCCGGCCAGCGGATCCTGCAGAAGGCTGGCTTCGGTGCGCCGTAGCTTCCTCACTCCCGCCCTGTGGATCCCCGCAGGGCTGGCCATCGCGCTGCTGGGGCTGCCGCTCGTGGCGCTCATCGTGCGCGCGCCGTGGGCGCAGCTGCCCGAGCTGCTGAGCCGCAGCGAGGTGCTACAGGCGCTGGGCCTGTCGCTCGGCACGGCGTCGATCGCCACCGTCGTGAGCCTCGCGCTGGGCATCCCGCTGGCGCTCGTCTTGGCGCGCTCGGCCGACTGGCCCGCTGTGCCGCGACGGCTGCTGCGTGCGCTCGTGACCGTGCCGCTCGTGCTGCCGCCGGTGGTCGGCGGCGTCGCGCTGCTGTTGCTCCTGGGGCGGCGCGGGTTGATCGGGCAGTTCCTGCCGTTCCAGATCCCCTTCTCGACGACGGCCGTGGTGATCGCGCAGGTGTTCGTGGCGATGCCGTTCCTCGTGCTCGCCGTGGAGAGTGCGGTGCGGGCATCCGATCGGCGGTTCGAGACGGCGGCCGCGACCCTCGGCGCGACGCGCTGGACGATCCTGCGCCGCGTCACCCTGCCGCTCGTCGCGCCCGGTGTGAGCGCGGGCGCGCTGCTGTGCTTCACCCGCGCGCTCGGCGAGTTCGGGGCGACGATCACGTTCGCGGGCAGCTTCCCGGGCGTGACGCAGACCCTGCCGATCGCGACCTACCTCGAACTGCAGCGTGACCCGGATGCCGCCATCGCCCTCTCGCTGACCCTGATGGTGGTGAGCGTGGCCGTACTCGTCACGCTGCGTGACCGCTGGGTGCCGGGGCTGACGTCGTGAGCCTCGCCGCGCAACTGCGGGTGAAGCGCGGGGACCTCAGCCTTGAGCTCGAACTCTCCGTCGACCCCGGCCGCACCCTTGCTCTCGTCGGGCCGAACGGCGCGGGCAAGTCCACCGCCCTCGGCGCGATTGCCGGGCTCGTGCCGAATGAGGGCACCGTGCGGGTCGGCGACCGCGTGCTCGACGAGCTGCCGGTCGAGCAGCGCCGGGTGGGGTGCGTGTTCCAGGACTACCTGCTGTTCCCGCACCTGACGGTGCTCGAGAACGTGGCCTTCGGCCCGCGGGCGACCGGGATGCCGCGGTCTGCAGCCCGGCAGGCGGCATCCGACTGGCTGGCCCGGCTCGACCTCGCGGCTCTCGCTCAGCGCAGGCCGGCGCAGCTCTCCGGCGGGCAGGCGCAGCGCGTCGCCCTAGCCCGCGCGCTCGCGACCGACCCGGAGGTGCTGCTGCTCGACGAGCCGCTCGCGGCCCTCGACGTGGAGATCCGCGCCGACGTGCGCGCCGAGCTCGCCACGCACCTCGCCGACTACGCGGGCCTCACGATCGTCGTCACTCACAGCCTCGCGGATGTCACGGCTCTCGCCCTCGACGTGATCGTGCTCGAGCGTGGCCGCGCCACCCAGCGCGGGTCACTCGCGGAGCTCACGGCGGCGCCGGCGACCCCGTACGTGGAGCGCCTCACCCGGCCCGCCCCAGTCGGTTGAGTAGGCGCGTAGCGCCGTATCGAAACCGCCGCAGGTCTGGTTGAGTATCCGAAGGAGTCTCAAGAGAGCGCGTGTGCCATGCGACTAGACGTAGGACCGAAGGCCCGACTTGCGGTCATCGTGGGGTTCGCGCTCTTCGTTGTGCTCAAGTTCGGCTGGGACTTGCTCGCTAGGCACCGGGCGGAACTTGCTCTGGATGGCCCTGCGGTCGAGCGCGCGGAATCCAGCCTCATCGCCGACACCATCCTGACATCGCTGATCGTGATTGTTCTCGTCGCGCTGATAGTGCCGGCCCGCCTTCGATTCCGCCACGTCCGGAGACACGCGGAGAAGGAGGCGGTCGTGTTCATAGGTCGACCCAACGCGGAGTTCAGAACGCTGGTCGTCATGAGCAGCAGGCTGATGAGCTTTACCGACCGTGACACCTCACCGCGCCTCGGACTGACCGCGACACTCGAGGCGACGCCCGGAGAGCTGGGCGTGTGGGCTCGTTGGACCAAAGTTGCAGCATTCAGTTCACCAACGTTGCGAGTGGTTCCTCGCGTCGAGGCCACCAGAGAATTCTTCGGATTGGAGTTGATGGCCGACGATGGAAGCTCGTGCCAGATCGTGATCGTTGACAGCGTTACTACGCTGTTCCCCCTCTCCCGGGCCGAACTGGCTGCGCTCGTTCAATCAACCGGGCTGGATCGACCTCCGGGCACCGGCTGATCGTTCCTGACCCGCTCAGTCGCTCGAGCTCTTCTCGCCCTCCGGCAGCCGCTCCGCAATGAGCTTCTGCAGTGCGGCCACCTGCCGCGCCAGCGCGTCGATCTTGTCCTCGGACTCGTCGATCTCGGCCTGGATCGCCAGCTCAGCGGCGCGAGTCTGCGCCGCGAACCACGACGCGATGTAGGCGGTCACCGTGCCGACCAGCGCGATACCCGTGACCACGAGCCCCACTGCGACCAGTCGCCCCTCGATCGTGATCGGGTAGACGTCGCCGTAGCCGACGGTTGCCATGGTGACGAAGGCCCACCACCAGCCCTCCCAGACGTCGTGGATGTTCGCGCCCACGACACCGCGCTCGGCCTGGGTCACCGCGAGCCCGGCGATCAGCCAGATGCCCATCGCCGCGATGACCACATACGTGAGCACGCGGTTGCGCAGGATACGGTGCAGCCCGCGCGCCGACAGGAACAGGATCGACAGCGCGCGCAGCGCCTGAAGCGGCCGCAAGATCGGCAGGATGACGGCGGCGATGTCGAGCGGATGCGTGCGGATGAACCGCCACCGGTCGTGCGAGATCGCGATGCGCACCACGAGGTCGATGGCGAACGCGACCCACGCGACGATCTCCACAGCGAAGAAGACAGCCGTCCAGGGCGCCGGAAAGTCGGGGTCGATGATCGGCAGCGCGTACGCGACGAGGAAGGCGAGCCCGAGGGCGAGCAGGGGGTACTCGGTCGCGCGCTCCCAGCGCTCGCGTCCGGTCATGCCTGCACCATGACGACAGCGTAGCGACTGGGGTGCCCGGATTCTGCTCCGAGCGAGCACCGCGGCATCCGCGATATGATGGAAATGTAAAGCCATGAATCAAGGAGCACGATGACCGACCCCGTTGCGACCGACCCGTCGTCGTTCTTCAGCACGGGCCACCCGCTCTACGAGGTGAAGGCGAACCTCTTCAAGGGGCTCTCACACCCGGTTCGCGTGCGCGTGCTCGAGGTGCTGTCGGCCAGCCCGAGTGTCGCGGTAGGCGACCTGCTCGCGGACACCGGGCTCGAGGCATCCCACCTCTCGCAGCATCTCGCTGTGCTGCGCAAACACAACCTCGTGACCGCAGAGCGGCGGGCCAGTCAGGTCTACTACCGCCTCGCCTACCCCGAGGTCGCCGACCTGCTCACCGTCGCCAAGGCGCTACTGGTGCACATCCTCGCGACCACGCAGCGCCAACTGGATGCCGCGACCTCATGAACCCCGCGAAGTACCTCGCATCCCTCCTCCCCACCTGGCGCGACTACCGCTCGCTCAAGCGCACCTGGCGGGGCGACCTTCTCGCCGGCGTCACAGTCGGCATCGTCGCCCTCCCGCTCGCGCTCGCCTTCGGGGTGAGCTCGGGAGCCGGCGCCGAGGCGGGACTCGTCACGGCGATCGTCGCGGGGCTGGTCGCGGCGGTGTTCGGTGGCTCGAACATCCAGGTCTCCGGGCCGACCGGCGCGATGGTGGTGGTTCTCGGTCCCTTCGTCGTCACGCACGGTCCCGGCGTCGTCGCCCTCGTGAGCGTCATGGCGGGCGTGGTCGTGCTCATCGGCGGCGTGCTCAAGCTCGGCCGGGTGGTCTCGTTCATACCGTGGCCGGTCATCGAGGGCTTCACCCTCGGCATTGCGGTGATCATCTTCCTGCAGCAGGTTCCCGCGGCAATCGGCGCGAAGGCGGGGGCGAGCACCAACGCACTCGTCGCAGCCGTCGAGTCCTTCGCCACCGTGAGCCCTGCCACCCTGTGGTGGGCGCTGGGCAGCGTCGTGGTCGTGGCGGCGATCATGGTCGTGGCCCCGCGCATCCATCGCCAACTGCCCGGCTCACTCATCGCGATCGCGGTTGTTACTGTCGTCGCCACGCTCGCGAGCCTGCCCCTGGCGCGAATCGGGGCGCTGCCGTCGTCGCTGCCCGCGCCCGGGCTGCCCGCCTTTGACCCCGCGGTGGTCGGCTCGCTCGTCGGGCCGGCGCTGACGGTTGCCGCGCTCGCCGCGATCGAGTCGCTGCTCTCGGCGCGAGTCGGGGCATCCCTCGTCGACACCGGCGCGTACGACCCCGACCGCGAGCTCGTCGGCCAGGGACTCGCGTCGCTCGCGTCTGGTCTGTTCGGTGGCATGCCCGCCACCGGCGCCATCGCCCGCACCGCCGTCAACGTGCGCTCGGGCGGGCGCACCCGCGTCGCGGCGATCACGCACTCGCTCGTACTGCTGGCCGTGGTCTCGCTCGCCGCGACGGTCGTGTCGGGCATCCCGCTCGCGGCCCTCTCGGGTGTGCTCATGGTCACGGCGGTGCGGATGGTGTCGATCCCGACAGTGCGGGCGGTCGTGCGCTCGACTCGCTCCGACGCGATCGTGTTTCTCATCACGGCGATCGTGACCGTCTCGTTCGATCTCATCATCGCGGTGGGCATCGGCATCGCCGTCGCCGCATTCTTCGCCCTGCGCGCGCTCGCCCGTTCCGGCGGCGTGCACCGCGAGGAGCTGCCCGGAGCGGCCCAGCCCGGCGACGAACGCATCGCTCTGTTCCGGCTCGACGGTGCCCTGTTCTTCGGTGCAGCCGACCGCATGCTCGACCGGGTCAACGAGATCAGCAACGTGACCGTCGTCATCATCCGGATGTCGCAGCTGCAGGTGCTCGACGCGACGGGTGCGCGCGTGATCACCGAGATGATCCACGCTCTCGAACGCCGCGGAATCACCGTGCTCGTCAAGGGCATCCAGCCCGAGCACCTCGAGCTCGCCACGCGGGTCGGGGTGATCGCGTCGCTGCGCGACGAGCGGCACCTGTTCACCGAGCTCGAGCCCGCCATCGAGCACGCCCGCAGCCACGTCTCCCGCGCGGGACTCGGTAGTCTCTAAGCACCACCCGACAGTCTCTCAGCCCCACCCGACGTACACGGAGGCCCGCCCACCCCATGGATGCCCTCCAGCCCGCAAGCGGACCGATCCGCTGCGCGACCCGCCCGCCCGCCACCGCGGACTGTGCCCTCATCGACTCTGCGGCGGGGACGGCATGAGCGCCTTGCCTGCTGCCCGCACCGCGACTGAGGCCGATGCTGAGGCGATCACCGAGACGATCGCCCTCGCCTTCGCGAACGACCCCGTTTGGGCACCGGCCCTCTCCATCGACTCCGGCGACACCGCTCACGTGGTGCCGTTCTGGCGGCACTTCGTCGACGGTGCGCTGCGCTTCGAGCTCTCGACGTTAGTCGACGGCCCCGACGGGGAGGCCGCAGCGGTCGCCCTGTGGATCGCCCCCGGCGAGGCCGAGATGTCGGATGACGCCGTCACTTCCCTCGAGACGCTCGTTCACTCGGCGCTCGACCCCGCGGGGCTCGCGCCCATGCTCGAACTGTGGGACCGCTTCGACACGAACCACCCGAGTGATCCGCCCCACGCCTACCTCAACCTGCTCGCCACCCATCCCGCCCACCGGGGGCTGGGAATCGCGCAGGGGCTGCTCGCCGAGAGTCTGGCGCGGTTCGATGCGGCGGGCCTTCCCACCTATCTCGAGTCGACCAACCCCGCCAACGACCATCGCTATCGCCGCGCAGGCTACGAGCGGATCGGTGAGTTCGCAACCCCGCACACGGGCTCGCCGGTCGCGCGGATGTGGCGTGACGCACGCTGAGGACGGTGATGCACCAGTGGACGACCACCTCCGCCAACTCCTCATCGAGGAGCTGCATCGCGCCCGCCACGGTTACGGCCTCGCCGCCGAGTGCGCCGGAGAGGGCAGCGAGTTCAGTCCGAGTTGCGGCGACGCGGTGACCGTGCGGGTCGGGCCCGACGGCTTCAGCTGGGAGGGCAACGGCTGCGCCGTGTCGATGGCGGCGGCATCCGCGCTGGGTGCCACGAGCGTCGACGACTTCGGGATGCTCGTCGACGCCTATCTCGCCAGCGTCGCCCCCGGGGCTCCGGTGGTGCCCGGTGAACTCGAGCCGTTCGCCGGCATCGGACGCTTCCCGCTGCGAGCACGGTGTGCGACTCTCGCGTGGCGTGCCGCGCGCACCGCGCTGGCCGCCGCCGACGCGTAACGCGCCGACGGCGGACCCGGCTCACTTCTTCGGCTTGGTGACCTTCTTGCCCGTGACGGCGTCGATCGCCTCCTGACCCTCCGGGAGGTTCGACAGGTCCGGCGCGATCACTTCGGGCATGCGGCCGGAGTCGGGCAGACCGAAGGTCGGCACGCGGCCGTCCCCGGGCGCGAGCACCAGGTCGTCGGAACGCCGGGCCAGCGTCTTGCCACGGAAGAAGTCCGGCTGGCGCAGTGCCCAGATGCCCATCAGGATCGCGCCGAGTACGAGGGCGGCGATGCCCACGACCGCGGTCGCGCCGATACCGAAGATCGTCACGTTGTCGCCGTTGTCGTCGACCAGCCAGTCGGGGGCGGCGAACTGCACGAGTCCGTAACCGAACACCGCGGCGAGCATTGCCCCGCCGAGGAACGGGAACAGCCCGCGCATCACGAAGTTGCGGAACGACGTCGTGAGCGTCTTGCGGTAGAACCACACGCAGGCGAAGCCCGTGAGGCCGTAGTAGAAGGCGATCATGAGGCCGATCGACCCGATCAGCGCGCCCAGCAGTGTGGGGCTGATGAGCGTGAAGATCAGGTAGAAGCCCGCAGACACGATTCCCATGCCGATGGTCGACCAGGTCGGGGTGAGGAACTTCGGGTGGATGCGAGCGAACTTCGCGGGCACCGCCTTGTAGACCGCCATGGAGAGCGCAGTGCGGGCCGTCGGCAGGATCGTGGTCTGAGTGGAAGCCGACGCCGAGGTGAGGATGGATGCCGCGAGCAGCAGCAGGAGGATGTGCCCGATCACCGAGTCGCCGAACAGTGCCGGACCGATGGCGGAGAACACGTCACTGGAGTTCGCTTCGGCACCGAGCCCGATGCCCTCCGTGCCGACGCCCGCGAACGCGACAGCGGCGACAGTGACGACGCCGTAGGTGGCCAGCAGCAGCACGGTCGAGAGGATGGCGGCGCGCCCCGGGGTCTTGGCCGGGTCATCCGATTCCTCGTTGACGCTGACCGCGGTGTCCCAGCCCCAGTAGATGAAGATCGCGATGAGCATCGCGGGGGCGATGACGCTGCCGAAGTCGAGGGTGAAGGGGTTGAACCAGTCGAGGCTCGGAATGAGCGAGTAGCTCTCGGCTGTTCCGGTGTAGACGCGGGTGAGCGCGAAGCCGGCGAACACCAGCAGCACGATGACCTCGATGCTCAGAAGCACGTACTGCAGACGGGCCGAGATCTCGATGCCGCGGTAGCAGATGTAGGTCATGATCGCGATCCAGGCGAGGCCCGCCACCGTCGACCACAGCGTGCTGTCGGCGAGCTCGGCAACGCCGGGCAGGCCGAGCTGGCCCACGAAGGTGAACGAGTACGATCCCGCGATCTGCGCGAGGTTGGCCATGACAATGACGTCGGCCGCGATGATGCCCCACCCGCCCATCCAGCCGGTGACAGGCCCGAACGCGCGTGACGCCCAGGTGAAGGTCGTGCCGCAGTCGGGCTCGGCCTTGTTGAGCTCCTGGTAGGCGACGGCGATGAAGTACATCGGGATGAACGCGAGCAACACGATTCCCGGAGCCTTGACGCCCGCCAGAAGCGCACCGCCGCTGGCCACGATGAAGCCGAGGCTGGCGGCGAGGCTGTAGGCCGGTGCTGTGGATGCGACGCCCACGACGACGCTGGAGAGAAGCCCCAGAGCGCCGCCCTTGAGCCCCTTCCCGTCGACTGCGCCGCCTGATGCCGGTGTGATGGTTGTTGACATGTATCCGCCTTGACGGGTCAGTGGGGCGCACGGGAGTCGCTCACGGGTGAACGAAATATACGCCTATCCGAGGTCGCGGTCGAGTCCATTCCACAGGTCGCCGCATTCGATTTCGGAGACCGAGTTCTCGACCAGATAACGCCGGGCTCCGCTGTCTCCGCTCAGACTTGCGGCGGCGGGCTCCCAGTGCTCCTGGGCGATGAACACCGGATGCCCCGGCGCCCCCGCGTACGTCGCCTGCCGCAGCGGCCCCGACCCTGCCATCACGCGACGCCCGACGCTCGCCGGCAGTTCCGGCAGGTCCACCAGCGTGATGAGAACCGCACCGCCGGATGCCGCGGCGAGCCCCGCGCGCAGCGAGGCGGACATCCCGGCCTCCCAGTCCGCCGCCACGAGAACCTCGGCGGTGGCGGGAACCAGCGGGCGCGCGATCCGCTCGCCGGCGCCCAGGACCGCGACCACCCGGTCGCAGCCCGAGTCGGTGAGGAACGCGCACGCCAGCTCGAGCCATGGGGTGCCGTCGGGCATCCGGAGAAGGGCCTTGGGGCCGCCCGCGCGGGTGCCGGCGCCGGCGGCGAGCACGATGCCGGTGGTGCCGTTCGCGGGGGTGCCCATGGGTGGTGTCATACAGACGATGATCGTCGCTCGATCACCGGCGGGTCAGTAGTCGGTGCGGTCGCCGTGCGCGAGCCACGCGTCGAACGGTGCTGACGCGTCTTCCGGTCGAACCGAGTCGATGGCGATGTGCCACTCGCTGCGCGGACGGCTGAAGAGCTCGTAGAACTCGCGGTCGTCGAAACCGCCGCGGGCCGCGTCATCCCGATCGGCGGCATAGACCACGCGATCGATGCGAGCCCACAGGGCCGCCGAGAGGCACAGCGGGCACGGTTCGCACGACGTGTACAGTGTCGAGCCCGCGAGCGAGAAGTCGCCGACCGACTGGCAGGCGGCGCGGATCGCGACCACCTCGGCATGGGCCGTGGGGTCGAGGTTCGCGGTCACGCGGTTCTGGCCCTCCGCGATCAGGCCACCGTCGCGCACGATGAGGGCGCCGAACGGTCCACCCCCGGATGCCACGTTCGCGGTCGCCAGCTCGATGGCGCGCGCGATCCACTGCGCATCGACCTCCGCCGTCGAGGGCTCGGCGGGCGTGCCGGTCGTCCGCACGACCAGCTCGTAGTGTTCCGTCATGACGTCTCTTTCCCGGTTTCTACCATTGAATCAGACTGTGTCAGGGGCATAGCGCCGACGGAACGCTAGGTGTGCGACGCTGGTGTCATGTTCGAGATCGCGGATCGCCTGCTTGCGGCCGTCGATGCGGGCAAACGGCTCGCCGTGGCGACGGCGATCTCGATCGAGGGCAGCGCGCCGCGCACCGTGGGCACCTCGATGGCCTTCGACGGTGAGGCCGTGATCGGCAGCATCGCGGGCGGGTGCGTCGAGGGCGCGGTCGTCGAGACCTGCGAGCTGGTGCTGGCTGACGGCATCCCGCGCACTGTCGAGTACGGCGTCAGTGACGAGACGGCTTTCAGCGTGGGGCTCACCTGCGGTGGCCGGTTGCGCATCCATGTGCAGCCTCTGGATGACGCACTGATCGACGCCCTGCGCGCGGGTACCGCGGTGGAGGTCTGCCGCGACTTCACCGAGAAACCCCCGGTCATCCGGCGAATGATCATCTTCGGCGCGATGGAGTTCTCGGCCGTGCTTGCCGCGGCGGCCACTGCTATCGGCTATTGGGTGACGGTGTGCGACCCCCGGGCGCTCTTCGCCACCGTCGAGCGGTTTCCGGGCGTCGAACTGGTCGTGCAGTGGCCGACTGGATGGCTGGAGCGGGAGATCTCGACGGGCTCGATCACCGACGACACAGCCATCTGTGTGCTGAGTCATGACGCCCGTTTCGATGCTGAGCTCGTAGCGCTCGCTCTCTCGTCGCCCGCCGGCTACGTCGGTGCGATGGGCTCGAGGAACACCCACGACCGACGCGTCGCCTCGCTGGCGGAGCGCGGGGTGAACGACCTCACTCGCCTGCACTCGCCGATCGGCCTGGATCTGGGCGCGAGCACTCCCGCGGAGACCGCGATCTCGATCCTCGCCGAGGTGCTTGCGGTGCGCTCGGGCTCCGGCGCGGCACCGCTGCGCTCAACCACGGGCACTATTCACCAAGACCGCGTCAGGGCCTAGGCCTGCAGCATCCGCCAGAGGCGGTCGCGCGACATCGGCAGCTCGAGGGGCCGCACGCCGATCGCGTCGCGGATCGCGTTCGCCAGAGCCGGGGCAACCGGGTTGTACGGCGCCTCGCTCATCGACTTGGCGCCGAGCGGACCGAGCGGGTCGCTCGTGGTTGCGAAGTACACCTCGGTGACGGGCACATCGGCGAACTGGGGGATGTGATAGTTGCGCAGCGCGTTGGTGAGCACCCGGCCCTCGCCGTCGAGCATCATCTCCTCGTAGAGTGCCGTGCCGATCGCCTGCGCGGTGCCGCCCTCGAGCTGGCCGCGCAGCTGCTCGGGGTTCAGCACAGTGCCCGCATCGGCGGTCTGGATCGACTGGAGGATCTGCACCGCGCCGGTGGCGGTGTCGACGGCGACCCGGAACGCGTGCACGTTGAACGCGACCGAGCGCGGGGTTCCGTCGTGGGTGGCTGTGGCGGTGAGGCCGGGTAGCAGTCCGCTCACATCGACCTGGGCTCGCAGTGCCAGGGCGGCGGCGTACAGCGCCTTGCCGGCGACGACCACCCCGGCCGACCCGAACGCGCCCGTGTCGTAGGCGACGGCATCCGTGTCGGATTGAACGATGCGCACCCTGTCGACCGTCACGCCGAGGGCGGTCGCGACCAACTGGGCGTGCACGGTGGTCGTGCCGTTGCCGAACTCCGACGTTCCCACCCGCGCCTCGATCGTGAGGTCGTCGAGCACTGTCACGGTTCCGGTCGCGAAGTGTCCGCGGGGCGGCAGCGTCGCGATCATCGCCACGGCCATGCCCGTGCCGACGGCCCAGCCCGCGGGCGCCTGCGCGCCGTTGCCGCGGGCGAGCGCCTGCTCCGCGAGGTCGAGGCACTGGTCGAGTCCGTAGCTCTCCATGCCCAGGTCCGACTCCTCGTCGGGGTTGGTGACGACCATGCGGTCGCCGGGCACGATCACATTGCGGCGCCGTAGCTCGAACGGGTCCATCCCGAGGGTGCGAGCGAGTTCGTCCATCGCCGACTCGATGGCGAAGATCACCTGGCCGAGACCGTAACCGCGGAAGGCGCCTGACGGCAGGTTGTTCGTGTAGACCGACTGGGCATCCACCCGCTTGTTGGCGCAGCGGTAGACGCTCACCGACTCGTGGATCGAGTGGAACATGACCCCGATGCCGTGATTTCCGTAGGCACCGGTGTCCATGAGCTGGTCGACCGACATCGCCGTCAGTGTGCCGTCGGATGCCGCGGCGAGAGTCACCGCGACCCGCATCGGGTGGCGTGTCGGAGCGACGGTGAACTCGTCGCGGCGGCTGAACTCGTACTGCACCGCGCGGCCCGTCGCGAGCACCGCGAGGGCGACGAGGTCCTCGGTGAGCAGTTCCTGCTTGCCGCCGAAGCCGCCGCCGACTCGTGCCGTGAAGACCCGCACCCTCTCGGGGCGCAGGCCGAAGATGTGGCACAGCTCGTCGCGCACAAGGAAAGGAACCTGACTCGACGTGCGCAGCACGAGCCCGCCCTCGGCGTCGAGCCAGCCCCGAGTCGCGTGGGTCTCGAGCGCGACGTGACTCACCCGCTGGGTCTGCCACACCCCGCTCACGACGGCGTCGGCCGACTCGATGGCCGCAGCGACGTCGCCGGTCTCGCCGTGGAACTCGGCAACGGTGTTGCGCTCGGGCGCGGCGATGCGGGTCTCGGGCCCCTTGTCGCCGTGCAGCAACGGGGCACCCGGCTCGCGTGCCACGAGCGGATCGAACACCGCGGGCAGCTGCTCGTACTCGACGACGATCTTGTCGAGCGCGCGCTCGGCATCGGCCACGGACTCGGCGACGACGGCAGCGACCCGCTGCCCGCGGAACCGCAGCACCTGGTCGAACACGAGCGTGTCGTCCGGGTCGTCGGTGCGGTGCTCGTGGCGTCCGGTGGAGAAGAGCGTGGTGGGGGAGTCACGGAAGTCGAACACGGCGATGACGCCGGGCATGGCGGCCGCGGCATCCGTGTCGATGGAGACGATGCGGGCGTGCGCGTGCGGGCTGCCGAGCACGGCAAGGTGGGCGAGCGCGGTCGTCGCGAGGTCGAGCGTGTACGGCTCGCGGCCGGTCACGACACGCATCGCCGCCGGGGCGACGACAGAGCGGCCGGCGGCGTCGCCCTCGGGAGCAACCTCGGTGTTGACGACCCCGCAGATCGCGTCGTGGATCGAACGGTAGCCGGTGCACCGGCAGAGGTTGCCCTTGAGCAGGCGCGGCAGGTCGTCGAGGTCGTCCGGGCCGAAGGTCGAGGCCGTGACGACCATGCCCGCCGTGCAGAAGCCGCACTGGAACGCGCCCGCCTCGGCGAACGCCTTCTGCACCGGATGCGCCTGCTCCGGAGTACCGAGCCCGGCCACCGTCGTGACGCTCGCGCCGTCGAGCCGATGTGCGGGGTAGATGCAGGAATGGATGGGCGTGCCGTCGAGCAGCACGGTGCACGCACCGCAGTCGCCGGCGTCGCAGCCCTTCTTCACCTCGAAGTGCTCCGTCTCGCGAAGCACGGTGCGCAGCACTTGCCCGGGACGCGGGGTCACCTCGAGGGGTTCGCCGTTGACGTGGAATCGAAGCGTGTCGGCGGCGCTGTCGGCGGCACTCATGCCAGCTCCCCCCGAATCTCCTCGGCGAACTTCAGGCTCATCGCCCGTCGCCAGTCCGGCTTGCCGTGGGCGTCGTCGTACCAGTCGTCGATCGAGTCGACAGCGTCGGCCAGCGCCGCGGCCGAGGGCACCTCGTCGAATCGCAGCACGCGCGGACGCGTCGTGCCGCCGGTCACCGTGAACACCACCTCACCGCTCGGGTCGGCGCGGCCGATCACGAGGGTACCCGTGCGTCCGAGCGGCGAGAGCGCGATGCGACGGAAGCCGGTGCGCGAGGCCAGCGCGCTCGCTGGAACGTCGATACTGCGCACCACCTCGCCGTGAGCCAGCGCGGTCCGCTGCACGCCCTCGACGAGGGCGGCGACGGGGATGACACGCTCAGAGCCGTCGGGCGACCAGACGAGGGCCGTGGCATCCATCGCCGCAGCGAACGAGGTCATCGGTCCGGCCGGAAGCGCCATGCAGATGTTGCCGGCGACGGTCGCGACGTTCCAGACCTTGAACGAGCCGAGCAGTGAGTTCACGCACTGCCAGACCAGCGGATGCGCCACCCACTCCTCGCGCGCGGGCAGCCGCGACAGCTCGGCGAGGGTGCACGTTCCTGCGATGCTCAGCGCCGCAACGCTGAGCCCGGCGTCCGTGACAGTGAGCGGCTCCCAGCCCAGCGTGGTGAGGTCGACGAGGCCGGTGAGCTCGGGCTGCTCCTCGGAGAACAGCCAGGTGCCGCCGCCGAGGGGCAGTTCCCCGGGCGCGAAGACGAGGTCGTCGCGGGTGTGGGCAACCCGCACTTCCCGTACACCGATGAGATCCATTGTTCATCGAGTCAACATCATCCAGGTGACGAGCGTGTAACGGATCGCGGTCGGCTGCGTCATCCGCACTGCCTAGGCTGGTGACATGGCCCTCGCAGTGATCCTCGCCCTGGGCTCGGCCCTCGCCTACGGCGTGAGCGACTTCCTGGGGGGCACGGCTGCGGCCCGGCTGCGCGTCATCCCGACGACAATTCTCAGCTACGTCACGGCGACCGTCGCGCTCACCATTCTGATACTCGTCACCGGCGGGGTCTGGTCCGGCGCGGTGCTGCTCTGGGGTTCCGTCGCGGGAGTTGCTGCCGTGGTCGGTTTCGTCACCTTCTACGCGGCCATGGCGATCGGACCGATGAGCCTCGTGTCGCCGCTCATCGCTGTGCTCGGTTCCGCCGTGCCGGTCGTCGCGGCAGTCGCATTCGGCGAGCGGCTCTCGCTCTGGGCATGGGTGGGAATCGTCTTCGCCCTCGCCGGGGCCGTGCTCATCTCCTCCCAGCCCAAGGGCGGCGGTGGTCGCATGACGATTCGTGCGGCCGTGCTCTCGGTGATCGCCGGCGTCTCGCTGGGCACCTCGGTGATCGCGCTCGACCGTGCTCCGGCCGACTCGGGGTCGCTGGCCGCGTTCGTGGAGATCCTGGTCGGCCTCGTTCTCCTCGCCCTCGTTGCGGTCGCAGGTCTGCTCATCGCAGGCCTGGGCCGGGCGCTGCGCCACCTCGGCGGCACCGACGTGATCGAGGGCAATCGGCGCGCCAATATCGTCGCCGCGCTCGCCTCCGGAGTGCTGCTCGCCGCCGCCAACGCCGGCATCCTCGCGGCCCTGCAGACCGGCAGTCTCGCGATCGTGTCTGTGCTCGTCGGTCTCTACCCGCTGGCGACCCTGCTGCTGGCGCGCATCGTCGGCGGCGAGCGGATGACGCGCCTGCAGCTCACCGGCGCGGGCTTGGCGATCGCGGCATCCGCCGTTCTGGGATTCGCACTGGGCGGGGCCGCGTAGCGTTCACCGGACACACCCCGCCCTGATGCCGGTCGTTAACCTCGGCAGGGGAGTCTCGCAGCGTGCTCCGGCCCCTCACCGCTGTCCTGCTCGGTTCGACCTTAGTGATCGGGGCGGCGCTGAGCCCGGCGGCGGCGACACGGGCCGTGGCCGACGAACTGCCGCCAGGCCCGGGCATCCTCATCAACGAGCTCTCCAACGGCGACGCTGATTCGGACTCGGACAGCTTCTTCGAGTTGCGCAACTGGGGCGCCGAGCCCGTCGACCTCACCGGCTGGCATGTCTTCCGCTGCAGCGCGCAGGGCCTGCGCAGCAACTGGGGTCGGCCCGAGTCCGACCTCACCGGAATCGTGCTCGCGCCCGGCGACATCGTGACGATCTCGCGCGCGGGGATGCCCGGCGACGGCCACATCACGCAGCCCTTCGCGACCGAGGGGTTCGGTCTCTACCTGGCCGACCCGGCCTCGCAGCTCGTCGATTCGGTCGGCGTCTATCCCAACGAACCCTGGCCGACCGAGAGCGAGTGCACCCTCGGGCGCAATCTTCCCAACAGCCTCAACTTCGCCACCTCCGAGTCGTGGCAGCGGGTGTCGGCCACCGGCGACGTCGCGACGGACTGGGTGAAGGCGCCATCGACACTGGGCGAGCCGAACGCGGTGTCGGCACAGCCGCGCGAGTCGACCGCTGTCGTGATCTCCGAGGTCGCGTCAGCTGGACCGAGCGCGGGCGACGACGAGTTCGTCGAACTGCTCAACACCGGGGCCGAGCCCACCGACATCTCCGGCTGGCAGCTCTACCGCTGCACCGCGTCGGGGCGGCTCACCCCCGCAACCCACGAACTCACCGTCGCCCGCGGCACCACGCTGGCGCCCGGGGCGCGCTTCGTAATCGGGGGTGGCCACTTCACGGGCACGCCGGATGCCCGCCTCACCCACTCGCTGGCCGACGTCACCTTCGGGGTGCTGCTGCAGACCGACGCCGGTCGACTCGTCGACCGTCTCGCGATCTCATCGCACGCGGACAGCGCTTGTCAGGAGGGTGACAGCAAGCTGCCTGCCGTGCTCGACGCGGTCGCGAACCAGTCGTATCAGCGCTCCGGGCAGCGCTGGCTCGTCGCCCCCAGAACCCCCGGCGCCGCCAACGCCACGGTGGCCGACAACGCGATCACGGGTGCGTTCAGCTACGACGAGAACCAGGTCGCGATCAGCGAGATCGCCACCGACCCCAGCCCCGAGGGCATGCCGGCGGGCACCCAGCAGCGCAACTACATCGAGCTCGGCAACTACGGCTCGGCGGTTGCCGACATCGGTGGCTGGACCGTCCGCCGCTGCGAGGCCGACGGCACGCGCAGCCGGGACGTGCAGTTCACCGTGCCCGAGGGCACCCGGTTGGCTCCCGGGTCGGTGTACCTCGCGGCACGGGAGGGGACTGCTGCGGCATCCCACGCCGACATCACCTACGCGACGTCGCTCAACTTCCTCGGCACCGGCCTCTGGGTCAGCGACGCGGCCGGCCAGCGCGTCGACTCCGTGGGCATCTACGCGGTCAACGAGCTGGACGCCAGCAACGTGACCCCGAGTCCGTGCACGAAGGACGCGGCGCTGACGACCTACCAGCCCGATCGACTGCGGCAGGAGACCTTCCAGCGCACGCGGTTCACCGGCGTCGACCGTGACGACTTCATCACCTGGGAGGCCACTCCGGGCCTGCTCGACCTGCGCGACTGGGTCGACCCGACCGAACGGGTGGTGACCTCCTCGACGGCGGCGCTTCCCGCAGCCCGACGAGCGCTCGGCACGCACCGGCTGACCGTCGACACTGCCGTCGTGCCGCTCGAGGCGTACACGGGCGTCACGTTTGATGGACCGCTCACCACCCTGGTCGGCGACGGCGAGACGCCGACGGATACCACGGCCCCCCTCGATGCCGCAGACTCGGGCTACGGCTATCCATACCAGCGGTTCGTGCTCGACGCCACGACGCTGGCAGTGGGTTCCACGGTGGGGTGGCGCGGCACCACCGTGGATCGCGGAGAGCTTCAACTGTCGGTCTGGTCGGGTACGGCGTGGCGGCTGCTCGCCTCGGGCAGCGGCGAGCTCGCCGGGTCGCTCGAGGCCGGTGACATCATCGACGGTCGGGTGACGCTGCTCGTGCAGGATGGCCGCCGCGTCACCCCGAGCGTGACCACCGTGCGCGACGGCCAGCTCGAGAACCCGGCCGACTACGACCTGGCGATCACCCACATCACCGACACCCAGTACCTCACCGAGAGCTACCCGGAGGTGTACGCGCAGCTCGCGAGCTGGATCGCCGACAACTCCGCCGACCGCAAGATCGCCTTCGCGACCCACACCGGTGACCTCATCCAGAACTGGGTCGACCCAGACCAGAACGCCGACCGCGCGCGGGTCGAGTTCGAACGGGCATCCGCGATCCAGTCGATCCTGGATGACGCGGGCCTGCCCAACAGCGTGCTGCCCGGTAACCACGACAGCAAGCGCGGCGTCGACTACAGCCTGTTCAACGAGTACTTCCCGCCCAGCCGTTACGAGGCAACCGACTGGTACGGCGGCTCGATCGCGCCGGGGGACAATACCGCGAACTTCTCGACCTTCGAGTCCGAGGGAGCCAAGTTCTTGATGCTGAGCCTGCCGTACGCCTACGGCGACCGGGAACTCGACTGGGCCGAGCAGGTCGTGACCTCGCATCCCGACTTCAACGTGATCGTGTCCACCCACGAGCACGTCATGCCGAAGACGCTCGAGGTCGGCGCCCTGCACTCGACGAACTCACGCTGGGTGTCCCGCGGGCAGGACCTCTGGGACCGCGTGATCGCCCCCAACCGCAACGTGATCGTCGTGCTGAGCGGCCACTTCCACGGCGTCGGGCAGCTCGTCACCGAGGATGCAGGCGGCCTGCCCGGCCACACTGTGGTCGAACTGCTTGCCGACTACCAGGAGTTCCGCACCCACACCGGCGAGCGGGCGACCGGCTTCTACCGGATGCTCCAGCTCGACCTCGACGGTGGGGCGATCGCGGTCGACACCCGCTCCGTGCGTCTCGCCGCGAGCTACAGCTACGAGTACGACTACCGCCAGTTCCTGCCCGACAACGGACTCGCGACCACGCCGTCCAATGCCCGGCCGTGGCGCATCCTCGACGAGGGTGTGCAGGGGCGGTACACGGAGGCGGACGACGAGTTCACCGCGTACGTCGAGTTCCAGCATCCGAAGCTCGTTTCGACCGATGCCCTTCTGGTGGGCGCCCCGTAGGATTCCCTCATGGAGCTGCGACTGGCACGAGGCACCGCGTGACCACCCGCGCCGATGACGACGCCCTCTCCTGGGGTGGCGAGACCGACCCCAGTCACGTGGATGGCCCGGTGGTCGCGCCCCCGGTGGTCGAGCGCCCGGTGGTCGAGCGTGTCGAGACCCCAGCCGAACTCGCCGACCCGAAGCAGATCCCCGCAGCCCTCCTCATCACCTACGGAATCCTGGGCGGGGTCTACCTGATCTACACGATCGGCTGGGTCACGACCGTCGTGCGATACCAGGCCGTGCGCATCCCGTTCACCGATCCGCTCAGCGAGATCATGTTCCAGTTGGGGGAGTTCCTGGCGATCGCGAGCCCAGCGCTCTGGTTCGCGGCGGTGTTCCTCCTCAGCCGCGGGCGCAAGCCGCTGGTGCGCCTGCTCTGGGTACTCGTCGGCCTGGTCGCGGTGCTGCCGTGGCCCTTCGTGCTGGGAGCGTGGGCATGAGCGACACCGGTTCGATCTCCGAGTCAGACAACCCGATCGAGGCCGTGGTCGCGGATGACGCGGCCGAGGCAACCCGCGGCCGCTACGGCTGGCTCAGTCTGATCGTCGCCTTCCTCTTCGCCCTGTTCTACGTCTACGACCTGTGGGAGGCGGTCGGCACCATGTTCGCGCTGCCGGCCTTCTATGACGCCTACGGCATCGGCGCCCAATACGTGCCGTGGTGGCTGCTCTGGATCGGCGTTCTCCTGCCGATCGCGGTGTATGTCATCGCGTTCATCGGTGGTCGTCGCCGCAACGTCTTCGGCAAGGCCCTGATCTTCCTCGTGGGCCTGGCCGTCGTCGCCGGTCTCTCGCTCGGCGTGATCGCCTTCGAGGAGATCCTGCGGCCGGTCGCCCTCATCTCCGGGTAGCTCTCGCGACCCGCACGTCGCGTGAGGTGCGGCAAACGTACCTTGTCGGTTGCCGGGAGAGTGCTATTGCCGCAACTCACGACGAGCCGGGCGGGGACGCGTGACCTAGACGATCGCGATCACGATCAGTGCGATCAGCGCCACCTGGCCGAACAGCCGGGGCCAGAACGCAATCGCGGCCCGCCCGAAACGCTCCGGGTAGCGGCTGGCATAGGCATTGGCGGGAAACACCGCCACGAGGAACACGATCAACGCGATACCCGCCACGACGTGAAGGCCGGGCACGAGCATCCCGATGCCCCCGGCGATCTCGCACACCCCGGTGAACCGCACGAGCACGACCCCCGGTACCACCCGCTTGATGGGCGGCGGGATGATCGCACTCATGCCCTTCGCCGGCCCGGGCACGAAGTGCAGCACCCCCATACCGACGAAGAGCAGCGCCAACACTGCGCGGATCACCCACTGCACGATTTCGAAAGGATCCACGTTCTTATGGTCGCACCCGTGTCACACTGACGCGGCGCGGCTGGCGGAGCCGGTAAAGTTGCCCGGGTTGCGCGATGCGCACCGACCTCTCGACGACAAAGGACTTTTCTCCGTGGCCAAGCCGATCGTGCTGATCGCCGAAGAACTCTCGCCCGCTACCGTCGACGCCCTCGGGCCCGACTTCGACGTACGCTCCGTCGACGGCACCGACCGCCCAGCGCTGCTGGCGGCGCTGGCCGACGCCAACGCGATCCTCATCCGCTCCGCGACCAACGTCGACGCCGAGGCGATCGCCGCAGCGCCGCACCTCAAGGTGGTCGCCCGCGCCGGCGTCGGCCTCGACAACGTCGACATCAAGGCCGCAACCGCCGCCGGCGTGATGGTCGTGAACGCGCCCACCTCCAACATCATCTCCGCGGCCGAGCTCACGGTCGGGCACATCCTGAGCCTCGCCCGGCACATCCCGGTCGCGCACGCGAGCCTCGCCGAGGGTCTCTGGAAGCGCTCCAAGTACACCGGCGTCGAGCTCTACGAGAAGACTGTCGGCATCATCGGCCTCGGCCGCATCGGCGCTCTCATCACGGAGCGCTTGCAGGCCTTCGGGATGACCGTGGTCGCCTACGACCCGTACGTCACCAGCGCACGCGCACAGCAGCTCGGCGTCACCCTGCTGAGCCTCGACGAGCTTCTGAAGACCAGCGACTTCATCACGATCCACATGCCGAAGACGCCCGAGACCACGGGCATGATCGGCACCGACCAGTTCGCGCTCATGAAGCCGACGGCCTTCATCGTCAACGTCGCCCGCGGCGGACTCATCGACGAGGACGCGCTCTACGCGGCCCTCAAGTCCAACCGCATCGCCGGCGCAGGTCTCGACGTGTTCGTGAGTGAGCCGCCCACCGGATCGCCCCTGCTCGAGCTCGACAATGTCGTGCTCACCCCACACCTCGGCGCGTCCACCGACGAGGCGCAGGAGAAGGCCGGTGTGTCGGTGGCCCGCTCGGTCCGTCTCGCCCTCGATGGGGAGCTCGTACCCGACGCCGTCAACGTCGCCGGTGGAGCGATCGACCCGAGCGTGCGGCCGGGCATCCCGCTCATGGAGAAGCTGGGCCAGGTCTTCGCCGGCCTCGCCGACAGCCCGATCACATCGATCGACGTGGAGGTCTACGGCGAGATCGTCGAGTTCGACGTCAACGTGCTCAAGCTCGCCGCCCTCAAGGGCATCTTCTCGAACATCGTGAGCGAGTCGGTGAGCTACGTGAACGCGCCGCTGCTGGCCGAGGCCCGCGGCATCACAGTGCGCCTGTCGACGGATGCCACGAGCTCCGAGTACCGCAACCTGCTGCGCATCTCGGGGTCGCTGTCGTCCGGCGCAACCATCTCGGTGTCGGGAACGCTCACGGGCACGAAGCAGACCCAGAAGATCGTCGAGATCAACGGGTACGACGTCGAGGTGCCGGTTGCCGAGCACCTCATCGTCATGATCTACACCGACCGCCCCGGCATCGTTGCCATCTACGGCAAGGAGTTCGGCGAGGCCGGCATCAACATTGCCGGTATGCAGATTGCCCGTCAGAGCAAGGGTGGGCAGGCGCTCAGCGTGCTGACCGTCGACTCACCCGTGCCCGACGAACTGCTCGCCTCGGTGGCCACGGCCATCAAGGCCGAGCTCCTGCGCGAGATCGATATCGTCGACGCGTAAGGCTCTATGCCTCGACGTCGGGGGTGACTGCGGTACGACGCTCGGTGACACCGACTCCGTCGGCGTCGACACCCGAACGCACGGTGGTCACTGACTGGCGCTTGCGCATCATCAGCGCCAGGCCGATCACGAACACCACGAACCCCGCACCCATGAGGATGTAGCCAATCAGGTCGAGGTTGACCGCATCGGTCTGCACGTTCACCGCGAAGGTGAGGATCGCGCCGATGACAAACAGGACAATTCCGGTTCCAATACTCATAGCCCTCACCGTAGGCGGGGCCTCGCTGTCAGCGTCACCCGTTGACAAACCGCGCACGGTCTGAGTGATCGGGATCGCTCAGCGCCTCGCGAGAGCCTCGGAGCCTCGCGACAGCGCCGCAGGTCAGCGCGGAGCGGACGTCTTGCGCTCGGTGACCTGCTGTCCGGTCGCGGGGTCTGCAGCGACACGAACCGTTTCGACGACCTGGCGCTTGCGCGTCATTCCGACGATGCCGAGGATGAAGATCACCAGGCCAGCGCCCATCAGGATGCTTCCCACGATGTCCAGATCGATCCAGCTGATCTCGATGTTGATGGCGAATGTCAGGATCGCCCCGATCACGACGAGGGCGATGCCACTTCCGATGCTCATGGCAACAGGGTAGCGACTCCGCGACCTCGCCACGGTGAACACTCGGTGAGCTTCCGAGCAGATGGCCCGCACGGAGAGAAGCGCTCTCCCGCACCATTTCGACAAGTACTGTAAAAGCATGTCCAGCACCCTCAATCTCGCCGTCATCTCCGGTGACGGAATCGGCCCTGAAGTGATCACCGAAGCCCTCAAAGTACTGAGGGCCACCGGTATCGACGTGACCACGACCGACTTCCCGTTCGGCGCCAGCCACTACCTGGCGACCGGCAACATCCTGACCGAGGAGGACCTCGCCGCTCTCGCCACGCACGACGCGATCCTGCTGGGCGCTGTCGGCGGCGATCCGCGCGACCCGCGGCTGGCCGGGGGCATCATCGAGCGAGGACTCCTGCTCAAGCTGCGGTTTGCCTTCCACCACTACGTGAACCTGCGCCCCACGGTGCTGTTGCCCGGTGTTCCATCGCCGCTGAAGGATCCCGGCACCGTGGACTTCGTCGTCGTGCGGGAGGGAACCGAAGGCCCGTACGTCGGCAACGGCGGCACGATCCGTCAGGGCACCGCACACGAGATCGCCACCGAGGTGAGCATCAACACCGCCTTCGGCGTGGAGCGCCTCGTGCGGTTCGCCTTCACCGAAGCCGAGGGTCGGCCCCGCAAGCACGTGACGCTCGTGCACAAGACCAACGTGCTGACCCACGCGGGGGGCCTGTGGCAGCGCACCGTCGACCGAGTCGCGGCCGAGCATCCCGGTGTCACCGTCGACTACCAGCACATCGATGCCGCGACGATCCATATGGTCACCGATCCTGCTAGGTTCGATGTGATCGTCACAGACAACCTCTTCGGCGACATCATCACCGATCTTGCAGCCGCTATCAGCGGCGGCATCGGGCTGGCGGCCTCGGGCAACATCAATCCGGATGGCACCTTCCCCTCGATGTTCGAGCCCGTGCACGGTTCGGCCCCGGACATCGCCGGTCAGCAACTCGCCGACCCCACCGCTGCGATCCTGTCCGTTGCACTCCTGTTGACTCACACGGGTCACCCGGATGCCGCGGCTCGGGTCACCGCGGCCGTGGAGGCCGACCTTGCCGCCCGGGGGACCGCCAAGCGCAGCACAGCGCAGATCGGCGACGACATCGCGAGGCGGGTTGAGTAGCGCGAGGCGCGTATCGAAACCGGCGCTATCAGGTTTCGATACGCCCCTGCGGGGCTACTCAACCGGCGTAGCATCCATGTAGCTCCTCTCCACTAAGGATCACGATGAAGAACCTCCTCGCACCGCGCACCCTCGAGTTCTCGGTGACGCCCAACGACGCCGCCCGCTCCGCCGCCGAGCACGCCGACATCATCGCCGAGCCCGGCTTCGGCAAGCACTTCACCGACCACATGGTCGACATCTGCTGGAGCGAGCAGGGCGGCTGGCACCGTCCGCGGGTGCAGCCGTACGGCCCGATTCAGCTCGACCCGGCCGCCGCGGTGCTGCACTACGCGCAGGAGGTCTTCGAGGGCCTCAAGGCCTACCGTCACCAGGATGGCTCGATCTGGACCTTCCGCCCGGAGATGAACGCGGAGCGCCTCAAGCGCTCCGCTCGTCGCCTGGCTCTGCCCGAGCTTCCCACCGAGTACTTCATCGAGTCGCTGCGTCAGCTCATCGCCGTGGATGCGCGCTGGGTTCCCTCGGCAGCTGACACGAGCCTCTACCTGCGCCCCTTCATGTTCGCCAAGGAGGCGTTCCTCGGTGTGCGTCCGGCCAAGAAGGTCAACTACTACGTGATCGCCAGCCCCGCCGGCGCGTACTTCAGCGGCGGTGTCGCACCGGTGTCGATCTGGATCTCCACCGACTACGCCCGGGCGGGCAAGGGTGGAATGGGTGCGGCCAAGACCGGCGGCAACTACGCGTCATCCCTCGTCGCCCAGCAGGAGGCCTACGACCACGGCTGTGCCCAGGTGCTGTTCCTTGACTCCGAGAAAGGTGAGTACCTCGAGGAGCTCGGGGGCATGAACGTCGTGTTCGTCTACAAAGACGGCCGCGTGGTCACTCCCGAGTCCGACAGCATCCTCGAGGGCATCACGCGCGACTCGGTGCTGCAGCTGGCGAAGGACCGCGGGCTGAAGGTCGAGCAGCGCAAGGTGAGCATCACGGAGATCCGCGAGGCTGTCGCATCCGGCGACATCGTCGAGATGTTCGCCTGCGGCACAGCAGCGGTCATCGTGCCGATCAGCCAGTTCAAGGCCGACGGCTACACGATCGGTGAAGCGGATGCCCCGGCCGGCGAACTGACGATGTCGCTGCGCGAGGAGCTCACCGACATCCAGTACGGGCGCAAGCACGACCGCCACGGCTGGATGACGCGGCTCGACGTCGTGCCCGAATAGGCGGGTTGAGTAGCGGCGAAGCCGCGTATCGAAACCTCACCAGCGCGCGACAAACCCCGCAACGGCATCCGCCATGGTCTCCAGGTGCTGCGCGTAGCTGAACCCCGACACCGCCTTGCGCGGCCGCAACCCGTGGTCGCCGTCCTCGAGCCACACGAGCTCGATCGTCGGTGACAGCGCGTAGCCGCTCACCTCGTCGCGCGTGCCGAACTCGTCGCGCGTGCCCTGAACAATGAGCGCCGGGGTTCGCAGGTGCTCGAGATGCGCGGTGCGCCGTTGCTCGAGCTTGCCCGGCGGGTGGAACGGGTATCCGAGGCACACGAGTCCCAGCACCGCACCTGCCTCGTACAGCTCATCGGCGACCATGCTCGCGACGCGCCCACCCATGGAGCGTCCGCCGATGAACACGGGGCCATCGACAGCAGCCTGCGCGACAACATCGCGATACTCACCCAGCAGGGTGTCGGCGCGCGGCGGGGGCTTGCGCACGCCGTCGCGCCGGCCCGCCATGTAGGCGAACTCGAAGCGAGCGACCCGGATGCCCCGGCTCGCGATCACGCGGGCGGCATCGTTCATGCCCGCCGAGTCCATCGCCGCACCCGCCCCGTGGCCGAGCACGAGCGTGGCGGTGTATCGGTCGGGGGAATCCCAGAGCAACTCGACCATGACCAGACACTACGCGCCAAGCTGCACGGGGAGGTGCCGTTCTGCTAGATTCCCGTCAGTACCCGATGTCGATTCACCTTGCCCGGAGGCCCCAGTGACCGCACCCGCACGTCGCCCCGCTCGTACAGTCGGAGCGATTCTCGCGGCCGCTGCTCTCGCCTTTGGCGGCGTCCTCATCGCCCCCGTGGCGGCGCACGCGGCAACGGCGATCGTCACGTCATCTCTCGACGATTCCAGCGGTGGAACGCTCCGCGAAGTGATCGCGGCATCAAGCCCCGGCGACACCATTACGTTTGACCCCAGCGTGACCACGATCGCCCTCGAGTCGGGCATCGATCTCGACTGGGGCGTGACAATCGATGGCGGCGACACCGTCACGATCACGCGGGCAAACACGAACAACTTCCAGCAGTTCGCCTTTGGCCCGGAGCTCCCCGGTCAGGACCTCACGATCAAGAACATCACGATCGAGGGAATCACCGGCAGTGCAGGATCGGCGCTCTACGCGGGCTATGGCCTCAACAACAACCAGCCGAACGACATCACGCTGAGCAAAGTCGTGATCCGCAACGAGACCAAGAATTATGGGGCCGCGTTCAATGTATTCCAGGGGATCGGCGACATCCTGATCGAAGATTCGCTCTTCGAGAACAACACCGCTGATAACGGTGACGGCGGTGCCCTCAACTTCGACAGCGTGCACGGCGACATCACGATCACCAACAGCGTCTTCCGCGGCAATGCGGCAACCGCTGGCAACGGTGGCGCGCTGGCCATCCCGTACCTGGACCTCCCCGACAGCGTGATCATCACGGGCACCACGTTCGACTCCAACGAGGCGGACGGTGACGGCGGTGCCATCTACATCGGCCAGTCCGACGGCACGGTGGTCATCGACTCCTCGACCTTCACCGGCGACATCGTCGGCGACGAGTCGGCGGGCGTGGCTCTCGCCATCGGCGAGATCTCGGGCGGATCGGTCGAGATCGTGAACAGCACGCTCGACGAGCTTGAGACGGGCAGCCCGGTCATCTTCCTCTCCAACGAGGGCGGAACCTTCCGTCTCGCGTACTCGACCGTGGTCGGCGACTTCCCGCTGTACTTCCTCAGCGCGTTCGGCAGCCACACCGTCGTCAGCAGCATCATCAATGGGCTCGGCAACCCCGCTATCTCGGTTGAGTTCCCCGATGATCCCGTGGTTGTCTCGTACAGCATCCTGTCCTCCGGGCCCACCGGCTTCATCGCCGACAACGGCGGAACTCAGTTCTCGGTGACAGATCCGAAGCTCGGTCCGCTGCAGGACAACGGCGGCCCGACCTTCACGCGTCTACCGCTCGCGGGCAGCCCGGCGATCGACAAGGGGCTCCCGGGTGGCACTCCGCCCGACTTCGACCAGCGCGGCGCTGGCTTCCCCCGCGTGATCGGTGCGCGAGTCGACGTGGGGGCTGTGGAGACGAGCTACCCGCTTGCCGCCACCGGCCAGACCCTCAACCTCTGGATTCCGATCGTCGGCGGTGTGCTGCTGCTCGGCGGTGCCGCGGCGATCATCATCAACGTGCTGCGGCGGCGTCGCCTGGGCTGAGCCGCCCGCCTATCCCGAGGCCCGCGGTGCCGGTAGGCTCGGGGCGAGCTGAGAGACTGTCGTCTTGTCGCCGCCCCTACAGCCCCGGAGCCGAGTCATGCCCCTGAGTGCCGCAACGCGCCGCCGAGTCGCCTTGGCCACCGTGACGAGCCTCGTGCTCGGTACCGCAGGTGCGCTTGCGATCGCCATTCCCGCAAGCGCCGCGACCCTCACGGTCACAAGCACGACCGACGATGGCGTCGGCTACACGCTCCGTGAGGCCATCGCCGATGCGAACGCCACGGTCGGGATGCCCGACACAATCGACTTCGACAGTTCCCTGGTGAATTCGACTCTGCACATCAACTCGGCCCTGATCATCACCGACACGGTCACGATCAGCGGGCTCGGTTCGGGATCGCTGTCGATCCAGCGCGACGTCGGCCCGAACTCCGACGTGTTCGACTTCCAGCCCAGCTCCACCGATCAGGACTTCACCGTGTCGGGAATCACCATCCAGGGCGACAACGTGATCACCGGCTCCGGTGTGGTCGCCACCAGTATCGACGCGACTCCGCGCAACGTGACGGTCATCGACGTCACGTTCACCGACCTGCAGAATGGGTCCGTCGGTGGGCCCGCAATCATGATCGACACGATCTCGGGAACCCTACGGGTCGAGAACTCCAGCTTCGTGAACAACGAGGGCGGCGCCAGCGGCGGAGCGATCTCGGCGGTTGGCGTGGGGACAGCGGTCGTCCTCACCGACGACGAGTTCGTCGGCAACGTGGCGGCGGGCGACGGGGGTGCACTCTATGTCGCTGATACCGCCGGTTCGATCACGATCGAGCGATCGACCTTCCAAGCGAATGTGGCGGAAGGCTACGGCGGCGGCATCTATGTCGACCGGGTCGACCTGGAGAGCAGCCTTACCGTCGACTCGTCGACGTTCTCGGCCGATTCCACCGGTGAGCTCGGAGACGCCCTCGCCATCGGCACCGTCATCGGAGAAGTCACGATCGTGAACAGCACCCTGGACGAGGGCTCCGAGGACTTCGCCGTGACGGCAGACCTCGTGGCTGGCGAGCTGAGCGTCATGTACTCCACGGTCACCGGTGGCATCTACGTCAAGACCAACCAGGGCCTGGCTGAGGTGACGAGCACCATCGTCACTCAAACTGGCGGGGTCACGATCCTCGTCGACGAGGGCAATCCCGTGGGGGTCTGGTACAGCATCCTCTCGTCGTCGCTGACCGACTCCATGGCCGACCTGGGCGGCAACCAGTTCGGAATCGCACCGGGGCTCGGGCCCCTCCAGGACAACGGCGGCCCGACCTTCACGCGCATGCCGCTCGCCGGCAGCCCCGCGATCGACCGGGGTCTGCCCGGCGGTACCCCGCCCACCTTCGACCAGCGCTACACCGGCTTCCCGCGGGTGATCGGCGGTCGGGTGGATGTCGGTGCCGTCGAGACCGCGAGTGCCGCACAGACCGCAGATGCCGGGGAAACGAAACTCGCCGCGACCGGCCAGACCCTCAACCTCTGGATCCCGATCATCGGCGGTGTGCTGCTCCTCGGCGGCGCCGCGGCGATCATCATCAACGTGCTGCGTCGGCGTCGCGAGCGCTGAGCTCGCGCGACCCTAGGCTGGACTCGTGAAGATCGCGCGTTTCAGCACAGATGGTGACCCCCGGTTCGGGATTGTCGACGACGACGAGATCGTCGTGCTCCGAGGCGATCCGATGTTCAGCGGTTTCGACACGACGGAGGAGCGCATACCGCTGGCCGACGTGAAGCTCCTGGCCCCGGTCATCCCGCGCTCGAAGGTGGTCGCCGTCGGGCGCAACTACCGCGAGCACGCCGCGGAGCTCGGCAATGAGGCGCCCTCCGAGCCGTTGCTGTTCCTCAAGCCGAACACCTCGGTCATCGGCCCCGGCGACACGATTGTGCGCCCGAGTCAGAGCTCACGCGTCGACTTCGAGGGTGAGCTCGCGATCGTCATCGGCAGCATCGCGAAGAACGTCTCAGAGGCGGATGCCGCGTCAGTCGTCTTCGGCTACACGGTCGCCAACGACGTCACCGCTCGCGACCTGCAGCAGAAGGACGGCCAGTGGGCTCGGGCGAAGGGCTTCGACACGTTCTGCCCGCTCGGACCGGTCATCGAGACCGAGTTCGAGGTCGCCAGTCAGGCCATCGAGACGCGGGTGAACGGCGAGGTGCGCCAGTCGGGGCGGCTCGACGAGATGGTGCACTCCGTGGCATCCGTCATCGCCTATGCGTCGGCGGTGTTCACTCTCTTGCCAGGCGACGTGATCCTGACCGGAACCCCGGCCGGCGTCGGCCCGATCGTGGCTGGCGACACGGTCGAGGTGACCGTCGAAGGCATCGGAACTCTGAGCAACCCCGTGCGCTAGCCCGGTGCGCTCGGCCGGTTGAGTAGCAGCAGAGCCGCGTATCGAAACCGCCCACCCCGCCTAGACTTGCAGGCGATGTCTGCACCCTTCTCCACAGCAACCGGAACCGACGTGCGCGTGCGGTTCTGCCCCTCGCCGACCGGAACGCCGCACGTCGGTCTGATCCGCACGGCCCTCTTCAACTGGGCCTACGCGCGCCACACCGGCGGCACGATGGTCTTCCGCATCGAAGACACCGACGCCGAGCGCGACAGCGAGGAGAGCTACCTCCAGCTGCTCGACGCCCTCCGCTGGCTCAAGATCGACTGGGACGAGGGCATCGACGTCGGCGGCCCCCAGGCGCCGTACCGGCAGTCGCAGCGCACCGACATCTACCGGGGCGTGATCGAGCAGCTACTGGCATCCGGTCACCTGTATGAGTCGTTCGCGACCGGCGAGGAGATCGAGGCTCGCAACATCGAGCAGGGTCGCGACCCCAAGCAGGGCTACGACAACTTCGAGCGCGACCTCACGCCCGAGCAGATCGCCGCGTACAAGGCGGAGGGCCGCCAGCCGGCACTGCGTCTGCGAGTGCCCGACAGCGACCTGAGCTTCACCGACCTCGTGCGCGGCGAGATCACCTTCCCCGCGGGCTCCTTCACCGACTTCGTGGTGGTGCGCCCCAACGGTGCCCCGCTCTACACCTTCGTCAATCCCGTGGATGACGCGCTCATGGGCGTCACGCACGTGCTGCGCGGTGAGGACCTCCTGTCGTCCACCCCCCGCCAGATCGCGCTGTACACGGCCCTCATCGAGATCGGACTCACGAGTTTCATCCCCCGGTTCGGACACCTGCCGTACGTGATGGGGGAGGGCAACAAGAAGCTCTCCAAGCGCGACCCCGAGTCGAACCTGTTCCACCACCGGGACCGCGGGTTCATCCCCGAGGGGCTCGTCAACTACCTGTCACTGCTCGGCTGGTCGCTCTCCGGCGACCGCGATGTCTTCTCGATCGACGAGATGGTTGCGGCGTTCGACGTGGAGGACGTCAACCCCAACCCTGCTCGCTTCGACGTGAAGAAGGCCGAGTCGATCAACGGCGACCACATCCGCCTGCTCGAGGTGGACGACTTCGCCCGGCGGCTGGAGCCGTACCTCGTGGGGCTCGTGAACAACGACGACGACCGCGCGCTGCTGCGCCGGGCCGCGCCGCTCGTGCAGGAGCGCATGCAACTGCTGGGGGAGGCGCCGGGGCTGCTCGGGTTCCTGTTCGAGACCGATTCGCGGCTGGTCTTCGAGGCCGATGCACTGCCGGGCGCGGAGGGCGCCGAGGTGCTCGATGCCGCGCTGGGCGCGCTGGCGGGCATCCCGGACTGGACGACCGCGGGCATCGAGGAGGCGCTGCGTGCCGAACTCATCGACAGCCGGGGCATGAAGCCGCGTACGGCCTTCGGCCCGCTGCGCACCGCGATCTCGGGTCGCCGCATCAGCCCGCCGCTGTTCGAGTCGATGGAGTTGCTGGGTCGCGAGTCGAGCCTGGCGCGCATCACACGGCTCCGTGCCCAGCTGGGCTGACTGACATAGTCTGAACTGATGGCAGCACCGAAGAAGCGCGGAATCTGGTCTTGGATCCCCGCAATACTGCTGTCGCTGGCGATCATCGCGGTGATCGTGACCACGACTGTTCTCGTGCGTGGTGGTCTCGGTGGCCCGGTGCCTCAGCCGACCCAGGGTCAGGTGACCGACCTCAACTGGTCCGCGTTCACCCCGAAGGGTCTCGACTACATCGCCAAGACTCGTCAGGTGCGCATCGACATGTCCACCCAGCCGGTGGATGCCGCGGCCATCGGCCTCGCCCCCGACGACACCCTCGTGCTCGAGCCGATCTCCACGGGTGACACGGAGCTCGACTACGACCTCATCGTCAATGGCGGCGGGGAGGGTCTGGGCGGCGCACGCCTCACCGTCACCCAGATCACGATCGTCACCGAGGGCGGCGTCATCACCCGGGTGAGCGCGCCCCTGCGCGAGGTGCTCAACTTCCGGCAGACGCTCACCTACCTACTCGGCAAGGCTGAACTGTTCGGCTGGGACACCTCGGGCACCGACGCAATCTTCCAGACTGCCGAGGATGCCACGCGCGCTGGCACCGGCTACGAGTTCACGTTCGGGCCCGCCGACGCGACCGGGGTGGCGTTCTCCGCGACCGCCACCTGTGACACGACCGGCTTCTGCGCCGTCAACTATGACGTCACGCCCCGAGTAGGGTAAACTCGACAGTCGGCCCGGCTAGCCCGCGGCCCTGTGGGGTATGGTGTAATTGGCAACACGGAAGATTCTGATTCTTTTGTTCTTGGTTCGAGTCCAGGTACCCCAGCAAAAACCAGCCGCTCACTGAGCGGCTTTTTTGTTGCCCTCTGGTGAGTGTTCACCTCCTGCGGCCAGCCGCGGGATTCGGGGAGCCGCGAACCGCGCCCCAGAGTCATCCGGGGAAAGGCGCGCCGCCTTCACTGAGGAAGTCCGAGTTGCCGCCGCAGGCTATGAAGGTCTTGTTGTTGCCGTCCATCGTCTTCTTCAGAGCGTCGAGAGACGATTGCATCTGGTTGATCAACGTGGCCTCGGCGTCGCTGTCACTGGTCTCGTTGGCAACCATGGTCTGTATTTGAGGCCGCAGGCTCACGAGGTCCTGGAACTGTTGCCCGATCGAAACCTGCAGTTGGAGGTAGCACTGCATGTTGCCCTCGTTGGGCCAACTCTTGATCGCGGCCTGAATGTTTATGACCTGGTTCCTCATGTCGGTGAGCTGCGTCTGAAACTGGTCACTGACGTCCGTGGCCACGTCAGTGAAGTCGCTTACCGCCTCCACGCGAGGCCGAGGGTCTGACGCTCCCGAAGAGGTCGAAGGGCCGGGTGTGCAGGCGGAGAGGGTCACGACGCTCAGCAGGCCGAGTACGCACAGCGCGGCACCGGTGGTTATGCGGGTCACTGGCCTGCCTCCTTCTCGCATGACTCAAGGGCGTCGTCGTTTCCGTCGATTACTTCCCGCATGGCCTCGAGATCGTGGGTCGCCTTCGCTAACGCTGCCTCGTCATGCTGACCACCCTCCCGCTCGACCTTGAGAAGCGCCTGCAGCTGCACCTGGTGGGTGTCGATGAGCTCCACCAACTGGTCGGCGATCCTCTGTTCCGCTTCGATGCGGCAGTCCGTGGGATCTTCGGCGATGAGCTGGCCAATCGGTCCGATGGAATCGGTGAGAGCATCATGCGCGGCCTGGAATGCATCATCGAGCTCAAGCACCTCCGGGCTGACATTGTCGCGCCAATCGGCCCCTGTCGCAGGGCTGGGTGTGGGCTGCGTAGCAGCGCATCCGGATGCGAATGTCGCGACGATGACGCCAGCGACTAGGGCCGCGAGGGCACGGCGGGTGGACAATCTCACTGCAAGGCCTCCAGAAGACGTGCCGGTGTCAGATGCGGCACACACTGCAAAATTAGCATGGCTCAGATCTCGATCCGGATCGACATCGTGAGCCGATCGCCACTAGACAGCGACACTATCGATAGCTAAGCTATCCAACGTGAAGATGTCGCAGCTGTGCGAGGCGAGCGGGGTATCCGTGCCCTCGATCAAGTTCTACCTGCGCGAGGGGCTCCTGCCGGCAGGCGAGCGCACGAGCGCCACTCAGGCGGAGTACGGCCCCGAGCATGTCGAACGCCTTCGCCTGATCCGGGCGCTCATCGACATCGGTGGACTCTCGGTCGCCACAGCGCAGCGCGTGCTCGAGGCGATCGACTCGCCCGACCTGCCGCTCAGCTACGTCTTCGGTGTCGCCCAGTACGCGATCTCCGACACGAGCCTCTACGCCGACGTGCCCGAGGGCAGTGCCGGCACCGCGCAGGTCAACGACCTCATCGGGAGCACGGGGTGGCTCGTATCCGACGACAACCCCGGCCGCCGAGGCGCGGCCCGCGTTCTCGACACCTACGCCGACCTCGGCCAGAACCACATCGGCGAGCACCTGCCCGCCTACGCCGAAGCCGCCGAACTCATCGCCCGCGCCGATCTCGCCGCCGTCGCCCACCACACGGATGTCGCCGACATGGCCGAAACGGTCGTCGTCGGCACCGTGCTCGGTGACGCCCTCAACGCCTCCCTGCGCCGCATGGCGCAGGAGCACGTGTCGTACCAAGTGTTCCCCGCACCGCGCGGGGCCGAACCCTCCGGGAGTGAAAGATGACCACAGCAGTCAAGAACCGTCCGTCGTCGACTGTCGCGGGCATCCGCTGGCACCGTCCCCTGCTCGTGCTCGCCGCGGCGATGGTCGCGCTGGTCGTCGTGTGCCTCATCGGCCTCGTGGTCGACCCGCGCCAGTCGCTCGGCGTGAACGTGTGGGAGAAGCCCCTCAAGTTCGCGATCTCGACGGCGATCTACGCGGTGACCTGGTCGTGGCTGATCGGCCAGCTGCGGAGCTTCCAGCGGGTGGCGTGGTGGGCAGGCACGGTCAGCGCCATCCTCCTGCTGATCGAACTCGTGATCATCACGGGCGCGGCCGCCGCGGGCATCACCAGCCACTTCAACGTCTCCACGCCGTTCAACACCGTGCTGTGGTCGATCATGGCCGGGTCCATCGGCACGCTGTGGGTCGCGACGTTCGTGGTGAGCATCATCCTGTTCCGCAACCCGCTGGGCGATCGCGCACGCACCCTCGCCATCCGCGCCGGCGCGCTCATCGCGCTCGCGGGCATGGCGCTCGCCTTCCTCATGACCGGACCCACCGCCGCCCAGCTCGACGACTGGCAGGGCATCGCTGGCGCTCACACCGTCGGCCTCGCCGATGGTGGTCCCGGCCTGCCGCTGCTCGGTTGGAGCACGGTGGCGGGCGACCTGCGCATTCCCCACTTCGTCGGGATGCACGCACTCCAGATCATCCCGCTCGCGCTCATCCTCATCGAACTCGCCTCGCGTCGCATCGCGGTGCTTCGCGCCGTGGACGTGCGCTACCGCCTCGTGGCCATCGTCAGCGCCACCTACGTCGCGGTGCTCGCGGTGCTCACCTGGCAGGCCCTGCGCGGCCAGTCGATCGTGGCCCCGGATGCCGCGACCGCCACGGTCACGCTGGTGATCGCCGCGCTGGCTCTCGCCGCCGTCGCCGTCGTACTACTGCAGCGCCAGCATCACCACCGCCCGGCCGTCTGAGGGGCGGGCCACCACCTCGAACCCGGCCGAGAGGAAGGTCGACAGGGCGCCGTGGAACAGGTCCGCCGACGAGGTCTTCTTCTCCGCGACATCCACCGGATAGGCCTCGATGAGGCGCGCACCGTGCGAGCGGGCGAACTCCATCGCCCCGGCCAGCAGGGCGGCGGAGACGCCGCGCTTGCGGTACCCGACACGCACGACGAAGCATGTCACGGCCCAGACCGCCGGGTCGCCCTGAGGCTCCGGGCTCGCCGCAGCGACCTTCATGGTGGTCAGTCGGCGGTAGCCGGGGCGGGCCTCGACGGCGGCCCATCCCGCCGGCTCACCGTCGGCGTAGGCGATCAGCCCGGGTGACACGGTGGCGGCGCTCACCTGGTCGCAGAGCATCCGCTCGAACTGCGCCGGCTCGGTCGACTCCCACTCGGCGTTGGTGACCTTGAACCACTGGCACCAGCAGCGTGAAGGATCGCCTCGGGTGCCGAAGACCGTGCGCACATCGTCCCATGGCACCGCGGTGGCGGGGCGGACAGTGATTGTCATTGGGTCACAGCTCCAGGGACTCGCCAGCCTCGAGCACGACGAACTCGCCACCGCCCTGCTCGGTGGCGTTCCTGAGGCGGTCGTTGCCGAGGTTGCGGCCGATCTGGGAGAGCACGGCCTCGTGCACGGGAAACGCCTGTCGGGGCTTCACGGCGAGCACGTAGTCCATCGCCTCGCCGATCTTGAGCCACGGGGCACCCACCGGAGCGGCCAGCACGGGCACTGAGACGCCCGGCACGGTGTAGGAATCGCCCGCGTAGTACAGCTCGTCGTTGACGAGCACCCCCACGTTGTCGACTAGAGGGATCGACTCGTGGATCACCGCGTGCTTCTCGCCGAAGAACCGCAGGGTGAACGGCTCCACGGTCACGGTGTCGCCTGCCCTGACGATCTCGATCTCGAAGTCCGGTGCGGCGGCGGCCACGCCGCTGGGCCCGAAGAAGCGCACCTTCGGGTTGCGCTCCTTGATGCGGGTCAGCTGCTCGGCGGTCCAGTGGTCGCCGTGCTCGTGGGTGATCACGACGGCGACGACGTCCATCAGGTCGGTGAGGGGCATCGTGTATCCGCCCGGATCGATGACGAGCGACACGTCGGCTTTCTCGATGACCATGCAGGCGTGCTCGTACTTCGTCAGCTTCATGCGTCGAGCCTAAGGGGGCGACCGTTTGCGCTTGATACCCCCCAGGGGTATCATCGGACTCATGATCGCTGACATCAAGAAGCGCGCCCTGCACCGGTCGCGCATCCTCGAGGGGCAGATGCGCGGACTCGAGAAGATGATCGAGTCGGAGGACTACTGCATGGACATCATCACGCAGTCCCTGGCCATCCAGAAGTCGCTGCGCAGCCTCAACAAGCTGCTCGTCGAGAACCACCTGCGCACCCACGTGAGCGACATGTTCGCCGCTGGGGGAGTTGAGCAGCAGCACGCCGTCGATGAGCTGCTCAAGGTCTACGAACTCAACAACAACCGCTCGGAGTAACGGATGCCACAGCACGAGAACCACGACCACGACCACCACCACCACGCCCCGGTCTCGACGAGCTCGACCACCGGCCACGACCACCACGACATGCACGCCGGCCACGGTGGCGGCGACCACTCCCACCACGACCCGGCGATCTTCCGCCGCAAGTTCTGGCTGAGCCTGATCCTGACGATCCCCACGCTGGTCTTCTCGACAGGTCTGCAGGACATCCTGGGCCTCGCAGGCCCGCGCTTCCCCGGTAGCCAGTTCATCCCGGCCATCTTCGGCATCGCGATCTTCCTCTACGGCGGACTGGTCTTCCTCCGCGGAGCGGTGACCGAACTGAAGTCGCGCCAACCGGGCATGATGACCCTCATCTCGCTGGCCGTCGTCGTCGCGCTCGGCTACAGCGTCGCCGTCACCCTCGGCCTGCCCGGCATGGACTTCTGGTGGGAGCTCTCCACCCTCATCACGATCATGCTGCTCGGGCACTGGATCGAGATGTCCGCCGTCATGGGCGCGCAGGATGCCCTCGGCGAGCTCGCGAAGCTGCTCCCCGATGAGGCCGACCTGGTGCACGGCGACCACGTGATGACTGTCCCGGTGTCCCAACTGAAGCTGGGCGACGTGGTGCTGGTACGACCGGGCGCCGCGATCCCCGCCGACGGTGAGGTGGTGGACGGGGCATCCGACGTCAACGAGGCTCTGCTCACTGGCGAGTCCGCCGCGGTCGCCAAGTCGACCGGCGACGCAGTGATCGGCGGCTCGGTGAACGGCTCCGGCGCCTTGCGCGTGCGTGTGACCAAGCTCGGCGATGACACGGCGGTCGCGGGCATCATGAAGCTCGTCGCCGACGCCCAGGCCAGCAAGTCGGGCGCGCAGCTTCTCGCCGACCGGGCGGCGGCGCTGCTGTTCTACGTCGCCCTCGGGGCGGCGCTCATCACCCTCGTCGTGTGGCTGATCCTCGCGCCGGGTGACCCGGCGTTCGTGCTCGAACGCGTGGTCAGCGTGCTGGTCATCGCGTGCCCGCACGCGCTCGGCCTGGCCATCCCGCTGGTCTCGCAGATCTCGACCGCGCTGGGAGCCCGCAACGGCATCCTCGTGAAGAACCGTCTCGCCCTCGAGGAGGCACGCACGATCGACGTCGTGCTGTTCGACAAGACCGGCACGCTGACGACCGGAACGCAGGGAGTCGCGGCGCTCGTGCCCGCCGACGGCACCACGGAGCAGGAGCTGCTCGGCCTGGCCGCTGCGGTCGAGGCTCAGAGCGAGCATCCGATCGCCCGGGCCATCGTCGCCGAGGCGCAGAGCCGCGGATTGGCTCTCGCGAAGTCCACCGGGTTCGCCGCCCAGTCGGGCCGAGGGGTGACCGCGACCATCGGCAAGCGCGAGCTGACCGTCTCCAGCGGGCGCGAGCTCGACCTGCCCCCGGCGCTCGCCGCCCAGGGAGCCGAGCTCGGTGCCGGCGGTGCCACGGTCGTCTACCTGAGCACCGGCACGACAGTGCTCGGTATGCTCGCCCTCGCCGACACCGTGCGCGCCGAGTCGCGCGAGGCAGTCGACGCGCTCAAGCAGCGCGGAGTGCGGGTGGCGATGCTGACCGGCGACTCGAAGGCGGTCGGCGCCTGGGTGGCGGCACAGCTCGGCATCGACGAGGTGCACGCCGAGGTGCTGCCGGGGGAGAAGTCCGCCGTGGTGAGGGCGCTGCAGGCCGACGGCTCGAAGGTCGCCATGGTGGGCGACGGCGTCAATGACGCCCCCGCGCTCGCTCAGGCCGACGTCGGCATCGCGATCGGTGCGGGCACGGATGTCGCGATCGAGTCGGCCGGCATCGTGCTGGCCTCCAGCGACCCCCGCGGCGTCGCCCGCACGCTCGCGCTCAGCCGGGCGACGGGAGCCAAGGAGCTTCAGAACCTGTTCTGGGCCACCGGCTACAACGCCATCGGCATCCCGCTGGCCGCCGGTGCGCTGTTCGGTGTGGGCATCCTGATGCCGCCGGCGCTCGCCGCCGTCTTCATGTCGGTGTCGACGATCGTCGTGGCAGCCAATGCGCAGCTGCTGCGCCGCCTGAAGCTGTAAACCGCCATAATCGACCCATGACGACGAAGTCCCTCCGCCTTGTGGTGGCGATCAACCCGACCGCGTCCTTCGGCAAGGGACGCGACGTCGGCCCCGCCGTCGTGCAGACCCTGAGGGCGCTCGGCCACGACGTCACGAGCCTGCAGGAGCCCGACTTCGAGCAACTCATGGAGGCCGGCCGCAAGGCTGTCGCATCCAAGCCTGACGCGCTCATCGTCGTGGGCGGCGACGGCATGATCAACCTCGGCACCAACCTCGTGGCCACCACCAAGGTGCCGCTGGGCATCGTGCCCTCGGGCACGGGCAACGACATGGCCAGGGGACTGGGCATCCCGCACGACAACACCGAGGCGGCGATCGACGCGCTGGTCGCCGCCCTGCACCAGCCGCCCTGGGTCATGGATGCCGCGCTCGTCAGCTACACCGACGAGTCGGGAACCCCGGCCGAGCGTTGGTTCGCGTGCGTGCTCTCCGCGGGCTTCGACGCGATCGTCAACGAGCGCGCCAACCACATGACCTGGCCGAAGGGCCCCAACCGGTACCTGCTCGCCCTCGGCCTCGAGCTCATCAAGCTCAAGCCCATCCCGTACCGACTCGTGCTCGACGGCAACGAGATCGTCACCACCGGCGCCCTCATCAGCGTGGGCAACAACGTGTCGCTCGGCGGGGGCATGAAGGTGACGCCCGACGCGAAGGTCGACGACGGCCTGCTCGACGTGCTCGTGGTGCAGGCGCTCAGTCGCACCTCGTTCCTGCGGATCTTCCCGCGGGTGTTCAAGGGCGAACACGTCACCGATCGCCGGGTCTCGATCTACCCGGCGAAGAAGATCCGCATCGAGTCGGAGGGAGTCGTCGCCTACGCCGACGGCGAGCGCTTCGGCATGCTGCCGATCGACATCGAGGTCAAGCAGAAGGCCATGCGAGTGCTGGCCACGAAGCCGCAGCAGTCCTGATCAGGCAGCGGGGGCGTCGGTGGCCACGCAGCTGTACAGCGTCACCTGCTTGCCGTCACGATCCTCCGTGGCCACGACGAATTCCTGCGTGGGCTTGGTGCCCTCGGGAGCTGCCGCCTTGAACGCGGTGAACGCGTCGGCGCACGCCACCGAGACCGCGTTCTGCACGCCGCCCGCTGAGTCGATTGTCGCGGAATCCAGCTCGCCCTTGCCGATCACGATGTAGGCGTGGGTCTCGGTGCAGGGCGTGAGCGTCACCTCGGTGAGGTTGCTGCCGTCGACGAAGGTGAAGCAGTCACCCACGAGCATGGTGGTCGATCCAACCACTGACGTGTCAGTCACCTGCCCGTCGGGCCCACGGTTGGGGCCGAAGAGTGAACACGAGGTGAGCGCGAGAACGGATGCCGCGGCCACCCCTATGGCGAACACGAAACGGGTGCGGTTGCTCAACTGTCCTCCTGGTCGAGTGGGCGACGGATGCTGTTCCGCCAATGCTGTGTTTGGTGGGCTTCCGCCCCGTATGGCATACTCGTGTAGTTGTCGTGACGGCCCCATCGTATAGAGGCCTAGTACGCCGCCCTCTCACGGCGGTAACGCGGGTTCGAATCCCGCTGGGGTCACGATAGCAAAGCCCCCGGTAGTGCACGGGGGCTTTGCCGATACTGGCTCCCCTACGCGGAATGCATCAGAATATTCACATGGCCTTCTCGATGACCGATGTCTCGATACAGATCGGACTAGTCCCATAGCCACCGTCGCGATCGTCGGAACAGGCTTGATGGGCCACGGCATCGCTCGTGCTTTCGCCGCCGGTGACTGGAGCGTCGTGCTGTGGGATTCCCACAGTGCAGCTCTCGATCAAGCGGTCGCCACGGTCAACGCTGATCGACCCAACGCTGCTCGTGCGGCCAGCTCCCTCGAGGAGTCGGTCAGCGTAGCGGACGTGATCGTCGAGGCACTCCCCGAGCAGTTGGAATTGAAGCGCGCGTTCCTTGCGGAGGTCGATCGGTACAACACAGCGGCGATGGTGACCTCCAACACCTCGGCGATTCGCATCACCGACATTGCCGCCGAGAGTGACTACGCACACCGGGTTGTCGGTACGCACTGGTGGAACCCTCCGCACATCATCAACGTGGTGGAGGTTGCGGGTGGTGATCGAACCGACCCCGCGGTTCGGGCAACGGCGGTAGAACATCTCACTGCGCTGGGTAAGCAGGTCATAGTCGTCGAGAAGGACGTCAATGGCTTCATCGGCAATCGGATGCAATTCGCACTGTGGCGTGAAGCGATGAGCATGCTGGAGAACGGTGTCGCGGATGCCCGCACCATTGACACCGTTGCGAGGGAGACATTCGGTCGCAGACTTGCTGCGATGGGTCCGCTCGAAAATGCCGACTACATCGGCCTCGATCTGACCCGCTCGATCTTGGGATGGATCTTGCCCACCCTGAGTGCCGACACCAACCCATCGCGGCTGCTTGATGCCGCAGTCACGTCCGGCGAGCTGGGAGCAAAGTCAGGGCAAGGCCTGCTTGAGTGGCGCGATGGCGACCGTGAGCGGGCGAAGGCTCGCCTTGAACAGCACCTGCTGGGCACCACGCCTAGCCCGTAGGGGCGCGCTCGGAATCAGTCCGCGAGGCCCCGCGCACGTTCGAGGCGTATGGCGTGTTCGCAGCTACCTGCGTCAGCCCCTCTTGAGACGCTCCACCTCGGCGTCGATCTTGCTGTCGGTGATCACTCCTGCACCGCCGAAGACGGCAATCGCCTGGAACACCGCCGCAATCCCCATACCGGCGATTGCCCATGCGGGCCAGAAGTAGCCCCCGGGCGAGGTGAGGAACCAAATGACGGTGAGCACAACCGACACTCCGAGCCACACCAGGAGGTAGTTGTAGAAGTCGGAGCGGGCCTTGAGGCGCTTGGTTGCGAGCGCGCGCAGTTCAGCATCATCCATGTCGCCGATGCTAGTAGGATTGGGCCCGCGAAGGGGAGTATCCCACCTCGTTGAGCCCGTCAGTACGGGTCACAGCACTGTGACTCCGGGCCAGCGGCATCCGACGGTCTGAGTGTGTGGGCCCGGGTGCGGGAGAGACTTTCGGCCACTGCCGACCCTCCCGAATGGAACTCATGGAAGCCGCACTGCCCGCCTGGTTCGAGATCACCTCGTTCGTCGTTCTGCTGCTGATCCTCGCCGCCGACCTCGTGCTCGCCTACAAGCGGCCGCACATCCCCTCCACCCGCGAGTCGGCGCTGTGGGTGAGTTTCTATGTCGTGCTCGCCCTGATCTTCGCGGGGCTGATGCTCTGGCAGGGTTCGGTCGATCACGCCGCCGAGTTCATCGCGGGATGGGTCACCGAGTACTCGCTGTCGATCGACAACCTGTTCGTCTTCGTCATCATCATGGCGAGGTTCTCCGTGCCCAGGAAGTACCAGCAGGAGATCCTGATGGTGGGCATCATCATCGCCCTGGTGCTGCGCGGAGTCTTCATCCTGCTCGGCGCGCAGCTGATCGAGAACTTCTCCTGGATCTTCTACATCTTCGGCGCCTTCCTGCTGTACACGGCCGTTCGTCAGGTCTTTGAGACCCACGACGACATGGAGGAGACCGAGAGCGGGGTCATCCGATTCCTCCGCAAGCGCATCCCGATCACCAACGAGTTCGACGGCGCGAAGCTGCGCACCGTCATCGACGGCAAGAAGGTGTTCACGCCGATCCTTGTGGTGTTCATGGCGATCGGCACGACCGACCTGGTGTTCGCCCTCGACTCGATCCCCGCGATCTTCGGCATCACACAAGACCCGTTCATTGTCTTCACCGCCAACGTGTTCGCCCTCATGGGGCTGCGTCAGCTGTACTTCCTGCTCGGTGACCTCATCGACAAGCTGGAGTACCTGCACTACGGCATCGCCTTCATCCTCGCCTTCATCGGCGTGAAGCTGTTCTTCCACGCCCTCCACGAGAACGAGGTGCCGTTCATCAACGGCGGCCAGAAGGTGGAGTGGGCGCCCGAGATCTCCACGTGGACGTCGCTCGCGGTCATCCTGTCGGCGATGGCTGTCGCTGTCGCGGCGAGCCTCATCAAGATCAGGGTGGATGCCCGCAAGCAGGTCAAGTCGTAGGCCCCGCCGCCCGGCCGCTCGCCACCGGTCGGCGCCACCGGTGCACGCCACCGGTCGACGCCACCGGTGCACGCCACCGCCCTGCGCCTGAATGCTACGCTCGACAGATGCGTTTCGAACGACTCCTTCTTCGTCGCCGCGACGAGGCTTAGTCCTAAGGCCTCCCTCGTCGCGGAGTCCTGACGTGGGCCGCCCACACGCTTTCGACGAAGGACATCAGCATGACCAGCACCCTCAGCAGCAGCGATAGCAGCAGCACGAGCAGTACCGAGTTCCACCGCCCCCGAACCCTGGCCGAGAAGGTCTGGGATGACCATCTGGTCGTCAAGGGCGAAGACGGGTCGCCCGACCTCATCTACATCGACCTGCACCTCGTGCACGAGGTCACCAGCCCCCAGGCGTTCGACGGCCTGCGAATGGCCGGCCGCCCGGTGCGTCGCCCCGATCTGACGATCGCCACCGAGGATCACAACACCCCCACCCTCCTCATCGACCGGCCCATCGCCGACCCGATCAGCCGGGTGCAGATCGAGACCCTGCGCGCGAACGCGAAGGAGTTCGGCATCCGCCTGCACTCCCTCGGCGACATCGAGCAGGGCATCGTGCACGTCGTCGGCCCGCAGCTGGGCCTCACGATGCCCGGCATCACCGTGGTCTGCGGCGACTCGCACACCTCCACCCATGGCGCGTTCGGCGCGATGGCCTTCGGCATCGGCACCAGCGAGGTCGAGCACGTGTTGGCCACCCAGACGCTCCCGCTCAAGCCGTTCAAGACCATGGCCATCACTGTTGAGGGCGAGCTGAAGCCGGGGGTGAGTGCAAAGGACATCATCCTCGCCGTCATCGCCAAGATCGGCACCGGTGGCGGCCAGGGCTATGTGCTCGAGTTCCGCGGCAGCGCCATCCGCGCGCTCTCCATGGAGGGCCGCATGACGATCTGCAACATGTCGATCGAAGCGGGAGCGCGGGCCGGAATGGTCGCGCCCGACCAGATCACCTACGACTACCTGAAGGGTCGCCCGCACGCGCCATCCGGCGCCGACTGGGATGCCGCCGTCGCCTACTGGAACACGCTCGCGACCGACGATGACGCGGTCTTCGATGCCGAGGTGTTCCTCGACGCCAACGAGCTGGAGCCGTTCGTCACCTGGGGCACCAACCCCGGCCAGGGCGTCTCGCTGAGCGAGACGGTTCCCAACCCGGCGAGCTACGACGATCCGAACGAGCGCGCGGCTGCCGAGCGCGCCCTCGAATACATGGACCTGACGGCGGGCACCCCGATGAAGGACATCCGCGTGGATGCCGTGTTCATGGGTTCGTGCACCAACAGCCGCATCGAGGACCTGCGCGCGTTCGCCAGCGTCATCAAGGGCAAGAAGAAGGCCGACCACGTACGCGTCATGGTGGTTCCCGGCTCGGCGCGCGTGCGCATCGAGGCCGAGGCGGAGGGCATCGACAAGATCGTCGAGGAGTTCGGCGCCGAGTGGCGCTTCGCCGGCTGCTCGATGTGTCTCGGGATGAACCCCGACCAGCTCGCGCCGGGGGAGCGCTGCGCCTCCACCTCGAATCGCAACTTCGAGGGCCGGCAGGGCAAGGGCGGGCGCACCCACCTGGTGAGTCCGTTGGTGGCCGCGGCGACCGCGATTCGCGGCACGCTGTCGAGCCCGGCGGATGTTGGCGGTTTCGATACGGCTGCGCCCACTCAACCCGCGGAGGTCAACTAATGGACAAGATCTCGACCGTCACCGGCATCGCGGTGCCCCTGGAGCGCTCGAACGTCGACACCGACCAGATCATCCCCGCCGAGTTCCTCAAGCGAGTCACCAAGACCGGCTTCGATGACGCCCTGTTCTACGCCTGGCGCCAGGATCCCAACTTCGTGCTCAACCGTGAGCCGTTCGCCGGCGGCCCGGGCCACGGCACACGCATCCTCGTCGCTGGTCCCGACTTCGGCACCGGCTCGAGTCGCGAGCATGCCGTCTGGGCGCTTCGCGACTACGGTTTCCAGGCCGTTCTGAGCGCGCGGTTCGGCGACATCTTCCGCGGCAACTCGGGCAAACAGGGTCTGCTCGCTGCCCAACTCGCGGAGAAGGACATCGAGACGATCTGGATGATCGTGGCGGAGCATCCGGGAATAGAGGTCTCGGTCGACCTCGTTGCACGAACTGTGACCGTAGGCAAGGCCAGCTTCGTGTTCGAGATTGACGATTACACTAGGTGGCGTTTGCTTGAAGGACTCGATGACATCGGCTTAACGTTGCGCGACGAGTCCCAGATCACGCGATTCGAGGCCAAACGCGAAAGCTGGCGGCCCACGACTCTTCCGGCTCGTTAGCTTCTCGCTCGTTAGCCTGACTACGGGGCGCACCACCACAGCGCCAGCACCAACCAAGACAGAGGTGAGCATGAATTCTCTTACCAAGGATGCCCAAAAGGCTGCGGCGAGAGTGGGACTCACGTCCGACAAGATCGTGATCAACGGTGGCAAGCCGTTGCGCGGTCGCGTGGATGTGCGCGGGGCCAAGAACCTCGCAACGAAGGCCATGGTCGCTGCCCTTCTGGCTGACACCCCCAGCCTTCTCAAGGACGTTCCCGACATCAGCGACGTCGGCGTCGTCAGCCGGATGCTCGAGGCGTACGGCGTCTCGGTGACCAAGGTCGGCGAGGGCGAGCTCATGCTCGACCCCACCAACGTGCTGAAGGCCCAGTTCCACGAGATCGACGCGCTGGCCGGCTCCAGCCGCATCCCGATCCTGTTCTGCGGGCCATTGCTGCACCGCCTCGGTGAGGCGCTGATCCCCGATCTCGGTGGCTGCCGCATCGGCGACCGCCCCATCGACTTCCACCTCAACGCGCTGCGCGCATTCGGTGCCGTCGTCGACAAGAGCTATGAGGGCATCCGCCTGACGGCCCCCAACGGGCTCAAGGGCGCCAACATCGAGCTGCCCTACCCCAGCGTGGGCGCGACCGAGCAGGTACTGCTCACCGCCGTGCTCGCCGAAGGTGTGACCGAGCTCAAGAACGCGGCCATCGAGCCCGAGATCATGGATCTCATCGCGATCCTGCAGAAGATGGGCGCGATCATCAACGTCGAGCCCAACCGCGTGATCTTCATCGAGGGTGTCGAGAAGCTCAGCGGCTACGAGCACCGCGCACTCTTCGACCGCAACGAGGCCGCGAGCTGGGCATCCGCAGCGCTGGCGACCGGCGGCGACATCTTCGTCGTGGGTGCCAAGCAGCAGGAGCTCATGACGTTCCTCAACATCTTCCGCAAGGTGGGTGGCGCGTTCGACATTCACGAGGACGGCATCCGTTTCTACCACCCGGGCGGCACGCTCAAGCCTGTCGTCGTGGAGACCGACGTGCATCCCGGGTTCATGACCGACTGGCAGCAGCCGCTCATCGTCGCGCTCACCCAGGCCGAGGGACGTTCGGTCGTGCACGAGACCGTGTACGAGAACCGCTTCGGCTTTACGGATGCGCTCATCGAGATGGGCGCGAACATCACGGTGCACCAGGACGGGCTGGAGTCCATCAGCCGTCGTGTGCCGCGTCGCCCGCTCGAGCAGGCGGCGGTGATCATCGGCCCGACCCCGCTGCACGGCGCCGATGTGGAGATCCCCGACCTTCGCGGCGGGTTCAGCCACCTCATCGCAGCACTCACCGCCGACGGTCAGTCGACCGTCACCAACATCGGAATCATCAGCCGAGGCTACGAGCACTTCATCGACAAGTTGCGGGTGCTCGGCGCTGACTTCGTCTACGAGGGCTAAGCGGCGATGGCGAAGGCACGGGGCGAGAAGACCCTCGGCTGGCGGATCCTCGCCGGCATCGTCATCCCGATCCTCCTCGTGCTCGGCCGTTACACCTTCCGCAACTCGGAACGGGTGCCGCGCACCGGCCCCGTGATCATCACACCGAACCACTACTCCAATATCGACCCGCTCGTCTCGGCCTACGCCGTCTGGAGGACGGGCCGGGTGACGCGGTTCCTCGCCAAGGCCAGCCTGTTCAAGGTTCCGGTGTTCGGGGCCATCCTGCGCGGCACAGGGCAGATCCCGGTGCAGCGTGCCGGGGCCAATGCCGGCGGCGATTCGCTCTCGGCGGCGGGCAAGCTCGTCGAAGACGGACTGGCGATCATCGTCTATCCCGAGGGAACGCTCACTCGCGACCCCGACATGTGGCCGATGCGCGGCAAGTCGGGCGCTGTGCGTCTCGCCCTCGAGCACGACGTGCCGATCGTTCCGTTCGCCCACTGGGGTGCGCAGCAGATCCTGCCGCGGTACTCGAAGCGGCTCAGCCTCTTCCCGCGCAAGAACGTGCAGGGCACTTTCGGCGAGCCCGTTGACTTGAGCCGGTGGAAGGGCAAGCCCCTCACGGCGAAGACCCTCGCCGAGGCGACCACCGCCGTCATGCAAGCCATCACCGCCCTCGTCGAGGAGCTTCGCGACGAAAAGGCTCCCGTCGAGCGCTGGGACCCCAGCAAGCACGGCCAGACCGAGATCGGCAGGTTCTGATGAGCTCCAGTAGCCCAAGCGCGAGCAGCCCCAGCAGCCCCAGCACAAACCCAGCGGGCGCGGATGCCCCGGCAGCCCCCTCCCGCCGGGTAGCAGTACTGGGTGCCGGTTCGTGGGGCACCACGTTCGCCAAGATCCTCGCCGATGGCGGCAACGACGTCGCCCTCTGGGCGCGCAGGCCGGAGCTCGCCCGCGAGATCTCGCAGTCCAAGCGCAACTCCGACTACCTGCCGGGCATCAACCTGCCCCGCGGCCTGTGGGCGAGCGCGAGCCTTCCCGAGGTGCTCGAGGGTGCCGAGCAGGTCTACCTGTCGGTGCCGTCGCAGTCGCTGCGCGAGAACCTGCGCATCGTGCGCGAACTCATCCCCGAGGACGCGCTGATCGTCTCGCTCATGAAGGGCGTCGAGAAGGGCACCGGCTCGCGGATGAGCGAGGTGATCCGCCAGGAGTTGAAGCTCGACGGTGACCGGGTGGCCGTGGCATCCGGGCCCAACCTGGCGCTCGAGATCGCGAAGGAGCAGCCGACGGCCGCCGTCGTCTCCAGCGAGAACCTGGAGACCGCGACGACGGTGGCGATCACCGCGACCAACCCGTACTTCAGGGCGTTCGTGAACACCGACGTGATCGGAACCGAGTTCGGCGGGGTGCTCAAGAACCTCATCGCCGTGGCCATCGGCATCGTCGACGGGGTCGGGTACGGCGAGAACACGAAGGCGTCGATCATCACGCGAGGCCTCGCCGAGATGACCGACTTCGCTGTCGCGTACGGCGGCCGGGCCGAGACTCTCGCCGGTCTCGCCGGGCTCGGTGACCTCATCGCCACCTGCGAGTCGTCGCTGTCGCGCAACAACACGGCCGGCCGTCTGCTCGGGCAGGGCTACAGCTACTCCGAGGTCATCAAGCAGATGAACCAGACCGCTGAGGGTCTCTCCTCGGTCGCACCCGTGCTCGAACTCGCCCTCGCCAAGGGCGTGCAGATGCCCATCTGCAGCCAGGTCGCCGAGGTGCTTGCCGGTACGCTGAATCCGCGGGACATCGCCCCGCACCTCACGACCGACGACCTGCCTCAGGGGGAGTAGTGGCCCGACTGACCGTCGCCCTCCTGTTCGGTGGGCGCTCCTCCGAGCACACGATCAGCTGTGCGACCGCGGGCGGTGTGCTGTCGGCCATCGATCGCTCGAAGTACGACGTACTGCCCATCGGCATCACCCGCGACGGCCGTTTCACCCTGCAGCCCGACGACGCATCCCGCTTCCTGCTGAACCCGGCGGCGATGCCCGTCGTTCAGGACAACGGCACGCGCGTGCACTTTCCCGAGTCGGCGGCATCCCGCGAATTCACTGTGACGGATGCCGCGGGCGCAACCCGCTCGCTCGGCGACGTCGACGTCGTCTTCCCGATCCTCCACGGGCCGTTCGGGGAGGACGGCACCGTGCAGGGCCTGCTCGAACTGCTCGCGCTGCCCTACGTCGGCGACGGCGTGCTCGCGAGCGCACTCGGCATGGACAAGCACTTCGCCAAGATCGCCTTCCAGGCGGCGGGCATTCCGGTCGCGCCGGGCATCACCGTCACCGCCCGCGAGTGGGCCACGGATGCCGCGGCCGTCGCCGAGCGCGTGGCGGGCCTCGGTTGGCCCGTGTTCGTCAAGCCGGCTCGGGCGGGTTCCAGCGTAGGGGTCACCCGGGTGACGGCGGCCGGCGAGCTCGCGGCGGCCCTCGGCGTCGCACTCGCGGAGGACAGCAAGGCCCTCGTGGAGTCGGCCATGGTCGGCCGCGAGATCGAATGCGGCGTGCTCGCCGGACGTGATGGGGGTGCACCCCGGGTATCGCTGGCCGGCGAGATAGTGATCACCGGTCGTGACTTCTACGACTTCGACGCCAAATACATGGATGCTCCCGGCATCGACCTGGTCTGTCCGACAACTCTCACCGAGTTCGAGCTGGCCCAGATCCAGGACCTCGCGGCCCGCGCGTTCGAGGCGATCGGGGGAGCGGGGCTCGCACGCGCCGACTTCTTCCTCACCGCAGACGGCTTCGTGATCAACGAGCTCAACACGATGCCGGGCTTCACGCCCATCTCCATGTTTCCCAAGTGTTGGGAAGCCAGCGGCATGTCGTACACCGAGTTGATCGACGAGCTCATCCAGCTGGGCCTAGAATCCGTTCGTTGAGAGGATTCGTCATGAAGGTTCACACTCCGCTACGTCGGATCGGTCTGGCCGCTGTCGCTGTTGCGGCTCTTGCTTTCGGGTCGTTCGTTGCCCCGAGCTTCGCAGCGGACCTCGACCCGGTTGACGGCGACGTAACCTTTCAGGGGCGGGTGACCGAACGCGTCTCCGTCGGAGGACTGCCCGGCGACGTCGGTATGCCCAAGGTGGATGTGACGGTCTACGTCGACGACGGAGACAGCCAGCGCCCCCTCACCACGTTGAAGACCGATGCCGACGGGCGTTTCGAGATCGATGTCACGGTCGCAGACGGCGAGTCGTACACCTTCAGTGCTGCGGCCGGGAGCCCGATCAATGACTACTTCTGGTCGGCTGACCCGCTCAAGGTAATCACGGAGCTCGATCAGGCGAACTGGGTCAACCCGCCCACCGGAGCGCCGTACGTGCTGGGCATCTACACGGGCACCGGCCCGACGCCCACCCCTACGCCTACGCCGACCCCCACTCCGACACCGACGCCCACTCCGACGCCAACCCCCACTCCGACACCGGTTGCGACGGTCAGCGTGAGTGGCACCGTGTTCATCGCAGGCACCAAGACTCCGATCGCGGGCGCGACGGTCACCGCCACCGTCGGAGGCAAGGGCTACGGCCCGGTGAATGCCGACACCGCGGGCAATTACACGCTCAGCGCCGTGCCGGTTGGTGCTGCTGTCATCCAGGCGGTCGCACCCGAATTCTCGACCGATGAGCGACCAGTCACCCTGACCGCAGGGCAGAACGTCCAGGGAGAGAACCTCTTCCTCGTTGCGAAGCCGGTCGTCTCCGGCAACTCGATCGGCGGCACGGTGGTGCTCACCGATGACCGGGAGGACGGCCTGCTCTTTGGCGGCACGCTCACGCTCACGCAGACCGGCAAAGACATCCAGTCGACGATCGCCAAGGACGGTGCCTTCGTCTTTGACAATGTCACGGCCACGGGCGACCTCAGAGTCGTCGTCACTCAGCTTCCGGCAGGCTATGAGCAGAAGGCGTCGGATGGCTTCGTCTACAACTACGAGGGCAAGACCGTCGACAATCTCACCGTCAGGCTCACCCCGACGGCGGAACCGGACCCGACACCCGCGGCGTCGGGCGTGAACTGGCTCGTCATCGCGCTGGTCCTCCTCGTGATCGCCGCGGCTGCCGTCGCCATCACGCTGATCGTGCGTCGGCGACGGGTGGTTGAGTAGCGGCGCTGCCGCGCCCGGTGGTCGAGCTCGTCGAGACCGGCGCCCGAACCTACGACCCGGGCGCGATGCACCGTCCACCGGTCGACGGCAACTGGCCCACCGCTGACGAAAGGTCGGTAAGCGCCTCGAGCCCTGAGGCCGCCGTACCGTTGATGATCACCTCTACGGCCGGCTCCCGACCGTAGGTCGTGAACACGAAGTTGGGGTCGTCGCTGTCATCACGCAGCCAGTCGATGCCCTCGACAGTCACGCAGGGCAGTTCCGACGTGGGTGCTGGCACGGGAACCCCGCACCGGAGGATCACGCTCGTGGGGTCGCCCCACGCGGCGGTCGACTGGGCGTTGGTAACCCGCTTCGGTAGCTGCGAGACGGTGTCGGGCAGGCGCACCTGCACTGCGGCGCACAGTGGGCTCGCCGCGTCATCCGCCGGCTGGAGGGCGACCGTGGGCGCGCACGCCGCGAGGGACAGCACGACGGCGGTGAGCGGCAGTACGGCCAGGAGTTTCATCAAGTACAGGCTACCGGCGCCGGCTGTAGCCCACCTTCGAGCCCGTCGAGCCCGGGCGTCGACGCACGCGCATCACTCGCCGCGCTACGGTGAATTCATGAGTCCCGCCGAGAACGCCCCCGAGACCCTCGGCTCGGTCGGCGAGTCGGGCGTACTGACGCGCATCTTCCCGCGGCTGCCCGCCGCGGCGTCCCAGCTGCTAGGCCCGGGGGATGACGCTGCCGTCGTCGCCGCACCCGACGGGCGCTACGTGGTGACCACCGACATGATGATCCACGGGCCCGACTTCCGACTCGCCTGGTCGAGCCCTCGCGACCTCGGTTGGAAGGCGGCAGCCTCCAACCTCGCCGACGTGGCCGCCATGGGCGCGGTGCCCACAGCCCTCGTGGTCGCGCTTGCGGCACCGGCTGACACCCCGGTGCAGTTCATGGAGCAGTTCGCCGACGGCCTGCGCGAGGGCTGCGCGGTGATGGCACCCGGATGCGGGGTCGTGGGCGGCGACCTCTCCGTCTCGCCGACGCTGACGATCGCGGTGACCGCGTTCGGCGACCTGGAATCGCGGGCTCCCGTGCTGCGCTCCGGTGCCCGGCCCGGCGACATCGTGGCGGTGTCCGGCCCGCTGGGGCTCGCGGCAGAGGGACTGCACCTGCTGTTCGCGAGCGGTACCGTCGACGGTCACCCGGATGCCGCGGCCGCCGCACGGCTAGCTGCCGAGCATCCCGCCGCCGTTGCCGCCCAGCTCAGGCCGCACCCGCCCATCGCGGACGGCCGTGCCGCCGCGCTCGCGGGCGCTACCGCGATGCTCGACCTCAGCGACGGGCTCGCGATCGACGCCCGCCGGGTCGCCACCGCGAGTGGCGTGGCCATCGACTTGCGCAGCGCTGCCCTTGGCCTCGGCGACGCAACCCCACCGGGCAATCCCGACCTCGCGCTCACCGGCGGCGAGGACCACTCCCTGTTCGCGACCTTCCCGCCCGAGGTCGAACTGCCCGGGGGTTTCCGAGCCATCGGCGAGGTCGTGGCGGGCTCGGGCCTGCTGGTCGACGGCGAGCCGTACGTGGCGCTCGGGGGCTGGGATCCCTACGCGAGCGGCGATGGCGCCACGGCGTGGAACGGCGGCGCGAACTGAGCTGCGGGCGCTAGTGCCACCCGCGACCCCAGGCGCAGGCGCAGCTACAGCCCGACCCTGCCTAGCGCCAGAACTGGAACAGCCCGTACCCAGTGCCGACAAGTTCCACCGGAACGCCCATCACGCTCAGGATTCCCAGGATGACGCCGAAGAACGCCGTGTTCACCACGGGTATCCACAGCAGCCCGAACAGGATCAGGATCGCGAACGGCGCGATTCGCGATACGCGGGCGAGCCAGGTCGACGGCAGGTAGGGCTCGATGATCCCGAACCCGTCGAGGCCGGGAATGGGCAGCAGGTTGAGCACGGTCGCGGTCACCTGCAGGAACAGCAGGAATGCGAGCGCCGCCCAGAAGTCGAGGTGGGGCATCCCGGCGTTGACGCCGCGGGGGGCATCCACACCGATACCGACCGCCAAGACAACCGCAAGCACAATCGCGATGGCGAAGTTCGTGAGCGGACCCGCCGCCGACACCCTGCTGCGCGCACCCCGGGTGCGAAGGGCGCGATGGTCGACGAACACAGCACCGCCGGGAAGGCCAATGCCGCCCAGAAGCACGAAGATGAGCGGCAGCACGATGCTGAACACCGGATGCGTGTACCGCAGCGGGTCGAGGGTGAGGTACCCGCGGTGCACCACCGATTCGTCACCGTTGCGGTAAGCGACGAGGGCGTGGGCGAACTCGTGCAGGCAGAGCGTGATGACCCACGCGGAGAGCACGAAGAAGAACGCCACGATGCCCGGGGCGCCGATCCCGAGGAAGAGTGCGCCGCCCGAGACCAGTGCGATCGCGACGAGCCCGAGGAAGATCGGGCTCGGGCCGCGCCGGGTGCGGCTCACGCGGGTGGGTTGTGCGTCGGTCATGAGATGTCCTCGCCCAGTTCGTGCCCGCCCAGCTCGAGCCAGTACAGCACGGTGTCGCCGTAGTCCTTGCGTCGGTCGAGTACCAGACCCGACGGCCACACCGGCTCGGGGCTGCGCGAGCTGCGCTCCAGCACCACCACCGCGCCGGGGGCGAGCCGCGGCGTCAGCGCCTCGAGATTCTGCGTCACCTCGTCGGAGCTCAGCTCGTAGGGCGGGTCGATGAATACGAGATCCCAGAAGGTTCGCGCGGCCGCCAGGTACGGCTGCACCGCTTGGCCGCTCGTCTCGATCACCGGCTTCACACCGCGCGGTGCCCCCTTCGCGATGAGCGCCGCATTCTGTTTCGCCACGCTGACCTTGGTGTCGACGAGTGTGACGTGTGCCGCCCCGCGGGATGCCGCCTCCAGACCGAGGGCGCCGGAGCCCGCGTAGAGGTCGAGGCAGCGCATCCCGGCAATCGCATCTCGTGCCTCGAGCGCGGAGAAGATGGCCTCACGCACCCGGTCGCTCGTGGGGCGGGTGCCCGAGCCGGGCACGGCAAGGCGCAGCGAACCCGCGAACCCAGCGATGATGCGCGTCATGCAGCTAACGCTAGCGTCGTGGAGGGCGGCTAGCCTGAATGCGTGGACTCCCCGCTCGACGTCAAGCTCAGCGCCGCCCTCGGCGGGCGCACGGCGGCGGCGTTCGACAAGGCGTTCGGGCTGACGACGGTGGGCGACCTGCTTAGCCACTACCCCCGGCGCTACGCCCGCCGCGGGGAACTCACCGCGCTCACCCAGCTGCCGATCGACGAGAACGTGACGATCGTCGCCGAGGTGCTCGAGGTGCGGTCGCGGTCGATGCAGGCGCGGCGTGGGTCGATCCTCGAGGTGCGCATCAGCGATGGCAAGGGCATCCTCACGCTCACCTTCTTCAACCAGGCATGGCGTGCGAACGAGTTGAAGCCGGGCGTGCGCGGCATCTTCGCGGGCAAGGTCGGCGACTACCGCGGCACCCTGCAGCTCGCGCATCCCGACTACGAACTCTTCGATGCCACCGACGATCGGGCCGACCCCGCGGCGGCGAAGGCGTGGGCCGAGCTGCCCATCCCGATCTACCCGGCGGCCTCGACGGTCGCGAGCTGGCAGGTGCAGAAGTCGATCGCGGTCGTGCTCGACACCCTGCCGCCGATCGACGACCCGGTTCCGGATGCCGTGCGCTCAGCCCGCGCGCTGATGCCGTTTCGACGCGCCCTCGAACTCGTGCACCGCCCGGCCACCGACGCGGACTGGGCCACCGCCCGCGAGAGTCTGCGCTTCCAGGAGGCGTTCGTGCTGCAGGCCGCGCTGCTGCAGCAGCGCCAGCGACTGCGTTCGGTCGCGGCGACCGTGCGGGCGCCGGGGGCTCTGCTCTCGGGCTTCGACGAGACGCTGCCGTTCACCCTGACCGGAGACCAGGTGGCGGTGGGCGAGGCTATCGCCGCCGACCTCGAGGCGGCCGTGCCGATGAACCGCCTCATTCAGGGCGAGGTGGGTTCGGGCAAGACTCTCGTGGCGCTGCGGGCGATGCTCGCGGTTGCTGAGTCCGGCGGCCAGTCGGCGCTGCTCGCACCGACCGAGGTGCTCGCGCACCAGCACCTGCGCTCGATCGTGCGCACGCTCGGACCCGACCTGTCTGCCCGTTTGCGCCCCACACTGCTGACCGGCCAGCTGCCGGTGGCCGAGCGTCGCAAGGCCCTACTGGCCAGCGTGTCGGGTTCGGCGCGGATCGTCGTCGGCACCCACGCCCTGCTCAGCGACAACGTCGAGTTCTTCGATCTCGGACTCGTCGTCGTCGACGAACAACACCGCTTCGGTGTCGACCAGCGCGAGGCGCTTCGCTTGAAAGGCGCGCAGCCGCCGCACGTGCTGGTGCTGACGGCGACGCCCATCCCGCGCACTGTCGCGATGACGGTGTTCGGTGACCTCGACATCTCCTCGATCGCGGAGCTGCCCGCCGGACGTTCGCCGATCTCCAGCCACGTCGTGCCGCTCGCCGAGAAGCCGGGCTGGATGACGCGGGTCTGGCAGCGCGTCGCCGAAGAACTCGCCCAGGGCCGTCAGGCCTTCGTGGTGTGTCCGGCAATCGACTCGTCGCACGTCGAGCAGGGCGAGTCGCCGGTCGAGCCCGTCGGGCCGTCTGCTGCACGATCGCGCAAGTCGCCGGCCGGGCGCGCCGAGACTTCCGCCGCGGCATCCCGCAGCCCGCTGGTCGAGCCTGCCGAGGCCTCGGTCGGCGCATCCCGCAACCCGCTGGTCGAGCTCGTCGAGACCTCCGCCGCGACATCCCGGTCCATCGCCAGCGTCACCGAAACCCTCGCAACCCTGCGTGCCAACCCCGTCCTCGCCGGTCGGCGCATCGAGGCTCTCCACGGCCGACTACCCAGCGACGAGAAGGACGCCCTGATGCGCGCCTTCGCGGCCGGAGAGATCGACGTGCTGGTGGCGACCACCGTCATCGAGGTGGGTGTCGACGTGCCCAACGCGTCTGCGATGGTGATTCTCGACGCCGACCGGTTCGGGGTGTCGCAGTTGCACCAGCTGCGTGGACGGGTGGGACGCGGGTCCGTGCCCGGTGTGTGCCTCTTCGTAACGGGGGCGGAGGAGGGCACGCTCGCACGCGAGCGGGTTGAGGCCGTGGCATCCACGCTCGATGGTTTCGAACTGGCCAATCGCGATCTGGAGCTCCGTCAGGAGGGTGACGTGCTGGGTAGCGTGCAGTCGGGCGGTCGCTCGAGTCTGCGGCTGTTGCGGGTTGCGAGGGACGGTGACCTGATCTCCGAGGCGCGCGAGCTCGCCGCGACGGTGCTGGCAGAGGACCCGGAGCTCGGTGCGCATCCGGCACTGCGTGAGGCGCTGGCCCGGCGGCTGGATGAGGCCGCGGAGGCGTTCCTCGCCAAGAGTTAGGTGGGTTCATCCAGCGTCATGTCACGGAACCGTAACGTGCGACGGATAGTCTTGACCCATGAGCAGGATCGCCGTTGTTCCTGGGTCGTTCGACCCCGTCACCCTCGGGCATCTGGACGTGATCGAACGGGCGGCCGGACTGTTCGACGAGTTGCACGTCGTCGTCGTGCACAACCCGGGCAAGACCGCGTTGTTGCCGATCGCTCAGCGGGTCTCGCTCATTCAGGAGTCGATTCGTGAGGCGGGTCTGCCGGCGTCGATCCTCGTCACCAGCTGGAGTGTTGGGCTCCTCGTTGACTACTGCACCGACGTCGGTGCCATTGCCCTGGTGAAGGGCATCCGTTCGCAGATCGATGTCGCGTACGAGACGCCGATGGCGATCGTCAATCGCGACCTCGCCGGTGTCGAGACGGTGTTCCTGCTGCCCGATCCAGCCCACGCTCACGTGTCCAGTTCTCTGGTGCGCCAGGTCGCGGCCCTCGGAGGGGATGTCGCGCCGTATGTCACCCCGGCGGTCGCTCGGTACTTGCAGTCTCCCCGCGACTAGCCAGCTCTCCCGCGACTAATCAGCTCTCGCCGCGACTAGCCAGCTCTAGCTCGGAACGGTCTGCTCCGGTCGGTACTGGTCAGCTCGTGTCGTGCGGGTCAGCTCGGGCTAGTCGGGTTTCGCCGCGGGAGCCAGTTCAGCGCCGACCGCCCACCGCGAGCGCGGATTGGCGCTGCTGCACACCGAGCGCGGGTTCGCGCTGCTGCACCCCGAGCATCCGTCTCATTGCGGGGCTCTTCGTGCGCAGGATCATCGGCTCTCCGATATCGGGTGGCGGGATCATCCAGTAGTCGTGATCGAGGCGAGTGATTCGCCAGCCATTGTTGTGCACGAGCATGTGATGGTGTCGGCAGAGCAGAACCCCGTCATCGACGGATGTCTCGCCACCCTTGCCGAACTCCACGATGTGGTGAACTTCGCACCAGCTTGCGGGGCGGTCACAGTCGGCTGCGATGCATCCCCCGTCTCGTGTGGCGATCACCACCCGTTGGCGTGCGTCGTGCAGACGTTGCGTGCGGCCGAGGTTGAGGGCCGTGCCATCCCGGTCGAAGAGGATTGGGAGGTAGCCGCCGTCGCACGCGTGGCGCTCGACGGTGTCGATGGACACGGCGGCCGTCTGTCCGTCGAGGAAGCCGGCACCGGTGCGACGATCCAAGTCGTGCTGGGTGACAATCACTCGCACATCTGCCCGACGGACGCCCAGAAGCTTGCTGCCGCGGGTTCGCGCGGCGACATCCACGAACTCGACCAGAGCATCCAGTGCGACCTGTTCGGTCGTGCGCGAGTCGTCGACCAGCGCTGCTGCCCGAGCCGCTTCTTCGGGGTCGACGAAGCGCGGCCCGCCGCGCCGTGGCGACGTGACGGCATCGATCGCTGAGGTGATGACCGCCGCCGATTCCGGATCGAGCAGGCCGACCATGCGGGTCATGCCGTCGAGCTGCGGGAAGAGGCGAAGGGAGCGGGCCGCCCGCCGCTGTTGTTCGCGCTCGGCGACACTCGCAACGTCCAGCTGGTCGCGCAGCTCCCGCGCGTGCGCGGCGAGAGTCTCAAGCGAGACGGCGGTCGCCTCGTGGGCGAGGGAGCGCGCGGCTTCGGTGAGGGCATCCAGCCCGATCGAATCGTTTGGCGCGCCCAGCCCGGAGCGGATCGCCTCCAGGGCCTCGGCCGACACCTCCCCGGCCGTCACCCGACGCAGCACCGGCTCGAGCCACGGCTCGGCAAGGGCGCTGCCGCCAGCGTCGTGAGCCGTGAGGTCGGCGACCAGAGTGCCCACCCTCACGAGGCGTCGCGCGGACTGCGAACTCGCACCCGTGACCTGCTGCACGAGAGCCTCCGGCGTGCGCACTCCGCGCCGCTGAGCCAGCCCGTCGTAGCCGAGCTCGCGCCGCGAGCGGAACGCGATCTCGGCCGCGAAGGTCGCCGCCGCCTGTTCGAGCAGTCGGGCGGATGCCGCAACCTGCCGCTGGAACGCGAGCAGCGAGTCATCCGATGCCGTCGCCGCAGCACCCGACGCCGCTCGCGCGATCGCGGACGCGGCGTCGGCCAGCGAGGCGAGTGCGGGGGACAGGTCGGGCATGGGTCAATTCTCCCATCATTCGAACATATGTTCTAGTGAATGTGAAGAAGTCTTTTCCACAGATTTGGCGCGGAGAGGAGCGGCCGGAGTGGAGCGCGGAGAGGAGCGGGCGGAGAGGAGCCGCGGAGAGGAGCGGCCGGAGAGGAGCCAGCGCAGTCAGCCAGCCCCTCGAGCCCAGCACCGAACACGCCGCCCGCCTTCTTGTACCCCATTCCGCCAACTCCGTAACCCTAAGGGGGGCGCAGCGGATTCACAGCCCACACCTAGGCTGTTGCGCAGGGGGAAAGAACGTGAGAAATCCGCTAGACGCAGCACTTCTTCCGGCCATGCGCGGGTGGGTCGCGGGGGCCAGGGAGAACACGGCGCTGCTCCCGCGTCCGCGCGGCGTTCCCCAGGTACATGCCGAGGGAAGCGACGCCGATCGGGTGCTGCTGATCGGCTCCGGCGCGGCCGTCGGGTTCGGCGTGTTCAGCTACGACCTCTCGCTCGGGGGCATGCTCGCCCGAGCCCTCGCCAACTGCACCGACCGCGGCGTGGACGTCGACATCGTGACCCGCGCGGGGATGACTGCGGCATCCGCCCTCGACCGCCTCGCGGCCATGCCCCTCTGGCGCTACGAGGCGATCGTCGTTGCCGTGGGCCTCTACGAGGCGCTCGACCTGGCCTCCCTCAGCGGATGGCGCCGCAGCATCGGCCAGCTGCTCGACCATCTCACCGTGCACACCACCCCCGGCACCGCGGTCATCGTGCTCGGTGTGCCACCCATGCATTCGATGCCGGCGCGGCTTGGTCCGATGGGTCTGATCGCGCAGCGCCACGCGGCCAAGCTCGACCGCGTCTCCTCCGAGCTGTGCGCAGAGCGTCCGCGGGCGCAGTTCGTGTCGCTCAATGAGCCGGTGATTCCGCGGCAGCGCGACGTGCCCGCCGGTGAGGACTACCGGGTGGCGGCCGACGTGATCGCCGAGATCATGGCGCCCGCGGTGACGTGGGCGCGGCGTCATCCGGCCCGCGTGTCTGTGCGGTCGGTCGGCTACATCAACGAGGAGCAGCGCCAGCTCGCCGTGGACAGTTTCGAGGTGGTCGTCGACGATCAGGTGCGACGCATCGTCGACCTGGCCCGCGAGCTGTTCGGCACGAGCGGCGCAGTGCTGAGCGTGCTCGACGGGGACACGTCGCGCCACGTCGTGCATGTCGGCCTCGACTACGACACGCTCGATCGCGCCAGCACGTTCTGCAATTTCACCATTCAGGGGCGCGGTGCTCTGATCGTTCCGGATGCCACGACCGACGCCCGCTTCGCCGACAACCCCTACGTGGTGGGCGATCCGCACATCAGGTTCTATGCGGGGTTCCCCATCGAGGCGCCCGGCGGTGAGCCCATCGGAGCCTTGTGCGTGTTCGACCAGGAACCGCGCCGCGCGAGCCAGATCGACGAGGTTCTTCTTCGCCGTCTTGCGCTGCAAGTGCAGCAGCAGCTGCACGGGCAGTTGGTCGGCTAGCCGCTTCAGCCGGCCGACGCGCAGCGGCCCCGGCGCCCCGGCGGCTCAGGCTACGCGCCCGCGATCGGCCCGGCGATCTCCCAGACGTGTCCGGCGGGGTCGGCGAATGCGGCTGTGCGGATTCCCCACGGCCGGTCCACGGGCCCGTTGAGTAGCGCAACGTTTCGGGCTGCGAGGCCGGCGGCCGTGGCATCCACGTCATCGACACTCAGCGTGAACTGCACCCGCGACCCAGCGGACTCGGGCGCCACCGGGCGCGGCTCGATCAGTTCGGGGGCCTGGGATGACACGAGCACATTGATCAACGTGTTGCCGAAGTTGTAGACCGCCGACGACTCGTCCTCCCAGTGCCGCGGCAGGCCGAAGGCGCGGTCGTAGAACTCGAGCGCGGCGGGCAGGTCGTCGACGAAGATCGTGATGGCGGAGATGGGTCCGGGCCAGGTGGTGGTCATGTTGACAGCGTACACACGGGATGCTGCTGCGCACCCACCACAATGGAACTGTGATCTCCCGCCGCGAAGCCGCCCAGCGCCTCGACATTCCGCTCGAGATGGCGACGCGGCACGGCATCCCGACCCGCATGACCGAGCAGGAGCTCGCCGCCCTCGACACGAACCCCCCGCCCTGGCTGGCGCAGTCCCGCGCGAACCGCACGGGCGCCAAGCCCGTCTGGGTGGAGCTGCGCTGCGACGTGTGCGGCGCGACCGAGCGCGCGCGGCCCAAGAAGTGGTGGCCGGCGTTCACGTACCTGAGCTGTGCTGACCACTCGCCGCTCGACCTGCCGGACCCGGCCGCCGGCCTGTACCGCGAGGAGTTCGACGGCGTCGGCTCGCGGTTCGTGGGAGTGGTGGACAGCTGATGGGCACCCTGATCTACGGCGCGCTCATGTCGCTCGACGGCTACACCGGCGACGCGGGCGGCAACTTCGACTGGGCCGCGCCCGACGCCGAGGTGCACGCCTTCGTCAACGACCTCGAGCGCGACACCGGCACCTACCTCTACGGCCGCCGCATGTACGAGGTCATGTCCGCTTGGGACACGATGCCGTCCGATCCCGACGAACCGGTGATGGATGACTTCGCCCGCCTGTGGCGCGCGGCCGACAAGATCGTCTTCTCGACTACTCTCGCGTCGGTGTCCACCGCACGCACCCGCATCGAGCCCGCCTTCGACGTCGACCTGGTGCGCGCCCTGCCCGGACGGGTGTCGATCGGCGGACCCACCCTCGCGTCGGCAGCGCTGCGGCTCGGCCTGGTGGACGAGTTCTACACGCTGGTGTTCCCAGTGAGCGTGGGTGGCGGCATCCCGTTCATGCCGACCGGTGTGCGCGTCGACCTGCGGCTCGTGGAGTCGCGCTCGTTCGCCGGCAGTGGGGTGGTGTACTCGAGGTACGTGCGGCGCTAGCGATCAGGCAATGGCCGCCGAGCGACCGCGTCCGCCTGCGATGAGCAGCCAGAAGATCAGCGCGACTTCGCCGACGAAGGTGACGGCGGCGAGCGTGAACGGCGGCTGCGCGACGAGCACCGCCATGAAGCCGTCGACGAGGTATCCGGCGCCGGCGATCAGCAGAAGGATGCCGAACACGCGAGGCACGAATCCTGAGCGGAATGCCAGGTAGCCCACCAGCAGCAGGTGTCCGGCGAAGATGATCAGCGAGACATGCCAGATGGTCGTGAAAGCCGTGATGGATGCGAGGGCCGCGTCGGGAGTGTCGAGTTGCGTGACCGCGATGGCCAGCTGCGCGATCGCCACGAGGAACACCGCCGAGTAGGCGACGCGGAACCAGCCGGCCGCCGAGGAGAGGGCGGCGTTGACCGAGGCGAAGACGGTGCGAAGCGCGGCGGCGACGATGAGGTCGAGGAGTACGACGACTACGAGCATCGCGATGGCACCGCGGAACAGAGGCTCGGATGCGGCGATGGCGGTCGCGGTGGCTGAGGCGTCGCCCGGAGTGACCAGCGGTGTGATGACGGCGAAGTTGGCGACCCCGGCGAGCACGGCCATGAGGGCGAGTGCGATTCCGGCGACGAGGCTGGCGTGGCGGATGCCCGTCTTGTATGAGGCAGTGGCCACGGGGGTGGAGGCTGAGGATGTCATGAATTCTTACCAATCTGTATAGTTTGTTTGACATCCAGAAATGTAAAGCATTGACGACTTGATGTCAAGAAAAGCTGACATCAATAGCGACTGAGTCGCGGCTGGCCGGGCGGACGCCGTGCCGACTCAGCGCTTGTCGGGCGTCGGCGCGGGCTTTACCCGGTCGGCCTCCGCCTGCATCTCCACGAACTGGTCGTGCGCCGTCGAGTGCATCGCCTCGTCGTAGGCTGCCATCGCCGCGCCGATCGCGGGGCCGGCCGTGCCGCGGCGGCGCACCCGCACCGCGAGAACCGCGAGCCCGGCCATCACAGCGGCGGCACCCAGCACGACGATCACCGCGAGCAGCACGTCAGACATGGGTTAGAGCGTACGCCGGGGAGCGCCGCTGCTCCCCAACACGACGGTCGCACCTCGCGATTCCACCGGCCTTGCCATCACGAACGTGCGGGCGTAGCGTCATCAGTATGTTGACGCGATGGACTTCGCAGCGAGCGCCAGCAGACACGGTGTCTCGCAGGCGGATATTCTCCACGCCCTGCGAAACGCCATGGTTGCCCTTGAGGTCGAATTCGACGGCGAGGATCGGCGCCTCACCATCGGGCCTGACATGAGTGGGGTGCTGCTCGAGATTGTCGGCGTTCCTGCGTCGGACCCCGTATTGGTGATCCACGCCGATCGCCTTCGTCCCAAGTTCTTTCATTTGTTGACCGTTAGGAGGTAGGAATGGCGAAGACACGCACTGAGTCCGACGTCGAGGCTTGGCTAGACCAGCTCGACCCCGGCACGATCCTCGTGCACGACGCCGGTCCGCTCCGCGCAATCGGGCAGGCGCTCGGTGCTATCGAGGCAGCGGAAGCTCAACTCGAGGCCGCCGTTGCGGCAGCCAAAGAGGCTGGCCTCTCGTGGGGTTCAATCGCCATGGTCCTCAACACCTCGAAACAGGCGGCACACCGCAAGTTCGGGCCGAAACCAGGCAAGAGCGCAGACTAGCTGCGCCGAGGGAGCGCCGCGACCAGCGGCGCCGCGGTGACCCCGGCCGCCGCCACGAACCCGTCAGGGCGGACGAGGTACATCCACCCCGCGCGCAACGGCCCCCGCACGGGCGCGGGATACTCGTGCACGGGAAGCCCGACCGCGTCAGCGAGCCGCCGGTCGACGGCTCCGTAGGTGTGCACCTGCCACGTGAAATCCCTCAGTGCGTCGTGGTTGTGCGCGAAGGGCGGCAGCCGCCTACCGACGACGCTGTCGCGCGGGTCGGCCCCGGGCATCCGATAGCGGATGCGTGTCTGCGACACGTAGCCGAACACGCGTCGTCCGAGGGGCAGTCGCGGCGCCAGAAACCCCATTACCGGCGCGACGATCGGCACGAGCATCCGGATCGCGGTCTGCACACCCCGGCGGTCGGATGTCACGAGCCCGAACACCCGCTCCGTGAACGCGATCACGTGCTCGGCAACCGGCCGGCGCTCGGCCTCGTAGGCGTCGAGGTACGCGTCATCCGCGCGACCCTGCAGCACGTCGGCGATCTTGCAGGCGAGGTTGTGGGCGTCTTGCAGCCCGGTGTTCATGCCCTGCGCGCCGACGGGGGAGTGCACGTGCGCGGCATCCCCGGCCAGGAACACGGGCCCGTCGCGCAGCCGCTCGGCGACCCGGTGGTGCACGCGGTAGGTGCTCAGCCAGCGGGTGTCGCCCCAGGTGACGCCGTAGGTGTCGGCGAGCTTCGCGCGCAGGGGCGCCTCCAAGTCGGCCTCCGGATGCTCGCCCGGAACCACCCCGATCAGCCGGGCATCGCGCCCCTGCCCCATCGGGAACGCGAGCAACATCTCACCGCGCCCGAGCCGGATATTCACGGAGGTGTCGCGCATGCCCCGCACGTCGGCCGCGTCCACCACGAAGAAGGTGTGCGCGCTGGTCGTTCCCTCGAAGCCGATGCCGCGCATCCGCCGCACCGCCGACCCCGCCCCGTCTGCGGCGATGAGGTACTTCGCTTTCAGGCGGGTCGAGCCTGTCGAGACCTCACCTCCAGTAACCGCGCCAGTCGAAACCAGCACTCCACGCCCGTCACTCTCAACCGCGTCAACCTTCCGCCCCCACACCACCTCCCCACCCAGCGCCTCATGCGCCCGCACCAACAGCGCCTCATTCTTGCTCTGCTCAATGATCGACATGTACGGGTAGTTGGTCGTCTCGGCACCAAGCGTGGGCAGCGGAATGTTCGCGTACGCCCGCTTCAGGTACCCGGGTGAGAGGGCGTCGGCCTTCGTCGCCTCGGCGAGCACCTCGTCGACGATCCCCAGCTGCTCGTAGATCTCGAGCGTGCGCGCCTGCACCCCGACCGCGCGCGACTCCGTCGTCGGCTCGAGCTTCTCGTCGATGATGACGTGGTCGACCCCAAGCCGCGCGAGCACGGTCGCGGCCATCAGGCCGGTGGGGCCGGCGCCGACGATCACTACGTCGGTCGTGAGTGGGGTGGATGCCACGGGGTGAGCGTACTCGTCGTACCAGCTATCGCAGCTCATCAGGCCTGCTGATACCGCGGAGAAGAGTTGCGGTTATTTGTCAACGGCGCTTTGAACGGTCGTCCGGGTCGTCGATGCGGACTTCCACCGACTTGGCGGTGAGATTCGCAAGTGCACGGGCCAAGCGAGCTTCTCGCCCCTTGCCATCCAGGCGCTTCACGATCTTCCTGAGCTGTTTTCGCTCTTGTGGCTCAAGCCCAGCAAGGGACTCCCTGAAGGCTGACGCGAGTATTTTCTCGTCGTACTTCTCGCGCTCGCGGCGGTTCACTTGCCTCTGTCCGATTCCTTCTTGATGAGCCTTGAAGGCTTCAGCAACGGTCTTAAGTATTTTTGCCAGACCGTTGGCGCCGATTATCACTGCACCTGCAATCCCACCAACAGTCATCAAGAGGTCAAGGGGGCTTCCGTAGGTACTACGCACCACTCTGATCTTCTCAAGGTCAGTTTCGCGTACCTGGAACACGTTGTCGTCCGAGCCGAGAAAGGCGCAGAAGACGAGAAGAACAGACACATCCTCAACATTGGAGCTGTAGTCGCCGATCGAAACCTCCGACTCTTCTGCAAGGGTGACGCGGACCGACGTTCTCTCGTCGCGTTCATCCCAAGAGGTTCTCGAGTGGTCTCTGCTCTCTGGGGTCGCCCAGAGTTTCACCCATTCATTGCCGGACATGACGCAAGCTTACGAAAAGTCCAAGCAGGAGTCACTGCGGGCCCCCCCCTCCAGCCAACCCCTTCCGCGACTGTCTGCTCCATAGTCCTCCAACAGATGGCGCACCCGACGCGGGGCGGAGAGGCTGCTGTTTGTAAGTGGCGACCCAACCGATAGGAGGGCATGGACTCACTGTTGCGGGATGCCTACAGTGCAATTCGGTCTGCACCATATCGGGCGAGCCCGAAGAGGTCTGGATAGATTGACGCGGCGTTTAGGCCGTAGTGATTCTCGAGCTTCGCCCGTACCTCGTTCTTCTTCTCCGCCAGAATGCGGAGTGTGAAGGTCGGCTTCGCTCCCGCCTGGGGGTGGCGCTCAAGGCTGTTCATCGAGAGGGTGACGGAAGTCGCTTGCCTAACCTCATCGATGGCCCAGTACCCAGCGGTGCCAGCATTCCCGGGCGCCTTCCGGTACTTTGAGTTGTCGCCGGCCCGAACGAGCGGAACGCCGCCAATCAGGAAAGCAGAGTTCTGGGCTGGGATCCGGTCGTTGTAGCTCGGCGGTCTCCAAACAAGGGGGAGTCCGCGCCGCCAATTGTCATTCGGCTGCGCGGTCCATGGGAGTTCATGCCCACCCCATCGGGCATCGAGATCGATTTGCCGATCTGTCGCGTCGAAGACGATCAGTCGACCATCGGTATCAGGTCGTGCGACGCCCGCCGCATCGTGCTTCTGCTCAACGGCAAACCAAAGCGCTACCAGAGGATTGAACGAGACGTCGAGGAGTCGTGTCGGGCCGCCGTAGTGCTGCAGGTGCGCCAAGGTCTCAAGCGCGGATAAATTGTCAAAGCGCCAGCGCTTGCGGGCCGCACTCAAGAGTGCAAGCTCGAACTTCACGACCTCGGCTTCATCCGGAGCGACATTCTTGGCAGACATGAATCGCCGATAAAGGGAACTATGAAGGGCGTGCGCGGAGTTGGCAACTCCGCGCCAAGCCAAGTCGCGGCGTGCCGTTGAGATCGTCAGGATGTTGTTTATCTCGCCCAGGCACTCGTCCCACCCGTTTGCTACCCGCTCCCAGGGCTCAAAGAAACTCTCCGCGCGCATACTGCCTCCCTTCGCCGTTGATGCATCTTCGCACTCGAGCCCGCTCCCAGGCAGCCGAACTGGCGCATACAGGCATTGCATTCTGCCTCAACGGCGAGCGCCAAGTTGTTCCGTTCTGCTTGGGCGCAGTCCATCGACCTTGCCGTAGCATTCGGGCAGAACCTTGGAGGACCATTGCTCGATCTGGTAGCCATTCGCAAGGAGCTACGCGCAAACGGTTGGGTAGTGGCCTTGGGTACACCGGCCGAGCTGAAGGCAGCCGCGGAGTTGCAGGGCCTTCGGGCCGCTACCGAGAAGGGTCGCGAAAAGACTGTATTGAAGCCGTACGAGGCAGACAAGGCGCCGCCGAAGAGCATAAGTGCTCATGTCGGGCTTGGCCCTCAGCCGCTTCACACGGATGGCGCGCATCTTGAAACCCCGCCGGACATTGTGGCGCTCTACTCCGCCAAGCCGACGAGCACGCCAACAATCGTATGGGCACCAGGGATGGGGCAATCAAGACCTTGGTTGCCCGAGTTCGCCAGTCAGGGCATCTTCATCGTGCATGGTAACCGAAGCGCATTTCTTGCTTCGGCACATGAGCAGAACAGGACACGCTTCGACCCCTTCTGTATGAGCCCCGGCGATCAATTTGCGCGGGAAACAGTTGCGTTTTTCGAGGAAGCTCGGCCTGATGCGTTCGTTCACGAATGGACACGCGACAACCAACTGCTCATCCTCGACAATCGAAGGGTACTTCATGCCCGAAATGAGGTTGTCGACCGGCAGACCCGTCGAATCGAGCGCCTGACGTTTGGAGTTGAGGAGCGCGAATGACCGTACCGTATGACTCTGATGGGCTGTGGATGAAGGCTCGCTTGTTCGTCAATCGTTCAATGGACGATGGACGCGAGTTCGAGGAGGGAGCGTTCTGGGCATCAGCTGCTCTTGAGTTGCTGGGCAAGGCGGCGTTGTCGAGAATCAACCCGCTTCTAATTGCCCTGCCTTCTGACGACGGGAAAAGTCTCCTCATAGCAGCGGGCACTACCGCGGATGCGAGTGGTTTCATGTCGGTCCCAGCAAAGGCCGTATGGGCACGATGCGCTGCGGTATTCAAGCCATTCAATGAAGCGGAGGCGAAGCTGATTTCAGCGGGGCGGAATGACTATCTGCACGCCGCAGATGTCGGGTTCGGAGCGATTCCCGATTCAGCGTGGTGGCCTCGTTACTGGGCGCAGGCCACCGTCTTACTCAGCCACTTGGACAAGTCGATCGAAGACCTGGTGGGTCCAAGCCGACTGGCAGTTGTGGAGCGCCACTTGGAGACAAACGCTCAACATATGAGGGCTCGACTGAGCGCACTGCTTGAGCGTGCAAGAACGCGGAAGATTCAGCACGACAAAGGGGCGATGTCTGCAGCAATGGCCTCGGAGTGGACTAGGTTCGCGGGACCCTCTCTGAGGTATCGATCTGAATCAACATGTCCTGCGTGCAGCGAGGTGGGGTGGCGCGAAGGCGAGGATTTCGAGAACACTCGCATTGAGTATGAAGACGACGGGTTCGGATACCCCAACGTTTTCGTGACGCTTGAGGTGCAGCCCGTCGTATTTTGGTGTCCCAGTTGTCACCTGGTCCTCGAAGACCTGAGCCTTCTTGGCGAGGCGGGAATGGAGTCGACTTTTGAGACCGAGGGTGACGTGGACGATCTAGGGTACGACTCCGAGTACAACAATGAATAGGACTAGACCGCTTAGTCGCCTTGAGAGACGGCAGGTACTCGATGTTGTGCACTTCGCGGCCGAGCTCGGCGAGGATGCCGCGACGTTCGTGGCCGCGTCGAACGCCGTGATCGCAGGCATCGCCGCCGCCGACGCGATCTGCGGCAAAGCGCTCGGCGTGCGGTCGAGTTCGACCAACCATTCCGACGCGGTCGCGCTGATCAGGCGGGCGCACGGCGGCGAAGCCGCGGCCAACCACCTGAAGGCGTTGGTTGCGCTGAAGAACAACGCGGCGTACGAGCCGCGGATGGTGACATCCGCCAAGTCCGCCGAGGCGATCCAGCACGCCGGGCGGCTCGTCGTCGCGATGGAGACGATGCTGCGGTAGAGGCAGTGCCCGAAACCCGCGCCACAATGTACTCATGCCCCGAGCATCCGCACCCCACATCGGCTACGCCGCCATGCTCGAGCGGTTTCCGCCGCGGGAGGTTGTTGAGCTAGCGACGCTCGCCGAGCAGCACGGGTTCACGGGCGTGATGGCGACCGACCACTTCCAGCCGTGGACGCCGCAGCAGGGGCAGGCGAGCTTCGTGTGGAACATCCTCAGTGCGCTGGGGCAGACGACCACGGGAGACCTGGGTACCGGGGTGACGGCGCCGACGTTCCGGTCGCATCCGGCGCTCACGGCGCAGGCGAGTGCGACGCTGGCGGCGCTGTATCCGGGGCGGCACTGGCTGGGCATCGGCAGCGGTGAGGCGCTCAACGAGCACATCGCCGGGCAGTACTGGCCTGAGGCGCCCGAACGCATCGACCGCATGTTCGAGGCCGTCGACGTGATCAAGAAGCTGTTCGCGTCGGGGCTCGCCCAGCGGGATGTGCGCCACGACGGCCAGTACTTCAAGCTGGAGTCGACACGGCTGTGGACGATGCCCGAGAGGGCGCCCGAGATTCTGGTCGCGACATCCGGACCGGTGACGGCCCGCCGCGCCGGACGCACCGTCGACGGAATGATCACCGAGGTGGCTCCGCTCGACAAGATCGGCCTGCTGCTGCAGCGCTTCGCCGAGGGCGCGAAGGAGGCCGGCCGCGACCCGAAGACGCAGGTGCGCGTGCTGCGGCTGCACCTCAGCTGGGCCCCCACCGACGAGGAGGCGATGGCGAACGCGCTGGCCGAGTGGCCCAACGGCGGCATGCGGTTCGGGCGCAGTGACATCCGTTCGCCGTTCGAGTTCGACCAGTTGGCGAAGCTGGTGCGCCCCGATGACTTCGAGGGGCGGATGCTCGTCACCGCCGACCTCGATGCGCACCGGGCGCACATCCAGAGCTTCCTCGATCTCGGGTTCGACCGCATCTACCTGCACAACGCCGGGCGCAACCAGGCTCAGTGGCTTGAGGTGTTCGGCCGGGATGTGCTGCCGAAGCTGACGCGCTAGGGTCGCTGCCATGAACCAGACGGATGCCGCGGGCAACCGCACCGGCCCCTGGGAGGAGCCAGACCCCCACGGCGGCACCATCGCGGGGGAGTACGTGGCGGGGCTGCGCGTGGGCCGCTGGGTGCACCACTTCGCCGACGGGCGCGTGCGCTCAGAGTGCGAGTACGTGGCCGGCGAGCTCAGCGGGCCGGTCACCTGGTACCGGTCGACGGGCGGGCTGCTGCAGAAGGGTGCGTTCGTGGGGGACGAGAAGCACGGCTTCTGGCAGCGCTGGACGGCCTCAGGCGTGCTCATCGATGAGGGTGAGTTCGACCATGGCACCAAGACCGGCGAGTGGGTCTACTACGCGCCCGACGGCAGCGTGAAGAAGCGAACCGTGCACAGGGGGCGCGCCTAAGCTGGTTCGGTGATGCTCAAGGTGTTCGGCGTCGGCGGCCTGCCGGAGTTCGTCGCGGGCGACGACCTGGCGCAGATTCTCGGCGACGCTCTCGAGGGCGTGGTCGATGAGGGTGACATTCTGGCTGTGACGTCGAAGATCGTGTCGAAGGTTGAGGGCCGGCAGGTGCTGGCCGCCGACCGCGAGGACGCGATCACGGCCGAGACAGTGCGCGTCGTCGCGACGCGCGTGCACCCGGGTGGCACGACCCGCATCGTCGAGAACCGCCTCGGCATGGTGCTTGCGGCAGCGGGCGTCGACGCGAGCAACACCCCCGACGGTGTCGTGCTGCTGCTGCCCGAGGACCCGGACGCGTCGGCCCTCCGGCTGTGCACCGCGCTGCGGGGGCGGTTCGGGGTGTCCATCGGCGTGCTGGTGACCGACACCCTGGGTCGACCATGGCGCGCCGGGCAGACCGATGTCGCGATCGGGGCGGCGGGCATCCGGGTGATGGATGACCTGCGGGGCACGACCGACGCTTCCGGCCGGCGACTGGATGCCACGATCGCCGCCACCGCCGACGAGCTGGCCGGCGCCGCTGACCTTGTGAAGGGCAAGGCGCTCGGGATGCCGGTGGCCGTGATCCGCGGAATGAGTCACCTGGTCGCGGGGCTCGACGAGCCGGGCGCGCGCTCGATCGTGCGGCCCGCGAACGAGGACATGTTCCGGCTGGGCAGCGCCGAGGCGTATGCCGAAGGGTTTGAGGCGGGGCGCGCGGCTGGGCTGGCGGCGGGACGCGCGGCCGCCGGTGACTGACTGGTCGATCGTGGTGCCGTTCCGCGCGGCGGGCGCGAAGTCGCGGTTCGGGTCCGGTGACAACAGCGCGCTGGCGCTCGCGATGGCCCTCGACACCGTGGATGTTGCGCTGCGGGTGGGCCGGGTGATCGTCGTGACCTCGGATGCCCAGCCGTTCGTTGAGCTCGGCGCATCCGTGATCGCGGACCCGGGTGCCGGCCTGAACGCCGCCATCACTCGGGGCTTGGATTCAGCGGGCCTCGGCACCGCCCGTGCGGTGCTGCTCGGGGACCACCCCGCCCTCACGCCGACCGAGTTGGCCGAGGCGCTGGCTGCCGCCGGCCCGCACCCGCTGTCGTTCGTCGCCGACGCGGAGGGTGAGGGAACGGCCCTCACCGCCGCTGCGCCGGGCGTGTCGCAGGCCCCGCTCTTCGGTCGCGGGTCGGCCGGGTCACACCGTGCCGCCGGCTTCGTTCCGCTCGTGGGGGCGTGGCCCGGCCTGCGCGGCGACGTCGACACGGCCGCCGATCTCGCGGGGCTGGCTGATCTCGCCGGCTTGGCCGATCTGGGTCCGCGCACCCGGGCGTGGCTGGCGGCCCGGGCGTAGGCTGGTCGCGTGCCTCTCGTCTCCGTGCTGTACCTCGCCGCGCTGATCGTGGCGCTGGTGTCGGCGATTCTCGCGGACCGCACACGCTACTTCGACAAGCTCACCTGGGTGCTGTTCGTGCTGTTCATCCCGATCATCGGGATCGTGGCGTGGTTCGCGTTCGGGCGCGACCGGCGGCCGCTGCCGGTGGCGGGTGGCTACTACGACTCGGAACGGGTGGATGCCGCCGATGACGTGATCGAGGCGGAGCTGGAGCGCGACTAGCGCCCCGCCTGGTGCCCGCGCCGCGACGGTCAGTAGCACCCCGAATTGGGGCGTTGTGGGGGACAACTTGAGTCGAGGCATCCTCAGTAAGCTGCTGGGCATGCTGCAGTTACTCGGATCCGCGATCTTCATCGCCGCCCTCGTGTTCACCCTCGTGAGCATCATCACTGCCGAGAACTGGCAGATCAAACACCTGCCGAAGGTGACGTGGGTGTTCATCGTGATCTTCATCCCGCTGATCGGCATGGCCCTCTGGTGGATCGTCGGACGCGAGTACGGCCCCGCCCGCGAGGAGTTCGTCAGCTTCGGTGACCCGCGCCGGCGCGAGGCGCTCGAGCGTCGCACGATGACCAACGACGAGGATGTCGAGGCGCAGGTGCAGCGGGAGATCGAGTACCACGAGCGTGAGGCCCGCATCCGCCGACTCGAGGCCGAGGTGCAGGCGCGGCGCGCGGAGCGCGACTAATCAGTCGAGCTTGGGCTTCGGCGTGAGCTTGACGTCGGGCTCTGGGCGCTGGATGCCGGCGCGCTTGAGGCGGGTCGCTGAGTTGAGGTAGAGGTACGCGAGGGTCGAGTATATGGCACTGACCTCCGTCCAGTCCAGCCAGGTGCCGATCAGTCGCCCATACGGGAGTCCAAGCGCGCCGAATACTATGCCGGGCACTGAGATGAGGCCCGCTGCGAGGAACAGAATCCCGAGTCGGAGGCTGAGGGGCCGCCAGGCCGTCATTCGCCACCACTGTCGTTCAGGCTCCAGGGGTTCACCCTTCCCTCGGAACACCCGTGTTGCGTAGTAGAAGATAACCGCGTTGAGCGCGAAGTTGAACACGATCGAGACGAGGGCGGGCGCCCCGATGGCGTCGAAAAGTGTCAGGGGAATCCACCCCGCCAGCCAAGTGCCAACGATGTACGCGAGCTTCAGCTCCCACCGCACGATCCGCACACTCAGGAGTCGCGTCAGCATTGCGGTCCTTTCCTCGCGATCGGGTCGCTGCCACTGTAGCGGGGTGGACACGCGCACAAACTCAGGCTGGGAGCGCGCACCGACGCACATCAGGCTTCGGTGGGTGCCCGTGGCCTGAGTTTTCGCGAGCGAGAGGTGATTGGTGCGGGGTTAGGGGGCCCGGCGGGTGGGGCAGGGGTAGCGGGGCGCCGCTACAACGCGAGCGCCAGCTCCACCGCGTCGCGGGCGACCTGGGCGCGGGTGGCGTCGTCGCTCAACCAGAGCGGCACGGCGCGAGCCGTGATGCCAGCGGATGCCACGGGCGCGACGGCCGCGTCATCCGCAGTGTCGACGAGCCAGCCATCCAGCACGCCCTCGGCCGAGCGCGCCCCGTAGTGCAGCGCGACCGCGTCGGCGCTGGTGGACACCCCAATCGCGGTGAGGCAGGCGTCGGCCATGCCGCGCACGACGGCTCCCGCGATGATGGGGGAGACACCGACGACGGGGGCGGAGGTGGCGCGCACCGCGTCAGCGAGGCCGGGGATTGCCAGGATCGCCCCGATCGACACGACCGGATTGGAGGGCGCCAGCAGCACGACATCGGCCTCGGCCAGAGCGGCGACCACGCCCGGCGCGGGCACCGCCGAGGAAACCCCGACGAAGTCGAACGCGAGCGCGGGCAGGGATGCGCGGTGCCGCGTCCACCACTCCTGGAAGTGCATGGACCCGCCCTCCACCCGCACGTGCGTCTCCACCTCCGAGTCGGTCGACGGCAGCAGTGTCACGCCGAGGTCCCACCGCGACGTCAGCAGCGGCACGACCTGTGACAGCGGCAACCCCGAGCGCAGGTAGTGCGTGCGCGCCAGGTGCGTTCCGAGGTCGAGATCGCCGAGCGTGAACCACGGCCATCCGACCCCGTAGGCCCGCAGCTCACCGGCCACGCGCTCGCTCTCGCCGACTCGCCCCCACCCGCGCGAGGTGTTGTTCTGTCCGGCGAGCGTGTACATGATCGTGTCGAGGTCGGGCGCGATGCGCACGCCCACGTGCCACATGTCGTCGCCGACGTTGACGATGGCCGTGATGTCGGCGTCGGGGTATGCGCTGCGCACCCCGAGCAGGAATCGGCTGCCCCCGACTCCGCCAGCGAGCACCGTGATCTTCACGCTCCCAAGGCTACCGGCGAACTCACAGGGTGAACTTTTCGTCGGTTCTGTGAGACTGGGGTGATGGACGCCGACGCCCAGACCGACCGTCACGACATCAAGGCCCTCCCGCACGACGAGTTCTACGCGAAGGCGAGGGCGATTCTGCGCGGTGTGCAGACGGTGATCGACGGCAAGCGTGAGGCCGTCGAGATGGCACTGACGGTGCTGCTCGCCGAGGGGCACCTGCTCATCGAGGACGTCCCAGGCGTCGGCAAGACGATGCTGGCGCGGGCACTGGCGAAGTCCGTGGACTGCTCGGTCAGTCGCATCCAGTTCACCCCCGACCTGCTGCCCAGCGACATCACGGGTGTTTCGGTCTACAACCAGGCCGACCGCGAGTTCGAGTTCAAGCCGGGTCCGATCTTCGCGAACATCGTGATCGGCGACGAGATCAACCGTGCCAGCCCGAAGACGCAGTCCGCCCTGCTGGAGAGCATGGAGGAGGGCCAGGTCACCGTCGACGGCCGCACCTACTCGCTCGCCACGCCGTTCATCGTGGTCGCCACCCAGAACCCCATTGAGATGGAGGGCACCTATCCGCTGCCCGAGGCGCAGCGTGACAGGTTCATGGCGCGCATCAGCATGGGGTACCCGGATGCCGCGGCAGAGCTTGAGATGTTGAAGACCCGTGAGACGTCCAGCCCGTTGACCGCGCTCGAGCCGGTCGTCTCCGGTGTGGACCTGCAGCGGATGATCGGCTCAACCCGCGCGGTGTTCACGAGTAGCGCGGTCGAGCAGTACGCGGTCGCGATCTGCCAGGCCACCCGCCGCGACCGGGAGCTCAGGTTGGGCGCGAGTCCGCGCGCGACGCTGCAGCTGGTGCGGGCGGCGAAGGCCCGCGCGGCTCTCGACGGCCGCGAGTTCGTGCTGCCTGACGACATCGACGCCTTGGCGATCCCGGTGCTGGGTCACCGCCTGATCGCGGCGCGGCGTGCCGGGGGCGGCACGAGTGCGCTGTCGGGCGGAAGCGTGGCCGACATCATCTCGCGCATCGTGGCGCAGACTCCCGTTCCGCTGAGCGCGTCCTGACCCGCGCCATGGCGGCTCCGGCGAAGGGTGTGGGCGTGCGCCTGACCCGGCGCGGCTGGTGGTTTCTGGCCGCCGGAGTTGTCGCGTTCGTCGCCGCCTATGCGGGTGGTCGACTGCAGCTGCTGTATGTCGCCTGCCTGCTGCTCGCGCTGCCGCTGATCGCTCTCGCGGTGGTGGCCCTGCGCCGGCCCCGGCTTGCGGCGCGGCGCGATTTCGCGCCGCGGGTGGTGCAGGCGGGGTCGGTGACGACGGTGTCGGTGGTGGCGAGCAACACGGCGCCCGGGAGGAGTCTGCCCGCGGTGTGGTGGGACCGGCTGCCGTGGCATCCGTGGTCGACACCGCCGGGGGCGCTTCGGGCGCTGGAGGCGCGGGGGCCCCGCTTCGCGCGCCACAACGCGACGACTGTGCTCTACGACCTGGCCCCGCCGCGGCGGGGTATCGTGCCGGTCGGTCCGCTGACGGTGGAGGTGGGCGACCCGTTCGGAATGGCCACCTGCCGGGCGATCGTGGGCGAGGCGGAGCTTCTCACTGTGACGCCCGAGGTGGTGCCGCTGGCCGATTCGGGGCTGTCGGTGCCGGCGGGTGACGGAGAGTCCCGGCTGGTGCAGCGGCGGGCGACCGGTGACGAGGATGACGCGATGACCCGCGAGTATCGCCACGGTGACGCGATGCGGCGCGTGCACTGGCGGGCGTCGGCGCGGTCGGGCGATCTGATGGTGCGCCAGGAGGAGCAGCGCAGTTTTCCTGAGGCGCGCATCCTCGTGGACACGACGCGTGCGGGCTACCGTGACGCCGAGGGTCCGTTCGACGCGGCGGAGAGCGACGGATTCGAGTGGGTGGTGCGCATGCTCGCCTCGGTGGCGGTGCACCTGCGGCGCACGGGGTTCCTGGTGACCATCCAGGAGACGGGGCCTTCCCAGCTCGACGACGTCGGTCGGGGTCGGCGCCGCACCTGGGGGGACGAGGAGTTCCTCAGCCGGCTCGCCTCGGTGCATCTGACTGAGGCTCCCGCCCTCACGCCGGGAACCCACACCGCCGCGGGTCCCGTGTTCGCCATCCTCGGCACCGCCGAGCCGGAGACGATCGAGTGGATGCTCACCCACCGTCGCCCGGGCGAGCTGGCGGTCGCGTTCGTGGTGCGCACGTCGTCGGCGATCGATCAGATCGATCGCAGTTTCGGCGTTCCGTCCGGCGCGAGTCGCCTCGACGAGGAGTTCACCGACGCCGGTTGGCTCGTGGTTCCAGTGCGTGCCGATGAGGATCACGCCGCAGCATGGCAGGCCGTGGTCGCCGAGTTGGGACGTTCCCGTGGCAGCGCGTAGATCTCAGGCGCACTGGGTGCTCAGCGCCCTGATCCTGGTGGCGATCGGCATCGCTGCGGCAGGGCTGTCGAGCGTGCTCAACGACGTGGCGTGGTGGTTCATGTTCATGCTGGTGACGCTGGTCGTGCTGCTGGCCGCGGCGATCGTGCGCTCCACGGCTCGGCACCGGGTGTGGGCGAGCGTTGCCGGGTTCGGGGCTGCCGTGGCATCCATCACCCTGCTGTTTGCGCCGGGCACGGCTCTGCTCGGGGTCATCCCGACGTTCGCGACGTTCGACGCGTTCCACCAGCTGGAGCTCGCGGGCACGACGTCGATCTCCGCCCAGTCCTTGCCAGCGGATGCCGACAAGGGCATCGTCTATCTGATCTGTCTCGGGGCGGCCGCGATCGCTCTCGCCGCCGACACGGTGGCACACCAGTTCCGCACGCCCGCGCTGGTGGGGGTGCCGCTGCTGGCGTTGCTGCTGGTTCCGAGTCTGGTGCGGGCGGAGTTGAGCAACGCCCTGGTGTTCTTGCTGACGGCGGTGGCGTGGCTGGCGATCATGCTGTTCGGGTCGCGGCCGCGGCGGTTCGCGCTCGGCACGGCCGCCGCGGCACTCGCCGCCTCGCTGGTGCTGCCGCTGGTGCTGCCGGCAGTGGAGCCGAGCAACGCAGGTGGCTCGGGCTCGGGTTTCACGACGGGCCTGAACCCGATCATCACTCTCGGCAACGACCTGCGTCGGGCCGATCCGTCGCTGGCGTTGACCTACACGACGTCGGTGCCCGGCGGGCAGTACCTCCGGCTGACGGCCCTCGATAACTTCACCGGCGAGTCGTGGGAGCCGACCGCCACCGACCGGGTGCCCGGCAACGGTGTGGACGCCATCGGCCCGGTGCCGGGTCTCGGCGAGGATGTGCCCCGGTCGACGACGATCACCGATGTCACCGTGGCCAGCACCCTGAGCCGCTGGCTTCCGGTGCCCTACGCGCCGGAGTCGATCACGGGGCTCGACGGGGACTGGTGGTGGGAGCCCGACGGGCTGTCGATCCGCACCGAGAGTTCGAACGCCCGCAATCAGGAGTACGAGGTGCAGAGCGTCGACATCGCGCCCTCGATCGAGCAGCTCGTCGCGGCCGGGACGACGGTCGAGCCGGGGCTGGAGCGCTACCTGGTGATCCCGGAGGATCTGCCGGCGATCGTGGCGAAGACCGCGCGAGAGGTGGTGGGGGCCGCCGCGAGCAACTACGACAAGGCGATCACCCTGCAGTCGTACTTCCGGGGCGGCGACTTCACCTATTCGCAGGATGCCCCGGTCGAGCAGGGGTTCGACGGGTCGGGCGCTGCGGTGCTGGGCGCGTTCCTGGAGGCGAAGTCGGGGTACTGCGTGCACTTCTCCTCGGCGATGGCGGCGATGGCGCGTACCCTGGGCATCCCGGCGCGGGTGGTTGTCGGCTTCACTCAGGGCGAGCCCGATGGCGCGGCGGGAGAGGCCCAGGGCGTGCCCGATCAGGCACTTCCGGATGACGCGCCCGCGACCGAGACGCTGTACCGGGTGTCGACCGACAACCTGCACGCCTGGCCGGAGCTGTACTTCGCTGGCATCGGCTGGGTGCGGTTCGAGCCCACACCGGGTCGCGGCACCGAGCCCGCTTTCGCGCCCCTCAGCCAGGACGACCCGTCGACTCCCGACGTCGATGAGTCGGTTCCGCCGAAGCCGACCTCGGCGCCCACGGCGGCACCGACGGTCGCGCCGTCGCTTCCCCCCGAGGACACGAACACCGATCCCGACACCGCCGCCCCGGATGCCGCGGCAGCCCCCATCTCGCCGCTGCCCTTCCTGCTCGTGCTGCTCGTGGCCGTGCTCGCGACCCCGTGGGCTCTGCGTCTGGCGGCCGGCCGCCGCCGCCTGGCTGCCGCTCGCGCCGGCTCGACCCGCGCCGCCTGGCAGGAACTGACTGCCGTGGTCACGGACCTCGGTATCCCGTTGTCGTCGTCTCTCACGCCTCGCCAGGCGGCCGCCGAACTGGGCGAGCTGCTGGATCCCGGCGAGCGTGACGCGCTCAACCACCTCACGGCGGCCCTGGAGGCGCAGGCTTTCGCCGGGGCGTCCCGCACGCCCGTTCCGGTCGATGAGCTGCGGATCGTGCTGCGCGGCCTCCGTCGCGGCGCAGGTGTGGGCGCACGGCTCGCGGCGGCGGTGCTGCCGCGCTCGCTGGTGGCGGCGTGGTTGCCGCGACCGGTGGCCCCGCCGGTTGAGTAGCCGCGCCTCTCGCGCCGGTTGAGTAGCCGCGAAGCGGCGTATCGAAACCCGGCCTGCGCCTCTCCGCTGGTTGAGTAGCCGCGAAGCGGCGTATCGAAACCCCCGGAGCTTCCCGAGGTACGAGAGGATTGGGCTGTGGATGATGGCGACGAGAACGAGGTGCTCGGGGCATCCATTTCGCTATCTCTGTACTTCGACAGTGAGCTGGATCCGGTCCCAGAGTGGCTGGCCAACACGCGGCGAAAAAACAAGAAGGTCGTGAGCTACGGGTTCACGCGCCATATCCACGGGGATCGGGACGTGGGTTCCGACGTGTCTACCTTCCTGGCTGAACACATCGCCCTTCTTGAAGGAAACGGCATCAACGCGAGTTGGATCCGAGACCGCGGTGGGCGAATCCGGGCCTATCTCTCGCTTCACCCCGGTGACAACTTGGGCGGTCTTCGAATCGAGGCGGATGTCGTGGCCGGCCTCGCGCGACTCGGAGCGGTACTGGACGTGGACGTCATCTGAGCGCCGCGCCGCCACCCCAGCGGCGACAACGCAATCACCGGCCGCCCCGTGACCGGATTGTGCAGCACCACGGCCTCCACCCCGTACACCTCGCGGATGAGTTCGGGCGTCAGCGTGTCGACTGTCGGTCCGGCGGCGACGACGCGGCCGGCGCGCAGCACGATCACGTTGTCGGCGTAGGTGGCGGCGAGGCCGAGGTCGTGCAGGGCGGCGACCACGGTCATCCCGTCGCCGGCGAGTGTGCGCAGCAACCCGAGAACCGCGAGTTGGGCGCCGATGTCGAGGTGGTTGGTGGGTTCGTCGAGCAGCAGCAGGCGCGGCTGCTGCGCGAGCGCGCGGGCGAGCATGACCCGCTGGCGTTCGCCGCCGGAGAGGGTGCCGAAGTCGCGGGCGGCGAAGTCGCTCATGCCGACCGCGTCGAGCGCGCCGGTCACGATGGTGTCGGCCGGGTCCACGGCCCAGAGTGACTGGTGGGGGAGACGGCCCAGCTCCACGACCGAGGTGACGGGCATGGCGAGGTCGGTGGCGGCATCCTGTTCGACGAGGGCGGCGAGGCGGGCGCGCTGGCGCCGCGGCATTCCGAGCAGGTCGTCGCCGTCGAAGCGCACCGAGCCCTCGCGGGGTCGCTGCACGGCCGCGAGCGCCCGCAGCAGCGTGGACTTGCCGGCACCGTTGGGCCCGATGAGCGCGGTGAGGGTGCCGTCGGGTGCCTCGACCGAGACGCCGTCGATGAGCAGCGCGCCGCCGGCGCTCACGGTGATTCGCGAACCCTCGAGCCCGCTCATGTCAGCCCCCTGCGCCGGGCCAGCAGTACGGCGAAGACGGGTGCACCGATGATGGCGGTCACGATTCCGACGGGCAGTTCGCGCGGGTCGAAGACGGTGCGCGCGAGCGTGTCGGCCCAGACGAGGAAGATGCCGCCGACCAGCGCGGAGAGGGGCAGCAGCGCCCGATGCCCGCTGCCGACCAGCAGGCGCACGGCGTGCGGGAGCACGAGTCCCACGAATCCGATCGACCCCGACACCGACACCATCGCCCCAGTCAGCAGCGCGGATGCCCCGAGCAGCCCCCACCGCGTCGCGCTCACGTTGACCCCCAACGACGACGCGGACACGTCGCCGAACGCGAAGGCGTCAAGCAGCTTGCCGGTGAGCATGATGGGCACGCCGGCGATGAGGATCGCGCCGAACGAGATCGCCACGGCGGGCCAGCGGGCGCCAGCGAGGGAGCCGAGCAGCCAGCCGAGGATCTCCCGGTAGGAGTCACCGGTCACTGCCCAGAAGATGACGAGACTCGTGATGGCGGAGGCCAGCGCCGACACGGCGAGCCCGGCGAGCACGGTGCGGGTGGGGGTGATGCGCCCGAGCGAGCTGGCCAGCAGCAAGGTAAGACCGAGCGCGAGCATCGAGCCGAGGAACGCGGCGAGTGGCAGCAGCACGGCGAGTCCGAGCAGCAGCACCGACACCGCGCCGAGCGAGGCGCCGCTCGACAGGCCGAGCAGGTAGGGGTCGGCGAGCGGGTTGCGGGTGATGGCCTGCATGACGGCGCCGCTCAGGGCGAGGCCGGCGCCAACCGCCGCCGCGGTGAGGATGCGCGGCAGCCGCAGCTCCCAGACGATTCCGTCGCGCAGGTCGGTGAGCGGGTTCGCGCCGATGCCGAGGTGGCTGAGGATCGACGCCCACACCTCATCGAAGCGGATGTCGGCGGGCCCGATCGTGACGGCGAGCGTCACCGAGGCGACGAGCAGCAGCCCGAGCCCCGCGGCCCACAGCCCCAGCGGAACCCGTGATCGAGCCTGCCGAGATCCCTCGACATCACGACCCATCGATCACCGCCAACTGGTCGCGCAGCGACTCCGTCGCCTCGACCGAACGCACGCCCGCCTCGGTCGCGGCGAACGGCAGGATGAGGTAGCTGCCGGCCTTCACGGCGCTGAGGTTCTGGGTTGCCGGGTTGGCCTCGAGCATTGCGATCTTGTCCTTTGCCGTGTTCCAGGTCGCGTCCACCAGCACGATCACGTCGGGGTCGGCGTCGACGACGACCTCCCAGTTCAGCGGAGCCCACGTGGCATCGACGTCGGCCGCGATGTTGGTCAGTCCGAGGGTCTCGAGCACGAGTTCGGGCGCGCCGAGTCCCGCTCCCACGTAGGGGGTGTCGTCGCCGGAGGAGTACCAGAGGGCGGTGCGACCCTGGCCGGGCTGGTCGGCGAGCAGGGCATCCACTCGGGCCTGCTGGTCGGCGACGAGGGCCGTGGCGTCGACGCGGAAGATCGACGCCACCTCGCTGATGTCGCCGAACACGTCGTCCCAGGTCAGCTTCGGGGGCTGGATGCTGCGGCACGCCGACGGCGCCACGTACGTGTTCACGCCCAGCGACTCGAGCTCCGCACGTTCACCGACCCCGTCGGAGGCGAAGTTCGACTCCCAGCCGCCGAACACGAGGTCGGGGGTCAGCTGCAGCACGGCCTCCTCGTTGGGCACGAAGTCGGAGATCGACGGGATGCTCGCCGCGGCATCGGCCCACTCCGCAGGCACCGGGCCGTCCTGGAACGCCGTGCCCACGATGCGGTCGCCGAGTCCCAGCGCCAGCAGCAGCTCCGTGGTGGAGCTCTTGATGGTCACCACGCGCTCGGGTGCCGTGTCGAACGTCACCGAGACGCCGCAGTTGTCGACGGTTACCGGAGCGGCAACGTCGATGGTCGGGGAGGGGCTCGGCGCGCTCGCGGTGGCGCAGCCGGTGAGGGCGAGGGCGGCGGCGAGAACGATCGGAACGGCGCGGTGCAGACGTGACATGACGGGCTTCCTGGGCAGGGGACATGGGCTGGGTCGGATACGCAGCACGAGAGGCTGCGGATGACCGGCCGCCCCAAGTCAGGAGCGACGAACCACGCCATACGCGGCGCTCGGGTCGAAGTGCGTACAGCCTATCGCCGCCGCGCGGCGCGGAGCGTCAGGCCCGCGACACCGCGCGTCAGGCCCGCGCCGCCACCGCGAGCGCCGCCGCGATCGAGTCGAACTCGCCGGAGATGCGTCCCACCGTGACGCGCAGGTGCGGTGCGCCCCCGCCCAGCTGGAACGGCGAGCCGGGCGCCACCCTGATCCCCGCCGCCGCGAGACTCACGATCGCCGCGCGCTCGTCGGCCACCGGCACCCAGGCGTTGATGCCGTCGCCGATCGGAAGCACGATGCCCTCGCGCGCCATCGCGGCGCTGAAGGTTGCGCGGCGCTGGGCGTACACGTCCCGCGCGGTCGACACACGCCGAACCGCCTCCGGGTTGGTGAGCAGGTCGAAGAGAATCGACTGCACCATGCGGGAGGTCCAGCCCGGCCCCAGCAGGCGGTGCGAGATGACCTGCTCGACGAGCGCGCGCGGGCCGCCGAGCGCGCCGATCCGCAGGTCGGGTCCGTGGGTCTTCGAGTAGCTGCGCACGTGCAGCACCCGGTCGGGCATCCACGCGGCCAGGCTCACCAGCGGGGCTGTGGAGATCGCCCCGGAGTGGTCGTCCTCGACGACGATGGTGTTGGGCGCGGTGCGGCTGCGGTGCAGCATCCAGGCCAACTTCTCGGCACGGGCCGCCGTCATCGAGATGCCGCTGGGGTTGTGAGCCCGGTTCTGCAGAAGTATGACCGCGGGTGCGTGACCGAGTGCCGCGAGGAAGTGCTCGGGGATCATCCCCTCGTCGTCGAGGTCGACCGGCAGGGCCTCGAGCCCATAGTGGTCGAGCAGGTCGAAGAACGGCGCAAAAGTGGGGTTGCCGACGATCACCCGATCGCCGAATCGCGTGGCACGTGCGAGCACCCGGTCGATCGCATCGAGGGCGCCGTTGGTCACCGTGAGCGCCTCAACCGGCGCCGGCCAGGTCTCGCGCAGCAGGTCGTGCAGCTCCGGGATGTCGGGCTTCTGCAGATAGCTGGTGGTGTCGGCCCGTCCGGACAACCGCGCGAGGGAGGCCATCAGGTCGGGCAGCAGTTCGGGGTCGGGGGTGCCTCGAGAGAGGTCGAGTCGCGCGTCGAGGTCGCCGTCCATGCCGCGATAGCGCAGCGGCAGCCAATCCTTGGGCACCGCGCGCACGACGCTCCCGCTACGCCCACGGCTGATGATGAGCCCGTTGGCCGACAGTGTCTGCCACGCGTGGCTGACAGTGGCCGGGCTGACACCGAGGTCGGCCGCCAGCGCCCGCACGGTCGGCAGGCGATCTCCGGGCGCGAGGTCGCCGCTCGTGATCATCCGAGCGATCGATGCGGCGATGCCCCGAGGTGTGGGTTCCTCGATCGCGAGGGCTACCGACTTCATGGGAACCGCCGTAGTGTCGAGATTTACGCCGAACGTCACGAAACGTAACGTTCGGGAAATGTTTAGGCCCCAGAATAACAAAAGGTTCCAGCGAGGAGAGCACAGAGATGACCGTGGTTCGCGCAGCACTCACCCAGACGACGTGGACGGGTGACAAGGAGTCCATGCTCGCCAAACACGAGCAGTTCGCGCGCGACGCGGCGGCCCAGGGCGCGCAGGTGATCTGCTTCCAGGAGCTCTTCTACGGTCCGTACTTCGGCATCACCGAAGACAAGAAGTACTACGCGTATGCCGAACCGGCCGACGGCCCGATCGTGCAGCGCTTCGCCAAGCTCGCCAAGGAGCTGAACCTCGTGATGGTGCTGCCCATCTACGAGGAGGACATGCCCGGGGTGTACTACAACACCGCCGTGATGGTGGATGCCGACGGCACCATCCTCGGCAAGTACCGCAAGCACCACATCCCGCACCTTGATCGCTTCTGGGAGAAGTTCTACTTCCGCCCGGGAAACATGGGCTACCCGGTCTTCAACACGGCCGTCGGGCCCATCGGTCTGTACATCTGCTACGACCGCCACTTCCCCGAGGGATGGCGCGAGCTCGGGCTCAACGGCGCCCAGATCGTCTTCAACCCGAACGCCACCAAGCCGGGTCTCTCCAACCGGCTCTGGGAGGTCGAAGGTCCGGCCGCCGCGGTTGCGAACGGCTACTTCGTGCTCCAGCCCAACCGGGTCGGTCGCGAAGACAACGAGTACGGCGACCTCGCAGTCGACTTCTATGGCACGAGCCAGGTCATCGACCCGCGCGGCAACTTCGTGGGGGAGCGCGGTTCCGGTGACTCGGAGGAGCTGCTCATCCGCGACCTCGACATGGACATGATCCGCCAGATGCGCGACGACTGGCAGTTCTACCGCGACCGTCGTCCGGAGTCCTACACGTCGATCCCCAAGCCGTAGTCGGCCGGTCGAGTAGCTCCCCAGGGGCGTATCGAGACCACGTTTCGATACGGCCTTCGGCCTACTCAACCAGCGAAGAGAAGGAGTCTCCTTGAGCACAACACTCATCACCGGTGGCACCGTGGTCACCGCGACCGGCCGCTCCGAGGCCGACGTTCTCATCGACGGCGAGACGATCGTCGGTGTCCTCAATCCTGGGTCCGTCCTCCTGGGCTCAGACCTCGCGTCCTCGGTGGATCACGTCATTGACGCGAAGGGCAAGTACGTGATCCCCGGGGGCGTCGATGCGCACACCCACATGGAGCTGCCGTTCGGCGGCACCGCGGCATCCGACACCTTTGAGACCGGCACCCGTGCCGCGGCCTGGGGCGGCACGACGACGATCATCGACTTCGCGGTGCAGACGTTCGGCCAGAAGGTCATGGATGGCCTCGCCGCCTGGCACGCCAAGGCCGCGGGCAACTGCGCCATCGACTACGCGTTCCACCAGATCATCGGCGAGGTCAACGACGACTCGCTCGCGGCCATGAAGAAACTGCCCGACGAGGGCATCTCCAGCTTCAAGCTGTTCATGGCCTACCCGGGTGTGTTCATGTCGGATGACGCGCAGATCTTCAAGGCGATGCAGGTCTCGGCCGACACCGGCATGATGACGATGATGCACGCCGAGAACGGCCCCGTCATCGACGTGATCGTCAAGCAGCTGCTCGCGCAGGGCAAGACCGATCCCTACTACCACGGCGTCGCCCGCGCCTGGCAGATGGAGGAGGAGGCCACCCACCGAGCGATCATGCTCGCCAACCTCACCGGCGCGCCGCTCTACGTGGTGCACGTCTCGGCGAAGCAGGCCGTCGAGCAGCTCGCCGCGGCTCGCGACATCGGGCAGAACGTCTTCGGCGAGACCTGCCCGCAGTACCTCTACCTGTCGCTCGAGGAGCAGCTCGGTGCCGAGAGCGCGGAGTGGGGAAAGTTCGAGGGTGCCAAGTGGGTGTGCTCGACCCCCCTGCGATCGAAGGCCGAGGGGCACCAGCACCACATGTGGCAGTCGCTGCGCACCAACGACATCCAGATGGTCTCGACCGACCACTGCCCGTTCTGCATGAAGGGCCAGAAGGATCTCGGCCTCGGCGACTTCTCGAAGATCCCCAACGGAATCGGTTCGGTCGAGCACCGCATGGACTTGCTCTACCAGGGCGTCGTCGATGGACAGATCTCGCTCGAGCGCTGGGTGGAGATCACGTCGACCACCCCGGCGCGCATGTTCGGGCTGTACGGCAAGAAGGGCGTCATCCAGCCGGGGGCGGATGCCGACATCGTCATCTACGACCCGCAGGGCCACACGTCGATCGGCTACGGCGAGGGCAAGACCCACCACATGAACATGGACCACTCGGCGTGGGAGGGCTTCGAGATCGACGGACACGTCGACACCGTGCTCTCGCGCGGCAAGGTCGTCATCGACAACAACGAGTACCTGGGCGCCAAGGGCGACGGCAAGTTTGTCAAGCGCGGCCTCTCGCAGTACCTCATCTAGCGCCCCGGCCGGTCGAGTAGCGCGAAGCGCGCATCGAGACCAGCCGCCACCGGTTTCGATACGGCCTCCGGCCTACTCAACCAACAGAAAGAGCAGTAGATGCAATTCGGAGCAGTCATCCAGACCCACCCGCCGGCCTCCCGCACGGTGCACCTCGCGAAGCTCGCGGAGCAGTACGGCTTCCAATACGTGTGGACGTTCGACTCCCACATCCTGTGGGAGGAGCCGTACGTCATCTACAGCGCGATCCTCGCCCAGACCAACCGCGTGATCGTGGGTCCCATGGTCACCAACCCGGCGACCCGCGACTGGACCGTGACGGCATCCACGTTCGCGACCCTCAACGAGATGTACGGCAACCGCACCATCATCGGCATCGGTCGTGGCGACTCGGCAGTGCGCGTCACCAACGGCAAGCCGACGACGCTCGCCGAGCTGCGCGAGTCGATCCATGTGATCCGGGAGCTCGCGAACTCGCGCTCGGTCGAGTACAACGGCGCGCAGCTCCAGCTTCCGTGGAGCAAGGGCTCCCACGTCGACGTCTGGGTGGCCGCCTATGGCCCGCTAGCGCTCAAGCTGACGGGCGAGGTCGGCGACGGGTTCATCCTGCAATTGGCCGACCTCGACATCGCCGAGTGGATGATCAAGTCGGTTCGGGATGCCGCGGAGAAGGCGGGGCGCGACCCCATGGCCGTGAAGTTCTGCGTCGCAGCCCCCTTCTACGTCGGTCACGACATGGAGCACATGCGCAACCAGACCCGATGGTTCGGCGGGATGGTGGGCAACCACGTCGCCGACATCGTCGCCAAGTACGGCGAGGGTTCGGCAGTGCCCAAGGCACTCACCGACTACATCAAGGCGCGCCAGGGCTACGACTACAACGAGCACGGACTCGCGGGCAACAGCCACACCGACTTCGTGCCCGACGAGATCGTCGACCGCTTCTGCCTGCTGGGCACGGCTGAGCAGCACATCGAGAAGCTCAAGGCTCTCAAGGAACTCGGGGTCGACCAGTTCGCCGGTTACCTCCAGCACGACCACAAGGAGGAGACGCTGCGGGTGTACGGCGAGACCGTCATCCCGGCGCTCCGAGAGCACGTCGTGGCGAAGGCATGAGTCGCGCGGCGGCTTCCGTGCTCTGGGGGGTGCTCGGTGTGCTCGCCGTGATGGTGGCGTGGGAGCTGTACAAGTTCCTCGGGCCGGCTGACGGGTTCGTGGTCGGAGCGGTCGACGGCGAGACCGGCTCGGGAGTCATGATCCTCCCGCGCACCAACGACCGCGCCATGCCCCACCTGTGGGAGATGGGCGCCCGGCTGTTCCAGTCGACCAGCGGTGGCAGTACCCCGCCGCTCATCGTTCCTGTGGTCACCGCCGCGCTCACGACGCTCGGAATCGCTGCGGTCGGTTGGCTGATCGGGGTCGCGGTCGGCGTCATCCTGGGTGTCGTCATGCAGCGCTATCGCCTGGCCGAGTGGGGCCTTCTGCCGTGGATCGTGGTCAGCCAGACCGTGCCGCTCATCGCGTTCGCTCCGCTGCTGGCCAGCATCGGCTCGCAGATCGACCGGGGTGGATTCCCCTGGCCGCAGTGGCTGTCGGTGGCAGTCATCGCCTCCTACCTCGCGTTCTTCCCGGTCGCCGTCGGCGTGCTGCGCGGGCTCGAGACACCCGACCGCATCCACCTCGACCTCATGCGCAGCTACGCGAGCGGATACTGGTCGACGCTGTTCCGGCTGCGCTTTCCTGCCGCCGTGCCGCACCTGCTGCCCGCGTTGCGGCTCGCCGCCGCAAGCGCTGTGCTCGGCGCTGTCGTCGCCGAGGTGTCCATCGGCATGCGCGGCGGCATCGGCCGCATGCTCATCCAGCTCGCGGGCCAGGCCTCGAGCGACCCGGCCGCGCCGTGGGGACCGACATTCGGATCGATCGCCCTCGGCCTCGTCGCCGCTGGGTCCGTCGCCCTGCTGGGCCTCGGGTTGAAGAACTATCGCAGAGGGGAGGCGACAGCATGAGCACACAGGATCAGGCCACAGCAGATCTCGCCGTACGGGCCACCGGAGTCGGGAAGGTCTTCTCGACCGCCACGGGGGATGTCGTGGCGTTGACCGACGTCGAGCTCACTGTCGAGGCGGGCGAGTTCGTCTCCCTCATCGGACCGAGCGGATGCGGCAAGTCCACCCTGCTGCGCCTCATCGCCGACCTCGACGATGCTTCGTCGGGCCAGCTCAGCATCTTCGGCAAGACCGCCCGTCAGGCCCGCATCGATCAGGACTACGGCATTGCGTTCCAACAGGCAGGCCTGCTGCCCTGGCGCACCGTCGCGGGCAACATCGAGCTTCCGCTCGAGCTGCACAAGGTGGGTCGGGATGCCCGTGCCGCCCGTGTCGCGGAGCTCGCCCAGCTAGTGGGCCTGTCCGACTTCATGGACCGGTATCCCGATCAGCTCTCCGGCGGCATGCAGCAGCGCGTCGCGATCGCCCGCGCGCTCGCCGAGCAGCCTCGCCTGCTTCTGATGGACGAGCCGTTCGGTGCACTCGACGAGATGACCCGCGAGTACCTGCAGTCGGAGCTCGCGCGCATCGCGGCGGAGACCGGTGCCGCCGTCGTGTTCGTCACCCATTCGATCCCCGAGGCGGTGTTCCTCTCCGACCGCGTGGTCGTCATGAGCCCGCGGCCGGGACGCATCACCGACATCCTTGACGTGCCCTTCGGCAACGAGCGCACCGAAGCACTGCGCGAATCGCCGGAGTACTTCGAGCGGGTCACAGCCGTGCGCGAGGCGCTGCACGGGGCTCCCACAGAACGGGCGAACGAGCGATGACCCTTGCTGCGCAGGAGCGCGAACCGGCCCGCTGGGTGCGGGTCGTCGCGCCCGTCGCGGTCGGCGTGATCATGTTCGCGCTGTGGGTGCTCATCGTCGACGTGCTGAAGATCGCGCCGCGAGCGCTGCCCAGCCCCTTCGCGGTCGCGGGTGAACTCGTCACGCACGCTGACATCATCCTCGAGGACATGGGCATCACCGCGACGAACGCCCTCATCGGCCTCGCCGCCGGCGCCATCGTCGCGATCGTCGCGGCCGGGCTGGCTGCGACCTTCCGCCCTATCGACGGCATGCTCGCGCCGCTCGTCGCCGCGATCGCGGTGGTGCCGATCGTTGCGATCACGCCGATCCTCAACACGATGTTCGGCGCATCGAGCCAGTTCGGTCGAGTGTCGATTGCAGCCCTCGCGGCGTTCGTGCCCGTGTTCATCAACGTGCTGCGGGGCCTGCGTCAGACCCGGCCGGTGCATCGCGACCTGCTGCGGGCATCCGGAGCCTCGGGGTCGCAGACGTTTCGCTTCCTCACGCTGCCGACGGCGCTGCCGTATCTGGTCACCGGGCTGCGCGTCGCGAGCTCGCTCGCCGTCATCGCCGCCCTGGTGGCGGAGTACTTCGGAGGCCCAGCCGATGGAATCGGCACAGCTATTGCGGGGTACGCGAAGTCGGGCAAAGCCGCCCTGGCATTCGCGTACGTAGTCGGTGGCGTGGCCATCGGACTCGCATTCTTCCTCGTCACGTTGCTGCTCGAATGGCTCGTGACGAGGCGGAGACCGACCTAGTCGGAACCTGCAGCACCCCCGCTCCATCCCTCACGAAAGGAACAGCATGAGACACAGCATCAGGCGCGGCCTTAAGGTCGCTTCGGTCGCAACGGTCGCGGCGATCGCCCTCGCGGGCTGCTCGACACCCGCACCGTCGGACACGTCGAGCGATTTCACCCCGCTCACCTCGATCAAGCTCCAGCTCCAGTGGTTGCCGCAGGCGCAGTTCGCCGGCTATTACGTGGCCCTCGACCAGGGCTACTTCGAGGAGGAGGGTTTCGACACCGTCGACATCGTCCCGTCGGGCGGCGACATCGTGCCGCAGGACGCCCTCGTTGCCGGTGACGTCGACTTCGCGATCGCGTGGGTTCCGAAGGTGCTCGGCACCCTCGAGGCCACCGGCGCCGAGCTCACCGACATCGCGCAGGTCTACCAGAAGTCCGGAACCCTGCAGGTCTCGTTCGCCGACAAGGGTGTTCCCACCGTTGCCGACTTCGAGGGCAAGCGCATCGGCTCGTGGGGCTTCGGCAACGAGTGGGAGATCTTCGCCGCCATGGCTGCCGAGGGGCTCGACGCCTCCACGGTCTCCATCACGACGCAGGACTTCTCGATGAACGCCCTGCTCGATGGTGACGTCGACGCCGCACAGGCGATGACCTACAACGAGTGGGCGCAGATCCTCGAGGTCGTCAACCCCGCCACCGGCAAGCTCTACCAGCCGGAGGACTTCGACGTGGTCTCGTACGAGGACACCGACGGGGCCATGCTCCAGGACGCGATCTGGGCCGACACCGCCCGCCTCGCTGACGACCCTGCCTACGCGGATGCCGCGGTGCGGTTCCTCAAGGCCGTCACCAAGGGCTGGATCTTCGCGCGCGACAACCCCGAGGAGGCTGCGACGATCACCTACGACGCCGCCATCAACGCGGAAGCCGCATTCCCGGTCGGACCGGTTCATCAGCTCTGGCAGATGAACGAGGTCAACAAGCTCATCTGGACCGGAAGCAAGTTCGGTATCGTCGACAAGGCGGCCTGGGACAAGACGGTCAAGGGTGCTCTCTCCGCCGTCAACCAGGACGGCGTCAGCCTCATCACCGCGGAGCCCGCGGCGTCGGCGTACTCGAACGAGTACATCGAGAAGGCCCTCGCCGCCCTCGAGGCCGAAGGTGTGGACGTGAGCGGGGCGTACACCCCGATCGACGTCGTCCTCACCGAGGGTGGCCAGTAACAACCAGCACTAATCCGGGGCGGGTGGCTGGCCTCACGTCGGCCACCCGCTCCACCATGAAAAGGAACACCATGAATGACCTGAACCCGTCCGACGGTGAGCTCGCCTACGAGCTGGACCGCGCCCACGTCTTCCACTCCTGGTCGGCACAGGGCGCACTGAAGCCCCTCGTGATCGCCTCCGGCGCGGGCTGCGAGGTGTGGGACTTCGACGGGAACAAACTGCTCGACTTCTCCAGCCAGCTCGTCAACACGAACCTGGGGCACCAGCATCCGGCTGTCGTCGCGGGCATCAAGGCCCAGGCCGATGTGCTTGCCACCGTCGCCCCCGCGACCGCTAACCTTGCTCGCGGCGAGGCGGCCAAGCGCATCCTTGCCAAGGCGGGAGCGCACTTCGGCAAGGTCTTCTTCACCAACGGTGGTGCCGATGCCAACGAGAACGCCATCCGGATGGCGCGGCTCACCACCGGGCGAGACAAGGTGCTCTCCACCTACCGCAGCTACCACGGCAACACCGGTGCGGCCATCGTCGCCACGGGTGACTGGCGACGGATGCCCAACGAGTACGCCCGCGGACACGGACACTTCTTCGGCCCCTTCCTCTACCGCTCCGAGTTCTGGGCAGACAGCCCCCAGCAGGAGTCGGAGCGCGCCCTCACGCACCTCGAGCGCGTCATCCAGTCGGAGGGGTCGGCGACGATCGCCGCGATCCTGCTCGAGACCGTGCCCGGCACCGCCGGCGTGCTCGTGCCGCCGCCCGGCTACCTCGAGGGCGTGCGCCGCCTGTGCGACAAGTACGGCATCGTCTTGATCTTCGACGAGGTCATGTGCGGCTTCGGTCGCACGGGCGAATGGTTCGCCTGGCAGGGCCTCGGCGAGGGCGGCACGGCCGTCGTGCCCGACCTTGTGACCTTCGCGAAGGGCGTCAACTCGGGCTACGTTCCCGCCGGTGGCGTGCTCATCTCGGAGTCGATCGCGAACGTGTTCGAGAACCAGGTGTTCCCCGGCGGACTCACCTACTCCGGGCATCCCCTTGCGATGGCCTCGATCGTTGCGGCGATCGACGCGATGGAGTCCGAGGGCGTCATCGAGAACGCGAAGATGATCGGCGAGCAGCACCTCGGCCCAGGTCTTGCCGAGCTTGCGGCGAAGCATCCGATCATCGGGGAGGTGCGCGGTCTCGGCGTCTTCTGGGCGCTCGACCTCGTCAACGACCCCGAGTCGCGCGAGCCTGTCTCCGGTGGCGTGGTGCTCGAACTGAAGAAGGCGCTCATGGAGCGCGGGCTGCTGCCGTTCTCGGCCGACAACCGCATCCACGTGGTGCCGCCGTGCATCGTGACCCCCGAGGAAGTCGCGCGGGCGCTGGCGATCTACGACGAGGCGTTCACGGCGGTGGAAGCCGCGCTCTGATCGACCGGCCCGCTTGAGGCTGGGCTACGGGCCAGGGACGGATTCGAGTGCGACACCGAGTGTGGTCTCCCACTGGCCACCGGCCGGTTGTTCCCGATACTCCCGTTGTGCAGGACCAGTGAGCGAATCACAGGTGTCCTGCACAACAGGAGCGTCCAGCAGGAGTCGCGCGGGTGCCAAATGGCCCGACGGCCCCCGCGCACTGCAACGCGGGTAGAATCGTCCCTCGTGTCCCACCTCATCCAGACCCCGTACACCGTGCCGGTGTTCGATCTCATGCACCGCCCCGGCGAGATGCGCGAGAAGTCGCTCGACGTCGTCGTGCCCGAGGGGTTCGGCAATGCCGTGATCGGAGTGCGCACGGGCTCGGCCCTGCACATCGACACCCGTTTGGAGAGCCTCCACGACGGCATTCTGGTCTCCGGGCGAGTGGATGCGACGGCCGAAGGTGAGTGCGTTCGGTGCCTGATCGACGTCGCTCTACCGATCGAAGTCGAATTTCAGGAGCTTTTCGCGTATTCTTTCGACGAAGCTTTTGATTACACGGTTCACGACGACTACGTCGACTTGGAACCCGTAGTCAGGGATGCGGTGGTCCTGTCACTGCCATTCCAACCGGTCTGTCAGGAAGATTGCCTCGGCCTGTGCCCGCAGTGTGGGGTGCGGCTTCTGGACAACCCCGGTCACGAGCATGAGGCTCCCGTCGATCCCCGATGGGCTGCGCTCGCCGGGCTTGACGGCCTGAATGATGACACTGAGTCTGACAAGACGGAGAAGAGATAACCATGGCAGTTCCGAAGCGCAAGATGTCGCGGGCATCCACCCGCATGCGCCGCGCCCAGTGGAAGGCTGACGCCCCCACGCTCGTCAAGACCGTCGAGAACGGCAAGACCACGTACAGCCTCCCGCACCGCGCGAAGGTCGTCGAGGACTCCACCGGCACGCCCCTGTACATGGAGTACAAGGGCCGCAAGGTCGCCGACGTCTGAGTTGATGGCTCGCCCTACGGGCGACGCGGTCGTGCCGGATGACTTCACCGAGCTCTCCACAGTGCTCGGGCTTTCCATCGCGCCCGAACTCATTCAGCTCGCGCTGACCCACCGCTCGTTCGCGTACGAGAACGGCGGGCTCGCGCACAACGAACGGCTCGAATTCCTCGGGGACTCGATCCTCGGGCAGGCCGTCACCGTGATGCTCTACACCGAGAATCCCGACCTCGACGAAGGCGATCTGGCCAAGCGCCGCGCCAGCCTCGTCTCGAGCGTCGCCCTGGCCGAGGTTGCCCGCGCGATCGGACTCGGCAAGCACGTGCGACTGGGGCGCGGCGAGGAGCAGACCGGCGGTCGCGACAAGTCGTCGATCCTCGCCGACACCGTCGAGGCGATCATCGGTGCCGCCTACCTTGATCGAGGGGGAGACGAGGCCACAGCACTCGTGCTGCGCCTCATTCGCCCGCTGCTCGACAACCCCGACCGGTTCGGCGCCGCCATGGACCCCAAGACCAGCCTGCAGGAACTGTCCACCCGGCTCGGACGGGGCATGCCCAGCTACGAGATCACCGACAGCGGCCCGGATCATTCCAAGCGCTTCCAGGCGAGCGTGCTGCTCACAGGCGACGTGATCGCGACCGGCGTGGGCTCGAGCAAGAAGCAGGCCGAGATGGCCGCCGCGCTCGATGCCTGGACTCTGCTCTCGGCAAAGTAATCTACCGTGCCCGAGTTACCCGAGGTCGAGGTGGTGCGCGCCGGGCTCGCACCCGCGGTGAGCGGGGCGGGCGTGGCATCCGTCACCGTCTACGACGAGCGCTCGCTGCGTCGGCATGACGGCCCCAGCGAGGACTTCATCGACCGCCTGACCGGGCGCCGGATGCTCACGCCCGAGCGCCGGGGCAAGTTCCTGTGGATCCCGCTCGACGGCGGAACCGAGGCGCTCGTCGTGCACCTCGGCATGAGCGGCCAGGTGCTGCTGCGTGATCAGTCGACGGATGACGCGTTGACCCGCATCCGCCTCGACCTGGACACCGGCTACCGGCTCAACTTCGTCGACCAGCGCATCTTCGGGTCGATGGCGATCGACACCATGGTGCCCACAACGGATCACCCCGACCAGTTCGTACCCTCCCAGGTCGTCCACATCGCCCGCGACCTCGTCGATCCGCTCTTCGACGACCGCCGGTTCCTCGCTGCGCTGAAGCGCAAGAACACGACCATCAAGCGCGCCCTGCTCGACCAGACGCTGGTGAGCGGCATCGGAAACATCTACGCCGACGAGTCGCTCTGGGGTGCGCGCATCCACTACGACCAGCCCACGGCCTCGCTGAGCCGGCCGCGCGCGGTCACCCTGCTCGCCGAGCTGCGCGCGGTGCTCGCGCAGGCTCTCGCCGAGGGCGGCACGAGTTTCGACACGCAGTACCGGGGCGTCAACGGGCAGTCCGGCTACTTCGCGCACTCGCTCAAGGCCTACGGGCAGCAGGGCAAGCCGTGTCCGCGCTGCGGCACCCCGATGGTGCGCGAGCAGTTCATGAACCGCGGCTCGCACTTCTGCCCGCGCTGCCAGCGGCTGCGCTGACGGCGTCGTCTACGACCGGCCGCTCCCTGCCCTGCCGCCCCCAGCCCTGCCGACCCCAGCGCGCAGAAACTCAGGCTCTCGACTGCTGTCGCTGCCCCACCGCCCTCGGCGCCGTCCCTCCGCCTGAGTTTCTGCGGGCGGGGGCCGAGAGTAGGCTCGCAGCATGACTTCAGGCACGTCCAACGGCACCGGCGCTGAGGCGCTTCTCGGGCTCGACGGCCTGCTGACCGCCGACCAGCGGGCGTGGCGCGATCGGGCGCGAGCCGTGGCATCCGTCATCGCGGAGACGATCGACGACGACGCCGAGACCCAGAAGTTCAGGCGCGAGTATGTGGGCCTGCTCGCCGAGGCGGGCCTCATCGGAATGCACCTCGACGGCTACGGCTGTGCCGGCGCTGACGCGATCAGTTACGGCCTGGCCTGCTACGAGCTCGAGGCGGTCGACACCGCGTGGCGCACCTTCGTGAGCGTGCAGGGTTCGCTTGCGATGTCGGCGATCCACCACTTCGGCTCCGAGGAGCAGAAGCAGCGCTGGCTGCCGCTGATGGCCCGCGGCGAGGCCCTCGGATGCTTCGCCCTCACCGAACCCGACGGTGGCAGCGACCCCGGCAGCATGTCGACCTCCGCACGCCAGGCCGGCGACGGCACCGGCTGGATCATCGACGGCACCAAGCGCTGGATCGGCCTCGCCTCGGTCGCCGACGCGGCGGTCGTCTGGGCGCGCACCCCGGAGGGCATCCGCGGATTCCTCGTCGACACCACCGATCCCGGCTTCAGTGCCACCGACATCCCCACGAAGCTCGCACTGCGCGCGTCGATCCAGTGCGACGTCGTGCTCGAGTCGGTGCGCGGCGAGCTCCTGCCCGGCACCACCGGGCTGGGTAGTGCGTTGGCCTGCCTGACCGAGGCGCGCTACGGCATCGTCTGGGGCGTGATGGGGGCGGCACGGGCATCCCTCGACGAAGCCATCGAACGCGCGACGACCCGCGAGGTCTTCGGCGCACCGATCGGCTCGAAGCAGCTCGTGCAGCAGCGCCTCGCCGACGCGTTCGTCGAATACGAGAAGGCCATGCTGCTCGCCCTGCACCTCGGCGCGCTCAAGCAGGCGAAGACGCTCACGCCCGAGCAGGTGAGCGTGGGCAAGCTCAACAACGTGCGAGAGGCGATCGGCATCGCCCACGCGGCGCGCGAGATCCTGGCCGGCGACGGCGTGACGACCGAGTTCTCGGTGATGCGCCACCTCGCCAACCTCGAGGCGGTGCGCACCTACGAGGGAACCGACGACATCCACACCCTCGTCATCGGTCGTGCGCTGACGGGGCTGTCGGCGTTCTGAAGTCGACGCGGAACACCGCCCCGCCCTCGGGGCGATTCGCGACACTGATCGTGCCACCCAGCCGGTCGACGAGGCGGGCCGCGATCGAGAGTCCCAGCCCGGTTCCCACCGGCCGGATGTCGCGGTACCGAGCCCGAAGCGCCCCGCGCTCGAATGCCGTACTCAGGTCGCTCTCCTCGAGCCCCGGACCGTCGTCGAGTACCTCGACGACGCCGTCGGATCCGCGCAACTGCACCGACCCGCCCGCCCGCAGCGCGTTCTCCACGAGCCCGTCGATCACCTGCCGCAACCGCCGCGGGTCGGTGTCCACGGTGCCGATGGTCGAGCCGCCGCCGGTCGAGCCGCCACCGGTCGAGCTCGTCGAGACCCCGACCCCCACCCCCAGCACAGCCGCGCGCCCCGCCCACGCGGAAGCGACCTCCTCGAGCAGCGGCGCCAGCTCGACCGTCGACACGGTGATGCTGAAGTCGTCGGCTTCGAGCCGCGCGAGTTCCAGCAGGTCACCCACGAATTGGTCGAGCCGTTCGGTCTCGGACACAAGGGTGCCGCCCACCGCTGTCACGTCCTCGGGCCCGATGAGGCCGTCGGCCATGGCCTCGGCGTAGCCGCGCACCGCGGTCAGCGGCGTGCGCAGCTCGTGGCTGATCGACAGCAGGAACTCGCGCTGGCGTGACTCCGACGCCGCGAGGGCCGAGTCCAGGGCACCCAGGGCGTCGGTGACGTCGGCCATCTCGCTGGTGGGGGAGTCGGGCATCCGCACGCCGCGTTCGCCGGCAGCCAGACGCCGCGCCGCCGCCGCCGTGTTCGTGAGCGGTCGGGAGAGCCAGCTGGCCAGCAGCCAGCCCCCGATGATCGCGACGCCCAGACCGATGCCGAGTGCCACGAGGATGCGCCCCGTCGCTTGCCCGAGCGCCCGATCGATGCTGGCCAGGGGCAGGGCGAGCACGACCGCCCCACCGCCCGCAACCGGTCGCGCCTCGATCAGCACCATGCCCGGGTCACCCCGTCGCACCGTGGACACCGACTCCCCGGCGGCCAGCTTGCGCAGGATCGCGGCGTCGATGTAGTCCGCGGCGTCGCCCTCGGCGGTGCCGTCCGGCTGCACCAGCGCGACCTGCGTTCCGCCGAGGGCGAGGCTCGCCTTCTCGGCGAGCTCGGCGGCGGTGGCGAGGCGAGGCATCCGGGCGAGGATGTCGGCCTGGGCTGAGAGCTGGTCGCGGGCATCCTGGTTGACCGACGAGCGCGCGAGCTGGAGTGAGATCAGGCCCGTGACGATGACAGCGATCACGGCAACCGCAATCGTGACGAGAGTGGCGCGAGCGCGCAGCGACCTCATGATGCGGAGTATCCGATGCCGCGCACGGTGCGGATCGGGCTCGATGCCCCGAGCTTGGCCCTGAGTTGGGCGACATGAACGTCGACGGTTCGGCCGCCGCCGTAGTCGACGTGACCCCAGACGCTCGACAGCAGCTGCTCGCGCGAGAACACCTGCCCGGGCGACGACATGAGCTTGGCGAGCAGCTCGAATTCGGTGGTCGTGAGCGCGACCTCCTCACCGCCGCTCGTGACCCGGCGGCGAGCGCTGTCGAGGGTCACCTCGCCGACCGTGATCGGCGCGGGAGTGCCCGGTCCGTCCTGGCGGCGCAGCAGTCCGCGCAGGCGCGCGACCAGTTCACGGGGCGAGAAGGGCTTGCTGAGGTAGTCGTCGCCGCCGAGCTCGAGCCCGAGCACCCGGTCGACCTCGTCATCTCGGGCGGTCACGAAGATCAGCGGGGTCCAGTCGTCTTCGGCGCGCAGGGTGCGGCACAGCTCGATTCCGTCCATCCCCGGAAGACCCACGTCAAGCACGACCGCGACCGGGCGCAGCCGCCGGATGGCGGCGAGGCCGCCCGGCCCGTCCCGTTCGATGTGCACGCCGAATCCCGCCTGGGCGAGGTACAACCGCTCCACGTCGGCGATGGCAGGCTCGTCCTCCACGATCACCACGAGCCCGCGCCCCTCCGACATGGCTCCATTCAAGTGCATGGCGCAGCCCCGGCGGAGGCTCCCCGGCGGGACTTTACATTCCCCGAACATTCGCCTGACACCCGTCGTACAGCCACCGGCGAGAGTCGGTGTTGTCGCCACCTCCGGCGGCCAGAACAGGGAGTCACGACATGACCATTCGCACCTGGGTAGCAGCCGCTGCCTCAACTGCCATCCTCACCACCGCCCTCGTGGTGGCACCATCAGCCGCCTTCGCCGCGTCCAGCGCGGAGGGGGCGGGCGCGGCATCCGCCGACTGCAACTTCGGGCAGCGGGTGATGAACATCTGGCGCCAACTGCCCGACGAGCTGCAGGCCGACCTGAAGCACCTGCGCGAGCTGGAGCCGAGCGCCCGTCGCGACGCGGCGATCGAGATCCGGCAGAAGGCGCTCGCCGGCGACTACGGCGACGAGCCTCAGGCCAGGGCCGAGATGATGAAGGACCGCCGCATTCTCGCCATCGAGACCATGCCGATCGAGCTCAAGCACGCCCTGCTCGACCTGCGCAACGCCGACCCGGGCGACCGGCGCGAGCTGGCGCGGCAGATCGCGGAAGACGCGCTCGCCGGCGCCTACGGCCCGCAGGCCCAGCACACCGTCGAGACGATCCGCGCGAGCGACTTCTGGCAGGAGTGTGTCGCCGACTAGAGATCGCGCCGCCACGCTCCCTCGTAGGCGATCGGCACGAAGCCCAGGGTCTCGTTCACACTGAGCACGTGCCGGTTCTCCTCCGCGTTGAAGGTCGTGACCGACGGATGCCCGGGCGAAACCCGCTCGAGGTGTGCGAGGTTCGCGACCTTCAGCAGCATGCCGAGCCGATGCCCTCGGTGTTCACGCAGCACGAGCGTCGCGTACTGGGCGGCGGATCGATGAGCCTGCTCAGGCACCGACAGCACGGTGAATCCGACGAGGTGTCCCGACGGCAGGTGCTCGACGGCGGCGACGGTGCGGGTGCGGGGGCTGGCGGCATCCCGCACGTCGGCGGCGATCACGCGCTCCTCGGTCCAGGTCTCCTCGGGTTCCTCGAGGCCGGCGCTCGGGGCGTCGGTCGACATGCGGTTGCCGAGCACGGCGACATCCGCCCGCCAGCGCTCGGGGGTGGGTCCGTGCCAGTAGTGCAGGGCGTAGTCAGGACCGCTGGCCCGCCGCGCTGCGACGAGGCGATCCTCGAGGGCTTCCACCGGCAGCGCGAGCCGACTCACCCGTTCGACCTGCTCGAGGCGGTAGCCCCGGGCCAGCAGCAGGCGCACCGCGCGGTCATCGGCGGGCACCGATCCGAATCCGGTGGGCGAGGCCAGCTGTTCACCGGCGCCGGCCTGCACCCCGTGGTAGACGACCACCTTGGTGCGACCTTCGGCGCGCGAGAGCTCCTCGACCGCCTCGGCCAGGGCCCGACCGATTCCCCCGCTCTGGAACTCGGGCAGCACGTACACGCCGATCCAGGCGGTGTCGGCGTCCTCCTCCGATTGCGTCTCGTACCGCGCGGTGCCGACGATTGCGCCGTCGAGGCGGGCCACGAGCATCCGCTGGGGGTGGAAGGGGTCGCGGTAGTAGGGCAACTCCTCGACGGGCTCGTAGGCGAGATCCGGGGTGCCGTAGGTGATCGCCTCGACGATGTTGCCGACCTCGATGGCTCGCGCGAAGTCGTCGCCTCCGGGCGCGTCCATCGACTCGGGGATCGGCAGTTCCTCGATCGTGGCGGTCACGACAGCATCCTCTCAGTGGGCAGCCGACCAGACTAAGCCTCACGATCGCCCGGCGCGAGCGATCGAGACGGAAGCGTTACCTGCGACGGGTCGGGTACCGTAGTCCCAGCTAGCGTGACCGACCGAAGGGCTGCCGTGTATCTGAAGAGCCTGACCCTCAAGGGGTTCAAGTCCTTCGCACAGCCGACGACCTTCCAGTTCGAGCAGGGCGTCACCTGCGTCGTCGGGCCCAACGGGTCCGGCAAGTCCAATGTCGTGGATGCCCTCGCCTGGGTCATGGGCGAGCAGGGGGCAAAGACCCTCCGCGGCGGCAAGATGGAGGACGTCATCTTCGCGGGCACGGCGACGAAGGGTCCGCTGGGTCGCGCGGAGGTCATCCTGACCATCGACAACGCGGATGGCGCGCTGCCGATCGAGTACTCCGAGGTCACGATCAGCCGCACGCTGTTTCGCAACGGCGGCAGCGAGTACGCCATCAACGGTGAGCAGTGCCGCCTGCTCGACGTGCAGGAGCTGCTGAGCGACTCCGGTCTAGGCCGCGAGATGCACGTGATCGTCGGCCAGGGCCAGCTCGACGCCGTGCTCCACGCGAGCCCCGAGGACCGCCGCGGGTTCATCGAAGAGGCGGCGGGCATCCTCAAGCATCGTCGCCGCAAGGAGAAGACGATCCGCAAGCTGGAGGCGATGCAGGCCAACCTCACCCGCCTGGGCGACCTGGCGGGCGAGATCCGCCGCCAGCTGAAGCCGCTCGGTCAGCAGGCCGAGATCGCCAAGGAGGCGGCCTCCATCGCCGCGATCGTGCGGGATGCCCGTGCGCGACTTCTGGCCGACGAGGTCGTCGAGCTCCGCGCCGCCATCACTGACTTCAGCCGCAGCGAGTCCGAGCGCAAGACGGAGCGCATCGTGCTGCAGGAGCAGCTCGACCAGAACAAGCTGCGCGAGGGCCGGCTCGAGCAGGCCCAGGTCGGCGATGCCGTCGACGTCGCGCGCCGCGTCGCGTTCGGTCTGGAGAGCGCGCAGGAGCGACTGCGCGGCCTCTACACTCTCGCCAACCAGCGACTCGCGCTGCTCGGCCAGCAGGGTGACGGACCGTCGATCGGCACGACCATCAGCCAGGCCGCCGTGCAGGAGGCCCGCGACGAGGCCGAGCGCCTAGCCGCCGGGGTCGCCGAAGCCGAAGAGTCCGTGGGCGCCGCCGCAGCGGCGACGGCGACGGCGAAGGCCTCGCTCGACTCGCTCGACGAGGAGATCGCCGCCCAGAGCGCTCTCGTCTCGCGGCACGAACTCGAACTCGCCGGTCTTGCCAGCCGAGTGGATGTCGCCCGCTCAACACTCGCCGCAGCCCGCGGCGAACTGCTGCGCCAGCAGAACGCGCTCGAGTCGGCCGAGCAGCGTCGGGACTCCACCCGCACCGAGTTCGTGGCCCTCGAGGCCGAGGCGGCGACCTCCACCGAGGGTGACGGCACCCTCGACACCGCCTACGAGGCCGCCGAGGCACTCGTGGCCAGCGTTCAGGCCGAGATCGAGGCCCTGCGCGACGACCTGCACGCCGCCGAACGCGAGCGCGACGCCCTCGCCGCGCGCAGCTCCGCGCTGTCGCTCGCGGTCGACCAGAAGGACGGCTCGAGCGCGCTCGTGGGAGCCAAGCTCGGCGGCATCCGCGGTCTCGTCGCCGAGCACGTCAAGATCGAGCCCGGCTTCGAGGCGGCCATCGCCGCCGCGCTCGGATCGCTCGCCGATGCGGTGCTCGCCGACAGCCAGGGCGCGGCATTCGACGCTCTCGCGCACTCCGCCGCCCAGGACTTCGGCCGCGTCGAGGTGGTCGTCGCCGACAGCGCGGCACCGAAGCAGGCCGCCGCGCCCGCGGGCGTGCGCGCCGCGACCGAGGTCGTCACCGCACCCGACGGTGTGCTGGGCCTGCTCGCCGGCGTCTACATCGCCGACGATCTCGATGCCGCGCGCTCCGCCTTCGCCAAGATCGGCGACGCCACCTTCGTCACCAAGCAGGGTGACGTGCTCACCCGCTACGTGCTGCGCGGCGGTTCGGGTGCCAAGCGCTCCCGCCTCGAGCTGGTCGCCGAGCGCGACGCCGCCGCGGCCAAGCTCGCCACGGTCACCACCCAGATCGAGCGCACCCGCTTCGCCCTCGCCGAGAAGCGCGGAGCGCTCGAGACAGCCAAGACGGATGCCGCCGCCGCCCTCACCGCCCTGCGCGAGTACGACGCGGCCCTGGCCGCCCAGTCCGAGCAACTCGGACGCTTCCGCATCCAGCTCGAGGCCGCGCAGGCCGAGTGGGAGCGCCTGTCGCAGGGCCTCGAACTCACCGCCGAGAAGGTGCGCGAAGCCGAGGCCGCGGTCGAGCGTGCCGTCGCCGACCACCAGGAGTACGAGTCGGCTCCCCGCCCGATGCTGGATGTCTCCGCCCGCGATTCGGTGCTGGCCGAGGTCGAGACGGCTCGCGCCGCCGAGCTCGAGCAGCGCATCCAGCTGGAGACGATCCGGGAGAGAGTGCGCGCGGAGCGCGCACGCGCCGAGGCTCTGGCCGCACAGCTCGTGGCCGAGCGGGAGGCGGCCGAGGAACAGGCTCGGCTCACCGTCATCCGTCAGCGTCAGGTGGCCGCGGCGACCGAGGTGATCGCGGCGTTGCCCGCTGTGCTCGACTCGGTGGACCGTTCGGTGTCGCAGGCGCGCGTCGACCTGACGGCGAAGGAGGCGGAGCGCTCCGCCCAGAACGAGGAGCTCGCGACGCTGCGGCGCGAGGAGAGTTCGCTGCGCGAGCGGCTGAGCGCGATCAGCGAGAACGTGCACGGTCTCGAGATGCAGATCTACGAGAAGAAGCTGCACCTGTCGACGCTCCTCGAGCGCGCGGGCGAGGAGCTGGGACTCGTGGAGGACGTGCTCGTAGCCGAGTACGGGCCGCAGGTGCCGATCCCCGTGGAGGGCGGGTTGAGTAGCGACGCGGAAGCGGCGCGTATCGAAACCTCATCGACGGACAACGAAGGTTTCGATACGCCTCCTGCGGAGGCTACTCAACCAGCGGGTAAGCCATTCGTGCGCGTCGAGCAGCAGGCCCGTCTCGCGGCGGCCGAGCGCAAGCTCGCGCAGCTCGGCCGCGTCAACCCGCTGGCCCTCGAGGAGTTCGAGGCGCTCGAGCAGCGCCACAAGTTCCTCACCGAGCAGTTGACCGACCTGACGAACACCCGCAAGGACCTCCTCACGATTATCGACGAGATCGACGAGAAGATGCAGGACATCTTCGGCTCAGCGTTCGAGGACACCCGTGCGGCCTTCAACCAGGTCTTCCCGATCCTGTTCCCGGGCGGCACCGGCAGCATTCACCTCACCGACCCCGACAACATGCTCACCACCGGCATCGAGGTGACCGTGAAGCCCGCGGGCAAGAAGATCGAGCGCCTGTCGCTGCTGAGCGGCGGCGAGCGCTCCCTCGCGGCCGTGGCCCTCCTCATCGCGATCTTCAAGGCGCGCCCCAGCCCGTTCTACATCATGGACGAGGTCGAGGCCGCCCTGGATGACGCGAACCTCGGGCGACTGCTGACCATCTTCGAAGACCTGCGCGAGACATCCCAGCTCATCGTCATCACCCACCAGAAGCGCACCATGGAGATCGCCGACGCCCTCTACGGCGTCAGCATGCGCGCCGACGGCATCAGCGCCGTCGTGGGGCAGCGGGTCGGGGAGCGGTCGGCGAGCTAGACGCAGCCGAGCGCTCGCTGCGACTCTCGCGCGGGAGATATCCCAGCGCGCTGGCACGAATGGGTGGGCACGCGGTACCGTGCAGTTGTGATGCGCCTGAGTCCGGGACTACTGCTCGTTGCTGTTCTCGCCCTGTCGGGCTGCGGCACCGAGCCAGCACCGACCGCGCCCCCCACGTCGTCGACACCCACCGTCGTGCCCACGCGGACCGCGTCACCGACTCCAACACCAACTCCGACGGTGAAGAGCGGATGGAGCGAGTGCCCGAAGATCGTGCAACGCCTCGACGCCACCGCGCCCGAAGGCACTCGGTACTACGAGGTCGAACCGAAGAAGTTCGCTGTGCAGCTGGTGGGCACTGCCGTGCTTGCCAAGGCCTGCGTGGTGACCGCTGACGTGGGCGGCGAGCTGTCGACGTGGGCGATTCTCCCGGGCGACAGCGAACTCGCCGATTCCGTCGCCCGCGATCTTCTGGGCGGCGGTTTCACCGCCAAGGGTGGCGGGGCCTACACGAACACCGACACCGGATATGGCGTCCTGGTCAGGTTCGCCGGCTCCGGCACAAGTCTGGACACGACCCTCGATCTCGTCGACGTCTTCGCGCCCTACAACCAGTCGCTCGTCTCGCTGTCCACATTCGGCCTGTCCTGACCTCCCGGGCAACCCGCCGAGGGTGCCCTACCCTTGAGCCATGGCATCGTGGTCGCTTTCCGGCGCGCTCAAGGGCATGTTCTCCCGCGCGACGATCGATGAGGAGACCTGGGAGCACCTCGAAGACGCGCTGATCTCGGCGGACTTCGGCCCCGACATCACCGACTCGATCGTCGAGGAGCTGCGCGCGAGCGTCGCCAAGTTCCGCACGACAGATCCCGCCGATCTGAAGCGGATGCTCCGCGAGACCCTCGAGGAACGCCTAGCCCGCCTCGACCCGACCCTCCGTCTCTCGGCGCGACCCGCCGTCGTGCTCGTCGTCGGCGTCAACGGTGTCGGCAAGACCACCACGATCGGCAAGTTCGCGAAGTTCCTCACCGGCTACGGCCGCACGGTCGTCGTCGGCGCCGCGGACACGTTCCGCGCTGCCGCGGTCGAGCAACTCGCCACCTGGGCCGAGCGCGGGGGAGCGGCGATCGTCAAGCCGCAGCAGCAGGGTCAGGATCCGGCCTCCGTCGCGTTCCAGACCGTCGAGCGTGCGCAGCGCGAGGGCATCGAGATCGTTCTCATCGATACGGCCGGGCGGCTGCAGACCAAGAGTGGCCTGATGGACGAGCTCGGCAAGATCCGCCGGGTGCTGGAGAAGCAGACCGAGATCGCTGAGGTGCTGCTGGTGCTCGACGCGACGACCGGGCAGAACGGCCTAGCTCAGGCGGAGGCGTTCATCGAGCACGCCGGTGTGACGGGACTCGTGCTCACCAAGCTGGACGGCTCGGCGAAGGGCGGCTTCGTGCTCGCGGTTCAGGAGAAGACCGGCATCCCGATCAAACTCGTCGGTCAGGGCGAGGGCATCGGAGATCTCACCGGCTTCACCCCTCACGTGTTCGTGCAGGGTCTCGTAGGCTGAGCGACGTGAAAACTACTCGCGGAGTCATCCCGCTGATCGCGGCCATCGTCGGTGTAGCAGCGATGTCCTGGGCGTTCGTCACCGGCATTTCGGCGGCACTCTCCGGCGGGGGCAGCGGCGCGCTGCCCTACGAGATCGTCTTCATCGTCGCGGCCCTCGTGGTGTTGGCGGCCTTGGTGCTTGCGATCGTCAACCTGGTGAAGGGCAACTCCCGAGCCCTCGCCGTCGTGACGATCATCGTGGCGTTGGTGCCCTTGGTGGCTGTGATCCTGATCCGCATCGCAGCCGACCCGGGCTTCCAGTAACCTGTCGGCGTGTTCTCCTCCGCCGTCACGACCTATTGGAAGCCGGAGTCGGCACCCGAGATCTCCGCTGACTTCACGGTCGTCATCGATCCGACGCTCAGCGACTCCCGTTCGGTCTCGGTGCTGTCGGTCGCCGACGGCAGGAGGCTGCTGACAGTCACACCCGCGCGTGCCGAAGAGCTCGCCCTTTCGCCGGCGGTGACGGTCAGCGCCGAGGAGCTGGTCCGACGCCTCGCCGCCGCCGGTCTCGAACTCAACGGGCCGGATCACCTCTTCTACCTCCCGGTCGCCCAGCAGGAGGCACTCAGACTCGAGCCGGTCGACTCGCAGACCCGACCCCTGACCGATGAAGACGCCCCGCTGTTCGACCGGTTCACCGAGGAGGCGCCCGAAGACGACCTCGATGACGCCTTCGTCGAGCTCGACCACTGGCTCGTGTTCGGAACTATCCTCGATGGCCGTCTGGTCTCGGCGGCCAGCATGTACCCGTGGGACGGCTCGCGACTGGCCGACCTCGGTGTCATCACCCTCCCCGAGTTCCGCGGTCGTGGGTTCGGGCGCACGACCGTGCGGGCAATGAGCGCCCTGGCGATCGAGAGGGGCTACGAGCCGCAGTACCGGTGCCAGTTCGACAACGCCTCATCCGTTGCGCTCGCGGCATCCGCGGGATTTGCGCTCTTCGGAGACTGGGACGTCGTCGCGACCGAGTAGCTGCAGTCGCCCGGGCAGGCTCAGTCGGTCATCACGTGGGCGGCTACCTGATCGGCGATCGACTGCGCCAGCTGGCGTGCCTGCTCGTCTCCCGGCGAGACGTCGACCTTGAGTTCCGAGTTCGTGCGCAGTGCCCAGTAGTTCGCCGGTCCCTGCCCGACGCCGGGGATCATCCCGTCGAAGGTCATCACCACCGTGGCAGCGGTGCGGTCGATGCGTCGGTCGAACGACCAGAACTCGCTGACGACGAGCGGGCGGCTGGTGGCGTCGACGCGGCCCAGGAAGATGTCGATGGTCTGGTCAGACCCGGTCCACTCGCAGAACAGGTAGTCCGCCATGACGACGCCGCTGTCCACGTTGGTGTCGTAGTCGAGCACGGGGATCGGATCGCCGACGGCGACGTCGCCGAACACCGCGACCTCGCTCCCCGTGAGGCCCTGTGAGGCGAACGATGCAGCGAGCTCCGGCGGCAGCAGGCCATCGCAGTTCGACGGCACCGCGAAGTCAGCCGCGGTGGGGGACGGCGTGGCCGTGGGCGACGAGGAGGGCGCTCCGGCAGCCGCGGTGGGGGCGGAGTCGGAACCTCCGGGCACGGGGGCGGGCGCCGAGCATCCCGCCAGCACCGCTGTCAGTGCCAGTACGCCGACCAGCGACGCCCCTCGCATCAGCCGGTCGCCTCCCGGTGCGCGACCGCGTACTGCACGTACCGTTCGCCGTTGGCGCGGATGCCCGCCCGCTCCTCGTCCGTCAGCTCGCGCCGCACCTTGCCGGGTACCCCCGCGACGAGCGACCCGGGCGGCACGATCGTGCCCTCGAGCACGACGGTGCCCGCGGCCACCAGCGAGCCGGTGCCGATCACCGCGTGGTTGAGCACAGTCGCACCCATGCCGATGAGGCAGTCGTCCTCGATGGTGCAGCCGTGCAGGGTGGCCGCGTGGCCGACGCTCACGCCCGAGCCGATAGTCGTGGGCACGCCGCTGTCGCAGTGCACCGTCACGTTGTCCTGCAGGTTGCTGCGCTCGCCGAGAGTGATGGATGCGACGTCGGCCCGCAGCACGGTTCCGTAGAAGACGCTCGAGCGCTCGTGCAACGTCACGTCACCGATCAGCGTCGCGTTGGGTGCAACCCAGGCGGTGTCGGCAACCTGGGGCGTGGAGCCGCCGAACGGCACGATGAGGGGCATGCGAATCAGGGTACTCGGCTCCCGCCCGGATAAACTGGCTGCACCATGGCCATCTTCGGAAACCTCACCGACCGTCTCGCCGACACGTTCAAGAACCTCCGCGGCAAGGGCAAGCTCAGCCCCGCGGATGTCGACGGTACCGTCCGCGAGATCCGTCGCGCCCTGCTCGACGCCGACGTCGCCCTCGAGGTCGTCAAGGACTTCACGGGGCGGGTGCGGGAGCGCGCGCTCGGCGACGAGGTGTCCAAGGCTCTGAACCCGGCACAGCAGGTCGTGCAGATCGTCAACGACGAGCTCGTGGCGATTCTCGGTGGCGAGGCCAGGCGCATCCAGTTCGCCAAACAGCCACCCACGGTGATCATGCTCGCCGGCCTCCAGGGCGCCGGTAAGACCACGCTCGCGGGCAAGCTCGCGAAGTGGCTGAAGTCCGAGGGCCACACGCCGGTGCTGGTTGCGGCCGACCTCCAGCGTCCCAATGCCGTCACGCAGTTGCAGGTGGTGGGGGAGCAGGCGGGCGTTCCCGTGTTCGCCCCCGAACCCGGCAACGGCAAGGGCGACCCGGTGAAGGTCGCCAAGGAGGCCCTCAAGCACGCCAAGTCCAAGCAGTACGACGTGGTCATCGTCGACACGGCCGGCCGTCTCGGCGTCGATGCCGAGCTCATGAAGCAGGCCAGCAACATCCGCAAGGCCATCGACCCCGACGAGGTGCTGTTCGTCATCGACGCGATGATCGGTCAGGATGCGGTCACGACCGCCCGAGCCTTCCAGGACGGCGTCGACTTCACGGGTGTCGTTCTCTCCAAGCTCGATGGGGATGCCCGCGGTGGCGCCGCGCTGTCGGTGGCGAGTGTCACCGGCCGACCCATCCTGTTCGCGAGTACTGGTGAGGGGCTGGACGACTTCGAGCCGTTCTATCCCGACCGCATGGCCAGTCGCATCCTCGACCTGGGTGACATCCTCACCCTCATCGAGCAGGCGCAGAAGACGTTCGACGAGGAGGAGTCGCGCAAGGTCGCCGAGAAGTTCGCGACCGACACCTTCACGCTCGAGGACTTCCTCAGCCAGATGCAGCAGCTCAAGAACATGGGCTCGATCAAGAACATGCTCGGCATGCTTCCGGGCGCCAAGGGCATGCGCCAGCAGCTCGACAACTTCGACGAGAGCGAGATCACCCGCACCGAGGCAATCATCCAGTCGATGACGCTTCAGGAGCGGCGCCAGCCCAAGGTGCTCAACGGGTCCCGCCGGGTGCGCATCGCTCGCGGTTCGGGCACGACGGTCACCGAGGTGAACGCGCTCGTGAACCGCTTCGAGCAGGCCGCGAAGATGATGAAGACCGTGGCCAAGGGCGGCACACCGCAGATCCCCGGCATGGGTCCGATCCCTGGCCAGAAGTTCGGTGGCTCCAAGCAGCAGCCGAAGAAGAAGGGTTCCCGCTCGGGCAACCCCGCCAAGCGGGCGGCCGAGAACGCGGCGCTCGCCGCCGAGGCATCCGCCAAGCCCGCTGCCGCGGCTGGCTCAGGCTTCGGTCTGGGGTCGAAGCCGGGCGGTCCGAGCGAAGAAGAACTGGCGAGCCTGCAGAAGTTCCTCGGGCGCTAGCCGACCGCTCAGTGCGACGGCCGAATAGGCCGTTCCTCCGGGAACATTCCCGTGCCAGAGGACTTGCGCGCTCTTATCACTTCGGTTTAGTGTATCGATACACTAAACAACTCGAAGGTGAGCATGAGCACGAACTGGTGGCACGACGCGGTGATCTATCAGGTCTACCTGCGCTCATTCGCTGACGCGAATGGTGATGGCATCGGAGATCTGGCGGGCCTCACCTCGCGCCTCGACCACCTCGAGCGCTTGGGCGTCGATGCGATCTGGCTCAACCCCTGCTACGTGTCGCCTCAGCGCGATCACGGTTACGACATCGCGGACTACTGCGCCATCGATCCGTCCTACGGCACCGCGGAAGACCTCAAGGCGCTCGTTGCCGATGCTCACTCTCGCGGCATCCGCGTGCTGATGGACATGGTGGCGAACCACTGCTCGGACCAGCACCAGTGGTTCCTCGACGCGATTGCCTCGGCACCGGGCAGTGCGGCCCGTGACCGATTCCTGTTCAGAGACGGCCGCGGCGTAGACGGCGAGCTACCTCCCAACAATTGGCAGAGCGTCTTCGGCGGTGCGGCCTGGACGCGCGTTGACGACGGTCAGTGGTACTTCCACGCGTTCGATGCGAGTCAGCCCGACTTCAACTGGCGCAACCGCGATGTCGTCGAGTACTTCGACGGGGTTCTCCGGTTCTGGTTCGACCGTGGGGTCGACGGATTCCGCATCGATGTCGCCCACGGACTGTTCAAGGATTCAGCGATGCCCGACGCGCTGGGCGACGGCCACAACTACGCGATGTGGGATCAGCCCGAAGTGCACGAGATCTACCGGCGGTGGCGGGCGATCGGAACCGAGTACGAGCCCCAGCGGTACTTCGTGGGCGAGATCTGGGTGCCCACGATCGAGGCCATGGCGCAGTACCTGCTTGCCGACGAATTGCACCAGGCCTTCACGTTCGACCTCCTGGTGCAACCCTGGGAGGCGACGCGCATGGCCGCCGCCATCGACCGGGCACTCGTGCAGGCCGAGCGCGTCGGCGGTCCACCGGCATGGACGCTGTCCAACCACGACGTGCACCGGCCCGCCACTCGCTTCGGTCAGGAGCAGCACTTGGATGCGCCGCTGCCGACCGACATGATCGCGGCGGCGCGTCGACGAGGAGACGCCGATCTCGCGCTGGGGGTGCGGCGCGCGAAGGCAGCAACGATGCTGCAGCTCGCGCTCCCCGGAACGGTCTACCTCTATCAGGGGGAGGAACTCGGTCTACCCGAGGTATTCGACCTTCCCGATGAGGCCCGCGAGGATCCGATCTGGCTCCGCTCCAACGGAGAAGAACTCGGTCGTGACGGATGCCGCGTGCCGCTTCCCTGGGACGCGGCGTCACCCACATTCGGCTTCAGCCCGCCCTCCTCAACCTCGGCCCCGTGGCTGCCGCAGCCGCAGTGGTTCGCGGACTACGCGGCCAACACGCAGGACCTCTCAGATGATTCGACTCTGGCGGTGTTCAGGCGAGCCATTGCAGGCAAGCGCGACACGTTCTCCGGGCCGGACATCGACTGGCTGGCGAGCGGGCATCCCAGCCTCCTCGCCTTCCGGCGCGGGAGCGGTATCTGCGCCGTCAACTTCGGTGATTCGCCCGTTGACGTGCCACGGGAGTGGAACGCCGACGCCGTGCTCGGGTCGGAGCACATCGGGGATGGCTCGGTCATCCCCGCCAATAGCGCCGTCTGGCTGACGGTGGTGCGCGATGACGCGCGCACCACCGTCGGCTCTGACGGAACGAGTCCCGCGGGACTCACCAGCACCACAACTGGAATCCACGGCCCCACCGGGCCACAATCACACATGAGGAGCAATGATGCACCGCAGTTCACTTAGGGTAGCCGCAGTTGTGGCCGCCGCAGCGCTCGGCCTCACGGGCTGTGCCGCTGGGGGCGGCTCAACCGGCTCGGACACGGTCGAGGTGACCGTCTGGCACTACTGGGACGGAACCAACGCCGACACCTTCGACGCGATGGTCGACGACTACAACGCCAGCCACGAGGGCGTCGAGATCAAGACCTCGAACGTTCCCAACGCCGACTTCCTCACGAAGCTGCGCGCGTCGGCAACATCCAACACCCTTCCCGATATCGCCATCGGCGACCTCGTGTGGGTGCCGCAGATCAACCAGATCGGCTCACTCGCCGACCTCGGCCCGCTGCTGCCGGCCGACGTGATCTCCGACATCAACCCGGCGCTCACGTCGTTCGGAACGATCGACGGCAAGCAGGTCTCGGTGCCCGTCTCGGCGAACAACCTCGGCTACATCTACAACAAGACGCTCTTCGAAGAGGCCGGTCTCGACCCGGCGTCGCCCCCCACCACGTGGGAGGAACTGAAGGCGGATGGCGCCGTCATCCTCGCCAAGACCGGCAAGCCCGCGTACGAGCTCTTCACCCAGGCCGGCGACAACGGAGAGGGCCTCACGTGGAACTTCCAGGTCAACCTGTGGCAGGCCGGCGGCGAATTCCTCACCGCTGACAACAGCGCTGCGGCGTTCAACACCGCAGCAGGCAAGGAAGCCCTGGGCTACTGGAAGGAACTGATCGACTCGGGTCTCAGCAAGGTGGGCGCGTGGGGCGAGCTCGGCAAGAGCGAGGTTGCCTCGGCCACCGACGGTTCCTGGATGGTCGGCATCTGGGCTCCTGACCCGCCGTTCGACTTCGGCGTGAGCACCGCACCCTATCCGGAGAGCGGCACGCCGGCGACGAACCTCGGTGGCGAGCAGGCGATGGTCTTCGACAACAGCCCCGAGACCACCAAGGCGGCGGCTGACTTCCTGGCATGGTTCCTCGAGCCCGAGCAGGTGCTCAGCTGGAGCGAGGCCACCGGCATGCTTCCGGTGACCAACTCGATCGCGACCAGCGCAGACTACCTCGGCTGGGTCGACGAGAACCAGCCGCGCCTGCGCCCCTACGTCGAGCAGATGGCAGTTGCCCACGCGCGACCGAACACCCCGCTGTACCCGGCGATTTCGCTCGCATTCGCGAAGGAGATCGAGAAGGCGCTCACCGGTGCCGTCTCGGTGGACGACGCGCTGGCGAACGCCGAGAAGGCTGTCAACGACGTCATCGCCAAGGGCTAGTCGTTGACAAAGATGCACTCCGAGCTCCGCCCCGGTCGCACCAGCGGCCGGGGCGGAGCTCCGCGCGAGCGCTACAGCAGGGAGGAACTGCTGACGGCCGGGCTCTTCCTTCTGCCGGCGCTGGTCGTGCTGGGTGTCTTCGTCATCTATCCGATCATCTCGGCCGGGTACATCAGCCTCACCTCCTGGAACGGGTTCTCGCCCGTCAAGGAATTCATCGGCTTCGACAACTACGTGCGCCTGAGCCAGGATCCCGAGTTCTGGAACTCGCTCCTGGTCACCTGCATCTATGCGGTGGGCGTATCCGTGCTGAGCGTCGCATCCGGGCTCGTAGTCGCTCTGCTGCTGGACGCACCGCTGCGGGGCCGCGGCTTCTACCGGGGTGTCTACTTCCTTCCCGCTGTCACCTCATCGGTCGCCGCAGCCATCGTCTGGCGGTACATGCTGGATCCTTCCGGGTTCGTCAACACCGTCCTCGCTGGGGTCGGCGTTGCCGGCCCCGACTGGCTTCAGGATCGATGGCTCGCCCTCGGAGCCCTCACCCTGCTCACCGTCTGGAAGAACGTCGGCTTCAACGCGATCCTCTACCTGACTGCCCTCCAGGCCCTTCCGGTCGGTGTGTTCGAGGCAGCCCAGATGGATGGCGCGAACTTCGTCCAGCGCCTGCGCTACATGACCGTGCCGTTGCTGCGCCCCATGACCTTCTTCGTCGTGGTTCAGGCCCTCATCACGTGCTTCCAGGCATTCGACCTCGTCTACGTGCTCACCGGCGGTGGACCGCAGGGTGGAACCGAGGTGCTGGGCATGATCATGTACCGCCAGGCATTCCGGCTCAGCGACTTCGGCTACGGCACGGCCATCGCGTTCGTCACGCTCTTCCTTGTGCTCGGGGTCACCCTCGTCAACTGGCGCGCGTCCGGGTCGGGAAGGTCGTCCCTCCGATGAAGCGCAGCACCGTCACGAGCGTGGGCAGGCATGCCGTTCTGCTCCTTGGGTCGGCAGTTGTCGTGCTGCCCTTCCTGTGGATGTTCACGACCTCCCTGCAGTCGCGGGCGGAGACCTACTCCAACAGCTCGATCTTCCCCACCTCCTGGCACTGGGAGAACTACGCGGTCGCCTGGGAGGCGGCGCCGTTCGGCCAGTACTACCTGAACAGCCTGATCATGGCGGCGGGGATCGTCGGAGGACACCTGGTTCTGGATGCGTTCGCCGCCTACGCCTTCGCCCGGCTGAGATTCCCCCTCAAGAACGCACTGTTCATCGTGCTGCTCGGGGCGCTGATGATCCCGACGTTCGTGACCGTGATCCCCGCGTACTCGCTGGTGGCATCGTTCGGCTGGATCGACACCTACGCTGGGCTCATCGTGCCTCGGCTGGCGGACGTGTTCGGCATCATCCTGTTGAGGCAGTACTTCGCCTCGATACCGGCAGAGCTCGAGGATGCCGCGCGCATCGACGGGTGTAGCCGCATCGGCATCTTCTTCCGCATCATGGTTCCACTCTCGCTTCCCGCATTCGCGACGCTGGCGATCTTCAGCTTCCTCTTCGCATGGAACGACTTCCTGTGGCCGCTGCTGGTGACCAACTCCGACGAGTTGCGCACCATCCAGATCGGCCTTTCGGCGTTCCAAGGGCGGTACGGAACATCGTGGAATTACCTGATGGCGGGAACTCTCACCGCCACCATCCCGAGCATCATCGTCTTCATGGTCTTCCAACGCGCCCTGGTGCGGGGGATTGCCGCGAGCGGACTGAAGGACTGACATGAACACCCCCGACTGGCTGGCCGACGCGGTCTTCTACCAGATCTTCCCTGAGCGATTCGCAAACGGCGACCCCGCTCTCGACCCGCCCGGAGTTGAGCCATGGAGCGCTGAGCCCACCAGGGACAACTTCTTCGGCGGTGACCTCGCGGGCATCACCGAGCACCTCGACCACATCGAGTCCCTCGGTGCGAACGCGATCTATCTGACCCCGATCTTCGAGGCCGACACCAATCACCGGTATGACGCGAAGGACTACTTCGCGATCGATCATCGCCTCGGCGACCTGTCGGCGTTCCGCCGGTTCGTCGATGCGGCGCACGCTCGCGGAATCCGAATCGTGCTCGATGCAGTCTTCAACCACTGCGGCGATGGACACTGGGCGTTTCGCGACGTGGTGGAGAAGGAGGCGGCATCCGAGTACGTCAACTGGTTCTCCGTCGAGAACTTCCCTGTGACGCCGCACCCTGAGCCCAACTACCGCACCTGCTCCGGGTGCTACTACCTGCCTAAGTGGAACGCCTACAACCCCGAGGTTCGGGATCACCACTACCGGGTCGCGAAGTACTGGATCGATCAGGGCATCGACGGCTGGCGGCTCGACGTTCCGTACTTCATCAACGACAACTTCTGGCGCGGCTTCCGCGACGTCGTCAAGGGTGCGGACGAGAACCTGTACATCGTCGCCGAGGAGTGGCGCGAGCCGGAGCAGTGGCTGCAGGGAGATCTCGCCGACGGCACCATGAACTACACCCTCCGCGACCTCGTACTCGGATTCATCGCGGATCGTACGATCGACGCCGAGCAGTTCGCGCGGGGAATGAATGACCTCACGGCGCGAGTTCCCGAGGCGGCTCGTCCCGCGATGCTCAACCTTCTCGGAAGCCACGACACCGAGCGACTCGTCACCCGGCACGGAGACGACATCGCGGCGACCAAGCTGTCATACGCCCTCCTCGCCATGGCTGAGGGTGCCCCGATGATCTACTACGGCGACGAGGTGGGCCTGCGGGGAGACAACGATCCCGAATGCCGCGGCACGATGCCCTGGGACCGCACACTGTGGAATCACGATCTGCTCAACTATCTGACCGACCTCTTGGCGGTGCGGGCGGAGCACCCCGCCCTGCGCCGCGGCTCGCAGCGCGTGGTGGCAATCACGCCTGATGTCGTCTCACTCGTTCGCACGGCCGCGACCGGCGAGACCGTCACACTCGTGGTCAACCGGGGCGACGAGCCCTTTCCGCTGGGTTCGCTCAAAGGTGAGGCCATCTGGGGTCATCGGGATGAGGTGGCGCCGCGAGCTATCGTCATACTTACGGGAGGAGGTGGAGAGTCGTGAAGACCCGTCGAGTGACGATGCAGGACGTGGCCGAGCGCGCCAACGTCTCCAAGACGGCCGTGTCGCTGGCCTTCAACGACAATTCCCGGCTCTCCGAAGCCACGCTCAAGCACATCCTCGCCGTCGCCGCGGATCTCGGGTACGCGCAGGACCCCGCCGCCCGAATGCTGCGCACCCGGCGCACGAACAGCCTCGGCCTTCTGCTGCCGCAGCAGCTCGACAAGGTGCTGGAGAACCCGTACTACTCGCAATTCCTGCAGGGCATCGGCCAGACCTGCCAGAGGGAGGGGTTCACGCTGCTGCTGGCCCCGCCGCTGCGCGGATCCATGCTCAAAACCATTCCCTACGCGGCGGTGGACGGGTTCATCGTGAGCGGGCTCGAGTACGACCGCGGTGAGGTGAGCGCGCTGCGACAGCGCGACATCCCGTTCGTCCTCGTCGACAGCGAGCTGCACGAGGGGGTGTCGTCGGTGGAGATCGATGACAGCGAGGGCATCGAGCAGCTCGTGCGCCACCTGCTGGATCTCGGTCACCGCTCGATTGCGATCCTCGCCATCGAGACCGGCATCGAGGGAGGGTACACGAAGTGGCGCGGACCGATGCTGCGCCGGATGCAGGGCGCGCTCGCCGCGCTCGCCGACCACGATCTCACTCCGGAGAGTCCCGGTATCAGCATCCGTGAGGTGCCCTGCACGCGCCTCGGTGGGATGCGGGCGTTCCAGGAGATCTGGGGCGAGCCCGATCGACCGACGGCCATCGTGGCGTTCAGCGACATCATCGCGCTCGGTGTGCTCGACGCGGCACGGGACGCCGGTGTGTCGGTGCCCGGCGAGGTGTCGGTCAGCGGTTTCGATGACCTCGCCGAGGCGAGCTGGTCGATGCCGAGCCTGACGACGGTGCGTCAGCCCATCGAGAGCAAGGGACGTCTGGCCGCCGAGTTTCTCGTCGAGTCGATCTCGGCGTCCGACAGCTCCCGGGTGCACCAGCAGCGGCTGCACACGACCCTTCTGGTGCGCGACTCAACCGGGCCGGTCCCGAAGCGCTAGCCGACCGCGCCGAGGCGCTTCCGAACGCGGGTAGCGTGGAAGCATGACCTCACGTCCCGTCCGCCTGGGTATCCAGGTGCAGCCTCAGCACGCCCTCTACCCCAAGGTTCGCGACACAGTTCGCGCGCTCGACGACATGGGCGTCGACATCCTCTTCAACTGGGACCACTTCTTCCCGCTCTCCGGAGACAAAGACGGGCTGCACTTCGAGGCGTGGACCGAGCTCGGCTCGTGGGCCGAACTCACGACCAACGTCGAGTTCGGCACCCTCGTCAACTGCAACAGCTACCGCAACCCCGACCTCCAGGCCGACATGGCACGCACCCTCGACCACATCTCGGGCGGCCGGTTCATCTTCGGCACCGGATCGGGGTGGTTCGAGCGTGACTACGACGAGTACGGCTACGAGTTCGGCACCGCTGGCAGTCGACTGGATGCGCTGGCCGAAGCCCTGCCCCGCATCGAGTCTCGCTGGCAGAAGTTGAACCCCGCACCCCTGCGGGACATCCCGATCCTCATCGGCGGCAGCGGCGAGCAGAAGACGCTCAAGCTCGTCGCCAAGCACGCCGACATCTGGCACAGCTTCGTGCCGCCTGCCGACCTGCCGCGCAAGATCGGCATTCTGCAGGAGCACTGCGACACGGTCGGTCGCGACATCAGCGAGATCGAGTTCTCTAGCGAGCAGCGGGTGAAGGATCTGTCCACCGCAGACGAACTGCGCGAGTTGGGCGTCACGCTGTTCACGATCGGCATCTCCGGGCCCGACTACCCGCTCGATATCGTGCGCGAGTGGCTCGTCTGGCGCGACCAGCAGAACGCCTGACGCGGGGCTCTGACGCGGGGCTCGGCGGCGGCCTACGATGAGGCCATGACACCGTCGTCTGCCCATGAACCCGCCACCGCCGCCGCGCTCGCTGCTTCCGTGCGCGCCGGCAGCACCACTGCCGTAGACGCGACCCGTGCCGCCCTGGTTCGCATCGAGTCCGACGACGTCGGGGCGTTCCAATTGGTGCGCGCTGAGCGTGCACTCGCGGAGGCCGCCGCGGTGGATGCCCGTGCCGATCGCTCCAGCCTGCCGCTGGCCGGCGTGCCGGTGGCGATCAAGGACAACATCCCGGTCGCGGGCGAACCGCTGCGCGACGGCTCCGCTGCGACATCCGACGCACCATCGGCGGCGGACCACCCCGTGGTCGCGCGCCTCCGCGACGCGGGAGCCGTGGTCGTCGGGCTCACCCGGGTACCCGAGCTCTGCGTATTCGGTGCCACCGATTCGGTGTACGGAATCAGCCACAACCCGTGGAACCGCAGCCGCACCCCGGGCGGCTCGTCGGGGGGAAGTGCCGCAGCCGTGGCATCCGGGTTCGTCACGATCGCGCACGGCAACGACGGCATGGGCTCGATCCGTATTCCGGCCGCCAACTGCGGCCTCTTCGGGCTCAAGCCCGGCGCCGGCCTCGTGCCGCAGGAGATCGGGGTGGATGCCTGGCTCGGCATGAGCGAGAACGGCCCGCTCGCGACGACTGTGGCGGATGCGGCGCTCATGCTCTCGGTGCTGGCCGCGCGCCCCGGCCTCGCCACGGTCACCGAGCCCGCAACGCCGCTGCGGATCGCGGTAGCGACCAACGAACCGTCCGCGCTCGTGCGCACCGACCCGGAGTTCCGGCGCGGCGTCACCGAGACCGCCGACGCTCTGCGGGCGCTGGGGCACACGGTCACCGAGGTGTCCTTCCCCTACCCGGCTAACCCGCTGCCGCTGCTCGCCCGGTGGTTCGCGGGCACCGAGACGGATGCCGCACTGCTCGACCAGCGCAAACTCGAGCCGCGCATCCGCACGCACGCCCGGCTCGGGCGACTCGCGCGCAGGCTCGGCTGGCTCAACCCGAAACCGGTGGACCGCATCCGCGCCCAGGTCACCGCCTTCTTCGACGACTATGACGTGCTGCTCACGCCGACGCTGGCCCAGCCCGGGCTCGAGGCCGTGGCGTGGGGTCAGCGCGGGTGGTACCAGAACCTCATGGCCAACATCCGGTACGCGCCGTACCCGTCGCTGTTCAATCTCCTCGGCTGGCCGGCCGCGAGCATCCCCGCGGGATGGCACTCGACCGCGCAGGTACCCCTCGCGGTGCAGATCGTGGTCGCACCCCGGGCGGATGGAGCCGGCGAGGCGGCGATCCTCGGGCTGGCCGCTCAGATCGAACGCGTGCGCCCCTGGCCGCGCACCGTCGAGGTCGCCCGTCTGCCATAGTTCGGCGGGTTTCGGTCATCGCGTCGTGCGACCGGTCGGGATGGCGGTGGCTCGCAGTAGCGTGAACCCATGAGCACCGCCCCCGCACGTCTGCATCCGCTTGTTCTGACGGCGATCATCGTCACGATCCTCGCGTGGGCGAGTGCGTTCATCGTCATCCGGGGCACGGGGCCGCACTTCACGGGCGGCGCGTTGGCCCTCGGCCGCCTGGCAGTGGGTGCGGTTCTGCTGGGGATCGTCGTGCTGGCCGGGCGCCGCTGGGTGCGCCCGACCGCGCGCGAGTGGCTGCTCATCGTCATCTACGGCGTGGCGTGGTTCGGCGCCTACAACGTGGCCCTCAACATCGCGGAGCACACCCTCGACGCCGGCACCACGGCCATGATCGTCGGGGTTGGGCCCATTCTGATCGCGCTCGGTGCAGGACTGTTCCTCGGGGAGGGCATCCCGAAGTGGCTGGCCATCGGCGCAGCGGTGGCGTTCGTGGGGGTTGTGCTCATCGGCGTGGGAACCGGCGCGGCATTCGGCGACGGAGTGGGGGTGTTCTGGGCGATCGTCTCGGCGGTGACCTACGCGATCGGCGTTCTCGCCCAGAAGCCCGCCATCAAGCGCCTGCCCAACGCTCAGGTCACCTGGCTGGGTGCGACGATCGGCATGGTCGCCTGCCTGCCGTTCGCCGGTGAACTCATCACCGGGCTCGCGGAGGCCCCGCTGCCCGCGATCCTCGGCGTTGTCTATCTGGGCGCCGTGCCCACCGCCTTGGCGTTCAGCACGTGGGCCTACGCCCTGTCCCGGATGCCCGCCGGCCAGCTCGGCGTCACCACCTACGTCGTGCCCCCGCTCGTCATCATCTTCGGCTTCCTCATCTTCGGCGAGGTGCCCGCCGTGCTGGCGATTGCCGGCGGTGTCGTGTGTCTCGTCGGCGTCGCGCTGTCCCGCCGCAGAGCGCGGATTCCCGTCAGCGCCGAAACCATGGCAGAATAGCCAGTCGAGTCCTTCCCGTCCGACCCTCTAATCAGACGCGAGTGGAATCCATCAGAGCTTTCGTGCCGAGTGTGCCCCCACGCCCACGGCTTGCGGTTCGCCACCAACACATGTACTCAGGAGAATTGTGGCTGTAAAGATTCGTTTGAAGCGTCTCGGCAAGATCCGTGCGCCCTACTACCGCATCGTCGTCGCCGACTCGCGCAGCAAGCGCGATGGTCGCTCGATCGAGGAGATCGGCAAGTACCACCCGACCGAGGAGCCCTCGGTCATCGAGATCAACTCGGAGCGCGCGCAGTACTGGCTCGGCGTGGGCGCACAGCCTTCCCCGCAGGTCGAGGCGCTGCTCAAGCTCACGGGCGACTGGGGCATCTTCAAGGGCGAGAAGGGTGCCAAGAGCACCGTCAAGTTCAAGGAAGCCAAGGTCGAGTTCCAGGCTGACGAGAAGAAGAAGCCCGTGCTCAAGCCCAAGAGCGAGAAGCCCGTTGCCGCCCCGGTCGAGGAGGCAGCCGCCGAGCCCGCCGCCGAGGTCGAGGAGACCGCCGTGAGCGACGGCGCCGTCGAAGAGGCTCCCGCGCCCGAGGCTGCCGACGAGGCTCCCGCCGCCGGTGACGTCGTCGAGACGCCCGCCGACGAGGCCGCCGAGGCTCCCGCGGACGAGGCCTAGGTCTTGCTCGCTCCTGCTCTCGAACACCTGGTCAAGGGGATCGTCGATCACCCTGACCAGGTTCAGGTCGTGGCGAAGAATTCCCAGCGCGGCGAGGTCCTCGAGGTGCGCGTGCACCCCGAGGACCTCGGTCGCGTCATCGGTCGCGCCGGTCGCACGGCGAAGGCACTTCGCACGCTGATCACGGCTCTCGCTGACGGTCGCCGCGTGCGTGTCGACGTCGTCGACACCGACTTCTAGGCTGTGTCCGCCCAGAAAGCCCCCCAGCCGGCCAACACGCAGTTGCGGGTCGGCAGGCTCACCAAGGCACACGGGCTGAAGGGCGCCATCAAGGTCGAGCTGTACACGGATGCCCCGGAGCGACGTTTCGTTCCGGGGGCCGTGTTCGCGCTTCAGGTGCCGGTGGAGTCCGAGTGGCACGGCAAGACCATCGAGCTGTCCGAGCTCAAGTGGTACAACAGCCATCCGGTCGCATTCTTCAAGAACGTTTCGGATCGCAGCGCAGCCGAATCGCTGATCAAGGCGATTCTCTGGATCGATCAGGATCTCGATGAGCCCTCCGACGAGGAGGATGCCTGGTTCGACCACCAGCTCGTGGGTCTTGCCGTACTGCGTGACGGAGTCCAGGTGGGCACCGTCAAGCAGATCGACCACCTGCCTGCCCAGGACCTGCTGACGATCGCCACGAGCGCCGGTGACGTGCTGGTTCCGTTCGTGAAGGCGATCGTGACATCCGTCGACATCGAGGCGGGCACGATGACGGTGAACCCGCCGCTCGGCCTCTTCGAGGACCTCGCCGACGAAGAGGCGACAGACGAGTCGGAGGCGGTCGAGCCCGCCCCTGCCGCCCCCACCCTGGCCGAGTAGCTCGCACCCGGCCCGCTGCTGCACGCGCGTTGCGCCCCGGACTCAACCCGCCTCAAATGGCGCAAACTCAGGCTCTGGGTCCGCGCTGACTGCTACCCGCGCTCGGCGAGTGTCGACAGCCTGAGTTTCTGCGCGGTGCGGCAAGGCCAGTCATGGCAGTGGGATCGCGAGCCCCTGACGGCGATGGAGGGAACGCCGGTGGTGGTCACCGCGACTCACGATCTGCCGGATCGCGCTTTCGAGTGCGTTCCAGTCGTACATCACGGTGCGGTACGACGCACGAATGACGATGAACCCCTGCCGCACGAGCTCGAGATCGCGTAGCCGGTCGCGCTCGTACTGCGTGCCAAGGTGGTGGCTAACGCTGTCAATCTCCACGACCAGGCGCTCACCGATCAGAAGGTCGACCCGACCTACTCCCGTGATTGGTACCTGAGTTCGCACGGTCAGCCCCAGACTGCGCAACCTCACCCGGGCGAGAGACTCGGTGCCCGACTGTGCCCCTCCATCCAGCGCGCGGAGTATTCGCTCCGAATCGTGAGTCGGCCGAAGCAGCGACTCCACGGTCGAGAGCGATGTGACCTGCCTGTTTAGGGCCGAGTCGAGCGTCGCGACGACGTGTTCGAATGGTGCGCACCGCGCGTATTGTTCCAACGCCGCCGTCACGTCGTCGATGGCTGCAGGTCGTATTGCCGTCGATCGCCAGTGCAACCTGACATCCACTCGGCGCGTTCGGTCCCAGTGACGGCGTGACTGGTCCGGATCACGGAGTCGTGCCGCGTTGCCGTTCACCGCGACGTGAAGGGCCGCGTCATCCACGACCCAGAGTCCATGGATGCGCAGGGCCTTACCGCAGGTCAACCGGCCACCGAGGCGGACCGATCGCAACGCATCCGGGTCAGCCCCGGGAAGCGCAAACCAGCCGTTGCGCACCCGCTCCAGAGCGCCGCTACGGATCGCGGCATCGCGCTCGCGTCGGCCGATTCCGCTCGCTTCGAGCTCGGCGAGTTGGACGATTCCCAGGGTGCCCAGTTTCATCCCAGAAGGCTTGCTCGATGGGTCGCCGCGGTCCGGCCGTTTCGCGAGGGCCGGGGGTTCAGCCGCGCTCGGGGGGTTGCGCAGGACAAGAACTCAGGCCGATCCGTCCTACCGAGCTCCGTCAAGGGATGGCCCGTGCTCACCGCCTGAGTTCTGGCGGGACGACGGAGAGGATGCCGAGCCATGGTGCGGCCGCGACCTCCTGCGTGCCATCCCGGTAGGGTCGACTCGTGCGCATCGACATCGTCACGATCTTCCCCGAGTTCTTCGGGGTGCTCGACGTGTCCCTGCTCGGCAAGGCGCGCGAGCGCGGCCTGATCGAGGTGGGAGTGCACGATCTGCGCGACTTCACCCACGACAAGCACCGAACCGTGGATGACACGCCCTACGGCGGCGGCGCCGGCATGGTCATGCGGCCCGAGCCGTGGGGCGAAGCCCTCGACGCGATCCTGGTGGACACCACCACGGTGATCTTCCCGTCGCCGGCGGGGGAGCGCTTCACCCAGACGACCGCGCGCGAGCTGAGTCTCGAGTCGCACCTCGTGTTCGCGTGCGGGCGGTACGAGGGCATCGACCAGCGGGTGGTCGAGTACGCGGCATCCCGGGCAACGGTGCGTGAGATCAGCCTGGGCGACTACGTGCTCAACGGCGGTGAGGTCGCCGCGATGGCGATGATCGAGGCCGTGGGGCGCCTCGTGCCGGGGGTGATCGGCAACCCCGAGAGCCTCGACGAGGAGAGCCACGAGGGGGGTCTGCTGGAGCATCCGAGCTACACCAAGCCCGCCGAGTGGCGCGGTCTCGCAGTGCCTCCGATTCTCACGAGCGGCAACCACGGAGCGATCGCGATCTGGCGGCACGAGCAGCAGCTCGAGCGCACCGCGCGGGTGCGTCCCGATCTGCTCCCCGACGCGGAGGTAACCTCGTGAGGTACTGGTACTGGTCGCAGCCCGCCGTCGCGGTGGTACTGCTCGCCTTCACCATCTACACGCTGGTGAGCTTCTTTGCCTTCGACGCGTCTGGACTGTTCTCGATCCAGTTCGCCGTGAACGGCGCCTTCATCTTCCCGGGCCTGCTCATCTCGCTCGGCCTGACTCAGGTGCTGCTGTCTCGCCGGCGACCGCGATCGGTGACTCTGCCGGAGCGCATCCTGTTGGGGTTCGAGTGCCTGCTGATCGTCGTGCTCATCGCGACGTCGTTCGAGCCAGACTCGCTGACAGTCGGCTTGGTGCTCTGGCCTCTGGTGATCGTGCTCGCCGTGGTGATCACGATCACCGTCGTTGTCACGACGGCACGTCTGGCGAAGCCACCGGCCCCGCCCGAACCGCCGTCGACGCCCGCAGATCTCGACGACCTGCTGGGCGACAAGGCCTAGCGAGCGGAGAGCACCACCGGGCCGTCGTCGGTGACGGCGACGGTGTGCTCGAAGTGTGCTGCCCGTGAGCCGTCAGAGCTGCGCAGAGTCCAGCCGTCCTCATCGGTGTACAGCTTCTTCGTGCCGAGCATGAACCACGGCTCGATGGCGAAGACGAGTCCGGCGCGCAGGGGCAGCCCACGGCCCGCCCGTCCGTCGTTGGCGATGTGCGGGTCCCCGTGCATGATGGTGCCCACGCCGTGCCCGCCGAAGTCGAGGTTCACCTTCAGGCCGGCCGCGTGCGCGACATCACCGATGGCGGCCGAGATGTCGCCGATCCGGTTTCCCACCGTCGCTGCGGCGATGCCGGCGTCGAGCGCGCGCGAGGTCACCTCGATGAGCCGCTGGTCCTCGGGCCGCGGTGTGCCCACGATGATCGTCACCGCCGAGTCGCTCACCCACCCGTCGACGGATGCCGCGAAGTCGAGCGACAGCACGTCGCCGTCCCGCAGACGGTAGTCATGCGGCAGGCCGTGCAGGGCCGCGTCGTTGACGGAGGTGCAGATCACCTTGCCGAACGGCGAGCCGCCGAACGAGGGGTGGTAGTCGATGTAGCAGCTCTCGGCACCGCGAGCTCGAATCATGTCGTGGGCGAGAGCGTCGAGCTCCAGGAGGTTGACGCCCACTGCGGACGCCGCGGCGGTTGCCGTGAGCACGCTGCCGACGAATTCGCCGGCGATGCGCAGTCGCTCGATCTCCGCGGGTGTCCGCAGCTCGATCACCGGGCGGAGACCTCGTAGGGCGTGAGGTAGTCGCGCACCAGCGAGCGCAGCTTGGCGATGAAACGGTCATCGCCGGATGCCTCGTACAGGAACGCCCGGTGAAGCAGCGCGTCACCCAGCTCGACCAGCACCTCCACGTCGAAGGACAGGCCGTCGGATGCCGCGAAGCCGTAGCGGGATACCAGGAGGTTGTCGACCATGTGGGCGATCGACGTGGTCGTGCCCTCCTGCGGCTGGTGGATGAAGCGCTCGTCGATGACTTCGCCGAAGCGCACCGCACGGAAGCCGGGTTCGGTGCGGGCCAGGTCGATGTAGCCGTCGATGATGGCGTCGGCGGCGATGGGCCACTCGGCACCCTCGCCGACATCCTTGATGCGGTCGATGAAGCGCTCCAGGTTGCGCATCGCAAGGGCGCGCAGCAACGACTGGATGTTCGGGAAGTAGCGGTAGACGACGCCGACAGACGATCCGGAGCGGGTCGCGACGTCGCTGGTGGTGAGGCCGTCGATGCCGTTCTGGTCGATCAGGTGAGCCGCGGCATCCAGCAGGCTGGTGATGCGCTCGGTGCTGCGCTGCTGCACGGGCTCGGTTCTTACGGCGAGAGTGGGGACAGGAAAGTCCGCCTTGGTGTTCATTGTGGTGAAAGCTCCTCGTTGGGAATGTCTGTCTTCGACGATACCCCGAGCGCCTCTCAGTAAGCTGAGTGGCACGGCGAGCCGGTTATATGCGAGAATTGCCCTTCGTGCCAGTCACCGGATCTGCCACAGGGGTTCCGGGGTTCTGACTTACGGCGCGCATCCATTCTTCCTGAAGTACATCAACAGCGCGTTCGACCTGTGAGCGGGCGCAGAGAGCGAATCACCATGCATATCCTCGACAGCGTCGACGCAGCATCCCTCAAGGACAACATCCCCGACTTCCGCGCCGGCGACAACGTCAAGGTGCACGTGAACATCATCGAAGGCACGCGCTCGCGTATCCAGGTCTTCCAGGGTGTCGTCATCGGCCGTTCGGGTGAGGGCGTGCGCGAGACGTTCACCGTTCGCAAGGTGAGCTTCCAGGTCGGCGTCGAGCGCACGTTCCCGGTGCACTCCCCGATCATCGATCACATCGAGATCGTCACCCGCGGTGACGTTCGTCGCGCCAAGCTCTACTACCTGCGCGGTCTGCGCGGCAAGAAGGCGAAGATCAAGGAGAAGCGCGACTTCTCGTAACGAGGTTTCGCCCAGCGCGTTTCATTCAATCCTGAGCTCCCAGACGCATATGCTTGCTGGGAGCTCAGGGGTTTAATGACTACGGATTCAGGCACAGTGCCAGCCAGCGACACATCCAAGCCCGTCCGCAAGGGACGTGGCTGGAAGATCTTCGTGCGCGACATCCTGATCATTTTCGTCGCGGCGCTGCTGATCTCGTTCCTCATCAAGACGTTCCTGATCCGCTCGTTCTACATCCCCTCGTCGTCGATGGAGCAGACCCTGCACATCGACGACCGCATCATCGTGAATCAGCTCACACCCAATCTGATGCCGCTCGAACACGGCGATGTCGTGGTGTTCAAAGACCCGGGCGGATGGCTGACGCCTCAGCCCGACCCCCAGGTCAACTGGTTTGTCGGGGCAGTGGACGCCGTGCTCGCCTTCGTGGGCCTGAGCGCTCCCGACAGCAACGACCACCTCATCAAGCGTGTCATCGGGATGCCCGGCGACGAGGTCATCTGCTGCAACGACTTCGGGCAGCTCACCGTCAACGGCGTGCCGCTCGATGAGCCGTACACGACCCTGCCCGACGGCGTCACCAAGGCGACGCGCGACGACTTCGATGTCACAGTGCCCGAGGGTTCGCTCTGGGTGATGGGCGACAATCGCTACAACTCCGCCGACTCCGCATTCCACCGCAACGACCCGACCGGCGGTTTCGTGCCGATCGAGAACGTCGTCGGTCGTGCGCTTCTGATCAGCTGGCCGGTCAGTCGCTGGACCTGGCTCGACAACTACCCCGTCACCTTCGCGGGCGTGGACGGCTAGTTCGTGGCTGTTGCCGACCCCACCCTCGCCGTCGAGCGTGCCCTGCATCGTGATGGCGCCCGTTTTGTGATCGGATGCGACGAGGTCGGCCGCGGAGCGATCGCCGGCCCGGTCGCGGTGGGGCTGTCGCTCGTGGCCGCCGGAGTCGGCGAGCACCCCGCGGGGCTGCGGGACTCGAAGCTGCTCAGCGAGAAGCGCCGCGAAGAGCTCTCCCCGCTGGCGGCGGACTGGTCGCTGCACTCAGCCGTGGGTCTCGCCACAGCCGAGGAGGTCGACACGGTCGGCATCATGGCCGCGTTGGGCCTGGCCGGTCTGCGCGCGCTGACCCAGTTGCACGAGCAGGGCGCCCGGATCCACGAGAGTGTGGTGCTGCTTGACGGAGCACACGATTGGCTGACGCCCGCGCTGTCCAAGCCCCCGAGGGTGCAGACCCAGGTGAAGGCCGACCGGGATTGCGCTTCGGTGGCTGCGGCATCCGTGATCGCCAAGGTGCACCGCGACCGCATCATGCGTGAGTTGGATGCCGTGTTCCCCGGCTACGGCTGGGCGGGCAACAAGGGCTACGGCTCGACGGAGCACTTCGCCGCGATCGACGCCCTGGGCCCGTCGGACGTGCATCGGCGCACCTGGCTGCATCCGAAGGCCGGTTGAGCGCGCTGGAGCTATGGGGATTGCATCGCAATCCCGCGACGCCAGCGCCGACGAAGCTGTGCTTCGTCGGACTTAGAATGGAACCAGCATGGATGAGGACGAGTTCGAAGACTACGACCGCGAGGTCGAGCTGGCGCTGTACAAGGAGTACCGCGATGTGGTGGGCCAGTTCCGCTTCGTCGTGGAGACCGAGCGCCGCTTCTATCTGGCCAACGAGGTCGAACTCGTGCGCCAGGACACCGAGCACGACTTCTACTTCGAGCTCACCATGAACGATGTCTGGGTGTGGGACGTCTACCGTTCCGACCGGTTCGTGAAGAGCGTGCGGGTGCTGACGTTCAAGGACGTCAACGTGGAGGAGCTCTCCTCCAAGGAGCTCGAGCTTCCCAAGGAACTCGCGCTCGACGAGTAGCTAGGTCAGGGCGCGGCCCGCGGCATCCGAGATCGCCGCTGCCGTGCGCTCGAGCGCCGTCGTGCTGAGTGCCCACTGCTGCCAGTGCAGTGCGACGTCGAGGTGGTGTCCGGGGTCGAGTTCGACGAGCGTCCCGCGAGCTAGCAGTGGGGCCGACTGGAGGTCGGGCAGTGTGGCCCAGCCGAATCCCTGCTCCACGGCCGCAACGAAGTCGTTCGAGCTGGGCACGTAGTGGGGATGCTGGTCGATCGTCGTGTCCCACCGGTCGCGCACATAGCGGTGCTGGAGGTCGTCTTTGGCGTCGAAGACCACCACCGGCGCACGGGCGATGGTGGCGGCATCCGCCCCGCTTGCGAACCAGCGCGCGGCGAAGTCGGGCGACGCCAGCATCCGGTAGCGCATGGTGCCGAGCGGGCGTGCCGTGCAGCCCTGCACCGGCGTGGCCTCGGTCGTGATCGCCGCCATCACCGTGCCGTCGCGCAGCAGGGCGGTCGAGTGGTCCTGGTCCTCGCGGTGGAAGGTGAACCGGATGTCGCCGGCGAGCGGCGCGAGAGCGGGCAGCACCCAGGTGGCCAGCGAGTCGCCGTTGACGGCGATCGGCAGTGACAGCGGCTGGTCCGATCCCGGGCCCGCCAGGGTGTCGAGAGTGAGCGCGTCGATCTTGCGGGCGAGAGCGAGATAGGTCGCGCCGACCTCGGTGACCCGCACGGGCTTCGACCGGGTCAGCAGGATGCTGCCGACCGTGTTCTCGAGAGCGCGGATGCGCTGGCTGATCGCCGACGGGGTGACGTGGAGTCGTCCGGCGGCTGCGTCGAAGGTTCCCGTGTCGACGGCAGCGGCCAGTGCCTGAAGCTGGGCGAGATCGAGGGACACAACAGCGATTCTAATGTTCCTTAAGAATCATTCGCTGCACTGATGGACCGTGTGCCCTAGCGTGAACGGGTGCCCCACGCTCTCGCCGCCGCCCTCGCCGGGCTTGGACTCGGCCTCTCACTCATCGTCGCGATCGGCGCGCAGAACGCGTTCGTGCTGCGGCAGGGGTTGCGCCGCGAGCACGTGCTCATCGTCGTGGTCGTGTGCGCGGCATCCGATGCGATCCTCATCGCGGCGGGGGTCGCGGGCCTGGGCGTGCTCATCCAGCAGGCCGGCTGGATCCTTGTGGTCGTGCGCATCGCGGGCGCCGCGTTTCTCACCTGGTATGGCATCGGCGCCGCCCGCCAGGCGATCAAGCCCAAAGTGCTCGAAGCCGAAGAGGGCGGCGACCGGATGACGCGAGCCGCCGCCATCTCGACGGTGCTCGCGCTCACCTGGCTCAACCCGCACGTGTACCTCGACACCGTCGTGCTCCTGGGATCGATCGGCGGAACCTACGGCGACGCCCGCTGGTGGTTCGCCCTCGGCGCGACGATCGGCAGCATCGTGTGGTTCTCGGCGTTGGGCTTCGGCAGCCGGGCACTGCGCCCGCTGTTCGCCAAGCCGATCGCCTGGCGCGTGCTCGATGCGCTTATCGCGATGGTGATGTTCGCCATCGCGATAAGCCTCGTCGTGGGGCTGTTCACCGAGTAGGTCGTCAGACGGTCAGCTGATCCGTCGGCGGTAGACGACCATCGCGAGGATGAACGCGACCACCAGGATTCCGCCGCACCAGGCCAGCGCGATCCACAGGTCGATGCCCACCGACTGCTCCATGAGCAGGTGCCTGATCGAGTTGACGATGGACGTCACCGGCTGGTTCTCGGCGAACCACCGCACCGGCCCCGGCATGCTGTCCGTGGGCACGAATGCCGAGCTGATGAAGGGCAGGAAGATCAGCGGGTAGGAGAACGCGCTGGCGCCATCCACCGACTTGGCGGAGAGCCCGGCGATCACCGCGAGCCACGTCAGGGCGAGGGTGAAGAGGGCCAGAATCGCGACCACCGCGAGCCACGCCAGCACCCCAGCCCCTGACCGGAAGCCGATCACCAGCGCCACAACCATCACCACCGCGAGGGAGATGAAGTTGGCCACGAGTGAGGTCAGTACGTGCGCCCAGAGCACAGACGATCTGGCGATCGGCATCGACTGGAAGCGCTCGAAGATGCCGGTCTGCAGGTCGAGGAACAGCCGGTACGACGTGTACGCGATGCCCGAAGCGATGGTGATCAGCAGGATGCCCGGCAGGAGGTAGTTCACATAGGGCACGTCGCCCGTGTCGATCGCCCCGCCGAACACGAAGACGAACAGCAGTAGGAATGCGATCGGCATGACCGCGGTGGTGATGATGGTGTCGGGGCTGCGCAGGATGTGCCGCAGCGAGCGACCCGTCAGTACGGCGGTGTCGCCGACGAAGTGCGTGGTCATTTCGCTTCCTTTCTTCCGACGAGCGCGAAGAACACGTCCTCGAGTGTCGGCTGCTTCTCGATGTATTCGACCTTCGCGGGCGGCAGCAACTCCTTGAGCTCGGCAAGTGTGCCGTTCACGATGATCCGCCCCTCGTGAAGGATCGCGATGCGATCCGCGAGATGCTCCGCCTCTTCGAGGTACTGGGTGGTGAGCAGCACGGTGGTTCCGCCTGCCGCGAGCTCCTTGACTGAATTCCAGACTTCGATGCGCGCCTCGGGGTCGAGGCCGGTCGTGGGTTCATCGAGGAAGATGACCGACGGATGCCCGATCAGACTCATCGCGATATCGAGCCGCCGCCGCATCCCACCGGAGTAGGTCGCGACCCGGCGCTTGCCGGCGTCGGTCAGCGAGAAGCGCTCGAGCAGGTCGTCGGCGATCGTGCCTGGGTCCGCCTGGTGGCGCAGCCGTGCGATCAGCACGAGGTTCTCGCGACCGGTCAGGATCTCGTCGACCGCAGCGAACTGGCCGGTGAGGCTGATCGACTCGCGCACGTCCGCGGCATCCGCTTTAACGTCGAAGCCGTTGACGCTCGCGGAACCGGCATCGGTCGTGAGCAGGGTCGACAGCGCCTTGATGATCGTCGTCTTGCCCGCGCCGTTGGAGCCGAGAAGGGCGACGATGGTGCCGCGCTCAACGTCGAGGTCGACGCCGCGCAGCACATGCAGCTTCTTGTACGACTTCTCGAGCCCGGTGATGTGGATGGCCGGGGCCGTGGCGGTCGTCACTTGTTCTCCGCCCTCTCCGCATCCTCGATCGCGGCGGTCAGACGGGCGCGCTCCTTGTCGATCCAGTGGGTGCCCGAGTACGCCTGCGCGAAGGTCTCGGCGAACTCGACCGGGTCGTCGCCGACGATCTCGCGCACGGGGGTGCCGTCGGTTGCGGCGCGCTCCCAGAGGTCGGCGAGGTCGCCGACCATCGTGATGAGGGTGTCGCCGTCGGTGATGCCGCCGTAGTACATGAAGTACCGATGCATCGCCTTAGCGGCCGTCGCATAGGGCTCAGGAAGCCCATCGATGCGCGCCTTGTCGCGCTTGTACTGCTTCTTCTGTTCGAGAGGCCCGGTGATGGCCTCGATCCACTTGGCAACCATGTCAGTTGTCTCCTTCTGTCAATTCGGTGCGGAGCTGGCCAATGTGTTCCGAGAGGAAGCTCCAGGTCCTCCAGAATTCGTCGAGCTGTTCGCGCCCGAGGGCGTTGAGCGTGTACACCTTGCGCGGCGGGCCCTTCTCCGATGGCACCTTCTCGACGTCGACGAACCCCCGCTGCTCGATGCGGATGAGCAGCGCATAGACGGTTCCCTCGACAAGGTCGGTGAAGCCTTGTTCGCGCAGCCGCGCGGTGACGTCGTAGCCGTACGCGGGGCGGGTGGCGAGCACGGCGAGGACGATGCCCTCGAGGATGCCCTTGAGCATCTCGGTCATCTGCTTACTCATGTGTGCCTTTCGTCGCTTCCGGATGATGCCGCTAATCAGTGTTGCTGACTACCAGTAGATAGTAAGACCAAGTACCGGTAGATAGCAACACTGAATAGCGACCTTCTGGAATTCGTTTGGCGTGTCGCGGGTAGCGGCGTTACATTCGAACATCAGTTCGATTGATCGGAGCACACCATGACGGTTCTGCACGGCACCCGCGTCACCGTCTGGTTCGAGGGCGGCGTGCCCTACGGGCTCGTCTGCGCGGGCGTCCACTACCGCGTGACCGACACCCCCACCCGCCTTGAAGACGAGATGACGGTGCTCACCCACCCGCTCGACATCGTCGGATGGCGCTTCCAGGGCACCGACGACAACGAGGTGTCCCGCATGTTCGATATCCGTCGGCGCGGCGATGACTGGGAGCTGCTGCGCTCGTACGAGTGAGGTTCATAAGGATCGCGGCATCCGCGGGTCTTCTCGGTGACGGCTGCGCGGTGGCCGGGAGGAGCATCCGTGGACATCACCACCGAACTCAGCATCGAACGACTGACCGACACCCTGTGGCGCACGCGCATGATCGACCGCTACGGTGTGCGCGATGAGCGCTACTTCTCGAGCGAGCGCGAGTTGATGAGCTACGTCACGGATGCCGCGGCTCCGCGCAGTGCGGGCCGCCGGGTCGCGTCGTCCTGATCCTCCACAACGCTGAGCAATGGCACGGGTCGACAGATCGCCGCCGGGCACGGTGGACCGGATGCCCCGCCCACGACGCTTGACCCATGGCAGCGAAAGACGCGCTCGGGCGACGGGGTGAGGAGATCGCGGCGCGCTATCTCGCCTCGCGTGGGTTGGCGATCGTCGAGCGCAACTGGCGGTGCCCGCAGGGGGAGATCGACGTCATCGCCCGCGATGGGGGTGAGCTCGTGTTCGTGGAGGTCAAGACGCGGTCGAGCGTGGCGTTCGGGCATCCACTCGAATCGATCACGCCGGTCAAGCTCGCCCGACTGCGGCGGCTCGCCGCGGCGTGGTGCGATGCGCATCCGGGCGGGCACGACACGATCCGCATCGACGCGATCGCCGTGATCGCGCCGCGCGTCGGCGACGTCGAGGTCGAGCACCTCGAGCGGGTCTTCTGATGCTGGGGCGCACCTACGCCGTCTCCCTTCTGGGGCTCACCGGCGAGATCGTGGAGATCGAAGCCGACCTCTCAAGCAACCTTCCGGCGTTCGTGCTCATCGGTCTTCCGGATGCGGCTCTGGGCGAGGCCAAAGACCGCGTGCGTGCCGCCGCGATCAACTCCGGCTGCGGGCTGCCCAATCGCAAGATCACTGTGAACCTGTCGCCCGCCGCGCTGCCCAAGCACGGCTCGGGATTCGACCTGGCGATCGCGCTCGCGGCGCTCGCGGCGGCGGGCACCGTGAGCTCCGAGTCGATCGGGGGAGTTCTGCATCTGGGAGAGCTCGGTCTCGACGGGCGGCTCCGACCGATCAACGGCGTGCTTCCCGCGGTGCTCGCGGCGTCGAGGGCGGGCTTCGAGAGCGTGATGGTTCCGACCGGCAATGCGGATGAAGCGGCGCTCGTGCCCGGTGTGCGCGTCATCCCGGTCGCATCACTGCGCGAAGCAGCGATCTGGCACGGCGGAGAGTTCGAGCCCGAGATCGTCGAGCCGATTCTCCGCGCTTCGGCGGGCGACCCCGATGACGACGAGGGTGACCTCGGTGACGTGATCGGCAACCCCGACGCCGTCGAGGCGATGATTGTCGCGGCGGCCGGCGGGCACCACGTCTTCCTGCTGGGTCCGCCCGGCGCAGGTAAGACGATGCTCGCGGCCCGCCTGCCGGGGCTCCTGCCCGACCTGAGCGCCCGCGCCGCCCTGGAGGTCAGTTCGATCCGATCCCTCGCGGGGATGTCGGTGGGGCGATCGCTCGTTCGTCGCCCACCGTTCGAGGCGCCCCACCACACAGCCAGCGCCGCCGCGCTGGTCGGCGGGGGCAGCGGGCAGATCCGCCCCGGTGCGGCGGCGCGGGCATCCGACGGTGTGCTCTTCCTCGATGAGGCGCCCGAGTTCAGCCCGTCGGTACTCGACGCGTTGCGCCAGCCGCTGGAGTCTGGGCTCATCACGATCCATCGTGCGAACGCGGTGGCCACCTTTCCCGGGCGATTCCAGCTGGTCATGGCAGCGAACCCGTGCCCGTGCGGGCAGTACGGCGCACGGGACTCCGAATGCACGTGCCCACCCGCCGCGCGCCGACGGTACGTCGGGCGACTGTCGGGTCCGTTGCTGGATCGCATCGACATCCAGCTGCGGGTGCAGCGCATCACGGCGGCGCAACTGCGCCTCGCCCACGAGGCTCGAGGGGTGTCGTCGGCGGCCGCGCGAGCGAGGGTCTCGGTCGCGCGGGCGGCCGCTGCCGAGCGATTGGTGAACACACCCTGGCAACTGAATTCACAGGTGCCGGGTGCGTGGTTGCGCGGGCCGGGGGTGCGACTGGCGCCCGCGGTGACGGCATCCATCGATCGTGCCCTCGAGCGGGGCGGGATCACCATGCGCGGCTACGACCGCGTGCTGCGGCTGGCCTGGACGATCGCGGATCTCGCGGGCGACACCAGCCCGAACGCCGCCCAACTCGGGCAGGCGCTGTACCTGAGGAGGGCGATGTCGAATTGAGCATGTTCGGATTGAAAGAGGCCGAGGTCGCCGAGCTGGTCCGCGCGGTCGCGGGTCGCGACCTGCACCGGGACGCCATCGAGGAGCGATTCGCCCGCGCCACCTGGTCAGGTATCGCTGAGCCCGGCGACGGGGTTGCAGGGCTGGTGATCGATGCCATCGGCGCGCCACGAGCGCTCGCCGCCGTCGTCGAGCGGTGGTCGGCTGAGAGACTGCTCGCCGAGTTGGGAGCCAACGGGGCCGCGACCGAGGACGACCTGCAGCAGGCGCTCGACCGCTGGATGCCGCGGCTCAACTCCGGCGCCGCCCTCATCGCACTGCGGCAGGCGTCGCGGGTGGGAGCTGCATTGCGCATCCCCGCGGACGAACTCTGGCCCGCGGGCCTCGATGACTTGCAGATCCACGCGCCGCTCGCCCTCTGGACGCGCGGTACCACGACGGCGCTTCGTGCCCTCACGAGGTCGATCGCCCTCGTCGGAGCTCGGGCCGCGACCGGCTACGGGGAGCACGTGACAATGGAGAGTTCCGCCGGTCTCGTCGACCGGGGGTATGCAATCGTCTCTGGCGCCGCCTACGGCATAGACGGGATGGCCCACCGGGCCGCGCTCGCCAGCAAGGGCCACACCGTCGCCTTTCTGGCGGGTGGGGTCGATCGTTTCTATCCCTCCGGCCACGATGCTCTGCTCACGCGCATCGTTGAGTCGGGTGCCGTGGTTTCGGAGCTTCCGCCGGGTTCTCCGCCCACCAAGTGGCGCTTCCTCCAACGCAATCGACTCATAGCCGCAGCAAGTCTCGCGACGGTGGTGGTGGAGGCGGGCTGGCGCTCGGGTTCGCTCAACACCGCGCACCACGCGGGTTCCCTCGGCCGACCCGTGGGTGCAGTGCCCGGGCCCGTGACGAGTTCGGCTTCATCCGGATGCCACCGCCTGATGCGGGAGGGCGCGGCGATCTGCGTCACAACGGCTGACGAGATGGCCGAGCTGGCGCCCTTGGAGGCCCTAGTGGCGGCGGACTCTCGCGTCGGCGGCTTCGCCGAAGGCACCCGACTGCTCGACGCGATGAGCACGCGCGCACCCAGGGTCGCATCCGACATCGCGGCCCGGGCGGGCCTGTCCATCGCCGAGGTGCAGGCGCTCCTGGGTCAGCTGGAATTGACCGGCGCGGTGGGGGAGCGGGAACGGGGGTGGCTCAAAGTCGAGCGCAAAGCCGAGTGAGCGGCGCGTGGCATCCGTCGCGCTAGCCTTGCCGCATGGGTGCACTCGTCCGCCGTCCGGCGCTGATCTCGGCGGCCCTCGCGCCAGTGTTCTTCATCGGGGGCACCATCGTCGCCGGCGCCCTGTGGCCCGAGTACAACCCGGTCACCCAGACCATCAGTGAGCTCGCCGCGGGGGATGCCCCCACCCGCGTGTTCATGACCGTCGCCTTCATGCTCACCGCCGTCAGTCACGGCGTGACGGGCATCTTCGCGACCGGGGTCGGCTGGCCGGGCCGCGTCGCGCTCATGGCCGCATCCGTCGCCACGTTCGCGGTCGCGCTGTTCCCACTGCCGACGGTGGCGGGCACGAGCGTCGAGCACCGCTGGAGTGCGATCGCGGGCTTCATCCTGCTGGCCATCTGGCCTGTGCTCGGCATGCGCCGCAGCACCGGGGTGCCCGAGCGCTACCCGTGGATCATCCGGCCGGTCGGCGCGATCCTCGGCACGGGGCTCATGGCGGTGTTCTGCTTCTGGTTCCTTGCAGTGTGGGCGAGCCCCGCCCTCGGCTACATCGGCGTGATCGAGCGCGTGGCCGCGAACGTCGAGAGCATCTGGCCGCTCGTTGTCGTGCTCGGGCTCTGGCTGCACGAACGGCCTCGGCGACAGGCGAGCGTCGGGCGGCAGGCATGACCAACCCCGCCCAGCTCGTGCTCCACTGGGCCGACGTGACCCCGGATGCCCCGGCCATTGTGTCGACCGAGCTCACGATGACCTACGCCGAGCTCGCGGACTCGGTGCGACGGATAGCCGCCCGACTGCGCAAAGACGGCATCCGCTCCGGCAGCGTCGTGGCGATCCGCGCCCGCCCGGAGCTCGAGGCGCTCCTGCTGCTCGCGCTGCTTCACGAAGGTGCGGTCTCGCTGCACGGCAGCGAAGCCGTGATGCGGGCCTACGCCGACGAGATCGACTTCCTGCTGGGCGATCGTCCTCGCTCGATCCGGGTCGCGGCCCGGACCATCGACGTGGGCGCCGAATTCATGGTCTCGCTCGGCTCGGTCAACGCGCGCGTCGAGGCTGCCGAACTCGGGGACTCCGACCCCTGCCGCATCGTCTTCTCCAGCGGCACCACCGGCTCGCCGAAGGGGGTCGAGTTCACGGTCGCCTCCCTGCTGGCGCGCACAGCATCCGCCCGCACCAACTGGATGCCGCGTGATCCGTTCATGTGCCTGCTCGGCCTCGACACGGTGTCAGGGTTCCAGACCTTCGCGTGGACCGTGATGAACGGTCGCCCGTACTTCGTGCCCGGAGATGGTCCGGCCAACCTTGCCCTGCTGCGCGAGCACGGCATCCGCTCGATCAAGACCTCGCCCGCGCGGCTCGAGAACCTGGTCGATGCCGCGGAGGCGGTCAGCGTCGGGCTGGGCGACCTCGCCGTCGAGGTCGTGGAGGTCGCGGGCAGCCTGCTCACGCCCAGCGTGGCCCGCCGATGCGAGAGCGCGCTCGGCTGCACGCCCCTCTACCTCTACGGGTCGACGGAGGTCGGCACCGTCACCCGGGGCATCTTCGACCCGTCGGCCCCGAACGCCGTGGGTACGGTCGTCGACGGCTCCGAGGTGCAGGTCGTCGACGAGGTCGGGCAGCCAGCCCCGGCAGGTGACCTCGGGGCGATCCGCTACCGGGCGGCCTTCACGCCCGACCGCTACTGGCGGGCCGGTCCCGACGCCAACAACTCGTTCCGCGATGGCTGGTTCTACCCGGGCGATCTCGGGGTGCTCGACGCTGACGGTCGCCTCCTCATCTCCGGGCGCGCCGACGACCTCGTAAACGCCGGCGGCGCCAAGTTCAACCTGGCCGAACTCGACCTCTGGATGCGCGAGCTCGACCTGTTCACCGACTGTGCGAGCTTCCAGTTCCGGGATGCCGCTGGCGCAACCTCGATCGGAATCGCCTTCCAGTCCCGCCACCCCGTCGACCCCGCCATCGTGCTCGAACGGGTGCGCGGGCTCCTGCCCAATCTCGAGATCAGGGCGCTCCTGAGGGTCGATGGTATCCCGCGCAATCACCTTGGTAAGGTGGTGCGAACGTCGCTCGCCGAACTGATTAATGGGGACAAGCAATGACTGCTCGTGTGTGGGGATTCGCCGGCGTCGGCGCACTGGGACTGGCCGCCATGGGAGTGGTCTCTCCGGCCAGCGCGCTTCCCCCGGTCGAGGGTTGCGGCGACGCTCCCGCGGGTGCGACGCTCACCAAGACCGATGGCGTCTGCCAGCTCGACTTCCCGGTCGGCACCTCCAACTGGACCGTTCCCGCGGGGCTGACCAGCCTGTATGCGGTGATCGCTGGTGGCGGTGGCGGCGCGTACGCCGACGGGAGCTCGGCCGGGTACTCGGGCAGCGGCGGCGACGTGATCTACGCCGACCTGACCTCCGCCGCAGCCGGATCCATGACGACCATAGTCGTGGGCGATGGCGGGGTCTCGGGTGATGAGCCCACCGACGGGGAGGACAGTTCGGTGACCGCCGGGTCTACCACCACCGCACCGGGTGGCTTCGCCGGCGGCTTCGTCGGCGACTACTGCGTCATCAACAGCGACTTCAGCGTCTACGTGGGCAACGGCAGCGGTGCTGGTGGCATCGTCAACGTCTTCGCCGATTGTGAGGTCGACTTCATTCCGGCGGTCAACCCCCTCAATGGCGACGTAGACACCAACGGCGACCCTGTCCCGGCGATCTTCGCGTCGTTGGACGCTCCCCTCGGCGCGGGCGGGCGTGTGCTCCGGGCACCCGCTTCGCTCACTCCCGACGTGGACCTCACGGGAACCGGTCAGGGTGCGAGCGTGTTCTACGTCGCGGGTGCCCCGAGTAGCATCCCTGATTTCAATGGTGTGGGCGGCAGTGGCCGGGTTGTCCTTCGCTACACGGTCGCCGCGCTCGCCGCGACGGGCGCCAACGCCATCGCCCCGCTGGGCGTCGGTGCAGTGCTTGCGGGTCTCGGCGCGATGTTGTTCGCGGTGTCCCGCCGCCGCACCCGCTCGGAGTCCTAGCCCGCGACCACGGTCGGCCGTAGGCTGGCCGAGTGATCCAACTCGGCCAGTACCCAGCCCCGTCCCACACAATCGCTCACTTCAGCGACACCCACCTGCTGGCCGGCGGTCGCCCGCTGTACGGCAAAGTGAACACGATCGACCACTTGGCCCAGGCGCTCGCCCAGCTGGAGCGATCCATCGCCAAGCCGGAGGCGATCGTCTTCACCGGTGACCTGGCCGACCTCGGTGAGCCGGACGCCTACCTGCGCCTGCGCGAACTCGTCGAACCCGCCGCCGCCCGCATGAACGCCCAGGTGATCTGGGTGATGGGCAATCACGACGAACGTGGTGACTACTCCCGACTGCTGTTCGATCAGGAATCGGACGCGCCGCAGGACCGCGTCTACGACATCAACGGACTGCGCATCATCTCCTTCGACACGACCGTGCCCGGCTATCACCACGGCGAGGTCACCGACGATCAGCTCGACTGGCTCGCCGACGTGCTCTCCAGCCCGGCCCCGCACGGCACCCTGCTCGCGGTGCACCACCCGCCGATCCCCACGCCGCTGCTCGAGGCGATGGGCATGCTCGAGCTGTTCGACCAGCACAAGCTGGCGGCGGTACTCGAGGGGTCCGACGTGCGCGGCATACTGGCGGGGCACCTGCACTACTCGACGCACTCGACCTTCGCGGGCATCCCGGTGTCGGTGGCGTCGGCCACCTGCTACACGCTGGATCTGAGCGCGGAGGACCGGCTGCTGTCGGGCGTCGACTTCGGTCAGTCGGTGAACATCGTGCACGTCTACGAGAAGCAGCTCGTGCACTCGATCGTGCCCATCGGCGCGACGACCGAAGTGTCTGGATTCCCGGCGGGAGCCTGGGCGCAGATCGAGGCGATGACCCCCGAGGAGCGCATCGAGACGTTCTCCAAGAAGTCGTCGACGTTCAACTCGGCCGAGGTGTCGAGCAACGGTTAGCGGGGCCGATAGGGCAGGGGATGGTGGCGCCGATCCGGCGGGTGGTGATGCCGGAGATGAGGCGGGGATGACCCGGCGGATCGCGAGACACGCGTCGCCGTAGCATCCAGCGCCGCCCCCACGGGGCACCATGGTCACGTGGACCTCACCCGCGCCGCCGACGACTTCGCGAGCTACCTCGCGGCCGACCGCGGATTCAGCCCGCACACGGTGCGCTCCTACCGCAGCGACCTGTCACAGCTGGTCGACTTCGCTGCCGAGCGCGGGGCCGCCGAGTCGCAGGATCTCGACCTCGAACTGCTGCGGGACTGGCTGTGGCGCTCGTCGCAAGCGGGTCTCGCCAAGTCGAGTCTGGCGCGCCGCGCCGCAGCCGCCCGCAGCTTCACCGCCTGGCTCGTTCGCACGAAGGCATCCCCAACGGATGCCGCCACCCGCCTGAGGGCGCCCAAGAGCGACCACCACCTGCCGCGGGTGCTCACGCGCGAGCAGATCGGCGGCATCCTCGACCGGGTCGCCGAACGCGCCGACACCGGTGATCCCGTCGCGATCCGGGATCGCGCGATCATCGAGTTGCTCTACGCCTCGGCCCTGCGCGTCAGCGAACTGACGGGGCTGAGCCTCGGCGACGTGGATCTGGGACGCCTGACGGTCCGCGTGCTGGGCAAGGGCTCGAAGGAACGGGTTGTGCCATTCGGGGTGCCGGCGAAGCACGCTTTGGGGGAGTGGTTGCGGGTGCGCGATGCTCTTGCCGAGCATCCGACCGCCTTCTTCGCGGGCGCGAAGGGGCAGCGCCTGACGAGCCGCACCGTGTACGAACTGGTGTCGAAACTGCTCGACACGGTGCCGGGCTCGGGTCCGTCGGGTCCGCATACGCTGCGGCACACCGCGGCGACCCACCTGCTCGACGGGGGCGCCGACCTGCGCGGAGTGCAGGAGATGCTCGGCCATGCGAGCCTCGCGACCACCCAGCTCTACACCCATGTCTCGACGGAGCGACTGCGCGAGAGCTACCGCACGGCGCATCCGCGCGCCTGAGTCGGGCCGCGGCCGCTGCGTCAGTCGGACGGCAGCTGAGCGCGGTAGACCTCGAGAACACGCTCGAGGTACGCGGCGATGGTCGCCTGCTCGGCCGCACTGAAGTCATCGAGCACCTGGTCGATGCCCATGATCATCGGCATAAGGGTGCTCATTGCTTTCGCGACCGAATTGGGGGCCGGCACGACGAGCACACCGCGACGATCGGTGGGATGCTTCGCCCGGCTCACATGGTCGACAGCGACCAGGCGATCGACCACTGCCGTCACCGCCGCGGTGCTGATTCCGAGGCGCCGCGCGAGCTCCGTGGGCGAGAGCGGACCGCTGGAGATCAGGTGCTCCATGGCCTGCAGGTCCGTGGGGTTGACGTCGAGTTCGCGCCCGACGTGCGCCTCGAATTCGCCCGTGACGTCGAGGATGTCCCGCAGCAGCGCTGTCGGCGCGCGGGCCGTCATCCGCTGTCCGGGCCGCTCGGTTGTCATGACTGCCACTTTACCGCTATGTTCCTAGATTAGTTAGCTACTAGAGAAGTTAGAGAGTCATGCACCGCCTCACCTCCTTCATCACCGGTCGTCGCACGTCATGGATCGTGCTCGTGACATTCCTCCTCGCTGCCGGGGCTGTCTTCGCCGTCGGCTCGGGTGCGACAAGCGACACGTCACCGGGCATCGGTCTGCCAGCGTCCGCCGAGTCGGCACGAGTCGCCGCGGCCCAGGAAGACCTGCCGAGCGCGGATTCGACCAGCGCCCTTCTCGTCTTCAGTCGCGACGGCGCGAAGCTGACCGATGCCGACATCGAGGCGGTCACCGCAGCGGCATCCGACCTGGCGGGGCTCTCGAAGGACGACTTCGTGCCGCCGCCCACGGTCTCCGACGACGGCACTGCAGCCCTGGTCGTCGTGCCGCTGGAGATCATCGAGGATGTTGCGGCGCAAGCCGACCGCGCCGAGGAGCTTCGCACCACCGCCAACGCAGACCTTCCGAGCGGGCTGACCGCTCTGCTCACTGGTGCCGAGGGCTTCGCCGTCGACGTTGCCGCCGTCTTCAAGGGTGCTGATTTCACGCTGTTGCTGACGACAGTGATCGTCGTTGCGGTTCTGCTGCTCATCACCTACCGCAGCCCGTGGCTCTGGCTGGTGCCGCTGGTCGTCGTGGGAACCGCCGACGGCCTCGCGAGCATCGCCGCGACCCGGGTCGCCGCGCTCGCTGGCATCACCCTGGATGCCTCGGTAACGGGCATCCTGTCGGTGCTCGTCTTCGGCGCCGGCACCAACTATGCCCTGTTGCTGATCGCCCGCTATCGGGACGAGTTGCGCCTGCACGAGGATCGTCGCGACGCGATGGCCCGCGCCCTGCGCGGGGCCGGCCCCGCGATCATCGCGAGCGGCAGCACCGTCACGCTCGCCCTGCTCACCCTCGTCTTCGCCCAGCTGGAGGGCAACCGTGCCCTCGGCATCGCCTGTGCGACCGGCGTCGTGATCGCGATGCTCTTCGCCCTCTTCGTGCTGCCGGCCGCGCTCGTGCTGTTCGGACGCGGACTGTTCTGGCCCTATGTTCCGCGCTTCGGCAGCGAGGGCAGCATGGACCGCGGCGTGTGGCACCGCCTGGGTGTGCTCGTGTCGAAGAAGCCCGTGGTCGTCGCGATCGTCGGTGCCGTCATCCTCGGCTCGCTCGCCCTCGGCACCACGCAGATCAAGGTCGGTCTCTCGCAGACCGAGCGCTTCACCTCGGTGCCCGAGGCAGTCGTCGGCCAGAACATCATCGCCGACGCGTTCTCAGCAGGCAGTGGCTCGCCCGCCGCGGTCATCACGAACGCGGACTACGCCGACAAGGTCGCCTCGGTCGCCGAGACTGTCGACGGCGTCGACTCCGCCACCGTCGGCGAGACGAACGGCACGATCACCCAGGTCAATGTGGTTCTGGATGCCGCGGCCGAGACCCCCGAGTCCTTCGCCGCCATCGAGGCCCTCCGCACCGCCATGCACGACATCGACGGTGCCGACGCCATCGTCGGCGGACTCGACGCCCAGAGTCTTGACGTGACGCGCGCCCAGACCGCCGACCAGGATCTGGTCATCCCGCTGATTCTCGCGCTCGTGTTCCTGGTTCTCGTGCTGCTCCTGCGGGCGCTCGTGGCTCCCGTGCTGCTGCTCGCGACAGTCGTGGCCTCGTTCTTTGCGAGCCTCGGCGCCAGCTGGCTGCTGTTCCAGTCGGTCTTCGGCTTCCCCGCGATCGACACCAACGTGGTGCTGTTCAGCTTCCTCTTCCTCGTGGCGCTCGGCGTGGACTACAACATCTTCCTCGTCACGCGCGCCCGGGAGGAGACGCGTGAGTTCGGCACCCGTACCGGCATGATTCGCGCCCTGTCGTCGACCGGTGGCGTGATCACGAGCGCGGGCATCCTGCTCGCCGCGGTGTTCGCCGTGCTCGGAGTGCTGCCGCTGATCACGCTCACACAGATCGGAATCATTGTCTGCATCGGTGTGCTGCTCGACACCCTCCTGGTGCGCACGGTGATCGTGCCGTCGCTCGCGTTCATCACCGGCGAGAAGTTCTGGTGGCCGGGTCGCCCGATGACCGTTGCCGCGGAGGTGCGCACCACCGGCTCCGGCAGCTGACCGGCGCGGGGTCTGCGGCAGCTCCGACCTCCCGCGCGCAGCGGCACCGGCGCTTACCCGGGTCGGCAGCAACACCGACGCGGGGATGCCTCCGAACCACGCCAACGGTGACACGTAGTCGCCGTTGACCCGCACGCCCACGTGCACGCATGTCTCGGCGCAGTGTCCCGGCAGGATGCGCCCGATCACCTGCCCGCGCACGACCGGGTCACCCTGGGCGACGGTGGCGGCCACCGGCTCGTAACTCGAGATGACACCCTCGCCGTGACGTATCGAGAGCACCGGACGGTCGACCACGGTTCCCGCGAAGTGCACGACCCCGTCGGCCGGGGCGTAGAGGGTGCCCTCGGGCGCCCGGATGTCGACTCCCCGGTGTCCCGTCGAGTACGGGGTGGCGGGGGCGAGATATACCCGGGCGATCGAACGAGGTGGGTCGACGGGCCAGCGCCATGAGCCGGCCTCGGCCGCGGCGGACAGACCGTGGAGGGACGGCGGCGCCAGGAGCAGCACGGTGGCCAGGACGAGGGCGCGGAGCATCCACCGATCATCGGTGCGGGCGCTGCCGCGACCTGCTAGCGCGCGGCATCGGGGGAGAACCGGCCGTGAGTGCCGCCCGAGGGGGAGCGGTGGTACTATTTTCGAAGCACTCCGGGCAACCGGGGTGACTACGCGTGTCTACAGCTCCTTTTGGGAGCGCCGCTCAGCAGAGCGTGGCCCACACCCCATCAGTCCCCGGGAAACCGGGGTGGACGTGTGCGCGGACACCAGGTTCGCGGCCGACCGGTCGCGGAGAACAACTGAGAACAGGCGCGCCGCTGTGAAAACACGCGTGTGCCGAGAAGGAGCACGGCCATGGCCGTAGTAACAATCCGCCAGCTGCTCGACAGCGGCGTCCACTTCGGACACCAGACCCGTCGCTGGAACCCGAAGATGAAGCGCTTCATTCTGACCGAGCGCTCGGGCAGCCACATCATCGACCTGCAGCAGTCGCTGGCCTACATCGACAAGACCTACGACTACGTCAAGGAGACCGTCGCACACGGCGGCACCATCCTCTTCGTGGGCACCAAGAAGCAGGCCCAGAACACCATCTCCGAGCAGGCGACCCGCGTCGGCCAGCCCTACGTCAACCAGCGCTGGCTCGGTGGACTGCTCACCAACTTCACCACCGTGTCCAAGCGCCTCGCGCGCATGAAGGAGCTCGAGGAGCTCGACTTCGAGGACAGCGCCAAGAGCGGCTTCACCAAGAAGGAACTGCTCATCAAGAAGCGCGAGCTCGACAAGCTGCACAAGTCGCTCGGTGGTATCCGCAACCTCACGAAGACCCCGAGCGCCATCTGGGTTGTCGACACCAAGAAGGAGCACCTCGCCATCGACGAGGCGCACAAGCTGGGCATCCCGGTCATCGCGATCCTGGACTCCAACTGCGACCCCGATGAGGTTCAGTACCCGATTCCGGGAAACGACGACGCGATCCGCTCGGTGGGCCTGCTCACCCGCATCATCGCCGACGCCGCCGCCGAGGGTCTGATCCAGCGTCACCAGAAGCCCGAGGAGGGCGCCGAGGTCGAGCCCCTGGCCGCGTGGGAAGCCGAGCTTCTCCAGGCGTCGGAGACCCCCGTCTCGGAGGCCGAGAAGATCGAGGCCGTCGACGGTGAGATCTCCGGTACGCCGGATGCCGCGGCTGTCGCCGAGGTCATCGCCGCCGAGGTTCCCGTCGAGGAGAACGACGCCGACGCGCTCGTCGCCGAGCACGAGGCCGCCGCCGACGCGACCGTCGTTCCCGAGCACCACGTCGAGTCTGACGAGGCGACCGAGGCCAAGATCGAGGCCGAGGCCACTGCCGACGAGAAGAAGCCCGCGGCCAAGAAGCCCGCTGCCAAGTAGTTCACTCCAACCCAGTTAGGACCCACACCGTGGCAGATTTCAGCCTCGAAGACCTCAAGACCCTGCGCGAGCGCCTCGGCACCGGCATGGTCGACAGCAAGAACGCCCTCGTTGAGGCGGGTGGTGACCTCGAGAAGGCCACCGAGATCCTGCGTCTCAAGGGTGCCAAGTCCAACGCCAAGCGCAGCGACCGCTCGACCAGTGAGGGCCTTGTCGCCGCTGTCGAGTCCGCGACCGCGACCACGCTGATCGAGCTCGCCTGCGAGACCGACTTCGTGGCCAAGAGCGACAAGTTCATCGCGCTCGGCAACGCCGTGCTCCAGGCTCTCGCCGACTCGGGCGCCGAGACTGTGGATGCCGCGCTCGCCGCCAAGGCCGGCAACGGCACGGTCGAGTCGCTCATCTCCGACGAGGCCGCGATCCTCGGCGAGAAGATCGAACTGCGTCGCCTCGCGCGCATCCCCGGCAACAAGTTCGCCGTCTACCTGCACCGCACCAGCAAGGACCTGCCTCCGCAGGTCGGTGTCGTGGTTGCGTTCGAGGGTGACGACGCCGAGACCATCCGCTCGGTTGCTCAGCACATCTCGTTCGCCGACCCGCAGTACCTGACGCGCGACGAGGTTCCTGCCGAGACGGTCGAGAACGAGCGTCGCATCGTCGAGGAGATCAGCCGTGGCGAGGGCAAGCCCGAGGCCGCCCTCCCGAAGATCGTCGAGGGTCGCGTGGCCGCGTTCTTCAAGCAGGTCGCCCTGCTCGACCAGGACTACGCCAAGGACAACAAGGTCTCCGTGGGCAAGGTCCTGTCGGATGCCGGACTGAAGGTCACGGGCTTCGCCCGCTTCAAGGTCGGCGCCTAGGCTCCCAGCTTCACCAGCAACGCCCCGCAGGTCGCGAGACCGGCGGGGCGTTGTCGCGTTCGGGATGCCGCGGCTCAGGTTGCGCGAGTCAACTGCCGCGCGGTCCGGGCGCGGGCATCTGCTCGGCATCGCCGAGCGTTCGCAGCACCGTGACCACCGCTGCGGTGTCCGCCCGGCCGAAGAACTCGGCGTCGGCGTGTTCGACGACGGCGATCGCGCGCTGCGCGAGTTCTGCCCCGGCATCGGTGACGGTGACGATCTTGGCGCGCGCATCCGCCGGATCGGGTTCACGGGTGACGAGCCCCTTCGCCTCCAGCCGGGCGATCACCTCGGACGTCATCTTGATGTCGGTGCCCGCCTGGGCCGCCAGCCGCACCTGGTTCGGGGGAGCCCCGGCGGACATCCACCAGGCGCTCGCGAGCAGCACGAACTGCACATGGGTGAGCCCGAGCGGGTGCAGCGCTGCCGCCATGGACCGCTGCCAGCGCATGGTCGTGTGCCACAGCAGGAAGCCGGGGCTCTCGCCGGGGCCGTTCTCGAAGCGTGTCACGCGGTCATTCTCGCCGCCTCGCGGAACAGCGCCTCGAGCGCCGCGCCGAAGTCGCCGCTGATCTGCGGGCCGAGTTCGGGACCGACCTCGTCGGCTCCCGCCCCGTCGATCTCGAGTTCGTGGGTGACACGGGTGCCCGTGGGGGCGTCAACGAGCGTGTGACGGAAGAGGAGGCTGAGCCCCTCATACTCGGTACGGTCGGCGTACCGTTCGCCCGGTACGAGCTCGACGATGACCGAGCGGAAGGTGTCCTGGCCCTCGGGCGTCACGTCGAGCTCGGTGCCCACGGCGAACGGTCCGTGCAGTTCGAACACGTCGGCACCCGGATAGCTCAGCTCTCCGCGATGGAGTGCCTCCAGGGCGGCCCAGACGGCTGCCCGGGGTAGGTCGGTGTCGGCGGTGACGGCGGTGGTCCACATGGGGGTTCCTCTCGGTAAATAATCTACGCACAGACTATCTGTGGACAGATGAAATGCGCAAGGCCCCGGCCCCAGGCGTCGATCAATCCCTTGCCGATCGGCCGCACCGCGGATTCCGTGGAATTTCAGGTGATGACAATCGCCGTCCAGCGGTCCGGCGTGACCCGCTGAGCAGCATCATCACGGCGGCCGTCGCCGTGCCGAGGATCGCGGCCCTCAGTCGGGCACCGCCGCGGCTGCGGCGGCCAGCACGGCGTCCCGCTCCAAGGCGAGGGACGCCAGAAGCCGGGCAACGGTTCCGCGTTCGCGCTCGGCGGCGGCCCGCAGCACGTGGGCGCTGCGCAGGCCGCTGCGCGAGCGGCGCGAGAGGATCCGAGCGCGCTGGAACACCTCCTGCGCCGAGACCTCGCTCCGGTAGGCGCCGGAGGCGGGCGGCAGGCCGGGGTCGAGCTGGGGGGCGGCGACGCCGAGATCGGCAAGGGAGGCCGAATGCACGGCGACGATAGCAGAGCGCACGGCCGCGGCGTCCACCGGCGCGAGAGTGGCGAGCGCTTCGCGCGCCGACGGGTCGTTCACGAGCAGCGCGGCGAGAAGCAGGTGCTCGGCGCCGGGCTCGGCGTCGCCGAGGGCGCGCGCTTCCTGCTCGGCGGTGGTGAGGAGGGCGGCGATCAGTCGGGTGTCCTGGAGGGCGGTGCGGAGGGGCATGGGTTCCTTTCGGGAGTGTCGGGTTTCAGGAGGGGGTGCGGCGCCCGGGCGATAGCCGCTTATGGGCGGCCTGGGCTGAAATGCCGAGCGCTTGGCCGATGTCGGCCCACGTCCAGCCAGCCTCGAGTGCCCGATCGACGCTAGCGCGCTCGATAGTCGCAGCGAGTCGGCGCAATGACACGACAGCGGCGAAGCCGTCATCCGGATCGTCGGGCGTCGGAATGTTCTCAATCTCGGACATGCATCAACAATGGTTGACGGCTCGCGCGGTGTCAACCATTGTTGATGAATCGCGGCGTCGCAAACCGCGCGCACCGAATACGCTGGAGGGGCCGCACGAGAGAGGGAGCGCATGTCCGAGGACAAGAAGAGAAGGGTGCTCCTGAAGCTCTCCGGTGAGGCATTCGGCGGCGGCTCGTTGGGGGTCAACCCCGATGTGGTCTCCTCGCTCGCGAAGGAGATCGCCGCGGCATCCGCTGAGGGGGTCGAAGTCGCGATCGTCGTCGGCGGCGGCAACTTCTTCCGAGGCGCCGAGCTCAGCCAGCGCGGCATGGACCGCGGCCGCGCCGACTACATGGGCATGCTCGGCACCGTGATGAACGCGCTCGCACTCCAGGACTTCCTCGAGCAGGCGGGGGCCGCCACACGAGTGCAGTCGGCCATCGCGATGACCCAGGTCGCCGAGCCGTACATCCCCCGTCGTGCGGAGCGCCACCTTGAGAAGGGGCGCGTCGTGATCTTCGGAGCCGGTGCCGGTCTGCCCTACTTCTCCACCGACACCGTCGCCGCCCAACGCGCCCTGGAGATCGACGCTGATGTCGTGCTCGTCGCCAAGAACGGTGTCGACGGTGTGTACGACGCAGATCCGCGCAAGAACTCCGACGCAGCCAAGCTCGAGCACGTCACCTACCAGGAGGCGCTGGTTCAGGGACTCAAGGTCGTGGACTCGACCGCCTTCAGCCTGTGCATGGACAACTCGATGCCCATGGTGGTCTTCGGAATGGAGCCGGCGGGCAATGTCACCAAGGCGATTCGCGGCGACCGGATCGGCACTCTCGTTTCCAACTAGACCTCTAAACTTGGGTTCGACACAAGGGAGTTGCCGTGATCAGCGACGTATTGGCCGAAGCCAAGGACAAGATGGGCAAGGCCGTCGAGGCCGCTAAGGACGATTTCGCGACGGTGCGCACCGGACGAGCGAACCCGGCCCTGTTCCAGAAGGTGCTCGTCGACTACTACGGCACGCCGACCCCGCTTGCGCAGCTCGCCTCCATGGTCAATCAGGAGGCCCGCACACTGCTCATCACCCCGTTCGACAAGTCGGCCCTCAAGGACATCGAGAAGGCCATCGCGGGTGCGTCGCACCTCGGTGCGAGCGTCGGCAACGACGGCGCCGTCATCCGCGCGACGCTGCCCGAGCTCAACGAGGAGCGCCGCAAGGAGTTCGTGAAGCTGGTGCGCGACAAGGCGGAGCAGGCGCGCGTGGCGATCCGCAACATCCGTCGCAAGGCGAAGGACGACCTCGACTCCCTCAAGGAGGTCGGCGAGGACGAAATCTCCCGCGCGGAGAAGGAACTCGACGCCACCACCAAGCAGCACGTCGATGCGATCGACGACGCTGTCAAGCGCAAGGAAGCCGAGTTGCTCGAGGTCTGATGGCGTCCGACTTCGAGGCCCAGGTTCGCGCGACGAACGACAAGATCAACGCGCGCACCGGCCGCCCCCTCATTCGCGCCATCGCCGTCGGGCTCATCCTCGGCGGAGCCCTGCTGGTCAGCCTCGTGCTCGTCAAAGAGCTCTACATGGTCTTCGCGGCGGCCCTCATCGGGTTCACCAGCTACGAATTGGCCAGTGCGCTGCGCTTCGCCGGCCGGGATGTGCCCCGCCTTCCCACGGTCATTGTCGCGGTCGCGCTCGTGCCGGCCTCGTTCTACTGGCTGGACGCCGGCCACTGGTACGTGACCCTCGCGGGCATTGCGTTTCTGTCGATCTGGCGCATCGTGGAGCTGGCTCGCCCGAGCCACCGGGTCGCGCCGATCGAGCTTCTCAAGGACCTGGCGGCGGGCGCCTTCATCATGGCCTACGTCGCGTTCATGGGCGCTTTCACCGTGCTTCTCACGGCGCAGGACGGTGGCCAGTGGTGGACCCTGGCCTTCCTGATCGTGGTGGTCGCCGTCGACACCGGTGCGTACGCGACGGGTGTCGCTTTCGGCAAGCACCCGATGGCACCGACGATCAGCCCCAAGAAGACCTGGGAGGGGTTCGCAGGATCGGTCGCGGCTGCCGTGATCGCCGGCGTGCTGCTGTCGATCTTCATGCTTCACCAGCCGTGGTGGGTGGGCGTGATCCTCGCGGTCACCATCGTTGCGACCGCGACCTCGGGCGATCTCGCCGAATCGCTCATCAAGCGCGACCTGGGCATCAAGGACATCTCGACCTGGCTTCCCGGCCACGGCGGTTTCCTCGACCGTGTCGACTCGGCGCTGCTGTCGGCCGCTGCCGCCTACGCGCTGTTCCTGATCTTCGCGTGAGCCCGCGCTCACGCTGACACGGCCCTCAGGCAACGTAGGGCAAGATAGTCGGGTGAGCACAACTTTCCCGCGCGCCCGCAAGTCGAAACCCGGCTACAACGTCGACCAGGTCGAGGACTTCCTCGAGGAGGCCCGTCGCGCCTACACGGCCGACCGGGGCGATCTCGGTGTTGTGACCGCCGCGAGCATCCGTCGGACCGCCTTCGCCCTGCAGAAGGGCGGCTATTCGACCAGTCATGTGGATGCCGCCCTCGAGCGTCTCGAGGACGCCTTCGCGGCCCGCGAGCGCGAGCGCGCATTCGCGACGACCGGGGATGCCGCGTGGTACGCGCAGGCGCGCAGCTCGGCACAGGAGATCATCGATCGGCTTGCCCGCCCCGAGGGGCAGCGGTTTAACCGGGTCGGCCCGTTCACGACGGGGTACAGCCCCAAGGACGTGGATGCGTTCACCAACCGTCTCGTTGGCTACTTCCAGGCTGGCAAGCCCATGAGCGTCGACCACGTTCGCACGGTCGTCTTCGGATCGAAGAAGCGCGGCTACAACGAGCAGCAGGTGGACCTCCTGCTCGACGCGGTCATCGACGTCATGCTCGCGGTGCGCTGACCCGACCGAACGGCCTCCCGGGGCTCTGACAGGCCCATGGGCTAAAATCATGCAACTGTGGGGATAAGCACGCGGGCGATCGAACTCCGTGCCCAGCTCAAGAGCGAGGGCGGAGACGTTTCTGGGCGCCATCGGCGCGCCCCGTGGTCCCTTCCTGCCTTCGCCACCTTCGTCACATTCGCCTTCCTCGCCGTGACCCTCGCCCCGCCCCCCACCGGCTCGACCTACGCCGCCACGGGCCCGCACCTTAGCGGGGAGACCCAGTCGGTCGACGTCGCTGGTGACTACTCCCTGTCGGCCGAGCGGGATGCGTTCAGTGTGAGCGAGATACGGGTCGCGCCAACCGCGCCAGCGGTGGGCATTCCCGATGCGGGGTCGGCGCAGGCCATTGCCCTGGAGATGGTGCTCGCCCGCGGCTGGGACATGACCGAGTTCAGCTGCCTCGTCGCACTGTGGACCCGTGAGTCGAACTGGAACGCCTACTCGCACAACTCGTCGAGCGGTGCCTACGGCATCCCGCAGGCCCTGCCTGGCGAGAAGATGGCGTCGGCCGGCGATGACTGGGCCACCAACCCGGCCACCCAGATCACCTGGGGTCTCGGCTACATCACCGACCGCTACGGCACCCCCTGCGGTGCGTGGGGCCACTCGGAGGAGAAGGGCTGGTACTAGCCAGCCGGGTCTGAGCGTGGCATCGACGGCCACTACGCTGGCCGGATGGAGTTGCTGCAGCTCGGTGTGTACGGGGTCATCGGGCTGGTCACGATCGTTGCCGCCGGTGCGTTCAGTGCTCGATTGGGCATTGCAGCCCCTCTCGTACTCATTGTCGTCGGCGTCGGATTCAGCTACATCCCGGGCGCACCCACGTCGGTGCCACATGAGCTGATCCTGCTCGGGCTGCTGCCACCGATTCTGTACGCGGCATCCATCACGGTCCCCGTCGTCGACTTCCGTCGCAACTTCAGCACCATCTCCGCACTCAGCGTGGGGCTCGTCATCGTGACCACCGCAGTGACGGGCTACCTGCTCTACCTGATCTTCCCGCAGCTGTCACTGGCGGCGGCCATCGCGATCGGCGCGGTCATCAGCCCCACCGACGCGGTCGCGGCAACGGCGCTGGGCAAGAAGTTCGGACTTCCGCCGCGACTCGTGACGATCATGGAGGGCGAGAGTCTGGTCAACGATGCGACCGCGCTGGTTCTGCTGCGGTCGGCGATCGCCGCCACGGCATCCGCCGTCTCGTTCTGGGATGTCGCTGGTGACTTCCTCTTCGCTGTCGCCGTGGCCGCGGCGATCGGGCTCGCCGTCGGATTCGTCACGGTCTGGGTGCGCTCGAAGATCACCGATCCGCTTCTGGACACCGCCATCTCGTTCGCTGTGCCGTTCATCGCGTTCATTCCCACTCAGTTCGTCGGGGCATCCGGGGTGCTCGCCGTCGTCGTCGCGGGCCTCTACTCGGGTCATCACGGGGCACGCCGGTTCTCGGCGCAGGCGCGCGTCGCCGAGCGGCTCAACTGGCGCACGCTGCAGTTCGTGCTCGAGAACGGCGTCTTCCTGCTCATGGGGGTGCAGATCTCGGGGCTCATCTCCAGCGTCATCCAGGACGATCTGAGTGCGGGGCTCGCCGTCGTGCTCGGGGTGTTGATGACCGCGGTCGTCATCGTGATCCGCTTCCTCTTCGTCGGCCCCGTGCTCCTGCTGCTCCGAGCCGAGCTGCGCCGGGCCGAGCGGGCCCAGACCCGCTTCGGCGAGTTCCTCGATCAGTTCCGGCGCAGGAGCGATGTGAGCGCCCGAGGAGTCAGGCGGCAACAACGAGCGGAGGCCATCCACGAGCGTCGAGGGCAGGATCTTGCCCAGCTGCAGGCGGAGGGCCTGGGCTGGCGGGGCGGTGTGATTCTCGGGTGGTCCGGGATGCGCGGGGTCGTCACGCTCGCGGCCGCCCAGTCCCTGCCGGACACGACACCCTACCGACCCCAGCTGGTGCTCATCGCGTTCACGGTTGCGGTCGTGACGCTACTGCTGCAGGGCGGTACCCTGCCGTGGCTGATCAGGCTGACGGGCATCCGTGGGGCGGATGCGGTCGCCGACAGTCGTGAGCTCGCCGGACTGCTCGACGAACTCGCGGAGTCCGGACTGGCCGCGATTGAGAGCCCCAGTCTCGAGCTGCCGGAGGGCCAGATGATCGACGAGCACGTGTTGGAGCGGGTGCGCAGCGATACCCTCCTGCGTGCCCAGTCGGCGTGGGAGCGGGTGGAACGCACCCCCACGAGTCCCGTGTCTCCCCAGCGCCAGTATCGCGCTCTGCGCCGGGAGGTGCTCCGTGCTGAGCGAGAGGCGCTGCTGGAGGCCAGGTCGGCCGGCCGATACCCCTCCCGGATCCTCATTCGCGCGCAGGCGATGCTCGACCTCGAGGAGACCAGACTCGAGCAGATCGACAACCCCGGCGGCTCCTGACGCTGTCGCATCTTCGCGCGCTCGTAGACTGGTCTCATGCCCCGTTCGAATCGTCCCCGCGGTCGCCGCCCGGACGCCGAGGCAGTCGCCGAGGTCGATCTCAGCCGAGCGTTGCTGGGCCGGATGCACACTGAGCCGCGTCGCGACGGTCTATGGAATGTTCAGCCGCTCGCGGCATCCAGTTCGGCGAAGGTCTACACCTGCCCCGGGTGCAGCCTTGAGATCGCCCCGGGAACGGCCCACATCGTGGCGTGGCGAGCAGACGGGCTCATGGGCGAAGCAGACGACCTCGCGGCTCGCCGGCACTGGCACACGCACTGCTGGAAGATCCGCCCGTGACGGCGGTGGAGATCCGCGGCGGCATCGAGTTGCCCGCCCGGCGGGAGAATGTCGAGCTGGAGACCAGCGACGGGCTGACACTGGTGGGGGAGTTGAGCCTGCCCGAGCTCGCACCGCCGGTCGCAACGTTGGTGGCGCTGCATCCGCTGCCCACCGCGGGCGGATTCATGGATTCGCACATCATCCGCAAGGCCGCGGCCCGACTGCCCGCACTCGCCGACATCGCCGTGCTGAGGTTCAACTTCCGCGGGGTCACGTCGCCGCGGGGAACATCAGGGGGCGAGTTCGGTCACGGGCTCGACGAGCAACACGACCTGGCCGCAGCGATGGACCTCGTGCAGTCTCGTGGCCTTCCGCACCCGTGGATCGTGGGGTGGTCGTTCGGCACCGAGGTCGCGCTGAAGTGGGGGCTCGAGCATCCGATCGAGGGTGCCATCCTGCTGTCGCCCCCGCTGCACCGCACGACACCGGCAGAACTCGCCGCATGGGCGGGTAGCGGCAAGCGACTCGTGGCTGTGATTCCCGAGCTTGACGACTACCTGCGCCCCGCCCAGGCCGCCGAGCGGTTCGCCGCTGTGCCCGAGACCGAGTTCGTCGCCGTTGAAGGCGGCAAGCACCTCTGGGTCGGCGAGGAGCAGACCTACCGCGTGCTCACCGAGATCGTGGCGCGACTGAACCCCGGTGTGCTGCCACTACCGCGCACCTGGGAAGGCTGATCGAGCTTGCGCTGATCGAGACCGCGGTGATCGAACTGCGGTGATCGAGCTGCGGTGATCGGGTCTAGAGCTCTTCCTGCCGAGGCACGAACACCTGGTTGACCACGAGCAGGATTGCTGCTGCGACCGGGATCGCGATCAATGCGCCGAGGATACCCAGCAGAGTTCCTCCAGCGAGAGCCGCGATCACGACGATCGCCCCCGGCACCTTCACCGCCGTCGCCATGATGCGCGGGTTCAGTACGTACGCCTCGACCTGCATGTAGACGATGTAGTAGATCGCCACCACGAGCACCGCGGGGAAGCCGTTGAACAACGCCACGAGCAGCGTGATGACCGCGGCACCGGAGACGGTTCCCACGAGCGGGATCAGCGAGCCGAGGAAGGCGATGAAGGCGAGCAGCGCGGAGTACTTGATGTTCAGCCCGAACAGCGGCAGCACAAGCGTCAGCACGATGAACGACAGGATTCCGTTGACGAGGGCCAGCGAGACCTGTCCGATCACGTAGCGACCGACGGCAGTGCTGATCTGCTCCGCGAGGTCGATGAACTTCGGACGCCGTGAGGCAGGGACCAGCCGGTACAGCCCGCGCTTGAGGCTCGTGAGCGACGACACGAAGTAGATCATGAGGATGATCACGACCACGGCACCGGTGATGCCACTGGCGATCCCGAGCCCCACGGTGAGCACGCCGCCGCCGAGCTGGGCGAAGTCGAGCGTCTTCACCCACGCCTGAAGGCCGTCAACGACCTGCTGCACGTTTACCCAGGGAAGGGCATCCTGGATGTTGGTGAAGATGCTTCCGTCATTGAATCCGCTGATCAGCCCGGGAATAGTCTTGATCGCGTTCTGCACCTGCTCGCTGATCACGGGGATGATCGCGAAGATGAGCCCCGCGAAGATACCCAGCACGGCGACCAGCACCGTCACGATGGCGAGGGGTCGGGGGAACTTGTGCTTCTCCAACCAGCTGACCAGCGGGTCGAGTCCGAGCGCGAGGAACAGCGCGGCGCCGACGTAGGTGATGATCGTCGCGAGCGAGCCGATCGTGGCACCGATCGCGATCGCGACGATGACACCGAGGCCGCCCAGGAGGCCGACGCGGAAGGAATTCTGGATCTTCATTCGGAGACCGCCTCTTCAGCCTGCTGCAGCACCCCGCGAAGGTTCTCGAAGTACCCCGCGACCGTGTCGCGCTCCTGCTTGATCTTGGTGAGGCGCTCCTCGGCATCCTGCACGAGTTGTGCGCTGCGCTTCTCGGCATCGGCGATGATCGCCTTCGACCGGGACTCCGCGTTCTCGAGCAGCTGGCGCGAGTGCGACTCGGCCGACTCCCGTAGCGTGCGTGCCTGGGTCTTCGACGCAGTGTCGAGCGTGTCGGCCTCGGCGCGCTTCTCGGCGGCAAGCCGCACGGCCTCCGCGAGCTGGGCCTGGGCCTCGTCGAGGTACTGCTGGGTCTGCGCCGTCGCCTCCTGGTGGCGGGCCAGGAACTCCTTCTCTGCCTGATCCCTGCGCGCCTTCAACTCCAGTTCGAGCGCGTTGCGGGCCTCCTCGGCCTCGCGCTCGAGAGTCGTGCGCGTCTCGTCGGCCTGGTGAGCGAGGGATGCCCGTGTCGTCTCGGTCTCGCTGGCCAGCTGCGCGCGCTGCCGGGCGATGTCCCGAGCGAGGTCGCTACGCTGCTTCTCGACGTCGTGGGCCAGCTCGGCGCGGGTGGTGGTCACCTCGTTCTCGAGGGCCGCGCGCTTCTCAGCGATCTCCGCGTTGAGTGCTGCGCGCTTGTCCGCGATGTCGGCGTTGAGCGCCGCCTGTGCGGCGGCGGTCTGCGCGGCCAGGTCGTTGCGAGCGGCGGTCGTCTCAGCCTCCAGCTCGGCGCGGGCGGCCGCAGTCTCGGCCTCGAGGGCGGCCCGGGTCGATGCCGTCTCGGCGTTGAGTGCGCCCCAGGCCGCGGCGGTGTCGGCCTGAAGCTTTGCGCGGGATGCCTCGGTGTCGTTGGCGAGCTTCTCCTGCGCGGCTGCAGTGTCGTTGGCGAGCTTCTCCTGCGCGGCTGCGGTCTCGTTGGCGAGGGTCTCGCGGGCGGCGGTGATCTCGGCTTCCAGCTGGGCGCGACCGGTTTCGAGCTCGCGCTCCAGGTCGGTTCTGCCCTGCTCGATGTCACGGGCGAGTTCGGCGCGCAGTCGCGCGTTCTCGTTCTCGTAGTTGGCCCGACCCAGCTCGGAGTCCCGGGCCAGCTGCGCCGCAGCCTCGCTCGCCTCAGCGGCCTCGCGGGTGGCGGTGACCTTCAGCTCGGCTGCCTCGTGCTCGGCCGCCGCGCGCAGTGCCGCCGCCTCGCGGGCGGCAGTGGAGCGGGCCTCGGCGGCCTCGGTGGCCACGGCAGCGCGGAGCGCGGCAGCCTCACGCTGGGCGTCCTGCAGGGTGAGCTGCGCGTCAGCGCGGGCGCGGGTGAGCAGCTCGTTGGCCTCCTGCGTGGCATCCGCGACGAGCTTCGCCGCGCGGGAGTTCGCGTCATCCGTCAGCTTCTGGGCGGCGCTGGCGGCCTCGGATCGCAACTCCTGGGTCTCGGCCAGCGCGCTCGCGCGCAGCTTCTCCGCGTCGATGTCGGCCTGCGCGATGAGGCGAGTGGACTGCTCTTCGGCCACGCGGAGCATGTTCTCGAGCTTGGTTCCGAGTCCGGCGTAGGTGGGGCTGCCGGTCTCGTCGAGCTCGGCCTGCAGGTCTTCGTTGACGGCCAGCAGGCGCTTGACTTCCTTGGCCGACTCGGCGCGATCGGTGTTGGCCTTGATGAGCTCGCCACGTAGTTGCTGGATGGCGCGGTCGACCTCGTCCTTCTTGTACCCGCGCATCTCGGTCCCGAAATCGGTGTCGTCGGCAGCCATGATTTCTCCTTGCGCGGTGGGGGACTGTCAGAAGTTTAGCGTGGTCATTCCCAGTGCATTCCCAGTGCCGTGGTTAGGCCCGACGCAGGCCCGTCGGCTATTCTTGAACGTCTTTGTTGTTGCCATTCCCCGCTAGTGAAGGGGATCCCCTCCTCTCGTCCCTAGTGCGAGCGACCGACTACCCAGCGGCGGAGGGTGCCAGCTCGTAACGAGCCGGCCGGGCAGCACGAAAGGAGTAGTTCGTGCGGTTTGTTCTCGCAATAGTCAGTTTTGTCGTGGCCGCGGTCATGATCGTCGCCGGCATCGCCCAGCGCACGATCTTCGCCGAGCCCGACAAGGTCGCCCTCAGCACTGTCGTCACGACCGAGTCTCCGGTGACAGTCATCGACGGTGACACCCTCAACGCGTTCGAGGGCAGCCAGACGCTCTCGGTGCAGGGGCCCGGTACGGTGTTCGCCGCCTACGGTCGCACCACCGATGTGCTCGCGTGGATAGGTGACGCCAGCTACACCACCGTCAGCCTCGACAAGGAGACCGGTGAACTGACGTCCACGCTGACCCGAGGAACCGAGACCGAGGTGCCGAACCCGAATGGCTCCGACCTGTGGCTCGACGACTTCGTGAAGGACAACGACCTCTCCATGACGGTCAAGGTTCCGTCTAACGTGTCGATCATCATCGCCTCCGACGGCACCGAGCCCGCTCCGGTGGACATCGCCCTCTCGTGGCCGCTCGACAACTCGACGCCGTGGGCGGGACCGCTGATCGTCGGCGGCGCGATCGTGCTGCTTCTCGGGCTCGGCTTCCTGCTCTGGGCGATCAATCACATGCGCTCGTCGCGCGGGCCGCGTCGCAAGATGCCCAAGGTGCCCCGCCAGCCGATCTACAAGCCCACGAAGAAGGCGGCAGTCGACAAACCCGCGAGCGGGCGTCGCCGGGGCATGATCGCCGTGCCCATCGTTCTCGTCGGTGCCCTGGCTCTGAGCGGATGCTCGCCCGAGTTCTGGCCGAGTGACCAGAAGGCGACTGCACCCTCGGCGTCGGCGTCGGAGGCCCCCGTGGACTCCCAGCTCAGCCCGCCGGCAGCCACCGTGCGCCAGATCGAGAAGATCGTCGCGCGCATCAGTTCCGTCGCCAAGAAGGCCGATGCTGACCGCAACGGCGAGTTGCTCGCCACCCGCTTCGATGGCGCGGCTCTCGAGCTTCGCCTCGCCAACTACACGATTCGTGGTGCCGACCCGTCGATCGGCGCGTTGCCCGCCATCCCCGAGGGGCCGGTGAAGCTCACCCTGCCGCAGCAGACCGACACCTGGCCGCGAACGGTATTCGCTGTCATCCAGGACGACAAGGACGACACGATTCCGCCGGTCGCCCTGTTCCTCGTTCAGCAGGACCCACGCTCAGACTACAAGGTCAGCTACGCCATCACCCTGGAGCCGTCAGCCGTGCTGCCAGAGGTTGCGCCCGCAAGCGTCGGGGCTGCTCGCCTGGCGCCAGACAGCGGTCTGTTGAAGTCCACCCCGGATGACACGGCCGAGGCCTATGCCGACATCCTGGAGAAGGACGTCGACAGCGACGCCTACCTCGACTTCGATACCGAGGGCGACAGCCTGCGCGCCGCCGTCGGTCTCGCGGCCAAGCAGCAGATTCGCTCGTCGCTGCCGGCGACCGCCAGCGTCGCGTTCTCGCACGAGCTGGGGGCAGCAGATCCGATCGCGCTGGCAACCAATGACGCGGGAGCGATCGTTGCGGTCAACCTCAACGAGATCACGACAGTGCAGCCGGTCGAGGCCGGTGCCGCGGTCAATCCGACGGGTCAAGTGAAGGCGCTCTCCGGTCTCGCGATCAGCACGAAGGGCATCCGGGCGACCTACGGCGATCAGCTGCTGTTCTACGTGCCCGCGGCCGGAAGCGATGCCAAGATTGTTCTGCTCGGCTACAGCGTCGGGCTCGTCAAGGCCGGGGAGATTTAATGAGCAACGCACCCCTGAATGGTGCGAACCTTCGTGGTGCTGTCGACCTCAGTTCGCTCGTACGACCGCCGGCACCGCCGGCAGGGGGAGCGCCGACGTCAGCTGGCGGAGTTGTTCAGCAGGTCACGGATGCGACGTTCACAGCAGTTCTCGACCTGTCGGCGTCGGTGCCCGTCATCGTGGAGTTCTTCGGGGCGGGCATCCAACCCACTCTCGGTCCCGTGGTTCGCCAGTACGGCGGTCGGCTCGCACTCGCGACAGTCGATGGCACGAGCAACCCCCAGTTGGTGCAGGCGTTCCAGGTGCAGGAGGTGCCGACCGTTGCCGCTGTCATCGGGGGTCGTCCGCTGCAGTTGTTCAGCGGCATGATGCCCGAGGCGGAGTTGCGCACTGTGCTCGACCAGGTGCTCGCGCTTGCCGCGCAGAACGGCGTCACGGGCACCATCCCGACTGACGGCGACGTCGAGGCCGACCCCGCCGAACCGGTGGAGGAGCCGTTGCCGCCCCTGCACCAGGAGGCGTACGACGCCATCACGTCGGGCGACTTCGCGGCAGCGATCAAGGCCTACGAGACGGCGATCGCGCAGAACCCCCGTGACCAGCTCGCCGTCGCGGGGCTTGCGCAGGTCTCCCTGCTGGCGCGCCTCGAGCCGGTGACTGCGGATGCCGTGCGCTCAGCCGCAGCGGCGAATCCCACCGATGTCGACGCTCAACTCGCCGTGGCCGACCTCGACGTCAGCGGCGGACACCTCGACGACGCCTTCGCGCGCCTGCTCGACCTGTTCCCCATACTGGACGCGGCGGGCAAGAATGCCGTGCGCACCCGTCTGCTCGAGTTCTTCGAGATCGCCGGTGCCGACGATCCTCGGGTCATTGTGGCGCGCCGTCGCCTCACCGGCCTGCTGTACTGATCGCAGCGACCACGAGGAGTCAACGATGACCGAACAGCAGTTGCACCGCCCGACCGCCGGACAGCTCGACGTCTGGAGCCGGGTGGCGGGCCTCGGCATCGTGATCGGCCTCATCATCGGACTGGTGCCGCCCGTGGCCTTCGGGCTGGCGGGTCCGGCCTCGGCGATCATCCTTGGGATCCTCGTGGTCGGTCCCGCTATCGTGTCGACGGTGATCGGCTTCCGGGCGGTCGGCGTCGCGAAGCTGGAGAAGGCGTCGGGCTACTCGACGATGTTCGATTTCGCGGGCTACGAGCTGCGCGACCCGCGCACGCTTGAGGTGCTGCGCGCCAGCGACGTGCGGCCCACGGGAACGATTCGTCGCTCGCTGTTCCGTTCCATGCTCACGGTCAAGCCGGGCACCCTGCTCGCCAAGCGGCTCGAGGAAGACGAGAAGGAGCGCTAGCCCTGCGGCGCCAGCCACAGCCCGGCCAACGGGGGAAGCGTCAACTCGACCGATGCGGGTCGCCCGCCCCACGGCTCATCCAGTGCCGTCACCGCACCGAAGTTGCCGACACCCGACCCGCCGAACTCGACGGCGTCGGTGTTGATGATCTCGTTCCAGACGCCGCCGAAGGGCATCCCGAGTCGGTAGGGCCCGACAGGGTTACCCGAGAAGTTGAACACGCCCACCAGCGGCGCACCCGACGTCGACCAGCGTACGAAGGCGACCACGTTCTGCGCCGAGTTCCCGCCGTCGATCCACTCGAACCCGGCGGGGGAGTTGTCCTGCTCCCAGAGGGCTGCGGTGCCCGAGTAGACGCGGTTCAGCTCGCTGACCAGTTTCTGCAGTCCGAGATGCAGCGGCTGGTCGAGAATCCACCAGTCGAGACCGCGCTCCTCGCTCCACTCGCTCGGCTGGCCGAACTCGCTTCCCATGAAGAGCAGCTGCTTGCCGGGGTGTGCCCACATGAACGAGAGGTAGGCGCGCACGTTGGCGAGCTTCTGCCACTGGTCGCCCGGCATCTTGTGCAGCAGCGACCCCTTGCCGTGCACGACCTCGTCGTGGCTGATCGGCAGCAGGAAGTTCTCGCTGAACGCGTAGAAGAACGAGAACGTGATGTCGTTGTGGTGATACGAGCGGTACATCGGGTCCTCCTGCATGTACTGCAGGGAGTCGTGCATCCACCCCATGTTCCATTTCAGACCGAAACCGAGACCGGATGACGCGGTCGGCTTGGTCACGCCCGGCCAGCTCGTCGACTCCTCGGCGATCATCACGATGCCGGGATTGCGCTTGTACGCGGTCGCGTTGACCTCCTGCAGGAAGCTGATCGCCTCGAGGTTCTCGCGGCCGCCGTTGACATTGGGCAGCCACTCGCCGTCTTTGCGCGAGTAGTCGAGGTAAAGCATGCTCGCCACGGCGTCGACCCGCAGACCGTCGATGTGGAACTCCTCGAGCCAGTACAGCGCGTTGGCGACCAGGAAGTTGCGCACCTGCGACTGGCCGAAGTCGAAGATGAGCGTGCCCCAGTCCATCTGCTCGCCACGGCGCGGGTCGCTGTGCTCGTAGAGCGCCTGACCGTCGAACTTGCCGAGCGCCCACTCGTCTTTGGGGAAGTGCCCCGGCACCCAGTCCATGATCACGCCGATACCGGCGCCGTGCAGCCGGTCGATGAGGTACTTGAGGTCGTCGCCGTGGCCGAACCGGCTGGTCGGCGCGTAATAACCGGTGACCTGGTAGCCCCACGACGGACCGTACGGATGCTCGGCGAGCGGCATGAACTCGACGTGCGTGAATCCCAGCTGACGCACGTAGTCGATGAGCTCGTCGGCGAGAGACCGGTAGTCGAGGCCGGGACGCCACGAGCCCACGTGCAGCTCGTAGACGCTCATGGGCGAGTTGTGCGGGTCGGTGTTGGCGCGCCGCGTCATCCAGTCGCCGTCGCTCCAGGCGAACAGGGACTGCCCCACCTTGGATGCCGTCGCCGGAGGCACCTCGGTGTAGCGCGCCATCGGGTCGGCCCGGGTGACCCACTCGCCGGCCTGGGTCAGCAGTTCGAACTTGTAGGCGCTGCCGGGCTCGAGCGCGGGCAGGAAGATCTCCCAGACCCCGTTGTCGTCGAGGCGGCGCATCGCGTGGCCGACCCCGTTCCAGCCGTTGAAGTCGCCGACGACCCGCACCGCGCGGGCGTGTGGGGCCCACACCGAGAAACTCGTGCCCGCTACATCCTCGTGCGGGCGGAAGTGCGATCCGAGCACCTGCCAGATCTGCTCGTGACGGCCCTCGCCCCACAGGTAGAGGTCGACCTCGCCCACGGACGGCACGAAGCGGTACGGGTCATCCGACGTCCAGCTGGGGGCGTTGTCGTACTCGGTCTCGATCACGTACGCCTGACCGGGGTCGGGCGCGAAGCCCTGCCACAGTCCCTGAGCGACGTGTGCGAGAGGCACCCGAGATCGGTCGGCTCGGATGGCGGTGACCGCCAACGCCAGGGGACGCACGACCCGGATGACCCATCCGCCGTCCACGCGATGCTGGCCGAGGGTCGCGTGCGGCTGCGGGTGCGAACCGCCGACGAGGGCGGCGATGTGGTCGGGGTGCAGGTCGGGCAGCGGGGTCAGGTCGGGCCGTGCGGGCGGTGCCGTGGCATCCGCGACCGGCTTCTTCTTGGCGACCATCGGCGTCAGCGCCCCTTCGTCGGTGCTGCTGGTGTCTGCACGTGCAGGATGTGGGCGGGCTCGCCGAAGGCGTCGAGGCGCACGTAGTTGTCGCGACCCCACTCGAACTCGCCACCGGTGATCAGGTCGCGCACGGTGAAGGTCGCGTCCGGCTCGAGGCCGATGCGCGTGAGATCGAGGTGCACCGTGGTCTCCCGAACGGAGTGCGGGTCGACGTTGACGACCATGATGAGGGCGTCGTCGGTGCCATCGGGATTGTGCTCGGCGGCGAGGTACTTCGTGTAGACGAGCATCGACTCGTCGTCGCTCCAGTGCACGTCGAGGTTGCGCAACTGACGAAGCGCCGGGTGGGCGGCCCTGATCAGGTTAAGTCGCGTCAGGTACGGGGCGAGCGAATTGCCCGCCTTCTCCGCGCCGGCCCAGTCGCGCTGCTTGTACTCGTACTTCTCGTTGTCGATGTTCTCCTCGGAACCGGGACGGGCGATGTGCTCGAACAGTTCGAAGCCCGCGTACACACCCCAGCTCGACCCCGCCGTTGCCGCGAGGGCGGCGCGGATCTTGTAGGCCGGGCGACCGCCGAACTGCAGGAACTCGGTGAGGATGTCGGGCGTGTTCACGAACAGGTTGGGACGCAGGTACGCAGCCGTCTCGTGCGAGATGGACTCGAAGAACTCGGCCAACTCATCCTTGGTGTTGCGCCAGGTGAAATAGCTGTACGACTGCTGGTAGCCGACCTGCGCGAGCGAGCGCAGCATCGCGGGGCGGGTGAAGGCCTCCGCGAGGAAGACCACCTCGGGAAACTCGGTGTTGATTTCGTGCAGCACGATCTCCCAGAACTGCAGCGGCTTGGTGTGGGGGTTGTCGACGCGGAAGATCTTCACGCCGAGCCCGATCCAGAAGCGCAGCAGACGCAGCACCTCGGCGCGGATACCGAGGGGGTCGTTGTCGAAGTTGATGGGGTAGATGTCCTGGTACTTCTTCGGAGGGTTCTCGGCATAGGCGATCGAACCGTCGGGAAGCGTCGTGAACCACTCGGGATGCTCCGTCACCCACGGGTGGTCGGGCGAGCACTGCAGGGCGAAGTCGAGGGCGACCTCGATGCCCAGCTTGGTGGCCTGAGCGACGAAGAAGCTGAAGTCCTTGATGGTGCCGAGATCGGGATGCACGGCATCATGTCCGCCGTCGGCCGAACCGATCGCCCACGGCGACCCCGGGTCCCCGGGCACCGTCACCAGCGTGTTGTTGGGCCCCTTGCGGAACGCGTGCCCGATCGGGTGGATGGGCGGCAGGTACAGCACATCGAAACCCATGTCGGCGACGGCCTGCAGGCGCTTGGCGGCAGTGCGGAAGGTTCCGGAGGTCCACGTGCCGTCCTTGGCGCGCTTGGCACCCTCGCTGCGCGGGAAGAACTCGTACCAGCTGCCCACTCCCGCGCGCTCGCGTTCCACGCGCAGTTCGATCACGTCACTCGTCGTGGTGAGGCTCGCGAGAGGGCTCGCCCGGATCGCCTGGGTCACCAGCGGGTCGAGCGCGATCGCGAGCTTCTGCGTCGCAGACAGGGCGGGGTCTGCGAAGGCGGCCGCGGCATCCTTGATGATCTTGCGGCCGCCGGCGCGCTCCAGCAGAAGGCGACCCATCGTGACCATGAGGTCGACGTCGGCGCGCGCCGGAATCTTGATCTCGGCGTTGTGCAGCCAGGTGGCCCAGTCGTCGCAGAACGCGCGCACGTGCCAGGTCCAGGTGCCCTCGACGCTGACGACGGCGTCGGCCTGCCAGCGATCCGTGCCGGGGGCGATCGGGCGCATCCAGTGAGTTCGTGACTCGCCGTTCGGATCGGTGAGCACGAGTTGCACACCGAGCTGGTCGTGGCCCTCCCGGAAGACCGTTGCCTGGAAGGGAACCACTTCGCCGCGGTAGGCCTTCGCCGGCCACAGGGCGCCCGGTTGTTGGGGCATCAGATCGCGGATGGGAATGCGGCCGAGTCTCGGCTCGTAACTGGCAGGGTCAACGCCCTGGTCTCGGACGGCCTCGTACTCGACTACCACGGTTCGACCGTACCCCTTTTGTGCGGGATGCAAGCGCTTTACATTCCTGCAACCTTTCGCCCGTAGGCTCTCAGTCGTGAAGGCCATCCGTCGATTTACCGTTCGCACCGTGCTCCCCGAGGCGCTCGCCCCCCTGGACGAGCTCTCGACCAACCTCCGCTGGTCGTGGCACGAACCCACCCGGCAGCTGTTCCGCGAGATCGACCCCGCGGGCTGGGAGAACACGCACGACCCGATCGCGCTACTCGGTGCCGTCGAGCCGGCGCGCCTGAGTGAGCTTGCGGCGGATGCCTCGTTCGTGGCCACCGCGAAGCAGCTCGTCGACGACCTCCACGCCTACCTGACCGAGCCGCGCTGGTACCAGACCTTGACGGATGCGCCGGCCTCCATCGGCTACTTCTCGCCCGAGTTCGGTATCGCCGCCGCTCTGCCGCAGTACTCCGGCGGCCTGGGGATCCTCGCGGGCGACCACCTCAAGAGCGCGAGCGACCTCGGCGTTCCCATCATCGGCGTCGGCCTCTTCTACCGGGCCGGCTACTTCCGCCAGGCGATCTCGCGCGAGGGCTGGCAGCTGGAGAGCTACCCGGTGCTCGACCCCGACGGGCTTCCGCTCACCGTTCTGCGTCACCCCGACGGCACCGCGGCGCAGGTCGCCCTCGCGCTGCCCGACGGCCGCGCACTCTACGCGCGAGTGTGGCAGGTGGCTGTGGGTCGCATCCGGCTGCTGCTTCTGGACACCGACATCCCGGAGAACGCTGACGAGCTGCGCAGCGTGACCGACCGCCTCTACGGTGGCGGCGGCGAGCACCGGCTGCTGCAGGAACTGCTGCTCGGCATCGGCGGCGTTCGGGCGATCAAGGCATACACCGAGCTCACGAACACCCCCTTCCCGGAGGTGTTCCACACCAACGAGGGTCACGCGGGCTTCCTCGGGCTGGAGCGCATCAGCGACCTCATCGGCGCGGGGCTGTCGTTCCAGACCGCGCTCCAGGTCGTGCGCGCCGGTACCGTCTTCACCACGCACACGCCAGTGCCGGCCGGAATCGACCGGTTCGAGGTCGAGATGATCACGAAGTACTTCTCCACCGACCTGCTGCCGGGGGTTGCGGCATCCGATGTCATAGCGCTCGGCGAGGAGAACTACACGGGCGGCGACGCGACCAAGTTCAACATGGCCGTCATGGGCTTGCGCCTCGCGCAGCGCGCCAACGGTGTCTCGAAGCTGCACGGCGAGGTGTCGCGTGAGATGTTCGGTGCGCTCTGGCCCGGATTCGAGCCCGAGGACGTGCCGATCACGTCGGTGACCAACGGGGTGCACGCACCGACCTGGACCGACCCGATGCTCGCCGCGCTCGCCGCCGACAAGCTCGGCACCGGCGACACCACCGGCTGCGACTGGAACTCGAAGTCCGTGACCGACGCCGACCTGTGGGCGGTGCGCGGGCGCATGCGCGAGCAATTGGTGACGGATGCCCGCCGCAGAGTCAGCGCGGCCTGGCAGGAGCAGAACCCCGGCGTCGGCGCCCCCGCCTGGTACTCGGAGCTGCTGGACCCGGCGGTGCTGACGATCGGCTTCGCCCGACGCGTTCCCACCTACAAGCGGCTCACCCTCATGCTCCACGACGAGGCGCGGCTGCGGTCGCTGCTGCTGCACCCCGAGCGGCCGATCCAGATCGTGATCGCGGGCAAGTCGCATCCGGCCGATGACGAGGGCAAGCGACTCATTCAGCGGCTCGTCGAGTTCGCCAGCGAGCCGGAGGTGCGCAAGCGCATCGTCTTCCTGCCCAACTACGACATCGGCATGGCCAAGCTGCTCTACCCGGGCACCGACGTCTGGCTGAACAATCCGCTGCGTCCGCTCGAAGCCTGCGGAACCTCGGGCATGAAGGCCGCGCTCAACGGCTCGCTGAACCTGTCGATCCTCGACGGTTGGTGGGCGGAGTTCTACGACGAGGAGAACGGCTGGGCGATCCCGTCGGCCGACTCGGCTGGTGACGGCGCCGAGCGAGACAAGCTCGAGGCCGACAGCATGTACGACCTCATCGAGCACCAGATCGCACCGCGCTTCTACGACCGAGGAAGGAACGGCGTGCCCACCCGCTGGGTGGAGTCGATCCGGCACACGCTGGCGACCCTGTCGCCGGCGCTCTCCGCCGACCGCATGGTCAAGGAGTACGTCGAGCGGTTGTACGTGCCGGCGGCCGCGGCCGAGAAGGTCGTGAGCGCCGACGGGTTCCGCCCGGCCCGGGAGCTGGCCGACTGGAAGGCGCGCGTGACCGCGGCCTGGCCGAAGGTGCACGTGTCGCACGTCGAGTCCGGGGGAGTGGATGCCGTGCCCCAGGTCGGCGACGACCTGCGGCTGCGCGCGACAGTCGACATCGACGGGCTCGCCCCCACCGACGTCGCCGCTGAGGTCGTGTACGGACGCGCCCGCGACAGCGACCGCATCGATGACGTAGTGCATCAGGGTCTCGAGCTGGCCAGCGGGGAGGAGCGTCCGGTGGTGTTCGCGGGCACGGTTCCGTTGGCGCGAGCCGGGAGCTTCGGCTACAACGTGCGGGTTGTGCCGTCGCATCCGCTGCTCGCGGGCCCAGCGGAGATGGGCCTGATCGCGGTCGCGGAGTAAGGCGCAGCGTCGCGCTTCCCGTTCGCCGATCAGGAGTTCTCGGCGACCCGCCGCGTGGGGGTGGTGAGTTGCGGCGCGTCGCGAAGATCTCCTGATCCGCGAGTCAACGACTGATCCCTAACAGGGTCCTCGGGATGCCCCAGACCTCTGAAACGGGATGCCTCGCGCCGACCAGCCCGTGCGCGCAGCCATGCTGTGCCGATGCCCGGTCTCGCCGCAGTATTTCTCGACGGTCGGGGATGTGCGCGTCGCGCCGAACTGGTGGAGGCCGGGTTCACACCGCACGCGATCTCCTCGATGGTGCGAACGGGTGAGATCGAGCGCGTGCGCATCGGCTGGTACGTTCCGCGAGGTGCTGACCCGATGGTGCGCCAGGCGGTGCGTGTGGGCGGCCGCTTGGCCTGCGTGTCCGCTGCAGGTCATCTGGGCTTGTGGGTGCCGGAGGGAGGCACGTTGCACGTGGCCGTGGCGCGCAACGCATCCAGGTTTCGATCACCGGCTGCCGATCCCCTGCCGCTGTCACAGAGTGCAGCCAGTGCGGGGGTCGATCTCCATTAGCTTTCCACCCCAGGCACGCGATGCGAAGCGGTCAGCTCTCTGCGGGAGTGCCTCGCAGAGGTCGTAAACTGCCAGCCGATCGAGCTGGCGGTCGCGGTTGTCGACTCGGCGCTGAATCAGGCGGCCATCACGGCTGCTGGTCTGCGCGAGTTGCTGTCCTCCTCTGCCCGTGGTCGCGGCGTTCTCGGGCTCGTTGATGGCCGTGCTGAGAGCGGCATCGAGTCGATTGCACGGGTGCGCCTGCGGCGGACGGGCATCCAGGCGCACCTGCAAGTGGTGGTGGCCCCGGGCATCCGTGTCGACTTGCTGATCGACGGGTGGCTCGTGATTGAGCTCGACGGCAGCCGACTTCACTCGGGCCCAGCCGAGTTCGAAGCCGATCGTGCACGGGATGCTGTGCTCGCAACGTGGGCGTACCGCACGCTGCACTTCTCCTACCGACAGGTGATGGGCGATTGGGACTTCGTCTACTCCACAATCGTCACCGTTCGGTCTCAGGGTGCGCCCGCGGGTCGCCGGCCAGTGTGATCCCGCGTTCGAGGGTTCGCGGATCAGGACGCCCACGCGACACGCCGGGATACCAGCGGCGACTCGCGCGTGTCGCGGCGCCATCCTGATCCGCGAAGATGGCGGCATGGGCTGCCGTGCCTCAGCGACCGATCGCGGCGATCACGGCGCCAGTCGCGCGCACCAGGTCGGCGGGGGCGATCTCGATGTCGAGTCCGCGCCGACCGCCGCTCACGAAGATCGTGTCGTACAGCTCGGCGGTCTCGTCGAGCACGGTCGGATGCGCGTTCTTCTGTCCGATCGGACTGATGCCGCCCACCACGTAGCCGGTGCGTCGCTCGGCAAGCTTGGGGTCGGCCATCTCCGCCTTCTTGCCGCCGACCGCTGAAGCGAGCGCTTTGAGGTCGAGCTTGCCGGTGACCGGCACGATGCCGACGACGAGCGCGCCATCGACGTCCGCGAGCAGGGTCTTGAACACCTGCTCCGGGTCGAGCTCGAGCGCGCTCGCGGCCTCGAGCCCGAAGTTGGTGGTGGCCGGGTCGTGCTCGTAGCTGTGCGCCGTGAACCGGATGCCCGCCGCGGCCAACGCCACGGTGGCGGGTGTGCCGGGGGCATCGGGGCGGTGGGATCTCGACATGCTCAGTCAGCGGGTCAGTGAGCGACGAACAGCTGCATCGACGCGCCCGACACCGTCAGCTCCGACCCGGGCAGGTAGTCGACGAGCGGGTCGACGTGCTCCTCCTGGGCCGAGTCCCAGAGCAGCGAGTAGCCCGCGACGCCCTCGTGGGCGGGCAGGGTGACGGTCACGTCATCCTCGAGGCCGTGCACGATCAGCAGGATGCGGTTGAAGTCCTCGAACTCGGGCGTCGAGGCCGCGAGGTACTGCAGGGTGCGCTCCGCGGGGGAGTCCCAGTCCTCCTCGCTCATCGACTCGCCCTGCTTGTTGTACCAGTCCATCTGTGTGGCGCTCGGAACCGTCTCGCCCCACTTGCCGTAGCGCACCGGGCGCAGCGCGGGGTTCTCGCGGCGGAACTGGATGAGCATGCGGGTGACGGCAAGCAGGTCATCCTGCCACTCCTCGTGCTGCCACGGCAGCCAGGTGAGTTCAGAGTCGTGGCAGTAGGCGTTGTTGTTTCCGCGCTGGGTGCGCCCGAATTCGTCGCCCGCCGTCAGCATCGGGATGCCCGCCGACAGCAACAGCGTGCCGAGCAGGTTGCGCATGGCCTTGCGCCGGGAGTCGACGACGTCCTGCTTGGTGGTCGGACCCTCGACACCGTGATTGAAGGAGTGGTTGTTGTCGGTGCCGTCTCGGTTGTTCTCGCCGTTGCCGAGGTTGTGCTTCGAGTTGTACGCGGTGAGGTCGGCCATGGTGAAACCGTCGTGCGCGGTCACGAAGTTGAGGCTCGCCATGGGGCCGCGCTCCTGCGAGAACACGTGGGCCGAACCGGCCAGTCGTCGCGCGAGCGAGCCGATGCCGTTGGGCGCCGAGCCGTTCGCGCGGGCCGCACCGATGTCGGTGAGCCAGAAGTCGCGCATGCGGTCGCGGAAGCCGTCGTTCCATTCGCTCCAGCCGTCGGGGAAGTTGCCGACCTGCCAGCCGCCCATGCCGACGTCCCACGGCTCGGCGATCATCGTGACTGACTCGAGCTGCGGGTCGTCGAGGATCGCCAGCAGGAGCGGATGCTCGGGCTGGAACTCGTTCGCGGCATCCCGACCCAGCGTGGCCGCCAGGTCGAAGCGGAAGCCGTCCACCTGCAGGTCGTTCGCCCAGTACCTGAGCGAGTCGAGGATGAGCCGCTGGGCGGCGGGTGTCGCGGTGTTGACCGAGTTGCCGCATCCGGTCACATCGACGTAGGCACCGTCGGGGGTCTGGCGGTAGTAGTTCTTGTTGTCGATGCCGCGCAGGCTCGTGGTCGGTCCGCCGAGGCCCTCCTCCGCCGTGTGGTTGTAGACCACATCGAGGATGACCTCGAGACCGGCCTCGTGAAGGAGTTTGACCATGCCCTTGAACTCGCGCAGCACGGCACCGGTGCCGCCGAACTGGGCCTCGCGGGTGGCGTAGGCGGCGTGCGGGGTGAAGAAGTTGAGGGTGTTGTAGCCCCAGTAATTGGTGAGCCCCTGCTTGATGAGGCGCTGCTCGCTGACGAACTGGTGGATCGGCAGAAGCTGCACCGTGGTGACGCCGAGATCTTTGAGGTAGCCGATCGTCGACTCGTGGGCGAGGCCCGCATAGGTGCCGCGCAACTCGTCGGGCAGGTCGGGGTTGAGCTTGGAGATGCCCTTCGCGTGAGCCTCGTAGATCACGGCGTGGTCCATGCCGATGCGCGGCTTCTTCGATGTGCCCCAGTCGAAGGTGTCGGGCTCCTGCACGTAGCTGCGCCACTCACCGCTCGACGTGCGGGCCAGTCCTCGCGCGTAGGGGTCGAGCAGGTGCAGGCTCGGGTCGAATGCGTGCCCAGCGGTCGACGGACCGTTGGCCCGGATCGAGTACCGCGTGCCGGGGGCGAGCAGCTTCGAGGTCACGGTCCACACGTCACCGTCGGTCTTGGCCAGAGGCAGGGTGCTGGCGACCCAGCTCGCATCCTTGTCGTCGAAGATGCACAATTCCATCGCCGTCGCGCTGGCCGACCAGACGCGCAGCACGCCGCCGTCGGGTGTGAGGCGCACACCGAGGTCGGCAAGGGAATCGGGCATGCGTTCTAGAGTAATGAAGGCTCGGAGAGCCCGATGACCACGGGGAGGCACGCGCGTGAACGTCTATCTCGACCACGCGGCGACCTCACCGATGCCCGCAGAGGTCATCGAGGCCTACATGGCCGCGCTCGCCGTGGTGGGCAACCCCTCCTCGATCCACACCCAGGGCCAGACGGCGAAGCGGATGCTCGAGGAAGCCCGCGAGGCCGTCGCGGCTGCCGTCGGTGCCGAGCCGATCGAGGTGACGTTCACGTCGGGCGGAACCGAGGCGATCAACCTCGCCCTGAAGGGGCTGTGGTGGGCGCGCACTGGCACACGCATCCTCTCCACCCGCGCCGAGCACCACGCCACCATCGACGCCCTCGAGTGGCTCGAACGCCACGAGGGCGCGGTGATCGAGTGGATCCCGGTCGACTCCCTCGGTCGCATCGATCTCGACGCGCTGGCCGCCGCGCTCGGGTCGGATGTCGCGCTCGTCACCACGCTGTGGGCCAACAACGAGGTGGGCACCGTGCAGCCGGTCAAAGAGATCGTCGCGCTCGCCGCCGTCCACGGTGTGCCCGTGCACGCGGATGCCGTCTCCGCCCTCGGCCAGCTGCCGATCGATTTCGCCGCGTCGGGTCTCGCCGCACTCAGCATCTCCGCCCACAAGATCGGTGGTCCGGTGGGTACCGGGGCGCTGGTCACTGCGCGGGCCACGGTCGTCGAACCCCTGCTGCACGGGGGCGCACAGCAGCGCTTCCGCTCCGGAACGCAGGACGCGGCTGGCGCGCACGCGTTCGGGGTCGCCACCGCGCGTGCCAGCGGTGACCTGGCGGGCCACGCGGCCCGCCTCACGCAGCTGCGCGATCACCTGATTGCGGGCATCCGGAGCGCAGTGCCGTCGGCCATGCTGCGGGGAGACCCGTCAGATCGTC
>JAIUPK010000002.1 GCA_020160915.1 Actinomycetota bacterium | reverse complement strand
CGCGGGGCCTAACCTATCCACCAGAGTGTCAAGAATCACCCGACACCAAACCGACAAGCATCACCCGAAGGCCCACAGGCCCACGCGTCGGTGTCGCCCACCGGGCGGCGACGGCGCGTCTTCCCGAAGTAGAAGAACTCAGCCGGGTCCCGATCGCCCGAAGCGTCGCCGTGTCCCGTCCACTGCCGCGGTACAGTTGCAAAGCTAGTGCGATGACGAAAGCAAGATTGTCGGTTCGCTATGAAGACCTCCTCCACTGACACCCCCCACGCGGTGCCCGGTTCGGAATCGGCTCCGGTTGGTGCGGACGGGGGAGATCCCGTGTGCTGGCTGGCCCAGGTGTGCATCCACTGTGGGGCTCTCAGCGAAATGTCCGACGCCGTGTGCTGGCGTTGCGGGGAGAGCCGTCCGTCGGAGGGCGCATGACCAGCACGCTCGCGGGCTTGCTCCGCACCGAGTTGCCCATCATCCTCGGACCTTTCGGGGGGCTATCGTCAGTCGAACTGACCTCGACCGTGAGCAATGGCGGCGGCCTCGGCAGCTACGGCCTCTACGGGTACACGGCGCAGCGCATTCGGGAAACGGATGAGCTCCTCAAGGGCGCCACCGACCGGTCTTTCGCCTTCAACTTGTGGCTTCCGTCGGACGAGGAACGTGATCCGAGCCCGACCGATTTCGCACGGGCGAGGGCTGCGGTTGCGGAGATCTTCGCCGAGCTCGAACTGCCGTTGCCTGAGCGTCCGGAGCGCTACCTGCCCCCTTTCGATGAGCAGATCGAGGCGGTGTTGGAGTGTGCCCCAGCCGCAGTGAGCTTTGTTTATGGTGTTCCGGCAGCTAGCGTCATCCATCGTGCTCATGCACTGGGCACAACAGTCATCGGGACGGCAACTACCGTTGATGAAGCGATCGCCCTGCAGGCAGGTGGTGTGGATGTCATCGTTGCTACCGGGTCGGAAGCCGCCGGGCACCGGGTCTCGTTTCTTGAGAGCGCCGAGCAGTCGCTGGTGGGCACCTTCGCGCTCGTCCCGCAGGTCGTTGATGCCGTCAGCGTTCCCGTTGTCGCTGCCGGCGGAATCGCCGACCGACGGGGTGTCGCTGCCGCTTTCGCACTCGGCGCGGACGGCGTGCAGGTCGGGACTGCGTTTCTCCGCACTCGCCAGTCAGCAGCGAGCGACGCCCACCGGCGCGCGATCGACGAGACTCTGGCGCATGGCACGGTCCTCACCCGGGCGATGAGCGGACGCCTCGCTCGAGGAGCCCCGAACCGTGCAACTCGCCTCATCGAGGCCGCCAACGCGATCGCACCATTTCCAGCCCAGAATTGGATCACCGGTCAATTCCGCGCTGAAGCTGGCCGGCGCGGAATCGGAGATCTGCAATCACTGTGGTTGGGACAGGCCGGTCGTATCGCGAAATTCGACGATGCGGTTGCCCTGCTCAACGAGTTGCGGCTGGGTCTCTAACCGGCAGGGATGAGATGGCCGAGGCGGTCACGCTTCGTAGCGAGATAGGCGTCACTAGCTTCACCCGCACTGATGACCAGCGGGATGCATTCCGCAACGTCGATCCCCTGAGCCGTCAGTTGGGCGACCTTATCGGGATTGTTCGTGAGCAGTCGAATGCTGCTGAGCCCGAGCTCATCGAGGATCGCCGTCGCATCCGCGTAGTCTCGAGCATCCACCGGAAGACCGAGCGCGGTGTTCGCGTCGACGGTGTCGAGACCCCCTTGTTGGAGGCGGTAGGCGCGCAGCTTGTTGACGAGACCGATGCCACGACCTTCGTGGCCGCGGAGGTAGATCACAACTCCACCATCTCGTGCGATGGTCCGAAGGGCGGAGTCGAGCTGAGGTCCGCACTCACACTTGAGCGAGCCCAGTGCCTCACCGGTCAGACACTCGGAATGCACGCGAACAGTGGGTGTTGCCCCAAGGGGATCGGCGATGAGCGCCAGATGTTCGACCCCAGCATCGACCGACGTGTATCCGCGCACGCGCAGTTGCCCGTGGGTCGTAGGAATCAGAGTCTCAACCTCGAACCTCACGCCGGTCATCGAACCGCACTCATCGCCGCCTGGACGGTGGCCACGAGCTCCCTGCCTGATGCGATGAACTTCTCCACCCCTTCCTGTTCGAGCGTCTCCGTAATCGAAGGGAGATCCACCCCCAAAGTCGCGATCTGATGAAGCGTGTCTCTGGCGTGGTCATAGGCTCCGGTGATCGTGTCCCCACGGAGCTGAGCGTGATCGACCACCGCGTGCAGTGTCTTCTCCGGCATCGTGTTGATGACATCGGATGCCACAAGCTCGACGACGTAGTAGGTGTCGGGTGTCGCGGGGTTCTTCACCCCGGTGGATGCCCACAGCGGCCGTTGCGGATTGGCCCCGAAGTTGCTGAGTCGTTGCCACCGCTCCGACGCGAGGGCTTGCCGGTAGATCTCGTAGGCAAGGCGCGCGTTCGCCACTCCGGCCTCGCCGCGAAGACTGAGTGCCTCCGCAGTGCCCACTGCTGTGAGGGCGGCATCGACTGCGCCGTCAACCCGAGAGACGAAGAAGGATGCCACCGACCGAATGGCTCCCAGGTCGAGCCCCGCGAGATGGGCCTGCTCGAGGCCGGTGAAGTAGGCGTCGATGACCTCCCGGTAGCGGTCAAGGGAGAAGATGAGGGTCACGTTGATGCTGATGCCCTTCGCTGTTGCAGCAGCTATCGCCTCCACACCTTCGGACGTCGCTGGGACCTTCACGAAGACGTTCGGGCGCGCTGTTCGCGCACGAAGAACCTCGATCTCCCTCATCGTCGCCGCCGCATCGCGAGCGACACTCGCGCCGACCTCAATGGACACCCACCCATCGTGCCCGCCGGTTGCGACAAACGTCGGGTGCAAGATGTCGGCCGCCGCTACTACGTCGTCGACAGTCAAGGTGAGGGCCACCTCGTCCGCGGTGACGTTGTGGGACGCCAGTTCGCGGATCTGGCCCTCGTAGGCACTCGATCCGCGAAGAGCGTTGGCGAAGATCGTGGGATTGGTGGTGATGCCGACGACATTGCTGTCCCGGATGAGCTGCGCAAGATCGCCGGAAACGATCCGATCCCGAGACAGGTCGTCGAGCCAGATGCTGACTCCGAGGTCACTCAGTTCCTGAGCCCCGGGAGTCACAGCGACTCCAGCGGCACATCAACGTCGCGCAGCATCGCCGGGTCGATGCGACGGGCCCGACGAATGACACCCTGCAGGGCTTTGTCCGGGTCGGGGATGTTGACGTTGGCTCCGGCAACCGCGCGCCCATCGAGGAGCCAGAACACCGAGAATGAGCCCGAATTCACGTCGCCGCGGGTAACCAGTTCTGCGCCATCAATCAGCGGTGCATAGCCGGCGAATTGCAGCGTCACGTCAAATTGCTGGCTCATGAAGGTGGGGAGGTCGTCGTAGACAACATCCTCGTCACGCATGATCTTCGCGACGGCAACTCCCGCCTTCATCGCATTCGAGAGGTGCTCGCTGCGGATGTGCACCCCAGCCGCAGGGTGAAACGCGTTGGCCACGTCGCCCGCGGCGAACACGTGCGGATCGCTTGACGCCAGCCTTTCGTTCACCTTCACACCGTTGTCGAGGACAAGTCCGGCGGCTTGCGCGAGATCGACGTTCGGGGTGGCACCGATCCCGACGATCACGACATCCGCCGGGACGATCTCACCATCGGTCAGCCGCACTCCGCTCACCCTGCCCCCCTCGGCGACAAGGGAGTCAACGGATACCGATGACCGCACAACATTCCCATGGCGGGTCTGCTGCTCTGCGAAGAAGCCTCCGAGCTCATCGCCGATCGACTGCGACAGGGGAACGGCCTCGCGCGCAAGGATGGTTACCTCGTTGCCGAGCATCCGCGCACTTGCCGCAACCTCCAACCCAATCCATCCGGAACCGATCAACACGACTCGCTTGCCGCCCTGCGCAAGTGCTTCTCGCAGGCTGTCGGAATCCTCAAGAGTTCGAAGGTAGTGCACCCCCGGTGCCTCAGCACTTGCGACGTCGAGTCGCCTCGGGGTCGCCCCCGTGGCCAGGAGCAGCCGGTCATAGCCCAGGCTCTCACCATGGTCGAGGTGCACGACCCGCGAGCCAAGGTCGAGACCAGCAACAACGGTGCCCGTCAGCAAGTCAACGTCATTGTCGGCATACCATCCGGCATCGTCGAGGTACAAAGACTCACGATCCGCGTCGCCGCGCAGGTAGTGCTTCGAGAGTGGAGGTCGGATGTAGGGACGGTGTGGCTCTCGACCGAGCAGGGTCAGGCGGCCAGAGAACCCCTGGCGCCGCAACGCAGCGGCGGCGGTACCCCCCGCTGGTCCCGCACCAACAATGACAAAATGCTTACTGGACATCATTCTCCTCGAGGCCTGTGTGGTGGCCTCAAGAGCGACGATAGGACTCACCGTTTCTATTGTCAACGTTTACAGTTTTAGAGATAGAGTGGCCCCATGAGCAGAAGCAACCAGCAGGAGTCGCTTCACGCAATCGCTGTCGCGAGTGACCCCCTCAGACAAGGCCTTGTTGCCTTTGCCGTGCGGCACCCGGGCAGCTTCAGTCGAGACGACGCCGCGGCCGCTGTGGAAATCACCCGCACGGCAGCAGCCTTCCATCTGGACAAGCTCGCCGAGTCAGGCATACTCGAGGTCGAGTTTCATCGACGCACCACTCGAGTGGGACCGGGTGCAGGGCGCCCCGCGAAGTTCTACCGCGCCCGAGCCAGTGAGATCGCCGCGTCGTTTCCGGAACGACATTACGACGTCGTCGGAGAGGTATTGGCCGCCGCGATCGAGCTTGCAGAGCACGACCACACCCCCATCCGCGCCGCCATCCAGGAGATAGCCTGCGCGCGAGGCAGAGCGGTAGGGGTGGCTGCGACCTCGATTGAGTCAGCTCTGGTGACGGCCGGATACGAGCCAGAAGTCGGTGACCACGCGACCTCGCTCACGAACTGCCCATTTCATCACCTTGCAGAGAGCCACACTGACACCGTCTGCACCCTCAACCACGCCTTCGTTCGAGGAGTGCTTGACGGACTAGGTGAAGATCCTGAGCGGGTCGAGTTTGCACCGGACAGGCCCAACTGTTGCGTGCGGATCGTCACTCAGTAGGCCACGGGTGCAGGGAGGGTGGAGCAGGGCCGCGATTCGGTCCGCATCGGCCGCCGATCGATAGCATCGAACACATGCCCATCAAACTTGAGAACGTCGGCATCGCGGTTCGCGACATCGAGGAGGCGATCGCGTTCTTCACCGACCTCGGCCTCGCCCTGGGCCGCGACACGGTCAGCGGCGAGTGGACCGACACCGCGGTCGGCCTCGACGGCAACCACGCGAAGATCGCGATGCTGACGACACCCGACGGTCACGGTCTGCTTGAGCTGTTCGAGTACATCCACCCCGATGCGATCGAGTCGCAGCCCACCCGTCCCAACGACATCGGCATGCACCGGGTCGCCTTCTCGGTCGACGACCTCGATTCGGCGTTGGCAATCGCCGCCAAGCATGGCTGCTTCCCGCTGCGCGGCGTGGCTAGATACGAGGACGTCTACAAGCTCACCTACGTGCGCGGTCCGAGCGGGATCATCGTGATGCTGGCCGAGGAACTCAACAAGCGCTGACCCCCGCTGCAAGGCCGTGCTGAAGTGAACTGCCACTGGCAGGGCCCGAAAGACCCTACCCGCGTCATCCGGCACACGACAGACTGAGCCCATGGCTCACCGCACACCGCCGCTCGCAGCACCCGACGTGTTGGGGCGGCCGCCGCATCCCACCAAGGATCATCGACTCAACCGCGCCCTACGCGTGCTGGGCCCGGGCCTGGTCACCGGCGCGGCGGATGACGACCCTTCGGGCATCGCGACCCATTCGCAGTCGGGTGCGCAGTACGGGTTCCTCACGCTGTGGACGGTCGTCTTCACCCTGCCGCTGATGATCTCCGTGCAGGAGGCGTGCATGCGGGTCGGCGCGGTCACGGGCAAGGGGCTCGCGGCGGTCGTGCGGCAGACCTACCCGCGCGCGATCCTGTACCCGGTGGTGCTACTCACGGTCGGCGCCAACACGATCAACATCGGCTCCGACATCGGCGCGATGGCGGGCAGCCTGCAGCTGCTCATCCCCTCGGTGCCGGTCGTGCTGCTCGCGATCATGTTCGCGCTGATCATCGTGGTGCTCGAGATCTTCGTGTCGTACCGGGTCTACATCCGCGTGCTCAAGTGGCTCGCGCTGGCGCTGTTCGCCTACGTGATCACGGCCTTCCTCGTGGATGTTCCGTGGGGCACCGCCCTGCTGGCCACCGTTGTTCCGCACATCGAACTCACACCGGAGTTCCTCTACCTGCTGGTTGCGATCCTCGGCACCACGATCTCGCCGTACCTGTTCTTCTGGCAGACGAGCAACGTCGTGGAGGACGAGATCGCCGAGAAGCGCATCCCCGAAGACGGCGGACCGCCCCGCATCAGTCCCGGCTACCTCAAGCGGCTGCGCGTCGACACCGTGCTCGGAATGTTCTTCGCCAACCTCATCGCCTGGTTCATCATGCTCGTCGGTGCCGTGGTGCTGAACGCGGGCGGCATCACCCAGATCACCAGCGCAGCGGATGCCGCAGCCGCCCTGCGCCCGCTGGTGAACAGTTTCCCCAACGCGGGTGTGCTCGCGCAGGGGATCTTCGCCATCGGAGTGATCGGCGTCGGCCTCATGAGCGTGCCCGTGCTCGCCGGCTCGTCGGCGTACGCGATCGCGGAGACGTTCGGCTGGCGCGAGGGCCTCTCGCGCCGGTTCGACCAGGCGAAGCTGTTCTACCTGACGATCGCCGGCGGCACCCTCATCGGCATGGGGCTGAACTTCCTCGGCGTCGACCCGGTGCAGGCGCTCGTGGCGACAGCGGTGATCAACGGCATCGTCGCCGTGCCCCTGATCTTCCTCATCCTGAAGGTCTCCTCGCGCGCCGACGTGATGGGGGCGCACCGCAGCGGGCCGTGGTCACGCCTCGGGCTGTGGGTGACCTTCGTGCTCATGGCGGCCGCCGCAGTGGCGCTGCTCGCGTCGTTCGTCATCGGCTGACCCGTGTAGCGAAGTGCTACACTTAGTGCATGAAGACGATGCCGACGCGCATTGACGGAGACCTCTTCGAGGCCGCGAAGGTTGCGGGCGAAGCCCAAAGCCGCAGCGCTGCGCAGCAGCTGGATCACTGGGTGAGAATCGGTCGTGAGCTGGATGCCTCGCCGGCCGTAACCCGCCGGCAGATCGATGATGTGCTCGCCGGGCGCACACGGTACGACGACCTCACCGACAGAGCACAAGCTGTGGTGCGGGCAACTTGGGATGAACAGCTGCTCGCCCGGGTCGAAGGGCTCAGCTACGTGGAGCGTCTGGAGGCGGCTGGCCAACCCTGGGCAGAGTCCGATGCGGAAGGCAACGTGGTCATGCGTGACGCGGGCGCAACGCCCGCGTGAGTTCACCCGTCCTGCACGTGCTCGCGGGCCCCAATGGGGCAGGCAAGTCCACGTTTGTTCGGGATGTTCTTCGACCCGTCACGCACCTGCCATTCATCAACGCCGATGAGATCGCCTCTCTGAGATGGCCGGGCGAGGAATCCGCGCACGCCTACCAGGCATCCGCCGCCGCCGCCGAGCGGGACACAGCGCTAGGCGAACGGCGTTCCTTCATCACCGAGACCGTCTTCAGCCATCCGAGCAAGGTTGACCTGGTGCGGCAGGCGCTGTCGGAGGGTTACTTGGTCACCCTGCACGTGATCCTCGTTCCGGAGGACGTGTCGGTGCTGCGCGTCGCATATCGAGTCGGGCAGGGCGGACACACGGTACCCGAGGAGAAGGTGCGGCAACGCTTTCGGCGGCTCTGGACCTGGGTGGCCGAAGCACGCGATCTCGCTGATCACGCGCGCTTCTACGACAACTCGCGCAGCGACCCGGCCTTCCGCCCAGTCGCCAACTATTCCCGCGGCCAGCTGATCGGTCACGCAACCTGGCCGGTCTGGACTCCGCAGGTGCTGACGATCGAAGCGTGACGAACCGTCACCACGCCCGAACGCCCACACCCAGCCACTCGGCGAGGGCGTCGATCTCGGCGCGCACCATCTCGTCTTCCTCCGGGTCGAACGGCAGGAACTCGTGCACGGCGTTCACCACGAGCATCTCGGCCTCGCGGTCGACCTCGGCGTCGAGCATCCCGACGAATCGATCGCCCAGGAGAATCGGATGCGCGAAGAAGCCGTACTTGCGCTGCGGCTTCGGCTTGAACTGCTCGAGCACGTACTCGAACTCGAAGAGCTCCTGCAGGCGGGGTCGGTCGAACAGCATCGGGTCGTAAGGGTTGAGGAATGCGACGCGACCGCCGTCGTCCTGCTCGAGTGCGGCGAGCGCCTGCGGGTCGACCCGGTACTTGCGGGTGCTGCCCTCGATCACGGCTGACTCACCCGCCTCGCCGACAGGCGTCCACGGTGACTTCTGCTTCGCGATGCCAGCAGCCTGCAGGCGGCGTTCGTTGAGCAAGCGTTCGGCCTCGTCGAACTCGTACTCGGGCATGCCCACCGGGTAGACGCGCTCGGCGAGATCCCACACCCGGTTGCGCCCCTCGCGACGCACGACCGCGACCTCCCCCTGGCGCTGCAGGAAGTCGAGCATGTGCACCACCTGGTTGGATCCGTACCAGCCGTCCGGTGGGCGGGTGACCTGAGCGGTGTCGGGGATGTCGCTGGCCAGAAGCGGGCCGTCGGCGCGAAGCCGCGCCAGCACATCCGTGCGGAACCGGTCGTTGGCCTCCAGCCACTCGCGGGTTCTGGGCCGCTGCGGCCAGCGCCGCATCGCGGGCAGCATGAGCGGCAGCAGGCTGATCGGCCGGAAGGCGCCGTCGAACTCGAACAGCAGGTGGTCCTGCTCGACCGCCTTCGTGAGCTGCGAGGGCTCGTAGGTCGCACCGATGCGAGACCAGAGGATGGTGTTCTCGGCGGGCGCGATCGTCGCGGTCGGGTCGATCTTGATCGCGCCGAGTTGCTCGGCGACGCCGACCACATCGCCGGGACGATTCGCGTCGAGCAGCTGCGCGCCCACGGCGATGCGGCGGGCCTGGTCGAGGGTGAGCTTGTGCGTCACGCGGCCCCCTTCGACCGAGCCCGTAGATGGATGCGCTCCCCCTGCTTGCCGAACATGCTCAGGATCTCCACCGGGCCCGCGCCCGACGCACCGAACCAGTGCGGGTTCTTCGTGTCGAACTCGGCAGCCTCCCCCGCCCCCATCACGATGTCGTGCTCGCCCAGCACGAGTCGCAGCCGACCGGACAGCACGTAGATCCATTCGTATCCACCGTGAGTGCGCAGCGCGGGTTCGCGGTCGGTCGCCGGGATGGTGATCTTGAACGCCTGCGGTTCGCCGTGCTGCTGCGACAGGGGTGTGAGGATGCGGCCGTCGGCCCGGGTCGACTTCTGCTGCACCCGGGGATCCTCGATGCGCGGCGAGGTGACGATGTCGTCGAGCGACACCGCCAGGGCGGCGACTATCGGCAGCAACAGCTCGAGGCTCGGCTTGCGCTGACCGGACTCCAGCCGTGACAGCGTGCTCTTGGAGATCCCCGTCGACTTGGAGAGCTCCTCCAGAGTCACGTCCTTCTTCTGGCGCGCCTGACGCAGGCGGGGGGCGATCTGGCCGAGCTCGGTGTCGATGCGCTGGGAGGTGCTCATCCGCCCATGCAAGCACGACGTTCCAGTTTCGGCAACAGTTCTCCCGGTTCTGAAACGCCCCGTGGAACCATGGGGCCATGACCAACACCGACCACGACGTGATCATCATCGGCGGCGGGGCCGCCGGCCTCAGCGCGGCCCTCGTGCTCTCGCGTGCGCGGTGGCGCACCTTGGTCATCGACGCCGGTGAACCCCGCAATGCCCCCGCGACCGAGATGCACGGCTTCCTCTCCCGCGACGGGATGCCCCCCGCCGAGCTCCTGGCGACCGGCCGCACCGAGGTGCTCGGCTACGGCGGCGTCATCCGGTCCGCGCGGGTGGCGGGGATTCACCGCGACGCCAGCGGCACGTTTGTGGCCACCCTGGACTCCGGCGATACTGCTACCGCCCGCGCGCTGCTGGTCGCCACGGGCCTCACCGACGAACTGCCGCACATCCCCGGGCTCCGCGACCGGTGGGGCGGCTCAGTTCACCACTGCCCCTACTGCCACGGCTACGAGGTGCGCGACCAGTCGATCGTGGTGATCGGCGGCGCGAGCCCGGCCGTGTCACTGCGGCAGGCCGGCCTGCTGCGCCGGCACAGCGACCGGGTGCAGTTCGTGAGCAACGGCATCCCGCTGGCCTCGACCGATCGCGACCGCCTGGCGGCGATCGGCGTCTCAGTCACGGATGCCGCGGTGTCCCATCTCGTGGGTGCCGCCGGCTCGCTGAGCGGCGTTGCCCTCTCAGACGGCACGGTGCTGCCCTGCGAGTCAGTCTTCGTGGCTCCGCGCCCCCGACCGAACGACGACGTGCTGCACGAGCTCGGCTGCGCGATCGACCCCGAGACCGCACTCGTCACCACCTCCGCGACTGGGGAGACGAGCATCCCGGGCGTCTGGGCCGCGGGCAACGTCGTCACCCCCACCGCGCAGGTGATCACCGCCGCCGGTGCGGGCAGCGCCAGCGCGATCGCCATCAGCGGATGGCTGCTCGCTCACGACCTCGATGCCGCAGTCGCGGCTCGACACCCCTGACTGGATGCTCCAGTCCCACCCCCAACGAAAGGAACCACCATGTCCACCTCCCCCACCCCCTCAACCCCTCGCCCGCCGTCGATCCACGTGCGCGCCGTGATCACCTGGATCGCGATCTTCCCGCTGGTGACCCTCGGATTCTTCGCCATCGCGCCCTTCGCCACGGACTGGAATCCCGTGCTCCGTGCCCTCGTGCTCACCGTGGTCGTTGTGCCGGTGGCTGTGTACCTCGTCGTGCCGCAGCTCATGCGTATCTACGGAGCGATCCGCGCCGCTCGCCGCTGACGGCGCGCGGCCGGCCGCCAGCCCCGCGATCCCTAGGATGAGCACATGGCGATGCCGGTCCTGGCAACAAAGCTCTTCGTGCCGCCGTCGCGCCCCGAGGCCGTCGGCCGTCCGCGACTGGTGAAGAGGCTGCAGAACGGCCTCGAATCGGGCGGTCGCCTGAGCCTCGTCTCGGCGCCCGCGGGCTTCGGCAAGACCACGCTCGTGAGCGAATGGCTCTCCGAGGCGACCCGCCGCGATCCCGACGTGCGGGTCGCCTGGCTCTCCCTCGACGAGAACGACAACGAGCCGGCGCGCTTCTTCACCTACCTCTTCGCCGCACTCCAGCGAGCGGGCGTCAGCGTCGGCGACTTCGACCCGCAGCAGCCGATCGAAGAGACCCTGGCCACGCTGATCAACCAGATCGCCGAGGGGTCGGGTCGCGTCATCCTCGTGCTCGATGACTTCCACCTGATCGAGGATGCCGCGATCGGCGACGCCCTCGCCTTCCTCATCGACAACGTGCCCCCGCAGCTGCGGCTCACGCTCGCGAGCCGCTCGGACCCGCTGCTTCCGCTCGCCCGCCTTCGCACCCGGGGTGAGCTCACCGAACTGCGTGCCGCAGACCTCAGATTCACCCCCGAGGAGGCGGCCTCCTTCCTCAACCAGGCCATGGGCCTCACCCTCTCGCCGGAGGATGTCACAGCCCTCGAGACCCGCACAGAGGGTTGGATTGCGGGGCTGCAACTGGCAGCGCTGTCGATGCGCGAGCAGAGCGACATCCCTGCCTTCATCGCCGACTTCGCGGGCAGCAACCGGTTCGTGATCGACTACCTCATCGAGGAGGTGCTGCATCGTGCGTCGCATGACGTGCGGGAGTTCCTCTGTCAGACCTCGATCCTCGACCGGCTGTCGGGCCCGCTCTGTGACGCCGTCACCGGGCAGAAGGGCGGCGCCGAGATGCTCGAGGCCCTCGATCGCGCCAACCTGTTCGTCGTGCCCCTCGATGACCGCCGACAGTGGTACCGCTATCACCACCTGTTCGCCGACGTGCTGCAGTCACGCCTTCTCGCGCACGGTCCCGAGTACGAGGCAGCACTGCACGTGCGGGCCAGCGAATGGCTGGAGCACAACGACGCCCCCGACGAGGCGGTGGGCCATGCGCTCGCCGCATCCGACTACCCGCGGGCGGCCCGTCTGATCGAGGCGGCGATTCCCGGGGTGCGCAAGAGCCGGCAGGATGCCCAGCTGCTGCGCTGGCTCGCCCAGCTGCCCGAGGAGACCGTCGGGCGCATGCCCGTGCTGAGCGTCTTCTCCGCGTGGGCGCACATTCTTCGCGGCGAGCTCGACGGCGTCGAACCATGGCTCGTCACCGCAGAGCGGCTGCTCGCCAGCGGCGACCACGACTCTGGCGACGGTGAGGAGCTTCGATCGCTGCCGGTGACCATGTCGCTCTACCGGGCAGCTGTCGCGCAGGCCAGTGGTGACCTCGCGGGCGTGCAGACCAACGCCCAGCGCGCCAGCGATCTGGCCGCACCCGACGACCACCTCGGGCGGGGTGCGGCCGCCGGCATGCTGGGGCTCGCCGCCGCGGCGCGCGGCGACCTCGAGGCGGGGGTGCGGGCCTTCGGGGAGTCGGCCACGAACCTGCGACTGGCGGGCAACCTCACCGACGCGCTGAGCACCGCCACGGTCGTCGCCGACATGCTCCTACCTCTGGGGCGTCTGCCGGAGGCTATCCGTGCCTACGAGGACGCGCTGCGAATCGCCACCGACGAGGGGCTCGCCGACGGCCGCGGCGAGCCTCCGGTTGCCGACCTGCACTCGGGTCTCGCCGAGCTGCTCATCGAAGCTCACGAGCTGGAGTCCGCCCGCGATCACCTGGCCACGGCAGAGGCTCTGGGCGACCACGCCTTCTCCCCCGAGCACCGGTTCCGCTGGTTCGTCTCGATGGCCCGGCTGCGCGAAGCCGAAGGCGACCCGGATGCTGCGCTCGACCTGCTCGCGTCGGCGCAGCGTCACTACCGGCGCGGGTTCTTCCCCGATGCCCGACCGATCGGTGCGATGCGCTCACGCATCCTGATCGAGCAGGGCCGCCTCGAGGAGGCGGCCGCCGCGATCGGCGAGTTAGGGCTGACGGGCGACGACGAGCCGACCTACCTCGGCGAGTACGGCCAGATCACGCTGGCGCGGCTGCTGCTGGCGCAGGGTCGCACTGACGAGGCCAACGAGCTGCTCGGGCGACTGCTCGCCGCGGCGGAGGCCGGGGGGCGTGCGGCACGGGTTACTGAGATCCGCGAGTTGCTGGGGGGCGCGTCATCCGCGGGCCGGGTCGGCACCGCAGAGCGGGTCGGAACCGCGGGCCGGGTCGCCACAGCGACACCGGAGCTGCTCAGCGAACGCGAGCTCGACGTACTGAGGCTGCTGGCAACGGAGCTGTCTGGCCCCGAGATCGCGCGCCAGCTGTACGTCTCGCTCAACACCATGCGCACCCACACCAAGCACATCTTCGACAAGCTCGAGGTCAACAGCCGACCGGCCGCTGTGCGTCGCGGCCGCGAGCTCAACCTGCTCTAGATCACCACCCGGGTCACCACATGTGGTGATGCCCGGTCACCACGGCGCTCCGTAGATTCGGCACGTCCCGGCACCCCGTCTGGACCTGTCGAAGGAGTCCAGTCATGCGCATCACCCCCACCGCCCTCACCAAGGTCGCCGCACTCGCGGCCATGCTCGCGGGCCTGATCTACATCGTCATCCAGTTCATCCACCCCGCCGATGTCGTCGAGTCGCTCACGACCCCGATGTGGACCATCGTGCACGTGCTGAGCTTCGCCGAGGCGGTGCTCGTGATGATCGGCCTCGCCGGGATCTACCTGCGCCAGGTGCGCGAATTCCGCGTGCTCGGCCTCATCGCCTACGCGATGTTCGGGTTCTTCTTCATCCTCCAGGCCGCGTTCAACTTCGCGGAGGCCTTCATCGCTCCGCTGATCGCCGTCGACGCCCCGCAGCTCGCCGTCGACATCGTCGGCCTCTTCGGCCGCTACCCCGCAGTCAACGACCTCGGCCCGCTCGCCGCGCTGCCGCAGGTCGGTGCCGTGCTCTATGTCGGTGGCGCGCTGCTGTTCGGTGTGTCGATCATCCGGGCACGCGTGCTCTCGCGCGGTGCGGGCATCCTGCTCATCGTCGCAGCCGTGATCACGCCCGTCGCCGGCGCCCTCCTGCCCCACGCGCTCGAGCGCATGGCGGCGATCCCCATGGGTCTCGGCATCATCTGGCTCGGCCTGTCGCTCTGGATGGACCAGCGGAAGACCGCCGCCAACTAGTCCGATGACCGCACCACGCACCACCGGACCGGCCGACAACGACCGGTACGAGATCCGCATCAGGGGGCAGCTTGACGCCCAATGGAGCGACTGGTTCGAGGGATTCGCGCTGACCGTCAGCGACGACCAGACCATCCTCACCGGCCGCATCAGCGATCAGGCTGCCCTCCACGGACTACTCAGACGCATCGGAAACCTGGGCCTGACCTTGGTCTCCGTCACACAACTCACCGCTACACCACTCAACCAAAACGAAGGAGAAGAACCATGACCACGACCATCGCCCGCCCCACCCGGCAGGCATCGCGAGCCGGCTGGCTCGTGCCCGTCGGCCTCATCCTGCTGACGCTCATCCCCATCGTCGCCGGCGCCGCCCGCGTGACCGAGCTGTCGGGCGCTCCCGCCATCACGGCAGACAACGCCCGCTTCGTCACCTCACCGATCCCCGTCATCGTGCACATCGTGGGCGCGACCCTGTTCAGCATCCTGGGCGCGTTCCAGTTCGTGCCGGGGCTGCGTCGCGGCAACCGCTGGCACCGCCTCGCGGGCCGAGTGCTCGTTCCCGCCGGGGCGGCCGTCGCCCTGTCCGGCATCTGGATGGCCGTGATCTCCGAGCACGCCCCGGCCGACGGCGTGGCCCTCAGCGCCCTCCGCGTGATCTTCGCGAGCCTGATGCTGGCGTTCATCGCGCTCGGGGTGCGATCGATCATCCGCCGCGACTTCATCAGCCACGGCGCCTGGATGACGCGGGCCTACGCCCTCGCGGTCGCCGCCGGCACTCAGGCCATCGTGCTCATCCCGCAGACGGTGATCTTCGGCAAGTACGAGGAGACCTCGCGGGCCGTGTTCATGGGCGCCGCGTGGGTCATCAACCTGGCCATCGCCGAGCTGGTCATCCGCCGCCGCTCCACGCGCCGCACCGTGCGGAGCGCATCGTGAGGGCCGCCGTCTACCGCCGCTTCGGCGCTCCCGAGGTCGTGCAGGTCGAGGATGTCGCCATCCCGACCCCCGGCCCCGACGAGGTGCTCATCCGGGTGCACGCGAGCACCGTCAGCGCTGCCGACCACCGTACCCGCAGCGGCGAGATCCCGAAGGGACTTCGCCTGCTCGCCGGCTTCTCCATCGGCTTCCTCCGACCCCGGCGACCCGTGCTCGGCATGGATGCCGCGGGCATCGTCGAGGCCGTCGGCTCGCGTGTCACCCGCTTCCGCCCCGGGGACGAGGTCATCGCGATGCTCGGAGCCCGCTTCGGCGGTCACGCCGAGTACGCGCTGATCTCCCAGAACGGTGGCATCGCTGCGAAGCCCGCGAACCTCGGCTTCGCCGACGCGGTCAGCGTGGTCTTCGGCGGCATCACCGCCCTCGCGTTCCTCAACCGAGTGTGCACGGGTCCGGGCAACCGGGTGCTGGTGAACGGAGCCTCCGGCGCCGTCGGCAGCGCCGCCGTGCAGCTCGCCAAACACCGCGGCGCCCACGTCACGGCCGTCACCAGCGCCGCCCACCGCGACCTCGTGCTCGGCCTCGGCGCCGACGAGGTCATCGACTACGCGGTGTCCGACTTCGCCGCGAACGGTGAGCTCTACGACGTGATCGTGGACTGCGTCGGTAATGCGCCTTTCGAGCGGGCGGCGGCATCCGTTCGACCGGGTGGAGCCCTGCTGCTGGTCGTCAGCGACCGCAAGGGACTCTTCGGTGCTGCGCGCCAGAGTCGCGCGAGCGGCAAGGTCGTCTCGGTCGCTTCGGTGCCCTACACCCCCGAATCGATGGCCGCGCTCTCGCGCCTGGCCGGCTCGGGCGTGATCCGCCCGGTGATCGACCGCACCTACCCGTTGGCCGACATCGTCGACGCGCACCGCTACGTCGACGCCGGCCACAAGGCGGGCAGCGTCATCCTGACGCTCGCCTGAACACTTCCCACCCACCCAACAGACAGGAACCACCATGACCACCCTCCCCCACTCGCCCGTGCGCGTCACCGGCGAGCTCGACGAGCACCCCTCCCGCTGGCTCTGGCTGGTGAAGATGTTCCTCGCGATCCCGCACTTCGTCGCCCTGGCCGCGCTGTGGGCCGCGGTGATAGTTGTAACCCTCATAGCGGGAATCGCCATCCTGTTCACCGGTCGGTACCCACGAACGCTGTGGAACTTCACCACCGGCGTGCTTCGCTGGCACTGGCGGGTGGGCTTCTACGTGTATGCCGCGCTCGGCACCGACCGGTACCCGCCGTTCACGCTCGGTCGCGCCGACTACCCCGCCGAGATCGAGGTCGAGTACCCCGAGCGGCTCTCGCGCGGACTCGTGCTGGTGAAGTGGCTGCTCGCCGTGCCGCACCTGGTCATCGTCGGGCTCATCGTCGCCGACCTGCTGGTGTACCCGTGGAGCGCGGCGACTCCGGGCAGCATCGCCTCCGGGTACTCGATCCTCAACCTGCTCGTCGTGATCGCGGGAGTGTTCGTGCTGATCACCGGCACCTACCCGCGCAGCCTGTTCGACTTCATCATGGGGCTGAACCGGTGGATGCTGCGGGTGATCGTCTACGTCGCGCTCATGCGCGACGAGTACCCGCCGTTCCGGCTTGATGCGGGGTCGGGCGAGCCGGTCAGCGCCGACGCCGACGACTGATGGTGCCGTGCGCGCGCATGAGCTGAGGCACCACCACGTACACCGCGAGCGGAACAACGAGCGCCGTCAGTACCAGCGCCCGCAGCACCGGGAACCAGTGATCCGTGATCGGGCCGAGCACCAGCATGCCGATCGAGACCAGCGGGAAGATCGCGAGCCACGTGATGATCGCGCGGGTGTGGATCGACGGAGGGTTCGGGGTGGATGCGGGGGTGGCATCCACTGTCTCGGCAGACTGGGTCGCGGTCTCGTTGGTCACGAGAAACCACAACGCTTCGGCCTCGCAGAATAGTCCCGCGTCGGCGGCGGCGCGTACCGTGGCTGGCATGGCAGTTCGCGAATGCACGGCTCGCGACCACGACGGCGGCCGGTGCCGCGCGGCCGTCGCCGACGGTGCGCCGATCTCATTGTGCACCCAGCACCTGCTGGTCGCCCACGACTGGATCGTGCGCGACGTCGGGGTGACCGACCTGCTGCCGTCGCCGTGCCTGGCGTGCGGGTCGCGCACGGGCATCCGCTACCCCACCGGCTGGATCTGCGCCATCTGCGAGTGGCGGGTCGGCGAGCTGCCCGACGGTGAGACCGAGCCCGCCCGCGTCGACGTCGTCTACTACCTGCGCTGGCGCGACCGCATCAAGATCGGCACGAGCGGCAACCCCCGCGGTCGGCTCGCGGCCCTGCCCTACGAGGAGCTGCTGGCCTTCGAGCGCGGCGACCGGCGGCTCGAGCAACGACGCCACGCGCAGTTCTCGGGGCAGCGCATCCCGGGCAGCGAGTGGTTCCGGGTGAACGACGAGCTGCTCGCCCACGTCGCGGAGCTGCGAGTGGATGACCCGTGGGACCAGTACCACCGCTGGGTGAGCCGCGCGGTGGCGCTGCGGGGGTGATCTCGACAGGCTCGATCACCGAGCGGGGTGGATCTCGACAGGCTCGATCACCGAGCGGGCTCGATCACCGGGCGCGCTCGATCACCGGCCGGCTAGAGGCCGCGCAGCACGATCGCCGAGCCCTGGCCGCCGCCGCCGCAGATGCCCGCCGCGCCCAGCGTGCCGGGCCCGAGGTCGTGCAGTTGCCGGGCGAGGTGCCCGACGATACGAGCTCCGGATGCGCCGATCGGGTGGCCGAGAGCGATCGCGCCGCCGTTGCGGTTGACGATCGCGGCATCCACGCCCAGAAGCTCGGTCGAATGCACGCCGACAGACGCGAAGGCCTCGTTGATCTCCACGACCGCGAGGTCGGCGGCGGTGACGTCGGTCTTGGCGAGCGCCGCGAGGATCGCGTTGGCGGGCTGGGCGTGCAGGCGCACATCCGGTCCGGCGACGAGGGCGTGAGCCTCGACCGTCGCAAGCCCCGTGATGCCGCGAGCCGCCGCCGCGGCGGCGCTCATGAGCACGAGTGCCGCCGCCCCGTCGGTGATCTGCGACGAGTTGCCGGCAGTGATGGTGCCCGCGGTGATCGAGCCCGTCGAGATCGTGAACGCCGGACGCAACCCGGCCAGTCCCTCCACGGTCGTGTCGGCGCGCACGCCGTCATCCACGCTCACGACGGTGTCGCCGCGCTTGCCGGCGATTGTGTACGGCGCGATCTCCTCGGCCAGATAGTCGGCGGATGCCGCGGCGCGCCCATGCGACGCCGCCGCAAACGCATCCTGCACGTCCCGGCTCAAGGCCAACTCCCCATTACCGTCCTCCGTCGACTCCCCCATGGACCGCCGCTCGAACGCGTCCCGAAGGCCATCGTGCGCGACCGTGTCGAGCAGCTCGATCGACCCGTAGCGCTGGCCGGCGCGGGCACTCCACACGTGCGGCGCGAGTGACATCGACTCCTGGCCGACCGCGACGGCGATGTCGACATCGCCCGAGTCGATGAGGCGGGCCGCCCAGGCGACCGCCTCGGTGCCCGAGAGGCAGACTGCGTTGAGGGTCATGGCGGGAACGGTCAGCGGGATTCCCGCACCGACGGCCGACTGGCGCGCGGGGTTCTGGCCCGCGCCACCCTGCAGCACCTGGCCGGCGACGACATACTGCACGTCCTCCGCGGCGACCCCGGCGCGAGCAAGCGCCGCAGTGATGGCGTGAGCGCCGAGGGCCGTCGCGGGGATCGACGCGAACGCGCCGGTGAACTTGACGAAGGGGGTGCGGGCGTAGCCGGCGATGACGGCGCTCATGCGTGGGGCTCGGGCTCGGCGGGCTCGATCTCGACAGGCTCGATCACTGGGTTGGGCTCGATCACCGGGTCGACGGCGAACGGCGCACCGGTCAGCGTGCGCAGCTCCTCCACGGTCTCCCCCGGGGCGATCGAGCGCAGCACGAGGCCGTCGGGGGTCACGTCGAACACGGCGCGGTCGCTGATGATGCGATCGACGACGCCGACGCCCGTCAGCGGCAGGTCGCACTCGGCGACGATCTTGGGGGTGCCGTCCTTGGCGACGTGCTCGGTGATGACGATCACGTAGGGGGTGCCCGCGACGAGGTCCATGGCACCGCCCATGCCCTTGACGAGCTTTCCGGGAATGGTCCAGTTGGCGAGATCGCCCTTCGCGGAGACCTGCAGCGCACCCAAGATGGCGGTCGCGACGTGGCCGCCACGGATCATCCCGAACGAGGTCGCCGAGTCGAAGATCGAACCGCCCGGCAGGATCGTCACCGTCTGCTTGCCCGCGTTGATGAGGTCGGCGTCTTCCTCGCCCTCCCACGGGAACGGACCCATGCCGAGCAGGCCGTTCTCGCTCTGCAGTGTCACGCTCACGCCCTCGGGCAGGTAGTTGGCGACGAGAGTCGGGATGCCGATGCCGAGGTTCACGTACTGGCCGTCTTCGAGTTCTGCCGCGGCGATCGCGGCCATCTCCTCACGAGTCCACATGGTTACGCTCCTTCGCGCGCACGCACGGTGCGGTTCTCGATGTGCTTAGTGGTGTCGTGCGCCGGCACGAGCCGCTGCACGTAGATGCCCGGTGTCATGACCTCGTCGGGATCGAAGTAGCCGTCGATGATGCTCTCGGCCTCGACGACCGTGACCCGGCCCGCGGTGGCCACGAGCGGATTGAAGTTGCGTGCGGTGCGGCGGTAGATCAGGTTGCCCGCGGCATCCGCTCGATGGGCTCGCACGAGCGACAGGTCGGCGACGATGCCCCGCTCGAGGATCGCCCGCACGCCGTCGAAGGTCTGCTCCTGCTTGCCCTCCGCGACCGGAGTGCCGACGCCGGTCGGCGTGTAGAACGCCGGGATTCCCGCGCCGCCCGCACGCAGCCGCTCGGCCAGAGTGCCCTGCGGAACGAACTCGACGTCGAGCTCGCCGGAGAGGTACTGCTCGGCGAACAGCTTGTTCTCGCCGACGTAGCTCGACAGCACCTTGATCACCTGTCGGTTCTCGAGCAGCAGGCCGAGGGCCTTGCCGTCCACGCCCATGTTGTTGGAGACGACGGTGAGGTTGCGCACGCCCGTGTCGCGCAGGGCGGTGATCAGATTGATCGGGATGCCGCTGAGCCCGAACCCGCCGACGGCCACGGTCATGCCGTCCCGTGCGACGTCCTGGAGCGCTTCCGCAGCGCTCGGCCAGAGCTTGGATGCCATCGGCACTCCTTCGTGTCCACATGATGGACCGGGCGCGGTCCGGTTTCGACGTTACGTTCGCGGCGGCGTGCGGGTCAAGTTCCTGCGGCTTGCTGGTCGGAGTGTGGCCAACGGGCGCATCCATCGTCCACAATATGGACATGAAGTCTGTCGAGGGAGCGCAGGTCGTCGGTCGCGTCGCAGCGATCCTGCGCGCGGTGAGCGCCGCCATGCCCGACGGGGTGGGCACGACAGCGCTGGCCACGCGCATCGGGCTGTCGCGCCCGACCGTGCACAGGCTGCTGTCGTCGCTTGCCGCCGACGGTTTCGTCGACCACGACGGCGCGACCGGCCGCTGGATGCTCGGCCCCGAGCTCTACCTGATGGGCGCCGTGGCTGCCGAGCGCTACGACATCTCGCCGCTGGCGAGGGACAGCGTGCGAGCACTCGCGGCTGAGACCGGGGAGAGCGCCTTCCTGTCCGCGCGGCGCGGCGACGAGACCGTGTGCCTGCTGCGGGAGGAGGGGAGCTTCCCGATCCGCTCGTTCGTGCTCGCCGAAGGGGTGCGGTTCCCGCTCGGTGTCGCGTCGGCGGGACTCGTCGTCCTGTCGATGCTCCCGGATGCCACGGTCGACCGCTATCTCGCTGGCACCGACCTCGTGGCGCGCTACGGTCCATCCCACGCCCCCGAACCACTGCGGGACCGCATCGCGGCCACCCGCGCGACCGGGTACGCGGTCAACCCGGGACTCGTCGTCGAGGGCAGCTTCGGCATGGGCGCCGCCATCTTCGATGCCGCGGGCCAGCCCGCGTGGGCGCTCAGCCTCACCGGGGTCGAGTCGCGGTTCGGAGCCGAGCGTCGTGCCGAGCTGGGGCGGCTGCTGCTCGAGCACGCGCACAGGGTGTCGCGGCGGCTGGCTGACCGCTGATCAAGCTCGTCGAGATCGGTGATCGAGCCCGTCGAGATCCGGTGATCGAGCTCGTCGAGCTCGGCTCCCACCCGCGATCTCGGCAGGCTCGATCACCGGCGGGCATCACCTTACAAACCCATGACATCAGCGGCATCGGGGGTCGTCAGCCCTCAACGCCGTGGCAGTCTGAGGCCATGAACAAGCGTGTGATCATCGTCGTTCTTGCCCTCGTGGTGCTCATCGGCGGCGCCGTGGGCGCCTACGCCGCGACGCGGCCCGCCGCGAGTCCGACGGCCCAGAGCTCCAACAGCAGCAACCCGCCCGCAGGGGCGCCGGCACCCTCCGCCTCGCCGACCGACGCCGCTGCTGAGACGGATGCCGCGGCATCCGGTGTCTACGTCGACTACAGCCCCACGGCGATCGCCGACGCCGAGGGTCGCGCCCTGCTGTTCTTCCACGCACCGTGGTGCCCGCAGTGCCGGTCGGTCGAAGCAGACATCCTGAGTGAGGGCGTGCCCGCAGGGGTCACGATCATCAAGGTCGACTATGACAGCCACCAGGATCTGCGCCAGCAGTACGGGGTGACCCTGCAGACCACCTTCGTCGAGGTCGACTCCTCGGGCGCGGGGCTTCAGACCTACGTCGCGTACGACGACCCCCACCTGCAGGCCGTCGTCGACGCGATGCTCTAGCCGCCGATGCCCGCCCTGCTCCTGCTCTCGTTCGTCGCGGGCATCCTCACCGTCGCCGCGCCCTGCGTGCTCCCGCTGCTTCCCGTGATCGTCGGCGGTTCGATCGTGAGAACGGATGCCGACACCCGCGTCGCCGAGCGGCAGTGGTTCAGGCCCGTGATCATCGCGACCAGCCTCGCCGCCTCGGTCGTGATCTTCACGCTGCTGCTGAAGGCGACCACGGCGCTGCTCGGTGTGCCGCAGTTCGTCTGGCAACTGATCGCGGGCGGCATCGTCGTGATCTTCGGGCTCACACTGCTCTTCCCGGTGATCTGGGAGCGGGTGATGACGGCCACCGGGCTGCAGAACCGCGCCAACGCCGCGCTGGATCGCTCGTACCGACGCGGCGGCGTCGGCGGCGACATCCTGCTCGGGGCGGCGCTCGGGCCGACGTTCAGCAGCTGCTCGCCCACCTACGCGCTCATCCTCGCGACGGTGCTGCCGGTGTCGTTCGGCGAGGGGCTGCTGTACATCGTCGTCTACGCGCTCGGACTCGCGATCGCGCTGCTGCTGGTCGCGTTCCTCGGCCAAGCCTTCGCTCGCAAGCTCGGGTGGCTGTCGTCGCCGAGCGGGTGGTTCCGCCGCGTCGTGGGGATCCTGCTCGTGATCGTCGGGCTCGCCGTCATCCTCGGGCTCGACAAGCAGTTCCAGGCGTTCGTGCTGGAGCAGGGCTGGTACGACCCGATCCAGCAGTTCGAGGAAGGGATCACCGGCTAGGTACGCGGTGCGCCGGGCTTAGGCCGGCTCGTGGCCGGGCAGTCGCACATCGAAGCGACATCCGCCCTCCACAGGGGCGACGGCGACACTGCCGCCGTGAGCCTCAACGATGCCCCGCACGATCGCCAGCCCGAGGCCCGCGCCGGGTGAGCGTCCCCACTCCTGTTCGGGAGTGCGAGCCGAGGTAGCGCGCCAGCCCGGCTCGAAGATCCTGGCCAGATCCTCCTCCGGGATGCCGCCGCCCGAGTCCTGCACGCTCAGCACGACGTCGCCGTCCGAGGCGGCGGAGGTGACGACGGAGATGACACCGCCCGACGGCGAATGCTGGATCGCGTTCATGAGCAGGTTGCCCACCACGCGCGCGAGTTCGCGGTGATCGCCGACCACCATCAGGTCGCCGCCCTCGGGAGCCAGCAGGGTGAGATCGCGGGAGCGCGCCAGTGTGCCCAGCTCAGCCACCGCGTCGCTGGCCAGGTCGTAGAGCGACAGGGGTTCCAGGTCGAGCACGAGCGTGCCCGACGTGATCTTGGACAGCTCGAACAGGTCGTCGACCATCGCTGAAAGGTGATCGACCTGGGAGCGCATCTGCCGGTGGAACCGCTGCGGGTCGGCGGCAAGGTCGTCCTCGAGCGCCTCCGCCATGGCGCGCAGCCCCGCCAGGGGCGTGCGAAGGTCGTGCGAGATCCAGGCCACCAACTGCCGGCGGCTCGCATCCATCGCCGCCACCTCGTCCCGGGCCTGAGCCAGCCGCTCGCTGGTCGCGGCAAGCTCGGCGGCGAGCCCAGCGAACTCGGTGGTGTCGGTGCGGCGGGGTTGAGCGTCGAGTCGTTCACCGTCGCCGAGCGCGCGGGCGAGCATCCTGAGCCGGTTGCTGTTGCGGGTGAACGCGCGGCCCAGCACCAGCGCCATGCCGATGGAGACCAGCGCGGATGCCGCCGTCACTGAGAACATCACCACGAGGTCGTGGCCGGAGATGTACATCGCGCCGGACGCCGCAATCATGCCGAGCGTCACCGAGAGGATCGCCGAGACCACGACCACGAAGAGCTGAAGGCGCATCGACGCGCCGCGCGCCAGACGCAGCACCACCAGGCCCAGCCCACCGACGGCGAGTGCGCAGGCCAGGGCGATCGCGACGATGGTCGCCAGGTCGACGAGCGAGAGCATCAGATCCTCAGATGGTCAGGCGGTAGCCCACGCCCCACACGGTCTCCAGGATCGTGGGGTTGGTCGGGTCATCCTCGATCTTCTCGCGCACCCGACGCACGGTGACCGTCACGGTGGAGAGGTCGCCGAAGTCCCAGTGCCAGACCGACTTCAGCAGCTGCTCGCGGCTGAACGCCTGACTCGGATGCTTGAGCAGGAACGCGAACAGATCGAACTCGCGCGCCGAGAGGGTGAGCACCTGCCCGTTCTTGGACACCACCCGAGCCGACGGGTCGAGCACGAACCCGCCCAGCTCGAACGCCGCCTCCGGCGTGAGGTCGGTCACGCTGCGCCGCAGGATCGACTGCACCCGCAGCACGAGCTCCCGAGGCGAGAAGGGCTTCGTGAGGTAGTCGTCAGCGCCGGCCTCGAGCCCGGTGATGCGATCCTCCGTCGAGCCCAGCGCGGTCAGCATGATGATGGGCACCGCTGTGGTCGCCCTGATGCGTCGACACACCTCGGCGCCATCGATCCCGGGCAGCATCCGGTCGAGCACGATCAGGTCGTGACCTCCGGATGCGACGGCCTCCAGCGCCGCGAAGCCATCCGTTGCCTGCCCCACGATGAATCCCGCGGCCTCCAGGTAGCTCACCGCAACCTCGCGCACCGTGGGGTCGTCCTCAACCACCAGCACACGGCGGTCGAGGAGTACGCCGTTGCGCTCGGTGAGGGGGTCGGGAGAAGTCACAACTGAAGGATAGGTTCGCGCGCGCGGTCGCGTCAGGGCGAACAGCGGCGATCGGGAGATCGTCTGCGGTTTGTAAGGGTTCGTGCTCGGTGCTCTGGCTTCGTGAGGCCTCTGCACGGGCATCCGTCACGGGTAGTCTTCGAGGCAACCGAAAGGAGCGTCGCATGGGATTCATGGACATGTTCAGGCCGGTCAACGCCCCCATCGCGGGCGGGGTCGAGGGCACGGCGCAGGTGGTCTCCGCGTCCGTCGCCACCGGCACCGGGGTGTTCCAGAAGTGCTCGCTGCACCTCGTCATCAACGCGCCAGGCCTCACCCCGACGGCTGTCGAGTTCACGGGTGCGATCAATGTCGCGAAGTGGCCGACGGTCGGCGGCATCCTGCCGGTCTCGGTCGACCCGAACGACCCACGGCACTACGCAATTTTGTGGAACCAGGTTCCCAGGCGCAACGACGTCGCGAAGACGTCGGCGGAGGGCGTCGCCGCCGCACTGCGCGGGGAGCCTGACGCGCTCGCCAAACTCGTGAGCGGGGGCATGCTGGGAGATACCGTGCAGATCATCGGCGACCCCAGCCACATCACGCCCGAAGCGAAGGCGAAGCTCGCCGCGTTCGGCATCGACATCGATGCGCTCATCGCGGGTGCCGCGCAGGCTGGTGGCGGCGCGACGCCGTTCACGGTGGTGCCGGGGCTCGGCTCGGTGTCCGGCTCGGCTTCCGGCTCGGTGTCCGGCTCGGTGTCCGGGTCGGCGTCCGGCTCGGATGACGTCGTCAGCAAGCTCGAGCGTCTGCAGGCGCTGCGCACCAACGGCACGCTCACCGACGCGGAGTTCGAGTCCGGCAAGAAGATGATTCTGGGGGGTTAGGGGGCTTCTTCCCCTCCACCCGCCCCTGGAATCCGCATGAGCCCATCTCCTGCTACCCCGCTGGCACAGCCGACTCCCGCGCAAGCCCCCTTGCCCGCCACCCGCACAGCCGCATCCCGCACACGCTCCTCTTCTCCTCCACACCCTGGATTTCAGAAAGTTGTTGATTTTCCGGGCATTATCTTCGAATATATCTTCGAATGTGAGAGAATGAGTGCATGTCGTTGACCGGATCATTCGCCACAACCGCCGCTGCGGTCGTTGCCCTCGGTCTGGATGCCGCGACTCTCGGGGCACTCAGTGACGATGCATTGCTGGCCGCTCACACGCTGCTCACCGACCACCGCCGCCACGCTGACACGATCGCCGCCCACCTTGCCGGGGAGATCGCCGGCCGCTCCACACGGGATGACGGGTATGCCGGGTTGGCTCAGCGCAAGGGCTTCGGAAGTGCCACCGGGTTGCTCCAGAGTCTGTCGCCGGTCACCGCGAGTGAGGCGAGTCAACTGATCTCGGCCGGCGCGTTGCTGGCAGATCCGCCGAGCACGATGTGGGAGGGCGCCCTCGCGCAGGCACTATCGGCGGGGCTGGTGTCGGTAGCCGCGACGGATGCGATCCGCCGCGGACTCACTCCCGTCGCCGAGACGGCACCGGCCGAGGAACTGCTCGCGGAGTGCCAGCGGTTGCTGTCGCGCTCGCCGCAACTGTCAATCGATGAGTTGCGGCGTGAAGCCCGATCCGCACGTGACCGCATCGACGAGGCCGGCATCGCTCGGCGGGAGCGACAGCGTCGCGACCTGCGCTACCTCAAGCGCTGGGTGCGCGACGACGGCATGTACCAGGGCGCGTTCCTGCTCGACCCCGAAGCCGGTCTCCACCTGTTCACCGCGTTGGATGCGATCATGGCGCCCCGCCGTGCCGTCAGATTCGTGGATGCCACGGCGCCCGACGAGGCCGTCCTCACGGATACCCGCACCGACGACCAACTCCTCGCAGATGCGCTCACCGAGATGGTCCGTTTAGCCGTCGACGTTGACCCCGGTACCCTGTTCGGCACCAACCGACCCGCTGTGCGAGTCATCGTGACCGAAACCAGCCTTCGCGAGCCTGGCGGTCATGGCTACCTCGAGGGTGACTCCCACCCGGTTTCCCGCGAGACCGTTGATCGACACCTCTGCGACACCGGATTCATCGGTATCAAGTTCGACCGCAAAGGACAGATTCTCGACCTCGGCCGCACCGAGCGGCTCTTCGTCTCCGCCCAACGTGTAGTGATTTCCGTCCGAGACGGCGGGTGCCTCTTCCTCCACTGCACCAAGCCGCCTTCCGCTTGCGAAGTGCACCACATCACCGATTGGAGACACGGCGGCAAGACCGACGTCCGAGACGGTGTTCTGCTTTGCCAACATCACCACATGCTCCTGCACAACAACAAGTGGAAGATCCTCCGCGAACACGACCGATACTGGCTGAAGCCACCCGTCACCGAAGACCCCGTCCAGCGGCTCAGACCGCTGCCCACGAAGAGTCCACTGCTGCGCGAGCTGCTGCCGGCCGAATAGTGTCGGGGTTAGCGGGTCGAGTGGGCGCCGCGCTACCCGACGACCCAACGACGCGACCCGGCGCGCTACTCGGCGGCGCGACCCTGCGCGCTACTCGGCGGCGAGCGAGCCGAGCAGCGCGAGAAGGGCGCGCGCGTAGGCGTTGGCCGTGGCATCCGCTTCGAAGGTGCTCGACGTGCCGTCGATCATCGCAGTGACGGTCGGCCCACCACTCGGCCCCGCGGCGGGCTCAGCGGCCGACCCAGCAGTATGCCCAGCAGTCGGTCCCGCAGCCGCCCGCACAGTCGCCCCCGCAGTCAGCGACACGAAAGCCACCCCGAGCAGCTCCCGCAGCTGGTGCTCCTGGGGCAGCCAGAGTGCGTCCTCAAGAGGCACCGAGTCGAGCGCCCATTCCGTGGTGCCGTTGAAGCCGAGCTCGGTGCCGGTGGGAAAGTGGTGTGCCTCGACCGTCATGTCGCTGAGGATGAAGACCTCATCATCGGCCTCGACCCGATCGATCACGAAGGCATCGCCCGCGGCAGGACGCCAGACCAGTCCCGAGTCCCGCAGAGCGCGGGCCAATTCGGCGCTGATTCGCTCGGTCACAGGGCTTGCTCGGTCAGGGTTCGCTCGGTCAGGGTTCGCTCGGCCACAAGGCTCCTCGCTCACCGAGGTGCAGCTCGGTCACAGCGTCGCTCGCCCACAGGGCTTCCTCGGTCACAGCGTCGCACCGAACCAGAGGCCGAGCAGGTAGGTGACGGCCGCGGCTCCGAACCCGATCGCCAGCTGGCGCAGGGCACGCTTGAGAGGCGATGCCCCCGACAGCAACCCGACGACGGCCCCGGTCGCCAGCAGGGCGAGACCCACCAGCACCGACGCGATCACGATTGCGGTGACACCGGTCGCGCCGAACAGGTACGGCAGTACCGGAATCAGCGCGCCCGACGCGAAGAAGCAGAAACTGGAGATCGCCGCCCCCCACGCCGTGCCGATGGTATCGGTCGTCTCCTCGGGGTCGGCCGCGGTGAGTTCCGGCGTGAGGTGGAGCGAGTCCAGCACCTCAGTCGCGCGTGCCTCGGCGGCCGCCTGCGTCATGCCGCGGGCGCGGTAGACCAGCGCGAGCTCGTTGGCATCCACATCCAGGTCGGGCAGAACCGAATGTGATGCCGGGTCGGGTCGTGCCGCATCGATGAGCTCGCGCTGCGAGCGTACCGAGACGTACTCGCCCGCCCCCATCGACAGGGCGCCCGCGAGCAAACCGGCGAGTCCCGTGAACAGCACCGTCGCGGTGCTGACCCCGGTCGCTCCGATGCCCAACACGAGGGCGAGATTGGAGACCAGTCCGTCGTTGGCGCCGAACACGGCCGCCCGGAACGTTCCCGAGATGCGCATCCGGCCGCGGATGGCGAGCCCCCGCACGACCTCGCCGTGAATCCGCTCGTCGGCGGCCATCGCATCCGTCGCATCCGCGTCATCGTCGTAGGGCGACCGTGTCTCGGCGCGCTGCGCGAGCGCCAGCACGAACACCGAACCGAACCGGCGCGCGAGGAAGCCGAGCAAGCGCGTGCGCAGGTCTCCGCGTCGCGGAGCACCCACGTCGTCACCCAGCAGGTCGAGCCAGTGCTGCTCGTGCCGACCCTCCGCCTCGGCGAGTGCCAGCAGGATTTCGCGCTCCTCACCCTTGCGGCGCGACGCGAGATCGCGGTACACGGCCGCCTCGGCACGCTCATCGGCGAGGTACTGCCTCCAGCGGCGAATCTGGCGCTTCGTCGGCTGGCGCTGAGTTGGCTGGCGCTCCTCGGCAGCGTCGCTCATCGCACGTACTGGATGCCCCAGGCAACCGTCCAGGTGTCGCCCGGGTCGAGCCAGTGCACGTCCAGACCGGAGTTGAACGCGTTGACCGGAGCGGTCATGGGCTCGATCGCGACGGCGAGCGTGTGGCCGTCCGGCGTCGGGAAGTCACGGGTCGTGAACACCTGGATCCACGAGTGGTTCTCGTCCTGAAGCAGCCGCACTTCGCGGCCGTCGGGCGCGGTGAGAGAAGCGGATGCACCATCCACCGTTTTCACGCCCCCCCACCCGTCATCGAGGTGCAGGTCGCCCAGCCGCCGTCCAGCGCGCAGGTCGTAGTCGGTGCCCTCGACCCCGACGATGGCGGTCGGGTTGAGGCGGTCATCCACCTCGACGTGGGTGTCGGCGTGCACAGTCAGCACGAGGTCCGAAGGGTCCACGTCGCCGATGGTGAGGAACGGATGCGTGCCGAACGCGACGGGAGCACGGTGCGCCGAGCGGTTGGTCGCGGTGTGGGTCACGGACAGGCCGTCCTCGACGAGTTCGTAGCGCACGGTCGTGTCGAGCTGGAACGGGTAGCCATGCTGCGGGAAGACTGTCGCGGCGAGGGTCACGCCCGCCTCGGCGCGTTCGACCACGGTGTAGGGGGCGAAGCGCAGCAGACCGTGGATGGCATTGTGACGCGCGGGCTCGGTGAGGTCGAGCTGCTGCGAGTGGCCCTCGAGGGTCCACACTCCGTCCTCGATGCGGTTGGGCCACGGAACCAGCACGATGCCGCACCCGAACGGCGGGGTGTCGAACTCGCCGTAAGGCTGCGTGAGGTTGACACCGTCGATCGTGAACTCGCGCAGGCCGGCCGCGACCTCCACGATGACGGCACGGGACGACCCGCGGGTGAGGACATGCTGCTGGCCGGTGGGAGAGGTACCGGTGGGTGGTGTGCCGGAACCGGCGTCGGTCGCGGTGGTGGTCGCGTTCATCGCTCCAGCCTATCGGCGCGCACGATCGACAGTCCGGTCGCGGCGAGTTCGGCGGCGTGCTCGCCGGCGTGCGGTGAGTCGCCGGCGGTGACGAGCGTGTCGACGGCGGCGAGGGGTGCGATGAGGGCGAGGTCGGCGCGGCCCAGCTTCGTGGCATCCGCGATCACGACCGTGCGCTTCGAGCGCCCGATCACCCGGGTCTTGATCTCGGCGTCGGGCAGGTTGAGGTTCGTGACGCCCTCCAGCGGGTGGATGCCGTTGCAGCCCACAAAGGCGAGGTCCAGTCGCAGCGCATCGAGCATCGGTGCCGCAAACGGATTCACCAGCGAATGCTGGAGCGGCCGCAACGTGCCGCCCGTGACGATCACGTCGAACCGGGGCACCGCGGGCTCAAGGGCGAGCGCGATCGTCAGCCCGCTCGTGACGACGACCACGTCGTGCAGGTCGCGCCGGTCGACTAGCGCGAGGGCTAGGGCCATCGCCGTACTGCCGGCGTCCACGTAGATGCTGCTGCCACTGGCCACCATCGCGGCGGCCTCCCGGCCGATGGCGGCCTTGGCGGCGGCATCCCGATCGAGGCCGACCTCGAGGCTCGACTCCCGCAGCTCGGTGACCGGCATGGCGCCGCCGTGCACACGCGTGAGCAGGCCGCGGCGCTCAAGCTCGCTGAGGTCGCCGCGGATTGTCACGTCACTGACGCCCAACTCGTCGGCAGCATCGGTCACCCGAATGAATCCACGTGAGTCGACCAGGCGCGCGAGCTCCTGCCGACGGGCCTCGGTCATGCTTTCGAATTCTTCCGCATTCGTAACCTTTCCTTTCGATATCGTAATCACTGTGCTGACCGCAGGTGTGACCAAGATCGAGACGACCCTTGCCGACGGCAGGCAGCTGATCTACTACGACGACCCGGGCTCGACACTCCCGCGGGAGCGTGCCATTGATGCCCGGGCCCTCGATCCCCGCCCCGCGACGGCCACGATGCGCCAGGATCCGCTGACCGGCGAGTGGATCTCGATCGCGGCATCCCGTCAGAACCGGGTCTTCCTGCCGCCCGCCGACCAGGACCCGCTCGCACCCGCGACCCCGAGCAACCCCTCGGAGGTGCCCAGCAACTACGACGTCGCCGTGTTCGAGAACCGCTCCCCGTCGTTCGGACCCGAACTCGGCCACGTCGATCTCACCGGCGTCGGCCTCGGGCGCACCGCCCCGTCGTTCGGCCGCTGCGAGGTCGTCTGCTTCAGCCCCGAGCACGAGGGATCGTTCGGCTCGCAGACAATCACCCGCGCGCGCACCGTGATCGAGGCCTGGGCCGACCGCACCGAGTTCCTCAGCTCGCTGCCGGGAATCGCCCAGGTGTTCCCGTTCGAGAATCGCGGCGAGGCGATCGGCGTGACCCTGCACCACCCGCACGGCCAGATCTACAGCTACCCCTACGTGACGCCGCGCACTCAACGCCTCATCGAGTCGATCGGCATGCACGGTCCCGAGTTCTTCCAGGACATCCTGTCGTTCGAGCTGGCGTCGGAGCGCGTCGTGCTCAGCGGCGAGCACTGGACCGCCTACGTGCCATTCGCCGCACGCTGGCCCATCGAGGTGCACATGCTGCCGCACCGTCACATCCCCGACTTCGCGGCCACGAGCGAGGCCGAGCGCGACGAGCTCGCCGTGCTCTACCTGCGGCTGCTGCGCGGCATCGACGCGCTCTACGACACCCCGACGCCGTACATCGCGGCCTGGCACCAGGCGCCGGTGAGTGTCTCGCGCCGCGACATCCGGCTCATGCTGCAGGTGACCAGCCCGCGTCGGGCAGAATCGAAACTCAAGTACCTCGCCGGCTCGGAGGCCGCGATGGGCGCCTGGATCGGCGACATCCCGCCGGAGCAGGCAGCGGCATTCATCAGAGAGGCAATCGCGCGAGTATGAGCGACATCAGACAGGACGTGGTCGCGGGCTTCGAGGAGGCCTACGGCTCGGCGCCCTCGGGCATCTGGTCGGCTCCCGGGCGAGTCAACCTCATCGGCGAACACACCGACTACAACCTCGGCTTCGTGCTGCCGTTCGCCATCAACCGCCGCACGATCGTGGCCCTCGGACCGCGTGACGACGGCCGGATCGGCGTCGCGAGCGCCTACGCCGACGAGGTCGCCGAGATCGCGATCGCCGATCTGGCGCCAGACCGCCTGCGCGGCTGGGCCGCCTACCCGCTGGGCGTGGCGTGGGCTCTGGGCCAGCACGGTGCTGACCTGGCGGCCGTTCCCGGCGTGAACCTGTTCATCGAGTCGACAGTGCCGGTGGGTGCCGGCCTGTCGTCGTCGGCGGCGATCGAGAGCGCCGTCGCGCTCGCACTCAACGACGTCTGGCAGCTGGGTTTCGACCGGCCGACCCTTGCCAAGGTGGGCCAGCTCGCCGAGAACAAGGCGGTCGGCGCTCCCACCGGCATCATGGACCAGTCAGCGGCCCTTCTCGGGCGCGAGGACCACGCGGTGTTCCTGGACTGCCGCAGTCTCGAGTCCCACCTCGTGCGGCTCGGGTTCGCCGAGGCCGGCCTCGAGGTGCTGGTCATCGATACCGGGGTGAAGCACTCGCATGCCACCGGCGGGTATGCGTCGCGGCGGGCATCCTGCGAGGCGGGTGCGAAGGCGCTCGAAGTCGCCTCGCTGCGCGACCTGACGGTCGACGACCTGCCCCGAGCCCGCACCCTGCTCGATGATGAGACCTTCCGCCGAGTGCGGCACGTCGTCACCGAGAACCAGCGCGTGCTCGACACCGTCGACCGCTTGCGCACCAACGGCCCCCTCGCGATCGGCGAGCTGCTGGATGCCTCGCACATCTCCATGCGCGACGACTTCGAGATCAGCGTGCCTGAGCTCGACCTCGCCGTCGAAACCGCGCAGGCCAACGGAGCCATCGGAGCACGGATGACCGGCGGCGGGTTCGGCGGGGCGGCGATCGCGCTCGTTCCCTCGGACGGGATCTCGCGCATCCAGGTCGCCATCGACGGCGCATTCGCCGAACACGGCTTCGGGCAGCCGACGATGTTCACGGTGACGGCCTCGAATGGGGCGGCGCGGGACTGACACCTCCCGGAGTATCCTGACGCTCAGTCGCGAGGAGCATTCATGATCGGCAGGATCGAGCACCGGCTCGGGGTGATTCACCTCGAGCTGTTCGCGCGACTGTCGAGCCACTCCTGGCGGCGACTGCCGCATCCGCCGTTCGAGGGAACCGTCGCCCGCGGGGCCGGCCACGACCCCGACCGTGTTCTGCTCATCGGGCGCGCAGGTGCCGCGAGCTGGGGTGTGGTGAGCCACGAACTCGGGCTGGGCGGGCATCTCGCGCGGGCGACCGCATCGCTCACCGGGCGTGGTGTGGATGTCGAGATCTCGGGTGATCCGGGCCTGTCGCTGCCCGCCATTCAACAACGCCTGACTCAGGCCGCAATCTCGCGCTACGACGCGATCGTGTTGACCATTGGCCTTCGAGAGGCGATGGAGTTGATGCCGGTGGAGATGTGGACGCGACAGCTGACCTCTCTGCTCGATCACATCTCCGCCGGCCGTGAGGTGAGCCCTGCCGTCGTCGTCGTGGGGGCGGAGGAGCGATTGCCCGTGCCGTTCACCCCTGGCATGGCGCGACTGGGAACTTCACGGGCCCGAGCTCTCAACGAGGCGTCTCGGGCGGTGATCGGGGAACGCACACGGGTGCGTTTTGTCGACTCCGGGATGGTGCCCGAGATGGAGAATTCGACACTGCTGGATGCCAACAAGCTCACCGTGTACGAACGGAGCGCGCGCGTGATCGCCCCGACGCTCGCGACGCTACTCGAGACCAGCCCCGCCCGACTGCGTCATCCGGTCGACGAGGAGGCTCGCGCTCGTGCTCTGGAGTATCTGAGGTCGCACGCTCGCGCCGATGATGCGCGGTTGGCCCAACTCCTGCAGACCGTGAAGGAGGTGCTCCATCTGCGCAGCGCGGACCTGTTCTTCGTCGACCGCGACGAGGTGCACATGCTTGGCACGACGACCGAGGCGGTGTCGAGCCGTCCACGAGGTGAGACCTTCAGCACCGATGCACTCGAGTACCGGGGCGGCATCGTGATCCCCGACCTGACCGACCACCCGCGGCTCAGAGGCCTGCCCGAGGTGACCGGGCCGCCCCACCTGCGCTTCTACGCGGCGCACCCGGTGGAGTCGCCGGACGGCCACCGGGTCGCCGTGCTCTCGGTGGTCGACACGGTGCCGCGCGACTTCTCAGCCGCCGAGGCGGGAGCACTGCGTCAGCTCGCCCTCCAGGTCGGTACGATCCTCTTCGAGGACTACTGAGCACTCCAACCACGGCCGGCCCAGTGGCGGGGTGCGGTCACGGCCGGCCCATGCCGGGCGCGGTCACGGCCGGCCCATGCCGATGTAGGTCCACCCGGCCGCGCGCCAGGCTGCGGCGTCGAGGCAGTTGCGCCCGTCGATGATGACCTTGGATGCCACGAGCTCCCCCACCGCGACGGGGTCCAGCTCACGGTACTCGCGCCATTCGGTGACCAGCACCACGACTTCGGCCCCGGCGAGCGCCTCGGACACATCGGACTTGTACTTCAGCTGCGGGTGGAGGCGACGCGCGGTGGGGATCGCCTGCGGGTCGGTGGCGGAGACCTTCGCACCCAGCCCACGCAGCTGGATCGCGACATCCACCGCGGGGGAATCGCGTACGTCATCGGAGTCGGGCTTGAAGGCCAGCCCCAGCACCGCGACCCGCTTGTCGTTCGGCTCGCCACCGAGGGCGTCCACGACGAGGTCGACCACGCGCTGCCGGCGTCGGAGGTTGATCGCGTCGACCTCCTTGAGGAAGGCGATGGACTCGCCGCGGCCGAGTTCCTCGGCGCGGGCGGTGAAGGCGCGGATGTCCTTGGGCAGGCAGCCGCCGCCGAACCCGACACCGGCGTTGAGGAACCGCCGCCCGATGCGCGCGTCGTGCCCGATCGCGTCGGCCAGCTGGGTGACGTCGGCGCCGGTTGCTTCGGCAATCTCCGCCATCGCATTGATGAACGAGATCTTCGTTGCCAGGAACGCGTTGGCCGCGACCTTCACCAGCTCGGCCGTGGCGTAGTCGGTCACGATCAGGGGTGTATTGGCAGCCAGCATCGACTCGTAGACCTCGCCGAGCACCGCGGTCGCACGTTCGCCTGATTCACCGGCGGCGACGCCGTACACGATGCGATCGGGGGTGAGAGTGTCGGCGACCGCGAAGCCCTCGCGCAGAAACTCGGGGTTCCAGGCGAGGTGGGCGCCCAGCGCGACCTCCTGGATTCGGTGGGCGAGCCGCTCGGCGGTCCCCACGGGAACCGTGGACTTGCCCACCACGACGTCGCCCGGCGACAGGTACGGCAGCAGCGCCTCGATCGCGCCATCCACATAGGTGAGATCGGCCGCGTTCTCACCGCGGCGCTGGGGGGTGCCCACCGCCACGAAGTGAGCGGTGGCGCCGACGATCTCCGAGATGTCGGTCGTGAAGCGCAGGCGGCCCGAATCCTGCAGCGACGCCAGCAGGTCGTCGAGGCCGGGCTCGAAGAAGGGGGCACGACCGGCGGACAGCAGGGCGATCTTGTCTGGATCGGTGTCGACGCCGACCACCTCGTGGCCGAGCTGGGCCATGCTGGCCGCGTGGACGGCACCCAGGTAGCCGCATCCGATCACCGACAGCTTCATGTGAACGAACCTAGTCGACCGAGGTTAACGGGAGGCGACCAGTCGCTCCGCCGCGTCGACGACGTTCTTGAGCAGCATGGCTCGAGTCATGGGCCCGACGCCGCCGGGTACGGGTGACAGGTGGCCCGCGACATCCGCGACTCGGGGGTCGACATCGCCGACCAGCCGGGCCTTTCCTGTCTCGGAGTTCATGACGCGGGTGATGCCCACATCGAGCACCGCAGCTCCCGGCTTGACCCACTCGGTCTGGATGAGCCCCGGCACACCCACCGCCGCGACGAGGATGTCGGCGCGCCGCACGTAGCTCTCGAGGTCCTGGGTGCGCGAGTGGGTGAGGGTGACCGTGGCATCCAGACCCTTGCGGGTCAGCAGCAGCCCCAGCGGGCGCCCGACCGTCAGGCCGCGTCCGACGACCACGACGTGGCGGCCCGAGATCGGCACGTCGTAGCCCTGCAGCATCTCCACGATGCCCGCGGGGGTGCAGGGCAGCGGCGAGTCGATCTCGCCCCCCACCCCGAGCACGAGGCGACCGAGGTTGGTGGGGTGCAGGCCGTCGGCGTCCTTGTCCGGATCCATCAGCTCGAGCATCGCGTTCTCGTCGATTCCCGCCGGCAGCGGTAGCTGGATGATGTAGCCGGTCACCGCGGGGTTCGTGTTGAGGGCGATGATCGCGGCCATGATGTCGTCCTCGGATGCCGCGGCCGGCAGATCCACGCGGATCGACTCGATGCCCACCTCCGCGCAGTCGCGGTGCTTGCCCGCCACGTACGAGAGGGACCCGGGGTCCTCCCCCACGAGCAGCGTGCCGAGCCCGGGCACGACGCCGCTCGCCTTGAGGGCGGCGATGCGCGCCGCGAGCTCGTTCTTGACGGCGGTCGCTGTGGCGACGCCGTCGAGGGTGATCGCGGTCATGTCAATTCCTTCCGTCAGGCGGATCGAGCTCGTCGAGGTCTCACCCGCGAGTCACTCCAGGAGAGGTCTCGACGGGCTCGACCCGCGCATGCGCTACGCCCACGAACCCGGCGACGTCAGACCCTGGTACAGCGGGTAGCCGTCGGTCAGCTTGAGTACGCGGGCGCGGAGGGCCTCGACATCCGGGCTGGGCATCAGGGCGTTGGCGATGATGTCGGCGACTTCCGTGAATTCGGTGTCGCCGAAGCCGCGGGTGGCGAGCGCCGGGGTGCCGATGCGCACACCCGACGGGGTCATCGGCGGGCGCGGGTCGTTGGGCACCGAGTTGCGGTTCACGGTGATGCCCACCGAGTGCAGGATGTCTTCGGCGTCCTGCCCGTGGATCGCGGAGTTGCGCAGGTCGACGAGCACCAGGTGTACGTCAGTGCCGCCGGTGAGCACGTCGATGCCCGCGGACTTCGCGTCGGCAGCAGTGAGCCGCTCGGCGAGGATCTTCGCGCCGCGCACCGTGCGCTCCTGGCGTTCCTTGAACTCGGGCTCGGCGGCGAGCTTGAACGCGGTCGCCTTGGCGGCGATCACGTGCATGAGCGGTCCGCCCTGCTGTCCGGGGAAGACGTTCGAGTTGAGCTTCTTCTGGGTCTCGAGGTCGTTGGTGAGGATGAAGCCCGAGCGCGGACCACCGATCGTCTTGTGCACTGTGGAGCTGGTGACATCCGCGAAGGGAACCGGGCTCGGGTGCAGGCCGGCGGCGACGAGGCCAGCGAAGTGCGCCATGTCGACCCACAGTTTGGCGCCGACCTCATCGGCGATCGCGCGGAACGCGGCGAAGTCGAGCTGGCGGGGGTAGGCGCTCCAGCCGGCGATCAGCACGTGCGGCTTCACCTCGAGAGCCGTCTCGCGCACGGCATCCATGTCGATGAGGTGGGTCGTGGTGTCGACGCCGTAGGCGTGGGCCTCGTAGAGCTTGCCCGAGAAATTGAGGTGCATGCCGTGGGTGAGGTGACCGCCCTGGTCGAGGGCGAGGCCCAGGATGCGATCGCCGGGGGTCGCGATCGCGGAGAGCACCGCGGCGTTGGCCGAGGCACCGGAGTGCGGCTGCACGTTCGCGTAGGCGGCGCCGAACAGGCTCTTGGCGCGGCTGATCGCGAGGGTCTCGGCGACGTCGACGAACTCGCATCCCCCGTAGTAGCGGCGGCCCGGGTAGCCCTCGGCGTACTTGTTGGTGAGCACGGAGCCCTGCGCCTCGAGCACCGCGCGGGGAACGAAGTTCTCGCTCGCGATCATCTCGAGCGTGCCGCGCTGGCGGTCGAGCTCCTGCTCCAGAACGGCGGCGATCTCGGGATCGACTTCGGCCAACGGGGAATTGAAGACGGATGACACGGGCAGCTCCTCGACACTCGAACGGATATGACTAACGGTATCCGGTGAGCCCAGGCGTACGGCCCAATCGTGTGCCCGCGGGACCAACCAGCGGGCTGTCGCTCCCCGATGGTTGCCCATCTCAGCGCCAGTTGCGACGGGTTCAGTCTAGCCGCCGCGATGTTCATAACTCCTGCAGAATTCCGTCTCCGTCGGCGGCTGGCCCGGATTCCCGGGGCTACCTTGCAACCCGGCGAGGAATTGCAGGAGTTATGAACACGGGGCGGGGGTCTGGCAGAATAGGGCGAGTTAGTTAGGAGTCCTGACTAACTCGGGCTGTGTGCCCGGCGGACCGTCCCGCAGGAGTGACATGAGCATCGCAATCGTCCCCGCCCCCGTGAGCGTCGTACCCGGCGACGGCACATTCACCCTCGCCGGCGCGACCGTGAGCGGGCCGCTCGCCGAGTACCTGAGCGAGACGCTCGGCCTTGCGGTCGTCGAGTCCGGCGGCGACGTGCGGCTCGAGCTCGGCAGCGGTGCGGCACCCGGTGGGTACACCCTCGAGGTCGCGCCGGCGGGCATCCGGCTCGCAGCGGATGCCACCGCCGGCCTCTTCGCGGGAGTGCAGACGCTGCGCCAGCTGGCCGCCAACGGGCCGGTGCCGTGCGTGAGCATCGAGGATCACCCGCGGTTCTCCTACCGGGGCGCGATGCTCGACGTGGCCCGCCACTTCTTCGGGGTCGCCGACGTGAAGCGGTATATCGACGACATCGCGCTGCTGAAGTTCAACCACCTGCACCTGCACCTCACTGACGACCAGGGTTGGCGGCTGGAGATCCTCAGTCGTCCCGAGCTCACCGCGAAGGGTGCGACGACGCAGGTCGGCGGCGGGGGTGGCGGGCGTGGCAGCGGCGGTGGCAGCGGCGGCTTCGACGCGCCGCTCTTCTACACGCAGGACGAGTACCGCGAGATCGTCGCGTACGCGGCATCCCGGTTCATCACGATCGTGCCCGAGATCGACATGCCGGGGCACACCAATGCGGCGATCGTCGCCTACCCCGAGCTCGGCGACTCGCCTGCCGAGCCGTACGAGGGCATCGAGGTGGGGTTCTCGAGCCTGGCGATCCGCAGCGAGAGCACCTACGACTTCATCGAGGATGTCGTGCGCGAGGTCGTCGGCCTGACGCCCGGCCCCTATCTGCACCTCGGCGGGGACGAGTCACTGTCGACGACCGACGAGGACTTCCTTACCTTCATCGCCAGGGCGACAGCAATTGCCGCGGCGCACGGCCGCACCCTGATCGGCTGGCACGAGATGGGCCGCAGCCGCGACCTCCCAGCAGGAACCATCGGCCAGTACTGGAGTTTCACCACCCCGCAGGAGGGTGCCGCCGAACACACCCTGAGCTTCGTCGAGCAGGGCGGACGCGTGATCATGTCGCCCGCCGATGTCGCCTACCTCGACATTGCGTACGAACCCGACGCAGCGCTGGGGCTGGTCTGGGCGAACGGTCCGACGAGCCTCGAGCAGGCCTATGACTGGGACCCGGCCGACATCGTGCCCGGCATCGGCGAGGAGCAACTGCTCGGCGTCGAGGCCCCGCTGTGGACCGAGACGGTGCGCTCGATCGGTGACGCCGAGTACCTCGCGTTCCCGCGGATGGCGGCGGTGGCCGAGATCGCGTGGTCCCCTCGCGGCGCGCGGCAGTCGTTCGCCGACTTCGCGGGCCGCCTCGGCTCGATCGAAGCGGTGTGGGATGCTGCGGGCATCCGTCACCGGCCGCTCGACGGGTAGCGCTACTTCGCTGCCGCCCGGCGCCGCAGCCGTACGTCTCCCGCGAGGAACACGACGACCGCGAGAAGGGTCACACCGGCGGTGACGTAGGGCAGCACGCCCACCCCCACGGCATCCAGGATCACGGCGCCGATGAGCGCGCCGACACCGATGCCGATGTTGAACGATGTCGTGAGGTAGGCCGACGCGATGTCGCGCATGCGCCGCGACGCAGTGTGCAGCATGCGCGCCTGAAGCACCGGTGGCGCCATGCCGAAGCCGATGCTCCAGATGACGAGGGCGGGGAAGACGATCCACGGCGTGCCCGCGAACAGGCCGATCACGAGCACCGACAGCGCGATCACCAGGAGCGAGCCGGCAAGGGCCGCCCGGGGGAACCGGTCGCTGAGGGCGCCGGCGAACACGAGGCCGATGACCGCCGCGCTGCCGTAGAGGAACAGCACGAGAGCAACCGACGCCGATGGCACCCCGACCGGCCCCAGGAGGAACGGGGCGATGTACGTGTAGAAGAGGTTGTGCGCCGTCATCAGCAGCACGACGGTCAGGCAGATCAGGATGATGCCGGGGATCGTCTTGTCCTTGCGCAACGGCAGGGGGATCTCGCCGGTCACCAGCGGCTCGAGGTGCTGCACGGGCGGCAGGATGCGCGCGGCGACGACGACGAGCACGAGAATCACGCACGCCATGACGAGAAAGGATGAGCGCCACCCGAACGCGTGACCGATCGCCGTGCCCAGGGGAACGCCGAGCACGAACGCAGCGGTTCCGCCGCCCGCGGTGATCGCCACGGCCCGGCCGAGGAACTTCTTCGGCACCAGATGCGCCGAGTACGCCCCGACGACCGCCCAGAACAGGCCGTGAGCGAGTCCGCCGAGCACCCGCGCGGCCACGAGCAGCGGGTAGTTGGGCGCGAGACCGGTCAGCACGCTGGAGACCACGAACACGAGCAGCACGACGATCACGAGGGTCTTGCGCGGGAACCGGCGAGTCAGCGTCGCCAACGGTGCTGCGCTCAGCACGACCGTGCCCGCGAACACCGACACGAGGATGCCGACCTGGGACTGCGAGACGCCGAGCTCCGTGGCGATCTCCGGCAGCAGGCCGGTCGGTAGGAACTCGATCGTCACCGAGGTGAAGATGAGGGCTGCGAGGGTGAAGATTCCGACCCAGGGGAAAGTGGTGTTCTTCGCGTCCATGAGGACGATCCGTTCGGTGGGGGTTGGCGTTCGCCGCCTGCGGGATGACGCGGGTCGGCGCCAACGCTTACCAGCCTAATCCAGAAGCTGCGCGAGTTCCCCGAGCGTGGGTGCGGTGGCCGGGCCGCGGCGGGTGACGGCGATGGCCGCGCAGGCGTTGGCTGCCCGGGCGGCGGCGAGCGGATCGGCACCCCTGGCGAGGGCGGCGAGGAAGGCGCCGGCGTGGGCATCCCCGGCACCGTTGGTGTCGATGGCAGTCACAGGGAAGCCGGGCACGTGCGTAAGGGCCCCGCGCACGCCGACCAGGCAGCCGTCGGCACCGAGGCGCACGATGACATCGCCGCGGGCCGCGAGCGCTTCGGCCGCCGCCGCGGGCTCGGATTCACCTGTCATCAGTCGCGCCTCGCGCAGGTTGCAGCTGACCCAGGTGGCCCGCGCCTGCGCGACGGCCCAGACGGCGGGGTGGATGTCGCCGACCAGCGGCCCCGGATCGACGAGCACCACGTGGTCCGAGCCAACCGACCCCAGCCATCCCGCGATCGCCCGCCCGTTGGTGGACTCCAGCAGCCCGTACCCGGACACGTGCACCAGGTCGCCCTCGGCCAAGCGGATGCCCGCCAGCGCGTCGGCCGTCAGGCTCGCCTCGGCGCCGAACACCGTCACGAAGGTGCGCTCGCCGTCGCTCTCGGTCAGTGCGATGTCGTATCCCGTGTCGGTGTCGGGCGTCGGATGCTGAAGCACCCCGATGCCTTCGGCGGCGAGCGCCGCACGCACCCTGTCGCCGAATGGCCCGGTGCCGTGCGCTCCCCCGTAGGCGGTCGGCAAGCCCTGACGGGTGGCGGCGACCATGGTGTTGAAGCTGCCGCCGGGGGTCGTTCCCGTCGCACGGCCGAGCACGTCGCCGCCGCGCTCTGGCAGGGCGGGAACGTCGATCGTGAGATCGACGATGACGTTGCCGACGCTGATCAGCGTCACGCCGGCATCACCGCAGGTCCAGGAGCCCGCAGCTCCAGCAGGCCGTAAACGACCGGCAGCAGGTCGAGGTCGTTCGCGGCGAGCACGGTCTCGACGGCGTCGGTCGGCCACGAGCCGTGAACGGCTCCGCCGATCGCTCCGGCAATGGCGCCGATGGTGTCGCTGTCGCCGCCGAGCGTGGCGGCGGCGCAGACCGCGGCCCACGGGTCACCCGGGAAGAGGGCGAGCAGCGCGAACGCCGCCGGCACTGACTCCTGCGTGGCCAGGCTCGTGCCGACGAGCCGGTAGATGTCGTCGAGGCTGCGCTCGACGTTCGTGGGGTCGGCCAGGGTGCGAGCCCAGAGGATGCGCCGCCCGACGTCGCCGCCGGCCACCCAGTGCCCGCGGGTGGCGGCGAGTTCGGCCGCCTCGATCGCGGCGGGGATCGGGTCGACCCCGTCGATGCCCGCGCTCACGGCAGCGGCAACCGCGGCCGCGCCGGCGAGCGCGATGCCGGTGTTGTGGCTGACGAGACTGACCTCGACCACGAGGTCGACAAGTGCTGGCAGATCGCGGGTGCTGCGCGCGAGTCCCACAGGGGTGACCCGCATGGCCGCACCGTTGGTGGTGCCGTATCGACCCGCCTCCTCGAGCGACTCGCCGGCGAGCACCGCGTCGACGGCGCGCTTGGTCGACGGCCCGAGCAGGTCGAGCGAGCCCTTCGCTCGCATGCCGTCCTCCCAGGCGACGAGCTCGCGCGCGAAGGTGGCGGGCTCGACGTGGCCGTGCCCCTCGATGATGAGGCGGGCGGTGAGGAGCGCCTGTTCGGTGTCGTCGGTGATGGAGGCGGCGGGCATCCCGGCGGCGAGGGGGTGGTCGTCGGCCGCGGGCAGGAAGGTCGTGATCGATCCATAGCGGGCGGCGACCTGCTCGCGCGACATCAGCTGCGTGGGCATGCCGAGCGCGTCGCCGATGGCGAGTCCGGTGAGCGCGGCGAGCGCGCGGTCGTGCTCGCTCACGACTCGGAGTCGAACTCGAAGTGCAGCCGGAAGTGCGCGGGGTCGAGGAAGCTCTCGACGCACTCGACCACGTCGCCCGCCGACGTACGGGTGACGCATCGCGACCAGAGGAACAGGTCCAGCGGCTGGTGGCCGAGCAGCTCGGCGTTCTCGGCGCCCAGAGGTCGTACCTCCACCCACTGCTCGCCGGTGGCCGCCACCAGGCCAGCAGATCGGAAGACGGCGGTCAGCGAACCGGCCGCCGATTCGACGGTCACCGCCTCCAGCACGGCGTCGCTGACCGGGATGCGCGACGACTCCCGCGAGACCGCACCCGCGCCGATGGTGCGCAGCCGGTCGAGGCGCAGGAAGTGCGGGCTCTCAAGGCCGAGCTCCGCGGCGAGGGCAGGGTCCTCGATCCGCTCGAGCGCGAGCACCGTGACTGTCGCGTCGACACCCTGCTCCTGCAGGGCGCGGGCCCAGCCCAGCCGCACGTTGAGGGGGCGTCCGTCGAAAGTGACATACGACCCCTTGCCCGAGCGGGTCGAGATGAGTCCGGCCCGGCCCAGCTCGCTCAACGCAGCGCGGACGGTGTTGCGACTCACGGAGAACCTCTCGGCCAGCGCCGTCTCGCCGGGCAACTGGTCGCCGGTCGGCAGTTCGCCCGCGCGGATCTCGCGCGCCAGCACGGCCGCAATCTCCTCGTGCTTCAACCGGGGGCCCGAGACCATCAGCGCAGCACCATCAGCGCAACGACTCCAGCACGGCCTCGACCGACGTGATCTCGATGAGCGGGGCGTACAGCGCCATCGCGTCGAGCGCGCGCTGGTGGTCGTTCTCGCTGATGCCGGCACAGGCGTCGGAGACGACCCGCACGGCGACGCCCGCATCGGCGGCGGCCAGTGCGGTCGAGATCACGCAGCAGTCGGTGGAGACCCCGGTGAGCACCATCGTCGCATCCGGCCCGAGGATGCCCGCCATCTCGTCATCCCATTTGCCGAAGGTCGTGCGGCTGACGACCGGGTGCTGCGGCTGCCGGAACGTCGGCGTCAGGTCGTACAGGCGATCGGTCGGCGGCACGAGCGCGAACTCCCAGAGCTCGTAGTAGGGCACCCAGGCGCCCTGCGGATGCTCCGGCGCGATGAACCGCGTGAACACCACCCGGTCACCGAACTCGGGTGCCAACCGCGCGATCTGCTTCTCGACCTCCGGGTAGCCCGGGGTGCACCACGCACTCCCGGGCTCACCGAAGATGACCTGCATGTCGATGACGACGAGCCAGGCGTTGTCTGACATGGCGGCCCTGCTAGTCGTTGTCGAGCGGAGTGGATTCCTGCTTTTTCACCGCGGCGCGGCCGAAGGCGAGGTAGCCCAGGAAGCCGATCAGCAGCGAGAACAGCACGCCGAGGTTGGCGAACGCCCAGGCGCCCTCCTTGCCGCCGATGGCATCCATGAAGTAGCCCTGCCATGCCAGCCAGTCGGCGTAGGTGTTGGTCACGAAGCCCCAGCCGACGACGCTTCCGATCACCAGAAGTGCGATGGGCAGCCAGCGCCAGCTGCCGTAGCGACCGGTGGCGGTGTAGAGCTCCTTCTCGGCGTAGCCCTTCTTGCGGATGATCGTGTCGGCCAGGAAGATGCCGGCCCAGGCCGCGATCGGCACACCGAGCGTGATCAGGAAGCCCTGGAACGGGAAGAAGAAGTCCTGGGCGATGAACACCACGTAGATCGCGCCGAGCACCATGATCACGCCGTCGATTCCTGCGGCGACCGGACGGGGCACCTTGATGCCCGCGGTCAACAGCGAGAGTCCTGAGGAGTAGATATCGAGCACAGCACCGCCGACGAGGCCGAGGATCGCGACGAGAGCGAAGGGCAGCAGGAACCAGATCGGTAGGAGGGTCGACAGCGCACCGATCGGGTCGGCGCCGAGAGCGTCGCGCAGCTCGGCCGACGATCCGGCCAGCAGCAGACCGAAGATCAGCAGGATGACCGGGGCAACCGAGGCGCCGAAGGTCGTCCACCCGACGACGCCCTTGCTGCTGGCGTTGCGGGGCAGGTAGCGCGAGTAGTCCGCTGCGGCGTTGACCCAGCCGAGGCCGAATCCGGTCATCATGAAGACGAAGCCGCCGATTACGGCAGGCACGTCACCCGCGGGCAGTGCTGCGACGGCGGCGAGGTCGATGTGACCCTGAGCAACTGTGATCACGATGTAGCCGATGGTGAGCACGACCGTGACGATGGTGATCCAGAACTGGAGCTTGAGGATCAGGTCGAAGCCCATGACCCCGGCCGCGATGACGAGCGCAGCCACGACGATGAGGGCGACGACCTGGGTGACCGGTCCGCCGTTCCAGCCGAGGGCCGTGAACACTGTCGCGGTGGCGAGGGTCGCCAGCGACACGAGCACCGTCTCCCAGCCGACCGTCAGCACCCACGAGAGGATCGACGGCACGCGACCGCCGTTGACGCCGAAGATCGAGCGACTGAGCACCAGCGTGGGAGCCGAGCCTCGCTTGCCGGCGAGCGCGATGACGCCGACGAAGAAGAAGGACACGACGATGCCCACGAGACCGATGACGGTCGCCTGCCAGAAGGAGACGCCGAAGCCGAGGAGGTACGAGCCGTAGGCGATTCCGAAGACGGAGACGTTAGCCGCCGCCCAGGGCCAGAAGAGGTCGCGCGGCTTGCCTTTGCGTTCCGCTTCGGTGATGGTGTTGATTCCGTTGGTCTCGACGCTGAGGGCCGAGGTGCCCGCGTCGTTCTTGGTGGTCGTACTCACTCTGAGGATCCTCCTGACGTGGGGCCGCCAACGGCCTGCACCTGTTCAGACCTGTTCAGTCTGCTGAGCACACGTTAGTGGCGCGGTCGGGCCCGCGTCAACAACTACCCTTGAACCGTGACCGACGCCGCCGCCACGACCCACTGGATCCTCACCCTCGTGTGCGAGGACAGACCCGGAATCGTGCACGCCATCTCCGGTGCGATCGTCGAGGCATCCGGCAACATCACCGAGTCGCAGCAGTTCTCCAGCGACGACACCGGCCGCTTCTTCATGCGGCTGCAGGTGGAGTCCGCAGCATCCCGCGACCGCTTCGAGGCGGCCCTCGCGCCGGTGACCGAGCGCTACGACATGGAGTGGCAACTCGACGTCGTCGGCCGCCCCCTGCGCACGCTCGTGCTCGTGTCCACGGCGGGGCACTGCCTCAACGACCTGCTGTACCGTCAGCGGGCCGGTCAGCTCACCGTCGACCTGCCGCTGGTGATGAGCAACCACCCCGACCTCGGTGGACTCGCCGAGTTCTACGACGTGCCCTTCGAGTCGCACCCGGTCACCAGCGCAGGCCAGAAGCTCTCATTCGAGGATCGCGTGCTCGAGGTCGTCGAGCAGCACGCCATCGAGCTGGTCGTGCTCGCGCGCTACATGCAGATCCTCTCGCCCGAGCTGTGCGCAGCACTCAGCGGTCGGGTCATCAACATCCATCACTCGTTCCTGCCCGGCTTCAAGGGGGCCAACCCCTACCGCCAGGCCCACGCCCGCGGCGTCAAGCTGATCGGCGCCACGGCCCACTTCGTCACGAGCGACCTCGACGAGGGACCGATCATCGAGCAGAACGTCGTGCGCGTCGACCACTCGCGCACCCCCGCCGAACTCGTCGCCATCGGCCAGGACGAGGAGAGCCGCACCCTCACCCAGGCCGTCAAGTGGTTCGCCGAGCATCGCGTGCTGCTCGACGGCGCGAGAACGATCATCTTCAAATGAGCCTGCGACCATGAGCCTTCTCATCCACGGGGCCCGCAAACTCGACGCCCACGGCGAAGTCGACAGCTTCTGGATGCTCTGCGAGGGTGACTCGATCGTCGCGACCGGTCACGGCTCCCCGCCGGTGGTCGAGCGCGTCGAGACCGAAATCGTCGATGCTTCCGGCGCCTGGCTCGTACCCGGCTTCCTCGACCTGCACGGCCACGGCGGCAGCGGCCACTCGTTCGACGATGGGCCGGCGGCCATTGCCGCGGCGCTCGCGGTGCACCGCGCCCACGGCACCACCCGGTCGGTCATCTCGCTCGTCGCCAACCCCATCGACGAGCTCTGCGAATCGCTCGCCGGCATCGCCGACCTCGCCGAGGTCGACCCACTCGTGCTCGGCTCGCACCTCGAGGGCCCGTTCCTGGCGCCGGCCCGCCGCGGCGCCCACAACCTCGACCACCTGCTCGAACCCGCGCCCTACGAGGTCGAACGGCTCATCGGTGCGGCCCGCGGCACCCTGCGCCAGATCACCCTCGCCCCCGAACTGCCCGGAGCGTTCGAGGCGATCGACGTGCTTGTCGAGGCCGGGGTCCTCGTTGCGGTCGGTCATACGGAGGCCGACTTCGAGATGACCCGGGCGGCATTCGATCGGGGCGCGCGGCTCGTCACCCACGCCTTCAACGCGATGCCGGGCATCCACCACCGCCAGCCGGGGCCGGTGGTCGCGGCGTTCGAAGACGAGCGGGTGACGATCGAGCTGATCCTCGACGGCGAGCACGTGCATCCGGATGTCGCAGCCCTCGCCTTCACCGCAGCCCCGGGCCGCGTGGCTCTCGTCACCGACGCCATGGCGGCCGCCGGTTCGGGCGACGGCGACTATGCGCTGGGCAGCCTCACCGTCACCGTGCGCGACGGTCTCGCGGTGCTGCGTGGAACTCACACCCTCGCCGGCTCGACCCTCACCCAGGACCGCGCCCTGCGGCTCGCGATCACCCGCGCCGGCCTCTCGCCGCGCGACGCGGTGACTGCGCTCACCCTCACCCCCGCGCACGCCCTCGGCCTCGACCACCGGCACGGCCTGCTCGCCCCCGGCTTCGCCGCCGACGCCGTGCTGCTCGACCATGAATGGCGCGTTCAGCACGTGTGGGCTGACGGGAAGGCACTGTCCTGAGGGTCGATTGTGCAACACCTCGGACCACTATTCTCTGAGCCATGAGACTGATTCCCGGTGCCGTGATCCTCGTCGGGCTTGCCCTGCTGGCCCCGAGCACGACGGCCGCCGCGGCGACCTCCTCGACCACCGCGGGCCTCGAGTACGTCGCGCTGGGCGACTCGTACTCGGCCGGCTACGGTCTCCTGCCGCTGAGTCCGACATCGCCCGCGACCGGCTGCTATCAGGCTGAAGTCGACTACCCGCACCTGGTCGCAACCGCGCTCGGTCTGGACCTCGACGACCGGTCGTGCGCCGGAGCGGTGACCGCGAACATCCGGGACACTCCGCAGGTGACCGGCTCGGGAACGGCACCGGTGCAGTCTGACGCGCTGTCGGCATCCACCGACATCGTCACTGTGACGATCGGCGGCAACGACCTCGGCTTCGCGTCGATCGCGGGCTACTGCGTCGCCCTCACGGCGAACGGGCCCATCGCCGGCGACCCGTCGCTCGACAACTGCAAGGATCACTACAACCCCTCGCCCGGCGTCGACCAGCTCATCGACCTACTCGACTCGACGGTCGCGCCCGCCCTCGCCGAGACGTTCGCGCTGATCGCGGCGAAGGCCCCCAATGCGACCGTGTACGTGATCGGGTATCCGACGATCGCACCGGATGCCGCGAACATCCGTCAGCCCGAACCGCCCGGGTGCTTCACCACGGCGATCGGCGACGGCAACCCGCCCTTCCCGGTGAACTCGTTCCCCTACACGCAGACCGACACGCTCTACCTGCACTACATCGAGAAGGAGCTCGACGCCCGCATCCAGGCGGCCGCCACCACCCAGGGGTTCACCTACCTGCCGACCTGGGCCGCGTCGGCGCTGCACTCGGTGTGCGCGGACGACCCGCACATCTTCGGCATCACCCTCACGACCGACGCCCAGGACGGCGAGCCGACCCCGCTGCCCGGGATCTACCTGGTGCGCGGGGCACTGCACCCCAACACCGAGGGCGTCGACTTCTTCGCCTCCACGATCATCGCCGCGATCGAGGCCGATCGCGCCCGACCTGCGCTCGCCGATACCGGCGGGCCCGACCTCCTGCTGCCGCTCGGGGTGCTCGCGGCGGCTCTGCTCGCGGCCGGCGTGGCGCTCGCGCGCCGCTCGCGGCGGTCGGAGGGCTAGAGCCGCTCCCACTCCAGCCGGTTCGCCCACGCGTAGCGGTAGTAGTCGGCATGAGCGAGACCGGATGCCGCGGCCTCATCCACGATCACGGTGACCTGCCGGTGCAGCTGGATCGCCGAGCCCGGAAGCGATGACGTCACCGCACCCTCCACGGCGCCAACGACGGCGGCAGCCTTGGCCTCGCCGAAGGCGAGGAGCACGAGGTGGCGCGCCCCAAGGATCGTGCCGAGACCCTGCGTGATGCAGTGCATGGGCACATCCTCGACCGAGTCGAAGAAGCGCGCGTTGTCGATCCTGGTCTGCTGGGTGAGCGTCTTGACCCGGGTGAGCGACGCGAACGACGAGCCCGGCTCGTTGAAGCCGATGTGCCCGGTGCGACCGATTCCGAGCACCTGCAGGTCGACGCCGCCGGCGTCATCGATGGCCCGCTCGTAGCGCTCGCCCGCCGTCTCGATCGGTCCGTCGTCGCCCGGCACTCGCACGCGCTCCGGCGTGAGGCCGAGGGGCTCGACGACCTCGCGGGTGATGACCGAGCGATAGCTCTCGGGATGCCCGGCCGGCAGACCCACGTACTCGTCGAGCGCGAAGCCCCGCACCCGCGACAGGTCGAGACCCCGACCGGCGAGCGCGCGCCAAGTGGTGAGTGGCGTGGATCCGGTCGCCAGCCCGAGCACGGCGTCGGGCCGGGAGCGCACGAGGTGCTCGATGGCGTCCGCGGCCAGCTCGCCCGCGGCATCGGCCGACTCGACGATGACGACTTCGGCCACGTCAGCCGACCCGTTCGGGTGCGACGCCGACGAGGGCGGCACCGACGGCGGCCGCCGGGAAGTCTGCGGGCACCAGCTGCATCCGACGGCTCAGTTCGATCGACGCAAGGAACGGCGAGTCGTGCTCCCAGCCCTCGAGCACTACGACGATGTCGTGGAGCAGCGACCTGCCGAGCGACGACAGCCCGCCGCCGATGACGACGCTATCGACGTCCACCGTGAGCACGAGCACCCGCACGGCAGCGGCCACGTTCTCGACGAACCGCCGCTTGACCTCCATCGCCCGGGGGTCTCCGGATGCCGCCGCCGCGAACAGGGCACGCGCCGGTCGGGCATCGTCGGTGGGCCACTGGCGGGCGATCGCCGATCCGCTCGCGACCATCTCCAGGCAGCCGCGCTGGCCGCACGGGCACTCCGGACCGTTCGGATCGACCGGGATGTGCCCGATCTCGCCCGCGGTTCCCCGCGATCCGCGCCACAGTTCGCCGCCGAGCACGAGGCCCGCCGCGAGTCCCGTGCCGAGGTTGAGGTAGGCCATCGAGTGCGACGGATCCTTCTCGAGCAGGTGGAACGCGCCGATCGCCGCGGCGTTGACGTCGTTCTCGATGCGCACCGGGCGGCCCAGTCGCGCCGACAGCTCAGCACCCAGGTCGAGTCCGTCGAGTCCGAGGTTGACCGCGTGAGTCACCCGACCGGTTCCGTTGTCGACGGCACCGGGGATGCCGATGCCGATGGACGTGAACCCCTCGATGGTCGTCTCGCACAGCGCGGCCAGTTGTGTGACGGCGGTGACCGCGGTCTCGAGCACAGCGGCGGGGCCGAAGCCGGTGGGCAGGCGCAGCTGCTGCGCGATCCGGCCATCGGCGTGGATGGCCACGGCATCGGTCTTGGTGCCGCCGATGTCGATTCCGACCCTCAGCGGCGCGAACCCGGTCATCCCTTCACCGCCCCGGCGACGAGGCCCGACGTGAGTCGGCCCTGCACGATGAGGAAGAAGATGATCACGGGCACGGCGACCAGCGTGGATGCCGCCATCACCTGCCCCCAGTCGGTCTCACGAGTGGCGCTCGCCTGCACGAACCCGCGCAACCACAGCGGCAGGGTCTGCGCCGCCTCGGACGGCAGCAGCACGAGGGCGACGGTGAACTCGTTCCACGCCTGCAGGAACGCGTAAACCCCGGATGCGACGAGGCCAGGAGCCAACAGCGGGAACGTGATGCGCATGAAGGCCCCGAACCGGCTCAAGCCGTCGACCATCGCGGCCTCCTCGAGGTCGGCGGGGATGCCTGCGACGAAGCCGCGGAGCATCCAGATCGTGAAGGGCACGACGGCGGCGATGTAGATCACGCTGACGCCGAGCACGCTGTCGAGCAGCCCGACGCTCGCGACCATCTTGTACTGGGCGATGAAGAGCCCCTCGGCGGGGAGCATCTGCACGATCAGCACGGCGATCACGAAGCTGCGCCGACCGCGGAACCGGAAGCGGCTGATCGCGATGGCGGCGAGGAAGGCGAAGAGCAGGCAGAACACGACGACAGTCAGAGTGATGGCCACGCTCATGCCGAGGGCGCTGAAGAAGCTGCCGTCGGCGAGTGCGCCGGTGAAGTTGCTCAGGGTCGCCTTCACCGGGAAGAAGGTGGGGATGAACGACTGCAGGATGATGTTGGGCAGGAAGGCCGAGTTGACCATCCAGTACACGGGGAAGACCCAGGCCAGCGCGACGATGATGGCGAGCGCCGAGAACAGGCCGCGGCGGGTGCGGGCGGTCATGCCTCGTCCTCCTTGAGCAGGCTGCGAATGTAGAACCAGCTCAGCGCGATCGTGATGGCGAGCACGAGAATCGAGACGGCCGACGCCATGCCGAAGTCCTGCGAGCTCGTGCCGAGCTTGTAGATGTAGGTGCCCAGCAGGTCGTAGTCGCCCGACTTCGAGCCGGCATCCTGGAGCATCGTGATCTGGGTGAAGACGCGCAGATCCCAGATCAGCTGCAGCAGCAGCACGATCGCGATGACGGGGCGGATCAGCGGGGCGATGATGTGCCGGAACCTCTGGAAGCCCGTCGCGCCGTCGAGTTGGGCGGCCTCGAGCACCTCGTCGGAGACCTGGGTGAGCCCGGCGTAGATGGAGAAGGCGACGAAGGGCACGCTCATCCAGATGACGATGATGCTCGCCACGGCGAAGAAGGTCAGGGGCGTCGACAGCCAGTCGAAGCGATTCATCTCGACACCGGGGATCATGTCGAGCAGATAGTTGACGACACCGCGTCGGCGGTCGAAGAGCCAGATCCAGACGGTCATGGCGGCGACGACCGGCATCGACCATGCCAGCAGGAGGGCGATCTGCAGGATGAGCCTGGCCGTCTTCGTGACGACCGTCATGAGAAGTGCGAGCAGGGTTCCCACCGCGAGCGTGACGGCCGCCGTCAGCACGCAGAACGCGAGTGAGCGGGCGACGACGGTCCAGAGCACCGGGTCGGTGGCCAGGGTGACGAAGTTGTCGAACCCGACGAAGGGGGCCGGCTTGCCGAACTGCTGGGCGAGCCCGTACTCCTGCATCGAGGTGACGAACTGCCAGATCAGCGGGTAGCCCATGCCGGCGAGGAGGATCACGACGGCGGGAACGATGAGCACATACGGGGCGCGGATGCCGCGGCGCGGGGCGATCGTGGACATGGGGGATCCTCCTTCCGGGGGTGAGTGAGCGTGAGGGGGTGGGTGACGCTGGTTGAGTAGCGGGGGCGCAAGCCCCCGCGTATCGAAACCTCGGCCTGGCAGCAGGGTTTCGATACGACCCTGCGGGTCTACTCAACCAGCGTTGCTGTTTCGATACGGCCCTTCGGGCCTACTCAACCAGCGGTAGTGCTAACCGTTGATCAGTGCGTCGATCTTGGTGTCGTACTCAGCGGCGAGCGCCTTGATGTCGCCACCGCCGTTGACCTTGCCGAAGAACTCCTCGAGCAGGCCCGAACCCTCGACTGCAGCCCAGCCGGGAGCGGCGGGGGTCAGCTTCGAGTCGGCTGCCGAGGCAACCAGTGCCTTGGCGAACTGGTCGTCACCGAGCGAGTCGGCGTAGTCCAGGTTGGCCGGGCCGAGGCCGTTCTGGCCGAGCATCTTCTGGTAGTCGGCGCTGAAGATGATCTTCATCAGCTCACGCGACGCCGACTGGTTCTTGCTGGCGGCCGAGATGGCGATGTTGGATCCGCCGGCGAAGACCGGAGCGGCACCACCATCGACGCCGGGCAGAACGAACGTGCCGAACACGTTGTCGTTCCAGGTGGCGATGGTCTTGGTGTCATCCTTCGGGTCCGGAGCGAGGTCACCGATCGACCAGTGCGCCCATCCGGGTGCGATGATCGTCGCGGCCTCGGGCGCGCCCGTTGCTGCGTTGTTGTTGATGTTCACCCACGGGGTGCTGTCCGCCTCGGTGACCGGGGCGAGCGAGGCATCCGCGTAGAGGGCCTGAAGCTGCTCGAGACCCGCGATCGTCTTCGGGTCGGAGAGCGTGGACTTCCACGTGTCGCCGTCCTTCTTGGCCAGGTCGCCGCCGTTGGCGAAGATCCACGAGATGCCGTTGCGCCAGTCCTCGCCACCGATGTAGAAGCCGGACTGGGTGTCGGTCTTGAGCTTCGCCGCCGCTGCGCTGAACTCGCTCAGCGTGGTGGGAACCTCAAGGCCAGCCGCGGCCCAGACGTCCTTGCGGTAGAACATGTAGCGCGAACCGAAGTAGTAGGGCAGTGCGTAGTTGGCGCCGTCCACCTTGCCGATCTCGACGAACGAGGGCAGCAGCTTGTCACCGCCGAGCTCGGGAACGAGATCGGTGATGTCGGAGAAGGCGCCGACGCTCGTGAACGTGGGCGACCACGTGTTGCCGATCTCCACCACGTCCGGAGTATTCTCGGGATCGGGTAGCGCGGTGGTCAGCTTCGAAAGGGCATCCGACCAGTCCTGCTGCTCGATGGTAAGGGTGCCCCCGGTTGCACTTGCGTACTCTGTCTTAAGGTAGTCGCGCAGGGCATCCGGGGTGTCACCTCCCATGACCCAGAGGGTGATGTCCTTGCCACCCTCGTCAGCCGGGGGTGTAGCGGAGCACCCGGCGAGAACGACGAGTGCGGCGGTTGCAGCTGCAACCAGTCCGAGCTTTCGCTTCATCATGTGTCTTTCCTTTGTTGGGGGCTGCGGGGTGCCCGGGTGGGAACTCCGCTGGTGCAGGGGTGAAAGGGTCAGGAGACCCCGAGTTGCGCGGAGAGCACCATGACGGCAGCGCCGCGCATGACGATGTCCTCCCCGAGCGTGGTCATCCGTAACGTCAGATCGCCGTGGAATTCGGCCATCGTGCGGTTGCGGAGCGTGTCGATGGTCGCCTGAGCCAGGGGGCCATCAAGTAGTGAGGTGGGTCCGCTGAGGACCACTTCGGCGAGGTTGAGTGCGCCGACCACGGGAGCAAGCGCGATGCCGAGACGCTGCCCGGCCTGCTGCAGGATGCTCGTGCGCTCGTCAGGCGCGGCGGCGATCGCCTTCTCGAGCCGGGGCACGGCGAGCCAGGTTTCGAGGCAGCCGTGCTTGCCACACACGCACTCGGCTCCGCCGTCGGTGCCGACGACGACGTGGCCGATCTCGCCCGCGGCGAACCTGCTGCCGAACAGCGGGGTTCCGTCGAGGAGCAGGCCGGCGCCGACGCCGTGGCCGACCTTGATGAGCATCATGTCGCTGTCTGCGCCGCCGAAGCTGTGCTCGGCGAGGGCCGCGACGTTGGCGTCGTTGGCGACGACGACGGGAACGCCGAATCGCGCCGACATCGCCTGCTGCAGGGGCTCGTCCACCCAGCCGAGGTTGGGGGCGCTCAGCACGACGCCAGCGAGATCGACGACACCGGGTGATCCCACCCCCATGCCGAGCACCGGCAGGGTGGCGGCGGCCACGAGAGTGGCGGCGAGCGCGGTGACGAGGGCCGTTGCATCCGCCCCGGTTGCCCCGGCGAGCGGGAGTTCTGCACGGTGCAGGATCTGGCCGTCAAGATCGAGCACGGCCCCGCGGAAGGTGGCGTACTCGCTGAGGTCGATGCCGATGATCTGGAAGGCGCCACGGTTGAGGTCGAGCAGGGTCGCTGGCTTGCCGGGGCGCACGTCCTCGCGCTGGCCCGTCTCGATGATGAGGCCCTCGACGATGAGTTCGGCCACGAGGTCGGAGACCGTGACCCGGGTCAGCCCGGTCTCGCGGGCGATGTCAGCACGGGACTGCTGACCCGCGCGGTACAGCGTCTGCAGCACGAGCGAGCGGTTGTGTCCGCGCGCGTGCTCCGGCAGCACTTTCGTCGTCGGGCGCAGTGCGCGACCCGTGCTGAACCCCGTCGTCATGTTTGTTAGTACACCTTACGAACAAACTAATCGCAAGTCCTTCGTCCACTGTTTACCGTGTTGTTACATTCGAGCGAGTCCCTGCGTTCAGACGTCGTGCTGGGAATTCCCTGCGATCTCCCACGATGCGTTCAGCGCCCGCACGCACCATGCGGCATGCTGGTGACACGTCACCGACAGGAGAAACCATGCTCGCAGCACCCCCCAGCAAGGTATCCATCGCCGTCCTCGCGGGGCTGGCCATCACGGGCGCACTCGCGGGCTGTTCCGCGGCGGAAGACGCGGGAACCGATGCCGGCGCCGGCACGAGCGACAGCGGCACCTCTGGCAGCGGCACCGCCGACACCAGCGCTGTCTACACCGACGGCACGTACACCGCCGAGGGCAGCTACCAGGCACCGAGCGGCACCGAAAGCGTCGATGTGACGATCACCCTGAAGGGCGACGTCATCACCGCTGTCGAGGTCGTGAGCAATGCCACCGACCCCCAGGCCAAGCAGCACCAGGGCGAGTTCATCGCGGGCATCTCCGATGTTGTCGTCGGCAAGGACATCGACACGATCAAGGTCGACAAGGTCGGCGGGTCGTCCCTGACCAGCGGCGGATTCAACAAGGCAGTCGAGGAGATCAAGGCTGACGCGGCCGCATAGCCTCACTTTCGAGGCCATCGGCACCGGCTGGCAGATCGACACGGCCGAGCCCATCTCGACTGACCTTCGGGCAGCGATCGCGGCGCGCATCGAGACCTTCGATCGAGCATGGTCGCGCTTCCGCGACGACTCCCTGGTCTCGCGCATCGCGCGCACACCCGGCAGCTACCGACTCCCCGACGAGGCCGACGAGCTTCTCAGCCTCTACCGGGGCCTGTACGAGGCGACGGATGCCGCGGTCAGCCCCCTCGTCGGCCGCGCCCTCGAGGCGCTCGGCTACGACCGCGCCTACTCACTGCGCCCGAGCGGACCACCCGCGCCCCCGCCCGCGTGGGAGGACACCATCGCGTGGGACGGCTCGACTCTCACGACCGTGAGACCCGTGCTGCTCGACGTCGGTGCGGCTGGCAAGGGTCTGCTCGTCGATATCGTGACCGAGCTGCTGGTCGGTGCCGGGCACACCGATCTGATCGTCGACGGCAGCGGTGACATCCGGCAGGTGGGTCCCGAGCCGATCAGGGTGGGGCTCGAGCATCCGCTGGATGCGACGAAGGCGATCGGCATCGCGAACGTGCACAACCAGGCGATCTGCTCGTCGGCGACCAACCGGCGCGCGTGGGGAGCCGGGCTGCACCACGTGATCGACGCGACAACGGGGCTTCCCACGAGCTCGGTCATCGCGACGTGGGCGATCGCAGCCACAGCCATGCTCGCCGACGGGCTGTCGACGGCACTGTTCTTCGCCGACCCGGCACGCCTGAATGAGCGATACGATTTCACCTTCGCGAGAGTGTTCTCGACCGGTCGGGTCGAGTTCTCGCCACACCTCGACGGGGAGCTGTTCACATGAAGCAGTGGTTGGATCGGGTCACAGGCATCGTGACGATGTACAAGCTCGTGATCGTCGCACTCGCCGGCATCGGAGTCGTCGCGCTTGTGTTGTCGCTGTTCGGCATCGGCACCTACTCGCCGCTGGCCCTGCTGGCATCCGCGGCCGTCTCGATCGTCGCGACCTGCAGCACCAGCGTGCTGATCGCCAGGATCATGCGGGTCAAGCCGCATCTGGACTCGGCGATGATCACAGCGCTCCTGATCTTCTTCATCATGGCGCCGACGCTCGATCCGCTGGGACTCGTCGGCATCGCCATCGCGGGCCTGATAGCGAACATCTCGAAGTACCTGATCGCGGTGCGCGGCCGTCACGTGCTCAACCCCGCTGCCGTGGGCGTCTTCGTGGTGGCGCTCATCGCGTACACCGGGTTCCTCGGCTTCGGATTCGCCGTGTGGTGGCTCGGCAGCTCGACCTACCTGATCCCCGTGGTGATCGGAGCCTTCCTGGTGCTGTATCGCACCCAGCGGCTCACGATCGCGGCCATCTTCGTCGCGCTCACCACGGTGGGCACTGTGCTCTACTTCCTCACCGTCGGCGAGACCGCACTGTCGGCGCTGCAGTACGTGTTCCTGTCATCACCGGTGCTGTTCTTCGCGGGCTTCATGTTCAGCGAGCCGCTCACGCTGCCGCCCCGCCGCTGGCAGCAGATCGTCGAAGCGGTCGTGGTCGCGCTGCTGTTCAGCGTGCCGTTCTCGTTCGGCCCGATATCCCGCACCCCGCAGTTGGCACTGCTGGTAGGCAATCTGATCGGCTTCGCGTTCGGCCAGCGCCGCGGCATCCGGCTGACGTATCTCGGCAAGACCCAGCTCGGGCCCACGACGTGGGAGCTGTCGTTCCAGCCGCACCGACCGGTGCGATTCGTGCCCGGCCAGTACATGGAGCTGACGATCCCCCACCGCAAGGCGGACTTCCGCGGCAGTCGCCGGTACTTCAGCATCTCGTCGGCGCCCGCAGTCGACGCACCGATCACCTTCGCGATCACGACACCGTCGAAGTCGTCGAGTTTCAAGCAGGCGCTGCTCGACCTGGAGCCCGGCGCCGCAGTGACGGGCACCGGCGTCGGCGGCGACTTCGCACTTCCGACGGATGTCACCGAGCCACTGCTGCTCGTGGCCGGCGGCATCGGCATCACCCCGTTCGCCAGCCAGCTCGCGCACGCGACCGAGCGCGGGGAGAAGCGCGACGTCGTGGTGCTGTACTCGACGAGCTCCCCCGGCCCGCTGCCCTACGGCGACCTGCTCGCCAAGTCGGGCGCTCGCGTCGTGCTCTACGCGCCCGAAGCGCCCGCGACCCTGCCGCCCGGGTGGGAGTACGCGGGGGCTGGTCGCGTCACCGGCGAGCGTGTCGCCTCAGCGGTTCCGGATGCCGGAAAGCGCCGGGCGTTCGTCTCCGGTCCCCCTGCACTCGTCAACGATCTCCGTCGCGCGCTGCGTTCGCAGGGAGCGAAGCGGGTGCACTCGGACTACTTCTCGGGTTACTGATCGCCCGGGCCATGCGAGCCTCTCCCCGACCGCCGCTGAGCGCCCGCAGGGCCCCGAGAATCGTGATGAGGTCGACGACCTCCTGCAGCGCCGCGCCCAGCACGGCGGGGATGAACCCGAACGCCGCGACAACCATGAGCGCCACGCTGATCGCGATGCCGAACCAGATGCTCTGAAGGGCGATGTTCACGGTGCGGTGACCGATCGCCACCGCGTCGGCGACTCGGCTCAGGTCATCCACGAGAATGACGACGTCTGCTGACTCGCTGGCCGCCGTCGATCCGCGAGCTCCGAGGGCGATGCCCACGTCGGCCGCCGCGAGCACCGGTGCGTCGTTGACACCGTCGCCGACCATGATCACGGGCCGGGGTGTGGCGTCGTGAACGAGGTTGACCTTGTCTTCGGGGAGGCACTCGGCGTGCATCTGGGTGATGCCGAGGCCGTCGGCGATGGGTCGCGCCGTCTGCTCGACGTCGCCCGTGATCAGCATCGTGTTCGTGATGCCGAGGCGGTTGAGTCGGGCGAGCGTCTCGGCCGACTCGGGCCGCACCTCGTCGCGCAGCACGATGACCCCGGCGAACGCGTCGCCCACCCCCACATACACGGCGGCCTCGCCGCTCGCGCCATCGTGCCGCACCAGCCCGCTGACCCGCTCGGCGACGAAGGCGGGCTTGCCCACGATGACCCGCTGGCCGCCGATCGTCGCCTCGATGCCATGGGTCGCCACCTCATGTGCGTCGACGGCCTCCTGCAGCGCGATTCCGCGGTCGCTCGCTGCATCCTGCAACGACTGAGCGAGCACGTGGGACGAATAGCGCTCGGCCGACGCGACGAGCCCCAGCAGGGTCGACTCGGTCATCGGAGCGACCGGGAGCACCGCGACCACGGCGGGCATCCCGTGCGTGAGGGTGCCCGTCTTGTCGAAGGCTATGGTGCGAGCGCGGGCGAGCTGCTCGAGCGACTTCGAGCCCTTCATGACGATTCCGCTCTTGGCGGCGCGGCTCATGCCCGCCATGAACGCCACCGGTGCCGCGAGCAGCAGTGGGCACGGGGTCGCCACGACCAGCACCTCGGCGAAGCGGATCGGATTGCCCGAGACCGCCCACGCGATCCCCGCGATCACGAAGGCCACGGCCGTGAACGGCAGGGCATACCGGTCGGCGAGACGCACCATCGGCGACTTCGATGCGGATGCCTCGCGCACCAGCTCGATGATCCGCTGGTACTGGCTGTCTTTGGCGAGCGCCGTCACACTCACGTCGACGGCCGCCGGACCGTTCACGGAACCGCTGAGCAGGGCATCCCCCTGCACCTTGTCGACAGGCATGCTCTCGCCCGTCAGAGACGATTCGTCGAGGGATGTCGCGGGGCTCAGCAGTTCGCAGTCGACGGGTACGATCTCCGCAGGCTTCACGAGCAGCCGGTCGCCGAGGGCCACCTGGTCGATCGGAATGTCCTCGATCGAGCCGTCGGCGGCGTAGCGGTGAGCGAGCTGCGGCACGCGGTCCAGCAGCGCCTTGAGGTCGCGCTCGGCACGCCCGGCCGCGTAGTCCTCGAGGGCTTCGCCGCCGGCCAGCATGAGCACGATGATCAGGCTCGCCCAGTACTCGCCCACGACAACGGTGCTGACGATGGCCGTGACGGCCAGCACATCGAGCCCGACCTCGCCCTTGAGCAGGCGGCGCACCATCGTGAACCCTTCGCGTGCTGCGACGACCAGCGCGAAGATCGAGAGGATCCACCCGACCAGCCAGGAGGCCGGCGTGAGCAGGAGAACGAGCCCGACCAGGCCGACGGCGACGGCCGCGACCACGAGGGGGTATCGGCGCAGGAGCATATTCCCATAGGTAGTCCTGTGCGGGGCGAAAGGCTAGCAAGGGGCACCTTAGCTGCCGGGAATAGGTCTTGGCACTCTCCGGTTGAGAGTGCTAATATTGCATTAGTTGAGTCCCATCGACTCAACTTTCGCAAGCCGTCATCCCGACGGCACGACGTGAAGGAGTTGACACCAATGGCAGTACTCTTCGACCCATTCCGTGAGCTGGATCGCGTCGCCGCGAACCTCCTGGACGCGCGCCAGGGCCCGCGACTGATGCCGATCGATCTCTACCGCGATGGCGACCACTACATCCTCAACGCCGACCTCCCGGGAATCGACCCCGGTTCCGTCGACGTCGATGTGGACGGTCAGCTGCTCACCATCCGGGCTGAGCGCACCCCCCGCAGCCAGGACGGTGTGAAGTGGCTGGCGCACGAGCGGCCCAGCGGCTCGTTCCTGCGGCAGCTCAACCTCGGTGACGGCATCGCTACGGATCAGATCAGCGCGACCTACGACAACGGCGTGCTCTCGGTCATGATTCCCGTGAGCGAGAAGGCCAAGCCGCGCAAGGTCGCAGTGACGGCAAGTTCGGCAGTCGAGCCGGTGGCCGTCGAGAAGTAGCCTCACGCCACGAAGGACCCGGGAGACGACTCCCGGGTCCTTCGTCGTAGGCGGGTTCTAGCCTTGTGGCATGACCTCGTTCGCCGAGAAGCCGATCCTGCACTTCACGAGCGCCGACGACTGGGAGCGCTGGATCCTTGAGGTCGGTGACCCCGCCGGCGTGCGGCTGCAATTGCGCAAGAGGCTCTCCTCCGAGCCCGGCATCACCTACGACGAGGCACTCGACGTCGCACTGTGTCACGGCTGGATCGACGGCCAGGTCGGGCGCTTCGACGAGCACTACACGCTTCAGGCGTTCACCCCGCGCCGCTCCCGCAGCCCGTGGTCGCAGCGCAATCGCGACCACATCGAGCGCTTGACCGCCGAGGGCCGGATGCGTGAGGGCGGCGTCGCCGAGGTCGAGCGCGCCAAGGCCGATGGCCGGTGGGATGCCGCCTACCGCCAGAAGGATGCGCCGGTGCCCGATGACCTGCGCGCCGCGCTCGACGCCAACCCCGCGGCATCCGCTCGATTCGACACCCTGACGGCGCAGAACCGCTGGGCGATCCTGTTCCGCCTGATGTCGGTCACCAGCCCGAAGACCCGGGCGAACCGCATCGAGAGCGACGTTGCAATGCTCGCGAGGGGCGAGACGATCTACCCCCAGCGCACCTAGCCGAGGCGGGCGGCGAGGTTCTTGTCGAGGGTGTCGAGGAACTCCTCGGTGGTCTCCCACTTCTGGTCGGGCCCGACAAGCAGCGCAAGGTCCTTGGTCATGTGACCGGCCTCGACCGACTTGATGACGACATCCTCAAGGGTCTCGGCGAAGGTCGCGAGCTCGGGGTTGTTGTCGAGCTTGGCGCGGTGCGCGAGACCCCGGGTCCAGGCGTAGATCGAGGCGATCGGGTTGGTCGACGTGGGCTTGCCGGCCTGGTGCTGGCGGTAGTGGCGCGTCACGGTGCCGTGCGCGGCCTCCGCCTCGACGACCTTGCCGTCGGGAGTCGCGAGCACGGAGGTCATGAGGCCGAGTGATCCGAAGCCCTGGGCCACGGTGTCGGACTGCACGTCGCCGTCGTAGTTCTTGCAGGCCCAGACGTAACCGCCCTCCCACTTCATGGCCGAGGCGACCATGTCGTCGATGAGGCGGTGCTCGTAGGTGAGGCCGGCCGCCTCGAACTTGGCCTTGAACTCGGTCTCGAAGATCTCCTCGAAGATGTCCTTGAACCGGCCGTCGTAGGCCTTGAGGATCGTGTTCTTCGTCGAGAGGTACACCGGGTAGTTGCGGGCGAGGCCGTAGTTGAGCGAGGCGCGAGCGAAGTCGCGGATCGACTCGTCGAGGTTGTACTGCACCTGCGCGACACCATCGCCCGGGGAGTGGTAGACCTCGAACTTGAGCGGCTCGGAGCCGTCATCCGGGGTGAACTCGACGGTGAGCTTGCCCTTGCCCGCGAAGCGGAAGTCGGTGGCCTTGTACTGGTCACCGAAGGCGTGGCGGCCGATGATGATCGGCTTGTTCCATCCGGGCACGAGCCGCGGGATGTTGGAGATGATGATCGGTTCCCGGAAGATCACGCCGCCGAGGATGTTGCGGATCGTGCCGTTCGGGCTCTTCCACATCTGCTTGAGGCCGAACTCCTCGACGCGGGCCTCGTCGGGCGTGATGGTCGCACACTTGACGCCGACACCGTGCTTCTGGATGGCGTGGGCCGCGTCGATCGTGACCTGGTCGTTGGTCTCGTCCCGGTGTTCGATCCCGAGGTCGTAGTACTCGAGCTTGATGTCGAGGTACGGGTGGATCAGGGTGTCCTTGATCTTCTGCCAGATGATGCGTGTCATCTCGTCGCCGTCGAGTTCGACAACGGTGCCTTCTACATGGATCTTGGACAAGCGATGCTCCTTCAGTGGGTGACCGTGGAACAGCATACCCGCTCGGAGAAGTATCTTGATATCAAGATATCTTCGCGCCCGTCAGGCGTGCGGGTTAGCCTGTCTCCATGGGCGAACTGAGGCTTGAAGAGCTGAGCGCGAAGACCATTGTGGCCGCCAACAACCTCACTCTGCGGCGAGGTCAGGAGCAGTTCGTCACGCCACCCAGTTATGCGATCGCCGACAGCTTCCTCAATCCGGCGACGTCGTGGCCGCGCGTCGTGCTCGACGGGGACACGGTGGTGGGGTTCATCCGCGGCAACTTCGATCCGGACGCGGTGCAGGAGGAATTTCGCAGTTGCGTCTGGCGGGTGACAGTTGCCGGGCCGTCTCAGGGCACCGGTGTCGGCAAGTTTGCCGTGCTGGCACTGGCTGAGGAGGCCAAGAGCCGCGGGTTCGGTCGGTTGACCGCGCTGTGGGAGCCCGGCGAGGAGGGCCCTGAGGAGTTCTTCCTTCGGGTGGGCTTCACGATCGTCGGTCAGACCCAGTACGGCGAGAACATCGGCGCGCTCGAGCTGTAGTGTCCCAGCAGCCCGGCGCCGACTTCATCAGTCGAGTTCTCGACGTCGTCGCCTCGATCCCGCCCGGTCGCGTGATGACCTACGGGGATGTCGCGGCAGCCCTCGGATCCCGGGCCGCCCGCGCGGTGGGGCAGGTCATGTCGCACTACGGCTCGGATGTGCCCTGGTGGCGCGTGGTGCGCTCGAGCGGGCATCCGGCGATCGATCATGAGGCCCGGGCGCTGGAGTACTTCCGGGCGGAGGGAACCCCGCTGAAGTGGAGCCGCGACGGGGTGCACCGCGTCGACCTCGTGGTGGCGCGGTACGACCCCGCTCGCTGATTGAGTAGCGCGAAGTGCGTATCGAAATCCACGGGGCGCGGTTTCGATACGCCGCTTCGCGGCTACTCAACCCGCGGCAGCGGCAGCCTCCAGGTCGGCGATGACGATCCTGCGCATGGCGAACATCGCCTGCATTGCTCGGCCGGCCCGCGCACTGTCTGGGTCACCGAGCAGACGGCCCAGCGCGGTGGGGATGATCTGCCAGGAGATGCCGTACTTGTCCTTCAGCCAGCCGCACTGGGACTCCTCGCCGCCGTCCGCGGTGAGCGCGTTCCAGTAGTGGTCGACCTCGTCCTGGGTCTCCACCGACACCATGAGCGAGAACGCCTCCGACGGGGGTTCCTGCCCACCGCTCAGCAAGCCGACGCGCTGACCGGCGAGCGTGATGGTCGCCGTGAGCAGCGAGCCGTCAGGCATCCGCTGCTCGTCGTCGACGTGCACCCCGTCGAAGACCGACGAGTAGTAGGCAATCACCTCGTCAATGGGGTGGTTGAGCCAGAGGAACGGGGTGATGGTTGCCATGTCGCCTTTCTACACCAGCGAATCCCGCCACGCCGCATGCAGTTGCGCGAACCGGCCCGTGCCGGCGATGAGTTCGCGTGGCGTTCCGTCCTCGACGATCTGGCCGTGCTCCATCACGAGCACCCGGTCGGCAATCGCCACAGTCGACAGGCGGTGCGCGATGATCACGGCCGTGCGATCGGCGAGGAGGGTCTGCAGCCCCTCCTGCACCAGGCGCTCGCTGGGGATGTCGAGCGATGCGGTCGCCTCGTCGAGGATCAGCACCACCGGGTCGGCGATGAATGCGCGCGCAAACGACAGGAGCTGACGCTGGCCGGCGCTGACCCGTCCGCCGCGCTTGTTCACATCGGTGTCGTACCCGGCAGGCAGTGACTCGATGAACTCGTGAGCGCCCACGGCCTTGGCGGCCGCGATGATCTCGGTGCGCGTGGCATCCGGTTTGCCGAGGGCGATGTTGTCGGCGACCGTGCCGGAGAACAGGTATGCCTCCTGGGTGACCATCACGATCGCGCGGCGGAGGTCTTTGGGGTGCAGGCTGCGCAGGTCGACGCCGTCGAGGCGCACCGCCCCCTCGGTCGGGTCGTAGAAACGCGAGATCAGCTTGGCGAGAGTCGACTTGCCCGCCCCCGTGGTGCCGACCAGGGCGATCGTCTGGCCGGCCGGAATCTCGAGCTCGAGGTTCGGCAGCACGACCCGGTCGTCTTTGTAGGAGAAGGTCACGGCATCGAAGGTCACCCGACCCTGCGCCTTCAGCAGGTCGACGGGCTTGGTGGGGTCGGGCACACTCGGCTGTTCCTCGAGCACTCCCGAGATCTTCTCCAGGGCGGCCGCCGCCGACTGATAGGAGTTGTAGAACATCGCCATCTCCTGCGCGGGCGCGAAGAACTGGCGCGCGTAGAGCAGCGCCGCGAGCAGCACGCCGATGGCGATGCCGCCGGTCGCGACGCGAAGTCCGCCCACGAGCAGGATCACGGCGAGCGTCACGTTGCCGATGAGCACGAGCCCGGGGTCGAAGACGCCGAAGAGCTGGATGACGCGCTGATTGGTGCGCCGGTAGGTCTCCACGAGGCTGCCGAACACCGTGCGGTTGCTCTCCTCGGTACGGAACGCCTTGACCGCGCGGATGCCCGTCATCGTCTCGACGAACTTCACGATGAGCGTCGCCGAAGCCGTACGCGTGGTGCGGAAGAACCGCTGCGAGCGCACCTGGAACCACCGGGTGAGCAGCAGAAGCGGAACGAGCGAGGCCACCAGGATGAGTCCGCTCAGGCCATCGAGGGTGAACATGGCGATCGCGATGAACACCATGTAGAGAAGGCCCTGCACCAGCTGGTTGATACCCGAGTCGAGCAGCTCCCGGATCGCGTCGAGGTCGCTGGTCTGCCGCGCGATGATGCGACCCGAGGTGTAGCTCTCGTGGAACTCGAGCGACAACCGCTGGGTGTGCAGGAACACGCGCTTGCGCAGGTCGAACAGGATCGCCTGGCTGATGCGAGCCGTCAGCACCGTGTACCAGGCGATGAGGGCCGCCCCGAGGATGCCCGCCGCGAGGTAGGCCGTGACGGCGCCGGCGAGTGGCATCCAGTTCTGGTTCAGCAGCGCGGGCAGCCCCGTATCGATGCCGTACGCGATGAACAGGGGACCGGCCACCTGCGCCGCCGTCGACACGACGACGACGACCATGGTCAGGATGACGCGGGCCCGCACCGGCAGCACGAGCGAGCCGAGCAGCCGCAACGACCGCTGCCGGATCTGCCGGCTCTCGGCCTTGCTGTAGTCGGTGCGCTCCTCGCCACCGACACCGGATACGCTCATGCCTGAGCCCTTTCCCTGCGCTGCTCGTCCTCCAGCGACGAGATGACGAATCGGTAGTGCTCGCTCGACGCGAGCAACTCGGAGTGGGCGCCGACGGCGGTGACCCGGCCGTCCTCCAGCAGGGCGACACGGTCGGCGAGCATCACCGTCGATGGGCGGTGCGCAACGATGAGCGCTGTGGTGCTGGCGAGCACCCTGCGAAGCGCGGCCTCGACGAGGGCCTCGGTGTCGACGTCGAGCGCCGAGAGCGGGTCGTCGAGCACAAGTATCGAGGGCTTCGCGGCCACCGCCCGGGCGAGGGCGAGCCGCTGGCGCTGTCCGCCGCTGAGGCTGAGGCCCTCCTCCCCCACTGCGGTGTCCAGGCCGTCGGGCAGCTCGTGCACGAAGGCGGCCTGCGCGATGTCGAGGGCCTCCGCCAGATCGGCTTCCGTGGCATCCGGTCGACCGAGGAGCACGTTGTCGCGCACGGTTGCCGAGAACAGCGTCGCGTCTTCGAAGGCCATCGCGATGTGCGTGCGCAGTTCGCCGAGAGTGAGATCGCGGATGTCGACGCCGTCGACGGCGATCGACCCGCTGTCGATGTCGTAGAGGCGCGTCGTGAGGGCCGTCAGCGTCGACTTGCCCGAGCCGGTGAGCCCGACCAGTGCCATGGTCTCGCCGGGCTCGATCGCGAGCGAGACACCGTTGACCAGGTCGGGCACGCGCTCGGGCGAGTCCGGGTAGCGGAAGTGCACGTCGGAGAACACCAAGCGCCCCTCGGGGTGCTCGATGGTCTTCGGATGCTCCGGGTCGACGATCGTGTTCGGCGCATCCATCACTTCGAAGAAGCGGTCGGCGGCCGTGCGCGTGTCGAAGGTCATCGACAGCAGGAAGCCGATCGACTCCACCGGGAATCGCAGCACCGTCGCGGTGGCGAAGAACGCCACGAGGTCACCCGCGGTGATCTGCCCCGTCGCGGTCAGCCACACCCCGCCGAGCAGGGCAAGAGCGAAGGTCACGTCGGGCACGAGCAGCAGCCACAGCCAGATGCCGGCGATCGCCTTGGCCTTCTCGATCTCGGTGCCGCGCAGTTCCTCCGCCTGGGTGGCGAAGTTCTCGAGCGCGTGCTTGCCGCGCCCGAACGCCTTCAGCACCCGGATGCCGTGAACCGACTCCTCGACGGTCGTCGCGAGGTCTCCGGCCTGATCCTGACTGCGGCGGGCGACGATCGAGTAGCGCTTCTCGAACAGGTAACCGTAGATCCAGAGCGGGATCGAGCACACGATGAACAGCACACCGAGGATCCACGAGATGTTCACGAGGAAGGCGAAGCCCACGAGGATCGTCAGCACGTTGACGACCAGCAGCACGAGTCCGAACGAGATCCAGCGGCGGATCAGGTTCAGGTCGCTCACGGCTCGCGACAGCAGCTGCCCGCTGGGCCAGCGATCGTGGAAGCTCACCGGCAGGGTCTGGAGCTTCATGTAGAGCGCGTTGCGCATCCGCGCCTCGATGTGGGTTCCCGGGGTCAGCACCCAGAACCGACGGAGCGCGATCATGATCGCCTCGAGGATGCCCAGCCCGAGCACCACGAGGAACGCCGGCCAGATCTGCGCCTGGTCGCCCGACTGCAGTGGTCCGTCGACGAGGGACTTGAGCACCTGCGGAATCAGCAGCGCCACGAGCCCGGCGAGCATGGCCGACACCATCCCGAGGTAGATGCGCGGCATGGCCGGTTTCGCGTACGGGTAGAGCCGTCGGATTGCCGCGAAGGTTCCGACGGTTTCAGCGCGGCCGGGTTCGGCAGTTGGTGCAGACATGGTGAATTCCTGGGTCGCAGGGCTGTGGGGAGCTGCGCGGGTGCCGGTGGGCCGCCCGGGCAGCCTTACAGACTATGCCTCGTGTTCGGGCATGGCAAGGCGACCGCTAGTCGAGACCCGGTGGTCGAGCCTGTCGAGACCCGGCCGACGTCAGTGGAAGAAGTGCCGCTCGCCCGTGAAGTACATCGTGGCGCCCGCATCCTGCGCGGCGGCGATGACCTCCTCGTCGCGGATCGAACCGCCGGGCTGCACGATCGCGCGCACGCCCGCCTCGAGCAGGATCTCCAGCCCGTCGGCGAACGGGAAGAATGCGTCGCTCGCCGCGACCGATCCGATCGCGCGGTCGGCCGCCCGCGAGACAGCGAGGCCGCACGAGTCGACGCGGTTGACCTGGCCCATACCCACCCCGACGGATGCTCCGTCCTTCGCCAGCAGGATCGCGTTCGACTTCACGGCGCGCACCGCCCGCCACGCGAACTCGAGGTCGGCGCGGGTGGCGTCGTCGGCTTCCGGTCCCGCGACGAGAGTCCAGGCATCCGAGCTGAAGTCGACGTAGGTGTCGGGGGTCTGCACGAGCGCACCGCCCGAGATCTGGCGGAACTCGGTGTCGGAGCGACCGTAGCCCGCGGGCAGTTGCAGCAGCCGCAGGTTCTTCTTCGATGCGAGTAGCTCGAGCGCTGCCGGCTCGAATGCGGGCGCGACGATCACCTCGGTGAAGATGTCCTTGATCGACTCCGCGGCCTCGAGTGTGAGGGTGCGGTTGGCCGCAATGACGCCGCCGTAGGCGGAGACCGGGTCGCACGCGTGCGCGCGGGCGTGCGCCGAGGCGATCGGATCGCCCGTGCCGCGCGCCACCGCGATGCCGCAGGGGTTGGCGTGCTTGATGATCGCCACCGCGGGTTCGTCGAAGTCGTACGCGGCGCGCAGGGCGGCATCGGCGTCGACGTAGTTGTTGTACGACATCTCCTTGCCCTGCAGCTGGGTGGCCTGGGCGATGCCGCGGCCGGCGGGCTCGACGTAGAGCGCCGCTTGCTGGTGGGAGTTCTCGCCGTAGCGCAGGCCGGTTGAGAGCTCGACCTCGTAGGTGAGGGTCTGGGGGAAGGTCGCTTCGAGTGCCTCAGCGACCGGGGGCTCGACCACCGGCGGCTTGATGCCGACGCTGGCCGCGAAGTACGCCGCCACCGCGGTGTCGTACGCCGCCGTGTGCGCGAACGCCTCCCCCGCCAGACGCTGACGCTGCGCGAGGGTCGTGCCGCCGAGGGTCAGCGCCTTGAGCACCTGCGGGTACGAAGACGGGGATGTCACGATCGCAACATTCGCGTGGTTCTTGGCTGAGGCGCGCACCAGCGCCGGTCCACCGATGTCGATCTGCTCGATCACGTCGTTCACAGCGGCACCGGATGCCACGGTCTCGACGAACGGGTACAGGTTCGACACCACGAGCTCGAAGGGCGCAATGCCGAGCTCGGCGAGTTCGGACTCGTGCGAGGCGAGTCGCAGGTCAGCGAGGAGGCCCGCGTGGATCGCCGGATGCAGCGTGCGCACGCGGCCGTCGAGGGACTCGGGGAAGCCGGTGACCTCGGCCACCTCGGTGACGGGGATCGCGGCATCCCGGATCGTCTTCGCCGTCGACCCGGTCGACACGATCTCGACGCCCGCTGCGGCGAGCGCGGTGGCCAGTTCGACCAGTCCGGTCTTGTCGCTCACGGAGACGAGGGCGCGACGGATCGGAATCGCATCGCGCTCGCGGTAGTCGGACGGGTCGTGACTCGGGCCTGACACTTAGAGCTCCTTCAGGTCGATGTGGCCATTGGCGATGTCGAGGATCGCCTGCACGAGCAGGCGGCGTTCGACGGGCTTGATGCGCTCGTGCAATTCAGTCTCGGTGTCGCCGGGCAGCACGGGGATGCGCTCCTGGGCGATGATCGGCCCGCTGTCAACGCCGTTATCGACGACGATCACACTCGCGCCGGTCTCGGTCACCCCGGCGGCGATCGCGTCACGCACCGCGTGAGCGCCCGGGAATTCGGGCAGGTAGGCCGGATGCGTGTTGATCAGGTTGGGCGCGAGCGCCGCGACCACTCGCGGCGGAAGAAGCTTCATGAATCCGCTGAGCACCACGAGGTCGGGCTGCCAGACGCGCACCTGCTCGAGCAGCGCATCGCCCCAGGCGTCACGATCGTCGAAGGCCGACAGCGCGACCGAGAAGGTGGGGACCCCGAAGTGTTCGGCGTGCTCGAACCCGTCGGCCGGTCGATCGGCTCCGACGGCGACGACGCGGGCGGGGAACTCGGCGTCCTCCGAGGCTTCGAGCAGGGCCCGGAGGTTGGACCCGCCCCCCGAGATCAGCACCACGAGTGACAGCACCCCGACAGCCTATCGTCGGGTCGTGGTCGCGCCCGGCGTGGGCTGGGTCGCACGGGCGCGGCGCAGGCTCGCCGCGAGACCGATGGTCGTCGCGAGCGCGAACTCGAGCGCCGCGAATCCGCCCACCGCCCAGGGGTCGGGCCCGACGTGGGCGAGCCGCCCGGGGCCGACCGCTCCGGATGACGCCCAGGCGAGCATCCCGAGGATGACCCCACCGACAACCCCCGCGGCCAACCCGGTGAGCAGTACCGCGCTGCCGCTGGCTTCGGCGCCCAGCCGTCGACGCACGCCGGGACCGACGAGCGCCCCCGCGAGGAAGCCCGCGATCACGGGCACGAGGAGCCCCACGAATCCGAAGGCGTAGCTGCCGGTCGGTAGGGCGCCGAGAAGCGGGATCGCCGGGATGGGACCGAGCTGGGTGCCGAGCGCGCTGACATTCGACCCGGTGCCGATCGCGAAACCGGGGCCGACCAGCCAGCTCGCCGTCCAGATGACGACGTTGGGGATGAACGCGAGCTGGCCGAGGGTCAACGTAAAGCCGCCGACGACCTCGGTGTGCAGACTCTCGTAGAGCGTGATGATCTTCGCGTAGGAGATCGCTATGGCAAGGGCCGTGGCGAGCGACGCGGCAAGCACGACCCCGGCCGCCGCGGTTGCGCCCGCACGAAGACCAGTGGCGACGATGGCCCGGGCACGCGGTGACCAGCCCGCGATCCAGTCCCGGATCCGACCGGTCGAGGTGTCGTCCTCGTGCCGGCGGGTCAGCCGAACACCGATCACGAAGCCGATCGCGAACACCAGCGTCGGCAGCAGGGTGCCCTGCACCAGCGAGGGGCGCGCGAGCGGGTGCAGACTCGAGAACGTCACGCCGAACGACAGCAGCGCGAATGTGGCCAGGGCCACGATCTGGCCGAGGGCCCGGTAGCGGGTCTCGGCGACCCGTCGACCGGCCCGCACGGCGAGCATGAGGGTGAGCATCCCGAGCCCCAGAGCGGCGATCGTGATCGTGAACGGGTCACCGGCGCCGGGGTAGCCGAGCGCCGCCGCGGTGGTCGGGTCGAGCGTGACGGTCACGTCGACGCCGTGACCGATGAGCCAGATGTCGACGGATGCCCGCCAGAATGCACCCCAGTCGACACCGAACCCGAACTGGGCTCCCCACAGCACCGTCAGCGGTGCGAGTGGGATACCGACGCCGATGGCCACCACGAGCAGCGCCTCGAACGCGGCGAACAGGGCGGTGAGTCGGCGATTCATCGGCTACCGGGGTCGATCACTGGGCGTTCAGTGCACGGCGACATTGAGCACGATCATGAGGAAGCCGAAGAACGCCGTGCCGATGCCACCCCAGATGCGCCGGCCCATCTTCGCTCCGCGCTGGGCGAAGGCCTGGTAGCCGAGAACACCCAGCACGATCATGGCGAGTAGCAGCGAGTAGCTCACCGCGTCATCCGTGGACACAAGGCCGAACGCGCCGACGATCAGGGGCAGCGACGGCAAGATGGCCGCGTAGAGCATGCCCGAGGAGTGGCTGAACGCGCGCAGCGTCGCCTGCCCGAGAGTGATCTCCCTGCCGTCCTTGACGCCGTGGGTGGCGATAGTGCTCGCGAACACGTGAGCGCCCCAGAAGATCAGCAGCGACACCGCCGAGATGATCAGAACCTCGACCGAGTTGCTGTCCGAGTCCGACACCCCGCCGATGAGCGCGGAGTACAGGATGAGGCCGTACACGGCATCCGGGGTCACGAAGTGATCGTGCATCCACTGCCTGAAACCCATGGGGCTACCGTACCGGGCGGGTCGGGAGGCATCGGGAAAGCTCGCCGGGGCCGCGCTGAGCCTGCGGGCGACCACTAGCCGGGTGCGTGCCAGCGGCGTATAGTCGGGGCCACTTACCCTCGCGTCGGCACCGCCGACGACCGTGGAGAGGAATCCGCGTCGATTCAATGACGCCGAATTCCCCTCCCGCACACTCGGACCACACCATCGGCCCCAAGGAGTCGGACGATGTTGCAAGACCTGTATACCGTGCTGCCCGCCCAGGACCTCGAAAGAGCGCGCGGCTTCTACCACGACAAGCTAGGGATGGAGCCCGAGGGCACACTCGACGGGATGCTCATGTACCGAGTAGGCCCGGCGGGTCGTTTCGCTCTCTACGAGACATCCAATGCGGGCACCGCCCAGAACACCCAGATGTGCCTGATCTCGGACGATCTTGCCGCCGACATGGCCAGGTTGCGCGATGCCGGGCTGGCGTTCGAGGAGTACGACTTTCCCGGTATGAAGACCGTCGACGGAGTGCTCGACAGCGGTGAGAGTCGAACGGCATGGTTCCGCGACAGCGAAGGCAACTTCGTCTGTCTCAGCCAACTGGCCTGAGGGGCTCAGCAGCTGCGCGCCTCCCTCAGCACATCGGGTCGGAGGCCGGCACCGTACCGTCGAGGAAGAACGCGTCGACGGTGTCGTCGATGCAGGTCACGCCCTGGTTGTAGACGGTGTGGCCCTCGCCCTTGTGCGTGATCATGACGCCGCTCGACAGCTGGGATGCCAGGGCCTGCGCCCAGGCGTACGGGGTCGCCGGGTCGTTGGTGGTGCCGATCACGAGGATCGGGGGCGCGCCCTTCGCCTCGAAGCTCATCGGCAGGTCGGCGCGGGGCACCGGCCAGTTCGAGCACGCGGTGTCGAGCACGGCGAAGTCGTCGTAGGCGAAGAACTTGCCGAGGATGGGCGCGGCCGCGTCGATCTCGGCGAGACGATCGAGGGTGGTGGCAGGGTCGTCGGCGAAGTCGCCGTCGACGCACGTGGCCGCGGTGTAGACCTCGAACGAGTTGCTGGAGTAGCTGCCGTCGGCGTTGCGGGAGTTGTAGTAGTCCGCGTTCACGAAGGCGAGGGTGGGGTCGCCCGTGCTCAGCTCGGCGAACATCTGCGTCATGTCCGGCCAGTAGTCCTCGGAGTAGAGGTTCAGGGCGATGGCGGTGCCGAGGGTCGCGGAATCGAGAACGCGGCCGTCGCTGTTGACCAGGCCTTGGGCATCCACAGTCTCGAGCACCGTGCGGGCCTGACCGAGCGCCGTGTCGACGGCGCCGGAGAACGGGCAGTCGCTGCCCTGCAGGCAGAACTGCATGTACGCCCGGAACGCGCTGTCGAAGCCGGCCATCTGCACCTTGAGCGACTCGAAGTCGCTGAGCAGCGGGTCGAGGGCACCGTCGAGCACCAGGCGGCCGACCTTGTCGGGGAACAGCTCGGCGTAGACGGCGCCGAAGTAGGTGCCGTAGGAGTAGCCCAGGTAGTTGAGCTTCTCGTCACCGACGAGCGCCCGGATCATGTCCATGTCCTTGGCGTTGCTCGCCGTGTCGAGGTTGGCAAGAAGCTCTCCAGTGTTCTGCTGGCAGGCTGCCGCGAACTTCTCCTCCTCGACGGTCAGCTCGTCGATCCAGCCCTGCGTGCCGTAGGGGCTGTCAAAGGTTCCGTAGAGCACCTCGTCGGTCTGCTTCGGGTCGGTGTAGCAGGTGACCGGAGTCGACTTGCCGACGCCGCGAGGGTCCCATCCGACGATGTCGTAGGCTTCGGAGACCGCCGCGGTCGCCGACGACGCCCCGCTGTAGTACACGTAGTCCCAGCCCGAGCCGCCCGGGCCGCCCGGGTTCAGCAGGAGCGAACCCTTCTTCGTGCCGGTCGCCTTGTGCTTGACGAGTGCGAGCTCAATGGCGCCGTCGGAGGGCGAGTTCCAGTTGGTGGGGGCGTGCACCGTCGCGCACTCGAGATCCTCGCTGCAGTCCGTCCAGGTGACGGTCTGCGAGTAGAACCCCGCGACATCGGTCGGCGCGGGACCGGTCGGGCCGGTCTCGGTCGGGCCGACGATGCTCGGGAGGAACTGGCATCCCGACAGGGCCGCGAGGCTGAGAGCGGCGATGGCCGCGACGAGGGGCAGGCGACGAGGTGTCATGCCGCCAGACTACCCAGCGGCGAGCACCTCGCGCATGAGCGCAGCCGTCTCGCTGGGCGTCTTGCCCACCTTGACGCCCGCGGCCTCGAGGGCCTCCTTCTTGCCCTGCGCCGTACCGGCGCCGGCCGAGACGATCGCACCGGCGTGACCCATGGTCTTGCCCTCGGGTGCCGTGAAGCCGGCAACGTAGCCGACGACCGGCTTGGTCACGTACTCGCGGATGAAGTCTGCCGCGCGCTCCTCGGCGTCGCCCCCGATCTCGCCGATCATCACGATCGCCTTGGTCTCGGGGTCATCCTGGAAGGCGCGCAGCGCGTCGATGTGGGTGGTGCCCACGATCGGGTCGCCGCCGATGCCGATTGCAGTCGAGAAGCCGAGGTCCCGCAGTTCGTACATCATCTGGTAGGTCAGGGTGCCCGACTTGGAGACGAGGCCGATGGGGCCCTTGCCCGTGATCGTCGCCGGGGTGATACCGACGAGCGACTCGCCGGGCGTGATGATACCGGGGCAGTTGGGGCCGATGATCTGCGTGGTGCCCATGGCCTTGGCGAGCGCCCAGAACTCGGCGGTGTCCTGCACCGGGATGCCCTCGGTGATCACGACGACGAGCGGGATCTCGGCCTCGATCGCCTCGACGACGGCATCCTTGGCGAAGGCCGGCGGAACGAAGACGATCGACGTGTCGGCGCCAGTGGCCTCCATCGCCTCCTTGACGGTGCCGAACACGGGCAGGATGACGCCGCCCTCGTGCTCAACGGTGGTACCGGCCTTGCGTGCGTTCACGCCGCCGACCACCTGCGTGCCGGCCTTCAGCATGAGGGCGGTGTGCTTGGTGCCCTCGCCGCCGGTGATGCCCTGCACGATGACCTTGTTGGACTTGTTGAGGAAGATCGACATGTTTAGTTCCTAATCCTTGATCTCGATACGCTGCGCTACTCGATCAGCGGGAAGCTAGCTCGGCGGCCTTGTCGGCGCCGTCATCCATGGTGTCTGCGAGGGTGACAAGCGGGTTGTTGGCGGCGCGCAGGATGGCGCGGCCCTCCTCGACCTTGTTGCCATCGAGACGCACCACCAGGGGCTTGGTGGCCGAGTCGCCCAGGATCTCGAGCGCCTGCACGATTCCGTTGGCGACCGCGTCGCAGGCGGTGATGCCACCGAAGACGTTGACGAACACGCTCTTGACCTGAGCGTCGCCGAGAATCACGTCGAGGCCGTTGGCCATGACCTCGGCGGATGCGCCGCCCCCGATGTCGAGGAAGTTGGCCGGCTTCACGCCGCCGTGCCGCTCACCCGCGTAGCTCACCACGTCGAGGGTGGACATCACGAGCCCGGCACCGTTGCCGATGATGCCGACCTCGCCGTCGAGCTTCACGTAGTTGAGGTCGTTGGCCTTCGCTTTCGCCTCGAGCGGGTCCGCAGCATCCTTGTCCTCGAGGGCCTCGTGGTTGGGGTGACGGAAGCCGGCGTTCTCGTCGAGCGTGACCTTGCCGTCGAGGGCGAGCACCTGGCCGTCCTCGGTGAGCACGAGCGGGTTGACCTCGACGAGCGTGGCGTCCTCGCCCGTGTAGACCTCGTAGAGCTTCACAATTACGGGAGCGACCTTCTCGACCAGGTCGGCGGGGAAGCCACCGGCGAGCGCGATCTCCTTCGCCTTCTCGAGATCGATGCCGAGGATCGGGTTCACCTCGACCTTCGCGAGTGCGTCGGGACGCTCGACGGCGAGCTCCTCGATCTCCATGCCGCCCTCGACGCTGCACAGCGAGAGGTAGGAGCGGTTGGCCCGGTCGAGCAGGATCGAGAAGTAGAACTCCTGGGCGATGCGGGCGCCCTGGGCGACCATCACGCGCTTGACGGTGAGGCCCTTGATGACGAGGCCGAGGATGGCCTCAGCGGCGGTGGCCGCGTCATCCGGGTTGTGCACGACCTTGACGCCGCCGGCCTTGCCGCGCCCGCCGGCCTTGACCTGAGCCTTGACGACGACGGTGCCGCCGATCTTCTCGGCTGCGGCCTTCGCCTCGGCCGGGGTGTCGGCGATGATGCCGGCCAGTACCGGCACTCCGTAGGACTCGAACAGATCCCTGGCCTGGTACTCGTACAGATCCACGTGGCTCTCGCAATCGCGTTGAAGGGTGGTGATGAGCGGTCCGCGGTCGACGTCGAATAGCTCGACATCAAGACACTTTGACCACGGAGAACTCTACTCGCTCCATCTGGACGCCCCGTTCGCGAGCGGTCTTCGGGCGGGCTTAAGAACGACGCATCTTTCGCGAGGGGGCGCAGAATGGGCGGGTGCCGCTTCACATCCAGGATGTCTCCGCCGACGCGATCCTGCTCGCGGGCGGGGCGCGGGCCATCCTGCTGCAGATCGCGAACCCGGGCGTCGGCGCCGGCGTCGCCGAACACAGCGACTTCGCGAACCGTCCCCTCGACCGGCTGCGCGGCACCCTGACCTACCTCTACGTGACCGTGTACGGCACGCCCGACGAGGCGAAGGCGGTCGCCCGGCGGGTCGGTGCCGCGCACCAGCCCGTGCCCGGCGCGAACGACGCCGAACTGCAGCTCTGGGTCGCCGCCACGCTGTACGAGACAGCGATGCGGGTGCGCGAACTCGTCTACGGACCACTCGACGACTCCGACGCCGAGTCGCTGCTCGCCGACTACGCCGTCGTGGGCACAGCGCTCGGCGTTCCGCGCGCGCTGTGGCCCGCCGACCGCGCGGCCTTCGACGCCTACTGGTCGCGCTGCGTCGACGAGCTGGCCGTGGATGCCGCCGCCGCCCACGTCGCGCGCGAGCTGCTGCATCCCCGGCGCGGGCCGCTCTGGCTCAGGCTCGCGATGCCCACCGTGCGCACCGTGACGGCCGGACTGCTGGACCAACCGCTGCGCAGTGCCTACGGCCTGCCGTTCGTCGAGCGGCGTTACCAGCGGCTCGTTCGCATTGTGCGGTTCGTCTATCCGCGGTTGCCGCGCTGGGTGCGGCACGCGCCGCAAAGGCACTACCTGAAGGCCTTTAGGCTGGGGCGGTGAGATTCTCCGCGCTGCGAGCGCCCTGGTACAAGGGCTACCTCGCCGGCGGTTCGCTCGGCATGGGCGCAGACCACGTCGAGCACGCCATCACCTACTGGGTGATCTGGCAGGCGTTCCATTCGCCCCTGCTCGCGGGCTTCGCGGTGATCAGCCACTGGCTGCCCCACCTGCTGTTCGGCGTGATCTTCGGCGGCCTCGCCGACCGCTACGACTGCCGGCGCATCGTGCAGATCGCGCAGGGACTGTTCATGCTCGCGTCACTCGGCTGGGCGATCGTCATCATCACCGGAACGCTTCAGCCATGGAACGCCGTGCTGCTGCTGAGCCTGCACGGGCTGGCCAGCGCGCTGTGGGGGCCAGCTGAGCAGATGATGCTCTACGACATCGTCGGCCCCGAAGACCTGCCGAGTGCCGTGCGCCTCATGGCCACGGGCCTCAACCTCGGGATGCTCGTGGGCCCCCTCATCGGCGCCGCGCTGCTGTTCACCGTGGGACCCGCCTGGGGACTCCTGGTCAACATCGCCCTCTACCTGCCGTTCATCATCTATCTCGGCATCGTGCCGTACACCGGCCACACCCGAGCGGGACAGACTCCGCGGCCGCGCCTCACACTGCGCCAGACCTTCGGCGTGCTCGGCGAGATCCCGCGCTACCCGTCGGTGCTCACCGTGTTCATCCTGCAGGGCGCGGTCGGCCTGTTCATCGGTACCGCCCTGCTTCCGCTCCTGCCCGATTTCGGCGAGCTGCTCGGAGCGACCGGGTCGGGCGTCGGCTACGGGGCACTGATCGCGGCGATGTCGTTCGGTGCCGTGACGGCGGGGGTCTCCCTGGAGGCGATTGGGCGCATCCGGGCCACGGCGGGCCTGGCGATCGTCAGCACCATCGTGTTCGCCGCGAGCCTCATCGTCTTCGCGCTGTCGCACAACCTGGTGCTGTCGGTGGCCATGCTCGTGATCGCGGGAATGGGCAACCTCACGTCGGCCTCGACCTCGCAGGCGGTCGTGCAACTCGGTGCACCCGCCGACCGGCGCGGCCGGTTCCTCGGCGCCTACTCGATGACGAGCATGGGTCTGCGGCTCGGCAGCGGTGTGCTCATCGGGGTGCTCGCGAGCGCGTTCGGTCCGTCCGTCGCCATCGGTGTGGATGCCGCAGCACTACTGATTCTCGCGACGTCCCTGCTGGCCGTGGTGCTGGTGCGCCGCGCGTCAGCTCGTCCGGCTGCGACGCAGCCCTAGGCCGCTCTAGTCGACGACGCCCAGACCCGCGACGCGGAACCGGGTGGCACCGGTCGCGATGTCGGCCGTCACGAGCGTGGCCTTCACGCGCTGGCCGGGTCGCACGTCGCCCTCGACGGCGGCCGTGATGAACGGGTCGCTCAACTGCACGGTTCCGCCTGCGGCTGTCGTCGCGATGACGATCGCGTCGAACGTCTCCCCGACCCGGTCGCGCAGAAGCGCCGCCTCGATCGCATCGATCGAGGCGCGGTCGAGGCGGGAGGCGAGGGAGTCCGACCGGCTCATGATGGCGGGCAGTGTGGGCAGAGCCTCGCGCACCCAGCCCGGCACCGGTCGGCCGTTGGCCAGGGCCTCGCAGGTCACCAGCACGAAGCGGTCGACGAGTCGGCGCAGTGGTGCGGTCGCGTGAGCGTAGGGGGCGGCGATCGCGGCCTGGATCGTGTCATCCGGAACCTCACCGTCGAAGGCGCGATACCCCGCACCCCGGAACAGCGCCCCGGCGGCGTGGAGCACGGCGAGACCGCGGGGGTCGTCGCGGTCGAGGGCACGGAGGTACTCGCCATAAGGCTGTTGCTCGGGCCACGGGCATCCGATGGCCTGCACCTGGGCGCGGAAGCGCGCGATCGTCTCGGGGTCGGGGGCGGGCATGGTGCGCAGGATGCCGACGCGGCCGTCGAGCATGAACTGCGCCGCAGCCATGCCGGTCATGAGCGAGAGCTGAGCGTTGTACGACTCGATCGGCAGCGGCGCTCGGCGCACCAGCTCGTAGCGGCCGTCGGTGACGGCGACTTCGTCCTCCGGTCGATCGAGGCTGGCACCGCCGCGCTCGCGTTCGAGAGCGAGCCGCAGCTCGCCGACCACCGGGAGCAGTGCCAAGGATGCGTCGGCTGTGCCCGCGTCGATGTCCGCCTGGGCGTCGACATAGCTGCACTTGCGGCGGCTGCGCACGAGCGCCCGTTCGAGGGTGGTCGCGGTGACGGTGCCCGTGGCATCCAGTGCGAAGGTCCAGACGAAGGCGGGCCGGTCGACGCCCTCGAGCAGCGACGCGGCACCCTCACTCAGCACCGTGGGGTGGAGCGGGATGCGCCCGTCGGGCGCGTACAGGGTCTGGCCGCGCAGCCTGGCCTCGGTGTCGATCGCGCCGCCGGGCTCGACGAACGCGGGAACGTCGGCGATCGCGTAGCGCACCCGGTAGCCGTCGCCGTCGCGCTCGAGGTGCAGAGCCTGGTCGAGGTCGGTCGAACTGGCCGGGTCGATGGTGATGAACGGGATGCCCGTCAGGTCGTTCTCCGGGCGGCTGGCTCGGGCAGCGGCTCGCGTCGCCTCAGCCTCCACCTCCGCGGGGAAGGACTCGGGCAGCTCCAGCTCCTCGCGGATCACCCGCAGCGCGGTGACCAGCTCGTCCTGCGCGTCGGGAACCCGCAGGCGCGGAACCGCTACGCGCGCTCGCCGTTCGGCGTCGGGAGCTCTCACAGCTTCTCGATCGGCGCGATCTTGATGAGCAGCCGCTTGCGGCCGGCCACATCGAACTGCACCTCGGCAACCTTCTTGGTGCCCTCGCCGGTGACCGCCGTGACGCTGCCGTCACCGAAGTCGGTGTGCCGGATGCGGTCCCCGACCGCGAGGGTCAGGTCGCCGTTGTCGCGCACCGCGCCGGTCACGGCACTGGTCCACTCGGTCTTGACGCGGGTCGGCGCCGGGGGCAACGACTGGCCGTAGCTGAAGCCGGTGCCGCTGCGGGCGTTGAGTGCGCGCGGACGCGTGCCGCCGCGCGAGTTCGCCATGCCCGGCGACTGCCGCCACTCGATCAGCTCGGTCGGAATCTCCTGCAGGTAGCGGCTCGGCATCGCGATGTTCACGTCGCCGAAACTTGCACGGGACGCCGCGAGCGACAGGTAGAGGCGCTTGCGAGCGCGCGTGATGCCGACGTAGAACAACCGTCGTTCCTCGGCGAGGCCGCCCGGCTCGTTGCTCGACATGCGGTGCGGGAGGAGGTCCTCCTCGAGCCCGGTGAGGAACACCGCGTCGTACTCGAGGCCCTTCGCCGTGTGCAGGGTCATGATCGAGATCGAGCCGCCCGAGTCGTCGATCTCGTCGGCCGCGGCGAACAGGGCGATGCCCGTGAGGAAGTCGACGAGCGTGCCCTCGGGGTTCGCGGTGCGGAACTCCTTCGTCTGCGACACGAGCTCCTCGAGGTTCTCGGCGCGCGCCTCGTCCTGCGGGTCGCCGCTGGCCTTCAGGGCGCGGTGCAGGCCGGTGCGGTTGAGCAGCTCGGTGAGGATGTCGGCGGGAGCCGCGGTCGCCGCGGATGCCGCCACCTCGTCGAGGATCGTGCCGAGATCGACGATGGCCGCGGTGACCTTCGGTCCGAGACCGAGCTGGGGGGCATCCACGAGGGCCTCGCGCAGCGGCACGCCCACCCGGTCGGCGTACGCCTGCAGCGCCGCCTCGGTTGCCGGGCCGATGCCGCGCTTGGGCACGTTCATGATGCGGCGCAGAGCCAGGTCGTCGTCGGGGTTGGCGACCTGGATGAGGTAGGCCATCGCATCCTTGATCTCGGCCCGCTCGTAGAACTTGGTGCCGCCGGGGATGCGGTACGGCAGCGCCGAGCGGATGAAGATCTCCTCCAACGGGCGGGTCTGCGAGTTGGTGCGAACGAACACCGCGATGTCGTTGAGGTTGAGCCCCTGCGAGCGCAGCGCCTCCACCTCGTCGGCGACGAACTGGGCCTCGTCGTGACCGGAGTAGCCCGTGTAGCCGACGATCTTCTCGCCCTCGCCGACCACCGTGAACAGGTTCTTCGCCTTGCGGTCGAAGTTGTTGCTGATGACCGCGTTGGCTGCGTCGAGGATGTTCTGGGTGGAGCGGTAGTTCTGCTCGAGCAGGATCACCTTCGAGTTCGGGTAGTCGCGCTCGAACTCCACGATGTTGCGGATGTCGGCACCGCGGAACGCGTAGATCGACTGGTCGCTGTCGCCGACCACCGTGAGGGATGCCGGTGGAATCGAGCCGTCGGGGGCGAGCGGCATGCGCGTGTCCGGCGGCACGTGCTGCGGCCTGACTGCCTTCACCAACTCCTTGATCAGCGCGTACTGCGCGTGGTTGGTGTCCTGGTACTCGTCGACGAGCACGTGGCGGAAGCGGCGCTGGTAGAGGGCGGCGACATCCGGGAAGGCCCGGAACAGGTACACGGTCTCGCCGATGATGTCGTCGAAGTCGAGGGCGTTCGCCCGCTTGAGGCTCGCGCTGTACTGCCGGAAGATCTCCAGCAGCACCGCCTCCTTCGGGTCGGAGAGATTCGCGGTGCGGCCGAACGCCTCCACGTCGGTGAGCTCGTTCTTGAGCTTCGAGATGCGGTTGAGGGCACCGCCTGCGGTGAAGCCGAGGGTGTCGGCATCCAGCTCCTTGATGATGCGCTTCATGAGCGCACGGGAGTCCTGGGTGTCGTAGATGGTGAAGCTCTGCTTCATGCCGAACGCCTCGGCCTGCCGACGCAGGATGCGCACGCACGCCGAGTGGAACGTCGAGATCCACATGCCCTCGGCGGCATCCCCGACGAGTGCCTTCACGCGTTCGCGCATCTCGGCGGCGGCCTTGTTCGTGAACGTGATCGCCAGAATCTGACTCGGCCACGCCTCGCGCGTCTGCAGGAGACCGGCGATGCGCCGGGTCAGCACGCTCGTCTTGCCGGAGCCGGCGCCCGCCACGATGAGCAGGGACTGGCCGCGGTACTCGACCGCCTCGCGCTGCTGCGGGTTGAGCCCGTCGAGGATGGCGCTGTCGAGCCGACCGGGCCGTCCGTCGCCGGGCGGATCGGCCTGATCGAACGGTTCCAGCACGTAGGTCATCGTCCCCGATTCTACGGGCGACGGATGACGCTGGCTCCCGCCGCTGACTCCCGCGGCTGACTCCCGCGGCTAGCTGCCGCTCACGAGCGCCTCGCGCACGAGGTCCGGCTGGTCGGCGAAGACGCCGTCGAGGCCGGTGCCCAGGATGAGCCGGAACTCGTCGAGCCAGTCGCCGTAGTCGCGCGCGGAGGAGCCGCGCCGCATGCCCTTCGCGAGAAACTTGTTCTCCGCCCGGAGGGTCCACGTGTAGACCTCGAGACCGGCGGCGTGAGCGCGCTCGACGAAGTCGGTCGTGGTGGTTGTGCCGGCGGCATCCGTCGACAGAATAAGGCGCTTGTCGACGCTCACCCCGTCGACCGCCGTCGCCAGCCGGGCGAGGCCAGCGTTCGTGAGGTGAGCCGAGTACGGCAGCGCCTTCGAGCCGAACTGCGCGACCAGATCAGCCGGCGACCCGGATGCCTCAGCCAGGAACACCACGCGTCCAGGCACGCCGCGCGCCCGCACCTTGCCCAACACGGTCTGCTCGAAGCACTCCACGATGAGGTTCTCCTCGGAGGCCCAACCGCTCACCTCGGACGCGAACAGTTCGTCGAGCGGCAACCCGATCGACTCGAAGTAGGTGGCGTGCTTGAGCTCGGCGACCATGATGCGCTGCCGGTCGCCGGACGCGTCATCGATGATGCCCAGCAGATCGCGCAACCGCAGGATCGGCTCGAGCCCGTCGAACGTCGCGGATGCCTGCCGCACCTGGGGCAGACGCTCCACCGCCCGCAGCGTCGACAGTTCCGCCCACGTGAAGTCCTCGGTGAACCACCCGGTGAGGCGCGCGCCATCGATGAGCTTGGTGGTGCGACGGTCGGCGAACTCGGGACGGGAGGCGACATCCGTCGTACCGGAGATCTCGTTCTCGTGGCGCAGCACCAGCACGCCGTCGCGTGTCGCCACGATGTCCGGCTCGACGGCGTCGGCACCCAACCGGAAGGCCAGTTCGTAGGCTGCGCGGGTGTGTTCCGGGCGGTATCCGCTCGCGCCGCGATGCCCGATGATGAGGGGAACTCGTGCGACAGTCACCCGACTAGCATTCCACTATGTCCACGTGCACTTCCTGCGAGGCCGAGCTGCGCCCCGAGTGGAAGTTCTGCATCATGTGCGGCACGCCCGTCATCCCGGCCGCCGTTCGACCCGAGCGTGCCGAGACTGCCGTGGGGCAGAAGATCGCCACCTACGCTCCCCTCGTCTTCGCTATCGCCTGTTTCTCGCTGGCCGCGATCGTGATCGCCTGGTTCGCCATCAATGTCTGGTTCTGAGCCCCCCGCGGCACCCTGGGGCCCCGCAGTCTGGCGCGAGCCGACGTCGCTGATCCCGCTCAAGTGGGGTCGATACACCGACCGCTACCTGTGGGGCCTCATCCTCATCATCTCCGGCACGACCGCGATGCAGGCCGGCAACATCTACGCCGTCAGCTTCCTCGGCCAGGGCATCGTCGCGCTGGTCATCGGGTGGTCGATCATGCCCGCCCGCGGATGGCGCCGCACCCTCGCCGCCTTCCTCGCCCCGCTCTTCGCGGTCGCACTGCTCACCGGCCCGCAGTCGGTGTGGACCCTCGCCGCCCCCTACCTGCTGTGGCTGTGCGTGCGCCATCGCCCGCTGCGCAGCTACATCACGGTGCTGTTCCCCATCGCCAACGGCTTCATCGTGCCGCAGTTCTTCGAGGAGTACGACGGGATGCCCCTTGCCCTCGCCATCTCGATGGTCGTGTTCGTGGCATCCGCCTGGCTCGCCCGCCTGATCGCGCGGCAAGGCGCAGCCGCCGCAGAGACACCCAACGACCCGCCTTTTCCCAGCAAAACCCCGGTAGATTTGTAGTCAAGGAATCCCCGGAAAAGAGGAACCATGGCAGGCAGTAACCCCGCGTTCACCCGCAGCCCCGCGTTCAGCGCCCAGGCCGGCGGCGTCGCCGTAGCCCAGGACATCAGCGCGCAGCAGCTCGACGAGATCTACAACCGCTCCTCGGCCCCCGCCGAGGGCGAGACGATGACCGTCGAGAACACCATCGTCAAGACGGTCATCTCGTTCATCCTGCTGCTGGCCGGCGCGGCGATCGGCTGGATCACCGCACCCGCAGTTCCGCTGCTCTGGATCGGTGCCGCGATCGTCGCATTCGTGCTGGCGCTCGTCAACATCTTCAAGAAGGAGCCGTCCGCTCCGCTGATCCTCGCCTACGCCGCGGCCGAGGGTGTCTTCATCGGAGGCATCTCCGCGTTCTACGAGGCCATGTGGCCGGGCGTCGTCGTGCAGGCTGTCATCGCGACGCTCGTCGTCGTGGGCGTGACGCTTGCGCTGTTCGCCAGTGGCAAGATCCGGGCATCCGCGAAGGCCACCAAGGTGTTCCTCATCGCGATGGTCGGCTACCTCGTGTTCTCGCTCGTGAACGTCGGCATCATGATCTTCGGCGGCGCCGGCGGCAACCCGTGGGGTCTGCGCGGCAGCGTCGAGATCTTCGGAATCCCGCTCGGCGTGATCCTCGGAGTGTTCGTCGTGATCCTCGCGGCCTACTCGCTGGTGCTCGACTTCGACTTCATCCAGCGCGGAGTCAACAACAAGGCCCCGGCCAAGTACGGCTGGACCGGCGCCTTCGGCATCATGGTGACCGTCGTGTGGCTCTACCTGGAGCTGCTGCGCATGTTCGCCATCGCGCGCAACTAGCGCTGCTTTGTATCGCGAAGGCCGTCCCTCGGGGCGGCCTTCGTCGTTTCGGCCCCTCCGCGGTCGTGAGGTGCGGCAATCGGTCCTCTCCCCGCCAGCGGAAGGGCGGATTGCCGCACCTCATCCGCAACTGCAGAGAAACTGTCCGAGTGTGCACGTCGAAGGTCGACGCTATGCCTCGGGCGCCGCGGATCTCGACGAGCTCGATCACCGGCGGGTGGTTTCGATACGCGGCTTCGCCGCTACTCAACCAGCCAGTTTGAGGGCGGCGGTGTAGGCGGACGCACGATCGAGGTCGGCCACGAGTGGGGCGACCGCGGTGTCCTGCACCACCGTGCGCACCGACGCGGTGAGCAGTTTTCGGGTGCGTCGGCGGCGGGATGACGCGGCGATCGCAGCGAGCAGGGCCCCGAGCATCCCGAGCAGGATGCCGAGCGCCACACCCCCGGCGATGAGCAGGGTCGGCACGGACCACCCCTCGACCTTCGGCACCTCGAAGGCGGGCAGGCCGAAGGTGGGGAGGAAGGCGGCGCCGAGCAGCCAGACGATTCCGGTGAGGGCGGCCACGATGCTCACCCACTGCAGCACGCTGAAGATCACCCACCACCACGAGCCCTTGGCTGGGATGTTGGTGCGGGCGATGGCGAGGTCGAGCTGGTCCGGTAGGTCGGCGATGGCTCGGTCGGCTGTGGTGCGGATGCCGGTGCGCCAGGAATCCGTGAGGCCTGCGGCCGCGGCATCCGCGAACCCGCGCACAGAAAGTGAGACACGCGCCCGCGCCCCAGCGTCGAGGGCGGGCATGCTGGTGCGGTGCAGGTCGGGGTTCTCGCCGCGGCGCTTCGGGCCGAGGCCGAGGCGGGCGAGCGGGTCGGGGCGCAGGCGCAGCAGCCAGGAGACGATCGGCCAGCCGGTGGCCTGCCCGGCGCGCTTGCGGTAGGAGCGGGCGACGGCCTGGGCGACCACGTCCGCGCCGGCAGCAGTGCCGAGGTCGGTCACGAGTGTGTCGATGGCGCCCTTGCCCGGACGCGTGACGGTTCCGGCCGCAGGCACGCGGGCGACGACCGTGCTCACGTCGGCGGCGAGCCGGGCCTCGCGCACCTCGGTGGCCGCGGCCAGGTCGCCGAGAGCCTTGCGCAGCGCGTCGATGCCCTCGCCCGTGCGAGCGCTCACCGAGAGCACGCGCGCCTTCGGGATTCCGTCGCGCTCGACGATGCCGCGCAGCGAGTCGACGACGTGCGGAACGTCAGCGGCGGGCAGCAGGTCGATCTGGTTGAGCACGATCAGGGTCACCGCGGAGTGCTTCGCGTGCGGCGCGATGAACTGCGCGTGCAGCACCTCGTCGGCGTACTTCTGCGGGTCGACGACCCACACGAGCGCGTCCACCTGGGCGGCAAGGCGTTCGGCGATCTCGCGGTTCGCGCGCTCCACCGAGTCGAAGTCGGGCAGGTCGAGCAGCACGAGCTTGGCCGCGCGCGGGTCGATGGGGCCGTCGCGCACCGTGCGCTCGCGCACCTGCAGCCAGTCGAGCAGGTCGACGGCGCCATCCGGGTCCCAGACGACGGCATGAGCCTCGGATGTCGTCGGCCGCCGCACGTGCGTGCGCGCAACGTCCGCCCCCACGAGTGCATTCACGAGGCTGGACTTTCCGCTGCCCGTGGCGCCGAAGATGCCCACCACGGTGTGCTCGGGCGAGCGCTGACGTCGTTCGCCGGAATGGGTGAGCACGGCGTCGAGGTCTCGGGCGAGGGCATCCGGGATGCGCCCGTCGCCGGTCTCGCGCAGGGTGCGCAGGGCGGCGAGACGCTGGTCGAGCGTCACCTTCACGCTGTGCCTCCGTCGGCGGCGCGGCGCACGTCGTCGAGCAGGGCCGCCGACTCGCGTCGCAGCGAGTCGGGCGACGACCCGAACCGCGCGGCCTCGAGGGCCGCCGCCACCCGGGCGGCCTCCCGGTCGAAGAGCGCGGCGACCCGCTTGGTCAGATCCTTGCGGGCCTCCCCGGCGAGGCGACGCACCGCATCCTCACCGAAGATCGTCTCGAGAAGCTTCTGGCCGAGCACAGCCGAACCGCCCGCAATCACGATCTCGCCGCCGGTGAGTCCACCAGTCGATGCGAAGACGACGATCATGAGGGCGACGGTCACGACGTTCAGCCCCGCGGAGAGCACGCGCGCTCGGATTCGCTTGGAGCCCGCATTGTCCTGGATGAGCCGCAGCAGCGCGCCCTGCCACTCGCGAATCATCGCGGCCGCCTTCTCCGAGAACTCGGGGCTCTCCGTGCCGAGCCCCGGGTGCGCCTGCGCTATCGCGCGCCCGGCCTCGGTGCGCTGCAGCCCCGCCCAGGATGCCGCCGCCGCTCGCCCGGCCTGATCGACGATCACCGCGTGCAGGCCGTGCTCGATGCGCACCTCGACGTCGATCACGGGTTGCGGCTTGCCCATGACGAAGGCGGTCGCGGCATCCCGAGCCCGGGAGAACCAGCGCTCGACGCTGCGGAACAGGTCGGAGGTGCCGACGAAGTCCTGCCAGCGCGCGAGCACCTCGCCGCGCAGCAGGGCACCGTCGCGGGTGGCATCGTCGACGGCGTCGGCCGCGTTGTCGTAGTCGAGGGCCACCGACTTGGCGATGCCGTCGAGCCAGTCGAGCTGCTGCTGTCGGGCGGTAGCGATCGAGGCGACACGGATGTCGAGGTCGACGATCGCACCGCGCAGGGTGCGGGCGGCGATGCGGGCGCGCTCGACTCGGTCGGCGGCGATACCCGTGAGCCAGGTGCGCGGGCCGGCGACGGACTCGGCGGGCAGCATCCCGAGGTCATCGAGAGGCTGCTCCTCGATCACGAACACGGGTGCGTCCGGCAGGCCGCGGGAGCTCAGCATCTGCTTCAGGTCGGGCAGCACCTCATCCGCGGCACCGGGCGGCACGCGGTTGAGCACGACCGCGACGGTGATGGCCCGGGATGCCGCGCCGTCGAGCAGCGCCCACGGCACAGCGTCGGCGTACCGGTTGGCCGTGGTGACGAACAGCCAGAGGTCGGCCGCCGCGAGCAGCTGGTTGGCGAGCGCTCGATTCTCGTCGGCCACGGAGTCGATGTCGGGTGCGTCGACGAGCGCGAGTGACGCCGGCACCTGGTCGCTGGCCAGAAGCATGAGCTCGTTCATTCGGGATGCCGTCGGCACGTCCCCCGCAGACGACGCGGGCGTGCCCGGCTCGGTGATGCGGCCGCGCACGCGCGCGAGCCCCGGCAGGATGCGGTCCGACGCGAACCACCCGGCGTCGACGGGCGCGTGCACGAGGATCGGCTGGCGCGTCGTCGGCCGGATGACGCCAGCTCGGGTCGTGGGCGTGCCGATGATCGCGTTGACGATCGTGGACTTACCCGAGCCGGTCGATCCGCCCACCACCGCCAGCAGCGGCGCATCGAGGTCGGCCAGGCGGGGGCGGATGTAGTCGTCGATCTGACGCACGGCGGATGCCGCGGCATCCCGCTGCGTGGCTGCCCCCTCGAGCGGCAGGGAGAGCCCGGGGTCGGCCAACGACGACCGAAGTCGCTCGAGCGACACGATCGCAGGCGGACGGGCGTCGTTCACGTGTCCAGCATGCCTCACCAGCGGGCACTTCGCGCGGCTGTTGTGGTCTTTTCGCGGTGCCGCAGGATGCGCGCGTGTCCACAACACCCGCCCGAGAGGAGCTAGCGGCCCTCGCGCGTCATTCCCACTCGATAGTTCCCGGCGGCTTCGACGTCACGTCGAGCACCACGCGGTTGACGCCGGGCACCTCGTTGGTGATGCGGTTGGAGATCTTCGCGAGCACCTCGTAGGGCACGCGCGTCCAGTCGGCCGTCATCGCGTCCTCGCTCGAGACCGGACGCAGCACGATCGGGTGGCCGTACGTGCGCCCATCACCCTGCACGCCCACGGAGCGCACGTCGGCCAGGAGCACGACGGGGCACTGCCAGATCGCGGCATCCTGCCCTGCGGCCGTCAGTTCGGCACGGACGATCGCGTCCGCGGCACGGAGCAGCTCCAGACGATCACGGGTGACCTCGCCCACGATGCGAATGCCGAGGCCTGGCCCCGGAAACGGCTGCCGCGCCACGATGACCTCGGGCAGGCCCAGCTCGCGGCCGATGGCCCGCACCTCGTCCTTGAACAGGGTGCGCAGCGGCTCGACGAGCTCGAACTGCAGGTCCTCCGGCAGACCGCCCACGTTGTGGTGGCTCTTGATGTTGGCCGTGCCGGTTCCGCCGCCCGACTCGACGACGTCGGGGTAGAGCGTGCCCTGTACGAGGAACTTGATGGGCTCGCCGTCGGATGCCGCTTCCGCGACCAGATCCGCGGCCGCCGCCTCGAACGACCGGATGAACTCCCGGCCGATGATCTTGCGCTTCGTCTCCGGGTCGGTGACCCCGGCAAGCTCGTTCAGGAACTGGTCGACGGCATCCACGGTGACGAGGCGCACACCGGTGGAGGCGACGTAGTCCTCTTCGACCTGGCGGCGCTCGTCCTGGCGCAGCAGCCCGTGGTCGACGAAGATGCAGGTCAGCTGGTCGCCGACGGCCTTGTGCACGATCGCGGCGGCGACTGCGGAGTCGACGCCGCCCGAGAGACCGCAGATGACCTTCGCCGAGCCGACCTGCTCGCGGATGCGCGCGACCTGCTCGGCGATCACGTTGCCGCTGTTCCAGTCGGCGGGGATGCCCGCCGCGGTGTGCAGGAAGTTCTCGAGCACCCGCTGACCGAACTGCGAGTGCTTGACCTCCGGATGCCACTGCACCCCGTACAACCGACGCTCATCCGACGCGAACGCGGCCACGGGCGTGGACTCGCTCGACGCGAGCACCTCGAAGCCCTCGGGGGCCCGGGACACCGAGTCGCCGTGACTCATCCACACGGTCTGCGCGTCGGGCTGGCCCGACAGCAGCGCGCCACCGTCACCGGTGACCGTCATGTCGGTGGCGCCGTACTCGCGCAGCCCGGTGTTGGCCACCTCGCCGCCGAGCTGGCGTGCCATCACCTGGAAGCCGTAGCAGATTCCGAGCACCGGGATGCCCAGCTCGAGGATGCCCGGATCGAGGTCGGGCGAGCCCGGCTCATACACGCTCGACGGGCCGCCGCTGAGGACGATGCCGACGGGGTGCTTGGCTGCGACCTCGGCCGCCGTGATGGTGTGCGGAACGATCTCGCTGTACACGTTCGCCTCGCGCACCCGGCGCGCGATCAGCTGCGCGTACTGCGCACCGAAGTCGACGACGAGTACCGGGCGGGCCTCGGTGCTGGAAGCGGGAACTGTGGTCATGCGCTCACCTTCTCGATGGACGCGATGGCCGCCTCGGCCTGCCTCGGCACCTGCCGCTCGAGGAAGAACGACAGCAGTGGGATGATGCCGCCGAGCGCGATGAACAGGAACCGCGCGAACGACCAGCGGATGTAGCGCCACAGCAGGAAGTCGCAGGCGAGGTACAGCACGTACAGCCAGCCGTGCACGATGAGGATGACCGTCGAGAGGTTGATCCCCGCGATCAACTCCTTCGGGGTGAGGGCGAGGAATCCGTACGGGCCGAGGAGCTCGATGTCGACTCCGAAGCCGTAGCGCAGCACCATCATGAGCACGAGGAGCAGCAGGAACGACCCGGTGATGATCGAGGAGACCTTGTAGACGGAGACCGTGCGCCGGATGCGAGGGATGTCATCTGGCCGGGGTCCGAGGGGCATGCCTCTAGTTTAGGGTCGGCTCCTGAGGGCTCGGCTCAGCCGGGCTCTCCTGCGGAAGGTTCTCCTCCTCCCAGGCATCCTTGACCAGCCGGTACCAGAGGAAGATCGCGAAGCCCGCGAAGATCACCCACTCGATCGCGTAGAAGATGTTGAGCAGATTGAGAGAGACCTCGTTGTTGGGCGGCGGCGCGTCGATCGTCTCCAGGCCGGCGGGCGCCTGATCGGAGATCACGTACCCGGAGTACACGCCGTCGGGGGCGTCTGCCCACAGGTTCACGAGCTCGGAGACGGCGAGGGCGCTGTGCTTTCCCGCCTCGAAGTCGCTCTGCTGGGGTGACTCGGTGGGCAGGTAGCGTCCGGAGAGCGACGCTGCGGGCGGGGTGGCCTCGAGGGTCGTGATGGCGGATGCCGCGGCATCCGCACTGGCAGTCCACCCGAGCGCGACGGCGAGGCTGGCGCCGGTCTGGGTGACCGCGTGCGCAACCACCCAGTACCCCGGCTCGGCGTGATTGCTGCGATCGGATAGCACGATCCAGTCCCCCGCCACCCAGGTGACGTCGCCCACGGTCACGAGCTGGCCGATGGTGTCACTGGGCATCGGCTTCTGGGGCACCGCGATCGAGGTCAGCGGAACGCTCGACTCGGTCTGCTCCTCGGTGACCTGGCCACCCTCGACGCTGCGAGCCAACTGCCACTGTCCGAGGGCCGCGAAAGCGGATGCGACGCCGAGCGCCAGCACGAGCGCCGCGATCCATCGTGGTCGCCTCGCGACCTGCCACACCGTTGTACTCAATACTCGGGATCCTTCTTGCGCTCGGCGACCTCATCAGACTGCATGGCGGCCTGCTCTGCGACCGGGTCACGGGGCTCGGCGGCCGCCATCTCGGGCACGTGCAGCGCGATGGCGTCGTCGAGGTCACTGGGCTGGGACGCCTCCTGGCCGGCCGTTGCGGCCTCGACGAGGGCGATGCCCTCCTCCCTGATGCGGTCGCGCTCGGGGGCAACGACGGCCTTCTTGCGCTTGGTGCCGAGGATCACAGCACCGATCCGTTCGGAGTTGACGGCGAGGATCGGCCCGATGATCGACATGGTGAGCACGTAGAGTCCCGCGAAGGGCACGATCCGTTCGTCGAGACCGGCCGACAGCGAGAGGGTCGCCAGGATCAGGGCGAACTCCCCGCGATTCTGCAGGATGACCGTCGCGTTGATGCCCGCCTGCGGCCCCAGCTTGTTGAGCCAGGCGACGAACTGGCCTGCCACGACGTTGAGCACGATCGTGAGCACGACCGCTCCGGCGACGGGCGCCAGCACCTCTCCGAAGGTGCCGATATCGAGCACCAACCCGAAGTTCAGGAAGAAGAACGCTCCGAACACGTCGCGCAGGGGCAGAGAGAACTGTTCGATGCGGGCGCGGTACTTGGTCGCCCCGAGCACGAGGCCGATGAGGAACGCTCCGATCGCATCCGTCACACCGAGAAGCTCACCGATGCCGCCGAAGGCGACCGCGAGGCCGAAGAACAGGATGGTGAACAGCTCGTCGTCTTTGGTGCGGAACAGCTTCGACACCCACCTACCGCCCCAGCGGGCGATCGTGAACATGGCCACGAGGAACAGGAATGCGATGCCCAGCTTCAGCACGACCGGCCACACCTCGGTCTCGCCGCTCAGCACCACGCCGACGATTGCGAGGTAGATGGCGATGAAGATGTCCTCGACGACGGTGACGCCGAGGATCATCGGCGTCTCCTTGTTGGCGAGACGGTTGAGCTCGATGAGCAGCTTGGTGACGATCGCGCTCGACGAGGTCGCCGTCATGCCCGCGATGATCAGCGCCTCACGGGTGCCCCAGCCGACCATGAAGCCGAACGCGAAGCCGACACCCATGTTGACGAGGATGTACGTTCCACCGGAGACGAGCAGGCGTCCGGCATTGCCGAAGAACTCGTCCTGGTCGAACTCGAGCCCCAGGTTGAACAGGAGCAGGATCAGCCCGAAGATCGCGATCAGTTCGACGTTGCCCGACTCGAAGTTGAGCGGGAACCAGCCCGTGTGCGGGCTCGCCATGAGCCCCACCAACATGTAGACCGGGATGGCGGGCAGGCCGATGAGCTTGCCCAGTCTGCCCAGCACGTATGCGATGACAAGCAGAACGCCGAGAACGAGGAGCTCTTCGCCGAGGTGCCCTTGCATCGACTAACCTCCGGGCGGAGAGTCGGCGGACACCTTGGACTTCATCTCGCCCGTGCGGTAGAACGCGAAGGCCTTGGCGACCTTCTCGGGCGTTCCCGCGACAACCAGGGTGTCCCCCGGAAAGACGGTGAAATCGTCGGCGGGGGCCGGATTGGCCGAGTCCCCGCGCACGACGGCGACCACGGTCAGGCCGACGACGCCGCGGCTGGCGAGCCCGCCGAGTTTCTTGCCGGCGATGTGATCCTCGTAGTCGACGGTGAACCAGTCGATCGACAGGCCCGGAATCGCGTCGAGGCTCGCGAGGGACTCGGTGATGCGCGTGCCACCGAGGAGCTCGGCGAGCGTGTGGGCTTCGTCCTCGTCGAGTCGCAGGGAGACCTTGCTGACGTCGGAGCCGTCCTCGGCGTCGGAGAAGGTGATGAGGTCGCTGTGGCCGGAACGGTGAGTGATCACGCCGACCTTGCCACCGTCATCCGTCACGAAGGTGTGAAGTACACCCACCCCGGGAAGCTTGACCCGTCGAACGTCAACCATGAGATACGTCCCTTTCGTCGTTCTGGGCGAGCATCCAGTCTACCCGGGGCCGTCTGGACGCTAGCTGGCGACGATATCCGGTGCCTCGAGACGGATGCGATCCGCCGACGCGTCGTCTGGCTGCAGCTGGCTCTCGCGCTCAGCCATCACTCGCTTGAGGTAGTAGTTCACCTCACGCTTGGTGCGCGCGGCGTCCCACCCGAGCTCGGCCGCCATCAGCTCGGCGACGACCGGAGCGGCAGAGACCCCGCGGTCCCACGCCTCGATGGAGATGCGGGTGCGGCGGGCCAGAACGTCTTCGAGGTGCAGAGCTCCCTCGTGCGTTGCCGCGTACACGACCTCGGCGGCGATGTAGTCGTCGGCACCGGGCAGCGGCTCCTGCAGCTCGGGCCGCTCGCGGATCAGGTCGAGCAGCTCGTCGGTGAGCACGCCGTAGCGGTTCAGCAGGTGCTCGATGCGCACCTTGTGCACGCCGAACGCCCGGGCGAGCTTGCCGCGCTTGTTCCACGCCGCTTGGTAACCCTCGGCGCCCAGCAGCGCGATGTCTTCGGTGATCGACTCGGAGATCCGGCCGTCGAGGGCCGCGACGGCCTCGTCGATGGCGTCCTTGGCCATGATGCGGTAGGTCGTCCACTTGCCGCCCGCGACAACGACGAGTCCGGGCACGCTGTGCGCGACGATGTGCTCGCGGCTGAGCTTGGAGGTCTGGTCGGACTCGCCCGCGAGCAGGGGCCGCAGTCCGGCGTAGACGCCCTCCACGTCGTCGCGGGTGAGCGGAACGGCCAGCACCTTGTTGACGTGCTCGAGCAGGTAATCGATGTCGGCGGCGGTGGCGGCCGGGTGCGCCTTGTCGAGATCCCAGTCGGTGTCGGTCGTGCCGATGAGCCAGTGCCGACCCCACGGAATGACGAAGAGCACGCTCTTCTCGGTGCGCAGCAGCAGGCCGAGCTTCGACTGGAACCGGTCCCGCGGCACCACGAGGTGCACACCCTTGGAGGCGCGCACCTTGAACTGGCCACGCTCACCGACCATGGCCTGCGTGTCGTCGGTCCACACGCCGGTCGCGTTGACGACCTGGCGCGCCCTGATCTCGAACTTCTCGCCGGTCTCGAGGTCGTGCGCCTGGACACCCACGACACGCTCGCCGACCTTGATGAAGCCCTCCACGCGCACCCGGCTCGCCACGTGCGCGCCGTAGAAGCTCGCCGTGCGGGCCAGGTTGGCCACGTAGCGGGCGTCGTCGACCTGAGCGTCGTAGTAGGTCAGCCCGCCGGTGAAGGCGTTGGCCTTGAGGCTCGGCATGGCGCGCAGCACCTGACGGCGGGTGAGGTGACGGTGGTGGGGCACTCCGGGCGGGCGACCGCCGGTGTAGCTGAAGAGGTCGTAGAGGAGCATTCCTGCGCCGATGTAGAAGCGCTCGAACACCGGCTTGGTCAACGGGTACAGGAAACGCACGGGCTTCACCAGGTGCGGTGCGATGCGCTGCAGGAGCAGCCCGCGCTCGATCAGCGCCTCTCGCACGAGCCGGAAGTCGAGCTGTTCGAGGTAGCGGATGCCGCCGTGCACGAGCTTCGACGAACGGCTCGAGGTGCCCGAGGCCCAGTCCCGCGCCTCGACGATTCCGACGCGCAGACCGCGGGTCGCGGCATCCAGTGCGCTGCCGGTGCCGACGATGCCGCCGCCGATGACGAGGATGTCGAGTTCCTTGGCCTTCAGCACCTCGATCGCGGCGGCGCGCTCAGCGGCGCCGAGCTTGGACGAGCGTGTGACTGACTTCGGCATGACCTATCCCGCGTGGTAGGGGGCTACGACGACTTCGACGCGCTGGAATTCCTTGAGGTCGGAGTACCCGGTGGTCGCCATCGACCGTCGCAGTGCCCCGATGAGGTTGACCCGCCCATCGGCCGCCGTCGAGGGCCCGTAGAGGATCTCGGCGAGCGGTGCGAGGCTGCCGACCTCGACGCGGTTGCCGCGAGGCAGCTCGGGGTGGTGTGCCTCGGCGCCCCAGTGCCAGCCCCCGCCGGGAGCATCGGTGGCCCGCGCGAGCGTGCTTCCGAGCATCACGGCGTCTGCACCCACCGAGATCGCCTTCACGATGTCGCCGCTCGTGCCGAGTCCGCCGTCGGCGATGACGTGCACGTAGCGGCCGCCCGACTCGTCCATGTAGTCACGGCGAGCGCCCGCGACATCCGCCACCGCTGTCGCCATGGGCGCGTGGATGCCGAGGCTCGCCCTGGTCGTCGAGGCGGCACCGCCGCCGAAGCCGACCAGCACTCCCGCAGCGCCCGTGCGCATGAGGTGGAGCGCCGCCGTGTAGGTGGCCGCGCCGCCCACGATCACGGGCACGTCGAGCTCGTAGATGAACTTCTTGAGGTTGAGCGGCTCGACGGTCTTCGAGACGTGCTCGGCGCTCACCGTCGTGCCGCGGATGACGAACAGGTCGACCCCGGCGTCGACGACGGTCTTGTAGAGCTCCTGCGTGCGCTGCGGGCTGAGGGCACCGGCCACGGGTACACCGGCCGCGCGGATCTCGGCCAGGCGCGCAGTCACCAGCTCGGGCTTCACGGGCTCCGAGTAGATCTCCTGCATGCGCTTGGTGGCCGTAGCCGCGGGCAGCGACCGGATCTCCGCGAGCACCGGTTCGGGGTCGTCGTAGCGCGTCCACACGCCCTCGAGGTCGAGCACGCCGAGTCCGCCGAGCTTGCCGATCGCGATCGCGGTGCTGGGGCTGACCACCGAGTCCATCGGTGCTGCCAGTACCGGAATGTCGAACGTGTAGGCGTCGATCGTCCAGCTCACCGAGACATCCTGCGGGTCGCGAGTGCGGCGCGAGGGCACGATCGCGATGTCGTCGAAGGCGTACACGCGACGCGCGCGCTTGGCACGGCCGATCTCGATGTCACTCACCCTGCAAGCCTACCGGCGGCATTGCACCCGTGAGCTTGACTCTCGATTGAACGAGTGTTTAGTATACTGAACATGCGTTCAACCCCGGCCGAGGATGCGACCACCCGCTCCCGCATTCGGGGTGCCGCGATCACCCTGTTCGCCCGCGACGGCTTCGTCGCGACATCCGTTCGTTCCATCGCGGAGGAGGCCGGGGTGAGCGCCGGGCTGGTGATTCACCACTTCGGCTCGAAGGAGAAGCTGCGCGCAGAATGCGATGCGTGGATCGTGGCTGAACTCATGAAGAACAAGGGCGGTGTCGACGAGGGCAACCTCTCCGCGAGCATGCAGGTGATGCTCAGCGACCTCGACCAGTACCGCCCCACGCTCGACTACCTCGGACGCATGCTGCTCGACGGCTCCGAGGCGGGCGACCGTCTGCTCGACGACCTCGTGAAACTCACCGAGACCATGCTCGAGGAGGGCGTCGCCAACGGCGTGATGCAGTCCACGAGTGACCCGTACATGCGGGCGGTGCTCGTGACCCTGCACGGCGTCATGCCGATCGTGCTCCAGCGCCAGTTCGCGCGCATGCTCGGCGAGCCCGGGCTCACCTCCACGATGATCCGGCGGATGACGCTGCCCTCCCTCGAGCTCTACACCCACGGCCTCTACCGGGACGCGACCATGCTCGACGCCGCGCGCGAGGCTCTGAAAGGAAACGAATGACACTCGCACTGGAAACACAGGCGCTGACCAAGCGCTACGGGCGCCGGTTGGCTCTCGATGCCGTCGACCTCGCGGTCGAACCGGGCACCGTCTTCGGCGTCATCGGGCCGAACGGCGCCGGCAAGACCACGACGATGCGCCTGCTGCTCGACATCATCCGCCCCACCTCGGGTTCGGCCCGAGTTCTCGGCCAGGACCCCCGCCAGGGCGGAGTTGAGCTGCGCCGCCGCATCGGGTTCCTGCCCGGCGAACTGCGACTTGAGGGCCGCGTCACCGGGCGGGCGCTGCTCAAGCACTACGCGGAGATCAGTGGGCCGGTCGCGCCCGGCGTCGTCGACAGTCTCGCCCAGCGACTCGACCTCGACCTCAGCCGTCAGGTGCGCAAGCTCTCCAAGGGCAACAAGCAGAAGCTCGGCGTCGTGCAGGCGTTCATGCATCAGCCCGACCTGCTCGTGCTCGACGAGCCGACGAGTGGGCTCGACCCGCTCGTGCAGCAGGAGTTCCTCACGATGGTGCGCGAAGCCAAGAACAACGGCCAGACCGTATTCCTCTCCTCGCACGTGCTCAGCGAGATCCAGCAGGCGGCCGACTCCGTCGCGATCCTGCGCGCCGGACGCATCGTCACCGTCAGTGACGTCGACACGCTACGGGCCACGGCCCTGAGGCGTGTCAACGCCACGATCGCGGATGCCACGGCCGATGCCGTGCGCACCGCCTTCGCTCGCGACCAGCACCTCGCCGAGCTCACGATCACCGCCGGCGACTCCCTGACCATCGCCGGAACCCTAGAGGGAGATATCGACCCGTTCGTGAAGGCGATCGCCGCCTTCACCGTGGTCGACCTGCGGGTCGAGGAGCCCGACCTCGAGGAGTCAGTGCTCGGACTGTACGCGAAGGAGTCGACCGATGACTAGGCCGCTGCCGCTCTACCGCCGATCACTCGGCGAGTCCTGGCGCTCGCTCATCGGGTGGAGCCTCGGGTTCCTCGCCGCGCTGCTGCTCTACGTACCGCTCTTCTCGTCGATCGGCGGCAACCCCGACATGCAGGCGCTGCTCGACTCGCTGCCACCCGCGATGATCAGCGCCCTCGGCTACGGTGCGATCGCCACCGGTGCCGGCTACGTCTCTGCCACGTTCTACGGCCTGATGGGCTTCGCACTCAGCACGATCGCGGCCGTCGCCTGGAGTTCAGCCGCCATTGCTGGCGATGAGGAGCTCGGCTCGCTCGAACTCACGCTCGCGCACGGGGTGACCCGCACCCAGGTCGTGCTCGAACGTTCGGCCGCCATCATCACCAAGCTGGTCTGGCTCAACGTGCTGAGCGTTCTGGTGATCTTCGCTCTCAACGACAGCGCGGGTCTCGGCCTCGAGTTCGGTAACCTCGTCGCCGTCGGTGCCGCCCTCCTCGGAATCAGCGTGCTCATCGCCATGGTGGGCATCGCCGCGGGAGCACTGACAGGTCGACGCGGATGGGCCACCGGTGCTGCGGCCGGAGTCGCGGTAGCCAGCTACGCGCTCAACGCGGTCGCCAACCAGTCAACCGACCTCGACTGGTTGCACTCCTGGTCGCCCTACGCCTGGGCGTTCCACAACGCGCCGCTGAGCGACGGCGCGGACTGGGGCGGACTCGGTCTGCTCTACGGGGTTTCTGCCGTGCTGCTCGCGACCGCCGTTGTGGCGCTCAACAAGCGCGACGTGGGGATCTGACGCGGCATCCGTCACCGAGTTCTGACGACCCGGCTCTCATCCCAGACCGGGTCGTCAGACTCGTAGACGCGGCCGTCGCTGCCGAACACGAGGTAGCGATCGAACGAGCGAGCAAACCAGCGATCGTGGGTGACCGCCAGAACCGTTCCCTCGAACCGGGTGAGGGCCTCTTCGAGCGCCTCGGCCGAGACGAGGTCGAGGTTGTCGGTCGGTTCATCCAGAAGCAGCAGCGTGGCCCCGCTGAGTTCGAGAAGCAGGATCTGAAGTCGCGCTTGCTGGCCGCCACTCAGCGACTCGAAGACCTGCTCTGCTGCCTCGACCAGCCCGTACCGGTCGAGCGCGCGACTCGCGGCCTCGCGTCCGAGTCCCGCGCGGTTGTCGTCCCCCCGGTGAAGGATGTCGAGCAGGGTGCGCCCCAGGAGCGTCGGATGCTCGTGGGCTTGAGCGAACCAGCCGGGCACCACTCGTGCCCCGAGCTTCGCGCGGCCGGTGTGCTCGACGGGCGCGAGCGTGCCACCCACGCTCGTGACGTGACCGGCGCGCGGGTCGGGATCGCTACCGCCGAGCGCGAGAAGCCGCAGGAAGTGCGACTTTCCGGACCCATTCGACCCCAGCACGGCAACGCGCTCGCCGAACCAGACCTCCAGGTCGAAGGGCTTCATGAGTCCGACAAGCTCCAGCTGCTCGCACACCACGGCCCGGTTGCCCGTGCGCGCTCCCCTGAGGCGCATCTGAAGGTCCTGCTCGATGGGTCGCTCCTGGGGTGGTCCGATGGCCTCGAACTTCGTGAGGCGGGTCAACGCAGCCTGATAGCGCGAGGCGAAGCTGTCCATCGCCGTCGCCTTCACCTTCAGGTTGTACACGAGCGTCTTCAGTTTCGTGTGCTGCTCGTCCCAGCGCCGACGCAGTTCGTCGAGCCGAGCCATCCGGTCGCCCCTGGCCTCGTGGTAGGTCGCGAAGCTGCCACCGTGCGTCCACGCGGTGTTGCCTGCGCCTCCCACCTCCAACGTGATGATGCGGTCGGCCGCCCGGGCCAGCAGCTCGCGGTCGTGGCTCACCAGCAGCACAGTCTTGGGTGTCGAGCGCAACGCCTCCTCGAGCCAGCGCTTGCCGGGGACATCCAGGTAGTTGTCGGGCTCATCGAGCAGGAGCACCTGTTCGGGCCCGCGAAGAAGAGCCTCGAGCACGAGCCGCTTCTGCTCGCCACCCGAGAGTGTGCTGACCTCCCGGTACTTCGCGCGCTCGAAGGGGATACCCAGGGCGGCCACGGTGCAGGTGTCCCAGATCGTCTCCTGGTCGTAGCCACCGACGTCGGCGTAGTCCGCGAGCGCCGTCGCATAGGCCATCTGGTTCGCCGTGGAGTCGGTCTCGATGAGCGCGAGCTCGCTCGCGTCGAGCGCACGGGCCGCCTCGCGCACCGCCGTCGGTGACACCTCGACGAGCAGGTCACGCACCGTCGAGTCGTCACGCACGTGGCCGACGAACTGGTCCATCACTCCCAAGCCACCCTCGAGAGTGACGGCACCCGAATCGGCCTTGATCTGGCCACGCAGCAACCGCAACAGCGTCGACTTGCCCGCACCATTGGCGCCGATCAGTGCGCTGGTCGTGCCCTCGCCCACGCGGAACGAGACGTCGTCGAGCAGCACGCGTCCGTCGGCGAGTGTGTAGGTGACGCCGTTGACGTCGATGTAGCCCATGGCCCGAATCTCTCAGCCGCCCCATCTGGGCAGCCGACCAGAATACAACTTCCGCGACGCTGGGCACCCCCGCGCACTACGCTGGCCGCATGAACGCGAAGCTGCGTGTTGCCGTCATCGGAACCGGCGGGTGGGCCCGCCAGCACGCGCGGATCTTCTCCCGGAGGCCCGACACCGAGCTCGTCGCCATCGTCGGCCGGGACGAGGCGCGCACCGCTGCGCGAGCCTCGGAGTACGGCACGGCGGCCTACACCGACATTGAGCGGATGCTTGCGGCCGAGCATCCCGACCTCGTCACCGTCTGCCTGCCCAACGAGCACCACTTCGGGCCGACCCTCCAGGTGATTCAGGCAGGGGTTCCGTTGCTCGCCGAGAAGCCGCTCGTGTTCGAACTCGACCAGGCCAACCGGCTCATCCGCGAGGCCGACGACCGCAACCTCTTCTTCGGCATCAACTTCAACCACCGCTACGCGGAGCCGGTGGCGCGCGCGAAGGCCGCCGTCGACGCGGGTGAGCTCGGCGAGCTGGTGTTCGCGACCTGGCGGTTCGGCGGCGAGGCGAACATGGCCGACTCCCCGCACGCCAACCTCATCGAGACCCAGTGCCACGGCTTCGACATGCTCGAGTACCTGTGCGGGCCGATCGTCTCGGTCGCCGCCCAGATGACCAACAAGACCTACGGCGCGTTCAGCACGATGGCCATCGCCCTGGAGTTCGCAGACGGCGCGGTCGGCACGATGCTCGGCAGCTACGACTCGAGCTACGCCTACGAGGACGCGCAACGGGTCGAGCTCAACGGCACGCTCGGGCGGGCGGTCATCCACGACACGGTGCGCTCACTGACGATCGAGCACGCTGGCGACGAGACGGCGAAGGTGTGGCGGGCCGGCTATTTCAACGACGAAGCGCGCACGTTCGAGTACACCTTCGACCGGCACGTGGATGCCCTGCTCACCGCACTGCGCGCCGGCCACGAGCCACCCGTGCCGGCCGCCGCCGGGCGTCGGGCATTGGCTCTGGCCCTCGCCGTGATCGAGTCCCACGAGACCGGACGACGGGTCGACACCTTCGGCGTGTGAGCTCGCGGCCTAGCTGCGCTGCGTCGACGCCGGGTTCGAAGTCCCTAGATCGCCCGAGCCCGCCTCGTGCGGCGCACGAGCGCAACCGCGCCGATTCCGGCCAGCAGGAGCAGTCCACCCGCGACCGGCAGAGGCCAGGACCAGGTCGCGCCGGTGCTGGCAAGAGCCGCAGTCTCCACTGCGCCCACGTCAAGGCGACCCTGCAGGATCCGCGGGAAGCCGTCACCACGCTGGTCGAATTCCGGGGCACCGACGACGGCAGGGTCGCCCCCGTTGATCGCCGGGCTCGTGGCATTCGGCAACCGGGTGAGGGTCGGCCCGCCGTTGTCGGCGAGTGCACCGAGCAGTGCGTCCGTGGAGAATCGGTTGTTGCCGTCGTCCGCGATGTCCGAATCCAGCAGGCCCGACAGGATGCTCCAGCTCACGTGAATGGCCGCACCAGTATCAGTGGCGACGGCCCGCCCGTTCGTCGCCTGAATGATGGTGTTCTCTACGGTGACGTCCCCCTCGTTGGTCTCGACGTAGAGCCCCGCGGGACCGACGATGGTCGAGTTCAGGATGTCGAGAGTCGGAGGGACCTGGCCGCTGTCGACGCCGCTGAAGTAGAGAGCGAACTCGTCGTCACCGGTTTCGTCGAATGTCGAATTCTGGATGAGCGCCGGGCCGGGAACCCCGCCGCCGATGCTGATGCCGATGCCGCCACCCGGAAGGCTGTTGCCGGCGAAGGTCGACGACTGCACGGTCAACTCGGGGAACTGTCCGAATACCGCGCCACCGAAGGTGAAGTCAGTTCCCGCCTCATTGTCCAGGAAGGAACTGCGCGTGATGCTCGCCGCACCGCCCAGCGATTCGACCCTGAGCGCACCACCCGGGCCCTCAGTTGCCACGTTTCCGCGGAAGGTGCTGTCCTCGATGACCAGATCACCGGCGACCCCACCGATCCACGCAGCGCCAGCACTCGCGCCCGACGTGTTTCCCACGAAGGCGGAGTTGCGGATCGTCACGTCGCCACCGACACCATCGAGCTTGAGTGCACCACCCTCGGCGCCCGCGAGCAAGCCGACGTTGACGTTTCCCTCGAACACGCAGTCCTCGAAGAGGAAGTTGCCATCGGTCTGGAACGTGTACAGGGCCGCTCCACCGATGATGGAGGTCTGGTTACTCACCACCACATCGCGCAAGGTGACGTCATCGGTGTTGAGGTCGGCGTAGATCGCGGGCGCTTGGCTGCCTGTGCCGTCGAGAGTCACACCCTCGAGAACGTAGTCCTCACCGGCCGCGCCAACCAGTTGAATCTCGTTGAAGTTGCCCGCCGCCACTCGCGATATTGTCAGCAGGCCGGCCCCTGGACCGTCGATGTGAACTCCAACGGTCACCGCAAGAGCCGACTCGAGCACGATGGAGGTCACGCTCGGGTCGAAGACGATCCGGTCGCCTGACGCAGCGCCAGCCAGCGCCGCACGCAGGGATCCTGCCCCGGCGTCGGCCGAACTCGTGACAGTGATGTCGGCGGCGTGCGCGGGAGCGGCCACCACAACGGATGCCGCGACGGCGGCAGCGACCGCAATGAAGGCCATGCGAGTGGGGCGCGCGGACGGAGATGAAAGTTCGTCGCGCCCGGTCCGTGCCCGGAAGTGACTACCGTCGGTAGTTCGGCGCCTCCACCACCATCTGGATGTCGTGCGGGTGCGACTCCTTGAGGCCCGCCGCGGTGATGCGCACGAAACGGCCCTTCACCCTCAGCTCGTCGATGGTGCGCGCACCGGTGTAGAACATCGACTGCCGCAGGCCGCCGAGCAGCTGGTAGACCACCGACGAGACCGGTCCGCGGTAGGGCACCTGGCCCTCGATGCCCTCGGCGATGAGCTGCTCGTCGCTGGGCACATCCGCCTGGAAGTACCGGTCACGTGAGTAGCTCGTCTTCTTGCCGCGGGTCTGAAGCGCACCCAGCGAGCCCATGCCGCGGTAGCTCTTGAACTGCTTGCCGTTGACGAAGATCAGATCGCCCGGGCTCTCGTCGGTGCCCGCCAGCAACGACCCGAGCATCACGGTCTCCGCACCCGCGACGAGCGCCTTGGCGATGTCGCCGGAGTACTGCAGGCCGCCGTCGGCGATGATCGGGATGCCCGTGTCGCGGGCCGCGAGCGATGCCTCGTACACCGCGGTGACCTGGGGCACGCCGACTCCGGCCACGACGCGGGTGGTACAGATCGAGCCGGGACCCACGCCCACCTTCACGGCGTCGGCACCGGCATCGATGAGAGCCTGGGCTCCCGACCGGGTTGCCACGTTTCCACCGATGACATCGATCGCGTCGAAGGCGCGGTCGCCCTTGAGCCGACGGATGATGTCGAGAACTCCTGCCGAGTCACCGTTGGCGGTGTCGACGACGATCACGTCGACGCCCGCGTCGCGGAGCGCGCCCGCGCGGTCCCAGGCATCACCGAAGAACCCGATCGCCGCGCCGACCCGCAGACGTCCCTCGTCATCCTTGGTGGCGTTCGGGTACTGCTCGCTCTTGTCGAAGTCCTTGACCGTGATGAGCCCGCCGAGACGACCGCTCGCATCCACCAGAGGGAGCTTCTCGATCTTGTGCTGGGCGAGGATGGCAATCGCGCTGTCGGGGTCGATGCCCACGGGAGCAGTGATCAGGGGGGCCTTCGTCATGACGTCCCTGACGAGGGTCGTGCTCTTCTCGAAGGAGGAGACGAAGCGCATGTCGCGGTTGGTGATGATGCCGACCAGGCGACCGTCGCCCTCCACAACCGGCAGCCCTGAGACGCGGAACTGACCGCACAACGCGTCGACCTCGGCGACGGTCGCGTCGGGCGTCGTGGTCACCGGGTTGGTGATCATGCCCGACTCGCTGCGCTTGACCTTGTCGACGTACGCGGCCTGATCCTCGATCGAGAGATTGCGGTGCAGCACGCCGAGACCGCCGTTGCGGGCCATCGAGATCGCCATGCGCGACTCGGTCACCGTGTCCATGGCCGAGGAGATGAGAGGCGAATTGACCCGGATGCGACGGGTGAGGCGCGAGCTCGTGTCGGCCTCACTCGGGATGACGTCGGTGTGGCCGGGAAGCAGCATCACGTCGTCGTACGTGAGTCCAATGAAGCCAAAGGGGTCGGGCTGGTCCATACCCAATCTTAACCGGGTTCGACCCGAGGCTATTCCGCGCGCATAATGGCCTGACCGGTTTGTGTCGCCGACGAAACACTGGAGACACAATCAGGAAGTATCGTCAACGTCGACGGTGCGCCAGAACCCGCGGGATACCCATATTCCGACTGGTCCGTCTTGGAGGTTCCGTGGAAGTCACTGGTTTGACTGACAGGCGCTGGATGCGCGCCCTGATGCTGTTGCTCGTCGGCATGATCGCCGCCCTGACCTTCGTGGGAGGTGGCGCGGCCCATGCGGATGAGATCAACACCGACAAGTACGACTTCAGCTTCAGCGGCTTCGTGCGCAATGACGGTGATCCGCTCAAGGGCGTACTGATCACGGTGTCCGGCAACGGCTACTCGGCCCAGGTGAAGACCGACGCCGACGGCAAGTGGAAGATCGGGGTGCCCGAGAAGGGCACCTACAACATCACTCTCGACGAGTCGACCCTGCCCACCGGCATCATCGTGGCGGAGGGCGGCAACTCGGTCGATGTCGAGATCGACAAGGTCAACAACAAGGTCTACAACTTCTTCCTCGGGCAGGGGGTTCGTGAGACGACGAGCTTCCTCGACCAGTTCATCCAGCGGGCCTTCACCGGACTGAGCTTCGGTCTACTGCTCGCCCTCGCGGCAATCGGACTCTCGCTGATCTTCGGCACGACCGGCCTCAGCAACTTCGCCCACGCGGAGATGGTCACCTTCGGTGCTCTGGCCACCTTGACTCTCGCCGTCGATCTCGCCTGGCCGCTGTGGATCGCCCTCGTCGGGGCCCTGCTGCTCAGCGGAATGTTCGGCTGGGGTCTGGATGCCGCGATCTGGAAGCCCCTGCGCCGCAAGGGTGTGGGCCTCATCCCGATGATGATCGTCAGCATCGGTCTCTCCTTGGCGCTGCGCTACATCTACCAGTACATCTACGGCGGATCGACCCGCCAGCTTCCCGGCGCCGACGGGGTCGACCTCAAGTTCGGCGCCATCTCGCTCTCGCCCCTCGACCTGCTGAGCATGGCGATCTCCATCGTCGTGCTCATCGCCGTGGCGTTCTTCCTGCTGCGCACGCGCATCGGCAAGGCGACCCGGGCGGTCAGCGACAACCCGAGTCTCGCGGCGGCCAGCGGTATCGACGTGGACCGCGTCATCCGGATCGTCTGGGTCATCGGCGGCGCGCTCGCAGGCCTCAGCGGAATCCTGTTCGCGTTCTACCGTCCGGGCGTCTCGTGGGACATGGGCTTCCAGATCCTGCTGCTGATCTTCGCGGCGGTAACCCTCGGAGGCCTCGGCACCGCGTTCGGCGCACTCGTCGGCTCGCTCGTTGTCGGGTTCTTCATCGAGATCTCGACACTGTGGATCCCCTCCGACATGAAGTACGTCGGAGCGCTCGCGATCCTCATCCTCGTGCTGTTGGTCAGGCCACAGGGAATCCTGGGCCGCAAAGAGAGAATCGGCTAGGAGACAGACATGGTTGATTTCTGGCAGATCATTCAGAATGCCGCCGTCGAGCTCATCAGCCCGACGACGGCCGCCTACGCCCTCGCAGCCCTCGGCCTCGCGATCCACTTCGGCTACACGGGCCTGCTCAACTTCGGTCAGGCGGGCTTCATGGCCATCGGCGCCTACGGCTACGCGATCTCCACGCTGACCCTCGGGTTCCCGGTGTGGGGCGCGGTGCTCGTCGGCGTGGGCGGGTCGATCATCTTCGCCCTCATCCTCGGTATCCCCACCCTGCGGCTGAGAGCTGACTATCTGGCGATCGTCACGATCGCGGCATCCGAGATTCTCAGGCTCATTTTCACCACGAACTCTCTGGATGCCGTCACAGGCTCCGCAGACGGCCTCAGCGCCTACAAGGGCGGCTTCGCGGCCCTGAACCCGTTCCCGAAGGGAACGTACGGCTTCGGCCCGTTCACGATGAACGAGTACGACCTGTGGGTGCGCGTCGTAGGCTGGACTCTGGTCATCCTCGGCGGCCTGCTCGCATGGCAGCTCATGCGCAGCCCGTGGGGCCGGGTCATCAAGGGCATCCGTGAGGACGAGGATGCCGTGCGCGCCCTCGGCAAGAACGTCTACTTCTACAAGATGCAGTCGCTCATCATCGGCGGCGTGTTCGGAACCCTCGGCGGCATGATCTTCATCATGCCGCGGGCGGTCGTGCCTGCGAACTACGCGACGACGCTGACCTTCTTCATCTACACGATCCTGCTGCTCGGTGGGGCGGCGACCATCCTCGGACCGATCGTCGGATCGATGATCTTCTGGGTGCTGCTCTCGGCCGTGTCGGGTTTCGTTGCCCGCGCTCAGGCCGTCGGCTGGTTCCCCGGGATGTCGAGCGTGCAGGCCGGTCAGACGCGATTCATCATCGTGGGTGTGGTGCTCATGCTCCTGGTGATATTCAGACCTCAGGGCATCTTCGGCAACAAGAAGGAGCTGGCTTTTGTCAAGTAACGTCAAGCCGACCCGGGGCGCCCCGGTCAAATCGGTCAACCTTCACATCGGCGAGATCGAGCCGGGCGTGCCCAAAGTCGACCCCATCATCGTCGCCGATCACGTGACCCGCAGTTTCGGCGGTCTCACGGCCGTCGACGTGGCGCACGTGGAGATCCCGCGCAACGCGATCACCGCGCTGATCGGGCCCAACGGGGCGGGCAAGACCACGTTCTTCAACCTCCTCACCGGATTCGACAAACCCGACACGGGTCGATGGACGTTCCTGGGCAAGTCGCTCGCCGGCATCCCGTCATTCAGGGTGGCCCGACTGGGTCAAGTGCGCACCTTCCAGCTCACCAAGGCACTGAACCTGCTGAGTGTGCTCGACAACATGAAGCTCGGCGCCAAGGGGCAGAAGGGCGAGAACATGTTCGTCGCGCTCCTGCCTTGGCTGTGGCGCAAGCAGGAGGAGGCCAACGAGGCAAAGGCCATGGAGCTGCTGGGGCGCTTCAAGCTGGACACCAAGGCCGAGGACTACGCGGCCAGCCTCTCCGGCGGCCAGCGCAAGCTGCTCGAGATGGCTCGGGCGCTCATGAGCGACCCGACGCTGGTAATGCTCGACGAGCCGATGGCAGGCGTCAACCCCGCGCTCACGCAGTCTCTGCTCGATCACATCCTCGACCTGAAGACGCAGGGAATGACGGTGTTGTTCGTCGAGCACGACATGCAGATGGTGCGTCACATCGCCGACTGGGTCATCGTGATGGCGGAGGGAAAGATCGTCGCCGAGGGCCCGCCCGACGCCGTGATGTCCAACCCTGCAGTGATTGACGCCTACCTCGGCAGCCACCACGACCAGGACCTCGGCGTCGATCCCCACGCCGAAGAGACCATGCACGCACTGAAGGAGCTCCTCGATGACGAACCCAGTTCCTGAGGCTCGCACCGCGACCGCGACGGCTCCCACGCCGGTGGTCGAGGTCAAGGGTGTCGTGGCGGGCTACCTGCCCGGCGTCAACATCCTCAACGGTTGCTCCCTGACCGCCAACCAGGGCGAGCTGATCGGCATCATCGGCCCGAACGGCGCCGGCAAGTCGACGCTGCTCAAGGCGATCTTCGGGCTCGTGAAGGTGCGTGAGGGCGAGGTTCTGCTCCAGGGCAAGGACATCACCGGTCTCAAGCCCAACAAGCTGGTGACTGCAGGCGTCGGATTCGTGCCGCAGACCAACAACGTGTTCCCCACGCTGAGCATTCGCGAGAACCTCGAGATGGGACTGTTCCAGAAGCCGAAGGGCATCAAGGAGCGGCTCGCCTTCGTGGTCGACATCTTCCCCGAGCTCGAGAAGCGCCTGCCCCAGCGGGCCGGCTCGCTGTCGGGTGGCGAGCGCCAGATGGTCGCCATGAGCCGTGCGCTCATGATGGGTCCGCACGTGTTGCTGCTCGATGAGCCATCGGCGGGCCTCTCGCCGGTGCGGCAGGACGAGGCGTTCCTCCGGGTCAAGGAGATCAACAAGGCGGGCGTCACGACCATCATGGTCGAGCAGAACGCGCGTCGCTGCCTGCAGATCTGCGACCGCGGCTACGTGCTCGACCAGGGCAAGGACGCGTACACCGGCACGGGCCGCGAGCTCCTGAACGATCCCAAGGTCATCTCGCTCTACTTGGGCACACTGGGCGAGGAGTAACAGCTCTCAGACACGACCGAGGGGCCGGGATGCAGCATCCCGGCCCCTCTTGTGTGCCTGATGCCCCACGGCAGCGCTGAGATGCGCCAATCTGCCCTTCTGAGGCCCCTACAAGGGGCGATCGGCGCACCTCACGGCTTCGTGGCTACGGGATGCGGGGTGGGGGCGGAAACGGGCACGAACGCGCGCGGGATGCACGCCAGCAACGCGAAAGGGCCCCGACCGTGCGGTCGGGGCCCTTCCTGCGTGTCAGCTAGAAACTAGTTGATGCGCTTGTACGTGTTGTCGGGACCGTACTGGAAGATACCGATGGTCGCCTCGGTCGGGTCACCGTTCTCATCGAACGTGATCGGGCCGGAGTTTCCGTCGTAGTCCACTACGCCACCGTCGAGGATGATCTGAGCGGCCGACGCGAAGTCGGTCGCCTTCGTTCCATCACCCGAGCCACCCGAGACCTCCTGGAGCTTCGACGCGATGGCCTTGCCATCGGTCGAGTTCGCCGCGAGGGCGGCGAGCGCGAGGAGCACGACGGCGTCGTACGACTCGGCTGCGTAGGAGAAGTCGGTCAGGTCGGGGTTGACCTCGAGCAGGCGGTCGGTGAAGTCACCGAGCTTGGCCGTGTCGAGACCGGGCAGCGTGCCCTTGTCGCCGTCGAGCGCTCCGGCAGCGAAGACCGCGCTGTAGTCAGCGAGGTTTCCGTCAACGAAGTACAGCGGGCCGGTGTAGCCGGCGCCCTGCAGCGCGGGAACGATGATCTTCGCCTCGTCGAAGGTGACGAGGGCGATCGCGTCGGGGTTAGCCGCCAGGACCTCGGAGATCTGCGTGGTGAAGACGGTGTCACCGGTGTTGAACAGCGGCGACGCGACGACCTTGCCACCAGCAGCCTCGAAGGTCTCGGTGATCTTCTTGGTCAGGCCGGTGCCGTAGGAGTCGTTCAGCTCGATGATGCCGAGGTTCTGAACGCCGTCCTCAGCGATCTGGTTGCCGAGCACCTCGCCCTGGAGCACGTCCGAGGGAGCGGTGCGCCAGTAGAGGCCGTCATCGGCGTAGTCGGTGAAGTCGATCGAGGTGTTGGCCGGCGAGAACTGCACGACGCCAGCGGCCACGATCTCGTCGATGACCGTCTTGGAGACACCCGAGGATGCCGCACCGACGATGGCCGAGACGTCCAGCGAGAGGAGGTCGGTCACCGAAACGGTGGCGGTGTCGGTCGTGGTGTCACCGGAGTCGCGGTACTCGACCTCAACCTGAATACCCAGGTCGGCTTCGTTGATCTCCTTGACAGCGAGAGCAACACCGGCCTCCTCGGGCGGGCCGAGGAACGCGAGGGTTCCACTCTGCGGAAGGATGGTGCCGATCTTCAGGGTCAGCGGCTCACGGGGACCCGACGACGATCCGGTGTCAGCGGCCGGCGCGCAGCCGCTGAGGACGAGTGCGCTAGCACCAACGATGGCGATGCCACCGAGGATCGTCTTGAGAGACCGCGAGCGCGAGGCTGTGGCCTTCACGAATACGCTCATGTTGCTCCTTGCATTTTGAAATGTGTTGGGACACGGCACGGCGAAGCAGTGCTGTCCTGTCACGTTATGCGGGATTGGGGGCTTTCTCAATACGAGCGTGTTACAGCCCTGTAACGCAGCCCGATCGTTACCTTGCGTGTCGCTGCGTTACTTTCTGCTCGTCGGAGCATTCCCGAGCCCTATTGCGCGATGACTCCGCTGGAAAAAACGAACTTGTTCTCGCTGTTGAACGTGTAGAGGCCCCAGAATGCTGGCGACACATCGTGACTCGGCGTGAAGTTGACCGAGCCGGACACGCCGTCGTAATCGATGTCCGTCTGCGTGCGCAGAACCTCGAGGCATTCGGCAAAACTCGTGCATTTGATGCCGCCGCGCGACACGTCGACGAGTGTTGCCGCCACGGAGCTGCCGGAATCATCCCCGCCGACGATCGCGGCGAGCGCGGCGAGAATTGTCGCGTCGTAGGCCTCTGCGGCGTAGCGGAACTGACCGAGCCCGGAGTCGGTCTGCTTGAGGCGCTCCGTGAATGTGTCGCTCGGCTGGACCCCCTCGATGATGCCGTTGACGCCAGACAACAGCTTCTCGGGGAGGGCCTGGGAGTAGTCACCGGCATTCTGGGAGGTCAGCCAGAGTTTCGATCCTCCGTATCCCGCGGCGATGATCTTCGTGATCAGGTCCTTGGTCAGGTCGAAGGAACTGTAGGCGGTCGACAGAACGACGACATCCGGCGCCGCAGTCGTGACCTGCTCGACCAGCTTCGCCGTGTCAGGACTCGCCAGGGGCACGCTGACCGATGCCACGATCGTGCTCCCCGTGGCCGTGAGGCTGTCGGTCAGAGTCGGCAGGATCGCCTTGCCGAGTTCGTCGTTGACGTACACGACTGCCACCTTCTTTGGGCCCCCGGTCGAGATCACCGGACCCAGGGCACTACCCTGCTGTCCGTAGCTCGGGATCGTGCGGAAGAAGTAGCGACCGCCCGGCAGGTCCGAGAGCCCCGGGAAGGTCGCGGCGGGCGAGATCATGGTCACCTTGTCCTGTGCCGCCAACGGGATGAGTCGCTGCGCCTGTACCGACGACGAGGGTCCGATCACGACGTCGACAGCGTTGCCGACCAGGTCCTTGAGCGCGTCCTCCGCCTTGCTGCTGGACGCGTCGCCCGAGTCGCGCTGCAGGAGCTCGACGGGCACGCCGTTGACGCCTCCCGCCTCGTTGATGTCCTTGACCGCCGTCGCGACCCCCGCAATCTGGGCCGCCCCGATGAAGGCGTAGGTGCCGCTGGTGGGAAGGATCGTTCCGATCTTGAGTACGCCGTCGCCCGTGGGTGCGGGTGCCGCCACAGTGGCACTGGGGGTCGGCGCAGGGGCGGGCGCGGAGCATCCGGCCAACAGCAGCATCGCAGCACCGATCGCGACGCTGCGGGCGACGAGGAGTCGGGTCATGGCTCGTCCTTCCGAGTTCTCTGCGAAGAATACCTGTGGCGGAACATGTCGACCGTGAGGATCGCCAGAGCAACCCAGACGATCGCGAATCCCACCCAACGCTCGATCGGCATCGGCTCGTGGAGGAGGACGACACCGATCCCGAGCTGCAGAGCGGGTGCGAGATACTGCGCGAACCCGAGGTACACCAGCGGAATTCTGCGTGCGGCGGCGGCGAACAGCAGCAGGGGCACCGCTGTTGCGACTCCCACGCTGGCCAGGAGCACGGTGTGGAGGGGGGACACCGCTCCCATGGTGAGCCCGGTGGTCGATGCGATGACGATCAGTGCCACCACGGCGAGAGGCGTGAGCACCGCGGTCTCGACGGTGAGGCCGCCGATGGCATCGGCTCGGGGACCCACCCGCCTCTTGACCAGCCCGTAGAGGCCGAAGCTGAAGGCGAGGGTCAGGGCGATCCAGGGAAATGACCCGTAGCCGATGGCGAGCACGAGAACGGCGATGCCACTGACGCCGACGGCGATCCACTGCATCGGCCGCAGCCTCTCCCCCAGCACCAGCACGCCGAGGAGCACCGTGACGATGGGGTTGGTGAAGTAGCCGAGACTCGCCTCGATGACGTGGTCGGTGAGGGTGGCGTAGACGTACACCGACCAGTTGATGAGCACGAGAACGGCGGCCAGGGCGAGTGTGCCCAGCGCGACGCGGTCGCGCACGAGCGCCATGAATCGCGACCACCCGCCCGTGACGGTCAGCAGGATTACGCAGAACGCCAGCGAGAGCACGATGCGCCAGGCGACGATCTCGGGCGCCCCCGTGGGCGGCAGGGCGAGGAACAGCAGGGGTAGGACGCCCCAGAGCAGGTAGGACGCGATCGCAAAGGCGATACCTGGGGCAGAGACCCGCTCGTGGGACGGGACTGGGGCGGGCACCGTTTCAGCCTAGGGCCGCCGAGAACAGCAGAGGGCCCGATGGCAGTGCCACCGGGCCCTCTGACCGAAAGTCGACGCTGTTAGCGCACAACCACCGCGAGCACGTCGCGAGCCGAGAGCACGAGCAGGTCTTCGCCGCCGTACTTCACCTCGGTGCCGCCGTACTTGGAGTAGATGACCTTGTCGCCCACGGCGATGTCGAGCGGGATGCGATTGCCGTTGTCGTCGATGCGGCCGGGTCCAACGGCCACGACCTCGCCCTCCTGGGGCTTCTCCTTGGCGGTATCAGGGATGACCAGACCCGACGCTGTGGTCGTCTCGGCCTCGACCTGCTTGATGACAATGCGATCTTCGAGCGGCTTGATGGACACCGACACGGTTGACCTCTTTCTAAGTCTTTAGATTCTTGACGCTTCTGGATTGGCACACTCGCTCTGAGAGTGCCAATGCAACTATACGGGTTGGTTGGCACTCGATCAATGTGAGTGCCAGATCACGACGAGCTCGATCACCGGCACGGCCAGATCTCGACGAGCTCGATCACCGGCACGGCCAGATCTCGACACGCTCGATCACCGGCAGCCCCGATCCCCGGTACCGTGGGGCCATGGAACGGGACGAGGTGGAGCAGATCCTGTCCGTGGAAGGACTGCGGCTGCTCGACGCACTACCCCGGTATGAGTCGACGGCGGATGTCGTGCGCGTCGTCAGCGACTTGCGTGCGGCCGGGCATCCGGCGGGTCTGGTCGCTGCGGTGCTCAACCAGTCGAAGCTGCGAGCGCGGGCCGAGGCCAAGTTCGGGCCGTTCGCCGCGTCGATGCTCTTCACCGAGGCGGGCCTCGAGCAAGCCACCAGACTCAGCGTCGCGGCGCAGCACGCGGGCCGGTTCCAGCGCGCCGGTCTCAACTGGATCGCCGACCTCGGCTGCGGAGTGGGTGCGGATGCCCTCGCGATCGCCGCTCTCGAGCTCGAGGTGACCGCCGTGGAACGCGACGAGGTTACTGCGGCGATCGCCGCCTACAACCTGGCGCCGTGGTCGAACGCGCGGGTCGAGCATGCCGACGCCGAGAGCTTCGACCTGGCCGGCGTCGACGGGGTGTACCTCGATCCGGCCCGCCGCGACGGCGTGAAGCGCCTGAAGAACCCGGCGGACTGGTCGCCCAGCCTCGACTTCGCGTACGGTCTGGCCCAGCGGCTGCCCGTCGGGGTCAAGCTCGGCCCCGGAATCGATCGGGACCTGATCCCCAACGACGCGGAGGCGCAGTGGGTATCGGTCGACCACGACGTCGTCGAGGTCGGCCTGTGGTTCGGCACCCTCGCGCGACAGAACGTGCGCCGAGCAGCGCTCGTGATCGGCCAGCACGGCGCCGCGGAGCTCACCGCAGAATCCGACAGTGAGGATGTGCCGGTCGGCAGCCTCGGACAGTTCCTCTACGAGCCCGACGGTGCCGTCATCCGGGCCCGACTGATCGGAGACCTCGGCCGCCTAATCGGTGGGCGGATGCTCGACCGCACGATCGCGTACCTGACGACTGACGAGCCTGCCGAGACACCCTTCGCGCAAGGGTTTCGCATCGTCGCGGACTTCGCGCTCGACCAGCGTTCGTTGAAGCGCGAGCTGGCGTCCCGGGGCATCGGCACGGTGGAGATCAAGAAACGCGGCGTGGACATCGATCCCGCCGCGTTCCGTACCGCCCTGTCGCCGAAGGGCGAGAACAGCGCAACGCTCTTCCTCACCCGGGTGGGCGGGAAGAGGCGCGCGCTGCTCGCCGAACGGCTCTAGTAGTTGTAGTACCCGCCAGCGCCGGCGACCGAGGCGATGAAGGCGATCCACGCGATGAACGCGATGGTGACGATGAGTCCCAGGGCGATTCCGATGTAGCCCGTGATGATTCCGGTGAGCCAGAACGGCTTGGCGTAGGGCTGGCGCTTCTGAGCCATGTGTCCGGTGATCACGGCAGCGATCGAGACGAGGAAGCCCAGGAAGAGCCCGGCGATGCCCAGCACCATCGAGGTGATGCTGAGACCCTGTGCGGGGCCTGCGGGAGCGGGCGTGTAGGCAGACGGGGCATACGCGGGCGGCGTCTGCGCGGCGGGCGGTGCAGGCGGCGCGGGCGGCGCTACCGCGACCGGCGGAGCCGGGGGCACGACCGCGGCCGCAGGCGCCTTGGGTGCGGCGGGGGTCTTGGCCGCAGGGGTCTTGGCCGCAGCAGTCGCCTTGGGCGCCGGGGTCGCCTTCGGAGCGGCAGCCTTGGCACCTGTCGCGGCCGCAGCCGCCGTGGCGGTGGTCTTGGGCGCTGCGGTCTTGCGCACCTTCGGCGCGGGCTCGACGGGCGGCACGGCGCTGCTCGGGGGTACGGGTACCGGGGGTACGTTGTCGGCGGGCTTGTCAGCCATGGTCTCTCCTTGATCGGTAGGTCGATTTTAACGCACGGAAGGGGCCCGCGGCTTTCGCCGTGAGCCCCTTCGGCGATGACGCTAGTTGCTGTACATCCCTGCCGTGCCCGCGGCGGCGATGATGCCGATCCACACGATGCCGAAGATGATCACACCGACGATCTCGAGGTAACCGAGGATCAAGCCGATGATCGCGAGGATGTTGCCCTGCTCGCCGGTCTTCTTGATCTGGCTGAGCGAGATGTGTCCGGTGATGACGGCGACGAGGCCGAGGCCGACGATCGCCGTGACCAGCGAAACGATGGACAGCACGTTCCACTTGGCGGCGGGCGCGTAGCTCGGTGCGGGGGTGGGTTCGGTCATGATGGAACTCCTTAGAAGATTGTTGTGACGGCGGTGCCATAGTGACAGTCGGCTCACACCCTGTCAACGCGGGTTCCGGCGTGTTGCCACACGGCGCTAGGCCTGAATCGTCGTGACCGGCAACGTCGAGTCGGCACCGAATCCCAGCCCGGATGGCACCCGACCCGCCATCACGAGCTGTGCTCCCAACGCGGCGATCATGGCGCCGTTGTCGGTGCACAGCGCAAGCGGCGGAATTCGCAGCTCGACGCCCGCGGCCGCGCACCGCTGCGCGGCCAGCTCGCGCACCCGGGCATTCGCGACGACTCCTCCTCCGAGCAGCAGGCGGGGCACGTCCAGGTCGCGGCAGGCAGCGAGGGCCTTGGTGAGCAGCACGTCGGCGACGGCCTCGCGGAAGCTGGCGGCGACATCCGCGAGGGGCAGCTCGTGACCGGCGTCGCGTTCGCGCTCGACCCAGCGGGCGACGGCGGTCTTCAGGCCGGAGAACGAGAAGTCGTAGCGGTGCTTCTCCATGTCCTTGGGCAGGCTGAGCCCCCGCGGGAAGCATATCGCCGCCGGATCGCCGCCGACGGCGGCACGGTCGATCTCGGGCCCGCCGGGGTAGGGCAGGCCGAGCAGCCGAGCGACCTTGTCGAACGCCTCTCCCGCGGCGTCGTCGATCGTCTCGCCGAGCAGTTCGACATCGGAGACGAGGTCGCGCACGAGCAGCAGCGAGGTGTGGCCGCCCGAGACGAGCAGGGCGATGGTGGGTAGGTCGAGGGGCCGCTCGTCGAGCACGTCGGCCCCCACGTGGCCCACAAGGTGGTTGACGGCATACAGCGGCTTGTCGAGCGCGAGGGCGAGCGCCTTCGCCGCCCCGACGCCGACCATGAGGGCCCCGGCCAGCCCGGGACCGCTCGTGACAGCGACCGCGTCGATGTCACCGAGGACGACACCAGCCCGGTCGAGGGCCTCGCGCAGGGTCGGCGTGAGCGCCTCCAGGTGGGCGCGGGCAGCGACCTCGGGCACGACTCCGCCGTATCGCGCGTGCTCCTGCATCGACGATGCGATCACGTTGGCGAGCAGGGTCGTGCCGCGAACGATCCCGATGCCGGTCTCGTCGCAGCTCGTCTCGATGCCGAGCACCAGGGGCGCAATCATGCCTGTCCCATCTGCGGTGTCGGGATCATCAGCCGCATGATGATCGCGTCCACGCCGTCCGGCTGGTAGTACTTCGGACGCACCGCGATGCGCTCGAAGCCGAGCGAGTCGTAGAGCGCCTGGGCCCCGGGGTTGTCCGCGCGCACCTCGAGGAAGACCTCAGTGGCCCCCCGCTCGCGAGCCTCATCGATGAGGCGCAGCATGAACACGCGACCGAGCCCCTGGCGCCGCGCGTGCTCGGCAACGCCGATGGTCTGGATGTCGGCCTGCGGCTCGCCCCGCGGCGCCCGCAGCCCCGCATAGCCGTCAACCCGTTCGGGCTGCCCCACGGGGAACGCCACGAGGTAGTACCCGTGCCTGTCGGCAAGCTCTGCCTTCATGCTCGACCGGGACCACGCGTCAGACTCGAACAGCGCGGTCTCGAGCTGCATGATCGCTTCGAGGTCGTCGACCGTCGCCTGTCGCAGCTGCCAGGCGGTCACGACGTGACCCGCTTCGGGCCGGCCGACAGCGTCACGTCGGGCGACCGGAGGTACAGCGGCTGATCGGCCGCGAAGGGGCGACCGTGGGCGTACTGCAGCTCCGCGACCAGGCCGAGGGATGCCGCGGAGACCAGTCCGCCGTCGAGAAGACGGTAGCCGCCGTAGCCGCGAACGTCGTGCTCGAGCTCGGCGGCCTTGGCCAGGTTGGGGCCGGAGGTGCGCACGGGGAGGCCGGCGGCATCCGAGCCCGAATAGGTACTCCAGAAGAGCTCGTGGCGGCGGGCGTCGGTGACGACCAGCACAGGCCCCTCGGCGCCGAATGCGACCGCATCGTGGCTGACGACGGGAACCACGATCTTTCCTGCGCCGAACGCGAATGCCCGGGCGGCCGCTATGCCCACCCGCAGGCCGGTGAACGGCCCGGGACCCATGCCCGAAACGACACCGGACAAGCTGGTTACAACACCGCCCCAGTCGTCGAGGCAGGCCTGGATGAACGTGCCGATCAACTCGGCGTGGCCGCGGGTGTCGGGCGAGGAGTGCTCGGCGATGACCCCGGCGTCGCGGTCGACGATCGCCACACTCGTGCCGGCGGAGGTGTCAATCGCCAAGAGCATCGACCCACCTCCCCCACCGCTCGCCGTGACCGGTCAGGGTGACGTCGCGAGGCTCGACCTCCGCGGACTCGTCACCGCCGTGCGGGCGCACGATGTCGATCTGAAGCCAGTCATCGGTGATGCCGTCGGTAAGGCCGGCACCCCACTCCACGACGACGATGGATGCCGGGAAGTCAATGTCGAGATCGTCGAGCTCCATCGCGCTGCCCAGCCTGTAGGCGTCGACGTGCACGAGCGGTGCGTCGTCGACAGTGCCGGCCACGACCCGCGGATGCGTGCGCGCCAGAACGAACGTCGGACTCGTGACCGCGCCCCGCACGCCGAGGGCCTCGCCGATGCCGCGGGTGAGAGTCGTCTTGCCCGCGCCGAGCTCGCCGTTGAGCAGAACAAGATCGCCGGCGCGGAGCTCGGCAGCGATACGGGCACCCAGCAGCGCCATCGCCTCGGGGGTCTCGATCCTCATCCGCGGTACCGCCGTGCGACCCGCGGACCGATCCTCGTGACGATCTCGTAGTTGATGGTGCCCGCAGCGGCCGCCCACTCGTCGGCGGAGGGCGCGCCCATCGCCGGATCACCGAACAACACGGCACGGTCACCGACCGAGACGGGGGCATCGCCGACGTCGACGACGACCTGGTCCATCGCGATGCGGCCGGCGATGCGATAGGTGCGCCCGTTGATCGCGACCGGAGCCCCGCCGGACGCGGAGCGCGGCAGCCCGTCGGCGTACCCGACGGGAACGAGGGCCAGCGTGGTCGGCGCCGTCGTGCGGTAGTCGAAGCCGTACGAGACCCCGTGATTCGCCGGGACGTGCTTCACGGCGACAACCGGCGCCGAGAGCGTCATCGCGGGCGTGAGCCCGGGCACCGGGGTGTCATCCGGCGACAGCCCGTACACGCCGATCCCGAGACGCACCATCCCGAACCGGGACGCCGGCACGCGCAGCGCTCCCGCCGTCGCGGCCAGGTGCACGAGTTCGGGCTCGAGCCCGGCGGCGCGCGCCGCCTCAAGGGCTTCGGTGAAGGTGGCGATCTGTGCGGCATCCGCTTCGGGGCCGGCGTTGGCAAGGTGGCTCCACACGCCGCGAACGACGAGCCGGCCGGCGCGCTGATGCGCGGCAGCGGCCTCGACGAGTTCGAGCCACTGCGTGGCATCCGCTCCGTTACGGCCCAGGCCCGAGTCGACCTTCAGCTGCACGAACGCCCGACCGGATGCCGCGGCCACCCGCTCGAGCTGCTGCGGGTAGCTCACGCCGATGTCGACGCCGCCCTCGATCGCGGGCGCGAAGTCGACGTCGGGTTCGTGGAGCCAGGCGAGGATCGGCGCGGCGACACCCGCCGCGCGCAACTCGAGCGCCTCGGCGAGGTCGGCCGTGCCCAACCAGGCAGCGCCAGCCTCGACCACCGCGCGAGCCACCGGCACCGCACCGTGTCCGTAGGCGTTGGCCTTCACGATCACCATGGCGGGAGTGGCCGCAGTCGCCGTGGACAGCACGGCGAGATTCGACCGGATCGCGTCGAGGTCGACGAGGGCTTCGCGGGTCATGACTCGGCCACCACATAGGCGATCGCGATTCCGGCGTCGTGGGCCATCGAGAGGTGGATGGCGGTGATGCCCCGGCCGTCTGCGATCGCTCTCGTGGAGTTGTGGAGTTCGAATGACGGGTTGCCGAGGCTGTCGTTGACGACGCGCATGTCGTGCCACTGCACGCCCGTGGAATCGCCGAGGGCTTTGATGAGCGCCTCCTTGGCGGCGAACCGCCCCGCGAGGGAGCGCAGCGGCATGGGCTGGCCGTCCTTGAGTTGTTCGCTCTCAGCGAACAGGCGCGAGATCAGTGCCGGGGTGCGCTGAAGTGCCCGCTCGAACCGAGCGAGATCCACGACATCGACGCCGACCCCGACGATCATGGGTTACTCGACGGTGACGGACTTGGCGAGGTTGCGCGGCTGATCGACATCGAGGCCCTTGGCCGATGCCAGCTCCATGCCGAAGATGTGCAACGGCACCACCGCCAGCAGCGGCTCGAACAGGCTGCCCGCGAGCGGGATGGGGATGACCTCGTCGGCGAAGGGAAGCACGGCGGCGTCACCCTTCTCGGCGATCGCGATCACACGGGCACCGCGAGCGCGGATCTCCTGGATGTTCGAGATCACCTTCGGGTGCAGCGAGTTCGGGTCGCGCGGGCTGGGAACCACGACGATGACGGCCTGGCCCGGCTCGATCAGGGCGATCGGTCCGTGCTTCAGCTCACCGGCGGCGAAGCCCTCGGCGTGGATGTACGCGAGCTCCTTGAGCTTGAGCGCACCCTCGAGCGCGACGGGATAGCCGACGTTGCGGCCGAGGAACAGCACGGACTGGGTGTCGGTCATCCAGTGGGCCAGCTGACCGATCTCCGCCTGCGAGACGCTGAGCACCTCTGCAATCTTGTCGGGGATCGCTTGGAGCTCGACCACGTTCTCGCGGATCTGGTCGTCCGTCAGAGTGCCGCGAACACCCGCCAGGTGCAGACCGATCAGGTAGAGCGCCGTCACCTGAGCGACGAAGGCCTTCGTGGATGCCACGGCCACCTCGGGCCCGGCGTGCGTGTACACCACCGCCTGTGACTCACGCGGAATGGTGGCGCCCTGGGTGTTGCAGACGCTCAGCACCCTGGCACCCGCCGCAGTCGCGTGCTGCACCGCCACGAGGGTGTCCATGGTCTCGCCCGACTGGCTGATCGAGATCACGAGCGTGCGCTCGGTGAGGATCGGGTCGCGGTAGCGGAACTCGTGCGACAGCTCGACGTCGACGGGCACGCGAGCCCACGCCTCGATGGCGTACTTGCCGAGCATCCCCGCATAGGCGGCAGTGCCGCACGCGATGATCACGATGCGGTCGAGGTCGGCGAGCGCGGCATCCCCGATCGGATCGAGTTCGGCGAGCTTCACCAGTCCGTCGTGCACGCGGCCGAGGATCGTGTTGCCGACCGCCTCGGGCTCCTCGCTGATCTCCTTCGCCATGAAGCTCGACCAGCCGCCCTTCTCGCTCGCCGAGGCATCCCATGCGACGTCGAACTCCTCGGTCTCGACCGGGGCTCCGCCGAAGTCGATGACCTCAACGGAGTCGGGTCGAATAGTGACGATCTGGTCCTGGCCGATCGCCACGGCGCGTCGGGTGAACTCGACGAATGCCGCGACATCCGAACCGAGGAAGTTCTCGCCGTCGCCCAGGCCGATCACCAGCGGGGAGTTGCGGCGAGCGCCGACGACGACGCCGGGCTGGTCCTCGTGCATCACCAGCAGCGTGAACGCGCCGTGCAGGCGCGCGACTACACGACGCAGGGCCTCGGTGAGGTCCTGCGTGGACTCGTACTCGCGGCCCACGAGCAGGGCAGCCACCTCGGTGTCGGTCTCGCTCGTGAAGGTGGCGCCGGACTCGACGAGCTCCTGCTTGAGCTCCGCGAAGTTCTCGATGATGCCGTTGTGGATCAGGGCAAGCTTGCCGTCGGCGCTGAGGTGCGGATGCGCGTTGCGGTCGGTCGGTCCACCGTGCGTCGCCCAGCGGGTGTGACCGATACCGGTCGCACCGTTGGCGAGCGGGCGATCCTCGAGGTCATCGACGAGCACCTGGAGCTTTCCGGCGCGCTTGCGGGTGCCGATGTGGCCCTCGGAGTCGATCACGGCGACGCCCGCGGAGTCGTATCCGCGGTACTCGAGTCGTCGGAGTCCGCCCAGAAGGACCTCGATGCTCTTGTTGTCTCCGACGTAGCCCACGATTCCACACATGGAGTCGATCTTAGGCGGCCAATCTGGTTGACACCTCGACGCTAGGATCGGACGGTGTCAGACAGCCACCAGCACAACGGCCAACTGTCGCCGTTCATCGAGCTGGATCGCAGCGACTGGGCCGCGCTGGCTCCCACCATGACCGCTCCGCTGACGCAGACCGAGCTCGTCGAACTGCGGGGGCTCGGTGACACGCTCGACCTTCAGGAGGTCGAGGAGGTCTACCTCCCGCTCAGTCGTCTGCTCAATCTGTATGCCGAGGGAGCCCAGCAGCTTCACCGCGCGACCACAACTTTTCTCGGTGCCAGTTCGGCACGTACACCCTTCGTCATCGGCATCGCTGGCTCGGTCGCTGTCGGCAAGTCGACGGTGTCGCGACTGCTCCGGGAACTGATGAGCCGCTGGGAGGGCACCCCGCGCGTCGACCTCGTGACCACCGATGGCTTCCTGTTCCCGAACGCCGAACTGGAACGCCGCGGCATCATGGATCGCAAGGGCTTCCCGGAGAGCTACGACCGTAGATCCCTGCTGCGCTTCGTCAGTGCCGTGAAGAGCGGGGCCCGCGAGGTGCACGCCCCCTTCTACTCGCATCTGGCGTACGACATCGTCGCCGACGCCGAGATCACCGTCAGCGCCCCCGACGTGCTGATCATCGAGGGGCTGAACGTGCTTCAGCCCCCCGCCCCCGGCCGACGCCTGGCGGTCAGCGACCTGTTCGATTTCAGCATCTATGTGGATGCCCGCACCCAGGACATCGCGCACTGGTACGAGGAACGCTTCCTCAGCCTCCAGCGCGGCGCGTTCGCCAACCCGCTGTCCTACTTCCACCGGTTCGCGAGCCTGAGCGAGGCCGAGGCTCGAGCACGGGCATCCGAGATCTGGAAGGCGATCAACGAGCCCAACCTGGTGCAGAACATCCTGCCGACCCGCCCCCGAGCGTCGCTGGTGCTGCGCAAGAACTCGCACCACGCGGTGTCGAGCGTGCTGCTGCGCAAGACCTAGGTGCCCGCCCGGGGCCACTGCTAGCGTGTCGACATGAGCGGCGCGGCCACGGCGGACTCGATCCCGGTACCCGATGTCGAGCGCAGGGTATTCCGCGCATCGATCGGTCTGGGGATCGCCCTCGCGGCCTCTGCACTCGTGCTCGGCCTCGTCTCGGGAACACGGGTTCTCGTGTTCGACGGTGCCTTCGGCAGCATCGGGATTCTCGTGTCGTGGGTGTCGCTCAAGGTCTCGGCGGCCGTGGCCCAGGGCCCGACCAAGCGCTTCCCGTTCGGACTTCAGGCACTGACCCCGCTGATCGTGGTCGTGCAGGGGGTGGCCTCGGCCGCGACCATTCTCTACGCGGCGTTCGACGCCGTCATCGTGATCACCAACGGTGGCAAGCCGGTGGATGCCGGCCTGGTCGCCGTCTACTCCGCGGCATCCACGATCGCCAGCTTCGTCTTCGTCTGGTGGATAAACCGGCATGCCCGCGTATCGGACCTTGTCGGTGCCGAGGCCATCGCGTGGCGGTCGGGAGCCATCCGCGGCCTGGTCATGACCATCGGCGCACTGGCAGCCGTGGTGCTCGCAACACTGTCATTCACGGTGATCCTCGACTACATCGACCCCATCCTCGTGCTCGTCTCCTGCGCGCTCGTCGCACCCCCGCCGTGGCGACTGCTGCGCTACGGCGTGCTCGAGCTTCTGGAGGCCGCGCCCGAACCGACGATCGCCGCGAGAATCGACGAGGTGATCGCCGAGGTCGGCGGACGATTCGGGCTGGGTGAGAGTGTCGTTCGCTCGGCGAAGCTCGGTGGTCGGCTCTACGTCGAGGCGACCTTCCTTGTCGGGGCGGGCACCTGGAGCGTCGACGACGAGGACAGCGTGCGCCGCGCGATCATCGACGGGCTGCGCTCCACCGGCCTCGACCTGTGGGCGACGATCGAGATCACCGCGGACCCGGAGCTGCTCTACTAGGGGCTGCCCGGCGGGGCGCGAACGGCTAGAGGGCGAGTTGCTCGCGTACGACGTCGGCGAGTTCCTGGGCGATGCGCTGGGCGGTGTCCTGGTGCTCGGCCTCGACCATGACCCGCACCATGGGCTCGGTTCCCGACGGGCGCAGCAGCACCCGACCGGTGTCACCGAGAGCGGTCTCGGCAACGGTGACGGCATCGGCGATGGTCACGTCGTCACGGAGCGCGTGGTGGTCGACCCCCCGAACGTTCACTAGCACCTGGGGGTACACGGTCATGACGCTCGCGAGCTCCGCCAGCGACTTGCCCGTGCGGGCCATCTCCGCCACGAGGTGCAGGCCGGTCAGGATGCCGTCGCCGGTGGTCGCGTACTTGGTCATGATGACGTGCCCTGATTGCTCCCCGCCCAGGGACAGACCCTGCTCGCCGAGAGCCTCGAGCACGTAGCGGTCACCGACCGCCGTCTCGACCATGCGGATGCCGTGCTCCGCCATCGCGCGGCGCAGCCCGAGGTTGCTCATCACGGTCGCCACCAGCGTGTTGTCGGTGAGCACGCCGCGCTCCGACATCGACACCGCGAGAATCGCCATGATCTGGTCGCCATCGACGACGTTGCCTGCCGCGTCGACCGCGAGGCACCGATCGGCGTCACCGTCGTGGGCGATGCCCACGTCGGCACCGTGCTCGAGCACGGCGGCCGCGAGGTTGTCGAGGTGGGTCGATCCGACCCCGTCGTTGATGTTGAGACCGTCGGGGTCAGCGCCGATCACAGTGACCTTGGCGCCGGCATCCGTGAACACCTGCGGCGAGACGCCCGAGGCAGCCCCGTGGGCGCAGTCGATGACGACGTGCACGCCGTCCAGGCGATTGGGCAGAGTCGACAGCAGGTGCACGAGGTAGCGGTCCTCGGCATCGGAGAAGCGCCGGATGTGACCGACGTTGCCCCCGGTGGGCGCCAACTTGGGCTCGTGCAGTGCCGCCTCGATGCGGTCTTCGACATCGTCGGGGAGCTTGGTGCCGCCCGTGGCGAAGAACTTGATGCCGTTGTCGGGCGCCGGGTTGTGGCTCGCCGAGATCATGACCCCGAGGTCGGCCTTGAAGTCGCCGACGAGGAAGGCGAGTCCCGGAGTCGGGATGACGCCCGCGTCGAAGACGTCAACCCCGGAGCTGGCGAGCCCCGAGGCGACAGCGGATGCCAGGAACTCCCCCGAGATGCGCGGGTCGCGCCCGATGACGGCGATCGGTCGCCGCCCCGAGGCACGACGACCGTCGGCGACTCGCCCCTTGCCGAGCACAACGGCTGCGGACTGGGCAAGGCCCAGGGCAAGCTCGACGGTCAGGTCGGAGTTCGCGAGACCGCGAACCCCGTCCGTGCCGAAAAGTCGTGGCATCTGAGGTAGCCGCTACAGACGAGTAGTGACTAGCGCTTCGAGAACTGCGACGCCTTGCGAGCCTTCTTGAGACCGGCCTTCTTGCGCTCGATGACGCGGGCGTCACGAGTGAGGAAGCCCGCCTTCTTGAGGGCGGCGCGGTTGTTCTCGCGGTCGATCTCGTTGAGCGAGCGAGCGATGGCGAGGCGCAGTGCGCCGGCCTGGCCGGAGGGGCCACCGCCGGTGATCTTCGCGGTCACGTCGTACGCACCCAGCAGATCGAGGATCTTGAACGGGTCGTTGATGAGCTGCTGGTGCAGCTTGTTGGGGAAGTACTCCGCGAGCTCACGGCCGTTGACAACCGCCTTGCCGGTGCCGGGGACGATCCGCACGCGGGCGATCGCCTCCTTGCGACGGCCCACGGCAGCGCCGGGAACGTTGAGGATGGCACGCGGCGCCTTGGGCGTCGAGTCAGCGGGAGTCTCGGTCGTGTAGCTCTCGAGCACGTCCTCAGCGACGACGTCGCCGGTGAGGGAATCTTCGATCTTGGCCAATGTAGTAAGTCCTTTTGTGTTTCTTCAGCAGCCGGCGCTACTGGGCGACCTGGGAGAGGGTGTAGGGCTTCGGCTGCTGTGCAGCGTGCGGGTGCTCGGCACCGGCGTAGACCTTGAGCTTGGTCAGCTGGGCCCGGCCGATCGAGTTCTTCGGAAGCATGCCGCGGATGGCCTTCTCGACCGCGCGGGTGGGGTGCTTCTCCAGCATCTCCGAGTAGGTGGTCGCCGTCAGGCCGCCCGGGTAACCCGAGTGGCGGTAGGCCTTCTTCTGCGCGAGCTTGGAGCCGGTGAGGGCCACCTTCTCGGCGTTGATGATGATGACGAAGTCGCCCATGTCCATGTGAGGGGCGAAGGTCGGCTTGTGCTTGCCGCGCAGGAGCGTTGCGGCGTGGCTCGCCAGACGACCGAGAACGATGTCGGTCGCGTCGATGATGACCCAGTCACGCTGAACGTCAGCGGGAGTGGGCGAGAATGTACGCGTCACAGAAGTACTGCTTTCTTTTGTCGAGGAGTTCGTGAATCCCGCTCCGGTGCCGGTTCTGTCATCCAGAACACAAGCGGTGGAGGGCTCAACCGTGCGTCGCACTCGTGGCGAACACAACCTCGTAAGACTAGTCGACCCACGGATGCCCGTCAAACGGATCTCGACGGGCTCGATCACCGCTCCCGGGGCTCGATCACCGACCCCGGGGCTCGATCACCGCTCCCGGCGAGCGCGAGTCTGCTCGGCGCGAGCGGCGAGAGCCGCGTCATCCGGGTAGCCGACCTCGACGAGCGTCAGCCCGTGGGCGGGCATCACCTTGAACTCGCTGGTGCGCTGGGCCTCGTCACGGATGCCCGTGAGCCGGTCGCCCGCCAGCTTGCCCTCACCGACCGACACAGCAGCGCCGACCAGCGCCCGCACCATGCTGTGGCAGAACGCATCAGCCTGAAGGCGCGCGATGAGCACGCCCGTGTCGTCGCGATCCCAGCTGAAGGCCTGGAGCTCGCGGATGGTGGTCGCGCCCTCGCGGGGTCGGCAGTACGCTGCCCAGTCGTGCAGCCCCAGCAGCTCGTTGGCGGCATCAACCATGCGCTGCTCGTCGAGCGCCGCGGGGTACCAGAGCGTGTGACCGCGAAGCAGCGGGTTGCGCTCGGCGCGGGCATCCGCGATGCGGTACTCGTAGCGGCGCCAGATCGGGGAGAACCGCGCGTCGAATCCCGGGGGTGCGATGCTCACGCGCGACACGTAGACGTCCGACCTCAGCCCCGCGATGCCGTTGAGCCGTTTTGCCAGCACCGCCGTGGGCTCAAGCGGGCCCTTGCCGTGCGGTATTCGCAGGTGGGAGAGCTGAGCCGGGCCGAGATCGAGGTGCGCGACCTGACCGGTTGCGTGCACCCCGGCGTCGGTGCGACCGGCGACCGTGAGCATCGGGGGCTCACCGTGACGGCGGAAGACGGTGGCCAATGCCGCCTCGAGCTCGCCCTGCACTGTTCGGATGCCGGGCTGCTTCGCCCAGCCCGTGAACCCGCTGCCGTCGTAGGCGATATCGAGGCGCAGGCGGGTGCGATCCTCGTCGGTCGGCTCGTCGGTCACGGCTGCCAAGTCTAGGCTTGATGACGGATGAGCCATGAGCACCGCACAGAGTTCCGATCGCAGCGCCACGATTCCGAGTCGCCCGGAAGCGCCGGTTCAGCGTAGGCTCCCCGGGCTCGACGGGCTGCGCGCGATCGCCGTGATCGTGGTCATCGCCTTCCATTTCGTGCCGGCAGCCGCCCCCGGCGGCTATCTCGGCGTCGATGTCTTCTTCGTCATCAGCGGCTTCCTGATAACTACTCTTCTGCTGCGCGAGCGCTCTCGCACCGGTCGCGTGTCCGTTCCCCGGTTCTGGCTGCGGCGTGCCCGCCGACTGCTCCCGGCCCTCGCCGTGGTCGTGCTGACCTGCGGGGCGGCCGCCGCCGTCATCGGCGGGGACGTGCTCGTGCATCTCGGATCGCAGGTGATCGGGGCCGCGACCTTCAGCAGCAACTGGCTCTACATCGTGCAGGGCACGAGCTACTTCGCGACCACCAGCCCCGAACTGTTCCGCAACCTGTGGTCACTGGCCGTCGAGGAGCAGTTCTATCTCCTGTGGCCCGGGCTGCTGATCCTGCTGATGTTCGTTCGCTGGCGCTGGCTCCGAGTGGTCATCGTGTCGCTGCTCGCGATCTCATCGGCCGTGGCGATGGCGCTGCTGTTCACGCCGCCCGGCGACGCCACCCGCGTCTACTACGGCACCGACACCCACAGCTTCGGGTTGGCTCTGGGTGCGGCGGTCGCCATCGCCATCGAGGGCCGGATGCCCGCCCGCTGGCTATCGCGCACCCTCGCGCTCATCGGCGCCGCCGCCGCGGGCGCGCTCATCGCCCTCGCGCTGGCCATGGCACCCGACGACCCGTTCGTCACGCGCGGTGGACTGGCGCTCGTGGCCGCCCTCACCGCTCTCGCCATCGCGGGCGCCATCAGCCCCGGCTCCTGGCTCGGGCGGGGCCTCGACATCGCTCCGCTGCGCTGGGTCGGCGAGCGCTCCTACGGTCTGTATCTCTGGCACTGGCCCGTGCTGGTGCTGTTCGTCGCGGCACTGCCTGTGGATGCGCCGTGGTGGGTGGCACCCTCCGCAGCGCTTGCCGTCACGGTCGCCGCATCGTGGGCCTCGTACCGTTGGCTGGAGCTGCCGGTGCGACAGCTCGGCTTTCGGGGGGCCGTGGCATCCATCTCTGGCAGGGGCAGGCGGGTTGTCGCTGGTGCCGTCGCCGTGGCGGCCGTCGGGGCTCTCGTGCTGACGGGAGCGGGCGTCGCTCGGGATCCGGGCAAGAGCACCGCGCAGCTGGCGATCGAGCAGGGGCAGGCGGCGATCGATGCCGCGGCCACCGCGCGGGCGCTGCACGCCGGCCCCGGTCGACCCACGCCGTTGCCGAGCGGGGAGCAGATCTACGCGATCGGCGACTCCGTCATGTTGGCGGCCTCGCCCTGGCTGCAGGAGCGGTTCCCGGGAATCGTGATCGATGCGCAGGTGTCGAGGTCGATGTGGACGGCGCCCGACCTCGTCCAGGCGGTCGTCTCCTCGGGCGCCCTGCGACCCATCCTGGTCATCGGACTCGCGACCAACGGCGATGTCGACCCCGCCGACCTCCAGGCCGTTGTCGACATCGTCGGCCCATCGACGCTCGTGGTGTTCGTCAACGGTCAGGCACCCCGGGACTGGATACCCATCGGAAACGCAACCCTCGCCGACTTCTCGCGTCGAGAACGCTCAGTGGAACTCGCCAACTGGCATGATGCCATTGCTCCGAGCATCGACGAACTGGCCAGCGACCAGGTGCATCCCGGTGGCCCGCTCACCGGCGGAATCTACGTCGGCTCGATCTGCGACGCGCTCCAGCGCCTCGCCGAGCTGCCGCCACTGCTCGACGACAGCGACTACCGGCACGTGAACCGGCCTGCCTAGAACACCTTCGTGAAGTTGACGCTCGTGTTCGACTCGGTGAACCCGACCCGCGTATAGAGGCCCAGAGCGCCCGTCGGACTGTCGGAGTCGACATCGAGAACCGCCTTGTCGAGCCCGGCGGCCTTGACCGCCCCGAGGGTGTGGGCGAGCAGCGCCGCGGCGATCCCACGCTTGCGCCACTGCCGGGTGACGCCGACGAGGTCGAGGTAGGCGGAGCTGAACCCCTGGCCGGGCCAGTCGGCCTCGCTCACGCTCGAGAGCACGAAACCGGCGACGGTGCCGTCGTCGGCGACCGCGAGGAACGACAGGTCGGGCCGGAACGTGGAGCGCCCCGTGAATGAGACCCACTGCTCGTCGGTCATCGGCTGGCTGCCCCAGTGATCGCGGAACGACTCATTGCGGGCGACCCGCGCCGCCTCGGACAGCGCGGCGGAGAATGGCACGAGGGTGAGTTGCGGGTCCAGTGCGATCGTGGGCACCGGCTCTGCGAGATCGCGGCGCAGCTCGAGGAAGTAGCGCGAGGCAGACAGCCCGGAGCGCACGAAGAGGCGCTCGGCGGCATCCACCCGTTTGTCGACGAACGTCATGAGCCAGCCCGGCAGTGTGCGATCGGATGCCGCGAGCCGCTCAGTGCCGCGCGCGATCTGCCACTGCAGCAGAACCCGCCCGAGCCCTCGCCCGCGCTCAGACGGACGCACGCCGCCCGCAAGGATCTCGCGCACGAGCGTCTCCTGCCCCGGCGGCTCGAGCACGAGACCCCACGCCAGCACACGGCCGTCGGCGTCGAAGGCCACGGCGGTGTCGCGAGCCAGGTCGACGTAGCTGTGCTCGAAGTCCTCCTCGAGCTCCTCGCGGATCGTCATGTAGTGCGGGTGATCGGCTGCCGAGATCTCCTGCTCGCAGTCGAGAATCGCATCGATGTCCGCCTCGGTGGCTGCGCGCCAGGTCACGCCGCCGTCTCCGGTTGGCAGTGCGACGTCCGGGGCGGTGACACGCTCTCTCAGGGGCAGCTGATCCACCGTTAAACAGTAGAGCCCCGCGGTAGACCGCGGGGCTCTGAATCTGTTGCGAAACGTGCTACTTGGCGTCCTCTGCAGGAGCCTCGTCGGCCGCGTCAGCCTCAGCGGCGGGAGCCTCGGCAGCGACCTCGGCGTCAGCGTCGGCGACCTCGGCGGCGACTGTCTCGTTCTCGACGGACTCGGTCGACTCGGCGGCCTCCTCCTCGATCTCGGCGACGGACTCGGTCGACTTGGCTGCGGCAGGTGCCGCCTCACCGGTCGACTTGGCTGCGGCGGCGGTCTTCTTCGCACTCTTCTGCTTCGGGTTCACGGGCTCGAGCACGAGCTCGATCTGCACCATCGACGCGTTGTCACCCTTGCGGAAGCCGAGCTTCGTGATGCGGGTGTAGCCGCCCTCACGGTGCTCGACCAGCGGCGCGATCTCGGCGAACAGCTCGTGCACGACGTTCTTGTCGCCGATGACGGCAAGAACCCGGCGACGGGCGTGCAGGTCGCCGCGCTTGGCGAAGGTGATCAGTCGCTCGGCGACCGGACGCAGGCGCTTCGCCTTCGTCTCGGTCGTCTTGATCGACTTGTGGGTGAACAGGGCCGCGGCCAGGTTCGCGAGCAGCAGCCGCTCGTGGGCCGGTCCTCCGCCGAGGCGGGGTCCCTTGGTGGGTGTGGGCATTGTCGTGTCTCTCTTGCTAGAACGCGGTGGCTAACGCCTACGCGTTGGTCTCGTCGTCGTCGTAGCCGCCGTAGAAGTGCGCACCGTCGAAGCCGGGCACGCTGTCCTTGAGCGACAGACCCATCTCGACCAGCTTGTCCTTCACCTCGTCGACCGACTTCTGGCCGAAGTTGCGGATGTTCATGAGTTGCGTCTCCGACAGAGCCACGAGCTCGCTCACGGTGTTGATGCCCTCACGCTTGAGGCAGTTGTAGCTGCGCACGCTCAGGTCGAGGTCTTCGATCGGCATGCTGAGCTCGCTGGAGAGCACGGCGTCGACCGGTGCAGGACCGATCTCGATGCCCTCAGCGGCGGTGTTGAGCTCGCGAGCGAGACCGAACAGCTCCGTCAGCGTGCGACCGGCCGAGGCGACTGCGTCACGCGGGGTGATCGCGGACTTGGTCTCGACATCCACGACCAGGCGGTCGAAGTCGGTGCGCTCACCGGCGCGGGTGGCCTCGACGCGGTAGGTGACCTTGAGCACGGGCGAGTAGATCGAGTCGATCGGGATCTGGCCCGACTCGCTGAACTCGCTGCGGTTCTGGGTGGCCGAGACGTAGCCGCGGCCACGCTCGATCGTCAGCTCGAGCTCGAACTTCGCCTTGTCGTTGAGCGTGGCGATGACCAGCTCGGGGTTGTGGATCTCCACGCCCGCCGGAGCGGAGATGTCGGCGGCCGTGACCTCGCCAGCGCCCTGCTTGCGCAGGTAGGCGGTGATCGGCTCGTCGTGCTCGCTGGAGACCACGAGGTTCTTGATGTTGAGGATGACCTCGGTCACGTCCTCCTTGACACCGGGGACGGTGCTGAACTCGTGCAGAACGCCATCGATGCGGATGCTCGTGACGGCAGCACCCGGAATGGACGAGAGCAGCGTGCGACGGAGGGAGTTACCGAGGGTGTAGCCGAAACCGGGCTCCAGGGGCTCGATGACGAACCGTGAACGGAACTCGGAGATGTTCTCTTCGGCAAGAGTGGGTCGCTGTGCGATGAGCACTGGTGATTCCTTTCGGCGAGGTGTCCGCTATTTGACACCTGAATGCGACGAGTGGCTGGCCCGTCGGTCTGTTGAGTTATGAATGGAACGTGCAGCCGCGGGTTGAGTAGCGGCCCGCGGCCGCGTATCGAAACCGGTGTCTCGATACGCGCGCCGACAGGGCGCGCTACTCGACCCGCAGAGGGGTCAAGCGCCGCGCGCTAGACCCTTCTGCGCTTGGGCGGGCGGCAACCGTTGTGCGCCTGCGGGGTGACGTCGTTGATCGAGCCGACCTCGAGGCCAGCGGCCTGGAGCGAACGGATCGCGGTCTCGCGACCCGAGCCCGGTCCCTTGACGAAGACGTCGACCTTCTTCATGCCGTGCTCCTGCGCCTGGCGGGCAGCGGACTCCGCTGCGAGCTGGGCGGCGAACGGGGTCGACTTGCGCGAACCCTTGAAGCCGACGGCACCGGACGAAGCCCAGCTGATGACTGCGCCACTCGGGTCGGTGATCGAAACGATCGTGTTGTTGAACGTCGACTTGATGTGGGCCTGGCCCAGCGCGATGTTCTTCTTTTCCTTCTTGCGGGGCTTGCGCGCGGCAGCCTTCGGTGCGGCCATTACTTGCGTCCTGCCTTCTTCTTGCCGGCAACGGTGCGCTTCGGTCCCTTACGGGTACGAGCGTTGGTCTTGGTGCGCTGACCGTGCACGGGCAGGCCGCGACGGTGGCGAATTCCCTGGTAGCTGCCGATCTCGACCTTGCGGCGGATGTCGGCGGCGACCTCGCGACGGAGGTCACCCTCCACCTTGAAGTTCAACTCGATGTAGTCGCGCAGGGCGATGAGCTGATCGTCGGTGAGATCCTTGACGCGGATCTCCCCGCTGATGCCGGTGTCGGCGAGGGTCTTGAGGGCCCTCGTACGGCCAACACCGTAGATGTAAGTCAGTGCGACCTCAACGCGCTTATCGCGCGGGATGTCGACGCCGGCTAGACGTGCCATGGTGGCTTCTCCTGTGAGTGAGTGGAGGTTATGGACAGCACCGGTGCCAAGGCCTCCAACCCTGGGTGTCCCCGGCCGGGGCCGGTTCTTGGTGCTGTTCTGTTTTCAGTTGTAAGGCCGATCGAGTAGCGGCGTCAGCCGCGTATCGAGATCAGCCCTGACGCTGCTTGTGGCGCGGGTTCGACTTGCAGATGACCATGACGTTTCCGTTGCGACGGATGACGCGGCAGTGGTCGCAGATCGGCTTGACGCTGGGATTGACCTTCATTGCTTTTTCCTTGCACTCGCTGTCTTCGTACTCGCGGGATGCCGCGAGCCGTTACTTTCCAGCGGAACTCCTGCCCTTGCGGGCGTTACTTGTAGCGGTAAGTGATCCGACCACGGGTCAGGTCATAGGGGCTCAGCTCCACAACCACCCGATCCTCCGGGAGGATCCTGATGTAGTTCTGTCGCATCTTGCCCGAGATGTGAGCAAGCACCCTGTGTCCGTTGGTCAGCTCAACGCGAAACATCGCGTTGGGCAGAGCCTCGACCACTGCGCCCTCAATCTCGATGACACCGTCTTTTTTGGCCATTGCCTCTTCGTCGCTAAAAGTTGGGTTCCGCTGGTCTGCGGGATTGAAGTGAATCTTGTGCGGACAATCCCGGGAGGGACTGTCTGCAGGCACGACAAAATCGGCCGGAAACACCAAAGATCAAGCTTAGGTCATTCCCGGGCGTTTCGCCACTCGCGTGGTATGCGCTGAGCGAACTCGGCGAGCCTAGCTATCGGGTCGGGCGATGCCGCGCGCATCCAAGGCGGAGAAGACTCGCTCCGTGACCTCGTCGACCGGACCGAGTCCGTCGACCTCGATGAGCAGCCCGCGCTCACCGAACATAGCGAGCAGCGGTGCCGTCTCGCGCTGGTAGACCTCCTGGCGATGACGGATCGCCTCTTCGGAGTCATCCACCCGGTTCTGCTCCACTGCCCTCTTGGTGAGCCGACGGATCACTTCCTCCTGATCCGCCACGAGGCGAATCACGGCGTCGAGTGCGTGACCGTGTGAGGCGAGCAACTCGTCGAGGTACCGCACCTGGTCGGTCGTGCGGGGGTACCCATCGAGAAGGAAGCCGCTCGCAGCATCCGCTTCATTGAGGCGGTCGGTCACGAGCGCATTGGTGAGCGAGTCGGGAACGTAGTCACCACCGTCGACGATCGCCTTCACCTGCTTGCCGAGTTCGGTCTCGTTGGCGATGTTGAACCGGAAGATGTCCCCGGTCGAGATCGTCGGAATGCCGAAGGCGGTCGAGATGCGGGCAGCCTGCGTCCCCTTACCGGCCCCGGGTGGGCCGACTATGAGAAGGCGGGCCGTCACCGAAGCAAGCCCTCGTAGTGACGCTGCTGCAGCTGGGAGTCGATCTGCTTGACCGTCTCGAGACCGACACCGACGATGATCAGGATGCTGGCGCCACCGAACGGGAAGTTCTGGTTCGCCCCCACCCACACGAACGCGATGAGCGGGATGAGCGCGATCAGACCGAGGTAGAGCGATCCGGGAAGCGTCACGCGAGTGAGCACGTAGTCGAGGTACTCCGCGGTCGGACGCCCCGCCCGGATGCCCGGGATGAACCCGCCGTACTTCTTCATGTTGTCAGCGACTTCTTCGGGGTTGAAGGTGATCGCGACGTAGAAGTAGGTGAACCCGACGATGAGCAGGAAGTACAGCAGCATGTAGAGCGGGTGGTCGCCCTTGGTCAGGTAGTTGGAGATCCACGTGACCCAGGCCGCCGGGGTCTCCCCCGCCTTGGGCTGGTTGAACTGGGCGATGAGCGCCGGCAGGTACAGCAGGGACGAGGCGAAGATGACGGGCACGACGCCGGCCATGTTCACCTTGATCGGGATGTAGGTGTTGTTGCCGCCGTAGGTGCGACGACCCACCATTCGCTTGGCATACTGCACCGGGATGCGCCGCTGCGACTGCTCGACGAAGACGACGAGTCCCATGATGACCACGCCGATCGCGATAACCAGCAGGAAGATCTCGATGCCCTTGTTGGTCTGGATGGCCCAGAGCGCGTCGGGGAAGCGAGCGGAGATCGACGTGAAGATCAGCAGGGACATGCCGTTGCCGATGCCGCGCTCGGTGATGAGCTCGCCCATCCACATGATGAGGCCGGTTCCGGCGGTCATGGTAATGACCATGAGCATGATCGCGTACCAGGCGTCGTTGGTGATCAGCTGCGAGCACTCGGCAACGCCGGTGTTCGAGGGGAACAGCGCGCCGCTGCGCGCGACAGTGATGAGCGTCGTGGACTGGAGCACACCGAGCGCGATGGTGAGGTAGCGCGTGTACTGCGTCAGGCGGGACTGGCCGGCCTGGCCCTCCTTGTAGAGGGTCTCGAAGTGAGGGATGACCACGCGCAGCAACTGCACGATGATCGACGCCGTGATGTACGGCATGATGCCCAGCGCGAAGATCGACAGCTGGAGCAGGGCCCCACCACTGAAGAGATTGACGAGGTCGTAGAGCCCGTTGGTGCCGGCGTTGCTCGCCAGACAGACCTGCACGTTGCCGAAGTCGACGAACGGTGCCGGGATGAAGGATCCCAGACGGAACAGCGCAACGATGCCGAGCGTGAACCCGATCTTCCTGCGAAGGTCAGGCGTGCGGAATATCCGCGCGACAGCTCTAAACACAAGGCCTCCGATTGTCTTTGGAATAGCAGTCGAGCGGGGCCGGATCTCCAGCCCCGCTCGAACCTCTCGCGAGGAAGTTACTTGACCGAACCGCCAGCCGCCACGATCTTCTGCTCAGCAGAGCCGGAGACCTTGTCAACCGCAACGTTCAGCTTAACCGCAATATCGCCGTCGCCGAGAACCTTGACCTTCTCGTTCTTGCGAACCGCGCCCTTGGCGACCAGGTCACTGATGGTGACCTCGCCACCCTTCGGGTACAGCTCGGCGAGCTTGTCGAGGTTCACGACCTGGTACTCGACGCGGAACGGGTTCTTGAATCCGCGCAGCTTGGGCGAACGCATCACGAAGTTCAGGTTGCCGCCCTCGAAACCGGGACGCACGTTGTAGCGCGCCTTCGTTCCCTTGGTACCGCGACCCGCAGTCTTACCCTTCGAGCCTTCACCGCGTCCGACGCGGGTCTTGTCCTTCTTGGCACCGGGAGCGGGACGCAGGTGGTGCATCTTCAGCACCTGCGGACGCGACGGAACGTCGGCCTGAGCCTTCTTGGCTGCCGGAGCCTTGGCGGCGGGCGCCTTGGCAGCAGGAGCCTTCTCGGCCGGAGCCGCGGCGGCGTCTGCCTTGGCGGCGGCCGGAGCCTTCGCAGCAGGAGCCTTCGCGGCGGGAGCCTTCGCGGCAGCCTCAGCCTTGGGGGCTGCGGCCTTCGCGGGAGCCTTGGCGGCGGCCGGCTTGTCGGCGGCGGCCTTGGGGGCAGCCTTCTTGGGGGCTTCGTCAGCCATTAGTCAATCTCCTCAACCTTGACCAGGTGAGCAACCGTGCGCACGTAGCCGCGGTTCTGCTTGTTGTCCTCGCGGACGACAACATCACCGATGCGGTGCAGCCCGAGGCTGCGCAGCGTGTCGCGCTGGTTCTGCTTCTCACTGATTTTGGACTTGATCTGGGTCACCTTCAGGCGCGCAGCCATCAGACACCTGCCTTAGCTTCGGCCTCGGCACGCAGCAGGCGGGCCGGGATGACGTGCTCGACGTCGAGTCCGCGACGCGCGGCGACCGCACGGGGCTCCTCAAGCTGCTTGAGAGCAGCAACAGTCGCGTGCACGATGTTGATCGTGTTCGACGAGCCGAGCGACTTGCTCAGAACGTCGTGGATGCCAGCGCACTCGAGAACGGCGCGCACCGGACCACCGGCGATAACACCGGTACCAGCGGATGCGGGACGCAGGAGCACGACGCCAGCGGCGGCCTCACCCTGAACGGGGTGCGGGATGGTCACTCCGACGCGGGGAACGCGGAAGAAGTTCTTCTTCGCCTCCTCGACGCCCTTGGAGATGGCCAGCGGCACCTCACGGGCCTTGCCGTAACCGACGCCCACCAGACCGTTGCCGTCACCGACGACCACGAGGGCGGTGAAGCTGAAGCGACGACCACCCTTGACGACCTTGGAGACGCGGTTGATGGTCACGACGCGCTCGAGGAACTGGCTCTTCTCGGCGTCGCGGCTGTTGCCCCGGTCACGGTTCGGGTTGCGCTCGCGAGCGCCACGGCGGGCCTCGCGCGGCTCGTTGGTGAGATCGGCAACGGGTGCGTCAACGCTGGTCTCAGCGGTGACGTTCTCGGCGGCAACCTCAGTAACCTCTGCGGCCACGTCCTGCTCCTTGTTAGTAATTTCGTCGCTCACAGGCTCAGTCCGCCCTCTCGTGCGCCGTCGGCAATCGCCGCGACGCGACCGGCGTACCGGTTGCCGCCGCGGTCGAACACGACTGCGTCGACTCCGGCCTTCTTCGCGCGCTCGGCGACGAGCTCGCCGACCTTGTGCGCCTTGGCCGTCTTGTCACCGTCGAAGGTGCGCATGTCAGCCTCGAGAGTGGACGCCGACGCCAGGGTGTGACCCTTGGAGTCGTCGACGACCTGCACGAAGACGTGACGAGCAGACCGGGTGACAACCAGGCGCGGGCGCGCCTCGGTGCCAACGACCTTCTTGCGAAGGCGTGCGTGACGGCGGCCCTTGGCGGCCGACTTGCTCTTTCCTCTGGTTCCGAGAGCCATGATCACTTACCACTCTTTCCGGCCTTGCGACGGACGACTTCGCCCGCGTAGCGCACACCCTTGCCCTTGTAGGGCTCCGGCTTGCGCAGTTTGCGAATGTTGGCCGCGACCTCGCCGACAGCCTGCTTGTCGATACCGCTGACCGTCAGCTTGTTGTTGCCCTCGACCGTGAAGCTGATGCCCTTGGGGGGATCCACGGTGATCGAGTGCGAGTATCCGAGCGCGAACTCGATCGAGTCGCCCTTGGCTGCGACACGGTAACCCGTGCCGACGACCTCGAGGCCCTTGGTGTAGCCATCGGTGACACCGATGATCTGGTTCGCGATGAGCGTGCGGGTCAGTCCGTGCAGCGAACGCGACTCGCGCTCGTCGTTGGGACGCGTGACCAGCAGCTGGCCATCCTCGATGGCAACCTCGATCGGGGACTTCACGGTGAGCGAGAGCTCACCCTTGGGGCCCTTGACCGCGACATCCTGGCCATCGATCTTCACCTCGACACCAGCGGGGATGTCGATCGGGAGTCTTCCAATACGTGACATTGTCGGCTACCACACGTAGGCGAGGACTTCCCCACCCACGCCCTTCTTCGTCGCCTCTTTGTCGGTCAGCAGACCGGAGGAGGTGGACAGGATGGCGACGCCGAGACCGCCGAGAACCTTGGGGATCTCGGTGGACTTCGCGTACACGCGCAGACCCGGCTTCGAGACGCGCTTGATGCCCACAATGGAGCGCTCGCGGTTCGGGCCGTACTTGAGGTCGATGGTCAGGGTCTGGCCGACGCGGGCGTCCTCGACCTTCCACGCAGCGATGTAGCCCTCGTTCTTGAGGATCTCCGCGAGGTGCGACTTGAGCTTGCTGCTGGGCAGCGAGACCGAGTCGTGGTACGCCGAGTTGGCGTTGCGCAGTCTGGTCAGCAGGTCTGCGACCGGATCTGTCATTGTCATGATGTGTGTTCCAAATCTCGTCCGGTTTCGACATCCGTTACGCGAATGTCGACCTAGTCGATCGGTGTTATCGGTGGTTGAGCTGGTGAAACCTAGTTGCCGCTGTTCTCGGCGGTGCGGAAGGGGAAGCCGAGTGCCTTGAGCAGCGCGCGACCCTCCTCGTCCGTCTTCGCCGTGGTCACGACAGTGATGTCGAAGCCACGAACGCGGTCGATCTTGTCCTGGTCGATCTCGTGGAACATCGACTGCTCCGTGAGGCCGAACGTGTAGTTGCCACGGCCATCGAACTGCTTGTCCGACAGACCGCGGAAGTCGCGGATGCGGGGCAGGGCGAGGGTCACGAGCCGGTCGAGGAACTCCCAGGCGCGGTCACCACGCAGGGTGACGTGAGCGCCGATCGGCTGGCCCTCGCGCAGCTTGAACTGCGCGATGGACTTGCGAGCGTTCGTGACCTGGGGCTTCTGGCCGGTGATGGCCGTGAGGTCCTTGACGGCACCGTCGATGATCTTGCCATCGCGAGCCGCCTCGCCCACACCGGTGTTGACGACGACCTTCACGAGTCCGGGCACCTGGTGCACGTTCGTGAAGCCGAAGTCCTTCTTCAGCTGGGCGGAGATCTCGTTGCGGTACTTCTGCTTGAGGCGCGGCTGGTAGGCGCCAGCCTTCGCGGCAGTAGTGGTCGTGGCCATTAGTCAGCGTCCTTCTCGGATGCCGCAGCGGCATCCTTCTTGGCCTTCGGCTCCGCCTTGGCGGGCTTCTCCGAAGCGGTGGTGTCAGCAGCCGAACCCCTGAGGGCCTTCGACTTCTTGGTCTCAACGCGGCGCGACTTCTTGAAGTAGCGCACGCGCACGGTCTTTCCACGGTCGTCGGTCTCCTCGCGGAATCCGACGCGGGCGGGAAGCTTGGTCTCGGGGTCGACGAGCGCGACGTTCGACACGTGGATCGGCGCCTCCATCGTCTCGATGCCGCCGGTCTTGGTGCCGCGCTGGGTCTGACCGACCTTGGAGTGCTTGGTGACGTAGTTGACACCCTCCACGATCACGCGGTCCTTCTCAGCGAGAACGCCGATGACACGACCCTGCTTGCCGCGGTCTCCGCCGCGATCCTGGGTCGGGCCGCTGATGACCTGCACGAGGTCACCCTTGCGAATGTTCGCCATGGTTACAGCACCTCCGGTGCGAGCGAGATGATCTTCATGAACTTCTTGTCGCGAAGCTCGCGACCGACCGGTCCGAAGATGCGGGTGCCACGGGGGTCCCCGTCGGCCTTGAGGATGACGGCAGCGTTCTCGTCGAACTTGATGTACGAGCCGTCGGGACGACGGGTCTGCTTGACGACGCGCACGATGACCGCCTTGACGACATCGCCCTTCTTGACGTTGCCACCGGGGATCGCGTCCTTGACGGTCGCGACGATGACGTCACCGAGGCCGGCGTAACGACGGCCGGAGCCACCGAGCACACGGATGGTGAGCAGCTCCTTGGCGCCGGTGTTGTCGGCGACCTTGACGCGTGATTCCTGCTGCAGCATGGTTACTTGGCCTTTTCGAGGATCTCGACCAGGCGCCAGCGCTTGGATGCGCTGAGCGGACGGGTCTCGCTGATGACGACCAGGTCGCCGATGCCGGCCGTGTTGGCCTCATCGTGCGCCTTCACCTTGGAGGTGCGGCGGATGACCTTGCCGTACAGGGGGTGCTTAACGCGGTCCTCGACCTCGACGACGATGGTCTTGTCCATCTTGTCGCTCGTGACGTATCCACGACGGGTCTTGCGGTATCCGCGGGCGAGCTCGGCGGTAGCCGCAGCCTTCACGCCGTTATCGGGCGCAGTTACTTTCGCCATGACTATGCCTCCTTCGTCTCTGCATCGACGTCTGCTGCGGGCTCAGCCGCGGCATCCGTCGTCTTGGCCTTGGTCGTGGCGGCCTTCTTGGCCTTGGCCGGAGCCTCCACGACAACGGGGGTTGCCCGGATGCCCAGCTCGCGCTCACGGATGACCGTGTAGATGCGTGCGATGTCGCGCTTGACCGCGCGAATGCGTCCGTGGCTCTCGAGCTGGCCGGTCGCCGACTGGAAGCGAAGGTTGAAGAGTTCTTCCTTCGCCTTCTTCAGTTCGTCGAGCAGTCGCTCGTCTTCAAAGGTGTCCAGCTCGGCGGGTGCGAGCTCCTTGGTGCCGATCGCCATTATGCGTCGCCCTCCTCGCGCTTGATGATGCGTGCCTTGAGGGGCAGCTTGTGGATGGCACGGGTCATGGCCTCGCGAGCAAGCTGCTCGCTGACACCGGCGACCTCGAAGAGGACGCGACCCGGCTTGATGTTGGCGATCCACCACTCGGGCGAACCCTTACCGGAACCCATGCGGGTTTCGGCCGGCTTCTTGGTGAGCGGACGGTCGGGGTAGACGTTGATCCACACCTTTCCACCGCGCTTGATGTGACGGGTCATGGCGATACGAGCTGCCTCGATCTGCCGGTTCGTCACATACGCGGGGGTAAGGGCCTGGATGCCGAACTCGCCGAACGAGACGACGGTGCCACCGGTGGCCTGGCCGCTACGGCCGGGGTGGTGCTGCTTGCGGTGCTTGACCTTGCGTGGGATCAACATGGTTACGCCTCAACTCCTGCTGCGACCGGTGCATCGGCCTTGGGGGCCGCCGAGCGGGGCGGACGGCTGTCGCGGCGGTCGCCGCCACGGTCGTCACGACGCTCCGGACGGGTTGACTTCTGGTTGGCCTGCTCGCGAGCGAGCTCCTTGTTCGTGATGTCGCCCTTGTAGATCCAGACCTTCACGCCGATGCGACCGAACGTCGTCTTGGCCTCGTAGAAGCCGTAGTCGATGTTGGCGCGCAGGGTGTGCAGCGGAACGCGACCCTCACGGTAGAACTCGGAGCGGCTCATCTCGGCGCCGCCGAGACGGCCGGAGACCTGGATGCGGACACCCTTGGCACCGGCGCGCTGAGCGCCCTGCAGGCCCTTGCGCATCGCGCGGCGGAACGCCACACGAGCGGAGAGCTGCTCGGCAATGCCCTGAGCGACCAGCTGAGCCTCGGCCTCGGGGTTCTTCACCTCGAGGATGTTGAGCTGGATCTGCTTGCCCGAGAGCTTCTCGAGGTCGGCGCGGATGCGCTCGGCCTCGGCGCCGCGGCGACCGATCACGATGCCCGGACGAGCCGTGTGGATGTCCACGCGGACGCGGTCACGGGTGCGCTCGATCTCGATGCGCGCCACACCGGCGCGGTCGAGGGACGTCTTGAGCAGGTTGCGGATCTTGATGTCCTCAGCGACGTAGTCGCTGTAGCGCTGACCCGGCTTCGTGCTGTCGGAGAACCAGCGCGACACGTGGTCGGTGGTGATTCCCAGACGGAAACCGTAGGGGTTTACCTTCTGTCCCATTACTTCTTCCCTGCCTTCTCGGCCTTGGCGGCCGGCTCGGCGATGTGGTCGGGCGTGGCCAGCACGATCGTGATGTGGCTGGTGCGCTTGAGGATCTGGAAGGCGCGGCCCTGAGCACGCGGCTGGAACCGCTTCAGGGTGGTGCCCTCGTCGACGAACGCGCGGGCGACGAACAGATCCTGCTCGTCGAGGTAGCTGTTCGAGGCATCCGCCTTGACACGCGCATTGGCGATCGCGGAGGCGACGAGCTTGTACACCGGCTCGCTCGCACCCTGCGGTGCGAACTTCAGGATGGCCAGAGCCTCCTGAGCCTGCTTGCCGCGGATCAGGTTGACGACACGGCGGGCCTTGGTGGGCGTGACGCGGATGTGCTTCACGCGGGCGATTGATTCGACCATTAGCGACGACGACCCTTCTTGTCATCCTTCTCGTGTCCACGGAAGGTGCGGGTGGGCGAGAACTCGCCGAGCTTGTGGCCCACCATGGTCTCGGTGACGAACACCGGGATGTGCTTGCGACCGTCGTGCACCGCGATGGTGTGACCCAGCATTGCCGGGATGATCATCGAGCGGCGCGACCAGGTCTTGATCACGTTCTTGTTGCCGGCCTCGTTCGCCTTAACGACCTTCTGCAGCAGGTGGTCGTCGACGAAGGGGCCCTTCTTCAGACTGCGTGGCATCTTCTGACTCTCCTACTTGCGCTTCTTGCCGACGTTGCGTCGACGAACGATGAACTGGTCACTGGCGAGCTTGCGCTTGCGGGTGCGGCCTTCCTTCTGGCCCCAGGGGGTGACGGGGTGACGTCCACCGGACGTCTTGCCCTCACCACCACCGTGCGGGTGGTCGACCGGGTTCATGGCGACACCACGAACAGTCGGGCGCACGCCCTTCCAGCGCATACGGCCGGCCTTGCCCCAGTTGATGTTCGACTGCTCGGCGTTGCCGACCTCGCCGATGGTGGCGCGGCAGCGCACATCCACGTTGCGGATCTCGCCCGAGGGCAGACGCAGCTGGGCGTACGGGCCGTCCTTGGCGACCAGACGAACGGATGCACCGGCCGAACGGGCCATCTTGGCACCGCCGCCCGGGCGCAGCTCGATCGCGTGGATGACCGTACCGACGGGGATGTTCTTCAGCGGCAGGTTGTTGCCCGGCTTGATGTCAGCCGACGGTCCCGACTCGATGATGTCGCCCTGGCTGAGCTTGTTCGGCGCGATGATGTAACGCTTCGTGCCGTCCACGAAGTGCAGCAGCGCAATGCGCGCCGTGCGGTTCGGGTCGTACTCGATCTCGGCGACCTTGGCGTTGACGCCGTCCTTGTCGTTGCGCTTGAAGTCGATCACGCGGTACTGGCGCTTGTGGCCACCACCGATGTGACGCGTCGTGATGCGACCGGCGTTGTTGCGGCCACCCGTCTTGGGCAGCGGACGCAGCAGCGACTTCTCCGGGGTCGAGCGCGTGATCTCAGCGAAGTCTGCAACCGAGGAACCGCGACGACCGGGGGTCGTGGGCTTGTACTTGCGAATAGCCATGATTTTCTCCTCGGTCCCTAGCCGACAGCCGTGAAGATGTCGATGGAACCGGACTTGAGCGTGACGATCGCACGCTTGGTGTCCTTGCGCTTACCGAGTCCGAACTTGGTGCGACGGGTCTTGCCCGTGCGGTTCAGAGTGTTGACCGAGCCGACCTTGACATCGAAGATCTTCTCGATGGCGAGCTTGATCTCGGTCTTGTTGGCACGGGGGTCCACCACGAAGGTGTACTTGCCGTCATCGATCAGGCTGTAGCTCTTCTCGGAGACGACCGGGGCGATGATGATGTCGCGGGGATCCTTGTACGTGGTGGCGCTCATGCGCTGACCTCTTCCTTGGCCTTGGTGTTCCAGGCCACAAAGGCCTCGTAAGCGCCCTGGGTGAAGACGATGTCGTCACTCACCAGAACGTCGTAAGCGTTGAGCTGGTCGAAGGGCAGCACGTGAACGGTCGACAGGTTGCGCACGCTCTTGTAGCTCACCTCGTCTTCACGCTGGAGCACGATGAGCACGTTCTTGCTGGGCGCGATGTCGGCAAGCAGGGCTGCGACGGCGCGGGTGGAGGGAACGTTGCCGACCGACAGCGAGTCGATGACGTGCAGGCGCTCGCCACGGGCCCGGTCGGAGAGAGCACCACGCAGAGCGGCGGCGATCATCTTCTTGGGGGTGCGCTGCGAGTAGTCACGCGGGTGCGGACCGTGCACGATGCCACCACCCTTCATCTGAGGGGCGCGGATCGAGCCCTGACGAGCGCGACCGGTTCCCTTCTGCTTGAAGGGCTTGCGGCCGGCACCGGAGACCTCGCCGCGACGCAGCGTGTTGTGCGTTCCCTGGCGAGCGGCGGCGCGCTGGGCGACGACGACCTGGTGGATGAGCGGCACGTTGGTCTGCACATCGAACACCTCGGCGGGAAGGTCGAGTGAGGTGACCTTCGTGCCGTTGGCGTTGATGACGTCGATTGAAGCGTTAGCCATGAGCCTTACGCTCCCTTCACTGCGTTGCGAACGAAGACGATACGACCACGAGCACCGGGCACGGCGCCCTTGACGAGCAGGATGCCCTTCTCGAGGTCGACCGAGTGGACGGTCAGGTTGAGCACGGTGACGCGGTCGCCACCCATGCGGCCCGCCATGCGCATGCCCTTGAAGACACGGCTGGGGGTCGAGGATGCGCCGATCGAGCCGGGCTTGCGGTGGTTGCGGTGCGAACCGTGGCTCGCCGACACACCCTTGAAGTTGTGGCGCTTCATGACACCGGCGAATCCCTTGCCCTTGCTGGTGCCGACGACGTCGACCTTCTTGCCGGGCTCGAAGATGTCGACCGTGAGCTCCTGGCCGAGGCTGTACTCGGCGGCATCCGCAGTGCGCAGCTCGGTGAGGTGACGGCGCGGCGTGACGCCGGCCTTCTCGAAGTGGCCGGTGAGGGGCTTCGTCACCTTGCGCGGGTCGATCTGGCCGTAGGCGATCTGCACGGCGCTGTAGCCGTCGACCTCGGGGGTGCGCAGCTGCGTCACGACGTTGGGGGTGATCTCGACGACGGTCACGGGAACGAGCTTGTTGTTCGCGTCCCAGACCTGCGTCATGCCGAGCTTCTTGCCCAGCAGACCCTTGGTGGTCTTAGTAGTTGACATGGTCGTGATTCCTAGAGCTTGATCTCGATGTTGACGTCGGCCGGCAGGTCGAGACGCATGAGCGAGTCGACAGCCTTGGGCGTCGGGTCGATGATGTCGATGAGCCGCTTGTGGGTGCGCTTCTCGAAGTGCTCGCGGCTGTCCTTGTACTTATGGGGAGAACGGATCACCGCGATGATGTTCTTCTCCGTCGGCAGCGGCACGGGGCCGACAACCGTTGCACCAGCACGGGTAACCGTGTCGACGATCTTGCGCGCCGACGAGTCGATGACCTCGTGGTCATACGACTTCAGTCGAATGCGGATCTTCTGTCCCGCCATAACGGACTCACCTTCTGTGTTTTGTTGCTACGCACCACTGTTTATGTGTCAATGTGATCAACCCCCGCCTTGCACAGCAGTGCACAGCACCGCAGTAAACAGCGCAGCTGTGCACAAACACAGCGAGAGGTGATTGAGCTTCGTTCTGCCCCCTGCGGCCTAGACTCTCGCTCTTGGAGCGGGTCTATGCACAACCTGGGAGTGATCCGCACGCGCGAAGCGGCGAAGTGTTGAACTAGACGAGTTTGCCATACTCCTGCATTTGCTGCAACCCGGGCGTGTCGCGCCGTTCCGAGCTCAGAACCCGGCGCACGAGGGGCACTCCCGGACGGTACGCGAGATGAACGTAGCTGGGCGCATCGAGAATCGCGAGATCCGCTCGCGCGCCGACCCGCAGGTGGCCGATATCGTCGCGACGCAGGGCGGCCGCGCCGCCTGCCGTGGACGCCCACAGCGCTTCAGCGGGCGTCATTCCCATGTCACGCACGGCGAACGCGACCATGAGCGGCATCGACGTGGTGAAGCTCGAGCCCGGGTTGCAGTCGCTCGCGAGCGCGACCGTTGCACCGGCGTCGAGGAGGCGACGGGCATCCGGCCAGGGCTGTCTCGTCGAGAACTCGACCCCGGGTAGGAGGGTCGCCACGGTGTCGCTGCCGGCCAGCGCCTCGACGTCGCCGTCGGAGAGGAACGTGCAGTGATCGACGCTCGCGGCTCCGAGTTCGACGGCGAGACGCACCCCGTCGGAGAGCCCGAGCTGACCCGCATGAACTCGGGCGCCGAGTCCCTTCGCGATACCTGCCTCGAGGATGCGGCGGCTCTCGTCGACCGTGAATGCCCCAGCCTCGCAGAACACGTCGATCCACCGGCAGTGGGGTGCGCTGGCATCCAGCATCTCGCCGGTGACCAGGTCGAGGTACTCGTCGCGGTCGCCCTCGGGCACCACGTGCGCACCGAGGAACGTCACCTCAGTCGTCAGCGTCGCGGCCAGCCTGACACTGCGCAGTTCATCGGCGACCGTGAGCCCGTAGCCGCTCTTGATCTCCATGGTCGTCGTGCCTTGAGCGCGCGCCTCGGCCACCAGTCGCGTCGCGGTGGCGAGCAGCTGCTCGTCCGACGCCTCGCGCGTGAGCCGCACCGTGCGGCGAATGCCACCCGCCTCATAGCTGCGGCCGGCCATCCGGGCCTCGAACTCGTCGGCGCGATCCCCCGCGAACACGACGTGGCTGTGGCTGTCGACGAAGCCCGGGATGACGCAGCCCCCCGCCGCGTCGATGCGCGTATCGGCGCTCGGCGCCGACGCCGCCTCCCCCCACCACGCGACGACGCCGTCCTCGACGAGAAGCGCGGCTTCGCGCACCTCGGGCCGCTCCTCGTCGTGGGTGACGAGCAGCGCGATGTCGTCGATGAGTACTGTCGTCATCGCTGGGCGACACCCTCGATGATCTCCAGCACGCAGAGGGCGGCGAGGCGCACGGTGCGGCCGTCCGGTGCGTCGGCCGAGGCATCCACCTCGGTGATGTCGACGGACGTGACCGCGGGGTGAGCACCGGCCGCCCGCGCGGCAGCGCGAAGCTCGCTCGCCGTGATTCCCCCGGGAACGCTGGCCGGGCACGCCGGCGCGACCGATCGGTCGCACACGTCGACGTCGAGGTCGACGTGCACGGGGCCGCCTGCGGCGGCCGCACGATCGAGTGCTTCCGTCATGACCTCGGCGATCGACCTGCTGTGCAGCACATCACGGTTCACGACGGAGATGCCGGCGGCTCGGGCACGCTCGCGATACGCCGCCGAATTGGCCAGCGGCTCGATGCCCACCTGCGTGACGCGGTGGCCATCGAGCCCCGCGTGCAGCAGCTGGCGCACGGGAGACCCGTTGCTGACGCCGTCCCGCAGATCGTGGTGGGCGTCGACTGTCACGAGGCCGGCGCTGCTGATCGCCGAGCCCCAGCGACCGAGGGCGACCCCGACGGTGGCGGCATTGTCACCGCCGATGGCGATGACGACTCGCGCGTCGACGGCTGCAACCCAAGCGCTGGCATCCGTGCCATCGGGATCGACCGCATCGCCGGCGTCGACGATGCGCAGGGGGGTCTCGAGGCTGTAACGGCGCACCGCTTCCCGCACCGCGCCCGGGGTGAGCTGAGCTTGCGTCGGCGAGAGCGACGTGCGGAAGGTCGGCATACCGATGATGGCGACATCCGCTCGCTCGCCCGCGGCCGGCGCGGGCCAATCACCCGCTCGCGGCCAGAGTGCATCGTGCGGCAGCATCAGCCCTCCTGCATCGGAACTCTGACGCCGAGCCTATCCGCGACGGCGACCGCCTCGTCGTAGCCAGCATCGACGTGGCGGATCACGCCCATGCCCGGGTCATTGGTCAGCACTCGGGCGATCTTCTCCCCCGCGAGCGCCGTGCCGTCGGCGACGGTCACCTGGCCCGCGTGAATGGATCGACCCATGCCGACGCCCCCGCCGTGATGGATGGAAACCCAGGTCGCACCCGACGCCGTGTTGACGAGGGCATTCAGCAATGGCCAGTCGGCGATGGCATCTGAACCGTCCTTCATCGCTTCGGTCTCGCGGTAGGGGCTGGCCACCGACCCCGAGTCGAGGTGGTCGCGCCCGATCACGATGGGCGCGGCGAGCTCGCCCGATCTGACCATGTCATTGAACCGCTCGCCAGCCACGTCACGCTCGCCGTAGCCCAGCCAGCAGATGCGCGCGGGCAACCCCTGGAAGTGCACGCGCTGCTGAGCCAGCGGAATCCACCGCTGCAGGGATCGATTCTCGGGGAACAGCTCCAGCACGGCTCGGTCGGTCTTCGCGATGTCGCTCGCCTCCCCGCTGAGGGCCGCCCAGCGGAACGGGCCCTTGCCCTCCGCGAACAGCGGGCGGATGTAGGCGGGCACGAACCCCGGGAAGGCGAACGCATCCGCATACCCCGCGGCGAGCGCCTCGGTGCGGATGTTGTTGCCGTAGTCGAACACCTCGGCGCCCGCGCGCTGGAATCCCACCATCGCCTCGACGTGCACCGCCATCGACTCCCGCGCGCGCTGCGCGAACCCCTCCTTGCCCCGCTCGGTCTCCCACTGGTCGAACTCGACCCCGAGCGGCAGATAGGCCAGCGGGTCGTGGGCACTCGTCTGATCGGTGACGATGTCGATCTGGGCGCCCCGCGCGAGCAGTTCGGGCACGACGGATGCCGCGTTGCCGAGCACTCCGATCGACAGGGGTCTTCTGGCATCCCTCGCCCCGTATGCCAGCTCGAGCGCATGATCGAGGCTGTCGGCCGCGACGTCGAGGTAGCCGTGCTGGATGCGGCGCGAGATGCGGCTCGCGTCGACATCCACGCAGATCGCAACCCCGCCGTTCATGGTCACCGCCAGCGGCTGGGCGCCACCCATGCCGCCCAGACCCGCCGTCAGCGTTATCGTGCCGGCGAGGGTGCCACCGAACTTCTTCTCGGCGACGGCCGAGAAGGTTTCGAAGGTGCCCTGAAGGATGCCCTGCGTGCCGATGTAGATCCACGAGCCCGCCGTCATCTGGCCGTACATCGTGAGACCCAGTTGCTCGAGGCGACGGAACTCGTCCCAGTTGGCCCAGTCGCCCACGAGGTTCGAGTTGGCCAGCAGCACCCGCGGTGCCCACTCGTGGGTCTGCATCACGCCGACCGGCTTGCCGGACTGCACGAGCAGTGTCTCGTCACCCCTGAGCGTCTCCAGCGTTCTGACGATCGCGTGATAGCTCGGCCAGTCACGGGCGGCCTTGCCGGTGCCGCCGTAGACGACGAGGCTCTCGGGATGCTCCGCCACTTCGGGATCGAGGTTGTTCTGCAGCATCCGCAGAGCCGCTTCCTGCGGCCAGCCGAGTGTGTGAAGCGTCGAGCCTCGGTGCGCTGTGATCATCGTGTTGCTCCAATCCCGCTTGCTGCGAGCAGTGTTCCGTTGACGACCGCGTCGACGGCGGCCTGTATGTCGAGCGCGAGGTACCGATCGGGGCCCGGTCCGGGCACGACCTCTCGCAGCGCGCCGATGACGGCAGCGCTCACCGTTGACGGTCGAGCGCCGCGCATCTCGATGCCGCGGGCCGCCGTCATGAGCTCGATCGCGAGCACCCGCTGCAGACCGTCAATGCTGCGGCGCAGCTTGCGTGCTGCGCTCCAGCCCATCGACACGTGGTCCTCCTGCATGGCGCTGGTGGGGATGGAGTCGACGGATGCCGGCGCCGCAAGGCGCTTCAGCTCGCTCACGATTCCCGCCTGCGTGTACTGGGCGATCATGTGACCGGAATCGACCCCCGGATCATGGGCCAGGAACGGGTTGAGCCCGCCATTGCGCGACTTGTCGAGAAACCTGTCGGTACGCCTCTCGCTCATGCTCGCGACATCCGCCGTGACGATCGCGAGGAAGTCGAGCACGTAGCCGACCGGCGCACCGTGGAAGTTGCCGTTCGATTCGACTCGACCGTCGAGCGTCACGACCGGATTGTCGATGGCGCTCGCGAGTTCGATTGCTGCCACCCGGCGAGCGTGAGCGACGGTGTCGCGGGCGGCACCGTGCACCTGGGGGGCGCAGCGCAGTGAGTACGCGTCCTGCACCCGGGTGAACCCGGTGGCACGATGTGCGGCGATCACGCCGGAGTCCCCGAGCACGGTGCGCATGTGCGCGGCGCTGGTCGCCTGACCGGGATGCGGTCGCAGTGCCTGAAGGTCGCTGGCGAACACGGCATCGGTGCCCGCGAGGCCCTCGACGCTCATCGCCGCTGCGAGGTCGGCAGTGTCCAGCAGATCGTCGAGGTCGCCGATGGCGATGGCGAGCATCCCGAGCATCCCGTCGGTTCCATTGATGAGGGCGAGCCCCTCCTTCTCCCGTAGCACGAGGGGCTCGATGCCCGCGGCCGCAAGGGCGTCGGCGGCGGCGAGTACCGCGCCATCCACTCGGACGCTGCCCTCGCCCATCGCCGCCAGCGCGCAGTGCGCGAGCGGCGCCAGGTCGCCGGAGCACCCGAGACTGCCGTACTCGCCGACGATCGGAGTGATGTCGGCGTTGAGCATGGCGGCGTAGGTCTGAGCGACCTCCGGTCGCACGCCCGTGCGACCCGTCGCCATCGTCGACAGGCGCAGGAGCATGGTGGCCCGCACGACCTCGCGCTCCACCTCCGGGCCCGAACTCGCCGCATGGCTTCGCACCAGGGATCGCTGCAACTGCAAGCGCTGCTCGATCGGGATGTGCTTCGTGGCGAGAGCGCCGAACCCCGTCGAGATGCCGTAGTGGGGCTGCGGATCCTCCGCCAGTGCCTCGATGACCGCGCGAGATGCCGTCATCTCCGCGATCGACGCGGGTGCCACGACCACGGGCATCCCGTCACGGGCCACGGCGATCACCTCCGCCACGGTGAGGGGGCCGACTCCGACTGTGACTTCGCTCATGGGGATCATTGAACGCCTCCAGCGCCCCGTCTGCGATGGGTGTACGCCATACTCTGTATGAGATTTCAGACAGGAGGCGGGATGCCACGGATACCCGCAGCGCGCAACACCCTCGCCGTGCTGCGCTACCTCGCCGGCCGGAGCGGCCCGGTACGGGCATCCACCCTGGCTCGAGACCTCGGGATGCCGCGGTCCTCCGTGTACCAACTCGTGCGCGTGATGATGGACGAAGGTTTCGTCGTGCACTACCCCGAAGACCGGGCGTACGGGCTGAGTGCGCTCGTCGTCGAAATCGGAACGGCGTCGATGCAGACCGAACGTCTCGGTCGGCTCGCCGGGCCGCTGATGGATCGGCTGGTTGCCGAGTCACCGGTGGCCGTGGTCGCCCACCTCGCCGTGCTGACCGGCGCCGAAGTCACCTACATCGGCAAAGTGCAGGGTGCCAGGGCGCCCACGACGGTGTCCTCGGTGGGCGTGCGGCTGCCCGCTCACCTGACGGCAACCGGGCGCGCCATGCTCGCAGCCCTCCCCGCGTCGCAGATCCGTGCGCTGTACCCGACCCGCGACTCCCTGGTTCGGCGCGTCGGGCCGGGGCCGGCCACGCTCGCCGAACTCGACACCCTCCTGATGCGCACTCGCGAACGCGGCTGGGCGGCCGAACAGGGCGACGTCATGGCCGACTACTCGTCGGTGGGTGCGGCCGCCCTCGACCACAAGGGCTACCCGATCGCCGCGATCGGTGTCACGTTCCGTTCCGGAGTCACGGATGACGCGGTCGACGCGCTCGGCGCAACCGTCGTGACAACGGCGGCCGCCCTGGGTGCACGCGCACTGGGGCGGGCCTAGACCATACTGGGGCTGTGATCGCAGGCGACCGCTTCCGGGCCGGGGTCGAGCGGGTGACCTCAGCGGTGCGCGGCTCACCCACCGCCCGGGTTCTCGTGAGCCGGCTGCCGCTCGCAGCCGGTCTGAGCGCCCTGCTTCTGCCACTCATCGCCGTGGGCACCCTGGCGATCGTCTGGCCCGGCGGCGGTCAGCCCCCGGGCGAGTTCGATCGCTTCGGACCGGCCGGGGCAGCGCTGCTGACGGGCCAGTGGACCCTGCCGTACTCCGACGCGGGCGTGCAGGCCGGGCCGTTCGAGCTTGCGGGCTACGGCCTGGCGGCACTGCTCGGAGTCTCGGGCGTTGTCGGCTGGTCGGTATTCGCGATCATCGGCGGGTATCTGCTCACCGTCTCGCTGCTGCTGGTGCTCTTCCTGCCCAGGGATGGGGCGAGCAACCGGCTCGCCCGGTTCGTTCCCCTGGCTGTGGGTGCGGTCGGATGGCTGGCGGTCTTCCTGCCCAGCGCGATCGGGTCGGGGCATCCGTCGCAGGTGGTGATCCCGCTCTGCTGGATCGTCGCCGGATGCCTCGCCGCCGAAGGCAGACCCGTCGCGTTCGGTGTACTGCTCGGGATCTCGGCAGGCTGGGAGGTATGGAGTGTCCTGGGCGCACCACTGGTTCTGCTCGCGGCTCGCCCCCGCCCGGTTCGCGCTGGGCTCGCCGCCGTCGCGACCGTCGCTGTGATCTATCTCCCGTTCGTGATCGCCGGTCCCTTCCGCATGTTCGGTAAGGAATGGGGAATCGACGATGACTCGCTCGTGCACCTGCTACTGTCCGGCGCCGATGTCTTCCCGTGGCCGTGGCGTCTCGTGCAGACCGCGGTGGCCCTGATTGCGGGCGCGGGGCTGGCGCTGCTCTGCCGGCGCGCCGACCACGGTCTGTGGCTCACCCCGTTGGCGATCGTGGTCGCGAGACTGGCGTTCGACCCACTCGTGCTGCCGTACTACTGGATCGCGCCCGTGACGATCGCCCTGTGCTTCGCGGGAGCGCTGGCGCTACAGCGTCGATGGCTGGGTGCTGGTGCGGCAGCCCTGGTCCCGGTACTGGCGCTAGTGCCCGGGGGTCGGTCACCCTGGGGCGCGCTGCTCGTGCTCGCGGGATGCATCGCCGCGGGCATCCTCATCGCCGCACGAACACCCGCAGAACAAGCGGTGCGGTGATCGCCACGGCGATCAGGAAGAAGATGCCGGCCTGCACGCCGAGGGCGATCGCGAAGATGTCTGCGCCGCCGTTGATGGCCGACAGGATGACGATCCAGATCAGGTTCACCACCGCGCCGACGAGGGCCGCCAGCAGCGACCCCCCGACGCCCCACCCGAGACCCCTGCGCCGAACCGCCCCCACGACGAGCAGTACCACCCAGGTGACGATCCCAATGTCGACGAAGCCCAGCACGAGCCGGATCCCCTGATCGAAGAATGCCTCCGAGGGGGCCACGCCCAGGATGAGCATGAAGTAGAGGCCGGCGAGCACGACGGTCAGTACCGTGCCGATGACGGCCTGCAGAACGACGCCGAGCACCCTGCCAGTCATGAGGGCATCCTAGCGACCGGGGCAGCCGCGTCGACAGGGAGAACGACGAAGGGGCCGGACCCATGCGGGCCCGACCCCTGTCGGTGTGGTCTCGATATGCGGCTTGCGCCGCTACTCGACCAGCGGAACTACTTGAGGATCTTCGTCACCGTTCCGGCGCCGACCGTGCGGCCACCCTCACGGATGGCGAAACGCAGGCCCTCCTCCATGGCGATGGGCTGGATCAGCTCAACCGTCATGTCGGTGGTGTCGCCGGGCATGACCATCTCGGTGCCCTCGGGCAGCGTGATGACGCCGGTGACGTCGGTGGTGCGGAAGTAGAACTGCGGACGGTAGTTCGCGTAGAACGGGTTGTGACGGCCACCCTCATCCTTGGACAGGATGTAGGCGGTGCCCTCGAAGTCCGTGTGCGGCGTGACCGAACCGGGCTTGACGACAACCTGGCCGCGCTCGACGTCCTCGCGCTTGGTGCCGCGGAGCAGCAGACCACAGTTCTCGCCGGCCCAGGCCTCGTCGAGCTGCTTGTGGAACATCTCGATACCCGTGACGGTGGTCTTCTGAACGGGGCGGATGCCCACGATCTCCACGTCGGAGTTGATCGCCAGCGTGCCACGCTCGGCGCGGCCCGTCACGACGGTTCCACGACCGGTGATCGTGAAGACGTCCTCGATCGGCATGAGGAACGGCTTGTCCTTGTCGCGCACCGGGTCCGGAACGGACTCGTCGACGGCAGCCATGAGGTCGAGGATGGACTGGGTCCACTTCTCGTCACCCTCGAGAGCCTTGAGGCCCGAGACGCGCACAACGGGAGCGTTGTCGCCATCGAAGCCCTGGCTCGAGAGCAGCTCGCGAACCTCGAGCTCAACGAGCTCCAGGATCTCCTCGTCCTCGACCATGTCGGACTTGTTGAGCGCGACCAGCAGGTACGGCACGCCGACCTGCTTGGCGAGCAGCACGTGCTCGCGGGTCTGCGCCATGGGACCGTCGGTCGCCGCAACCACGAGGATCGCGCCGTCCATCTGGGCCGCACCGGTGATCATGTTCTTGATGTAGTCAGCGTGGCCGGGTGCGTCGACGTGCGCGTAGTGGCGCTTCGCCGTCTCGTACTCGACGTGCGAGATGTTGATCGTGATACCACGCTGGCGCTCTTCCGGCGCCGAGTCGATCGACGCGAAGTCGCGCTGAACGTTGGTCGCGGACGGGAACTTGTCAGCCAGCACCTTGGAGATCGCCGCGGTGAGCGTCGTCTTTCCGTGGTCAACGTGACCGATCGTTCCGATGTTTACGTGCGGCTTGCTCCGCTCGAACTTGGCCTTAGCCACTGTGGGTCCTCCTCAGGACTCGGTGCCAAGCATCCGACTGGTTGTCGGATGCTGAGGCGTTTGGTGTGTGTTTATGTTAGTTGGTTTGTGCTGGCGGACTCCTGCGAGTCCTGGGGGCTATTCGCCCTTGTTCTTCTGGATGATCTCGTCAGCCACCGCTTTGGGAACTTCCGAGTAGCTGTCGAAGCTCATCGAGTACACCGCGCGACCGGAGGTCTTGGACCTCAGGTCACCCACGTAACCGAACATTTCCGACAGTGGCACCTTGGCGGTGACGACCTTGACTCCGGTCGCATCCTCCATGGACTGGATCTGACCGCGCCGCGAGTTCAGGTCACCGATGACGTCACCCATGTATTCCTCAGGGGTGCGCACCTCGACGGCCATCAGCGGCTCGAGCAGAACGGGGCTGGCCTTGCGGGCCGCTTCCTTGAACGCCATGGATCCGGCGATCTTGAAGGCCATTTCCGAGGAGTCCACATCGTGGGCGGCACCGTCGAGGATGATGCCTCGCACGCCGACCATCGGGTACCCGGCGAGAACGCCGACCGCCATCGATGCCTGGAATCCGGCATCGATCGACGGGATGTACTCGCGCGGGATGCGCCCACCCGTGACCTTGTTCTCGAACTCGTAGATCTTCTCGGGCGTGACTTCCATCGGCTCGAGCGAGATCTGCACCTTCGCGAACTGGCCGGAACCACCGGTCTGCTTCTTGTGGGTGTAGTCGTGCTTGTCCACAGTGCGGCGGATCGTCTCGCGGTAGGCGACCTGGGGCTTGCCCACGTTGGCCTCGACGTTGAACTCGCGCTTCATGCGGTCGACAAGGATGTCGAGGTGAAGCTCGCCCATGCCCTTGATGACCGTCTGGCCGGTGTCCTGGTTCTGCTCCGTGCGGAAGGTCGGGTCCTCCTCAGCGAGCTTCTGGATGGCGACACCCAGCTTCTCCTGGTCGGCCTTCGTCTTCGGCTCGATCGCGACCTCGATCACGGGCTCCGGGAACGTCATCGACTCGAGCACGACCTGGCTGTTCGGGTCGCAGAGGGTGTCGCCCGTGGTGGTGTCCTTGAGGCCGATGACCGCGTAGATGTGGCCAGCGGTGACACTGTCGACCGGGTTCTCCTTGTTGGCGTGCATCTGGAAGATCTTCCCGATGCGCTCCTTCTTGCCCTTGGTCGAGTTGATCAGCTGAGCACCCGAGTCGGCCTGGCCGGAGTACACGCGCACGTAGGTGAGGCGACCGAAGAACGGGTGCACAGCAACCTTGAACGCGAGTGCCGCGAACGGCTCCTTGGCGTCGGGGTGACGCTCGACGACGACACTCTCGTCGCGCACGTCGTGACCCTCAGTTGCGGGAACGTCCAGCGGGCTCGGCAGGTAGTCGACGACGGCATCCAGCATGGGCTGCACGCCGCGGTTCTTGAACGCCGAGCCACACAGCACTGGGTAGATCTCGCTGTTGACCGTGAGCTTGCGGATCGCCTTCTTGATCTCGGCGACCGAGAAGTCGGTGTCACCGTTGAGGTAACGCTCGAGCAGCTCGTCGTCAGTCTCGGCGACAGTCTCCAGAAGGATGGCCCGGTACTCGTTGGCCTTCTCGACCAGGTCGGCCGGGATCTCCTCGATGGCGTACTTGGCGCCCATCTCGACGTCACCCTTCGAGTCGCCGCGCCACGTGAGCGCGCGCATCTCGACGAGGTCGACAACACCCTCGAAGGTGTTCTCGAAACCGATCGGCAGCTGGATGACCAGCGGCTTGGCGCCGAGGCGCTTGATGATCGTGTCGACGGTGAAGTAGAAGTCGGCGCCCAGCTTGTCCATCTTGTTGACGAAGCAGATGCGCGGAACGTCGTACTTGTCGGCCTGGCGCCAGACGGTCTCGGACTGGGGCTCAACGCCCTCCTTGCCGTCGAACACGGCGACCGCGCCATCGAGCACGCGGAGCGAGCGCTCCACCTCGACGGTGAAGTCCACGTGGCCGGGGGTGTCGATGATGTTGATCTGGTGCTTGTCCCAGAAACAGGTCGTCGCGGCGGAGGTGATCGTGATGCCACGCTCCTGCTCCTGCGCCATCCAGTCCATCGTCGCGGCGCCGTCGTGCACCTCACCGATCTTGTGGGTGATACCCGTGTAGAACAGGATGCGCTCGGTCGTCGTCGTCTTGCCGGCGTCGATGTGAGCCATGATGCCGATGTTGCGGACCTTGTTCAGGTCGGTGAGCACGTCCTGTGCCACGGTGTTCCTACTTTCAGAGGGTGTTGGATTCTGGGCTGGTTGAGTAGCGCGCAGCGCGTATCGAAACTTGGTCTCGATACGCGCTCACGCGCTACTCGACCGGCTGCGGACTACCAGCGGTAGTGCGCGAAGGCCTTGTTCGACTCGGCCATCTTGTGGGTGTCCTCGCGGCGCTTGACCGCGGCACCGAGGCCGTTCGAGGCGTCGAGGATCTCGTTGGTGAGACGCTCGGTCATCGTCTTCTCGCGACGACCCTTGGCGTAGCTCGTGAGCCAGCGCAGGGCGAGAGTGTTGGCGCGGTGCGCCTTGACCTCGACCGGAACCTGGTACGTCGAGCCACCGACGCGGCGGGACTTGACCTCAATGGTGGGGCGCACGTTGTCGAGCGCCTTCTTGAGGGTGACGACAGCATCCTGGCCGTTCTTGGCAGACACGCCCTCGAGTGCACCGTAGACGATGCGCTCGGCGAGGCCCTTCTTGCCATCGAGCAGGATCTTGTTGACGAGCTGGCTCACGATGGGAGCTCCGTAGACCGGGTCCGCGACAACGGGACGCTTCGGTGCTGGTCCTTTACGAGGCATTACTTCTTGTCCATCTTCGCTCCGTAGCGGCTGCGCGCTTGCTTACGGTTCTTGACCGCCTGGGTGTCGAGGGCGCCACGGATGATCTTGTAGCGCACGCCGGGGAGGTCCTTCACGCGACCGCCGCGGACCAGGACCATCGAGTGCTCCTGAAGGTTGTGACCCTCGCCGGGAATGTAGGCCGTGACCTCGGTTCCGTTGGAGAGCTTGACGCGAGCGACCTTGCGCAGAGCCGAGTTCGGCTTCTTGGGGGTCGTCGTGTAGACACGCGTGCAAACGCCGCGCTGCTGCGGGTTGGAGCGGAGGGCGGGCGCCTTGGTCTTGACGACCTTCGGCGTGCGTCCCTTACGCACCAACTGCTGAATGGTGGGCACTAAGTAACTCCTTGTAATTGCTGCACGGTGACAGCGTCTTGATGGTTAGCATTCGACTGGCGGGCCGGTCGAGTTCATCTGGACCCACAGGTCGAGCTTTCGCCGAGATTTGTGGGTATGCCGTGGGGGTCGTTCGATGAGCGAACCCGGTGGTGCGAAGTGCAATGACTCGAAGGCATGCTTCAAGCGCACGACAAAGCGCACACCTCGCCAAGAATAGTCTTGCCGGACACGCCGGTCAAATGATTGCGCTCACGGCTGAACCGCTCGAACGACCAGCACGGTCAGTGCCGAGAGCCCAGCGGCAGCGGCCACGAACGGGCTGAGCGCGAAGTGTGCGCCGGCCAGCAGCATCCATGAGCCGTCTGCGCGGGTCACCGTGTACCCGATCGCGCCGATGAGGATGACCGCCAGGTAGGTTCCGAAGCCGGCGATCGCGACCGCCGCGAGCACCCTCGCCGGGCGTCGCCAGAGCACCAGCCACGTCACGACACCGCCGGCAACGGCCATGGCCGGGCCCAGCAGTGGGCCCGCATCCGGGTAGTCGATCACGTCGCGGTCGAGCAGCAGGCTGAGAATCCCCCAGCCTGCTACGACGGCCGCAACGTAGACGACAGCAGCGAGTACGGGCAGTAAGGCCGGATTAGACGGCGGTGGCAGCTGCGGAGGTGCGCTCATGCTCCGCCTTCTTCTGGGCGACTTCGCGCTCCCACGTCTCGTGGGCGGTGGCGTTGTGCACCTTGAGGCGGCGTCCGCGACGGCTGATCAGGGCGCCCGTCCACATCGAGACCTCACGCGCCACGAGGCTGGCCGCGATCACGAGCGGGTTGGTGAGCCCCAGAGCGAGCAGCGCCGCGGCCTCGGACGGGGTCTTCAGGATGACGCCCTGGCCGAGTAGCAGCACGCCCACGGTGCCGAAGTAGACCACCAGACCCACGAAGATGCTGCCGAGCACGTAGGCGGCCCATCCGGCGCGGTTCACGATGATCACCAGGAGTACCGCGCCGATGATGTAGAACAGCACGGGAACGTAGAAGCTGGGCTGCGCCAGGAAGGTGACGGTGAAGCGCCCGATGCCGCTGAGGTTGGCGATTGCCGCGACCACCAGCGCGAAGGCCGCCGCGAAGATGAGGCCGGATGCGATGGCGAGAACCGAACCGATACCGCGGTTGCCCTTCTTCTTGGGCGGGGCGGGAGTCTGCACATAGACGACCTGGGGCGAGGGGGTCTCGACAGGCGGGCTGTCGATGACGACGGGCTCGACCTTGGTGGGCTCGCTCGAAGCAGCCGTGGTTGCGGGCTCCTCGATGACCACAGCGTCCTCGATGACCTCCGGCTTGGTGGTGCGGGGCTTCTTGGGCTCGGGTGACACTGGTGCGTCGCTCATTGCCGACTCCTCCTACCTCGTGGGATATGCGCGCTCAGTCTAGTGAGCGCGGCTGCACGGGAGACAGGGGTTGCTATTGAGCGGCGGCAGGGGGGTCGGCGACCACGAAGATGAACCCGGTGATGGTTGCACCCGGTTCGCCATCGGTAGTGAATTGGATGTCGGTGACCAGAAACAGCCGCTTGTCACCCTGCAGGCCCTTCGCGAAGGTGAAGATCTGGTCGGCGCCACCGGTGACCTTCAGGGACACGCCGATCGTGAAGAATCGGTTCGTCAGAGACGGGTTAAGGCCGGCCGCCGGCGCGTTGGGGTCGGTAGCGGTGGACTCCTCCGGCTTCACCGTGTCGGGATTGGTCGCCGCGGTTGGATCCACGGAACCGCCGTAAACGGCCGCCTCAAGTGACGTGAGGTTCGTCAGTATCAGCCCATTGGCCACCGCGTCCGTGACGATCTGGTCCGAGAACACATCCAGTGCTGCCGACGCGGGCACCGAGACCTGAAGCTTCTTGAGCTCGTCCTGGTAGGTCTTGATCTTGGAGAACTGCTCCTTGAGGAGCACGTTCGCCTGCTCCTGCGCCAAGTTCTGGCTGTCCACGTTCTGGCGCTGGGTCGCAGCCGCGTCGCCCTCGGCGAGCTTGGGTGAGATGCCGACGACCCAGCCGAGCACGACTATCGCGATACTGGCGAGCACCGCCCCGAAAATCCACAGTCGGTTCGACATCAGTTGCTCGCCTCCTCACCGGCGGGGAAACGGCCCGAGAGTGCGTCGGCTCCCAGGTTGTAGGTGAACTGCGTCGTGTAGGACTCGCCATCCTTGGTGATCACGTCAGCGGTGACATCCACAAAACCGGGGATCTTCGAGATCTGCGCGACGAACGGTTGCACCGGGAACGGGCCAGCGGACGCGATCACGAAGGTGATCGTGGCGACCCTCGGCTGGCGCAACGGTCCGGCGGGTACGTTGTCAGGCTCCCAGGGAGCGCGGCCATCGACAACGAAACTGCTGATGGTAGTGTCCACCGGAATCAAGTCGCGGATCTTCGTGTAGTACTCGTTCCAGAGCACCTCGGTGGAGACCGCGACGGTGCGGGCATCCTTGACTGCCTGCACGTTGCCGCTCACGGTGGTCACCTCGCCGTACTGGAGTTGCTCGGCCAGAAGCTCAGCGGTGCGCGCCTGCGACACGGCGAGCTCGGCCTCCGCAGCCAAGGCACGAACGGTTGCGACCCCGTAGCCGCCGGCGACGGCGAGCAGCACGATGATCACGAGGGCGACGAGGCCGCGTCGAGCGGACCGCGCCTTCTTGCGCAGGGCGACCTCCGGCGGGAGGAGATTGACGCGCGGCTCGCCACCGATCACGACGGCGTCCCGCTCGGTGCGCTTGCTCATTCCTCCACCCCCAAGGTGAGTCCGATCGCTGTGGTGAGTGCCACGACTTGCTCGCGACTCGCGCGCATCTGCTTGCCCACCGGAACACCACCCAGTGGATCGCCTTGGACAACCTGCACGCCCGTCATCTCGGCCAGAGCACGACCCACTCCGCGGAGTTCGGAGCCTCCGCCCGCGAGAATGATGCGGGTCAGCTGTGCTCCGGGGTGCGAGTTCAGGTGGAAGGTGAGCGTGTTGCGGATGCTGGTGAGCTGCTCGCCCGCGATCTCATAGACGATCTCGACGGCGGGCCGCTGGTCAGGGGTCGCGTTGGCGGCATCGAGGCCGACCGCGCGCTTGGTCAGTTCCGCGGCCTGCGGCGCAAGCTTGAGTCTCGTTGACAAGGCGCGGGTGATGTCGTCGCCGCCGGACGGGATGATGCGCACGAAGTGCGGCACTCCGCTCTCGGTGATCACGACGTTGGTGGAGTTCGCGCCCATGCTCACGATCGCCTCGAGGCCGCGGGCGACGCCGACCGGCGCGAGCGCGCGCGCCAGCGCGAAGGGGATGAGGTCGACCTGAGCAACACGCAGGCCGGCGCGGGTGACCGCCGCGATGTTCGCGTTGACTGCCTCCTTGACGGCGGCGACGAGGAGGCCGTTGATGACCGGACCATTGTCGCCGTTGGCCTCGCTCACGGGGTAGAAGTCGAGAATCGCCTCCGACACCGGAACCGGCAGGAGGTCCTGCACGTGGAACTGCAATGACTCCCGAAGCTGGGCTATCGGGGCGCGGGGCATGGTGAGTTCCCGGGAGAGCACCCGGGGCCCGCCCATGCCGAGCACGACATCCTTCGAGCCGAAGCCGCCCATCGCCCAGAGGCGTCGGATGGTCATGGAGACCGTCGCCACGTCGATGACCTCACCGCGGCTGACCGACCCCTCGGGCAGCGGCAGCTCCTGCGTCTTCAGGATCATGCGGCTGGGCTTGTCGGGGTTCTTCACCTCCACCGCGCGCACGCTGGCGCTTCCGATGTCGAGGCCGACGATACGCGCGGTCATGACACTCCCAATCCGAACAGTGCGAGATACCAGGCGGCGATCTCATGGCCCCCGAGGATGCCCACCCAGGCTCCCCCGAGCATCCACGGTCCGAACGGTACAGCCGTCTTGCCCCCGGCCGAGCGCGACACGAGGAGGATCACGCCGAAGACTCCGCCAAGGAGGAACGCAGCTAGCGCGCCCACGGCGAGCACGTCCCAGCCGAGCCAGCCCAGATAGATGCCGATGACGCCCGCGAGCTTGACATCGCCGAAGCCCATGCCGCCGCGCCACGCGGAGGCAAGTGTGAGGTAGACGAGGAACAGCCCAACACCGCCGACAGCCGCCGGCAGGAGGGCGGGGAGGGATCCGCCGATAATCGACGAAGCGCCCAGAGTGACGGCTGCGACTGCGTACGACGGCAGCACGAGCACGTTGGGCAGTCGCTGGGTGTCGAGATCGATGAGCGCCAGCGCGAGGCTGATCGCAACGAAGTACAGGTAGCCGACGAGGGCGAGGATGCCCGCAACCAGGGCCATCACCGAGGTCGCGGATACGATGCCCGGCAGGAACCGCAGGGCGACGAAGACGAACGCCACAGCGCCAGCGAGCTCGACGAGGGGGTAGCGCACGGAGATGTGCGCCCCGCAATCGCGGCAGCGGCCGCGGAGCGCAAGCCAGGAGATCACAGGAATGTTGTCGTACCAGCGGATCGGATGCCCGCACTGCCCGCAGGCGCTGGCTGGCGCCACGACCGAACGGCCCAGGGGCACGCGGTAGATCACGACGTTGAGGAAGGACCCGATGAGAGCACCGAAAACCCCGATGACGGCAACCACGATCATCCCGTCACATTGCGGGTCGAAACGGACGCCCAGGCATTGGGCGACGAGGTGACACTGGAGGTGGTTCCGGTGTCGAGGTTCCAGCCGGGCAGCCCGACCGTCGTGTAGAACAGTTTCGCAGCGCCGTCCACGACTGCCTGACCCGCGAAGACCTGGCCGTAGAAGTTGATGCCGGATCCGATTGCCGCCTTGCACGGCGTGTAGATGATCGTCGAGATGGTGCTGCTGAATGTGAACCCACCGCCCACCAGGATGCTCGATCCACTCGGGCACGTCGGTGTTGCTGGCGACTCCGCCGTGGTGTCGGGCGTGATGAGGAAGAGGTCGACTGGCACGGTCGAGCTGAAACCACCGCCACCCTTGCTGTAGCTGAGATCGAAGCCGTAGGTCGAGATGATGGCGACGTCGTTCGACAGCGCAACTTTAGTGCTGCCGCCCATGAAGATCGGGGCGGTGCATGCCCGAGCATCGATGACACCCTTGCCGCCACTGAAGCTGTTGATCGCGGTCTGAAGGGTCGTTGACGTGCAGGTGGTGCCGAGGGTCGCGACCGTATACCCCGGCCAATCCGATGCCTGGTAGGTGAAGTTGACCCAGTTCGGCACGATCGGCGAGGTCGGCGTTGCAGGTGCGGCGCCGCCCGCGCCCGGGCCTGCTGGTACGACTGTGATCCCGCCTCCCGCCGTCATGCCCGAGGGCACTGATTTTGCCGTGAGGTGCGACTTGATGGTGAACCAAGTCACTCCCGTCACATCGCCGCGCGACCACGCTTCGTTACTCGCAGAAGACCCGACGTTACCGCCGCTGAGCTTGAGCGTCTGAGCGGTTGCATTGCCCTTGACATCGTCGCCGTTGGTCAACTCTGCGCTTCCTGACGCCCACAGATTGCCGCCGATCTTGTTGCTGCCGCCCGTCACAAAATTGTTGGCCGTGACGGTGACGCCCCCGCCGATTGTCGCGCTGTTGATGGTTGTGGCACCTGTGGTCCAGGTCGAACCACCGACAGATCCAGAGCTGATGATGAGTCCGTTTCCCACCGCATTCCCGCCGACGACCACACCACCGGACAGGTTGATGACTCCCTTTCCGCTACCCGAGGCCCAGACATTGCCGGTGACTCCGCATGAACCGCTGAGCGTGAGATTGCCCTCGTTGACGACGAAGTCACCCTTGGCTGCCGCACCGCCCGAGCAAGCGACATCGCCGGTCTTGATCATCACATCGGCGTCGTTCGTGCCATCGAGCGACACCAGAGTGCCTGAACCCGCGAATGACTGCGAGGAATAGGCGTAAACGGCAGGTCCGGTGGCCTGCAGGATCGCAGTGCTCACGGGCCGGGCGTAGATTGCCTCGACAGCCTCGGTGTTGCCGAATGTCGTGGTGCCGACCGCGGGACTGCCGGCGGTTCCCGTCGACGTGATCTTCATGAAGGGTGCCGAAGCGGTCGGGCATCCGCTGACCCAAGTCAGCCCGGGCGTGCTGAGGGTCGGCGAGGTGGTGTAGCTCACTGCCACGGAGTACTTGGGGACGGTGGTGCTGGTGTAGCTCGACACGCAGTTGCCCGACATTACGGAGGCAAGCGCGACGTCGATTCCGGCTTGTGCGGATGCCTCGGACTGCACGCTCGCGCGGGTTCCCGTGGTCGCGGAGAAGGTGGCCACCACGCTGGAGAGGATGAGCACCGACAGGAGCGCACCCAGAAGCATGAGCGACATCGCCGCCGCGAGTGCGGCACCTCGATCGTCGCGCGTGAGGGCGGAGTGAATTCGGGTCAGTAGCATGCGATGGCTCCTGTCATTCCAGTGCGGCTGGTGATCGAACTCTGGAACACGATCGGCGACGCCGAACCGGCAGCCTCCTGGAACGCGAGAGTGAGTCCATATGTGCCGTTCGCTGTGAAGATCGCGGTGCTCGGCGATACCGGTGCGACGCCTTTCGAGAGCAGGGTCCACGTCGCCAGCTGGCTTGCGGTCGGCGCCGCGATGGCCGACGAGGAGGTCGTGTAGCGCACCTCACCGGCACTCGCCGAGTAGTACCAGGCCGAGCAACTTGCGGTCGCGGTGGTTCCGGATGAGACGACGAGCGCCACGAGCAGCTGGTCGGAGCCACTCGGCGTGGTGAGCCGGTAGGGAGTTCCCGTGTTCAGCGAGATCGCGGAGTTGCGAATGCCGTTCTGTACCGAAGCTGTGACGACCTGCCCCGCCTGAGTCGCCTGCGCCACCGACCTGACGATTCCCTCCGAACGGGTCGAACTGATCACAAGTCCGCCCACGATCGTGAGCACCAGCACAGTGAGCAGGGCGCCCACCATGAGCTCAATCAGGGTGAAGCCCGATTGCTTGTCGTTCGACTGCACGATCACGTCAGCCGCCCGTAACGAGGATCTTGGTGGACACCGTCGCGAGAGTCTCGCCGGTGTCGCTGCGAGTGACCGTGGCGGTGAACGGGATGGTGCCAGGGGCGGTCGCGCTCGGCGTCGGAGTCGGGCACGCGCCCACGGTCTTGGTGACGACGAGCGGCACACCTCGGTAGGTCGCTGTCGACGAGACGGTGACGGCCGGCGTGGCGGTGACAGCGGTGCACGTGGTCGCCTGCGCGCGGGCCAAGTCGACCTGGCTGTTGGCGAGTTGCACGGCGCTGGCGATTGCGGCCGCCTGTGCTGACTGCTTGATCCCCTGGATGAGCAGCGGTAGAAGTGCGAGTGCAATGAGTGCGAGAACGATGATCGAGACGACCACCTCGACGAGTGTGAACCCCTCGTCGTTCGCGGAGGCCGACTTCGCCTGCGGTGTAAACATGCGATCGAGCCCCCCTCTGATCGTGTCGTGCTGGTGATGCTTCAGTGCGGTGGTGATGACTGTGGGGCGCCGCCGGAGCAGCGCCCCACAGGTAGTGCTAGGTGGTGCTTAGCAGGTACCTGCCACGGCACCGCCGTTGTAGGTGATCTTGTATGCCGGGCTGCCGGTCGCGGCCGAGGTGCCCTGGAGGCAGAAGCTGGCGCCACCGGTGATGACGGCGACCGAGCTGCCGGTGTAGCCGTAGGTGCCGAGTGCGGTCGCGGTCGCGGCCTGGTTGCTGACACCGAGGTAGGTGCCACCGTTGGCAGTCGCGTAGGAGATCATGGCGATCTTCGCGTTGCCGAGGTCGGACTGGATCGCGGCGTTCTTGGCCTGGTCCTGCTGGCCGAGGAACACCGGGATGGCGATCGCGGCGAGGATGCCGATGATCAGGACGACGACCAGGAGCTCGATGAGCGTGAAACCCTTGTCGTTGTTCTTGATGGCGTCGCGCTTGGCTGCCATCGACTTGTGAATTGCAGTAATCATTGTTCTTCCTGTTCCGTCAAAGTGAGTGGACAGGAGGTCCCCCAAATATCTTGCTGACCCCCACTGGATATGTTCCCGGGGCAGCCGAGGTACGTAAATCCCTCATAAGGGGGTACAAAGCCATAAACACACCCCCAATACGAGGGATGCCGCCGGCCCCCTTAGACGCCGAAGGGGCACCACCCGCAGGCGATGCCCCTTCGACTTCGGTCGTGAGTACTAAGCCACGTCGGCCGCAACGCAGGCGCCCGACACGACGCCAGTGTTGTAGGTGATCTTCCACGTCGTTCCGGTTGCGGAGGTCGTTTGGATGCAGAACTTGCTCGTGGTCGCGCCCAGCGTGATCGCCGTAGCCGTGTTGCCCGTGGTCGTCGTGTATCCGTAAGTTGCGAGGTTGGCCAGCGTGCTCGTGTACGCGTTGTTCGCCGTCGCGTAGGAGATCTCGGCCAACTTGGCCGATCCGAGGTCGGACTTGGCCGCGGCATCCTTCGCCTGGTTCTGCTGGCTGACGAACACCGGTATCGCAATAGCAGCGAGGATACCGATGATGAGTACTACCACCAGCAGCTCGATGAGGGTGAACCCCCGTTCATCCTGGCGCAGTCGTTTCGTAGTCATTGTCAATCCCGTCGTTCTGTGAAGAGTGGACAGGAGGCCCCCCAAAGTACTTTGACCCCCGTCACACAGTGTGTCCTCATCGGGGTACAGATCGAAATCCCTCGAAGGGGGGCACTTGGCCCCGCTCCGACCCCCACTTCGGGTTGTTTACGCGACGTCAGCGGCACCGCACGAACCGGAAATCACACCCGAGTTGTACCGGATCTTCCACGTGGTGCCGGTCGCGGATCGCGTCTGGATGCAGAACTTGCTGGTCGTCGCTCCCAATCGGATCGACGTAGCCGTGTTGCCTGAGCTCGTGGTGTACCCGAACTGGTTCAGATTTGCCACCGTGCTCGTGTAGGCGCCGTTGACTGTTGCATAGGCGAGCATCGCCTGCTTCGCATGACCGAGGTCGGACTTCGCCGCGGCATCCCTCGCCTGATTGCGCTGCCCTACGAACGTCGGGACCGCAACAGCGGACAGGATGCCGATCACCAGGACAACTATGAGCAGCTCAACAAGAGTGAAACCCCTGTCGCGAACCATGTCCTGCGCCTAGTGGATCTGATCGAAGATCGTGAAGATGGGCATGTACAGCGCGATGATCATGCCACCGATCACGGTGCCGATGACCGCGATCATCAGCGGCTCGATGAGCGAGGTCAGCGCTTCGGTGGTCGCCTGCACCTCGGCGTCGTAGAAGTCGCTGATCTTGTTGAGCATTTGCTCGAGAGACCCCGAGTCCTCGCCGACCGCGATCATCTGCGTGACCATCGACGGGATCATGGGCTCGTTCGCGAGCGGCTCGGCAATGGTACGGCCGGCCCTCACGGAGTCCTGCACGTTGATCAGCGCTTTCTCGATCACCCAGTTGCCCGAGGTCTCCCCCACGATTGCGAGAGACTGAAGCACGGGAACCCCCGAACCGGTCATGGTTGCGAAGTTGCGGGTGAAGCGCGCAATGGCGACCTTGCGGAACAGGTCGCCGAAGACGGGAAGACGCAGCTTGAGCGGATCGACCCGGCTGCGCACGGCATCCGTGTGCTTGTTGCGCTTCCACCAGATGGCGAACGCGATGCCACCGACCAGCAGCACCGGCGCGATCCACACCATGGCCCTCGACAGGATCACGAGGATCTGGGTGGGCAGCGGCAGCTCGCCGCCGAGGTCGGCGAACATCTTCTCGAAGATCGGCACGATGAACAGCAGCATGCCGATAACGGAGACGACAGCCATGATCAGCACGACGACTGGGTAGGTGAGCGCGGACTTGATGGTCGATCGCAGCTTCACATCAGCCTCGAAGGTGTCGGCCACCGATTCGAGCGCGTGGTCCAGGAACCCGCCCGTCTCACCCGCGCGCACCATGTGGATCATGATCGGCGGGAAGATCTGGCGGTGACGGGCAAGCGCGTCGGAGAGCGCGGCGCCCCCCTCCACGGCGACCCGCACCGAGTCCAGGGTCGAGCCCAAGGTCTTGTTCTCCGTCTGCGACGCGAGGATGGACAGTGCTCGCAGCAGGCTCAGACCGGCAGCGATCATCGTGGCCAGCTGGCGGCTCATGATCGCGATGTCCTTGAGCTTGACGCCCTTCTCGAACGCGCCCAGGTTGATCTCCATGTTGAGGCCGGCCCCGGCAGACGTAGGGCGGATCTCCACGGGAGACAGGCCCATTGAGCGCATCCGGGACACCACAGCTGACTCGCTGGACGCCTCCATGCGGCCCTTGATGACCTTGCCGCTCGTGTCGCGGCCCTTGTAGGCGTACGCCTGCGCGGTGATCGTGGACATGGTTACCTCGCTCCGAAGTCTGTGGCGAATTCGTGCTGCTGGACGCTCACTCCGGAGCCGTCCATGCGGTTGATGAGCCGGTCGAAGCCGGCAGCGTCGTGCACCTTCTCTACCGCCGCGACGTAGGTGATCTGGCCGGTGTTGACCAGGTCGGCCAGGTGCTGGTCGAGCGTGTGCATCCCGAGACTGCGACCCGCCTGGAGCGCGCTCGGGATCTGGTAGGTCTTGCCCTCGCGGATGAGGTTCGCGATGGCGGGCGTGGTGACGAGCACCTCGGTGGCGACCGCACGGCCGTCACCCTGAGCGCGCTTGACGAGCGTCTGACAGACGACTCCGCGCAGGGTTGCCGCGAGCTGCGAGCGCACCTGGGCCTGCTGGTGCGGCGGGAACACGTCGATGACGCGGTCGATCGTCTGCGCGGCATCCTGAGTGTGCAGGGTCGCGAACACGAGGTGACCGGTCTCGGCGGCGGTCAGCGCGATCGAGATGGTCTCGAGGTCGCGCAGCTCACCGATGAGGATGACGTCGGGGTCCTGGCGCAACACGTGCTTGAGTGCCGCCGTGAAGCTGTGAGTGTCGCTGCCGACCTCGCGCTGGTTCACCAGCGAGCGGTGGTTGGAGTGCAGGAACTCGATCGGGTCCTCGACGGTCACGATGTGGTCGGCTCGCGTGCGGTTCACCAGGTCGACGTGAGCCGCAAGAGTGGTCGACTTACCCGAACCGGTGGGGCCGGTCACAAGTACGAGACCTCGAGCGAGCGTCGCGAAGTTGGCCACCGACTCGGGCACGCCGAGCTCCGACAGCTGCTTGATGTCGGTGGGGATGAGCCGGAAGGCCGCGCCCATCGAGTTGCGCTGCTGGTAGATGTTGACACGGAAGCGGGCGTTGGCCGAGATCGTGTACGCGAGGTCGAGTTCATGCTCCTCGTCGAAGCGGGCGACCTGCTGCGGCGTCAGGATGCTCCGCAGCGCCGAGGTGACCTTCGCCCGGTCCCAGACGCCTGAACTCTCGATCGGCCGAAGTCCCCCGTCGACCCGGATCATCGGCACGGCGTTCACCGTGACGTGAAGGTCGGAGGCGTGCATGCGCAGTACCTCCTCCAGGGCGAGGATCAGGTCGGGATCGGCCTGCAGGCTGCTCGCGCGCGCCGTGGCATCCACGACGCTCGGGTCGATGCGGCTCGCGCGCGGCGCGACGGGTGGGGCGAAGTTGAGGTCGGGCGCCGGGTCACCGAAGGCCGCACTGGCGGCGCTCGGCGGCGGGGCGTTCAGGTAGCTCGGCGGCTGCACGGTCGTGCCGGGCGGCGGGTAGTTCACTGGCGGCACCCTCTCTTCCCCGCTGATGGGTATCTCGTACACAGGCTTGTTGTTCATGGGTCCCCCTAGGCCACAACTCTCAAGATCTCTTCCACCGAGGTCAGGCCCATCTGGGCCTTCATCCAGCCGTCCTCGCGCAGCGTGAGCATGCCCTGCTGGCGTGCCAGGCGCGCGATCTCGGCGCTCGAGGAGCGAGCCACCGCGAGGCGCTCGATGTCCTCGGTGACGGTCATGACCTCGTGGATGGCAATGCGACCGCGGTAGCCGGTCTTGGAACAGTTCGTGCAGCCCACCGGTCGGAACAGGGTGGGTGGCGGCGTCGACGGGTCGTACCCGACGTTGAGCTGCGTGAGCTCGTACGGGTCGTGCTGGTACGACTGCTTGCACCGATCGCAGAGGCGGCGGGCCAGTCGCTGGGCAACAACACAATCGAGGGCGGAGCCGACGAGGAAGGGCTCGATGTCCATCTCGATCAGACGGGTCACGGCACTCGGCGCGTCATTGGTGTGCAGGGTCGACAGCACGAGGTGGCCGGTCAGCGAAGCCTCGATAGCGATCTGGGCTGTCTCGTGGTCGCGGATCTCACCCAGCAGCACCACATCGGGGTCGGAACGCAGGATGCTGCGCAGCGCGCTCGCGAACGTGAGCCCGGCCTTCGGGTTCACCTGCACCTGGTTGATGCCCTTCATGCGGTACTCGACCGGGTCCTCGACGGTGATCACGTTGATCTCCGGACGCGCAACAGCCGTCAGCGTCGTGTACAGCGTGGTCGACTTACCGGAACCAGTCGGGCCCGTGATGAGGATCATCCCGTAGGGCTTCGAGTACGACTTCTTGTAGACCTCGAGGTTGCGCGGAAGCAGGTTCAGGTCGTCCATGCTCATGCCGCTCGACGAGTTGTCGAGGATACGCATGACGACCTTCTCACCCCAGACAGTCGGCAGAGTCGCCACACGGAGGTCGATCTTGCGACCGCCGTGGCTGACCGACATGCGACCGTCCTGTGGACGACGCCGCTCGGCGATGTCGATGTCGGCCATGATCTTGAGGCGCGAGATCACGCCGTTCTGAATGTTCTTGGGGGCGCGCTGCATCTCGTGCATGACGCCGTCGATGCGGTAGCGCACGCCCATGTCGTACTCACCGGGCTCGATGTGGATGTCCGACGCCATGTCCTGGATGCCCTGGCTGATGAGCAGGTTGACGAATCGCACGATCGGCGCGTCATCCTCCTTGGGCTCGTTCTGGTCCTGACGCACGAGGTCGGCGGATGCGACCTCCTCGAGCTCCGTGCGCAGGCTCGAGAGTTCGCCATCGGCGCGGTGGTAGCGGTCGATAGCGGCCCTGAGGTCACTGCGCTCGGCAACCACGCACTTGACCTGCTGACCGGTGGCTGCTCGCACGTCGTCGATCGCGAAGACGTTGCCCGGGTCGACCATCGCCAGGATGAGGTACCCACCGGAGTAGCCGATCGGCAGCACCTCGTAGCGGCGGCACATCGCCGCCGGCACCTTCGATACCGCACTGTGGTCGATCGGGAAGTCGAGCAGCTCCACGAAGGGAAGGCCCGCCTGGGCGGCACGCGCCGAGGCGAGCTGGGCCTCGGTGATGACGCCGCGCTCGAGTAGATCCAGAACGAGGTGCTCCTCGTCGGCCCGAGCGCTCGTCATGGTGTCGAGACTCTCGATGGGCATGACGCCCCGCAGAATCAGTATCTCAGCTAGAGACGCCACGACTTCACCCCCCAGTGATAGCGACTCTCTACGGTATCCGCGGCGCGTCGGCGCCACTAGCCCCGCAATAGAGGGGCAGGGGGATCAGCGGCCGGGGTTGCCGTTCGACCACTCGGCGAGACTTGCGATGCCCCGGGTGGTCTCGATCTCGAGGTACTCGGCGAGCGTCGGCTCCACGCACTCGGCCAGAACATCGAGCAGATCCTCACGGTGCTCCATGACGGTGGTGCGCACGAGGGTGAACACGCAGAGCATGCGGCCGTCCTCGTCGAAGCCGTCGGAGCATCCGTCGTCAGCCCAGGACTCGCTGATCTCCTCGACGGCGTGGTTCAGCGCGGTCGCGAGGTCGTGCATGAGGTCGTGAGGCCATGCCGCTACGTCGACGGCGTCGGCCAGGAGGGACGTCGAGCAGGTGTCGCAGGTGTGCTCGGACAGGACCCCCGGGGGCACCCATGCGGCGGCCGTCTGGTACCACGTGGACAGGATTGTGCCCAGAAGGTCGTGGATGGCAGGTCGGTTCACGAGTGGGTGCTCCCGGTCGGGTATCTCAGGGTCCTCCTGAATGCTGGCAGGTTGCCCCTCAAGGCGTCAGTCGTCCGATGCGATGACACCCGTTCGGGGGTCAACGGCACGCTCGCCGGATTCGTGGCATCCTCATCTGAAGACACTCACTCGAGAGGGGCCCGGCATGGCAGGCGACTCGGGTGTCGGCGCGCTGCGGATCGCGCATGTCGACGACCACGAGACGGTGCAGCTGGGTTTCGCTTTCCTTCTCGCTGACCAGCCGGACATCACCCTCGTGTCCAGCGTGTTCACCGTCGACGACCTCGTGCCCCGGCTCGGCGAGATCGACCTGGTTGTGCTCGATATCCGACTCTCCGATGGGTCGACGATCGAGCGAAACCTCGCGCTGCTGCAGCAGCACGATGCGCGTGTACTTGCCTTCACTGCCGCCGACAATCCTGCCGAGCTGCGTGCCGCGTCCCGGGCCGGCGTGCTGGGCATCGTGCGCAAGTCGGAGTCGCGCGACGTGATCCTGGAGGCGATCCGCAGCGCCGCCCGCGGATCGACCGTCGCGACCACTGAGTGGGCCGCCGCACTCGACGCTGACCCGCTTCTGAGCTCTGCAGGACTCAGCCCGAAGGAACGGGAGGTGCTCGCGCTGTACGCAGCGGGTGACAAGTCGGTGACCGTCGCGCACCGCGCCGGGCTGTCAGCGGCCACCGTCGCCGAGTACGTCAGGAGAATCCGCTACAAATACGCGATCGCGGGACGGCCGGCGGCGACGAAGGTCGACCTGTACAAGCGTGCCGTCGAGGACGGCATCCTGCCGTCACCGGAACCGTGAACCCCGTCGTCGCACCCGCGGGACCCCAGGCCGCGGCCCGGGTCGCCCGCACCATCACCCTCGTGGCCGGCGTCGCAACGCTCGTCTTCTTCGGCCTCTCGCTCGGGCCCATCATCTCGTCGCTGCCCTACCTGTACCCCTGGTACGACATCGGCTCGGCCGTTGCGCTGTTCGGTACCCCCGTCGTGATCGCGGTGGTCGGGCAGTTCGTGAGTCTTCCCACCCTGCGACGGATGCTCGGCGCCTACGCCATCGTCTTCCTCCTCGCAGTCGTGGCATGGGTGCCGGCGCTGAATGCCGCACTGCCCGCGGGCCTCGCCCCGTGGCCTCTGGAGGTCACAGCGCTCGGGACCGTGCCGGCCGCCATCGCCTGGCGCCCGGCCTGGGCGTGGGTCTACCTGGCCGTGAACTCCATCGTGATCGCGCCCGTGCGATGGGTGTCGTCGGGACAGCACGACTGGACCGTGCCGCTGCAGTACACCTTCTTCACGCTGACATTCGCCGCGATCTTCACCGCGCTCGCCATGGTCGCGATGCGCAACGGCTACGCGCTCGATGCGGCCACCGAGCTCGCCCGCACCACGTCTGCGAGCGCGGCCGCCGCCGCCTCCCGCGCCCAGGAGCAGGCCCGCCTCGACGCGTTGGTGCACGACAACGTCATGGCGACCCTGTTCTACGCCTCGCGGGGTGGACTCGACGAGTCCGTCAGGCGACAGGCCCAGACGACGCTGACCCAGCTCGAGCAGCTGCGGGGCGGACGCGACCAGGCGACCGACGACGTGTCTGTCGAGGACTTCGTTGCGCGCATCCGCTCGGTGGTGCTGGACGTGGCGCCGGACATCGAGTTCGTGACGACCGGTCAGCGCCAGCGCCCGATTCCGCCGGACGTGGCCGCCGCATTCGCGGAGGCGACATCGGAGGCTGTGCGCAACAGTCTCACGCACGCCATCGATCGGGGCGACGGCGTGGCGAGGCGCGCTTCCATCTCGCTCACCGATGCCGCCGTCACCGTGACCGTTTCCGACAACGGACAGGGATTCGAGCCGAGGGATGTCGCTCCACACCGCCTCGGGATTCTGGTGAGCATCCGCGGGCGGCTCGGCGCGATTGCGGGTGGCTCCGCCCGCGTCGACTCCGGCCGGGGGCTCGGCACGGTCGTCACCCTCACCTGGACAAGCTCATGAGCGCGACTGAGGCGCGGCAACTCGAGATGATCAAGCTCAACGGGCGCGGTGCGCACGTGATGATGTGGCTGTACTTCGCCACGCTCACCGTGCTCGCGATCTGGTCGCTGAACGAGGTGCGCACCGCGTGGCCCACCGTCGCGGCGATCGGGCTCTTCGCCGCCGTGTGCGTGGTGCTGACCCTGGACCCCCAGGAGAAGGTGTCGCTGCGCACCACGCTCGTCGTGATCGCCGTCTGGCCGATCGTCGCCGCCCTGGTCTCGTGGCAGCTGGAGTCCGGGGGCGGGTTCTCGCAGTGGTACCTCGGCGCGGGTACCGCCGCGCTGTTCTACATCAGCCTGCGGGGTCGACCCGTCTGGGCATGGATCGGCTTCGTGCTGCTGTCGGCGGTGATCGTGATCTGGGGTGCGACGACCGCGGTCGGTGCGGGGACCGCCCTGCTGCTCACGGCCAAGCAGTTCCCCATCCTGGTGGTCGGCACGCTGTTCGCGATCGGGCTCGAGCGCACGGCGGCGAGCATCCAGCAGTTGACGGCCGAGACCTCGGCGCGCGCGGCAATCGAGGCGGCGGATGTCGCGGCAACCGCCGAGCGCAACAACCGCCTTGCGGAGCTCGACGCCTTCGCCACCCCGCTGCTCACCCTTCTCGTCAGCGGGGCGGAGCTCACCGAGGAGGATCGACGCGAGTTCGCCGTGGCCGAAGCCGAACTGCGGGACGGGCTGCGAGCGAGAAGCCTCAGCGTGCCGCCCATCATCGAAGCGGCCCGTCAGGCGCGGCGCCGCGGAGTCGATGTCGTGCTGCTGGACGACAGCGATCCGGCGGCGGTGCGCCCGGAGGATCTGGAGCTGGTGATCACGCGCATCAGCGCCGCGCTGAGTGAGGCGCACGATGGTCGCGTAGTGGCCCGCCTGCTCCCGCCCGGCCGCGAGGGCGTCGCGACGCTGCTCGTGGATGGATCCACCGGCTCTCGCAACGAGGTCGTCGGGGCCGCTGAGGGTTCGATCGCTTAACGGCGTTCGGCCCGCCGGGAGTGCCGACGGGCCGAACGTGTGGAGCGCTAGATCTCGATACAGCGGCCCGGAAGGGGCCGCCACTCGACCTAGTCCGGCGGCGAGCTGTGCTCGCCGCGCGGACTAGCTGTACGTACCGGGCGAGTAGTCGTCCGACGAGTTGAAGCTGTCCAGATCGATGAAGCTCAGGTCAGCCTCGGTGAAGGTCGAGTCGTCGGTGAAGATGCGGTTCGGGTAACGCTCCGCCTTCGCCTCCTCGGTGGCCTCGACAGACACATCGCGGTAGCGCGGGAGACCCGTGCCGGCCGGGATGAGCTTACCGATGATGACGTTCTCCTTCAGGCCCATCAGCGGGTCGGACTTGCCCTCCATGGCGGCCTGCGTGAGAACACGCGTGGTTTCCTGGAACGACGCGGCCGACAGCCACGACTCGGTCGCCAGCGACGCCTTGGTGATACCCATGACCTCCTGACGTGCCGAGGCGGTCTGCTTGCCCTCGGTGAGCGCTGCGCGGTTCAGCTCGTTGTACTTGAGCCGGTCGACGAGCTCGCCGGGCAGCAGCCCGGTGTCGCCGTGGTCGACGACCGTGACCTTGCGCAGCATCTGGCGAACGATGACCTCGATGTGCTTGTCGTGGATCGGCACACCCTGCGAGCGGTAGACGCCCTGCACACCGTCGACCAGGTGCAGCTGAACGGCGCGGACACCCTTGACGCGAAGAACTTCCTTCGGGTCGAGGTTTCCGACGTGCAGCTGCTGGCCGAGCTCGACGTGCTGACCGTCCTCGACGAGGAGGGTCGCGCGACGAAGCACCGGGTAGGCGATGGGCTCGTCACCGTTGTCAGGGGTCAGGATGATGCGCCGAGCGCGATCCGTGTCCTCGATGGTGATGCGTCCGGCCGCCTCCGCGATGGGCGAAGCGCCCTTCGGGGTGCGCGCCTCGAACAGCTCGGTGACGCGCGGCAGACCCTGGGTGATGTCATCAGCGGACGCGACACCACCGGTGTGGAAGGTACGCATCGTCAGCTGGGTTCCGGGCTCACCGATCGACTGGGCCGCGATGATGCCGACGGCCTCGCCGATGTCGACGAGCAGGCCGGTCGCGAGCGAACGGCCGTAGCAGACCGCACACACACCGACAGCAGACTCGCACGTGAGCACCGAGCGCACCTTGACCTGCTCGACACCAGCGGTGATCAGCAGGTCGATGAGCACGTCACCGATGTCGCTTCCGGCGGCCGCAACGACCTTGCCCTTGGCGTCAACGGCATCCTCGGCCAGGCTGCGTGCGTAGACCGAGTTCTCGACGTTCACGTCGCGCACCAGAGTGCCATCGGCACCCTTCGCCGCGATCGTGAGGTCGAGACCCTTCGACGTTCCACAGTCGTCCTCGCGGATGATCACGTCCTGCGAGACATCCACCAGACGACGGGTCAGGTAACCCGAGTCGGCGGTGCGCAGCGCGGTGTCGGCCAGACCCTTGCGGGCGCCGTGGGTCGAGATGAAGTACTCGGCCACGGTCAGGCCCTCCTTGTAGGAGTGCACGATCGGGCGAGGGATGATCTCACCCTTCGGGTTCGACACGAGGCCACGCATACCGGCGATCTGGCGAACCTGCATCCAGTTACCACGAGCACCTGACGACACCATGCGGTTGATGTTGTTGTCAGACGCGAAGTTGTCCTGCATAGCGGTGGCAACTTCGGCGGTCGCCTTGTTCCAGATCTCGATGAGCTCCTGACGACGCTCGGCGTCGGTGGTCAGACCCTGATCGAACTGGTCCTGCACCTTGGCGGCCTGCTTCTCGTAGCCGGCGATGATCGCAGGCTTCGTCGGCGGCGTCACGATGTCGGACAGTGCCACGGTCACACCGCTTCGCGTCGCCCAGTGGAAACCGGCGTCCTTGATGCGGTCGAGCGCTGCGGCGACCTCCACCTTCGGGTACCGCTCGGCGAGGTCGTTGACGATCGCAGAGATCTGGCTCTTGTCAGCCACGGCCTCGATGTAGGGGTAGTCCGTCGGAAGGGTCTCGTTGAACAGAGCCCGGCCCAGGGTGGTCTCCTTGAGCACGGTCTTGCCCTGAACGAAGCCCTCGGGGGCCTCACCGTCGGCGAAGTAGACATTCTCGAGACGGATACGAACCTTGGCGTTGAGGTCGAGCGTGTGCTGGTCGTGAGCGAGGATCGCCTCGGCCACCGACGAGAACGCACGGCCCTCACCGGTTGCACCCTCCTTGAGCGTGGTCAGGTGGTGCAGACCGATGATCATGTCCTGCGTGGGCAGGGTCACCGGGCGACCGTCTGACGGCTTGAGGATGTTGTTGCTCGCGAGCATGAGCACGCGGGCCTCGGCCTGCGCCTCAACGGACAGCGGCAGGTGGACGGCCATCTGGTCACCATCGAAGTCGGCGTTGAACGCCGCACACACGAGCGGGTGGAGCTGGATGGCCTTGCCCTCGACGAGCTGCGGCTCGAACGCCTGGATGCCCAGACGGTGGAGCGTGGGCGCGCGGTTGAGCAGCACGGGGCGCTCGCGGATGATCTCCTCGAGCACGTCCCAGACCTGGCCGCGCGAACGCTCGACCATGCGCTTGGCGCTCTTGATGTTCTGAGCGTGGCTGAGGTCGATGAGGCGCTTGATCACGAATGGCTTGAACAGCTCGAGCGCCATCTGCTTGGGCAGACCGCACTGGTGAAGCTTGAGCTGGGGACCGACGATGATGACCGAACGGCCGGAGTAGTCGACTCGCTTGCCGAGCAGGTTCTGGCGGAAGCGACCCTGCTTGCCCTTGAGCATGTCGCTCAGGGACTTGAGGGCGCGGTTGCCGGTACCGGTCACGGGGCGACCACGACGACCGTTGTCGAACAGCGCGTCAACGGCCTCCTGCAGCATGCGCTTCTCGTTGTTCACGATGATCTCGGGAGCACCGAGGTCGAGCAGGCGACGCAGGCGGTTGTTGCGGTTGATCACACGACGGTAGAGGTCGTTGAGGTCGGAGGTCGCGAAGCGGCCACCGTCGAGCTGGACCATCGGGCGCAGCTCCGGCGGGATGACCGGCACCACCTCGAGCACCATGGCGGCCGGCGAGTTGCCGGTCTGCAGGAACGAGTTGACGACGCGCAGTCGCTTGATCGCGCGGATCTTCTTCTGTCCCTTGCCGTTGGCGATCTGGTCATGGAGATCGATGCTCTCCGCGTCGAGGTCGAACGCCTGCAGGCGCTTCTGGATGGCCTCGGCGCCCATGTAGGCCTCGAAGTACATGCCGAAGCGGTCCTGCAGCTCCTGGAAGACCGAGTCCTCGGGCTTCAGGTCACCGACCTTGAGGTTGCGGAAGTCGTCCCAGACGCGCTCGAGCTGGGCGATCTGCTCGTCGAAGCTCTTGCGAGCCTGACCCATCTCCTTCTCGGCGCCATCCTTGACCCGACGCTTCTGGTCGCTCTTGGCACCCTCGGCCTCAAGGGCCGCGAGGTCCTCTTCGAGCCTGGTCAGGCGCTCGGCGATGCGGGCATCGCGCTGGCCCTCGAGCGTCTTGATCTCGAGACGGATCTCGTTCTCGAGCCCGGGCAGGTCCGCGTGGCGGCCCTCCTCATCGACCGAGATGATCATGTAGGCGGCGAAGTAGATGACCTTCTCGAGGTCCTTCGGAGCCATGTCGAGCAGGTAGCCGAGGCGGCTGGGCACACCCTTGAAGTACCAGATGTGCGTGACCGGAGCGGCGAGCTCGATGTGACCCATGCGCTCACGGCGCACGGAGGACTTGGTGACCTCCACGCCGCAGCGCTCGCACACGATGCCCTTGAACCGGACTCGCTTGTACTTGCCGCACGAGCACTCCCAGTCACGGCTCGGCCCGAAGATCTGCTCTCCGAAGAGACCATCCTTCTCGGGCTTCAGGGTGCGGTAGTTGATCGTCTCGGGCTTCTTGACCTCACCGTGCGACCAGCGACGGATGTCGTCAGCAGTCGCGAGACCGATCTTGATTTCGTCAAACGCGTGAACGTCGAGCAATTCGCTTCTTCTCTCTAGTTTCGAAAAGTTCAGTCGTGGGTGAGGGGTTAGATCTCGTCGATCGACGAGGACTCGAACCGCGTGGAGATGTTGATGCCCAGCTCCTCCGCAGCGCGGAAGACCTCGTCATCCGTGTCGCGCAGGTTGACAGCGGTACCGTCGGCCGAGAGGACCTCAACGTTCAGGCACAGCGACTGCATCTCCTTGATCAGCACCTTGAAGGACTCCGGGATGCCCGGCTCCTGGATGTTCTCGCCCTTGACGATCGCCTCGTACACCTTGACGCGGCCGAGGATGTCGTCGGACTTGATCGTCAGCAGCTCCTGGAGGGCGTACGCAGCACCGTATGCCTCGAGCGCCCACACCTCCATCTCACCGAATCGCTGGCCACCGAACTGCGCCTTACCACCCAGCGGCTGCTGCGTGATCATCGAGTACGGGCCCGTCGAGCGCGCGTGGATCTTGTCGTCGACGAGGTGGTGCAGCTTGAGGATGTACATGTAGCCGACCGACACGGGCTCGGGGAACGGCTCACCGGAACGGCCGTCGAAGAGACGGGTCTTTCCGGTCGAGTCGATCATCCGGTCGCCGTCGCGAGTGGGGATCGTCGAGTTCAGCAGACCCGCGATCTCCTCCTCCAGCGCACCGTCGAACACCGGTGTTGCCACCTTGGTGCCCGGGGCGGCGCTACGTGCGGCATCCGGAAGCGTGGCGGCCCACTTCGGGGTGCCCTCGACCTCCCAGCCCTGCTTGGCGACCCACCCGAGGTGAGTCTCGAGCACCTGGCCGAAGTTCATGCGGCCGGGGATACCGAGCGGGTTGAGGATGATGTCCACCGGAGTTCCGTCGGCGAGGAACGGCATGTCCTCCACCGGCAGGATCTTCGAGATGACGCCCTTGTTGCCGTGACGACCGGCGAGCTTGTCGCCCGCGGTGATCTTGCGCTTCTGGGCGATGTAGACCACGACGCGCTGGTTGACGCCCGAGCCGAGCTCGTCGTCGTTGTCGGCGTTGAACTCCTTGACCGCGATGATCGTTCCCTCTTCACCGTGAGGAACCTTGAGCGAGGTGTCGCGCACCTCGCGGCTCTTCTCGTTGAAGATGGCGCGCAGCAGGCGCTCCTCGGCGCTCAGCTCGGTCTCACCCTTGGGCGTGACCTTGCCGACGAGGATGTCGCCGGGGCGAACCTCGGCACCGATGCGGATGATGCCGCGCTCGTCGAGGTCGGCAAGCAGCTCCGGGCTGACGTTGGGGAGGTCACGGGTGATCTCCTCCTTGCCGAGCTTGGTGTCGCGGGCATCCACCTCGTACTCCTCGATGTGGATCGACGAGAGCACGTCGTCCTTCACGAGGTTCTGGCTGAGGATGATCGCGTCTTCGAAGTTGTGACCCTCCCACGGCATGAACGCGACGAGGAGGTTCTTGCCGAGCGCGAGCTCGCCGTTCTCCGTCGCGGGACCATCGGCGATGACCTGGCCGGCCTCGACGCGGTCGCCCGCGCTCACGATGACGCGGTTGTTGTAGCTCGTACCCTGGTTGGAGCGGTCGAACTTGCGCAGGAAGTAGTCCTGCGTGCCGCCCTCATCGAGCTGGATGGTGACGACGTCAGCCGACACCTCGCTGACGACACCGGCCTTGTCGGCGGTGACGACATCGCCGGCGTCGATGGCTGCGAAGCCCTCCATACCGGTTCCGACGAGCGGGCTCTCGCTGCGCAGCAGCGGCACAGCCTGGCGCTGCATGTTGGCACCCATGAGTGCGCGGTTCGCGTCGTCGTGCTCGAGGAACGGGATGAGCGACGTCGCGACCGACACCATCTGGCGGGGCGAGACATCCATGTAACCGATCTGCTCGGTCGGGATGAGGTCGACCTCGCCGCCCTTCTTGCGCGCGAGCACGCGGGGCTCGGCGAAGTGGGCGTCGCTGGTCAGCGGCGCGTTGGCCTGGGCGACCACGAAGTCGTCTTCCTCACTGGCGGTGAGGTAGTCGATCTTGTCGGTGACCTTGCCGTTGACGACGCGACGGTACGGGGTCTCGATGAACCCGAACGCGTTGATGCGAGCGAACGATGCGAGCGAACCGATCAGACCGATGTTCGGGCCTTCCGGGGTCTCGATCGGGCACATGCGGCCGTAGTGCGAGGGGTGAACGTCACGAACCTCGACGCCGGCACGCTCGCGGCTGAGACCACCGGGGCCGAGCGCGGACAGTCGACGCTTGTGGGTCAGACCCGCGAGCGGGTTGTTCTGGTCCATGAACTGCGACAGCTGGCTGGTTCCGAAGAACTCCTTGATCGCAGCAACGACCGGACGCACGTTGATGAGCGTCTGCGGCGTGATGGCCTCGATGTCCTGCGTGGTCATGCGCTCGCGAACGACGCGCTCCATGCGGGACAGACCCGTGCGAACCTGGTTCTGGATGAGCTCGCCGACCGCGCGGATGCGACGGTTGCCGAAGTGGTCGATGTCGTCCACGTCGAGACGCACGTCGACCTTCTTGCCATCGCGGATGCCCTTGATGGTTGCCAGGCTGTTGTCGTGCACCGTCACGTAGGGCGACGAGGTGTCGTGCAGCGCGACGAGGTACTTGATCGTCGCGATGATGTCCTCGATGGTGAGTACCGACTGCTTGATGTCGGTGTCGAGACCCAGCTTGCGGTTGATCTTGTAGCGACCCACCTTGGCGAGGTCGTAGCGCTTCGTGTTGAAGTAGAAGTTGTCGAGGAGGGCGCGGGCGGCCTCGGCGGCAACCTGCTCTCCCGGACGCAACTTGCGGTAGATGTCCTTGAGCGCCTCCTCCTTGGTGAGGATGGAGTCCTTCTCGAGGGTGAGCTCGATCGACGGGAAGCCCTTGAACTCCTCGAGGATCTGCTCGCTCGTCAGGCCCAGGGCCTTGAGGAACACGGTGACCGACTGCTTGCGCTTGCGGTCGATGCGCACGCCGACCTGATCGCGCTTGTCGATCTCGAACTCGAGCCAGGCACCACGGCTCGGGATGATGCGGGCCGAGTAGATGTCCTTGTCGGACAGCTTCTCCGGAGTGCGGTCGAAGTAGACACCGGGCGAGCGCACGAGCTGGGACACGACGACACGCTCGGTGCCGTTGATGATGAACGTGCCCTTCTCGGTCATGAGCGGGAAGTCGCCCATGAAGACCGTCTGGGTCTTGATCTCACCGGTGAGGTGGTTCATGAACTCGGCGTTCACGTAGAGCGGAGCGGCGAAGGTCTTGCCGCGCTCCTTGCACTCGTCGATCGTGTACTTGGGCTCCTCGAGCTCAGGATCGGTGAACGAGAGCTGCATGGTCTCGCCCAGATCCTCGATCGGGGAGATCTCCTCGAAGATCTCATCGAGACCGCTGCGCGACGGAAGGTCGGTGCGCCCTGCGGCGACACCCTCCGCGACACGCTGCTTCCAGATGTCGTTGCCGACGAGCCAGTCGAAGCTCTCGGTCTGCAGTGCAAGCAGATCGGGAACCGTCAGGGTGTCGGTGATCTTGGCGAAAGAAAGCCGCGAAGCTGAGCGGCCGTTCTTGGGGGACTTTTTGGTGGACGCAGTGCGCGCAGCAGCCAAGGAAATAACCTCCGTGGACCCCGTCGGGTCCTTATGCCGGTGAACCGGCTGTCGGTAATGAAATGCTCACCAGGACCCAAGGAAGATCTGCCCCGCCGCTATACTCGGGGCGCGCCAGCTGTCCACAATATGACGGCATGGGTTGTCTAGGAGCGCAAAGAACAATCATAGGACTGTTTGTGCTGCGTGCGCAACTTGTTTCTTGACCTTGCTGCGAGATTGGGCTATAAGTGCCCGTGCGTCAGGTCGCCCCAGCCCGCTTCTTGACGGCAAGGGCCGCGAATGCTTCCCAGATCAAGCGGTGGGCCACATTCACGGTGAGGTCTGCGTGGTCATACGCCGGGGCGACTTCCATCACATCGAAGGCCACCACATCGGTCTCGAGAACCAGACGACGGATGATTCGCAGGAGGTCGATGGGCGCGAAGCCGCCCGGCTCAGGCGTGCCCGTCGCGGGCGCGAATCCGGGATCGAGCACATCGATGTCGATCGAGATGTAGGTCTTGTCGCCTCGCTCCTTGGCGGCGAGAACAAGATCTTCCAGCACCGCCGGGATGCCACGCTCCCAGAACTCCTGCATCATGAAGTGCCGCAGGCCGTTGTCGCGCATCCACTTCTGATCTTCCTCGCCCGGCCAGTAGCCTCGCAGCCCGACCTGGATGAACCGGTCCCCCGGGATCGCACCGGATTCAATGAGTCGCCGCATCGGGGTTCCGTGACTGGCGAGGTTGCCCTCGAGGATGTTTGCGGTGTCTGCGTGGGCGTCGAAGTGGATCATTGTCACGGCGCCGAAGCCGTGGTGTTCCGCGACGGCGGTGGCGGCCGGCCAGGTGATCGAATGGTCGCCTCCGATGATGAAAGGCACGATGCCGCGAGTGGCGACTTCGGCTACCCGCTCATGAATCGCCGCGCGCGACAGTTCCCACATTCCGTGGCTCGTGATGGCATCCCCGTAATCGACCACCTCGAGGTGGTCGAAGATCTCGATGCCCAAGTCGAGGTGATAGGTACCGGGGTCATAGGCGCTGGCGCGAAGCGCGCGAGGGCCAAACCGAGCGCCGGGCCGATTGGTCGTCGAGTCATCCCACGGGGCTCCCACGACGGCGACATCGGGCTGCCACTCGTCGAGCTGCTCGGGCTCGGTGAGCAGCGGGCGCATCCCGAAGGTCGACGGGCCCTGATACGACGGGGCATCGAGTTGGGCGCGCAGCCCGGGAGGAACGTGTCGGCGCGGCTGGGTCATGCTCGATAGTAAACCGCTCAGCGCACCTCGACTATGGCCGCGCGCATCGTCTCGATTCGCTTGATGACCTGACACACGATCGGCTCATCCACGCCCAGCTGAATCAGGGCCTCAGTGAGGTGGGCGACGGCCGTCGTGTAGGCATCCTGCGTGATGGCGAGGCCGGTGTGCGCGGTGCGCATGCTGCGACCGTCGTAGGCCTCCGGCCCACCGAGACCGACCGCGAGGAACGCCCGCTGGTGCGCCTTGAGGCGGTTCAGGTCGATGCCGCGGAACCACTCGTTGACCTCCGGGTCAGCGAGCATCCGGTGGTAGAAGGAATCGACGAGGGCGCCGATCGCCGCCTCACCACCTACCTGCTCGTACAACGACACCGAGGAGTCCTTCCGATTCGCGATCATGGCGAGTGTACTGATCTGTCTAGTATTGACAAAATCTCCACTTCTGGGGGTCGAGAGATGTGGCAGGGTCGAGGTGTGCCCGACTACCCCTCTCGAACGCTCTCGGTGAGCGGACTGTACGCGGAGATCACCCCTGACCGTTGGGTGCCCGGGTCGTTCACCCTCGTCGTCGACGGCACGCCACAGTCACACGTCAACCTCGACGACCCCAGCCAGCTGTTCTTCGAGTACATCCAGCGCATGGGTCACGTCATCGACCAGCTCCGGATGCCCGGCGAGCCGATCACGGCCGTGCATCTCGGTGCGGGCGCCCTGACCCTGCCGCGCTACGTCGAGGCCACCAGACCCGGATCGCGCCAACAGGTGATCGAGCTCGAGCCCGACCTCGTGGATCTCGTGCGCACCGAACTGCCGTGGTCGACCCGGGCGTCGATCCGCGTGCGGCACGGCGACGCCCGAGAGGTGCTCGAGAAACTGCCCCGCGGCCTGCACGGCACCGTCGACCTGCTCGTGGTCGACGTGTTCGGCGGCGCCCGCACCCCCGCGCATGTCACCAGCCTCGAGTTCTACACGAGCGCCGTCGCGCTGCTCGCGCCCGGCGGCATCCTGCTGGCCAACGTGGCCGACGGCCCGGGGCTCGCCTTCGCACGCGGCCAGGCGGCGACGCTGCAGGCAGCCATCGGGCACGTCGCCGCTCTCGCCGAGACGCAGATACTCAAGGGTCGACGGTTCGGCAACATCGTGCTCGTCGGATCGGCGAGCGACCTGCCCTTCGACTGGATGCCGCGGCTGCTGGCCGCCGGACCGCATCCGTCGAAGGTCGTAGCCGGCCCCGAACTGCGCGAGTTCATCGCCGGCGCCCCCGTGGTCACCGACGCAACGGCGATTCCCAGCCCACCGCCATCCAAGAACATTTTTCAGGTGCGTCCCGGCCAGTCGTGATGAGATGGAGCATGCGCATCCTGCCCGCTGCCGCCGCGCTCATGCTTCTCGCGGGGTGCTCAGCGACGCCGGTGGCGGTCTCGCCCAGCCCGACCACCGTCGCGCCGCCCGCCGTGAGTCCTACCGCGGCCGCTGCACCGCCTGTCGCGCCGGGCGGCAGCCCCACGGTGATCGCGTCGGGACTCCAGACACCCTGGTCCATGGTGCGTCTGCGCAGCGGTTCGACGCTGATCAGCGAACGCGATCCCGGCGTGATCGTCGAGCTGACCGCCACCGGAAGCGTGCGGGAGGTTGGCACGGTTGCCGATGCCGTGCACGAGGGCGAGGGCGGGCTGCTGGGACTGGCCTATGTTCGCGCCCGCGGGTGGTTGTTCGCCTACGTCACGACCGCGACGGACAACCGGATCGTGCGCTACGAGCTGGAGGGAAATCCGGGTAGCTACTCACTGGGTGAGAGCACCGTCATCCTCAGTGGTCTCGCCAAGGCGGGCAATCACAACGGCGGGCGCATCAAGATCGGACCAGACGGCCTGCTCTACGCGACGGTGGGCGATGCGGGCAACCCCGATCTCGCTCAGGACCTGACCAGCAACAACGGAAAGATCCTGCGCATGGAGCTCGACGGATCGGTTCCCCGTGACAATCCACTGCCCGGTTGCCTGATCTACTCGCTCGGCCACCGCAATCCGCAGGGCCTTGCGTGGGACGCGGACGGGCAGCTGTGGGCCGCGGAATTCGGCCAGGACACCTGGGACGAGTTCAACCGCATCGTGCCCGGCGGCAATTACGGCTGGCCGATCGTCGAAGGCGCGGCGGGTGACCCCGCCTTCATGGATCCGGCCTATCAATGGGCGACGGATGACGCGAGCCCCAGCGGCCTCGCATTCGTCAACGGCACCTTCCTGCTCGCCGCCCTGCGCGGGCAGCGGCTCTGGGCTGTCTACCCCGGCGAGACGACGACCGCCACCGAGTACTACACCGGAACATACGGCAGGCTGCGCGATGTGATCCCGGGGCCGGAGGGGACCGCGTGGGTGCTCACCAGCAACACGGACGGTCGGGGCAGTCCGGTTTCGGGCGACGACCGCCTGCTGCAGATCGATCTCGTACCCCTCGGTTAACCTCAAGGGGTGGCTGAACTTGATCGGGTGCGCACCTGGGCGCACGCCCTCATCGATCTTCATCTCGACCCGAGTTGGAGCTTCGCCTTCGACAACGCGCGCACGCGAGCGGGGCTCTGCAACTACACGGCGAAGCGCATCAGCGTGTCACGGCACATGGCACTGCGCAGCGAGGACGACGAGGTGCACCAGGTGCTGCTGCACGAGGTCGCGCACGCGCTCACGGGCAAGGATGTCGGCCACGGGCCGCAATGGCGGGCGGTTGCCGCCGACCTCGGATACGCCGGAGGTCGCACCTTCGACGGGCCGATCGCGAAGGATCTCGCCCCGTGGCTCGGCACCTGCCCCGCCGGCCATCAGATCCATCGGCACCGGCGTCCGAGCCGACCGATGTCGTGCGGCAAGTGTTCGCGGCGCTTCGACACCGCGCACCTGATCACGTGGGTGCGGCAGTAGTAGCTCGGTTTCGATACGCGGCGGCGCCGCTACTCAACCAGCGGCAAAGTGCGCGTCGAGCGCGGCCGCAACGTTCTTCCAGTGACCGAGCATCATGCGACGTTCCTCGCGATCGGCCAGGTGCTCGTGGTGGAAGCCGATGGTTGTTCCGGTCGCGGCGGACTTGACCGTCAGCTGCAGGGTTGAATCGTGCGGCCAGTCGCTGGGCCGCCACGTCAGGCGCACTCGGAGTCCATCTGTGCGGCTGCGGATCGTGCCGCTCACGCCGTCTGCCGTCGAGTAGGCGGCGCCCTTCTCCTCGGGCAACGCGTCAATCTCGCCCAGCCAGACCGGCAGTCCTGCGCCCAGCAGAAACTCCCAGACCGCGTCGATCGGTGCCGCCACCGTCGTGCGCACCCCCAGCTCCCAGCCGGCATCCTTGGTCAGTCCAGTGGTATCGCTCATGTAACCGACTATATTGGTTACGTGGCAGCATCGACAGCAGCGGCGCCGACCGGCCAGTGGTTCCGGTCGTCCGACGGCACGCAGTGGTGGTTCGACTCGGGCTCGCTCAGCCTCGACTTCGCCTACACGGGTGCCATGAGTGACAACCCGGCGTGGGAGCAGCTGCACGCTCCGGCCGATCTGGCGGCGTGGCTCGAGGGACGGTTCTCCGCTGCCGACGGGATCGTGAGCGAGGGTGACCTCAGGGACGCTCTGGAGCTGCGGGGCGCGGTGGCTCGCGCCGCGGCATCCGCGAGTCGGGGCGAGGCGCCGGCGCCCGCAGACGTCGACATCATCAACTTGTTTGCGGCGACTCCCGACATCGCACCCGCCCTCGAGGGCGGCACCCGTCAGGCGGGTCGTTCCCGGGTGCGAACCGGCCAAGCCCTGTCGGCGATGGCGCGCGAGGCGATCGGCCTTCTCGCCGCGGCCGACGAGGGTCGCTACCGGGAGTGCGCCGCGGATGACTGCCAGCTCGTGTTCCACGACGAGTCCCGGTCGAACAACCGCCGCTGGTGCTCGATGCTGCGCTGCGGCAACCGAACGAAGGTGCGCAACCACCGCGCGAGGAAGGCGACGGCATGACCATCACCCACATCAACCCCGCGACCCTGCACCGCAACCCGGCGTTCTCGCAGGGCACGCTCGCCGAGGGTGGTCGCACGCTCTACGTCGGCGAGCAGAACGGCACTGATTCCGTGGGTATCGAGGCGATCGCGATCGTTTAGGTCGTGTCCGAAGAGCGAACTCTCCCGATGCTGCCCCGGCAGAAGAAAACTAGATTAGGGACATGGTCAAGGGCGAGAACGACAGGGTAGATATTTCGGCGCTCTCGGCCCAGACGGCGGAGGCTCCTCTCTGGCGCTTGGTCTACGTCAGCAACGCCAAACCGAGAATCACCGACGACGAACTCAATCAGATTCTGCTCTCATCGCGAATTCGCAACTTCTTCACGCACGATGTGACCGGCATGCTGATGCTCGCAGGCGGATCGTTCTGCCAGATTCTTGAAGGAACCCACGAGAACGTCACCGGGGTGTTCGAGCGGATCAAAGGTGACACCCGGCATTCCAACGTGCGAATGCTGGAGCTTGCCGAGATTACCGAGCGATCATTTCCGAACTGGACGATGGGACCACCGTCACGCACACTCAGAGAATTCTCCGAAGCCGCCGACGTCGATGAGTTCTTTCAGAAAGTGCGCGAACGCGAAGCAAGATTCGACCCCGAAGTTCGTAGGCTCATGATGTCGTTTCACGCGGGGGAACTGCTGTAGGAAAGGTCGGTTTCGATACGCGCGCTTCGCGCGCTACTCAACCGGCCGAGCTAGTCGACGACCTTGACTTCCTTCCAGAAGGCAACGTAGTTGGAGAAGTCCTTGCCGACCCGGTCGAACGCGGTCGGGTACGGGGTGGGGTAGCTCCACGCGCGGTCCTGCAGCACGGTGTCACCGTCCTTGACGGAGAAGTACTGGCACTCGCCCTTCCACGGGCAGGTGTAGGGCGTCGCGCTCTCGACGAGCAGGTCGCTGTTCACGCTCGACGGCGGGAAGTACCAGTTGCCCTCGATCTTGATGAGGTCCTCCTGCGGGGCTTCCGCAATGACCGTGTCGCCGAGTAGTGCCTTCATGGTGTCCTCCGTGAGTCGTGGCTGTACTCAGAGGCGAACCTCAGAGGGTGTCGCCGAATTCCCGCAGCACCCGGATGCCCGCCGCCGACCACGCGTCGCGGGCGGCATCGAGGCTCCCGCCCGTCGCCAGCAGCTCCTGCCCGGCGACCGAGGCGGACAGGACGTGGCTGCCCGCATTGCGCAGCGCCGCCCACGCACCGGCGGCCGCCGCAGCCTCGGGCGAGGTGTAGTCGATGCCCACTTCCGCGAGGGCGTCGATGACGGCGCCCGCCGCCACGAAGTCCTCCACCGCGAAGCGGGCGCCGGTAGCGCCTGCCGCGACGACCGCGACCATGGCGCGGTCGCCGAGGCTGGCCTGCAGCGCGAGCACCCAGGTCGCGATGTCCGCTCGTGCCGCTGGGCTACCTGTCACGACGGCGGCGGACCCCGGAATGGCCTGCGGGTCGGCCATGGGATCGGCCAGGGCATCCACCCACACGACCACGTGGGCGCCCTCGATCACCGGGCTGTCGGCGCCGAAGTCGAATCGCACCTGAAAGCGGGTCTGGGCGCTCGGGCTCGCTGACGTCACCGTTCGAGGCTACTTCAGGCGCAGACTGGGATCATGCGCGTACTGCTCAAGCTCGTCATCGACTGCCCACCGGATGCCGCGTGGCAGGCCATCCGCAGCCCTGAAGGCCTGAGCGACGTCTCGTGGCCGTTCACGACCTTCACGTCGCTTGAGCCGGACGGGTTCCCCGAGCAGTGGCAGGCGGGCGAGCATCCCGTGGCGGCGCGCGCGTTCGGCGTCGTGCCGATCGGCGAGCAGATCATCGGCATCTCGTACCCTCCCGCGCCGGAGGGCGTGCGCATGATGCGCGACACCGGGCGTGGGCTCAGCGGCCCACTGGCGCTCATCACCCGCTGGGAGCACACGATGGCCGTGGCATCCGCGCCGGGTGGGCGCACGCTCTATCGCGACCAACTGAAGTTCGAGGCTGGGCCGATCACGGCACTGCTCTGGCCCTTCTACTGGGCGTTCTGGCAGTGGCGGGCGCTGGGCATCGCGCGGCTCGCACCCCGCTGGGCACGAGCCGCGCGCTGACCGCTAGGCCCGGCGCCTGCGACGAAGCTCGCCGTAGGCGACGAACGCGACACCGCCGAGCAGGAGCACGCCACCACCCAGGATGAGCGTCAGGGAGTCGAACCCGGTGAGCGCCAGCATGAACACGTTGGTGAGCACGAGCTTCGAGTCGCCCGAGGTCAGGGTGAATTTCGAGCCGATGACCGGTGCGCCGTTGTAGAGCAGCGTCGCCGTGTTGGCGCCACCGTTGTCCGTCTCAGTGAGGGTGCAGTCCGCATTGGCGGGAAGGTCGTCATAGACGACATCCTTGCCGGGCACGATCGTGCGAGCGGCACCGCCGGGGATCTCGATGTCGGTCGGCACACCATCGACGTCGAGCACGCAGGCGAGCTCGACCGCGAACTTCTGCTGCGAGTGGTCGCCCGCTGCGGTTCCGACGACCTGCTTGCTCAGGGTGATCTTCGACAGCTCGAAGTCGTTCTCCATCTGCAGCTCGTGGACGCTGTCGGCGTTACCGAGCTGGAAGATCGGGTTGGTGATCTCGTGACTTGTCGCCCCGCCCGTCGTCGTCTCGGTGAGCTCGCACTGGGCGAACGAGGGCAGCATCGTGAAGCTGTTCTCGTAGCCGTTGGTGCTGTTCAACTCGCGGGTCGCCGGGGTCGGGTCGCCGGGGAACTCCCCCGGGATCGCGACGGGAACCGTCTCGCCGTTGACGTCACGGGTGCACTCAAGGGTCACCTCGAACGGACCCGCCCCGTAGAGCGGCACCCCGTCTCCGCCGAGGGTCTTGGCCACGTGCACGGTCGGATCGCCGAAGGTGTTGGTGACCGTCACCGCCGTCGGGAGAGCCTCGAGCGTGAAGGTTCCGGGGGCCACGACCGAGCTATCGGCGCCGCCCAGCAGGGTCTCCGTCAGCTCGCACTCGGCGCCCAGCGGCAGCCCGAGGTAGTGGGCCACGTAGGCCACCGGGGTGGAGTCGGCGGTCAGGTCGCGAGTCGCCGGAGACGGGTCGCCGTCGAATTCACCGGGGATCGCCACGGGCGTCATCACACCATCGATGTCGCGCTCACAGGTGAGGGTCACCTCGAACGGACCGGCGCCGTAGAGCTCGGCTCCGAGGCCGTCCCAGGCCTTCGTGACGTCGATCTGGCTCAGCTCGAACGTGTTGGTGACCAGCACGTCGCTCTCGGTGTCCGCCGCGATGACGGCGGTCGCGCTCGTGCCTTCGGTGACGGCCGAGTCGATCGTGACCGTCGTGGAGTTGGCACCACCGGTCGCCGTCTCGGTGATGGCACAGGATGCGCCGGCAGGCAGAGTGTCGATCGTCACCGATGCGGGCGCGATCGCCCCGTCCACCACCTGGAACGTGTAGTCCTTCAGCCAGACGGTGCGCAGGCCTGAGTCGTCGTCGAGGGTGCACTCGACGTTGACGGTGAACGGCGCAGTGCCCCAGGCCTCGGCTCCATCGCCCGCCAGCGCCTTGGACAGGCTGAGGCTTCCGGTGTCGAACGAGTTGGTGATGGCCGCAGTGTTGCTGGCGGGCAGGGCCGCGAGGGTGACTGTGGCATTCTCAACCGGGTCGGCACTGCCCGCGGTCGTGACGACAGTGGAGCTCGTCGCGCCCTTCGAGTCGGTCTCGGTGACCGTGCAGTCGGCACCCTGCGGCAGGCCGGAGAGCAGCCAGGTCTCGTTGTCCTCGAGGTCCTTCTGCATCGGGGCGTCGGCGGCGTAGCCGTCAGCGTAGACCGCGGCATTGTTGAACGTGCACTCCACAGTGGTCGGGAATGGACCGTAGTAGATCTTGCCGTCCGACTGGTCGAGCGAGGCGGTGTCCACGGTCTTGGTGACCGAGAGCTCGGCGGGATCGAAGCGGTTCTGCAGGGTGAAGCCGGACTGCACCTGGTTGTCGCTGAGGTCGGAGGCGTCGATGTCGTCGATGACGAATGACCAGCCGGTTGCGGCATCCACTGTCGCGGCGTCACCAATGCGGGCGATCAGCGCCGACGTCGCACCGCCGGTGCCGGTCTCCGAGAGCACGCAGGCAGCACCGCGCGGGAGGTTGCGGAAGGTCTCTACCTCGCCGTCCAGGATCGGCCGCGTCGGGTTGACGATCGTCACGTCGATCCCGTCACGGGTGCACTCGAGGGTGACCTCGAACGGTCCGGCCCCGAACCTGGCGGCGGCGTCACCGCTCACAGCCTTCGTGACGGACACCTCGCCGGTCAGGTACCAGTTCTCCACCGTGACCTTCGGGGTACCGGTCGAGACGTCGACGCCAGTGCCGTCGAACACTGCGCCTGCGCCGTTGCGGTAGACCAGGGCATCCGCACCCGTGCTGGCGAAGTTGGTCTCCTGCGCCGAGCAGACCGACGACTTGGCGATGTTGTTGATCGTCACCGACATGGTCGTCGACGGGCTGAGGCTGACATCGCCGTCGTACGCCGTCACGCCACCGGGCGCGATGCAGAGCACGTGGATGATGAACGGTCCGGTGCCGAACTGCGCAGCCCCGCCGCCCTTGACCTGCTTCTCCACGGTGAAGCTCGCGACGCCGTACGAGTTGTTGACGATCGCCGAGTTGGTGCCGCCGGGGTTATCGCGCGTGAGCGTGAACGTCGCCGTCGTGCCCACGGCAGTGGTGCCGCCGGGGTTGGTGGCGGTGCTCCAACGAATCGTGGTGCCCTCGGCGTGACCGGGAGTCGTCTCCGTGACGGTGCAGGATGCGCCGGCCGGCAGCTTGGTGAGCGTCTGCGATGCGCCCGCGCCGAGGCTCAGGACCATCGGGGTGCCCGCGCTGTAGCCGTCCGCGTAGACGGCACTGCCGTTGAACGTGCAGGAGACGGTGACCGTGAACGGCGAGTCGAGGATTACTGCCGCGTTGTCCTCATCCTGGGCGGAGGTGATGACGTTCTTCGAGACGGTCAGCTGCGCGTAGTCGAACGTGTTGGTCACCGTGCGCGAGACCGTGCTGGCATTGACGATGGTCACGTTCGTCGGCAGGCTCACGGATGTCGCGCCGCCCTGCGTGGGTTCGGTGATCGCACACACGGCACCCGCGGCGATGTGCTGGATCGTCTGCACCAGCTGGGTCGCCTTGCTGAAGGTCAGCGTGCCGCTCCAGACATTGTTCACGCTGCCGTTGGTGTTGAGCGTGCAGCTGACCGCGATCTGGAAGGTGCCGCTGCCGTAGTCGCCCTGGGCGAGGCCGGCGAAGGCCTTGGTGATCTGGAGCGAGCCGTCACCGAAGTTGTTGGTGAACTGCACCCGGTTGGTCGGAGCCGCGACCGGGCCATCCGCCGTGAGGACGATGGTGGTCGACGTGCCCGAGGTCGCCGAGCCGCTACCTGCCGACGTCGTGTCGACGTGGGTGGTGGTGACCGCGCCGCGGGAGCTGGTCTCCTGCACCGTGCAGCTCGCGCCAGCGGGCAGGTCGGTGAAGGTGCGCGTCTGGCCGTCGTTCAGACCGAAGGTCGTCGTCGAGAGCACGGTGACCGAGCTCACGCCGTTGAAGAACGTGCAGGTGACCGAGTAGCGGAAGTTCGAGTACACGATCGGGGTGCCGCTCGAGTTGACCGCGTTGTTCGTTCCGACCGTCTTGCCCACGATCAGGCTCGCCTTGTCGTAGGTATTCGTCACGGTCGAGCGCTCGATAGCGGGTCGACTGTTGTCAAACGCCGGGTGCGGGTCGTAGACGAGGTAGTTGGTCGTGTGCGCCGCCTGAGCGGTGACGGTCGAGGGCGTGATGGTCTGAACGGAGCCGTAGTTGGACTCGGACACCCCACAGGTTGCGTAGAGCGGCAGACCCTGGATCAGGGTGGCGGCAGAACCGGCGGTGATCGTGAACGGGTTGCGCAGCGAACCGTCGGAGTTCATCGGCTGGAAGGCCTGCCCGACCGACGTGCACGACAAGGTGATCTTGTAGTTCGACTGCACGTAGGCGGCGCCCTTGTTGAGGCCGTCAAGGAGCTTCGCCAGCTCGACGCCACCAGTCGCCATCGCGACACCGACCTTGCGCGGCTCGATCACGAACCGGTTGGGGGTGGGTGTGCCGTTGTCGTTGCCGAGCGCAGACGCAGCGATCGAGTTGTACGCGATCGAGTCGCGGTCGAGTCCGTTGGCGGTCTCCGCGATCTCCGGTGCGGCCGCGGTCGTCGAACGGTAGATGATCGAGATCTTCTGACCCGGGGCGATGCCGCCCGACGAGGTGATGATGAACTTGAGGGCGACGATTCTGGGCAGCAGAGTCGCATCCGCGTCAATGTCCGCCTGCGTCAGCAGCTGCCAGTTGCGCTGCGGGATGTCGTCGGCGGCGGAGCCCGTGAGACACGACGGGGTCGTGACGGCAGGAATCGATGAGCCGGTCATCCCGAGCTCGGACTGGATGTCGGTGGCGTTGCAGCGGGTGCTCGCTATGCCGGTCGCGGCCACGTAGTACACGGCGAGCGAGGCATCCGCGGGGCCGCCCACGATGGTCGGCAGGGTCGACAGGGTCGGCGTCCACTTGGAGCTGCGGGGCAGGTTGACGATCACGCCGCGGTCATTGGCGCGCGGGAGCACGTCGATCGCCGCAAGCCTGGTCACGGGGATGTTGCCACCGTTGACGAAGGTGTTGACCCACTCCTCAGTGCCGCCGGGTCGCGTGATCGGCACGCACGGGTAGCGGTAGTACTCGGCCGTGCCGCCGGTGGTCACGTTGGGAGCCGAGCAATCGACGACCGAGCTCTGCACGGTCTTCAGGATGCCGAGGTCGTCGAACGGCTGGCCCCCGCTGTCGAGAAGCGGGTCCCCACTCGCGTCGAGGGGGCCGGCAGCGACACCGCGCACACCCTTGACGATCACCAGCGGCGTGCTCGGGGTGGCCGACACGGTGGTCGACGAGGAACAGGTGGCAACGTTGGTGGTCTGCAGGTTCTGCACGGAGACGTCGGTGTACGAGTCACAGCTGTCGAAGGTCTGGTCAGACGTCACGGTCGCCGTGTTGACGACGGGCGTGCCGGTCTCGAACTGCGGCCGCAGCTGCAGGGTGGCGTTGATGCGCAGGGTCCAGCCCTTGGGCAGGGTTGCCGGAGAGACGAGCGTGAAGGTGATCGTCTGGCTAGGGATCGTCGCCGCGCCGAGCACGGCGGTCACGGTCGGAGCCGCCTGGGCGACGCCGCTGCCGTTGAGCAGCGTGTAAGTGAAGGCGGTCGACACGGGGAACGGCTGGCCGGTGTCAGGGTCCGTGGGGATCACCAGCTGCGGACCCTGGGCATCCACCGGGAAGGTGTCGGTGACGACGACCGAGCCGAGGAGCTTCTCGTGGGCTCCGCCGCGGTTGATCACGTCGATCTGGTACGGGATGTCCACGCCGAGCGCCTGCTGGCCCACCGGCGACTTCTTGATCTCGACCCGCGCGGGCAGGTGCTGGTACTTCAGCTGCTTGAAGTCGGTGTCGGTCGCGACCCACACGGGGGTCGGGTCGCTCGTGTCCCCACCGCTCGCGGTGACGCTGACTGCGTTCGTGTAGACGCCCGGGGTGGTCTCGCCCGGCGCCGGGAGCTGGCCGAACAGGGTCGACGGCACTGCGGCGGTCGGGGCATCCGGGTTCTTCTCGATGAGAGTGTCGCGGCGCTCGACGGTGAAGATCACCGACTGGGCCGGGTTCGACGGGCGCTCCCAGTTGGACTGGTCGAGCTTCGTGTAGGTGAAGCGCAGGCCTCGGATGCTCGCCACCGGCGTCGACCCGAGGTTCGGCAGGGTCAGGCTGGCGTGCGGGGTGCCGAGCACCCAGCACGCGGTGAGGTCGGTGGATGCGCCGCACTTCACGGTGATCGAGTTGTCGGCGGCGACCTCATAGGTCACGCCCACGAGGGCATCGACCTGCACCTGCTCGGCTGGCGAGACGGGTCCTGCGTCGCCGGGGCCGAAGTTCTTGAAGTTGAATGCGTTCCAGAACGACGGAGTGATGTCTTCGAAGACCATCTTCGTGGTGCGCACGTTGCCGGTCGGACGACCGGTGAGGGTGATCTTCGCGGTGCGCGAGGAGTCGTCGTACTGGATCGCCGGGGAGCCCACGTTGGCGGCCGTGTCGGCCACGATGTCCTTGGTGGCGACGACGCCGTAATTCCAGGCCTCGATGGTCGTGGCGTCCGACGCGATCGCGAACGCTTCGTTGTCAACACCGGGGGCGACGACGGTCGTGCCGCCGGCATCCCGCACCGTCGCGGTCACGATGTTGTCGATGGGGCTGCCCTCAATGACGCTCACGGGCGTCGCAGTGCCGCGCACCAGCTCACGCAGGCGCGTGTCGAGGACGACGACGGTCGACGCACTCGAGTCGATGCGGCCCTCGTGGATGACCTGGATTCCCGTCACGTCGGCGAGCTGCGCCTCGGTGAGCGCGAGCGCCTGGCTGAGCGAGTACGTCGTCGGGGTCACTCCGCGCGTGAGGATCACTGTCGTTGTGGTGGTGCCGCCGGGCACCGTGATCGACACGATGTCGGAGAGGTTGACGAAGTCGAACGGTTGCGTGCCCTCGGTCGGCTCCGCGAGGTCGAGGTGGTCGACTCGCGTGACGGAGTTGTTCGTCGCGGTCAGCGTCATCCGCGCGGTCGGGTAGTACTGCGGGTCGGTGCCGACCGGCGGAATGCCGAGCGGCCCACCCGACCAGTCCTTCGATGTCGTGACGCCGATGGGACGGTCCAGGATGAGGATCGTGTCGGCGGCGACGCCCTCGGTGACGACGGCGTTGGTGGCGTCGCGCATCGCGACACGGGCATTGTTGAGCACCTGGCCGAACTCCGAGGTGTTGTACAGGGTCTCACGAGTGAGGCCGAGCACGGGGTCACCGTTGGAGCGACGGTCGTCACGCACCTCGAAGACGAGGTCGAGTCGACGGTCGGTGAACACGGACGAGGCGACGCCGGAGCCCTTGGCCGGGGCATCGGGTGTGCTCGACGAGGGGTTCGCGCGGTTCGGGTTCTCGATGACGACGAAGCGCACGCCCACGGCGTTGTCACGCTCGAACGGCGAGAGCGTGTACCCGGGGAAGCGACCGTAGCACGCTGTGCCGCCGCTGGCGGCGCAGGGGTTGCCCTCGGCCGGCGTCCAGCCGGTACCCGGGATGTAGAACTCTACGGACTGGATGGCGTCGTACTTCAGGTACGCGTCCATGCCCGAGGTGATCTGCGGGATGGAGACGAGATCGAAGGCCTCGAACACGGTGTCGGCGACGTCCCAGGTGGGTGCTGACGGGTCATCCGCGGTGTCGGTGATCACCACCGAGGGGTACTGGACGCCACCGGTTCCCCAGGAGATGCCGAGGCGAGCCTGCTCGTTCGAGCGAGCGAGCACCTCGTCCTTCTGCCAGTTCTTGTCGATGAGGCCGGGGCCGCCCGCAGGCACGGGGAGCAGGGTGATGTCGGCGACCGCGGAGTCCGTCGCGAATGACGGCGTAGCGATGGGATTGGTGACCTCGGAGACGACCGTGTTGGCCACCACGACCGGGTCGGTCGCAGCCGGATCGATGATCGGGTTGCCGGTACCGCGCTCGCTCGCGCGCAGCACGACCCGCACGTTGGGCTGCACGTTGAAGCCGGGCGGCAGCACCGAATCGGGGTCGGTCGGCACGAACGTGAACTCGAGACCCTGCAGGCCCGCCGGCAGCGTGAGGTTCAGGGTCGCCGGCCCGACGATTCCGACCCCACCCGCGATGTCGCTCCACGTCGAACCGTTGTAGCCCTTGACCGTCAGCGTGGAGTTGACGGGCACGTCGGTGGCGATGATCGACTTCGGGTCGAACTTGGCCCAGAATCCGGCGTCGTCGTCGCGCACAACGAGCGTCTTGGCGCCGACGGTCGAGTTCACGACGGCCGGCGGAAGCGGCGCGACCTGCGCGGGCAGCGTGAGCAGCGCGGTCGCACCGGGAGTTGCATAGATGGTGTCCGGCGAGATGATCTTGCGCACTGTGGTGTCGACCCGCGACGACCGGCGGGTGAGCGTGTCGGATGCGTCGGCGGTCGCGGTGGCACCCGCGGGAGTCTCGACCTCGACCGTCACCGTGTCGGTCGTGGTGACGTCGCTGCCCACGGCGGTCGACGTCGTCGCCACGAACGGCAGAGTCGCGTAGGCACCCGGTGCCATGGTGCCGGTGAACTCGACGATGAAGCCGAGCACAGTGTCACCTGCGAGCGGCGCAGGCAGGGTGCCGACCGTGTCCGTGGTGACCGGGGTCCCGTAGCCCGTGGTCGCGTAGAGGTAGGTGACCTCGACCAGTGTCGCGCCGGACGGCCATTGGATGTCGAGCGGCTTCCACGCGCTGAACGCGATGCCCTGATCGGTCATCGACGTCGAGCCTGGCTTGGGCTCGGTAATGGTCATGCGGTTGATGGCGAAGTCGCCGCCGTTGGATCCTCCGAGGGTCACCGTCGTGTTCTGCCCGCCGATGATGACGTTCGGCTCGAAGTCCTTCGTGGCCCCGGGGGCCACGGATGCCGCGCGGATCGCGAACGGCGCAGTGGCAAGCACTCGCGTGTTCGAGTCGACGCCCAGGCGCACCTGAGACGACGCGAGGTTGGAGCCGTTGAATGTGCCGATGATGTTGCTCACGGCGGCCGTCGTCTTCGTGGCGATGCGGAACGATCCGGTCGCGCCGGCGGCGATCTTCGTCGACCCCGAGTTGGTGAACGTCAGACGCAGGCCCTTGACCAGGGAGAGGTTACCGGGAAGGGTCGCCGTGGCGGCGGGGCTGCCCAAGGTCCAGGTGATGCCGTTGTACCAGTCGACCTGCACTCGGTTCGCACCGCTCGGGAAGGTGACGTTGGTGAGACCCGTGACCACGAGGTAGTCGAACGCGTTGGAGGCCGACTCGGCCGGGTCCTCGATGATGAGCTTGTCGACCGCCGTGTTGGAGGTGTTGGTCGCGCTGAGGTCGAAGTTGACGACGGTGTTGGGCAGGCCGACAACCGAGTTCGGCGTGACGGTCTTGGAGATCGTCGACTCCAGGTCGAGCGGAATCGACAGGAGCACGTCGGCAGTGTCGGAGAGGGTGCTCTCCGGCACGGTGGGGTTGTCCACGGTGACGGTCGCCGTATTGGTGACGGTCTGGCCGTTGAAGCTGGCGTCGACGTTGTTCGGCACCGCCGCGATCACCTGAAGGCTGACCGTGGCACCGGCTCTGAGGCCGACCCCCTCGTCGAGCACGTCAGTGAAGCTCGCGACGAACGAGTTGCCGGTCTGCACCACGGTGTACGACAGAGACGGGCTGACCGACACGAGGGTCAGCGGCGTAGGCAGGGGATCGGTGACCTTCATGCCGACACAGTCGGTGTCGGTCGACGAGCAGCTGACCTCGATGTCGAAGACGACCTGCTCGCCCGGGATGAGCGCCTGCGGGGCCGCGGGCGTGGCCGTCTTGGAGATCTCGATGAGCACCGGCTGCAGATCGGCGGCCGAGGCCGAGAGGCTGCCTGTGGTCGGCACCAGGAGAGCGGCGACGACCGCCGTCGCTACGGCCGCATGGGCCTTGCCCCACTGCCACCACTTGCCGCGCGACTTCGCGCGCGCCGTGCCCTTGCCGAACATGTCATCCCCCAGGTCAGGTCGGCACCGCCGAAACTGCCCCTCAGAATGGGGTACGGCATCGGGCTGCCTCCCCAAACATATCGGAGGACAATTCGGGGTACATGCCCCAGAACGGGGGTTGCCGTGTTCTGGGGTGCAAAGGAGGCGGGGGTAGCGTGTGGGCATGACCGCACTCGACGTCGCCGACTGGCGGCGGAGAGTCTTCGCCCTCTACGCCGAGGTGCGCGACTCCCGCGATCTGCCCGCCGCCCACGACCTGTGGCGGCGCACGCGAGACGAGTTGTTCGCCGAGCATCCGTCGTCTCCCCTGCTGCCCGACGACCGCGCGGCCTTCACCGGCCTGCCGACCCGCCCCTACGAGCCCGGCTGGCGCTTCGAGCTGCCGTTGCTCCCCGCACCGGATGCCCGGCTCGACGTCGAGACCGGCACCGACGGCACCGTGCCGTTCGAACGGATCGGGCTCGTCGATGTGCCCGGCGTCGGCACCCTCGACGTGTGGCGGCTCGCCTCCTACGGCGGGGGCATCTTCATCCCGGTGAAGGATGCGCTGGCCGGCAAGCGTGGCGGAACCTACGGTGGCGGGCGCTACCTCCTCGACACCATCAAGGGTGCCGACCTGGGACGGGGCAGCGCCGACCTCGTGCTCGACTTCAACTTCGCGTACAACCCGTCGTGCGCCTACGACCCGGCGTGGGCGTGCCCGCTCGCGCCGGCCGGCAACACGGTGCTGGTCGACATCCCGGTGGGCGAGCGGTACTTCGGGGCGTACTGAGGGGTCGCTGAGGGCCGCCAGACCGGTCGCCGAGGGCCGCCAGAAGGCCGTCTGCTAGGGTTGAAGTACTTGCGGGGCCACGACGGCCCCCTTGCGTCGTAGAACGCTTCCTCTTCTCCCCGGTCAATTCGGGTTGTAGACACTTTCACGGCGAACGGATGTGGCACCGCCACCTTCGCCCTTTCGGTTGGTTTCGATACGCGCTGCGCGCTACTCAACCAGCCACTACCCAAGAAACACACACATGACTGAGAACATCTTCAGCACGCTCGGCGTGCCCGCCCCGCTCGTTGCCGCCCTCGGCGCCAACGGCATCACCGAACCGTTCCCCATCCAGGTCGACACTCTGCCCGACACCCTTGCCGGGCGCGACGTGCTCGGCCGCGGCAAGACCGGCTCGGGCAAGACCCTCGCCTTCGCGATCCCCATGGTGGCTCGCCTCGGCGGTGCGCTGGCCGGCGGCAAGCGCCGCGCCGGTCGCCCGCTCGGACTAGTGCTCGCCCCCACCCGGGAGCTCGCCACCCAGATCACCGCGGCCATAGAGCCGCTCGCCAGCGCCTACGGCCTGACGATCACCACGATCTTCGGCGGCGTCTCGCAGCAGCGCCAGGTCGCCGCCCTCAAGTCGGGCGTTGACATCGTCGTGGCCTGCCCGGGCCGCCTCGAGGACCTTATGAAGCAGGGCTTCGCCCACCTCGACGCGATCGAGATCACCGTGCTCGACGAGGCCGACCACATGGCCGACCTCGGCTTCCTGCCGGTCGTCACGCGCATCATGGACAAGACTCCGCAGACCGGACAGCGCCTGCTGTTCTCCGCCACGCTCGACAACGGCGTGGACAAGCTCGTGCGCCGCTACCTCCACAACGAGGTGCTGCACTCCGTGGACGAGGCCAACAGCCACGTCGCCGCGATGACGCACCACGTGTTCGAGGTTGCGTCGGTCGACGACAAGAGCGAGCTGGTGCGCACCCTCGCCTCGGGCACCGGCCGTCGCATCCTGTTCATGCGCACCAAGCACCACGCCAAGAAGCTCGCGAAGCAGCTCACCGACGCAGGCATCCCCAGCGTCGACCTGCACGGCAACCTCTCGCAGGTCGCCCGCGACCGCAACCTCGCGTCGTTCGCCTCGGGTGAGACCCGGGTTCTCGTCGCCACCGATGTCGCCGCTCGCGGTGTTCACGTGGATGACATCGAGCTCGTGATCCACGTCGACCCGCCGGCCGAGCACAAGGCGTACCTGCACCGCTCGGGCCGCACAGCCCGCGCCGGTTCGTCCGGTGACGTGGTCACCGTCGTGCTGCCCACCCAGCGCAAGGACACCGCCGCACTGCTGCGCAAGGCCGAGATCACGGTCACGCCTCAGACGGTCAACGCCAAGTCGGCGGCGGTAACCGCCCTGGTCGGGGATGTCGCGGCCTACGTGAAGCCCGCACCCCGTGCCGCGGCTCCCGCCGGCGGTGGCGGCCGCTCGCAGGGCGCGAACGCGCAGCGCAAGCAGGCTCGTCGCGATGGCGAGGGTGCCGGTTCCGGCGCACCCCGTCGTGACCGCAGTGGACGGCCGGCTCGTTCCGGCGCGCCTGCCGGTGGTTCGGCTCGGGGCACCTCGGCCGGTGGTGGCCGCGCGGCCGTGACCGGGGAGCGGCGGGCATCCGCCCCGCAGGCCGACCGGGCCGCGCAGCCGACTCGCTCTGCCGAGCAGTCGCCGTCGCGTCCGCGCGGCGGCAAGGGTCGCGCGCAGAGCTCGGGCGGCCCCATCCGCGTGGGCCAGGTCGTGCGCGCGAACACCCGCGGGCGGTAAGTCTTCCAAGCCTCATGTGAGGTGCGGCAATCGTTCCCTCGCTAGCGCGAGAAAGGGCTGATTGCCGCACCTCGTATGTGCGTTTCAGCCTGAGCCCTACGGCAGCACCCCCACCGACGCGAGTGCTGCGCGCAGCAGGGAGCCGCGGCCGCCCTCCATGTCGGAAGTCACTGACTCGGATGCCGCCTCCGCGGGTCGCAGCCAGGTGATCTCGAGTGCGTCCTGACGCGGTTCGCACGTACCCGTGACGGGAACCACGTAGGCGAGGGACACCGCGTGCTGGCGGGAGTCCATGAACTGGCTCGAGCCCGGCCACGGGAAGTACTCGGCCACCGAGAACGGCACGGGGCTGGCGGGCAGGAGGGGGAAGGCCATCGGCCCGAGGTCCTTCTCGAGGTGGCGGAACAGTGCGTCGCGCAGGGTCTCCCCGTACATCACGCGGCCGGAGACGAGCGTGCGGGTGATCTCGCCGTTGTTGGCGCGCAGCAGCATCCCGACCTCGGTCACCCGGCCGAGGCCGTCGACACGCACCGGCACCGCCTCGACGTAGAGCAGGGGCAGGCGGCGGCGGGTCTCGGCGAGTTCCTCTTCGGACAGCCATCCGGAGTTGGGGTCGGGAGTGCCTACTGAGCTCATGCTCCATTGTCACCCAAAGTAGTGTGGGCGAATGCAACTCGATGAGTCAGCGATTCTCTGGTCCGCCCCCGAACGCGAGCGGGCCGGCCGCCCGCTCATCGTGCTGCTGCACGGCTACGGCTCGCACGAGGGCGACCTGTTCAGCCTGTCGCCGCGCCTGCCGCTGGCCGCAACGGTCGCCTCGCTGCGCGGTCCGATCAAGGAGAGCGCCGGATACGCGTGGTGGTCGCTGGCCGGCCAGAACCCCGGCCAGCCCGACCCGGCCGCCGTCGACGCCGGCGCGCAGGCGGTGCTCGACTGGCTCGACACGGTCGACTACACGACGGTCGCACTCCTCGGTTTCTCGCAGGGCGCCGCCCTCGCGCTTCAGCTCAACCGCCTCGCGCCCGACCGGTTCGCCGCGACGGTGGCGCTGTCGGGGTTCGTCGCGCCGGGCATCCATGCTGGGGATGCCCGGCTCGAGATCGTGCGCCCGCCCGTGTTCTGGGGCCGCGGTACCGCCGACACCGTCATCCCTGCTGCCGCCGTGGATCGCACCCAGGAGTGGCTGCCCACGCACGCCGAACCGCACATCCGCATCTATGAGGACCTCGGCCACTCGATCTCCACGCAGGAGCTGACCGACCTCACGGGGTTCCTGGCCGAGCACATCTAGGGGCACGGACCGCGGGGTCGGTGCCCGGGGGGAGGATAGAGCCATGGTGCTCGACCGGTTCTCCCCCGCGACGCGGGAGTGGTTCACGGGCGCCTTCGCGGCGCCGACACCCGCGCAGCTCGGTGCGTGGGAGGCCGTGTCATCCGGTGGTCACGCTCTCGTTGTCGCGCCGACCGGCTCGGGCAAGACGCTCGCCGCGTTCCTGTGGTCGATCGATCAGCTGATCACGCGGCCCAGCGAGGGGGCGAAGACCAGGGTGCTCTACATCTCCCCGCTGAAGGCGCTCGGCGTCGACGTCGAGCGCAACCTGCGCGCCCCGCTCGTGGGCGTGACGCAGACGGCGAAGCGACTCGGACTCCCGGCCCCCGCCGTGACCGTCGGCGTGCGGTCGGGTGACACCACAGCGCAGGACCGCCGGCAGCTCGCGCGCACGCCCCCCGACATCCTGATCACCACGCCCGAGTCGCTCTATCTCATGCTCACGTCGGCGGCCCGCGAGACCCTGGCTGGCGTCGAGACCGTCATCATCGATGAAGTGCACGCGGTCGCCGCCACCAAGCGCGGCGCGCACCTGGCCGTCTCCCTCGAACGACTGGATGCCCTGCTCCCGAAGCCGGCCCAGCGCATCGGTCTCTCGGCCACGGTGCGCCCGCTCGAGGAGGTCGCCCGCTTCCTCGGAGGGCGCGCACCCGTCACGATCGTGCAGCCACCCGCGGCGAAGACCTTCGACCTCAGCGTGGTCGTGCCCGTGGACGACATGAGCGAGCCTGGCGTGTTCACCCCGCGGGAGGGCTCGACGAGCGGTCCGACCGGCGCGCCCTCCGAGGCGACCGGATCGATCTGGCCGCACGTCGAGGAGTCGATCGTCGACCACATCCTGGCCCACCGGTCCACGATCGTGTTCGCGAACTCGCGTCGCCTGGCCGAGCGGCTGACGGCACGGCTCAACGAGATCGCGCAGGAGAGAGTCGCTCTCGTTCCCAGCGGGTTGAGTAGCGGCGAAGCCGCGTATCGAAACCTCACCGACGGGGTAACTCGCGGGGGAGATTTCGATACGCGACCTGCGGTCGCTACTCAATCCGCGGTCGCTACTCAATCCGCGGAGGTGGGGCTACTCGCGAGAGCCCACCACGGCTCGGTCTCCAAGGAGCAGCGCGCCACCATCGAAGACGACCTCAAGTCCGGGCGCCTGCGCTGTGTCGTCGCGACCAGCTCGCTTGAGCTCGGGATCGACATGGGCGCCGTGGATCTCGTGATCCAGGTCGAGTCACCTCCGAGCGTGGCATCCGGGCTGCAGCGCATCGGGCGGGCGGGGCACCAGGTCGGCGAGATCTCCAAGGGGGTGCTGTTCCCGAAGCACCGCACCGACCTGCTGCACACAGCGGTCGCTGTCGACCGGATGCGGCACGGGCAGATCGAGGCCATCGCCGTGCCCGCGAACCCGCTCGACGTGCTCGCGCAGCAGACCGTCGCGGCGGTCGCCCTCGGCGCCCTCGACGTGGAGGACTGGTTCGACACGGTGCGATGCAGCGCCCCGTTTGCGACGCTGCCGCGCAGCGCCTACGACGCGACGCTCGACCTGTTGAGCGGGCTGTATCCGAGTGACGAGTTCGCTGAGCTGCGTCCGCGGATCGTGTGGGACCGGGTCGCCGGAACGATCGAGGGGCGTCCGGGCGCGCAGCGGCTGGCCGTGACATCCGGGGGCACGATTCCCGACCGCGGGCTGTTCGGGGTGTTCATCGTGGGCGGGGCGACGACCCCCGGCGGGCCGGGTCGGCGCGTCGGCGAGCTCGACGAGGAGATGGTCTACGAGTCGCGGGTTGGCGACGTGTTCGCGCTGGGCACGACGAGCTGGCGTATCGAGGAGATCACCCACGACCAGGTACTCGTGAGCCCCGCCTTCGGGCAGCCGGGCAAGGTGCCGTTCTGGAAGGGTGACGGGCTGGGGCGGCCGGCCGAGCTGGGCGAGGCGATCGGGGCGTTCACCAGAGCGCTGGAGCTGGGAGGATCGCGACAGCGATCCCGCGACGCCAGCTCCGACGAGGCTGCGCCTCGTCGGCCGATACCGGAGCAGCTCGAAGCGATCGGCCTCGACGAGCGCGCCGTCACCAACCTCATCGCGCTGGTCGCCGACCAGAGGGACTCGACGGGCCAGGTGCCCACCGACACGACGCTCGTGGTTGAGCGCTTCCGTGACGAGCTGGGCGACTGGCGACTGGTGCTGCACTCCCCGTACGGGATGCCCGTGCACGCGCCGTGGGCACTGGCGGTCACCGCGCGCATCCGTGACCGGCTCGGGGTCGACGGTGCCGCAATGGCGGGTGACGACGGCATCGTCGTGCGCATCCCGGATACCGACGCGGAGCCTCCGGGCGCCGACCTGTTCGTTTTCGAGACGGCCGAGCTGGTCGAGATCGTCACCGAGGAGGTCGGCGGTTCGGCGCTGTTCGCGGCCCGGTTCCGGGAGTGCGCGGCGCGCGCGCTCCTGCTGCCTCGGCGTGACCCCGGCCGCCGCTCCCCGCTGTGGCAGCAGCGGCAGCGGGCATCCCAGCTGCTGGAGGTCGCGCGCAAGTACCCGAGCTTCCCGATTGTGCTGGAGACCGTGCGGGAGGTGCTGCAGGACGTGTACGACCTGCCGGCGCTCACCGCTCTGTCGAACCGCATCGCCGCCCGGCAGGTGCGCATGGTCGAGGTCGAGACGGCGGTTCCCTCGCCCTTCGCCCGCAGCCTGCTGTTCGGCTACGTGGCCGCGTTCATGTACGAGGGCGACTCACCCTTGGCCGAGCGGCGGGCCGCAGCGCTGTCGCTCGACCCGACGCTTCTAGCCGAGCTGCTCGGTCGCGCCGAGCTGCGCGAACTGCTCGACCCCGCCGTCATCGAGCAGACCGAGCTCGAGCTTCAGCGCCTCACGCCGGAGCGGGCCGCGCGCGACGCCGAGGGCGTTGTCGACCTGCTGCGGATGCTCGGGCCGCTGTCACTGGAGGAGATCGCGCAGCGCTGGTTGAGTAGCCCGGAGGGCGTATCGAAACCCGCGGGGACTGGTCTCGATACGGTCCTGCCGGACCTACTCGACCGGCTGAGGTCCGCAAACCGCGTGCTGCCGGTCACGATCGCCGGTGTCGCCCAGTGGGCCGTGATCGAGGATGCCGCACGCCTGCGCGACGCCCTCGGTGTGCCGCTGCCGATCGGCGTGCCCGCCGCGTTCATCGAGCCGGTCGACGACCCGGTCGGTGACCTCGTGAGCCGCTACGCTCGCACCCACGGCCCGTTCACAGTGACGGATGCCGCCTCCCGCTTCGGCCTCGGAGTCGCCGTCGTCACCGACACCCTCCGCCGCCTCGCCGCCGATCGGCGTGTGGTGGACGGCGAGTTCCGACCCGGGGCGTCGGGCACCGAGTGGTGCTCGGTGGAGGTACTGCGCCGGCTCCGCAGTCGCTCGCTCGCCGCGCTGCGTCAGGAGGTCGAGCCGGTCGAGCCAGCCGCCCTCGCGCGGTTCCTGCCCGATTGGCAGCACGTCGGCGGGTCCGGCTTGCGCGGGGTCGATGGGCTCGCACAGGTGATCGACCAACTCGCGGGGGTCTCGCTGCCGGCATCCAGTTGGGAGAGCTTCGTGCTGCCGGCCCGGCTGCCGGGCTACTCGCCCGCCTGGCTCGACGAGCTCACCGTCTCGGGCGAAGTCGTCTGGTCGGGCAACGGGGCGCTGGCCGGCGGCGACGGGTGGGTGAGCCTGCACCTCGCCGCGACCGCGCCGCTGACCCTGCCGGAGCCCAGCGGCGAGGAGACGACGGAACTCCAGCGCGACATCCTGGCGGTGCTCGCGGGGGGCGGCGCGTTCTTCTTCCGGCAGCTCGGTGCCGCGCTGACGAACACCGACGACAAGCAGCTGCTCGAGGCCCTGTGGGGCCTGGTCTGGGCGGGCCTGATCACCAACGACTCCTTCACCGCCCTGCGAGCCCACCTCGGCGGGCCGGTCAAGGCGCGCCCCCCGCGCACCCGCTCGTACCGCGGACGTTCCCTCGCCGTCGCGCAGTCCGGCCCGCCCGCCGGGGGTGGCCGCTGGTCGCTGCTGCCACTGGCCGAACCCGACCCCACGATCCGGGCGAAGGCGATGGCCGAGCTGCTGCTCGAACGGCACGGGGTGGTCACCCGTGGCGCGGTCGTGAGTGAGGGCATCCGCGGCGGGTTCGCGCTCGCGTACAAGGTGCTGGCCGGATTCGAGGAGACGGGTCGCGCGCGGCGCGGCTACTTCGTCGAGGGGCTCGGCGCTGCACAGTTCGCCACCGGTGCGACGGTCGACCGGCTGCGCAGCTTCACCCGCGACCCCGAGGCGGAGCGCGGGTTGAACGCGGTGACCCTGGCGGCGACCGATCCGGCGAACCCGTACGGGGCCGCCCTGGGGTGGCCGGTGGCGGCGGGCGGGGTCTCGACAGGCTCGACCACCGGAAGGGGCTCGACCACCGGTACAGCCGGGCATCGCCCCGGACGCAAAGCCGGCGCCCTCGTCGTGCTCGTGGACGGAGCCCTCGCGCTCTACGTCGAGCGCGGCGGCAAGACGGTGCTCACGTTCGGTTCTGACCCGGATGCCCTCGCCGCGGCATCCCGCAGTCTCACCGCGACCGTGCGCACGGCGCTCGGCAAACTCCAGGTGGAGCGCATCGACGGGGAATTCGCGGTCGGCACCCCCCTGGGCCTCGCCCTCGTCGAGGCGGGCTTCGTGGCGACGCCGCAGGGGCTGAGGTTGCGCAATGCCTGAGGGCGACACCGTCTACCGCTCGGCGAAGAATCTCAACGCGGCCCTCGCGGGGCAGGTGTTGACGCGCTGCGACATCCGGGTGCCCGCATTCGCGACTGTCGATCTCACGGGCGAGACGATCGAGGGCGTGGCGAGCCGCGGCAAGCACCTGCTCATGCACGTCGGGGAATATACGCTGCACTCGCACCTCAAGATGGAGGGCTCGTGGCACCTCTACCGGCACGGGTCCAAGTGGTTGCGCCCCGAGTTTCAGGCGCGCGCGATTCTCGGCACCGCAGAGTTCCTGGCGGTGGGCTTCGACCTGGGCGAGTTCGAGGTCGTGCGCCGCGATGATGATGACAGCGTCGTCGCATGCCTCGGCCCCGACCTTCTCGGCGACTGGCAGCCCGAGCGGGCTCTCGCCAACCTGCGCGCGAACCCCGAGCGCGAGATCGGACTCGCCCTGCTCGACCAACGCAACCTCGCCGGACTCGGCAACGTGTACCGCGCCGAGCTGTGCTTCCTGCGCGGGGTGCTCCCGCGGCGACCCGTCGGCGAAGTGCCTGAGCTCGACAAGATGGTCGAGCTCGCCTGGCGACTCATCGACGCCAACAAGGACCGCGCTCAGCGCACCACGACGGGTCAGCTCAACGGTCAGCGCCTGTGGGTATACGGGCGCACCGGAAAACCGTGCCTGCGCTGCGGCACGCCCATCCAGCACGGCGAGCTCGGCGACACCGCGCTCACACAGCGCGACGTGTGGTGGTGCCCGAACTGCCAGGTGTAGGGGGTCTCGACAGGCTCGACCACCGGTAGGTGTCGACCAGATCGACCACCGCTAGAAGTCGAGCACCAGCTCCGGCGTCATCGCCCGCGACACACACGGATACATGATCTTCAGCTTGTCCTTCTCGGCGTCATCCATCACCGAGTCCAGGTGCTCCGGGGTGCCCGCCAGCACCTTCACCTCGCACGTGCCGCAGACTCCCTTGCGGCATGACCCGCTCACGGGCATCCCGCCGCGTTCGAGTGCGTCGAGCACGGTCTCCCCGGCACCCACGGTGAGCGCCAGCGGGCTGCGGCTGAAGGTGAGGCGCAACGGCTGGTCCGGGATGCTCGGCACCCGTTCGATCGGAATGAACCGTTCGGCGTGCAGTCGCGCCGACGGCACGGCCGAGGCCACGGCAGACATGAGGGACTCGGGTCCGCAGCAGTACACCGCGGTGGTGTCGGGCGTGACGAGTCGGGTGAAGTCGAGCTGGGCCGGGGTCTCATCGCTCGCGTGGATGCGCACCCGGTCCGGGTAGCGCTCGGCCAGTTCGCCGGCGAACGCCATGCTGCGACGACTGCGGCCGACATAGATGAGTCGCCACTCCCGGATCGCCGGAAGGGACTCGATCATCGCCTTGATGGGCGTGATTCCGATGCCTCCCGCGATGAACAGGTACTCCCGCGACGGCTCGAGCTCGAAGTGATTCAGCGGACCCGAGACCTCGATGGTCGTACCCGGCACGACGCTCTCGTGCACCCAGCGGCTGCCGCCGTCGGAGTCCTCGGTGCGCAGAACCGCGAGGTCGTAGTGGTGCCGTTCGCCCGGGTCGCCGCACAGCGAGTACTGCCGCTCGAGCCCGTTGGCCAGATGCAGTGTGACGTGGGCGCCGGGGTACCAGATCGGCAGGAGGCCCCCGCCCAGGGCGACCAGGCGGATGCCCATGACGCCCTCGGCGATCAGCCCGGACTCAGCCACCACCATCGTGCGGGTCTGGATCCGCGGCGGTGAGATGCGTGGGGCCGGGTCGTGCGGGGGGACCCACACCTCGGCCTTGGCCGCCCGGGTCGTGCGGTTGGTCACGGCGATCCTCACGACGGTCGCGGCGGCAGTGAGGCCAATCAGGCTGAACGCGAGGATCTTGTAGCCCAGCGAGCCGACATCCGTGCCCGAGAGCCCGGCATGGAATGAGACCAGCAGCACGACCGCGTAACTGGCGTAGTGCAGACCCTTCCAGAACGTGCGCGGCAGTCGATGCATGATCATCGAGGAGCCCTGCACCGCGATGAGCAGGTAGAACGCGACGATGCCCAGTGCGACAGCGATCGGCTTGAAGTCGCTCGTGAAGGGCACGAGCACCTGCACCAGGCTCAGGTGCAGCCAGCCGTCGAGCATGAGGGTCACCATGTGGAGGAGCACCATGATGACCGACAGGCCGCCGAGGAAACGGTGGAGGTCCTGCAGCCAGCCGGGGTTGTCGACCCGACGCAGGATGCGCGTGGAGAGCAGGACGCCCCACACCACCGAGAGCGTCATGAGGGCCCACGCGATCAGGGCGCTGGCACGGGTGACGTACCACCAGATGTGCGGATCGTTCAGGCTCACGCGTATCTCCCCCAGTTTGCTGACACATGCTGGCGCCCCGCGGAATCCACGAGAAGCGCAGCGGCCCCGACCTGCGGCAGCCAGGCGAGGTACTCCTCGACCGGGCGCAGGAACCCCGACTTGCTGATTGCCTCGGCACGCACGCCGGTCGCTGCGATGACCGTCACCGTCTGGATGTCGGTCAGCGCGCTCGCTCCCGTGCGCGGGTCGATCAGATGATGCCGAATACCCGCGGCCGTGTCGAAGCGTCGCTTGCGCTGGCTCGACGTCACGATCGCCCCCCGTGCAATGCGCACGGTTGTCAGGTGGCGTGATGTGTCGAACGGATCCTCGACCCCGAGCAGCCAGGCCACCGCGTCGGGTGCCCGGCCAGCGACGACGATGTCGCCGCTGATCTCGGCCATGATGCCCCAGGCACCTTCGGCGAGCCCGAACTCGCAGATGATGTCGGCGGCGAGACCTTTCCCGATGCCGCCGGGGTCGAGGGTCGTTCCGACGGGCATCCGCACCGATGACCCGTCAAGTGTGAGCGCGGCAAGGCGCCCCGGCGCCGACGCCGAGGCCGGCAGTGAGGTCACGAGGTCGGGCGCCACGACCGAGGCCGCGTAGCCGGACGCAATCAGCTGCGGCAGAAGCGTGGGGTCGAAGTCACCACCGCTGAGCTCCGACGCCTCACGCATCGCTCCGATGAGCCGCACTGTGGCCGGGTCGACCTCGACCGCAGCCCCCTCCGCCCAGTTGACTCGACTGATGTCGCTCGTGGGCAGGAACCGGCTCCACCGAGCCTCAAGGTGGTCGGCGAGCGCGAAGCAGCGTGCGACGAGATCCTCGCCTCCTCCCACCAGCGTGATGGTGGCGTGGTCGCCCATGAGGGGTCGACGATCGGAGAACGTCGGAGGCTGGGAGTCGTTCTGCGCGTGCGCTGCCAGGAGCGCACCGCGAGCTATCGCGTCGAGCTCCACCTATCCACCGGACCCACCCGTGGTGCCGCTGGGGGGTGCGGGAGCTGGAGCGGGAGCGGGCGCCACCACGGGGGCAGGGGCCGCCGCGGGAGCAGGATCTGCTGCGGGCGCGGGGTCGGAGGCCGGAGCCGGGTCGGCCGCGGGAGCAGCCTCCGGCACGGAAGCCTCGGTGGGTGCCACTCGAGCGGATGCGACGCCGACGCCGCGACCGAGGAGGGCCTGCTGCTGCACAGCAGCCTCCTCGGCCGAGGCGGCATTCTGGAATCCGACGACCCCGCCCACCAGGGCGAAGGTCGAGATCAGGCCGACCAGCGTGCGCGTGCCGCCTGCGGGGTGCGACTTAGTCATCGTCCCCGGACTCATGTTCGCTGTCGTCGTCCTCGGTGTGGCTGGGGCTGGGGCTCGGGGCGGGAACCACCACCGGGTCGCTGACGCTGCCCGAGCCGCCGTCGCTGCTGCTCGGGCCATCGTCGCCGCCCTCGACCCCTTCGCTCTCGGTCGCGCTGGGCGACGGAGACGACGTCGGGAGGCCAGTGGGGTCATCCGTCGGGGTCGAACTGGGGACGAGCACATCGGTCGCCTGACCAATGGTGCCCTCGCTGAAGGACGCGAGTGTGGTGCCGTTCACGGCCATGGCCGCCCCGGCAGTGCCGAGGACTCCCACGATGGAGAGGGCGATGATTGCTGAGGTCTTCATGTCCCCAACCTACGATCAGGCCATCCAAGGGGTGACCGACGAATATCCAAGATCTGTCCAAGATCTCCGGGGTGTGCTTCGACGGGCCGCGCCCGCGACACAATTGAGCCATGCGGGTACTGGTCGTGGAGGATGACGCGTCAGTCGCCGACGGCATCCTCGACGGGTTGGCGCAGGCCACCGTCGACGCACTCCACGTGAGCACCGGTCAGGGCGGACTCGACGCGTTGTCCACCTACCAACCGGACCTGGTGCTGCTCGACCTCGGGCTGCCCGACATGGACGGCACCGAGGTGTGCCGCCGCATACGCGCCGTCTCGCAGACGCCGATCATCGTGGTGAGCGCACGCGACGACGAGATCGACCGGGTCGTCGCCCTCGAGATGGGCGCCGACGACTACGTCGTGAAGCCGTTCGGGATGCGCGAGCTGGTCGCGCGCATCCGTGCTGTCGCGAGGCGCACCGGCCCGACCGTCGCCGAGCCCGCGGCGGCGCGCACCTTCGGTGCGCTCGTGGTGGACACCCGCAGCCAGAAGGTCACACTCGCTGGAGAGCCGGTGCACCTCACCGCCAAGGAGTTCGAACTCCTGGTGTACTTGAGCGCTGATCCGGGCGCCGTGTTCCGGCGCAGCGAGATCCTCCACGACGTGTGGGACACCAACTGGTACGGAACCACCAAGACCCTCGACGCCCACATCGCGGCGATTCGCAAGAAGCTGGGCGACCCGGGCTGGATCGAGTCGGTGCGCGGCGTGGGCTTCCGGTTCGGGGAGCCGGGCGCCCAGTGACTACCCCGGGTGCTCCGTGAAGTGGCGTCTGGTGGCCGCCCTCATCGCGACCACGCTTCTGGTGATCCTCGTGCAGGACATCCCCCTGAGTTACTACATCCAGGGCGTGCAGCGCGACCGGATCATCACCGGCCTGGAGCGGGATGCCTTCGTGCTCGCCGGGCGCAGTGAGGAGGCACTCGAGTCCCCCAGCGATGAGAACACCGCCGTCATCACCGAGGTTGCCAAGCGCTACCAGGCCAGCAGCGGTGCACGTGTGATCGTCGTCGACGCGAAGGGGATCGCGGTCGTCACGAGTGACGCCGACGACTCCAAGGTGGGCGCCTCATACTTCTCGCGCCCGGAGATCGGTACCGCGCTGAGCGGCGAGATCGCATCGGGCACCCGATACTCTCAGACGCTCCAGCAGGAGCTGCTCTACGTGAGCGTGCCCGTGTTCAGCGGTAGTCGCATCCTCGGTGCGGTGCGACTGACCTACCCCGCTCAGGTCGTCGACGACGCGGTTGCGACCCAGCTGCGGCAACTGTGGGTCGTTGCGCTCACGACGGTGCTGTTAGCCGGCGTGGTCGGATACGTGGTGGCGGCCGGGGTGACGCGCCGGCTGAAGATGCTGCGGGCATCCACCGAACGGCTCGCCGACGGCCACCTCGACGAACGCGCCGACGAGGGCGCCGGAGCGTCAGAACTGCGCTCGCTGTCGCGGTCGTTCAACGTGATGGCGGAGCGTCTCGACGGCCTGATCGCCCAGCAGCGCTCTTTCGCAGCGGATGCCTCGCACCAGCTGCGCACACCCCTCACCGCCCTGCGCCTGAAGCTGGAGCGCGCGCGCGATCTCATCCACACCGACCCTGACGGTGCTGCCGGACGTCTCGCCGCCGCCGAGAGCGAGGCCGACCGACTCGGCACGATCATCGAGGGTCTGCTGCTGCTGAGCCGCACCGAGGCCAAGTCGGCCGTCGCTGTGCCGGTGGATGTCGCGGCCGCCGCCCGCGCCCGCGTCGACCACTGGCTGCCCCTCTCCGACGAGTCGGGCGTTGCGATCCGCTACGAGGGGGCGACGCAGGCCGTGGCCAGCGTCGTGCCGACGGCGACCGAGCAGATTCTGGACAACTTCATCGACAACGCGCTCTCGGTGAGTCCGCGGGGAACGACGATCGTCGTGCGGGTCGAGTCGCGGGGTGACCGCGTCGCGCTTCACGTGCTCGACCAGGGCCCGGGGCTCTCGCTGGAGGATTGCGCTCGCGCGTTCGACCGCTTCTGGCGGGCCAGCTCACAGGTCGGCGGCAGCGGCCTGGGCCTCGCGATAGTCGCCCAGCTCGCCGAGGCGAGCGGTGGGAGCGCGAAGCTGGAGCCACGGCCGGGCGGCGGGCTCGACGCCTCGGTACTGTTCCCCGCGGACTGACGAGGATAGATTCGCGATCGTGGTCGTGCGCGTGACACTCGGTGTGGTGCTGGCCCTCGGCCTGCTCACCTGGGCGATCGTCAACCTGTGGGCGCGTGGACCCGCATCCGCCGACTCGCCCGTCGCCCAGCCGCCTGAAGCCCAGCCGATGCTCGTTGACGAGGTGCTGTCGGGCGACACGCTCGTACTGACGAGCACCCGCGCCGGCGCCCAGGTGCCCCTGTTCGGAGGGCTGACGGCACGTCTCGTCGGTCTCGACGCACCCGACCTCGGTCGGCGATTCGGAACCGACGTCGATCAGTGCTTCGCCCCCGAGGCGCTCGCTCGTCTCGAGGACCTGCTGCCCGCCGGATCGATCGTCTGGGTGACGACGGATGTCCCGACCCGCGACCCATCCGGCGACTGGCTGCTGAACGTGTGGGGCTCCGACGGACGGCTCGTGAACTACCTGATGGCGGTGGGCGGATACGCCGAGGTGCTCGCCACGGCAGCAGACACCCGGTACGGGCAGATCCTTGCCGACGGTGAGCATCAGGCGCTCGTCTCGTTCGGCGGAATGCGCGGGGCATGCCGCTGACCCGAGCGCTGCCCGGGCATCGGGTTCGCCGCCGCGGCACTGTTCCCCGCCGACCGACCGGAGTAGGGTCGCGACCATGGTCGTCCGCGCCGTCGTGGGCGGCGTGGTGGGCGCCGCGGTGATCGTGGCCGCCCTGTCGGGTGCGTGGACACAGCCGACTGCACACGGGGCATCCGGAGCATCGCGGCCAGCGGATGCCCAGCCGATGATCGTGCGCACGGTGCTGTCGGGCGACACCGTCGTGCTCACGAGCGCTCGCCCCGGCGCCCAGGTGCAGCGGTGGGGCGACCTCACGGTGCGGCTGATCGGGCTCGACGCTCCCGACCTCGCACCGGTGATCGAATGCTTCGCCGCCGAGGCGCAGGGCGGGCTGGGGGCGATGCTGCCTGAGGGCTCGCTCGCCTGGGTGACGACGAACGAGCACCGCGACTCGGGCGGCCTCTGGTCGATGTACGTGTGGAACGCCGAAGGCCGCTTCGTCAACCTCACGTTGGCCGAGCAGGGGCTGGCCAGGGCCTCCGACTTTGCCGAGCGGGGGCCGCTGTATCCGCTGATCGCGCAGGCGACCGAGGAGGCCTACCGGCGGGGTCAGGGTCTGTGGGGCTGGCACGAGAGTGCACAGTCACCGTGCCAGTGGCCGGAGGCCTGACCCGTGGTCGCTCGTGCGGTGGTCGCTGGGACACTCGGGGTTGCCGCGCTGGTTGTGGGCCTCGTGGTTGCGTCGGCGCCGAGCACGCCGAGCGCAGCATCCGTCACCCCGATTCCTGCCGATGCCCAGCCCATGATCGTGCGTGAGGTGCTGTCGGGCGACACCGTCGTGCTCAGCAACCCCCGCCCCGGACCCCAGGTGCCCGATTGGGGGAACGTCAGCGTGCGCCTGATCGGGGTCTACGCACCGCACTTCGGACTCATCAACGAGTGCTACGCCGTGGAGTCGCAGGGTCGATTGCGCCAGCTGCTGCCCAAGGGTTCACTGGCCTGGGTGGCGACGGATGCGACGGCACAGGACGACAACGGACGCTGGCTGATGTACGTCTGGACCTCGAACGGCGAGTTCGTGAACCTCACCCTCGCCGACGAGGGCTTCGTGACGGCCGTCTCCTCCTACGACAACGAAGCGCACTTCGCCGCCATCGCCCAGGCCACCGAGCAGGCATTCCGACGGCGCGCCGGGCTGTGGGGGGCCTGCAGTTAGGGCTGCACGGGAACAACCACTGAGACAGGTGCGCTCGCGTTGCCGGCCGCGTCGAACGCCTGCACGGTGAAGGTGACGGTGCTGAAGACGGGTGGGCCGGGAGGGGGATCGAGGGTGTAGCTCCAGCCGGGCGCCATCGAGGCGCTTCCGGTGGCCCAGCCAGCCCACGAGATCGCGACCGCGACCACACCGGTGTCATCCGTGGCGAGCGCCGCGATGGTGGTCGGACCGCCGTTGGCCGAGTAAATGGTGCTTGACCACGTCACCGAGTCGACCACCGGCGCCGTCGTGTCGGCGGGAGGGGCGGGCTCCGGGTCAGGTTCGGCAGGCGCGGGAGCGGGCTCGGGTGCGGCCGTCGCCGTCGGGGTGGCCGTGGGCGTGGGCGTCAGAGTGGGCGCGGTGGTGGGGCTCGGCGAGACGGCGACGGACGCGGCATCCGGAGTAGGCGTCACCGGGTTCGGCTGGCCGAGGGCGACGGACACGCCCGTGACCGCCACCAGGATCACGAGCAGGCCTGACAGCAGGAACAGCCACCACGGGCGCGAGCCGAAGCCGCTTGAGGTGGCAGGAGTGCCGGTGTCGCCGGCGTCCACCCGCGCACGGATGGCATCGGCAACACCGGCGGCGTCACCCGGTTGGGCGATGCGCTTGAGCGAAGCGCTCAGCAGAACATCGATGTCAGCCATGGTGATCCTCCTTCCTCAGACGTGCGGCGAGCGCCTTGCGGGCCCGGTGCAGCTGGGTCTTCACGGTGCCTTCGGAGACACCCAGTCCTTCGGCGATCGTCTCGATCGACTGGTCCATCAGGTAGTGCAGCGCACACACCTGGCGCTGCTGCAGCGGCAATGACTTGAGCGCGTTGGCCACGTCCACGTCGAGCAGCTCGATCGCGTCGGTGGTCTCCTCCACGGGCATCCCGAGCTTGGCGACCGCGCGCTGCCGGGCCGCCTCGCTGCGATAGCCGTCCTTGACCCGGTTGCTCGCGACCACGGTGAACCAGGCCGCGAGATTGGTGACCGGATGCGTCGGCGGCTTCGCGAGGAAGCCCACTATCGCGTCCTGCACGGCGTCGGCCGCGTCCTGCCGGTTGCCCGTGATGAGTCCGACTGCCGCGACGACCTTCGGGTACTCGAACGCGACGAAGGCGTCGAGGTCCAGCTGGACCCTCTCGCTCACCGCCACAGCCACACCCCCTCGACGCGCCACAGTGCCCGTTCGGTTGACAGACACCCGTTAGTGAGAAGCTTTCCAGCCCGCTCCGCGCGACGGTAGCGTCAACTTGGTAACGTGTGCGCCGTGACGACTGCGGCGGGCTATTCCGGAACACCCCAGCTGAAGAAGCTCGGCATCTCGGCCGGGGTGCGCCTGGCGGTCGTGGGTGCTCCGGACGGGTGGGCGTTCGAGTCCCGGCCCGAGGGCGTCGAGGAGGTCGAGGAGAGCGCGCCGGCCGACGTCGTGCTGCTGTTCGTGCGCACCCCGGACGACGTGCGGGCGGGCATTCCGCGACTGGGTGAGAGCATTCGCCCGGCCGGTGCCCTGTGGGTGGCGTGGCCGCGCAAGGCGGCTGGCCACGTGAGTGACGTGACCGAGAACCTGCTTCGGGATGTCGCCCTGCCGATCGGTCTCGTCGACGTCAAGGTCGCGGCCATCGACACCGACTGGTCGGGGCTGAAGATCGTCTGGCGCAAGGAGTTGCGCTAGCGGCGCAGCGAACCCTAGCGACCCCAGCGCACCGCGAACACGAACAGCACACCGATTCCCGTCGCCACGCCCAGGCCGGTCAGAATCGGGGCTGCGATCATGAGCGTCTGCAGGGTCACGTAGTCGAAGTCGGGGTTGCCGTTGCCGTCTCCGAAGATCGTGCGCAACTGGAACACGAGCACCAGTCCGCCGACCGCGAGCGCGACGCCGATGACCGCGAGCGCGACAAGGAACGGGTTGCCCCTGCGGGGCGGCAGCTCATCCTGCTCGGCCTGCGGCGCGACGGCTGCCTGCGGGTCGATGCGCACGAGCGGCGGCGCGACGGGAGCCGGGGCATCCGTTGTGGAGGGAGGCGTGACCGCAGGCCCGTCATAGCCGCGCTGAAACGCGGGGTCGAAGCGCGGATCGAAGTCGCTCATCGGGCACCCGCCACGATCCAGACCGCGTACCCGTTCCAGATCAGAGGGATCGACAGCACGAGCAGGGCTATCGCGATCCAGCCCATGACCTTGCCCGCGACCCGCGGCTTGAGCACGGCGCGAATGGCGAAGAAGATCGTGAGAATCGCGAACAGCGGAAAGAAGAACAGGCCACCGAAGGCGATCAGACCGTAGGCCCACTCCTCGGCGCTCGTGCCCGTGCGCGGCGGCTGCGAGCGCACCACGACCGAGAGCACATTGAGCACGAACAGCCACGGCAGCGGGAAGAGCACCGCGATGAGCGCAAGCACTCCCCAGACCCTGCCGGGCTTCTGCGGGATGCTGGTGATCGACGTCATGTGTTGAGCCTACTTCGCGGGTTTCGATACGGCACTGCGCGCCCACTCAACCGGCCGCTGTCCCGCCCGGTACACCGCTGCTTGCGTGCGACGCTCCATTCCGAGCTCAGTGTGAGGGCTATCCTGTTATGAGTGGCGGCAGGCGCCATCCGGACGAGGGCATCCAGTACCCGGACAGACACGACTGGCTCATAAGGAGTCATGTCATGTTCTGGGTTGTTCTTATCGTCTCTGGTCTTCTCGAAGCTGTGTGGGCGACCGCCCTCGGCAAGTCCGAAGGCTTTACCAAGCTGGTGCCATCGATTGTGTTTGGCGTGGCGCTTGCGGCAAGCATGGGAGGTCTCGCCTTCGCGATGCGCGGCATCCCGATCGGAACGGCCTACGCGGTTTGGGTGGGAATCGGCGCAGTCATGACCATCACCTACGCAATGGTCACGGGGACGGAGTCGATCTCGGTCATCAAGATTCTGCTGATACTCGGCCTAGTAGGGTGCATCGTTGGACTCAAGCTGGTGGGCGACGCGCACTAAGTGCGACGAATGGTGACCCTACTCCCCCAACCCTGCCCGGTACACCGCCGCCTGCGTGCGCCGCTCCATGCCGAGCTTCGCGAGCAACCCCGACACGTAATTCTTGACGGTCTTCTCGGCGAGGCCGAGGTGTTCCGCGATCTGGCGGTTCGTGAGTCCGGCGGCGATCTGGTCGAGTACTTGGCGTTCGCGGAGGCTGAGCTCGGCGGCATCCTTACCGGTGGAGACTTGCTCGACCACGCGACGCGTCACGCCCGGCGCGACCAGGCTTTCGCCGTTCGCGACTCGGCGGATGCCGTCGAGCAACCCCTGCCCACGAATGTCCTTGAGCACATACCCGGCCGCACCCGCGAGTACCGCTGTGTAGCTGGCCTCGTCGTCGTCGTAGGCGGTGAGCATGAGGCACGCCACCGTCGGGTGCGCCGACCGGATGTCGCGGCACAGGTCAACACCGCTGCCGTCGGGCAGGCGCACGTCGAGTACTGCCACGTCCGGACTCGTTGCGGCGATGCGCGCGAGCGCCTGCTTGACGGTGGATGCCTCCCCCACAACCTCAAGGTCAGGTTCGGCGTTGATGAGGTCGGCCACGCCGCGGCGCACGATCTCGTGGTCATCGACCAGAAAAACCCGTCTCATTCGCCGCCCTCCACGTGTGCGGTCCAGCGTAGTACCGTGCCGGTGGGCGACCCCGGCTCGAGCGCGAACGCCCCGCTCCACGCCTCAGCCCGACGAGCGAGGTTGGCGGTGCCGCTGGAGCGCCCGGTCTGCGCAGGCACGCCAACACCGTCGTCGACGATCTCGACAGTGACGATGCCGTCCGCGAACCCGACCGAAACCGAGACCAGCTGAGCCGACGCATGCCGCGCCACATTGGTGAGGCCCTCCCGCACGACCGCGGCGACGTCCTCGGCGAGCGGCACAGGCACCATCAGGTCGACGGCACCCGCGAAGCTCACGGTCGGCGGCTGCGCGAACATGCCCGACGACTCGGTGATCAGATCGATTACCCGGTGGCGCAACGTCGGCTGGTCGGCGTTCTGCTGGCTGGTCATGGTGAAGATGGCAGTGCGAATCTCGGCGATCGCCGAATCCAAGGTGTCGACCTGTTCAAGCAGTCGTGCACGGGATGCCGCATCCGGCAGCGAGCTCGCCAGCGCCTGCAGACTCAACCCTGCCCCAAAGAGCCGCTGAATCACGTGATCGTGGAGGTCGCGGGCGATCCTGCTGCGGTCTTCAAGGGTGGCAAGCCGAGCGCGGTCGCTGCGCCCCGACGCGAGCCGAAGTGCGACGCTCGCCTGGCGGGCGAAGTCGGCAGCGGTGCCGAGGTCGGCGTCGGTGAACCTCGGCTGCCCGGGTTCGCGGGAGACCGTGAGAACTCCGCTCGGACCGTCGGACGTGATGAGAGGAATGGCCATCGTCGGGCCCAACCGCACACCAGAGCCGAGTGCGAGCTCGGCCTCGGCGTCGGCCAGCACCGGCTGCCCGCTCTCCTGCGCGCGGCCGGCCACGGTGCCCGCGACCTCGAACTGCAGGCCCTCAACTCCGGGAGCCAGTGGCCCCCGCGCCAGGTCGACACGGAGCATCCCGTCGACGGTGGGCGCGAGAAAGCAGACGAGGTCGGCCTCGGCGAGCGCCGCCACCCGTTCGGCCACGATGCCGAGCGAGTCCTCGGCGTCGTCACTGAGCAGTGCCGTGGTCACCTCGGCGAGCGCCGCCGCCCAGCGCTGGCTGCGACGGGTCGCGTCGAACAACCTCGCATGGTCGATTGCACCACCCGCGGTCGCCGCCAGCGCGATGAGCAACTCCTGGTCTTCTTCGCTGAACGAGCCCGACCGACTCTCGGAGAGGTAGAGGTTGCCGTACACCTCGTCACGCACGCGCACCGGCACGCCAAGAAAGCTGTCCATCGCCGGGTGGTGCTTCGGAAAACCCGACGAACGAGGATCGTCCGCCAGGTGGTCGAGGCGGATCGGCTCCTGCTCGTCGATGAGGGCACCGAGCAGACCATGGCCCTCCGGCAGGCGGCCGATGGGACCGACCAGCTCGTCGGGCAGTCCGACGTGGATGAACTGCTCGAGCGTGCCGTCCGGGGCGATCACCCCGATCGCGCCGTAGCGAGCACCGACGAGTTCCACCGCGGCCTCGATGATGCGCTTCAGAACCTCTGCGAGCTCGAGCTCCCCGGCAACGACCCGGGTCGCCTTGAGCAGGCTGCGCAGTCGATCCTGGCTGTTCAGTACGTCCTGGGCATTCTCGACCAGTTGGCTGAGTGTGCGGTCGAGTTCGGAACGGGAGACGTCGGGAAAACTCAGTTCGTCGGTCATCCTGCCCCCGTTCGGTCGTGGTGGTGGGACCTTAGGCCCTGACGTGAACGTACCTGACTTGTCAGTCTGGCATGGGCGCAGTGCCCGAGGAAGGACACGTGATGAGCGCGAGCATCATCGTCGGCATCGACGGCTCAGGGCCGAGCCGTGCCGCCTTCGCGTGGGCTCTCGCACGTGCCACGTCGATCGGTGCTGCGATTCTCGCCGTGCACTGCATCGAGGAGAGTTCCGACTCCCGCGGCCCCGAGGTACTCGAGGAGACCGTGAGCGCCGCCCGAACAGCGGCCCGCGGCGTTCAGATCCGCTCCGAGCTCGTGCACGGGGCCGCCCCGTGGGAGCTGGCGGCCGTGGCGCGCCCCGGTGACCTGCTGGTCGTGGGCACGCACAAGACGGGGTTTCTCAATGGCCGGGTGCTCGGCACGCGCAGTGTGATCGTCGCATCCGTCGCCCCCTGCAGTGTTGTCGTGGTGCCGGATGCCACGCTCGCGGGCCGCACGGGAATCCTCGTCGGCGTGGCAGCCGACGGTGCCTCCGACGCCGCCGTTCTCGCGGGGGCGCGCGAAGCCGCGCGTCTGGGCGAGGACCTGACACTGCTGCACTGCACGGACGCTACCGAGACCGGCCGGACCGTGCTCTCGGATGCCGTCGCCCTGGTCGCGACGGTGGCGCCCGATCTCGAGGTGCGCAGCCGCCTCTCCCGTCGCAGGCCGGCCGAGGGCCTGCTCGATGCGAGCCGCTCCGCTTCGCTCCTTGTCATCGGGTCGAGCCGACGCGGCATGGACCATCTCGGCTCAGTTGCCTACGAAGTTCTCCTCAACATCAACACAACAGTTATGGTGGCCCGATAATGACCGAAACACATCCGCTCGAGACCGTCAACACCTGGTGGCGTGCCGCGAACTACCTGACGGTCGGCCAGATCTATCTGCGCGACAACGCCCTGCTCACCCGGCCCCTCGTCGACGCGGACATCAAGCCGCGACTGCTCGGGCACTGGGGCACCTCGCCGGCGTTGAACCTCGTCTACGCCCACCTCAACCATCTGATCACCCAGAAGCCCCTCGAGGTGCTCTACGTCGCGGGCCCGGGCCACGGCGGTCCGGCGATGGTTGCCAACGCGTGGCTCGACGAGACCTATTCCGAGATCTACCCGCGCATCTCGCAGGACGCCGCCGGCATGCGCGCCCTGTTCCGCCAGTTCTCGGCGCCGGGCGGCATCCCCTCGCACGCCTCGCCCGACCTGCCCGGGTCGATCCACGAGGGCGGAGAGCTCGGCTATTCGCTCGTGCACGCCTACGGTGCAGCCCTGGATGACCCGAAGCTCATCGTCGCGTGTGTCGTCGGCGACGGCGAAGCCGAGACCGGAACCCTCGCAGCGAGCTGGCACCTCAACAAGTTCCTCAACCCCGCGACGGATGGCGCGGTGCTGCCGATCCTCAACCTCAACGGCTACAAGATCGCCAACCCAGCCGTGCTCGCGCGCATCTCCGAGGAGGAGCTCTTCTCGCTGTTCCGTGGCTACGGCTACGAGCCGGTGCTCGTGTCGGGCGGATTCGACGGTGAAGACCCGATGCGCGTGCACGAGGCGTTCGCGGAGGCCCTCACCTGGGCGACCGACCGCATCGCCGCCATCCAGACGGATGCCCGCAGCGGCACCGAGACCGAACGTCCGGCCTGGCCGATGATCATCCTGCGCACTCCGAAGGGGTGGACCGGGCCGAAGGTCGTGGACGGCCTGCCCGTCGAGGACACCTGGCGCGCGCATCAGGTTCCGATCGCGACCGTGCGCGGCAACGCCGAGCACCTCGCCCAGCTCGAGGAGTGGATGCGCAGCTACCACCCCGAGGAGCTGTTCGACGGCGACGGCCGCCCGGTCGCGAGCCTCGGGGTGCTGCGGCCCAGCGGCATCCAGCGCATGAGCGCGCTGCCGCAGGCCAACGGCGGGGAACTGCTGGTTCCCCTCGTGCTGCCGCCGATCGAGGAGCACGAGGTCGACATCTCGAAGGGCCGCGGCGTCACCGCCGAGGCGACCCGCGTGCTCGGCCGCTGGCTGGCCGACGTGATGGACGCCAACGACAACTTCAGGATGTTCGGCCCCGACGAGACCGCCTCCAACCGGCTCGACGCCGTGCTCGAGGTGACCTCGAAGCAGTGGGAGGCCGACATCGTGGCCACCGACCAGCACCTCGCCGACGAGGGCAAGGTGATCGAGATCCTCAGCGAGAACCTCGTGCAGGGACTGCTCGAGGGCTACCTGCTCACCGGTCGCCACGGCATGATGAACTCCTACGAGGCGTTCATCCACGTGATCGACTCGATGTTCAACCAGCACGCCAAGTGGCTGGAGGCGTGCAACGAGATCGCCTGGCGGCGGCCCGTCGCATCCCTCACCTATCTGCTCAGTTCGCACGTCTGGCGACAGGACCACAACGGCTTCTCGCACCAGGACCCCGGCTTCCTGAGCGTCGTCATGAACAAGAGCGCCAAGGTCGTGCGGGTCTACCTGCCACCGGATGCCAACACCCTGCTCGTGACCGCCGAGCACTGCCTCGGCAGCCGCAACTACGTCAACGTGATCGTCGCCGGCAAACAGCCGGCGCCGACGTTCCTGTCGATCGAGGAGGCCCGGGTGCATGGTGCGCGCGGCCTCAGCATCTGGGACTGGGCCGGCACCGAGGTGCCCGGCGAGGCACCCGATGTGGTGGTGGCGAGCGCCGGAGACGTGCCGACGATGGAGGCTCTCGCGGCCGTGCGGCTGCTCGCCGACGCGATCCCCGAGCTGCGCATCCGTTTCGTCAACGTGGTCGACCTGATGAGGCTGCAGCCGAAGGAGGAGCACCCGCACGGCTCATCGGCGGCCGACTTCGACGCATTCTTCACGACCGACAAGCCTGTGATCTTCGCGTTCCACGGTTATCCGGCGCTGATCCACCAGCTCGCCTACCGGCACACCAACCACGCCAACATCCACGTGCGCGGCTTCAAGGAGAAGGGCACCACCACCACGCCCTTCGACATGCTCATGATGAACGACCTCGACCGATACCGCCTGGCCATGGATGTCATCCGCCGGGTTCCCGGGCTCGAGGAGCGTCACGCGAGCCTCGTGCAGCACTTCGCCGACGAACGCGCCCGCATGCGCGCCTACGCCTACGAGAACGGCGAGGACAGCCCCGAAGTCACCGGGTGGGACTGGCTGTAGGTCGCGGGCCGGCGGCGGATGTCCGCTAGACCGGCGCGCGTCCGGCCGCTAGGCCGGAACCCGCGCTGACTGCTGCGATCCCAGCCGCAGTACCTGGTCGCCGAGGCGCGTGTCGCCGTGGTGGTGCGTGACCAGCACGACGATGCGGTCGGCGAACGCCATCCTCAGGTCGTCCATGAGCTGGTCGGCGGTGTCCTCGTCGAGATGGGCGGTGGGCTCGTCGAGCAGGACGATCTCCGACCGTGACAGCAGCGTGCGGGCCACTGCCAGCCGCTGACGCTCGCCACCGGAGAGGTGCGAGCCCTGCGAACCGATGCGGGTGTCGAGCCCGTCGGGCAGGGCGGCGATGAGCTGGGACAGTCCGGCCCGGGTCAGGGCCTCGGTCAGCTCCGTCTCGCTCGGTGCGTCGTCGCGCGAGCGGGCGATCAGCAGGTTGGCGCGGATCGTCGAATCGAACAGGTGCGAATCCTGCGGGCACCACGACACGTGACGACGCAACTGCACCGGGTCGAGCTCCGCGATGTCGCGCCCGTTGAACTCGAGCCAGCCGTCGCTCGGCGCGAGCTGGCCGAGCAACACGCTGAGCAGAGTCGACTTGCCGGTTCCAGACTCGCCCGAGACGACGAGCCAGTCCCCGCGCTTCGCGTCCGCCGAAACGTGCTCGAAGGCGGGCGAGGTCGCACCGGGCCAGGTCGCGGCGAGCCGCGTGAGGCGCAGATCGGTCACCGGGCGGTCGAGGGCCGCCGTGCGGTGCAGGTCAATGGCGGGTTCGCGCATCCGGGCGACACGGGCGAGGGCGGTGACCAGCGCGGGCAGCAGCTGCATCGCAGCCACGAATCCGGCGAGCGAGTCGGCGAGAGCGATCGGTAGCAGTGCGAGTACGGCTACGAGCTCCACACCGATGGCTCCGGATGCCACGGCGCTCGATCCCACAGCGAGCATGCCGACCGTGCCCAGCCCGCAGGCGAGCAGGACGGTTGCCAGTCCCAGACCTCGGGATGCCGCGACCCGCCGGCTGAATGCGCTGACCCGCTGATCTGCCTCCGCGAGTTCGGCGCGCACGATGCCATCGACACCGTTGCCGCGCAGGTCATCGGCCGCGTCGAGGAAGGCGACGAACCGCCTCAGCACGCCGGAGCGCATCCGCTGCCGGTCGCGCTCGGCAGCACGGTCCGCCGCGAGCGCGATCAGGGGCGCCATGAGCAGGGCGACCATGAGGGTCGCCACGATCACGGCGAGCGCGGTCGGCAGGATGAGTCCGACGGTGATGACGGCTCCGATGGACACCACGACGCCGACCGCACCGGGCACGAGCACCCGCGGCACAAGGTCACGGATCTCGTCAGTCGCACCGACGAGGTAGTCGAGCGCTGTGCCCCCGCGCTGCAGCGCGCGGGAGCTGCCGGCGCGAGCGGAGAGCGCGGCCCAGAGCCGCAGGCGCAGAGCAGTTGCGGAGGTGAAGGCCGCGTCGTGGGTGACCAACCGCTCCGCGTAGCGCAGACCGGCGCGGCCGAGCCCGAAGAATCGCACGCCCACGATGGCGACCAGAAGGTACATGATGGCGGGCTGGTCGCTGGCGCGCACGATCAGCCAGGCCGACACGGCGGTGAGGGCGATCGCGAAGCCTGCGGCCAGAGTTCCCAGCACGGCCGAGCCAACGTAGCGGCCCATCGCGGGGCGAACGAACTCGCTCCAGGCCCGCGCGATCTCGCGGGGTTCGACCCGTTCGGTCGCGACGCGCTGACGCGCGCGCCCCTCGCTCACCGTGCCATCCTCAGCACGCTCCCGCAGAGGCCCCGGCGCACCCAACCGGATTGCACCGGTCGCGATCGAGGTTACCGCCGTGTCGTGCGACGCGACCAGCACGCTGCAGGTCTCGGCCAGCTCGGCAACGAGGCCTTGCACGACGGCGGCCCAGTGGTCGTCAAGGTGTGCGGTCGGCTCATCGAGCAGCAGAAGCGTCGCACCGGAGCGCACCCTCAGTGCCGCGCGTGCGACGGCGAGCCGACGCAGCTCGCCGGGGCTCAACTCGGCGGGGTCGGAGTCGGCGACCACGGCCAAGCCGAGTCGAGTGAGCAGGTCATCGACCGGCAGGCCGAGCGCGTACAGTTCGAGCTCCGCGCGCACGGTGCTCTCGACGGCCCGGGGATGCTGCGGAGCCCACGCGATTCGATCGGCGTCGATGCCCGCCAGCTCGCCCGACACGATCGCCTCGGCGTCGAGCCGGCCCGCAAGCGCGCGCAGCAGTGTGCTCTTGCCGGTGCCGCTCGCCCCGAGCAACGCAGTGATCCCGACCGGCGGCAGAGCGAAGCTCACCGGAGCGACAACCGTGCCGGTGGGGTAGGTGACGGTGAAGTGCGACACCGACACCGTCGACGCCGGTACCACCGTGCGAACGGCGAGCGGTGCGTCGACGATGGCCGTGACCCGCTCGAACGCTGCAACCCCCGCCCGGGACGCGTGGTACGCCGCCCCGAACTCGCGGAACGGCGTGTAGCACTCGGGCGCAAGGATCAGCACGAGCAGGCCGACCTCGAGGCTCATATCGCCGCCGAGGATCCGCACGCCGATCGTCACCGCGACGACCGCCACGGAGATCGTGGCGATCAGCTCGAGCACGAGCGAGGAGAGGAACGCGGTGCGCAGAGTCGCGAGGGTGCGCTTGCGGTAGTCGTCGGAGATGCCGCGCAGAGCCTGCGCCTGATCGTCGGCGCGGCCCAGTCCCACCAGCACGGGAAGCCCGCGCGCCAACTCGACCACGTGGTCACTGAGGCGGTCGAGGGCGGATGCCGCGGCATCCGTCTTCTGCTTCGTGTACTGCCCCACGAGCACCATGAACACCGGGATGAGCGGCACCGTGAGCACGAGGATCACGGCGCTCAGCCAGTCCGCGAACACGACCCGCGCGATCAGCACGAGCGGCACGACGGCCACCGAGGTGATGGCGGGCAGCACGCTCGTGAAGTACTCGTCGAGGTCGTCGAGCCCGCGGGTTGCCAGGGCCGCGGATGACCCGACCCGGGGCGTTCCCGAGACCAGCACGTCGGCCAGCTGTGCCCGTAGGCGCTGCTTCGTGTCGAGAGCGGCACGCGCGGCGACCACCGAGGTGGCCCAGGCGGACCCGGCCCTCAGCAGCGCAGCGGCCGCCGCCCAGCCCAGCACGCCGGACCACCCGGGGTCCCCCGCCGCGATGGCGGAGATCCCCCGGGCGATGCACTCGGCGAGCATGACCAGTGACAGCGCTTTCGCGCCGCTCAGTGCACCGACCAGGTACACGAAGCGACGCGGAAGCAGGGCTCGCGACGAGAACATCAGCTACTTTCCGACGGCAGCCACGACCACATGCTTGGTCGGGATGTGCGTCTCGCTGATGCGCTTGCGGAAGACCCAATAGGTCCAGGCCTGGTAGGCGATCACAACGGGGAGGAAGATGCCCGTCACGATCGACATCACCATCAGCGTGTAGTCACCGCTCGAGGCGTTCGAGACCGTGAGGCTGAACGCGGGGTCGAGCGTCGATGGCAGCACCACTGGGTAGACCGCCGCGAAGATCGCGCCGGCACCGGCAGCCACGAAGACCGCGATACCCGTGAATGCACGGCCCTCACGACCTGCGCGAGCACTGAGCCAGGCGATGACCACCGCCACAACAGCGATGACCACGAGTGCCCAGCTCAGGATGGTGCCGTGCTGGAACTGGATGATCAGCACCCAGGCGACGATCGGGAGCAGGAACACGGGGCTCCAGCGCACGAGGAACGTGCCCGTCTTCTCCCTGATCGGACCGTCGGTTTTGAGCGCGAGGAACGCGGCACCGTGCACGAGGCAGAAGCCGATCACCGCGAGTCCACCGAGAATCGCGTAGCCGTTGAGCCAGACGAACGGGCCGCCGACACGGTCACCGTTCTCGTTGATGGGCAGACCGGTGGTCGTCAGCGCGAGTGCCGCGCCGATTCCGAAGGCCACCACCAACGAACCGATGCCGATCGAGAAGTCCCAGAACCTCGTCCAGCGTTCGGTCGCGCCCTTGCCGCGGTACTCGATCGACACGGCCCGGAAGATCAGGCCGAGCAGCACGAGCACGAGAGGCAGGTACAGGGTGGAGAACAGCGAGGCGTACCAGAGCGGGAAGGCGGCGAAGGTCGCAGCGCCCGCGGTGAGCAGCCAGACCTCGTTGCCGTCCCAGACCGGGCCGATGGTGTTGAGCATCACGCGGCGCTGGGCGTCGCTACGGCCCGTGAACAGCATGTGCATGCCGACACCCAGGTCGAATCCCTCGAGCACGAGGTATCCGATCCACAGGGCGCCGATGGCGACGAACCAGATGGTGGGCAGAACGTCCATGATTGAAAGTCTCCTAGCGGCTTAGTAGGCGAACGCGAGCACGTCGTCGGTCTTGTCGGTGTCGTCGTGGCTCTCGTCGAGCTCGGGCATCACACCCGCGACTCCGGCCCGGGCGTACTTGACGAGCAGACCCACTTCGACCACCAGCAGAGCCAGGTAGACGAGGGTGAGGGCCACGAGAGAGACGATCATCTCCCACGGTTCCACTCCGGGCGAGACCGCTGACGCGGTGAACATGAACACACCGTCGATGCCACCGGGCGTCGGGTTGGGGGCCACGACGAAGGGCTGGCGGCCCATCTCCGTGAAGACCCAGCCGGCCGCGCTGGCCGCGAACGGAGCGAGGATGCCCAGCAGGGCGAGGCGCATGAGCCACTTCGACTTGGGTACCGTTCCCTTGCGGGTCATCCACAGGGCGACGACTGCTGCGAAGGCAGCGAGCGCCCCGAACCCGATCATCAGGCGGAAGCCCCAGTAGGTGACTGCCATGAGAGGTACGTAGTCGATCGCCTGGCCGGCCCGGTCACCGAGGATCGGGTTGTCGGGGAGGTTGGTTCCGTACTTGTCCTGATAGATCGGCACGAGTGTGTTGACGCCCTTGACCTCGGTCGTGAAATCACCGTTCGCGAGGAACGAGAGCAACCCGGGGATCTCGATGACGGTGGTCACCTGGGAGCAGTCCTGGGCGGCAAGGTCACCGAAGGCGAGCACCGAGAATCCGGTGCCATCGGTGCAGGCTGCCTCGGCGGCGGCCATCTTCATCGGCTGCTGCTCGAACATGAGCTTGGCCTGATAGTCACCAGTGATGGCAACCCCCGCGAAGCCGATGATCGCGACCACGGCACCCCACCGCAGCGACGTGATCCAGACGCTGTGGTCGGCCTTGTCGCGGCCCGGGATGGTGCGGTTCTCGCCCACGACGACGCGGCCCGCAGCATCCACGGTGTCGATGTTGTCCTTGCGACGCTGCCAGAGCTGGTACCAGGCGATACCGAGCAGGAACGCCCCGCCGACTCCGAGGGCGCCGAAGATCGTGTGGGTGTAGGCGGCGATCGCGGTGTTGTTGGAGAGCACCGCGAAGATGTCGGTCAGCACTGGACGCCCATCGACGAACTCGATGCCCACCGGATGCTGCATCCACGAGTTGGCGGCAATGATGAAGAACGCCGACACGATCGAGCCCAGCACGGCGAGCCAGAGGGTCGCGAGGTGCAGCCGCTTCGGCAGACGGTTCCAGCCGAAGATCCACAGACCGAGGAAGGTCGACTCGATGAAGAAGGCGAGCAGTCCCTCCATGGCCAGCGGCGCCCCGAAGACGTCACCCACGAAGCGGGAGTACTCGCTCCATGCCATGCCGAACTGGAACTCCTGCACGATGCCGGTGGCGACACCCATGATGAAGTTGATCAGGTAGAGCTTGCCCCAGAACTTGGTCATTCTCAGGTAGCGCTCGTTACCGGTGCGCACCCACATTGTCTGCATGATGGCGACGGTCGGGCCGAGGCCCAGAGTGAGCGGAACGAGCAGGAAGTGGTACACGGTTGTGATGCCGAATTGCCAGCGGGCGATGTCGACGGGATCCAAGGCAGGGCCTTCCTCGTGGGAGTTGATTGGTCAACTCCACGATTCCGCTCCGCAGACATCACACCTAGGGTCGAAGGTCCCGTGGCCCCGCGGGACCTTCTGCCCTATGGCCGATCGGGGGTTCGGCGTTGACTGAGGTCATGTCTACCCACGCCATGAGGGCGATACTCCCGCCGAATGCAGAGGGCAAGAGCGGCGCCATCGCCTCCGTGAGTTCTGACGACTGCTGGCGTCTGCTGGCGAAGGCAAGCCTCGGCCGTATCGCTGTGCAGACGACCGACGGACTCGACATCTTCCCCATCAACTACGTGGTCACCGGCGAGGAGATCTTCTTCCGCAGCGCGCCGGGTTCCAAGCTAGTTGACATCGCGGCGAACCCGGTCGTCGCCTTCGAGGTCGACGGCCGCCACGGCGGCCACCGCTGGAGCGTCGTCGTCAAGGGCACGGCCCATCGTCTCGACCGCGACGACATGATCGAGAGCTCGGGTGTTCTGCGGCTGCCGACCGCGACCAGCACCGAGAAGTTCAACTACGTGCGCATCTTCCCGACGTCGATCAGCGGTCGCCGCATCCGCTAGCTGACTACCCTCTGGCGTCGCCCCATACCCGCCACTATGGTGTCGGGCATGAGCGATTCTGAGAAGTCTGCCTTCACGATCGACCTCTCGGGCGAGGACACGCCCGCCGGGAAGGTCGGACGCGTTCTCATCGGTGCGCTACTGCTGGTCGTCTTCGGCGTGCTCGCACTGGCGTGCGGCGTGCTGTACTTCTTCGGCGCCTTCATCCCTGAGGTGTCGGATGTCTGGGCCGGCTGGCTGGTCGAGCTCGCCCCCTTCGCCGGGGCGATCTTCCTGGGGCTTGCGATCGTCGGCCTCGTCGTGATGCGCAAGGGTCGCAACTCTGAGCAGACTGTCGACACCATCGTGAACGTTCTCGAGGCGACCGGTCTGGCGGACGTGGAGACCGACGGTGGCCCCTCCTCGACCCCGCCGGGCAAGCCTCTGCCCCCGACCGTGGTGTGATCGTCGGTCGTTACCATTCCGTTGTCGCCCCGGGCGTGTCATGGGTTGCGGCAGCCGCGACATGGCCGCTACCGTGAATGTCGCGCCACAGGGGCGCCGCACTTCATGCCGAAAGGAGGCCGACCGTGTTGATTGCATTTCGAGGGATGATTCCCACCACCGCCGGCTTCGTCGGCGTCCTCGCCGACTGATCGGGTAGCTGTTCACGCCACCCGTTGATCGGTGGCGACGCTCTCGAAGCTCGAGTGACTCCCGCACGGGCATCCCGTGCTTCGCGGACACTCATCTCGCCACGCACGGCGGCGCGCTCACTCAGCGCTGTCGCCGCACCCCGCCACAAGCGAATCCCGTGAGGAAGAAGATCGCCATGAACACCACACTGTCGACCGCTCCCGGTCGTCACGACCATCCACCCCAACCGGTGCTGCAGCCTGCGGCGCCGCCGATCCGGCGGGTCACCCTGCTCGATCGCGCCGCGTTGACTATCGGCATCGCGCTGATCAAGTGGGGCCGCCGGCCCCTCGTGATCGAGTCGCGTGAGCGGCGTGCCAGCCGCATCGAGCAGCAGCTCGCGCGACTGGAGCGCGAGCGCACCTTCGAGCGTCAGGCTCGACTCACCCTGCCCGTTCGGTGAGCAGGGCAACTAGCCGAGGCCGTCGCGGAATCTGTGCTCCGCGGCGGCCTCTCACCGTTACTGGCCCCAGGTGCCGTCGGGAGACTTCACCACGGGCACCGGCGTGTACGCCCAGTGGCCGCCGTTGGCATAGTGACCGGATGCCCACGGCGAGGCCCAGATCGCTGACTCGATGACATCGGTGGGTGCACCCGACGCGAACGCGTCGACGATGCCGGCGTACCCGGCGTTGGTGCGCAGCGCAGCGGCCGCATTCTCGGCCGCGATCACGAGGTTGTCGTAGCTGCCGAGTCCCCCGCCGCCGCCGGAACCCCACCCGTTGTTCAGCGGGTTGTTGCGGTTCCACCAGTCGTCGGGGCCGTTCTCCTGGCGCATCCACCGGGTGAAGACGGTCACGTTGTCTTCGGTCATGGGGAAGCCGGCCAGCAGCAGCACGAGCTTGGCCCAGTCGTAGTTGGTGCCGCCCGCCGCGAGCGTCGCGATGCCGGGAGTGGCCGAGTAGTCGTCGCGGGTGACGGATGCCGCGAGCACCGTCGATGGCACCTTCAACGTCTGCGCGTGCTGGTCGATGAACGCTTGGAACTCCTCCGCCGGTGTGGGCCAGCGGGGCGGGGCCAGCGCGGACACAGCAACGAGGGCGAATACGGCCGCCGTCGCCGCGATCGGCAGATGCTTGCGCGTCCAACGCAACGAGGGGATGAGGCCGCGCACCGAGCCGAGGGTTCGCTGTGCCGCGTTGAGGGCGGAGTCCAGGAGAGTCGTCATAAGTCGGGGGGAGGTCGTTTCGAACCGGCAGTCACCCTAACAAGCGGGGCTGGGTCACGGCTGGGAATCGCCGCTGTATACATTACAGCTCAATCGGGGTAGATTTCACTCCTGAAGGCTCACGAATGTATACAGAGGCGGTGAGGGCGCGTGCGGGCTAGCGATCGCGCGTACAGCGCCCTGCGCTCGGAGATCCTCGAGTGGCACCTCGCCCCGGGCACCATCCTCGGCGAGGTGGAGCAGGCCGCGCGGCTCGGCGTCAGCCGCACTCCCGTGCGTGAGGCGCTCGCGCGACTCAGCGGCGACGGGCTGGTCGAGTCACTGCCCGGCCGCGGGGTGGTCGTCGCCGAGGCATCCGCCGACAGTGCAGCGGAGCTGTTCGAGGTGCGCATCGCCCTCGAGACGCAGGCCGCCGCCCTCGCCGCTCAGCGTCGCGACCCTGCCGTGTTCGAGGGGCTTCGCGACGAGTTCGCGGGGGCAGCGAGTCTCATCGCCGATCCCGATCGGTCCGCCTACTACGACCTGGTCGCCCGCTTCGACCGGGCGGTGGATGACGCGGCCGCCAACACTTACCTCGCGTCCACCCTCACCGGCCTCCGTACCCACCTCGCGCGCTTGCGTCGGGTGGCTCAGGACAACCCGCAGCGACTCGCCGCTGCGGCCCGCGAGCACCTGCTCATCGTGGAGGCGATCCTCGCCGGTGACGTGGACCTCGCCCGGTCAGCCACCGCTGTGCACCTGCACAACAGCCTTGCCACCATCATCGACGCGGCCGATTCCGGTCGCTTCGCCGCCCCCGTCAGCACCCACGACCCCGCCCACCAGATCGACAGGACAGCATGAAGACCCACGAAGTACGCGTACACCGCAGCGACGAGAACCTCGCACGCGAGGGCCAGCTCGCTTGGAAGATCGCCGAGGTTGCCGCCGAGCAGCTCGAGCCGACCGCCGAGGTGACCGACATGGTCATCAACCGAGTGATCGACAACGCGGCGGTCGCCGCCGCATCGCTCACCCGCGAGCCGGTCGTCGCGGCCCGCGCCCAGGCCGAGGCCCACCTCGTGTCCCGCGGCGGCACCGGCAGCACCGTCTTCGGCAGCGACCGGCTGACGAGCCCGGAGTGGGCGGCGTGGGCGAACGGTGTCGCCGTGCGCGAGCTGGACTTCCACGACACGTTCCTTGCTGCCGAGTACTCACATCCGGGAGACAACATCCCCTCGATCCTCGCGGTCGCCCAGCACCTGGGGCGCACCGGTTCGGAGCTGCTGCGCGGAATCGTGACCGGCTACGAGATCCAGGTCGACCTCGTCAAGGCGATCAGTCTGCACAAGCACAAGATCGACCACGTGGCCCACCTCGGCCCGTCGGCCGCGGCCGGTATCGGCACGCTTCTGGGCCTGCCGACCGAGACGATCTTCCAGGCCATCGGCCAGGCCCTGCACACCACGACCGCGACGCGCCAGTCCCGCAAGGGCGAGATCTCGACCTGGAAGGCGCACGCCCCGGCCTTCGCCGGCAAGATGGCCGTCGAGGCCGTCGACCGGGCGATGCGCGGCCAGACCAGCCCGACCCCGATCTACGAGGGCGAGGACGGCGTCATCGCGTGGCTTCTCGACGGCCCGGATGCCCGCTACGAGGTACCTCTGCCCGAACGCGGTGAGGCGCGCACCGCCATCCTCGACACGTACACCAAGGAGCACTCCGCGGAGTATCAGGCCCAGGCGTGGATCGACCTCGCACGCAAGCTGCACAACGAGTACCCCGACCTCACGGCCGACCGCATCGAGCGGGTCATCATCCGCACCAGCCATCACACCCACTACGTGATCGGCTCGGGCGCCAACGACCCGCAGAAGTACGACCCGACCGCCAGCCGGGAGACTCTCGACCACTCGATCCCGTACATCTTCACCGTCGCGCTCCAGGACGGCGAGTGGAACCACGAGCGCTCCTATGCACCCGACCGTGCCGCACGCCCCGACACCGTGGCGCTGTGGAACAAGGTCGTCACCGAGGAGCACCCGGAGTGGACCCGCCGGTATCACTCGAACGACCCGCAGGAGAAGGCGTTCGGCGGCAGCGTCGCGATCACGCTCACCGACGGCTCCACGATCGTCGACGAGATCGCCGTGGCCGACGCGCATCCGCTGGGCGCCCGGCCGTTCGCGCGGGCCGACTACGTGGGCAAGTTCCGCATCCTCGCCGAGGGCGTGCTCGCGGCCGCAGAGATCGAGCGGTTCCTCGACGAGGCGCAGCGTCTGCCCGAGCTCACCGACCTGAGCGGCCTCACCCTGCGCGGCGACTTCCCCGCCGTCACCCCGAAGGGGATCTTCTGATGCTGTACTCCACCGCGCCGCACCCGCCCCGCCCAACCCGCCCCTCCCCACCCGCGAGTTCGCCTAGATGACCAGTCGCCGCAGCCTCACACCGGTCATCTAGGCGAACTCGACGAAGTGCGGCAGCCTACGCCGGCCGCACGCGAGCCGCCATCCACCCACCAGACACCCACCAACCCAGGAGCCGCCCATGCTGTACTCCACCGTCACCCCCGCCGACAAGCGGGCGGCCTTCCGTGCGCGCCTCACCACCGGCGAGCTGATCAGGATGCCCGGCGCATTCAATCCGCTGAGCGCCAAGCTCATCCAGGACAAGGGCTTCGAGGGCGTCTACATCTCCGGTGCGGTCTTGAGCGCCGACCTCGGCCTGCCCGACATCGGCCTCACCACCCTCACCGAGGTCGCCGCCCGCGGCCAGCAGATCTCCCGGATGACCGACCTGCCGACCCTCATCGACGCCGACACCGGCTTCGGCGAGCCGATGAACGTCGCCCGCACGGTGCAGACCCTGGAGGACGCGGGCGTGTCCGGTCTGCACATCGAGGACCAGGTGAACCCCAAGCGCTGCGGCCACCTGGACGGCAAGGCGGTAGTGGACGAGGACACGGCGCTCAAGCGCATCCGCGCGGCAGCGGATGCCCGACGCGACCCGAACCTGCTCATCATGGCGCGCACCGACATCCGGGCCGTCGACGGGCTGCAGGCGGCGATCGACCGGGCCAAGGCCCTCGTCGATGCCGGAGCCGACGCGATCTTCCCGGAGGCGATGGCCGACCTCGGCGAGTTCGAGGCGGTGCGTAAGGCGGTGGATGTGCCGATCCTCGCGAACATGACCGAGTTCGGCAAGAGCGAGCTCTTCACCACCACCCAGCTCGCGAACATCGGCATCAACATCGTCATCTACCCGGTGTCGCTGTTGCGCCTCGCGATGGGCGCCGCGGAACGCGGTCTTGACGCGCTGGCGGCCGAGGGTAGCCTCAACTCATCGGTGCAGCACATGCAGACGAGGGCGAGACTGTACGAACTGCTGGACTACGAGGCCTACAACGCCTTCGACACCAGCGTCTTCAACTTCACCCTGTAAGGCCGGTTGAGTAGGCCGCAAGGCCGTATCGAAACCCTCACGAAGGAGCAACTGAATGACCGAGACCCCCGACATCCGCAAGGGACTGGCCGGCGTCGTCGTCGACACGACGTCGATCTCCAAGGTCAATGCCGAGACCAACTCCCTGCTCTACCGGGGGTACCCCGTGCAGGAGCTCGCCGCGAAGTGCACCTTCGAGGAGGTCGCCTACCTGCTGTGGCACGGCGAACTGCCCACCCCGAAGCAGCTGGCCGAGTTCGAGACGCTCGAGCGCTCACTGCGCCACCTGCAGCCCGTCGTCAAGCGCGTGATCGACGAGTTGCCCCTGACCGCCCACCCCATGGACGTCGTGCGCGCCGCCGTCAGCGTCATCGGTGCCAGTGACCCGGATGCCGCGAACTCCTCCCCCGAGTCGAACCTCGACAAGTCCATCCGCCTGTACGCGCAGCTGCCCGCGATCGTCGCCTACGACCAGCGCCGCCGCCGCGGACTGCACCTCGTCGAGCCTCGGGACGACCTCTCCTACTCCGCAAACTTCCTGTTCATGACCTTCGACGAACTGCCCGACGAGGTAGTGGTCTCGGCGTTCGACGTGTCGATGATCCTGTACGCCGAGCACTCGTTCAACGCGTCGACGTTCACGGCCCGGGTCGTGACATCCACCCTGTCTGATCTGTACTCGGCTGTCGTGGCCGGCATCGGCGCGCTCAAGGGTGCGCTGCACGGTGGCGCCAACGAGGCGGTGATGCACATCTTCGACGAGATCGGCACGGCCGACAAGGCCGAGGCCTGGCTCGACGCAGCGCTGGCCGAGAAGCGCAAGATCATGGGCTTCGGTCACCGCGTCTACAAGAACGGCGACTCGCGCGTTCCCACCATGAAGGCAGCGCTCGACACGCTCATCGTCGAGTACGACCGGCCCGACCTGCTCGCGCTCTACGACGCGCTCGAGAAGGCGATGACCGAGAAGAAGGGCATCCTGCCCAACCTCGACTACCCGAGCGGGCCCGCCTACAACCTCATCGGCTTCGACACCGAGATGTTCACTCCGCTGTTCGTGGCCGCCCGGGTCACGGGCTGGACTGCCCACATCATGGAGCAGCTGCAGGCCAACGCGCTGATCCGCCCGCTGAGCCTGTACGTCGGACCCGACGAGCGGCACGTGCCGTAGAGCGATCGACCCCGAGAACGGTCGGCCGCAGAACGGTCGATCGCGAACCGACTCAGATTGGCTCGGCTCCTGTCGTGTGCCGTCCGTGGCGGCGCCCGAGGTGGCCGTCGTGAATCTCGAGGATGCGGTCGGCGTGCGCCGCCATGCGCGGGTCGTGGGTCGACACGATCGCTGACACCCCTCGCTCGTGCACGAGCGAGGCGATCAACGACATCATCGCCTCGGCGTTGAGGCTGTCGAGCTGCCCCGTGGGTTCGTCGGCGATGATGAGACGCGGGCTGTTGGCCAGCGCTCGCGCGATACCGAGTCGCTGCTGCTGGCCGCCCGAGAGCTCGTTGGGTCGTTGCTCGGCGTGCTCGGCAAGTCCGACGACAGCGAGCAGTTCGGCGACCCGCTCCCGTCGCTCGGCCACCGGCAGGCCGATCATGCGCATCGGCAGTTCCACATTCTCGGCCGCCGACAGCGCAGACAGCAGCGCGAACGTCTGGAAGATGTAGCCGATCTCCCGGCGACGCATGTCGACGAGATCGCGCTCACTCGCCCCGGTGACCTCCCGATCACCGAGCCAGACGTGTCCGCCGGTCGGCACGTCGAGTCCGCCGAGGAGGTTCAGCAGGGTGGTCTTGCCGGATCCGGACGGCCCGCGCAGAATCACCAGCTCACCGGGCTCGACGGCGAGCTCGGCGTCGACGAGGGCCCTCACCTCGGTCGCCCCGCTGCCGTAGGTGCGGGTGAGTGCCTCGCATCGCAGGACCGCCTGCTCGCTCACTTGTCGCCCGCCTTCCCGGTCTCGGTCGGATGCACCCGCGCATGATCATCGGCCAACTCGAGCCGCACCAGCCCCTCGAGCCCGAGCGCGCGCACGTACTCCTGCGGCAACTGGAGTCGACCCACGCGGTCGAGCACCACGAACTCCTGGGAGCGGTGCTGCTCCTCCCCGAATTCGTCGGTCTCCGTGCTGCGATGCACTTCGGTCGACAGCCGCCCATCACGAATCTGCACGGTGCGCCTCACCTTGGTCGACACCTCCTCGTCGTGGGTCACGATGAGCACCGTGACCCCGAGCTCGCGATTGACGGAGCCGAGTGCGTCGAACACGAGCTGCGAGTTCACCTCGTCGAGTTCGCCGGTCGGCTCGTCGGCGAACAGCACCTCGGGCTCGTTGGCGAGCGCGACAGCGATCGCCACGCGCTGCTGCTGCCCGCCGGACAGCTGCGCCGGATGACGCAGAGCGAAGTCGCCCATGCCGAGAAGTTCGACGAGCGCATCGACACGCGCCGACCGCTGTGCTCGGGGCACACCGGCGATCGCCAGGGGCACGGCGATGTTCTGCGCGGCCGAGTAGTAGGGCAGCACGTTGCGGGAGGTCTGCTGCCACACGAACCCGACCGTCTCGCGCCGATAGCGCGTGCGTTGGGCCGAGGTCATGGCGAGTAGATCGTGGCCGGCGACCATGGCCCGGCCCGCTGTCGGAATCTCCAGCCCGGTGAGGATCGACAGCAGCGTCGACTTGCCGGAGCCGGACGCGCCGACGATCGCCGTGAGCTCGCCCCGTTCCACCCGCAGGGTGAGCCCCTGCAGCGCCTGCACCTCGACGCCCTCGGCAGTGAAGATCTTCACCAGGTCGGTGCACTCGATCTGAAGACTCATGGTTCTCCCATCGTGAGGGTGGATGCCGGCGCGAACCGACGACCGAGGGCGCTCGCCACCAGCACCGCGACCACGATCGCGAGGGCGTAGCCGCCCACCGCCACCGCGATCCACACCGGTTCCAGCGACGGCTGGGGCAGCACGGTGCCGCCGAAGAATGCGCGCAGGTCGAGCACCGAGGTCACGAGGTAGGGCAGGCCGACCCCGACCAGGGTTCCCACGACGATCGACGCGATGGCGACCGGTCCGAACTCCCAGGCGACGAGCCCTCGCACCTGGCGAGGCGTCATCCCGAGGATGCGCAGCACGCCGAGCACCCGGTTGCGCGAGGTCGCCGAGACTGCCGACGCCAGGGTCACCACGAGCACCGTGAGCAGAAGCGAGGCAGCGGCCACGATGAGCAGGGCGGCCTGGAGTGCGAACGTGATCGGGTCCGCCCGGCTCTCGTCCAGCTCCGACTGGATGTCAGAAACTCGCGCAGACTCGGCGAAGCTGCCCGACTGCGCATCGAGCACGATCCCGGTGATCGCGTCGACCGTCGCGGCATCCTGTTCGTCGTCGAGCGCGACGAGCATGCGGGTCGGCGTCAGGTCGCCCAGCCCGAGATCTCCTGCGGTCGCCTGGTCGGCAACGACCCACAGCCCGGTCGGTCCGGGAAGGGCGGTGTCGGAGACCACCCCGACCACACTCACGCGGTTCTCCTCGAGCGCGATGTCCGTTCCCTGGATTCGCTCGGCGAGACCTGCGGAGAGGATCACCGGCGAGGTGCCGGCGGGCGCATCGGTGAGCTGCGGCAGATCGGGTCGCACCCGGTGAAGGGCGGCCGGGTCGGCCAGCACCACCGTCACGGTGATCGGCCCCGCGTCATCCATCACGGTCAGCCCGCTGCGCGAGGTGAGGGTGACGACCCCGGTGACCCCGGGCAACCTCTCGATCTGGTCGACGACGGGAGCCGGGAGGTCGTGCGCGACGATCTCCATGTCGGCACCGAGCCGCTCCCTGACGGCGCCCGCCATCGTCGCTGCGACGGTGCTCATCATCACCGTGGAGAAGACGACGATGGTCACGCCGATCACCAGCGCGAGGGTGGCGATGGCTCCGATGGCGGGCTCGCGAGCGGCGCGCGCAGAACCCACCTCCCACACCGGGGCGGTTCGGGTTCGGGCCATGGCGCGCACCGCACGCACGGGTAGCGGGAACAGCCGCAGCGCTACGAGCCCGGCCGCCGCGGCCACCAGCAGGGGCGTCGCCGTCAGCAGCGGATCGACCGCAGCGATGTCGCTCGAGGCGACCAGCCCTCGCCGCTGCAGAAGAATGAGGGCGATCACCGCAGCGCCGGCCACCGCCACCTCGAGAACCCAGCGAAGGGGCCAGGTCGAGCGCACCGCGACATCCTGTCGTGTCTCCCGGAGGTTGCTCGGCACCACCAGCACGGCAGCGAGGATCACAGGGGTGATCGCGAGCACGACCGGAGCGAGCCAGCCGTCAAGACCGATGCGCTCGGGCAGGAGTATCGCCGCCGCAACGATCGCGAGGGCGGATCCGGGGAGAGCGACGATTGCGGCCTCGAGCACCACGAGGCCCCGGATCTGTCCGGGAGCGGCTCCGCGAGCGGACAGCAGGGCGAGCGCCGAGTGACGTCGACGCACGAGCGCCTGCAGGCTCAGGGCGTACGTCGCGACCAACACCCCGAGGAGCCCGGATGCGGCGAGCGCGATCAACGCCGACGTCGCCGAGACCGCCTGCCGGGTGCGCTCCAGCAGCTCGGGCAGCGCGGTGCTGAGACTGAGCCGGCCGAACTCGGGCAGGCTGCGCGGTGTGACGACCAGGTTGCCCGCCTGGGTCGACAGTTCATCGAGGTCGGCGTACGAGTAGGCCTGAGCATCGATCGGTGCCCACGCCGCGATGGTGCCGCTGGCGAAGGGCTCCTGCAGGTCGACCAGCGTCTCGGGATCGACGAAGGCCGACGCCTGGATCGTGGGTCGTTGCCCGGATTGGCGAATCTCGATCGGCGAGCCGAGGTCGAAGGCGTGGCGCCAGTAGCTGTCGTCGGGCTGGGTGGGCTCGTAGATGCCGGAGACCAGGCACGGCCCGACCCCGGTGTCGAGGATGTCGCCCGTCTCGGCCCCGATCGCTGCCGCGGTCGTCGCCGACAGGGCGATCTCGATCGGCGCACCGCTGTCGGCCTGCCACGGTGCGGGCTGCTGGCCGGAGACGAACGTGATGTGCGTCATCCAGGTCAGGTCTATTGCGAGGCGGATGGCGAGGAACGCGTAGGGGAAGTCGGGGTTCGACCCCGCGATTCCCACCGTGCGGATGAGCCAGGTCGGCTTGCCGACACCGTCACGCAGGGGGCGGGGCAGCAGCGACGGGAAACGGGTGATCGCCTCGTCGGTGGGACCGAGCAGGGCCTCTGCCGTCGCATCCTCGCCGAGGCCGGGAAGCCCGATCTGCCCGTCGCCCCGCAGGTTCAGCTGCTCCTCGGGCGCCGCGGCGAGTTGGTGCCGCAGTTCGGCGGTCGCCACCGCCGAGAATGCGCGCGGTGCGACGGCAACCGCGAACACAGTGAGCATGACCAGCACCGCCACCAGCACGGATGCCGCCCAGCCCGAACGAAGATGGTCGCCGACGAGACTCCTCGTCGTGAGGGAAGCGCTCATTGATCGCCCCGACCCGGCAGCGCCGTCGATGCCAGTCTGCGCACCCGCAGACTCAGGCCGACCAGTACCACGGCAGTGCCGACGGCCAACAGGCCGATCAGCGCCACGAAGCCGGTCCACTCGATCGCGAGGGCGATCTCTCCGGAGAGATAGGCGCGGTCGACCGCCGCCCGAACCAGCTGCGGAACCGTCGCCACCGACACGACCGCGCCAGCGATGAGACCCGTGATGATGGCCACGCCGAGCACGAAGCCGAACTCCCGCAGGATGATCGACGACTGGTCGCGCGCTCCCACGCCGATCGCCCGCAGCGATCCGATCTCCTCGCGACCCCAACGCAGCCGCGAGCGCGACGCCGAGGCGACGGCCACGATGGCGATCAGCGCACAGCACAGCGCGGCCGCCCACAGCGCGACCGACGCGGCACCGAGCACCTGAGCGCCGAACGGATCAGTGCGGGTGTCGATGCGGGTGTCAGCGGGCAGCGAGGCTCCGATGTCGGCGCGCACCCGGTCGGGGTCCTCCGCCGCCACCCACAGGTCGGTCGTCGTTCCTGGCACCAGATCGGATCGCAGCTGGAAGTGGTTGTTCACCGACAGATCCATCAGCACGGCATTGCTGGAGCGGGCGCCCGGGATCGAGGCAACGACCCCCGCGACGATGCCGACGAGACGCTCCTGGCCCTTGCGGATGGTGAAGCCCACGGTGTCGCCGATCTCGAGATTCAGCGCGCTCGCGAGGGCCGCCGATACCACCAGACGCGGACGCACCTCGTCAGTCGCCCCGCCGTCGAACGATGCTGTCATGCGAATCAGGGACAACTGGCGATCCAGCACGAACCCGGGTGCGTCCGTGAGCGGCTCCGGCGCATCGAAGTTGATGCTGAGGGTATCGAGAACCCAGAACTGGTCGAGGGCGAGGCTCTCGTCGGTGGACTGGCTTGCGGCGGTCAGCTCGAGCAGTCGGAAACTCGGGCGGTCCTCTACCGACTGCCGCGGCATCCGCACGTCGATCGAGGCGATCGTGCCTGCCTGCCCGCCCGGATCGGCTACGTAAACCAGAACCCCGTCGGGCTCGGTCGTCGGAGTACCGAAGGCGACGGAATGCAGGCGACCGAGCGGATCCTCCAGCCACGCCACGAGAGTGGGCGGCGCGACGAATCCCAGGGCCTCGACCCTCAGGGTCAGCTGGTTCGTGCCCTCCGGCACCTGCGGGCCGACCGGGTCCATCTGGATGGCCGACGCGGCATCCGCTGGGCTGAAGGTGCCGCTGGCCGTCGTGGCGAGCTCGCGCACCGCCTCCGGCGTGGCGGCCAGCGTGCTCCCCCGGAGCGTGCCGACCGAGAGGATCTGCACGTCGAGCGGGGCCACGCTGGTGACACCCGCTGTGCCGGCCACCGCCTCCACCTGGCTGGGCGAGATGGGCACGAGGGGTGATGAGACGTGCACGTCCGCGCCCGCATAGAGCTGCGCCGCCTGAGCGAATGACCTCGACCAGGTCTCCGAGAATGTCGCGGCGATCGCCGCCGAGCCCACCGCGAGCGCCACGACGACCAGTGGGGCAACGACGCGACGCGTGTTGCGGGCGAGTGTGCGGGCCGCGAGGAACGGGCGCGGCCCGCCGCGCGCCGCCCGGCCTGCGAAGAGACGAACGATCGACGGGAATGCGGCAAGCGAGATCAGGACGATGGCGATCAGGGCCGCCGCCGGTGCAGCGACGGCAACCGGGTCGATGATCCTGCCGCCGTCGGCGGCACCGACGATCGGGGATCCGTACAGGCGCAGTTGCCACACAGCGAGCGCGGCCCCGATCGTGACGAGCACGACGACGCCCGGAACGGCGACCCGGCCGGTGCGGCCTACCGTGCGTCCGCCGCGTGACGGGTTGGCGATGCTCGCCGCCGACCGGGCTGCGAATACGGCGGCCGTGGCGGTGGCTCCCACGATGACCAGGGCCGGCACGATGAGACCGAACGGCAGCAGCGCCGTCAGTGTGCCGCCCTGGCTCACCGCGACAGCGAACGCCGCGACCGCGCCGACGCCCACAACGGCCCCGACCACGGCGCTGATGCCGACCTCGGCCGTGAGGCGGGTGGCCACAGCCCGTGGCGACTGGCCACGCGCCCAGAACAGGGCCGACTCGCGTTCCCGGGTGACGACCAGCAGTTGCACGATCTGCGAGAGACCCACGAGGGCACTGCCGACCATCAACGTGAACGCGACCGGCTCGATGGCTCGAAGTCCCGCGATGCGACCGGCGAGCTCGTCGAGGGTTCGGCTCAGTCGCTGCTCCACGTCCATGGACTCGTACTCGGGCACGGTGCCGCGCCACGACTCGATCACTCCGGCCCAGGCTGTCGTCACTGCCGTGAGATTCGTGGCCGTGATGCTCTCGATCGACTCCGGCACGATCGTCCAGGTCGCGAGTGGAACCGAGCCGATCCAGGCCCACGCGGACTCATCGATCACGAAGGGTCCTAGCGGATCACCGCCGCCTGAGGCGACCCGCTCGTCGCCGTACCAGCGGGGGTCTAGCCGGTCGAGGGCGCGCCAGGTTCCCGAGACAGTGAACGGCTGGTCGCCGATCGTCAGCTGGTCCCCCACCCGCACGCCGAGCAGGTCGGCATCGTCGGCCTGAACTGCCACCTCGAACTGATCCTGGGCGGCCGACCCCGTCTCAAACACGGCGTGGCTCGCGAGGTCGGAGAAGGTGGCCACCGTCGCCGAACCGGCGGTCTCGACGGCGTCACCCGAGACTGTTCCGAAGACCGCCTTCGACTCGAGCGCCCGGATGACGGTGAAGTGCACGCCCGTTCCGGCGAACGTTCGGTCGACGGCCGCTCGCACTGCGGCATCCTGCTGCTCGGCATCACTCGCGCGGTCGAAGGTGACGCGCAGGGCGGCGAAGGAGCCCGACCGTTGCGCCAGCTCGGTGGTCACACCCACGGTCGTGCGTTCGTCGAGGAGGATCACCGTCGCCGTGGCGAAGGCCGAGACGAGGGCGACCACGGCGACGATGGTCGCCAGGATGGGAGCGCTCCCGCGAAGTCTCGACAATGACACGGGACTTCCCCCTTCCAGAGCGCCCGCACCGGTGTGGGACTGTGAGGAAGTCTACGGAGCGTGCTACTCGGCCCCAACTCTCACGGGTTCGAATGCTTCCTGCGGCTGCGCAGCACGAGCCCGAGTGCAAGCAGTCCACCAGCGATCGGCACCAGAATGCCCAGGTTCTCTCCCGTTCTGGCCAGCGCGGGTGCGCCGGGCTGCGGGTACAGTGCCGGGTCGAACAGAATGACACCGATCGTCCAGTCGCCGGCGACGGCCACGTAGGCCCGCGACCCATCGGGGCTGAACTGCACGTAGACCGGGTTGAGGCCGATCGAGATTGCCGACGTGACTACGCGGGTGGTGACATCCACCACTGTCACGGCGTTGTCGAAGTACGACTCGGCCAGGGCGGTGGTGCCGTCGGGGCTGATGGTCACAGAGCGCGGATTCTGACCGACCGCAATCGTCGCTACCGTCTCAAGCGTGGTCGCATCGATCACGGCGAGGGCGTCGATGTCGCCCACTGCCACCCAGACCTCCGAGTTGTCCGGGCTGACAGTGAGTTGGAATGGCCGAGGACCCACGACGATTGTGGCGATCAGCGTGTTCGTGGCGGTGTCGATGGCGGCGACGGTGCCGTCCCACGTGTTCGCGACGTAGAGGCGGGAACCGTCGGGACTGATCGCCAGGCCGGTGGGACCGGAGCCCACTGGGATCGGCGTGCCCGCGACGCCCGTCGCGACGTCGAGTGGCACGACCGTGTTGGTCGCGAAGCTCGCGACGTATGCCGTGGCGCCATCGGGCGTGATCTCGATGAAGGACGCGCTGGCGATCGCGATCGTGTCGATCACCGACGCGGTAGCGGTGTCGATGACGCTGACGGTGCCGCCATTGCTCGCCACATAGGCGGCGCTGCCGTCGGGCAGAAACGCGATCGAGACGGGCTGCGCAGCAACTGGTATCGGCAGCCCCACGGTTGTGCCGCTGGCGACGTCGATCACCGAGATGTCGTTGCTGCCGCTGTTCGCGGAATAGGCACCTGTTCCGTCGGGGCTGAACGTCACCTCGTTGGGTGCCACGCCCACGGGGATCGGCGGTGCGACGGATGCCGCGGCCCACGCCGGCTGCGCAAGGACGAGAACGCCGGCGATGCCGAGACCCACCGCGAGAACCACGTGCTTCACATTGCCTCCGTCACGGGGTCCACCCCCGCGGCGAGACTAGCAGTAGGGGCCCGTCGCACGAGGGTTGCGGCGGATACTCTGATTCCGTGCTCGAACCCCTCGCCGACCTCGACCGCCACGCGACCGAGCGAGGCGATTCACCCGCGCTGTGCAGCCCGCGCCGACAGTTCTCCTTCGCACAGTTGAGAACCGCGGTGCTCGCGGTCGCGGCGCGCCTCGACCGGGCGGGCGTGGCATCCGGAACTCTCGTCGGCATCGACCTGCCGACATCGCTCGAATGGATCGTCGACCTCGCCCTGCTGCGCCTCGGCGCGCGCTCGGTGTCGCTGCGTGGCGTGACCAACCCAGGACCCACCGAGCTGGATGCGCTGATCACCGACCCGGGGCGCCGCGCCGCGCCCGCCGGCCTCACGCTCGAGGCCGATGACCTGTGGCTCGACTCCGCCATCGCCCGCGGTGACGACCCACCCCCGGTCGCGGACTTCGGCGGGGACGACGCGATCTTCCGGCTGATCCTCACGAGCGGCACGACGGGTGGGGTGCCGAAGGCCGCCGCCTACTCGCTCGGCGCGCTGAAGTACCGCAGCGCCGAGCAGCACGTGCACTGGACCGACGGGCGGCCCGAGCTCACCCTGATCGGGCTGTCGACGACGGGTGGGTTCCACGCCGCCGTCGCGTCCCTGCGACTGGGAGTGCCGTACCTCGCCGTGGATCGGATCGATGCGGAGACGATGCGCTTCGCCGCCGACCAAGGGATCGAGGTGCTCTGCGGGTCACCCAGCCAGGTGGTGCGCGCCATCCATGCGGCGCGCGACGCGGACATCGAGTTGCCCTCCCTCACCGAGGTTCGGCTGGCCGGGGCCGGTCCGACCGCGGGTCTGCTCGCCCTGATCGCCGAGCACCTGACGGTGCCGGTGCGCGGTGTGTACGGCTCGACCGAAGGAGGTGGCATCAGCCAGCGCTGGTTCGACGCCGAGTCCGACCTGGCGGCGACGGGTGTGCCGCTGCCCGGCGTCGAGCTCGAGGTCGTCGACGGCTCGGGGATGCCCGTGCCGCCCGGCACCGAGGGAGCTGTGCGCTACCGCACTCCCGGCCTCGTGTCGGGGTACCTCGTCGACGGACACCTCGTGCCCTTCGAGGACGGCTGGTTCACCCCCGGCGACCGAGGCACGCTCACCGCCGACGGAGAACTCGTGCTCGGCGGCCGGGACACCGAGATCCTCAACCTCGGCGGGGTCAAGATCGACCCCGCGACAATCGACGAGCCGGCGCTCGCGTTCCCCGGCGTGATCGACGCGGCCGCGTTCGCGGTTGAGCGCGTCCCGGGTCTACCGGAGGTCGGCCTCGCCGTGGTGACCCAGGTGGGCTGCGACCTGAGGGAGCTGGACCGTCAGCTTCGCGCGCTGCTGCCGCTCGGGCATCCGACCGCCTTCTGGAGCGTGGCGGAGATTCCGCGCACGCGCCTGGGCAAGCCCATGCGGGCGATGCTCAGCGAGCAGTTCGCTCGGATGCCCCGCTAGCGGCTGCGGACCGCGCGACGCGCCAGGCCGACGGCGAGCGCGCCGGCGCCGAGCAGCAAGGCTGCGGCACCGCCGAGCAGGCCCGAGGAAACCGAGCCGGTTGCAGCGAGTACCGGAGCGACGAACTCGTAGGCTCCGGCGTCACTGACGTCGGGGCGTGCAACCCCACGCTGGTCGATCGTCAGCGATCCCGGGTCGGCGGGCACGGCGTTGATCGCCGGGCTGCCCGACCAGAGCGCGACGGTCTGGGTCGAACCGCCGTTGTCGGCGAGGGTCGCTCCATTGAAGATCGCCAGCGTCGTGAGGTCGAACAGGCTACTCGGAGCCGGCGACGTGAGTGATACCTCGGTCGCGGCGGACGTGGTGAAGAGGTTGCCGCCGTTGTCGGCGAAGTCGGCGGGATCGCCGTAGAGGTGGGCCTGGGTGGCGTCGGCGCCAGCGAAGATGTTGCCGCGCAGGGTCAGAGTCGATCCATTGCTGCCGACGCTCTGACCGGTGCCGGGGCCGGCGGTGTTGTCAAGGAAGGTCGACTGGGTGATGGTGCCACCCTCGGTGTAGACCGCGCCAACAAGGCCTGCGGTCGGATCGGTCGAGTTGTCCACGAACGTCGAGTTCGCGATATCCAGTGAGCCGTAAGACGCGATGGCGCCCCCGACGAAGAACGCGGAGTTGCCCTCGAAGGTCGACGAATCGGCGAACAGTGACCCATAAGAGTAGATCGCGCCGCCCGAATCTTCAGCGGTGTTGTTCGTGAACGTCGAGTCCCCCACGCTAGTGAACGCCGAGACGATGGCACCGCCGGTGATGGCCGTGTTGTCCTCGAACACGGAGTCAGTGGCGCTGACAGCGTAGGCGTAGATCGCTCCGCCGTAGTCGGCATCGTTGTTGTCGAACGTCGAGTTGGTCGAGACGACGACATAGCCGTTGATCGCGCCGCCGTCAGGGGCGCTGCCGTTCGTGAGACGAAGGTTCTCGACGGTGAGCGTGTGAGCGAAAGTGGTTTCGGTCAGGATTCCGTAAGACCCGTCTCCATCAAGAGTCGCGCTCGGCAGCCCGTGCAGGGTCACGTCGTAGTCGTAGGTGAGACCGGCCGTGAGGGTGAAGGTGCCGCTGAGGCAGATCACCGGAGTCTGGGCCGTCAGGAGTGTCTGGATGTCAGCCGACGTGTCGGTCGTCGCATCCACGGTGTTGAGCGGCGTGCAGTCGGCGTCGGTTGCGGCGGCCGCCGGGCTGGCTGCGACGAGCGAGAAGCCAACGACGACCCCGAAGGACGCGAGGCCCGAGGCAACGCGGACGGCGCGTGAGCGCGTGAATGACGTACCTGCTTCGGGCATGGCGACAGTCTAGTGTGACAACGAGTCACTTCAGGAAGGACTTCATGCTCGCCCCGCTGGCCGATCTCGAACGCATGGCTGCCCAGACGCCTGACCAGCCCGCCCTTGTCTCGCTCGCCCGACGCTACACCTTCGCCGAGCTGAAACGAGTCGTGGATGCCGCGGCGATCCGCCTTCGCGCCGAGGGCGTGACGCCGCGCAGCCTCGTCGCCGTGGACCTCCCCTCCCTGAACGAGTGGATCATCGACCTCGCCCTCATGAGGCTGGCCGCCCGATCGGTGTCACTGCGCGGGGTTCCCGAGTCGGGTGGGCTGCGCGCCGATGTCCTGATCACGGAGCCGGGCCGGCGGGCTACGCCGGCGGCTCGCGAGGTGGTGGTCGACGAACGGTGGCTGGTCGAGGCGGTGAGCGGGGCATCCGGTGCGGCCCCTCTGGTGGAATACCCGCGACCCGACTCGATAGTCCGGCTGATGATGACCAGTGGAACGACCGGGACTCCGCGAGCCGCGGCCTACTCGGCCGCCGCGCTCGAGTACCGCACCGAGGGACTGCACCGGTACTGGTCCGACGGCCGGGCCGAGGTCAACTTCATGGCGCTGTCGACGACGGGAGGGTTCCACACGGCGATCGCGAACCTGCGGCACGGCCAGGCTCACCGCGCGGTCGATCGCATCGATGCCGACACGATGCGCTTCGTGGTTGCCGAGGGGGTTCAGGTGCTCTGCGGTTCACCCCAGCAGATGGCGCATGCGATCGGTGTGCTGGACCAGGCACACATCGCCCTCCCCCAGGTGGAGGAGGTGCGCATGGCGGGCGCCAGTCCGGGCGACGCTCTCCTGCGCCGCATCGCCGAGGTGCTGGCGGTGCCGGTGCGCAGCGTCTACGGGTCGACCGAGGGAGGCGGGGTCACTATGCGTATGCTCGCCGCCGGAGACGATCTCGCGAACGTCGGACCGGCCCTTCAGGGATCCGAGCTCGAGGTCGTCGACGAGAACGGCGCACCCCTACCCCTCGGGGTCAAGGGCACTGTGCGCTACCGAAGCCCCGGCCAGACCTCCGGCTACCTGGTGGGTGACACCGTCGAGCCGTTCCCCGGCGGGTGGTTCGCGCCGGGCGACCTTGGGATGCTCGAACCCGATGGCTCCCTGGTGCTCGCGGGCCGCTCGGCCGAGATCCTCAACATCGCTGGCCAGAAGGTGGACCCTGCGATTGTCGACGGGCTGGCGGCGCAATTCCCGGGGGTTCGGGATGCCGCGGCCTTCGGTTTCGAGCGCTCCACCGGGCTCGCCGAACTCGGCCTCGCCGTGGTTGCCGACGCGGACTGCGACCTGCGCGCCCTCGACCGCGACCTGCGCGCCCGGCTGCCCGGCGGGTACCCGACGACGTTCTGGCGGGTCTCCGAGATCCCGCGCAATCGCATGGGCAAGGCAGAACGAGGCGTGCTCGCGGAGGCGTTCGGGCGAACCGGGTCGGTGCGCTAGCCCACCGCCTTCGACACGAGCTGCGCGATCAGCTTCTCGTCGGCAGGCGTCAGGTCCTTGATGGCGAACGCGACCGGCCACATGCTGCCGTCGTCGAGCGTGGCGGCCTCGTTGAAACCGAGGGTGGCGTACCGCACACCGAACTTGGCGGCGCTCTGGAAGAAGCACACGATCTGGTCGCCCTTTGCGTAGGCGGGCTGGCCGTACCAGGTCTTCGGGGTGAGCTCGGGGGCCGTGGTGGTGACGATCCGGTGGATCGCCTCGGCGATGACTCGGTCGTGCTCGGGCATCTCGGCGATCTTGGCAAGCAAGTCCTTGAGCAGGTCCTGCGCCTTGGCCTGGGCCTTGAGTTCCTTGGCGCGCTCCTTCATGGCGGCGCGTTCCTCTGCGCTGAATGACTCGGCGGGTGACATGGCGACTCCTCTGTGCGGTGGCGGGAACATCCCCAGCCTAGGGACGGTTCCTCGGATGCGCTTCTCCGATCGTGCTCGCTACTGCAACTCGCGGGTTGCATTAGGACCGCCGAGCGAGCATCATGGAGTCATGACCGACAACCCCGCATCCACCGTCGACGAGACCACGTTCAGCGTGCGCCGCACCATCACCATCGCCGCCCCCATCGAGTCGGTCTGGGCCGCCGTCACCGAGGCAGAACACATCTCGAAGTGGTTCGGCGAGGCGGCACTCCGCGGCAGTGGCATCGGCACGCTCGGCACTCTGAGCTGGGACGACTACGGCACGATCCCCATCCGCATCGAAGCGATGGATGCCCCCACTCTCGTGTCGTACCGCTGGGGCAACGACGACGCCAGCGGCATCCTCGCCGACCAGATCGACGACGCCCACTCGACAGTCTTCACCTTCACGCTCGAGCCGATCGAGACGGGCACACGCCTGACGGTCGTCGAAACCGGCTTCGAGACCACGTCCGACCCGATCGCCAACCTGGAGAGCCACCGCGAGGGCTGGGACTTCGAACTCGACGAGCTCGTCGCCCTGCTGGAAGCCGGCCTGTGAGCGAGGTACTGGTGCCGGTGTTCGCCGCCCTCGGGGATGACACGCGCTGGAGCATCCTCGCCGCCCTCGGTCAGGGCGACGCCTCGGCCTCGGGGCTCGCGTCGCGCCTGCCCGTCTCGCGGCAGGCCATCGCCAAGCACCTCACGATCCTCGAAGAGGTGGGACTCGTCGAACCGCTCCGTGTCGGCCGGGAGGTGCGCTACCGCGTCGTCGGCGCCCAGCTCGAGGCAACGGCCCGACGGCTCGACGAACTCGGCTTCGCGTGGGATCGGCGACTGGCCGCCATCAAGGGGATCGCGGAGCGGCTGTAATGACAACGTCGCACGTGATCAAACCTCTCACGCCCGAGACCTTCCCGGCGTGGCTGGCCCTCGCGCAGAAGCACAACGGCGTCTGGGGTGGATGCTACTGCTCCTACTTCCACTCAGACACCGAGCAGACCGTCAAGGCCGACTACGACGGGCCCACCTTCAAGCAGCGACTGGTCGAGGAGGGCGTCGCGCACGCAGCGCTCGTCTTCGACGGTGACGACGCGATCGCGTGGTGCGAATACGGTAGCCCGCTCGAGCTTCCGGGCATATACCACCGCAAGCAGTACGACGCGGGCGAGACCAACCCGGGGCCGTGGCGCATCACCTGCTTCTTCGTCGACCGCGACCATCGGCGATCGGGCGTCGCCCGAGAGGCTCTGGATGGCGCGCTCGAGCTGATCGCCCAGGCCGGCGGTGGTGAGGTGGTGTCGTTCCCCAACGAGCTCGAGCCCGGCAAGCGAACGTCGTCGTCGTTCCTCCACAACGGAACGCGGGCCATGTTCGAGAAGGCAGGATTCACGTTCGAACGCCACCTCGGCAAGAGCAAGACGGTGATGCGCAAGACGATCGCGCCGGCGGGCAGTTGACCCTCGAGGGCAACGACGCTCGCAACGCAAAATGGCCGCCCTGAAGGCGACCATTTTTCTCTGCGGAGACGGTGGGATTTGAACCCACGGAGGAGTTTAAACCCCTCTCCACCTTAGCAGGGTGGTGCACTAGGCCGAACTATGCGACGTCTCCAGTAACGTCAGCAATCATAGCTGGAACCCGCGAGATGTCAGGAATCGGGCATCCGATGCACTGGCGGCAGATCGCCTCTTGTCCTCCAAAAGGAGGACATCTATGATCGTGTCACGGTATACCCGATGCCGACCCGTGTCTGGCTGGCTCCTGAGCGACGACTCGGAGCCAGCCAGCTCCACGGACTAGTCCTCGTCGCCGCTGGACACCTGCGTGATCGAGCAGGTGTAGTCGGCTGCGGTCTGACCTCGCACCCCTTCAACCACCGGCAATCCGGTGTTGTCGACCGGCGCGGCCGTCGGGTCAGGCGTCGCGACCGGCGCGTTGGGATCGATCGTCGAGCCGCGGCCATCCGTCGTCTCAGCGAGCACGAACGGCTGGTCAGCCGCGATGAGGGCCATCATCTCGTCACCCGTCGCCGTGTCCGGACGAACCTTGCCGGCGTAGATGCCATCGCCGCCGGTGTTACCCGGGTACTGCACGAATGTCACCCGCTCGAGAGGGATGTTCTTGAGGGCCAGAGCGATCGACACCATGGTCGACACATCCGCCAGGCTGCTCGACAGGGTCATGCTGCTGACCGCCGCGTTCGCCAGGTTGTAGAGCTTCTTCACGTCGCCGAGGGTGTCCGAGCTCTTGAGAGTGCGCACGAGCGAGGAGAGGTACACCTGCTGCGAGCTGATGCGGGTCAGGTCGCTTCCGTCGCCGACGCCGTGGCGCGAGCGGAGGAAGGCGAGCGCGTTGAATCCGGACAGTTTCCACGTGCCAGCCGTGGGAAGGTCGATGCCGGTGTACGGGTCGTACATGGGGGCCGTGATGCACACGTCGACGCCACCGATTGCATCCGACATGTCAACGACACCGTCGAAGGTGATCATGCCCGCGAACTGGATGGGCAGACCGGTGAGCTCCTGCACGGTGAGTACGACGCACGGCAAGCCGCCGTAGTAGAGCGCCACGTTGATGGGCTCGGTCGAGTAGCCCTTCGTGTCACCGGATCCGTCATCCCACGGGCACTCCGGGATGCCGACGACCATGTCGCGCGGGAAGCTGATGGCGACGGCGTTGGTCTGGTCCTGCGAGACGTGCAGCAGGATGTTCACGTCGTTGAGCACGGAACTGTCGTCAGCGACATCACCTCCGATGCCGTACTGGCCACCACGGGTATCGCTACCGACGATCAGGATGTTGAAGCCGCCCTCGATCGCGCCGATCTGCGGCGGCGGACCCTCGGTCTCGCCCACGAGAGCGACGACCGTGCGCTTCGAGTAGATGCTGTTGAACGCGATAGCACCGACGGATGCCCCGCTCACGAGGATCACGGCCAGTGCGGCCGCGACGAACTTGGCAATCGTTCCCCACGGGCTCGCCTTGCGCAGTCGGCCGTGCCGAGCCAGACCGGGAGCAGAACTACCGCCGCGCACCCGCAGCTCGGAGCGGGAACGCATCTCTGGTTGCGGTTGCAACTCGCTCATGGAAGTTCCTTTCGTCACCCGACGGGACGTGATCTATAGACGCGGAGGGCGTGGGATTCGAACCCACGAATGCTTTCACATCACCAGTTTTCAAGACTGGCTCCATCGGCCGCTCGGACAGCCCTCCCGAAACCCAAGGTCCGAGTGTATCCGATGCCCGACGCCGGAGCCTGTAGCAGGGTACCGACGGCGCCTGTCAGAAAGCCGAGAGCAGCACGGCCACACCGTCGTCGAGATCGCTGAGGGTCTGCTCGTTCGCTACCGCCCGCACCTCTTCCGGCGCCTGGCCCATCGCGACTCCCCTGCCCTCAGCCGAGGCCCACTCAAGCATGTCGATGTCGTTGCGACCGTCACCGACCGCCATGACGCGGGTGCGCGGCACGCCCAACAACTGCCGCACGCGCTCGAGCGCCGTCGCCTTGTTGACGCCGTCGGGGGCGATGTCCAGCCAGGCCGTCCATCCCACGTTGTAGCTGACCTTGTGTAGGCCCATCTTCTCCACGACGGAGAGGAAGTCCTCGATCTTGTGCTCGGGGGAGATCACGACGACCCGGGTGGCGTGGGTGATGAGGAGTTCCTCGAAGCTCACCTTCTCGCTCACGGCGCCCAGCGTGCCATCCGGAAAATAGCCGGTGTACCGGTAGTGCCCGTGCTCGTCCTCGACCGCGTAGTTGGCCGAGTCGAGGTTGCCCCGGATGGTCGTGAGCACCTCGCTGGGGTCGAAGGTCTCCACGTGGAAGCGCGAGTATCCCAGCACGGCGTCGGGATCGCGCTTGAGCGTGATGGCGCCGTTCGAGCAGACGACGTACTCGGGCTCGATACCGAGTCGCTCGAGGATCGGCAGCGTCATCGCCACGGAGCGGCCGGTGGCGAGCATGACGGCGTGACCGGCATCGCGCACCCGGCCGACAGCCTGCACCACGGGATCGTTCATCACGCCGTCCTCGCGGAGCACCGTGCCGTCCACATCGAGCGCTATGAGCCAGCGCTCGGTCATGACTGGGGCTCGAACAACTCGAGGCCGCCCAGATAGGGGCGCAGGGCATCCGGCACCACTACCGAGCCGTCGGCCTGCTGGTGGGTCTCAAGGATCGCGACCAGCCAGCGGGTGGTGGCGAGAGTTCCGTTGAGGGTGGCGACCGGCGTCGTCTTGCCCGACTCGGTGCGGTACCGGATGTCGAGTCGCCGGGCCTGATACGTGGTGCAGTTGCTGGTGCTCGTGAGCTCGCGGTAGGTGCCCTGGGTCGGCACCCACGCCTCGATGTCGAACTTTCGGGCGGCGCTCGAACCGAGGTCGCCGGCCGCGACGTCGATCACGCGGTAGCTCAGCCCGCAGGCCTGCAGCATCGACTCCTGCCAGCCGACGAGGCGCTCGTGCTCCTCCTGCGCCTGCTCGGGCAGCACGTACGTGAACATCTCCAGCTTGTTGAACTGGTGCACCCGAAGGATGCCCCGGTTGTCCTTGCCAGCGGAGCCAGCCTCCCTGCGGTAACAGGTCGACCACCCGGCGTAGCGCAGTGGGCCTGCGGACAGGTCGAGGATCTCGTCGGAGTGGTACCCGGCGAGCGCGACCTCGCTCGTGCCAGTGAGGTAGAGGTCGTCGGCGGGCAGGTAGTAGATCTCGTCGGAGTGCTCACCGAGGAAGCCCGTGCCGGCCATGATCTCCGGGCGCACGAGCGTCGGCGTGATGAGGGGGATGAACCCCTCGGCCAACGCCTTGTCGAGAGCCAGGTTCATGAGCGCGAGCTCGAGGCGGGCGCCCACGCCCTTGAGGAAGTAGAACCGACTGCCCGACACCTTCACGCCACGAGCGATGTCGATCGCGCCGAGTAGTTCGCCCAGCTCGGCGTGGTCGCGCGGCTCGAAGTCGAAGGTCGCCTTGGCGCCCACTTCACGCAGGGTGACGAAGTTGTCCTCGCCTCCGGCGGGCACGTCATCGATGACGACATTGGCGATGGAGCCGGCGATCGCGGTGAACTCGGTCTCGGCATCCTGTGCCACCTGCTGGGCGGCCTTCACTCGCGCGGCCAGCTGCTGCGCCTCGGCGACGAGGGCCTGCTTCTGCTCCTTCGGGGCCGCCGCGACGGTCTTACCGAACGCGTTCTGCTCGGCTCGAAGGCTCTCGAACTCGCCGATCGATGCGCGTCGAGCACCATCGGCGGCGATGGCCTTGTCGACGATGTCGACGGATGCCCCGCGCGACTCCTGCGAGCGCCTCACTGCCTCGGGGTCGTCGCGGAGCAGCTGGGGGTCGATCACCCGTACAGCCTACCCAGCGGATGCCGTACCGTTGGCAGAGTGACGAACCCTCGGGATGGGAAGAAGAACCGCGCGGCGGTCATCTACAACCCCGTGAAGGTTGAGCTCAAGAAGCTTCGCAAGTCGGTCACCGCGGCCGCCAAGTCGGCCGGCTGGGGGGAAACCGTCTGGTTCGAGACCAGCGAGGATGACCCGGGGCAAGGCGTGACGGCAAGCGCCGTGCGCCGCGGAGCCGACGTGGTTCTGGCGGCGGGCGGCGACGGCACAGTGCGCGCCGTCGCGGAGGCGCTCCGGGGCACCGGCGTTCCCTTGGCAGTGCTGCCGTCGGGAACCGGCAACCTGCTCGCCCGCAACCTCGACCTGCCGCTGTCGAATCTCGATGCGAGCGTCGGTGCCGCCTTCACCGGCGACGCCCACCCGATCGATCTGGGAATTGCCGCGATCACCCGGCCTGATGGCATAACGAGCGAGCACGCATTCCTCGTGATGGCGGGGCTCGGCCTCGACGCGAAGATGATCAAGAACACCTCGACGCGCCTCAAGAAGGCCGTCGGCTGGCTCGCGTACATCGACGGCATAGCCCGGTCGCTTCCGGAGCTGAAGCCGGTGCGCGTGCACTTCCGCCTCGATCGCGAGATCGTGCGCTCGATGAACGTGCACACCATCATCGTGGGCAACTGCGGGGTGCTCCCCGGCGGATTCCTGCTCATGCCCGACGCCAAGCCCGACGACGGCATCCTCGACGTCGCAGCCCTGCGACCCCGCGGACCGTTCGGCTGGGCGAAGGTCTGGCAGAAGGTCGCGTGGGAGAACGGAGTGCTGCGCAAGTCGGCGATCGGGCGCAAGATCATCGACCTCTCCAAGGACGTACGCGACGTCACCTACTTCACGACCCGCGACCTGACCATGACGGTGGATGTGCCGCAGGAGTTCCAGCTCGACGGCGACGAGTTCGGGGTCGCGGCATCCGTGCACACCTGGGTGGACGCAGGCGCGCTCACGGTGATGGTGCCGCGGGGCTAGCCTCACCCCCTCTCGCCGCGCCCCCACCCCCCTTTCGCCGAGTTCGCCTGGATGACCAGTCAGGGGCTTCATCCATTGGGCATCTAAGCGATCTCGGCGCGAGCATGCACTCGGAGCTGTGGATGACGGCTGCGAGCGACCGCAGGGTTCGTGAGGCTGAAGGCGTGAAGCGCACACCGTTGCCGCCTGCCCTCGCTGCGGCGCCCTTTTCCGTTGCTGGCTCGGGTCTGTCGCGTAACAGGCTCCGGGCGGCTGACCTCGACCGCTCGATCTACGGGATGCGCGTGAACGCGAACCAACCCCTGGATCTAGTTGCGCGCTGTCGCACCATCGCACTCAGAATTCGGGATGACGCGATCGTCAGTCACGCAACCGCGGCGATGCTCTGGGGCGCACCCCTGCCGCCCCATGTGGAGCGCGAGCGTTCAGTCCATGTCTCGGTGCCGGCTCCGGAGTCCGCGCCGCATGCGCGGGGTATCCGCGGTCACTCCACGACCCGGCTTCCGGGGGATGTCGCGAGCCGAGCAGGAGTTGCTGTGACTTCCCCGGCGCGCACGTGGTGCGACTTGGCGGCGGTGCTCGACCTCGAGGACCTTGTCGCGGTGGGCGACTACCTCGTGTCACGACGGTTGCCGCGGGTGACGATCGCTGAGATTCGCGGCCGCCTCGCGCTCATGGGCTCGGGTCGCGGCATCCGGCTGGCCCGGCGTGCGGTCGATCTGGTGCGGGATGCATCCGAGTCGCGACCCGAGTCTCGGCTCAGGGTGATTCTGGCTGTCTCGGGGTTGCCCGAGCCGACCATCAACCACACGCTCGTCGACACCGAGACCGGCAAGCACCTGCGGCCGGACTTCTTGTTCGCCGACGCGAAGGTGATCCTCGAGTACCAGGGTGACTACCACCGCAGCATGTCGCAGTGGCGGAAGGACATGACGCGCCGCTCCCGGCTCGAGGCGCAGGGCTGGTACGTGATGGAGATCAACGCGGATGATCTCGGAGATCCGGTGGAACTGGTGGCTCGCATCCGCTCGGTGCTCGCTCGGCGGACGCGGTGACCTGCACCGAGTTTGCCTAGATGGCGGGTTGGGGACGCGGCACACCGTGCACCTAGGCGAACTCGGCGAGAAGGGGTGGGGTGGTGGGGTATGGCGCGGGTGGGGCCAGGGGAGTGCGCGCTTAGCCCTCGCCCACGATCAGCCCGCGCAGCCAGTCGCGCGCGTCGACGAAGGCGTCGTTGTCGTAGCGCTCCACGACCGTGATGCGCTGCTTGTCGGCGCGCGGGTAGCTGCCGAGGAAGATCACGTGAGGGCTGAAGCGCTTGAGGCCGAGCAGGGCGTCGGCGACCCGCTCGTCGAGGATGTGCCCGTCGAGGTCGATGACGAAGCGGTAGCGTCCCAGGGCGTCACCGATGGGCCGCGATTCGAGCAGGCTCATGTTGACGCCGCGGGTCGCGAACTGCTCGAGCATCTCGAGCAGACGCCCGGCCGTGTCATCCGGCAGCTCGGCGATGATCGATGTCTTGTCGGAGCCGGTGGGTTCCGGCAGCTGCGCGGTGCGCGACACCAGCACGAAGCGGGTGACCGCGTTCGGGTTGTCGCCGATACCCTCGGCGAGCACGGTGAGGTCGTGGTGCTCGGTGATTCCCGGGGGTGCGACCGCGGCATCCGCAAGGTCACTCTCCAGCAGGGATGCCGCAGCCGCGACGTTCGACGTAGCCGGGATGTGTCCGTGCTCGGGCAGGTGCTCATCGAGCCAGCGGTGGGTCTGCCCATAGGCGACCGGATGCGCGTTGATGACCTTCACGTCGGCCAGCGTCGTGCCCGGCCGGGCCACCAGCACGAAGTTGACCGGCACGAGGTACTCGCCGATGATCCGCAGGCCCGGGATTGTCGCGAGCGCGTCCTGCGCAACACTGACGCCACCCTCGATGGAGTTCTCGATCGCAATCATCGCGGCCGTGCTGCGGCCCGAGATCACGTCGTCGAGGGCCTCGCCGACGTTGTTCACCGAGCGCCACTTCTTACCCGCAGCCTCCGGCACCTGCTTGAGCGCGGCCTCGGTGAAAGTTCCGGCCGGCCCGAGGTAGCTGTAGGTCTCGTCAGGCATGGTCACCACTGTACTGGCGTGCCACTATCGACCCATGAACACTCGCGCGGGACAGCCGGCCCAGCCCTCCGACCTCATCGATGTGCACGAACTCATCGCGGCCTACTTCGAGAAGGTCCCGGATGTCTCGATCCCCGCCCAGCGCGTCGTCTTCGGCACGAGCGGCCACCGTGGCTCCTCTCTCGACACGGCGTTCAACGACACCCACATCGCCGCGATCACGCAGGCGATCGTGGAGTACCGCGCGGCGCAGGGCACGACGGGCCCGCTGTTCATCGGCAAGGACACCCACGGCCTCTCCCGGCCGGCGGAGACGACTGCGCTCGAGGTGCTGGTCGCCAACGGCGTGCGCGTGCTCGTGGACGAGTTCGACGACTGGGTGCCGACGCCGGCGCTGAGCCACGCGATCATCGCGTACAACGCCGCGGGGCATGACGACCAAGCCGACGGCATAGTCATCACACCCAGCCACAACCCGCCCCGTGATGGTGGCTTCAAGTACAACCCGCCGCACGGCGGCCCCGCCGACAGCGACGCCACGAGTTGGATCGCGAACCGCGCCAACGAGCTGATCGCGAACGGCAACCGCGATGTGAAGCGGGGTGAGGCATCCGGGGTCGAGACCTACGACTTCCGCGGCGCGTACGTCGCCGATCTCAAGAACATCATCGACATGGACGCGATCGCCAAGGCCGGCCTGCACATCGGTGCCGACCCGCTCGGGGGTGCAAGCGTCAACTACTGGAAAGCGATCGCCGAGACGTACGGCCTCGACCTGACCGTCGTGAATCCCGAGGTCGACCCGCGCTGGGCCTTCATGACCCTCGACTGGGACGGCAAGATCCGTATGGATCCGTCCTCCCCCTCGGCGATGGCCTCGGTGCTCGCCCACCAGCACGACTACGACATCCTCACGGGCAACGACGCCGACGCCGACCGGCACGGCATCGTCACGCCCGACGGCGGCCTGATGAACCCCAACCACTACCTGGCCGTCGCCATCCAGTACCTCTACACCCACCGTCCTCAGTGGCGGTCGGATGCCGCGATCGGCAAGACCCTCGTCTCCAGCTCCATGATCGATCGTGTCGCCGCCCACCTGGGACGCCGGCTGTGGGAGGTGCCGGTCGGCTTCAAGTGGTTCGTTCCCGGCCTTGTCGACGGCAGTGTCGCGTTCGGCGGCGAGGAGAGTGCTGGCGCGAGCTTCCTGCGCCTCGACGGCACCGCGTGGACGACCGACAAGGACGGCATCCTGCTCGCCCTTCTCGCCAGCGAGATCCTCGCCGTGACGGGCAAGACGCCGTCACAGCTCTACGCCGAGCTGGTCGCGGAGTTCGGCGACCCAGCATACGAGCGGGTGGATGCCGCGGCATCCCCCGAGCAGAAGGCTCGCCTCGGCAAGCTCAGCGGTGCGGCCATCACGGCCACCGAACTCGCCGGCGACCCGATCACGGCGAAGCTCTCGGAGGCTCCGGGAAACGGCGCGGCCGTAGGCGGCGTCAAGGTCACGACCGAGTTCGCGTGGTTCGCCGCGCGGCCGAGCGGTACCGAGGACGTCTACAAGATCTACGCCGAGTCGTTCCGCGGGCCCGAGCATCTGAAGCTCGTGCAGGCGGAGGCCAAGTCGATCGTGGATGCCGCGCTCGGCGGCTAAGCGTCAGCCCGCGTAGTCCGGGGCGGGCGGCAGCCCGAAGAACTCCTCGAGCGTGGTGATGCCCGTGTTGTGCATCTCGGTGGCGAGCTCGATGCCCACGTAGCGCATGTGGTACGGCTCGTACTCGTAGCCGGTGATGTCGGTCTTGCCGTCGGGGTAGCGCACGATGAACCCGAAGCGGTAGGCGTTGGCGGCCAGCCACTGGGCGTGCGGGGTGTCACCCCAGCACGGCTCGAGCGCGCAGCCCTGGTCGGGCAGGGCGTTGATGTCGATGGCGAGGCCGGTCTGGTGCTCGCTGTGGCCGGGGCGGGCGCTCGTCAGGTCGGCGCCCTCCTGACCGAGGCTGTCGACCCAGCCGGCGTACACGCTCTCCTGGGTGGAGTAGCTGCGGTAGGCGCTCTGCGACTGCATCTCGAGCCCGGTCTCGGAGGTGAATGCGGCGAACATCTGCACGACGGCATCCGCTGCCTCGGGCCGGAGGTAGGGCTCGTAGACGTACGGAACCGGCACGAGCACGGTGTCGGGCGAGTAGTCGACCGGGTTGAGTGGGCGCAGCTTGTTGACCACCACCCACAGGCTCGATGCGTCGTCGATCGAGTTGGCGCTCTTGTCGAACGTGGGGGTGGGTGTCGGGGTCGGCGTCGGAGTGGGGGTCGGGGTGCTCCGCGACGGGGTGGGCGTCGGCGCGGGCGCAGGCGTCTGAGGGCTCAGCAGCACGACCGCCGCAACGACCGCGATGATGACGACGGCGGCAACGACGCTCGCCACCACGATGGTGCGACGACGGCGCACAGCCTTCGACGGGCGATTGCGCGGACGGAGTTCTGACACGTCGTCGATCCTAGTCAGCGTGTCGGGGAGTGAGGTTTGCACTGGGACTGCGGAGGGTGTAACTTTGCACTCTCCGCAAAAATCTTCCTCGCACTCCTACCGTTAAAGGAACCATGTCCAGCGCACTCTCCAAGGGCAAGCAGCAGGCACAGGCAATCGCCGACGCCGGCGGCGTGATGACCCACCGCCAGATCCTTTTCGTCATCTTCGGTCTCATGGCCGGAATGTTCCTCTCCTCGCTCGACCAGACCATCGTGGGCACGTCGATGCGCACCATCGCCGACGACCTCGACGGACTCAGCCTGCAGGCGTGGGTGACCACGGCCTACCTGATCACCTCGACCATCGCGACGCCCATCTACGGCAAGCTCAGCGACATCTTCGGGCGCCGCCCGCTGTTCATCATCGCGATCGTGATCTTCCTCGTCGGATCGCTCGCCGCGGGCTTCTCGACCTCCATGTACGAGCTCGCGGTCTTCCGTGCGCTGCAGGGACTCGGCGCCGGTGGCCTCATGGCGCTGCCGCTCGCGATCATGGGCGACATCCTCGCCCCCCGCGAGCGCGCGAAGTACCAGGGCTACTTCCTGGCTGTCTTCGGCGTCTCCAGCCTGATCGGCCCGCTCGTCGGCGGGCTCTTCGCCGGAGCCGACCAGATCCTGTTCATCACCGGATGGCGCTGGGTCTTCCTCGTCAACCTTCCGGTCGGCATCATCGCACTGGCCATGGTGCTGCGCTTCCTGCACATTCCGCACACCCGTCGCAAGGTGCGCATCGACTGGTGGGGGGCTGCGACCGTCGTCATCGCCCTCGTGCCGCTGCTGCTGGTCGCCGAGAAGGGCCGCGACTGGGGCTGGGACTCGTTCTACGCCATCACCTGCTACATCGTCGGTGGACTGGGTATCGCCGCGTTCATCATCAGCGAGAAGCTCATGGGTGATGACGCACTCATTCCGCTGAAGCTGTTCAAGCACCCGACGTTCTCCATGTCCACCGTGCTCGGTGTGCTGGTCGGCTTCGGCATGTTCGGTGCGATGATGACCATCCCGCTCTACCTGCAGCTCGTCAACGGTGCTACTCCCACCGAGAGCGGACTCCTGTCGCTTCCGATGATCCTCGGGCTCATGATCTCCTCGATCGCGAGCGGCCAGATCATCGCTCGCACGGGGCGCTACCGGGTGTTCCCGACCCTCGGAACCGCGTTCATGGCGATCGGCTTCTTCTGGCTGACGTTCCTCACGGCCGACAAGCCGCTCATCTGGATCATGGTCGGGATGCTGCTGATCGGCCTCGGCCTAGGTCAACTCATGCAGACCCTCACGATCGCCGCGCAGAACTCGGTCGGCCCGCGGGACATCGGCGTCGCCACCAGCTCGTCGACGTTCTTCCGCCAGATCGGTGGCACGCTGGGAACGGCGATCCTGTTCTCGGTGCTCTTCACGCGCATACCGCAGACCATCGCCGACGCGTTCGCCTCGACGAGCGTGAAGAACGGCATCGCGGAGGCGGTCGCCGACCCGAAGGTGCTCGCGGACCCCGCCAACAAGCAGATCCTCGAGCTGTTCCAGCAGGCCCAGAACGGCGGCTCGGTCGGCAACGCGCTCGACGGCGACACCTCGTTCCTCAACGGGTCCGACCCGCGTCTGGCCGCACCCTTCCTCGAGGGCTTCAACAACGCCGCCGTGAGCGTCTACTGGGTCGCCCTGGCCGTCGTGCTCATCGCGTTCGTGCTGAGCTTCTTCCTCAAGGCGGCTCCGCTACGAGCCAAGTCCGCTCTGCAGGAGAACGCCGACGCGGATGCCGCGGTCATCGCCCAGGAGGCGGCCGACCTCGCCGGCGCGATGGTTGCGCCCGACCTGGACACGACTCACGAGGCATCCGAACCGGAGTCTGCACCGACCGGCAAGCGCCCCAAGCGCACCACCTAGCGGACTTTTTTCCGCGCACGTCGAGCGGCGTCCGACCCCCGTATTTGTGCGGGAGTCGGACGCCGCAAGCGTTTACAGGTTCCGGCGTTCCGTGGGAGCGCTCTCAACCAGTACTTGACAGGGGTCGCGAGCGCTGCCTAGTGTGGGCCGCGGTTCCGTGAGAGCGCTCTCAACCACCACGTGAGAGCGCTCCCAACCCTGCGGGGCCGCCCTGCAGTACCCACCACGCACACACAAAGGAGTGACCGTGAGAACATCACGACGCACAATCGCCGCGACCATCGCCGGCGCAGCAACCCTCGCCCTCGTAGTCACCGGATGTTCGGCAGGAGGGGGCGACACGAGCGACGAGCCGGTCACCCTCACCCTCGCGACGTTCAACGACTTCGGCTACACCGACGAGCTTCTCGCCGAGTTCACCGCGGAGACCGGCATCACGGTCATCCACAACAAGGCGGCGACGTCGAACGACGCTCGCGCCAACTACTTCCAGAAGCTGGGCAACTCCGGTCTGGCCGACGTTGAGGCCGTCGAGATCGACTGGTTCACCGAGGCGATGCAGTACTCCGACCTCCTCGCGCCCGTTGCCGATGACCTCAAGGGCCGCTGGCTCGACTGGAAGGAAGCCGCTGCGACCGACGCTGCCGGCAACCTGATCGCCTACGGCACCGACATCGGCCCGCAGGGCATCTGCTACCGCTCCGACCTGTTCGCCGCCGCTGGCCTGCCCACCGACCGTGCCGACGTTGCGAAGCTGTTCGACGGTGACTGGGACAACTTCTTCACCATCGGCGCCCAGTACACCGCCACGACTGGCAAGCCGTTCATCGACTCCGCCAACTCGGTGCTCCAGGGCATCGTGAACCAGTACGAGCTCGCGTACGAGGACACCGACGGCAGCATCATCGCCACCACCAACCCCGACATCGAGGCCGCCTACAAGGCTGTCGTCGAGAAGGCCATCCCGATCTCGGCCTACTCGGGTCAGTGGAGCGAGGACTGGTTCGCATCGATGGCCAGCGGCGAGTTCGCTGCCATGCTCTGCCCCGGATGGATGCTCGGCGTCATCTCGGGCAACGCTCCCGACGTCACGGGCTGGGACATCGCTGACGCGTTCCCGGGCGGCGGCGGCAACTGGGGCGGCTCGTACCTGACCGTTCCGGCCAACGGCGCTCACGTCAAGGAGGCCGCGGAGCTCGCTGCCTGGCTGACCTCGCCCGAGACGCAGCTCAAGGCGTTCACCAACGCGGGAACCTTCCCGAGCCAGGTTGACGCTCTGGCCAGCGACGAGCTCGCCGGTGCCACCAACGAGTACTTCAACAACGCCCCCACCGGCACGATCCTCACCGACCGCGCCAACGCCATCACCGTGGCGACCTTCAAGGGCCCGAAGTACTTCCAGTTCCACGATGCACTGCAGAACGCAGTGACTCGCGTCTTCGACGGCCTCGAAGACGAGCAGACGAGCTGGAACAACTGGGTCACTGAGGTTTCGGCCTTCTAGTTCCCGAATGGGGGTGCGGGTCGCCAGCGGCCCGCACCCTCGTCGTTCCCCGTCCCGCGAACTGATCCGAAAGCACCCCCATGAGCACCGCCACCGCCAAGAGCCCGAAGCAGGTTCGGGTCGTCTCGTTCTCGCACCGGATGAGCCGCTGGGACCTCAAGCTCTCGCCCTACCTGTACATCTCCCCCTTCTTCCTGATGTTCCTGGTCGTCGGCCTCTTCCCGATCATCTTCACGGCCGTGATCTCCTTCCAGGACTGGGATCTCGTGCGGGGCTCGGGCAAGTTCGTCGGCTTCGACCAGTACATCTGGATCCTTCAGCAGCCCCACTTCTGGACCGCGCTGCGCAACACCTTCAGCATCTTCCTGCTCTCGACCATCCCCCAACTGCTCCTCGCGATCTTCATCGCGGCGATGCTCGACAGGAACATCCGGGCCAAGACCTTCTGGCGCATGGGCGTGCTCCTGCCCTTCGTCGTCGCGCCCGTAGCGGTCGGCCTCATCTTCAACGTCGTCTTCGCCGACAACTTCGGCCTGGTCAACGGCTTCCTCACCGACATCGGACTGCCGGCCATCCAGTGGCACAAGGAACCGTTCTGGAGCCACGTGGCGATCGCCACCATGGTCAACTACCGCTGGACCGGCTACAACACGCTCATCCTGCTCGCATCCATGCAGGCAGTGAACCGTGAGTACTACGAGGCCGCGACGGTCGACGGTGCCGGCCGGTTCCGGCAGTTCCTGTACATCACGCTGCCGTCGCTGCGGCCGACCCTCATCTTCGTGGTCATCACGTCGACCATCGGCGGCCTTCAGATCTTCGATGAGCCGCGCGTGTTCGACCAGTTCGGGCGCGGCGGCGCCGGCCAGCAATGGCTGACCATCACCCTGTACCTCTACGACATCGGGTGGGGCCAATGGAACTTCGGTCGAGCAGCTGCCATGGCGTGGATCCTCTTCGTCATCATCCTGCTCATCGGATTGCTGAACCTCCTCATCACCCGCACCCTCGTGCGCGATGAGGGCACCCGCGTAGTCAAACTGAGCCGCCGTGAACGCAAGGAGCTCGCACGATGAGCACGACACCCCCCATCGCCATCGTCGAGGAGAGCATCCCCAACGAGCGCCAGCGCCGCCGCGGCGAGCGCACCACGCGCATCCGCGGCAACCGGCCGGGCTTCGTCGTCTACGCGGTGCTCGCGGTTGTCTTCATCAGCGCGGCGTTCCCCCTCTGGTGGTCGTTCGTGATCGGCTCCGGGGATGCCTCGTCGCTGCGCGAACGCCCGTGGTGGCCGGGCGGCAACTTCCTGGCCAACGCCCTCGCGGTCGTGTCGAACCCCGCCGTCAACTTCTGGGCAGCGCTCTGGAACTCGATCTACTCGTCGTTCCTCATCGCGGCGTCGGTGGTCATCACCTCCACGCTGGCGGGCTGGGCATTCGCCAAGCTGCGCTTCCTCGGCGGTCCCGCCCTGCTCGCGTTCGTCGTCGCGACCATGGCCGTTCCTCAGCAGCTGGGCGTCGTGCCGCTGTACATCCTGTTCTCCGACCTCGGCTGGACCGGATCGATCGGCGCCATCATCATGCCGGCGCTGACGAGCGCGTTCGGAGTGTTCTGGATGACGCAGTACCTCCGCCAGGCGGTGCCCAACGAGCTCATCGAGGCAGCTCGAGTCGACGGCGCAACCATGATCCGTACGTTCTGGACTGTGGGCGTTCCCGCGGCCCGCCCGGCCGCGGCCATGCTGTTCCTGTTCATCTTCGTGGGTGCCTGGAACAACTTCTTCTGGCCCTTCATCGTGCTCGACCGGCAGAACCCCACCCTGCCCGTCGCGCTGTCGCTCCTGCAGTCGAACTACTTCGTCGACTACTCGATCGTGCTCGCCGGCGTCGTGCTCGCCACCGTTCCGCTGCTGCTGCTCTTCATCTTCGCTGGGCGCCAGCTGGTGAGCGGTATCATGGCTGGCGCAGTCAAGGGTTAACGGGCCGTGACTCTACATCTCAGAGAGGACTCTGTCGGCATGTCCGCAGACGCTCACCGCACGTTCCCGCCCACCTTCCTCTTCGGTGCTGCGACCGCGGCCTACCAGATCGAGGGCGCCGCCCACGAGGACGGCCGCACCGACTCGATCTGGGATGCCTTCTGCCGCGTGCCCGGCGCAGTGGTCGGTGGAGACAACGGTGATGTGGCGTGCGACCACTACCACCGTTACCGCGATGACGTAGCACTGATGGCCGAGCTGGGGCTGCAGACCTACCGCTTCTCCACCTCGTGGGCGCGCGTGCGGCCCGACGGCGGAGCAGTCAACGCCAAGGGCCTGGACTTCTACTCCCGGCTCGTCGACGAGCTGCTGGCGCAGGGCATCATGCCCTGGCTGACCCTCTATCACTGGGACCTGCCGCAGGCGCTCGAGGAGAAGGGCGGCTGGACCAACCGCGACACCTCCTACCTGTTCGCGGAGTACGCGGCGAGTGTCCACGATGTCCTCGGCGACCGCGTGTCCGCCTGGACCACCCTCAACGAGCCCTGGTGCTCGTCGTTCTTGAGCTACATCGGCGGCGAGCACGCTCCAGGTCGGCAGGACCCGGCGGCGGGGCTCGCGGCATCCCACCACCTTCTTCTGGCCCACGGGCTCGCCGTGCAGGAGCTGCGCTCCCGCGACGCGAGCCTGCAGCTCGGCATCACCCTCAACCTCACTGTCGCCGACCCGGTCGACCCGTCAGACGAAGGCGACCTCGACGCCGCGCGTCGCATCGACGGCCAGTTCAACCGCTGGTTCCTCGACCCGATCTTCCGCGGGTCCTACCCCGAGGATGTGCTTCAGGATGTCGCGGGCCTCGGGTTCGAGTCGGTGGTGCAGCCGGGCGACCTCGAGATCATCTCCTCCCCCATCGACGCGCTCGGGGTGAACTATTACCACGGCGAGGCCGTGAGCTCGAAGCCCGCCGACCACGAGATCACCACTCAGGCGCCGTCGGCGCGACCGAAGCGCTCCCCGTTCCCGGCCGCCGACTCGGTGCACTGGCACCGACGCGACCTTCCGGTCACGGCAATGGACTGGGAGGTGCAGCCCGAGGGCCTCACGCGCCTGCTGATCCGCGTGCACGAGGAGTACACCTCGGGTGCCGGTGTCTCGCTCGCTGTCACCGAGAACGGCGCCGCCTACACCGACGTTGTCGCCGCCGACGGTGCCATCCACGATGCCGATCGCGTGACGTTCCTCGAGTCGCACCTCGCCGCAATCCTCGACGCGATCGACGCCGGGGTGCCGGTGAGCGGGTACTTCTACTGGTCGCTCATGGACAACTTCGAGTGGGCCTGGGGCTACGACAAGCGCTTCGGAATCGTGCGTGTCGACTACGACACTCAGACCCGTACACCGAAGGACAGCGCAATCGCTTACACCCGCATAATCACTGGGCGCGCGCTGCCCGATTCTGCTGGCTAGACTGCCCCCATGACCCTGCATTCGCCCGCCCGACGGGTGGCGCCCACGCTCGAGGCCGTGGCTGCGGAAGCCGGGGTTTCACGGTCGACCGTGTCGCGTGTCGTCAACGGCTCGGAGCACGTGCGCCCGGATGTCGTGACCGCGGTCACGGCGGCCATCGAACGACTGAACTACGTTCCGAACCGGGCCGCCCGCAGCCTCGCGAACCGCCAGACCATGGCCATCGCCCTGGTCGTGCCCGAGGACACCACGCGGTTCTTCGGCGACCCGTTCTTCTCCGAGATCGTGCAGGGCATCACCCAGGGCCTCGAAGACAGCGACTACGTGCTCAACCTGCAATTGGCGAGCCCGTCCGCCCCATCCGAGAAGACCATCCGCTACCTGCTCGGCGGCAATGTCGACGGAGCGATCGTCGTGTCGCACCACTCGGGCGACGACTTCTTCACGACCCTCGATGCCACGATCCCCGTGGTGTTCGGTGGGCGACCGTTCCACCCCGAAGCTCACGAGAACTCCTTCGTCGACGTCGACAACCGCGCCGGCGGCGCGCTGGGCACCCAGTACCTGATCGACCTCGGTCGGCGACGCATCGCCACGATTGCGGGACCTGAGAACATGCAGGCGCCGATCGACCGCCACCAGGGCTGGATCGACGCCGTCACCGCGGCGGGCCTGCCCACCGACCTGGTCGTGCACGGGGACTTCACCCTGGCCAGCGGCGCCGCCGCGATGCGCGAGCTGCTCGACCGGTCCGGCGAGATCGACGGGCTGTTCGTGGCCAGCGACCTCATGGCGACCGGAGCCATCTCCGTGCTGCGTGAGCGGGGCATCCGGGTTCCCGAGGATGTCGCGGTGGTCGGCTTCGACAACAGCTCGGCCGCCACCAGCGGGTCGATCGGCATCACCACGGTGCACCAGCCGTCGCGCGAGATGGGCGTCGAGATGGCCCGGATGATGCTGGCCATGCTGCGCGGCGAGCACCCCGAGCGCGAGCGCGTCATGCCGACGCGCCTCGTCGTGCGCGACAGCGCCTGATCGGTCGCCTCGGTAGGCTTTCCCTATGGCCAGCGAGGTGATTCAGGACGTATCGATGAATCGCTTCGAGCTGCTCGTGGATGGCGAACAGGTCGGGCTGTCTGACTACCGCATCCGCGACGACTCGATCGTGATCCTGCACACCGAGATCGATCCGTCACGCCGTGGGGAGGGCCTCGGTGACCTGCTCGCTCGCGGCATGCTCAACCTGATTCGCGCCGACACCGACCATCGGGTGGTGCCGCTGTGCCCGTTCATGAAGAAGTGGATCGATGAGCACAAGGACTACCAGGATCTGCTGACGCGCTAGAGACTCGCTGGTTGAGTAGCGCGAAGCGCGTATCGAAACCTGACCGGCGATTTCGATATGCCGCTGCGCGACTACTCAATCGGCCGGATCCGTCAGGTCGATCTTGACGTTGCCCTTGTAGATGTCCTTGTCGCCGTCGCCGGGCAGTGGCGCTGGTGCCGGAAGCATGGTCTGGCGGTCGAGCTCGAGCTGCGACTCGTAGCGCGAGGGGTTGAACACCTCGTCGCCAATGCCCATGATTCCGCCGCCCGCCTTACCGGAGGTGCGGCTCTTGTTGCTGAGATCGATCCAGCCGTAGTGCTGCGCCACGAATCCGAGCGCGATGAGGACCGCCGCAATGCCTAAGAAGATGAGCCAGTCCACGAGGCAAGCTTACGTTCCGCGCGTCGGAACGACGACCGGCCGCCCACCGACCAGATGCAGCTCGACCGGCAGTCCGTAGACGCGCTCGATCCGCTCCTCGGTGAGCACCTCGGCTGGCGAACCGATCGCCTCGAGGCGCCCCCCGGCCACAAGCGCCAGGCGGTCGGCATATGCGCTCGCGAGCGACAGGTCGTGCACGACCACGACCACGGCGCGGCCCTCGGCAGCGAGCCCGCGGGCGATGCGCATGACGTCCTCCTGGTGTCTGAGGTCGAGGGATGCCGTCGGCTCATCGAGAAACACGGTGCCCGCGCGTTGCGCCAAAACCCGGGCCAGCGAGACACGGGCGCGTTCACCGCCGGAGAGGGCGGTGTAGCGGCGGGTGGCGAGGTGACGGATGTCTGTGGCATCCATCGCCTCGGTGACCGCCCGCACATCGTCGCGACCCTCGAGCGTGCGCGCCCAGGGCGCGCGGCCCATCGCCACGACCTCGGAGACGCGGAACGGGAAGCTCACCGAGTTCTCCTGCGTGAGCACGCTGCGCAGACGCGCCAGTTCGGTGTGACGGATGCCGCCGAGCTCACGCCCCCCGATGGCCACTGTTCCGCGGGTGGGCCGCCGTTCGCCGCTGAGCACAGCGAGCAGGGTGGACTTGCCGGCGCCGTTGGGCCCGACCAGGCACAGCACCTCCCCGGGGATGACATCGAGGCTGACACCGTCCAGGACGGTTACGCCGTCGAGGTCGACTCCCACCTCTGCTGCCGTGATCACCCGCGACGAGTAGGGGCTCATGCCCAGCCTCCGCTCTGGCGGCGCTGGCGGAAGAGCAGGAAGAAGAAGAACGGTCCACCGACCAGTGAGGTCAGGAGGCCGATCGGAAGGTCGGCGCCGGGCACGACCGAGCGCGCGAGCAGGTCGGCGAAGACGAGCAGAGCCCCACCGCCGAAGGCGCTCGCCACGATGAGCGGGCGGTGCGAGGGGCCGATCGCCATGCGGATCACGTGGGGCACGACGAGGCCCACGAAGGCGATGATGCCCACGAAGGCCACGGCCACGCCGGTGAGCAGCGCGACCAGCACGATCGATCCGACGCGCAGGTGCTCGACGTCCACCCCGAGGTGGCGGGCGTTGCGCTCGCCCAGCGCCAGAAGGTCGTAGCGCTTGCCGAGCAGCACCGCGATGGCGGTACCGATGACGCCGACGACGGCCACGATGACGACCTCGCTCCAGCGCGAGCCGTTGAGCGATCCCAGTTGCCAGAACACGATCTGTTCGCGACTGCCGGAGTCCGCGACGAAGAGCATGAAGGCGAGCCCCGCCCCGGCGAACGCGTTGATGGCGATTCCCGTGAGCAGCAGCGTGACCACCTCGGTGCGACCGTTCGCGCGCGAGACGAAGTAGACGAGCAGGGTCGCGCCGAGACCGCCGAGGAACGCGAAGATCGCCAGGCTGCCGGTGCCGAAGGCCGTGACGCCGAGCACGATCGCGATAGCGGCGCCCAGCGCGCTACCCGAGGAGACACCGACGACACCGGGCTCGGCGAGAGGGTTGCCGAAGATCGCCTGCATCACCGCGCCCGCCACGGCGAGCGCCGCCCCCACCGTGAGCGCCATGGCGATCCGCGGGAACCGCACGACCCACAGCGTCGACTCGACGATCGGGTCGGTCGGTGCCCACGAGTTCGGGATGCCCACCGCCCGCAACACCGAGCCCACGACCTCGGCGGGGCTGACCGCCAGCTGCCCGAGCATCGCGGAGGCGACGACACCCACCACGAGCAGCACTCCCAGGCTCGTGGACAGTACGACGGCGCGCGTCCTCACGGCACCCGCTGCAGCCATTCCTCGGTACCGAACTTCTCGGTCACGAGCTGCTGCGCCTGGGCCAGCTCCTCCGGCGTGATCTCGCTCGGGGTGAGTCCGTAGAGGCCGCGGAAGGTGCCGACCATCTTCTCGATGATCTCGGCCCGGGGCAGGCCGGTCTGCGTGCGCAGGGGGTCGACGCGCTTGTTGGCGCTCTTGGTGCCCTTGTCGCTCATCTTCTCCCGGCCGATGCGCAGCACCTCGACCATCTTGTCGCCGTCCATGTCGTAGCTCATGGTGACGTGGTGAAGTACGGCACCGCTGCCGAGGCGCTTCTGAGCTGCGCCGCCGATCTTGCCGGTGGGGCTGGCGATGTCGTTGAGCGGCACGTAGCTGGCCTCGATGCCGAGTGCCTTGAGAGCGATGATCACCCACTCGTCGAGGAAGGCGTACGAGTCGGCGAAGCTCATGCCCTGCACGAGCTCGGTGGGTGCGTAGATCGAGTAGGTGATGACCGATCCGGCCTCCATGAACATCGCGCCACCGCCGGAGATGCGGCGCACGATGTCGAAGCCGTACTTCTTGGCGTTGTCGAGATCGACCTCGTTCTTCACCGACTGGAAGCTGCCGATCACGACTGCCGGCTTCTCCCACTCCCAGATGCGCAGCGTCGGCTTGCGGCGACCGGCACCGACCTCCTCGGCGAGCACCTGGTCGAGAGCCATCTGCACGACGGGGTCGAGGGCAGGCCCCATGATGAGCTGCCAGTCGTAGTCCCGCCACCCCGTGGCACTCGCGAGCGCACGGCGGATCGCCGTGGCGACGGCGTCGGGCGTGAAGCCCAACAGGGACGCGTCATCCGGAAGCCCGGCCTGGATCGCCCGGGCGATGCGGGCGGCGTCGGCATCCGCGGGCAGACCGTTCACTGCCGCGTTGATGGCCGCGAGGGCCGAGTCGGGCTCGAGGAAGAAGTCGCCGGCAAGACGGAAGTCGTGGATGACCCCGTCGGTGGTTTCGAGGTCGACGACGACGAGCTTGCCGCCAGGAACCTTGAACTCGCCGTGCATGAGGCAAGCCTAATCAGTCGCGGGTTGAGTAGCGGCCGAAGGCCGCGTACCGAAACCCGCCACGATTTCGATACGCCGCTTCGCGGCTATTCAATCTGCGGGCACGAACTCCCCGTGCCCGTTCGCGACCAGCCGGGCACGCAGGCGCAGGGCCGCGGCATCCAGGTCGGCGGGCTCGGCGTTGCGCTGGATGCCCGTGTGGCTGTACTCGAACACCGTCCACGACGGCCAGACGTGCAGGTGGGAGTGCGGAACCATGTAGCCCTCGTACATGACGCCGACTCGCGGCGACCCCCACTCCTCGCGCTGGGCGAGGCCGATCAGCCTGCCCACCCGGAAGATGTGCTGGGCGACGTCCTCGCTGAGGTCGAGCCAGTTGTCCACCTCCTCGAGCGGCATCACCAGGGTGTGCCCCGGTTTGCGCGGCTCGATCGTGAGGATTGCGAAGCAGGTGTCATCCCGCCAGATGAAGCGACCCGGCGAGTTGCCTCGCAGGATCTCGGTGAAGACAGAGGTCATGCGGTCAGGCGCGCGTCCAGCCAGGCCACGAGGTCGGCGATGACCTCGTCGCGGTTGGTCTCGTTGAAGATCTCGTGGCGCGCATCCGGGTAGACGATGGCTTCGACGTCGGAGAGACCCGAACGCGTGACGTAGTCCGAGGCGAGCTTGGCGACACTCTTCTCGCCTCCGAGCGAGTCGGCGCTTCCGATCATGATGAGAATCGGGATGTCGCGGCCCAGCTTCTTCGCCGGCTTGCCCAGCAGGCGCAGGGCGTCGCCCAGGCCGAACAACTTGAGGGTGTCGGCGTAGAAGGTCTTCGGATCGTCGGCGAAGGCCTTCGCCACGGACGGGTCACGGCTCAGCCACTCGTTGGGCGTGGCGTACCCCTTGTTGAGGTCGCCGCCGTTCATGTCGGTGAGCGTGCGGTAGGCGGTGCCAGTCAGAACGACCGCCTCGTAGGCCTCGGCGTGGGTGTTGACGATCGTCTGCGCCATGAGCGAGCCCCAGGAGTGTCCGAGCAGCGCGAGCGGGAGGCCGGGGTTCTCGGCGCGGATGATCGTGGTGAACTGCTGCAGCGCGGCGATGGTCGCGCGCAGACCGCCGGGGCCGAGGCGTCCGAGTCGGGACTTGTCTCCACCGTGCTGCGTGATGCCGGTCTCGCCGTGACCGCGATGGTCGTCCGCGTAGACGCTGTAGCCGGCCTGAGCGAGGGCCTGCGCGACGTGGTCGTAGCGCAGCGCGTGGTCGCCGAGGCCGTGGGCGAGCTGCACAACGGCCTTCGCCTTGGGCGCCTTCCACACGTAGTAGTGAATTGTCACGCCGTGGGCGTCGACGTACGAGTGGTCGGTTCTCTCAACGGTGGTCTTCGACACGGAGCCTCCTCGCTCAGCCCTATCGTACGGGGGCGAAACGGCCCCCGCGCTTTAGTTAGCATGGCTAATTTGCTAGGCTAACGAGTTGTGACCGACGACCTGGATGATGAGCTGCGCATCGCCATCATGCGGCTGGCCCGACGGATGCGCCTGGAGCGCGCCGATGAGGATGTCACCGACGGCCAGCTCTCGGTGCTCTTCGTTCTCACCAAGCACGGGGCGCAGACCCTGGGTGCCCTCAGCGAGCACGAACGGGTCACCCCGCCCTCGATGAACCGCACCGTCAACGCGCTCGAGAACAACGGGCTGATCGTGCGCGAGTCCTCCCCCGACGACGGTCGCAAGGTGCTCATCACCCTGACCGATCGGGCTCGCGCGCTCGTCGTCGAGACTCAGCGCCGGCGCGTCGCCTGGTTCTCGCGGCAGCTCGCCTCGCTGTCGACGGCCGAGCGGCAGGCGCTCGACGCCGCGACACCCATCCTGCGCACCCTCGCCGACTCGTGAGTGCGATGTTCCGATCCCTGCGGGTCTTCAACTACCGCCTGTGGTTCGCCGGCGCACTCGTCTCCAACACCGGTGCCTGGATGCAGCGCACCGCCCAGGACTGGATCGTCCTCACCGAACTGACCGACCGGGATGCCGCGGCTCTGGGCATCACGATGGCACTGCAGTTCGGTCCACTCCTGCTGCTCATGCCCGTGGCGGGACTCATGGCCGACCGCTTCGACCGCAGGCGCCTGCTCATGTGGACCCAGGGCATCCAGTGCGCGCTTGCTCTGGGCCTCGGGCTGCTGGTCGTCTCCGGCCACGCGCAGCTCTGGCAGGTGTACGTCTTCGCGCTGCTGCTGGGCATCGCGACCGCGATCGACGCGCCCGCCCGCCAGGCCTTCGTGTCGGAGCTCGTCACGGACGCCGACCTCTCGAACGCTGTCGCCCTCAATTCGACCTCGTTCCAGAGTGCCCGGCTGGTCGGCCCCGCCGTCGCGGGCGTGCTCATCGCGTGGATCGGCTCCGGTCCGGTCTTCCTGATCAACGCGCTGTCGTTCGCGGGCGTGCTCGCCTCACTCGCCTTCATCCGGCGCAACGAGCTCGTCGCCTCCCCTCGCCTCATCCGAGCTCGAGGCCAGATCCGTGACGGCCTGCACTACGTGCGCACCCGTGGCGACCTCGTGGTCACGCTGGTCGCGGTGTTCCTCGTGGGAACGTTCGGCTTCAACTTCCCCATCTTCATCTCCACGATGTCCACGGTCGAGTTCGGCAAAGGGGCGACCGAGTTCGGGCTGCTGTCGTCGATCATGGCGGCCGGTGCTGTGACCGGTTCGCTGCTCGCGGCACGGCGAACCAGAGCTCGACTCGTGGTGGCGGTTGCAGCATCCGCTGCATTCGGGTTGGCCTGCGTGCTGGGTGCCATCGCACCCACCTACTGGCTCTTCGCGCTCACCCTCGTGCTCATCGGCGTCGCCTCGCTGACCATGATGACGACGGCAAACGCCTACGTGCAGACCACGACCGACCCGGCGTTCCGTGGCCGGGTGATGGCGCTCTACCTCGCCATCTTCGCCGGCGGCACCCCCATCGGTGCGCCGATCGTCGGCTGGGTCGCCAACGTGTACGGCCCGCGCTGGGCGCTCGCGATCGGCGCGGCATCCGGTCTGATCGCGGCTGCGATCGCCGGGTTCTGGATGCTCCGCCGCCGCAACCGCCTCATCGCCGAGTCGGCCGTTCCGCGCCCCGCCGCGCCGTCGTCACCCGAGGACCGGGAGCTGGCAACGCAGGAGATCGCGATCGTCGAGTCGACCACCGACCGCACGAGCTGAGCGCTTTCAGTCGAGTTCGAGCACCAACCGCATCGCGTCGCCGATGGCGGAGAGCTCGGTCCGGCCCACTCGGCCGACGAGCTTACCCAAGCGACCCGGATCGACCGCAGCGATCTGCTCGACGAGCACCCGGGTGCGCTCGTCGCCGATTGAGATGACCGGCCTGAAGGATGACGCGCGCGCCGAACTCGACGTCGGGGCGACCAGGAGCGTGGATAGCGGCAGGTCATCCGACTGCACCACGACCGCGTAGCGGGCACCGGACTGCTCGTGTCCTCGAGCACCCCGCGGCGCCTTCAGCTCGTGGATGTCACCGCGCACGAAGCTCTTCCATGTGGGCCAGTATCGCGGCGCTCTCCGCTCGATCTTCGGCGTCGTCCACAAGCATCGACGCTTCCATCCTCATCTGCTCCCTCTTGCGGACACGAACCGAGTCGAGAAGCGCCTGCCTGATTGCGGCAGACGTACTGGTGCCGTCGGCGGTGAGTTCGGCGAGCGCACGGTCGGATGCCTCATCCGTTCGAAAATTCACGACAGTCACGAGCACAGACTACCGCGAGCGTAAGACATTTGTCATACGCTAAGCCTCGCGGGTGATCTCCACGGTCACGAAGAGGGTCGAGCCGAACGGCCCGGCGTAGACGCCGCGCAGCGGCGGCACGTCGTTGTAGTCACGACCGCGACCGACCAGCACGTGGCGGTCGCCGATGTCGATGAGGTTGGTCGGGTCGAAGCCGCGCCACTCGCCGCCACAGAACCACTCCACCCACGCGTGCGACTCGCCCGCCACGGTCTCCCCGATGCCAGCGCTGGGCTTGGGGTGCAGGTAGCCGGAGACATACCGGGCCGGGATGCCGACGGATCGCAGTGCGCCGAGCGCCAGGTGCGCGATGTCCTGGCAGACTCCCTTGCGCACGGCCCACGCCTCGGCGGCGGTCGAGTGAACCCCGGTGACACCCTGCATGTACTGCACGGCGTCACCGATGGCCGTGGAGATCTCCAGCGCGGCGTCGCAGGAGTTAGTGTGCTTGGCGGCGATCTCCCGGGCCAGATCGACGACCTCGGCAGGAGGCGCGGTGCGCCGGGTCTGCTTGAGCTGCTCGACGGTCTCGGTGGCGCGTTCGACGGCGATCGCCAGGTCATCCCAGCCGATCGCGTCATCCGCGTGCGGCCGGGGCCGCACCTCGACGAGGCTCGTCGCCGTGAGGGCGAGCTCCTTGTGCGGGGTGAGGATCTCGAACGACGAGACGCGGGATCCCCAGTAGTCCACGTAGTTGTGGTGACTCGAGATCGGGAGGATCTCGAGGTTGGAGAACAGCACCAGTTGCCCGTCGGAGCTGACCGGCAGCATCCGGGCCTCGTTGTATGACGCCGTGACGTCGCCGCCGTAGTGGAAGCCCGTCATGTGCTTGATGCGCAGCCGGTTCACGAGGTCTCCCCCACCCAGCTCGGCGCCGCGTTGGTCGGGAAGTAACGCTGCCGGATCGCCTCGGACGCGGCGCTGGTCGCCAGCTGCACGTTGTCCATGTGCAGGGTGAGGTCGACGAGGATCTCGGAGATGGGACGGTACTCGAGCTCGCTGCGGATCTGCCCGAGCAGGCGCTGCGCCTGATCAGATACGCCGACCCGGTCGGCGCGCGGCTCGATATCGCGCATGCACTGCTCGGCCCGCGTGACCGAGAACAGGATGCTGCGCGGGAACAGTCGATCGAGCAGCAGGAACTCCGCGGCGTTGCGCGCACTCGGCACGCCACGGTAGGTGCGCAGATACGCCTCGTACGCGCCGCACGAACGCAGGATCGTGGTCCAGCTGGGTCCGGATGCCTCGGTCAGGCTGCGAGTGGCGAGCAGGCGGGCCGTCATGTCGGCGCGCTCTATCGAGCGACCCAACGTGAAGAACTGCCACGCCTCGTCGCGGCTCGTCGCCGACTCGATGATGCCCACGGCCAGCGCCGAGCGCTCGCGCACCCAGCCGAAGAACTCGTGCACCTTGTCGCTCGAGACCTTGCGAGGCATCCGGGCGCGGGTCGTGTTGAGGCACTCCCACAGCTCTGTGGAGACGATCTCGCGGGCGCGGCGGGCGTTCTCGCGGGCCGCCCCCAGGGAGTAGGCGATGGACGCGGGCTCGGAGCGGTCGACCGCGAGGATCGAGAGGATGTCCTGTCGGGTGAGCACCGCGTCATCCGGTGCCTGGCTGCCCATCACGCTCAGCAGGGAACGGCAGGCGAGGTCCTCCTCGATCCACGGGTCCTCGAGCAGGAGCTGGAGGTGCACATCGAGAATGCGTGCGGTGCCGTCGGAGCGCTCGATGTAGCGCCCGATCCAGAACAGTGATTCGGCGATTCGGCTCAGCATTCGGCACCGCCCTCGGCGACCTCGCGGGTTGAGTAGGCCGAGGGCCGTATCGAAACCTCACCGACGCGATCCCGCGGCTGAGATCTCGACAGGCTCGATCCGCCGTCCTGTGCTTGCTGCTGCTGCTGCTCCTGCTGCCCGTGACCGAGCGGGCGATCGTGCGGTGCGTGGTCCTGCTGCGAGGCCTTGAGCATCTCGGGCGTGATGATCGAGATGGCCTCGGTCGCGGCGGCCTGCCCGGCAACCAGCCCCTGAATCGAGTGGCGCGTGACCATCAGCGGATCCTGGCCGACGACCCACGTGTCCTTCGAGCCGCCACCCTGCGACGAGTTGACCACGAGCTCGCCCTCGGGCAGTGCCACTCGCGTGAGTCCGCCGGGCAGCACCCAGACGTCGTTGCCGTCGTTGACCGCGAAGGGCCTGAGGTCGGCGTGCCTCGGGCGCATCCCGTCATCGACGAGGGTGGGGATCGTCGACAGCTGCACCACCGGCTGGGCGATCCAGCCGCGCGGGTCGCGCAGCAGCCTGCCCTTGAGTTCGGCGAGTTCGTCGGCGGATGCCGCGGGGCCGATCACGAGGCCCTTGCCGCCGGAACCGTCGACGGGCTTGACCACGAGCTCGTGCAGGCGGTCGAGCACCTCCTCGAGGGCTCCCGGGTCTTCGAGCCGCCAGGTGTCGACGTTCTTGAGGATCGAGTCCTCGCCGAGGTAGTAGCGCGTGAGGTCGGGTAGGTAGGTGTAGACCAGCTTGTCGTCGGCGACACCGTTGCCGACCGCGTTGGCGATCGTGACGTTGCCGAGGCGCGCGGCGAGCAGCAGGCCGGGGCTGCCGAGCATCGAGTCGGCGCGGAACTGCAGCGGGTCAAGGAACTCGTCGTCGACCCGGCGGTAGATCACGTCGACGCGCGTGGGACCCGCGGTGGTGCGCATCCAGACCCGGCCGCCGGAGCAGAACAGGTCGCGGCCCTCGACGAGCTCGACGCCCATGAGGCGGGCGAGCAGCGTGTGCTCGAAGTAGGCGGAGTTGTAGACACCGGGGGTCAGCACGACCACCGTCGGGTCCTCGACGCCACCGGGGGCGGATGCCCGCAACGCCTGCAGCAGCTTGTGCGGGTAATCCCCCACCGGCCGCACCCGCATCGACACGAACAGCTCGGGGAGGGTCTGGGCCATGACACGGCGGTTGGAGATCACGTAGCTGACACCGCTGGGCACCCGCACGTTGTCTTCGAGCACGCGCCATCCGCCCTGCTCGTCACGGATCAGGTCGATGCCCGAGACCTGGATGCGCACACCGTTGGCCGGCTCGATACCGGCCGCCTCGCGGTGGAAGTGCGCCGAGCTCGTGACCAGTCGGGCCGGGATGACGCCGTCCTTGACCGCGTTCTGCGGACCGTAGATGTCGGCGAGGAAGGCCTCGAGCGCGCGGACGCGCTGCTTGATACCCGCCTCGACCTCGACCCACTCGGCCTGGTCGATCACGCGCGGCACCGCGTCGAGCGGGAACGGACGCTCCTCGCCCGCGAAGTCGAAGGTGACACCCTGGGCCAGATAGGAGCTGGCGAGGGCATCGGTGCGGCCGCGCAGCTCCGCCTGAGTCATCTGCGCGAGGGTCGCGTGAATCTCCTTGTAGGAGGCTCGGGCGGTGCCCGGAGACGCGAACATCTCGTCCCACGGAGGCGTGCCCGGTCTCGTGGTGGCGGTGGCGCCATAGCCATCGAACAGGTCAGCCATGGCATGAGCCTACGGCTGTCGTGTTGCGGTGGTGTTTCACCGCGTTAGGGTTTCGTCTGTGACCGAGACCTCGCCGATCATCCTCGTGCTGCCGGGCGGCGGCTATTCCCGGCTCGCACCCCACGAGGGCGAGCCCGTGGCCGAGTGGCTCCGCGGCATCGGCTGGCGTGCTCGCGTCGTCGAGTATCCGGTGCAGACGCGGCATCCGGGGCCCCTCGATGTGGTGCGGGCCGAGATCGCGGCCGAGCGCGCGTCGGGCGTCGAGATCGTCGGAGTGCTCGGCTTCTCCGCGGGCGGGCACCTCGCCGGTCACGCCGCTCTCACTCTCGCGGGCGGCGAGCGCCCCGACTTCTCGGTGCTCTGCTACCCCGTGGTCACGATGCTGGCCGACACCCACCGCGGTTCACGCGACCAGCTGCTCGGCCCGCGGCCATCGCGCCGACTCAAGCGCGCGACATCCCTCGAACGTCTGGTGACCCCGGATGCGCCGCCGATGTTCATCTGGACGACCGGCGAAGACAAGTCGGTCGCCATCGCCGACCACTCCTACGCGCTGGCGACGGCGCTGGCCCGCAACGCGGCGCCGCACGACTTCCACGTCTTCGAGCGCGGCGCCCACGGCCTCGGCTTCGCCGAGGGCATCCCCGCCGAGGCCTGGCGCGGGCTGGCCGAGCGCTGGCTCGAGTACCGGCGCTAGCGCATCGGCTCCAGCACGAACACCGGGATCTGCCGGTCGGTCTTCTCCTGGTATGCCGCGTAGTCGGGCCACGCCTCGACAGCGCGCTGCCACCACACGGCCTTCTCGTCGCCGGTGACCTCGCGGGCCAGGTAGTCGTTCTTGTCGGGGCCGTCCTGCAGCTCGACGTGCGGGTTCTTCGTGATGTTGAAGTACCAGACCGGATGCTTCGGCGCACCGCCCAGCGACGCGACGACCGCGTACACCCCGTCGTGCTCCACCCGCATGAGCGCGGTCTTGCGCAGCTTGCCGGTCTTCGCGCCGACGCTGGTCAGAACGATGACGCGCCGACCGCGCAGGTCGACGCCTTCGGTGCCGCCGGATGCCTCGTACAGCTCCGCCTGCTTGCGCGCCCAGTCGGACGTGCTCGGTTCATATTCCCCTGTGAGTGGCATGTAGCCAAACAACCCCTTCGCCGCCGCCGGCATTCCACGCGACCGGCGGAGGGGGCCGATTCGCGCTAACGTAGGAGCTGTCAGACGCCCCGCGTCGTTGCCCGAAAAAGGGGCAATAAGCATCGAGTTCGCTCGCGAGACATATACGGACACCCTTCCGTTTCAGATCTTGAGAGCACCGATGCCTTCTGTTTCTGCGGTCATTGCGACGACCCTGTCAGCCCATGTCCACGACGTCTTCGGAGTGATGGGCAACGGCAACGCCTACTTCCTCGACGCTCTGGAGACCACGTCCGCGGTCTTCACGCCCGTGCGCCACGAGGCGGCCGCCGTCGCGGCCGCGGACGCCTACTTTCGCGCCTGCGGGCGGCTGGCCGCGGCCACGGCGACCTACGGGGCTGGATTCACCAACCTCATCACCCCGCTCGCCGAGGCGGTGCGCGCGCGCATCCCCCTCGTCGTGATCGTCGGCTGCGCCCCGGAATCGGGGATGCGGGACTGGGATGTTGACCAGACCGCCCTTGCCTCCGCGGTCGGTGCCGCCACGATCACTGTGGACAGGATCGATGCACAGGGCCAGACGGAACGGGCCGTCGCGCTCGCCCGGTCGACCCGGATGCCCGTGGTACTTGCTGTTCCCTACGACATCGGCCGCGCCATCATCGCCGATCCGACCACTGCGCCGACCCCGTGGGTTGCGGATGACGCCCCCGCAGCACCCCTCGACGCCGACGAGATCGCGGCTGCCGCCGCCGCGCTCGCCGGTGCCGCCCGGCCACTGATCCTCGCCGGGCGGGGCGCGTGGCTCGCTCAGGCGGGAGAAGTGCTCGGTGAACTCGCCGACTGCGTGGGCGCCCTGACTGCGACATCCGCACTCGGAGCCGGTCTCTTCGGTGACTCGCCCTGGAACCTCGGTATCGCGGGTGGCTTCGGCAGTCACGAGTCCGCCGCCCTCATGCACGAGGCCGATGTGGTGCTCGTCGTGGGTGCCCGGCTGAACCAGTTCACGATGCGGTTCGGATCGTTGCTCGATCCGGCGGCCACGGTCATCCAGATCGATACCGACCCCGAGTCACGCCACCCGGTGACCGACCTGCTTCTCGTTGGAGACGCCGTCGACGTCGGTCGAGCCCTGTGCGATCGGCTGGCGGGGCATCGAGCGATCACGCCGTGGCGGGCCACCGCAGGTGAGGTGCCGCGCGGCCTGAGCTCGATGGTCGGTGAGGTCGCGGTGCTGGAGGACGCGCGGCTCGACCCCCGCAATGTCTTTCAGCGTCTCGACCGCGCTCTGCCGCTCGATCGGGTGGTGGTGCAGGACGGCGGACACTTCATCGGCTGGGCTCCGGGGTATCTGCGCATTCCAGCGCCGAACCGCTTGATCATGGTCGGCACAGCGCTCCAGACGATCGGTCTCGGGTTCGCCAGCGGTGTCGGTGCGGCCGTGGCGGCACCCGACTCCACCATCATTCTGGCGACCGGTGACGGTGGCGGGCTGATGGCGCTCTCCGACCTCCAGTCGTTCATCGCCGCGACCCGGCGGGGTGTGGTCATCGTGGTGAATGACGCTGGCTACGGGGCGGAGATGCACCAATACGGTTCGAAGGGCCTCTCCGCGACCCCCATGCTGATCGACGACGTCGACTTCGCCGCTGTCGGGAGTGCACTGGGCGCCCACGGACTCACCGTGCGTACCCTCGACGACCTCGACGCTCTTGAGCGATGGCTGGCCGACGGATCCGATGGAGTGTGGGTGGTCGACTGCAAGGTCTCCCAGTCGATCATCGCGCCCTACATGCGCGAGATCATGGTGACCGGGATGTAGCGAATCAGGGGCGCAGCTGTCCTTCCGTGTACCGGCTCGGAGGCGTTCCGTGCACGGCGGAGAACACCCGGGAGAAGTACGCGGGGTCGCTGAACCCCACTCGTCTGGCGACCTCGGTGACGCGAAGCCCCGTTGTGCGCAGCAGGATCGCCGCCTCCTGCATCCTGCGATGGCGGGTCCAGGAGACGACGGAGTGGCCGGTGTAGCGCGAGAACAGACGCTCGGCCGTTGCCGTGCTGCAGTCGCCGATTCGGGCGACCTCGGCGACGGTGAGCGGCTGATCCAGTCGGCTGAGGATGTGCTCCGTCATCGCCTGCAGGGCGACCGGCGTAGCCGTGGGCTCGGTTTCGCGCGCGGGCTCGAGTCCGCTCTCCTCAGCGATCAGCCCGCCCAGCGCACGCAGAGCCGGCTCCTCGGTGCGGCCGGTCAGGAACCGTTCGACGCAGTACGAGGCGAGTCCGATGATGCTCCGACCCGGCACGGAGCGACTCGGCAGCTCGGCCGCGATCCCGGGCTCTGCCGGCCCCCGGCGCCAGGGCACACCGAGCAGTGGGTCGTCGGCCCGGAACGCCACCCGCGGCTCCACCGCAACCGCAAGGCTGTGCCAGGGGACGAGGTGAACAGTGCCGATGTGAAGCGGCGTCGTACCGTGGGGCTCGTAGTCGACGTCGTGACCCCACGGCAGTCGCAGAACGGTGCTGGTGGAGAGGGAGTGAGTACGCCCACCGGTCGTCACGCTTCCCGAGCCCTGCACCACCCAGAGGAAGCACACGCTCTCGATGCGGGCCACACGGATGCGCTGGTCTACCCGGAAGCGGTACCAGTTGGCGCCGATGACAACAGGACCACCGGCTTCGGGCCCCTGGTCGACCGGGCTCACCGCCGTCCTATCCATGTCACAAGGCTACCCGTGCAAGCAATCGGCGGGAAGAGAGAAGGATCGCTGCGCGAATCGTCCAAGATTTGCTCGATCGGCGCATGGCACCATCCCTCGTCTGACTCGTACCGTTGTGGGGTGATCGTCGCCGTCGGCGAGCGCAGGGAAGGAAACTCGTGAGAGTCAACGTCGACACCGCAGCCTGCATCGGCGCCGGTCAGTGCGCCCTGGTGGCCCCGGATGTGTTCGACCAGGATGACGACGGCATTGTGATGCTCCTGAACGCTGCACCCTCCGAACCAGAGCATGCCGCCACGCGGCGCGCTGCGGCCCTCTGCCCGGCCCGGGTGATCGTCGTCGACGAGTCGGAGTGACCGACCGGGCCGGTGCCGGAACCCTCATACTGGGCGCTGGTGTTGCCGGGGTCACCACGGCGCTGAACCTCCGGGACGATGGCTACGAAGACCCAGTCACACTCGTCGGCGACGAGGACCGGGCGCCGTACAGCAGACCTCCTCTGTCGAAGCAGCTGCTGTCCGGACGACTGAACGAAGACGACATCCACCTCTGCCGGGGCGACGACCTCCAGCTCAGGGACATCCGGTACCTGCGCGGGGTCAGCGCGTCGACCGTCGATCTCGTGGCGCGAAGAGTTCTTGTCGGCGCCGACTGGCTGTCCTTCGAGCACCTCGTGATCGCGACGGGAGTCAGTGCACGTCGACCGGCTGGCACGTACCCGGCCGGCAGCATCCACACCGTGCGGACCGTGGAGGATTCGCGGAGTCTGCGAGCTCAACTCGACCGTCCGGGACCGGTCGCCGTGATCGGGGCTGGAGTTCTCGGGCTCGAGCTGGCCGCTGGCATCCGGCAACTCGGGCATGACGTGGCCGTGCTGGGACGCAGCCGCCATGTGAGGCTGGGACGCACCGGGGAGCATCTCGCTTCGCTCGTGGAGAGCGTGCTGCGGGAGAACGGCGTCGACCTGCGGCTGGGTTGCGAGCCGGTCGGCGTTGCGACCACCGGCTCGGTCACCGGGGTGATGCTCGCCGACGGCTCGGTGGTGCCTGCGACCACGGTCGTCGCGGCTGTAGGCAGCACACCCCGCGTCGAAGCGCTGGTCGGTACCGATTTGGACATCAGCGATGGAGTGCTGTGCGATGAGCACGGTGTCGCAGCGCCCGGTGTCTGGGCCGTGGGCGACGTCGCGCGGTGGTACGACCCCGACGCAGGCCTCGCTCGCCGGGTGGAGCATCAAGCCACCGCTATCGAGCAGGCGCTCGCGGTGGCGCGCTCCATCGCAACCGGCGAACCGAGCCCCCCGATAGTGCCCTTCCACTGGACGGAACTGTTCTCCCAGCGCATCGTGGTCCACGGCCGACTGAACGCCGACCTGCCCCTCACACTGCTGGCCGGCTCCCTGGACGACCGGCGGTTCGTCGGCGCCACCCTGCACGATGGCCGCCCGACCGGACTGGTCGGCTGGAACATGCCGCGCGAGTTCCGGCAGGAGCGGGCACGCTTCGACGACCTCGCCCCTGCCCACCGATGAGAGGACCCCACCGATGACCACGACCCCGACCGGATGCCCGGTGCACCCGCGAGTGCTGCCCACCGACGGCACACCACTCGAGCCGTCCCCCGTGCTCGGTGAGTGGCGCGAGGAAGGCCCAGCCACGCCGCTGCACTACACCGACGGGCACGACGGCTGGATCGTCACGCGCCACGAGCTGGCCCGGCGGGTGCTGGAGGATCCGCGGTTCAGCCAGCAGCCCCAACGCATCCCGGGTGAGACCATCCCCGGCGGCCCCGAACTGCCCTACCTTGACGACGAGGCGCTGGCCTCGAAGAGAGTAGCGAACCTGCTCTTCCTGGATGGTGAGGCGCATAGCCGCGTGCGGCGGATCCTCATGGCACGCTTCTCTGTGCGCGCCGGACGTTCACAGCAACCCGCGATCGCCGCCATCGTCGCTCGCCAGGTGGCTCACCTCCTCACCGTGGGATCGCCCGCCGACCTCATGGCCGAATTCGCAGCGCCGATCTCGGCCGCCGTGCATCGCCTGATCCTGGGTATCCCCGACGCCCGTGCTGACGAGTTCGCCCGCCTTTTCCTGAGCGAGGCGCCCGTGCAGGATCGTGTGCTGTTCGCGCGGGCCGTCATCGAGCAGAAGCGCACCGATCTCGATGAAGACGTGCTGAGCGATCTCATCCGATCCGACCTCAGCGCGGGAGAGATCGACTGGGTCGCCCTCGTGCTCATGATCTCCGGTCGCGACGCCGCCGCCTACATGATGGCCACCAGCCTGCTCGCTCTGCTGCGGCATCCCGACCAGCTCGCCGCCCTGCGCGACGACCCGGACCTCATGGGAGGAGCCGTCGAGGAATTCATGCGATACGGGACGATGTTCGTCGCCCTGTTCGCGCGAACTGCTACCGAGGATGTCGAGCTCGGCGACACCCGCTTCGCCGCCGGTGAGTCGGTTTCGGTCTCAGCGGTGGCAGCGAACCGCGATCCGCAGCGGTTCGAGAACCCCGACGAGTTCGACATCACGCGGGATGCGTTCGGGCACCTGGGGTTCGGGCACGGCATCCACGGATGCCTCGGCCAGCAGATCGCGCGCATCGAGATACGTGAGGCGGTCGGGCAACTCCTCGCCGCTCTGCCCGCGGTGAAGCTCGTGAGTGCCGAGCAACTGAACCCCCTGCCGTTCGCCCACCCGGTGGCCACCTACAGCGCCGGCTCCGTGATCGTGGAGTGGAGCTGAGCGCCGTCGGCTGGACGACCCTGCTGCTGGGAACTCCGACGGATCGGTGGTCCCATTCGGGCATCGGTGTTCTCGCCGACGGGCGGCTGGTGATCTCGGCGAGCGGCGGAGGCGAGCTCCTGCTGCTCGACGAGCACACCGGGGACATCGACGGCGTGTGGACCGGCTCCGCACACGCGCACGGTATCGAAGCGATCGAGGGTGCGGACGGAAACGAACTGTGGATCGCTGACCCCGGCCCCTTGGGGCAGTCCGGGCAGCTCACCAGGATCAGGGTCGACGGCACGATGCTTGCGCGCCTGACGGAACCGGGGACCGACGGCCTTGCGGAGCAATGGAAACCCACCTCGACGGCCGTCGTGACGGGTGCCACGGCCCACCGCGGCGACCTCTGGATAGCGGACGGATACGGTCGCAGCCTGGTGCACCGGGTGAGCGGGACGGGAGACACCCGCACCATCGACGGCTCGACTTCGGGGATGCGCTTCGACTGCCCGCACGGCATCGCGATCGACCACCGCGGCCCCGAGCCGCTCGTGGCCATCGCCGATCGCGGCAACCAGCGAGTGGTCTTCCTCACCCTCGATGGGGAGTTCGTCAGGGCGGTCACCGATGACGCGATGCCCACCCCGAGTTCACTGGCGCTGCGGGGGGACGACCTGCTGGTGACCGACCTGCGGGGAGCGCTGCTGCGGATCGACCGCAACGATCGTGTGCACGTGATCGTTGCGGACTCGCACGGGAGCGACCGGGAGGGCTGGCCCAACCGGGTCGTCGACGGCGAGGTGGTCGCACCCGAGTTCCGCGAGGGATGCCTCAACAGCCCCCACGGGTTGGCGGTGGGCCCGACGGGTGCGGTCTACCTCACCGAGTGGGCGCTCGGGGGCAGGGTCATCCGGCTGGATCTGTGACCGGACGACGACCGGCTCACCCGGCTGTCGACGACCTGACAACGAGCTCCGGCTGGAAGACGACCCGCTCGTGGTCGGCGCCCTCATCGGCCAGCCGCAGCAGGAGGTCCACTCCGGTGTGCCCGATCAGCATTCGCGGTTGCCTGATGGATGACAGTGGCACGACCGCGGCGCTGGCGAAGTCGATGTCGTCGTAGCCGATGAGGGCCACGTCCTCCGGTACGCGCACGTCGTTGTGCATCATGAGGCCCTGGAGCACTCCCAACGCGACCAGATCGTTGCCGGCGAAGACGGCCTCCGGCCGATCGGACCGACTGCGCAGACGAATCCATTCGCCCGCGGCGCGCCCGTGCTCGACGGTCATCGAATCGGTCGGGATGTGCTCGAGCGTGGCTCCGGACTCCTCGGAGACCGCCCGACGGGCGCCCGCGAGACGATCCGCGACCTGACGCATCGACGCCGGCCCACCGACGAAGGCGAGCCGACGACGGCCCGTGTCCAGCAGGTGGCGGGTCGCGAGGAATCCCCCGCTGACGTCGTCCACCGAGACAGACGAGAAAGCGCTGGGATCGGCCTCACGGTCGACAAGCACCACCGGCGTGCCGTTGTTGCTGATTCGCTCCAGACGGCTCAGGTCGTCGCCCACCGGCGTGACGAGCAGCCCGTGCACCCGCTGCTCCTCGAACAGGTCAAAGTAGGCCAGCTCGCGGTCGTACTTCTCGTCGCTGTTGCCGAGGAGCAGGCTCATACCGGCCGCACTCGCACGCACCTCCGCACCACGAGCCACGTCGGTGAAGAAGGGGTTGCCGACGTTCAGCACGACCATGCCGATGGTCCGGCTCTTGCCCGCCCGCAGCTGACGTGCCGCATCGTTGCGGATGAAGCCCAGCGAGTCGATGGCCGCCTGGACGCGCTCGACCGTCGCGGGCGCGACGATGTCGGGACGGTTGAGCACATTCGAGACCGTGCCCACCGAGACACCCGCGGCAGCGGCGACATCCCGAACGCTCACGGTCACGACGACCTCCTGATCAGTTGCTCCGACGCCAGCGGCAATCTCCTCGACCATCGGGACGCGGAGCCGATCGTGCTTCGTCGATCAAGAGTAATCGTCGCAACCACCATGCCTCAATCAGCCATCGGGCGCCTGCCCTGACGGGCTAGCGCTGTCCGTCGGACTGCGCGGCGGCAGCGAACGAATGCCGGGGCTCGAACCCGAGGAAGGATCGTGCGCGGGTGATGGACAGCAGTGAACTGCGGCCGGGAAGCGGCTCACGCAACTCCCGCTCCAACTCCGGCTTGAATCGGCGGATGAGCTCGAGCGTATCCTCGGGTGCCCGCGTATCGGCGGCCGCGAGCACGATGGGCTCACTCGTAGTCTGGTCAACCGTTGCCGCGAGGATGATGCCGTCACGTACATCGTTGGGGTGAACCCACTGGAAGAGGTCGTCGGCCCACGCCTCCGTGACCGGCAGGCCGGTCGTCAGGAGCTCCTCGTACTTCTCCTCCGACCACACCGCAGCGAAGCGCAGGTTCACGGCCTCGATCCCCCAGGCCCGCCGGAACGTTTCACCGATCTCCTCGGTGACACCTTTGCTCAGGCTGTATGGGTCCTCGGGGACCCGTCGCTCGTCCTCGGACAACGGGAGGCGGCTGCGCACCGGACTCTCGGGGTGCACCCTCCAGAAGAACGAGCCGAAGGCGTTGATGCTCGAGGCGTTGACCACCCGCCGCACCCCCGCATCCCGCGCGGCGGTGTACACCGAGAACGTGCCGAGCACGTTCGTGGTCATGATCTGCATCGCGTTGTCCCACTCACCGGTGGGCCAGCCGGCCAGATGGATGACGGCGTCGGCGCCACGGAAGGTGTCGGCCAGTGCTGCGGGCTCGCCGATGTCGGCGCGCACGTAGGGCACATTCGGAGTGAGCGGCGCGAGCCGCCGCCCGGTCGGTGACTTCATGTCGAAGACCGTGGCCTCCTCGGGCGCCACGGAGTCGACCAGAAGGAGGTCGTGGGCCTGCTCGAGGGCGGCGGTGACGCGACGGCCGATTCCCCCCGCTGCTCCGGTGATGACGATCTTCATGACGGGTCCCCCCACTCGATGGTTGCGGCGACCGGTTCGAGGCCACCGTTGATGACGTCGGTGAGAAGGCCTACGATCGCCTCCGTACCGCGCGCTACAGAGCCGACCAGCCGCTCCAGGGGGAGATCGCCTGATCGCATGAGCTGCAGGGTCGCGGTGAGGCGCTCGGGAGTCCAGCCGGACACGAAATGCGCCGTGAGCTCCTTCTTCTGCATCGCCTCCATGTCACCCCAGGTGGTGACGCCTCCCGGGCTGTGACCGCTGAAGACGACCTGACCCGACCGGATCGGCAGGGCAGGGAAGTAGGTGGCGAACGAGTCGAGGCTGTGGATCGTGTCGATCGCCGCGACCGGATCGAAGGACGCGACCGCGTCGAGCGACCCGGTTCGACTGTTGAGAGTGTGGATGCCCAGCTCGGCGAGCGGTGCAAGACGAGTGTCGTGACGCCCCACCATGAGCACCCGGAAGCCCCGCGCTCGCGCGCAGAGAGCGGCCGACGACCCGATGATGCCGTCGCCCACGACAATGACACCGTCGCCCGGCGCACCGGTCACTCGCGACGCCGCGTTGTAGCCGACCTGTGCCGACACGAAGAGCGAGGCGGCCCGGGGGTCGACTCCGTCTGCAGGGTAGACCGCCCCCTGCGCTGAGGCGGCGCGCTCAATGTGTGCCCCCCAGAACGGATGCACGCCCTCGAGACCTACGCTCGTCGTCGTCGCAACGACCTGCCCGACCCGGAACGCCGTGACGTCGGCGCCGAGCTCCTCGATCACCCCGACCCTCTGATAGCCGGGGCACAGCGGGTACTGGGCGTTGCCCCACGTGAACTTGCCCTGAAGCACCCACTTGTCGGTGCCGGTGCTCACCCCCGAATGCAGGGTTCGGATCATCACCTGGTCGGCGCCGAGCGGCGCGAGGGAGATCTCCTCGACAGCGACCTGGTCGGGCCGGGCCGAGACGACGGCACGCACGGAATGGGACATGTCAGTCACCCCTTTCTCGGGTGTTCACGGTGGGCTCGAGCACCAGCTCGGCGAAGCGACGTCCGATGTGCAGCTGCGCCGGCGCATCCGGATGCAGGCCATCGACCATGGGCATCGCCTCGTGCTCCGTCTCGCCGTAGAGCAGGCGGCCGTCGAGGTAGTGCAGGTTCGGATCCTCAGCCGCCCGCGAGGCGACGACAGCGGCAAGCAGGTCGCGGATCAACCCGAGACTCAGGCGACCTCGCACCAGGTCCTCCGGCAGTCCCTCGGCGATGGCGGTTCGCTCGCCCGGCGGTCCGACCATCGTCGTCGGGCCCGGGCGATCCTCGACGATAGGACAGAGGACCGACGAGACCACCCACAGCGGCGAGGTGGGATGCCCCTGCCGGATGATGTCGAGGAACGCGTGCACCGCGGGCACGAACGTGCGCACCCGGAAGGCGTCGTGGTTGACCACGTTCGTTCCGATCTCGAGGCTGATGATGTCGGCCGGACGGTCGCGGATGGCCTCAGCGACGAACGAGTCGAGCAGTGCGCTGCCGCTGAAGCCGAGGTTGACCAGGTCGACATCGACGGTCGTCGCCGCGACGGCCGGCCAGGTACCGGTCGGTCCTGCCGCGTTGAATCCGTGACTGATCGAACTGCCGTAGTTGACCCAGACCGGCCGGTCGTCGTCGGGCACCGCCAGCGGCGCATCCGCGCGCACGTCGATGAGCGTCACTTCGACATCGTGGGGCAACCACATCTCGATGGTCTTGTCACTGGCTGGCAGATCGGCGAACCGCACCGTCAGGGGCTCGCCGGGTGTGACCGTCGAGCTGTTCGTCAGGAAGTCGACGGTGCGAACCGCACTTGGTGCGAGTGCGACCGACCCGTGCTGGCGACCGTCGATCACCAGGTCGATCCGCCCCCAGAATGACAGCGGGTCGTCGCCCTCCACCGTCAGCGCGACAGTCCGAAGAGTCAGCTCGATCCACGACGCCTGGGACCGCGCCGCCAGGCGCACCCCCGAAGCCTGAGGTTCGACCGATCGGAAGAACTCGGTGTGGATGCGTCGAATCGCTCGCTCGGGCAACCGGTGTACCCGCAGACCTCCGTCGGTCTGCTCGAGATGGTCGGCACCCCTCACGGCGAGTCGATCGTTCCCGGCGCGCAGAACCAGCGGAACCTCGCTCTCGACTCGCAGGCGATCGATCCGGTCAGGCACCGACACTCTCACGATCCGCGGCGAGCGCGGTCTCGTTGAGCAGTCGGCGGGCCTCCCGGCGCTTCTGCTGCTCGTCCGGGTCGGACACGGGTGCCGCGAGCAGAAGGCGCTTCGTGTAGTCGTGCTGCGGGTCGTCGATGACTTGGGCCGTGGTGCCCTGCTCGACGATCTCGCCGTGGTACATGACTGCCACACGGTGACAGACCGCCCTGACCACGGAGAGGTCGTGTGAGATCACCAGCAGCGCGACCCCGGTGCGCTCCTGGATCTCGACCAGCAGATCCAGCACGCGGGCCTGCGTGGAGAGGTCGAGGGCGCTCACGGGCTCGTCGCAGACGATCAACCGGGGTTCGAGCGCGAGCGCACGCGCGATGGCGATGCGTTGGCGCTGACCGCCCGAGAACTCGCTGGGGTAGCGGTGCGATGCGTCCGTCGGCAGGCCGACACGGTCGAGCAGATCCTTCACGCGCGCCCGGGCCTCCCCACCGGCGACACCTGCCGCCCGCAGTGGCTCGGAGAGGATGTCGGACACCAGCAGAGAGGGGTTGAGCGACGAGTAGGGATCCTGGAACACGACCTGGATCTCCTTGGCCAGGCCGCGCCGTTCCCGCCGCGACACGTGTGTGATGTCCCGCCCGTCGTAGGTGACGGTTCCGGATGCGATCGGCACGAGACCGAGGATGCCCCGACCCAGCGTGGTCTTGCCCGAACCGGACTCCCCCACCAGGCCGACAGTCTCGCCCTCGCGGATGTCGAGCGACACCGAGTGCAGCACTCGGTTCGGCTGTGCACGCCAGCCGCTGCGCTTGTACTCGATCACCACGTCGCGGATGCTCAGCAGGGTCTCGTGCGCGCCGGTCATGAGGCGGTCTCCTTCTCGGCATCGAGCGGCGCTCGCATCGGGGCGTTGTCGAGCACGGATGCCAGCAGCAACTGGGTGTACGGATCCTGCGGCTCCCTGATGATCGACCGGGTGTCCCCGGTCTCCACCACGCGACCGTCCTTCATCACGGCCACCCGGTCGCAGATGTCGGCGACGACGCCGAAGTTGTGGGTGACCAGGATCATCGCCATGGAACGCTCGCGCTGGAGGTCTCGCAGCAGGTCGAGCACTTCGGCCTGCACGGTGACGTCGAGTGCGGTGGTCGGCTCGTCGGCGATCAGCAGCGCGGGGTCGCACGAGACCGCGATCGCGATGAGTACGCGCTGCGCCATCCCACCCGACAGCTGGTGGGGGTAGAGACCGTGCACCCGTTCGGGGTCATTGATGTTGACCCGGGCGAGCAGGGCGATCGCACGCTCCTTGGTCTGCGCCTTGGTGAGCTTGAGCTTCTTGCGCATCGCGAAGTCGAACTGCTGTCCCACGGTGAAGGCGGGATCGAGGTTCGTCATCGGTTCCTGAGGCACGTAGGCGATGTCGTTTCCGCGCAGGGCATTGAGCTGCTTCTCGGAGAGCCCGAGCAGCGACCGCCCGCCGAGAGCGATGCGTCCGGAGGCGACGATCGCCTCCTCCGGTAGAAGCCCGAGGATCGCGAACGCCGTCTGAGTCTTGCCGGAACCGCTCTCGCCCACCAGGCCGAGCACCTCGCCGCGATTCACCTCGAGGCTGACCCCCTTGACCACCTCGCGGGTCTCGTGAGCGGAGAGCGGGTAGGCGATGGACAGGTTGCTCACGCTGAGGAACGCGTCGGATGCCTCCACCTGCGTCTGAGCATCGACCTGGACAGCGCGCCGCTTGCGTCCGGCGCTGTTGCGCGGGTCCCCCAGGGTGTCGCGCACGGCATTGGAGATCAGTACGAAGGCGAGCACGGTGAGGATGATCGCGGCGGCCGGCCAGAGGATGGCCAGCGGAGAGATGTAGAGCGCGTTGAACGAGTCCTGAAGCATTCCGCCCCAGGTGGGGTTCTCCGGCGAGCCGAGACCGATGAACTCCAGGCTGGCCTGGATCACCAGTGCGAACCCGGCGACGAATGCCATCTCGATGATGATCGGTGCCCGCACCACCACCAGCACGTGACGCCCGATGATGCGCGCGTCGGAGAGGCCCGCGACCTTCGCCGCGTCGACATAGAGCTCGTTGCGAACCGCTATCACCACGTTGCGCACGAGCCGGAAATACGCCGGCGCGAACAGGATACCCACGACAGTCATGCTCACCACGGTGGACGGGCCCGCCACGACGTAGACCGCGATCAGCACGATGATGCCGGGCAGAGCCTGGATCACGTTGGAGACCCAGGCTCCGATCGCGTCGATGGTTCCCGAGTAATAGCCAGCCAGCAGGCCCGACGTGACGCCGAGAAGGGTCGACACCACGACCGCGATCGCAGCACCGCCGAGACTGTTGGCTGTCGCGAACATGAGCCGACTGAGGATGTCGCGCCCCGCGCGGTCCCCACCGAGGATGAAGTCGGACTGGAACGGCTGCATGTTGATCATGTCGAGCACCGAGTAGTTCGGGTCGAACGGCGCGAGCAGTCGTCCGAACACGGCGAAGAACAGAGCCACGGCAAGGATCACGACCGCGACGATGACGGTCGGCTTCTTGACCAGTCGGCGCACCATCCCCAAACGGACGAAGGTACCGGGCTCTGCCGTGGCGGGCAGTCCGAGTTCGACGCTCATCGGTTTCTCGCTTTCGGATTGGCCCACGCGATCGTGAGGTCGACGACGACGTTGACGACCACGACGACGACCACGCTGAACAACACGGTTCCCATGATCACGGGGATGTCTGACTTGAGGGCCGAGTCGATGATGAGGGTGCCCAGTCCGGGCAGGGCGAAGACACGCTCGATGACTACGGCGCCGCCGAGCAGTCCGATGAACTGGAGAGCGACCGTGGTCAGCCCGGGAGCGCTGGCGTTCTTGAGGGCGTGCCGCAGGTAGATGGCGGGCAGCGGGATGCCGCGGCTGCGCAACGTGCGGATGTAGTCCTGACGCAGCACATCGCGAACCGCGCCCCGGATCTGCTGAGAGGCGGACGCGATTGTCCCGACCGCCAGAGCCGTGACCGGGAGGATGAGCGACGCGATCCACTTCTCGACCGACTTGCCGGGAGGCACGTACCCGGTAGCGGGGAGAACGCCGAGTGCCAAGGCGAAGATCGCGACCAGGGCGATGGCGATGATGAAGTGAGGGGTCGCGAACCCGAAGACTCCGAAGATGCGCAACGCGCTGTCCATCCAGCCGCCCTTGTAGGCGCTGAAGAGTCCGATGGCCACCGCGATGATGACGGTGACGATGAGGGTGAAGACCACCAACGTGAGAGTGACCGGGATGCGCAATGACAGCGTCTCGATCACCGAGCGGTTGTCGCTGAGGGAGTTGCCCAGGTCGCCTCGCAGGAGGCCCCCGAACCATCGGGCGAACTGCACCGGAAGCGGGTCGTTGAGTCCGAGTTCCTCCGCGCGCTGTTGCACCGACTCCTGCGACGCGGTCGGGCCGAGGATGACCCGGGCGATCCGGTTACCGTCGCTGTAGACGAGAGTGAACGCGATGGCTGATACCACGACGATCAGAACGAGTCCCGACGCTATTCGGCGGGCCAGGAACGTGAACATGGGGGGACTCCAACTACTCGGTTAGGTACAAGGATGATGCCCCGCCGCGGGAAACTCCCGCGGCGGGGCATCCTTGGTGCTAGTCGATCGGCTTGATGTCCCAGAGCAGAGGCTCGATCTGGCCCGGGCTCAGCTGCACCGACACGGTGTCGTTCGTCGCGTAGATGACGTTCGGCGTCAGCCACGGGGCGTACCACGCGTTGTCGAGCAGGTACTTGCCGATTCCCTGGAACGCAGCATCCTGTGCGTCACCGGTCGTGGTGCGGGCCTCGTCGATGAGCTTGTCCAGCGCCGGGTCCTCGGTTCCGAAGACGTTCCAGAGCGCCTCCGGGGAGACCATGCCCGTCACGTCACGCCAGTCGTCGAAGCTCGGAAGGGAGACGAAGACGATTCCGTACTTCTTGGCGAAGACCTCGTTGAAGAAGTCGCCGATCTGGAACTGCTCGACCGTGACTCGGATGCCGATCTCGCCCAGCTGCTGCGTGATGATCGGCATGATCGCGTCGTGGTTGCCGATGATGGCGGGGATCGTCATGTCGAACCCGTCCGCGTATCCGGCCTCGGCCATCAGCTTCTTGGCGGCCTCGATGTCGAACGGGTACTTGTCGGTCTCGTCGGCGACGAACGCGGCGCTTCCCTCACGGAAGGCCTGGTTGTTCGGGGTGCCGTAGCCCTGGTACAGGTTCTTCACGATCGACGCACGGTCGAAGACCATGTTGATCGCCTGGCGCACCTTGACGTCGGCGAGCGCCGGAACGATCTCACCGTTGCGGTCGAGGATGTGCAGGCCGCCCCAGTTGGCAATACCCGTGTTGAGCGTCAGTCCGCTCGCCTCGATGTCGGCGGCGTTGGCGGCGGGCACGGCAGCGCCGTCGACCTCACCAGCCTTCAGCGCGTTCATGCGAGCAGCGACATCCGGCATCGGGCGCAGTACGAGGGTGTCGTACGGGTAGGCCTCGGAGTTCCAGTAGTCGGGGTTGCGCACGTAGGTGTAGACCGAACCCGGCGTGGTGTTGTCCTCGTCGAGCAGGTACGGACCCGAGCCGACCGGCACGACCGACTTGTCGGCGTCCGGGTTCTCGAGATCGGCGGGCAGGAACACCGCGCCCGCGCTCTCGGCGAGTCCGGGCAGCACACTCGGGTCGGCTCCGCTCAGCGTGATCACGACGGTCGTCGCGTCCGGTGCGGCCACGTCGGTGATGCGTCCGGTGCTCTGGGATGCCTCGCCGCCACCGCCGTTGCGGAACGCGTCGAGGTTCGCCTTGACGGCCGCTGCGTCGACGGGGGTGCCGTCGGTGAACTTGACGTCGTCACGCAGCTTGAGCGTGAGCACCGTCAGGTCGTCGTTGTAGCTCCACTCGGTAGCCAGGTTGGGCTGGATCTCGAGGTCGGGCGTGATCTTGACGATGGTGTCGTACAGCGGCTTCCAGTAGGCGGCCGACTGGTGCACCTGGGTCCCCAGGTCGGCGCGTACGAAGCCCCACAGGCTGTCGGACGAAACCGCGAGGGTGAGCGTGCGCTCGACGTCAGGTTCGGGCGCGCTCGGAGAGCACCCCACTAGTGCTGCTGATGTGACGGCAAGGGCGGTGATCGCCGTCACGATTCTGGTGCGGAACTTCATTGTTGCCTCTTCTCACTCTACGACTCTGTTCGGGGAGATCCGGTGCTATGAATCGTTTCAATCACCGGTGAATGTTGACAATACATCCCGACCAGCCGCTTGTCGAGTTCGAGTTATGGTCGTCTCCCGTCGCCCGTCGCGCAGCCGCGACCCTCCGCCGAACTGCGGCTTGAAACGATTCATCACGATTCGGTATATCGTGTGCGAGGTCAGCGCCACCGGCGCCCCGGAACGAGGAGGACCACATGCCGACGGACCGCGTGACAGTGACGCCGGTGCGAGTCGAGCGCAATCGCACGTCGGGCGTCAGCCCCGTGCCCGCCCCTCACCTCAGTTGGACGGTCACGACGTCGGAGCCCGACTGGATGCAGGCCTCTGCGGAGCTCCGGCTCGACCATGACGGCGCCGTCGTGCACGCGGAGGTGGGTGCGGAGTCGGTGCTGGTCCCGTGGCCCTTCGATCCCCTGGTCGCCGGCAGCACCGCGAGCATCCGGGTACGCGTGACGAGTACGCGAGGCGACAGCTCCGAGTGGAGCGAGGCCGTCACGGTCACCGCCGGCTTCCTCGACCCGGGCGGCTGGACGGCGCCGCATGTCGGGCTCCCCGCACCCTCGAAGGCGGCTCAGCCGGTGCTGCTCCGAGGTGTCGTCGACCTGACTCAGGACGTGCGCAGGGCAACGCTGTTCGCGACGGCGCGCGGCGTGTACCAGGCCACCGTCAACGGCGTCGACGTCGATGGGGATCGCTTCAAGCCCGGGTGGACGGCGTACCAGTGGCGAGTCATCCACGAGTCAACGGATGTCACGGCCCTGCTCGCACCCGGGCGCAACGTGCTCGGGGCCCGGCTGGCCGGCGGGTGGTACACCGAGGAGTACGGATTCGGGGGCGGCGCCCGACGCTTCTACGGCGACCAGCCCGCACTCGCGATGCAGCTCGAAGTCGAATACGTCGACGGATCGCGGGACACGTTGATCACGGGACCCGAGTGGCGCGCCACCGAGGATGGCCCGCTTCGCTCCAGCAGCATCTACCTCGGAGAGCACTACGACGCCACCCGCGAGATACCGGGCTGGGGCACAGCGGAGTTCGATGACTCGGGCTGGTCGCCTGTCGCCGTGCTGGAGCCGGGCCCCACGCCCGAGCCCCGAGTCGGACCGCCGGTGCGCCACACGGGCACCCTCCCAGTGCTGTCGGTCATCACCACCCCGTCAGGTCGCACCGTGCTCGACTTCGGGCAGAACATGGTCGGTCACGTGCGCTTCACCGCGAGCGGCGAGCGCGGCGAGCGGGTGACCCTCCGCCACGCCGAGGTGCTCGAGCACGGCGAGCTGGGCACGCGACCCCTGCGACGAGCGCTCCAGACCGACCAGTACGTGCTCGCCGGCGGGGCACCCGAGACCTGGGAGCCCGAGTTCACCTTCCACGGCTTCCGCTACGTGGAGGTCGACGGCTGGCCGGGAGCGCTCGACCCGACAGCGTTCGAGGCTGTCGTGGTGCACAGCGACATGACGCGCACGGGCGGATTCGAGTGCTCCGACGACCTGCTCAACCGCCTGCACGAGAACGCCGTGTGGGGCATGCGCGGAAACTTCCTGTCCATCCCCAGCGATTGTCCGCAACGCGACGAGCGGTGGGGATGGACCGGCGACATCCAGGTGTTCGGCCCGACCGCGAGCTTCCTCTTCGATACCGATGGTTTCCTGGTCTCCTGGCTGCGCGACCTCGCGCTCGAGCAGGAGCACAACGGCGGGGTGGTCCCCGTGATCGTGCCGTCGCCTCTCACCGTTCTGCGCGGGCCGGTGGCCGCGTGGGGCGATGCGGCGAGCATCCTGCCGTGGGTGCTCGACGAGCGCTTCGCGGATGCGGCGGCCGTCGCGGCACAGTACCCGAGCATGCGCGCCTGGGCCGAGACCGTCATCGCCGAGAGCGACCCGCAGACCCTGCTCTGGGATGCGAGCTTCCAGTTCGGCGACTGGCTGGATCCGGATGCCCCAGCCGACCTTCCCGGCCGCGCCAAGACCCAGCCCGACGTGGTGGCCACCGCTCACGTCTTCCGCACGCTGACGCTCACCGCGAGAGCCGCGGAGCGGCTGGGCGAGAACGCCGACGCTCAGCGGTACGCCGAGCTGGCCGAGCGCGTGCGCCTCGCCTTCCTGTCCGCGTACGTGACCCCCGCGGGGCGTATGGTCTCCGACGCCCCCACCGCCTACGCGATGGCGATCGTCTACGGCATCGCCGTCGAGCCCGACTTGCGCGCCACACTCGGCGACCGGCTGGCGAGCCTGGTGCGGGCCAGTGGCTTCCACATCGGAACCGGGTTCGTTGGCACCCCCATCATCCTCGACGCGCTCACCGCAACCGGTCACGTGCAGACGGCCGAGCGCCTGCTCCTGCAGACCGAGAACCCGTCGTGGCTCTACCCGGTGACCATGGGTGCGACCACAATCTGGGAACGCTGGGACAGCATGCTCGAGGACGGCTCGATCAACCCGGGCGAGATGACCTCCTTCAATCACTACGCCTTCGGCGCTGTTGCCGACTGGCTGCACCGCCGGCTCGCCGGCCTGGCCCCGGATGCCGCAGGCTACCGGCGGATCCGCATCGAGCCGCTTCCGCTGCCCGCGCTGAGTTTCGCCCGGGCGCACCTGGATTCGCCATACGGCCTCATCCGATCGGGGTGGACCCGATCCGCGGACGGCACCGTCGTCGTTGAGGCGCAGGTTCCCCCAGGCACGACCGCAACGGTGGTTCTGCCGGATGGGCGTGCGCCGTTCGCGGTGGGCTCCGGGTCGCACCGCTGGACGGTGGACGCCCCCGGCTCCCAGGAGACCCTGCGCGAGCTCTCCCTCGCGAGCGACCTGGGCGAGGTGCTCGACGACCGCGAAGCGTACGTCGCGGTGATGACGGCCATCCGCTCCGTCGCGCCCGAGGGGGCAATCCGGCTGAGGCGTCAGGCGCTCTGGTCGATTAGGCGCACACTCGGCGAATCGATCGCGTTCATGCCCGGAGCGGTCACCGATGCGGTGCTCGAGGCACTCGCGGTCCTCAACTCGCGGAGGGGTCCTCGGCACTGAGCTCGATCGCGACCATGGCGAACAGTTCGACCGCGGCCGGGATCACGACCACGAGGTCGTCCCACCGCCACGACAACGGCTCGCCGGACTCGACGTCGCGAACGCCGACGACAGTGGTGCCGCGCGGTGGACGTGCCCGGATCGTCACCGGCACCGAGCCCTCGGGAGGGTCCTCGGCGAGGCGCAGGGCTGAGACCAGCATCCGGGAACGGTCGGGCTGGTGGAAAGCGGTGATCCAGACATCCGGATGCCCGACCGCCGTGACGCGCGGTGCGAGGCCGAGCTCACCGACCAGCAGGGCCACGAGTGTCTCGTCGTGCTGGGGACCGCCCTCCGCCTCGATCGGAGCGATCGAGTACACCGACCGGCCCGCCCCGTAGTCCGCCGCCACGATGGCGGGATGAGCGGTGTGCTCCCACGGTGGCGACGAGTGGATGCTGGCGAAGTCGCGGCCCGCGCGCGTGCCGTCCGAGGGATACCCGAACGGCAGGCTCAGGCGGGAGAGCACGCGGGTCGAGTCGTCCGCAGCGATACGGGGCAGACCCAACGTCGGACCCGGGCGCGCCGGTGCCGGCTGGCGACGACCGACGGGCACGGTGAGCTCCGGGAACGCGGCCGCGCGCAGGGTGTCGGTCTCCGGGCGCAGCGAGACCGTGCTGCCCTCCTCCGACGCGATGGCGTGGCATCCGAAGACATCGGCGAGAGCGAAGTCCGCGAGCGCGGTGCCGTCCGAGAGCAGCAACGATGTGCGGCCGCTCGCGTAGAGTCGGCCGCCGGCGGCGACGTAGGCCCGCAGTGCGTCGATGTCCGCGCGGGAGAGGCGGCGGGCATCCGGAACCAGGAGCACCGGGAATCGCGCCAGCCGGGCGTTGTCGAGGCGGGTCACCACAGAGAACGGGATGTGCGCTCGACGCAGCACGCGAACCGCCCCCATGACGGCGTCCTGGTGGCGTGATCCGCCGGCGTGCACCGCACCGACCGGACTGCCGTCGTCGGCCTCGTCGATGCGGGAGTCGTCGGAGTAGTACACGGCGACGTCAGTGATGTCCTCACCCCCGAGCTCACCCTCGAACGGCAGGGCAGCAGCGAATGCGCGACCCATGCGCTGGTAGACCCCCTGGTTGAGTCGACCGCTGGGTTCGACGGCGTCGATGAACAGGAAGGCCGAGTCGGCGGCGACAGCGATGAGCACCTGGGTGGTCATCTCGTGTTCGGTCTTCGTGCTCGTGTGGGTGAACAGGTCGCGGGTGCGGGTGGTCATGAACTCGGTGAGCACGCCGGGTCGCAACCCCCGCATCAGGGCGATGACGAACACCTGCTCGTCGAAGCCGCCGTAGAGGTCGCCCGCGGCGAAGTCATCGACCGCGGCATCCTCGGCGCGCTGACCGCGCGACCAGTCCCTCAGGCCGGGCGCGAGATTGTGGGTCACGGCGAGAGCGGGCCGGCCGGACTTGGCCGCCGCTACCAGCTCGGCCACGAACTCGGCGAGCCACCGTTCGCGGGCGGACTGGAACCTGGTCCACTCCACGCTGGACCAGTCGATGACGCGCGGGATGGGAACCCCGAACTCCTGGCGGTAGCGCGCCTCGCACGCGTCGCACACGCACACCGCCGTCCAGAAGGCCATGTCGATCCACAGCACGTCGAAGTCGTAGCGATCCAACAGTGCCGAGATCTGCTGCTCTTCGTACTCCTGGTAGCCGCGATGGTTCGGACAGAGTGTGCCGTACCGATGTCCCAGTACCGTCCAGTCGTAGCCAGCTTCGCGCGTCGCGGGAACGACACGCCACTCGGGATGATTGTCGGCCGCCCAGTTGTCGAAGATCACGCTGTGGTACGCGCCGACGCTGATGCCCTCCGCTTCGAACCGGGACTTCGCCTCGGCGACGAGGTCGCGCGCACTCGCCGCGCGATGGATGCCTCCCACCGGGGAGGGCCAGTAGTTCAGGCCGAGGTGCGACTTGCAGTAGATCAGGGCGCCCTCGACACCGGCCTCGCGAGCGAGTCGGGCGAGCTCGGCGGGTTCGTAGTCGGCCAGGAAGCGATCGTCCCAGTCGGGGATGTGCATGTCGAGCAGCAGTCGACGGCGAGTCCGGAGGTAGTCGTTCACCGGCTGTCCGTCTCGGTGCCGCGCAGTCGCGGCGAACCCGGAACGCGGCCTGGCGCCCTCCTCGCATCGCCGGTGGCGATGCGACGGAATCCTGCTATAGTCCGTTGATTGAAACGATTCACAACCATTGTCGTGCCAGCATACCGAGGTTCGACGAGGTCTGTCCCGAAAGGATGCTCCGTGAGCGCGACGTTGCCCTCCGAAGTGCTCGAGGCGCTCGAGGCCCAGCAGATCGAACTGCCCTCCTGGGCGTTCGGCAATGCCGGAACCCGGTTCAAGGTCTTCAGCACGCCCGGCACGCCGCGCACGCCCGAGGAGAAGATCTCGGATGCCGCACAGGTGCATCGAGTCACCGGGCTTGCCCCGGCGGTCGCCCTGCACATCCCCTGGGACCGGGTCGATGACTACGCCGCCCTATCGGCCTACGCCGTCGATCACGGACTGCGCATCGGCACCATTAACTCCAACACCTTCCAGGATGACGCCTACAAGTTCGGATCGTTGACCCACGTCGACAAGGCCGTACGTCAGATGGCGATCGACCACCACTTCGAGTGCATTGACGTCATGCACCAGACCGGGTCGCGCGACCTCAAGATCTGGCTCGCGGACGGCACGAACTACCCGGGCCAGGGCGACATCCGGGGACGCCAGGATCGTCTGGCAGACTCGCTCCACGCGATCTACGAGCGGTTGGGTGCGTATCAGCGCCTGGTGCTCGAGTACAAGTTCTTCGAGCCGGCTTTCTACCACACCGACGTTCCCGACTGGGGCACCGCCTATGCCCAGGTCGTCGCGCTCGGCGAGCGCGCGGTTGTGTGCCTCGACACCGGCCACCACGCCCCCGGCACCAATATCGAGTTCATCGTGGCTCAGTTGCTTCGACTGGGCAAGCTGGGATCCTTCGACTTCAATTCCCGGTTCTACGCCGACGACGACCTCATCGTGGGGGCGGCCGATCCGTTCCAGCTCTTCCGGATCCTCTACGAGGTGCTCCGGGGTGGCGGGTACGGGGTCGACAGCGACGTCGCATTCATGCTGGACCAGTGCCACAACGTCGATGACAAGATCCCCGGCCAGATCCGTTCGGTGTTGACCGTTCAGGAGATGACGGCGCGGGCGCTGCTCGTGGACAGAGCCGCTCTGACGGTGGCTCAGGACTCCGGCGACGTGCACACGGCGAACGGCCTGTTCATGGATGCCTTCTACACCGATGTGCGGCCGGCCCTCGCCGACTGGCGCGAGCAGCGCGGTCTGCCCCGCGACCCGCTTGCCGCCTACGCAGCCTCCGGCTATGCGGATGCGATCATCGCCGAACGCGTCGGAGGAACTCAAGCCAGCTGGGGGGCATGATCGTGAACGTGACGGTATCGGACACCACGATCGACGGCCCCCACGGGCCCCTCCTCCTGCGCATCTACACCCCCGACCGCCCGCACGGTCCCGCCCTGGTCTGGGTTCACGGCGGCGCCTACGCCTTCGGGGACGTGTCGATGCCCGAGTCCGACTGGGTTTCCCGGCAGCTGGCCGAGCGTGGTGTGGCCGTCGTCGCCGTCGACTACCGCCTCTCCCCCACGATCGACCTCACCGATGCGAGCGTTGCGCCCAGCGGCGACGGGGTGCACTTCCCCGTCGCATCTGAAGAGGTGGTCGCCGCCTTCCATTGGATGCTCGCCCACGCGAATCAACTCGGCGCCGATCCTGAGCAGCTCTTCCTCGGCGGGGGTAGCGCGGGAGCCAACCTCGCGCTCTCGGCGATGCTCCGCCTCCGCGACGGGGGCGAACAGCAACCTCGTGCCGGTCTGCTCGTCTACCCGTCCGTGCACGCTGTGGTCCCGCCCCTCACGCGCGAGCTTGAGGCCGGGCTCGGTGACTTGCCTCCGATCCTGCGGTTCTCGCCGGAGGTGATGCGGGTCATCCATCTCAACTACGTCGGCGACGAGGCAGAGCTCGCGAACCCGTATGCCTTCCCCGGCGGGCACGACCTTCGTGGGCTGCCGCCGGTGTTCATCCTCAACTCGGACAACGACCCCCTGCGCGCTTCGGGTGAGGCTCTGGCGGGCGAGCTCGCCGCCGCAGGCGTCGACACACTGGTGATGCGCGAGGTGGGAACCCGACACGGGCACCTGAACAGTCCGGACGAACCGCTCGCGCTGCGCAGCATCGATCGCATGGCCGCATGGGTGCACGGCGGACCCTTCTTGGGCGTGCGGCACGAGGCATCCCGAACCTAGACTGGTTCACTGAACACAGGCCCGAGGAGACCCATGGCGACGATCAGGGATGTCGCCACGCTCGCCGGGGTCTCGGCGGGCACGGTCAGCAACGTACTCAACCGTCCGTCCTATGTGCGCCAGGAGACTCGGGACCGGGTGCTCGCAGCGATACGCCAACTCGACTTCGTGCCCGACCAGGGCTCCCGTCAGTTTCGGCCCGGCCGGGTGCGCACACTCGGACTCGCGATCGCGAACCTCGACAACCCGTTCTTCGTCGACGTCGCTCTGGGCGCGGAGGAGCGCTGCAAGGAGTTGGGGGTGGGTGTTGTCATCTGCAACAGCGGGTACGACCCCGGGCGCGAGGTGCAGAACCTCGACCTGCTGGTGCAGTCCCGGGTTCAGGGAATCATCATCACACCCGTCGATGAGAACAGCTCGCGCCTCGAGCTGCTGAGGGATCGCGGCGTGCCCATGGTCTTCGTTGATCGGGTCGGGGATGACAGGGACTGCTGGTCGGTGGTCGTCGATGACGTCGAGGGCGGCCGCCTGGGCGCGCAGCATCTGCTCGATCGGGGTCACCGCAGACTCGCGTTCCTCGGCCATCCCGATCGATCGCCCAAGGTGGGTGCGCGGCTCTCGGGGGCGAGGGGCGCTCTCACCGGGCGACCGGATGCCACTCTCGAGCTCATCACGTCTGACTCCTGGACGATCGAGGCGGGGCAGAGCGCCGCGCGGGCGCTCGCCGCGCGTGCCCCAGCGCAGCGACCCACAGCGGTGCTGTGCGCCAACGACATGCTCGCCCTCGGGCTCGAGCAGCAGCTGCTCCGCGATGGCATTCAGGTTCCCGGCGATGTCGCGGTCGTGGGCTACGACGACCTGATGTGGGCCTCCGCCGCAAGCGTGCCGCTGACGACCGTGCGCCAGCCGCGTCAGGTGCTCGGTCGAACCGCCGTGGACATGATCATGGAGTTGCTCGCCGGGCCGGAGGGTGGCGCGGCGAGGCGGAACCACGTCGTGCTGCAGCCCGAACTCGTCACGCGCGAGAGCGCGTGAGCTGCGAGGGCCCGAACCCGAACTCCATCGTGTAGCTGACCGAACCGCCGCGCGGGAGCACGGGCAGGATTCCCGCTGCCCTTGCGCCCGCGCGCCCTCCGAACGTGCTCACGTTGACCGGCTCGAGACCCATGACGTAGTGCCCCTCGCCGCTCATCTTCCACTGGTGCAGGGCTGGCAGGGTCGAGGAGTCGAAGCCGAGCTCGAATCGAACGTCGAGATCGGCGTTGTCGATCGCGACCCGCACGGTTCCCTGCCCGACGAATCGATGGCTGTACACCCGCTCGCGGTAGCCGTGCTGGGGTGCCTCGATCGTCTGCCAGCCGACGGGGTCCGCCGACGCTGCGCCGTCCTTCGCCGTGACCTCGAGCGAGGGGATGTCGAGCGCGGCGGATTCGTCGAGCAGCGGCCATCCGATGTTGACGTGGTAGAGCACCATGTGCCCCGAGTCCTCGAGCCCTTCGTTGCGAACCACATCGGTGAGTCGCAGGGATGTTCCACCCAGGTCAGCGCTCCAGGTGCGCTCGAGCACGAGGTTCTCGCCGAAGACGCTCGCCTGGCGCACGAGCCCCGAGACCACGAGCTCCGTACCACTGATGGATGCCCGGGTCACCAGCGCGGGAACGGTGCCCACTCGACCGTGCAGCGAGAACTCCACGCCAGCGTCGGTCGTGGCCGGGCCGTAGGTGTCGAGACCGCAGGTGGCCAGCAGACCCCCACCGAACGATCGCAGCCAGGAGTCCCCGGTGCACTCCGCGATCGCCGGGGCGACCATTCCCGTCGGCGACATCCAAGCGATCGGCGTGCCGCGATAGGTCACCTGCCCGAGGTCGAGCGCACGATCGGGATGGATCTCCACCTCGAGCCCGCCCCCGGTGACGAGGCGGATGCGACGGGCACCCCGCGCGGGTCCGTCATCCTCCACGAGGCGGTCGATCCGAGCCACCTGGGCGAGGATGCCGGTCCGTCGTGCCGCCTCATCGAGAGGGCGACCGTGGAGTGTCGGTGACGGGTTGGTCACGCGCGCTCCGCTGCGACGGCGCCCCTGTCGGCGGCGAGCTCCCGGTTGCCGGGACCGAAGTGCTTGAGCAGCACGAGGTCGGCGCTCGGCGAGGTGTTGCGAATACGCACCCCCGCTTGGGCAGCGGATGAGGTCACGAAGTACTCGTCGTGCGAGAGCTGTCCGTATCGGATCGACGAGATCGCCGAGACTTCCTGGCCATTGATCTCGCCGAACCCGTCGACGGCGATGAAGCCGTACGCATCGGACTCGTCGATGGAGACCTCGCAGCCCGGTGCCACGGTGAGCTCCTTGGCGCTGAACGCAGGCGACCGGTAGGTGATCCAGCGCTCGACATACCGATCGCCACCGGCCGCGGCGCTGGCATCCGTCTCCACGGGCGGCGTGAAACGGTGACTCCAGAACTCGGGATCGACGTTGAGCTCCCAGTCGATGATCTCGAGGATGAACTCCAGGTCACCCACCCGATCGGCGGGCACGTCCTTCCAGAGCAACTCATCCGCAACCTCGCGATTGTTCGACCACGATTCGGTCATGGCGAAGACGTCGCTGGCCGCCTGCGGCTCGTAGGTGCACATGCTCGCAGGGGCATGCAGGACTCCCGGCGGCACATCCCACCCCGTGCCCGGAGTGATGCGATGCGCGCTCGACAGCTCGGTGATGCGGTTGTCACCGCCGCGCAGGAACGCTTCGAGCTTGTCAAGAACCTGCTGTCGGGTCGTCTCGGGGTGGAGGCCGAAGAAGGTGTACGGGAACTCGCCGCCGTGGTTGTTGAGCTGAGGCGGGAAGTAGTAGGCCTCGGGCTTGCCCCGTTTGCCGACAAGTGCCGCGTGCTCGTCCTTCTGGTGCAAGTGGAACGGGAGCGGGAACTGGTTGTCGAAGAACTTGGAGTACATCGGCCAGGTGCCGTACTCGCCCCAGAGCGAGCCGATCGCCTCCGCCTTGAGGTGCGCGATGAACTCATCGAATGGGATGACCTCCCCGTCCGCCCCGACCACGAGACTGAGCCCCTCATAGGGGTCGGTGAGCGGACCATTCTCGGCCCGGATCGCGCTTGCGAACCAGCGCTCGTCGATTCCTCCCCGCTCCTTGCCCAGCGGAAAGTAGTCGTCGGGGTGGAGTCGGAGACGTCGACCCGGGGTGCAGAACGACCGGGGCACCCAGGCCGGAGCCAGTCGCAGCACGCCACCGCCCGCCTCCATAGCGCGTTCGATGCTGCCCTCGGATGAGGTCACGCCGTCGTAGGGTCCCGCCTTGGTCATGGTGCCATCCCATCGGTTCAATGAACCATTGATCGTTCCAGCGAAGCTACTGGCACGCCGTCGCCCGTGTCAAGCAGTGCGGGGATGGCCCCGTCCGCGGCGTGAGTACGCTGTGCTCATGTCTCCACTGCTCGGCACCGAACGCCGCGAGCTGTTGCTGTCGATACTCGGGCGCGCCGGCGTCATCCGCCTCGACACGGCCGCGGAGGAGCTCGGGGTGTCGGTGATGACGGTGCGTCGGGACCTCGCCGATCTGGAGGCGGAGGGACTGGTGCGACGCGTGCGTGGCGGCGCCGTCGCGCCGATCCTTCCCGAACCCTTTGGCGCCCGAGCCGCCTCGCGGTCGGCAGCGAAGAGCGAGATCGCTCGCAAGGCGCTCGCGCTGGTCCCGTCGCGGGGCGCGGTCGCCTTCGACGCCTCAACGACCAGCGGTGCCCTGCTGTCCGGCCTCGACGGCGGTGACCTGATGGTCTCAACGAATTCGGTCGAGAATGCCGCCGCGGCACGGCGACGGCCGGGCGTTCGCTCTGTGCTGGTGGGCGGCGAGTTGGAGGAGCGCACCGGCAGCTTCGTCGGACCGATCGCCCACCTGGGCGCCCGCAGCCTGAGCTACGCGGTCTTCTTCACCTCCGCGTCGGCGGTCGACGCCGAGTTCGGGCCCAGCGAGGCATCCTTGGCAGAGGTCGAGGTCAAGCGGTGCTTCGCCGAACAGGCCGACCGCACGGTACTGCTCGTGGATGCCTCGAAGCTGGGTCTGCGCGCGCTCGCTCGCGGCCTGGACTGGCAGTCCATCGACCTGCTCATCACCGAGCTGCCCACAGCAGATGAGCGCCTCGATCCCTACCGTGACCTTGTCGAGCTGCGATGATGCTGTTAGTTTTTGTTAAACCGCTCAATATCTGACAGGACTTTCGATGGCGACCACGCCCGGCGAACTCATCGCCCGCTCCAACCGACTGGGCTCCGACCCTCGCGTCACCAACTACGCGGGCGGCAACACGTCCGCGAAGGGAACCGAGATCGACCCGGTCACCGGCGAGCCCGTCGAACTGATGTGGGTGAAGGGCTCGGGCGGCGACCTGGGAACCCTCACCGAGTCCGGCCTCGCCGTGCTCCGGCTCGACCGCCTGCGCGCACTCGTCGACGTCTACCCCGGGCTCGACCGCGAAGACGAGATGGTCGCGGCCTTCGACTACACGCTGCACGGCAAGGGCGGCGCCGCGCCGTCGATCGACACCGCCATGCACGGGCTCGTGGATGCCGCGCACGTCGACCACCTGCACCCCGACTCCGGCATCGCGTTCGCGACCGCGAAGTATGGCGAGAAGCTCACGAAGAAGGCCTTCGGCAACAAGGTCGCCTGGGTCGACTGGCGTCGGCCCGGCTTCCAGCTCGGACTCGACATCGCCGCGATCAAGGCGGCCAACCCGCAGGCCGTCGGAGTGATCCTCGGCGGACACGGGATCACCGCGTGGGGTGCGACCTCGAAGGAGGCCGAGCAGAACAGCCTCTGGATCATCCGAACGGCCGAGGAGTACATCGCGGCCAAGGGCAAGAAGAACCCGTTCGGCGCGACCGTCAAGAAGAACGCGGCACTGCCGGTCGCCGAGCGGCGCGCGAAGGCTGCAGCACTCGCAGCCACGATCAGGGGCATCGCGAGCCACGACCGGCCGATGGTCGGGCACTTCACCGACTCGGACGTGGTGCTCGACTTCCTCGCGTCGGCGAGCGCCCCCCGACTCGCGGCGCTGGGCACGAGTTGCCCCGACCACTTCCTGCGCACGAAGGTCAAGCCGATGTTGCTGGACCTTCCGGCGAACGCGTCGGTCGAGGCATCCATCGCCCGGTTGAAGGAGCTGCACGAGGCGTACCGGAAGGACTACACGAGCTACTACGAGAAGCACGCTGTGGTCTCGACGAGCTCGACCACCGGAAGCCCCGCGATGCGCGGCGCCGACCCGCTCATCGTGCTCGTGCCGGGCGTCGGCATGTTCAGCTACGGCGCGAACAAGCAGACCGCGCGGGTTGCCGGCGAGTTCTACGTCAATGCGATCAATGTCATGAGGGGCGCCGAGGCCATCTCGTCGTATGCGCCGATCAGTGACGCGGAGAAATTCCGCATCGAGTACTGGGCGCTCGAGGAGGCCAAGCTGGCCCGCATGCCGAAACCGAAGTCGCACGCGACGCGTGTCGCGCTGGTGACGGGCGCGGCATCCGGAATCGGCAAGGCCATCGCCACCCGCCTCGCCGCGGACGGCGCCTGCGTCGTGATCGCCGACCTCGACCTCGCCAAGGCGCAGGCCGCTGCGGCCGAGATCGGCGACACCGACGTCGCGGTCGGCCTCCAGGTCAACGTGACGGATGCCGCGGCGATAGCAACCCTGGTGCAGGATGCCGTGCTCGCCTTCGGTGGCCTCGACATCGTCGTCAACAACGCGGGAGTCTCGCTCTCGAAGCCGCTGCTGGAGACCACCGAACAGGACTGGGACTTCCAGCACGACATCATGGCCAAGGGATCGTTCCTCGTATCGAAGGCCACAGCACCGGTGCTGATCGAGCAGGGCATGGGCGGAGATGTGATCTACATCTCGAGCAAGAACTCGGTCTTCGCCGGCCCCAACAACATCGCCTACTCGGCGACGAAGGCCGACCAGGCCCACCAGGTGCGACTGCTCGCGGTCGAGCTCGGCGAGCACGGCATCAAGGTCAACGGCATCAACCCCGACGGCGTCGTGCGCGGCTCCGGGATCTTCGCCGCGGGCTGGGGCGCCAACCGCGCCAAGACCTACGGCATCGACGAGCAGGACCTCGGCAAGTTCTACGCGCAACGCACCATCCTCAAGCGCGAGGTGCTGCCGGAGAACGTCGCCAACGCGGTCTCCGTGCTCACCGGCCCCGACCTGTCGCACACCACCGGACTCCACATCCCCGTGGACGCCGGCGTCGCGGCCGCGTTCCTGCGATGAGCCAGCCGGGCCCCGCGCGTATGGTGTGGACAGTTCGCCGCGCCGTAACGTGCGCGCGAGTCCGCAACGCGCGCGCGGGAGGACAGAAGTGACGGGCTACGTCGCCGCGGTCGACCTGGGCGCGACGAGCGGCCGGGTGATGCTCGGCCACGTCGACCACAACGAGTTGAGCGTGCGGCCGGTCGCGCGCTTCCCCAACGGTCCCGTGCAGCGCGACGGCGGCCTGCACTGGGACATCGACGCCCTGTACAGCCACGCCCTCGCCGGGTTGACTGCAGCGCTGCGCGAGGAGCCCACGCTCGCCGGAATCGGCATCGACTCCTGGGCTGTCGACTACACCCTCCTCACGGGCGGCCGGATGCTCGGACTCCCCTTCCACTACCGTGACGAGCGCACCGCCCGCGGCGTCGAGCGGGTGCACTCACTCGTCAGCCCCGAGGAGCTCTACGCCGCCAACGGCCTGCAGTTCCTGCCCTTCAACACGCTCTACCAGTTCGCCGCCGAGGCTGACCTCGACTCGGTCGACTCCTTCCTGCTGATCCCGGACCTGCTCGCCTACTGGCTCACCGGCCGACGCGTCGCGGAGCGCACCAACGCGTCGACCACCGGGCTGCTCAGCGTGACGACCGGCGACTGGGATGACGCGCTCATCGAGCGACTCGCACTGCCGCGCCGCATCTTCCCCGAGCTGGTGGACCCGGGCACCCCGCTGGGCTCGCTGCGTCCCGAGGCCGCCGCGATCGTGGGGGGTGACGTGAGCGTGACGGCGGTCGGATCGCACGACACGGCGTCGGCGGTCGTGGCGGTGCCTGCGGCATCCGATGACTTCGCCTACATCTCATGCGGAACCTGGGGCCTCGTGGGCGTCGAACTGGAGAGGCCGGTGCTAACCGAGGCGAGCCGGCTCGCCAACTTCACCAACGAGGGCGGCGTCGACGGACGGGTGCGCTACCTGCACAACGTGATGGGGCTGTGGCTGCTCAGCGAGTCGGTGCGGCAGTTCAACGACGAGGGCAAGCGCGACCTCGACCTGCCCGAGCTGCTGGCCGCGGCATCCGCGCTGACGACACCGGTGAGCGTGTTCGACGCGAACGACGCGTCGTTCCTACCGCCCGGTGACATGCCGGCACGGATCGCCGCGTGGTGCACGACCCACGGCCTCGCCGCGCCGCAGACCCCGGTCGAGTTCGTCCGCAGCATCGTCGAGAGCCTTGCCGTCGCCTTCGCAGACGCGGTGCGCACGGCCACCGAGCTCTCGGGCAAGACGGTGTCGGTCATCCACATCGTGGGCGGCGGCTCGCAGAACGAGCTGCTCTGCCAGCTCACCGCCGACCGCAGCGGGCTTCCCGTGCTGGCGGGACCGGTCGAGGCGACCGCAATCGGCAACGTGCTCGTGCAGGCCCGCGCCCTGGGCTTCGCGAGTGGCTCGCTGGAGTCGCTCCGGGCGCTGGTCGCCGGCGCGTTCCTGCCCGTGCTCTACCGACCGCGCTAGCGGGCGTCCCGCCACGAGTGCTTCGGCTGCCAGCCGAGGATGCGCCGCGCCTTGGCCGTGCTCGTGAGCGAGTCGTTCACGCCGAGCTCGCCGCGCACCTCGACCCCGGGGAAGAACTCGGCCATCAGCTCGGCGTTCGGGCGCTCGAGCACGGTGTCGCCTGCGAAGATCACGAACACGTCGTACCCCGGATGCCCCGCCTCGAGTGCGAGACGGATTGCCTCGGCGCCGTCCTGCGCGTCGATGTAGCCCCAGAGGTTCCACTTGCGGCCCTCGGCGGTGAACGACGCGAACTCGGCGTAGTCAGCCTCGACCATCACGTTGGAGAAACGCAGTGCGGTGATGCTCAGCTCGGGATCCCAGCGGGCGATCTTGCGCGCCAGCTCCTCCTCGAGATGCTTGCCCAGCGAGTAGACACTCTCCGGCCGGGTGTCGTACTCCTCGTCGAGGGGAACGTAGGGTGGCGGGGCGTCGAAGGGCAGTCCGAGCACTGTCTCGCTGGAGGCGAAGGCGATGCGGCGGATACCGAGGCGCCGGGCGGCCTGGAACACGTTGAAGGTGCCGACGACGTTGTTGTGGAAGGTCGCGGCATCCGGGAGTATGCCGGGCGCGGGGATCGCGGCGAGGTGGGCGATCGCATCCACGCCACCGTGCCGGTCGTTGATGCCGGCCAGCGCGTCGATCACCTGCCCGTAGTCGGTGATGTCGACCTGGGTGAAGGCCGAGCGATCGGGGCCCGCCTGATCGAGTACGACCACCTCGTGGCCCGCGGCGCGCAGAACCTCCACAGTGACCCTGCCGAGTTTGCCGTTTCCACCCGTGACCGCGATTCTCATGGGTCCATTCTCCTCCTTCGCGAATGTCTGACAATCTGATACATTGTTAGACATTCTGGAGCCAAGGGAGGCAGCGTGACGGTGGAACCGACGCCCGTGCTGCCCGACTCCATCGCCGATCAGTTGCGAGCGAGCATCCTGAGCCAGGTGGATGCCCCGGGCTCGACCCTCACGGAGTCCGCCGTCGCCCTGCGTTTCGGGGTCGCTCGACCCACCGCCCGGCTGGCGATCGACAAACTCGTGGCCGATGGACTGCTGCGGCGCGAGGCCCACCGCGCCGCACGGGTGCCCGAACTCAGCCGCGACGACATCGTGGACCTGTTCGACAACCGCGCCATCATCGAGTCGGCAGCGATGGCCGCGCTCGCTACCGCGGGCACCATCCCGGCCGCGGCACTCGCCGCCCACCGCGCTCTCACCACCACCGAGGACTTCGCCCAGCACGACATCGCCTTCCACCGCGCGCTGGTCGCGGGCCAGCCGAGCCCGAGGCTCACCCGCCTGCACGAGCTGCTCATGGGCGAGATCGAGCTGTGCATCGGACAGGTGCAGGCCGCGCACCTGCTCAGCTCCGCCGAGATCGCCCGCCAGCACCAGGGCATCCTCGATGCCATCACCTCGGGCGACGCGGATGCCGCGGCGCGCCTCACCCGTGACCACATCGTCGGGGCGCGCGACCGCCTCCTCGCACGAACAACGAAGGGCCCGCAGTGACCAAGCGCCAGTTCCCGAACCCCGTCGAGCTGCTCAACCTGATGAAGTTCAAGAAGCCGACCTTCAACGCGAAGAAGCGTCGCCTCTCCGGCGCGCTGACCATCTACGACCTGCGCCTGATCGCCAAGCGCCGCACCCCCAAGGCCGCCTTCGACTACACGGATGGCGCCGCCGAGGGCGAGCTGTCGATGTCACGCTCGCGGCAGGCGTTCGAGGATGTCGTCTTCCACCCGTCGATCCTGCGCGACGTGTCGACGGTGGACACGTCCACGACGATTCTCGGCGGAACCTCGGCGATGCCGTTCGGCATCGCGCCCACCGGCTTCACCCGGCTCATGCAGACGGAGGGGGAGATCGCGGGGGCCGGCGCTGCGGGCGCGGCGGGCATCCCGTTCACCCTGTCGACGCTCGGCACCACCTCGATCGAAGACGTGAAGGCCGCCAACCCCGACGGGCGCAACTGGTTCCAGCTGTACGTGATGCGTCAACGCGAGATCTCCTACGGGCTCGTCGAGCGGGCAGCCGCCGCCGGATTCGACACCCTGATGTTCACCGTCGACACCCCCGTTGCGGGCGCACGTCTGCGCGACAAGCACAACGGATTCTCGATCCCGCCCCAGTTGACGCTCGGCACGATCGTCAACGCGATCCCCCGCCCGTGGTGGTGGTGGGACTTCCTGACCACTCCGCCGCTGGAGTTCGCATCGCTGTCGTCCACCGGGGGCACGGTGGGCGAGCTGATCGACTCGGCCATGGACCCCTCCATCAGCTTCGAGGACCTGAAGATCATCCGCGGCATGTGGCCCGGCAAGCTCGTCGTCAAGGGCGTGCAGAACGTCGAGGACTCGAAGACCCTCGCCGACCTCGGTGTCGACGGCATCCTGCTCTCCAACCACGGCGGCCGTCAGCTCGATCGCGCCCCGATCCCCTTCCACCTGCTTCCGGAGGTCGTGCGCGAGGTGGGCAAGGACACCACCGTGATGGTCGACACCGGCATCATGAACGGTGCGGATGTCGTCGCATCGCTCGCGCTCGGCGCCAAGTTCACTCTCGTCGGGCGCGCCTACCTGTACGGGCTCATGGCGGGCGGGCGGGCCGGGGTCGACCGCACGATCCAGATCCTGTCGGAGCAGGTGGTGCGCACGATGAAGCTTCTCGAGGTGGCGAACGTCGAGGAGCTCGGCCCGCAGCACGTCACCCAGCTCGAGCGTCTCGTGCCCCGTGCCGTCTCGCCGGCGTTGACCTCGGCCGTGCCCGCGAGCAAGCGAACGGTGGTGCGCACCCCCGCCGCGAAGCCGACCGCAGCGAAGGCTCCGGCGCGTCGGTCCTGAACTCCCGCGGCCGTTCGTGGTGGGCGGCCGCGGGTCCTCCCCTAGGGTGAGGCTATGTCGTGGGTCTATCCCGTCTCGGAGGCCGCACGAACGACCCGGCTCGGCGTGGTCGCGGCCTTTGCCTGGACCGGCGTGGCCCTGCTCGCCGCCGGTGCCGCCGCGACGCTCGTGGTCGGTCTCTCGGAGTCCGGAGTGGTGCCGTGGCTCGCGCTCGGCGGATTCGTGCTGGCCGCCGGGAGCCTGATCGTCGCCCGCCGCTTCGAATCCGGCGGCCCTGTGCCGCTTGTCGCGGGGGCGGCATCGATACTGGCCTGCGGGATGGTGGCCGCGGGCATCAGACTCATCGACCTGCCGTTCGACGGCTACGTGGGGTTCCCACTCTTTGTGGTCGGCGTGGCTGCAACTCTGGTTGGCGCCATCGCCGATCGTTGGTCGGGGGCCATCGGCACCCTCATCGGGTTCGTCGCGGGGCAGGCGGCCCTCGTGCTCGCGTATCAGGGTGCCGTGCCAGCCGGGCTCGTGATCGATCCCGCCACAGCCGCTGTCGCCGTCATCGTCGCCCTGTTCATCTCGATGCTCAGCGTCGTGCGCCGCCGGGCCCGGGCGAGCGGGCCACGACTCGACGACTCCGGTCGACGAGATCTGACGGCACACGAGCGCCAGTCCCTTCTGTTGAACTCCCGGGCCCTCGTGCACGACACCGTGCTCGGTGAGCTGGCGGCGCTCGGGATGACGCGCCCTGGGCCCCTGCTCCAGAGCATGGCCACGAGCATCCGGGCCAGTCTCGTGGCGGCGGCCTCCGCCGCCGAGCCCTCGCCGGAGCCCGGACCGCCCCCGGTCGCGCTCGCGGATCTGCTCACCCGATTCCGCATCGCGGGGCTGCACATCACCGTGACCGGTGACCCGAGCGCGCTCGACCGCCTGTCGGCTGATCGGCGGGCGAGCCTCGTGCTCGCCATGGAACAGTGCCTCGTCAACGTGCTGCAGCACTCGGGCGTCACTCACGCCGAGTTGTCGGTGGCGGTGAGCGAGGGACGTCTGATCACGACGGTCGTCGACGAGGGCAGCGGCTTCGACGAGGGCGCGGTACCGGCCGACCGCTTCGGGTTGCGCGAATCGATCCGGGGGCGCATCGCCGACCTCGGCGGAGCGGTGCGGGTGCTGACCGGTGCGGGCACGGGAACATCCGTGATTGTCAGCGTGCCCATCGACGGAGACTCGACGTGAGCGCGCGGGCGACCGGGCGCCGGGCGAGCCAGCAGCGCGCAACACCGCAGCGACTGGATCCCCTGGGCGGGCTGACAGCGCAGTACTTCATCTGGAGCGTGGCGATCATCGCCGTCGCGGTCGCCGTCACCCAGGTCGTGCGACACGCGAACGATGTGCGCTCGCCCGCTCTGGAGGCGATCGCGCTGCTGTGCATTGTCGCCGCCGGGGGTGCGGTGGTTGACGGTGCCGCGGCGCGACGGTTCCCCTTCTCGGCGCGGCGCCACGCGTTCCTCCACGTGCTCGGGGTGCTTGCCGTCGCGTTCGATCTCGCGGGCCGCGACCACGGTGCCGGCGAGTCTGCGGCCTGGGGCGCGGTCTGCCTCGCGATCCTCCTGATGACCATCGGCTCCTACCGGCCGGCGGCCGAGATCCTGCTGATGACGGCAGTCAGCTCGATCACCGTGGCCGCGCTCGTCGTCGGGTTCTCCGCCGGCCTCACACCGGCGCAGGTCGCCCTGTTCGCGATTACCCGCGCAGCGCCGATCGCCGCAGTCGGGGCGGGGGCGGCGGCGTTTTCGAACACCCTCGTCACGAGGCTCACGCAGTGGCAGAACGGCGCGGCCGAGCGTGCGGAGATCGCGCGCGCGACCGTGCGGGAGGAGCTGCTCGCGGAGGTGTCGAACGCGAGGCACGAGCTCCTCGAGCACCGCGCGGCACCCTTCCTGCAGGATGTTCTCGATCGCGGAGTGGTAACCCCCGCCGACGCAGCTCGGGCCCGCGGGCTGGCCACCGCGCTGCGACGCACCATGCTGGCGGAGGCCGGACGGGGCTGGCTCGTCGAACTCGCCGACACGGTCGATGACCCCGAGAGGGTCGCCGACCGGATGACGCCCCAACAGCGCATGGCTCTGGGCGCCCTCATCTCCGAACTGCGGGCAATTGCGTCGCTGGTGCCCGGCAGCATCGCCGTCAGTGCCACAACCCGGAGCAGCGAGGCGGTCGTGACGATGACGGCGACATTCACGCAGGACGGCGCGCGGCTGCGCACCGCCGCCTACCTCGCGGTGCTCCGTACGTTCTTCCGTCGGGCAACCCTGGTGGTCGGGCCGACAACCGTCACCGTCACCCTGGAATTCGTTCCCGCGAACTAGGCGAGCGGTCCGAGCAGGTTCGTGGCGACGGTGTTATGCACCGACTCGGTATCGCTCGGGTGGTAGATGCCCGCGAGCACGTCGCGCTGCAGGCGGGACAGCTCGGACGCGGTGCGGTAACCGCCACCGCCGGCGCTGCGCATCGCCTGGTCGACGACATAGCGCCCAGTCTCGGTGGCGCGGTGCTTCGCCCCGGTGAGGTAGCGGAACCAGTTCGCGCCGTGGTTCACGAGCCCGTCGACATCCGCGGCCAAGGTCTCGAGCTGTGGGGCGAGAGCGTCGAGCGCGAGCGCTGCATCGGCGATGCGCCACCGGAAGTCGGGATCCTGGTCGTAGGTGGTGCCCGTCTTCTGCGACGTGCGGCGCTTCACCGCCTCGACGGCGAGTTCGAGGGCGCGATCCGCGATGCCCGCGTACACCGAGCCGATGAGCAGCAGGAAGTTGGAGAAGATACCGAAGATGAAGGGGTCGGCATTGGGCCCCACCGGCAGGATGCGCGCCACCCGGTCGGTCGGCACGAGCGCACCCTCGAGCGCGGTGGTGTGACTCTGCGTCGCCCGCATCCCGAGGGTGTCCCAGTCTTCGATGGTGCGCCATCCGGGGGTCTCGCGGGTGATGAACCCGTGCACGAGGTGCTCACCGTTGCGGCCGAAGATGCCCAGCCGCGTCCACGCCGGCGCGAGAGAGGTGAAGATCTTGGTGCCGGTGAAGCGGTAGCCGTCATCGACCGGTTCGGCGAGGGTCGTCGAGTCCCACAGCACGAGATCGTTGCCCTGCTCGCTGTTACCGAAGGCGAAGAGTTCGCCGGCCGAGGCATCCGCCAGCACCCAATCGAGGCTTGCGTCGCCGCGATCGTGCAGCACGCGCGCAACGCCCACCCACACGTGGTGCATGTTGATGCCGAGCGCCGTCGCGGGCGCATAGGCCGCGAGCAGTCGCTGGTCGCGCGCGGTCTCGAGCAGGCTGCGCGGGGCGAGGTAGCCCGCCTCGCGCAGCTCTGCGAGGTCCTCGGTGAAGAAGGTGTTGTCGCGGTCGTAGCCGGCTGCGCGCGAGCGGATGCGCTCAAGCAACTCGGGAGTCAGAACAGTCACCCCTTCAGGCTACGTCCGTCAGAGCGCACGGGCGGCGCCTTCGAGGTCCTACTCGCCCAGCGCATCCCGGATCGCCAGCACGCCCGCCTCGACCTCGGCATAGCTCGTCGAGAGGGGCGACGGACCCAGGCGCAGCCCGTCGGGACGACGGAAGTCCGGGATGACGCCGCTCGCCCACAGCCCGGGCAGCAGTTCGGCGAACCGCGGGTGGTCCACCGTGATGTGACCGCCGCGACGTGCGGCGTCTCGCGGGCTGGCCAGCGTCGCGGTCGGCAGATGCTCGTCGACGAGGGCGATCGCATACTTGGTGAGCGCAACTGACTTGGTGCGCACCGCGTCGAGGCCCACCTCGTCGATGAGCGCGATCATGTCGCGCATGGCCTGCAGACCCACCATGGGCGGTGTTCCGCTGAGCCAGCCGCGGATGCCCTCGGCGGGCTCGTAGCCCTGCCCCATCTCGAAGGGCGTGCGGCTGCCGAGCCAGCCCTGGATCGGCTGGCGCAGGCTGCCCTGCAGGTCGCGCCGCACGTAGAGGAACGCCGGAGCGCCGGGCCCGCCGTTCAGGTACTTGTACCCGCAGCCGACAGCGAGGTCGACGCCCCAGTCGTCGAGCGGAGTCGGCACCGAACCGACGGAATGCGAGAGATCCCAGATGGTGAGCGCTCCCGCGTCGTGCACGAGGGCCGTGATCGCCTCGACCTCGGCGAGGAAGCCGCTGCGGTAGGCGACGCTGGAGAACAGCGTCACCGCCGTGTCGGGGCCGACGGCGGCGGCCACGAGCTCGGGTGTCACCCCCGCCGCAGGGTCGGTGTCGACCCAGCGCACGGTGAGTCCCCGGTCTGACGCGATGCCCTCGACGAGATAGCGGTCGGTCGGGAAGTTCTCGAGATCGATCGCGATCTCGGTTCGGTCGGGACGGGCATCCAGTGCCGCCCGAATCGTCTTGTAGAGCAGCACCGTCGTGGAATCCCCGATCGCCACCTGGCCCGGTGCCGCGCCGAGGGCGACCCGACCGAGTTCGTCACCGACGGTGAGGGGCTGGCTCATCCAGCCGTCGTCCCAGCCGCGGATCAGCTTGCCGGCCCACTCCTCGCGCAGAAACGTCTCGACCCGCTCGACTGAGGCCGCGAGGGGCCGTCCGAGGGAGTTGCCGTCGAGGTAGGAGATCAGCCCGGGTGTCGGCAGGAAGCGCTCGCGGTATCGTGCCAGCGGATCGTTCGCGTCGAGCGGGTTCATAGCGCCCCGAGTTGCGCCCGTGCCTGTTCGAGCACCGAGAGCACGGCGATCGAGTCGCCGAGACCGTGAAGCGGCGACTGCTTCAGCCCGTCACTGACGTACCGAGCCGCAGCCACCGCCTGGTAGCAGAGCCCCTCGTTCCAGTTGAGGCCGCTCGTGTCGCGCCATTCGAGTGTCTCACCGCCGTGGACCGCGAGCCGGAACGCACTGGGTCCGGGGAAGCTGGCCGGAAACTGGAGCAACGCCTCGGTACCACTCACCCGCGCCGCCACGGGAGTCTCGACGATGATGCTGCTCGAGACGACGGCGAGGGCATCCGAGTCGTAGGTCAGGGTGACGGTCGACTGCTGGTCGACCCCGGTCACTGCGAGCGACCCCACGGCGTGCACTGATCGTGGTGCTCCCAGTACGAAGTGGGCGAACCACGCCGAGTAGACGCCGAGGTCGAGCAGCGCTCCGCCCGCCAGCTCGGGATTGTAGAGCCGGGAAGCCGGATCGAAGCGCGCGAGAAATCCGAAGTCAGCCTCGACGAACCGGGGCTCTCCCAGGGCTCCGTCAGCCAACAGCTGGGCGACGATGGTCGCCTGAGGCAGGTACCGGCTCCACATCGCCTCCATCGCGAAGACGCCGGCGTGCGCGGCGGCGTCGGCGATGCCACGAGCCTCAGCGACCGTTGTTGCGATCGGCTTCTCGATGAGCACATGCTTGCCCGCAGCGATCGCAGCGTGTGCGAGCCGCGCGTGCTCGTTGTGGGGTGCGGCGACGTACACGATGTCGACCGAGTCGTCGGCGAGCAGCTGGTCGTAACTGCCATAGGCGGTGTCGATGCCGTGCTCGCTCGCGAACTGCTGCGCACGTTCCTGGCTTCGGGATGCCACGGCCACGACCTTCTGGTCGGTGGACTTGTTCAGCGACCCCACGAACGACGCCGCGATGCGCCCCGGCGCGAGGACACCCCAGCGCAACGTGGGACCGCCGCGCAGTGGTTCGTGGTCGGCGTCGGGCAGGCTCGTGAGGGTCATGGAACGAATCTACTGCGGCCGGGTGCCCACGATCACGGTCGCATCCCGGTCGTCGTCGTAGTGCACCCGCGCACTCAGGCCCGCAGCCTCGAAGACGGCTGCGGCGGTCGACGCCTGCCGCTCGCTCGCCTCGACGAGCACGCTGCCGCCCGGCGCCAGCCAGTGCGCCGCACCCCCGGCCACCCTGCGCTGCAGGTCGAGGCCATCCGACCCGCCGTCGAGCGTCACCGCCGCCTCGTACAGCCGCGCCTCGCGGGGCATGAGATCGAGCTCGTCGGTCGGCACGTAGGGAGTGTTGGCGAGGAGCACGTCGACCCGACCGCGCAGCCGATCGGGCAGCGCGTCGAACAGGTCACCCTGCACCGCCGCGACCCCGTTGCGCCGGGCGCAGGCGACGGCAGCGTCGTCGATGTCGCTGGCCAGCAGCTCGATGTCCGGCACGGATGCCGCGAGCGCGAGTCCGAGCGCGCCGGATCCGCAACACAGGTCGACGACCACTGCGGAAGGTGGCGTGAGCTCCACGGCGACGGCCACGAGGAACTCGGTGCGCGGCCTGGGGATGAAGACCGTGGCATCCACGCCGATGCGAAGCCCGCAGAATTCGGCCCAGCCGACGACGTACTCGAGCGGCTCGCCCTCGACGCGACGGGCAGTCATGGCCTCCAGCTCGGCGGCGGATGACGCGGACTCCAGCAGCACGCGCGCCTCATCCTCGGCGAACACGCAGCCGGCCGCCCTCAGGCGCTCCACGAGCTGCTGTTCGGTCATCCCCCGAATCTAGACCGTCAGCCGGTGCGCAACTCCTCGAGCACCGCCTCGAGCTGGTCGACAGCCCAGTCGAGTTCCTCAGCAGTGACAACGATCGGCGGGGCGAGCCGGATGGTCGACCCGTGGGTGTCCTTCGCGAGCACCCCGCGCTCCATCAGCAGCTCGCACACCCGCCGACCGGTTCCGATGGCGGGGTCGATGTCGATGCCCACCCACAATCCCGCGCCGCGCACGGCGACCACGCCGCGACCGACGAGGGTGCGCAGCCGCGCCTGCAGGCGCTCGCCGAGCACGCCCGCGCGCTCCTGCATCTCACCGGTCGCGAGAAGGTCGACCACGGCATGACCGACGGCCGCTGCGAGCGGGTTGCCGCCGAAGGTCGAGCCGTGCTCGCCCGGACGTAGCACCCCGAGGATGTCGCGGTTGCCGACGACCGCGCTCACCGGCACGATTCCGCCGCCGAGCGCCTTGCCGAGAAGGTAGAGGTCGGGCACGACTCCCGCGAGATCGCAGGCGAAGGTCGAGCCGGTGCGCCCCAGGCCGGACTGGATCTCGTCGGCGATGAAGAGCACGTTGTTGCGCGACGTGATGTCCCGCACGGCAGCGAGATACCCGTCCGGCGGAACGATGATGCCCGCCTCACCCTGGATCGGCTCGATGAGCACGGCCACGGTGTTGTCGTCGATCGCCGCTTCGATGGCTGCGGCATCCCCATAGGGCACACTCACGAAGCCAGGGGTGAATGGACCGAAGTCGGCCCGAGCCTGCTCGTCGTTCGAGAAGCTGATGATGGTGGTCGTGCGGCCGTGGAAGTTGCCGTCGGCCACGATGATCGTCGCGCGATCGGGGGCGACCCCCTTGACGCGGTAGCCCCAGGCGCGAGCGACCTTGATGCCCGACTCCACGGCCTCGGCACCGGTGTTCATGGGCAGCACCATGTCTTTGCGGGCGAGGGCGGCGAGCGCGGTCGCGAACGGGCCGAGCTGGTCGTTGTGGAACGCCCGGCTGGTCAGTGTCACCCGGTCGAGCTGGGCCTTGGCCGCCGCGATGAGCTCCGGATGCCCGTGGCCGAAGTTGACCGCGGAGTACGCCGCGAGGCAGTCCAGGTAGCGCCGCCCCTCCACGTCGACGACCCAGGCGCCGGCCGCGGACCCCACCACGATGGGCAGCGGGTGGTAGTTGTGGGCGACGTGCTCGTCCTCCAGCGCCCGGTGATCGAGCTTGTCGAGATCAGTCGCGGCACCGGTCACCGGCGAAGCTCCAACGTGCAGCACTTCACACCTCCGCCGCCGAGCAGAAGCTCGGAGAGGTCAACGCCGATGGGGTTGTAGCCGCGCTCGCGCAACTGCCGCTCGAAGTCCTTGGCGCGCGAGGCGATCACGATGTTGTAGCCGTCGCTGAACGAGTTGAGGCCCAGCACTGCCGCGTCCTCCTCGGTGACGATGACGGCATCGGGGAAGAGCCTGCGCAGGGTGGCGAGGGATGCCTCGTCGAAGGCACTCGGGAGGTACGCGATGTTCGTGTCATCCAGAACCGCGACGGCGGTATCGAGGTGGTAGAAGCTCGGGTTGATCAGATTGAGGGACACCACCTCGCGACCGTAGATGCGGGCGATCTCCTCGTGGCTGTTGCTTGCGGTACGGAAGCCCGTACCAGCGAGGATCATCCCGTTCACGAGCAGGAAGTCACCCTCGCCCTCGTTGATCTCCTCGGGAACGCGCACGTCGAAGCCCGCCTCACGGAACCAGTCCATGTAGGCCGGGCCCTCGGGCTGGCGCTCGGGGTAGGTGAAGCTCGCGCCGTACGCGATGTTGTCGATCACGAAGCCGCCGTTGGCCGCGTAGACCATGTCGGGGAGACCCGCGATCGGGTCGATGAGGTGCACCTCGAACCCGAGGTCGAGGTAGGTGCGGTACAGCACATCCCACTGCCGCACGGCGAGGCTCGTGTCGGTGGGGTCTTCGGGGTGCATCCACGGGTTGATGCGGTAGCTCACAGTGAAGTACTCGGGCCGGCACATGAGCACGGTGCGCTTGCGGGCAGTGCGGGCGGGCGTGGCCGTAGCGGCGTCGGTCATCGTCATTCGTCCAGTGTTTCACGCACCTATCCGCAATGTCAGAGCTTGGAGCGCACCGAACCTGCGTCTGACGCTATCGCAGCACAACTATTCGTCATAGGATGCCCGGATGGACAGTCTCGACTACGGCATCATCGACCTCCTGCGCCTCAATTCCCGCGCCGGATACGGAGACATCGGCGAGGTCATCGGCCTGTCGGCGTCGGCCGTCAAGCGTCGGGTGGACCGGTTGGTGTCTGATGGCGTCATCCGCAGCTTCACCATTCAGGTCGACCCGGCCGTCGACGGGCTCGGCACCGAGGCCTACGTCGAACTGTTCTGCCGGGGCACCGTCGCGCCGGAGGAGCTCAAGCGCATCCTGTCCGGAGTTCCCGAGGTCGTCGATGCCGGCACCGTGACCGGCTCTGCCGACGCGATAGTGCACATGCGGTCACGCGACATCCCCTCCTTGGAGATCGCGCTCGAGAAGGTGCGGATCGCTCCCAACGTCGATCACACCCGCAGCGCGATCGTGTTGTCACGGCTCATCCACAGGACCCACGACTGATGCAGTTCGCCGTGGACCCCGGCTCAGCGACCACGCTCTACGAGCAGCTGTACCGCCAGATCATCGAGCAGATCGAGTCGGGCGAGCTGATCGTGGGCACGAAGCTGCCGACCGTGCGCGCCCTGGCGACCGAACTGGAAGTCGCGCCCTACACCGTCGCCCGGGTCTACCGCGCGCTCGAGGCCGACGGTTTCGTCGAGACCCTCGGCCGCAACGGCACCCTCGTGAAGGCGAGGGAGGGCAGCTCAGTCGAGCTTCTGCAGCGGGATGCCACGGCCTTCGCCGCACGCGCACGCGAACTCGGGCTGCCGCCCGCCGACGCGCTCGCCTATGTCCGGGCCGCGCTCGGGCTCTAGTGCCCGTCCGTGTCGGAGTCGACGCCCGCGTGCGGCCCCTCGTCAAGGGTGTCGAGAATCACCATCGACTCGTCGTCGAGCGTGAAGTCGAGTGCGAGGAGGTTGTCGGCGAGGCGGTCGACGTTCGACGACTTCGGGATAGCGACGAGTCCGTTCTGCAGGTGCCACCGGAGCACGACCTGGGCGGGAGTCCGGCCGGTGATCTCGGCGACCCTCACCACCTGCTCCCGCTCGAGAACTCCCCGCAGTGGGCTCCATGACTCGGTGACGATGCCGTGCGCGGCGTCGTATGCCCGCTGCTCGTGCCGCTGGATCACCGGCGTCAGCTGAATCTGGTTGACCGCCGGTACCGTCGCGGTCTCGGCGGCGAGGCGCTCGAGGTGCGCGGGCTTGAAGTTGGACACCCCGATCGAGCGCGTGAGGCCCTCGGACTTGAGTCGCTCGAAGGTGCGCCAGGTCGACACGTACTCGTCCCGCTTCGGCACGGGCCAGTGGATGAGGAGCAGGTCGACGTAGTCGAGCCCGAGGCGATCCAGGCACGCGGCCAACCCCGCGACGGCGCGGTCCTCGCCCTGCCACTCACCGTCGAGCTTCGTCGTCACGAACAGCTCGCCGCGGGGGACGCCCGAACGGCGCAGGCCCTCCCCGACCGCGACCTCGTTCTCGTACCGGGCCGCGGTGTCGACGTGACGGTAGCCGAGGCCGATCGCCCGGGCGATCACCTCCGACCCCTCATCGTTCCAGAGGCCGTACGTGCCCAGGCCCAGTTGCGGGATGCTCGTTCCGTCGTTGAGGGCGAGAGTGGGAATGTTCATGCGTCCAGCGTAGGCCGGTTGGGTAGCGGCGAAGCCGCGTATCGAAACCGAGCGTGAGGTTTCGATACGCGACCTCCGGTCGCTACTCAACCGGCCAGGACCGTGAGGTTTCGATACGCGACCTCCGGCCGCTACTCAACCGGCCTAGACGACCAGGCCCGCCATCGCCCGATCCGGGTTACCGAAGCGGTGAGCGGTGATCGACACGCTCTGCTCGCGCAGGAACGGGAGCAGCTCGACGCGCCCCTCGGTGGTGACGGGAGCCGAGTAGATCGCGACGTCCGGGTTGCCACCGACGGCGGTTGCGAGGGCGAGCGGGTCGCCTCCGATGAGACGCACGCGACCGGTGAGCTGCGGCGCTCGGGCCAGCCACGCGGCATCCGTCTCGATGACGATCGCGCGCACGTTGGCCGTCGGAATCGGTTCGCTGAACGACTCGACCAGGGCGGTTGGTAGCGGCTGCGCCGAGCTGATGGTCAACTCCGCGCCCGTGAGGGATCCCGCCGCGATGAGCCGCACGAGGTGCCCGAGCGGCTGTCCCTCCGAGAGCCGAATGGTCACGGCGGCGGGCCGGTAGCGGAACACGTTGCGCTCGACTTCGAGAGCCGAGACATCCCGGCTGACACCGAACTCGCTCGCCCACGCGGCCTCGTCGCTCAGCGCACCGCGACGAACCCGGTCGAACTCCTCGAACGAGATGCCCGACTGACCCCGCTTGACCACCGAGGCGACTCGGCGACTGAGGCCGTCGACCAGAATGTTTCCCGAAGGCTCGCGCTCGATGGCCTGCCAGGAGCCGAGCGTCAGCACGTAGTTGGGGCCGCCGGCCTTCGCGCCCGTGCCGACCGTCGAGCGCTTCCAGCCGCCGAACGGCTGGCGACGCACAATGGCGCCCGTGATGCCGCGGTTGACGTAGAGGTTGCCCGCCTCGACCCGGTCGAGCCAGTGCGCGACCTCGCGCGGTTCCAGCGAGTGGATGCCCGCCGTGAGGCCATAGGCGACGGCATTCTGCAGCGCGATCGCGTCGTCGAGTGTCGCCGCTGTCATCACGCCGAGCACGGGACCGAAGTACTCCGTGAGGTGGAACTCACTGCCTGCCGCGACCCCCGTGCGCACCCCCGGCGACCACAGGCGGCCCGACTCGTCGAGCGAGCGCGGGGCCACGAGCCACTCCTCGCCGTCGCCGAGCACTGTCAGGGCGCCGAGCAGCTTGCCCGACGGTGGTTCGATCAGCGGACCCATCTGCGCGCTCGCCTGCTGCGGATAGCCGACCCGCAGGGTGCGCACGGCATCCTCGAGCTGGCGCGAGAAGCGTTCGCTGCGGGCGACCGATCCGACCAGGATCACGAGCGAGGCGGCGGAGCACTTCTGGCCGGCGTGACCGAAGGCGCTGCGCACCACATCGGCGACAGCGAGGTCGAGATCGGCGCTCGGGGTCACGATGATGGCGTTCTTGCCGCTGGTCTCCGCCAGCAGCGGCAGGTCGGCCCGCCACGAGCGGAACAGCGCCGCCGTCTCCCACCCGCCGGTCAGGATGACGCGGTCGACGCCCGGGTGCGACACCAGCTGGCGGCCGAGGTCGCCCTCCTCGAGATCGACGAGGGTGAGGACATCCCGCGGCACCCCCGCCTCCCACAGCGCCTCCACCATGACCGCGCCACTGCGACGCGACTGCGGAGCGGGCTTGATGACGACGGCACTGCCCGCGGCGAGCGCCGCCAGCACCGAGCCGGCGGGGATGGCGACCGGAAAGTTCCACGGCGGGGTGACGACTGTCAGGCGCGGCGGCACGTAGGTGGCATCGTCGAGCTGATCGAGCTCGAGGGCACGCTCGGCGTAGTAGTGCGCGAAGTCGATGGCTTCGCTGACCTCGACGTCGCCCTCCGCGATCGTCTTGCCCGTCTCGTTGGCCATGACCTCGATGAGCCGACCCCGGAAGGCCGCGAGCACGTCGCCCGCGTCGTGCAGTACACGCGCGCGCTCGGCCGCCGAGCGGGCGCCCCAGCCCTCACCCGCGCGCACCGCCGCGACGATGAGTCGGTCCAGAGCCTCGGCCTCGGTCACGCGCGAGGCCGCGATGGTGCCGGCGCCGAGACGCGACTGGTCACTGCGGTCGAGCACCCGAGCGGCCCAGGCGCGGTTGATGCTCAGCGACGGGTCGGTGTCGGGCTCGTTGCGGAAGCGCTGGTCCGCGGGGTCGACGTTGGGGGCCACCTCGAGGGTCTTCGAGCGGTTCTGGGTGCGGTTCGGCCCGGGCACCCGGTCGTCGAGCGCGGCGAGCGACGCCCGGAAGCGGCCCTCCTCGCGCGCGAACACGGCGCCGTTCGACTCGAGCTCGAACAGCCCGCTCATGAAGTTCTCGCTCGACGCGTTCTCCTCGAGGCGGCGCACGAGGTAGCTGATCGCCGAGTCGAACTCGCGAGGGTGCACTACCGGCGTGTACAGCAGCAGGCCGCCCACGTCACGCTTGACGACATCCGCCTGGGCGGTCGCCATTCCCTGCAGCATCTCGAACTCGACCCGGTTGTCGACGTGGCGTTCGGTCGCGAGCAGCCACGCCCAGGCGACGTCGAAGAGGTTGTGACCGGCAACGCCGATGCGCACCGCATCCGTGCGCTCGGGGGTCAGCGCCCAGTTGAGTACTCGCTTGTAGTTGGTGTCCGACTCGAGCTTGGTCGAGTAGGTCGCGACGGGCCAGCCGTGGATCGCCGCATCCACGTGCTCCATGGCGAGGTTGGCGCCCTTGACGACGCGCACTTTGATGCCGGCGCCGCCGGACTGGCGACGCTCGGTCGCCCAGGCTGTCAGCCGCTGAAGAGCGCCGAGGGCGTCGGGCAGGTACGCCTGCAGCACGATGCCGGCCTCGAGGTTCTTCAACCGCGGCTGGTCGAGTAGCTTCGTGAACACCGCGATGGTGAGGTCGAGATCGCGGTACTCCTCCATGTCGAGGTTGATGAACTTGGTGGTCTCGCTGTCGGCAGCCAGCTCGTAGAGCGGGGTCAGCCGAGCGACGACCGTCTCGACCATGTCGTCGAAGGCCCACATCGACAGCTGGGCGGCCACCGACGACACCTTGATGGAGACGTAGTCGACGTCGGCCCGCGCGAGCAGGTCGCGGGTGCCGTCGAGTCGGGCGTTCGCCTCGTCCTGGCCGAGCACCGCCTCGCCGAGCAGGTTCAGGTTGAGCCGGATGCCACGACCCCGCAATCGCGCCAGAGTCTTGTCGAGGCGTTCCGGCGTCGCGTCGATGACCAGATGGCCGACCATCCGCCGCAGCACCCACCGCGCGATCGGCACGATCGGCCACGGAACGAGAAGAGCGAATCCGCCGCCGGCGTGGATGGCGAAGCGCAGGTACCACGGCAGGAACGACGGCACCGAGTGGCTGAGACGCTCAAGGTTGCGGCCGGCGACCCGCAGATCCTCGGGCCGCACCACCCGGTCGACGAATCCGAGGGTGAAGTCGAGACCCTTCGGGTCTTTGAGCAGGCCGGCCAGACGGGCCGCACTGGGCGACGCCGGAATGTCGGCGCTCTCGGTGAGCCAACGGCGCACGGTGGCGACGGCCTCGTCGGCGAGATCGGACTCGGGCAGCATGCATCGAGCTTAACCGCGGCATCCCAGCGAAGAGCGCATACTGACGCACAACTCTTGCGTGAGAGAGGGCGCAGACGACGCTTTGCAGCGCCCTAGCTGCCAGGAGGGCACGATCCGTACAATTGCGGGATGACAACGACGACCGCCGAGGAGCGCGAGCTCTGGCGGACCTTCTTCGTGATGCGTCGTCAGCTCGAACTCACCCTTGAGCGGCGGCTGCAGGCCGACTCCGGCATCTCCTCCGCGGACTTCGAGATTCTCGCCGCACTCTCCGAGGAGTCCAGCACGCAACTGCGGGCCGGTCGCATTGCCGACATCATCGGCTGGGAGAAGAGTCGGGTCTCGCACCAGCTCGGCCGCATGGAGCAGCGCGGCCTCATCGAGCGGGTCGAGTGCGGCGACGATGCCCGCGGCGTGTGGGTCGTGCTCACCGCCGAGGGACGCCGCGCCGTCGCGACGGCAATGCGGGATCACACCGACGCGATCCGCGAGTACTTCTTCGACGTGCTCGACGACGAGCACAAGACCGCCCTGCTGAATGCCTCGCGGCGGGTGCTCGACGTGATCAACCCACCGATCTGCGTGGACGAAGAGGACCGTGTCGACGTCGCGGGATGACCGTCGCGACGTAGTCATCGTCGGTGGCGGCCACAACGGGCTCGCGGCCGCCGCCTACCTCGCTCTCGCGGGCAAGCGCGTGACCGTGTTGGAGCGCCTCGATGGGCTCGGCGGGGCCGCCGTCTCCGCGACCGCGTTCGAGGGCGTGGACGCCAGGCTGTCGCGCTACTCGTACCTGGTGTCGTTGCTGCCGGAGCGCGTCATCCGCGACCTGGGTCTCGACATCACGCTGCGACGCCGCCGGTACTCCAGCTACACCCCCGAGCCGGGCAGCACCCGCGGCCTGCTGATCGACAACGCGGATGCCGCGGCCACCGCCACAGCGCTCGGCCCCGACGCCGCCGCCTGGCAGTCGTTCTACTCGGGCACGGCGCGGCTCGCGCAGGCGCTCTTCCCCACCGTCACCCAACCGCTTCTCACCCGCACCGAGGCCCGCGCCGCGGTCGGCGACGACGGGTTGTGGCGCGACCTGATCGAGCGTCCGGTCGGGCAGACGATCGCCGACACCTTCGGCGGCGACCTCGTGCGGGGAGTCGTGCTGACTGATGCCCTGATCGGAACGTTCGCACCCAACATCGACGAATCGCTCGCGGCCAACCGCTGCTTCCTGTACCACGTGATCGGCGGCGGCACCGGGGACTGGGACGTTCCCGTGGGCGGCATGGGTGCAGTCACGGGCGAGCTGGCGCGTGCGGCGCGCCTCGCGGGAGCCGAGCTGCTGACGGGCGCCGAGGTGACCGCGATCACACCGGACGGCGAGGTCAGCTATCGCAGTGGGGACACCGAGCGCACCCTCGCGGCGACGTGGGTGCTGGCGAACGTTGCGCCGTACGAGCTGGAGCGGCTGCTGGGCGCGCCCTCGACCACCGCGCGGCCGGAGGGCGCCCAGGTCAAGGTCAACCTCCTGCTGTCGCGCCTGCCGCGCCTCCTCGATCCTGCGGTCGACCCGGCCGCGGCGTTCGGGGGCACGTTCCACATCAACGAGACGTGGACCCAGCTTTCCGCCGCCTACGACACTGCCGCCGCGGGAGCCGTGCCCGAGCCGCTGCCGTGCGAGATCTACTGCCACTCGTTGACCGATCCGAGCATCCTGTCGCCCGAGCTACAGGCGTCGGGCGCCCAGACCCTGACCGTGTTCGGGCTGCACACCCCCGACCGGCTCGTGTCCGAGCAGAACAACGATGCACGCCGCGCCGAGCTTCAGGCCGCCGTGCTCGCCTCCCTCAACTCGGTGTTGGCCGAGCCGGTCGAAGCCCTGCTGCTGACGGATGCCGCTGGCCACCCCACGATCGAGACGAAGACCACCCTCGACCTCGAGCACGCCCTGCACATGCCCGGCGGCAACATCTTCCACGGTCCGCTCTCGTGGCCGTTCGTCGAGGATGACGCTGCTCTCGCCACACCGGCCGAGCGCTGGGGCGTCGCCACGCGCCACCCACGCATCCTTCTCTGCGGCTCGGGCGCTCAGCGCGGGGGTGCGGTGAGCGCGATCGGCGGGCACAATGCGGCGATGGCGGTGCTCGAGGCATCCTGACTAGTCTCAGGACATGGCAGTGCAACCGACGGGCCGCGTGGTGCGTGATCGGCGCGGACTCGAGCTTCTGCTCGAGCGACGCATCCCCGCGGATGCCGCGACCGTGCGCAACTGGCTGACGAAGCCCCACCACCAGCGCAAGTGGCTCGGCGCGGCCGTGCCGGTCACCGACGGCGACTCCCCGATGCGCATCGTGCTCGACGACGGCGCCCCGGTCGTGATCTCCCTCGCGGAGGTCGACGGCGTGACCATGCTCTTCGTCGGCGAGCGCGTGAGCGACTGGCGGGCTGCGGGTGCCGCCGGGCCGCGCTGGGAGTACGCGCTGGATCGCCTGCGCGCCGCCGTGCTGGGCGAGAGGGCTCCGGATGCCGCGGGCTACCTGCCCTCGCAACGGCCCTACTACGAGCGGCTCGCCATGGACGGCGACCCGGCCAGCTGGCCGCCGAGCTAGCTGGCTCAGTCAGTCGTTCAGTCCCAGACGCTCGGGGCTGGCTCCCGCGTGCTCGGGAGGGCCACGTGCGCGGCCCACTCGGCGACCCAGGCGTCGGGCTCGTGGCTCGTGACATCCACCCCCACCACCTCGGCGAGTTCGGCTGTGCTGACGACCCCGCCCGATGACTTCAGGAATCGGGCGCGCGTCATCGCAACCGCGTAGATCTCGCCATCGACGACGAAGCGCTGCTCGCAGTAGACGGCCTTCTCGTCGTAACCGGCCATCTTGGTCTCGAGTGTGAACTTCGTCCAGAGGTTGAGCGACCTGCGAAAGCTGATGGTCTCGTTCGCCATCACCGGGTAGTAGCCCTTCGCGCGAAGCTTGGCCCACGCCCCCGAGCGGATCATGAGGTCGATGCGGCCGAGATCCATGATCGAGAAGTACACGCCGTTGTTCATGTGCCCGAGCACGTCGATATCCGTCGGCACCACGCGGAACTCCATGCGACCGACATCGCTCATCGTGAGCTTCGGCGCCCGCTTGCTGCGGAACATTCGGATGATGGTGCGGAAGATCAGGTTCACCGCGTCAGGCTAACCCACTGTCGTCAGCTCAGCGGTACGAGTACCACAGCCCACGCTCGGAACGGCGGAACGGCGAACACCGCGCCGGCCTGGGCCGCGGACAGCGCGTCGTGCTGCTCGCTCGCGCTGGTGGCGTGTGACACGAGATCGACCATGGTCGGCTCCTCCACCGAGGCGAACCCGAGCACCGCATCACTACCCACCAGCGACAGGGTCACGGTCAGGCCGCTGACAACCGTGAGGTCGTTCTTGCCCTCGTCCCATTCGGTGCTCGCCTGGTCGGTGAGGTTGATGAGGTGAAGCACGAGACCTTCGCCGGTGCGCACGACCCGCGTCCAGATGGTGCCGGCGTCGGCCTTCGTCGACACCGGCAGGCCGGAGAAGACCACGTCGCCGTTGATGCCGCCCGTGTAGGTCTCGGTGACGTCGACCAGCTTGGGGTCGTAGAGCAGGTCGCCGTACCTGACGGCGAAGTCGTACCAGGGCACGAAGCCCGACAGGCTCTGCTCGGTGAGCACGTGATTGTCCGGATAGTACGGACCGGTGAGCACACTGGAGTGCTCACCGAGCAGAAGGTGGGATGCGCCGTGGGAGAAGGCCGTGGCCATCACCAGTTCGGCGGCCGTGTTGGCGCGGCGCTCGTCGTCGTTGTAGCAGCTGAGATAGGCCGACAGGATCGGCGGATGCTCCGGGCGGAGCGCCCTGGTTCGGCTCGCCAGGTCTGCGAGATCCTGCAGCCCGGAGTGCGGCGGCCAGACCTCGATGTAACTCGCGTCCTGGGGGCTCGTCGCGGTCGCCCAGGTGGGGAAGTCGTTGACGTTGTTGAACATCATGGCGACCGCCGGCATCCGTTCGCGGATGGCCGCGAGAAGCGTCACGAAGCTCTCGGCAAGATCGACCACGGTGCCGTCCTCGCGCTGCGCGAACTTCGGCCAGCCGTACTGGTCGAGGTGGAAACCCGAGAGCTTGGTGGTCTCCAGCACTGCCTCGAGCTGCCCGAGGTAGTGCTCGAGCCAGCGGGGCTCAGCAGGGTCCACGAGCACCAGGAAGTTCTCCCCCAGCCGATAGGCCTCGCCGTCGCTGCGGTGGATGACCGAGGCACCCCAGGTGTCGAGCTCATCGTGGCCCACCGCGTACACAGCCGAATAGCCGAGAGGTGCGGTGCCCACGGCAGACAGCGCTTCTGCCATGGCGTTGACTGTCGAGAGGGTGCGCTCCTGGCCGAGGGGATCGAGATACCGATCCTCGGGCGGAAGCAGGGTGGAGTGACGGTACGCCCAGTCGTAGAACTGCGCGAGGTTGAGATGCAGGCGACGGAAGTTGGACGTGACTCCCGCGATGTCGACCTGCTCGTCGAGGGCGGCGACGAATCCATAGCGCGGCCGATCGAACGGCGAGGCGAGCACGTCGAATGCCGTCGTCGACCCCTCGAGCTCGACGCCGTAGCCCCCGACCTCGAACGACCCGAGATCGACCCGCCGGTCGCCCTGGACGACGGGCACGATCCGTTCGGTGCGCCCGAGACTGTAGACGGTGATCGACGAGTCGGATGGCGCAGCGGCGGCCAGCTGCACCATGACCGCCTCACCCGGCCGATAGCTTGCCGCGCTCGGGGTCAACTCCATGTGCGCACCCCGCCGCGCTCGAGCAGGATCAGCTTGGCGTGCGACCACAGCAGCGGGTCGGCCACCGGTCCCCAGCGTTCGGTCCACTCGGCCACCGCCTCGGGCACCTGCGGTTCGTCGAGGATCTGCTCCGCGAGGTTGTTGCCCTCGGACCGGTGCGCGAGCACCCATTCGCGCGCCCGTTGCGCGCCGGCGGCGTTCCCGGTGAGTCGATCGTGCCATCCGAGCCAGGCGGTCAACAGCAGCCAGGGGTTGCCGCCGAAGTAGGAGTCGCCGAGATACCGACGGATGCCCCCGCTCGGGCTCGACAGCTCGGTCCTGATGCGCTCGATCGTGGCGGCCATGACGGGGTCGGTCGAAGGGATCACCCCGAATGGCGTGGCCAGCGATACCAGGCTGGCGTCCACGCGGGCATCCTCGGGACCCTTCACGAACGAACCGTCGGCCACGCACTCGGAGCGGATGAAGGCGACGATGTCGTCGGCCGCGTCGAGCCACTCATTCTCGGCGAGCAGTTCGGCCGCCGACCTGAGGCCAGCCGCGAGCGCGGCGAGGGTCGACGTGTGCACGCGATCGCCGAACTCCTCCCAGTAGTCGTAGCAGGGCAGGCGCCACGTTGCCGCGATGTACCGCGCCGCCGAGCGCACAGAAGGTTCGAACTCCGGCGGCAGTGCGCCGTTGAGGTGAGCATTGAGCGCGAACAGCCATGTGCCATAGCCATCGAGCTGGAAGTTGGGCCAGGCCTCGTCGGCCTCAGGCTCCTCTGCGCCGTCGAGGGTGTACCGCGTCGGCAGGCGATCCTCCGGCGCGGGCTCGCGACCCGCGGTCACAGCCTCGAGCACACGCTCGATGCGGCCGGACTGCGTCTCGAGCACCCGCCGCACCCACTCGTGGAATGCGCGTGCGGAGTCGTGGCGATCGGCGGCATCCATGGCCAGCGCGACGAAGGCACCGTCGCGCAGCCAGCCGAAGCGGTACTGCGAGAAGTTCGGGCTGGCGACATAGGCGCCACTGGCAGCTTGCCCGTCGAGGATGACGCGCACGCTGTCGGCGACGAGGTCAGGGGTCTGGGTGGTGGTGGTCATCAGCTCTTGACTGCTCCGGAGGTCAGGCCAGCGACGAAGTGGCGCTGGAACACGATGTAGACGATGAGGACCGGGATGATCGCAAGCATGGAGGCCGCGAAGACCAGTCCCCAACTGGTGCTGTGCTGCCCCTGGAACAGGGCGATCGCGATGGGCAGTGTGCGTACTTCCACGTCGTTGAGTACGGTCAATGCCCACGCGAACTCGTCCCACGTTCCGAGGAAGGCGAAGATGACGCAGGTGGCCAGTGCCGGCCGCGAGAGGGGAAGAGCCAGGCTCCAGTAGCGCCGCCACGCGCCGGCACCATCGATCGTCATCGCCTCATCGAGCTCCTTGGGGAGGGTTTCGAAGAAGCCTGAGAGCAGGAAGGTGTTGAAGCCCAGCGCCGTGCCCACGTAGAACGGCACGAGGCCCTGCAGCGAGTTGAGCAGGTGGAGATCCCTGGCCAGGAGGAACTGCGGGATGATCAGCATCATCGTGGGGATTGTCAGGCCAACGATGATCAGGCCGAAGAGGATGCGCCGGCCGGGGAATGACAGACGGGTGAAGCCGTAGGCCATCATTGACGAGAGAGCGACGATGAGCACCGTCGACACCACGGCCACCATGGCCGAGTTGAGGAAGTACCGGGCGAAATTGTCGGCACCGAGCACCTGGATGTAGTTGTCCAGTGTCGGGTCCTCGGGGATCAGCGAGGTGGGGTCTCCCAGTACCAGCGACCTCGGCTTGAACGAGGTCGACAGCATGTACAGGAACGGGTAGACGAGCAGGAACGCTGCGATCGCGAGCAGCAGATAGCGAACCGCGGTGATCACCCGTCGACGGGTGGGCGAGACAACCATGGTCAGCTCCTCATCGCTCGGCGAGTCCACCAGTACTGCGCGGCGGACACCACGAGTACGAAGGCGGTGAGTGAGAAGGAGATCGCGCTGCCGTAGCCGAAGTCGAGGAACGTGAACGCCTGGTCGTACATGTAGGTGAGGGGCACCTGGGTCGCGTTGCCCGGGCCGCCTCCGGTCATGAGCAGCACGGAGATGAACACGTTGAAGCCGCCGATCACGAGGAGGATGACGATGACGGAGAGGGCACCGCGGATCGACGGAAGTGAGACGTGGCGAAAGCGCCCCCACGCGCCGGCGCCATCGATGGCTGCCGCTTCGTGGAGCTCGCGGGGCACGGCTGTGAGCGCCGCGAGGAAGATCAGCATCGACCATCCGACGCCCTTCCAGACGCCGAGCGCGCAGATGGCGATGAACGCCGTCCAGCGGTCCTGGAACCAGCTGACGTTCTCCTGGGCGAGATGGAAGACGTCGACGACCACCAAGTTCGCGAGGCCGTCGCCCGACGAGAAGATGTATTGGAAGAGCAGGGACACGACGACCCAGCTCGTGACGACGGGAAGGTAGAACAGCACCCGGAAGGCGGTGCGACCGGGCAGCTTGGAGTCGAGCAGCACCGCCAGCCCAAGGCCGATGGCAATCTGCAGCGGCACCGTGCCGACCGTGTAGATCACGGAATTCACGAGCGAGTTGAGGAAGACCGGATCGGAGAAGGCGCGGATGTAGTTGTCAAGTCCGACCCACGGACTATCGACACCGGGGGTGATCTTCCAATCGCGCAGGCTGAGGAGGAAGGTCTGCACCGCCGGGTAGAGCATGACCAGGGCATAGAGACTGAACCCGGGGAGGACGAATGCGTAGCCGGTGAGGGCCGCCCGCCGCCCCGCCCCGGCGGCGGCACGCCGCCGCCGGGGGATGGACGACGGCGAGGCTGCCGGAGGCAGGACCGTCGTAGTGGACATGACCGACTATCTCCTAGTTGAACTTCGCGAGGAGAGCGTCAGACTGCGTGGCGACTGAGTCGAGCGCCTCCTGGACGCTCTTCTCCCCGCGCATCGCTGCGCGGATCTCGTTCTCGAGGATGCTGTTGATCTCGCTCCACGCCGGGGTCACCGGGCGCGGGCGTGCTGTGGCCAGCTGCTCCACGAACGGTGCGTAGTAGGCGTTGATGTCGGTCAGCTTGCTACCGAGCGACGACAGCACCGACATCTGGCCGACCTTCGCCATCTCGAGCTGAGCCTCCTCGGAGACCAGGAAGCGCAGGAACTCTGCCGCGGCAGCCTTGTTCTCCGACGACTGGGTCAGCACGATGTCCTCGCCACCCACCACGGAGATGCTTCCGCCCGCGCCTGCCGGCACCTGTGTCGCCGACAGCTCGAAGTCGGGGAACTGGCTGGCGAAGATCGGGTACATCCAGGGGCCGTCGAGAATCGTGGCGTAGGTGCCGTCGGCCAGACCATCGCTGGTGGCCAGACCGCCCGAGTCACCGAGGATGATGTCCGGGAGGTAACCGTTCGCGTGAAGGTCGACCAGCTCCTGCACGCCAGCAACCGACTCGGGGCTGTTGATGTAGCCGCTCGCCTTCGTGACGTCAGGGTCGGTCAGGTCGCCGCCCGCGCTCCAGATCCAGGGCAGCACGTTCCAGCCGCTCGCGCCGTTGTCGGCGAAGGCGTACGAACCGGCGGCCTTCAGCTTCGGAGCGATGGCGAACAGCTCGTCCACAGTGGTCGGGGCCGTGACGCCCGCGGCATCCAGTGCCTTCTGGTTGTAGAGCATCACCCGGGTGTTGGTGTCGAGCGGGAGCCCGTAGTAGGTGCCCTTCCAGAGGTTCGTAGCGAGCGTGCCGGGATACATCTGGTCCGCGAGGTCCTGGAAGTCGGGCATATCGGTGCTGAGCGGTGCCAGCACTCCCAGGTCCGCCAGCTCGGGAACCCAGCCGATGTCGGCGCGAACCAGATCAGGGAGCTGGTCGCCGGCGACGGCCGTGATCAGCTTCTGGTGCAGATCGTCGTAGGGAACGGGAACCGACTTGACCGTGACATCCGGGTACATCTTCTCGAACTTCGGAATCAGTACGTCGTCGAGCGTCGCAACCTCCGGGGAGTCGGCGCTGTAGGCGTGCCAGAAGGTGACGGTGCCCGAGATGTCGGTGGCACCCGGTGCGCCGATGGCGCTCGTTGCGTCGCCACCGCCCGTCGAGCATCCGGTCAGGGCGAGCGCGGTAGCCGCGCACGCCGTGACGGCGAGGAACTTCAGTGCTTTCACGTGTATTGCCTTTCACTCGAACTTCTTTGTCCGGCATGCTGCTGTGCATGCCTCGGAGTGTGCTCGGGGTTAGTTTTGCAGCAAAAGTAATTGCATGTCAATATGGCAATCCTGAGAGACACTAGGGTGTTGTTTATTCAGCGCCGAAACTTAAGGAGGCCGGATGCGCATCTCAACACCACCGTGGGCCTCCGGGCCCGGGCCCTCCCACGCCGTCGCACTCGAGGTGCTGCTCAACGGTCCCATCTCGCGCAGCGAGATCGCGCGCAAGCTCCGGCTGTCGGCCGGATCACTCACCCGCCTCAGCACACCTCTCATCGAGTCGGGTCTGCTCGTCGAGGTGGGCGAGCGCGTCGATGGCAGCCCCGGACGACCCACCCGCCCTCTCGATGTCATTCCGGAATCCCGGCACTTCATCGGACTCAAACTCACCGGCGACGGCGTGCTCGGTGTGGTGACCGATCTTCGAGCCACGGTGATCGCCACGGCGTTCTCGCCCCTCGAGCGTCGCGACCCGGTCGACGTGGTCGCGGTCATCCAGATGCTCGTGAGTGATCTGGCGAGCCGCGTCCCTCGGGTTACGGCGCTCGGCCTGGGAGTCGGCGGGCTCGTTGCCGACCGGCAGGTCGTGCGAAGCGCTCCGTTCCTGGATTGGTCGGACGTCGACCTCGGGGCGGCAGTCGAGCGGGCGACGGGCCTGCCCACCGTCATCGAGAACGACCTGACGGCCTTCACCGAGTACGAACGGTGGTTCGGTGCCGGGCGCAACCTCGACCGCTTCGCGGTCATCACCCTCGGCGCCGGCGTGGGCTACGGCCTCGTCGCAGGAGGTGAAGTCGTCGCCGACGCTGACGCCGGTATCGGTCTGGTCGGTCACTGGCCGCTCGACCCCTACGGACCGGTCTGCGGAGCGGGCCACCGCGGATGCGCGCAGAGCGTGCTCACGACGTCGGCGATCATCCAAGGAGTCTCCGCCGCGGTGGGTCGGGCCGTGACCTACGACGAGGCGCTGACGCTCGCCGAGGAGGGAGACGAGGGAGCTCGTCGGGTCGTCGATGACGCGGGTCGAGGTCTTGGCCGACTGATGGCCGCCGTCGCGAACCTCACCATGCCCGAGATCATCATTCTCGGAGGGGAGGGTGTGCGCTTGGCTCAGGTGGCGGTCGCGGGCATCGAGGAGGGCTTGAGCCTCGACCGTGACGCGCGAACTCGCCGCATCCCGATCGTCGCAACCTCGGGCGACGACACGGAGTGGTGTCGGGGGGCAGCCGTTCTGGCGATCCAGACCTATGTGCTGGGGACCAACTCGCCCTAGTGCCCGCGGTGGTCCTGCACGGTCGCGCGTGGGCCGTGCCGGGGCTTCACGAAGCCGCTCGACTCGATCAGGCGCACGACGCGCTGGCGGTGCCCCGCCCACGGGGCGAGCAGTTCGAGCATCCCGTCATCGTCGACAGGCTCGCCTGTCAGAGCGAGCCCGACCAGTGCGGGAAGGTGATAGTCCCCGACGCTCGGCGAGTCGGGGTCGCCGTGGGCGCGCTGCATCGTCTCCGCGGCCGTCCACACCCCGACCCCCGCGACGCTGCGCAACGCACGCTCGACCTCGGGCCCACCACGACCGAGGTCGAGTGTGCGTTCGAGGGATGCCGCAACCGCCGCCACGCGCATGATCGTGGCCGAGCGTTGCGGGCCCACACCGGCGCGATGGAACTCCCACGACGGGATGCGCCGCCACACCTCCGCCGTCGGGAAGACGCGCATCCCCTCCGGCGCAGGGCCGGGTGCTGGCTCACCGTGCCGACTGACGAGCCAACGCCAGCCCGCCCGGGCCTCCTTGCCCGTCACCTTCTGCTCGAGGATCGCGGCGACCAACATCTCGAAAACCTGTCGCGTGCGGGTGAGGCGCAGCCCGGGGTTGCGTCGCAGGGAGTCGGCGAGCAGAGGAGCGGACGAGACATCCAGCTCGGACCAGTCGTCGCCCGAGCCGAGAAGCTCCGGAACTCCCTCGATGACCCAGGCGGCGCCATCACCCCATGCTGTGGCGGAGATGCCCTCGCTGGTACGGGCCAGATGCAGCGTAGCCCCGCCGTGCGGGGTCTGCAGCGTGCGCCAGGCCCCGCTCACATCGGTGCGGAAGGTCGGGTCGCCATAGCCGCGTCGCAACGGCCGCAACGTCGCCGACAGGCTCACCGGCTCGGCGGGCGAGTACAGCGTCGAGGCGGGCATGCCGTGAAACGTAGCATTGCCGTGTGACCGTGCCCAAGATCCTGCTGTTCTATGCGTTCACACCCCTCGTGGACCCCGAGGCGGTGCGGCTCTGGCAGCGCGACCTGGGCCAGTCGCTGGGGCTGGGCGGGCGGATCATCCTGTCGAAGCACGGCATCAACGGAACCGTCGGTGGCGACGTGCGGGCCGTCAAGATGTACCTGCGCAAGACCCGCGAGTACGCCCCGTTCAGAGACATCGACGTCAAGTGGAGCGAGGGCACCGGCGACGACTTCCCTCGGCTCAGCGTGCGCGTGCGCGATGAGCTGGTCAGCTTCGGCGCACCCGACGAGCTCACGGTCGACGAGACCGGAGTCGTCGGCGGTGGCGCACGGCTGACGCCCGAGCAGCTGCACGAACTGGTGGCCGAGAAGGAGGTCACCTTCTTCGACGGCCGAAACGCGTTCGAGGCGCAGATCGGTCACTTCAAGGATGCCGTCATCCCGCCGGTCTCGAACACCCGCGAGTTCGTGGCCGAGCTCGACAGCGGTCGCTACGACCACCTCAAGGATCGACCAGTGGTCACCTACTGCACCGGCGGTGTGCGGTGCGAGGTGCTGTCATCGCTCATGATCTCCCGCGGCTTCAGCGAGGTGTACCAGCTCGACGGCGGCATCGCGCGCTATGGAGAGGCGTACGGCGACGACGGCCTATGGGAGGGTGCGCTCTACGTCTTTGACAAGCGCATGTCTGTCGAGTTCAGCGATCACGCCGCGGTGGTCGGCGCGTGCGTGGCGTGCGGCGAGTCATCCCGTCACATGCAGAACTGCGCCGACCCGGCCTGCCGCGTGCAGCTGGTCGTGTGCGAGGCGTGCGCTGCGGCATCCGTCATTCACTGCGACGAGCACGCGGCTCAATTGCAGGTGTAGGGGATGCCCCAGATGATGCCCTCGGGGGAGTCCTGACAGGCGCCGAGCAGCTGGGTGAAGAACCCGACGCCGAGCACGATGGAGACCACGACGATCACCACGATGAGCACCGTGAAGACCGCTCCGAGGATCAGGCCAGCGAGCGCCAGCCGATTTGGCGTAACCGCCTTGACGCGCCTGTGCGACGGCAACACCGCCGAGGATCGCCCCCGCGAGTGGGAACGCGAAGGCGAAGATGATCGACATGATGCCCACCACGAGACCAACCTGCTGGGACTGAGCCGACGCCACCGGATGCTGCGGCGCCGTTTGCCCACCGGACGCTGCTGGGTCACCGATCGGCTTGCCAATGAGTAGCGTCACGATCCGATCCTTCCGTTAAACGGCACGGCGCCCGAGGGTGACCCCCGGGCGCCGCGTCACACGAGTGCCTAGCCGCAGGTGAGCGTGGCGCCGTTGTCGAGCGTGTACTGGCCGGGCTCGAGGCCCGCGCACGCGTTGATGAGGGCTGCGCCGCCGGCGATCGCGACGATGATCGCGATGATCGTGCCGATGAGGAAGATGAAGCCGAGAACGATCGCGACGGTCGCCGGGGTGTTCTTGACTCCAGCGCGCTTCGACTGGCCGCGGGCGACGAAGCCCAGGATCAGCCCGACGAGGGAGAAGAAGAAGGTGACGATCAGCGCGACGATACCGAGCGTCTTGCCGTCGGATGCCGCGGGCGCGGCCGGAACCGGAGGAACGGGTGCGGGTGCAGCGTCAGTCATGGATGCTCCTAGAAGGTGTGCGCGGACTCACGTTTGAGCCGCGTCGGCACGACTCTAGTGCCGGGAGGGGGGTGCGCACCACGGCCGCCTCGGCGACACGGCAAGATAGAGGCATGAGCATCGGAATCCTGACGAGCGGTGGCGACTGCCCCGGCCTCAATGCGGTCATCCGCGGGGCCGTACTCAAGGGCATCAAGGTCTACGACAAGGAGTTCGTCGGGTTCAAGGATGGCTGGCGCGGGGTCGTGCAGGGCGACATCATGCCCCTCGAGCGCAAGGACATCCAGGGCATCGCCAAGCAGGGCGGCACCATTCTCGGCACGAGCCGCACCAACCCGTTCGAGGGCGACGGCGGCGCCGAGCGCGTACGCGAGAATATGGATCGCCTCGGCATCGAGTCGCTCATTGCGATCGGCGGCGAAGGCACCCTCGCGGCCGCGAAGCGCCTCACCGATGCCGGCATCAAGATCGTCGGCGTGCCCAAGACCGTCGACAACGACCTCTCGGCCACCGACTACACCTTCGGTTTCGACACCGCCGTGGAGATCGCCACCGAGGCGATGGACCGGCTGCGCACCACGGGCGACTCACACGGACGGTGCATGGTGGCCGAGGTGATGGGACGTCACGTCGGCTGGATCGCGCTGCACTCGGGCATGGCCGCGGGCGCGCACGCGATCCTGATCCCCGAGCAGAAGACGAGCATGGACCAGCTCATCGAGTGGGTGCAGTCGGCACACTCGCGCGGCCGCGCCCCGCTCATCGTCGTCGCCGAGGGCTTCAAGCTCGACACGATGGATGATGCCCACTCCGAACGCGGCCTCGATGCGTTTGGTCGCCCCCGCCTCGGCGGCATCGGGGATGTGCTGGCTCCCGAGATCGAGGCACGTACGGGCATCGAGACCCGGGCCACCACCCTCGGCCATATCCAGCGCGGCGGTACCCCCACCGCCTACGATCGCGTTCTCGCCACCCGCTACGGCATGGCGGCCATCGATTCGGTCGTGCACAACCGCTGGGGCCGCATGGTGTCGCTGAGCGGAACGTCGATCACGCACGTCGCCTTCGAGGATGCCCTCGGCAGGCTCAACACTGTGCCGCAGTCCCGCTACGACGAGGCCGCCGTTCTCTTCGGGTAGCGGCTCTTCGGCTGGCGCTTGCCGACCCGCCCGGGCACTGGGCATACTCTGCGCATGCAGAACATCGATGCCGTCGTCAGGGCCATCCAGGCTGACCTCACGCCGCAGTTCGAGGAACGCCTGCGCGCACAGCTCGCGACCGCCGACCGCGAGTGGCTCATCGACCAGATCGTGCGTCTGACGCTCGACGCGCACAGCCTCGCGGAGATCGACCGCAAGGTCGAGCGCGACGCGAAGGCCCGGGCGCGCGCCGAGCGCATCGAGCGCGTGAAGGCCATGGCGCTGACACATGAGTCGCTCGCGGCGTTCACCGCCGAGCACGCGACGGTGTCGCGGGAGACGCTGCAGGCATCCGGTCATCTGTCACCGGATGCCCCGGCCAAGGGCACAGCGCAGCTGACCGCCGAGCACCGCAGCCCCGCCGGTGAGGAGCTGCTGCGCCGGGCCAAGGACGTGCTCTACGCCCTGCTGTTCGGAGACGAGCAGACCAACACGCAGCTGGAGCGCATGCAGCAGGAGCTGCTGACCTTCGCTCTGCCGCGCTTCAAGGCCTCGGCCCTGGACTTCATGCGCGCCTCGACCGAGCTCGCGGCCGCGGGTACCTGGCAGGATCCGGACAGCGTCTCCAACGACGAGCGCGCCGACAACGTCGTGCTGGAGGTGCAGTTCGGCGAGACCGCCGACGAGCTCGTGGGCAACGGAATCATCGCTGCGCTGACCATCATCAACAACCTCGACGTCAACGAGCAGGTGCTCTATGCCCGCATGATCAACGTGGAGCAGACCACACTCATCGGCTGAAAGGTGGCATGCTGGCGGGCATGAACACTGCGCTGCTCGTGGCCGGGTCTGTCTTCGTGTCGATCGCCGCCCTCATCCATGTCTACATCTTCGTTCTGGAGAGCCTGCGCTGGTCGCGGCCCGCGACCTGGAAGACCTTCGGGCTGAAGTCGCAGGCCGACGCCGACGTGGTCAAGCCCATGGCGTTCAACCAGGGGTTCTACAACCTGTTCCTCGCCCTGGGTGTGGTGGCCGGTCTCCTGCTGATCGCGACCTCGCACACGGCCGCCGGACTCGCGATCGCCCTGTTCGCGGCCGGGTCGATGGTCGCGGCCGCTCTGGTGCTCATCATCTCGTCGCCCAAGCTCGCGCGGGCCGCCGCGATCCAGGGCCTCGCACCTCTCGTCGGCGTCGTGCTGCTGGGCCTCGCGCTGCTCGTCGGCTAGGGCTGCACGACGTGCTCGAGGAGCGCGGCCACCAGTGAGTCGGCCGACCGCTCCTCGGCAATGACGTCGACGGCGAGTCCTGCGGCGCGCGCGTCGAAGGCGGTGCGCGGGCCGATGCATGCGACAACGGTTCCCTCGGGCAGCGGTGCGAGCTGGGCCGCGATCTGACGGGCCACTGAGCCCGAGCTGACCATGATCGCGGCGATGCGACCGGATGCGACATCCGCCCGAACAGCGTCGGAGACCGGAACCCCGACCGTGCGGTACGCCGAGACGAACTGCACATCGAGGCCGAGCCCGCCGAGCCCGGACACGAGCGTGGGCTCGGCTACGTCGGACTGCGGCACCAGCACGCGGCCGGAGATCTCGGAGGTGCCCCACTGGGCGACGAGGCCCCGCGCGGAGTTGTCGCTCGGCGTGAAGTCGACTCGATAGCCCGCCAGCTGCAGTGCGGCACCGGTCGTCTCACCGACGGCAGCGATGCGGGTCGTCGACGGGATGCTCACGCGGTGCCCGACGAACACGTCGACGGTCGTCGCGCTGGTGATGACGATCCAGTCGAACTGACCGTCCTGGAGTTCGTGGAGTGCATTCGCGAGAGCTGCGCCGTCGTCCGCGCTCGCGAAATTGATCATCGGTGCGATGACGGGGGTCGCACCGAGGGTTCGGAGGGTCGCCGCGATGCCGTCCCCCCACTTCCCGCCGCGGGGAACCAGTACGCGGAGGCCGCCCAGTGGTTTGGCTGCCATGTGCCTATCCTCCCCTGTGGAAGGTCGGGCTGACGAATCGAGGGGTGGTGATCAGTCGTCGTCGCTCAGGATGGCCCAAGCCACCACTGCCGCCACGGCCACCGCAGCACCCACGGCGCCGATGATCCACGGCAGCGGGTTGCGCTCGTAGGAAGCACGCACGCGGGTGGTCAGCTCGCCGACCTGCTTGGGCACGTTGAGCTTGTCCTCGATCGCCTCGAGTGTCTGCTCCAGTTCGCTCCGCGCGTCGGCGATGCGGGTCTCGATCGGTTTTGCACTCATGATGCTCGCCTTCCGGTGCCCGAACTGTTGGTTCCCTTCAGAACCCGGACATCCTGTTTGATGCTGTCGATTGTCTTCGTGGGTGTGGGGGGCGTGCCTTTCTTGATCTGCTGCACGCCGATGGCCACCAGCAGTGCCGCGATCACCAATAGCGAGCCCGCCACAATGAGTGCTGCGGCCCAGCCCGGAAGCACCTGCGCGAGCGCGATCACCGCTGCCGCCACGAGCACTCCGAGCGCGAAGAATGCGAAGGAGAGGGCCGTCACGATCAGGCCGATACCGACGCCCGCGTGCTTGACCTTGTCGAGAAGCTCCTTCTGGAGCCCCTCGATCTCGGAGCGCACGAGGTCCATGAGCAGGCGCGGGATGTCGCCGATGAGGGCGAACAGGGACCGCCGGGGTGTGCCGCGCGACGTGTCGGTCATCGCCGACTACTTCGCTGGGGTGGACTTCGAGGTGGACGTACGGGTCGCGGGCTTCGCGGGAGCCGCGGTCGGTGCCTTGGAGCCCGACACCTGCGATACGACCTTCTTCGCACCGTCGGCGAGGAACTCGGCAACCTCGGGCGCCTTGTCCTTCACGAAATCACCCGCGTCGTCGACACGCTTCTGCACCCGTGGGTCGTTCCACAGCTTGAGCGCTGCGGACTTCATCTGGTCGTACTTCTCGCGACCCGCGCGGGTGCCGAGCACGTAACCTACGCCCAGCCCTACGACGAAGAGGATCTTGCCCTTCATGAGGTGCTCCGTTCCCTGAAAGTGTGTGGTGCTCCCAACCCTAGCCGCGCCCGCAGATGCTGTCGCCCGGTAGACCATGCCTCACAGGGAATGTACGCTACGCCAATGTCACTTCCGTTTTCCTTCGATGAACCCTTGGTGACCGAGCGCCTCAGCCTGCGGCTGATGAACGAGGGCGATGTGGATGCGGTGCACGACTGGATGTCGGACCCCGAGGTCGTGCGCTACCAGCTCTACGACGTGCGCGACCGCGCCACCGTCGCCGAGAAGGTCGCCGAGTACGCCCTCGCGAGCCGACTGGAGAGCAACGGCGACTATGTGCAGCCCGCGATCGTCGTCGACGGCGAAGTGGTCGGAGCGATCTACTTCACACTCTCCAGCGTCGACGACCTCACCGCTGAGATCGGATGGGTCCTGGGTCGGGCGCACCAGGGCAAGGGGTACGCGTTCGAAGCGGCCAGCGCGATGCTCTCGGTGGCCTTCGGCGAGATGGGACTGCACCGGGTGTATGCGGAGCTCGACCCGCGGAACGCGGCATCCGTCGCCCTGTGTCTGAGGCTGGGGATGCGTCGCGAGGCCCACTTCGTCGAGCACATGATGTTCAAGGGTGAGTGGGCCGACACGGGCATCTACGGCCTGCTGGCCCGAGAATGGAAACCATGATCCCCGTCGACTACTTCCGCGATCAGGTCAGCCTCGAGACCCCCGGTCTGCGGCTGGAACCCCTCGGCCCTCAGCACTTCGAGGGCAGCTGGGCAGCCCTTCACGACGAGGAGTCCCGTCGCATGACCGGCACGCACGAGACGTTCACCGAGGAGCAGATCCGCGAGTGGCTGGCCTCACGGGCCGATGCCCACGATCGCGCGGACTGGGCGATCGTGCGCAAGGAGGATGGCTCGTATGTCGGTGAGGTCGTGCTGAACGATCTCGATCCGCACAACCTGTCCATGGGCTTCCGCATCGCACTGTCGAGTGCGGGCGTGTTCGGCAAGGGCTACGGTTCGGAGGCGACCAAGGCTGTCGTGGACTACGGCCTCGAAGTCGTCGGGCTCCACCGCATCAGCCTGGAGGTCGTCGACTTCAACACACGCGCCCAGCGGGTGTACACGAAGGCGGGATTCCACCCGGAGGGCATCCTGCGCGACGCCTGGTACTGGGACGGCGAGTGGAGCGACGTGATCGTGATGGCCAAGCTCGCCGCTGGTTGAGTAGCGGCCCAACCGCCGGTTGAGTAGCGGCGAAGCTGCGTATCGAAACCCGGCCCGCCTCGACTACCGCCGCTTGCGCCGCTGCCACCACCCCGCGACACCGCGCACCACGGGGTTGTTCGCCACGGCGATGAGCGGTCCGATGCGCTTGAACGCATCGCCGACCCCGGGAAAGCGCATGAGTCGCCGCATCGGCATCGACGCGACCATGTCGAGCAGGTTGATGCCGCCGTCGGCACCCGCACCGTCTGCGGCACGGGCAAACAGCGGGCCGGTCACAGGATGCGCGAGGAACTCAGCCACCCGGGACTCGAGCGTGAGCTTGCCCGGTGCGGGCGGATGCCGCCGCACGGGCGCCGTCAGCGCGATGTCGTGCGCGGAGTGTCCGACCTCGACGAGGTACTCGCCACCCGGTACCACCCACCCCGAGGTGCGCGTGTCCCAGTGGGCGTAGGCGCGGGCATCCAGCTCGAACTCGACACGCGTCGACGCGCCGGGCTCGAGCCAGACCTTCTCGAACGCCCGAAGCTCGCGGCGCGGCCTGGCCACCTCCGACGGCGCTGGAGAGACGTACAGCTGCACGACATGCGCGCCCGGGCGTTCGCCCGTGTTGGTCACGGTGACGCTCGCCCGCGAGCCATCGCGCGAGACCTCGAGGTCGAAGAGCGCGAACACGGTGTAGCTGAGGCCGTGGCCGAAGGGGTAGCGCACGGGCAGGTCGACGGACTCGTAGTACCGATAGCCGACGAACACGCCTTCCCCGTAGCGCACGACATCGTTCTCGCCGGGAAAGTTCAGGTACGACGGGGTGTCCTGCAGTCGATACGGGATGCTCTCCGCAAGTCGCCCGGACGGCTCGACGATGCCGAACAGCACCTCCGCGACGGCCGACCCACCGGCCTGGCCGAGCAACCACCCCTCGACGATCGCGGGCACGGAATCATGCCACGGCTCCAGCGAGACGACGGCCCCGTTGGTGAGCACGACGACCGTGCGGGGGTTCGCGGCGCTGACCGCCTCGATGAGGGCCAGTTGGGCGGCCGGCAGGCTCAGATGGGTACGGTCGTAGCCCTCCGATTCGTCACCGGAGGGAAGCCCGACGAACAGCAGCACCGTATCGGACAGACGTGCGACCGCCACCGCCTCGGCGATCAACGGCGCAGCATCGACGTGCCGGTCGAAGCTGTAGCCGGGCGCGAACTCCACCGGGGCGATGCTCGAGACGGCGTCGAGGGCGGTGTCGACCCGGGTCGGGTTGACCTGCGAGCTGCCCGCCCCCTGGAACCGCGGGGTGCGGGCGAACTCACCGATCACGGCGATCGCCTGAGCGGTCTCGAGCGGCAGAATCGCGCCCTCGTTGCGCAGCAGCACGATCGATTCGGTGGCTGCCTCGCGCGCGAGCACGTGATGGGCCGCCGGGATCCGGTGATCGAGCTCGTCGAGATCCGCATCGTCTGCGCCATGATCTGGGCCGGCTCGATCTCCGGAGGCGCGAGCCGCGAGCGCGAGCACCCGCTCAACCGCGGTATCCAGCACCGCCTCGTCGAGCTCACCCGCCTTCACGGCTGCGACGATCGCCTGCACGCTGTCGGCCTGCGGGCCGGGCATCTCGAGGTCGAGACCTGCGGCGAGGGCCGGCACCCGGGCATCCACGGCACCCCAGTCGGAAACGACGAGGCCCTCGAAGCCCCACTCGTCGCGCAGCAGCTCGGTCAGCAGCCAGTGGTTCTCGGCCGCCGCGACGCCGTTGATGCGGTTGTAGGAGCACATGACCGTCCACGGCTGCTCCTGAACGACGACTCGCTCGAAGGCGGGGAGATAGATCTCGCGCAGCGTGCGCTCGTCCACCTCCGCGCTCACCGTCATGCGGTTGGTCTCCTGGTTGTTGACCGCGAAGTGCTTGAGCGATGCGCCCACACCGGTCGACTGGATGCCGCGAACCCAGGCCGCGCCCAGCACCCCGCTGACCAGCGGATCCTCGGAGAAGTACTCGAAGTTGCGACCGCACAGGGGCGACCGCTTGATGTTCACTCCCGGGCCGAGAAGCACCCCGACGCCCTGCGCGCGTGCTTCCTCACCGAGGGCGCGGCCCACGCGCTCCACGAGGTCGGGGTTCCAGCTCGAGGCGATGCCCGCGGCCGGCGGGAAACAGGTCGCGGGTGCACTCTCCCCGATGCCGAGATGATCATCGCCACCCGTCTGCCTGCGAACCCCGTGGGGGCCGTCGGTGAGCACGACTGACGGGATGCCCGCCTCGGGCACCCCGACGGTCGACCAGAAGCCGCCGCCCGCCACGAGGGCAGCCTTCTGCTCCAGGCTCAGCGCGGCATCCATCGGATCACTTCACCGCGCGGATGGGCGCGATCAGCACGGCGCCGATCACCGCGAAGACGCCTCCGGCGATGAACAGCGCCGTGTAGTTGCCACCCCCGCCGATGGCGAGGAACAGCGGTGCAATCGCCGGCGCCACCGACTGGGGAAGCGAGTTGGCGATATTGAAGATGCCGAGATCCTTGGCGGCCTTGTGCTCCTTGTCGGGCAGCACGTCGGTGATCAGCGCGAGGTCGACGGCGAAGAACGCCCCGATACCCACCCCCATGACGGATGCCGCGACAAAGAACATCGGCAACGAACTCGTGAGGGCGAGCAGGGTGAGCCCCACGCCGACTATCGCGGCGGCGAGGAACACGAAGATCTTGCGACGGCCGGTGCGGTCTGAGATGCGACCCGACACGATCGCGCTCACCGTGAGCACCGCGGAGAAGATCAGGAGGGCGTACAGCTGCGTCAGCACGACATCAGGACCGGTCACCTTGAGTCGATCGCCGATGAAGTACACCTGATAGGTCGTGTAGACGGCGAAGCCGAGGATGACGAAGAACCGACCGAACCAGGCCCAGCCGAAGTCGGCGCCCTTGCCCTTGTCGATGCGGAACCCGCGCACGAACTCGCCGAAGGTGAACCGGCCCGCCTGTTCGTGGGGCACATCCCGGATCTTCGCCACCAGCAGTGCGAGCATGAGGGCGCCGATGATGCCGGGGATGAGGAACATCAGGCCGATTCCGCCGCCGGCGGCCTGCACGCCGTACGCGATCCCGATGCCGAGCAGCGGTGACACCTGCTGCGAGATTCCCAGAACCGAGCTGACCCGGGCGCGCTGCTCGAGAGGTACCTGATCGGGCAGCAGCGCCTGCAGCGCCGCGAGCACCATGTTGAGCGTCAGCTGGGCGAGAATCCAGCCGAGGGTGGCGACGACCAGGTTGGGTGCGAAGCCGACGATGGCGAGGGCGACGACGCCGCCGGCCGACCCCGCAATGATCCACGGGCGCCGCCTACCCAGTCCCGACCTCGTACGGTCGCTGAGCGCTCCCGTCAGGGCGTTGGAGACGATCGCGACGAGCGCACCGATCGCGCTGATCAACCCGAGGCTGGTCTCCTTGCCCTCGGGGTCGAGCTCGCCGACCTTCAGGGCGAGAGTGGTGGCGACCGGGGTGATCAGGGCGATGTACGCCCCGACGTAACCCAGCGCGTAGAGGGCGATGAACCCACGTCGGGCCGTCGGGATATCGGTCATGGTGATACGACTGTAGACCCCGGGTTGCCGTGTGGAAACCCGGGGTCTACCCGTCAGTGAGCTGCTAGTTGTTGGTCAGCTGGCGACGGCGGGCGAAGACCAGCAGGCCTCCGATACCGAGGAACACCAGACCACCGGCGAGCGTGAGCCCGAGGCCAGACCCCAGACCCGTGAGGGCCAGGGTGGTGAGCTGCAGGTCACAGCCCGTTGCCGCCACGAACTTCAGCACGATCGGGTTCGTCCAATCGCCACCGCCGGGCGCCTGCAGACCGTGCTTCACCGGATCCGTCGAGGTGGCCTCCAGGGTCACCGTGCGTGCCGGGTCCACCACGATCTTCGTGTTGAACGGGATGACCGTGTTCGAGCCCTGCTCGCGCCACTCAACGAACTCGGGGTTGATCGACGCACCGACCGTGTAGCTGCCGGGGGCCGTACACGTCGTCTGAACGAACGTGTACGTCGGAACCGACAGGCCCTCGGTGGGCAGGTCGCACTTGGGATCCGTGGACGGGATCTTCGCATCGATCACCACATCGACGAAGGTCCTCGAGGTGCTCCCATCCGAGAACGCGTGTCCCTTGTCCGAGTTCGCCACGATCGTGTACGTGCCGGGAACAGTCGGCAGTGGCGACGACCAGGTCGCGTTCGTCAGGCTCGTCTTGGCCGGGTCGAACGTGCCGTCGGCGAAGCACGACGCGGGCAGCACGCCCACCGACGCACTGGCGTCGTTGGTCACGCAGTCCGTCGGGTCGGCGAAGACCAGCTGCCACGGGTCGGGCGGGGTGCCGTCCCAGTAGGTGCCGCTGCTCAGCGTGTACGTGAGCTTGTAGGTCTTCGCCGAGGTGACGACGACCTTGCCGGCAGTCTCAACCCCGTCGACGAACCAGGTCACGCCTTCGATCGTCGGGAGGGTGAAGCTTCCGTCAGCGTCGCAGGCGATGTCCTGAGGAACGATCGCGGGGATCGGGATGAGCGCACAGTGCACCGGCTCTTCGATCAGCACTTCGTAGGGCCACTTGTCCGGTCCGGTGAGGACGTACCCGGGTGCCGCCTCAACCGTCACCTCGTAGGTGCCGGGCTCGAGGTCGGTCACGGTGGCGACGTCATCCGAGACCCACTTGAAGCCGTTGGGACCGGTGATCGTGTAGGTGAAGCCCTCCTTGAGCTCGACCGTGATGGTTCCACCCTTGACCACGCCAGCAACACACTGCTGGTTGGTGTGGCTCGGGTCACCCGGGTTGCCGTCGAGGCAGCCCACGAACGAGGGAACCGTGATCTCGCCATCCGGGATCGTCGCCCCATCGGCCGCGAACGTCACGGTGTAGCCGCCGCCCTGATCCCAGATCGGCGTTGTCTCAACCTCGAGCACCTCACCGGGGGCGAGGGTGCGCACGATGTCGCTCGGCGTCGGGTCGTCGAGGCTCGTGACATCCTGAGCGCCCACGACCGTGAAGGTCACCGGCACGGTGGAACCGCTGTTGTCGAGGATGATGTACAGGTTCTTCGACGAGAAGCGGTCGGGCTCCTGGCCGTTCGGGTAGCAGACGCCCAGACGGTAGTCGACGGTCGGCTCGACCTTCTCAGCACCGAACGTGTAGTTCACACACCCGGCCGTGATCGAGGTCAGGATGCCGTCACCCTTCGCACCGGAGCCGAGCGAGTAACCGATCGCAACGACCTTCACCTTGTCGCCGGTGTAGCCCAGCTGCGCGTACGCGAAGAGGAAGTCGTTGAGCGACCCGTAGGACTTCTGGTAGCTCGGGTTCGGGCCGGCCGGCATTCCGGGGACTGCCTTGCTCAGCCACCACTGGGAGAACAGGGGCTCCTTGACCAGGTTGCCCTGCCACACGCCGTTCACGATGAGCGACAGGTTGATGCCGGGCTCGGCTCCACCGCTGGTGTTGGTGAAGTTCAGAACCGGTGTACCCACGTCTTCGAGGTTGAGGTCGGTGGCGACATAGCCCGCCGACTTGCCGTTCGAGTCAGCGGCGTCCGTGTAGATGCGCAGACCGGTCTCCACATACTCGTGGTGTCCTCCGGAGCGCGACTGAGTGAAGTCCCAGCCGTTCGCGTCGAGGTTGGTGGACTTGCCGCCGAAGGCCGTCGCCGTGCACTCGTGCGCACAGTCGACGTACTGGCCGAGATCGAAGGTCCAGCCATCCTTGGGGTAGTTCTTCAGCACGTACGGCGCCTTCGCGACCGCGGTCACCACGTTGATGCCCGTGGTGCCGTTGCCGGTCAGCGTGTAGTCGATCTTGTCGGTGTCCTGAGGAACCAGAACCGTACCGTAGGTGCCGCACTGAGTGATCTTGGTGGCGGTGGGAACAGCGACCGGTGCCTCATTGCAGCTGGGGCTCTGCTGCACCCACGTCGGGTTCGGCCCGGTGAAGCCCATGCCGTGCAGGAAGGTCTCCCACCCGGCGGGGCCCGAAAGCGTCGCGGTCGGCGTGATCTCGCCAGCGAATGACGCATAGATGTCACCCTGACCGCAGGTCACGGCCGCAGCATACGGGTACGTGCCCGGGGTGGTGATCTTCGGAAGCTTCTGCACGACGTCGAGCACCTGCGGCCACAGGGAGTTGGTGGTGTACTTCCAGCTCGTTGCCGTCACCCAGAAGCCTTGGCAGAGCTGCCCCGTGGAGTTGGGCACGTTGCTCACCGTGATGACGCCGCTGTTGGTCGCCGGGTCGTAGGTGTAGCTCACTGCCGAGCGGGGGATGCAGACGGCCGGCGGAGCACACGCGGGATCGGTGGACGAGAGCTTCGGGGCGAGGCTGCCCGTGAAGGTCTGCGTGAGCGCGCCGCCCGAGAAGGTGTGGCCGGCGACGGCGGTCGCCGTCACGGAGTAGGCGCCGGTGACCGAACCCCAGGTCGCGTTGACGGGGGTGTTCAGCACGAGCTGGGCGCCGGCCGAACAGGTCGGCGGCACGATGGTGACCGAAGCGGAGGCGTCAGGAACCGGCTGGTTGCAGGCGACCTCGCCCTCCCAGTGGTAGTTCGTTCCTCCGACTTGAGTCCAGACCACCTTGAACGGGCCGATGTTCGCTGGCCAGTTCGGATGCGTGGAGTACGTGAACACCTGAGTACCCGACCAGGTACCTGCGTTGTTGTGGAAGTTCAGCGTGAGCTCGGTGCCGTAGTTCGATCCGTACTTGATGCGCACGTTGACGTCGTTGGCCTGGCCAGCGGGAATGTTCGCGGGGTATGTGACCGTCAGGGCATCACAGGTGGGAGCGGCGTACTGCCAGTTCCAGTCGAACGGGATCGTACAGGTGCCATCGAGCCTGATGTCGCCGCCGTCCGAGCCCTTCGTGAAGTTGTCAGACCAGGTCGTGTAAGCGTATGCCCACGGCGCCCTGGTGGAGGTACCCGGCAGCGAGATCGTGCCCAAGGTGTACACCCCCGCGCCGGTCGACGCGACCGGGCCGTTGGTGAGGCCGGTGTTGCTCGTTGGAGTGCCCTCGAACGAGGTCGTACCGGTGCGCCAGTAGGTCGTTCCCGCTAGCGACGTATTCGAGATCGTCAGCTTGTAGGTCACGTCGTACTGGCCGGTGGTGGTGTTGCACACCGCCGTCGCGTTGAGATCGCCGGTATGGGCCGACGATGGTGCGGCGACCGCGACAACGGACAGGCCTACGGCGAGAACCAGGGTGCCGATAGCGGCAATGAACTTCTTGAACATGGTGCGTCTCCTGGGTAACGGAGTTCGGGCTGCACCAAACAACCACGCACCTCGGGAGAGCGCACGGGTGGATCGGGTAAGGCTCGACACTGCTTCGGGGTTGCACGCCGGAGTTTCGGGTTCCAACATGCGCAATGCTCGGTAAAGCTACCATGTCGGCCGAAAGGAGGACAAGTCCCTCCTTGGGGGCTCTTGCCGTGAGCGGATGCCCGCCCGCTTACCCGAGCGGGCGGGCATCCGGTCTCAGTGGCTAGTCGCCGGCCTTCTCGCTGCGTCGGCGCATGAACAGCAGCGCAGCTCCGAGGAACAGTGCGCCACCGCCCAGAGTCCAGCCGAGGTAGGAGACGGCCGAACCCGTGAGGGCGAGGGTGGTCAGCTGGCCGCAGGCACTCTGGCTCAGGAACGAGAAAGCGGGTGGGTCAACCCAATCGATCTCGAGGCCGTTCGGGGCGACCGGCTGCACCGTGACCGTCACCTTCTGGGCGCCGACGACCGGGTAGGTACCCGCCACGATTCCCGCGACGTCATTGACGGTGAAGGTCACGTGGGTCGGGTCGTAGCCGTCGGCGACACCCAGGGTGTATGAACCGGGAGCGAAGCAGGTCGCCTGAGTGAAGACTACCGAGGGCAGCACGAGACCGAGCGTGCAGCGAGGATCGTTATCGGCGAAGACCGGATCCAGTGTTCCCGTGAAGGTCTTCGTCAGGTTTCCAGGATCGCCGTCGGTGAATTTGGCACCCTGAGTCGCGGTCGCGACGATCGAGTATCCGAGCGGGGAGGCATCCGTGTCAGAACCCCACGTCGCGTGCGAGATCGCGGAGCCACCGATGTTCGGGGACTCGGCAGCGAAGCAGGACGCCGGCGTGAACGCGAGTGTCGCGGTGGCGAGGTCGGGGATCGTGACGCACGACGGGTCGTCGAGCACGTCATCGAGCGTGCCGCTGAAGGTCTTGGTCAGATTCCCCGGGTCACCGTCTGCGAACTCGGCACCGTCGTCAGCGGTCGCCACCACGTGGTAGCCGAGTGCTGAAACGTCGGTGTCGGTGCCCCAGGTGGCGTTCGAGATCGGCGAGTTGCCGAGGTCGAGCTGCTCGGGAGCATCACAGGTGGCGGGGATGAAGGTCAGGCTCGCCGTGGCGAGGTCGGGCTTCACCACGGAGTCCGGGCATCCCTCTTCGAGGATGTCCGCGCCCGTCACGCCCGGACCGTAGTTCGGGTACAGGGTGTCGAGGTTCTGACCGTTCGGGAAGTCGGGGTCAATCACCGGGATGATGTCACCCGAGTGGTTGCCGTGGCCCGAGACGATCGCGACCGCGGGGAGCGGACCCAGTGCAAGCCATCCGTTCTTGGCATCAACCACCTCGGTGGCATGACAGATGGAGTACTTCGTCACCTCCGGGTTGTCCTCGAAGCACTCGCCGTCGTCCTCGGTGTAACCCTCGGGCACCTCGGTCTGCACGTCATCAATGTTGCTGCAGACGTCGACAACCGGCGGATAGCAATTGGTGCCGTCCGTTGTGTAACCCTCGGGCACCTCGGTCTGCACGTCGTCGATGTTGGCGCAGACGTCGGTGGGTGGCGGCGGCGTCGGCAGACTGCACCCGTTGGCGAGGATCTCGGCGCCGGTGTATCCGCCCCAGACTGTGTCGAGGTTCTTGCCCTGCGGCGTGCCGGCCGTGATGGGGATGATGTCGTACTCGTGGTTGGTGAAGTGCGCAGTGTCGATGACCGAACTGTCATCGACGGGCGTGATGGTCCAGCCGTTGTCGGGCTGGTTGGGACCCTTGGCGTGGCACAGGTCGATCTCGGTGTGGCCGGTGTCGGCGGGTTTGTCCGCGAATGCGGGGGCGGTTGTGCTGAAGAGAGCACCAGCGACCAGGCCGATTGCGGCCAGGGTCGCCAAGAACTTGTTCTTGGTCATGAGTGAGGTTTCTTTCCGGGTCTTCGGGCAGCGCGAATCAGCTCGCGCCGTGGCGCGGTGTGTACGGGATTCCGCCCGGGACGCGGATGTGGGTAAGCAGAACTGCAGGGAACGCAACGACGCACGAAGACGGGAAAGCGAAGGCGGCCTATTTCGGGTATGGCTCTCGCGGGGTGGTTCGGGGTATCACCTTCTCGGAAACAGCAGGGGTAAGGCCTGGGTGGGGCCTGTCTGTGCTGGCACGCTAGCACGTCCCCCACAAGGAGGACAAGGCTAGTGAGTGTCGCTCAGTGCACGTACTCGAGGATGTCGAACCCGACGGTGCGCATGGCATCCAGCACCCGGAGCCGCGCCTGCAGTCCATCGTCGTTGAACTGAATCGAGACCGCGTACGACACGGCACGGCTCGCGCCCCGCAGGGCACCCGCTTCGGCCCGAACACCATGATCAGTGCCGGTCTTGTTCACGAGAAGGGTGTTGTGGTCGGCGCCGCGGTGCGAGAGCGGGTCAAGACCGAATGCGCTGGCTACCAGCGACAGGTCGCTGTTGAGACTGAGCCAACCCATCACGCGCTGGCTGGTGAGCGGATCGACGATCTCATTGCGGGCGAGCGCTCCGAACAGCCAGGCGAGTTCGGCGGTCGATCCGACTGAGAGCTGGGGTGCGTCATCCGGGCCCCGGCTGTCTCGCACAAGGTCGAGCAGGGCGGTGCGCATGAGCCCCAGCGACTCGGTGCGGGCGCGCACGGCGGCGAGTCCTACCTGACTGAGCAGCACATTGGTCGCGAGGTTGTCGCTCGTCGCACCGACGATCGTCGCGAGGTCGGCGACCGGGAGCGACGGCGCCTGGAGGTGCTGCCAGATGCCCGAGTCGCCTACCGCGTCACGCGGAGTCTTGTCGAGGATGCCGTAGCCCGAGAAGTCGCGACTGGTGAGCCGGGCAGACACCTCGATGAGCAGCAGGATCTTGCCGATGCTCGCGGTCGGCAGAACGATGCGGTCGTCGATGGCGAGCAGCGTCTTGCCGGAGTTCAGGTCGACGACGCTCGCGGAGACCTGGGCTCCTTCGTAGGCGAGCTTTCCCAGCGCGCTGAAGGTACTGGCGAAGTTCTCGGTTTCGCCAGTTCCTGCGTGACGGGCCACACGGGTCTGCTGGGCTCGTTCACGCCGCTCTCGGGTGCGGGACTTATCTACCAAATAGTGACGCGATCCTTCGGGTCAAGCCATAGTGCATCGGATTCGGTTACCTCAAAGGTGTCATAGAACTCGTCGATATTGCGAACGATCTGGTTGCACCGGAACTCGTTGGGTGAGTGGGGATCGATGGACAGCAGCCGCACCACCTCTTCGTCGCGCGCCTTCAACTGCCAGGCCTGGGCCCACGACAGGAAGAACCGCTGAGCGCCGGTGAGGCCGTCGATCACTGGAGGCTCCTGCCCGTCCAGCGAGATCAGGTAGGCCTTCCAGGCGATGCTCAAACCGCCGAGGTCACCGATGTTCTCGCCGATGGTGAGCGCGCCGTTGACGTGGTGGTCGGGAACCTGGCGCGGAGCCAGCGCGTTGTACTGCTCGATCAGGCTCTTGGTGCGCTCCTCGAAGGCGGCGCGGTCCTCGGGCGTCCACCAGTCGGTGAGGCGGCCGTCGCCGTCGTACTTCGACCCCTGATCGTCGAACCCGTGGCCGATCTCGTGGCCGATCACCGCACCGATCGCGCCGTAGTTGGCCGCGGCATCCCGGGTCTCATCGAAGAACGGGAACTGCAGGATGGCAGCGGGGAACACGATCTCGTTGAAGCCCGGGTTGTAGTAGGCATTGATCGTCTGCGGAGTCATGAACCACTCGTCGCGGTCGAGCGGCTTGCCGATCTTGCCGAGTTCGCGCTGGAACTCGAACTCGTTGGTCGCCCGCACGTTGCCGATGAGATCGGATGCGTCGATCTCGAGGCTCGAGTAGTCGCGCCACTTCACGGGGTAGCCGATCTTCGGCGTGAACTTCTCCAGCTTGTCGATGGCCCGCGCACGGGTCGCCTCGCCCATCCACTCGAGGCCCGTGATGGACTGGCGGTAGGCCTCCACGAGGTTGGCGACGAGCACATCCATGGCGGTCTTTGCCGCCTCCGGGAAATGCCGCTCAACATAGATGCGACCCACGGCCTCACCGAGGGCGCCCTCGACCAGCGAGACCCCGCGCTTCCAGCGCGCCCGCAGCTCCGGGGTGCCGGTGAGGGTCTTGCCGTAGAAGTCGAAGTTGGTCTCGACGAAGTCGCTCGACAGATAGGCCGCATTCGAGCGGATGACCTGCCAGGCCAGCCAGTCCCGCCACGCGGGCAGGTTCTCGGCCGTCAACACCGTCTCGAGTCCCGACATGAAGCTCGGCTGGCGCACGACGACCTCGTCGAAGGAGTGGTCGGGCACGCCGAGGGCGTTCAGCCAGACATCCATGTCGATCGCGCCAGCGAGGTCGTTCGCCGCCGACCAGAGCATGGGGTTGTAGGTCTTCTCGCTGTCGCGGTTGGCGACGTTGTCCCAGTGGTGGGTGGCGAGCTCGGTTTCGAGAGCAACGATGCGGGCGGCACGCGCGGCGGGGTCATCGAGACCGGCGAGGCCGAGCATCCGCTCGACGAAGGCCAGGTACTTGGTGCGGATCTCCGCGAACTTCTCCTCGCGGTAGTACGACTCGTCGGGCAACCCGAGGCCGCCCTGCTCGAGGAACACGAGGTAGCGTTCCGGCTGGCCCGGGTCGTTGTCGACGAACACCTGGAAGAAGCCGCTCGAACCGCCGCGCTCGAGGCGCCCCAGGGTCTCGAGGAGGGAGTCGATCGAGTCCACCTTCTCGGCCTCGGCGATCGCCTCAGCGATCGGCTCGGCCCCCAGCGCCTGGATGCGCGCCTCGTCGAGGAAGCTCGCGTAGAGATCTCCGACCTTGCGGCCCTCGGTGCCCGGGTCAGCCGACTGCGACTCGATGATGATGTCGCGCACGGCCTTCTCGGCCTCCTCCGCGAGCAGGTAGAAGGAGCCGTACCTCGCCTTGTCGCTGGGGATCTCGGTGCGCTCGATCCACTTGCCGTTGACGTGGCGGAACAGGTCGTCCTGCGGCCGGATGCTGGTGTCGAGTTCGTCGGTGTCAATGCCTGAGCTGAGGGCGTTGTCGGTCATGCGAGCCAGCCTAAGCGCTCCCGCTGGACGGTGCCGCAGAGCTCGGCGCGGGCGCGGTGGTGGTTCCGATGCGCAGTTGACTGGTGAACCGGCTCGGCTCGGGTCGATCGCCGTTGAGCAGTGCGATGACGGCACCCCCCGCCGCGCGTCCCTTGTCCACCGCGGGCTGCACGAGCGTCGTCAGTTCGTGCGGCGCAGCACCCTCGATGCGCACTCCGTCGAAGCCCAGCACGCTGAGGTCGTCAGGCACCGAGAGCCCCAACTCCTCGGCCGCGCGGATGACGCCGAGCGCAAGCAGGTCGCTCTGCGCGATGATCGCGGTCGGGCGCGGAGTGCGCGAGAGGAGGTCTCGACCGGCGACCAGGCCGTCCTCCACGCTGCTGCCCCCCGCGACGACACCGCTCGCGTCGGGGAACACATCACGAGCACCCCGGATGCGCTCCAGGGTGGTGTGCGCCCGGCTGGCCGCGATGCGGTGCGGTTCGAGCTCGCCGCGCTGCCTCGATCCCTCGAGCGGCAGGGTGACGAGCCCCACGGCGGTGTGGCCGAGATTCTGGAGGTGCCGGGCTCCGTGCGCCGTGGCATCCCGGTTGTCGAGATCGATCGCCAGTACCCCCTCCATCGGCTCGGCCTCGATGGCGACGATCGGGATGCCCCGCTGGCGGAAAGCCCTGACCGGCCTGTCGAGCTCCGTGCTGCACCCGATGAGGATGACGCCGTCCATCGGCGCAAGCGAGATGTCGGCTCCACCCTCGCCGGTGTCCGTGAGCAGCAGCAGGCCGAGGCTCTCCGCACCGAGGGCATCGGCGATTCCGTCGAGCATGGCCACGTTGATGGGGTCGCGGAATGCGTCTCGGAGTCGATCCTCGATGACGACGCCGACGACTCCCGACCGGCCGCGACGCAGGGATTGGGCACGGGGGTCGGGTCCGGCATAGTCGAGCTTCTTCGCGGCCGCCAGCACCTTGGCGCGAGTCGCCTCCGACACCGGGCCGGCACCGCTGAAGGCGAGCGACGCGGTCGACGCCGAGACGCCGGCGAGAGCCGCGACGGCGGCGAGGTTGGGGCGCCCCCTGGTCTGGCTTGCCTCGGCGTCCATGGGTTGGTAGCTTAGTCGAATCGAATCGATCGAATCGATTCGACCTCTGTCGCCGAACCGGCCCCGAGCCCGCAAGGAACCCATGTCGAAGACGTCGCCCGCCCCCACCAGCTACCCCGGTGGACTGACCCGTCGCCAGGTCGTCTCGTGGCGCAACGCCGTCTTCCTGATCTTCGCCATGCCCGGTGTCGCCATCGCCAGCTGGGTCTCCCGACTGCCCGCCGTGCGCGACGCCCTCGAGATCGGGCCCGCTCAGGTCGGGCTGCTCATCTTCGGCATGGCAGCCGGCTCGATCCTGGGCCTCATCGTCTCCAGCCACCTCATCGCGCGCATCGGCGCGCGCACGGCGATCACGGCCGGCCTCACCGCGACGGCCGTCGGTCTCGCGATCGCGGGCGTCGGTGGAACGACACCCAACTTCATCATCGCGTTCGGCGGTCTGCTGATCTTCGGGGCGGCATCCGGAATCACCGACGTCGCCATGAACGTGTCGGGCGCCGCGAACGAGCGCGCCCTGCAGCGGTCGATCATGCCGATCTTCCACGCCTTCTTCAGCTTCGGGACCATGGTGGGTGCGGGGCTCGGAGCGCTCGCCGAACTCGCCGGGCTGCCGATAGTCATCCACCTCGCGCTCGTCGCCGTCGCCATCGTCGCTGTCGCGTTCGGTGCCACCCGCTTCGTGCAGCCCGAGACCGTCATCGAGGCCAACGGCGAACCCGTCGCCTCGGATGATTCGTCGATGGGCTGGCGCGGACGACTCGGCATCTGGAAGGACCCGCGCACCCTCCTGATCGGCGTGATCGTGCTGGCCGCCGCATTCGCGGAGGGCTCGGCGAACGACTGGCTGGCGATCGCCATGGTCGACGGCCACGACGTGAGCAACGCGAACGGCGCTCTCGTCTTCGGCATCTTCGTCACCGCGATGACCGTCGGCCGGCTTGCCGGGGTGTTCCTGCTCGACCGATTCGGCCGGGTCGCGGTGCTGCGTGCATCGTTCCTGCTCGCGTCGATCGGACTGGTGATCGTCATCTTCGTTCCGATCCCGCTGATCGCCGTCGCGGGCGCCGTGCTCTGGGGCCTCGGAGCCGCGCTCGGCTTCCCCGTGGGCATGTCGGCCGCCGCCGACGATCCGCGAACGGCTGCGGCCCGCGTGAGTGCCGTCGCCACGATCGGCTACTTCGCGTTCCTCGTGGGTCCCCCGGTCATCGGGCTCCTGGGCCAGTACGTCGGCGTGCTCGACGCGCTGCTCGTGGTGCTCGTGCTCTGCGCGATCGGTGCGGTCGTCGCGGGTGCGGCCCGCGAACCGTCTCGCGAGGCATCCGCTCCCGTCGACACCTTCAGCGACCCTCAGTCGTCGTAGTCCTCCTAGGCTGGACCCATGCGTCTGGTGGTAGCGAAGTGCTCGGTCGACTACGCCGGACGGTTGAGCGCGCACCTGCCGCTGGCCACCCGCCTGCTGCTCGTCAAGGCCGACGGCAGCGTGCTGGTGCACAGCGACTCGCTGAGCTACAAGCCGCTGAACTGGATGAGCCCGCCCTGCACGATCGCCGTCATCGAGCCTGAGGCCGAGCAGGCCGAGGCGGGCGTCATCGAGGTCTGGAAGGTCGCCCAGGCAAAGACCGCCGACCTGCTCGTGATCTCGATCCACGAGATCCTCCACGACAGCGCCCACGAGCTCGGCCACGACCCCGGGCTGCAGAAGGACGGCGTCGAGGCCCACCTGCAGAAGCTGCTCGCCGCAGATCGAACTGCTCGGTGAGGGCACCCGGCTGGTGCGTCGCGAGTACATGACGGCCATCGGCCCGGTCGACATCCTGGCGACGGATGCCGCGGGCGGCAGCATCGCCGTCGAGATCAAGCGGCGCGGCGACATCGACGGCGTCGAGCAGCTCACCCGCTACCTCGAACTCATGAATCGCGACCCATTGCTCGCGCCGGTGGCGGGAGTCTTCGCCGCCCAGGAGATCAAACCGCAGGCCCGCACGCTGGCCCAGGATCGCGGCATCCGCTGTCTGGTGCTCGACTACGACGCCATGCGCGGACTCGACGACTCGCACAGCCGCCTATTCTGATTCAGTGAGCGCTCCCGATTGGACCTGCATCCTGTTCGACCTGGATGGCACGATCGCGGACTCCGCTCCCGGCATCACGGCGTCGCTCGGGTACATGTTCGAGGAGTTGGGGCTTCCGGTGCCCTCCCCCGAGGAGCTGCGGGAGTGGGTCGGCCCGCCGATCCTCGATTCGTTCCGCGACCGGGCGGGGATGACGCCGGCGCAGGCCGCCCAGGCACTGGCCATCTACCGCGACCACTACCTCGAGCACGGCGGCACCGGTGCCCCGATCTTCGAGGGGATCCCCCACGTGCTGCGCACGATCCACCAGTCGGGAACCCCGCTCGCACTGGCCACCTCGAAGCCCGAGTTCCCCGCGTCGATCATCCTCGACCACGGCAACCTCACGGCGAACTTCCGCGTGATCTCCGGTTCGTCGATCGACGAGATCCGCAGCGCCAAGAAAGACGTCATCGCCGAGGCGCTGACCCGGTTCCGCATGATCGGGGTCGATACCAGTCGCCCCGTGATGGTGGGAGACCGCGACTACGACGTCGAGGGTGCCGCGGCCAACGGCATGCCCTCGATCTTCGTCACCTGGGGTTATGGCAAGCCGGGCGAGGAGCAGGGCTCCATCGCCCAGGTCGGCCACCCGCGCGAGCTGCTTCCGTTGCTGCTGGGCTGAGCCCCCGGCCCGTCAGCGCGGGCAGTGCATCCGGGTGGAGTGGCGGTCCTGGCTGCGCTCGAAGGTGTGCTCCTCCATCGGCTTGCCGCAGAGCGGGCACGCCTTCGCGCCGGTCGGCGGCAGCGGCTCCTCGTCGTAGGGGCCGAGCGGCGGCGGCCCGATGTAGGGCAGGAGGGCGTCGTTCAGACGATCCCACCACGGCACTTTTACATCGCTCACAAACAGTTAGTATACTAACTAAATGGCCGCCGTCGACCCCCTCGCCCTTGACCGCCAGGTCTGCTTCGCCCTCGCCGCCGCGTCGCGCAGCGTGATCGGGCTCTACCGTCCGGTGCTGGAGCCGCTCGGCCTGACCCACCCGCAGTACCTGGTGATGCTCGCGCTGTGGGAGCGCAGTCCGCGCACGGTGCGCGACCTCGGCGAGACGCTGCTGCTGGAGCCCGCGACGCTCTCTCCGTTGCTCAAGCGGCTCGAGGCATCCGGTCTCCTCACGCGCAGGCGCAACGCGGTCGACGAGCGAACTCTCGATGTGGAGCTCACCACGGCTGGCCGCGCCCTGCGCGACGAGGCCGAGAAGGTGCCCGCGAAGATCGTGTCTCGGCTCGGCATGCAGGTCAGCGAACTCGAACGCATCCGCGACGACCTGACGACGCTCATCTCCGCGGCCACCCGTTAGCGGGCGAGCCGCTCCACTATCGCGCCATACAGACCGGGCAGAGCGGATGCCGCGGGCACGATGCCACCACGCAGCGGCGAGCCTGCCGCCGCAACCAGACCGTGCGTGAGCACGCGGAAGTCGCGCGTCACCCTGCGCCACTCCCTCTCATAGCGCGTCGGAGTGTCATCGGCCACCGCCGCCACCGCGACGTGCGCCTGCTCGAAGCCGAGTCGGAGACCTTCCCCGGTGATCGCGTCGACGTAGCCCGACGCGTCTCCGACGAGCAGCACCCGGCCGGCCGTGCGTGCTGCAGCCCGCTGGCGGAACGGGCCCGCGCCACGTACCTCGGTGACGGCGTCAACACCCGCGAGCCGCTCGGCCAGCTCGGGAACCGCCGCGACGGCGGTGTCGAAGTCGGTTCGCGGCGGGCCGAGCACGGCGACGCCGGTGAGGCCGGGGGCGATGGGCGTGATGTACACCTCGGCCTCGCGGGTCCAGTGCACCTCGATGAGGTCGTTCCACGGCGCAACGGCGAAGTGTCGCCTCAGACCGAACCGGCGCGATCCGCGCACGGCGCGCTCCAGCCCGACCTGGCGTCGCACACTCGAATGCAGCCCGTCGCAGGCCAGCAGGTACCGGGCGGTGAGCCCGGCGGCCGTCACGGTGCTGTTGGTCTGTAGCACCGCCTCGACGCGAGCCGCGACGCGCGTGATGCCCAGCTCCGTTGCGCGATCGGCGAGCGCGCGGTGCAGCGTCGTGCGGCGAACCCCCCTGCCCTCACCCGAGCGGAACAGGTGGTCGGCGCGCCGCGTCTCGGTACGATACGAGACCCCGCGCAGCGGCATCCCGTCGGGGTCGACGCCGAGCCGGGCGAGCAACGGCAGAGCGCCGGGCATCAGTCCCTCGCCGCAGGCCTTGTCGACGTCGCCGTCGCGAGGCTCGACTAGTGCGACCGTGAGCCCGGCGAGCCGCGCCTCGATCGCCGAAGCGAGCCCGACCGGTCCACCGCCGACGACCAGCACATCGACGTCGGTCATGTCAGTTCGCGCAGCGCACGGTTCTCGGTGGGGATGCGGAACCCGAGCAGCAGCACCGCGTTCAGCACAGTGAACGCGATCGCGGTGATCCACGCGGTGTGCACCAGCGGCAGTGCGATGCCCTCGACGGCGACGACCACGTAGTTGGGGTGGGTGAACCAGCGGTACGGTCCGCGCGCGACGACCCGGGCGGCACCGGGCACCACGATCACCCGGGTGTTCCACTGCGAGCCGAGCGAGGAGATGATCCAGTACCGGGCGGCCTGGCAGAGCACCGCGATCACCAGCATGGGCCAGCCCAGCCAGGGGATGAACGGTCGATCGAGCAGCACGACCTCCGCGATGCAGGCCAGCAGCAGACCCGTGTGCAGTGCGACCATCCACGGGAAGTGGCGCTGACCGTACTCCCGGCCGCCCTGGGCGAAGGCGGTCACGGCATTGCGCTTCGAGACCCGCAACTCGTAGAGCCGCTCGACCCCGGTCGCGAGCACGAAGGCGATGTACAGGATGACACTCACGACGGCCACTCCAGCAGCACGAACTCGGCACTCACCCCGGGGCCGAGCGCGAAGAGCAGACCGGTACCGCCCGGCGTGACGCCGGCCGTGATCGTGTCGGCGAGCACGTGCAGCACGGCCGACGACGACAGGTTGCCCACCCGATCGAGCGATGCCCAGCTCAGGTCGAACCTGTCCTTCGGCAGGTCGAGCGAGTGCGCGAAGGCGTCCAGAACGCGCGGGCCGCCGGGGTGCGCGACCCAGGCTGCGACATCCGCGATGCCTCGACCGTTGTCTGCCAGGAAGGCGGCGACCTCGACGGGGAAGTGCCGCTCGATCACGTCCGCGACGCCCGCGGTCAGCACGATCTCGAAGCCGGAGCCGCCGATGTTCCAGCCGATCACCTCGCGGGTGTCGGGGAAGAACGAGCTGCGGGTGTCGACGATGCGGGGGCCGGGCTCAGCGCGGTCCTCGCCGACCATGACGACCGCTGCCGCACCATCGCCGAACAGCCCCGTCGCCACGAAGTTGGCGATCGTCTCGTCGTCGCGCTGCAGAGTCAGCGAACACAGCTCGACGCTCAGCAGAACGCCCACCTCATCCGGATGCCCCACCAGGTAGTCATTGACCCGTGCGATGCCCGCGGCTCCCCCCACGCAGCCGAGGCCGAACGAGGGCAACCGCTTCACATCGGGACGAAGGCCCAGGCGCGACACGAGCAGGGCGTCCACGCTGGGCGCCGAGATTCCCGTGACCGAGGTGAACATGACGAAGTCCACGTCGGGCGCTTCGAGGCCCGCGTCGGCGAGCGCCGTGCGCAGAGCCCGCTCAGCGAGATCCGTGGCGACCTCGATGAACGTGTCGTTGGCCTGACGGAAGTCGCCGAGGTCGCGGTAGCGCTCCAGCGGCAGCGCTGTGTGTCGGGTGCCGATACCTGATGACGCGTGCATCCGCTCAAGCACGGCCCGCTTGCCCGGCACCGTCGATATCAGCGGAGCGAGCTCAGCGGTGATCTCCGCCTGGGTGTAGGCGAACGCGGGCAGGACGGGGGCAACCGCCGCTATGCGTGACATTTCCCGAACCTAACACGGTCGGGAGTCGCGCGGGTGGGGGCGTCTGAGGGGGACGTGATTGAATTCCAAGGGAAGTCACCCACTCTGGGGAAGGTCGGAGCAGTGTCACGAGTCGTACGCGGTGCGGTCGAGCTCACGCGGTTCGTTGCACTGTATGTGAGCTCCTCCTCCTTCCGCGCCGCCGTGAATAGCGCCCGGGTCGTGCAGTCAATCACGGACACCCCGCAGATGCGTCGAGAGGCGCGTCGCGCGCGACCACAGACTCGAGTGCACCGTCGCCTCAGCTCGGCGGCTCTCGCGCTCGCCGCCATCACGGAGGACCCCGCCGAACCCGCGAAGGTGAACCTGATTCTCAGCGAACTCGACACCACGCGCCTGTTCGCGGGCGTCAGCACCGCCCTCGACATCGCGGTTGCCATCGCGACAGGGCGGGGGGTCGCCCTGCGCATCATCCTCCTCAGTGAGCGGGTCACTCCGGAGCTCGGCCGACACATCCAGTTGGAGCTGCAGGAGCGCGCACCGGGCGTGTCGGTCGTCGTCCGCGGTGCGATTGTCGCGACCTCGTTCAACCCCGCCGACCTCTGGATAGCCACTCACTGGACCACAGCTCATCCGGTGCAGGTGGCGGTTGACGACGGGAGGATCTCACCCGCCCAGGTCATCTACCTTGTACAGGACTTCGAGCCCGGATTCGCCGGTTGGTCCACCCCATCCACAGTCGCGCGCGACACGTACGACGCAGGATTCCAGATACTCGTGAACTCGATGCCCCTGTGGCGCTACCTTGCTGAGCGCATCGGTATCGACGTGCCCATGTCCCGGGTTTTCGCCCCCAATCTCGCGGTCGACAGAATCCGCGAAGAGCCGCATGCGGTGCGGGATGACACGATCCGCATCTTCTTCTACGGCCGACCCAGCAAGCCGCGCAACCTGTTCGACCTCGGAGTCGCGGCCCTCGAACACGCCGCACTGCGTCTCGGCGCACGGGCCAAGAACATCGAATTCATCTCCGCGGGCGAGCATCACCCCGATCTCACGCTCGCCAGCGGTGTCGTCCTTCGAAGCGTGGGCACCCTCGACTGGGACGAATACTTCGCGCTGCTGGCGCGAACCGACGTCGCTCTGTCTCTCCAGGCGAGCCCGCACCCGAGCCATCCGCCGCTCGAGGCGGCCATTGCCGGCGCGATCTCCATCACCAACGAGTTCGAAGGAACTCGGGCGGGTCTTCACCCGCTTCTGTGGGCCGTCGAGGCGCATCCCATGGTCTTGGGGGATGCGGTGGTCAGGGCCATCGACCAGATCTCGGGTTCAGGTCGGGCGGGTTTCACGCCGACGGCCGACGACTCGCTCGGACGCCCGATGACGGAGGTCGTGAGCGACCTGCTCGCCGAACTCGCCGCGGCTGAGGCTGCGCAGGCGCTGTCAGCGCGGCGGCCTAAAGCCTGATCGCCTTGGCGATCGTGCTCTTGCCGCGAGTGTCGAAGAACAGCTGAGCCAACTCCGCCAGCGCATCGACGTCGTACTCGCGGTGCGCCTGCAGCAGCATCACGACGTCGGCAGCGGCCACCGCAGCCTCCAAGTCGGTCTCCGACTCCAACTCGCCGATCTCCGTCGTCCACCGCGCAACCCGCGGGTCGTGGTAGCTCAGGCGGGCGCCCTTCGCAGCGAGCAACTCGGCGATGGGGCGAGCGGGCGACTCCCTCTGATCCTTGACGTTCGCCTTGTAGGTCACTCCGAGCAGGAGGACCGATGAACCCTTGATCGGCTTCGACACGTCGTTAAGCGCATCCTGAACTCGATCGACAACGTAGGCGGGCATCGAGTCATTGATGCTCTCGGCGAGCTCGACGAAGCGGAACGGGTAACCGAGCTTGCGCTGGACTTCGTAACTCAGGTAGTTCGGATCGATGGGGATGCAGTGCCCGCCGACTCCCGGTCCCGGATAGAACGCCTGAAAGCCGAAGGGTTTGGTAGCTGCGGCGTCGATGACATTCCACAGGTCGATTCCCAGGTCGTGGCAGAACCGTGCCATTTCATTGACCAGCGCAATGTTGACGTGGCGATAGGTGTTCTCCAGAAGCTTCGCGGTCTCGGCCTCACGAGTACCCCGCGTGGTCACGACAGTTTCAATGAACGTGCCGTAGAACTCGGCCGCCGCCCGAGTCGATGCGGGTGTCGCACCACCGACCACCTTTGGAGTGTTCCTCAACCCGAAGGTCGGGTTGCCGGGATCAATGCGTTCCGGGGAGAACGCGAGATGGAAGCCGGTGTCGAGTGCGAGCCCCGACTGCTCGAGGATCGGTTGCACAACTTCCTCGGTGGTGCCCGGGTACGTGGTCGACTCAAGCACGACCAGAGTGCCAGCCGTCAGGTTCTCGGCGATCTGGGTCGCCGCGGAGGTGACGTACGTGAGGTCAGGAACGCCCTGATCGCCCAGGGGCGTGGGAACGCAGATGACGACCACGTCAGCATCGGCGATCGTTGTGACATCCGCGGTCGCGCCGTAGCCGCTGTTGAGCATCTCCACGAGGGCACTGTCACTGATGTCACCGACGTGCGACTTTCCCGCGTTCAGGGCGTCGACCGTCTCCGGCTTCGACTCAAGTCCCACGACCGATATGCCTGCACCGACCGCCGCCTGTGCGAGAGGCAGGCCGACGTAGCCCTGTCCGATAATGACTGCCTTCACGTTCGTCCCCTACTTGCGGCACGATGCCAGCCTCGACGTCTTCGAGTTCAGGCTAGCCGATGAGCAAAGCTGACCCGTTGGCCCCTGACTCGCCAGGCACGAGAGAATGGGGCAATGATCACTCGTATCCGCGAACTGACGTCACGCTTGCGGCCGGTGGAGATCGCCGCAATCGCGCTCGTTCTTCTCGCGCCGGTGGTGATCGGCACTGTCATCGCGATCAGTGCGATGACCGAATCGACTGGCATCCTCGTAGTCGTCGGTCTCTACTATCTGGCAACCATCATGGTCATCGTGCTCGCAGTCACCCTGCGACTCAGATTCCGCACCCGGCAACTGGTTGCCGAGCAGGCCGCGGCCGACGCTGCGGAGGTCAGGGCGTCGGGAGCTCTCGCTGGCACCGCGCCCGACTGGATCGACACGACCTCACCCGACATCTCAGCCCGCCGGGTCATTGCGGCCGCCGCACGCCTCGACCTGCGTGCTCTGCATATCTTCGGAGCCCGCAGCAGATCGATGTGGGCTCGGGAGGTCTACGCCCACGTGCTGACAGAGGGTCGTCTCACCTATGGGGAGCTCGAACGCGGCCTCAGGGCCAGCAACGATGGCGAGCAGGTGGATCACCTCCTTCTCGGACAGCTCGACCTGAACCTCCTCATCGGCCTCGCGCGATTCGTACTCGCCCAGGTTCCCGACGAAGACGACGAGAAGACCGCCGGCGCCATCCTCGAGTACATTGCACGCAAACTGCCTGAATCGCGAATGTCCTACGGCAACCGGGTGCTGCTCGCCGAGCGGCTCGTGCGCACGGGCAGGGACGCGCTGGCCTTCGAGGTCCTCAAGGACTGGGCGACATCGGGGTTCACCGAGCGTCAACTCGCGGCCGACCTGCTCAACCCGTGGGTCGAGACCGGCCCGTCCCCCACCGAGGCGTCTGTGGCGACCTGGCTGGCCGCGTTCAACTCGATCCATCGACCCTACGGGCTCGAGCCGGTCGCCCTGGATGGTACGGGCGAGACGCCCTACGACCGATTGTCAGCGCACTCGAACGACCGCGTCACCGACGGCCCGCTGATCTCCGTACTCATGACGTGTTTCAAGCCAGACCGCGGTCTCATCACGTCAGTGCGTTCGATGATCGCGCAAACCTGGACCAACTGGGAGTTGCTGATCCTGGACGACGCGTCACCCGAGGAGTTCACGGGGGTTCTCGGCGAAGTCGCTGAGATGGACAGTCGAGTGCGAGTCATCCGCGCTGAGCACAACGCGGGAACCTACGTCAGGCGCAACGATGGCATCGACGCGGCCCGAGGAGAGTTCGTCACGATGCAGGACTCCGACGATTGGGTTCACCCGCGACGGCTCGAGGTGCAGGCCCGCCATCTGCTCGCGAACTCTGAAGTGATCGCGAACACGAGCAAATCACTGCGCGTGACCGAGAATCTGCGGTTCGTGCAGCCCCGGGGACTCAGCATCCGCATGACTGAGTCATCACTGATGTTCAGGAAGAAGCGCGTGATTGAACGTGTCGGCTACTACGACGCGGTGCGCAAGGGCGCCGATTCCGAATACCGACAGAGACTGGAGGCAGCCTTCGATCAGGAGATCCCGCTGCTGGAGACCGGGGGGCCGCTTGCCCTCATCCGCTTCACATCCGGCTCGTTGAGCGGCAGCGACTTCCGGGATGGCTGGAAGCATCCGGCGCGTGTCGGCTACGGGAGCGCCTTCGAGCGGTGGCACCGTGGCATTCGGGCGGGATCGATGAGCCCCTACCTGCCTCATCCCCTGGTCGATCGGCCGTTCCCGGTGCACCCCTATCTGCTGGGTGAGAAGCGCACCGACACCGAGTTCGATGTCGTTGTGATGTTTGATGGGCGTGAGGGAGCGAATCCCCGGGGAACGCTTCGTCGCATCGCGACCGAACTCGCGCAGTTGTCTTCGCGTGGCCAACGAGTCGCCGTCGCGCACCTCGACTCGCTCACCTCGGACAGGAGCACCCTGGGAGTCTTTCCCGACATCCTGCAGGAGCACGTGAGCCAGTCGAGAGTGACGCGGGTCAGTCTCGACGACACCCTGACGGTGGGCACCGTCATCGTCCGCACGATCAGCGCCCTTCACGGCTACCCGGACAGTCCCTCCCCGATCAAGACTTCACGGGTGATTCTCGTCGAGGATCTCGTGTCGGGTCGTGACCGTCGTGGCGAGAACTTCACCGAGCGCGACGTAGTGGATGTGGCTCGAAGCATGTTCGGGGTTGAGCCGGAAACCGTGACGATCGTCGCGAACGCGACCCTACGGTCATTGATCGAGGGAACGGCCTCGCGTTCCTAGACCGACCACCGAAGCATTGGGCCGCGAGGTTACAGTGTTGTCATGAGGACCCGCGCCCTTCTGGCCACGCTCGTTGCACTGCTTGCCATCACCGGCCCGTCCGTGCTGCTGATCGTCGTCGCTGCCTCGGTCGACGAGGGGGCCCGGGTAACAGTGCTGATCGCGGCCGCTCTCTGGCCGATCCTGATGGCAACCGTCGTTCTGGGAGCCGGGCTGACGCTGCGGGCAACGCTGCGGAGCGAGCGCAGAACTGCCGCCGTGGCGGCGATGCTGCAACAGCACTCTGCGGCTATGAAGCAGCAGTCCCTCGCCATGACGAAACACGAGGATGCACGCGCCGCCTTCGAGAGCGCCCTGAAGCGCGACGCGCGGGAGTTCGTCGCAACCGCAGCGAACCTCCGCGTTCGCCTCGACGCGCAGGAGGTTCACCTGGCGAAGATCCGCGAGAGGTTGGGCAACGGCACGAACTCGGCGGCGGCGCAGATCCGTCAGGCGGTTCTCAGGGACACCGCCGCCTTCTCGACGCTGCACACAATGCTGGATGTGGCGGCCAGCTCGGTGCCAACCACAGGCTGGGAGGCGCTGCCCTCCACACTGCTGGCCATAGTGGAGCGGGTTAAGGCCCTCCCGCCGGGATCGGTGTTCCTTGAAACCGGAAGCGGGTTGAGTACCGTCTGGGCGGGGCTCGCGGCCCAGACCGGCACGGGTATCCGTGTCATCGCGCTTGAGCACTCGGAGCGCTGGGAGCAGCAGACCCGGCGGGCTCTCGAGCTCAACGGACTCGCCGACGTCGTCGAGCTGCGGCTGGCGCCACTACGGACCGAGGCCAGTCTTGGTGACGTGCTGTGGTACTCCAGCGACGGCTGGGACGACCTGGGAGCGATCGACCTCGCCTTCATCGACGGTCCGCCCGGCGCCAGCGGGCCGAACGCTCGACGGCCTGCGATCGACTTCCTGCGCACCCGGGTGAAGCCCGGCAGCGTGATCATGGTCGATGACGCGAATCGCGCTGAGGAGAAGGGCATCGTTGACGAGCTGGTGTCGATGGGTCTTGGTGGTCTCGGCGTACGGGTGATTGAGGAGCGCGAGCGCCTCGCCGTGCTCGAGGTCTTCGATCCGGCCGATCAGCGCGACGCGCCGTAGCGCACGAGATCCCCTGCGAGCATGATCAGCGCGACGGGCTGTGCGTCTTCGGGGTGATCGAACCGCCCGGCTCCCAAGGATGCTCGCATCAATTCCGCGGTTGTCGTAGCGAAGTCATCCGGAACCAGTCCGTGCTGCTGGGCGACCGGCAGCACGCGGAAGAACTCCTCGGCGAGAGCCTCCATGCTCGAGGGAGACCGCGGACCTGACGTGGGCGCCGGCTCGGTCAGGGTGCCGAAGACCCGGCCCGGGATGACTCGACCCCGCGACGAGAGATCGATGGCGTCGTCGAAGTGCCGGGAGTCGAGCTGCTTCGCGCTACTCTCGTACTCCATCTGAGCCAACTGTGGTGACAGATTGATGAGCAGATCGGCGAGAATCTGTCCGCGTCCGCGCAGCTCGGGTGTCTGTGCTGTCGTGGCAAAGCGCAGGTGGCGCGAAGCCAGAGGCGTCAAGTACAAGCTCCTGTGCCCCCGACGGCCTCCGTGCAGTCGATCCCTGAAGTGTCGATAGTGGACGATCATGTGATCGAGCCGACGTTCCGAGCGCACCGCAAGCGAGGCGGCATCCGCCAAGGCGCGGGTCTTGACATGCTCAAACGAGTCGCGGTCGAAGAAGTACTTCGCGCGCACGTCAAAGAGACGCGAAAGTCCGGGACCGGGATAGAAGTTCCGATTGCTTTCGCCACCCGAGCCACCCAACGAGACTTCCGCAGCCTGCGCGTCGTCGAGATGGATCGGGTAGTAGACGCCCGCATTGACCGTGCGCCACTGCCGCACGATCTCCGCACCCGGCAGCAGGCCGCCGGCGTTGGTCACCGTGGTGTTGAGGCGCAATCCGTATCGTCGAGCGATCTCCTCTGCCACCGCGAGATCACGCACGAGCTGGGGATCACTAGCGAACCGCACTCTCTCATTGACGTCGATTCCCGTCAGTTCGCCTGCTCGAAGTATCGCGGCGAGCACGGTTCGTGAGTCGCGACCGCCAGTGAGGTCGCTCACGATCGGCAGCGGGGAGGCGAGCACTGTGGCGATTCGGGGAAGCCATTCGGCTACGTAGGCGCGCATGAGTGATCGATAGCTGCGCCCGCGGAGACCCCGGTCGGAGTCTGCCTCGCGGATCTCCAGCTCGGAGCCGCCGGCCGAATCGCGGATGTGCGCCACGCGAGAGCTCGGTAGCATCTCGATCTCCCGCACGGCAGTGCTGTGTGACACCAACTGGTTGCCGATGGTGCCTTGCATGGCGAGCGACTGGAGCATCCTCGGGTCAGGCGTCATCGTCCACCGTCGCTCGGAGACGTAGTCGGCCAGACAGGTGAAGGAGTCGGAGATCGCCCAGTTGCCGTCACTGCGGTACAGAAAGAGCCGGCGATAGCCCGCATGGTCGGTGCCGACCACCGCGACGCGACCCCTCTGATTCACGGCGATGTACGAACCGTCGTTGCCGGGGTGAACTGCCCGGGCGTGAGCGTTTCCGTACCAGAGTCGTCCTGCTTCGCCGAGAATGAGATGCGGCCCGTCAAAGGCGAACCCGTGAAGAGCTGTGTCCGGCTTGCCCTGATCGCTCGCCGCGAGGACCGAGCCGGGAGAGGGATCGATCACGGCATCTCCGTACCGGTGATCTCGGACACTAGCCGCGGCTCCGCCGAGCGATGAACTCGCGCAGCTTCGTCGAGACCCGCGGCACGTACTCGTCGAGTCGAGCGAGAACGCGGGCACGGGTGCGCTGTCGGGGTGGACGCAATAATCCGAGCTCCTCCTTCGCTGCTACGAGTGACTTCCACGAGGAGCGGAGGTCCTGCACATCGATGCCAGCTTCGACCGCCCGCAGAACGCGCTCCGCGCTCGTGCCGTCGATGCTGTCCAAGTTCAGCTGGCGCGCCGAGGACGCCAGGGCCACCACTGTGCGGAGCCGCGGCACGTCTCCTACAAGAACGCACAGATCCCACACGCGGTTGCCCAGGGAGTCTGGCACCCGATCGACACCCACCGCGTCCGCCGGCGCGCCCAGCACCGACAGCTGAGCGCGCCTCTCAAGGGATGCGATCAGCTCGGCGCGTCCGACGGAATGCTCGCCCACCGCAATGAGAATGCGGGGTGTCTCGCCGTGAGGCAGCACCAGGCAGTCGGCGAACGCATCCACAGCATCGATGTCGGCGTGCAGGTAACGCTGCACGAGCGTGGGGTATTCGGGATGCCGCACACGCAACAAGCGCTCGTGCCGTGACCGCAGCCGTACTCGCTGGGGGGAGGGGAAGCTCTGACCCACCTCGTGGAATACCAGGGCTCGATGCGCCATCACCGAGAGATAGCCCTGATCACGCATTCGCAGGCAGAAGTCATTCTCCTCGCCGTATCCGGGCGCGAACGCCTCGTCAAACAGTCCGAACTGGTCGATGAGGCTCCGCCGAACGAGAAAGCAGAAGCCCATCGCGACCGGCGTGACACTGAACTGCGGCAGGGTATCGACCAGCGCAGAATGCACCTCTGCGGTCCGTTGCCGACTCCGCGCCTGAGACGGGTTCCGGAGACGGAAAGGCAAGCTCGCGATCGTGGCGTTGTCACTGCGAGCGCACACCACCCCGTGCCTGGGTGAGTGTGCGAGAACCGCGGCGAGCTCGTCCATCCAGCCGGCTGTCGGTATCGCGTCGCTGTTGAGAAGAAGCAGATCGAACCCCGGAGGTGCCAACTCCAGCGCCGCTCGATTGCACGTTCCGACGAAACCGAGATTGCGGGCATTCCGGGCGTAGGAGAACGACGGTTGCGCGGCGATCACCTTCAGAATGTCGCGCTCGATCGCGTCGGCATCGGGGCCGCAGTCGTTGACGAAGATCACACTGTCAACCGCATGGTCGACGGTGGAGATCAGCGCAACAGCGCAGCGCAGAACGCTCTCCCGCGCTCCGTAGACGGGCACGACCACGCAAATCGGCGCGCGCTGACCCACTTCGGTCACCGCGACAGACGGCGGCGGATCGCGGCCACGGGGTTGCGCAAGAAGTTGCGTCCGCGGGTGAAGAGGCGGCTGATGAGATACGACAGCGTGATCGTGTTGCCTGGGTTTCCCGAGATGAGGGTGGGGAGCTCGAACCAGAATCGAGCTACGTTCGGTAGTCGATACACGTCCGTGCTCGCCGCAACATGCTTGAGCCGCTGGATCGTCTGCGGGTTGCCGTTCTCTCCGGATTGGGTGATCGAGGCGGACTGTGCGGCGGCTCGCCCGTGCTCGGCAATGAGTGCGGGGTTGGCCGCATACCGCGCGAGTCCATCGGCGAGCTCAGATGGGTTGGCGCCGTCGAACAGGAAGCCGTTCGTGCCGTCCTCCACCAGCTCGGTGCTCCCGCCGGCGCGAGTGGCCAGCACCGGCTTGCCCATCGTGAGGTATTCGAGTGTCGTTCGTCCGAAGGCCTCGTTGTCCGACGGCGTAACGCAGACGTCCGCCGCGGCCATGTACGGAAAGGGATTCGGCTGCTCTCCAGCAAACACGATGTGGCTCTCAACCCCGAGCGCGCGTGCGCGCCGCAGCAGTTTGGCGTCATGGTCGGGCACCATCTTCGCCCCCACGAAGCAGACACTCGCCACCACTCCCCGCGCACTCAGCTCACCGATTGCCTCAACCACACGCCACTGGCCCTTCGATGGGGCCAACCGGCCCACGACCGTGATCTTGAGGCCCGGCTCCGGCTGCGGGAACGGGTCGACGTCGGGCGATTGCGCTGCCCTCTCGGGGAGATCCGGCACGTCCAGCTGAGGGTATGACACGAAGATCTTGTGCTCATCGACGTACTGAGCGACATGATCCCTGATCGCTCTGGAGTTGGCGAAGACAGCCTCCGAGAGCAGGCCGATGTCTCGGAACGTGTCGGCTCTCCCATGCTGGAAGTGCAGGCCGTGGTCGAGGTCGCCGTACTCGCGAACGAACCACGCGTGCGGTATTCCGAGTGCCTTCGCGGCGAACGCACCCCACGGGGCGACCACGGTGTTGGTCACCACCAGGTCGGGGCGACGCTTTCTCATCGTGCGCACGATGCCCGCGGTCGCGGCGTAGTCATCCCTGGCGAAGTAGGCCAACTCGGTCGGTTTGGGATGCTTCAGCGAGATGGCCCAGCCCCGAAACCGGAATGATGCGTACTTCCACCCTCGTCGCTCCAGAGCACGCACGAACTGACCGTGCGGGGCCTTAGTGATGAAGAACGGCTCGAAACTCGGGTCCGTGGCACGCCAGTCTTCGACGAGCTTGATCATCGACCGCTCGGCGCCACCCAGATGATCGGGCGCTGAACTGTGATTGACGAAGTAGACGAGCATCACTGAGCACTCTATTGGGCGGCGCTGAGAGAGCACACCCTCGGACCCTTACGTAGACTTGGCCGGTCCACCTGATCAGAGAGTAACGATGTCCTACGCCCGAGATTTGCTGCGCACGCGAGAGCTTCTCGGCAACTTGGTGCAGCGCGAGATCAAGGGCAAGTACCGCCGCACGGTCCTGGGCCAGCTCTGGTCACTTCTCAACCCTCTGGCCACGATGCTCGTGTACACGGTGGTGTTCTCCTTCATCTTCCAAGCGCGTCCGCGGGTGGGAGACCCGTCCGGCTTGGACATCTACCCGCTCTGGCTGATGAGCGGGCTTCTCGCGTGGAGCTTCTTCACCCGTGCAGTTACCGGTGGTCTGAGCTCGATCGTGTCGAATGCGGGGCTGATCAAGAAGGTGTATTTCCCTCGGATGCATCTGCCGTTCGCGGTCACGCTGTCCACGGGGTTCAACTGGCTCTTCGAGCTCGGTGTGCTCATCGCGGCGATCTGGCTGTTCGGCGGATTCCCGATCCCGTGGATCCCGTTGCTCCTCGTCTTCATGGTGCTCTTGGGACTACTCGCGACCGGTATCGCCATGCTGTTGGCGATCGTGAACGTGCACTTCCGCGACACCCAACACTTCACCGCGATCGTCATCTCAATGTGGTTCTACCTCACGCCGGTGATCTACCCGATCTCCCTCGTCGAGACCGCAGCGGCACAGCGCGGCGACTGGATCCTCACGGTCTACCGGCTGAACCCCATGGAGCGATTCATCGCGGTATTCCGCAACCTGCTCTACGACAACACCTGGCCCGCGCTTGACGACAGCCTCGTGTGCTTCGCTTGGGCGATCGGAGCATTCCTGCTCGGATACGTGGTCTTCGTGAACAACGAGAAGAGATTGGCCGAGCTACTGTGACCGAATCAGCAGTCGTCGTCGACGGTGTATCGAAGCGCTTCCGTCTCTATCGGGAGCGCAACGCCACCCTCAAGAGCGCCCTCATGCGGGGCCGGGCATCCGTCTACGAGGAGTTCTGGGCGGTGCGGGATGTCTCATTCGACGTTCCTCGGGGAACCACGCTCGGCCTCATCGGCAGGAACGGCTCGGGCAAGTCGACGCTCCTCAAGACTCTCGCCCGCATTCTTCACCCTGATGAGGGCCAGATCACGATGTCGGGACGTGTGGCGTCGCTCTTGGAGGTGGGCTCCGGCTTCCACCCTGAGCTCTCCGGTCGGGAGAACATCTATCTCAACGGTTCGATTCTCGGCATGTCGAGGAAGGAGATCGACTCCCGATTTGATGAGATCGTCGACTTCAGCGAGGTGCGCAAGTTCATCGATCAGCCTGTGAAGAACTACTCCTCGGGCATGTATGTTCGGCTCGGATTCTCCGTAGCGGTGCACGTCAGCCCCGACATCCTCATCGTCGACGAAGTTCTCGCGGTGGGCGACGCCGCATTCAAGACCAAGTCCAAGCGCAAGTTCGCGGAGTTCCGCGACCAGAAGCGCACGATCATCCTGGTGTCACACTCGATGCCTCAGGTGCGCGCGCTCTGTGATCAGGTCGTGTGGTTGGATGGTGGCCGCGTTCGAGCCATCGGACCGTCCGACGAGGTAGTCGACGCCTACCTCGCGCACATCGACGCCGACGAAGTCGACTCCAACGAGGAGTGACGGCGGCGGCGCTTACCTGCCGCCAGCGCCGTGCGATCGCGCCTAGCCGGTCACCTTCACGGTGAACGTGAGCGGCTGAATCCCGCCCTGGGCGTTCGTCATCGTCACCTCGGTGGTGCCGACCTTGAGCGGCTTCAGTCCGGGGTTGAAGGTGGCACCGCCCTCCTCCTTGCCCTGCACGAACTCGAGGATGCTCGGGTCTGCGATCTCCGCGGTGTAGCTGTCGACTGCCAGATCACCGGTGTTGATGTTGATCACCTGGTTCAGGGCCACGTCGACGGTCGCGCCCTGAAGGTCTCCGACACTCACGGTCACGGGAGCCACCACGGGCTGGGTGGGAGCGCAGGCCGACAGGCCCACGACGGCGGAGACGGCGACCACAGCCGCAAGGATCCTCAAGCTCTTCATGCGGCTAATTATTCTGCCGGCGGATCACGCGAACAAGACCTCCAAGAGGGGGGTCTAAAGACCGCGGCTGAACGCAACCCGCGGCTCGCCCGGACCGTCGTAGTCGGGATACGCCAACACCCCGTCGATCTCGCGATCACCGTGGGCCTCGAACCCCAGTGCGGCGTGGAACGCCTGCGAGCGCCGGTTGAACGACCCCGTGATGGCGCGCACCTGCGAGCATCCGAGGTCCTTCATCGTCTCGAAGAACAGCAGGTACAGCTGGCGCGCGATTCCGGTTCGGCGCAGGTCGGGGTCGACGCCCACGAAGTGGATGTAGCAGACCTGGGGATCGTCCTGCGATCGGAACCCGATGAGAAACGCCCCGATCTCGCCCTCTTCGTTATCCACGATCCAGCTGGTGCCGGTGAAGAACTGGAAGAACAGCCGAGGCATGAGCAGGCCCAGCATCGCGCGGTTGGGGGTGTCCCACCAGCGCCCGATCGCCTCGACCACGGTGAGGTGGTCGCCCTCGACGGTGTGGCGGATGCTGTACCCGGGAGGCAGGTCGATCATGCCCCCAGCGTAGACAGTCCCCGTCGCCCACATGTGAGAACTCTCAGCGGAAGCGGTGCACCGCCTTACCGGACTCCCAGACTCGCGGCCTAGCCTGCGACCATGGGGACACTGCCGGCACGGCACTTTGCAGTTCTGTGGCAAGTGCGAGCGCAGCACGGGGGCATGACGCGGGCTGTGCTTCAGCGGTCACGCAACTTCGTGCGGTCGGGGGTGACCGGGGTCGAGGTTCTGACCTTCGACGAGTTCGAGGGCTACGACAGGGTGGGGGCCGAGCTTCGCGGCACCGGCGAACTGGCTGACGGGGTGTCGCTCGTGAACCTCTGGGATTGGCTGCGCGCCTCCACCCCGGTGGCGGATGCCGCACCCGACGTCACCGCGTTCGCACCACTCGGGTCCGATGTTCCGATCGTCGGCCGCACGCGCACCCGACTCGCCGCCGACGGCACCACCGTGCTTCAGGTCGACCACCTCCGCGACGACGGAAGCCTGCTCGTCAGCGACCGACGCGATGTCGACGAGCCGGGCATCCACGGTGGTCGATCTGTCGTGCTGTGCGATGCGGCGGGCCGACCGGCGAAGTCGTGGGGCTCGATCTGGGGTCTCTACCGCTTCTGGCTCGACGCACTGCGGGCGGGAGAGCCGGCGATCATGATCGTCGACAGCAAGACCAGCGCGCGGTTCATGGCCACCTATCGCCGACGGGACGTGCTCACGGTGCACGTCGTACACGGCTCCCACCTCCAGGGCGACGAACGCCCGTTCGCACCCCTACGGGCGACCAGGGCGGAGACCTTCCAGTCCCTCGAGAAGTTCGACCGCGTGGTCGTGCTCTCCTCCCGCCAGCGCGACGACATCCGACTCCTGCTCGGCGCGACGCCGAACGTGATCGTCGTGCCCGTGTCGATCGATCTTCCCCGAGCTGCGGATGCCCGCCGCGCCCGACCCATGACCTCCGGGATCATCCTCTCCTCTCTCATCGCCCGCAAGCGGGTGGATCACGCGATCGAGGCCGTGCGCGGATCGGGCGTCACTCTCGACGTCTACGGCACCGGGGTGGAGAGCTCCCGCCTGGCCGAACTCGCCCAGACGACCGGCGGCCTGGTGCACCTGCGAGGGCATGACACGCAGGCCCGCTCCCGGCTCGCCGATCACGGCTTCCTCGCTCTGGCGTCGGTGTCGGAGGGTCTGCCGCTCGTACTCACCGAGGCGATGGCGGCCGGCTGCATCCCCATCGCGTACGACGTGCCCTACGGCCCCGCCGACATCATCACGGATCGCGTCGATGGTCTGCTCGTGAAGTCCGGCGACGTATCCGGTCTTCGGGATGCGATCGCCTGGCTCGGCGAGCGCTCCGACCGTGAACTGCGCGTGATGCGACGCGCGGCGCGGCTCACCGCCGAACAGTACGGCGGCGAGGCGGTCACCCGCCGCTGGCTGGTCGAACTCACCGCCGCGTGGACCGAGAAGGTTCCGCCCAAGCCTCGCCGAAGCTTGGTCACGCGAGCGCGCTCGCGAGTGCGGCGCACCGTACGGCCACTCGTCGCGCGGGTTCGCGCCTCGCACTGAGGCTCGCGACGGCGCCCGGCAAACAGAGAAGGCGCCACCCGGGGGTGACGCCTTCTTCATGGTGCGCGAGGGGGGACTTGAACCCCCATGCCCTCACGGGCACACGGACCTGAACCGTGCGCGTCTGCCAATTTCGCCACTCGCGCTCACCTGCCGACGCAGCACGCGTCAACTGAGCGAGATTATCACAGAGCAACGCCCGCTAGCATCGGGAGTCCCATGGGTTCGACCACGCGCGGTGTCGCGCTCAACAGCACGCTCATCGTGGTCGCACAGTCGACGCAGGCGATTGCGGTCGGCGCGATCGCCTTGTTCCTGCCGCTGATCCGGTCAGAACTCGACCTCAGCTTCTCGCAGGCCGGCCTGCTCGCCGCCGTCGCCACCCTGTCGTACGCGTTCATGCAGATACCCGCGGGCCTCATCACCGATCGCGTGAGCCCGAAGCTCATCTTCGCCATCGGCATCCTCGGCGCCAACGCTCTTGCCATCGCCTTCGCGCTCAGCACCGACTTCGGCTGGATGCTCGCCACTCAGGCCATCGGCGGAATCTTCCGTGCCTTCATGTTCATCCCCGGCATGATCCTGATCGCGCGACACTTCACCGAGGCGCGGCGGGCCACCGCCCTCGGACTCTTCGTCGCAGGCGGATTCTCGTCGAACATCGTGGTGAATCTCGCGGGGCCTCTGCTCGTCGACCCGCTCGGATGGCGCGGGGTGATCATCCTGTCGTCGGTGCTGGGGCTCGCCGTGCTCGTGGCGTTCTGGTTCCTCGGCGACGACGGCCCGCCCCGCGAGGTGCCGAAGTCCGCGCCGACGCGGTGGGTGTGGTCCACCGCGGCGTGGTGGCTGCTCGGTGTCATCCAGTTCGCCCGACTGTGGATCGTCTCGGGCTTCACCTTCTGGCTGCCCGCCTTCCTGATCGAGGACCGCGGATTCGCGATCGGCGCTGCAGGCATCGTCGTCGCGGTGTCGTCGGCGATCACGGCGCCGGCCAACATCGGCGGTGGCATCCTGTCCGACCGGCTGAAGAGGCCGTTGCTGGTGATCGCCGTGTCGTTGGGGGCGATGACGCTTCTGCTCGCCGTGCTCGGCGAGGTCAGCAGCATCCCGATCATGCTGGCGATCATCGCCCTGCTCGCGGTGTTCATCCAGCTCTACTTCGGGCCGCTCTTCGCGGTGCCCGCGCGCATCTTCGGTCAGGGGGTGGCGGGGCTCAGTTCGGGCTTCGGCAACTTCTGCGCGAACCTCGGCGGGTTCGCCTCGGCGCTGCTGCTCGGCGTGCTTCGGGATGCGACGGGGTCGTTCACCGTGGGCTTCCTCGCGCTGGCGGGAATGGCACTCGTTGGTTTCGCGGCGGTGGTCGCCCTGTGGCGGACAGGTTCCGCCCGGGACCACCGGCTAACATCGTGATAACCAGTACGGGCAATCACGAGGAGAGTCTTGGGTCTTCTGGACAGCTTCGAGAAGGGTCTTGAGCGCGCCGTCAACGGCGCTTTCGCCAAGACCTTCAAGAGTGGTCTGCAGCCCGTCGAGATCACCAGTGCCCTGCGTCGCGAGTTGGACACGAAGGCGGCGGTCGTCTCGCGCGACCGCATCCTGGTGCCGAACTCCTTCACCGTGCGGCTCGGCTCGGTCGACTACCAGCGCATGGTCGCCCTCGGCCCGACGCTCATCGATGAGCTGACCGAGCTCGTGCAGCGTCACGCCGCCGCGCAGCACTACTCATTCGCGGGCGGCATCTCGATCGCTCTCGCCGAGGACCCCTCGCTCAGCCAGGGAATGATCGACGTCACCTCGACCAACGTGAAGGGTGCCGTCGCGTGGACCCCGGTGCTCGACATCGGTGGCAAGCGGTACCCGATCACCCACTCGCGCACGATCATCGGACGCGGCAGCGATGCCGACATCACCGTGGATGACACCGGCATCTCGCGCAAGCATGTCGAGATCCTCTGGGACGGCACCCGCGCACAGGTCAACGACCTGGGTTCGACCAACGGCTCGCTGCTCAACGGCACGCCGGTGGCCAAGGCCCCGCTTGCCCCCGACTCGGTGATCGACATCGGCCGCACCCGCATCGTGTTCCGCGTGCTCGCCCAGGCCGCCGAGGTCGACCAGTTCGCCGACCTGCGCAACGACCGTCCGGGTGGTGCACGGTGAGTGAACTGACACTGCTCCTGCTGCGGCTGGCATTCCTCGCCGTGCTGTGGGGCTTCGTCTTCTCTATCGTCTACGCCCTGCGCTCCGACCTCTTCGGTCAGAAGGCCAGACGGATGCCCGTCCCCGCCGCCAGCGTCGCCGCACCGGTCGCGGCCACCCTGCCCGCAGCCGCCCCACCGGCACCGAAACCCGCTGTCGCGCACGACCCGATCGGCTCCGTCAACGCCACTCGGCTGGTGATCACGTCGGGCGCGAAGGAGGGTCTCGAGATCGACCTTCCGGAGGAGCAGCTCACCATCGGTCGCTCGAGCGAATCGGGACTCGTCATCCGCGATGACTACACGTCGACGCATCATGCTCGGCTCCTGAAGTGGAACGAGGGCTGGGTCATCCAGGACCTAGACTCGACCAACGGCACGTACCTGGACTCGGTCCGCGTGATCGTTCCCACGCAGGTACCGCTGAACACACCGGTGAAGATCGGTACGACCAGCTTCGAACTTCGGCGGTAGGTGATGGCCAGTACTGACAGGAGCGCGGCCGTCTCGCACGTCGGCAAGGTGCGCTCCAACAACCAGGACAGCGGCTACGCGGGACAGTACCTGTTCCTCGTCGCCGACGGCATGGGTGGCCACGCGGGCGGCGACGTCGCCTCGGCGATCGCGGTCAAGCGCATCACCGAGACCGATCGCCAGTACACCTCACCCAACGATGCCGAGTTCGCGCTGCAGTCGGCGCTTCTTGCCGCGAACTCCCTGCTCGCCGAGACGGTCTTCGAGCACGGCGAACTCACCGGCATGGGTACGACCGTGAGCGGCCTGCTCCGCGTCGACAACCACGTGGCGATCGCGCACATCGGCGACTCCCGCATCTACCTGTTCCGTGACGGCAAACTCACCCAGATCACCAACGACCACACCTTCGTGCAGCGGCTGGTCGACAGCGGCCGCATCACAGCAGAAGAAGCGGCCGTGCATCCCCGGCGCTCGGTTCTCATGCGGGTGCTCGGTGACGTCGATGCGTCGCCCGAGATCGATACGACCGTCATGGAGACCAAGGCCGGCGATCGCTGGGTCATCTGCTCCGACGGCCTGAGCAGCTACGTCGCCGAGGACAAGATCGCCACGGTGCTTGCGACGGTCGCCGGCGCCAAGGCCGCCTCGGACCGCCTGGTCAAGGAGAGTCTCGACCAGGGCGCCCCCGACAACGTCACCGTCGTTCTCGTCGACGTCGATGAGACGGGCGACTCGTCGCACAATCCGCCGGTGACCGTCGGCTCCGCCGCCTCCCCGCTGTCGTTCGACGCCGAGGCCGGTCGGCGTCCGCTGCGCCTGCCGAGCCTGCTGCTGCATCCGCTCAAGGCGACGCAGACCGACGACAGCCACTTCGAACCCGAGTCGGACGAGTACCTGAACGCCCTCATCATCGAGGACCGCAAGCGCGCCCGACGTCGACGCACCACCTGGCTCGTCTTCATCGCGGTGGCCATCGCAGCCATCATCGGGGCCATCGTCCTCGGCTACAACTTCACCCAGCGCCACTACTTCGTCGGTGCGAGCGATGGCCGGGTCGCGATCTTCCAGGGCGTGCAACAGGACATCGGGCCGATCGAGCTCTCCCACGTCTACGAGACGACGACCATCACCCTCACCAACCTGCCCCTGTACCAGCGTCAGCAGGTGGAGGCCACGATCAACGCGGAGGACCTCGCCGACGCCCGCCGAATAGTGGATAAGTTGTCGGATGCCCGAGTCCCCTAGGTCGACGTTCACCTCAACGATCCGGCTCAGACTGCGTGTGCCGGCTCGGCTGCGCAACCTCGAATTGGTTCTCCTGCTCTTCGCGATCGCCATCGATGTGGCGGCGATCGCCCTCGTGCAGCTCGGCGCCCTGGGGCAGCTCGACCTCGGTGTGCTCGCCCTCTCGGGACTGCTCGGCCTGCTTCTCATCGGGATGCACATCGCCCTGCGGGTCGTCGCTCCCGACGCCGACCCCCTGATCGTGCCGATCATCACCGTGCTCAACGGCCTCGGCATCGCGATGATCTACCGCATCGGCCTCGCCGACGAGGACTCCGGGTGGGACAACGGCGGCCTGCGGCAGATGGCCTGGACGGCCGTGGCCATCGCGATCGCGATCGGGGTGCTGCTCGTCGTGCGCAACCACCGGGTGCTGCAGCGCTACCGGTACATCGCGATGTTCAGCGGAATCCTGCTCCTGCTGCTTCCCATGCTTCCTCTGGTGGGCGCGACTCGGAACGGCGCGAGGCTCTGGGTCGAGCTCGGTCCCTTCTCGTTCCAGCCCGGCGAGCTGGGCAAGGTCGCGCTGGCGATCTTCTTCGCTGGCTACCTGGTCTCTGCACGGGACTCGCTCTCCATGGTGGGTCGGCGCTTCCTCGGCATGCAGTTCCCGCGGGCCCGTGATCTCGGTCCGATCCTCGTGGTCTTCGCCGCCTCGATGCTCGTACTGGTCTTCCAGCGCGACCTCGGAACGGCCCTGCTCTACTTCGGACTCTTCCTCGTGATGCTCTACGTCGCCACCGGCCGGTCCAGTTGGATCGTGCTCGGTCTGAGCATGTTCATCATCGGCGCGGTCGTGGCCAGCCAGACCCTGAGTTACGTGGGTGGACGCGTCAGCACGTGGCTCGATCCCTTCAACCCCGAGCTCTACGATGCTGACGGCGGCAGCTACCAGCTCGTGCAGGGGCTGTTCGGTCTGGCGGATGGCGGCCTGATCGGCACCGGGCTCGGTCAGGGCCGGCCCGACATCACGCCGCTCGCCGAGAGCGACTACATCATCTCTGCGCTCGGCGAGGAGCTGGGCATGGTGGGGCTGTTCGCCATCCTCGCGCTCTACCTGCTCTTCATCTCCCGCGGCTTCCGCATCGGTTTCGCCGGTCAGGACGACTTCGGGCGCCTCCTTGGTGTGGGCCTCTCGTTCGTCATCGCCCTGCAGGTCTTCGTCGTGATCGGTGGCGTCACCCGCGTCATCCCGCTGACCGGACTCACCACCCCGTTCCTCGCAGCCGGCGGCTCCTCCCTGGTCGCGAACTGGATCATCGCCGCGCTTCTGCTGCGACTGTCTGACAGCGTGCGCAGCCAGCCTCGGCTGGTCATCGACCCGCTGGATGCCGCGGACAACCGTCTGGTCGTGGGCCAGTGAACAAGGAACTCAAGCGCGTCAGCATCGTGGTGCTGCTGATGTTCCTCGCGCTGTTCGGCTCGAGTACGGTCATCCAGGTGCTCACTGCCGACAGTCTGCGCGCCGACGGGCGCAACTCGCGCACCCTGTATGCCAGCTACTCAGCCGAGCGCGGCCCGATCCTCGTCGACGGGCAGCCGATCGCCGAGTCGGTTCCGACCGACGACGAATTCAAGTTCCAGCGCACCTACACCGATGGCCCGCTGTTCGCCCCCGCCACCGGGTACTTCACCCTGAACCAGGGCAACACCGGCATCGAGGGCAGCCTCAACGACTACCTGAGCGGAACCTCCAACAGTCAGTTCCTCGATCAGGTCAACGCGCTACTGACCGGACAGAACCCCAAGGGGGCGGCGGTTGAGCTGACCCTGGATCGCGACATCCAGCAGGCGGCCTGGGATGCGCTCGGCGATCTTCAGGGCGCGGTCATCGCCATCAACCCGAAGACCGGGGCCATCCTCGCGATGGTGTCGAAGCCCACGTTCGACCCCAACACGCTCGCTGGCCACGACACCGACCAGGTGATCGCGGCCTACGACCAGCTGCTCGCTGACCCGGCAGGCCCGCTCTTCAACCGGACTCTTGCCGGCAACCTCAACCCCCCTGGCTCGACCTTCAAGCTCGTGGTCGCAGCCGCGGCACTCGACAGCGGCCAGTACACGGCCGACAGCCAGTTCCCCAATCCGCCCCAGCTTCAGCTGCCGCAGAGCGACAGCGTGATCATCAACTCCGGCGGGGATGACTGCGGTGGCGCGCCAACCGTGTCGATCTCGGACGCGATCCGGCTCAGCTGCAACATCCCCTTCGCCGAACTTGGGCAGGCGATCGGCACGCGCGCGATCCTCGCTCAGGCCATGAAGTTCGGCTTCAACTCGAGCGTGTCTGTTCCCCTCGAGTCGACTCCCAGCGTGTACCCGCGAGCACTCGACGAGCCCCAGACGATGCTCTCCGCCTTCGGCCAGTCCAGCGTGCGGGCGTCCCCACTGCAGATGGCCATGGTCTCGATGGCGATCGCCAACGGCGGCACCCTGATGAAGCCGAACCTCGTGGAGTCGATCACCGCGCCCAATCTGACGGTGCTGCAGTCACTTGAGCCGAGCGTCTACGGGCAGGCGATGAGCCGCGAGACTGCTGCCGCGATAACCCAGATGATGGTCGGCTCAGTCAGCAACGGCGCGGCGAGTAATGCCAGAATAGACGGAGTCGATGTCGCGGGTAAGACCGGTACAGCCGAGAACGGCGAGGGTGATCCCTATACCCTCTGGTTCACCGGGTTTGCCCCGGCAAACGATCCACAGGTAGTCGTTGCAGTGGTTGTCGAGAACGGCGCCGGACTCGGACAGTCCAGTTACGGGAACGCGATCGCAGCTCCCATTGCGAAGAAAGTACTAGAGGCGGTGCTATTCAGATGAGACCCAGCAGCGGGCTCACCTTCGGTGGCAGATACCAACTCTCCAGTCGCGTCGCGATCGGAGGCATGGGCGAGGTCTGGCAGGCTACCGACCTCGTGATCGGGCGCACCGTCGCGATCAAGATCCTCAAGGACGAGTACCTCGGCGACCCCGGCTTCCTCGAGCGCTTCCGTGCTGAGGCCCGGCACGCCGCGCTGGTCAATCACGAAGGCATCGCCAACGTCTTCGACTACGGCGAGGAGGATGGCAGCGCCTACCTCGTCATGGAGCTCGTGCCGGGCGAGGCGCTGAGCGCGATCCTCGAGCGCGAACGGGTTCTGCCCACCGACAAGGTCCTCGACATCGTCGCCCAGACGGCCATGGCCCTGCAGGCAGCCCACGCGGCCGGGCTCGTCCACCGCGACATCAAGCCCGGCAACCTTCTCATCACCCCCGAGGGCCGGGTGAAGATCACCGACTTCGGTATCGCACGCATCGCCGACCAGGTGCCGCTGACGGCGACCGGCCAGGTCATGGGAACCGTGCAGTACCTCTCGCCGGAGCAGGCGAGCGGGCACGCCGCGTCCCCCACCACTGACATCTACTCGCTGGGCATCGTCGCCTACGAGGCGCTCGCGGGACAGCGTCCGTTCACGGGCGAGTCGCAGGTGGCCATCGCGATGGCGCAGATCAACGAGACGCCCCCGGAGCTGCCGGTCACCATCGCCGAGCCGGTGCGCAACCTCGTGTACTCCTGCATCGCCAAGAACCCCGCCGACCGGCCCGCTTCGGCCGCACACCTGGCCCGCGCGGCGCAGTCGCTTCGCCGGGGGGATGTCGCTGCCGCCGCAGCGGCGGTGCCTGGCATCCTCGGCACCGGCTCGCACGCCGCAACCGTCGGCCCGAACTACGGACAGAACGCCACCCAGGCAACGCGGGTGCTCCCGGTCAACGGCGCACTCGAGGCGTCCGAGCCCGTCGAGGAGCGTCGGCGCAACCCGTGGACCTGGCCGCTCGTGGCCATCGTCTCGCTGCTTGCCGTGGTGCTCGTCGGCACGATCATCGCGCTGCTCGCAAGCCCTCCGCCGAACGACAACCCGTCGAGCCCGCCCGCGAGCTCCTCGACCGCGTCGTCACCAAGCCCAACGCCATCAGCACCCAACCGGGTGTTCCTCGACGACACCCTGGTGATCGGGCGCACGCAGGACGACGTGCAGTCCTACATCGCCAGCCTGAACTTCGGCCTCGTGCTCGACCCCAAGCAGGGAATTGCAGCCCCCACCGAGGAGCAGGTCGGTCTGGCCTACAGCGTCAACCCCAAGGGCAACGTGCGCAAGGGCGAGACGATCACGGTCAACTTCTACACGGAGATTCCGCCCCCTTCGGCACCCAAGCCGGCCGCGGTCACCGCACCGGCCGGGCCGTGGCTCGCTGGCAACGACATCACCGTGAACTGGCCGAACTACAGCGGTTGCCCGAGTGGACACCCCCTGAGCGGATTCAACTTCCAGATCACCAACGGCACGGCGGCCAGCACCAACCCGATCTCGTCGTCGGCAACGACCCTGTCGATCGAGCTGGGAACCCCGGGAACGACGACTATCGCTTACACGGCCCTCTGCACCGACTTCGAGTCCCCGGTGTCCGACCAGACGTCAGTCACAGTCAACTGACACTGTGGCGCAGAACCCACCGGGTACACTCTGAGAGATACTGTCGGGTTTGACCGGGGAGAGTACGCGTGAGCGAAGGTGTTGCACAGGGCGTGCGCCTGCTCGCCGGCCGCTATGAGCTCGGCGAGCTGATCGGGCGAGGCGGCATGGCCGACGTCCACGTCGGAATGGACACCCGGTTGGGCCGCCGCGTTGCGGTCAAGCTGCTCAAGCCCTCCCTCGCCAACGACCCCGCGTTCCGCACCCGCTTCCGTCGCGAGGCGCAGGACGCAGCAAAGATGGCGCATCCCACGATCGTGCGCATCTTCGACGCTGGCGAGGAGTCAATCCGCGAGTCCAACGGAGCCGAGACTCTCGTTCCGTTCATCGTGATGGAGTACGTCGACGGCCGCCTGCTCAAGGACGTGCTCGCTGACGGTCCCCTCGAACCCGCCGAGGCGACCCGCATCATCAGCCAAGTGCTGACGGCGCTCGAGTACTCGCACCGCGCCGGTGTCGTGCACCGCGACATCAAGCCCGGCAACATCATGATCACCTCGAGCGGGCAGGTGAAGGTTATGGACTTCGGCATCGCGCGGGCGATCTCCGAGTCATCCGCCACGATCGCCGAATCGAGCGCGATCGTCGGCACCGCCCAGTACTTCTCCCCCGAGCAGGCCCGCGGCGAGAGCGTGGATGCCCGCACCGACCTGTACTCCACCGGCATCGTGCTCTTCGAGCTCCTCACCGGGCGCGCTCCGTTCCGCGGTGACAACCCGGTCGCGGTGGCCTACCAGCACGTGAACTCCGATCCGGTCGCTCCGAGCACGCTCAACCCCAGGGTGTCGCCAGCGCTCGACGCCGTGGTGCTCAGGGCGCTGGCCAAGGATCGCTTCTCGCGCTACCAGAGCGCGGGCGAATTCCGTGCCGATGTCGAGGCTGCGGCCGCCGGCGAGGTTCCCGCGCGCACGCAGCTGGTCGCGAATGACTTCAATGCGACCCTGTTCGGGGTGAACCCGAGTTCGGTCGCCGGCTCCGAGGCGACCTTGCGCCAGCTCACCGTCGACAACGATGAGCGACTGGTGCGCACGCAGAGTCGTCCCCCGGTCGCGTGGATCTGGGCGGGCATCGCGAGCATGGTCGTGATCATCGCCGCCGTGATCTTCTGGACCTTCAACCTCGCCCCCGCCCAGCTGACGGCCAACGTTGCCGTTCAAGTGCCCGATGTGGTCGGCCAGACCTACGCCGACGGGTCGGCCTCGCTCATCGACGCCGGGCTGGTTCCCGAGAAGGTCGCTCAGACCAGCGACACCGTTCCCGAGGGTGCGATCATCAGCACCGACCCCGCCGCCGGCATCACGGTCAACCCGGGACTCACCGTCACCGTCTACGTGTCCCTCGGTGAGACCCCGGTCACCGTGCCCAATGTGGCGAACATGACCGAAGCGGATGCGATCGCAGCACTCCAGGCCAAGGGACTCAAGTACGGCAGCACCACTCAGACCTACTCGGCAAGCGTTCGGCAGGGAGTTGTGATCGACTCCGATCCTCCCGGCGGCTCGGAGCGGGTTGGTTCCGAGGTCATCCGCATCGGCCACGAGGTGAACCTGATCGTTTCCAACGGTCTGGTGCAGGTTCCGGATGTCACGGGCAAGTCGATCGCGGAGGCCTCGAGCGCGCTCAACGCCATCGGACTCAACCCCACCGTGCAGGTGGACCAGGGCTGCTCCGGCGGCACGGTCGCCAGCCAGTCCATCGTGGGCGACCAGCCGCAGAAGTCACCGATCAGCCTGCGCTACTGCGGCGGCTGATCCGCCTCCAGCGGGTTGAGTAGCCGCGAAGCGGCGCCTCCCGCTGGTTGAGTAGCCGCGAAGCGGCGTATCGAAACCCTAGGCGAGCTTGACGAGTGGCGTGAGTCCGCGCGCGGTCTCGGCAGCCTCGGGCAGGCCGGCGACGGCAAGCCAGTTGCCGAGCATCCGATAGCCCCCCTCGGTGAGCACCGACTCGGGGTGGAACTGCACACCGTAGATCGGCAGGCTCTCGTGGCGTACGCCCATGATCACGCCGCCCTCGGTGCGCGACGTGACGATGAGGTCACTCGGCACGGTGTCGTCGACGATGGCGAGCGAGTGGTAGCGGGTGGCGACGAAGGGCTGGGGTACTCCGTCGTAGAAGGCGCTGGAGTCGTGAGTGATCAGCGAGGTCTTGCCGTGCATCAGTTCCTCGGCGTGCGTGACAGTGGCGCCCATCGCCTCACCGATCGCCTGGTGTCCGAGGCACACTCCGAGCAGCGGCTGGCCGGATTCGAGCACGGCCTTCACGATCGGGATGCTCACTCCCGCTGCGGCCGGAGTGCCGGGGCCTGGCGACAGCAGCACTGCGTCGTAGTCGCGGATGACCTGCGCGGCGTCATCCGCTGAGAAGGCATCATTGCGCACCACTGTGGTCTGCGCACCGAGCTGCAGGAGGTAGCCGTTGAGCGTGTAGACGAAACTGTCGTAATTGTCGACGACGAGTACGTGTGTCATTGCCCCTCCACGGTGACGTCCTGCGGGGTGATGAAGTCGTTCACCCACGGGAACACCCAGAGTACACAAGCGGTGAGCACGACAGCGGCGGCGGCCGCCAAGATGAGCGCGCGCACCCACCACGGGCCGGGCAGAACTCGCCAGAGCGCCCCGTACATCAGCCGGCCGCCGCTGCGGCCGCGACCTCGGGGGCGAGCTCAGGAGGCGGGCCGCCCGCTCGCGGGTACCACGTGTCGAAGATGCTGTAGGCGATGATGCGCTCGGCCGCGGTCGTCTTGGGGTTGCAACTGGTGAGGGTGAGGATGCGATCGGTCGGCGCCGCCTCGGGATTCTGCGGAACTGCGGCCAGCACATCGACACCCGTCGGCATGACGTAGGCGAACGTGCGGAAGATGTACTTGTACCAGCCGTCCTCGGTCTCGAGGTAGATGCTGTCGCCGACCATCAGATTGCCGATGTCGCCCAACGGTGCTCCCCACCCGGTGCGGTGACCGGCGAGAGCGACATTGCCGACGTCTCCTGGCATCTGCGTGCCGGGGTAGTGACCGATTCCGTCGGCGAGTGCTCCGTGCACTGCGACGCCCTCGAGGATCGGACGGGTGTAGTCGGAGCCGAATCGCGGAATGATGAGGTTGGCGAACTGCACGTCGTCAGCTGGCGCCGAAGCCATCACGATTGGGGGTCCCGGATCGGGTCGGACCGCCGGAGCTGGAGCCGAGGCCTCGCCCTTGCTCCACGTCTGACTCTGCTCGATCGCCTGGTTCTTCTGCTGCCCGCCGACGACGATGTCGTTGAGCCACACCTGCCAGCCCAGGAAGAGCAGCACGAGCACGCCCGCGGTGATGAAGACCTCACCGAGCACGCCGACGAATGTCACGCGCGAACGCCGCTCGGCCCGCCTTCGCGCCACACGTCCGTCCACCAGAACCATGCTCACGATTGTACGATGCGCACGCTGAGAGCACGCCGCGTGATCCACCGCACCGAGACCCCCAAGCAGCCGATCACGCTAGAATCTGTGGCATGGCCCGTACGACCGCACGCAAGTCCGACCGTCCCGCAGAGGTGCGCTCCGGCGAACCCGCCCCGAACCCGGTGTGGTTCAAGCCCGTGATGTTCGGGTTCATGCTGCTGGGCCTCATCTGGATCATCGTCTTCTACGTGAGCCAGAGCCAACTGCCCATCCCGACCCTCGGCAGCTGGAACATCCTCATCGGCTTCGGGATCATGTTCATCGGGTTCCTGATGACCACTCGCTGGCGCTGACCTGCGATTTTCCTGAACTACAGCGATGTAGTTATACCCACTGTGGATTCACCTGTGGATAACTCCAGCGTCCGCTAGCCGACGGGGCGCAGGGTCACCAGCGCAATGGTGATCACGACGAGCAGCACGGCGATGGCCGTCGTCAGCATGACCTGAGTGCGCAACTGGTCGGCACGCCTGGTGCGAACGAAGACGAACGCCACGGCAGCACCCACGACTAGGCCTCCCAGATGCGCCTGCCAGGCGATGTTCAAACCGGGGACGAAGCCGATCACCAGATTGAGCACGATCAGGATGATCAATTGCAGGTTGTTTCCGCCGAGCCGCCGCTGAATCACGAAGAATGCGCCGAGCAGGCCGAAGATCGCGCCCGACGCCCCGACCACGGAGATCGTCGGTGCAATGAGGAGCACGGCGACCGAGCCGCCGAACCCACTGAGCAGATAGAGCGCCAGGAAGCGCCAGCGCCCGAGCCCGCGCTCGAGGATCGAGCCGAAGATGTAGAGCGAGAACATGTTCAGCACGATGTGCGGAATCGACCCGTGCAGGAAGAGCGAGGTCACCATGGTCCAGGGCAGCTGCGCGGTGTACCGCGGGCGGTACGCTCCGAAGATGTCCACCAGAGTGCCGACGGTGCCGGGGATGTTCTGAGCAACGAACACCAGCACGCAGAGCGCGATGATCGCGTACGTCACGACCGGCGCGTTCCCCGACCTCACCGACGTCAGAATCGCGGGGCGAGTGCGCGGCGCGGCTGCGCGGTCCTCACGCACGCACTCGGGACAGTGCACACCGACCGCGGCCTGGGTCTGGCACTGCGGGCAGATCGTGCGACCGCACCGCTGGCACAGCACGAAGCTCGGCCGGTCGGGATGACGGTAGCAGAACCCCCGCGAGGTGTCCGGAGTGCTCGACACGACCTGTGTCAGACCTCGTCGACGGTGATGCTCTCGATGACGACATCCTTGAGCGGCTTGTCGCGCCCATCGGTGTCGACGGCCTCGATCGCGTCGACCACCCGCTTCGACTCCTCGTCGGCAACCTCGCCGAAGATGGTGTGCTTGCCCTGAAGCCACGGCGTCGGCACCGTGGTGATGAAGAACTGCGAACCGTTGGTGCCCTTGCCCCCGCGCGTACCGGCGTTGGCCATGGCGAGGATGTAGGGCTCCCCGAACGTCAGCTCGCCGTGGATCTCGTCGTCGAACTCGTACCCTGGGCCACCGATGCCCTGACCGAGCGGGTCGCCACCCTGGAGCATGAACTGCTTGATGATGCGGTGAAAGATCACACCGTCGTAGAGCTTGTCGGTCGACACCTTGCCCGTGGCCGGGTGGGTCCACTCCTTCGTGCCGGTGGCCAGTCCCACGAAGTTCGCGACCGTCTTCGGCGCGTGATTGCCGAAGAGGTTCACCTTGATGGTTCCGAGATTGGTCGTGATCGTGGCGACAGCCGTGTGGTGAGACATGGGCACAATTCTTGCACAGCGCTCCACGCCCCCAGCCCGAAAGCACCCAGCGGCCTCCCAGTCAACCCGGTACCGCAACACGTTCCACCGTGACAGGATGGGCTTGTTTTTCAACCGATCCCACTGGAGGTCTGACCATGGCACTCTCACGCAAGCGCCAGAAGGAACTCAATCGTCTGAAGGGTCAGGCCGAGGACCTCTGGGAGGACCAGAAGGAACTCCTCGACCACGCGGCGAAGGTCGTGCGGGAGGCGAGCCGCCAGGCCGCTCATTACACTCGCGAGGAGGTCGCTCCCCGGGTGCGCGAGACGTACGAGGATCGCGTGCGGCCCGCCGTCGCATCCGGTGTCGCGGGCGCACGCTCTGCGGCGCAGACCACGCGTGACCGTCTCGTCGACGATGTGCTGCCGGCCATGTCATCCGCTCTCGGTACCGCTCTTGCGGCGATCGAGGTCGCGAAGAACAAGCAGGTGCGCGAGGCGATCAGCCGGGCCACCAAGTTCGGTACGGATGTCGGTACCCAGGTCGGTCTGATCAAGCCCAAGCCCGCGGGCCCCGGTCGCTACATCCTCATCGGAATCGGCGTGGTGGCCGCCGCCGCCGTCGCGTACGCCGCGTGGCAGACGCTGCGTGCCGACGACGACCTCTGGGTTGAGGACGAGCCCTCTGACACGACCGCTGGTTGAGTAGCCGCGAGGCGGCGTATCGAAACCACGCCGGATAGGCGGCGGCCCTAGGCTTGGCGCATGGCTGAACCCGTGCTCCAGGTGCGCTCCGAATCCCGAACGACCGTCGGCCTCGAGTCCGAGGCGGTGGTGGTGGGCGGCATCGCCGCCGTGCTCGGTGGCGCGGCGGGCGCGATCGCCTTCGCCGGTTCCGCTCCGCCGATCTGGGGTGGCTGGTCGATCGGCCTCCTCGCCGCGATTGTCGTCGTCGTGCTCGGTGTGACCGCGAGCTACGTGGGGTACTGGCGTGCCCGGCACCTGACCGGCCAGGAGTGGAGACTCACGCTGCCGCCGTGGAAGTTCATCCTGGATGCCACGAACGTGGCCGCCGTGCATGCCCTGATCGCGGGCATCGGCACGATCGCGGGATTCGTGCTCCTCTCGCTCAGCTTCCGGGGCGTCACCCTCGACGGATGGGTCGCAGCCGTGAGCGTCTCGGCCGCGGCGGGCCTCAGCGCCTACTGGATCTACCTGTCGGTCTCCAAGATCGACACCGGCAAGCTCTCGATGCTTCTCGTGCTCTTCATCTCGATCACCGTGCTCACGAGCATGGCCACCGCGTCCGATCCCCTGTGGTGGGAGTATCACTTCAGCCTGCTGGGCACCCTCGGCGACAAGTCGGCGAGCCTGTTCAACATCTCCTTGATCATCGCGGGACTGCTCGTGACGACCTTCTCGCTCTACCTGCAGCGTGACATCCGGGCACTGTTCGACACCGGGGTGCTGCGCTACCGCTGGAGCGCGCGCACGATCTCGACCCTGTTCATCGTGATGGGCCTGATGCTCGCCGGGGTCGGCGCCTTCCCCCTCAACGTGAACGCGACAATGCACAACATCTGCGCGGCGGGCATGTCGGTCGCGTTCGGGCTCCTCCTCCTCGCCTCGCCCCTCGTGCTGCGCGGGATGCCCTGGACCTTCTTCGCCGTCACCGGCGGCTTCTTCGCGGCGATGGTCGGGTCGGTGATCCTGTTCGCGGTCACCGGATACTTCAACCTCACGTTCTTCGAGCTGGTCGTGTTCATCATCATCTTCGGATGGATCGCCACGTTCATCCGCTTCCTGAGCGCCACTGTCGCTCAGGCCCAGTCGGAGACCGCCGACTGATGTCGGGGCTGTCCCGGAGGCAGTTCCTGGCGACCGCCGCCGCAGCTGCGGCCGCGGCCGGCATCCCCCTCGAGGCCGTCGGTGCGGCGGCGGCCGCCGAGGTCACGCCCGCGGCCGATGCGCCGAGCACCCTGCTGCAGACCATGCTGCAGGGCGGCAAGGTGAAGGGTGAGTACCGCACGCTCGTCGCCGGTCCCGGCGAGAGCTACCTGCCCCGCGTCGACCTGCTCGGCCGCGCCCCCGATGCGGCTCGCGTGGCCGCGCGCCGATCGCTGCTGTACCTGGGCCACCTCTCCGACATGCACGTGATCGACGCACAGTCGCCCGGTCGCATCGAGCCGATGATCGTGCAGGACCATTCGGCCTGGGGTTCCGCCTTCCACCCGCACGACCCGCTGTCGCTGCACGTGACCTCCTCGACCGTGCAGAGCTTCTCGGCGCTGCGCTACAGCCCGCTGACCGGAGCACCAATGGGTGCGGCGATCGTCACCGGCGACAGCGCCGACATGCACTCCCACAAGGAGCTGCGCTGGTACATCGACATGCTCGACGGCGTCACCGTCGACCCAGCAGTCAGCATCGGCCGGCAGTTCAACGGTGTGCAGGCCTGGGCCGAGGCCGTGTGGGCCTACCGTCCCGGCAACCCGGCCGGCGGCGCGTTCGGGGACTACGGGTTTCCGAAGCTGCCCACTCTTCTCGACGACTCGGTGGCGCATCCGGTCGAATCGCCGGGCCTGCCGGCCCCGTGGTACGCGGTCTACGGCAATCACGACACCCTGCTGCTCGGCACCTTCGACCTCAGCTCGCAGTTGCACGCTCTCGCCGTCGGCGGGCAGAAGTCCTGGTCACTGGATGCGACGGCGTCGACCATCCTCGGCGGCTACGCCGCGACCACGAGTGCGCTCGGCCGTGGCACGGATGCCGCGGGCGTCGCTCTCGGGCGCCCGGGTTTCCACGCCGTTCCCGCCGACCCCGACCGCTACCTGTTCGCACAGGCCGAGTTCATGGCTGAGCACTTCCGCACGGAAAGCGCTCCGGGCCCGGTCGGACACGGATTCACCAAGCACAACCTCGAGACCGGCCAGACGTGGTGGAAGGCCGACCTCACCCCCTTCGTGCGGGCCTTCGGCCTTGACACCTGCAATCAGGTCGCGGGCCCCGACGGTGCCGTGCCGGAGGCGCAGTTCCGCTGGTTGGAGGAGGAGCTCGCGCAGGCGCAGAAGGACAACCGCCTGGTGCTGATCTTCAGCCACCACAACAGCCTCACCCTCGAGAACCGCGCGCAGCGCCCCGGCGACACGGAGAAGCTGCACGGCGCCGAGGAGTTCGTCGACCTGCTGCTGCGGTTCCCGGTGGTCGTCGGCTGGATGAACGGGCACACCCACCTCAACCAGATCCTCGCCCACGGCGGACCCAGGGGGGGCTTCTGGGAGATCACGACGGCGTCGTGCATCGACTTCCCGCAACAGCAGCAGGTCGTGGAGATCGTCGACAATCGCGACGGCACGCTGTCACTGTTCACGACGGTGCTTGATCACGCTGCCCCCGTCTCGCCGGGCACCGGCGCGACCACCCTCGATCTCGCCGCGCAGAGCCGCGAGTTCGCCCTCAACGATTGGGCGGAGTCCCCCACGATGCGTCGGGGTTCGCCCTTCGACCGCAACACCGAGCTGCTGTTGCCCGCCCCGTTCGATCTGTCGAAGATCACGGATGCCGCGCTCGAAGCCGAACACGTCGCCGCGCGCGCCCGGGTGCTCGCCCACGAGAGCGGACTCATCTCATGAGGGCGTTGATCCCGGTCGCCGCGCTCGCTGTCGCGGTCCCGCTCGCCCTCACCGGATGCAGCCAGATCGCGGCGATCGCGCCGGTCGGCGGCGCGCACGTCTCGGAGGTGCGCTACGCAGCCCTGGACATCCTCGTGCAGAAGGGAGTCGACGTGCTCACCGTTCCCGTCTGCGAGACCGTCGATCGTGCCGTCACCTGCACGGGATCGACGGTCGACGGAGGCGCGATCGAGGTGGACTCCCCCGCCGATGACCCGACAAACCTCACCGTGACAGTCGACGGCGCCGTGCTGTACTCGGGGAGCATCCAGGACGTGCTGGATGCCGCAGTGGAGCCCGCCCCGTGAGCGCGTGGGGCCGCGCGCTCGGCACGAGCGCTCGCGTGTGGGTTCCGGTGGCCGCCGCGGTGACCGCCGGCCAGGCGCTGCTCGTCGTCGGTGATCCGGTTCCGGTGGCCTCGCCTGGGTTCGTCGCACTCGCGCTCGCGTCCGGCGCTGTGTTCGCGATCGGACTCTGGCTGGTCTCGCGGGCGCTCACGTTGGCGATCGCCGGAGAGCCGGTGCGCTGGCGGTCGGTGCTGACGGCGCATCCGGCTCTCGTGTGGGCGATCGTGGTCGTCGTGCTGCTCGTACTGTTGGGGTTGCTGAGCCCGTACCTCACCGTGGTGGGACTGTGGTTCGGGCTGCTGGTCATGCCCGCAGCGTCGGCCGGGGCATCCAACCCCCTGCCCGCCGCGGGGCACACCATTCGGCGCCAGCCGACCCGGGCGATCCTTGCCGCGGTGGTCGTCGCCGTCGTCTGGGCGCTCGGTGCCCTCGGGATGCTCCTGCTCGGGTTCTTCGTGACCGGTCCGCTGTCTGCTGCGCTCACCTGGATCGCGCTCACCCTGCTGGGCACCGTGGTGCTGGCCGTGTGGACCGACCTCTACGCCCGCGCGCGCGTCACTCGCTGACGGTGATCACGGTCTTTCCCGTGGCGTGCCCCTGCCCGATGTAGCGAATCGCATCGGCGGCCTGCTCGAGAGGGTAGCGCTGTTCTACGGCTGGGATCACGGTGCCCGCTTCGAGGTACTGACTCAGGGTCAGGAGGTCGGCCGTGTTCGTGGTGCCCATGAGGGTCACGAACTTCTGGCCCCGCGGGCCGAAGAGTCCGGCGCCGATCTGACGTTGCATGCCGTTGAGCATCGGCCCACCACCCTCGCCGCCGACGAAGACGACCGTGCCGCGAGGTGCTAGCACGCCGCGCAATTCATCGATCGGGCGGATGCCCGCGATGTCGAGAATCACGTCGTGACTCCCGTCGCCCAGATCGTCGACCGTGTAGTCGATCACGTGGTCGGCTCCGAGTCGCTTCACGAAGTCGATCTTGCCGGGGCTGACCACCGCGGTGACGATCGCACCCTGTGCCTTCGCGAGCTGGATGGCGAACGAGCCGACACCGCTGCCGGCACCGATGATGAGCACAGACTTGCCCGAGACCGGGCCCGCCTTCGTCAGCGCCTGGAGCGCGGTCAGTCCTGAGACCGGGGATGCTGCGGCCTGCTCGAACGACAGCCCTGCAGGCATCGGGGCGAGAGCCTTCGGCTTCGCGATCGCGAACTCGGCGAAGGTACCTGTGCCACCGCCGAAGACGCGGTCACCCGGCGCGAACTCGGTCACCCCAGCGCCCACCCGTTCGACGACACCGGCCACGTCGAGGCCGAGCATCTTCTGGCGGGGCGTGCGCAGGCCCAGGGCGAGCCTCGCCATGAGCGGCGTGCCCGTGAGGAGGTGCCAGACGCCGCGGTCGAGCCCGGCGGCGTGCACCCTGATGAGCACCTCACCGGCGGCGGGCTCGGGCACGGCGGCATCCCGGATCGTCACGACGCTCGCGTCGCCGTAGACATCGTGCATTGCTGCTTTCATGATCAGTTCTCCTCGGGGTACTGGAAGACGTCGTCGAGGCCGACCCCGAAGACTCGTGCAAGTTGGAATGCCATCTCGAGCGACGGCGAGTATCTGCCCTGCTCGATGGCGATGACGGTCTGGCGCGTAACGCCGATCCGGTCGGCCAGATCGGCCTGGGTCATCTCGCCGGCACCGAACCGCAGCTGACGGATCGAGTTGGTGACCCGGGTCGGCTTCACCATGACTGGAAGCCGCGACGGTAGGCGACGAGCTTGGCGATCGAGGCGACAATGCCGGAGAGAACGAAGCCCAGGTAGATCACGTTCGCGATCCAGAAGTACGGGACTTCGATCCACGCCAGAATCAGGGCGCTCACGCCGCCGATGACGACGAACGACGATCCGATGTGCTCGCCGAGGCGGTTGATCTCCTTGTCGCGCTGGTCCTTCTTGTCCACCGTGCCCCGGCGGCTGATGATGCCGGTCAGGATGCCCGAGAAGATGCTCAGCACGATGCCGGCGACAATCGCGCCGCCGATCGTCCACAGCATGGGCACGACGTAGGGGCGGTCGACCAGCGGCACGTCGGCCGGCCCGCCGAGGATGAGGAACAGGTATACGGCGTAGGCAGCGACGGCAACCGTCAGCAGAATCCACACGCCTCTCTCTTCGAATGACACGATGTTCTCCTATGTAAAGAAATGTTGACATGGACGAATGTACGGTCTGTTGTACATCGTGTCAAGTTTTCTTTACTCACAGGCGTGTCGTCGCCACGAGCTCCCGCTGGAACGACGAGAGGCCCCGCCGTATGGCGGGGCCTCTCAGGTGTGGAGCCTAGGGGAATCGAACCCCTGACCTCCTGCTTGCAAAGCAGGCGCTCTACCAATTGAGCTAAGGCCCCGCGCTGGAGCTTAGGGCGAGGCCATTTCTGGCCTCGCTGCGACGCCAGCGCCGATCGCCGTCTCGGCGATCGGTTATACCAACAGACCGGAATCTGGCTGGCGTCATCCCAAACAATCAAACGGGTGAAGGAATCCCTTGTGGAGATTCCAGTGGGGGTACCAGGACTTGAACCTGGGACCTCTTCGTTATCAGCGAAGCGCTCTAACCGCCTGAGCTATACCCCCGAGACCAGATAAGAACTTACCCCATCCGGTTCGCTTTGATGTAATCGTCGATCTCGATGTGCGACTTCGCCGCTACTCGATCGCCGATCAGTTGTTCGTGAAGCCCACCAGCAGGCCGCCGGTCAGCCGCACGCTGAAGTTGTACAGCATGCTCGCGATCGCGCCGAGCGCGGTACCGACGACGATGTTGAGGATCGCAACGATGAAGGAGAACAGTGCTACCTGACCCAGCGAGAACTGCTTGGCCACGCTGAACTCGGGATCACCGAGGATGTCCTTGAGGATGTTGTCGAGGCTTCCGAAGATGCCCGTCGAGTTCAACACGATCCAGATGAAGATGGTCGCGACGACCAGCACGATCCCCAGGGACACCGCCACGAGGAAGGACAGCTTCACCGCCGACCAGAAGTCGATGTACACGAGCTTGAGGCGAACCTGCTTGACCGCCACCTGGCGCTGCGACTTGCGCTGCAGCTTCTCTGCGACACTACTCATCTACTGACTCGTCCCTTCCAGTGGACTCGACCTCGTCGGCAGCCTCGTCGGCTTCCGTGTCGAGTTCCTGATTCTCTAGATTCCGCTCACTGTTCCTGGCGATCGCAATGATCTTGTCGTCGTCGGCAAACCGGGCGAAAACAACACCCATGGTGTCGCGGCCCTTAGCGGGAACCTCAGCGACAGACGAGCGTACCACCTTGCCGCTGGCAAGAACCACAAGGACCTCGTCCTCATCGCCGACGATCAGGGCACCCGCAAGGTCGCCGCGGTGGTCGCTCAGCTTGGCGACCTTGATGCCCAGACCGCCCCGGCCCTGCACGCGGTACTGGTCCGCCGAGGTGCGCTTCGCGTAGCCGCCTTCGGTGACCACGAACACGTATCCGTCTTCGCCGACGACGCTTGCGCTCAGCAGCTGGTCCTCCTCACGGAAGTGCATGCCGATGACGCCGGAGGTGGATCGTCCCATGGGGCGCAGCGCGGCATCCGATGCGGTGAACCTGATCGACATGCCCTTGCGCGAGACCAGCAGCACGTCGTCGTCCTCCTCGACGAGCATCGCCGAGACCAGCTCGTCGTCTTCGCGGAGGTTGATGGCGATGATGCCGCCGGTGCGGTTGGTGTCGTATTCGGTCAGTGCCGTCTTCTTGATGAGACCGCCCAGCGTCGCGAGAACGAGGTACTTCGCGGCCTTGTAGTCGCGGATGTCGAGGATCTGCGCGATCTCCTCCCCCGGCTGCATCGCGAGCAGATTGGCGACGTGCTGGCCCTTCGCGTCGCGGCCGGCCTCCTGGATCTCGTATGCCTTCGCGCGGTAGACGCGTCCGGTGTTGGTGAAGAACAGGAGCCAGTGGTGGGTGGTCGTCACGAAGAAGTGGTTGACGACGTCATCCGCCCGCAACTGGGCACCCTTGACACCCTTGCCGCCACGGTGCTGGCTGCGGTAGTTGTCGCTGCGGGTGCGCTTGATGTATCCGCCGCGCGTGACCGTGATCACCATCTCCTCTTCGGGGATGAGGTCTTCCACGCTCATGTCGCCGTCGAAGCCGAACATCACCTCGGTGCGACGGTCGTCGCCGAAGCGATCGACGATCTCGGTGAGCTCGTCCTTGATGATGGTGCGCTGCTCGCTCGGGGTGGCGAGGATGTGGTGGTACGTCGCGATCAGTCGCTCGAGCTCATCGTGCTCATCGATGATCTTCTGGCGCTCGAGCGCGGCCAGGCGGCGCAGCTGCATGTCGAGGATCGACCGGGCCTGCAGGTCGTCGACGTCGAGCAGCTCCATGAGACCCTCGCGGGCGTCATCCACTGTCGCGGATGCCCGGATGAGGGCGATGACCTCGTCGAGCGCGTCGAGCGCCTTGAGGTATCCGCGCAGGATGTGGGCACGCTCCTCGGCCTTGCGCAGGCGGAAGGTGGTGCGGCGCACGATGACGTCGATCTGGTGGTCGATCCAGTGCGTGATGAAACCGTCGATCGGCAGGGTGCGCGGGATGCCGTCGACGATCGCGAGCATGTTCGCGCCGAAGTTGTCCTGCAACTGGGTGTGCTTGTAGAGGTTGTTGAGCACGACCTTCGCGACGGCGTCGCGCTTGAGCACGATCACCAGGCGCTGGCCGGTGCGGCCGGATGTCTCGTCCCGGATGTCGGCGATGCCCCCGACCTTGCCCTCCTTCACCAGCTCCGCGATCTTCAGCGCGAGGTTGTCGGGGTTCACCTGATAGGGCAGCTCGGTGACGACGAGGCAGGTGCGGCCCTGCAGCTCCTCGACGCTGACAACCGCGCGCATCGTGATCGAGCCACGACCGGTGCGGTAGGCGTCGTGAATTCCCTTGACTCCCAGAATCTGGGCGCCGGTGGGGAAATCGGGACCCTTGATGCGCTGCATGAGCGCTTCGAGCAGCTCCTCGCGCGGCGCCTCAGGGTTCTCGAGCGCCCAGAGGGCGCCGGCCGCGACCTCGCGGAGATTGTGGGGCGGGATGTTGGTGGCCATGCCGACCGCGATACCCACCGAGCCGTTGACGAGCAGGTTCGGGAAGCGCGCGGGGAGCACGTCGGGCTCCTGCGTCTTGCCGTCGTAGTTGTCGCTGAAGTCGACGGTCTCCTCGTCGATGTCGCGCACCATCTCCATGGCCAGCGGCGCCATCTTGGTCTCGGTGTACCTCGGCGCGGCGGCGCCGTCGTTGCCCGCCGAGCCGAAGTTGCCCTGGCCGAGCGCCAGTGGGTAGCGCAGGCTCCACGGCTGCACGAGTCGCACGAGTGCGTCGTAGATGGACGCGTCACCGTGCGGGTGGAACTGACCCATCACCTCGCCGACGACACGAGTGCACTTGTTGAATCCCTTGTCTGGGCGGTAGCCACCGTCGTACATCGCGTAGATCACCCGGCGATGCACGGGCTTGAGGCCGTCGCGCACGTCGGGCAGCGCGCGCCCGACGATGACGCTCATCGCGTAGTCGAGGTACGAGCGCTGCATCTCGAGCTGCAGGTCGACCTGCTCGATCTTGTCGTGGCGGTCGTCGACGACCGCGTTCTCGAAGGTGGGTTCGGTGGGGGTTTCTTCGTCAGCCATCTGGAAAGCCTTTCGTCGGGGAGGTTTCGATACGCGGCTGTGCCGCTACTCAACCCGCCTAAATGTCGAGGAAGCGAACGTCCTTGGCGTTGCGCTGGATGAAACTGCGACGGGATTCGACGTCTTCACCCATGAGGGTCGAGAAGATCTCGTCGGCCGCGGCAGCGTCATCCAGAGTCACCTGCAGAAGAGTGCGGGTCGCGGGGTCCATCGTCGTCTCCCACAGCTCGGTGTAGTCCATCTCGCCGAGACCCTTGTAGCGCTGGATGCCATTGTCTTTCGGGATGCGCTTGCCGGCCGCGATACCGTCGGCGAGCAGCGCGTCGCGCTCGCGGTCGCTGTACACGAACTGGTGCTCGGCGTTGGTCCACTTGAGGCGGTACAGCGGCGGCTGAGCCAGGTAGACGAAGCCGTGATCGATCAGCGGGCGCATGTAGCGGAACAGCAGCGTCAGGATCAGCGTCGTGATGTGCTGGCCGTCGACATCGGCGTCGGCCATGAGCACGATCTTGTGGTATCTGGCCTTCTCGGGGTCGAAGTCCTCGCCGACCCCGGCACCGAACGCCGTGATCATGGCCTGAACCTCGGCGTTGGCGAGGGCACGGTCGAGGCGCGCCTTCTCCACGTTGAGGATCTTGCCGCGCAGCGGCAGGATCGCCTGGAACTCCGGGTTGCGGCCCTGCACGGCGGAGCCGCCGGCCGAGTCACCCTCGACGATGAAGATCTCCGACAGCGACGGGTCCTTGCTCGAGCAGTCGCGCAGCTTGCCCGGCATTCCACCCGATTCGAGCAGGCCCTTGCGGCGGGTCTGCTCGCGCGCCTTGCGCGCCGCGATGCGGGCCTGGGATGCCTGAATCGCCTTGCGGATGACATCCCGCGCCTGAGTAGGGTTGCGATCGAACCAGTCGCCGAGCTGCTGGCCGGCGACTCGCTGCACGAATGCCTTCGCCTCGGTGTTGCCGAGCTTCGTCTTGGTCTGGCCCTCGAACTGCGGTTCGGCGAGCTTCACCGAGATGACAGCCGTGAGTCCTTCGCGCACGTCGTCGCCGGAGAGGTTCTCGTCCTTCTCCTTGATGATGTTCTTCTCGCGCGCGTACTTGTTGACGAGGGTGGTCAGCGCCGCGCGGAACCCCTCCTCGTGCGTGCCACCCTCGTGAGTGTTGATGGTGTTCGCGTAGGTGTGCACCGACTCGGTGTATCCGTTGGTCCACTGCATCGCAACCTCGAGCGAGATCTTGCGCTCCGTGTCCTCGGACTCGAAGGCGATCACCTCGGGGTGGATGAGGTCGTTCTTCTTGGCCTTGTTGAGGTACTCGACGTAGTCGACGAGACCGCGCTCGTACATGTAGCTCTCGACCACGTCCTCCTCGCCACGCTCGTCGGTGAGCGTGATGCGCAGACCCTTGTTGAGGAAGGCCATCTGCTGGAAGCGTGCGCGCAGAGTCTCGTAGTCGAACTCGACGGTCTCGAAGATCTCCGGGTTCGGCCAGAAGGTCTGAGTCGTGCCGGTCTGGTCGGTCTCCTCGCCCTTGGCGAGCGGGGCATCCGGAACACCGTTGGTGAAGCTCATGCGCCAGACGTGACCCTGGCGGCGCACCTCGGTGTCGACCTCGCGCGACAGCGCGTTGACCACCGAGATGCCGACGCCGTGCAGACCGCCGGACACCGTGTAGCCACCGCCGCCGAACTTGCCGCCGGCGTGGAGGATCGTCATGACGACCTCGACGGTCGACTTCTGCTCCTGCTGGTTCATGTCGACCGGGATGCCGCGGCCGTTGTCGATGACGCGCACCGAGCCGTCTTTGCGGATGAACACCTGGATGTCGTCGGCGTAACCGGCGAGAGCCTCGTCGACCGAGTTGTCGACGACCTCGTAGACCAGGTGGTGGAGACCGCGGGGACCGGTGGACCCGATGTACATGCCGGGGCGCTTGCGCACCGCTTCCAGTCCCTCGAGGATCTGGATCTGGTCTGCGCCGTAGCTGTCGGCGGCGACGTGACCGTTGGAGATGGGGGTGTTTGCCTGCAGATCGTCGGGGGGCGTCGATGTCATCTGTGGTGGGGCTCCTGCCAGTTGGTCACGCTGTCATTCGGCGGTGATTTCTCCACCAGGGAGGTGCGCTCGACGACTGCTGACAATTCTACCAAATCCTCACCACCCACAGGCCGAAATCGGCGATCTGGGGAGTTTTCGTGAGCGGTTTGACCTGATTTGCCTACCTAGCCATAGGTATCGCGTGGGCCGCGTCCTGGAATTGATCTGGGACCGCGTTTCCACGAAGGGGCGTTCGGCCCTTCGAACCTCACCGACTGAATTCCTGCGGCAGGGAAGCGCACCGCGATCGTCGTCGTCACCTGGGTGCGCATCAGTCGCAGCTGGGTCGCCCATGCGGTGGAGTCGCAGCGCACGGTGAGCACGCCGTCCTCGACACCGATCGGTTCGGAGTGCGCGGATGTCTCGTCGCCCACGATCTCGGACCAGGAGGCGATCAGCTCCGACCGAGCCAAGGGTGAGGTCCACCCCATGCTGGCTGCCAGTCCGTCGATCACATCGCCCAGGCCGTGGGGATCCCGGCCCGGCGCGAAAGGCAGGCTCGTGCCCTCGCGCTTCTCGCGCTTGCGCGCGGTCGCCCCTCGCGCCCCACCGAAGACGCGACGGAAACGCAGGTAGACCGCGACGTGCTCGGGATCCGGGGTCTCATTCATCGGTGACCACCGCCCCCGCCCGGATTCGGACCACGTGGGCCGCGAGGCTCTCCGGAACGTCGTCGAACACCGCCGCCGTGATGAGCACCTGCTCGAAGTCACCCACCGCCTCGGCCAGCCGACTGCGCCGTGACTCATCGAGTTCAGCGAAGACGTCGTCGAGGATCAGCACCGGGTCGCCGGCGGATGACTCCCGCCGGAGCACCGCCGCCGACGCGAGCTTGAGCGCAAGCGCGAACGACCAGCTCTCGCCGTGACTCGCATAGCCACGGGCGGCGAGACCGTTGAGACCCAGCAGCAGGTCGTCCCGGTGTGGTCCGGCGAGTGTGATGCCGCGGTCCAACTCCGCGCGCCGAAGGCGCGCGAGCGCGGCGCGGAACCCGTCGGCGGCCGCCTCGACGGGGACAACTGCTGTGCGCACTGCCGCGTCATCCGCCAGATCGTCGTCGGCGCTCGTGGCGAAGATGCTCAACTGCGTCGCCAGCGTCGCGGCGTGATCGGCACCCACGATGGCGTTGTAGGCGCGGGACACCTCGGGTGCGAGCTCGGCGACGAGTGACGTGCGGGCGTGGATGATCTCCGAGCCGAGGGCGACGAGACGTTCATCCCAGATCTCGAGAGTTCCCAGCTGGGTCTGCTTGAGACCGGATGCCCGTGCCGACTTGAGAAGCGTGTTGCGTTGGCGCAGCACCCGCTCGTAATCCGCGATCACGGAACTCATGCGCGGGGTGCGCAACACCAGCAGTTCGTCGAGGAACTTGCGCCGACCCGACGGTTCCCCGCGCACCAGGGCGAGATCTTCGGGGGCGAAGAGCACGCTCGAGAAGTAGCGGGGAAGTTCGCGCGTCTTGATGACCGAGCGGTTGACCTGCGCGCGGTTGGCGCTGGCGCGGTTGAGCTGCACCTCGGCCAGGATCTCGCGGCCGCCGAACGCGAGACGCGCTCGGATGATCGCCGACTCCTGCCCCTGGCGGATCATCGCGTGGTCGACGGAGACTCGGTGCGACCCCAACGTGCTGAGGTATCCGAGCGCCTCGACCAGGTTGGTCTTGCCCTGGCCGTTGCTTCCGACGAACAGATTCGAACCGGGATGCAACTCGACGTCGAGGCTCGTGTAGTTCCTGAAGTCGGTGAGGCTCAGCTGGGTGACGATCACGAAGGCACGGTCGTCTCAGCTCTTGCGGACGGCGTGGCCACCAAACTGGTTGCGGAGTGCCGCGACAGCCTTCATCGAGGGCGAGTCCTTCTGACGTGAGACGAAGCGGGCGAAGATCGCGGCGCTGATGGTGGGAACAGGCACCGCCCGGTCGAGTGCGTCATGGACCGTCCATCGCCCTTCGCCGGAGTCGTCAACGTAACCGGCGATGTCCTTGAATTCGGGATCCTCTTCGAGCGCCTTGACGAGCAGCTCGAGCAACCAGGAGCGTACGACCGTGCCGCGCTGCCAAGCCTTGAACGATCCCGTGACGTCGGTGACGAGATCCTTCCTGCTGTCGAGAAGTTCATACCCCTCGGCCCAGGCCTGCATGAGCGCGTACTCTATACCGTTGTGAACCATCTTCACGTAATGACCGGCGCCGACCGGGCCTGCGTGAACGAATCCCTCGTCCCGGGGACCCTCGGGCCTGAGCGCGTCGAAGATCGGCATCGCCCGTTTGACGTCGGCAGCGTCGCCGCCGGCCATCAATCCGTAGCCGTTCTCAAGCCCCCAGATTCCGCCCGAAACTCCCACGTCGATGAACCCCAGCTGCTTGCCGGCCAAGAACTCGGCGTGGATTGCGTCGTCGGTGAACCGGGAATTGCCACCGTCGATGACGAGATCGCCCGGTTCGAGCACGTCGGAGACATCGTGGATCACATCGTCGGTGATCTTGCCCGACGGCACCATCACCCAGACGATGCGAGGCGCGGGCAGCGCTGCCGCGAGTTCGGCGAGCGACGCGACATCCGTCACCGCGGGGTTGGGATCGTAGCCGGTGACCTCGATGCCAGCCTTGCGCAAACGGGCACGCATGTTGTTGCCCATCTTGCCGAGCCCGATGATGCCGATGTGCATCGGATTCCCCTTTTGTCCCGAAGGTGGCTAGCGCAGCAGCAAGTTCGGCTGCAGCAGGTACTTGTAATTGTCGGCGCCGGGCTGATCCTTCGAGGACTGACTCGTGATGAGCACGGGACCCGGCTTGTTCGGGTTCTCCGTCTTGGTGAACGAGATGCGTACGAATTCGGAGTGCACGGAGCTGAGACCGTCGAGCAGGAACGCCGGCTTCAAGGAGACGACAGTCTCGGTTCCCGTGAGGAACGCGTCGATCGACTCGGACGCCTGGGCCTGCTCGGATCCGATGGCCTCGAGAGTCAGGCCGTCGGTGGTGAAGGTGAACCGCAGCGCCGCCTCGCGCTCGAGCACCAGTGACACCCGGCGCACGGCCTCGATGAGCTCGCCGGTGTTCAACACCGCGTAGTTGTCGACGGTCTCGGGGAAAAGCCTCTTGACCGGAGGGAAGTTGCCCTTGATGAGAAGCGACGTGACGGTCTTGCGATCGGCCTGGAAGGCGATGAGCTCGCGGTCATCCGAGCTGGTGATCGCCACGGAGATTGTGCCGGAGTGACCGAACGTCTTGCCGATCTCGATGAGGGTGCGGGCCGGCACGAGTGCCGTTGCCGTCTCGATGCCAGATGTCGCGGCGTCCCACTCGATCTCGCGAACTGCAACTCGATAGCGGTCGGTCGCCACGAGTGACAACTGGTTGTCGGAGACCTCGAGCTGCACACCGGTGATGACCGGGGTGACGTCGTCGCGGGATGCGGCCACCGCTACCTGAGCAATCGCGTTGGCGAAGTCCTCGGCCTTGAGAACTCCGGAGTTCTCCGAAACCTCGGGCAGGGTCGGGTACTCCTCGACCGGCATGCTGAGCAGAGTGAACTGACCCGAACCGCAGGCGACCGTGATGCGGCCCTCATCCGTGGTGAAGGTGACCGGGGCGTTCGGCAGCCTGCTGGCGATGTCGGCGAGAAGGCGACCCGAGACGAGGACCTTGCCCGGCTCATCCACCTGGGCCGCGATCTGCGTGCGCGCCGAGACCTCGTAGTCGAATGACGACAGTGTCAATCCGTCAGTGGTCGCCTCGATGAGAACGCCGCTGAGAATGGGCAGTGTTGTGCGCTGGGGCAGAAGCTTCACGGCGAACGAGACCGCCTCGCTGAAAACGTCGCGGTTGACCTGGAACTTCACTTCATTCACCCCTAACACTGTCGGTGGGTCTGGCCGGTTAATACTGGCACAGGCCGATGATGCGCGGGCTCATGGGTTATCTCCCTCAAAACTTCTTCTTTCAAGAACAACACTCTTAACCGTTGTGGAGACTGTGAGTAACTACCGAGCGCCCAATCAGACGGTGGGAACTACAACGGTGTGAGATGTTGACAGCGCTGCGAATCGACGGTGAGGTCTGTGGTGGTCTCAAGCCGGTCGCGAGCGCGTTTCCACAGATCTGATTTCTGCATCAACAGGATGCTCGGCGCGTCGCGGAAGTTATACACACCTTATGCACATGGTGTGAAAACTCAGTTCTTACCGAAGCGGTGATCCTGCTTGATGCGACTGGTGAGCTCCGTGACCTGGTTGTAGATCGAGCGGCGCTCTTTCATGAGTTCGGTGATCTTCTTGTTCGCGTACATCACCGTCGTGTGGTCGCGGTTACCGAAGAGTTGGCCGATCTTGGGCAGGGAGAGGTTCGTCATCTCCCGGCAGAGGTACATCGCGATCTGCCGTGCCGTGGCAACGGCCTGCGATCGGGATGATCCGTAGAGGTCGTCGACCGTCAGTTTGAAGTAGTCCGCGGTGTGGTTGATAATGTCGACCGGCGCGATCACGTTGTCCTCATCGAGCGTGATGAGATCCTTGAGCACGGTCTGCACCAGGGGCAGATCGACCTCGGTGCGATTGAGGCTCGCGAATGCCGTGACGCGGATCAGGATGCCTTCGAGCTCGCGGATGTTGGACGACACCTTCGAAGCCATGTACTCGAGGATCTCCGGACTCACCTGGAGCTTCTCGCTTTGAGCCTTCTTGCGAAGAATCGCGATGCGCGTCTCCAGGTCGGGAGCCTGCACGTCGGTGATCAGTCCCCACTCGAAGCGCGACCGCATCCGGTCTTCGAACCCCGTCAGGTGTTTGGGCGGGAGGTCGCTGGTGATGACCACCTGCTTGTTGTGATCGTGCAACGTATTGAAGGTGTGGAAGAACGCCTCCTGAGTGGAGTCCTTGCCCTGGAGGAACTGGATGTCGTCGATGAGCAGGATGTCGATCTCGCGGTACCGGGACTGGAATACCGATGCCCTGTTGTTGGCGATCGAGTTGATGAAGTCGTTCGTGAATTCTTCCGAACTCACATACCTGACCCTGATGCCCGGATACAGGCTCTCTGCATAGTGTCCGATTGCGTGCAGGAGATGAGTCTTGCCGAGGCCGGACTCCCCGTAGATGAAGAGCGGGTTGTATGCCTTGGCGGGTGCCTCCGCGACGGCGACAGCCGCGGCGTGGGCGAAACGGTTGGATCCGCCGATCACGAAGTTGTCGAAGCTGTACTTCGGGTTCAGCCGCGAGTCGGAACGTCGAGGGCCTCCGGTCTCAACTGGCGAGACGAGCGTCGGCTCGATGTAGGACTGCTCCGCCGGATCGGGCGTCTGCTCGAGCACGTCCTGCTGGATGTCGGGGTTGACCACGATCGCGAAGTTGCTGACCTCCTGCGTCTCGCTCAAGCCGGAGATCGCGTTGAGGAGGGGGAGTCGGATGCGCTGCTCGAGCATGCCGCGGGTCAGTTCGTTGGGCACCTCAAGATAGAGGGTGCCGGCCATCACTCCCTTGGGTTCCACCAGGCTGACGAAACCGAGCAACTGAGGAGTGATGCGCTCGTCGGAGGTCAGGCGCGACAGCACCGATTGCCAGATCTCTCGGGTTGAGTCTGGGCTCTCCGACATAGAGTCACTTCCTTGACTTGTACTTACTCACAGGTTCATGCACGGGGCGAGGGTGTGGGAATGCCCCGAATTTGGCCGATTGTCCCCGCGATTCGGCTGGCTTTCACCTTAGTTGTCCACAGCCTGTCGTTACCAACCCCAGTTGGGTAAGTGTGGATAGTGCGCTCGGGCCCGCGGAAAGTTTGACCGCCCGGCATTAACGCCGTAGCTTTAATCAGTTGACTTCCGGCCCTAGGGCCAACCGACTTCTTTCCGGCCTTCAGAGCTGGGCTTTGGAGATACCACTATGAGCAAGAGAACCTTCCAGCCGAACAACCGTCGTCGTTCCAAGGTGCACGGCTTCCGGCTTCGTATGCGCACTCGTGCCGGCCGCGCCATCCTGGCCGCTCGTCGTCGCAAGGGTCGCACCGAACTCTCCGCGTAACCACCCCGGTGCTCGCCAGGGACAACCGGGTCACGCGACCCGCGGACTTCCGATCTACCGTGCGTCAGGGCCGGCGGGTGGGGAGCGCTCACACGATGCTGCATGTCGTCGAGCGTGAGTCCGCCCAGCCGAGCCGTTTCGGGTTCATCGTCACGAAGGCGGTGGGCGGTGCGGTGACCCGGAACTTGGTGCGCCGTCGTCTTCGTGCCGTGTGCCGCGACATCCTTCCCACCGTCACCACACCGATCGACGTTGTGGTGCGCGCTTTGCCAGGATCTGATCGGGCGACGTGGGATACCCTGCACTCTGAAGTGGCCAGCGCGATCGGGAAGGCTGTGGGCAAGCGATGAACCGCACTCTCGCGTTCGTTGTTCTCGCGCCGCGCAACGTCTGCGTAGCGATCCTCAGCGTGTACCGCGCGGTCATCTCACCCCTGTACGGCGACGTCTGTCGCTACTACCCGTCGTGCTCGCACTACACACTCCAGGCCATTCAGCAGCACGGGGTCGTGCGAGGCGTATGGCTGGGAACTCGACGCATCGCTCGGTGCCACCCGTGGGCCGAGGGCGGCGTTGACGACGTTCCGCACACTCATCACGATCGGTACGCGGTCACCCGCTTCGGATTCGTAGTCGCCAATAGCCACGGAAAGGGCTGACCGCACACATGGACATCGGTGGATTCTTCAACACCCTCCTCTGGCCGATCAAGTGGGTGATCGAGGCCATTCTCGTGGCGTTCCACACCCTGTGGACGGCTATCGGGCTAGACCCTGACGCAGGTCTCACCTGGGTGCTGTCGATCGTCGGTCTCGTGCTCGTCGTGCGCGCCGCCCTCATTCCGATCTTCGTGCGACAGATCAAGAGCCAGCGGCGCATGCTCGAGGTCGCTCCTCAGCTCAAGAAGATCCAGGACAAGTACAAGGGCAAGAAGGATCAGTTCTCCCGCGAGGCGATGTCGCGCGAGACCATGGAGCTGTACAAGCGCACCGGCACCAACCCCCTGAGCTCGTGCCTCCCGTTGCTGCTGCAGATGCCGATCTTCTTCGGACTGTTCTCCGTGCTCAGCAATGCGCAGCACGTGAATGCAGATGGGTCGCGCAACCCGGGCGTGGGCCTCTTGACGCCCGAGCTGTCGGAGTCGTTCGGCACGTCGTCACTCTTCGGAATCGCACCGCTTCACCTGGCGATCAGCACCGCGGACGGCAACGTTGCGGTCATCGTGATCGCCGTCATCATGGTCATCCTCATGACCGGTTCGCAGTTCATCACCCAGCTGCAGATCATGTCGAAGAACCAGTCGGCCGAGATGAAGGCCAGCCCGATGTACCGCCAGCAGCGCGTCCTGCTGTACCTGCTGCCGCTGGTGTTCGCGTTCTCCGGCTTCACGTTCCCGCTGGGCGTCATGTTCTACTGGCTGGTCTCGAACTTCTGGACCATGGGACAGCAGTTCCTCGTCATCCGGAACATGCCGACTCCCGGCAGCGAGGCGGCACTCGCCCGAGAGGCGCGGCTCGCCAAGCGTCAGCAGCGCAAGGGCATCGTCGAGGAGACCCCCGACGGCGGCACCCTCATGGTCGAGGAGCCGAAGAAGCCGCAGCGCCAGCAGCCCGTGGGCAAGAACCGATCCAAGAAGAAGAAGAAGTGAGCGACGTGACTGACACGCAGACCCCCGACATCAGCGCCGAGCCGGTCGAGACCATCGCCGACGAGGAAGCCCGCACCCCGAGCCAGCTCGAGGAGGAGGGCGACATCGCCGCGGACTACATCGAGGAGCTTCTCGACATCACCGACCTCGACGGCGACATCGAGATCGATGCGCGCGGCGGACGTGCCTACCTCTCCGTCACGTCGAGCGAGGACACGAATCTGCGACTGCTGTCGCGCCCCGAGACGGTCAACGCCCTCCAGGAGCTGACCCGCATCGCGGTGCAGACGAAGACGGGATCGTTCTCTCGGCTCATCCTCGACATCGGTGGATCGCGCGAGGCGCGGGCGTCGGAGCTCGCGCTCCTCGTCGATAAGGCGATCGAGCGCATCGAGGCCGGCGCGGTTTCCGCAGCGCTGCCTCCCATGTCGTCCTACGAGCGCAAGCTCGTGCACGACGTCGTGTCCGAGCGCGGCTTCTCCTCGGAGTCCGAGGGTGAAGGCCGCGATCGCCACACGGTGATCTCCCGGGCATAGTTTCACGTGAAACATACGTGGGTTTCGGTGGTCGCGTGACGGCCGTTGAGCCCGAACCGGATGCCGCGGCATCCCTGTTCGGTGATCGCATCGAGCTCGCCCGCGCCTACACCGCCGACCTCGGACGACGAGGCGAGGAGCTGGGGCTGATCGGGCCGCTGGAGCCGCCGCGTCTGTGGTCGCGCCACATCCTGAACTGTGCGTTGCTTGCTCCCCTGCTCAACGAGGGCGTCACGGGGGACGTCGGGAGCGGCGCTGGCCTGCCCGGCCTGGTGCTCGCCATTGCGCGCCCCGACGTGCACCTGGTGCTGATCGAGCCGATGGAGCGTCGGGTCGACTGGCTCCGGCACGAGTCGTCCGAGCTGGGGCTCGACAACGTGACCGTGGTGCGCGCCCGCGCCGAGGAGGCCCGGCTCGAACGTCCGTTGGATCAGGTCACGGCGCGAGCGGTGACCGCCCTGGTGAAGTTGATTCCCGCCACTGCTCACCTGGTGCGACCGGGCGGGGAGATGATCTTCATGAAGGGCTCGAAGGTCGCCGACGAGGTCGAGGCCGCTGCGAAGGCGATCCGAAAGGCACGTCTGCGAGACATCGAGGTGCTGACCCTGGGCGAGGGGATAACGCCCGAGGCCACCCGGGTGTTTCGGGCTACAGTGGACTGACCATCGACCCAACCGCTTGAGGCGCGTCCGCGCTTCGCACTCAGAAGGTTTCACGTGAAACATCCAGAAGGCGATCTCGCCGAGTCGAGCACGACGTTCGACGACTCGACCCCGCTCGCCCGGGAGTTGGCTGACCTGACCCGTCGCCGTCAGGCACTTGCCCAGGAGCAGCTTCCACTGCCCCACGACACCCGCGTGTTCACCGTCGCCAACCAGAAGGGCGGCGTCGGCAAGACCACGACCACCGTGAACCTCGCCGCGAGCCTGGCGCGGGCCGGTGCGCGCGTGCTCGTCATCGATCTCGATCCCCAGGGCAACGCATCCACTGCTCTGGGCGTGGAGCACCGGTCCGAGACGGTGAGCGTCTACGACGTCATCATCAACGACGAGCCCATGGCCGGCGTCGTGCAGAAGAGCCCCGAGTTCGAGGGTCTCTACTGCGTTCCCGCGACGATCCACCTCGCAGGCGCGGAGATCGAGCTCGTGTCGCTGGTGGCACGTGAGCAGCGTCTTCGCACGGCGCTCGAACTCTTCCTCGCGCAGTCGGAGGAGCAGTTCCACTACGTCTTCATCGACTGCCCGCCGTCGCTGGGCCTGCTGACGATCAACGCCTTCGTCGCGGCCCAGGAGGTTCTCATCCCGATCCAGTGCGAGTACTACGCACTCGAGGGTCTCAGCCAGCTTCTCAGCAACATCCAGCTCATCGAACGTCACCTCAACCCTCGACTGTCGGTGTCCACGATCCTGCTGACGATGTACGACTCGCGCACCAACCTCGCCAATCAGGTGGTCGACGACGTGCGGGCGCACTTCCCCGAGAAGGTGCTCAACACCGTCATCCCCCGGTCGGTGCGCATCTCCGAGGCGCCGAGCTACGGGCAGAGCGTCATCAGCTACGACGCCGCATCCCCCGGATCGCTCTCGTACCTCGAGGCCGCCGCCGAGATCGCACGACGAGGAGCCCCGCAGTAATGGCAGCACCCAAGCGCACCGGGCTCGGCCGAGGAATCGGCGCACTCATCCCCGGGTCGGAGGAGGACTCCCAGCGTCCCGTCGACGTCTTCTTCCCCGCCTCGACCGGCGAGCGTCAGGCACTGCTCGCGGTTCCCGGCGCCAAGCTCGCCAACCTCTCCCCCGACGACATCGCACCCAACGCACAGCAGCCCCGCAAGGAGTTCCGCACCGAGGAGCTCGAGGAGCTCGTCGTGTCGATCCGTGAGATCGGAGTGCTGCAGCCCATCGTCGTGCGGCCCATCCCCGGTGCCACCCAGACCCCGCACTTCGAGCTCATCATGGGCGAGCGGCGACTGCGGGCCACCAAACAGCTGGGGCTGTCGAGCATCCCCGCGGTCATCAAGAACACCGCCGATGAGGACATGCTTCGGGATGCCCTGCTCGAGAACCTCCACCGGGCGAACCTCAACGCACTGGAAGAGGCGTCCGCCTACCAGCAGCTGCTCGCTGACTTCGGCATCACCCAGGACCAGCTCGCGAGCCGGATCGGCCGCTCCCGCCCGCAGATCACCAACACGCTGCGGCTCCTCAAGCTGCCGGCGTCGGTGCAGAAGCGGGTAGCTGCCGGCGTCCTGAGTGCGGGCCACGCGCGCGCCGTGCTCGCGGCGGGCGACGCGGCCGCGATGGAACGCCTCGCCGACAAGATCGTCAACGAGGACCTCTCGGTGCGGGCCGCCGAAGCGGCCGCCGGTCAGGTCGCTACTCGCACGCCGAAGGCGAAGCCCGTCGCGGGCAAGCGCCAAGGTCAGCTCGATGAGGTTGCCGAGCGACTCGGCGATGCCCTCAACACGCGGGTAAAGGTGACCCTCGGCGCGAGCAAGGGTCAGATCGTCATCGACTTCGCCACGGTCGCCGACCTCAACCGGATCCTCGGTGAGCTGGGTCAACAGGGCTTCTCCCGGTAAGTCGTGGTCGGCTCAGTCGAGATCGTTCGGGCGAATCCCGCGAGCGACGAGGTTCTCCCGCTGCTTCAGGAGCACCTCGTCGACATGTACGCGACGTCACCCGCCGAGAGCGTTCACGCTCTGGATCCGGAGCAGCTGCGGCATCCCTCGATCACGTTCTTCGTGGCTCGGGATGGTACAGAGGTCGTCGGCACCGGCGCGATCCGCGAGCTGAGTGCGACGGAGGGCGAACTCAAGTCGATGCGCACCAGCGCCGGGGCTCGCGGTCGCGGGGTCGGTGCCGCCATGCTCGAGCATCTGCTGGCCGAGGCACACACCCGGGGCTATCGGGCGCTGCGTCTCGAGACCGGCGTCGAGGACTACTTCGCCCCCGCCCGACGGTTGTACGCCCGGTACGGCTTCGTCGAGGGGGAGCCCTTCGCCGACTACTGGGCCGACCCCAACAGCGTCTTCATGCACCTCGAGCTCGAGGCGCCGCAAGGCTAGGCGCGGCGAGGCTAGGCGCGGCTCTCGGCGATCGCGGCATCGGCCAACGCGGAGTACACCCAGCCGAGGTCGTGCCCGGCCGCCTCGAGGGCCTGGGGCAGGATCGACGTCTCGGTGAGGCCGGGGAGCACGTTGGCTTCGAGGAACCACGGGGTTCCCGCCCCGTCGACGATGAGGTCGACACGGGAGAGGTGCCTGAGCCCCAGGGCGCTGTGCGCGTCCAGTGCGGCCTGCTCGGCGCGAGCCGCGACATCCGGATCGATGCGGGCCGGCACGAAGAAGCGGGTCTCCCCCGCGTTGTATCGTGCCTCGAAGCTGTACACGCCCGATAGAGGCTGGATCTCGACCGCGGGCAGTGCCACGGGGCCGTCGCCGCTGTCGATGATGCCGATGGCGATCTCGGTGCCGGTGATCTTCTGCTCGATGAGCGCCGAGTCGCAGTACGTGTACGCGTCGACCATCGCGCGCGGCAACAGCGAGCGATCGTCGACCATTGTCACCCCCTGAGCCGAGCCACCCTGCGCTGGCTTGACCACCAGCGGGCCCGAGAACTCGTCCTGGATCTCCTCGAGGATGCTGTTTGCCCCAAGCTCGCGGAACGCGTCGCGCGGCAGGGTGATCGACCGTGGGGTGCTGACGCCCACCCGGCCGACGATCGTCTTCGCGGTCGGCTTGTCCCAGGCCAGCCGGGATGCCTCGGCGCGAGAACCCACGTAGGGCACCCCGATGAAGTCCAGGAGGCCGCGGAGCGCTCCGTCCTCCCCACTGGCCCCGTGGAGGGCGGGCCAGACCACGTCGGGTCGGTTGGTGCGCAGGTAGCTCAGGAGTGAGGCATCCGGATCGCGGAGTTCGACCGTGAGGCCGTGCTCTGCGAGGCTGTCCGCAACCCGGCGCCCGGAGCGCAGCGAGACGTCGCGCTCGTGGGAGATTCCACCGGCGAGGACCAGTACGTGCGGGGTCGCCATCAGCCGAGGTTGGCGGGTGGGTTGATCATCGTGGGCTCGGGGCGCACGACGGGCAGGGGCGCGGTCTGCGAGAACGTGCTGAGCAGTTCGAGCTCGCCGTTGATGACCGTCGACAGGCGACGGATGCCCTCGCGGATGAAGTCGGGCGTCGGGTAGCAGAATGCCAAACGCATCTTGTTGCGGCCGCCACCGTCGGCGTAGAACGCTGTGCCCGGCGTGTAGGCGACCAGCTCCTTGACGGCGCGGGGCAGCATCGACTTGGAGTCGAGGTTGTCGGGCAGGGTCACCCAGACGTAGAAGCCCCCGGTGGGGTGGGTCCAGCTGAGGTCGGGGAGGTAGTCGTCGAGGGCGGTGAGCATCGCGTCGCGTCGCTCACGGTAGACGCCGCGGAAGGTGTCGATCTGAGCCTTCCAGTCGGCGGTCGACAGGTACTCGGCGATGACGTGCTGGGTGAACGAGCTCGGAGAGAGCACCGCCGCCTCATTCGCCAAAATGAGCTTCTCTCGAATAGCGTGGGGGGCAAGCACCCATCCGACACGGAACCCGGGAGCAAGGGTCTTGGAGAATGTGCCGAGGTAGATCACGCCCTCCTCCTCGACCGAGCGCATGGCGTGCGGAGGCTGACCGTCGAAGTAGAGCAGGCCGTAGGGGTTGTCCTCGAGCACGAGGATGTTGTTCGCCCGGCAGATCTCAAGGATCTCGAGGCGCCGCTCCCAGGTCAGCGTCACGCCCGCCGGGTTGCTGAACGTCGGAACCGTGTACAGGAACTTCAGCGTCTTGCCGTCCGCGCGAAGACGGGCGATGTGCTCGCGGAGCGCCTCGGGGATCAGACCGTAGTCATCCATGGGCACGTGCTGGATGTCGGCCTGGAACGACTTGAACACGACCATGGCCGTCACGTAGCTCGGGCCCTCGGCCAGCACCACGTCGCCGGGGTTGATGAAGAGCTTGGTGACCAGCTCGAGCGCGTGCTGCGATCCGGTCGTGACGACGATGTCGTCGACGCTGCCCCGGATGCCCTCGAGCGCCATCACCTCGAGGATGTGCTCGCGCAGGGCGGGCATGCCCTGGCCGGAGCCGTACTGCAGGGCGACCGGTCCGTTGTCGCGCATGACGCGCTCCATCGCCGAGGTCACCAGGTCTTGGGGCAGGGCTGACACGTAGGGCATGCCACCGGCGAGCGAGACGACCTCGGGACGGGAGGCGACGGCGAACAGCGCGCGCACCTCCGAGGCGGCGAGGCCGCCCGTGCGATCGGCGTAGTGGCCGTACCACTTGTCGAGATTGTTGCCCTGGTTGGTCATGCGCTGCCCTTTTCAGTCGCGAAGCTTCAAGAATAGGGCAGGGTCACCACGAAAACACCGCCCCAGAGCCGGGGACGGTCCAGTGCGTCAGGATTGGCCGGGGCGCTGGCGAACCCGACCGACGCCCGGGATGAAGCGGCCAGTGGTCGCGGCATAGGCGTCGTAGTCGGGGTAGGTCGCCGCGAGCATCCGCTCCTCCCAGCGGGCCTTGACCGCGAGCAGCACGAGCAGGGCCAGCCACAGCACGATGTGCACCACCGAGGAGCCGAGCACTACCAGCCCCAGCCCGACGATCAGCAGCCCGGTGTAGATGGGATGCCGCACCCGCGAGTACAGGCCCGTGGTGACCAGCGCCGAGCGCTCCTTGGGCACCGGCGTCGCGGTGAGAGCCGGTCCGAGACCGCGGGCGCCGAGCAGCGCGATGACCCCGCCGCCGACCACGAGCACGATGGCCGCGATCAGCGCGGGAGTCCCCACCGGCCACAACGAGCTCTGGGGCACGAATGCGAGGCTTGCGAGAAGGGCGAACTGCGCCACGACGAGCACCCACGGAAGCGACCGTTTCATGGGCCGAGACTACGTGAACGAGACACCGCGCGGCATCCTGACAGCACGAAGCCCCGGCAACCGCGAGGGCGGCCGGGGCTTCGCGTGGATCGGATCAGGCCAGGAACTCGGCCAGGTCGGCCTCGATGGCCGGCTTCGGCTTCGCACCGATGACCGTCTTGACGACCTCGCCGCCGCGGAAGACCTTCATCGCGGGGATCGACGTGATCTGGTACTTCATCGCCATCTGCGGGTTGTCGTCGACGTTGAGCTTGACGATCTTGATCTTGTCGGCGTGCTCAGCCGCGATCTGGTCGAGGATCGGGGAGACGGCGCGACACGGGCCGCACCACTCGGCCCAGAAGTCCACCATGATGGTGTCCTTCGAGTTGAGCACCTCATCGGCGAACGTGGCGTCGGTGACGTCGTGTGCTGTTGACATGGGTTTCCTTCTTTCGTGAATCAGGCGGATGCGACGGCCGGCTGGTGTGCCGCGTCGACGATGTTCTTCGGAAGCGAAGCGAGGTAGTGCTCGGTGTCGAGCGCCGCCACGGTGCCCGACCCCGCGGCCGTCACTGCCTGGCGGTACGTGGGGTCGATGACATCACCAGCGGCGAAAACGCCGGCGATGTTGGTGCGGCTGGAGCGGCCGTCGACGTGGATGGTGCCGTCCGGGTTGAGGTCGAGCTGGCCGTGCACGAGGTGCGTGCGCGGGTCGGCGCCGATCGCCACGAACAGGCCACTCAGGTCGAGGGTGGTCTCCGTGCCATCCACGGTGTCGACGATGCCGATGCCCGTCACGAGCTCGTCACCGTAGATGTGAGCGACCTCCTTGTTGAAGAGGAACTCGATCTTCGGGTCGCTGAACGCACGCTCCTGCATCGCCTTGGACGCCCGCAGGGAGTCCTTGCGGTGGATCACGTAGACCTTGTCGGCGAACTTCGTGAGGAAGGTTGCCTCCTCCATCGCCGAGTCGCCGCCACCGACGACCGCGATGGTCTTCTGGCGGAAGAAGAATCCGTCACAGGTGGCACACCACGAGACGCCGTGACCGCTCAGGCGCGTCTCGTCCTCGAGACCGAGCTTGCGGTAGGCAGAGCCCGTCGCGAAGATCACCGCGAGCGCCTCGTGCACGTCTCCGTTGCCGAGAGTCACGCGCTTGATGTCGCCCTCGAGCTCCAGGCTCACGACGTCGTCGAGGACGATCTCCGTGCCGAAGCGCTCGGCCTGCGCCTGCATCGCCATCATGAGCTCGGGACCTTGGATGCCCTCGGCGAATCCCGGGTAGTTCTCGACCTCGGTGGTCTTCATGAGCTCACCGCCGGCCTCGACGGAGCTCGCGATGAGCAGCGGCGCGAGGCTGGCACGAGCCGCGTAGATGGCCGCCGTGTAGCCGGCCGGGCCGGATCCGATGATGATTACTTGCCGCACTTGACGCGTCTCCCTCAGGGTTATCACTGCCCGGTACAACACATACTATGTCGAGGCTATTCCTGCACTACTGGGGTTCGGAGCGCCCGCACAATCGGCTTGATCTGACTATCGGCGGCGGCGGATTCGGCTGAGAACCGGGGCGGCGAGGGCTGCCAGTTGCGGGTTGCGCGTGACAGCCAGCAGGCCGAGGTAGATCAGGGCCATCCCGGTTCCCACGACGGCTAGAGTGACGCCGCCGCCGATGCGGGTCGCGACGGCGAATCCGCCCTCGACGAACCCGCCGAGACCCCAGACGGCGAGCGCGCCGAGTGCTCCGGCGACCAGGGCGGCCGCGAGGTACCAGGCTGTCGAGCCGAGGATCGAGCGCGCGCCTATGCCTCCGAGCCGGCGACGCAGCACGATCGCAGCAGCGATGGTGCCGAGCGTGCCCGAGATGCTCATCATGCCGGCCACGCCCACGGCCACCCAGGCGCTCGGGAGCATGGCGACGCCGAGAATGCCGGCCATGAACACGGCGGACTGGAACAGCTGCAGGAAGAAGGCCGTGCGCGTGTCATCCAGCGCGTAGAAGACCCGCTGAAGCACGAACAGCACTGTGAAGGGGATGAGGCCGACGAGATAGGCGATCAGCACGTTGCCGAGCGCGCTGATCTCCGCGAATCCGCCGCCGAACACCGCGCTGAACGGGTAGGCGAGCACGATGAGGCCGACGGCCGAGAACACCATGATCAACAGGATCGACTTGAGCGAGGATGCCACGTCCTCCCGAATCGACGCGAGGTCACCACCGCGGGCGTGGGTGCTCATCCGCGTGAAGTACGCAGTCGCGATGGACACCGTGACGATGGAGTGCGGCAGCATGAAGATCAGCCACGCGTACTTCAGCGCACCGATCGACGCGTCGCCCGAGGCGCCGGTGGCGACCCGGGTCTCGACGATGGCGGCGAGCTGGGTGATGAGGATCATGCCGAATACCCAGGCCGCAGCCCGCCCGGTGCTTCCTAGGCCCACGCCCCGCCAGCGGAAGTCGGGCCGGTAGGTGAGTCCCGCGCGTCGCCAGAAGAACAGGAGGATGAACGCCTGGGCTGCGATGCCGAGAGTGGCGGTGCCGGCGAGCACGGCGATCATCGTGGGCGTCCAGACCGAGGCATCCTGATTGGCGGGGAAGGCACCGAACAGGGCGATGAAGATCGAGACACCCGTGATGGCGATCACGTTGTTGAGCGCGGGTGCCCAGGTGAAGGGACCGAACACCCGGCGCGCATTGAGCACCTGCCCCAGCAGGCTGTACAGGGCGTAGAAGAGCACCTGCGGCAGGCACCAGTAGGCGAACGCCGTCGCGAGCGCGAGTTCGTCGGGGCCGAATCCCTTCGTGCCGGACTGCGCGTACAGGCTCACCAACCACGGCGCGGCGAGGGTCGCGGCGGCGGCGACGATCACGAAGACCACGGTGCCGAGTGTCACCAGCTTGTTGATGAAGGCAGCGCCGCCATCGGCCTGGATGCCCGCCCGCACGATCTGGGGAACGAGGACCGCACTCAGCAGTCCTCCCGCGATGAGCGCGTAGATGCTGTTCGGAATCTGGGTTGCCAGCGTGAAGGCGTCAGCTGCGCCGCCGATGTAACCGATCGCTGCGGCGAGCACCGCGGCGTTGACGAACCCGAGGATGCGCGACACGATCGTGCCCGAGGCCAGCGCCGCGCTGGCACGCCCGATCGCGGAGGCCCCATCGACCTCGTCGCTCGGGCGGTCAGTCATCCGTCGGCTCGACCGGTCGCGCCGGCTTCCTCCTGCGCAGGATGTTGCGCACGATTCCCCCGCCGAACACCAGCACCACGATGATGCCGACCACCAGCACGATGGGCGTCTCCCAGCCGGCCTGCACGTTGATCTCCGCGGTCGCGGGAGCGCCGATCGGCACGCCGGCTCCGCTGGCGAGGGTGATGAGCACCTGAACCGTTCCGTTGGACACCGCCTGCACGGGAATCTGACCCTTGGCCTGCGAGTCCGGCTCCACCACGAGCTCCACGCGCGAGTCGGTGACTGCCAGCAGTGCTGTTTCGGGCCGCACGGTGATGTACACCGTCACGGCCTGGTCGAGGGAGTTGCTCACCGAGATGGGCAGTGAGGCGCTGTCGGCGAGCAGATTGAAGCTGCTGTAGGCGACGACCTGCACCGACGCTCTCAGGTCGTCCGAGTCTGTGAGGAACGCATCGGTGGCCGTGAGCCAGCCCGCGGGATTGCGCAGCCAGGCGCTCGATAGCAGGGCGAGGAGGTGGAGGCGGCGAGGTGACGTGATGGCGCTCGGCGACTCCGCGACGGTCGCGAACCTGATCTCCGCCGACTCGGCGTCGAGCAGCATGGCCATCTGCCCAACGCTCGCGGCGGGCTGGGGCGAGTCGACGAGGGTCGCCTCGTCAGCGGAGCCGGCCAGGAGCTGCGACAGGCCGGTGAGCCTCACGCGCGGGTCGGCCTGCAGGGTGCTGAGCGTCTCGGCGAGGTGCGTTCCGGTGATCGGAACGGTGCGGTCGAGCGTGGCGAGTACCGTCGCGGGCGCGGCATCCAGAGCGGCAGACACGGTGCCCATAGCCGACACCCAGTCGTCTGTCGACACGGATGCCACGGCCGCTCGAAGCGCGCCCGACACCGCATCGTCGGAGATCGCCGCGGTGCCGCCGTCCACCCTCACCAGCGCGGACCCCTCGTCACGGGAGACGTTGGCCGACGACAGGATCGTCGTCGTGTAGCCGCTGGCCGTGATCGCCGAGAGGTCGGCGGTGACGACGGTGCCGTCCCGCGGCCAGGCGATCGACTCGAGGGTGTACGGCCAGGCCAGCAGTGACTCGCTGGTCGGCAGACCGGGCGCCGTGGCATCCGGACTCGAAGTCGGGGCGGGGGTTTGAGCGGCGGCCTCGGCGAACAGCGAGGGATCGATGGCGAAGTCGAAGGACTCGGGCTGCAGCACTCGAGGGCTACCCGCCTGAAGACCGAGAGTGATGTCGGAGTCGGCGTAGGTCAGCGCGAAGGTCTCATTGCTCGCCGATTCGAGGCGGCTCAGCCATTCGATGGCCGACGCCGGCACCGACGAACCCAGGATCCGGATCGACGCGATGATACGCGGATCGATCGCGATCACCACGGGACGGTCGATGATCGCGTCGAGCTCGCGGGTCAGAAGTCCCGTGGGTCGCGTGTACTGGTCGAGTGCATCAGCCGGGATGAATCCGGCGTCGCTCTCCGGCACGGCCAGCGGCACGACCACGGTGAGGGCGACGGTGCCGTCGGGTCCGACCGAGGTCGCCGCGGGGGCCGCGATGGCAACACCGGTCACGGCTCCCGCTAGCCCGAGGAGCAGCGCCAGTGCAGCACGCAGCGGCGTGAATCGCTCGGCCAGCATGCCCAAAGTCTATTCACTCGCTTCTGGGAGTCCGGTCACACGAATGGCCCTGTGACAAGCTTGGGTCTCATGGAGAGCGTCGCAAGGGCAGTCGAACGACTCGGCGAACTCGCCGATTCTGCTGCCGTCTCCCGACTCGCTGCCGCCTTCTCCGCGGCGGGACACGAGCTCGCTCTCGTCGGCGGATCGGTACGCGACGCATTCCTGAACCGCGACCTCACCGATCTCGACTTCACCACCAGCGCCCGCCCCGACGACATCCTCGCCCTAGTCACGCCGATCTCCGATGTGCAGTGGGACGTCGGCCGCGACTTCGGCACGATCGCCGCCCGCATCAACGGACTGACGGTAGAGATCACGACCTACCGGGCCGACGCCTACGACGGCGAGACCCGCAAGCCGATCGTGCAGTTCGGCGACACACTCGAGGACGACCTCGTGCGGCGCGACTTCACCGTCAACGCGATGGCCCTCCGGCTGCCCGAACGGCAGCTCGTCGACCCCTGGGGTGGTCTCGATGACCTGCTCGCCCGCCGCATCTCGACCCCCGGAGCACCGGAGGTCTCCTTCGGCGATGACCCGTTGAGGATGCTGCGAGCCGCCCGGTTCACGAGCCAGCTGGGGTTCACCGTGGCCGACGACACCGTCCGCGCGATGGCTGAGCTCGCGCCGCGGTTGGAGATCGTGAGCGTTGAGCGCATCAGCGATGAGCTGTCGAAGCTGCTGCGCACGGATGACCCGGTGCCGGGCATCCGTCTGCTCGTCGACACGGGCATTGCGCAGTTGGTGCTCCCCGAGATTCCTGCTCTGCGACTCGAGGTCGACGAGCACGCTCACCACAAGGACGTCTACGAGCACAGCCTCACCGTGCTGCGCCAGGCGATCGACCTGGAGAAGTCACGCGGACACTCGGTCGACCTCGTGCTGCGCCTCGCGGCCCTGCTGCACGACATCGGCAAGCCCTCCACCCGACGAATCGAGGGGGGTGGTGTGGTCACCTTCCACCACCACGACGTCGTCGGCGCCAAGCTCGCGGCCAAGCGACTCAAGGCGCTGCGCTTCGACAACGACACCGTGGCATCCGTCGCCCGACTGATCGAGCTGCACCTGCGTTTCTTCGGCTACACGGATGGCGCGTGGACCGACTCGGCGGTGCGTCGCTACGTGCGCGACGCGGGCGACCAGCTCGAGAGGTTGCACATCCTGACCCGGGCCGACGTGACGACCCGCAACCGGCGCAAGGCCGACCGGCTCGGGTTCGCCTACGACGACCTCGAGGAGCGCATCGCAGCGATCGCCGAGGCCGAAGGCATCGCGGCGGTGCGGCCCGATCTCGACGGTGAGCAGATCATGGCGATCCTCGGGCTTGCGCCCGGGCGCGAGGTGGGCGAGGCGTACCGCTTCCTGCTCGACCTGCGCCTCGACGAGGGTCCGCTCGGGCCGGAGGAGGCCGAAGTGCGCCTCCGGGCGTGGTGGTCTGCGCGCTGAGGGCGCGGGAAGCTCGGACTCCCGTCTCGCCTGAACTGTTCGCGGATCAGGAGATCTGCGCGGCTCGCCGCTAGAACGCGGCACAGGCACGGTGTGTCTGCGCGAGCTCCTGATCCGCGAACGGGCGAGAGCCGTCAGATCAACGGGAGTTCGCGCTGATCCACTCGTCGAAGCGGGCGCGGGCGACCGGGTCGGGCAGTTGCACCGGCGGTGACTTCATCAGGTAGGCGGATGCCGCCTCCACCGGTCCCCCGAGGCCGGCGTCGAGCGCCACCTTCGCCGCCCGGATCGCGTCGATCACGACGCCGGCGGAGTTCGGCGAGTCCCACACCTCGAGCTTGTACTCGAGGCTCGTGGGCGCGTTGCCGAACCCGTGCCCCTCGAGGCGCACGAACGCGAGCTTGCGGTCGTCGAGCCACGGGATGTGGTCGCTCGGCCCGATGTGCACGTCGCGGGCGTTCAGCTCGGCCTCCACATTGCTGGTGACCGCCTGCGTCTTCGACACCTTCTTCGACTCGAGTCGTGACCGCTCCAGCATGTTCTTGAAGTCCATGTTGCCGCCGACGTTGAGCTGGTAGGTGCGGTCGAGCACGAGCCCGCGCTCCTCGAACAGTCGGGCGAGCACCCGGTGGGTGATGGTTGCGCCGAGCTGGCTCTTCACGTCGTCGCCGACGATCGGGATGCCCGCCGCGGTGAACTTCGCCGCCCACTCCGGGTCGCTCGCGATGAACACCGGTAGGGCATTGACGAAGGCGACCCCGGCGTCGAGGGCGGCCTGTGCGTAGTGCTTCGCCGCGAGGTCCGAGCCGACGGGAAGGTAGGCCACGAGCACATCGGCGCCGCTGTCGCGGAGGGCCCGCGCGATGTCGACGGCGGGGGCATCCGACTCGATGACCACCTTGCGGTAGTACTCGCCCAGCCCGTCGAGGGTGGGTCCGCGCTGCACGGTCACACCGGTGGGTGCGACCTCGGCAAATCGGAAGGTCGAGTTCTGGCTCGCCCAGATGGCGTCGGCCAGGTCCTCGCCGACCTTCAGGGCGTCCACGTCGAACGCGGCGACGAACTCGACGTCACCGACGGCGTACGGCCCGAGCCGATTGTGCATGAGACCGGGGATAGTGGCGTCGGCCGCGGCATCCGCGTAGAAGGTCACGCCCTGAACAAGCGAGTTGGCACAGTTGCCGACACCCGCAAGGGCTACGCGCACAGACATGGGATGGTGCTCCTGACGGGAAATGACTACACTGGGCAGGTTGTCTGGAACCGTTCGCGGAACCACGACAATCGTCAACACCCTCCTGTTGCAGATCGTCTGCAACCGTTCTAGTCCGAAGGAGGTGGGTTTGTGACGCACCAGTATGAACTCATGGTGATCCTCGATCCAGAGATCGATGAGCGCACCGTGGCACCCAGCCTAGACAAGTTCCTCAATGTCATTCGTACCGATGGGGGAACCATCGACAACGTCGACATCTGGGGCCGTCGTCGTCTGGCCTACGAGATCAACAAGAAGACCGAGGGCATCTATGCCGTCGTCAACTTCACGGCGACCTCGACCGCTACCGTCGAACTCGACCGCCAGCTGAAGCTCAGCGAAGCCGTCATGCGCACCAAGGTGCTGCGTGCCGAGCAGGGCTTCGCGCAGGTTGCTGCCGCCAAGAAGCTCTCGGACGAGAAGGCCGCCCGCAAGGCTGCCGCTCCCGCCAAGGCTCCGGCCGCTGCCGCCGCTCCGGCTGCCGCGCCCGCAGCCAAGGTCGAGACCGAGGATGCCCCCGCCAAGCCCGCCGCGGCCGCGAAGCCGAAGGCTGCGCCCGCCCAGGACGCGGACTAGGACATGGCCGGCGAGACCGTCATCACCGTCGTGGGTAACCTCACGAGCGACCCGGAGCTGCGCTACACGCAGAACGGGCTCGCGGTGGCGAACTTCACCATCGCATCGACGCCGCGCAACTTCGACCGCGCGAGCAACGACTGGAAGGACGGTGAGGCACTCTTCCTGCGCGCGAGCGTATGGCGCGAGTTCGCCGAGCACGTCGCCGGTTCGCTCACGAAGGGATCGCGCGTCATCGCGACCGGTCGTCTGAAGCAGCGTTCGTACGAGACGAAGGAAGGCGAGAAGCGCACGAGCATCGAGCTCGAGGTCGACGAGATCGGCCCGAGCCTGCGCTACGCGACCGCCCAGGTCACCCGTGCCGCGTCATCCCGCGATTCGTCAGGCGGTGCCCCCCGGGGCGGCGGCCAGGTCACCGAGGAGCCGTGGGCGGCATCCGCCCCCGACGCCGGCGGCGACGTCTGGAACACGCCCGGCAACTACACCGACGAGACGCCGTTCTAACTCTTCGGATCTCGATACGCGGCTGCGCCGCTACTCGATCACCGATTACTACGTACTGAAGGAAACAGAAACTCATGGCAGGAAAGAGCAGCGGCGATCGCCGCAAGCCCATCCGCAAGGGCAAGGACGGCAAGAACGCCGCCCCGGCCAAGGCGATCCGCGTGGGCGTCATCGACTACAAGGATGTCGCGACGCTTCGCAAGTTCATCTCCGAGCGGGGAAAGATCCGCGCTCGCCGCATCACCGGTGTCTCCGTGCAGGAGCAGCGTCTCATCGCCACGGCCGTCAAGAACGCCCGTGAGATGGCACTGCTGCCCTACGCCGGCTCGGGCCGTTAAGGAGTATCGACAATGTCCAAGCTGATCCTCACGCACGAGGTCACCGGTCTCGGTGCCCCCGGCGACGTCGTTGACGTCAAGAACGGTTTCGCTCGCAACTACCTCATCCCCCAGGGCTTCGCCGTGGCGTGGACCCGCGGTGGCGAGAAGCAGATCGAATCCATCAAGGCCGCCCGCGCTGCGCGCGAGCACGCCACCCTCGAAGAGGCGCAGGACCTGAAGGCTCGTCTTCAGGCCGCCACCGTGTCGCTGACCGTCAAGGCCGGCGAAGGCGGGCGTCTGTTCGGCTCGGTCAAGACCTCGGACATCGCGGATGCGGTTGCTGCGGCGGGTCTCGGCTCGATCGACAAGCGCAAGATCGAGATCACCAGCCCGATCAAGGCGACTGGTGAGCACGAGGCGACGGTTCGCCTTCGTGACGACCTCGTCGCGACCATCACTCTGAAGGTCGTTGCCGCGAAGTAGAGCATTAACAACGGATAGCGACGAGTTGAACGCTCGTCGCTATCCGTGTTTAACGAGCAAAAGTCAAGCGGTTTATGCACAGGAATCGACTTTTCCGGACAACCCTCAAGCGGCAGTCTAAACATGTTTCTACACACACCGTGTGAAACATAAAAATGCAGGTCAGAGGGGTGCAAATATCCGAAATTGGCGAGTTCTCCACAGCTAAGTGCACAGCTTGCTCACACAACGTCCGGCGTTTCTCGCACTTTTCCCACACCTTCATCCACAGGGGGTGTTGTCGGGCCTGACGGCGCCTCCCTATGGTTGTCCAGTCCCGCCGCCTCGACGGGACTGGGGGAGAAGCTGGTGGCCGGAGTGTCGGCGGACGCCGCTACAACTGAGGCGTAGCGTGATCCACTGGGAGGGGTCGAATGTCCATTGCTCATCTGGGACTCGCTGGCGACCAGCGCCAGTCGAGCGACTCCCGCGGCGATCGCGTACCCCCGCACGATCTGCTGGCAGAGCAGAGCGCCATCGGCGGCATGCTTCTGAGCAAGGATGCCGTCGCGGACGTCATCGAGACCGTGCGCGGCATGGATTTCTACATCCCCAAGCACGAGACCATCTTCGAAGCGGTGATGAACCTCTACTCCCACGGGGAGCCGACAGACGTCATCGCCGTCACCGATGAGCTGACCAAGACCGGAGAACTCACCCGGGCCGGTGGCGCGGAGTACCTGCACACCCTGACCGCGCTCGTGCCCACCGCGGCCAACGCCGGTTTCTACGCGTCGATCGTGGCCGAGAAGGCCGTGCTGCGTCGCCTGGTCGAGGCGGGCACTCGCATCGTGCAGATGGGATACGCCAGCGAGGGCGAGGTCGTTGACCTCGTCAACAACGCCCAGGCCGAGATCTATGCGGTGACCGGCGGCGTTGAGAGCGAGGACTTCGTTCCGCTCACCGAGGCCGTCACCACCGCGATCGACGAGATCGAGACCGCCATGGGCCGTGACGGCAAGATGGTCGGCGTGCCGACCGGATTCGCCGAACTCGACGATCTCACGAACGGTCTGCACCCCGGCCAGCTGATCATCCTCGCGGCGCGCCCTGCGCTTGGTAAGTCGACCCTCGGCCTCGACTTCGCCCGCTCGGCGGCCATCAAGAACGACATGCCCACGATCATCTTCTCGCTGGAGATGGGGCGCAGTGAGATCGCCATGCGTCTGCTGTCAGCCGAGGCATCCGTGCCCCTGCAGCACATGCGCAAGGGCACCGTGCACACCAACGACTGGACGACGATCGCGTCGACCCGCGGCCGCATCAACGACGCGCCCCTGTACATCGACGACAGTCCCAACATGACCCTCGTCGAGATCCGCGCGAAGTGCCGACGCCTCAAGCAGCGCGTGGGCCTGAAGATGGTGATCATCGACTACCTGCAGCTCATGACGAGCGGCAAGAAGGTCGAATCCCGCCAGCAGGAGGTCAGCGAGTTCTCGCGTGCACTGAAGCTGCTCGCCAAGGAGCTCAACGTTCCGGTCATCGCGATCTCACAGCTCAACCGTGGTCCGGAGCAGCGCGCCGACAAGAAGCCTGCGCTGTCGGACCTCCGCGAATCAGGTTCGCTCGAGCAGGACGCCGACATGGTCATCCTGCTGCACCGCGAGAGCGCGTACGAGGCGGAGAACCCGAGCGCCGGAACCGCTGACTTCATCGTCGCGAAGCACCGCAACGGTCCCACCCGCACGATCACCGTGGGGTTCCACGGTCACTTCTCCCGGTTCGTGGACCTGCCGCCGGGTTCGTAGACTGGAGTCCGTGACTTCCTGGTACGCGCCGCTCGCGCGCGCGATCCCCGCACTCGTGCTCGCGGGGGTCGTGACCTTCAGCGCCGACCACTCCCCCGCGCTCGGCCTGATCACGTTCGGCATCTTCGCCGCGGCCACGGGCGCCGTCATCACGGCCTTTGCACTCAGGTCGCCATCGGGTACCGCGCGCGTACTCCAGCTCACCCAGGGGGTCGTCACGCTTGTCGCCGGCATTGTGTCGCTGGCCATGATCGCGGGCGGCCTGCCGTTCTTCGTGCTGGTGCTGACCGCTTTCGCGGTCGTGACCGGATTCCTCGAGCTCTACCTCGGCCTGCGCAGCCGTCGCACCGAGAGGTCCGCCCGGGACTGGATCTTCGTCGGCGGTCTCACCGTGCTGCTCGCGATCATCGTGCTGCTCGTGCCGCCGGGGTTCGTGCAGACGTTCGAGGGGCCCGACGGCGTGGTTCGTGAGCTCACGGCATCCGTCATCGTCGTCGGCACCCTGGGCGCCTACTGGGCGATCCTCGGCATCTATCTCGTGATCGCGGCGCTCTCGCTCAAGTGGGCGCCGGATGACACGGCAACCCCGAAAGCGGCCTGACATGTCCACGCCCCCCACCCCGCCGAGCCGACGCGATCGCACGCGTCCTGTGGAACTGCTCCTCATCTCGGGGGTGCTCGCGATCTTCATCGGGCTGGTCGTGCTCATGTCGACGCGCCAGGTCGTGCTGGCGCTGATCTTCCTCGGCGTCGCGTTCATCGTCGCGCTCGTCGTTCTGGCGATGCTGGCGCTCGCCGTGCGTCCGACGGGCGACGAGCAGCTCGACATCGACGAGCAGGACCGCGACCAGGGCGGGCGCAGGGGGCACTGAGTCTGGCTGGCTGAGGAGGCCCGACCCGGCGTATCGAAACCTAGCCCGCGAGGTACTCCACCAGCTCGCTCGCCAGCCCCGCGTAGGTCGCCGGCGTGAGTTCGCGTAGCCGCGTCTTGGCGTCGGCGCCGATGTCTAGGCCGTCGATGAACTCGACCAGCTCGGCCTGGCCGACCCGCTTGCCGCGGGTGAGTTCCTTCAGGATCGCGTACGGGTCGGCGATCGAACTGCGGCCCGCGGTCACCTCCGCGCGAATGACGGTCTGGATCGCCTCGCCGAGAATCTCCCAGTTGGCGTCGAGGTCGGCGGCCAGGGCATCCCTGTTCAGGTCGATCTCCTTGAGGCCGCGCTCGATGTTGTCGAGCGCCAGCAGCGAGTGTCCCAGCGCGACTCCGATGTTGCGTTGCGTCGTGGAGTCGGTGAGGTCGCGCTGGAGGCGCGAGGTCACGAGCGTCGCGGCGAGCGAGTCGAGGAGTGCGCTCGACAGCTCGAGGTTGGCCTCGGCGTTCTCGAAGCGGATCGGATTGATCTTGTGGGGCATCGTCGACGACCCGGTCGCGCCCGGCTGCGGGATCTGCCGAAAGTAGCCCATCGAGATGTAGGTCCACACGTCGGTGCAGAGGTTGTGCAGCACGCGGTTGGCGTGGCTGATGCGCGAGTAGAGCTCCGCCTGCCAGTCGTGCGACTCGATCTGGGTGGTGAGGGGGTTCCAGGTCAGGCCGAGGGATGTCACGAACTTGTTCGAGATCGCGGGCCAGTCCTGCGTGGCATCCGCCGCCAGGTGCGCGGCGAACGTTCCCGTCGCGCCGCTGAACTTGCCGAGGTACTCCGTGGCCTCGATCTGGGCGAGGATGCGGTCCAGGCGGTAGACGAAGACGGCGAGCTCCTTGCCCATGGTCGTGGGGGTGGCCGGTTGGCCGTGCGTGTGGGCGAGCATCGCGTCATCCCGAAGCTCGATGGCCCGCTTGCGCAGGGCGCCGATGACGCTGCGGAACTTCGGCAGCCAGACCTCGCGCACCGCCGCGCTGATGGTGAGCGCGTAGGAGAGGTTGTTGATGTCCTCGCTCGTGCATGCGAAGTGGGTCAGCTCGGAGATGCCCGTGAGGCCGAGGTAGCTGAGCTTGCGGCGTACGAGGTACTCGACTGCCTTGACGTCGTGCCGGGTCGTCGCCTCGAGTTCAGCGAGCTCGTCGATCTCGGCCTGGCCGAACTCGGCGGCGAACTCGCGCAGCTGGCGAGCCTGCTCGTGATCCAGCTTGACCGAGCCGAACAGTTCGTGATCGGTGAGGTAGAGCAGCCACTCGACCTCAACGCGCACGCGCGCCCGGTTCAGCCCCGCCTCGGAGAGGTGCTCGCCCAGCGCGGAGACCGCGGGTCGGTAGCGTCCGTCGAGCGGGCTCAGCGGTTGTTCGGGCAGGCTCATGGGGCTCCCTGTCGGATTCCTGGGGTGATCTGGCGGAAGAGTGCGGCGCACGCCTTCTGGATCATGACGAGCACCTGATCGAAGAGGGCGGCATCCGAATAGTAGGGGTCGGGCACGTCGACGAGGTGCGCCTGCTCGCTGTCGAAGCTCAGCAGCAGCTGAACCTTCGCCCTGTCCTGGTCGGTCGGGGCCCAGGCCTTGAGGATGCGCTCCTGACTTCGGTCGAAGGCGACGACCAGGTCGAGCTTGTCGAACCAGTCCGGGTCGAACTGCCGGCCACGGTGGCCCGAGCCGTTGTAGCCCTGGGCGGCGAGGGCCGCGAGGGTGCGCTCATCCGATGGCTCACCGACGTGCCAATCCCCCGTGCCGGCGGAGATCACGGCGATGCGGTTCTCGTAGCCAGCCTTCTTGACCATCGACTTGAAGATGGTCTCGGCCATGGGCGACCGGCAGATGTTGCCCGTGCACACGAAGCAGATGCGAAAGAGCGCCGACTCATCGAAGGTGCGCTCGAAGCTCATGCTTCATTGTCCCGCAGAAACCCCTCCTCACCACGACCCGTCTGGCGGCACGTGCCCACGGGTCGGGCGACTGCGGCGCGCGGTCGCTGGCCGGGGACGATCCTCGTTCCATGACTCTTCCGACGGATGCCACCCTGCTCGCCGCGCTCGAGACCCAGTACCGACGCCTCACCGAGCTTCTGCAGCGCCTCGAGTACGCGCGTGCGACGCTCGTGCCGCCCCCCGCCACCTTCTGGATCGGGGCGGCCCGGCTGGCCTACGACTCCGGGATCGATGCGATGGCGGGCACCGTCGACGGTGCCGTGCTCGCGATGAGGTCGGCGATCCAGTTCACGGCGAGCGCCGTGGCGGAGGTGAGCGCTCGTGGGTGACCTGGTTGTCAGCGGGGGCGCGACGACGGCGGTCGCGCCCGAGGAGCTCGAGCGTGCCGGCGTGCTGCTGCGCCGGCTGTCCGCTGAGGCCTCATCGATCGCGATGGAGCTGGCCTCGATCGACCGGATCGCCACCCGGGCGACCCTGCGCGAGATGGGCGCGCCGACGAGCGCGCTGGAGGCGGAGAACGACATCGACCAGGCCACGATCGTGCTTGGGGAGGTCACCGTCATCGCCGATCTGCACGGACAGGCGCTCCAGTTCGCGGCGGACGGCTACACGACCGTCGAACAGTTCGTTCGGGTCATGTTCGGGTCGGGAATGGGCGATCTCGCGTCGGCGGGAGGGGCGCTGAGCAGGCTCGGGCCGCTGGGGCTGATCCTCGCCGGGGGTGCGGCGGCCGCGGCATCCAACCCTCAACTGCGGGGTCACCCGTTCTTCGTGAACGCGGTGCGCGAGTCGGTGATGTCATCGGATGACGCGCTGCTCGGCTACCTCGGAGTCCCGCGCGTCGTGTCGCGCGCGCTGGGCGATGAGGGGCTCGGTCTGACCGGAGCGAGCACGACCGCGTCAGTTCTTGCGGGCGTGGGGGGCGCGGTCGGTCTGGTGCGGCACACGCCTGTCAGGCTGACGGCTGAGTCGGTGCCGACCGAGGTGCGTCCGGTGGAGGGCGCAGAGGGGCGGCTGGATCGCGTCCCGACGCCGACCGACGGCGACGGTGCGCAGATCACGATCGAGCGATACGAGTACGAGGGCAAGCCCGATGCGTTCATCGCCTATGTCGCAGGCACGGCAACCTTCGACCCGTTCGTGACCGACGAGCCTCTCGACATGGAAAGCAACGTGCTCAACATGGTCGACGGGTCGAGCGCGTCGGCGGAAGCCCTGCGGCAGGCGCTCGCCGCTGCGGGCGCCGATGCCTCGAGTCAGGTGCAGCTCGTGGGGTACTCGCAGGGTGGAGCGGCCGATGCGCGCGTGGCCGAGTCGGGAGACTTCGATGTGCAGGGCATCCTGACCTTCGGCAGTCCGACCGGGCAGATCGAGCTGCCGACCGACATCACGGCGATCCTCGTCGAGCACGACGATGACCTGGTGCCTGCGACGGGTGGCCGTCAGGACAACCAGTCGGCGCTGCTGGTGAATCGTCGCGTCTACGACGACTGGCAGGTGCCGGCCGACCAGCCGGTGCCCGCGCACCTGCGCTCCAACTACGCCGAGACTGCCCGCATGATGGATGCCTCGACCGGCGAACTGCGCTCGACCATCGACGCGCTCGACTCGCTCACCCAGGGCGCGACCCGGGTCACGAGCACGAACTATGAGTTCGAGCGGATAACCGGATCAGCGAGCGTCAGCGGCCGTTCTTAGACCCGATGATCGGACGCAGCAGGATGCCGATGAGCCAGCTGATGAGGCCCAGCACCAGAGCGCCGAGCACCCCCCACCAGAAGCTGTCGACGGACAGGCCGAACCCGAAGAGGCTGGACAGCCACGCGGCGAGCAGCAGGAGCAGGCCGTTGACGATGAGCGAGATCAGGCCGAGCGTGAGGATGTAGATCGGGAAGGCGACGATGCGGATGAAGTTGCCGACGATCGCGTTCACGATTCCGAAGATCGCGGCCACGAGCAGGTAGGTGAGAACGATCTCGAGCGTGCCGCCCGGGGCGAAGGGCACGACGTGCACTCCGGCGACGATGAGGGTGGTGAGCCACAGCGCGAGGGAGTTGATCAGGAGCTTCACAAAGAGACGCATGAGCCCACTATGCCCGCACGCGTTCACCGGCCGCAATCGCCGCCGCCGCTGACCGCCTCCCCGTCGCGCAATTAGGCTGGGGACCGTGACGAAGCCCCGAGTGAAGCTGCGGCCTGAGGTCGAGCAGATGGTGCCCTACCGACAGGGACGGGCGGCAGCCGACGATGCGTTCAAGCTCTCGAGCAACGAGAATCCGTTCGAGCCGCTCGAGTCGGTGCTTGAGGCCATCGCCGAGAGCAGCATCAACCGCTACCCCGAGGGCTCGGCCGCTGCTCTGCGCGACCGTCTCGGCGCTCGCTACGGCGTCTCGCCCGAGCGCATCCAGGTCGGCGCGGGTTCGGTGTCGGTGCTGTCGCAGATCATCTCGGCCGCCAGTGCCGCGGGCGACGAGATCGTGTACTCGTGGCGCAGCTTCGAGGCCTACCCGCTGCTCGTCGCCACGGCCGGCGCGACCAGCGTGCAGGTTCCCAACACCGCCGACCACCGGCACGATCTGCCGGCCATGCTCGCCGCGATCACCGATCGCACCCGCCTTGTGATCGTGTGCAGCCCCAACAACCCGACGAGCACAGTGGTCACGGATGACGAGTTCCGGGCGTTCATGGCTGAGGTGCCGTCCACCGTGCTCGTGGTGCTCGATGAGGCGTACGCCGAGTTCGTGACCGATGCAGAGGCGGTTCGGGGGGAGAGCGTCATCCACGACTACCCCAACCTCGTGGTGTTGCGCACCTTCTCGAAGGCGTACGGCCTGGCTGGCCTGCGCATCGGCTACGCGGTGGGCGAGGAGTACGTGATGGATGCCGCCCGCGCCGTCGCCATTCCGCTGTCGGTCACCGAGCCGGCTCAACGCGCCGCCATCGTGTCACTGGCTCACGAGCCGGAGCTCCTGCAGCGCGTTGCTCACCTCGCAACGCTGCGCGACCGCATCTGGGAGGGTCTCGTCGAGCAGGGCTGGGACACCCCGAAGCCGCACGGCAATTTCGTCTGGCTGCCGACGGGCGACGATACCCCGATCGCCGCGGGCATTTTCGAGGCGCACGGCATCGTCGTTCGAGCCCTCGGCGAGGGCCTTCGGGTGAGCGTCGGCGAGTCGGAGTCTGTGGACAAACTCCTAAGGGCGTCCGCGGAGGTTGTGAAGATGCGACGAACGGCGCCCCCGACGGCCACGTTAGATTAGACGAATGGCCTACACCGCAGCGACCGTCCAGCTGCTCTCGGAGACCGGCGAGCTGGTGTCGAGCGCCCTCTCCGAACCGTACCTTCCGATCATCGAGAACCTCAGCGACGATCAGTTGCGCGAGTTCCACCGGCAGATGGTCGTGTTCCGCGCCATCGACGTCGAGGCGGCCAACCTGCAGCGTCAGGGCCAGCTCGCGCTCTGGATCCCCAGCCTCGGCCAGGAGGCCGCGCAGGTCGGCTCCGGCTTCGCGGCCAAACCGCAGGACCACATCTTCCCGGCGTACCGCGAACACGTGGTGGGGCGCATCCGGGGGGTCGACACCATCAAGATCATCGAGATCCTGCGCGGCCTCAGCCACGGTGGGTGGGACCCGGCCGAGCACGGCAACTTCCACCTGTACACGCTCGTCATCGGATCCCAGACCCTGCACGCCACCGGCTACGCGATGGGCATCACGCTCGACGGGCGGGCGGCAACGGGCGACCCCGATAAAGACGAGGCGGTCATCGTCTACTTCGGTGACGGAGCATCCAGTCAGGGGGATGTCAGCGAGGCTCTCGTCTTCGCCGCGAGCTTCCAGACTCCCGAGGTCTTCTTCCTCCAGAACAATCATTGGGCGATCTCCGTGCCGGTGACGCGCCAGTCGCGCACACCGCTCTACCTGCGGCCGAGCGGCTTCGGCATTCCCGGCGTGCAGATCGACGGCAACGACGTGCTCGCCAGCTACGCGGTCACGACCGCGAGCCTCGACGCGGCGCGCAGCGGAGGTGGCCCGCAGTTCATCGAGGCGCTCACCTACCGCATGGGTGCGCACACCACCAGCGACGACCCCACCAAGTATCGGGATGACGCCGAACTCGACTTCTGGGTCAGGCACGACCCGATCGTGCGCTTCGAGGCCTACCTCCGCTCTCGCGGGGCCGACGACGCGTTCTTCGCGGAACTCGCGGAGGAGGCGCACGACGCGGCCAACGACATCCGGCTGCGCACCCTCGCCCTCGGCGTGCCGGACGCGTCGTCGATGTTCACCCACGTCTACACCGAGCCCCACTCGCTCATGCAGGAACAGCAGGCCTGGCTCGAGGCCTACGAGGCGTCGTTCGAGGGGGGTGCCTCGTGAGCATCGAAACCCTGAGCATGGCGAAGGCCCTCAACAACGGGCTGCGCAAGGCACTCGCCGACGACCCCAAGGTGCTGCTCATGGGCGAGGACATCGGCCCGCTCGGCGGCGTGTTCCGTGTGACCGAGGGACTACAGGCGGAGTTCGGCGCGAACCGCGTCATCGACACCCCGCTGGCCGAGTCCGGCATCGTCGGTACGGCGATCGGCCTCGCCATGCGCGGCTACCGCCCCGTGTGCGAGATCCAGTTCGACGGGTTCATCTTCCCGGGCTTCGACCAGATCACCTCGCAGCTCGCGAAGCTCACGGCGCGGCACGAGGGCACGCTGAGCATGCCGGTCGTCATCCGGGTGCCGTTCGGCGGGCACATCGGCGCCGTCGAGCACCACCAGGAGAGCCCCGAGGCGTACTTCGCTCACACTCCCGGCCTGCGGGTGGTGAGCCCGTCCACACCTCACGATGCGTACTGGATGATCCAGGAAGCGATCGCATCCAACGACCCGATTCTGTTCTTCGAGCCGAAGAGCCGGTACTGGCCGAAGGGCGACGTGGATACCTCGGCCCCGGGCATCCCGTTGCATGCCAGCCGGGTCGTGCGCGTCGGCACCGAGGTAACCCTCGTCGGCTACGGACCGATGGTGCCGATGCTGCTGCAGGCCGCGGAGATCGCGGCCGAGGAGGGCACTTCGATCGAGGTCGTCGACCTGCGGTCGATCTCCCCCATCGACTACGGTCCCCTGGTTGCCAGCGTGCAGAAGACCGGCCGCCTGGTCGTCGCGCAGGAGGCACCCGGCTTCGTCTCGGTCGGCTCGGAGATCGCGGCGACCGTCACCGAGCGTGCGTTCTACTCGCTCGAGGCGCCCGTCATCCGGGTTGCCGGATTCGACACCCCCTTCCCGCCGGCGAAACTCGAAGCCGCCTACCTGCCCGACCCCGACCGCATCCTCGATGCCGTCGACCGGGCCCTGGCCTACTAGGAGAGCATCATGGCGAACTCGGACTTCACGCTTCCCGACGTCGGCGAAGGTCTGACCGAGGCGGAGATCGTCTCGTGGAAGGTCAAGGCCGGCGACACCGTCACGCTCAACCAGGTGCTCGTCGAGATCGAGACCGCCAAGAGCCTGGTCGAGTTGCCGTCGCCGTTCGAGGGCACCGTAGCGGCCCTGCTCGTCGAGGAGGGCCAGACCGTCGAGGTCGGTACCCCGATCATCACCGTGTCCTCTTCGGGGGATGCCCCGGCCCCCGCAGCGCCTGCCACCCCGGTCGTCGAGGCGGTCGCCGACACCGCCGCAACCGTGGCGGCGCCCGAGAAGCCCGCCGAGGAGAAGCCGGGTGCTGTGCTCGTCGGCTACGGCAGCAGCGGCCACGGGGCATCCCGGCGGCGGCGCGGCGCCGGACCCGCGGCGCCAGCCGATGCGACTGTCGCGCCTGCGGCGCGACCCGCGAGCGTGCCGGCGGCCGCGGCATCGCCGATCATCGCGAAGCCCCCCATTCGCAAGCTCGCCAAGGATCTCGGCGTCGACCTCGCGACGGTGCTCGCGACCGGTCTCGCAGGCGAGATCACCCGGGACGACGTGATCCGCCAGGCGTCGCAGGCGAGCGTGTTCCGCAACATCGAGACTCCCGAGTGGGGTGACCAGCGCGAGGAGCGCATCCCCGTCAAGGGCGTGCGCAAGGCGATCGCCACCGCGATGGTGCAGAGCGCGTTCTCGGCACCGCACGTGTCGATCTTCACCGACGTCGACGCGACCCGCACCATGGAGTTCGTCAAGCGCCTCAAGAACTCGCCCGACTTCGCCGGGGTGCGAGTGAGCCCGCTGCTCATCATGGCGAAGGCGCTGATCTGGGCCGTGCGTCGCAACCCGAACGTCAACTCGTCGTGGACGGACAAGGAGATCATCGTCCACCACTACGTGAACCTCGGGATCGCGGCGGCCACGCCCCGCGGACTCATCGTGCCCAACGTCAAGGACGCGCACTCCCTCTCGCTCATCGACCTCGCGACCGCGCTCGAGCAGCTGACCATCACGGCCCGCGACGGCAAGACCCAACCAGCCGACATGGCCAACGGCACGATCACGATCACCAACATCGGCTCGTACGGCATGGACACCGGAACGCCGATCATCAACCCGGGCGAGGCGACGATCGTTGCCCTCGGCACGATCAAGCAGAAGCCCTGGGTCGTCGATGGCGAGGTGCGGCCGCGCTTCGTCACTACCGTGGGCGCAAGCTTCGATCACCGCATCGTCGACGGCGACGTCGCGAGCCGCTTCGTCGCCGACCTCGCGAGCGTGCTCGAGGAGCCCGCGCTGCTCCTGGACTGAGCTCGCGCGGTCCGCAGCGCGCACCCCGCCCCGCACCGCCCGCACCCCCCACCCGCCTGCCCCGCCCCGCACCCGCCTGCCCTGCACCGATGTTCATAACTCCTGCACATCGCGGGTGGCCGGGTGCCTTCTCCCGGTAGCTGCTGGTCCAAGCATGCCGCGGCCGCCGAATTTGCAGGAGTTATGAACATCGGCGTCGGGCGAGACCTCGAGGCGAGCCCTCGAGACTTGCGCCGAGACTCGCCTCGAGGCTTGCGCCGAGACTTGCACGGAGGCCTGCCCTGTGCCACTCTATTGATAACGAATCTCATTACGGTTATCAGAAGGTCGCACGTGAAGCCCCTCGCACTCCTCGCCGCTGCAGCGCTCCTCCTCACCGGCTGCGCAGCCACCACTCCGGCCGCGGATCACACGATCCGCATCGTCGCGTCGACCGACGTCTACGGCGACCTCGCGCAGACCATCGGAGGTGACACCGTCACGGTCACCAGCCTGATTGCCGGAGCGTCGCGCGATCCCCACAGCTTCGAGGCTTCGGCCCAGGACCAGCTCGCAGTGAACAAGGCCGACGTGGTGATCGAGAACGGCGGGGGATACGACCCCTTCGTCGATACCCTGCTCGCGGCATCCAGATCGACGGCGACCGTGATCTCCGTAGCCGAGCTCGTGAACCTCCCCGAGGGCACGAACGAGCACCTCTGGTACGACTTCGGCGCGATGGATTCCTTCGCCAAGAAGCTGGCGGACACCCTCGCCGCTCTCGACCCCGAGAACGCCGCCGAGTACGCGAGCAACTACGAGACCCTCTCGGGGCGACTCGACGGTCTCACTCAGAAGGTCACGGGCCTCGCTGACGGTCAGGGCGTCGCCGTGACCGAGCCGGTGCCGTTGTACCTGCTGGAGGCGGCGGGTCTCGTCAACCGCACCCCCGCCGACTTCACCGAGGCGATTGAAGAGGGCGGTGATGTGCCGCCGGCCGCGCTCCAGGAGACCCTCGCGCTGTTCAGCGACGGCGCGGTCGTGCTCCTCGCCTACAACGACCAGACCGCGAGCCCCGAGACCGAGAGGGTGCGGGCCGCGGCAGAGGCGGCGGGCATCCCGGTCGTCGACTTCACGGAAACCCTGCCCGACGGGCAGACTTACCTCTCATGGATGACGGCGAACATCGACGCACTCGCAGCGGTGCTGTGACCCCCGCTCTCCAGATCACTCAGGGTGCGCTCGGCTTCGGCGGGCGCACCCTCTGGCGTGAGCTCGACCTGAGCGTGCGCCCGGGGGAGTTTCTCGCGGTGCTCGGCTCGAACGGGTCGGGCAAGACGAGCCTGTTGCGCGCCATCCTCGGCCTGCAGCCGCTCGACGCCGGCACGATCCAGATCGACGGGATGCCCGCCCGCCGCGGCAATCGCGCCGTCGGGTACATCCCGCAGCAGAAGCTCGTGCAGCCGGGCACACCGTTGCGCGGTCGCGACCTCGTGACCCTCGGCGTGAACGGACATCGCTTCGGTGTGCCGATCACGAGCCGCGCTGAGAGGGCTCAGGTGGCTGCGCTGCTCGAGTCAGTCGGTGCCACCGCGTACGCCGACCGCCCGATCGGCACCCTTTCCGGTGGCGAGCAGCAACGGCTGCGGGTCGCGCAGGCGATCGCCGCCGACCCCGTGCTGCTGCTCTGTGACGAGCCGCTGGCCAGCCTCGACCTCAACCGTCAGGCGGAGGTCGCGGGGCTCATCGATGAGCGGCGCCGCGAGCACGACACCGCAGTGGTCTTCGTCACTCACGACATCAACCCGGTGCTGGGGATGGTCGACCGCATCCTCTACCTGGCCGAGGGCCACTTCACCGTGGGAACTCCCGACGAGGTGCTGCGCAGCGAGGTGCTCACCGCGCTGTACGGCACCCCGGTGGAGGTGCTGCGCAGTGGCGGCAGGATCTTTGTTGCGGGTGCCCCTGACCACGCCCACCACCAGGGGGAGGCCCTCTGATGGACCTCGCCACCTACTTCGAACTGCTCCAGCTGGTGCAGGCATCCGTGCTCGCCGGTGCGGTGCTCGGCGTCGTCGGAGGTCTCATCGGCGTCTTCGTGATGCAGCGCGACATGGCCTTCGCCGTGCACGGCATCAGCGAGCTCTCCTTCGCGGGTGCCGCAGCCGCGCTGCTGCTCGGGGTCAATGTGGTCGCCGGGTCCATTCTCGGATCCCTCATCGCGGCCGCGATCATCGGACTGCTCGGCGCGCGTGCCCGCGACCGCAACTCCATCATCGGCGTGCTCATGCCCTTCGGGCTGGGGCTCGGCATCCTGTTCCTCGCCCTCTACCCCGGCCGCAGCGGCAACAAGTTCGGCCTGCTCACCGGGCAGATCGTGTCGGTGGATTTCGAACAGCTCGGGTTGCTCGTCGGCATCAGCGTCGTCGTGCTCGCCGCCCTGCTCGTGATCTGGCGCCCGCTGAGCTTCGACAGCCTCGACACGGAGGTCGCGGTCGCCAAGGGTGTGCCCAGCCGCGCGCTCGCCCTCGTGTTCATGGTGCTGTTGGGACTCACGGTGGCCGTCTCGGTGCAGGTGATCGGCGCGCTGCTCGTGCTCGCGCTGTTGGTCACGCCCGCGGCATCCGCGCTCCGAGTAAGCGCATCGCCGGTGCTCGTGCCGGTGCTCGCGATGATCTTCGGGCTCGTCTCAGCGGTCGGCGGCATCCTGATCGCCCTCGGCGGATCGCTGCCGATCAGCCCGTACATCACGAGCATCTCGTTCCTCATCTACGTGGTCTGCCGCCTGATCGAATGGCGCAGACAGCGCTCGCACGCGAGGGTTAAGGTGGCTGCATGAAGCGCAACACCTGGCAGCGGGAGGCCGTGCGCGAGGCACTGGGCACGAGCGAGGGCTTCGTGAGCGCGCAGAGCCTGCACTCGGCGTTGCGTGACGGCGGGTCATCCATTGGCCTGGCCACGGTCTATCGGGCGCTCGCCGACCTCGCCGTTGAGGGCGAGGCCGACTCACTGCAGCAGGAGGGCGAGAGCCTGTATCGCGCCTGCACCCCGGGCACTCATCACCACCACCTGATCTGCCGCAACTGCGGGCTCACCGTCGAGATCGAAGCGGATGCCGTCGAGCAGTGGGCGCGCCAGGTCGCCTCCGAGCACGGGTTCACCCAGCCGAACCACGTCGTGGACGTGTTCGGGCTGTGTGCGGAGTGCTCGGCCCTGGCTGGTTGAGTAGCCGCGAAGCGGCGTATCGAAACTGATGGGTGTGGTTTCGATACGCGCCTTCGGCGCTACTCAACCTGCCTGGCGACGGGTCGCATACGCGAACGCCAGCGCCCCCAGCTTCGCGCGGGTGAGCGACCCGCCCTGCACCACATCGCGGATCGTCCGCAGCGCGAACGCCGGCCCCTGCACCAGCATGGTCGTGACGACCGACTCCTCCCACGCGGCGAGCTCGTCGCGGATCTTCTCCGGCGGACCGATGAGCGCGATCTCCTCCACGAGCTTCGTCGGCACGGCGGCGATGGCCTCGGCCTTCTTGCCCGCAAGATAGAGCTCCTGGATGCGGTCGGCCGCGTCGGAGTACCCCAAACGGTCGATCACGTTCCGGTGGTAGTTCGCGCCCTTCGCGCCCATGCCGCCGACGTACAGCGCGATCGTCGGGCGCACCATGTCGGCCGCCTTCTCCACGTCGGGGTGCGGGATCACGGCGAGCTGCAACGCGATCTCGAAGTTCGCTCGCGGCGACCGCTCGGGCGAACGCAGGGCGAACCCCTCCTCGAGCTGGGCGCGCGCCTCGGCGTCGGCCTTCGGAGAGAAGAGGAACGGCAGCCAGCCGTCGGCGATCTCCGCGGCGAGGGCGACGTTCTTGGGTCCCTCGGCGGCGAGATAGATGGGCAGGTCGGCGCGCAGCGGGTGCACGGTGGAGCGCAGCGGTTTGCCGAGGCCCGTGGCATCCGGGCCGGTGTAGGGCAGCGGGTAGTGCGGGCCGGCCGAGGTCACTTCGCGCTCGCGCGCGAGAACCTGGCGCACGATGTCGATGTATTCGCGACTGCGCGCGAGCGGCTTCGGGTAGGGCTGGCCGTACCAGCCCTCGACGACCTGGGGTCCGGATGCCCCGAGCCCGAGTATCACCCGGCCGCCCGACAGGTGATCCAGGGTGAGCGCCGCCATCGCCGCGGCGGTGGGAGTGCGCGCCGAGAGCTGCGCGATTCCGGTGCCGAGCTTGATGCGCGTCGTGCGTGACCCCCACCACGCGAGCGGCGTGAACGCGTCGGAGCCGTAGGCCTCGGCGGTCCAGACCGACTCGTAGCCGAGGCGCTCTGCGGTGCGGATCGCTTTCAGCGCGCCCTTCGGCGGCCCCTGCTTCCAGTAGCCGACGGCGTATCCGATCCTCATGGCCGGGTCGACACCAGATGCTCGCCGAAGAACGCGTCGATGCGCTTCCACGCGTCGACGGCGGCCACCGGGTCGGGCGCGATGCCGGAGATCTTGAGGAAGGGGCGGATGAGGAGCGGGCCCGTCGGCTTCTCGTTCATGAAGGCGTGCGCAGCACCCGGGTACTCCTTCACGTCGTGGGCGACCCCGAGACGCGTGTACAGCGCCTCGAGGCGGGCGGGGGCATCCTTGACCGCGCGGTCCTTCGAGCCGTAGCTGGCGACGACCGGGCAGGAGTGCTCGATCACGTCGAGGTCGGCTGGCAGGACGCCGTAGTTGACGGCGGCCGCCTGATAGGCGGTCTCCTCGCTGTCATACCCACTCGCCGCGGCCAGCAGCGCGAATCCTCCACCCATGCAGAAGCCGATGATGCCGAGGGCGCCGGTGAAGTCGTCTCGCGCGGTCAACCAGAGACGCGCCGACTCGATGTCGGCCCAGGCGCGCCCGGTGCCGCTGCGCAGTGCGCGAGCGGTGGCGCCGATGCACTTGCGGAATCCGCCCTCGGTGTACAGGTCGGGCATGAGCGCGAGGTATCCCAGACTCGCCAGGTGCGTCACCTGCTTGCGCATCTCCGCCTCGATGCCGAACGCCTCGTGCACGACGACGACCGCCGGCCACGGGCCGGGTGAGTCGGGGATGCCCAGCAGTCCCTTGAGGTGGAGGCTCGCGCCATCCACGGTCGGGCTGATCACGATGTCCTGCAACACGGGAGGCATGGGGCGATTCTCGCAGACACGCGCCAGGTTGCACGTGCCGGGGCCGTCCACGTAGTATCTACAGGTTGGGCATTTCCGCCCACATGTATGCCTCCCCAGAAACGTTAGGGGATCAAGGCGTGCCGACAAGTGATCTTGGGTGAGTCATCCAGCAGTGGATGAGTCACGGTAACCAGAACAGGAGTACACCCATGGCAGCAGTCTGCCAGGTGACCGGAGCCGTTCCCGGCTTTGGGCACAACATCTCGCACTCGCACCGACGCACCAAGCGTCGTTTCGACCCGAACATCCAGAAGAAGACCTACTTCGTGCCTTCGCTGCGCCGTAGCGTCACGCTCACGCTGTCCGCCAAGGGCATCAAGGTGATCGACGCTCGTGGCATCGAGTCCGTGGTCAAGGACCTTCTTGCCCGTGGGGAGAAGATCTAATGGCCAAGCAGCAGGACATCCGCCCCATCATCAAGCTCCGTTCGACCGCAGGAACGGGCTACACCTACGTGACGAAGAAGAACCGTCGCAACAACCCCGATCGCCTCGTGCTCAAGAAGTACGACCCGGTGATCCGCCAGCACGTCGAATTCCGCGAGGAGCGCTAAACACATGGCCAAGAAGAGCAAGATCGCCAAGAACGAGCAGCGCAAGGTCATCGTGGCCCGCTACTCCGCCAAGCGCCTGGAGCTGAAGAAGGCGCTCGTCGACCCGAACGGTACCGACGAGTCCCGCGAGGCCGCGCGCCTCGGCCTGCAGAAGCTTCCCCGCAACGCTTCGCCCGTGCGCGTGCGCGGCCGCGACTCGATCGATGGCCGTCCGCGTGGTTTCCTCTCGCAGTTCGGTGTTTCCCGTGTTCGCTTCCGCGATATGGCTCACCGGGGTGAGTTGCCCGGAATTACCAAGTCAAGCTGGTAGATTTCAGGCGCTACACAGGCACCACCCATAACTGCATGAGGTCCGAGGAGGACATCCCATGGCTGACAAGTCACTAAACCGTACTGAGTTCGTCGCGGCTGTTGCCGCCGAGTCTGGCCAGAGCCAGGCTGCCGTCAACGGCGTCGTCGACGCTATCTTCGCCGTTCTGGCCACGTCGGTCGGTGAAGGCACCAAGGTGTCGATCCCGGGGTGGCTCGCAGTCGAGCGTACGCACCGCTCGGCACGCACCGGTCGCAACCCGCAGACCGGCGAGGCCATCCAGATCAAGGCGAGCTACGGCGTGAAGGTTTCGGCCGGAAGCAAGCTCAAGGCTGCCGCTAAGTAATTCAGCGCACGTTCGATAGGGCGGCGACCGTAATGGTCGTCGCCCTTCGTCGTTCCTGCGGGCTGATCGGGTGGATGCCCAGCCCGCGACGAATAGGCTCATAGGGTGCCCCGCTTAGCGAAGATCGTCGCCCCCGCGACTCTCGTGCTCGCGGCACTCGTCGCAGTCTTCGCGGCGCTCGCCTTCGGTGGTGGAGCCGACCCGCTGCTGCTGGTCGATCCCGGCGAGGTCGTGCGCTACGGCCTGCCGGTCTCCAAGCTGCTGGTCAATCTGGCCGGCGCGGGCAGCGTCGGCGCGCTGATTCTCGTGCTGTTCGCCCTCGACTCGGCCAAGCCCGAGTTCGGCAGGGCCCTCGACGTGGCCGCCGCGAGCGCCGCCGTCTGGACCGTGGCATCGGGCGCGACCGGGTTCTTCACCTTCCTGCTCGTCTACAACCAGCCGATCAGAATCGACGACACCTTCGGCCAGGTGCTCGGTCTCTTCCTCACCAGCACCGAGCTCGGCCAGGCGTGGCTGGCCACCACCCTGTTCGCGGCGGTCGTCACGGTGCTCTGCTTCGCCGTGCGCAACGTCACCATGCTGGTCTTCGTGGCCGTGATCGCCGTGGCAGGCCTCGTACCCATGGCGCTTCAAGGCCACCGCGGCGGAACCGCCAACCACGACGCCGCCACCAGCGCCCTCTTCCTGCACGTGCTGTTCGCCGCCATCTGGCTCGGCGGCCTGCTCACCATCGCAATCATCAGGCCGCTGCTTGACCGGGGCCGCCTCGAGATCGTGCTGCGCCGCTACTCCACGGTCGCGCTTGTCAGCTTCGTGGTGGTTGCGGTGAGCGGCTACGTGAGTGCGGCGATCCGCGTCGAGAACCTGCCGAACCTGCTGAGCCCGTACGGCATCCTCGTGCTCGTGAAGGTGGCGGCCCTGCTGGCACTCGGCGTGTTCGGTGCCGCCCAGCGCCGGTACTTCATCCGCCGGATGACGCGCTCAATCGACTCCGCCGCAGCCCGACTGTTCTGGGTGGTGGCCGCCGCCGAGCTCGCGTTCATGGGCATCGCGTCGGGCGTGGCCGCGGCACTGGCACGAACGCCGACTCCCGTGCCACAGGTGCCCGCCTCCGAGCTGACGGACCCCACACCCGCCGAGCTGCTCACGGGAAGCCCGCTGCCGCCGCCGGTGTCCCTGCAGAACCTGTTCACGATGTGGAACATCGACCTGATCTGGCTGCTGGTGTGCGGCTTCGGAATTCTGTTCTACGTATGGGGAGTCATCCGTCTGCGTCGGCGGGGCGACTCGTGGCCCTGGCACCGCACCGTGCTCTGGGTCGCGGGGCTGCTGGCGCTCGCCTACATCACCAACGGCGGCGTGAACGTGTACGAGCGCTACCTGTTCTCGTCGCACATGCTCGCGCACATGGTGCTGGGCATGGTGATTCCCGTGCTGCTGGTGCCCGGGGCACCGATCACGCTCGCCCTGCGCACGATCGAGAAGCGCAGCGATGGCAGCCGGGGGCCGCGGGAGTGGATCATGCTGCTCGTGCACTCGAAGTACTTCGGGGTGCTGAGCAATCCGCTGGTCGCGGCTGGGCTGTTCACCGGCTCGCTCTGGCTGTTCTACTACACGCCGCTGTTCGACTGGGCGACGACCAATCACATCGGACACGAGTGGATGGTCATCCACTTCCTGCTCACCGGCTATCTGTTCGTGTTCTCGCTCATCGGCATCGACCCGGCGCCCAACCGCGCGCCGTTCCCGATCCGACTCGTCACGTTGTTTGCGACGATGGCCTTCCACGCGTTCTTCGGGCTCGCGCTCGTCACCGGCACGGGGTTGCTCCTCGTGGACTGGTACGGCGCGATGGGCTGGGGCACGAAGGCGATTCTCGACCAGCAGGCCGGCGGCGCGATCGCCTGGAGCGTCGGCGAGATCCCCAACGCGATCATCGCGATCGCGATCGTCGTGCTCTGGTCTCGCAGCGACGATCGCGAGCAGAAGCGCTACGACCGCAAGGCGGATCGCGACGGTGATGCCGAGCTGGAGGAGTACAACCGCATGCTCGCGGAGCGCGCGGCCAGCAAGCCCATCAGTCGACAGTGATGATGAGGTCGTCCTCGGGCAGCATCGCGATGGTTGCGCGCACGGTGAACGGAACGTCGTCGTCGAGGCTTGACATCGTGCCGTCGAAGAGGCTCTTGACGTCGACGATGAGGTGGGCCGTGGCGGAGGCCTGCGACATCCGCCACTGACTCGGCTCGCCGCCGGGGATGATCGTCACCTTCGGGTAGTCGATGATCGACCACTCCGGGCTCGTGACCACCCGGTTGGTGATCGTCTGGCCGAACGGGCACCCCGTCGGCAGCAGCACCTGCTGGGTGGCGCACGCGTCAAGGAACTCGTTGACCTCGCGCGACACCTCCTCGGCGAAGGCGTCGTTGGCCTGCACGTCGAGCTCGGCCGGCACCGCTGAGCTCGGCTCGGTCACGGCGATGCGCACGGGCTCGGCGGTGAGGAACGTCGACTGGTGATCGAACTCGTAGAGTCCGGGCGTGAAGACGAGGTACGGCGCCGACTCGTTCTGCCGAGGTGTGGTCAGCGCGACCCCGTTGGCCGTGAACTCGTCCTCGTGGAGCACGGTGAGCTGCACGACCCCCAGCGGCGTGGTGTCGAACGACCACGTGGTGAACAGGCCGAGAAGTGATCCGGTCGGCCGCACGGTGAACGACGACTGGCCCACGACCGTTCCGGCGCTGTAGGCGTAGACGACCGTGTGGGTGCCGTCGGGCTGTGCCGAGTCGCTGATCAGCCGGATGTCGCCCAGCTCCCCCATCGCGTCGCGCGAGAGCAACTGGGTCGACGCGTCGCCGGCGACGCTCGGGCCGGCGAGCTCAAGCGCCCCCGGTGCGTCGTGTCGCGCCAGGGCGTCGAGGTAGCTGCGCACAAAACCGCTCGCGCTGTAGAGGGAGGCGTTGAGGATCAGCACGGTCCCCACGAATCCGCCGATGACGGCGGCCACCACGATCGACCACGTGATGATCTCCCGGCGCATTCCATCATCCTAAGTTGCACACCGGTGGTCGAGCTTGCCGAGACCCGCCCGCCCTGTGCACCGAGGCCGGGCTGTGCACCGGTGGTCGAGCTTGCCGAGACCCGACCATCGCCGCAGGTACAGTGAATCCGTGAGCGAGGTGAGCCTGTCCCCTGAGCAGCAGGCCGTCTACGACCGCATCGAGACCACTCGCGACAACATCTTCGTCACCGGCCGTGCCGGCACCGGCAAGTCGACCCTCCTCAACTACCTGTCGTGGAACACCTCGAAGCAGCTCGTGATCAGCGCTCCGACCGGCGTGGCCGCTCTCAACGTGGGCGGGCAGACCATCCACTCGCTGTTCCGTCTGCCGATCGGCGTCATTGCCGACCACGACATCGACCAGAGCGCGGAACTCAAGAAGCTCCTCAACACGATCGACACCCTCGTGATCGACGAGGTGTCGATGGTCAACGCCGACCTGCTCGATGCGATCGACCGGTCGCTGCGGCAGGCCCGCCAGCGCAAGAACGAGGCATTCGGCGGGGTGCAGGTGGTGCTGTTCGGCGACCCGTACCAGCTCGCCCCAGTGCCGGGGGAGGGCGACGAGCGCGCCTACTTCGCCGACCGGTACGACTCGATGTGGTTCTTCGACGCGAAGGTCTGGGACGAGACCGACCTCACGATCTACGAGCTGTCGACCATCCATCGCCAGCACGAGGACGAGTTCAAGCGCATGCTCAACGCGGTGCGGCACGGATACGTGACCGCCGAGATCGCGGGTCGCCTCAACGAGGTGGGCGCCAGACCCGCCCCGACGGATGGCGCGATCACCCTGGCCACCACGAACGGCACCGTCACGCGCATCAACGCCACCGAGCTCGCCCGCCTGCCCGGTCGGGTGCTCACCGCGCGGGCCGAGATCAACGGCGAGTTCGGTGGGCGCGCGTACCCGGCCGACGAGGCGCTTGAACTCAAGGTGGGCGCGCGGGTGATGTTCCTGCGCAACGACGTCGGCGGCGAGTCGCAGCGCTGGGTGAACGGCAGTGTGGGCACTGTTCTGAAGATCGACACGACCGTGTGGGTCGAGATCGACGGTGAGCGCCACGAGGTCAAGCCCGCGGTCTGGGAGAAGTTCAAGTACAACTACTCGCCGCTGACCAAGTCGCTGCGCAAGGATGTCGTGGCCGAGTTCACGCAGTTCCCGCTGCGGTTGGCGTGGGCGGTCACCATCCACAAGTCGCAGGGCAAGACCTACGACCGCGCGATCGTCGACCTCGGCCAGCGCTCATTCGCGCCCGGCCAGACCTACGTGGCCCTCAGCCGCATCAGCGAGCTCGAGGGTCTCTACCTGACGCGTCCGCTGCGCCCCAGCGACATCATCGTCGACGAGAACGTGGTGCGTTTCATGTCCCGCACGACTGCGATCCCGGCGATTCGCGCTTAGGCGGGTTGAGTAGCGCGAAGCGCGTATCGAAACCTCAGGTGTGGGGTTTCGATACGGCCTTCGGCCTACTCAACCCGCCTAGGGGGGGTTTCGATACGGCCTTTGGCCTACTCAACCCGCCTGGGTTGGGGTTTCGATACGGCCTTTGGCCTACTCAACCCGCCTAGGCAGCAGCCTTCGCTGCGGCGAGGTCGATGAACAGATCCGTGTTGAACGTGTAGGCGAGTAGCACCTCGTCGATGACCCGCTCGCGCTCCGCGGCATCCCACTCGACCGAGTCGAGCTGGTCGCGGTAGGTCTCCTTGAACTCCTTCGGGGAGGCGATCTGGTCGAAGATGTAGAACGCGACACCGTTGGTCTCGAAGCCGAACTGGCGCTGCATGATCTTCGCGATCGCCTGGCCGCCGGAGAGGTCCCCGAGGTAGCGCGTGTAGTGGTGGGCGACGAATCCGCCGGCCCAGCCCTCGTCGGCGACCTCGGTGATGCGGTCGACGTACCGGGTGGTCGCGGGCACGGGAGGGTGGGCGTCGCGCCAGTCGGGTCCCACGAGGTAGTCGAGGTCGAGCTCCAAGGCGGGCAGCCGCGTCAGTTGCGGGCTGATGAAGGGGGATGCGACCGCGTCATCCGCGAACCGGAGGGCGGCGGCCTCGAGGGCCTCGTAGATGTAGTAGTGCTGGGCGACGAGCGCGATGTAGTCGTCGCGCGAGCCCTTGCCGGTCATCAGGTCGCTCATGAACGTCGCGCCGGCGCTGTCGCCGTGACTCGAACGGGTGCGCTCGCGAAGGGCTTGCGAGAAGGGGATGACGCTCATCCGGAGCTCCTGAGAACGGTAGGTAAGGTAAGCCTCAGTTTAGCCGAGCGTCGACAGGGCGACTAGTCGTGCGGGCGAGGCTCCACGCCGAGCTTCGCGCACGCCGCGTCGTAGACCTTGACGATCTCGCGCCGGATCTCGGGCCGTTCGGTGATCGGCCCTGACCAGGGCACGGTGACCACTCGCTCGTCGTCGCCGAGGAGGTAGGCCCAGGAGCCGCCGTCGCCGTCGAGGCCGATCATGGTTGCGGCCCAGGCATCCTTGTGACCGAAGGCGGTGACGATGAGGATGTTGTCCTCGGGGTGGTCCTCGTTCATGTGGCGCAGCACGGCGGTAACGATGTCGTCGGAGAAGGTTGGCACGATATCTACGGTAGCCGGTCGGCGCGACACGGCACGATGGTGTCATGGCGATAACCCCTGACACCAAGAACTGGACGTGGGTGCTCGAGAAGCCCTGCCCCGAGTGCGCATTCGACGCGAGCACCTTCGAGGCGACCGACGTCGCCGACATGATCCGCGCCAACGCGGCCTCGTGGCCCGCCGTGCTCGAGCGCGACGATGTGCGCGAGCGTCCCGACGAGAGCACCTGGTCGAAGCTCGAGTACGCGGCTCATGTGCGCGATGTCTTCCGCATCTACCTGTATCGGCTGGGGCTCATGCTCGCCGAACACGACCCGCTGTTCCCCAACTGGGACCAGGACGCGACCGCCGTCGAGGAGCGCTACAACGAGCAGTCGCCCGAGGTGGTGTCGGCCGAATTGGTGGCGGATGCCGCGGCGCTCGCCGACGCATTCGACACGGTCGCGGACTGGAGCCGCCCCGGCCGACGCAGCGACGGGGTCTCGTTCACGATCGAGACGTTCGCGAAGTACTTCATCCACGACCCGATCCACCACCTGTGGGACGTGACGAAGGCCGGTTGAGTAGCGCCGAAGGCGCGTATCGAAACCGCGCTACCCGACCAGGTGCTTCTCCAGGAACACCGCCGTGCGCGCGAACGCCAGCGCGGCGGCCTGCGCGTTGATCTTCGACGGGATGCTCGCGTTGGCGAACCCGTGCTCGGTGCCGATGTAGCGGTGCTCGGTGACGGGCGTGCCGTGATCCTTGAGGCGCGCAATGAACTCCTCCGGGCCGTCCCCGTTCTCCCACTCGTCGACCTCGGCCCACTGGAAGAGCACCGGGCACGGGATGACGCCGTGCTCCGCCTCGCTGAGACTCGCGTAGTACGCCACCACGGCGTCGACCGAACCCCCCTGCGCGTGCAGCAACCCCAACCAGCCGCCCATCGAGAATCCGACGATCGCGACCCGCTCGTCGCCGGTGTCCTGAGCCTGCGCGATCGCGTCGTCGACCTCGGCGAGGGCTGTTGAGAGGTCGAGGCTGGTCATGAGCGATTCGGCGGTCGCGGCATCCGTTGTGCAGACGCCCTGGTACAGGTCGGGCACCGCGACCCGCAGCCCGCGGGAGGCCAGCGCCTCGGCGAAGGAGTCGAGGCCGGGCAGGCGACCGTACCAGTCGTGCAGCACGATGACCACCGGGTTGCCCGGGTCGCCGTAGAACAGCGGGATGCCCGGCGACGGTATCGGCACGAGTTCGGTCATGCCGTGCCCTCCGCCGCCACGACGTACATCTTGCGCAGCGTCGCGGTCACGTGCCAGCGGGTGCGCTGGCCGGCACGCAGGTGGCAGAACGATCCGGGCTTCAGGTCGACGACAGTGCCGTCGTCGAAGGTGATCGTCGCAGCGCCAGCGAGCACGACGAAGACCTCATCGACCTCGACGTCGGTGGCGGTGCCCGGGGTCATCTCCCAGACCCCGATCTCGCATCCCTCGAAGACTGTCAGCTCGGCGGCGCCATCGCGCGGCGCGCCAGCGACGGTGCGGGATGCCTCGACGGGCTCGGTCGGCACCTCGAGGGCGGTCAGATCGAGGGGCGCGTCACTCATCGGCTCACTTCCTGCCCGAGGCGGGGGATAGCATCGGATCACGCTCAACAATAGGGAGCCTTGCGGTGCACACGACAGCCTTCGAGCGAGATCTGCCAGCCCAGGAAGTCATCGCGCGGTCGCTCGCGTCGTCGGTGGCTCGCCCGTTCTGGACTGACGACGCACCGCCGCCGCCGCACGAATCCCTGACCGGCTCCCGCTCCGCCGACCTCGTGATCGTCGGTGCCGGGTACACCGGGCTGTGGACCGCCGTGCGTGCCAAGGAGCGGGACCCGGGCCGGTCCGTTGTGGTGGTTGAGGCGAAGCGCGTCGGCTGGGCGGCATCCGGTCGCAACGGTGGTTTCGTCGAGGCGAGCCTCACGCACGGTGAGGAGAACGGCCAGCGTCGCTGGCCCGAGGAGCTTCACGAGCTCGACCGACTCGGCCACGAGAACCTCGACGCGATCGAGGCCACCGTCGCGAAGTATTCGATGCAGTGCGACTTCGAGCGCACCGGAACCCTCACGGTGGCCGTCGAGCCTCACCAGATCGAGTGGCTGGATGCCGACGGGCGAATGGATGCCGCTGCCGCTCAAGCCGAGGTCAACTCCCCCACTTACCTCGCAGCCCACTGGGACCGCCGCTCCACCGCGCTCGTGCACCCCGCCCGGCTGGCGAACGAGCTCGCTCGGGTCGCGCAGGAGCTCGGCGTCGAGATCTACGAGTCGAGCCCGGTGCGACGGCTGGACACCGGGGGCGATGGCGTCGACGTGGTGACCGACGCGGGCAGCATCCGGGCGAAGCAGGTGGCGCTGGCGACCAATGTGTTCCCGTCGCTGCTCAAGCGCAACCGGCTCATGACGGTGCCGGTGTACGACTACGTGCTGATGACCCGGCCGCTGACCGACGGCGAGCTGGCCTCGATCGGTTGGACGAACCGTCAGGGCCTCGCTGACATGGCCAACCAGTTCCACTACTACCGGCTGTCGGCCGACAACCGGATCCTGTTCGGCGGATACGACGCCGTGTACTACGCCGGCGGTCGGGTGCGCTCGCAGTACGAGGAACGGCAGCAGAGCTTCACGAGGCTCGCGAGCCACTTCTTCACGACGTTCCCGCAACTTGCCGACGTCGAGTTCACGCACCGCTGGGCGGGAGCGATCGACACCAGCACGCGATTCTGCGCATTCTTCGGGACGGCGCGCGGCGGCCGGGTCTCCTACGCGGCGGGCTTCACCGGCCTCGGCGTGGGCGCGACCCGCTTCGCGGGCGACGTCATGCTCGACCTGCTCTCCGGTGAGTCCACCGAGCGCACGACGCTACGGATGGTGCGCGAACGGCCGCTTCCGTTTCCGCCCGAGCCCGCGGCATCCGTCGGAATCAATCTCACTCGCTGGTCACTCAACCGCGCGGACCACAACCAGGGCCGCCGCAACCTGCTGCTGAAGACCCTGGATGCGCTGGGGCTCGGGTTCGACTCGTAGGTGACATTCTCTGAGCGGATGACGGGAATCGAACCCGCGCTATCAGCTTGGGAAGCTGAAGTTCTGCCATTGAACTACATCCGCGAACGTGCAGCGCCAATTCTAGGCCAGACCGTGCTCGCGCGTACGGTACGGACGATCGGGCCCGCCGTATAGACCGCGCGAGTCCGTAAGGCCCGCGCGAACGATCGGCAGGCCCGATTCGATCAGGATGTCGCGGAGCGGCGTGATCCGAAGTGCGTCGTCCCACCCCCACCGCGCGAACGTCCTCCCGGATGAACGGCGCAGGCGGTCCTCCCGCTTCTTCTCGTCGATCACGACCTCTGCGACGCTCCGGTTGCCCCGGAGCTCCTCCCGCAGGTACTTGCCCAGACCGTCGAACTCCCCGATCACCCCGTACTCCGGCCATTCGAAGTCCGTGAACTCCGCCCGCGTGCCGGTGACGTGCCGCACCTGCAGGAGCGGGGCCGGAAACCCCAGGAGGTGCATGGTTGCGCGGCTGAGCGACTCGCCTGGCGTTTCAGCTCGGCCATCGGCGAACTCCGCAACCTGCAGCGCGCGAGATCGACCGCGGAAGGGCGCCTCCAGATAAGCGACGAGCGCATCGCGGGTGGTCTGCCCGGCGCGAAACGCGTAATCAGCGGGTGACGCGGCGAAGCGAAAAGGCTGAACCGTCGACAGGTCTGCCAGCGTTCGTTCGACCGAGGTGGCCCGCGCGGTCCCGAGGTCTACGATCTCGTCAGCGCGAAGACCTCGGCAATGCCGGGTCAATCCCACCTCCGAGCGGCCACCGCTCGCGCGGTCGGCAGCGACATGAACTGTCGACGGCCACGGTCCGATCAGCGGCAGGCCATGCAGAACGGCGGCGGACCAATGCGAGAAGACGGCGTTCGGATGCGCGGCCGCCGCCGCATTCACTCGAAGCCGATGTCGTTCCGGATCGGTCGCCGCATCCCACACGGCGCGCGGACAGTACGCTCCGCGTTTCACCCGAATCAACTCGCCACGCTCGATTGCTCGGGAAACGGAGCGTGGGTGAAGGTCCAACGCGGGCAGCTCGTGGACCAAGAACATCCGCGCGGGCCAGTTGGTCACGTTCGCATCTTGAAGCGTCCGGTCGACCATGAGCGCGACGGCCGTCGCCCCGGTGAGGCTGGGCTCTCCCGTCATCATCGGGAGGAGTGGTGGATCGCGCGCACGATACGGACGATCGAGCCCGCCGTATCGACCGCGCGAGTCCGTGGCGCCCGCGCAGGGGATGGGCGGGCTCGCGTCAATAGACTGGGCCGCATGCTTCTCAGTGATCGCGACATCCGGTCAGAACTGGCGTCGGGCCGCATCGGACTCGAGCCTCTCGACCTCGAGATGGTGCAGCCCTCGAGTATCGATGTGCGCCTCGATCGCTTCTTCCGCCTGTTCGACAACCACAAGTACCCGTTCATCGACCCCGCCGAGGATCAGCCCGACCTCACGCACCTGGTCGAGGTGGAGCAGCAAGAGCCGTTCATCCTGCACCCCGGCGAGTTCGTGCTCGGCAGCACTTTCGAGCTGGTGACGCTCCCCAACGACGTCGCTGCCCGCCTCGAGGGAAAGAGCTCGCTCGGCCGCCTCGGGCTGCTCACGCACTCGACCGCCGGATTCGTCGACCCCGGCTTCTCGGGGCACGTCACGCTCGAGCTCTCCAACGTCGCGACCCTGCCGATCAAGCTGTGGCCGGGCATGAAGATCGGGCAGCTGTGCTTCATCCGCACGAGCTCGCCGGTCGAGAACCCGTACGGTTCGGGCGCGTACCTCAACCGCTACCAGGGCCAGCGCGGGCCGACCGCGAGCCGCAGCTTCCAGAACTTCCACCGCACTGACGTGCGGTCGACGGATGCGGGCGCGGCGGGGAACTGACGCGGGTCTCGGATCTCGACAGGCTCGATCACCGGTCGCCGATCTCGACAGGCTCGATCATCGGGCGGAGAGCTGCTCCAGCTGCCACCCCAGCCACGGGCTGAACGCGTAGGGCGCGGCGAGAGCTGCCGCCGTCAGCGACTCGGGGGTGACCCACGCGAACTCCGCGACCTCGTCGGGGTTCGGGACCACGGCATCCGCCGTCACGGCCCGGTAGACAGGGCACACCTCGTTCTCGACGATGCCCGACGCGTCGACCGCGCGGTAGCGGAAGTCGGGCAGGATCAGCGTGAGCTCACCAATCGTGATGCCCAGTTCGACGGATGCCCGGCGCGCGATCGCGTCATCGAACGACTCACCCGGGGCCGGGTGCCCGCAGAACGAGTTCGTCCACACTCCCGGCCAGGTGAGTTTGGACAGGGCGCGCCGGGTGACCAGCACCAGGCCGTCCTCGTTGTAGACGTGGCAACTGAAGGCGAGGTGCAGGGCGGTGTCGGCGGTGTGCACGCCGTACTTGTCGGCGACGCCGATCGGGGTGCCCGCGTCATCCAGAAGCACAACCTGTTCTGATTCAGTCATCGAGGTAGTCTGCCTATGTGGATAGTTCGGGGCTGCTCGCCCTCTCGCAGGAGAGGCAATCGCAGGTCGACGCCGTGCTGGCGCGCTTCTTCAGCCTAGCCAAGAACCGCGCAGCAGCCTTCGGTCCGCAGTATGTGGCGCTGTGGGAGACCCTCGAGAACAACACCATCGGCGGAAAGCGGTTCCGCCCGCGCATGGTCATGTGCGCCTATGACGCGCTCGGCGGCACCGATCTGGAGGCCGCCGCCTACGTGGGTGCGGCATTCGAGCTGCTGCACACCGCCCTGATCGTGCACGACGACGTGATCGACAACGACTTCGTGCGCCGCGGATCGCCCAACATCTCGGGCACCTACCGCGACCGTGCGCTCGCCGCGGGTGCCACCCAGCGCGCGGCCGACCACAGCGGCATCTCGGCGGCCGTGATCGCTGGCGACCTCGCGCTGTTCAACTCCTACCGACTCATCGACCGCAGCGGGGTCAGCGGCGAGATCCGCACTCGCCTGATCGAGGTCATGGATGACGCGCTCTTCGCCTCCGCCGCCGGCGAGCTGATCGACGTGGACTTCTCGATGCTGCCGGAGGTTCCCCGCGTCGACGACATCCTCACCATGGAGCGCCTCAAGACGGCCGTGTACTCGTTCGAGTGCCCGCTGCAGGCGGGCGCGATCCTCGCGGGAGCCTCCGACGAGGTCGTGGCGACGCTCGGCGACTTCGGTCGCGAGATCGGCATCGCCTACCAGATCGTCGACGACCTGCTGGGGGTTTTCGGCTTGGAGTCGGAGACCGGTAAGACGACGATCGGCGACCTGCGCGAGGGCAAGCGCACGGTGATGATCGCCTACGCGACCAGCACGCGCGAGTGGGCGAGCGTCGAGCCGGTCTTCGGTACAGAGGATCTCACCGAGGCGGATGCCGCACGCATCCGCGATGTACTCGTCGGCTGCGGCGCGAAGAACTTCACGGAGGGGCTGGCGCGCTACTACACGAACCGTGCCCTAGCGCGTCTGGCCGAGCCGCACATTCCTCCAGCATTGCGGCTCGAGCTGCACCCGCTCGCCGACGACGTGCTCGGGCGGGTCAAGTGAGCGGGCGGCTCGCCCTCTACGATCGGGTCGCAGAGGAGACGGCGAGCATTGTCATCCGGCGGTACTCGACCTCGTTCGGCCTCGCGTCGCGGCTGCTCGGGCCGGGTGTGCGTCAGCACGTGGAGAACATCTACGCCCTCGTGCGGGTGGCCGATGAGATCGTCGACGGCGGTGCAGAAGAGGCGGGGGTCGACACCATCGGTGCCGGCCGTGCACTCAACGAACTCGAGCGCGAGACCGAGAACGCGATGGACACCGGCTTCAGCTCCAACCTCGTGGTGCACGCCTTCGCGTTGACCGCGCGCGAGACGAGCTTTGGCGCCGAACTGACGGCTCCGTTCTTCGAGTCGATGCGCATGGACCTCAGCGCGAAGCAGCACGATCAGGCGAGCTTCGAGCGCTACGTCTACGGCTCCGCCGAGGTGGTGGGTCTCATGTGCCTGCGCGCATTCGTGCTCGGCGAGAACGTGGATGACCTGCGCCGGCTCGAGACGGGCGCGCGCGCCCTCGGGGCCGCATTCCAGAAGGTCAACTTCCTGCGCGACCTCGCCGCGGACTTCGAGACCCTCGGCCGCAGCTACTTTCCCGACGTGAACGTCGAGACCTTCACCGAGGAGGAGAAGGTGCGCCTGCTCGACGACATCGACGCCGACCTCGCCGTCTCCGCCGCGGTTCTACCCGAACTGCCCTCCAGCAGCCGTCGCGCGGTGGCGCTCGCACAGTCCCTGTTCGCCGAGCTCTCGCGTCGGCTGCGCAAGACGCCCGCCGACCAGCTCGTGCGCTCCCGGGTGCGCGTGCCCAACCCCGTCAAGGTCAGGCTCGCGCTCGCCGCGAGCGCCGGATCACTGCCCCGTTCGAAAGGTCGATCATGAGTCGCGTCGTCGTCATCGGGGGTGGCATCGCGGGACTCGCGAGTGCCGCCCTGCTCGCTCGCGAGGGCCACAAGGTGACCCTGCTCGAGGGACGCCCCGAGGTCGGCGGGCGCGCCGGCAGCTGGGAGCAGGATGGCTTCCGCTTCGACACCGGCCCGAGCTGGTACCTCATGCCCGAGGTCTTCGACCACTTCTACAAGCTGCTGGGAACCTCGGCCGACGAGCAGCTCAAGCTCGTCACCCTCGACCCCGGCTACCGCGTCTACTTCGAGGGCGTCGCCGAGCCGCTGGATGTCTCGGCCGAACTCGAGGACAACCTCGAGCTGTTCGAGGCCATCGAGCCCGGCGCCGGCGATCGGCTTGAGAAGTACCTGGACTCCGCGCGGGAAACGTACGAACTCGCGAAGCTGCGCTTTCTGTACACGACCTTCGCGGACATCCGCACCCTGCTTCGCCGGGATGTGCTCTCGAAGACCGCGAAGTTCCTGCGCCTGCTGCTCGAGCCGCTGTCGAGCCTCGTGGGGCGCAAGTTCCACGACCAGCGTTTGCGCCAGGTGCTCGGCTACCCGGCCGTGTTCCTCGGCTCGTCGCCGTACCTGACCCCGAGCATGTACCACCTCATGAGCCACCTCGACCTGGCCGACGGAGTGCTGTACCCGATCGGCGGCTTCACCCGCGTGATCGAGTCGATCGCCGACCTCGCGCGTGCCGAGGGCGCGACGATCATCACCCGCGCCGAGGTCACGCGCATCGTCGTGGAGAATGGCAAGGCGACCGGCGTCGAGTACCTCGACGAGCATCGGGAGATCCAGTTCGCCGACGCCGACATCGTCGTCTCGGCCGCCGACCTGCACCACAGCGAGACCGAGCTGCTCAAGCCCGAGGAGCAGACCTACCCGCAGGAGTACTGGGACACGAAGACCCCCGGCCCCAGCGCTCTGCTGCTCTATCTGGGCGTCGAGGGCGAACTGCCGCAGCTGGAGCACCACACGCTGCTCTTCACGCGCGAGTGGGAGCGTGGCTTCGACGCCATCTTCGGAACCCCCTCGTCGGTGCCCGAGCCCGCCTCGCTCTACATCTGCAAGCCCGGTGGTGTCGATCCGGATGTCGCGCCCGAAGGTTACGAGAACCTGTTCGTGCTCGTGCCGATCCCCGCCGATCCCACGATCGGGCGCGGCGACGTCGACGGTGACGGGGACACCCGCATCGAGGTGCTGGCCGACCGGGTCATTGCGCAGATCGCCGACTGGACGGGCATCCCGGATCTGGCCTCGCGCATCACCGTGCGCCGCACCGTGGGCCCCGGCAACTTCGCCGACGAGCTGCACGCCTGGCGCGGCACGGCCCTAGGGCCTGCGCACACGCTCAAGCAGAGCGCGTTCTTCCGGGCGGGCAACGTGTCGAAGAAGGTCGACGGGCTCTACTACGTGGGCGGCTCGACGATCCCGGGCATCGGGCTGCCGATGTGCCTGATCAGCGCTGAGATCCTGATCAAGCGACTGCGTGGCGACACGTCGACCGAGCCGATGGCCGAGCCGCTGGTGCCGTCGGCGGTCGAGCCCCCGGTGGTCGAGCTTGTCGAGACCCCGGCGACGATCTCGACAGGCTCGATCACCGAAGCGCGCTCGATCACCGAAGCAGGCTCGAACACCGAAGCGACCCCGCCGGCCCCATGAGCCTCCTCTACCTCGCCGCCCTCGCGGTCGCCCTCACCGGCATGGTGATGCTCGACCGCAGGTTCCGACTGTTCTTCTGGGCGGCGCCGTGGCGGGCGGCGGTGGTGCTGGTGGTCGGCCTCGCGTTCTTCCTCGCCTGGGACATTGCGGGGGTTGGACTCGGCGTGTTCTTCCGCGGGGAGACCTCGTTCATGACCGGCCTGCAGGTCGCGCCCGAGGTTCCGCTCGAGGAGGTCTTCTTCCTCACGCTGCTGTGCTACCTGACGATGAACGCGTACTCCGCGGCATCCCGCCTGCTGCACGCGCGGTCGCTACGGACACACGCGGGTGCTGAGGACGGGCGAGATGTCCGAAACGACCGCGCGGGCGGCACCCCATGACCTACTGGGCGCTCAACGTCGTGTTCCTCGTGCCGGTCGCGGTGCTCGTGATCGCGGGACTCATCGTGCGCCGCACTCCGCGCTGGCCGGCGGTCGCCCTGACGGCGGCCGTGGTGCTGGTGATGACGGCGATCTTCGACAACGTGATGATCTCCGTCGGGCTTGTCGCCTACAACCCGGCCGCGATATCCGGGGCGTTCGTGGGGGTCGCGCCGCTCGAGGACTTCGCCTACGCGGTGGCGGCGGTCGTGGGTCTGCCCGCGCTGTGGGCCCTGCTCGACGGCCGCCGGTCGAGTAGCCCAGAGGGCGTATCGAGACCCGCCCCCGAGGAGGAGCCCACCGATGCTTAAGGCGCTGTTCGTGTCATCCCGGCCCCTCAGCTGGGTGAACACCGCGTTCCCGTTCGCGGCCGCCTACCTGCTGACCACCGGCCAGGTCGACGTGACCCTGATCGTGGGCACGATCTTCTTCCTCATCCCGTACAACCTCGCGATGTACGGCATCAACGACGTCTTCGACTACGAGTCCGATCTGCGCAACCCGCGCAAGGGTGGCGTCGAGGGTGCCCTTCTCGACACCCGGATGCACCGGCCGACCTTGATCGCCTCGGTCGTGACGACCGTGCCGTTCGTCGTCTACCTCGTGATCGTGGGGTCGCCCCTGTCGTGGCTGGTGCTGGCGATCTCGCTGTTCGCGGTGGTCGCCTACTCGGCGAAGGGGCTGCGCTTCAAGGAGAAGCCGTTCCTCGACTCGATCACCTCGAGCACTCACTTCGTCTCGCCCGCGGTCTACGGCCTCGTGCTGGCGGGTGCGGTGTTCACGCCGCAACTGTGGGCGGTGCTCGGCGCGTTCTTCCTGTGGGGCATGGCGTCGCACGCGTTCGGTGCGGTGCAGGACGTCATCGCCGACCGCGAGGGCGGCATCGCCTCGATCGCGACGGTGATCGGCGCCCGCTGGACGGTGCGCTTCGCCGTGATCGCCTACCTCCTCGGCGGAGTGCTGCTGCTGTTCAGCGCGTGGCCCGGGCCTCTGGCAGCGATCCTCGTGCTGCCGTACGCCGCGGTCTGCGCACCGTTCTGGAACGTGACGGATGCCGCGGCCGACACCGCCAACCGTGGGTGGCGGCGATTCCTGCTCCTCAACTTCATCACCGGGTTCTTCGTGACGATGCTCATGATCTGGTGGGCGCTCACCGCTCGCTGACGACGAACCGCCGCACCTCCTCCACGACCGCGGGGTCGCTGAGGATGCGCAGGTGGCCGAGTCCCGAGGTGATCACGGAGTGCACCGGCCCGGTGTGCGCGTCGGCGATGAGCAGTGCCTGGCCGGGATCGACGGTCGCGTCATCCGTGTCGTGCACCAGGAGCACGGGCACGTGAGTGGCCGACGGGTCCAGCTCGGCGACGAACCGGCTCCAGGGGTCGACGACCTCGGGGAACGTGCGGCGTTCGATCCGTCGCCGCATGCCGCGCACGGCTCGGGCGCCCAGGCCGGCGAGGGCGCAGAACTTGTCGACGAGCTGGTCGGCATTCGCCATCCCCGAGATTCCGACGATGCGCTTGACGGTCACGCCCTCGCGCACGGCGACGAAGGTCGCGAGCACCCCGAACGAGTGCGCCACGATCGTGTCGATCGGGCCGTGCCGCAGCGACAGTGCCTCGATCGCGGCGGCGTAGTCGAGGATCGTCACGAGCCGCCCGGGTGAGTCACCGTTCGCTGGCGCGTCGAAGGCGATGACAGTCACGTCGGCAGACTGCAGGGCCGCGACAAGAGCCGAGAATCGGGATGCCCGGCTCCGCCACCCGTGCACGAGAAGTATCACGCGCTCTCCCGACCCCCAGCGGTAGGTCATGATCTCGCGGCCGCCCACATCCACGACCTCGCGGTACGCCCACTTGTGCACCAGCGAGTCGCGCTCGTGCACGGCTTGTGGCGCGCCGACGTGGCGCCACAGCCGCCACCCCACCTCGGCTCCCAGTGCGGGGGCGACGCGGCTGAGGGTGGCGAGGGCGACGCGGGCGGCGGGCATCCGGAGTCCTTTCGTGTGTAAATACGATCGTTCGTATAGTATCGAAAGGCGGGAGGAACGCAACAATGGATGCCATGACGACGGCCGCCGATGGACGACGGGCGCGCGGGGACGAGTCGCGCCGCCAGGTGATGGAGCGCGCCGTCAACCTCGCGTCGGTCGGCGGACTGGACGGGCTCACCATCGGCGCCCTGGCAACCGAGACCGACCGGAGCAAGGGCGGTGTCGTCGCCCTCTTCGGTACGAAGGAGCAGTTGCAGCTCGCGACAGTCGAAGCCGCGCGCGAGATCTTCATCGAGCGCGTGATCGCGCCGGCGCTCACGGTGCCCGGCGGGCTCGACCGGCTGCGCGCGCTGCTCGACAACTGGCTCGACTACAGCCAGGGCCGGGTGTTCGCCGGCGGATGCTTCTTCGCCGCAGCCGCCATGGAGGTCGGGGCCCAGCCGGGGCCCGTGCGCGATGCCGTCGCCGATGCCATGGCCGACTGGTACGAGACCGTGCGCCGCATCGCCCAGCGAGCCATCGATGCGGGGGAGTTGGCGCCAGGCGCGGACGCCGCCCAACTCGCCTTCGAGGTCACGGCGATCCTCGAAGGCGCGAACTCGGCCTCGCGGCTCACCGACAGCGTGGAGCCCTACGCGCGGGCGCGGGTCGCGCTAGCCGGGTTGGTTCAGCCGGCGTAGCCGAGGTTGCGCGCCATGCGCTCGAGCACGGCGACGGCCTGCCCGTACTGGTCGGCCGTGATGCCCTCCGCGACCTGGGTGCGCTGAGCGGCGACCACGAGCTCGAGCCGCTCGAAGGCGCCGCGTCCGCGGTCGGTGAGCGCGTAGCCCTGCGCGGTGTCCTCCAGCCAGGCGCTATCCAGCAGCTCGGCGAGGTGGTCGGCGGAGGTCTCGGCAGGGTCGTCGTCGGTCGCGCCCGACAGGAACGGCGCCACCGCGGCATCCAGTTGCTCCACCGTCGCGGGCCCTTGCGTGAGCACGTTCAGGAGTTGCCACTGGCGTCGGGTGACGCCGTGTTCCTCGAGTGTCGAGGCGAACTGCTCGTCGATCAGTCGGTCAACGAGCTTGAGCCAGAAACCTATGGGTCGAGGAGTGTCCATGCTTCGAGGTTACGCCTCGGGCTCCGCGGCGGGCGAGGAGTCCTGTGCATTCTCAGGACGGCGGTGCGGGTGGTCGTGGTGACCGTGACCGGGTCCGAAGCCGGGCCCGAAGCCACGCCCGAAGCCGCGCTTGGGGCCGCGACCGAAGCCGGGGCCGAAGCCGCGACCGCGCGGGCCGAAGTCGTCGTCCTCGCTCCAGCCCAGGTTGAGCGCCATCTTCTCGAGGGTGGCCATGGTGGTGGCGTAGTCCTCGTCGGAGATGCCCTCGCGGGCCTTGTCGTTCAGCGTGTCGCGGTACTCGCGACCCAGCTGGTGCTTGCGGAACTCGATCGCCCGCAGCCAGTGGCTGGGGCGGGGGGCAGTTGTTTCAGTGGGGGTGTTCATGGGGTTCTTCTTTCGGATTGGGTTTACATGTCATATGACAATGAATGTATAGTTACATACATGTCTTCGGAAAGTCAAGCGGATGCCATTCGCCAGATCGAGCAGGCCCTCCTGGCCCTGCGCACGGGCGGTCGACGCCACGGCGGACCGCGCGGCGCCGGCCGTGGACCGTGGGGCGCCGGGCACGACCACGGAGACGGGCACGGGGATAGCCACGAACACGCGGATGCCGGGCACGACCACTCGCACGGCCGCGGGCCTTGGGGTGCTGGCCGCCCGCCGTGGGGTGACGGCCCACCCCCCTGGGCCGGTGGTCACCACGGACCCCCCGGACTCGCGGGCGCGGCCCGCTTCCGCATGCTCGAGGTGCTCGAGTCAGCGGCTCCTGAGACGCGCATGGGCATCTCCGAGGTGGCGGCCGCGATCGGCGTCGATCAGCCCCGCGCCAGCCGGCTGGTCAACGATGCGGCCGAGCGCGGCCTGGTGCTGCGTTCCGCCGACCCGCGGGATGCCCGCCGCAGCGTCATCGCGTTGACCGACGCCGGCCGGGCGCTCCTCGACTCGGCACGGGCATCCCGCCGCAGTGCGGTCACGGAGGCGCTCGCCGGCTTCACCGATGACGAGACGCAGGCGCTCGCCGCGCTGCTCACGCGTCTCGCGGCCGCCTGGCCGCAGGCGCCGCGCTAGCCCCGACCCCTCAGTACGAGAAGCCGAGCTCGGCGGGGTACTCGCCGAGGGCGGTGAGCTGCGTGGCCGCGGCCTGCAGGTGCGCGAGCGTCAACCCGAGGGTGCCCGGGCCGAAGCTCACCCGCGACACCCCCAGCTCGGCGAGGGTCGCGAGCGGCGGAGCGCTGGGGTTGGCGATCACCGACACGCGCCCGTCGATGTGCTCGATGGCCCACGAGATCGACTCCTCGTCACGCACGCCCAGCATGAAGATCACGTCGGCCCCCGCGGCGAGGTAGGCGTTCGCGCGAGCGATTGCGTCGTCCCGGGTCCCGCCGCGCACGAGGGCATCGACCCGAGCGTTGAGCACGATCGGGATGCCCGTGGCCTCCCCCGCGCGCCGCACCGCCGCCACGCGCGCCACCGCCAGCTCGTGCGGGAACAGCGCGTCGGGTCCGCTGCTGTCCTCGAGGTTGAGCCCCACGGCGCCGGTCGCGATGAGCTGCTCGACGTGGTGCTGCACTGCCGCGGCATCCGTCGCGTAGCCGCGCTCGAAGTCGACGGAGACCGGCAGCTCGACTGCGGCGACGACCCGGCGGGCCGCATCCAGTGCCTCATCGAGGGTGAGCCCCTCGCCGTCGTCGACCCCGTGCGCGTAGCTGACGGCGTGGCTGGCGGTGGCGATCGCGCGCACGCCGGGGGCGGCGGCCACGATGCGCGCGGTCACGGCATCCCAGACATTGGTGACGATGAGCGGGTCGCCGGGCACGTACAGCGAGTTGAGTAGGCGGGCCTTCTCCAGTTGGGTCATGCCCCCAGCCTGACGGGTGGATGCTGCCACCGCCAGCGACTTTCGGACAGCAGCGTCAGCGCACCCGCACGTGCTTGGGGATCTTCACGAAGAGCAGCGCGACGGCACCGACCAGCAGCACGAGCGCGATACCCAGCACACCGTAGATCGTCGCGCCGAAGGCGACGATGAACAGTGTCCAGAGCGCGGGGGAGATGAAGCTGGCCACCCGGCCGGTCGTCGCGTACAGGCCGAACACCTCGCCCTGTCGACCCTCGGGCGTCACGCGGGCCAGGAGCGAGCGGCTGGCCGCCTGCGCGGGGCCGACGAACGCGGAGAGGATGAGTCCGCCCGCCCAGAAGACGGCAGTACCGGTGTCATGAAGCGCGAAGATCACCACGGCCATGGCAACCAGGCCGAACAGGGCGAACAGGATGACCGCCTTCGGGCCGACCATGTCGTCGATGCGGCCCGCGATGATCGTGGAGATTCCGGCGACGATGTTGGCCGCGATGCCGAAGATCATGACCTCGTTGGCAGTGAAGCCGAACGCCACGGCGGCGAGGATGCCGCCGAAGGCGAAGACTCCGGCGAGCCCGTCGCGGTAGATCGCGCTGGCGATGAGGAACCACCCGGTCGACGCCGACTCCTTGAAGAGCTTGCCGATGTCCTTGACCAGCACGACATAGCTCTGGAAGAAGCCGATCTTCGCGATGTCGGGCCGCGCGGCCGGAGCCTCGGGAACGTTGAAGAAGAGCGGCAGCGAGAACAGGATCGTCCAGACGCCCGCGCCGACGGCGATGAGGCGGTACGCGAGCCCGTTGGAGGTGTCCAGACCGAACCAGTCCGCGAAGGTCAGGATGACGACGATGACCAGAGCGACGATTCCGCCGATGTAGCCCAGGCCCCAGCCGAGACCGCTGACCTTGCCGATCGTCTTGCGTGTCGACACCTGCACGAGCATCGCGTTGTAGTTGACCCCGGCGATCTCGGAGACGACGGCACCGAGCGCGAGGAGGCCGGCGCCGAGCCAGAAGTAGGCGGGCTGGGCGAAGACGAAGAACAGCCCGAACTGGATCAGCGCGAGGATGCCGGTGAACAGCAGCAGGAGGCGCTTCTGCATGCCCGAGGCATCCGCTCGCTGGCCGAGCACCGGGGCGAGCAGGAAGATCAGCACACCGGCCAGCGTGGTGGCGAGTCCGTAGCCGGCGGTGAGACCCGCGAGCGCCTGCTCCTTGACGGCATCACCGTCGGGGAGGGCGGCGATGTCCGCCGGCAGGAAGTTGTCAGAGACGAGGTACAGCGAGGCGAAGACGAACGTGAGGATCACCGAGTTGAACGGCTGAGTCGCCCAGTCCCACATCGCCCAGGAGATCACCTGCTTGCGCGGAACCACCTTGTCGTCATCGGCGACCCTGCCGACCGCGCCCACCGCAAGGGTGTCGGCGGCGACCGGGATCTTCGAGTCGGTGGGCTTCACAGCGTCGGGTAGCTCGTCCGTCATGCTCACACGCTAGTGGTTGGAGGTGTTCTCCACGTGAACTTTTCTGACCCAACCCTGAGCGGTGGTGTGAATGAGCACGAGCGTGATCGCGGCCAGCACCGAGTTGCGGAATGCCGGGTCGAGACCGTTCCACGCGGTGGAGCGCCACATCTGGAACCACTCCCCGCCGACGGTGATGAATCCGCCGAAGAACAGCACGATGATCATGAGCAGGCCGATGCTCGACCAGATGCGTGCTGAGTCGAATGTTCCCCGGGTGATGAGGGCTCGCAGCCACAGCACACAGGCCCCGATGAGCACGATCGCTGCGAGGCTCTCCCAGATGATCAGCCCGATGTACGCCACGTTCCACACCACGGGATCGGTGATCGCGCGCCACATGACATCGGGGTCGAGCCCGGTGCCGTCGGCTGCACCGAAGTTGGTGGTGTCCATCGAGAGCACGTGCTTGACGAACTCGAAGTTGGTGCCGTAGTCGGTGATGTTGCCGAGCGCCACCAGGAAGATGTAGAGCGCGTTGCACGCCACCAGTACGGCGACGGCGAAGGGCAGCGAGCCGAGCCGCTGCCACCAGACGGGGTTCTCAGAGGTCGAGGTCACGTGTGCACTGTAGGCCCCGAACGGATGCTACGTCACCTTGAGCCGAGTCGACTCAACTTCGACTTGACAGAAGTTATCCACAGGTTGCAAACTTGATACATCGCGGCTCAGGTTTGAGTCGGGAATGGACTCGGTCGCTGAGGCTCTCGAAGCGGCCACGCCACACCAACGGTCCCTTCGAGAGCCTCAGGGACCACATAAGGAGCAATGAGCACATGGCTCGAGCAGTAGGAATCGACCTGGGAACCACCAACTCGGTGGTCGCAGTACTCGAGGGTGGAGAACCCACCGTCATCGCCAACGCCGAAGGCTTCCGCACCACCCCCTCGGTGGTGGCCTTCACCAAGGACGGTGAGACGCTCGTCGGTGAGACCGCCAAGCGCCAGGCCGTCACCAACGTCGACCGCACCATCGCCTCCGTCAAGCGCCACATGGGCACGGACTGGAAGCAGGACGTCGACAGCAAGAAGTACACCGCGCAGGAGATCTCCGCGCGCATCCTGGCCAAGCTCAAGCGCGACGCTGAGCAGTACCTCGGCGAGCCGGTGACCGACGCGGTCATCACGGTTCCCGCGTACTTCAACGACGCCGAGCGCCAGGCCACCAAGGAGGCCGGTGAGATCGCGGGCCTCAACGTGCTGCGCATCATCAACGAGCCGACCGCGGCCGCGCTCGCCTACGGCCTCGACAAGGGCAAGGAGGACGAGCTCATCCTCGTCTTCGACCTCGGTGGTGGAACCTTCGACGTCTCCCTCCTCGAGGTGGGCAAGGACGACGACTTCTCGACCATCCAGGTCAAGGCCACTGCCGGCGACAACCGCCTGGGTGGCGACGACTGGGACTCCCGCGTCGTCGACTACCTGATCAAGCAGTTCAAGGCCACGACCGGTGTTGACGTCTCGGGCGACAAGATCGCCAAGCAGCGTCTGAAGGAGGCCGCAGAGCAGGCGAAGAAGGAGCTGTCGAGCCAGACCTCGACCACCATCCAGCTGCCCTACCTCTCCCTCACGGAGAACGGCCCCGCCAACCTCGACGAGACGCTCACGCGCGCCAAGTTCGAGGAACTGACCGCCGACCTGCTCGAGCGCACCAAGAAGCCGTTCAACGACGTCATCAAGGAAGCCGGAGTCAAGCTGTCGGATGTCGCACACGTCGTGCTCGTGGGTGGTTCCACCCGCATGCCCGCCGTCGTGGATCTCGTGAAGAAGCTCACCGGCGGTCAGGAGCCCAACAAGGGCGTCAACCCCGACGAGGTCGTGGCCGTGGGCGCTGCCCTGCAGGCCGGCGTGCTGAAGGGCGAGCGCAAGGACGTTCTGCTCATCGACGTGACCCCCCTGAGCCTCGGTATCGAGACCAAGGGCGGCATCATGACGAAGCTCATCGAGCGCAACACCGCCATCCCCACCAAGCGCAGTGAGACGTTCACCACGGCCGACGACAACCAGCCGTCCGTGGCGATCCAGGTCTTCCAGGGCGAGCGCGAGTTCACCCGGGACAACAAGAACCTGGGCACGTTCGAGCTCACCGGCATCGCACCCGCGCCCCGCGGCATCCCGCAGGTCGAGGTCACCTTCGACATCGACGCGAACGGCATCGTGCACGTGTCTGCCAAGGACAAGGGCACCGGCAAGGAGCAGTCGATGACGATCACCGGAGGCAGCTCGCTGTCGAAGGAGGACATCGAGCGCATGGTGCGCGAGGGTGAGGAGCACGCCGCCGAGGACAAGGCACGCCGCGAGGCCGCCGAGACCCGCAACACGGCTGAGCAGCTCGCCTACTCGACCGAGAAGCTGATCAAGGACAACGAGGACAAGCTGCCCGCCGACGTCAAGACCGACGTGCAGGCCGATGTGGATGCCCTCAAGTCCGCTCTCGCCGGTGACGACGAGGCCGCGGTGAAGTCCGCGTTCGACACTCTCACCGCGAGCCAGCAGAAGCTCGGCGAGGCGATCTACGCATCCGGACAGGCCGCGCCTGCCGACGGCGAGACCGCCGAGCCCGCGACCGAGAGCAGCGACGAGGACATCGTCGATGCCGAGGTTGTCGACGACGAGCCCGAGGACGGCAAGAAGTAAGCCATGTCTGACAACAACGACGAACGACACGAGAACGAGGAGCCGGTCATCCGCGACAAGCGGAGGATCGATCCCGAGACCGGCGATGTTCGCGAGCCTGACGCTGCGGCGGTGGGGGATGACACCCCCGCCGCCGAGGCGGTCGACGCCGATGGTGCCGACGCTGCCGAGGAGCTGAGCGACGCCGACCAGGCGCTGCTCGACCAGGCAGCACAGGACCTCGTCGCCGAGATGCGCTCCGACATGCTGCGCGCACAGGCCGAGCTGGTGAACTTCCGCACCCGTGTGGAACGTGACCGGGCGGCCAACCGCGAAGCAGTGATCGCCGAGGTCATCCGCTCGCTGCTGCCCGCACTCGACGATCTGGCCCGGGCCGAGGCGCACGGTGATCTCATCGAGGGCGCTCCGCTCACGATCATCGCCCAGAAGTTGCGGGGCGCTTTCGAGAAGTACGGATTGCGTCAGATCGGTGAGAAGGGCGAAGCCTTCGACCCCGCCTTCCACGAAGCAGTCGTGCAGTTGCCCAGCCCGGATGTCACGGTCAACACCATCGCGGACGTCATCGAGCCCGGCTATGTTTTGGGGGACCGCCTCGTGCGGCCCGCGAAGGTGGCCGTGTCGGTTCCGGCCGAGTAAGAGGAGTCACCATGGCCAGTCAGGACTGGTTCGACAAGGACTTCTACGCCGTGCTCGGAGTATCGAAGGATGTCTCCGAGGCGGACCTCAAGAAGACCTACCGCAAGCTCGCGCGCCAGTATCACCCGGACTCCAACCCGGGGGATGCGAAGGCCGAAGCCAAGTTCAAGGAGATCAGCGAGGCCCACTCGGTGCTCTCCGACCCGGAGATGCGTCGTGAGTACGACCAGATCCGGGCGATGGGCTCCGGCGCGCGGTTCGCGCCCAGCAGCGGTGCCAACGGCGGGTTCGAGGATGTCTTCGGTGGCATGTTCGGAAACCGCGGCACCTACCAGGGCACGAGCTTCGAGGACCTCCTGGGCGGCATGTTCGGCGGCTCGAATCAGGGCTTCCGCACCGGTCCCACGGCCGGTCGGGATGTGACCGCGTCGACGACCCTGGACTTCGTGACGGCCATCAAGGGCGAGACGATCAAGCTCCAGCCCGCCGGCGGCGCCCCGATCAACGTCAAGATCCCTGCGGGGGTCAGCGACGGCCAGAAGATCAAGCTGAAGGGCAAGGGCGAGCCGAGCCACGACGGCGGTGCGCCCGGCGACCTGGTGCTCACGGTCACGGTGCGCAAGCATCCGGTGTTCGAGCGCGACGGCCTGAACCTTCGAGTCGAGGTTCCGGTGACCTTCGCCGAGGCCGCGCTCGGCGCGACCATCGAGGTGCCGACGCTGGGCGGCGAGCCGGTGAAACTGCGGGTCGCCGCGGGAACGCCCGGCGGCCGCATCCTTCGGGTCAAGGGCCGAGGGGTCACGACAGCCAAGGGCACCGGCGATCTGCTCGCCGAGGTGCAGGTGGCGGTTCCGGGCAGGGTTCCGGATGACGCTGCCGCTCACCTTCGCGCGTTCGAGGCGGCCATGCCGCAGGAGAACCCGCGGGCCGAGTTGCTCGACAAAGCGAGGAGTGACCACTGATGTCAGCGCCGCTCGATGAGTTCTCGCCGGTCTTCGCGATCGCGGTTGCCGCCGAGCTTGCGGGCATGCACCCGCAGACCCTGCGTCAGTACGACCGCCTCGGACTCGTCAGCCCCACCCGCACGGCGGGGCAGTCACGCCGTTACTCGATGCGGGATGTCGCACAGCTGCGCGAGATCGCGTCGCTGAGCGCTCAGGGGCTCAACCTCGAGGGCATCAAGCGCATCCTCGAGCTGGAGAACCAGGTGGCAGCGCTGTCGGGCCGCGTGCGAGAGCTCGAACACGCCCTCGCGGACGAGCTTCTCGCCCGACCGGGACGACGCGTCTTCGCGGCCGGCGGATCGGGCGAGGTCGTGTCGATCAAGGCGGGTTCGCGAGTGGCGAAGTCCAACCAGGTCGTCGTGTGGCGACCGCTGCGCCGAGGCTGAGCGACATGGCCGGGGAGCAGCTCGACACGATCGACGACCGGGTGCTCTCGGGGCTGCGCCGCTGGCCGGACGTCGAGGCGCCGAACCTGCACGCGGTCGACGCGAGCGACCGACTCATTCTCGATGAGGCGGCCGCGGCGATCGCCGAGTCCGGGCCCGGCGAAGTCGTCGTGATCGGGGACGCGTATGGTGCGCTGACCATCGGTGCCGCCGCTATCGGCGCGACGGGCATCCGGGTGTTCCAGGATTCGATCGTGGGCGAGCGGGCACTCGCCGCGAACGCCGCCGGTGCCGTCGACTACGTGAGCCTGCCCCTCGGCGCCGACCTGGTGCGCGGCGCACGCGTCGTGCTGATGCAGCTGCCGCGCTCGCTGGCCGAGCTCGACGAGCTCGCGGCGTGGATCGCGTCGGCCGCCGACCCTGCGGTGCGGGTATATGCCGGCGGACGCATCAAGCACATGACGACGGCGATGAACGAGGTGTTGGCGCGCCACCTCGGGCGAGTGGATGTCACGCACGCCCGTCAGAAGTCGCGCGTGCTGATCGCATCGCAGCCACTGCCGAGCGAGCCGCCGATGATCGCGCGGGAGTTCCATACCGATCTCGGCATATGGGTGTGCGCCACCGGCGCGACCTTTGCCGGCACCCGCATCGACATCGGAACGCGCGCGCTGCTCGCGGTGCTACCCACCGTGGCTCCGGATGCCACAACCGCAGCAGACCTCGGCTGCGGCTCCGGCGTGGTCGCCGCCGTTCTTGCGCAAGCACGGCCCGAGCTGGCTGTGCTGGCCAGCGACGTCTCGGCGGGCGCCGTGGCATCCGCTCGGGCGACGGCCGAAGCCAACCGACTCACGAACGTGACGGTGACCCGGGACGATGCCCTGGGTGGCCAGCCCGACGCGAGTCTCGACCTGGTGGTGCTGAACCCGCCGTTCCACCTCGGGGCGACCGTGCACACGGGCGCGGCCTCGAAGCTGTTCGCCGCCGCGGCTCGCGTGCTGAAGCAGGGCGGCGAACTCGTCACCGTCTACAACTCGCACCTCGGCTACCGAGCCGAGCTGACCAGAGTCGTCGGGCCGACCGACGAACTCTCCCGCACCTCCAAATTCACCGTCACACGATCAAGGAAGAACTGATGGCCAACATGCAGGGTGCCCCCGGCACCGACGAAGAGCAGAAGACCGCGCTTCAGCAGTACGGCGTGAATCTCACCGACATCGCGCGCAGCGGCAAGCTCGACCCGGTGATCGGGCGTGACGCCGAGATCCGCCGCGTGAGCCAGGTGCTGACTCGCCGCACCAAGAACAACCCCGTGCTCATCGGCGAGCCCGGCGTCGGCAAGACCGCCGTCGTCGAGGGACTCGCCCAGCGCATTGTCGCCGGCGACGTCGCCGACTCGCTCAAGGACAAGCAGCTCGTGTCGCTCGACCTTGCCGCACTCGTGGCCGGCGCGAAGTACCGCGGCGAGTTCGAGGAGCGACTCAAGGCCGTGCTCAAGGAGATCAACGACTCCGACGGGCAGATCATCACCTTCATCGACGAGCTGCACACCCTCATGGGCGCGGGCGGCGGCGAGGGCTCGGTCGCGGCAGCGAACATGCTGAAGCCCATGCTCGCGCGCGGCGAGCTGCGCCTCATCGGTGCGACCACGCTCGACGAGTACCGCCAGTACATCGAGAAGGATGCCGCGCTGGAGCGCCGTTTCCAGCAGGTGTTCGTGGGCGAGCCGAGCGTCGAAGACACTGTCGCGATCCTGCGCGGACTCAAGGAGCGCTACGAGGCGCACCACAAGGTGACGATCGCCGACTCCGCGTTGGTCGCGGCGGCGACGCTCAGCAACCGGTACATCACCGGACGCAAGCTGCCCGACAAGGCCATCGACCTGATCGACGAGGCCGCGTCACGGCTGAAGATGGAGATCGACTCCAGCCCGACCGAGATCGACCAGCTCAAGCGCGCCGTCGACCGGCTGCGCATCGAGGAGCTCGCGCTCAAGAAGGAGAAGGACGACGCGTCGAAGGCTCGCCTCGAGAAGCTGCGGGAGGACCTAGGCGAACGCCAGAAGGAGCTCGACGCACTGGAGGCACGCTGGAAGGCGGAGAAGGCATCCCTCACCGGTGTCGGCGACCTGAAGACCCAGCTGAACGACGCACGCATCGACCTCGACCGCGCGATGCGCGAGGGCGACTACCAGAAGGCGTCCAAGCTCAACTACGAGACGATCCCCAAGATCGAGGCCGCGCTGGTGACCGCGGAGTCCTCCGAGCCGGTCGGGCCTCGGATGGTCAACGACCAGGTCACCGAGGAGGACATCGCCAGCGTGGTGGCGGCGTGGACGGGCATCCCGGTCGATCGCTTGACCCAGGGTGAGACCGAAAAGCTGCTGCACCTCGAGGCCGAACTGGGCAAGCGCCTGATCGGCCAGAAGGATGCCGTCGCCGCCGTCTCCGAGGCGGTGCGCCGCACGCGCGCTGGCATCTCCGACCCCGACCGGCCGACGGGCTCGTTCCTGTTCCTCGGCCCGACTGGTGTGGGCAAGACGGAACTCGCGAAGGCGCTCGCCGAGTACCTGTTCGACGACGAGAAGGCCCTCGTGCGCATCGACATGAGCGAGTACGGCGAGAAGTTCTCCGTGTCCCGGCTCGTCGGTGCCCCTCCCGGGTACATCGGCTACGAGCAGGGCGGCCAGCTGACTGAGGCGGTGCGGCGTCGGCCGTACTCGGTGATCCTGCTTGACGAGGTCGAGAAGGCGCATCCGGAGGTCTTCGACATCCTGCTCCAGGTGCTGGATGACGGTCGCCTCACCGACGGGCAGGGGCGCACGGTCGACTTCCGCAACGTGATCCTGATTCTCACGTCGAACCTCGGCAGTCAGTTCATCACCGACCAGAACCTCCCCTGGGAGGAGCGCAAGCGCGTCGTCAACGAGCTCGTGCGCCAGTCGTTCAAGCCCGAGTTCATCAACCGTCTTGACGACATCGTGGTGTTCGCGCCGCTGTCGACCGATGACCTCAGCCAGATCGTCGAGCTGTACATCGACCGCCTCGCTCGTCGCCTGGGTGATCGTCGCCTCGAGCTGGCGGTGACCCCGGATGCCCGCACCTGGCTCGCCGAGCGCGGCTACGACCCGGTGTACGGTGCGCGCCCGCTGCGGCGGCTCATGCAGCGCGAGATCGACGACAAGCTCGCTCGCGCGCTGCTGGCCGGAGAGATACGCGACGGCGACACCGTGCTCGTGGGGGTCGCGGACAGCGGTGACGGGCTGACGGTCGGGCGGCTCGACGGCTGAGCTAGTCCGCCGGTGTCGACGGCTGTCGTTGTGACATTGGCAGGTCACCCTTGGCGCGGTTCGACAGGATTCGCCAGTCCGGCGGCGACAACAACGATCATTTTGTCCCTGAAGCTGAAGGCTGCGCCAGAATCTCCGCGATGAGGTCGATCGCCGAGGCCCCTTAGAAGGGCGCCGATGGCGATCAGTGTTCAGATGCGGACGGGTCGGCTCATGGTTGACCGTAGCCTTGCTGCTGAACTCAGCGCGCCTCGCCCCTAAGGTCGGCGGCCCCGGGTAGGTTTGAGCTGAAAGTATGTTCGAGCTGGCGGTAGCCAAGCTTGGGGCGAGGAGAGCACTCAGATGACGAAGCCGCCAGCGGTAATCGACCTATTCGCCGGGGCCGGTGGCCTCGGCGTCGGCGCCGTCAAAGCCGGGGGAGAGTTGCGTCTGTCCGTTGACAACGATCACTTTTCTTGCCAGACGCTTCGATTGAATGCCAATGGATCCCAGGTGCTCGAAGGTGACGTGACGATGCTCAGCGGGCGTGACCTGCGTTCGCGCGCTGATGTCGCTAACAGTGATGACCTGATCGTCGTTGGAGGGGCACCGTGCCAGCCGTTTAGTAAAGCCGCATACTGGGTGGATCCGGGTAAAGAAGCCGCCTATCGGCGCGCTCGTGCGAGAGGCGAGGAGTCCGAGAAGCCCGCCGCGCTCACCGAAGCGCGCCCCGACAGCCGCCGCACTCTTGTCCATGAGTTTCTCCGGCTGACCATCGAAGCAGATGCTTCGGGGTTCCTCTTCGAGAATGTGCCCAGCATTCTTCACCCCCGCAACAAGCACATCTTTGAAGCACTTAGGCGGGACGCAGAGGAGGCGGGCTTCCACACCACCACCGTGGTGGCGACCGCAACGGACTACGGCGTAGCTCAAGCGCGGCAGCGTGTCTTCTTGCTGGGATCTCGGGACTCGTCGCCGTTAGCGCCCGACAAGACGCACGGAGGCAAGATCCCAATCGTTACGGCCGGTGATGCAATATCCCACCTCGACGTTCCTGAACTTGCGGAGGACGGCGAGACAGTGACTGGCCGCTGGGCTGACCATCTCGCCGAAGTGCCACCGGGCTGGAACTACAAGCACCATACGGCTTGGGCTGGACATCCATCGCCGACGTTCGAGACGGAAACAAGGTACTGGAACTTCCTATTGAAATTGGCGCCAGATCGCCCCTCATGGACTTTGCCAGCAAGTCCCGGTCCATGGACCGGACCGTTTCACTGGACGGGCAGGCGTCTGCGTACTCTCGAGATGGCAGCCTTGCAGTCATTCCCGGAGGACTACGTATTCGCCGGGCCAAGGCGGGAGAGAGTGCGACAGATTGGAAATGCTGTCCCTAGCGCGATGGCGGCGGCGGCCTTTGGGTCTGTCCTGCGCGCACACAGAGATTCGGTAGTGGCTGCGTGAAAGAATCACTCACCGCAGTCAGTCTCTTCTCGGGCTGTGGCGGTCTCGACCTAGGGTTCCGTAACGCAGGCTTCGAGATACTGGTTGGCGTTGACAACGATTCGTTCTCAGCTGAAAGCCACGCCGCAAACTTTCCCGACTCCAGCTTCTTCGAGGGGAGCATCGCAGACTTTACTCAGTCGAGGGCAGAGGAACTTGTCGAACCTTCCAAACTGAGATCCGTGGATGTCCTGATCGGGGGTCCACCGTGTCCACCGTTCTCGAAGAGCAGGTTCTATAGGACCGAGATGCCGCGAGCGATGGCTGACCCCGTGGGCGAAGTCACCATAAACGGTTACATCCGCACTCTCCGCTGGCTCCTCCCGAGAGCGTTCGTCCTCGAGAATGTCGCAGGTATGGCGTTCAAGGTGCATAGCGAGACTGTCGCCCACATCGTCTCCGAGGCCAAGGAGCTTGGATATCGGTGCGAGTTCCGTGTATTGAATGCGGCAGATTTTGGGGTCCCGCAGATTCGCCAGCGGTTCTTCTTGGTTGGGGTACGTGAAGGTGATTTCAACTGGCCCGAGCCGACGAATGCCGATCCAAAGCACGAAGTCACCTCAGACCTCCCGCCCTGGAATACAGCAGGTTCTGTGTTGAATGACTTGGATACGGAGGAATTGGCAAGCGATGACGGGCACTTTGCGGGCGGTCAGCACCATGATCTTCTGAAGCTCATTCCTCCCGGCGACAACTATCTGTTCTTGACCGCGAAGAGGGGGTACCCCGAACCGCAGTTCGAGTGGCGAAAGAGGTACTGGTCCTTCCTACTAAAGCTGAGCCCGGACCTCCCGTCTTGGACGATTCAAGCCCGTCGCTCGAACAACATGGGCCCCCTTCATTGGAGAAACCGGATTCTTCGAATTGAAGAGGTCAAGAGGCTTCAAACATTTCCAGATGATTGGTTCCTTGCGGGGCGCCTAGAGGAGCAGTGGCGGCAGGTCGGAAATGCTGTGCCCCCTGTGCTCGCAAGTGCGCTCGCGAGCTCAATCGCACGCCATCTACTTGCGGAGTCGAACGTTGGGCGCTCGCGAGCTGCCTAACCCTTGACAGAGGAAGTCAAGTAACAGTCAAATAGCTCATGCCTCTGGGACGCTTTGAGCTTGAGAGCCTTCTGATCCAGGCCCTCAATTTTGGTCCGGACAGCTTCGCTGTGTTGAGTTCTAGCGGAGTAAAACCACTAAGGGTTGCCAGTGCCTCGAGCTCTGGAGCAGTGGATGTGTTCAACATCTACGCGTGGAACGTAACGCATGGTGGAGCTTCGCGCTCCTCAGACGAGTTTCGGATACAGATCACTGGTGCCGTACCTACGGCCTTCGCAGGTGAGCACACGCTAATTGTCGGGTGGAGCGAGGAGTTCGAAGTTTTCGCGGCTTGGGATCCAGTGGCCCACTTGAATCGATCGTCGACGTCTCCATCGCTTCAGATCCACAGAGAAACTCTTGAGGCTGGTTTTGATCGCGGGCTTGCCGCCGAAACACGAGGAAGTGGGGACGTCGCCGTCGCATTTCGCGCGGAGTTATTTGCTGCGTATGCAAAGGCTGCGACAACCATGCATTCGGAGAATCCGATCACGTTGACTTCAGAGCTGAACGAGATTCCGACGAATGTCGCTAGTGTCCCGAGCGCGCGAACGCGGACTGCCCGGGTCGTTGAGGGGTACTTCCGAGAGTGGGACTTTAGCAGAAGAATCCTTGATGCTTACGATCACACATGCGCGATATGCGGTCTTCAGTTGGGCCTAATCGAGGCGGCGCACATCATCCCGGTCGCGGCACTTGGCAGTACCGACGAGACCTGCAATGGGATTGCCTTGTGTCGAATACATCACCGCGCTTATGACTCTCTGCTCATCGACATTGCGCCGGATCTTACTGTGAGGGTGTCGAAAAGTCGGATTTCAATGCACCGGAGTCTTGGCCGTTCGGCCGGGGAGGTTGAGGTTTCACGCCTTGAGGGGCAACCTCTCGCGGTAGTCCCGTACGCAGTTGGAGATCGCCCCTCCCCGAGGTATCTGGCACAAGCTTCGATTGCGCGCTGCTGGGAGCCCTAGTCGGTTCGAAGTAACATTGGCCGACCTCCAGTTGACCTTGAGCAGGCCGGCTGAGGCGCGCGCGTAGGCTGGGAGCATGCGCGCGACGGTGATTCACGGGGAACGAGACATCCGCTTCGAGGAGGTCGCTGACCCGACTCTGAGCACCGGCGGCGACGCGATCGTGCGGGTTGTCGCCGCGTGCGTGTGCGGCTCCGACCTGTGGCCGTACCGTGGCATCACCCCGACCCCTCGCCCCAAGCGCATCGGCCACGAGTTCGTGGGAATCGTCGAGGCGATCGGCCCCGACGTGCTCACCATCTCGGTCGGCGACTTCGTGATCGCGCCGTTCTACGACTGCGACATGACCTGCATCAACTGTCTCAACGGCGTCAGCACCTCCTGCCTGCACGGCGGCTGGTGGGGTTCGGATGACCGCCTCGGCGGATTCGCGGACGGCGCGCAGGGCGAGCGGGTGCGTGTGCCCCACGCCGACGGATCACTCGTGGCGACCCCCGGAGCACCGGCCGAGCACCTCGTGCCGAGCCTGCTCACGCTCGCGGACGTGATGGGCACCGGCCACCACGCCGCAGTGTCCGCTGGCGTGACGCGCGGCTCCACCGTTGTGGTGGTGGGCGACGGTGCGGTCGGGCTCTGCGCTGTGCTCGCCGCGAAGCGGCTCGGGGCATCCCGGATCGTGGCCATGTCGCGGCACGCAGACAGGCAGGCCGTCGCCCGGGAGTTCGGCGCGACCGACATCGTCGAGGAGCGCGGCGCGGAGGGCATCGCCCGCATCAAGGAGCTGTTCGACGGAATCGGCCCCGACTGCGTGCTCGAGTGTGTCGGCACGCAGGAGTCGATGGACCAGGCGTTGCGGTCGGCACGTCCTGGCGGGATGGTCGGTTACGTGGGCGTTCCCAATGGCGGCGCCGAGCTGCCGATCGGCCTGATGTTCGGCACCAACGTCGGCGCCAACGGCGGCGTCGCGCCGGTGCGCAACTACATCGACGAGTTGCTGCCCGAGGTGCTCGACGGCCGGCTCAACCCGGGTCGCGTCTTCGACCTCGAGCTGCCCATGGCCGAGGTCGCGGAGGCCTACGCGGCCATGGACGAGCGTCGCGCGATCAAGGTGCTCTTGCGCCCTTAGGCGGGAACTGCCAGGCGCACCAGGGTGGTGCCGAGGAAGAACACGCCGACCGACAGCAGGCAGGCGATGAGGGCGACGAGCCACGAGCGTTTGCGTCGCGCGATCCAGACGACCGACACGATGATTCCGGCGAGAGCAACTACCGGCGTGCCGATCATCACGACGAGGGTGCCCACGCTGATCACGAGGTAATTGCACGACGACGAATCCGCGCAGCCCAAGGCCGAGACGCTCAGTCCGAAGCCGACGATCACGAAGACGCCGGTGAGGATCAGCAGAAGCAGCAGCAGGAAGATCGTGAGGAAGAAGTCCCAGCTGCGCGGGGGACGACCCTCCGGGGTGTACTCGACAAAGCCTTCGTTGCTCATGCTGATAGCTCCGTTCTCGGTGCCAGTTCGGTTCTCAGGGCCGCGAGGAACGCGTCGATGTCGTGCTCGGTCGTGTCGAACGCCGTCATCCAGCGCACTTCGCCGGTGGCCGGGTTCCAGTCGTAGAACCGGAAGCTCTCGCGCAGCCTATCTGCCACGCCGGGAGGCAGGGTCACGAACACCGCGTTGGCCCGGGTCTCCTGCGTGAAGTTCACTCCGGAGATCGCGCCCGTCGAGATCTCTTGCTCAAGCCCCGACCGCAGTCGGGCGGCCATCGCGTTCGCGTGGGAGGCGCTGCGCAGCCACAGTCCGTCGGAGAGCAGCGCGATCAGCTGTGCTGAGACGAAGCGCATCTTCGACGCGAGCTGCATGTTGAGCTTGCGCAGGTACTTCAGTCCGTCGGAGACGGACGGGTTCAGCACCACGACCGCCTCGCCGTACAGCAAACCGTTCTTGGTGCCACCGAAGCTCAGGATGTCGACCCCGGCATCCGTGGTGAACTCCCGGAAGCCGACGCCCAGGGCAGCAGCCGCGTTGGAGATGCGCGCACCATCCATGTGCAGCACCATGCCGCGCTCGTGGGCGTAGTCGGCGATGGCCCGCACCTCGTCGACGCTGTACAGCGTGCCGAGCTCGGTGGTCTGCGTGATGCTCACGGCGAGGGGTTGCGCGCGGTGCTCGTCACCCCAGCCCCACGCCTCCTCGCCGATGAGGTCGGGGGTGAGCTTGCCGTCGGGGGTGGGTACGGGAAGTAGCTTGAGCCCGCTGATGCGCTCGGGCGCTCCACCCTCGTCGGTGTGGATGTGTGCGGTCGAGGTCGACACGACTGCGCCCCAGCGGGGCAGCACGCTGGTCAGGGCAGTGACGTTGGCGCCAGTGCCATTGAACACGGGGAACGCCTCGGCAGTCTCGCCGAAGTGCTCGCGCATGACCTCTTGAAGCCGGGCGGTGTACACGTCCTCGCCGTAGGCGATCTGGTGGCCGCCGTTGGCCTCGGCGATCGCCGCGAGCACCTCAGGGTGAACACCGGCGTAATTGTCGCTGGCAAACCCGCGCAGCTGGGGATCGTGGAGTTGCGTCACAGCACCAGTCTGACAGGTGCAAGATATGTGGTGGGGGATCCAGATCGGAGGGACACCATCGCTGCCAGTGATCAGGCGACGGTTGACGTGGGGCTCGCCTCGCGCATCCGGACTGTGCTGTCCGAGTCCGCCGTGTACGGGGTGATTCTCGTCTCGGCGCTGATCATCGTCACCGGCCAGCACTCGGACACCTCGTGGGACACCTTCCTCAAGGTGCTCGGCACGGTCATCGTGTTCTGGATCGCGCACGTCTTCGCGGGCGTGGTGTCCAACCTCGGAATGACCATCGACGGCGACAAGTCGTTCGGTGCACTGCTGCTCTACGCGGTGCGTCACTCGAGCGGGCTGCTGCTCGGGGCGCTGATCCCGTTGCTCATCATCCTTCTCGGCGCCGCCGGAGTGATCGAGGATGACACGGCCGTCTGGGCGGCCCTCTGGATCGACGCCGCGCTCCTCGGCGTCATCGGTTACCTCGCCGTTGCCCGCATGACGACGAAGCCGTGGGCTCGCGCCGTGGGGGCGATTGTCACTGCCCTGCTCGGGGTGGCCATCATGGTCATGAAGGCGCTCATCCACTGAGCTAGGGCGTGATGCGCGCTCCATTGAGCTCGGCCGCTGGCTCGTCCCAGAGAGTGACGATGCGGTCGGCGAGCACACCGACGGGCGTGCCGTCATGTCCCAGCGAGGCCACTGCCAGAATCACGGATGCCGCGGTGCCCTCCTTAGCGAACCCCGATGCAGCACTGCGCGCCCACGCCTCCGCTGCGGACTTCGCCGCGACATAGTTCGCGTTGGACCAGGTCGGCGCCTCCACGGAGGTCGACGACACCATCACGAGCCGCCCTGCGGGCGAGGCCTTGAGGTCCTCGAAGAAGGCCCGGCTCGTGTTGCGGAACGTCTCGACCACCCGCGACTCGAGCCACGCCCAGTCGTCGTCGGCGCGGCCCGCGCGCCAGCCGCCCACGAGATGCACGACACCATCGATCGGCCCGTGCTCCGCGTGGATGCGGGACGCGAGACTGTCCACGCCGCGGGGGCTTGCGAGGTCGCACTCGTAGCGGGATACGGCGGGGGTCTCGGCGAGGCGGCGCAGGTCGGAGCCGACGGCCAGCACGCGGGCACCGGCATCCGTCAACCGGGTGGCGACGGCGCGGCCGGAGTCGTTGGAGGCGCCGGCCACGAGCACGAGTCGGTTGAGTAGGCCGGAGGCCGTATCGAAACCCTCGTCGGGCTGGTTTCGATACGCGGCCGCGCCGCTACTCAACCAGCGCTCCAGTGATCCCCGACGTCGACTCGATCACGTCGGTCATCTTCTTCGAGAGCGCCTCGTAGAACATCGACAGCGGGAACTCGTCATCCATGACCGCGTCGGTGAGTTCGCGCGGCAGCCCCTCGAGCGCGAGGTCGCGCACCGCCCACTTCGATGCTGGATGCGGCGTGAGCGTGCCCGCAACGAGGTCGTAGGCGGCGAGCCAGTGGGCGATCTTGGGGCGGTCGATCGACTTCCAGTACAGGTCGTTGATCGCGTCGGACAGCTCCACCACGACATCGGGCACCTCGGCCCAATCGATCGTGAGCTGGGTGTCGGTCCAGTGCAGCACGCGGTGCTGGTGCAGCCAGGCGAATAGCAGCTGGCCGCCGAGCCCGTCGTAGTTGCGCACGCGCGAGCCGGTGATCGCGAACCGGAAGATGCGGTCGAAGATCACGGCGTACTGCACGAGCTTGGCGTGCGACCGGGTGTTCTCGTCGGTCTCGGGCGCGCGCTCCAGCCTCACCGCCTCACGGAACGCCGTGAGGTCGCACCGCAGCTCCTCCAGCGAGTACAGGAAGTAAGGCATCCGCTGCTTGATCATGAACGGGTCGAACGGCAGGTCACCGCGCATGTGGGTGCGGTCGTGGATGAGGTCCCACATCACGAAGGTCTCCTCCGTGAGCGCCTGGTCGTCGAGCAATGCCGCGGCATCCTCGGGCAGGTCGAGCTTCGTGATCTCGGATGCCGCGCGCACCACCCGACGGAACCGTGCGGCCTCGCGGTCGGCGAAGATCGCACCCCACGTGAAGTGTGGAATCTCGCGCATCGCGACCGTCTCGGGGAACAGCACGGCCGAGTTGGTGTCGTAGCCCTCGGTGAAGTCCAGGAACCGGATCGGCACGAACAGCGCGTTCGAGTACTCGCCCGCCTCGAGGTCGGCGATGAACTCGGGCCAGATCACCTCGATGAGCACCGCCTCGACGCGACGGTCACTGGAGCCGTTCTGGGTGTACATCGGGAAGACGACCAGGTGGCGCATCCCGTCGACGCGGTCGCGCTGCGGCTGGAAGGCGACGAGCGAGTCGAGGAAGTCGAGCTCGCCGAACCCGCCCTCGGCCCAGCGCGCGAAGTCGGCGTCGAGCGCGGTGAGGTACTCGGCATCGTGCGGGAAGTGCCCGGACAGGTCGCGGATGTCGGCGCGGATCGTCGCGATCAGGGCCCGGCAGTCGCCGTGCATCGTCGCGTCGGGGATGCTGCCGTCCTTGACCTGGTGCGTGCGCAGCGAGCTGACGGCGGACTTGAGGCGACGCCAGGCGGGGAGGCTGACGATGTCCTCGACGACCTCGGGCTCTCCTATGATCGCGTCGCGTGTGGGGGTAACAGTGACTCGGGACATGGTTCACCTCCGATCCGGCATTCAGTAAACGTGCATCTTTTCCAGCGTATTCGCACGGTCGTGGCGTTTGGTTGCGATCGACGAGTAAAACGTGCGTGAAAGGCGGTCTCGACGCTGCATCCCGCGTGATGCCCCAGACTTGACGCATGCTGGGTGTGCTCGTGGGGTTCGCGATCATCGCCGCGGTCATCCTCGTCGGCTACATCGTCGGCCGGTCGGGTGTGCTCGGCGAGCGCGGTGGGTTCGTGCTGGGCCGCCTCGCCTTCTACGTGCTCGCACCCTGCCTGCTGTTCACCACGCTGGCCGACGCCGACGTGCACGCGCTGTTCTCGTCGCTGCTGTTCGTCTCGCTCATCGCGGCGGTCGTCTCGGCGGGCGTATTCGTCGTGGTCGCGCGGGCCCTCTGGAAGCGCCCCGTCTCGGAGACCGTCGTTGGCGCGCTCGGGTCCGGTTACGTCAATGCCAACAACATCGGCATCCCGGTCGCCGTCTACGTGCTGGGGGATGCCGCGACCTCCGCCCCGGTGATCCTCCTGCAACTGCTGCTCTTCGCGCCCATCGCGCTCACGATCCTCGACGTGCAGGCACGCGGCCACGCCTCGATCCGGCGCATCCTGCTCGGGCCGGTGACCAACCCGATCATCCTCGGGTCGCTGCTGGGCGTGCTGCTCTCGATCTTCCAGGTGCGGCTGCCCGACGCCGTCATGGAGCCCTTCCACCTGATCGGTGCGGCCGCGGTTCCCGTCGTGCTCATCAGCTTCGGGATGTCGCTGCACGGCACCCGCCCGCTGGCACCCGGATCATCCCGCCGCGAAGTCATTCTCGCCAGCACCCTCAAGCTCACCCTCATGCCGCTCGTGGCGTGGTTGGTCGGCAGCTTCGTGTTCGGCCTCAGCGGGCACCGCCTGTTCGCGGTGGTGGTGCTCGCCGCCCTGCCCGCCGCCCAGAACGTCTTCAACTACGCCCAGCGCTACGACCGCGGCGTGATCCTCGCCCGCGACGTCGTGCTCATCACGACGGCGCTCTCGCTGCCGGTGCTACTGGTGATCGCGGCGCTGCTTGCCCCTCCGGGGTGAGCGGCGCGCGGGCGGCAGGGCACCCGGGCCGTCCTAGGCTCGCGCTTCAGGAGACCTGCACGACACGCCGCCAGCGGGATGCCGCGGCACGGCGAGTCGCGCAGATCTCCTGAACGGCGAACGCGGGGGGCCGTGAAGCAGGGCGCCGCGCGCGGGCGGCAGCGCTAGAGGAACATCGGCCGATCGTCGTCGTCTTCGACGTCGAGCGCGAGGTCGACCACCACGGGCACGTGGTCGCTGGGGGCGTCGCCCTTGCGCTCTTCGCGGATGATGCGGGCATCCGTCACCAGGGCATCGAACGCTCGCGAGCCGAGGATGAAGTCGATGCGCATGCCCTCGTTGCGGGGGAAGCGCAGCTGCTGGTAGTCCCAGTAGGTGTAGCCCTCGACGCCGCGGGAGCGGAGGGCATCCGTGAGGCCAGCGGCCTCGAGTGCCGCGAAGGCGTCGCGCTCGGGCTGGCTCACGTGGGTCTTGCCGGCGAAGGCGGCGATGTCCCACACGTCGTGGTCGAAGGGGGCGATGTTGAAGTCGCCCATGAGCGCGAGGGGAAGGTCGGGCTGGGCGGTGAGCCACGCGCGCGTCTCGGTCGCCAGGTTGGCGAGCCACTCGAGCTTGTACGAGTAGTGCGGGTTGTCGAGCTCACGGCCGTTGGGCACGTACAGGCTCCAGAGCCGCACGCCCTCCACGGTTGCACCGATTGCGCGGGCCTCCTGCGGCAGCGTGCCATCGTCGAGGGGCTTGCCGAAGCCGGGCGCCGACGGGAAGCCGATCGAGACATCCGTCATGGGAAGTCGGCTCGCGATGGCCACACCGTTCCACTGGCTGAGGCCGTGCAGCTCGACTTCGTAGCCCGCCTCGGAGAACGCCTCGAACGGGAACTGCGCCTCGGTGCACTTGATCTCCTGCATGGCGAGCACGTCGACGTCTTCACGCATCGCCCAGTCGACGACCCGGCCGACCCGGCTTCTGATCGAGTTCACATTCCAGGTGGCGACGCGCATGACTCCACGCTACAAGCTTCAACCGACGCTCGAACCACGATCGGTTCGCCCCCGTACTGGGACGCGACAGCGAGACATCCTCAGCCCTAGAGTGCCAGTGTGGTGGACCATGACGAGCTTCTTGACGCGGATGCCGCGGCAGCCGATCGCCGTGACCTGCGACGCATTGTCGTCATCACCACCATCTCGCTCGCGCTTGTCGTGCTGGCCAGCCTGCTGCTGGTCGCCGGTACCATTCACGTCTGAATCCGCCCTCGGATCGAGTCGCTAGGCTGGTCGGGTGACCGACGCCAAGCAGCAGCTCATCGATTTCATCGCGGCAGAAGCGGTGTTCCACGGTGACTTCACGCTCACCAGCGGCAAGAAGGCGACCTACTACGTCGACCTGCGCAAGGTCAGCCTCGATCACCGCGTCGCCCCTCTCATCGGCCAGGTCATGATCGACCTCATCGCCGACGTGCCCGACGTCTTCGCCGTGGGCGGGCTCACCATGGGCGCCGACCCGATCGCCGCCGCCGTGCTGCACCAGGGAGCTGCGCGCGGACTCACCTACGACGCATTCGTCGTGCGCAAGGAGCCGAAGGACCACGGCCGCGGCCGTCAGGTCGAGGGCCCGGACCTCGCGGGCAAGCGCGTCATCGTGCTCGAGGACACCTCCACGACTGGCGGCTCGCCGCTCGCCGCCATTGAGGCCCTGAAGAAGGTCGGCGCCCAGATCGCCGGCGTCGCCGTCGTCGTCGACCGCAACACCGGCGCCCGCGAGCGCATCGAGGAGGCTGGCTACCCCTACTTCGCGGCGATCGGATTGGCCGACCTGGGGCTTCCCGGATGACGGACGACCGCACTCCGGACGACGAGCTCGACCCCAGCGACTGGCTGGCGAGTCAGTTCGGCGCTCCCGAGCCCGAGGTCGCCCCGCCCGCGGATGCCCGCCCGCCCGCGGATGCCCGCCCGCCCGTAGCACCGCAGCAGCCCGTCGCGCCGCCGGCCGCCGCGCCGCCGACTCCCGCCGCACCGGCGGCGCCCGCTCCCGCCGCGCCGCCGTTCGCGGCTCCCGTTGCGCCGCCGCCCTCGTCCGGCGCACCGTTCCAGTGGGGACTGAGCCCGTCGGGCAGTTCCGACCCGACGCCCCCGGCGGCGCAGCAGCCCGAGCCACCTGTGCAGCCAGCCGCGCCCGCAGTCCCACCCGCGCAGCAGCAGCCAACGGTCGACCCGTTCGCGACGCAGGCGTTCCCGCAGCTGCCGCCGCAGCCTCCCGCGCAGCCGTACGTACCGCCCGCCGCGCCACCCATCCAGCCACCCACCGCCGCTCCCACCCTGCCTCCGACCCAAGCCTTCACGGCGCCGTTCGACCCGGGCGCGACGCAGGCGATGCCCGTGCAGGGCCAGGAACTCGAGCCGCAGGCGCCCGACCCGATGCGGTGGATGGCGGCTCCGGTCGATCCCGCGCTCGACGGGATGACAGAGGTGATCGAGGCTGAGATCGTGGGACTCGCGACGCCCGAGGGCGAAGGGGTCGAGGCATCCGCGATCGATTCACTGTTCGGTGAGACGCAGTTCAAGGAGTACGCGGACGAGTTCATCCCCGCCCCGCCGCCGCGCGCGAACGCCGCCGGCGGCGGAGGCGGTGCGACGAAGCCGCCCGCAGGTCCGCGCGGCGCCCTCCCACGCAACCAGAAGATCCTGCTGAGCGTGGCCGGCGGCCTGCTTGCCGTGCTCGCGCTGTTCGCGCTGTTCCTCGTCGGCACGAAGCTCTCCGCTGTGCTCGGCCCCGCGCCCGCGGTCAGCACGCCCAGCCCGAGTCCCAGCCCGAGTCTCATCGTGCTGCCGATCGGCCCGGTCGCGCCCGGTGACTACCAGTGGGACGAACTGTTGGGCGGCGAGTGCCTGAAGCCGTTCGAATCGGCCTGGCAGGATCGCTACACGGTCGTTGACTGCACTGTGCCGCATCCGGCCCAGATGATCTACCGCGGCGAATTCGCCGACGAGGCCACCGCACCCTACCCCGGCGTGGAGGAGCTGCAGAAGCGCATCAACCTGCTCTGCACCGCACCCACAGTCATCGACTACAGCAAGGCGGGTGCGGCCACCGACATCCAGGTGCAGGCGAGCTTCGCAGCGGATGCCGCGGACTGGGCCACCGGCAACCGCACGTTCTACTGCTTCGTCAACCGTTCCGGCGGGGAGGATCTCACGCAGTCGATCGCCATTCCGCAGGTGGCGCCGACGCCCACCCCGCTACCCGCGGGTTGAGTAGCGCCGAAGGCGCGTATCGAACGCGGGTTGAGTAGCGCCGAAGGCGCGTATCGAAACCCGGCCTAGCTCTCGCTCTCAACCGGCTCTGCATCGAGCAGGTCGGCGACCGAGTTGATGATCTCGTCGGGCCGGAACGGGTAGCGCTCGATCTCGGCCTGGTCGCTGATGCCGGTGAGCACGAGGATGGTGTGCAGGCCTGCCTCGATGCCGGCGACGATGTCGGTGTCCATGCGGTCGCCGATCATGCCGGTGTTCTCGGAGTGGGCACCGATCTTGTTCATCGCCGAGCGGAACATCATGGGGTTCGGCTTGCCCACGACGTAGGGCTCCTTGCCGGTGGCCTTGGTGATGAGGGCGGCGACGGCACCCGTTGCGGGCATCGGGCCCTCGGGGCTCGGGCCCGTGGCATCCGGGTTGGTGACGATGAAGCGCGACCCGTCACCGATGAGACGGATGGCCTTCGTGATCGCCTCGAACGAGTAGTTGCGGGTCTCGCCGACGACCACGTAGTCGGGGTCGCTCTCGGTCATGATGAAGCCGACCTCGTGAAGCGCTGTGGTGATACCTGCCTCGCCGATCACGAACGCCGAGCCGCCCGGAATCTGCGAGTGCAGGAAGTCGGCGGTGGCCAGAGCCGAGGTCCAGAGACTCTCCTCCGGCACCTCGAGGCCCGAGGCTTTGAGCCGCGCACTCAGGTCACGGGGTGTGAAGATCGAGTTGTTGGTGAGCACCAGGAAGGGCTTGTCCTGGTCGCGCCACTGCTGCAGCAGCGCGCTCGCCCCCGGGATCGGACGGTTCTCGTGAACGAGAACCCCGTCCATGTCGGTCAGCCAGCACTCGACATCCGCTCGCTTGCTCATGCCGCCATGGTACCGGCCGGGCGTTACGAGCGGATTGCGGCCGTCTGTCGCCGTCTGCGCGACAACCACCGCTGCACCGCCAGCGTCAGGATGCCCGCCGTCGCGATCGCGCCGAGATTGATCCCCAGCTGAAGTGCTGATCCCCACGCCTCATCGGGAACGCCGTACGCGATCGCGACCGCGACGTTACCGGCGGCCGGGACGGTGGTCACCGAGATGAGCACACCGATCAGCGCGCCGGACTTGGCGGCGGTCAGGGACACGATGCCCGCGATGCCCGCGAGGAACGCGATGACCCAGGACAGGGCATCCGGTCGCCAGATGAAGTCGGTGAGGGGGCGCGCACCGAGGAGCATCTCGCGGGTGACCAGCCCGCCCGCGTTGAGTGCGAGGGTCGAGAGCACGGTCACGGTGATCGCGACAGCGAAGCCGACCGCCAGCGCGAGCAGCGAGCGTCCGATCACGCGCGGGCGGCGACGGATCACCCCCACCGACAGTGCGGCCAGTGGCCCGAACTCGGGGCCGACCACCATGGCGCCGACGATCAGAATCGGCTGATCGAGCAGCACGCCGATGCCGGCGATGACCGTCGCGATCGACAGGAACAGCAGGAATGTGACGGAGAGCCGTGACTCCTCGCCGGTGCGCTGCTCGATCTCCTCCCACACCACGGCGTCGTCGCCGGCGCCCGGCGCGGCCTTCTCTGCCTCGCTGCCACGACTCGACAGGGCCACCCCGACGGCGTCCAGGGCGATCGAGCCGCTCTTGTCGAGGCCCATCGCCTTGAGCTCGCGCAGCACTTCGTTGGCTGACTCGCGCGCGACATCCGCGATCACGACGTCACCGGCCGGGTCGACTGCCGCCCCACGGTGCACGACGAGGTTCGCGACGGCCGGCTCGGCGACGAGGTACGACAGCACCTGCTCGGTCGTCTCGGCGGGGCTGATCACCCTGAGGTGCATCACTCGAACACCACCCCCTCACCGAGCCGCGCGCGCATGGTTGACAGCGCATCCGGATTCTCGTCCACCAGCACGAACCGGCGGCCGAGGCTCGCCGCGACTGCGCCCGTGGTACCACTGCCGGCGAAGAAGTCGAGTACCCAGTCATCCGGTGCACTCGAGGCCTGGATGATGCGGCGCAGGATTCCCTCGGGCTTCTGCGTCGCGTACCCCGTCTTCTCCCTGCCGGTGGGGGAGACGATGGTGTGCCACCACACGTCGGTGGGCAGCTTGCCGCGCTCGACCTTCTCCGGTGTGACGAGCCCGGGCGCCATGTACGGCTCACGATCGACGGCCGCGTTGTCGAAGTGGTAGGTCTTCGGGTTCTTGACGTAGACGAGGATCGTGTCGTGCTTGGCCGGCCACTTGCGGGTGGCGCGGGCGCCGTAGTCGTAGGCCCAGATCAGCTCGTTGAGAAAGTTGTCGCGACCGAACAGGGCGTCGAGCACGACCTTCGCGTAGTGCGCCTCGCGGTAATCGAGGTGCAGGTAGAGCGTGCCGCGGTCGTCGAGCAGCCGCCACGCCTCCATGAGTCGCGGCTCGAGAAACTCCCAGTAGTCAGCGAACCGGTCGTCGTACTGGGTGAGGGTGCCTTTGATGGTCTCGTAGCTGCGGCCCTTGAAGCCCGAGCGCGCGCCATCCGCGCTCTGCTTGGTGGTGATCGTCTGCCGCTTCTGCGTGCGCCCGGTGTTGAAGGGCGGATCGAGGTAGACCAGCCGAAAGCTCTCGTCGGGCAGGGTCGCCGTCACCGTGAGGTTGTCGCCGGCGATCACCAGGTTGGGTCCGTCGCGCGTCCAAGGCATGGGGTGAGATTAACAGCCGCGTCGAAAACTCAGGCAGGGACACCCCGCCGCGGCCACCCGTGCGTCGGACCGCACTCACAGCCTGAGTTTTGGGGGGAAGGGTGAGTGGAGCGAGCACCTTCGCGGACGGCTAGCCTCGTACCCGTGACCGACGAGCCGAACCCGAGCCACGAGCTCACGACACACGGCGTCGGCCCGTGGCGGGGGGAGTGGCCCACCGAGGCGCACTACGACCCGGAGCTGCTCGCCAAGGGCGACACCCGCAACGTGATCGACCGCTACCGCTACTGGAGCATGGAGGCGATCGTCGCCGAACTCGATACCCGGCGGCACCCGTTCCACGTGGCCATCGAGAACTGGCAGCACGACATGAACATCGGCTCGATCGTGCGCAGCGCAAACGCGTTCCTCGCCGACACCGTGCACATCATCGGCCGGCGGCGGTGGAACAAGCGGGGCGCGATGGTCACCGACCGCTATCAGCACGTGCTGAATCATCCGGATGTCGCGACTTTCGTCACCTGGGCGCGCGAGCACGACCTGCCCATCGTGGCCGTCGACAACCTGCCGGGCAGTGTGCGGATCGAGTCGACCACTCTGCCGGAGCGTTGCGTGCTGCTCTTCGGCCAGGAGGGTCCCGGGCTCAGCGACGAGGCGCTCGCCGCAGCCGACCTGTCGGTCGAGATCACCCAGTTCGGGTCGACGCGCAGCATCAACGCGTCGGCCGCCGCCGCGATCGTGATGCACGTGTGGGTGACGCAGCACGCCGGATAGACTGGGGCGTAATCCCACCCCACCTCTATCAGGGAGATAGCCCATGCCAGCCATCGTGATCATCGGCGCCCAGTGGGGTGACGAGGGCAAGGGCAAGGCCACCGACCTGCTCGCCGACCGCATCGACTATGTCGTCAAGTTCAACGGCGGCAACAACGCCGGCCACACCGTCGTGATCGGCGACCAGAAGTACGCGTTGCACCTGCTGCCCTCCGGAATTCTCACCGACGGCGTCATCCCGGTGATCGCCAACGGCGTGGTCATCGACATCGAGGTGCTGTTCGACGAGCTGACCGCCCTGGCCAGCCGCGGGGTGGATGTCTCGAAGCTCGTGGTGAGCGCCAACGCCCACGTCATCACGCAGTACCACCGCACGCTCGACAAGGTGACGGAGCGGTTCCTCGGCAAGCGTCAGATCGGCACGACGGGTCGCGGCATCGGACCGGCGTATGCCGACAAGATCAACCGGGTGGGCATCCGCATCCAGGACCTGTTCGACGAGAACATCCTGCGCCAGAAGGTGGAGGGTGCACTGCACCAGAAGAACCACCTGCTGGTGAAGATCTACAACCGTCGTGCCATCTCGGTCGACGAGATCGTGGATGACCTGCTCAGCTTCGCAGACCGCCTGCGTCCCATGGTGGCCGACACCGGCCTGCTCCTGAACCGGGCCCTCGACGCCGGCAAGACCGTCGTCTTCGAGGGTGGACAGGCGACGATGCTGGATGTCGACCACGGCACCTACCCGTTCGTCACCTCCTCGAATTCCACCAGTGGCGGTGCCGCGACCGGATCCGGCGTCGCCCCCAACCGCCTCGACCGCGTGATCGGCATCGTGAAGGCGTACACGACCCGCGTCGGCGCCGGCCCGTTCCCCACGGAGCTCCACGACGAGTCGGGTGAGTGGCTGCGCTCGAAGGGCTTCGAGTTCGGCACGACCACGGGTCGTCCGCGCCGCACCGGCTGGTACGACGCACCCATCGCCCGGTACTCGGCCCGCATCAACGGCGTGACCGACTTCGTGATGACCAAGCTCGACGTGCTCACGGGGTTGAAGGCGATCCCGGTGTGCGTCGCCTACGACATCGACGGCGTGCGGGTCGAGGAGGTTCCGGTCTCGCAGTCGGACTTCCACCACGCGGTGCCGATCTACCAGGAGTTCCCAGGCTGGGATGAGGACATCTCGGGCGTGCGTCGCTTCGAGGATCTGCCGAAGACCGCGCAGGAGTACGTGCTCGCCATCGAGGCGATGTCGGGTTCGCGCATCTCAGCGATCGGCGTGGGGCCCGACCGCGAGGCGATCGTGGTGCGCCACGACCTGGTCAACGGCTAGCTGAACCAGGCCAGAGCGGTCAGGTAGCCGGCGAAGACGGCGATCACCGCGATGCCGAGCGACAGGATCCAGCTTCCGGCGCTCGGGAGGATCGCGGTGTCGGGGTTCGGCGCTCGCGGCGACATGAGCGAGCGTCGCGCGTTCTCGCCCTCGTAGTACTGGGCCCCGTTGGGCGCGAACTGGCCGAGGAACACGCGCTGCGGGCTGCCGCGCAGTTCCAGCACCAGGGGCGTGAGGCCCATCAGCACGAAGAACGCTCCGATGATCAGGCCGACGATGTCCTGGCCGAAGATGAAGGCCGCGAGGAACGCGGTGCCGAGGCCGACGAACAGCACCGGCCACGCCCAGGTGGTGAGCGGGGTGCCGAAGCCCTGTGCGAGAGCGATCGAGATGCCCACCGCGATGAGGCCGCCGAAGATGCTGAGCGGGGCGAACAGGTTCACATTGTCGGGGCACTGCACCGCGATGTCGTAGGGGCCGCCGCTCGCGCACGAACCGCCGAGGGCCATCACCACGAACGTGACCAGGTACAGCAGCGTGAAGCTCAGCGAGAAGAGGAACCAGGAGGCGGCGGAGCCGACGATACGCACGAGCGGGGAATCGCGCCACGATCCGGTCATGGTGCAACTGTAGTGTGGACGGGTGCCGGCGAAGCGACCCGAACCCCGCGTGATCGAGGGGCGTGTCATCCGTCTGGAACCGCTTCTCGACGAGCACCTGCCCGAGCTCTACGCGGCCATCGGCGCCCCCGAGGTGTTCGCCGGCGGCTGGGGCGGTGGCCCCGCCGGGCACCAGGCGAGCGAGGCCGACTTCGTCGAGTTCGCCCGCGGCTACTTCGCCTGGGGCAGGAACAACGTCTACGCCGTCAGGCTCACCAGCGGGCCGGATGCCGCGGCTCTCGTCGGCACGTCGACTCTCGGTGACTTCGACGAGGCCAACGAGCACGCGCACATCGGCTGGACGGCCTACGCGCCGCAGGTGTGGGCCACCGCGGTGAACCCGGAGGCGAAGCTGCTCATGCTCGGCGAGGCCTTCGACCACGGCTTCGGGCGCGTGAAACTGCAGGCCGACGCACTCAACGATCGCTCGCGCGCGGCCATCCTCAAGCTCGGCGCACAGTTCGAGGGCATCGTGCGACGCGACCGCCTGCGCGCCGACGGCACCTGGCGCGACACCGCGGTCTACTCGATCCTCATCGACGAATGGCCTGCCGTGCGGGCGGGGCTCGAGGCGCGGCTCGCGGCCTTCGGCGACGAGACGCCGTCGCTGCGGAACTAGCACAGCGCTCCACCGGTAGATTGTCGGCATGAGCGACACGCAGCCCGAGGCCCAACTCACGAGCCTGCGCCAGAGCATCGACAACATCGACGCGGCCCTCGTGCACCTTCTGGCCGAGCGTTTCAAGTTCACGCAGCAGGTCGGCAGGCTGAAGGCCGCCACCGGGATGCCGCCCTCCGATGCCGAGCGCGAGCGCGTGCAGATCGCCCGGCTCCGCGCCCTCGCCGAGGAGTCGCACCTCGACCCGGCGTTCGCGGAGAAGTTCCTGAACTTCATCGTCGCCGAAGTCATCCACCACCACGAGCAGATCGCCAACACGGGCACCATCGAGACCCAGCCGTGAGCGGCTGGAATCCGACGGCCCTCCCCTCCCAGGCGGGTCGGACGATTGTCGTCACCGGTGCTGGGCGCGGCGTGGGCTACTTCACGGCCGAGCAGCTGGCCGTGGCCGGCGCCCGCGTGATCATCACCACGCGCGGCGACGCGACCAGAGCGCTCGAGTCCCTGCGGCGGGCGGCACCCGGTGCCGACGTGTCGGCGGTGACTCTGGATGTGGCATCCCTCGCCTCGATTCGTGCCGCGGCACCCGAGCTGGCAGCACTCGGCCCGATCGACGTGCTCATCAACAACGCGGGCAAGACCTCGGGATCGAAGCGGCGCGAGGCCACCGTCGACGGCCTCGAGATCATGGTGGGCACCAACGCACTCGGGCCGTTCGCCCTGACCGCGCTGCTGTGGCCCGCGCTCGCCGATGACGCCCGCATCATCAGCCTCGGCAGCATGGCCACCCGCCTGGCCAAGGCCGACCTCACCGACCTTCAGGGCGAGCGCAGCTACTCGACATCGCGCGCCTATGCCCTCTCGAAGCACCTCATGCACGCGTTCGCGTTCGAGCTCGACCGGCGCCTACGAGCCAGCGGCAGTCGCCGGATGTCGCTGCTCGCCCACCCCGGATTCGCCCTCGACGGCAGCGCCTCCCGCCGGCCCGGGGTCACCGACCTCGCATCCCCCGCCCAGCGCTTCGGCGAGCGACTGCTGCGCCCGATGGCCCACGGCAAGGACCGGGGTGCCTGGCCGGTGGTGCGCGCCGCCACCGATCCGGATGCCACGGGCGGCCAGTTCTTCGGACCCCGCCGCAACGTCACCGGTCCGCCCGTGCTCACCACGCCCGTAGCTCAGAGCGCCGGCGCGGCGTTCGGCGCGGAATTCTGGCGGCTCGCCGAGGAGGCAACGGGAGTCACCTTCACCGTCTGACCACGCGAGTTCGCGTCATGTTCTGCGGCGTTCGGTGTCTCAACGGTGAGGGTGGTCGCTCGCCGTCCCCCCTCGCACCTCCGAGCCACCCACCCGATGCCGGGCGAGGGTGCACCGCGGGGCGCCATCGCCGGTTTCGGGGGCGGCGTGAGCGGGGCATCCGTTGCGGACGTCAGGTCTCCGGGTGGGTGGCCGGAGGCTTTTAGGGCTTTTCAGGCCCCGTGTGCGTGGCAGGCGCTCTTGGCTGCGCGGGTGCCGTCGGCAGCAGCCGCGTCTGAACGACGTGCAGCACCTCCACGACGAGCCAGCCGGCGCCGCCCACGATGAACGCCGCGAGCAGCAGCGGGGCGGGTGGCACCCCCACGCCGAAGAAGTTGCTCACGAAGCCGACCGTGAACAGGGCCACCCCGCCCAGGTACATGGCGATGATCAGCGCGATGCGCACCGGCGTCAGGGGCCGGGCCAGTACGCCGAGCACCCCGAGTCCGAGCACGGTGAGGGTGATGACAGAGGCCGAGCGGATGTCGGCGATCTCGAAGCCCGAGGTGTGCGCGTAGATGTTGAGCGCGATCATCGATGAGCCGACAGTGATGCCTGAAGGGATGCAGAACGCCGCGGCTCGCCTCAGGAACCCGGGCACGTAGCGCGGGGCCTTGGGCAGCAGGGCGAGCACCAGGGCGGGCAGTCCGATCGTGAGCCCGTCGACCGCCGAGAACTGGCGCGGCAGGAACGGGAACGGCCACAGCACCGCCCCGAAGAAGATCGCGAGCATCATCGCGAACACAGTCTTGGTGAGGAACAGCTTCGACAGCCGCTCGACGTTCGCGATCACGCGTCGACCCTCGTCGATCACGGTGGGCAGGTGCGAGAACTGGCCGTCGAGCAGCACGAGACGGGCAACGGCGCGCGTGGCCGCGGCACCCGAGCCCATGGCGATGCCCATGTCGGCCTGCTTGAGGGCCATGGCGTCGTTGACGCCGTCGCCGGTCATCGCCACCGTGTGACCCGCCCGCTGCAGGCCGATCACCAGGTTCTTCTTCTGTGCGGGCGTCACGCGACCGAAGACCGTGTGGTTCTCGAGCACCGCTGCGAGTTCATCGGGGTCATCGGGCAGCTGTCGTGCATCGTACGGTTCGCCCACGATCTCGAGGCCGGCATCCCGGGCCACCGCCGCCACCGTGCGGGGGCTGTCGCCGGAGATGACCCGGATGCCCACCCCCTGCTCCCTGAAATACGCGAGAGTCTGCGCCGCGTCGGCTCGCACCCGCTCGCGGAACGTGATCACTGCCACCACCCGCAGGGCCTCGGGCAGCCGCTGGTCATCCCCGTCGCGCACCACGAGCATGTCGGTCGAGTACGCCAGCACGAGGGTGCGCAGACCACTGGATGCCAGCTCGCTGGCCTTGCGCGGCAGCGCTTCATCGTGCTCGTGCGAGCCCACCACCATCTCGGGTGCGCCGAGCACCCAACTGCCGGCGATGCGAGCAACGTCGAAGGCGACAGCGCTCCACTTGCGACGGGAGGAGAACGGCACGTCGTCGACGCACTCGGTGGCGTCGGTGTCGCCGTACTTCGGACGCAGCGCCCGGGCCGTCGCGTTGGCGTTGCGGTCGGCGGCGAACCAGTTGAGTACTGCAGAGATGGTCGCCGGGTCGGCGTCGTCGGCCAGCAGCACCGCGTCGAGCGTGACATCGCCTTCGGTGAGCGTGCCGGTCTTGTCGAGGCAGAGCATGTCGACGCGGGCCAGACCCTCGACGGCGGGAAGCTCCTGCACGAGCACCTGGTGGCGGCTCAGGGTGATCGCGCCGACCGCGAAGGCGACGCTCGTCATGAACACGAGCCCCTGGGGCACGAGCGCCACGATGCTCGCGATCGCTGCGATGGAGGCCTGACGCCACGATCCCGTCTCGATCGCGACCGCCCAACCGCCGGCCGCCTGCATCTGCCCGTTCACGATCAGCGCGGCGACCGGAAGCAGCACCCAGCTGATCAGTCGGATTACCTTGGCGATGCCGCTGCGCAGCTCGGAGTCGACGAGGGAGAAGCGCCGGGCATCCGAGGTGATCTGGTTGGCGAAGGAGTCGGCGCCGACCCGCACCACTCGGGCGGTGCCCGATCCCCCGACCACGCTCGAGCCGGCGAGCACCTCGCGGCCGGGCTCCACCAGCACGGGGTCGGCTTCGCCGGTGATGATCGACTCGTCGATCTCGAGGTTCTGCGCCTCGACGACGGCGGTGTCTGCGGTGAGCTGGTCGCCGGCGCGCAGCACGATGAGGTCGTCCATCACGACGTGGTCGCGGGAGATCTCAACCAGCTCGCCGTCGCGCAACACCCGGGTCGTGGGGGCGTTGAGCAGGGCGAGCTTGTCGAGGGTGCGCTTGGCCGTGAACTCCTGCACGACACCGATCGCCACGTTGGCGACGACGAAGAAGCCGAACAGCGCGTCAGACCACGCACCCAGGATCACGAGCAGTGCGAAGCTGCCGAAGGCGATCGCATTGAACAGCGAGAACAGGTTCGCGCGCAGGATCGTGCCGAGCGTGCGGCTGGTTCCCTCGTCGAAGTCGTTCGTGAGCCCTGCGGCGATGCGTGCCTGCACCTCGGCGGCCGTCAGGCCCGTGGTGGCCAGGCGCGCGTCATCCACGCCGGGGAGCTCGCCGTTGACTGCGTCCATGTCAGCGGATGACCGGATCGCCGGATGCGCCGAGCTGCTCGAGGTCGCGTCGTCGCGGGGCGCTCTCCCAGTCGCCGCTGCCGGTGCACGCGAATGCCCCGGCTCGCACGGCGGTCTGCAGTCGCACGGCGAGGGGCTCGCCCGCGACCCGCTCGGCGAGGTAGCCCGCCACGAACGCGTCGCCGGCGCCGACGGAATCCACGACTGACACCGGCACCGCCGGCACCGAGAGTGTCTCGTCACCGTCACACGCAGTGGCACCAGCCGCGCCACGCTTGAGCACGACCTCGCGGGGGCCGAGGGCGGCCAGCCCAGCGATCAGCTCGTCGTCGCTGTAGACCCGAGTGCCGTCGGTGCCGCCCACCACGAGCGCGGCCTCGTCCTCACCGGCGAACACGATGTCCGAGCTCGCGACGAGCTCGCGATACACGGGCACAGGGTCGCGGTCGGTCCACAGGCGCGAGCGGTGGTTCACGTCGAACGAGACCGGGATCCCGAGACCGTGCGCCGCGTCGACGAGGGCGCGCACCGCGGCCGCCGCCGACTCCGACAGGGCGGGCGTGATTCCCGTGACGTGCACGAGCTGGATGCCCGCCAGTTCGCCATCGCGCACCAGCGCTTCGACGTCTGAAGTCTCCAGTGTGCGCCCCGCGCCCGCGGAGCGGAAGTAGGTGACCCGGGTCAGACCCGCGGTGGGGTTCTCCTTCAGCATGACGGCGGTGGGCGCGGTGGGATTCACGCGGGCGATCACCCGAACTCCCTGCCCGCGCAGCTCCCGAACGACCCGCTGCCCCAGCCCGTCGTCGCCGATGACGCCCACCCAGGTGGCCGGTGTGCCGAGTCGAGCCAGGCCGACGGCGACGTTGCCCTCGGCACCACCGATCGCGACATCCATCGACGCGAGGTGCTCGAGCGTGCCGATGCCGTGCGCTCGCAGGAGACCGAGGCTCTCGCCCATCGTGAGAATGCCGCTCATGCTGTCAGAGCCTCGGTGGTCTGCCGGGAGATCCGTTCGATCTCCCCGAACCGCTGGCTCGCGATCAGCTCGCGCGACACCATCCAACTTCCGCTGACCAGAGACACCGACGCCAGGGCCAGGTACTCCGGCGCCGAGGCAAGTGACACCCCGCCCGAGGGCATGAACTGCATGTCGGGGAAGGGTCCGCCGAGCGCGCTGATCAGCTTCGCGCCACCGATCACGCCCGCGGGGAACAGCTTGACCGCCTGAAGTCCCAGCCGCATCGCGTGCTGCACCTCGCTGGCCGTTGCGACGCCGGGCAGGGCGAGCACGTCCAGGTCGCGGCAGCGGTTCACGACCTCCTCGTCGAGCCCAGGCGACACGATGAAGCGCGCGCCGGCATCCACCGCTCGTTGGACGCCCTCGGGGTCGATCACGGTGCCGGCGCCGACGACGAGGCCGTCGACCTGCGCCATTCGGCGGATCGACTCGAGTCCGGCCGAGGTGCGGAACGTGACCTCGGCGGTACGGATGCCACCAGCCACGAGCGCCTCGCCGAGCGCTACCGCATGCTCGGCGTCATCGATCACGATGACGGGCACGACCGGCGCGCCAGCGGAGGCGGCGAGTTCGGTCGCGGTGAGTGCCACGCTCAGCCGCCGACAACCGGTCCGAATGCGGCGGCGAGCGTTCCCCGGTGCACCGCGCGCAGCTCGTCGATCTTCACAGTGAACAGGTCCTGCAGCTCCAAGGCGCCGGAGTCCTCGGTGACGCCGATGCGCAGCACCGGGTAGCCGCGGCCCTCGCACAGACCCTTGAACTTCACGTCGTCCTCGCGCGGAACGCTCACGAGCATCCGGCCGGTCGACTCGCTGAACAACGCCGCCGTCGCATCGACACCGTCGCGCTCGAGGATCTCGCTGATCCACACGCGGGCGCCGACACCGAACCGCAGCACTGCCTCCGCGAGTGCCTGCCCCAGCCCGCCGTCGGCCAGGTCGTGAGCGGATGCCAGCAGGCTCTCGCTCCCGCCGGCCGAGATCAGCGACGCAAGCGTCTTCTCCGCGGCGAGGTCGACCGCGGGTGGCAGGCCGCCCAGGTGCCCGTGGATCGTTCCCGCCCACGCCGAGCCGTCGAGCTCGTCGCGCGTGACGCCGAGCAGGTAGATGTTGTTGCCCTCGTCCTGCCAGCCGCTCGGGATGCGCGCGGCCACGTCATCGATCACCCCGAGCACGGCGACCACCGGCGTCGGGTGGATCGGCACATCGCCGGTCTGGTTGTAGAAGCTGACATTGCCGCCGGTGACGGGGATCTCGAGCTCGAGGCATCCGTCGGCCAGACCTTCGACCGCGCGCGAGAACTGCCACATGACCTCGGGGTTCTCCGGGGAGCCGAAGTTGAGGCAGTCGCTCACGGCGACGGGGCGCGCGCCCGTGGCGGCGACGTTGCGGTAGGCCTCGGCGAGCGCGAGCTGGGCGCCGAGGTACGGGTCGAGCTGGCAGTAGCGGCCGTTCGCATCGGTCGCGACGGCGAAGCCGAGCCCGCTCTCCTCGTCGACGCGCACCATGCCGCCATCGTCGGGGAAGCTCAGGGCCGTGTTGCCCATGACGTAGCGGTCGTACTGGTTGGTCAGCCACGACTTGTCGCTGAGGTTGGGCGAGCCCAGCAGCGTGAGGAAGTCGGCCTTGAGGTCGGTCGAACGCGGCAGGCGCGCGGTCGTGTCGGCCTGAAGCGCGTCGATCCACGCGGGGTAGGCGACCGGGCGCTCGTAGACCGGGCCGTCGACGGCGACGGTGCGCGGCTCGACGTTGACGATCTCCTCGCCGTGCCAGTTGATGATGAGGCGGCCGGTGTCGGTGACCTCGCCCAGCACGCTGGTCTCGACGTCCCACTTGGCGGTCACCGCGAGGAAGCCCTCGAGCTTCTCGGGCGTGACGATCGCCATCATGCGCTCCTGGCTCTCCGACATGAGGATCTCCTCGGCCGTGAGAGTGGGGTCGCGCAGCAGCACCTTGTCGAGCTCCACGAACATGCCGCCGTCGCCGTTGCTGGCCAGCTCGCTCGTCGCGCAGCTGATGCCTGCGGCGCCCAGATCCTGGATGCCCTCCACCAGGTCCTGCGCGAACAGCTCGAGGCAGCACTCGATGAGCACCTTCTCGGCGAACGGGTCGCCGACCTGCACGGCGGGGCGCTTGGTCGGGCCACCCTCTGAGAACGAGTCCGAGGCGAGAATGGATGCCCCGCCGATGCCATCCCCGCCGGTGCGAGCCCCGAACAGCACGACCTTGTTGCCCACGCCCCGGGCATTGGCCAGGTGCAGGTCCTCGTGGCGCAGCACGCCGACCGCCAGTGCGTTCACGAGAGGATTGGCCTGGTACACCGGGTCGAACCAGGTCTCGCCGCCGATGTTGGGAAGGCCCAGGCAGTTGCCGTAGAACGAGATGCCGGAGACGACGCCGTGCACGACGCGGGCCGTGTCGGGGTCGTCGATCGCGCCGAAGCGCAACGCATCCATGACGGCAACCGGGCGAGCCCCCATGGAGATGATGTCGCGCACGATGCCGCCCACGCCGGTGGCTGCGCCCTGGAACGGCTCGATGTAGCTCGGGTGGTTGTGGCTCTCGATCTTGAAGGTGACCGCCCAGCCCTCGCCGACATCCACGACGCCGGCGTTCTCGCCCATGCCGACCATGAGGTCCTTCTTCATGGCGGGGCTGACCTTCTGACCGAACTGGCGCAGGTAGATCTTGCTGCTCTTGTAGGAGCAGTGTTCACTCCACATCACCGAGTACATGGCGAGCTCGCCGCTCGTGGGGCGGCGCCCGAGGATCTGCTTGATCTGCTCGTACTCGTCGGGCTTCAGGCCGAGGGCCGCGTAGGGCTGCTCGCGCTCCGGGGTCGCTGCGGCGTTCTGGACAGTGTCAGCAACCGGATTCACGGCCCAATTCTATCCAGCGCCACTCGCCGCGTTCGCGGCACCCGGCTAGGAGCCGTCGTTCGCGTACGTCATGCAGTAGTTGCCGAGCAGCAGCTTGTCCCCGTAGGGCTTGGCGTCGCCCACCGTCGCACCGCTGATCGCGAAGATCTCGGCGACGACGGCCGTGCCGACGAGCTCATCGTTGCCAAACTCCTTCAAGGCGGTCGAGTAGGTGCCGTCGCCGCCGGTCGTCGGGTCGAAGGCCAGGCTCGCCACCGTAACGGGGCCGCCGGTGTCGCTGACGGTCAACAGCTCGATCTGGGGCAGAAGCCCTGCGTCAATCGCCTCCTGCGAGAGAGTGACCGACAGCTCGGTGCCGTCACCGTAGGTCTGGCCCTCGGCGGGACCAGCGGCGATCGCTGACGAGGTGAACAGCATGAGCTCGGGGTCGGTCGCCCCGGCGAAGATGCTGCAGTCGGCGCTCGCGCCGCCCGCGGAGGCGTCGGGCGCGTCGCTGTCACCCGTGGTCGTAGCGGGGGCGGTGGACGCGCAGCCGGCGAGGGCGAAGGTCGCGATGATGGCGGCGGCAAGAACGGCACGTGCGGCTGGAGTCGTCATGAAACCAGTCTTACCGAGAACTGTGCGAGAGGAAGTGGGGATTGTACGCATCTTCATGGGCTGTGGGTGCGGTCGTGGCTGTGCGAAGCTGGTGCCGTGCCCGCCGCCGACACGCTCGACACCCCGCGCCCCGCCTGGAGCTGGGCGCTGCTGCCGGGCATCCTGCTGGCGGGGTCTGCGCCGCTCATGTTCGCGTTCCGCGGCAGCTCGGTCGCCCAGACCCTCGCCGCCTACGGGATGCTCGTGGCCGCCCTCATCGCCGCATGGCTGCTCGACCGCGCTCGCCGCACCGACGGACTCTTCCGCGACCTGCTGCTCATCGCGGTGGGCATGCTCATCGTCAGCACCGTCTCCGTCGAGGCGGATATCTCGTGGGGCAACTTCTTCCTTCTGGGCTTCGTGCTCGCGGCCGCTGTCGCGGTGCCGTACCTGATCTCGCGGTTCGTGTTCCGCGACCGCGTCATCCGCTTCCCGTGGCGCGGCGGGTGGCCGTGGTCGCGCGTGCAGTGGGGTTACATCGCACTCGTGCTGGGGCTCGGATGGCTCATCCTGCCCTTCTACTTCATCTCCTCGGGTGTCTACCTCAATTGGCCGGCCGTCACCGAGTGGCACGAGATCCTGCGACTGTTCATCGGCGTCAACGCGGTCGGAACGTGGGACGAGCTGTTCTTCATCCTTACGGTGTTCGTGCTGTTCAAGCGCCACTTCCCGGTGTGGCAGGCGAACCTGCTGCAGGCGACGATCTTCGTGTCCTTCCTCTGGGAGCTCGGGTATCAGGCCTGGGGGCCGCTGCTGACGATCCCGTTCGCGCTGCTTCAGGGTTGGATCTACTCCAAGACGAAGTCACTGCCCTACGTGCTGACCGTGCACCTGCTGTTCGACGCGATCGTGTTCCTCGTGATCGTGCACGCGCGTAACCCGGGGGCGCTGCCGATCTTCCTGTTGTGACGGGTCGGCGCTAGCATCCCGCCATGGCAGAGAACAAGACCAAGCCCACCGACGCGGATGTCACGGCCTTCCTCGACTCCATCGAGAGCGAGCAGCGCCGTTCCGAGGGTCACGCACTGCGGCAGCTCATGGAGCGCGTCACCGGAGCCCCGGCGACGCTGTGGGGGAGCTCGCTGGTCGGATTCGGCTCGCGACCCTATCCGAGCGGCAGCGGCACGTCGGACTGGTTCACCGTGGGGTTCTCCCCTCGCAAGGCGGCCCTGTCGATCTACGGCGTGTACCACGGCACACCCGATCCGCTCATGGACCAGCTCGGGCCGCACACCACAGGCAAGGGATGCCTCTACGTGAAGCGACTCGACGCGGTCGACCCGAGCGTGCTCGAGCGCCTCGTGCGACAGGCCTGGGAGCGGCCCTAGCCCTGCCCGGGCAGCTGGGGCGGACCGAGGCTCAGCAGCACCACGAACAGCACGACCACGGCCGCGGCGATCGCGAGGATCAGCAGCACGGGATGGCGGATGAACCACCTCGCGAGCCGGTCGATCCAGACCTTGTCGCGCGGATCATCCGTCGTCTCGCGACGCCACTCGCCGTCGAGACGGCCGGTGCGGGCGAGCCAGAGCTCGACCGGGATCGTCGCGTAGGGCACGATCGCGCTCACGATCGCGATGGCGGCGACACCCGGGTGCCAGCGCTGGTTCACGGCGAGCAGCACAGCAGTCGCGCCGTAGGCGAGGAAGACGAAACCGTGGATGCCCCCCGCGATCGTCACGACCGGCGCGAACCCGGTCACCGCGCGAATGATGAGCGCGGCGATCAGGAGAGTCCAGGTGACGGCTTCGGCGAAGGCGGCGAGACGGAAGAGGGACTTGGGGGGCATGGCGATCCTGCGGGTCGGGGTGGGTGGGGTGGGGATGGACCGAGAGGCGGTTTCGTTACGCGGCTTCGCCGCTACTCAACCAAGCTGGGCGGCGAAGGCCGACACGACGCTCGTGAAGAATGTGAGTCCGTCGGTGCCCGAGCGCATGGCTAGGGCGGTGTCGGGCCCGAATCCGGGCTCGGTCGCGTGCTCGGGGTGGGGCATGAGGCCCACGACGTTACCGCGCTCGTTGGCGATGCCCGCGATGTCGTTCATCGAGCCGTTGGGGTTCACGTCGAGGTAGCGGAACACGACGAGTCCCTCGCCCTCGAGCCGGGCGATCGTCTCCGCGTCTGCGATGAAGCCGCCCTCGCCGTTCTTCAGCGGAACGGTGATCTCCTGGCCCTCGGTGAACCCGTTGGTCCACGCGGTCGAGGTGCTCTCCACGCGCAGGCGCTGGTCCCGGCAGATGAAGTCGCCGTGATCATTGCGCACGAGACCGCCGGGCAGCAGGTGGGATTCCACGAGAATCTGGAAGCCGTTGCAGATGCCGAGCACGGGCATCCCGGCGCTGGCGGCGTCGATGACCTCGCTCATGATCGGGGATCGTGCGGCGATCGCGCCGCAGCGCAGGTAGTCGCCGTAGCTGAAGCCGCCGGGCAGCACGATCGCGTCGACGCCCTTGAGGTCGTGCTCGCCGTGCCAGAGGCTCACAGCCTCCGCGCCGCCGAGGCGCACCGCACGGCGGGCATCGTGGTCGTCGAGGGAGCCGGGGAAGGTGATGACTCCGATGCGCATGCTCAGTGAGTCTCCCCTGCGGTGACCGTCTCGGTGTCGAGGGTGTGCACGCTGAGAACATCTTCGATCACGGTGTTGGCGAGCATCTCCTCGGCGAGTTCGCGCACCTCGGCGAGCGTCGCGTCATCCACCGGACCATCGACGGTGAGCTCGAACCGCTTGCCGATGCGCACCGCGGTGAAGTGACCCTTGCCGAGCCGGTGGAGTGCCCCGGCGACGGCCTTGCCTGCTGGGTCGAGAAGTTCAGCCTTAGGCATGACCTCGACGACGATGGTGGGCATGCGTGGCTCCCGCTCGTGGGTCGGTGGTGGATTTGTGCACCAGTCTACCGGCGGCGCGTCGCGGTCACGGGAGCTCCATCACGCGGTCTGCGCGGGTGGCGGTCGCCTCGATGAGTTGCGCGTTGCGTTCGTCGGGGCCGAGGGCCCAGGCACGGGCATCCGCGGGGCTCTTGCCGAAGCGCTCGTGGCGCTCGATCAGGCGGTCGAGACGGATGCCGCGGTCGACCCGTACGAAGACCGTGGCATCCAGCAGCGGCGCAACGCGCCCCCACCCGCCGGACTCGAGCAGCAGGTAGTTGCCCTCCACCACCACTGTCGATAACTCCTGCAGAATTCTGATGCCATCGTGCACGGGCTCCTCGATTCCGCGGTCGAACCCGGGCGCGAGCACCGGATTGCCGGAGTTATCGACAGCGCGGAGGGCAGTGAGGGTGGCGAGGAAGCCGTCGACGTCGAACGTGTCGGGCGCGCCCATGCGGTCGCGGCGGCCGAGCTCGACGAGGCGGGCCTGCGGCAGGTGGTACCCGTCCATCGGCAGCACGACGGCCGAGTGCAGCCTGGCGACCAGCGCCTCGGCGATCGTCGACTTACCGGCGCCGGGGCTGCCGGCGATACCGATGATGCGTCGGGGCGAGGTTGGCAGGGATTCGACGAACTGCGCCAGCGACTCGATCGAACGCAGCGTGCTCACGCCCTCACGCTAGAGCAGACTGGGCGGGTGAGTGATACCGCAGTGCAGACCCGAATCGTGCGGGTGCTCGTCACCGGTCAGGTGCTTGCGGGACTCGGGCAGGGTGCGACCCTCGCGATCGGTGCTGTGATCGCCGCCGAGATGGCGGGGGAGGCGTTCGCGGGTGCCGCGGCGGTGGCCAGCACTCTCGGTGCGGCAGCGGCATCCATACCGCTCGCTCGCTTCGCGCTTCGGCTCGGGCGTCGACCCGCCCTCGCGCTCGGTGCGATGATCGCCGCGCTCGGCTCGGTGCTCACCGTCGTCGCGACCGGGCTCTCCGCCTTCCCGCTGCTGCTCGTCGCGTTCGCCCTGCTGGGGGTCGGCACGTCGGTGGGCCTGCAGGCACGCTTCGCGGCCACGGATGTCGCCTCCCCCGAGCGGCGCGGACGTGACCTGTCGCTCGTGGTGTGGTCGACCACGATCGGCGCGGTCGTCGGACCCAACCTGTGGGGACCGGGCACCGTCATCCAGAACGCCCTCGGCCTGCCCGAACACACCGGGTCGTTCGTCATCGCGATCGTCGCGCAGCTCGCAGCGGCCGGTCTCTACCTCGTGGCCCTGCGCCCCGACCCGCTCGTCCTGGCCCGCGGCCGCGAGGTCGCACTGGCCCCGGCGGCGGACGCGGGCATCGTGCGCGGTCGGTCGGCGCTCGTCTTCGCCATCGGCACGATCGCTCTCAGCCACGCGGTCATGGTCTCGATCATGGCTATGACCCCCGTGCACATGACGAGCCACGGCGCGAGCCTGACGATCGTCGGCTTCACGATCAGCCTGCACATCGCGGGCATGTACGCGCTGTCGCCGCTGTTCGGGTGGGCCAGCGACCGGTTCGGCAGACTCACGGTGATTCTGGCGGGCCAGGGGATGTTCGCGATCTCGGTGCTTCTGATCGGCACCTCCCCGGAGAACACGGCCGCCGTGACCGTCGCGCTCGTGCTGTTGGGGCTGGGGTGGAGCGCCTCGACGGTGTCCGGCTCCGCGCTGGTCTCCGACCTCGTCACGGGTGAGGCCCGCGTGCGGGTGCAGGGTCGCACCGACACGATCATGAGTCTCGCGGGCGCGGTCGGTGGCGCCAGTGCCGGCCCGGTGCTGGCCCTCCTCGGCTACGCCGGCGTCGCGTGGGCGGCGGGTGCGCTGGTGCTGGTGATCCTGCTCGCCTCTGGCGTGATGGGCCAACGCGTGGCGACGGTGCGCTAGTGACTGCGAGCATCGATGGCTGACGACGACAGCTTCGATCTCGCGGTCGTGGGCGCCGGAATCGTCGGCCTCGCCCACGCGGAGGCGGCCGCGCGGCGAGGCCTGCGCGTCGTCGTGGTCGAGAGATCCACCCAGATCACCGGGTCGAGCGTGCGCAACTTCGGGCATGTCGGCGTCGGGATGCACGTCGGGGATGCCCGCCACTACGCCGACCTGTCCCGCGGCATCTGGATGCGCCTGGCCGAGGCCGCGGGATTCTGGCTGCGCGAGAGCGGCTCGCTCATGGTCGCGCGGGCCGACGACGAGCTGGCCGTGCTCGAGGAGTCGGGCGTCGGCGAGCTGCTCACTGCCCGCGAGGTGACAGACGCCGCGCCCGTCGTGGGTGCGATCGGCGGCATGCGCAGCCCACTCGATCTGCAGGTCGACCCGCGCGAGGCCGCACCGGCCATCGCGCGGCATCTCGGCGAGCGGGGCGTCGAGTTCCGCTGGCGCACCGCGGCGCTGGGGGCGGAGACCGGGGTGCTCCACACCAGTCGCGGACCGATCCGGGCTCAGGCGATCGTCGTTGCCGTCAACTTCGATGTCGACCAGCTCTATCCGGAACTCGCTGAGCGCTACGGCGTCGTGCGCTGCGCCCTCGACATGCTTCTCGCCGAGGGTGTCGGGCTGGGGCTGCCCCTGCTGACCGGATCGACGATGCTGCGCTACTCGGCGTTCGCGTCGGCACCCTCGGCGGCGGCGGTGCGAGCGAGGTTCGAGCGCGAGCATCCGGAACTGCTCGAACTGGACATCAACCAGATGTACACCGAGCGTCCCGACGGAACGCTCGTGATCGGCGACACCCACGTGCGTGATGCAGCGGTCTCGCCATTCCAGCCCGAGGCATCATTTTCGGTTCTGGAGGGGTTGACCGTCGACCTATTCGGCCGCCCGATCACCGTGCGCGAACGCTGGCAGGGGGTCTACGCGTCGGCGCCGGCCGAGTTCCTGATCGAGGCACCCGCCGACGGGGTTCGGGTGGTCGCCGTGACCACCGGCATCGGAATGACGACCGGCCTGGGGCTGGGCGAATCCGTGATCAGCGACCTGTTCTCATCAACCAGAGGAGCACCATGACCACCCCGTTCGAACTCGTCGTGCTCGACATGGCCGGCACGACAGTCGTCGACGACGGCCTCGTCGAGGCCGCCTTCGCCCGCGCCTGGGACACCGTCGTCGCCACCGAGGAAGGCCGCGATGCCGCCATGGAGCACGTTCGCGCCACCATGGGGCAGTCCAAGATCGATGTCTTCCGCGGGCTGGGTGACGAGGAGACGGCCCAGGCCATGAACGCGGCGTTCGAGGGCGCTTTCCGCGCGCTCATCGAGGAGGGTCGGTGCGAGCCGATCCCGGGGGCGGAGGATGCCATCCGCTCGCTCAAGGCCACCGGACTGGCGATCGCCTTCACCACCGGGTTCTCGCACGCCACCGCCGACGCGATCATCGAGTCGCTCGGCTGGGTGGGGCTCGCGGATGCCGTGCTCACCCCCGACGACGCGGGTCGCGGTCGGCCTGCTCCCGACCTTCCGCTCACGGCGCTGCTGCGCACCGGCACCAGCTCGGTGGCAGCCATGGTGGTCGTGGGCGACACCGAGTCGGATGCCGCGAGCGGCCGTGCTGCCGGTGCCGGTCTGGTGGTCGGGGTTCTCACCGGCGGGCGTGACGAACAGCGCCTGCGCGAGGCCGGCGCCGATCTCGTGCTCGGCAGCGTTGCTGAGTTGCCCGCGGCCCTAGCCTGAGGTAGCCATCAGGCTACGCAGGGCCCCGGCTTCAGCGGCATCCTCGATCGCGAAGCGCGCCCAGTCCCGGTAGCCGTCAGCGCTCGGGTGGAACAGGTCGCTGGCGAAGAAGCCGTCGGTGTACGGCGGCGGGGGCGGTGACATGTGTACGCCGGTCATGGTTGCCACGACCGCGCGGGCGGCGTTCTCCAGGCTCGTGGAGTGCAGGTAGAGGTTCCATTTGAGCGGCTGCGGCAGCAGCTCGAACCGGAAGAACGCGGGCAGCGAGCTCACCAGAATCACCGCGTCGGGGCTCGCGGCGCGCAGCCGGCTCAGCAGGTGGCGGATGTCGCGAACAAAAGCACCCCGCGACCGGATGCCGAGCGCGTCGTTGGCCCCCACGCTCAAGAACACCACGTCGTAGGTCGCGCTCGTCGCGTCATCCAGATAGCGCTCGATGAGTTCCCGGGCATCGGCGCCGTTCTCGCCGATCGCGCCCCACTGCACGCCGCGGCCGGTGCGGGCCGCCAGCTCGCGGCCGAGGTGGCCGGGCAGCGCGTCATCCTGGGTGTCGGCGCCCACGCCGGCGGCCGTCGAATCCCCCAGCACGAGGAGGCTCAGCGGCCGGGGACCGGCGACGGTGCCGTGCCAGGGGGAGGCGGCATCCGGCAGTCGGGGGGTGTCGCGCCGCAGGCGGCGACCTTGCGCCACCAGCACGGGCGCGACCGGGATCATGGCCACGCGGCTGAGGCGGTGCAGGGTGCTCACGCGCCCATCGTAGGGCGAAGCCATTGCCTCTAGCGCCCGCCGCCGACCCGATCGGTAGGCTCGGGGGATGGAGACTTCCGGACTCGACGAGTTCCTGGCCGAGCAGCAGTTCTCGGGGGTCGTGCTCGTGCGCCGCGGTCCGACGACCGTGTACGAGGCGGCGACCGGCCTCGCGACGCCGCGGTGGGGCATCCCGAACACCCTGGACACCCGTTTCGACACCGCCTCGATCACCAAGCTCTTCACGAGCGCGGCGGTGCTGCACCTGGTGGGCAAGGGCGAACTCGACCTCGAGACCTCGATCCACCACTATGTCGACCTCGAGGGCACGACGATCAGCCCCGACGTCACCCTGCTGCATCTGCTCACGCACACGAGCGGCATCGCGGACGACGCCGACGAGGAGGCGGGCGAGAAGTACGAGGACCTGTTCCTCGAGAAGCCCAACTACGCGATCATCGAGACGGCGGACTTCCTGCCCCAGTTCGCCCACAAGGAGCCGCTCGCCGCACCCGGCGTCGAGTGCCGGTACTGCAACGTCGGCTACGTGCTTGCCGGGCTCGCCATCGAGCGGGTGACCGGCCAGTCGTATCGGCAGTACGTGTTCGACGAGGTCTTCATTCGGGCCGGGATGCTCGACTCCGGCTTCTACGACCGTCGAGAAGCGGCTCCGCGCGTCGCGGAGGGGTGGGACCTCATCGACGGCGTCTGGTGCTCCAACATCTACAGCTACCCGCCGATCGGATCCCCGGACGGTGGCGCGCACGTCACGGCGGCCGACCTCGTGCGCTTCATCCAGGCGGTGCGTGGCGGTGAGCTGCTCAACGCCGAGTTCACGACCGAGTTCCTGCTGCCCCAGGTCGAGCACGACGAGGCGACCTGGTACGGCTTCGGCCTCGAGTTCGACATGAACGAAGACGGCACTGTGCGCTCGTACTACAAGGACGGCATCAACCCCGGGGCATCCGGGATCGTGCGCCACTACCTTGCGGAGGGCCTCGACATCGTCGTGCTCTCCAACACCGAGGAGGGCGCGTGGCCGGTCATCCAGGAGCTCGACGAGAGGCTCGGCGGCTGAGATGAGAACGCCGCGGGTTGTGCTGGCGCTGCTGGTCGGCGCCGCGCTCGTGGCACTCTCCGGATGCGCCGCCCCAACACCCGACATGACCCCCGTCGACCTGCGCGCCCGCCCGACCTCTGCACGTGACCAGCTGCTCCAGCAGGCCCGCGCCAGCGACCGGGTGATCACCGCCCTCGCGCCAGCCGACCAGCCCGGATGCTCCGCCGCCGTTGCGGTGGACGGCACCGTGCTGTGGGCGGGCGCTGGCGGACTCGCTGACGTGAATGCGGGCATCCCGGTGACCACCGACACCCGCTTCGACATCGCCTCGGTGTCGAAGCAGTTCACGGCGACCGCGATCCTCATGCTGCAGCGCGAGGGCAAGCTCTCGCTCGCCGACCCGATCGCGAACTACGTCGACGGGCTGCCGGACTGGGGCGCCTCGGTGACGCTCGATCAGCTCATGCATCAGACCAGTCGCATCCCCGACTACTGGGTCGAGCTCGACGACATCGACGTCGGCTTCTCCGACTTCGCCGACCAGACCATGACCGTTGATGCGATCCGTCGCGAGACCGAGCTCGAGCCCGGCACCGGGTTCCTGTACTCGAACTCGAACTACGTGCTGCTGGCCGAGGTGGTCGCGCGGGTGAGCGGCCAGACGCTGCCCGACTTCCTCGCGGAACGCATCTTCACCCCGCTCGACCTCGAGATGGTGCTCGCACCCACCCTGCACGCCGCGGACATCGCGCTCAGCTACGACGACGACATCCAGCTGCAGGAGGCCGGCTGGACCTCGTACGGCCACACCGGCATCATCACGACGGCGTCGGAGCTGGCCCGCTGGGGCGACCAGTACCGCGCGGGCGACATCATCCAGGACGACTTCTCCGTCGGCGCCGTCGACGAGGGCGAGGAGGGTCCGGGCGAGCTCTACGCCGCCGGCATCAACATCGAGCCGAACGGTGACCTCAAGCACACCGGCCGCATGGGTGGCTTCATAACCGACTTCACCGTCTCCGCCGACCGGCACACGACGATCACCGTGATGTGCAACGGGCACCTCTCCAACCGCTTCCCGATTGCCACCGCGCTCTGGACGATCTGGGATCCGCACTCGTCGGAGTGAGCGGGCAGCGGGGTCTCGATACGCGCTTCGCGCTACTCGACCGGCTGAGGTACGACCGGCGCTACTCGACCGGCTGAGGTACGACCGGCTCTGCTCGACCGGCTGAGGCACGACCGGCGCTACTCGACCGGCGCGGCCACCCGGATCAGATTGCCCCACGGGTCATCCACGCTCACCGTGCGTCCATCGTCGCGGGTCTCGATTCCGTGGTGCTTGGCGCGCTCGATGAGCTGCCCCAGATCGTCAGCACCCGGCACCTCGATGTCGACCTGCGCGAGCCCGAGGCCCACGCCGCGACGGCCGGCGCCGGCGCTGTTCCAGGTGTTCATCGCCATGTGGTGGTGGTACCCGCCCGCGCTGACGAACAGTGCCTGGGGTCCGTAGGCCGCGGTCTCCTCGAATCCGAGGGTCGTCACATAGAAGTCGCGGGCACTCGGGATGTCGCCGACCTGCAGGTGCACATGCCCGACCCGTGCCCCGCCGATGAGCGGCTCCTCGGCGGCGGCCTCGGTGAGGTTCTCCTGGAGGAACGCGTTGGGGTCGAGGTAGAGGGTCGACATCTCGATGCTGCCGTGCGCCCAGCTCCACGCCGAGCGCTCGCGGTCCCAGTACAGCTCTACGCCGTTGCCCTCCGGGTCGGAGAAGTAGAACGCCTTGCTCACGAGATGGTCGCTGCTGCCCGTGAACGTGTTCGGATACTTGCGCGCGACGGAGTAGACCGCCGCCGCGAGCGCCTCCTCGCTATCGAAGAGGATGGCCGTGTGGAATAGTCCGGCGTCGCGCGGGCTCGCGTGCACGAGCTCCGGCGCATGCTCGAGGATCACCACGGGAGTCGTGCCGCGGCCGAGGGTGACGCGCGGTCCGGCCTGCTCGAGCACCTGGAGGGCGACGCCATCCCGGTAGTAGGCGGTCATGGCGTCGAGGTTGCCGACGCGCAGGGTGACCGGACCCATGGCGGTGTCAGCGGCGAGGATGTCGTTCATGTCACCCCCAACATAGTTGAACTCTCAACTATTCCGCGGAACCGGTGAGCCGCTCGATGAGCTCGCGGTACCGAGCGGCGGTCTGCTCGACGATCTCCTGTGGAAGCGCGGGCGGCGTGCCCCGCTTGTCCCAGTGCGCGGAGAGCCAGTTGCGCACGATCTGCTTGTCGAAGCTCGCGGTGCGCTCGCCGGTGGAGTAGAGCGCGGCATCCCAGTACCGGCTGCTGTCGGAGGTGAGCACCTCGTCGGCAAGGGTCAACTCGCCGGTCACCGGGTCGGCACCGAACTCGAACTTGGTGTCGGCGAGTATCACGCCCTTCGCCTCGGCGATCCCGGATGCCGCGGCGAACACCTTCAGCGACGTCTCCCGCAGCGCGGCCGCCGCCGCGGATCCCACCAACTCCACGGTGCGCTCGTAGGTGATGTTCTCGTCGTGTTCGCCCATCGGGGCCTTCCACGCGGGCGTGTAGATCGGCTCGGGCAGGCGGTCGCCGTCGCTCAGTCCCGCGGGCAGGGCGATGCCGCACACGCTCTGCGAGCTCTGGTACTCGATCCAGCCGCTGCCCGACAGGTAGCCGCGCACCACGCATTCGATCGGGTACATGTCGAGCTTCTTCACGAGCATCGCGTTGGCGGGGAAGGTTCCCGCATCGGCCACCAGGTGGTTGGGAACGTCGAGCTGGGCGAACCACCAGAGGCTGAGGCGGGTCAGCAGTGCGCCCTTACCCGGGATGCCCGGCTGAAGCACGTGGTCGAACGCACTCACGCGGTCGCTCGCCACCACGAGCATCCGTCCCGGTTGGTCGGGATTCTCGTAGAGGTCGCGCACCTTGCCGGAGTAGACGTGGTGCCAGCCCGGCAGCGTCATTCGCTCACCCGCACGGCGATGTCGCGGCGGTAGTGACCACCTTGGAGGTGGATCGCGTCGAGTGCGAGGTACACCCGGGCGCGGGCCTCGGAGAAGGTGCGCCCGGTGGCGACGACGCTGAGCACGCGGCCGCCGGTGGCGACATAGGTACCGTCGACGAGGGCGGTGGCCGCGTGTGCGATGGTCACGTTCTGCACGTCCGAGAGTCCGGTGATCGGTCGACCGGTGACGGGCTCCTCGGGATAGCCCTCGCTCGCCAGCACGACAGTGACGGCGACGTCGTCGCTGAACTCGGGGCGCGGCTGCGATGCCAGTTCGCCGCTCGCCGTCGCGAACAGCAACTGGCTGAGCGGGGTCTTCAGCCGGGGCAGCACGACCTGCGTCTCGGGGTCGCCGAAGCGCGCGTTGAACTCGATGACCTTCACGCCCTTCGGCGTGACGATCAGGCCGCAGTACAGCAGCCCGATGAAGGGGGTGCGCTCGCTCGCCAGCTGGCGCACGGTCGGGATGGCGACGGTGTCGATCACCTCGTCGACGAAGCCCTCGGGCAGCCACGGCAGGGGCGAGTACGCACCCATGCCGCCGGTGTTCGGGCCCTCGTCGCCGTCGAACACCCGCTTGTAGTCTTGGGCGGGCGAGAGCGGCAGCACGGTGTGGCCGTCGCTGAGCAGGAACAGCGAGACCTCCTGCCCGGAGAGGAACTCCTCGACCAGCACGGCGCCGTGGGCGAGCCAGAAGTCGGCGTGGGCGACGGCGGCGTCCCTGTCCTCGGTGACGAGCACGCCCTTGCCGGCAGCGAGTCCGTCGGCCTTCACGACGTAGGGCGCGCCGTACTCGTCGATGGCTGCCACGGCCTCCTCGATGGTGCCCGCTCGGGTGGCCTTGCCGGTGGGTACGCCCGCGTCATCCATGATGCGCTTGGCGAAGGTCTTGCTGCCCTCGAGGGCTGCGGCCGCCTTGCCCGGCCCGAAGACTGCGATGCCGCGCTGGCGCAGGGCGTCGGCGACGCCGGCGACGAGCGGGGCCTCGGGTCCGATCACCACCAGGTCGATGTCGTTGTCGAGCGCGTAGGCGCTCACGACATCACCGCGGGTGGGGTCGAGTGCGACGACCGGCACGACCGCAGCGATGCCGGCGTTGCCGGGGGCAGCAGTGATCTCGTGGGCGGTCGGCTCGCTGAGCAGGGACGTGATGATGGCGTGCTCGCGGGCACCGGAGCCGAGGACGAGGATTCGCACGGGTCAACCCTACCGACGCCCCGGCGTGGTGGTCACGGATGAGCCGTGCTCACCCAGCACAATGGTCGCAACCTGTTCCGCATCAGGGAGTTGATCACATGGCCGACAAGGCAGTTGTTCCCCGCACGCAACGGGGTTGGTTCATCGTCTATTGGATCGCCGTCGGCATCAATCTCCTGCTGTTTCTGGAGGCGCTGCTCAACGCATCCGAGTTCGCATTCACTTCACTGGTTGCCGTGACGCTCGCGACGGCGTCCACGCTCATCGGCGCCATCTTCGCGACCCGAATCGTGCGGGCCGGGGTGACCACGACGGCATTCATCAAGGGCACGACTACCGTGCGAGCAATTGCAGTCGCCTGGATCCTCATCGAGCTGGCCATCGTGTCCGGCACGATCGTCGCCGTGCTCGCGAACCTCGAGTCGAGCGAGGTCGACTGGTCGGGCGGGTTCGCCAGCACCGTCGGCTCCATCTCCATCCTCGCGGTTCTCGCGTCGGGCTTCTCCGAGTACCGCGAGGCGATGGGCGGTGCGAAGAAGCCCCTAACGTAGGAGCATGCCTCCCAAGCGCATCCCCGCCGACGTTGGGCGCGCAGCTGTCACCGGTGCGCTCGCGGGCGCGCGGCCCGAGCTGGCCACGGCCACGCGCTACCTGCTGCAGGTGCTCGCGGAGAACGCCGAGGGCAACACCGTCGAGGTGCGCGTGCCGCCGTTCGGCGCCGTGCAGGCCGTCGAGGGACCGCGCCACACCCGCGGCACGCCTCCCAATGTGATCGAGATGGATGCGCCGACCTGGCTCGCGCTGGCGACCGGGGGCACGACGTGGGCGCTGGCCGTGGCATCCGGTGCCGTGTCGGCCTCGGGGGCCCGGGCCGACCTCACGGCATACCTCCCGCTCGCGTGGGAGACAATGGAGGGGTGAGCGAACCGGAAAGCACCGTCAAGATCCGCCGAGCGCCCAAGATCGGCGCCTTTCTCGCGGTGGGTGGGCTGATCGGCGCACTGGTGACGCTCGTGCTGACCGCGCAGTTCCCGGTCGACCCGAATGTCGGGTTCATCGCCCTGTTCGGCTACTTCTGCCTGTTCGGCATCCCGGCGGGCGTGCTGCTGGGCGCGCTGCTGGCGCTGCTTCTTGACCGCATCTCGCGCAGGCGGGCCCGCGAGGTCGTCGCCGCGCGCGAGAGTGTGGGCCGCGAGAGCATTGCCGACGAGAGCGTTGCCGACGCGTCCTAGCTTCGCCGGTAGGTGGAGCCGTCCGCAGTGCGGGTCACGAGCTCCGCATCGACCAGTGCCCGTCGCAGCGCGACCGAGTCGGGACCGAGCGCCGCAAGCCGATCGGTGAGTTCGCGCTCGCCGAGGCTCTCGCCCGGTTCAGCCACGCGCTCGAGCACCCATGCGAGAAGCTCGTCGCGGTCCGCCGGGCGGGAGGGCCACTCGGTGATCACGCCCGCGGTGACCCAGCGCTCCAGCCCCTGGCGTGTGACGGGCGCGGTCTCGGCGAGCAGCCGGGCGAAGGCGTCGGCGATGGGTGCGCCCGCGGCATCCAGGAGCCCAGCATCGCGCAGGGCCGCGAGCGACTTCTCGCGACGCGTCGACGGTTCGCCCCCGAGTCCCAGCACGGCCTCGGCGTACACCCGCCGTCGGTCGGGATTGTCGAGCGCCGCGACCACCCGCCGCCATTGGTTGCTCATGGCTCAACGGTACCGAGTGGAGGCCGCGCGCCGACGGCGGCGCGTCAGCTCAGCTGCGTGCGCTCCACCCAGTCGAGGTACTCGGGGGTGACGGTGCCGGTCACGTAGTCACCCGTGAAGCAGCTCATGTCGAGCGCCGTGACATCCGAGCCCTCGATGATGGCAGCCTGCATGTCGGCGACCTCCTGGTAGATCAGGTAGTCGGCGCCGAGCTCGGTGGCAATCTCGGGGATCTTGCGGCCGTGGGCGACGAGCTCGTGCCGCGACGGCATGTTGATGCCGTAGACGTGCGGGAAGCGCACCGGCGGTGCGGCCGACGTGAAGGTCACCTTGTTGGCGCCGGCCTCGCGGGCCATCTGCACGATCTCGCGCGAGGTGGTGCCGCGCACGATCGAGTCGTCGACGATCAGGATGTTCTTGCCCTTGAATTCGCTCGACATCGCGTTGAGCTTCTGCTTGACGCTCTTCTTGCGCTCCGCCTGCCCGGGCATGATGAACGTGCGCCCGACGTAGCGGTTCTTGTAGAAGCCCTCGCGGTACTCGACGCCGAGCTTCTGCGCGACCTGCATCGCGGCGGGGCGCGAGGAGTCCGGAATCGGCATGACCACGTCGATGTCGCCCTGCGGGGTGTAGCGCGCGATCGTGTCGGCGAGGCGGTCGCCGAGCCGCAAGCGCGCCTCGTACACGCTGATGCCGTTCATCACCGAGTCGGGTCGGGCGAGGTAGACGTACTCGAACGAGCAGGGCAGCAGTCGCGGGTTGGCGGCGCACTGGCGTGAGTGCATCTCGCCGTTGGGGGTGATGAAGATGGCCTCTCCGGGCGCGACATCCCGAACCACTTCGTAGCCCGCGCTCTCCAACACCAGCGACTCGGATGCCACGACCCACTCGGCCCCGACGAAGTCAGCATTGCGGCGCCCGAGCACCAGCGGCCGGATGCCGAACGGATCGCGGAACGCCAGCAGGCCGTGACCGGCGATCAGCGCGATCGCCGCATACGAGCCCTCGACCCGCTCGTGCAGCCGCGAGATCGCCGCGAAGACCTGATCGGGGTCAAGGTCGGTTCCGGTGATCTGTTCCTGCAGCTCGTTGGCGAGCACGTTGACCAGCAGTTCGGTGTCGCTCGACGTGTTCAGGTGCCGGCGATCGATGTGGAACAGCTCCTGCGTGAGCTCGCGGGTGTTCGTGAGGTTGCCGTTGTGCACCAGCACGATTCCGTAGGGCGCATTCACGTAGAAGGGCTGCGCCTCCTCCTCGCTCGAGGCACTGCCCTTCGTGGCGTAGCGCACGTGGCCGAGGCCGACGTTGCCGAGCAGGGTGCGCATGTCGCGCGTGCGGTACGCCTCGCGCACCTGGCCCTTGGCCTTGAACATGTGGATGATGCTGCCCTCGGCCGTCGCAATGCCGGTCGAGTCCTGCCCCCGGTGCTGCAGGAGCGCGAGTGCGTCATAGACCTGCTGATTGACCGGGTGGGACGAGACGATTCCGACGATGCCGCACATACTGGCCGGTTGCTCCCTGGTGTTCGAAGGGCGCGCACCCGAAGCGGGTACGGTCAAGTCTCCCATACCGGTGGCGCCGGGCGGCCGATCGTCGTCATCGCGCGACACCCCGGTACGCTGGTCGGGTGACCGAGGACTCCTCCCGCAGCTACCGTGACGCCGGAGTCGACACCGCGGCAGGCGATCTGGCCGTCGAACTCATGAAGTCCGCGGTCTCGCGCACGCACGGGCCACAGGTGCTCGGGGGCGTCGGCGGCTTCGCCGGAATGTTCGACGTGAGCTTCCTCAAGTCATTCGACCGACCGCTGTTGGCAAGCTCCACCGACGGGGTGGGCACGAAGGTCGCGATCGCCCAGGCGATCGACAAGCACGACACCATCGGGCAGGACCTCGTAGGCATGGTCGTGGACGACATCGTGGTGGTCGGGGCGCGGCCGATGTTCATGACCGACTACATCGCGTGCGGGCGCGTCATCCCGCAGCGCATCGCCGACATCGTGGCGGGAATCGCCCGCGCCTGCGAGGCGACCGGCACGGCGCTCGTCGGCGGCGAGACCGCCGAACACCCGGGGCTGCTCGGTCCTGATGACTACGACGTTGCTGGCGCTGCCGTGGGCGCGGTCGAGGCGGCCGACCTGCTCGGACCCGACCGGGTCGCCGACGGCGACATCGTGATCGGCCTGGCCTCGAGCGGCCTGCACTCCAACGGGTTCTCGCTGGTGCGCCACATCCTCGCCCAGCGAGGCATCGGCTACACGGATGCCTCGGCAGAACTAGGCGGAACCGTCGGCGAGATCCTGCTCGAGCCGACCCGGCTCTACACGACCCCGCTCCTCGACGTGCTGGCGGAGCATCCTGGCGGGGTACACGCCCTCAGTCACGTGACCGGCGGCGGCATCGCCGCGAACCTCGCGCGCGTGCTGCCGGTGGGCTCGTGGGTCGAGCTCGATCGCGGCAGCTGGTCGCCCCCGGCCGTGTTCCGTGTGCTGAGCGACATGGCGGGAAGCACGCTCGTGAGCGCCGAAGGCACCTGGAATCTCGGGGTGGGGATGATCGCGGTGGTCACCCCGGCGGCGGCCGACGGCGTCATTGCGTCGCTGGAGCGCAGCGGCATCCCGTCGTGGAAGCTCGGCGAAGTGTCGATGAGTCCACGCGACCTCAGCGGCTTCGAGAGCGAAGCGAAGGGCGTCAAGGGTGGAGCGGTGCGGCTGACCGGGAGCTACGTGTAGTTGGTTGAGTAGCCGCGAAGCGGTGTATCGAAACCAGGCGATTCGGCACGCAGGTTTCGATACGGCCTGCGGCCTACTCAACCGGCCTGCGTTCGGCACGCAGGTTTCGATACGGCCTGCGGCCTACTCAACCGGCCTTAGGCGGTCTTCGACTCGTCGTCGGTGTCGAACTCATCCTCTTCGTAGCTGCCAGCCACGTACTCCGGCCACTTCTCGAGATCCTCGGCGAGGCGAGGGTCGCTGGGCGCTCCGGAGAGCTCTTGGGCAAGCGCGTTGTAGTTGGTGTCAGGACTGAAGTACTTCAGGTCCCGCGCCACCTTGGTGTGCTTTGCCTTCTGACGGCCACGCCCCATGCGAGACCCCCTCTGGATCAGTCCCGATGCGCTGCTACCACGCAGGGATTGTGCGAATAGGGATGGTGGAAAAACTAGCGCTCAGTTTAGCATGCGGCACCTAGCCAGCCGGGGCGGTTCTCCACGCTCATCCCGCTGACGGGTAACGTTGTCGGGTGACGTCAGCAGGCACCGATACCTCAGTAGTGGTGATCGGCGCTGGGCAGGCCGGGCTGTCGGTGTCGTACTACCTGCAGAGGCTCGGTCTCGATGCGGGAAATGACTTCGTCGTGCTCGATCGGGGGCCGGGAACCGGCGGTGCCTGGCAGTTCCGCTGGGAGGCCCTGCGCATCGGCTCGGCACACAAGATCAACGATCTTCCGGGTCTGGATGCGCTCGGCCTGAGCTTCGAGACCGCCGACCGTCACGCCCCGGCCAAGGACGTCGTCGCCGACTACTACCGTCGGTACGAGGATCACTACGGCCTGCAGGTCGTGCGTCCAGCCGACGTCGTCAGCGTCGAGAACTTCGGCATGGACCTCATGGTCAACTTCACCCTCGATGACGAGGAGAAGGAGGTCTCGACCGTCACCGTAGTCAACGCGACGGGCACGTGGGGGGCGCCCTTCATCCCGTGGTACCCGGGGCTCAAGAGCTTCGAGGGCCGCCACGTTCACACCAACGATTACAAGAGCGCCGAGGACTATCGCGACCAGAGCGTGATCGTCGTGGGTGGCGGCACGAGCGCGATCGGCTTCCTCCTCGAACTGGAGGGCATCGCCAGCGACACCACCTGGGTGAGCCGCCGCCCGATCGACTTCCTCGAAGACGGCGACCTCAACCTCGAGGCCCGCATCGAGGCCGTGCGCATGCAGGACGAGGCGGCCCGAGCCGGTCGTGCCCTGCCGAGCATCGTGTCGGGCACGGGGGTGCCGCGCACCCGGCGCATCCAAGCCGGCATCGAGCGCGGGGTGCTCACGCCCCGGCCGATCTTCGACTCGATCGAACCGCACGGCGTGCGCTGGAAAGACGGCGCCTTCAAGAGGGCGGATGCGATCATCTGGTCCACGGGATTCCGCCCGGAGCTGAGACATCTCGCACCGCTGAAGCTCCGGGAGAAGGAGGGCGGCGTCGTGGTTGCGCAGGGCGCATCGTGGAAGGACCCCCGCATATTCTTCGCCGGGTATGGACCGCAGGCATCCACGATCGGGGCCAACCGAGCGGGCCGCATGATCGCCCGTCAGGTCGTGGCAACCCTGAGCAAGATCCAGGCCTCGCGCTAGACGGTGAGCGCGTAGGCGCCGGCGGCCGCGCCGATGCCGAGCACGAGGTTGGCCACGACGCTCGCGAGGGCGATGCGCCACTTGCCCTCGGTGACGTACTGCACGGTCTCGACGCTGAACGTGCTGAAGGTCGTCAGCCCCCCGCACAGGCCGGTGAGCAGCACCAGACGGATGCCCGCGTCGACGCCCCCGGCGGTCGCGAGTCCCAGCACCGCACCCCCCAACGCCGAACCCACGACGTTGACGATGAGCACCGCGATCGGCAGGTTTCGATACGCGCCTTCGGCGCTACTCAACCAGCGGGCGACGAGCCAGCGTGCGACCGCCGCGAGGGCACCCGCGACGATGACGGCGGCGGCGATCACTCGTCCACCAGATCCACGTCGGTGACGCGCGGCGAGCCCAGGCGCAGGCCGAGCGCGGCGGCGGCGAGGCCGAGCACCAGCGTCGCTGCGAGGTAGGCGAGGGCGAGCATCCCGAACCCGGCGGCGGTGAGCGAGACGAGCGAGACGGCCAACGCGGAGAAGGTCGTGAACGAACCGAGGAGTCCGGCCCCGAGGCCGGCCCGCAGCCAGCCAGGTGCCGTGGACCACACTCGACCGACGAGCACCCCCAGCACGACTGCACCGAGGGTGTTGATCGCGAGCGTCGAGACCGGGAAGTCGGTGTCGCCGTGCGGAAGCAGGGTGTCGATGCCGAGCCTCAGGGCCGTGCCCACCGCGCCGCCCACGAGCACGGCCAGCAGGTCACGCCAGGGCACGCTACTTCTTCTTCTCGGCCTGGGTCTTCGGGCGCACGACGGTCTTCACCGCGGCGCTCGGGTCGGCCGGCGGCATGGGCTTGCGCACCACGGGACGCCGCGGCTCACCACGACGATCCTCACCCGGAAGCGGGCGGGAGCGGCGGCCGTAGATGAGGGTCGAGGAGTCGAGCAGCCACGGCACGAGCGCAATGACGACACCGTGCACGAGCGACAGCTTCTGGCGGATGCGACGGGCCTTGTGGTTGTGCAGGATGTTCTCCCACCAGTGGCCGACGATGTACTGCGGTGTGTAGACCGTGACGACCTCGGAGCCGTGCGTCTGGCGACGCGACTTGATGTACTTCGCCAGCGGGGCGCTGATATCGCGGTACGGCGACTCGAGCACGTTGAGCGGAACCTTGATGTTCTGCTCGACCCAGTCCTTCTCGAGCTGCTCGGTGGCCGCATCGTCGATCGACACGTGCACGGCCTCGATTGAGCCGTGGCGCGCAGCGATCGCGTAGTCGAGCGCCTTGAGCACGGGTTTCTGCATGCGACCGACGAGCACGATGGCGTGGTCGCCCTTCGCACCGAAGCGCGTGGTGGGGTCGGCCTCGATCTCCTTGTCCACGTCGCGGTAGTAGCGGTTGACGCCAAGCATCAACATGAAGAGGATCGGCATGATCACGAAGACGACCCACGCGCCGTGAGTGAACTTGGTGATCGTCACCACGATCAGCACGCTCGCGGTCATCGTTGCGCCGACCGCGTTGGTCGCCAGACTCCGGATGATCTGGCCGCGATTCGTCGCGCCCTCCTTCAGCAGCCTGATCCAGTGCCGCACCATGCCGGTCTGTCCGAGCGTGAACGACACGAAGACGCCGATGATGTAGAGCTGGATGAGGCTCGTGACATCCGCCCCGAAGATCACCAGGATCACGCCCGCGACGATCGCGAGTGCGATCACGCCGTTGGAGAAGATCAGGCGGTCACCGCGGGTCGAGAGGGACTTGGGCGCGTAGTGGTCGGCAGCGAGGATCGAGCCGAGCAGGGGGAATCCGTTGAACGCCGTGTTCGCGGCCAGCAGCAGCACGGTCGCCGTGGCGGTCTGGATGATGAAGAACGGGATCGAGTTGTTGCCGAACGTCGCCGACGCGATCTGCGCGATCAGGCTGCGCTGCGGCACGGTCTCGCAGTTGTCGAAGCCGATGAGGTGGCAGGCATCCTCGGCGTAGTGCACGCCGGAGACGAGAGCGAGGATCACCAGTCCCGAGAACAGCGTGATGGCGATGAGGCCCATCGCCACGAGCGTCTTCTGGGCATTCTGAACCTTCGGCTTGCGGAAGGCCGGCACGCCGTTGGCGATCGCCTCGACACCGGTCAGGGCGGCGCACCCGCTCGCGAAGGATCGCAGCAGCAGCAGGATGATCGCCGCCTGGGTGAGGGACTCGGCCTGCACCTCGAAGCCGGCGCTTTCGGCGATCGGGGCGTCGCCGCTGATGGTGCGGATCAGGCCGACGACGATCATCACGCCGATGCTGCCGATGAACAGGTAGGTCGGCACGGCGAACGCCTTGCTCGACTCGCGAACGCCACGCAGGTTGACAGCGGCGAGCAGGATGATGAAGCCGACGGCGATCTCCACACGGAACGGGTTGAGCGCAGGGATCGCGGAGATGATGTTGTCGACACCCGAGGCCACCGACACCGCAACGGTCATCACGTAGTCGACGAGCAGAGCGGATGCGACGACCAGACCGGCCTTCTCGCCGAGGTTCTTGGACGCGACCTCGTAGTCGCCGCCGCCACTCGGGTAGGCCCGCACCAGCTGGCGGTACGACAGCACCACGACGATCATGAGGATCACGACGGCCATCGCCACCCACGGGGCGAAGGAGAGGAACGCGAGCCCGCCGATGAGCAGGATCATGAGCAGTTCCTGCGGCGCGTAGGCCACGGAGGAGAGCGGGTCGCTCGCGAAAATGGGTAGCGCGAGGTGCTTGGGTAGGAGCTGGCCTTCCAATTTCTCGGACGGCAGTGGGTCTCCGATCAACCACCGTTTGGGCGACCGGGCTTCGTCTGTCACGAGGGGCGAGCTTACTCCTATGAGAAAGCCAGTCAACTCGATCAGGCCGCTTAGAATTCCCCCATGGCCTCAACTGATTCCCGGCGCAGGCGGTGGCCGTGGATCGTCGCGGGTGTCGTCGTGCTGCTGCTCGTTCCCGTGGCGGTGCTCGGTGTGCCGATTCTGCTTCACCAGAACCAGGGAGCCTCAGGGCAGGTGGATGCCACCGAGCCCTGGCCGCTCACTGTCACCGGTAACGGCGCCGACGGTCGCACCCGCACCTTCACCGTCAGCGGCGAGGACGGCGCAGCAGTCGACACCTCCGCGCTCACGGTCGGCCAGCACCTCGTCGTGAGTGGAAGCGGGTTCGACGGGGCGCGAGGCATCTATGTGGCGATCTGCGTCATCCCGTCAAACCCCAGCGTGAAGCCTGGCCCCTGCATCGGCGGGGTTCCCGAGCAGACGCCCACCGCGGTGGATGCCGGCACGGTGCAGTACGCGCCGAGCAACTGGATCAACGACGACTGGGCCTGGAAACTCTTCGGCGCCCGCAGCTACGACGACATCGCCAAGGGCACCTTCACCGCCTACGTCGAGGTCGGCGATCCGAAGGGCAAAGACTTCGACTGCCGAGTGGATGCCTGCGGCATCTTCACGAGGAACGACCACACCGCGCTCAGCGACCGGGTGCAGGACCTCTACGTGCCGGTCGCGTTCGCCGGGTGATCGAGCGAAGTCGAGATCTCGACAGGCTCGATCACCGCAGCTGATCGAGCGACACCTCACGCGAGTTGAAGCGCAGCCCCTGCACCGTGATGCCGGCGCCGGCGTTGGTCGCGGCCAGCTCGTCACTCTGCGCGTCGGCCGACAGGCCCAGGGTGCTCGCGAGCACCGACACGGCTGCTGCCGCTGACCACGCCTGGGGGCGGCAGGCGGCAGGGTAGGGAACCGGCCGACTCGAGACCGAGGCGGCATCGCCCGAGTGGAGTTCGGGCATCCGGTAGTCGAAGCAGGATGCAGCGGCGAGAAGTCCCTCGGTGAGCACCGCTGCCTCGGCGGCGAACCCCGCCCGGCTCAGGCCCGCGATCGCGATGGCCGTGTCATGGGTCCAGACGCTGCCGCCGTGGTAGCTGAGCGGCCAGTAGCCCGCCGCCGTCGTCGACATCGTGCGCAGGCCGTAGCCGCTGTTGAGCTCCGGCGAGATCAGCCTTGCCGCGACCAGGGCCTCCTGCTCGGGTTCGAGGATTCCCGTGCCGAGAAGGTGGCCGATGTTGCTCGTGACCGTGTCAACCGCCCGCTTGCGCGAGTCGAGGGCGATGGCCGGGTACGGCCCGTGCTCGTCCTCTAGCCAGAACCGCAGTGCGAACTCGGCCTTCAACCGTGCGGCCCAGGCCCGCCAGGAGTCGCCGTCCTCACCGAAGTGCTCCAGCAGCGCGGCACCGGCGAGTGCGGCTTCGTAGGCGTAGGCCTGCACCTCGCACAAAGCGATGGGACCCTCAGCGAGAGTTCCGTCGCGCCACTGCACCGAGTCGCCGGAGTCCTTCCAGCCCTGATTGGCCAGACCGTGTCCCGATCGGTCGACGTACTCGAGCAGGCCGTCACCGTCGGCATCGGCGTGGTCGCGCAGCCAGCCCAGCGCCGCACGGAGGTTGGGCAGCAACTCCCGCACCTCGGTGTCATCGAGGCCCCAGCGCCACGCGTCGTGAAGCAGCAGGATCCACAGGGGCGTCGCATCCACTGTGCCGAAGTAGAGCGGCGGCAGGTAGACGTCGTCACCCTCGAGGTGCACGACGCCGCGCCGCAGCTCGTGCAGGATCTTGCCCGGTTCCTCTGCGCGGTCGACCACGACCTCGGTGCCCTGGAAGTGCGCGAGCACCCGGAGGGTCTGGGCGGCGAGCTCGGTGCCCAGGGGCAACAAGAAGCGGGCGGCCCACAGCGAGTCCCGGCCGAAGAGGGTGAAGAACCACGGGGCACCGGCGGCGAGGAAGCCGAGATCGGGCCGAGCGGTCGTGGTCATGCGCAATCCGTCGAGGTCGCCCAGGGCCGTCGATACCCAGCGCGCGAGTCGTTCGTCTCCTTCGATCACCGGGGTCGACCAAGGCACCGGGCGCGGGTCCGCGGCCGCGACTGCGGAGTTGTCCACCGCGCCCAACGACCAGGAGACCTGCGTCTCGCCCCGAGCGGGAACATGAAGTGACCACCGAAGTTCGACCGACGCACCGACCGTGAGGATGTCGGCATCCGGCGCCGTGACAGTGACGCCGACCCCGTCGCCCGCCCAGCGAACTTCGGTGGCGGTCGCGACAACCGGCGGGATGCCCGCAGAGCCGATTCCCGCCTTGATGCGGTCGAGGTTGCTCAGGTCAGGCGTGAAGCGCACTGCCAGGTCGAGCGCGAGCGGCACACCGTGACGGCTGCGCACCGTGAGCATCTCGCTCATGCCCTGACCGGTCACGACCCTGCTCTGCTCGACCCGCACCCCGGGGTCGGGGTTGCCGTCGTCGTGGCTGCGCACCAGCGACACGAAGACGGCCTCATCGGCCCCCGAGGGGAGTACGGCAATAGCCTCGGGCCGGTCGCCGCCGACGGCGAGGGCCAGGGTCGAGAGCACGCGCACGTCGGAGAAGTACACACCGTGGATGGGGTTCGAGCCCAGTTCACCCGATCGGTCAGACCACACCTGGGTGGGCGCCCGCATGACCACGATCTCGTTGTGCAGCAGCGGCTGCAGTGGCGTGCTCATGGTGCGCTCACGACTCCTCGTTGACTCCGGTGCGGCTCGCCCCATTGACATGCCGGGCTGTGCAGGTAACATAACACTCAGAATTTGATCGATCAAACTTTTCCCGGAGCCACCATCGGCGTGAACTCGGGCGGCTGCTTGATCGATCAAACAGCACCCACGATCGTGGCCAAAGGAGGCACCGATGGCACAGCTGCCCACCGTCGAAGACGTTGCGCGCGTTGCCAATGTGTCGCGCCAGACCGTGTCGAATGTGCTGAACTCGCCTGAGATCGTCAAAGAGGCGACACGCACCCGGGTACTCGCGGCGATCGGTGAGCTGGGATACCGTCCGCACGCATCCGCCCGCAGGCTGCGCACGCAGAAGTCCTCGACGATCGGAATCCGACTGGAGCCGGTGCGCAACGGAATCTCCGGCTCGGTGCTCGACACGTTCCTGCACGCTCTCACCGAACAGGCCGACCGCCGCGGGATGCGCGTGCTGCTGTTCACTGCCGACGATGCGGCCGCCGAGATCGAACAGATCCGCCGACTGCGCGACGGCGCCGACGTCGATGCATTCGTCCTGACCTCCACGTCGTACCAGGACGCGCGGGTCGAATGGCTGATCGAGAACAACGTGCCCTTCGCCACCTTCGGGCGCCCGTGGGGCACCGAGGACAACCCCGACCCGCGGCATCTCTGGGTCGACGTCGACGGTCGGGCCGGAGTGAGCGAGGCCACTCGCCACCTTCTCGATGGCGGAGCCCAGGCCGTGGCCTACATCGGCTGGCCCAGCGGCTCTGGCGCGGGCGATGACCGGCACCGCGGCTGGCGGGAGGCTCTCGAGGAGCGGGGACTCGCATCCGGCGACCTTCACGTCGCAGTCGAAGACTCCGTAGCCAACGGACGGGCGGCCGCGGAGCAGCTGCTCTCCAGCGCACGCCGCCCCGATGCGATCGTGTGCGCGAGCGACACCCTGGCTCTCGGTGCGCGGCTCGCCGCGTCAGCCGTCGGTCTCGACGACCTGCCCATCATCGGCTTCGACAACACGCCCGTCGCTGAGGCCGTGGGTCTGTCCAGCATCAGTCAACCCCTCGAAGGCGTCGCCGCTGGCGTGCTGGAGTTGCTCCTGGGGCCGACCGGCAACTCCGTGCGAACGCGCGGGGAGTTTAGCGAGGAGCCGACGAATCGGCTCCTCGCCCCACGACTTGTCGAGCGCAGATCAACCCATCTTGCACTTGACGAGAACACCGGCTTGTAGCGCCGGCAATCACATATCGAAAGGGAACACTGTGAGATCAACACAATGGATGTCAGTGGCTGTCGCCGCTGGCCTCGCCGTTAGCCTAGTGGCCTGCAGTTCCGGGGGCGATGGTGCAAGTTCAGAGGGCCAGAAGCTCACCATGCTCATCGGATCCAGCGGTGACGCCGAGACGTCGGCCGTTCAGGCCGCCGCCGACGCCTGGGGTGCCGAGACCGGCAACACCGTCGAGGTGATCGCCGCGAGCGACCTCAACCAGCAGCTCGGCCAGGGCTTCTCGGGCAACAACCCGCCCGACCTGTTCTACATGGGCTGGGACCAGTTCCAGACCTACGCGTCCAACGGCTACCTCGAGCCCTACGCCGACAGCCTGAGCAACGCCGACCAGTTCTACCCGGCCCTCAAGGATGCATTCACCTACGACGGCAAGTTCTACTGCGCCCCGAAGGACTTCTCCACCCTCGGTCTGATCATCAACACCGACATGTGGGCTGCAGCAGGGCTCACGGATGCCGACATCCCGACCGACTGGGACGGCCTCACGGCGGCAGCCACCAAGCTGACCACGGCTGACACCGTTGGTCTCTCCTTCGGACAGGAGTACGCCCGCATCGGCGTGTTCATGAACCAGGCTGGGGGCAAGCTCGTCGACGGCGACTCGATCACGGCATCCAGTCAGGGCAACGTCGACGGCCTGAAGTACGTGCAGTCCCTCATCTCCGCGGGCGTGCTGAAGTTCCCACCGCAGCTCGAAGCGGGCTGGGGTGGCGAGGCCTTCGGTCTCGGCAAGGCGGCCATGGTCATCGAGGGTCCCTGGATCAACGGTGCGCTGAAGAACGACTACCCCGACGTGAAGTACGTCGCGGCGGAACTGCCGGCCGGTCCTGGTGGCAGCTCGACGTTCACCTTCAGCAACTGCTGGGGCATCCCGGTCGGTTCTCCGACGCTCGATGTCACCAAGTCGCTCGTGGAGTACCTCACGACGGACGAGCAGCAGCTCGCGTTCTCCGAGGCGTTCGGCGTCATCCCGTCGACCGAGAGCGGAGCCGCGGCCTACGCGGAGAAGTTCCCCGAGAACGCATCGTTCGTGGCCGGCAACGACTACGCGGTGAGCCCGGTCGCCTTCGCTGGCGCCTCGGCAGTGCTCGGTGACTTCAACGCGAGCCTCGAGGGGTTGGCGACGGCGGATGCCGCGACCCTCCTCGATGCACTGCAGGGCAACCTCGAAGCCGCGTACACCAAGGCGAACGGCTAACAGAATGGCAACCATGGCGCGGTCTCGCCGCGGAGGAATCCGCCGCGGCGAGACCCGCTATGGGTGGCTGTTCACTGCGCCATCCATAGTGATCATCGGGGTCTTCCTCATTCTGCCCATCGCGCTCGCCGCGTGGGTCAGCGTGAGCAACTGGAATGGTCTGGGCTCCCCGCTCGGCGGCCGGGCGCAGTTCATCGGAGCCGAGAACTATGCATCGGTGCTCACCGACCCCGGGCTCGCCCAGAAGGACTTCGGCACCTCGATCCGAAACAACCTGTACTACGTGCTGCTCGTGGTGCCCCTGCAGACCGCACTCGCGCTCTTCCTCGCCGTGCAGATGAACCGGGCGATCCTTCGGGGCCGCGGCTTCTTCCGCACCGCCTTCTACTTCCCGTCGGTCACCAGCTCGATCGCGATCACGACGGTCTTCATATTCCTGTTCACCGCATCCGGAACCATCAACAGCATCCTCGCCTGGCTCGGCATCAACGGGCCGAACTGGTTCGCTGACCCGAGCGGCGTCATCCACAATCTGCTCGCTGGGGTCGGCGTCACCTCGCCACCGCCGGTACTCGACGTGATCGGCCCCCTCGGCATCACGTGGTGGGAGTGGCTCTCTGGGCCGTCCGTCGCGATGTGCGCGCTCATCACGCTGGCCGTGTTCACCACCTCGGGCACGTTCATGCTCCTGTTCCTCGCGGCACTTCAGAACATCGGGGCCGAGATCGACGAGGCCGCCCTCATGGATGGCGCTGGCGCGTTCCGCAAGTTCTTCTCCGTGACCCTGCCGATGCTCAAGCCCACACTGTTCACCGTGCTCACGCTGGGACTGATCGGCACTTGGCAGGTGTTCGACCAGATCTACCTCACCGGGGGTGGCGCCCCGGGCAAGACCCTGCTGACGCCCGCCTACCTCGCGTACCAGACCTCCTTCAAGGATCTGCAGTGGGGGCAGGGCGCGGCCATCGCGTTCATCCTCTTCGCGATCATCGTGGCCCTCACGCTGCTGCAGCGCTGGATACTGCGTGACCGCGACGCGAAAGTCAGAACGCCGAAGCCGGCGAGAGCCGCACGGGTGACCGCGGCCGTGAGCGAAGGGGACGTGCGATGACCAGCCTGACCGATGCCGAGGTGACCACTCGGCTGCCAGCGCCGCCGCCCCACCGCAAGAAGCGACTGTCGCCCCGAGTGCGCACGATCGCGGTCTTCAGCTACCTGATGCTCATCGCCCTCGCGATGATCTACATCTACCCGTTCCTCGTGGCCGTCTCATCGAGCTTCAAGACGGATGCCGACGCCACAGCCAACCCGCTGCAGCTGATACCCGAGGTGTGGAGCCTGGCGGCGTACAACCGCCTGTTCACCGACGTGCCCCTGCCGCTGTGGACCTTCAACACGGCGTTCATCACCGTGATCGTCACCTGCGGGCGGGTGTTCTTCGATTCGCTCGCGGGATACGCACTCTCCCGACTGCAGTTCCGCGGTCGCACGGTGATCTTCGCCGTCTTCATCGGTGTCATGTCGGTGCCGGGCGTGGTGCTGCTGATACCGCGGTTCCTGATCCTCCAACAGCTGGGGCTGTACGACACCTACGGCGGCATGATCATCCCGCTGCTCACGAGCGCCGCCGGCATCTTCATCATGAAGCAGTTCTTCGACTCGATACCGGTGAGCGTGGAGGAGGCCGCGCGCATCGACGGCGCGAGCATCTTCCGCACCTATCGCACGATCGTGCTGCCGATGGCGCGGCCCGCCCTCATCACCCTGTTCATCCTGAGCTTCCAGGGCTCGTGGAACGAGTTCGGCCACTTCATCGTCTCGCGCCAGAGTGCCGACCTGAACACCCTCACGACGGGTGTGGCATCCCTCGTCTCGGGCCAGCTCGGATCGGGCAACCAGTACCCGCTTCAGCTGGCGGCCGCGACGCTCATGACGATTCCGGTGGCGATCATCTTCTTCATCTTCCAGAAGCGGATCATGAACAACACCGGCGGTGCCGAGAAGGGGTAGCAGCCGCTAGCGTCCCAGCGACGCCTTCACCGCTGCCCGCACCTGCTCGAGACCCTCGGTCAGCACGGCGATCGTCTCGTCGGTGATTCCGCCCTTGGTCTGCTGGGTGCGAAGGTCGGTGCGCACGGATGCCCGGAAGCTCGCCAAAGCGGACTCCGCCTCCTGCAGCTGACTGCCGCTGGTCGTCGTCGTAGGGGAACCCGAGGTGTAGCTCTTGTTGAACTCGCTGGTGCCGGCCCGAGCGTCCCGCGCGGCGGCGGCGAGGTCGGCGCGCAGGGTGCGCATCGCGTCGGTCACCGAGGTGCGCACCTCGTCGGCGAGCCGACGCACCGAGTCGGTGACGTCGCTCTCGATGCTGTCGAGTTCGGACTCGCGCGCGGCGAGCTCGGCGCGTCCGGCATCCGTGATCTCGTAGACGGTCTTGCGGCCGTCGGCGACCTTGGTGACCATCCCCTCGTCCTCGAGCTTGGCGAGCCGCGGGTAGATGGTGCCGGCGCTCGGCACGTAGGTGCCGCCGAAGCGGTCGCCGAGCGCCTGGATCAGCTCGTAGCCGTGCATGGGGTGGTCCGACTCGGCGAGCAGGCTCAGCAGGTAGAGACGCAGGTGGCCGTGGGCGAAGACGGGCGGGGTCATACCGTCACCGCAGCGTGCAGCACCGAGATGTTGCCGGAGACCGTGTTGGCCTTGAAGTCGAGCCAGTGCTTCTCGAGCGTGCCGTACTTGCCCGAGTAGGCGCCGCGCACCCCGCGAATCTCTGAGTCGTCGAGCTGCAGACGCCCGCTCACAGTGTTGATCGAGTACTTCGCGGCAACGTCGGCGGCGAGACGGGTGGTGATGGAGCCTGCGACGGTGTTGACCCGCACCTGGTCGGGCATGCCAGCGATGTCGAGGAAGACATCACCCGAGACGGTGTCGCCCGTGAACTTGGTGATCTCGCCGGCAGCGGTGATGTCACCGCTGATGGTGTGGGCGAAGATGCTTCCGCTGTGTCCGAGCACCGACAGCTCGCCGTTGACGGCGTTGAGCTGGATGTCGCCGGTCACGCTGTCGACGACGACGTCGCCGTTGACGGTGCTGATCGAGGCATCCGCGGAGATGCCGGTGATGAGCGCGCTCGCCGAGACGACGCCGAAGGTGAGCGCTATGTCGCGCGGCACCTGGATGCTCACGTCGACTCGGGCGCTGCCGCGGAAGCTCTTGAACACGTCGATGAAGTTGTCCCAGCTCAGCTGCACGTGGTCGATGCCGAGGGTGTCGCCGTCGACGGTGATCTTGAGCTCGCGACCCTGCACTGAGTTGACCTCGACGCGCACGCCGGGCTCGTCGTGGCCGACGATGTTGACCTGTCCGCCGATGAGGCCGACCTTGAGTTTGTTGATGCCGTCGATGTCGATCACCTTGGGACCGTCGACCAGCCACTTCTCCTGAGCCATGTGGCCCTCCTCTCGCGTTATATCGCGTCTGTTGCGACTCACGTTATATCGCGTTCTGTCGCAAGTCAAGCTATATCGCGAGTTGCTTCCGGCGTGACCGCCGCGGCCCCCCGGTCCTACCAAATGAAGGAGATTGTGTCGGGGCGGGCCGTTCTGCCGCATCCCTGGCTCCTGGTTCGCGAAATCTCCTTCATTTCGCATCTTCCGGGCCGTCGAGGTGGCCGGATGCCGCCGCTTGACATTGACGCTGCGTCAACCTCTAGCGTGGTTGCAGAAGGAGGCAGGCACATGGACTGGTCGATTCAGGACATCGCGCGGCTGGCGGGCACCACGTCCCGCACGCTGCGGCACTACGGCGACGTCGGGTTGCTGCCCGCGTCCCGCGTCGGCGACAACGGGTACCGCTACTACGACGAGCTCGCGCTCGTGCGGCTGCAGCGCATCCTGATGCTGCGCGACCTGGGGCTGGGCATCCCGGCCATCGCCGATGTGCTCGCGGGGCAGACCGATGGCGCCGAGGCGCTCGCGGTGCATCTGCGCTGGCTCCATCAGGAGAAGGACCGACTCGATCGACAGATCGCCTCGGTCGAGATGACGATGCTCACACTGGAAGGAGGTGAACAACTCATGGCAGAGAACATGTTCGATGGTTTCGACCACACCGCGTACCGCGAGGAGGTCGAGGAGCGTTGGGGCGCCGCCGCATACGCCGACGGCGACCGCTGGTGGCGCTCCAAGTCGGCGGCCGAGAAGGCCGAGTGGCAGCAGCGGCAGAAGCAGCTGGCGGCGGACTGGTCCGCTGCGGCGGCCGCAGGGCTTGCGCCGGACGGGGCCGAGGCACAGGCCTTGGCGACCCGACACGCGGACTGGCTGGCGGGCATCCCGGGAACGCCCCAGGTGAACGGTCGGCCGGCGAAGCAGTACCTGGTCGGACTCGGCGAGATGTATGTCGCGGATTACCGTTTCGGCGCGAATTACGGCGGCGCCGAGGGCGCGAGCTTCGTGCGCGATGCGCTCGCGGTGTACGCGGAGCGCAACCTGTAGAGGGAGCCGGTGATCGAGCGAGGTCGAGATCTCGACACGCTCGATCACCGGATCTCGACAAACTCGATCACCGGCCGCTCGATCACCGGTAGCGGGTCGGCACCCTCCGGTAGCCGTCGGTGACGACGCTGCGCACGGTGGCAACGATCGCCGCCGCGGCGAGCGCACCGAGCATCCAGAATGCGATCATGTTGGCACCTCCTCGAGTTCTGGATCGCGCACGGCGGCCGGCACCATCAGCCACGGGATGGTCACGTTGACCATCGGGCCGATGAGCAGTGCGAAGGCGAGAGTTCCGATGCCGACGTTGCCGCCGAGAATCCAGCCGATGATGAGCACGCTCACCTCGATGGTGGTGCGCGCGATCCACAGCTTCCAGCCGTAGCGGCGGTGGATGCCCGTCATGAGCCCATCGCGCGGGCCCGGCCCCATGCGCGCACCGATATAGAGGCCCGTCGCGAGGGCGACGACGGCCAGTCCGAGTGCGAACACGAGGATGCGCGGCACGAGGTCGGTGAGCACCGGCAGCACCCAGAGTCCGAACTGTGCGCTCGGGCCGATCAGCAGCACGTTGGCCACGGTTCCGATGCCGGGCTTCTGGCGGATCGGAATCCACAGCAGCAGCACGGCCGCACCGATGATGTTGGTCACGAGCCCGAACGGCAGACCGGTGCGCAGCGAGATGCCCTGAGAGAGCACGTCCCACGGGGGCACACCGATGGCGCCGCGCACCATGAGGGCGATGCCGAAGCCGTAGAGGAACAGTCCGACCACCAGCTGGCCAATTCGTCGTGTGAGAACCATGGAGCAATCCAATCCCCGAATTGGCTTGGCAACCAGAGGCCAATCTGCCTAAAGTGGCACCATGGGTTCGCTCTCGGCGCGGGTATTGGCATTGCTATTGGACGGCTGGCGTGACGCGGGGGTCGCGTACGCGGCGCTCGCCGACCGCATCCGACTGCTGATCCTCGACGGGCGCATCGCACCGTCGACGCGCCTGCCCGCCGAGCGCGAGCTGGCCGCCCAGTTGGGCGTGAGCCGCACGACCGTGACCGCCGCCTACGCCGAGCTGCGGGATGCCGGCTACCTGTCGAGCGTGCGCGGTTCCGGCAGTCTCGCGCAGCTTCCGATCCGCTCGCCCCTTCTGCCTGACCCGGTGCGGGGCGACATGCTGGACTTCAGCAAGGCAGCCCTGCCCGCGATCCCGCAGGTGCTCGCGGCCGCTCAGCTCGCGGCGCAGCAGTTGCCGCAGTACATCGGTGAGTCCGGCTTCGACCCGGTGGGCCTGCCGGTGCTGCGCGAGGCGCTCGCCGCCCGGTACACCGCTCGAGGGCTCCCCACCACGGCCGACCAGATCATGGTCACTGTCGGAGCCCAGCACGCCATCGCACTGATCGCTCGCACGATCATGGCGCGCGGCGATCGGGCGCTCGTCGAGAATCCGAGCTACCCGCACGCGATCGAGGCGCTGAAGGTCGCGGGGGCGCGGCTGGTGCCCGTGAGTGTCACGAGCGATGAGGGGTGGGATGACGTGGGGCTCGAGCAGGGCATCCAGCGCACCAGCCCGTCGCTCGGCTACCTGATGCCCGACAACCACAACCCGACCGGCCGCACGATGCCGCTCGAGCAGCGCGTGCGGGTGATCGAACTCGCGGCACGCCAGGGCACGACGCTGATCGCCGACGAGACGATGGGCGAGCTCGGCCTCGATGGCTTGCCCGAGCCGGTGCCATTCGCCGTGCACGGGCCGGCGATCCTGATCGGTTCCGTGGGCAAGACGGTGTGGGGCGGCCTGCGCATCGGATGGATCCGCGCCGACCGCACCATCATCCAGCGCCTCGCTCGCGCACGCATGTCGGGCGACCTGGGCACGCCGCTCGTCGAGCAGCTCATCGTCACCAACCTGCTCACCGACTTCGACGGCATCCTCGAGGCCCGTCGCGCGACCCTGCGCACCGGCCGCGACCGCCTGGTGCGGATGCTCGGCGAGAGCCTCCCCGACTGGCAGGTACCTCATGCCGCCGGCGGACTCACGGTCTGGGCCAACCTCGGTGCCCCGGTCAGTTCGCAGCTCGCTCTCGCGGCCCGAAACGAGGGACTCGTGATCGCGGCTGGCCCGCGGTTCGGCGTCGACGGCGCGTTCGAGCGCTTCATCCGCATCCCCTTCTCCTACCCGGCGGAGGAGACGGCGCGAGCCGTGGCTGCGTTGGCGGTCGCCTGGACGAATGTGGGGCGGCATCCGGTGGCAGAATCGGCGAACGACTTCGCGGGGGTCGTGTAGGCCGGTCGGGCGGGTTACTCCTGCGGGAGTACGCCTCGCACCTATGACCCGGGCCATAATCGGGTGTGCATCTTCTCTCAGTCTTCAGCCTGCGCAACCGCGCACTCATCGCTCTCGTCACGATCGTTGTCGGTCTCTTTGGCGGTGTCGCGCTCACCTCGCTCAAGCAGGAGCTGATCCCCAGCCTCTCGCTGCCGCAGATCTTCATCATCACGAGCTACCCGGGCGCCAGCCCTGCGGTTGTCGACAAGGATGTCTCGACGCCCATCGAGGCGGCGATTCAGACTGTCGCCGGGCTCGACTCGACCACCGCGACGTCGAGCGCGAACGTCTCGCAGGTCACGGCCTCGTTCGACTACGGCACCAACATCGCCACCGCCGAGCAGAAGGTGCAGCTGGCGATCAACCGGCTGCAGAACCTTCCGGATGGCGCCGACACCCAGGTGCTCACCTTCAACTTCTCCGACCTGCCGGTCATCCAGCTCGCCGTCACCAGCGACCTGGACCCCCTCGATCTCACCGCCAAGCTCAACGCCTCGACGATCGTCGAGCTCAAGAAGATCAACGACGTCAGCGACGCGAGCCTGCTGGGCTCGACCACGCAGCGCGTCGTCATCACCCCCGACCCTGACGAGTTGTTCGCCCGCGGGCTGTCGAACCAGTCGATTCGGGACGCCCTCGACGACAACGGCGTGCTGCTGCCCGCCGGTCAGATCACGGAGAACGACCTCACGCTCACCGTGCAGGCCGGCGCCCGGGTCACGACCGCCGACGAGGTGGCCGCCCTGCCGCTGTTGGGCGGCAACTCGCTCGACCTGACCACCCTCGCGGATGTCGCGACCGTCGAGGTCGTCGACGACCCCGTCACCGGCATCTCCCGCGTCAACGGCGAGCCGTCGGTCACCATCGCCATCACCAAGACCCCGGCGGGCAACACCGTCGCCGTGTCGCGCGCCGTCATGGCCGCCATCCCCGACCTCGAGGCCGCTATCGGCTCGAACACGAAGCTCACCCCGGTCTTCGATCAGGCACCCTTCATCGAGGAGTCGATCAACTCGCTCGCGACCGAGGGTCTGCTCGGTCTCGCCTTCGCGGTGGTCGTGATCTTCCTGTTCCTGTTCTCGTTCCGTTCGACGATCGTCGCGGCGATCTCGATCCCCGTCTCGGTGCTCATCACCTTCATCGGGATGCTCGCAGCCGGCTACACCCTCAACATCATCACGCTCGGTGCTTTGACGATCGCCATCGGCCGTGTGGTGGATGACTCGATCGTCGTCATCGAGAACATCAAACGTCACATCGGCCTCGGCGAGGAGAAACGCACTGCGATCCTCAGCGCCGTGCGCGAGGTCGCTGGCGCTGTGACCGCGTCGACGATCACGACGGTGGCCGTGTTCCTGCCCCTCGCGCTGGTCGGCGACATCACGGGCGAGCTGTTCAGGCCCTTCGCCCTCACGGTGACGATTGCGCTCGCGGCATCCCTCTTCGTCTCGCTGACGATCGTTCCGGTGCTCGCGTACTGGTTCCTCGGCAACAAAGCCCACAAGCACGAGGGGGTGGCTGTCGACAGCGCCGCCGACGAGCTCGACACGCCCACGCGTCTGCAGAAGGCCTACCTGCCGATCATCCGCTGGACGCTCAAGCGCCCGATCGCCACGATCCTCGTAGCGGTGCTGCTGCTCGGCGGAACCGTCGCACTCGTTCCGTTCATGAAGACCAACTTCATCGGCGACTCCGGCCAGAACACCGTCACCGTGCGCCAGACCATGCCGCTCGGCACCAGCCTCGAGGCGCGCGACACCGCCGCCAAGAAGGTCGAGAGCGTGCTCATCGACACCGCGGGGGTCGAGACCGTGCAGCTGTCGATCGGATCGAGCGGCAGCTCCCTGCGCGCCGCCTTCACCGGTTCGGGGGCGACGACGTTCTCGCTGACGACCGATCCGGCCGTCGACCAGGTCAAGCTGCAGGCGACCATTCGCGATGAAGTTGCGAAGATCGACAACGCGGGCGAGATCACGCTGGCGGCATCGCAGGGTGGGTTCGGGTCATCCACCATCAATGTCAACATCACGGCGACGAGCGAGCAGGAGCTCCGGGATGCCTCGGATGCCGTACTCGCCGCAGTGAAGGACCTCTCGGTGACTGCCGAGGCGACCAGCAACCTGTCGAACGAGCAGCCGTTCATCGGCATCACCGTGGATCGCGACAAGGCCGCCGAGGCGGGTCTCAGCGAGATCCAGGTGGGCGGAATCGTGACCGCGGCGATGAACCCGAGCGCTGTCGGCTCGGTGGTGATCGATGAGAAGACGCTGTCGATCTACATCCTCAACGACTCGGCGCCGACGACGATCGAGGAGCTCAAGAACTTCGACATCCCGACCGCCAAGGGCATCGTGCCGCTCAGCGACCTGGCCACGGTCGAGCAGACCAACGGGCCGTCGAGCATCACGACCATCAAGGGTGTGCGCAGCGCGACCGTGGCGGTCACTCCGAACAGCGACGACGTCGGCACGGCCTCGGCTGCGGTAGCCGCGGCGCTTGCCGACGTGAACCTGCCGGCCGGGGCATCCGCGACCATCGGCGGCGTCACCGCACAGCAGGCCGACGCGTTCAGCCAGCTCGGGCTCGCGCTGCTCGTGGCGATCCTCATCGTCTACGTCGTGATGGTGGCCACCTTCAAGAGCCTCCGCCAGCCGCTGCTGCTGCTCGTGTCTGTGCCGTTCGCGGCGACCGGTGCGATCGCGCTGCAGGTGATCTCGGGCATCCCGCTCGGCACCGCCTCGCTGATCGGTGTGCTCATGCTGATCGGTATCGTCGTGACCAACGCGATCGTGCTGGTCGACCTCATCAACCAGTACCGAGAACGCGGGATGTCGGCGCGCGACGCGATCGAGCACGGTGCGGCGCGACGCCTCCGCCCGATTCTCATGACCGCGGCGGCGACGATCTTCGCGCTGCTCCCACTCGGAATCGGCATAACCGGCAATGGTGGTTTCATCTCCCAGCCGCTGGCCATCATCGTGATCGGTGGGCTCGTGTCATCCACGATCCTCACGCTGATCGTGCTGCCGACGCTGTACTACCTGGTGGAGGGTCGCAAGGAGCGGCGCGACGCGAAGCGGGCGGCGAAGGCCGGTTGAGTAGCCGCGCAGCGGCGTAGCGCAACCCAATGACGCCCGCGCGGTCGCTGCGGACAATCGGGGGAGGAACAACGCCCGCGTGAGTCCGCAGCATCCGCGCGGACGCTGCGCAGCGGGCTAGAGGGTCTTCTCCATGCACACGCTGAACTCGTCGCCCACGTAGGGCCCGAAGTTCGGGATGCGCTGGTAGCCGTGCCGGTCATAGAGGGCGAGGGCCGCGAAAGACTGCGGGCCGGTCTCCAACTGGATGACGCCCACCCCCGCGTCCCGGGCATGCTCCTCGATCGCGTCGAGCAGGCCGCCGGCGAGACGCTGCCCGCGGGCGCGGTCATCCACGAACAGGCGTTTCAGCTCGGCGGTCCCGTCACCGCGGCTCACCAACGCCGCCATACCGAGGGCGACCCCGTCGATACGGGCGACGAACACCTCGACCTCGGGTGCCTCGAGCTCTGAGACGTTCATCAGGTAGCAGCTGTCGGGCGGGTACAGCTCGGCTGCGAATGCCTCACTCCCGGCGAGCAGCGCCTCCACCTCGGGTTGGCGCGGGGGCTCGATGGCGATGGTCACACTCACGTGACCATTGTGCTGGTTTCGATACGGCCTGCGGTTTCGATACGCGCTCCGCGCTACTCAACCAGCCCGAGCGCCGCCCTGAAGAACTCGACCACGCGCGCCGCCATCGCGTCATCCAGGACGCTCACCCCGTGCAGCTCGCCCTCCACCGTGAGGTAGGTCGTCGCGACGCCCGCCCCACGCAGGGCGGTCACGAGCGCGCCGGACTGCGCGACGGGCAAGAACTCGTCGAGCGAGTGGGTGACGAGAAACGGCGGGTCACTGGCATCCACGAGAGTCACGGGGGATGCCTCGGCCGCCGTCGCGCACTCGGTCAGCGCTGCGCAGCCCAGGTAGTCGAGCTGCGCCTGCACGAAGTCGCCGCGGTAGAGCGAGCTCGCCTCGATCGGCTCGCGCAGGTCGGATATGCCGCTCATGTTCACGACCGCCGCGACGCGCGTGCCAGTGCCCCAGTCGCCAGTGCCGTCGAGCGCGAGCAGCGCCGCAAGATTCCCCCCAGCGGATGCCCCGAACGCCCCGATCCGCGCCGGGTCGATGTCGAGCCTGCTCACCTGCTCGGGCGCCCGCAACCAGCGCACCGCCGCCCGCACATCGTCGAGCGGCGCGGGGAAACTCCACTCCGGAGCCAGCCGGTAGTTGACCGAGATCACCACGAAACCCCCGGAAGCGAGCCAGCGGCACGCCGGACCGAAGTCGAGGTCCGCCTTGTCGCCGCGCCGCCAGCTGCCGCCGTGGATGGCGACGATGGCGGCGCGAGGCGAGGCCTCGGGTGCGGCGGTCGTGGCATCCGGTGGCAGGCAGACGTCGAGGAGCAGGGGCGTGCCGTCCGCGGTGCCGTACTGCACGTCGGAGATGACGGTGACGCCGGGGTCGATCGGCAGCGTGGGATGCAGCTCGGTCGCCGTCGTTGTCACGAGCTCGCTCTCGACGCCTGCGCTCGCCGCGGGCGTGCAGCCGGCCAGGGTGAGCGCCAGGCCCACCGCGACGAAGGCCCGGATCGACACGCTCATGATTCCCGCCAATCTAGTGCGCTCGGAGCCCGAATGGAGTAACGTTGCAAGGTCGGCTCAAGACAGCGGAGATCTCCGCATGGGTTTGTAAGTCTTGCGGGCCGGTTTGCCAGCTAATCCTGCTGGTGACAATCACGAATGTATGTGACGGCCTCGGTCAAAGACTGCCCGGGTTCTAGTGGTGCGAGGGAAGAACAGATTCCCTGCGTTCTGCCATGCGTTAGAAAGCAACCCAGGAAGAATCATGCCCACGTATTCAAATTCACGCGACTCCAAGCCGGCCGCTGGCCGCGACAACAAGAAGCCCTACTCGAAGGGTGCCGCCCCCAAGGGCGCAGCTCCGAAGGGTGCACAGCGCGAGGGTCACCGCGGCTACCGCGCCGACCAGGCCTCCGCCGCGCCCAAGAAGCGCTGGACCCAGGATGATCGTGCCGCCCGCACCGGCGACCGCCCGACCGGTTCGGCTCGCCCCGCCGCCGACCGCCGCCCCGACTGGACCCCTCGCGAGAAGCCTGCCGCCAATCGCGGCGAGCGTCCTGCCTACGGTGACCGCACTGCGCGTCCCGCCTACGGCGACCGCACGGAGCGTCCGAGCTACGGCGACCGTCCCGCGCGCCCGTCATACGGTGACCGCATCGAGCGTCCGTCGTACAGCGACCGCACCGACCGGCCCGAGCGTCCCGCGTACGGCGACCGCGCGCAGCGTTCCGAACGTCCCGCCTACGGCGACCGTCCGGCCCGCCCGGCGTACAACGACCGCGCCGACCGCACTGAGCGCCCGCCCCGTCCCGCATACAACGACCGTCCCGCGCGCACCGAGCGCCCCGCCTACAACAGCGACCGCCCGGCCCGCCCCGCGTACGACCGCACCGAGCGTCCGGCGTACAACGACCGCCCGGCCCGCACGGAGCGTCCCGCGTACAACAGCGACCGTCCGGCCCGTCCGGCCTACGACCGTGCCGAGCGCACGGAGCGTCCCGCCCGCCCGGCGTACGACCGCAGCGACCGTCCGGCCCGCCCGAGCTACGACCGTGCAGACCGCCCGGCCCGCACCGAGCGCCCCAGCTACGACCGCGCCGACCGCGCACCCCGCCGCGACTTCGACGAGCGTCCCGTTCGCCGCGAGAGCAGCTACTACCCCGACCGCGACGCGAAGAGCTCCTTCCAGCCGCAGGAGGACGTGGTGCTCGAGCGCCTCGAGGCCGCTGTCATCACCGCCGGTGAGGTCGAGGGCGTGACCTTCGGAGATCTCGGTCTCGGCAACAACATCGTGCGCCAGCTCGCGAGCATGGGCGCCGAGGCTCCCTTCGCGATCCAGGCCGCGACCATCCCCGACGTGCTCGCCGGCAAGGACGTGCTCGGCCGCGGCAAGACCGGCTCCGGCAAGACCATCGCCTTCGGTGCGCCGCTCGTCGAGCGCCTCATGGAGAACAACGGTGGCAAGGATCGCCAGATGGGCCGCAAGCCCCGCGCGCTGATCCTCGCCCCCACCCGCGAGCTCGCTCAGCAGATCGACCGCACTGTACAGCCCATCGCGCGCAGCGTCGGACTGTTCACCACGACCATCGTCGGTGGCGTGCCCCAATACAAGCAGGTCTCAGCCCTGCAGCGCGGCGTCGACATCGTGATCGCCACGCCCGGCCGCGTCGAGGACCTCGTTGAGCAGGGTCGACTCGACCTGTCCAACGTGTTCGTCACGGTGCTCGACGAAGCCGACCACATGTGCGACCTGGGCTTCCTCGAGCCGGTGCAGCGCATCCTGCACGAGACCAAGGAGGGCGGCCAGAAGCTGCTGTTCTCCGCGACTCTCGACAAGGGTGTTGCCACCCTCGTCAAGGAGTTCCTCGTCGAGCCCGCCGTGCACGAGGTCGCCGGTGAAGACCAGGCGTCATCCACGATCGACCACCGCGTGCTGCTGATCGAGCAGCGCGACAAGCGCGAGATCATCGAGCAGCTCGCGTCGGGCGAGGGCAAGACCCTCATCTTCACCCGCACGCGCGCGTTCGCCGAGGAGATGAGCGACTACCTCGAGGACGCCGGCATCCCCGCGACGAGCCTGCACGGTGACCTCAACCAGAGCCGCCGCACGCGCAACCTGCAGCTGCTCACCAGCGGCCGGGTCAACGTGCTGGTGGCGACGGATGTCGCTGCCCGCGGCATCCACGTCGATGACATCTCGCTCGTGATCCAGGCCGACGCGCCGGAGGAGTACAAGACCTACCTGCACCGCTCGGGACGTACCGGCCGCGCCGGCAAGGTCGGCACCGTCGTCACGCTGGTGAACAAGAACCGCCGTCGCAAGATGGACGAGCTGCTCGGCCGCGCCGAGATCGAGGCCACCATGAGCCACGTCGCCCCCGGCGACGAGCTGCTGGTCACGCTCGCCGCCCTGTAGCAGCCGGTCGAGTAGCTGCCAGTCTGTCAGCCGGTCGAGTAGCGGCGCAGCCGCGTATCGAGACCACACAGTCGCCCCTCGGGGCGCTGCCCTACCGCGGGTCGGTGGGCAGCGCCTCCGGCGGCAGCTTCCGTACCTTCGCGCGGCGCCGACGGCGCTCCGGGATCATCGAGCGCATCTCCTCGAGCTTTCCGAAGCACAGCAACCGGTCGCCCGCCTCGAGCACGACGCCCTTGCGCGGATTCGGGATGACCGTCGTGCCGCGATGCACGGTGAGCACGGTGATGTCGCGCTCCCACAGGTCGAGGTCGCCGAGCTTCTGGCCGACGAACTCGCCGTTGTTGTGCACGAGCAGCTCGGCCACGCCGTAGCCCGTCGAGACACTGAGGCGCTGCCGCACATCGATCTCGGGGAACGCCACCTGGTTGGCGATGTAGTCGATGATGGCGCCCGCGACATCCAGCTGTGTGGCCGACTCGATACCCTCAAGGCCCGGCGACGAGTTGACCTCCATCACCAGTGGCCCGTCCGGGCCCTCGAGCATGTCGACGCCGGCGACGCGCAGCCCCATGATCTGGGCCGAGCGCACCGCCACCTGCTCGTAGTCGGCGGAGAGTTCGACCGGCTCCACGCTGCCGCCTCGGTGCACGTTGGACCGGAACTCGTCGCCCTGCGCGGTGCGCCGCATGGCCGCGACCACCCGGTCGCCGACGACGAGCGCACGGATGTCGCGCCCGCGACTCTCGCTCACGAACCGCTGGATCAGCACGTTCTGGTTGGTGGAGTGCAGCGTCTCGATGATCGCCTCGGCGACCTTCACTTCGGGGGCAAGGATGACGCCGATGCCCTGAGTGCCCTCGAGCAACTTGATCACGACCGGAGCGCCGCCCACCCGCTCGATCGCCGGCCGCACATCGGCCCGGTTGCGCACGAAGGCGGTTTCGGGCATCGCGATGTTGTGCCGGGACAGGATCTGCGTCGCCCGCAGCTTGTCGCGGGCGCTCGAGATGCCGTTCGCGGTGTTGGGGGTGTAGACATCCATCTGCTCGAACTGGCGCACCACGGCCGTGCCGAAGTAGGTGATCGAGTTGCCGATGCGCGGCAGGATCGCGTCGTAGTCGCTGAGCGGCTTGCCACGGTACTGGAGGTCGGGGTCATCCCCGGAGAGGTCGATCGCGAAGCGCAGGGTGTTCAGAACCCGTACCTCGTGCCCCCGTTGGGCCGCGGCGGCACGCAGACGTTGGGTGGAGTACGAGCGCGGCGCGCGCGACAGGATCGCGAGTTTCATGGGAGTGGCCCTGTCATGATGGAGCGGTGAGCAAGCTCCCCCATTCAAACACCCTTGCGGGGTGGCGGGAATGGGTGCAGCTACCGGATGTGGGCATCCCCTGGATCAAGGCCAAGCTCGACACCGGGGCGCGCACGTCGTCGATCCACGCCTACGCCACGACGGTGTTCGAGCGCGATGGTGTCGACTGGGTGCGATTCCGCGTGCGGCCGTGGCAGGAGTCCGTCGACGATGAGGTCGTCGTCGAGTGCCCGGTGCACGATCGCCGGCGCGTGCGCAGCTCGTCCGGGCACGTGCAGGAGCGGTACGTCGTGCTGATGCGGGTGTTGCTGGTCGGGCACGAGGTGCTCGCTGAGGTCACACTGAGCAACCGCGACCAGATGGGCTTTCGGATGCTCATCGGCCGTGAGGCGCTGCGTCACGGCTTCGACGTGTCATCCGCTCGCTCGTTCGTCGGGGGTCGCGCGCCTAAGTCGACCCGGCGCCGCAACCGCGGCCGCGAGCTCTAGCCCTTAACGCAGTGCGGGTGGGTCAGCGACCCCCCGGTCACCCCCACCCGCACGCTCGGCCCTTACCCTGGCCTTGGTTTCCCACTCACCCGAATGAGTGTGAGACCGTCCCCCAAAAACTTACGAGGTCCTCCCGAAAGTACCGGGGACTGTACCCCAGTTCGAGGCCCCAGTCGGGGGGACTCCCCCTTCGGGGGACAGGAGCGCCGGGCCGTCGGCCGTCTCGCCTAAACTCGCGGCATGCCCCCCGCACTGTCAGTACTCGAGAAGACCTTCGGGTACTCGAGTTTTCGCGGGCAGCAGGCGGAGATCATCCAGACCGTCATCGACGGCGGCGACGCCCTCGTGCTCATGCCCACCGGCGGCGGCAAGTCGCTGTGCTACCAGATTCCCGCGCTCGTGCGTCAGGGCACGGGCGTCGTCATCTCGCCGCTCATCGCCCTGATGCAGGACCAGGTGGATGCCCTGGCCGCCGTCGGGGCACGTGCGGCGTTCCTCAACTCGACACAGGGGCCCGAGGAACGCGCCCGCGTCGAAGCGGCGTTCGTCGCCGGCGAGCTGGACCTGCTCTACCTCGCGCCGGAGCGGCTGCGCGTGTCATCCACGGCCGACCTGCTCGACCGCGGCACCATCGCGCTGTTCGCGATCGATGAGGCGCACTGCGTCTCGCAGTGGGGCCACGACTTCAGGCCCGACTACCTGCAGCTGTCGATGCTGCACGAGCGCTGGCCGAGCGTGCCGCGCATCGCGCTCACCGCCACGGCGACGGATGCCACCCGCAAGGAGATCGCCCAGCGGCTCGACCTCACACAGGCGAAGCAGTTCGTGTCCAGCTTCGACCGGCCCAACATCCAGTACCGCATCGAGGCCAAGCAGCAGCCGCTGCAGCAACTGCTGTCCCTGCTGCGCACCGAGCACGCCGGAGACGCGGGCATCGTGTACTGCCTGTCGCGAGCATCCGTGGAGAAGGCGGCGGAGTTCCTCGTTGAGAACGGCATCCCCGCCCTGCCGTACCACGCGGGTCTCGACGCCCGGGTGCGGGCCAGCAACCAGAGCCGCTTCCTGCGCGAGGAGGGCCTCGTGATGGTCGCCACCATCGCGTTCGGCATGGGCATCGACAAGCCCGACGTGCGGTTCGTCGCCCACCTCGACCTGCCGAAGTCCGTCGAGGGCTACTACCAGGAGACCGGTCGCGCCGGGCGCGACGGGTTGCCTGCGACGGCCTGGCTCGCCTACGGACTGCAGGATGTGGTGCAGCAGCGCCGCATGATCGACCAGAGCGAGGGCGATCTCGCCCACCGTCGCAACCTCACCGCGCATCTCGACGCGATGCTCGCCCTCTGCGAGACGATCGAGTGCCGCCGGGTGCAGCTGCTCGCCTACTTCGGGCAGGCCTCGACGGCGTGCGGCAACTGCGACACGTGCCTGTCGCCGCCGGAGACCTGGGACGGCACGGTGCCCGCCCAGAAGCTGCTCTCCACGGTGGTCCGCCTCAAGCGTGAACGCAACCAGAGCTTCGGTGCCGGCCACCTCATCGACATCCTGCTCGGCAAGTCCAACGATCGGGTGCGTCAGCACAGTCACGACGAGCTGAGCACGTACGGCCTCGGGCAGGAACTCAGCGAGCAGGAGTGGCGCGGGGTCGTGCGGCAGCTTCTCGCTCAGGGGCTGCTGGCGGTGCAGGGGGAGTACGGCATCCTCGTGCTCACCGTGGCGTCGGCGACAGTGCTGTCGGGGTCGCGCAAGGTGATGCTGCGGCGCGAGGCGCCTCGCCCGTCCAAGGCCGCCAAGCGCGCGATCGCGGCCGACCTGCCGGGCGAGGCACTGCCGCTGTTCGAGCGGCTGCGGTCGTGGCGCGCCGAGCAGGCGCGCGAGCAGGGCGTGCCCGCCTACATCGTCTTCGGGGATGCCACGCTGCGCGGCATCGCGGTCACCCGACCCGCGACGCTCGCCGAACTCGGCGGCATCTCCGGCGTCGGTGAGAAGAAGCTGGAGCAGTACGGCGAGTCACTGCTCGAAGTAGTGTCGGGCCTGTGATCCGCACCGAGCGGCTGGTGCTGCGCGAGTGGCGCAACGAGGATCGTGAGCCCTGGGCCGCGCTCAACACCGACCCCGCGGTCATGGAGTTCTTCCCCTCGACCCTCGATCGTGAGCAAGCGGATGCCGCCTTCGACTGTTTCTCGTCGCAGCTGGCCGAGCGGGGCTGGGGCCTCTGGGCCGTCGCCCTCGACGGGCACTTCGTCGGATTCACCGGCCTGTCGGTGCCGCGCTTCGAGGCGCCCTTCATGCCCGCGACCGAGATCGGCTGGCGGTTCGCGCGCGAGGCCTGGGGCCACGGGTACGCGACGGAGGCGGCCCGCGCGGTGCTCGAGCACGCGTTCAGCGAGCTGGGGCTGCCCGAGGTGGTGTCATTCACGACGGTCGCCAACGTCCGCTCGCGTGCCGTGATGGAGCGTCTCGGCATGACCCGCGACCCCGCTGAGGACTTCGACCACCCGAGCATCGAGCCCGGGCATCCGCTGCGTCGGCACGTGCTCTACCGTGCCCGACCGTAGTACTCTCCGCACCCGCCAGCCGTAGCCTCCCCGTCCGGCGACCGTGACCGACCTCCGATGTCCATAACTCCTGCAAACTTGCTGCTGGGCCAGCCGTGACCCCCGGAAACATGCCGGTCTCAACTCGACTGAACAGTTATTGCAGGAGTTACCGACACAGCGAAGCCGATACCACGCACCGGATCGGGCTCCGCAACCCGCGCGATTCCGACAAGCGAATACCGGCTGGTTGCACGAAACCACCAAGCTCGGATCGGCGGCGCGCGGGGACCTTTAGCGCCTACCGACGGACAACTCGACCCCGCATGAACCCGGACGTACCGTTGATTTCATGAGCCAGACTGTCGATCGCGCACCGCGTACTCCCGCAACCCAGCCCGCGCCGCCCGTCGTTGACGTCGCCGCGCTCGGCCAGCACCTCATGGGCCGTTGGGCCGACATCCGCCGCGTCTCCCGCGCCGTGGCGGCCCGCCCCGAGATGAAGCGGGTCGAAGGCCTCTCGATGGCAGACCACCGCGCCCGCGTGCTCGACCAGCTCGGCCTGCTCGTCAAGGAGGGTGCCGTGCACAAGGCCTTCCCGAAGTCGGTCGGCGGCCTCGAAGACGCGGGCGGCAACATCGCCCAGTTCGAGGAGCTCGTGCTCGCCGACCCGTCGCTGCAGATCAAGGCGGGAGTGCAGTGGGGACTGTTCGGCTCGGCCGTCATGCACCTGGGCACCGAGGAGCACCACACGAAGTGGCTTCCCGGCATCATGAGCCTCGAGATCCCCGGCGCCTTCGCGATGACCGAGACGGGCCACGGCTCGGATGTCTCGGCAGTCGGCACCACGGCCACCTACGACGAGGCGACCCACGAGTTCGTCATCGACACCCCGTTCCGCGCGGCCTGGAAGGACTACCTGGGCAACGCCGCCCTGCACGGCGAGGCGGCCGTCGTCTTCGCGCAGCTCATCACGAAGGGCGTCAACCACGGCGTTCACGCGTTCTACGTTCCGATCCGCGACAAGAAGAAGAACTTCCTGCCGGGTGTGGGCGGCGAGGATGACGGCCTCAAGGGCGGTCTCAACGGAATCGACAACGGGCGTCTGCACTTCACCGGTGTGCGCGTGCCCCGCACCAACCTGCTCAACAAGTACGGCGACGTCGCCGAGGACGGCACCTACAGCTCGCCGATCGCGAGCCCGGGCCGCCGCTTCTTCACGATGCTCGGCACGCTCGTGCAGGGTCGGGTCTCGCTCGACGGTGCGGCGACTGTCGTGAGCAAGCTCGCCCTGACGATCGCAATCTCCTACGGCTCGCAGCGCCGCCAGTTCACGGCGGCGAGCGACACCGAGGAGGAGGTCATCCTCGACTACCAGCGCCACCAGCGGCGCCTGTTGCCGCGACTGGCCGAGACTTACGCGATGTCGTTCGCTCACGACGTGTTCCTCGACAAGTTCGACGACGTGTTCTCGGGCGCGCACGACACCGACGCCGACCGCCAGGATCTCGAGACCCTCGCCGCGGCCCTCAAGCCGCTGAGCACGTGGGCCGCACTCGACATCCTGCAGGAGGCTCGCGAGGCCTGTGGCGGCAACGGCTTCCTCGTCGAGAACCGTCTCACCAGCCTGCGCGCCGACATGGACATCTACGCGACCTTCGAGGGCGACAACAACGTGCTTCTGCAGCTCGTGGCCAAGCGCCTGCTCACCGACTACTCGCGCAAGTTCGCGACCGCCGACGCGGGTGCCATGGCGGCCTTCGTCGCCGAGCAGGTGGGGGATGCCGCGATCAACCGCACCGGCCTGCGTCGACTCGGTCAGTCCATTGTCGACTGGGGCTCCACCGCGCGCAGCGTGGGATACATCCGCGACACCGACTCGCAGCGCCAGCTGCTCACCGACCGCGTGCAGACCATGGTCGCGGAGATCGCGGCACGCCTGCGTCCGGCGAGCAAGCTGCCGAAGATGGAGGCCGCGCAGCTGTTCAACAGCAACCAGAACGCGCTCATCGAGGCCGCCCGCGCCCACGGCGAGTTGCTGCAGTGGGAGGCATTCACGGATGCCGTGGAGCGCATCGAAGACGACGGCACACGCCAGGTGCTCACCTGGTTGCGTGACCTGTTCGGACTCGGCCTGATCGAGAAGAACGCGGCGTGGTACCTCATCCACGGCCGCATCTCGACGCAGCGCGCTCAGGCGATCACCAGCTACATCGACGACCGTCTGCTGCCGCGCCTGCGCGAGCACGCGCTGCCCCTGGTCGCGGCCTTCGAGTTCACGCCGGAGCACATCGGCGCCCCGATCGCGCTCGGTGCCGAGAAGGAGCGGCAGGACGAGGCCATGGAGTACTACCGCGCGCAGCGCGAGTCGGGCACCGCACCCATCGCGGAGAAGGCACCCGCCAAGGCCGTCCGGTCCCGCTGACTCTGACGTCAGCCGTCCTGCCCGGTGGCAGGCTCCGCCAGGACGGGACGGCGCACCTCGCGAGCGTCGGAGCGGCCCGGGTGGCGTCGATCGCCTTCTGGCGTTCACAATGAGCACGCGAGGAGGCAGAATGGCCGACATGGATGCCGGAGCGGGCGCCGTCACTGCGCGCAGCACCAGCGTGACGTCGCGGTCTCTGGCTGTGCTGGCCGCGTTCGAGTCGACGACAGGTGCGCTCACGGTCGCCCGGATCGCGCAGCGGGCTCGCCTCCCACTTTCTACGACGTATCGTCTCGTGCACGAGCTCGAGGCGTGGGGCGGGCTCGACCGCACCGCCGACGGTCACTACCAGGTCGGGATGCGCATCTGGGAGCTCGGCCAGCTTGCGGGGCGCCGGCTGCGGGACCGGGCGCATCCGTTCCTCCAGGATCTCTTCGACCTGACCCACGAGAACGTGCATCTCGCCGTTCGCGAGGGCACGCAGGTGCTCTACATCGACAAGATCTACGGGTCCCGCAAGGTGCCGATGGTCTCGCGAGTCGGCGGGCGGCTGCCACTGCACACGACCGCGGTTGGTCGCGTGCTGCTCGCAGCCGAACCGAAGTGGTTCGTTGAGGCGTACGTCGAGCGCGAGCTCGAGGCGCCAACTGAGCGCACCCTCGTGGATCCCGATGGGCTTCGTGCGGCGGTCGCCGCCGCCGCCCATGACCACTACTCGATCACTATCAACCAGATGCGGGTGGGCTCGTGCTCCATCGCGGTACCGATCGTCGTCGCTGAGGAGGTGGTTGCCGCGATCGGAGTAGTGATCGAGGCCGCGCGGTCCGGGGAGGCGCGGCGGTTCCTCCCGCTACTGCAGTCGACCGCCGAGCGGGTGGAGCGGGCGCTTGCGGTGCCGTCGGCGTGGCCGCGTCATCCCGCTCGGCGTAGCGATTCTCACTGAGTGAGAAGTGGTGCTAGGTGCACGCCCACAGGAAGCGCACCATGAAGCATCACTTCGGTTCAAGGAGGAACGTGATGAGCGTTGACGTAGCGGTGCATGAGCACCACGGGTTCGAGCCGTTCGCCATGGCGGACCCATTCCCGATCTATGCCGAACTTCGTCGCGAGGAGCCGGTGATGTTCGACGAACGCATCGGCTACTACGTTGTGACCCGTTACGACGACATCAAGGCGACTTTCGCCAACTGGGAGCAGTTCTCCTCCGAGAACGCCCAGGCTCCCGTACGACCAGCTGGCGAACCGGCCAAGCGCATCATGACCGAGGGCGGCTTCACGGCATACTCCGGACTGTCCGCTCGCGTGCCTCCCGAGCACACGCGCATCCGGGATGTCGCGACCAAGGCATTCACGCCGCGTCGCTACAAGGTACTCGAGCCTCTGATCCGCGAGAACGTGGATCGCCTGATCGACCGGATGCTCGCGGACGGCGCGCCCGCGGACATCGTCGCGTCTCTCGCGTGGGATGTTCCCACCATCACGATCCTCACCCTGCTCGGCGTTCCGATCGACATGATCCCCCAAGTCAAGGAGTGGGCGGGCAGCCGCGCGGCAATGACGTGGGGAGACCTCAGCGACGAGGACCAGATCCCCCACGCCATCAACCTCGTCGAGTACTGGAACTACTGTCAGCAACTCGTCTCCGAGGCGAAGGCGAACCCCGGTGACGATCTCGTCGGAGACATGGTGCGCCTTCAGGCCGAGGGCAACGAGATCAACGATCACGAGATCGCGTCCTTCCTCTACAGCCTGCTCTTCGCTGGTCACGAGACAACGACGACCCTGATCTCGAACGCCCTCCGAGTGCTCCTCGCTCATCCGGAGCAGTACCGCCAGCTTGGCGAGGACAATTCGGTCATCCCGGCCGCAATCGATGAGGTGCTTCGCTTCAGCCCGAGCATTGTTGCCTGGCGGCGCAAGGCCGTCATCGATACAGAGATTGGCGGAGTGCCGATTCCGGCGGGGTCGAATGTGCTCCTGGTCATGGGGTCGGCGAACCGCGACGAGTCGGTGTTCGCCGAGCCGGACCTGTTCGATATCGCCCGCAAGAATGCCCGCAGCCACCTCTCCTTCGGCTTCGGGATCCACTACTGCTTGGGCAACCTGCTGGCCAAGCTGCAGGTGCGTGTCGTTCTCGAGGAGATCACCGCGAAGATCCCTGATCTCGCTCTCGTACCAGGTCAGGAGATCGCCTTTGGCGACAACCTGTCGTTCCGCGCGCCGACCGCTGTGGCCGTCACCTGGGGTGAAGGAGGTCGCTCATGAGTATCTACACCTTCCCCTTCGACAGCTCCGAGACTCCCGAGCATGAGCGCCTCGGCGGCAAGTGCACAAGCCTCGCGATCATGACGTCAGCCGGTGCCCCCGTACCGCCCGGGTTCGCGATCACGACCGACGCGTTCGACGCCGTGATGAACCAGACCACCCTTCGCGAACACATCGCGCGGGTGCTCGACGGACTCGACCACGACGATGTCGCTGAGGTCGACACGCGCGCCGCTCACATCCGCGAGCTCATCCTCACGCAGGCGGTTCCAGATGATGTGCGTGACGACACTATCGCCGCCTACGACGCGCTCATGACGGTGTGCGGCGGTGAGGTTCCCGTCGCGGTGCGGTCGAGCGCGACCGCCGAGGACCTGCCCGATGCGAGCTTCGCAGGTCAACAAGACACCTATCTGTGGATCACTGGACAGCAGAACGTTCTCCAGCGGGTGCGCGAGTGCTGGGCGAGCCTGTACACGGCTCGAGCCATCACCTACCGCGCAGCCAACGGTATCTCTGACGAGGGATTGTCGATGGCTGTGGCTGTCCAAAAGATGGTCAACTCCCGCACATCGGGGGTAGCCATGACGATCGACCCGAAGAATGGCGATCGCTCCAAGATCGTCATCGACTCCAGTTGGGGCCTTGGCGAATTGGTGGTCTCAGGCGAGGTGACGCCCGACAACTTCCTCATCGACAAGGTTCTGCTGCACGTGATCGATCGCATCATCAGCGACAAGCATGAGGAGCTCGTGCCGACAGGTCACGGCACAGTCGCCCGACGCGAAGTCGAGGCGGAGCGGCGCAACTCGCCGAGCCTCAGTGATGAGGAACTCATCGCCGTGGCGCGGCTGGCGAAGAGTGCAGAGAAGCACTACGGCAGTGTGCAGGACGTCGAGTGGGCGATCGACGCCGATCTCCCGCCCGGTCAGAACGTGCTGCTCCTGCAATCGCGACCGGAGACGGTCTGGTCGCAGAAGGAGACTCCGGTGAACTACACCTCCGGCGGATCCGGAATCGAGGCGATCACCCGATCACTCCTCGCTCAGATGGGCACCCGCACCTAGCCACACCCCGACCGCCGTTCGGGTCGCCACGAGCGATCCGTGAACCGTGCTGTCATCACCACCAGTCCCGACGAACCGAGAAAGGCCCAACGCAATGACGAACGCAATGACGCAGACCGTCGCTCGCAAGAGCTTCGACTCCCCCTACGACCTGGAGGCACCTCCCGGCGCAGAGGGCTGGAAGGAGCTCTACCCCTACAACCTCGTCTTCCAGGAGAACCTGCGTGACAAGGAGAACGCCAAGTTCTGGTTCTGCGACAGCCAGCACTGGCCCAACGTGTTCAAGCCGTTCGAGACAGTCGGCGTCGAGTTCGCCGTGCGCTGCCTTGGTGCGTTCAACACGCGGCACTACATCATTCCGCCGGCCAACGGCATCGAGTTCCGCATCCACAACGGCTTCTGCTACATGAGCCCGGTCGCCGTTGCGCCCGAGCTCATCGGCGACCGCGTGCCCCACTTCATGGAGCGCGCAGGTTACTACTTCGCGAACTGGGATTCGCTTCTGGAGAACTGGAAGAAGAAGGTGCTCGGCACGATCGAGGAGATGGATGCCATCAACTTCGAGGCCCTGCCCGAGATGGTAGACCTCGAGGTGATCACGAGCGGCGCCGGCATCGACCCGAGCGCGAAGATGATGGCCGACTACGACCGCCTCATCCAGCTCGCCTACCAGAACTGGGAGTACCACTTCGAGTTCCTCAACCTCGGCTACGTTGCCTACCTCGACTTCTTCGGCTTCTGCAAGGAGTCGTTCCCGGGCATCCCTGACCTCGCGATTGCCCGCATGGTGCAGGGTGTCGACTCGGTACTGTTCCGCCCCGACGACGAGCTCAAGGGCCTCGCCGAATTGGCGGTGAAGCTGAACCTCGCTGAGATCTTTGCGGTGCACGAGGGCGCTGAGCAGAGGCTCGCCGCCATTGCCGCCTCCGATGGTGGCGCCGAGTGGCTCGCCGCCTGGGAGAAGGCGCAGGAGCCGTGGTTCAACTACACCTCGGGCAACGGCTTCTATGGGTCCGACGTCTACTGGCGTGACAACCTCGATCTGCCGATCGGTTACATCAAGGACTACGTAGCGCGCGCTGCCCGCGGCGACGTCCTGCGCCGCCCGACCGACGACCTCATCGCCGAACGCGACCGCATCGTCGGTGAATACTCGGACTTCCTGTCCGGCGACGCGCTGGCCACCTTCCAGGGCAAGCTGGGGCTCGCTCGCACGGTTTACCCCTACGTGGAGGACCACAACTTCTATATCGAGCACTGGACGATGGGCGTGTTCTGGCGCAAAGTACGCCAGCTCTCGGCGCTGTTCCACAGCTACGGCTTCTGGGAGAACACCGACGACATGCTGTACCTCACGCGCGACGAGGTACGCCCGGTGATCTTCGACCTCGCCACCGGCTGGGGCGTGGGTGCCGACCCGATCGGTCCGACCTATTGGCCAGCAGAGATCGAGCGTCGTCGCGGTATCGTTGCGGCCCTTGCGACGGCCCGCCCCGAGCCGGCCTTCAACACGCCGCCCGAGACGATCAACGAGCCGTTCACGATCATGCTGTGGGGCATCACGACGGAGCAGGTGCAGCAGTGGCTCGCCGGCGACGACCAGGAGAACCCCGGGCTCAAGGGCATGGCTGCGTCCCCGGGAGTGGTCGAAGGTTTCGCACGCGTCATCACCGGGCCGGAACAGCTCGGCGAGCTGCAGCAGGGCGAGATCCTCGTCGCTCCCGTCACGGCACCGAGTTGGGGTCCCGTCTTCGGCAAGATCACGGCGACGGTCACCGACATCGGCGGCATGATGAGCCACGCGGCCATCGTCTGCCGCGAGTACGGGCTGCCCGCCGTCACCGGCACCGGCAGTGCATCGACGAAGATCAAGACGGGGATGCGACTGCGGGTGGACGGCTCGCAGGGCATCGTCACCATCCTCGAGTAGAGAGCGGCAGATCACCATGACCACCTCATCCCGCCCCCGAGTGAACCACCTCGGTCGCGATGTCTCCTCGCGGATCCCCGCGTGGGATGCCGTGCCCGGCCTGGTCGCGCTCGGCGAGCGGGATGAGGCGATCTGGGCTCTCGCGGCCCCCTATCTGACGGTGCGTGACAATGACGCACACTCGCTGTTCTCCTATGGGCTAGCGGCGGCGTTGCTGTCGCAACTGCCAGAGGCGAACGAGGGGATCGTGTTGCCGGCCATCCTGCTTCACGACACCGGATGGTCGACCGTCGACGAGCGCGAGGCGTTGGAGGCGATCGCACCCGGCGGAGGTGTCCCCGAGCTTGTGCTGAAGCACGAGAAGGAAGGCGCTCGTATCGCGCGTGAGATCCTCACCACCGTCGGGCTGCCCGCCAGCGACATCGACCGAATCACCGAGATCATCGATGGCCATGACAGCCGACCCGACTCGATGAGCCTGGAGGACTCGATCGTCAAGGATGCCGACAAGCTGTGGAGAGTCACTCCCCACGGCCGCGCCGTCGTCTGCGATTGGTTCGGCATCGACGATGACGAATCACTGAGGCTCTGCGCCTACCGCGCCTACTCGGAGCTCTTCACCGAGCCCGCCCGGGCGATGTCCCGGGCGCTCGTGGCGGTCGGCTCGATGCAGAACAGTCCACAGCTGGAACTAGTACATCAGCGGGAGCAGTCATGACCGAGTCACGCGTGGTTCTCATCACCGGCGCCGGCGGGGGCCTGGGGCGGGCTTTCGCCGAGGGCTTCGCGGCCCAGGGGGATCGTGTGGTCGTCGCCGACATCGATGGTCCCGGCGCCGAGCGCACGGTCGAGGTACTCCTGGGCCGCGGTGCTCAGGCGCTCGCAGTGACGGTGGATGTGACATCCGCCGACTCGGTGCGAGCGATGGTCGACTCGCTCATCGCACACTTCGGTCGGCTCGATGTGGTTGTCAACAACGCTGCGATCTACGCGACGCTGACCCGCACGCCGTTCACCGACATCGATCCGACCGAGTGGGATCGGGTGATGGGCGTCAACGCCAAAGGCACGTGGCTGGTCTCGGCGGCGGCCTTCCCACACCTGACCAGTCCCGGCGGGCGCATCATCAACATCGCCTCGGCGACCGTGATGAGCGGGTCACCGCTCTGGATGCACTATGTCGCCTCGAAAGCGGCCGTGATTGGGATGACGCGCGTCATGGCGCGCGAGGTCGGCGCGGCGGGCGTCACCGTGAACGCGATCGCCCCCGGCTTCACCTTGACCGAAGCCAGCCTCGGCCTGCTCGAGGATGCCGAGACCTACGGTGTCGATCGCGGAGCCATCAAACGTGCTGGCCAGCCCGACGACATCGTCGGCGCTGCACTCTTCCTCGCCTCCGATCAGGCGGGATACCTCACCGGCCAGACCATCGTCGTAGACGGTGGCAAGCAGTTCCTCTGACCGACCAGCCAACTCAAGGAGCCCAGAATGCCCGACATCACCTACATCTCCCCCGACGGGACCTCGACGACGCTCGAGGCGCGTCTCGGGGACTCCGTGATGGAGGTCGCCGTGAAGCACGGCGTCGAGGGAATCGTCGCGGAGTGTGGCGGGGCGTGCTCGTGTGCGACCTGCCACGTCTACGTCGACGAGGCCTTCACCGATCGGGTCGGCGGCGCGGGCGACCTCGAGGATGACATGCTCGACGGCGCCGCGGCCGAACGCCTGCCCAACAGTCGCCTGTCGTGCCAGATCAAGATGCGCGACGAACTCGACGGACTCCTCGTGCGCATCGCCCCCGAGCAGTTGTAACCATGGACGACATCCTGATCATCGGAGCCGGCCAGGCGGGGATGCAGCTCGCGGTCAGCCTTCGCGACCTCGGGTTCACGGGACCCATCACGCTCAGTGGGAGCGAGGCATCCGGACCGTATCAGCGACCGCCGCTGTCCAAGGCATACCTCTCCGGCGAAGCCGATGTCGAGACCCTCGAGCTGCGTGCCCCGTCCTTCTACGACGACAAGCACATCACCCTCCGCTGCGATGACGCCGTCGTCGCCGTCGAGTTCACGGGCGAGCGCGGGGTCGCGACCACCGCATCCGGCGCTCGCATCGAATTCGCCCAGCTCGCACTCACGCCGGGTTCCGAACCCCGTCGGTTGCAGATCGAGGGCGGCGATCTCGACGGCGTGCTCTACCTCCGTGATCTCAGTGACGCTGACGAACTCAAGGGGCGGTGGGATGCCGCGGCCAACGTCGTCGTCATCGGAGGCGGGTTCATCGGCCTCGAGGTCGCTGCTGCCGCACGTAAGGCCGGGAAGGCTGTGACAGTGCTTGAGGCCGCGGACCGGCTCATCGCCCGCGCGGTCTCGCCGATCACGAGCGAGTTCTACCGGCAAGCCCACCGTCGCCGCGGAACCGACGTGCGTCTCGACGCGCGGATCGCTCGCCTCGTCGGTGAGACGGCAGTCGCTGGCGTCGAACTCGAGGACGGCGAGCTCATCCCCGCCGACCTGGTGCTGATCGGTATCGGCGTGGTTCCTCGCTCCGGTCTTGCTGAGCAACTGGGACTCGAGCTCTCGGGCGGCGCGATAGTCGTTGATGAGTTCGCTCGCACCAGCGACCCTCGCATCGTCGCTGCGGGAGATGCCGTGCTGCTTCCGCACCCCCTTGGCGGTGAAGGGCGTGTACGTCTCGAGTCCGTGCAGAATGCCGTCGACCAAGCCAAGGTCGCCGCCGCGACGCTCATCGGCAAACTCGAGCCCTATCGAGCTGTGCCGTGGTTCTGGTCAGACCAGGCCGACCTGAAGCTACAGATCGCGGGTCTCTCTTCCGGCTTCGATGAGGCTGTGCTTCGCGGCAACCCCGATGACGAGCACTTCTCGGTGCTCTACTACCGCGACGGGCAACTCATCGCGATCGACTCCGTCAACGACGCACCGGACTACATGGCCGTGCGTCGTGCGCTCGGTCAGAACGCGACCATCCCCGCTGATCAGGCCCCCGACACCAGCCGTCCTCTCAAGTCCCTCGTCGTCCCCAGCCCGGCGTAGAAAAGGTCCCCCATGCCATCGCAGTCCCCTTCACCAACCATCCGAACGCTCGCTTCGGGGTTTTCCCCCGACGGTGACTGGCCTTCGCTCGACGATGTCTGGCGTGCCGCCGAACCCGCCCTTCGTGCCCGCTCCAACGACATCCACACCCCGCTGTCGTTCGCGTTCGCCGAGCTGCTGCTGGAAACCCACCCGGAGGCGGACCCCCTCGTAGTCCGGGTTGCGATCCTCCTGCACGATTCGGGCTGGTCGCGGGTGGATGAGTCGAAGATCATCTCCGAGGGCTTCCGTGGCGACTGGCGCACGAGCGATGTGCGGTACCTTCACGAGCTCGAGGGGTGCAACATCGCCCGCGAGATCCTGCCCGGTCTCGGCTACGAGGACGCGTTCATCACACGGGTTACCGACATCATCGACGGTCACGACACGAGGCTGCAGCACCACTCCATCGAGGATGCCCTGGTGCGCGACGCCGACCGACTGTGGCGGTTCACACCGACCGGCATCGGACTCGCCTCCGGCTGGTTCGGAAAGACCCCGAGTCAGTATCACGAGCAGCTGAAGACGGGCACCTTCCGTGAGCTGATCACGGATTCGGCACGGGAGATTGCGGCTGCAGAACTTGCACGGTCGGTTGAGCTTCTCAAGCTCGATGTGATCTGAGGTGACCTCCGTGAGCCTGGGAGGCGAGCACACCGACCTGTTCATCGGTGGTCAGTGGCGCGCGGCATCGGCGGCCGGCCGAATCGACGTCGTGAATCCCGCCACCGAGGAGATCTGGGCGTCGGTGCCTGACGCTGATGAAGCCGATGTGGATGCCGCGGTGCTCGCCGCCCGCGCCGCACTGCCGGACTGGCGTGGCATGGGTGCTGCGGCGCGCGCCGAGGTGGTGCTGCGCTTCGCCGACGAGCTCGCGGCGCGCGGCGAGGGGATGGCACGGGTGATCACAGCGGAGAACGGTAGCCCGATCGCCGAGACGTCGGCTGCGGCATCCCACTCGGCGGGCATACTGCGCTACTTTGCGACTCTCGCCGACCTCGTCGATGCTGTCGACGCGCGGCCGTTCCCGAACGCGCCCGGCTCGTACACGGAGGTCAGCCGCGAGGCGGTCGGGGTGTGCGCGCTGATCGCGCCGTGGAACTTCCCGCTCGGGCTCGTGATGGTCAAGCTCGCCCCGGCCCTGCTCGCGGGATGCACCGTCGTGATCAAGCCCGCGGCCGAGACGCCTCTCGACCTCAGGGTGCTCCTGGAGGCTGCGGTCGCCGCGGGCATCCCCGCGGGAGTCATCAATGTGATCACGGGCGGACGCGAGACGGGGAGCCTGCTCGTGCAGCACCCACTGGTCGACAAGGTCGCGTTCACGGGATCGACCGAGGCGGGGCGCATCATCGCGCAGCAGTGCGGCTCGCTGCTGCGGCCGGTGACCCTCGAGCTCGGCGGCAAGTCGGCGGCGATCCTGTTGGATGACGTCGATCTCGACCACTTCGGCACGATGCTCAACCGCACCTGCCTGCGCAACACCGGCCAGACCTGCTACAACTCGACGCGCATCCTCGCGCCGCGCTCGCGGTACGGCGAGATCGTAGAGCTGGTGGCGGGCGTCGTCGCGTCGACCAAGCAGGGTGACCCGCTCGAGCTGGACACGGTCTACGGGCCGACGGTCTCGGCGCGGCAGCGCGACCGGGTCGAGGGCTACATCGCGCTCGGCCGCGCGGAGGGCGCCACTGTCGCGACCGGTGGCGGGCGGCCGGCGTTCGATCGCGGCTTCTACGTGCAGCCCACCGTCTTCAGCGACGTCGACAACCGCATGCGTATCGCCCAGGAGGAGATCTTCGGTCCGGTGCTCGTGGTCATCCCGTTCGACGACGACGTTGATGCCGCGCGCATCGCCAACGACAGCCAGTTCGGCCTCGGCGGTTCGATCTTCTCCGCCGACGAGGCACGCGCCGCCGCTCTCGCGCGCACGATCGAGACCGGCAGCATCGGCGTCAACTTCTTCGGCTCCAACCACGCCGCCCCGTTCGGCGGCTGGAAGGACTCGGGCCTCGGCGTCGAGTACGGCCCCGAGGGCCTGAACGCGTACCTGCGCCTGAAGTCGGTGCACCGGCGCGCTGGTTGAGTAGCCGCTTCAGCGGCGTATCGAAACCGCGGCGTATCGAAACCGCGGCATATCGAAACCCCGCCGAGTCGGGGCACTCGGTTGGCTGCGCGGCATCGCGCCCCACCACCTGCCCCGACTCGCGGGCGGCGTGCCACGGCTACTTCTCCAGGTGCTCCTCGCGGCGGCCGCTGCCGGTGAGACGCAGCGTCGCCACGAAGCCGAGCGCGAGGAATCCCGCCGCCGTGAATGCACCGAGCCGGGTCGCGTCGCTGAAGGCCTGACGGGCGTCGGCCGCCACATCCGCTGACTGGGCATCGAGACCGGGGATGGCGCCGCCCGCCGAATCGACGACGGCGTCGACGATCTGCGTGGCCGCAGCCGCAGGGATCTCGGGCCGCGCATCGAGCTTGGCCTGGAGCCCAGCGCCGAGGTTCGTGAAGAGCACGGTTCCGAGGATCGCGATGCCGAGGGCCGAGCCGATCTGGCGGGCCGTGCTCTGCGTGCCCGAGCCTTGGCCGCTCTGGTCGAGCGGCACATCCTTGAGCACGACGCTGGTCAGCTGCGCCGTCGCGAGCCCGACACCGAAGCCGTAGATGAAGATTCCGGGCACGATCTGCCACCACTGCGCGGTCGGCGTGATGTTGAAGGCGACGATGATGATGCCCACGATCTCCGCGAGGATACCGACGCGCACGATCGTGACGGGGGAGACCCGGTTGCCGAATGCGCCGGCGAATCCGCTCGAGACGAACGAGCCGATCGCGAGCGCGAGGATGATGAACCCGGCCTGCAGGGCGTCGTAGCCGAGCACGTTCTGAAGCCACAGCGGTAGCGAGAGGATGAGGCCGAACTCACCGAGCGACACGATGAGCGCCGCGATGTTGCCGTTGCGGAACGACGGGATGCGCAGGAGCCCGAACGCGAGCATCGTCGACTTGCCCTGGCGCTCACGGTGCACGCCCCAGGCGATGAATGCGGCGAGCGCGACGAGGGTGATGCCGAAGACGAACGGGATGGGCGAGACATCCAGCGTCCAGAACGACGGCGGCTTGTTGCTCAGCCACCAGCCGTAGGTGCGGCCCTCGATGAGACCGAACACGAGCGTGCCGAACAGCACGACCGAGAGCAGGGCGCCGACGACATCCACCCGTCGGGGAATGCCCGCCTCCTTCGACTCGACGACCGCGTACAGGATTCCGATGATGATGATCACGCCGAGCGGCACGTTGATGCCGAATGCCCAGCGCCACGAGAAGTACGTGGTCAGCCAGCCGCCGAGCAGTGGGCCGACGGCCGCCATGCCTCCGATGGTGGAGCCCCAGACGGCGAACGCGATGGCGCGCTCCCGGCCACGGAAGGTCGCGTTGATGATCGACAGCGACGACGTCAGGATCATCGCCCCGCCCACACCCTGAATCAGGCGCGACAGGATCAGCAGGTCACCAGTGCTCGCCAGCGCCGCGAAGACGGATGCCACGGCGAACAGCACAACGCCGAGCAGCACCATGAGCCTGCGCCCGTAGCGGTCCGCGAGGGTGCCGAACACGAGCAGCAGCGCCGCGAATACGAGGGTGTAGCTCTCCTGCACCCACTGCACCTGGGTGGACGAGATTCCGAGGTCGGCGACGATCGACGGGATGGCGACATTGACGATCGTCGAGTCGACGATGATGAGGGCGACCGCGACGCTGATGAAGACCAGCCCCGCCCACCGGCGCTTGTGCATGCGGGTATTGGTGATGTCGGAGTCTGCGGATGTCACGCGGGGAGTGCCTTTCGACGGGTGAGACGGATGACGATGGTGACGATGAGAACGAGGGCGGCGGCGGCAGCGGCGGCGATGCCGGTGGCCAGCGACGCGGGCTCACCGGCGAGGCGGCCGACGGCCACCCAGGTCAGACCCCAGGCCAGCGTGAGGGCGGGCGAGATGCGTCCGCGGCTGACGACGGCGAGCACGACGCCCACGGCGGCGGCCACGCCGACGACCACGACCGACCAGAGCTCCGGCGGCAGACCCCAGCCGGTGAATCCGCTGGCGACGAGAAGGGCGGTCACGTTGGCGGCGGTCGCGACACAGACCCAGCCGAGGTAGAGGCCGATCGTGGCATCCGTGATGATGCCGTCGGCGACAGACGTGGGCGGGTAGGCGATCGCCTGCAGGAACGCCTGCACGAGCACCGCGAGCAACACCACGATGATGGGCACGCTGAGCGGCAGCAGATCGAACTGGATGCTGAGAATCCAGAACGCGTTGAGCACGAGGGATGCCGCGATCCAGTAGCCGAGCCGTCGGTGACGCTCGGCGCTCGACTGGCCGGGCAGAAGCTGCCACACGGCGTAGATGATCAGTCCCAGGTAGATGACGGACCACACCGAGAAGGCGGGCGTTGCCGGCGCAATGAGGGTGGCGTCGGCGGCGAGGGCTCCGCCGGCGGCGTTCTGGATCGGGGTACCGCCCGCGGCGCCGGAGCCCACGAACGCGCCGATCAGCGCGAAGACGGCGCTCGCGGCGACGGTGATCTGGCGGACGATGTCCTTCGTTTCACGCATGTTGCTCCCGACTTACTTTCGTCTGCCGACTTTCGCCGACCGCCCGGGCCGTCGACCGACAACCCGTCGAGCGACCCTCGCCCGACCGACCCACGATCGACCACGCCGAATTGATAAGCTGGCTTACTAATTTACGCTATCACTACAGTGGAAACCGTGACAGACCCGCCCGACCCGATGCAGAAGTGGCCGACGGGTCGCCTGCTCTCGACGGCGGCTCGTCTGGTCGAGCACGCCTGGACTGAGGCGCTCGAGAAGCGCGGACTCACCCATGCAGGCATGATCGCGCTGCACTTCCTCGACGCCGGGCCGCTCAGTCAGACCGACATGGCGCGCCTGGCCAAGGTCGAGACCCAGACGATGTCGCGCACGGTCGAGCGGCTCGAGCGCGCCGGCTTCATCGAGCGCCGAGCCGACGAGAGCGACAGGCGGCGGATGCTCGTGACCCGCACCCCCGCGGGCGACGAGGCGTGGGCATCCATTCGCAGCGTCGAGAGCGAGGTCTTCCCGGCGCACAGCGACAGCCCGGAGTTGCGCGCGAAACTGCTGGAGATCATCCACCGGGCCGCGGAGGGCCGCTGGGACTAGTCCCGGCGAGCGAAGAGCGGCTGGGCATCCTGACGCGGATGCGACAGCGACAGCACGACGACGGCGACGACCGACGCCAGCTGCAGCACGGCGACGTACGGCAACGGCACGATCGTCGTGCGGAACAGGAACGGTGCGTAGCTCAGAACGGCCGTGAGTTGCAGCGCGATCGCCGGGAGGAGGTAGCGGCGATCGAGCAGCAGGCAGACGATCGCAAGTACCCCGCCGGCGTAGAAGTAGCGCTCGTGCATGGCGGGCAGCACGAAGGGCACGAGCACGGCGAACGCGGCGGCGATCTGCACCAGCCACACCTCGGGTCGGTCGACATCGCGGGCTCGGTGGAGGTAGAGCACACACAGTAGGGCGACGATCCCGACGGCCAGGATCACGCCTGCCGCCGCGACGGGCTCGTACAGGGAGTCCGGGACCCACTGATAGAGGTTGGCGGCGCGATCGGTGAGGTGCTTGTAGCCTTGCGCCTGCGCGAGATAGATGCCAGCAAGGCTGCCCGGAGAGCGGCCGGCGAGCAGGGCGGGAACATAGGTCAGCAGGAACACGCCGACACCGATCGCCACCGCGCGCCAGCGCTGCTTCTGCAGCACGAACGCGAGGGCCAGCCAGGGCATCAGGAAGATCGCCTGCAGCTTGAAGGAGAGCGCGAGGGCGAAGAGCACCCATGCGGGAATGTCGCGGCGGGCGAGAACGAAGTAAACGCTCCAGACGAGGAACGCCGTGTAGGTCGCGTCGACCTGCCCCCACATCCCGGAATTGATGAGCACCTCGGGGATGAACAGCGCGCCCACACCCGCGAACGCAGCCACGATGATGCTGCCTCGCAGCCGGTAGGCGATCGCCGCCACCCCCGCCGCCAGCGCGAAGTCGAACAGCGCGGCGATCACCTTCACGACCGCGAGGCCGTCGATCGGCAGCAGGCCGAACAGGTACAGCAGGTAGAGGAACGGCGGGTTGTAGTTGGCGAACGAGGTGCCGAAAGCGGCGAACCCCTGCTCGCGCAGCACCTCGATCCAGCCCTTCATGAAGTGGGTGTAGTCGCCGGTGCTGAGCGGTCCCAGGGTGAAGCGCACCGCGATGGCACACGCCAGTCCGACGGCGAGCAGCGCCCACTGTTGCCAGGATGCCTCGGCCCGAGCCCTCGTCACGGCATCCTTGATCATGAGGGGCAACCTACCCTGCCCGGCTGAGTCCTCCGCGCGGTTGACCGGGATGCCCGATTCTGGCGTAGTTTCGTGGCATGACGTTCAACGACAACGCCAACATCGACCCCAGCCACATCAGCCGCCGCGGGCGCAACACGGGCATCGCAGTCGGTGGTGGTGGAGGCCTCCTGCTCATCGGACTGTTCGTGCTGTCGCAGGTGCTCGGTGTCGACCTCACCGGGCTCGCCGGTGCCGGTCAGCCGACGACTCAGGAGCAGGGTGCGCCGCTGACCGAGTGCACCACGGGGGCCGCCGCGAACGACAGCATCGACTGCCGCATGGCTGGCGCCGCAGACTCGCTGGACACCTACTGGGCGAGCCAGGTCGAGGGTTACACATCGACGAACATCGTGCTGTTCACGGATGCCACGAACACGGGCTGCGGCGGTGCGACCAGCGCTGTCGGTCCCTTCTACTGCCCCAACGACCAGACCATCTACTTGGACACCGCTTTCTACGACGAGCTCACCTCGCGGTTCGGGGCGTCCGGCGGCTCGCTCGCGCAGATGTACGTGGTCGCCCATGAGTGGGGGCACCACATCCAGAACATCGTGGGCATCATGAACGGTCTCGACCTGCAGAACACCGGACCGACCTCCGACGGGGTGCGACTCGAGGTGCAGGCCGACTGCTTCGCGGGCGCATGGGTGGGGGCGGCATCCACGATCAAGGACAGCAACGGGGTCACCTTCCTGCAGCCTGTTACCGACACCCAGGTGGCGGATGCCCTGAGCGCTGCATCGGCGGTGGGTGACGATCGCATCCAGGAGGCCACTCAGGGCCAGGTCACGCCTGAGACGTGGACTCACGGGTCGAGCGAGATGCGTCAGCGCTGGTTCACCGCCGGCTACAACGGCGGACCGAACGCGTGCGACACCTTCTCGGTGAGCGGCGACCAGCTGTAGCAGTCAGTGACTGGCGAGCAGTCAGTGACGGGGCGCTGCTCCCCACTACCTGCGGCGTCGCCCTCGAGCTCACGTGCCGAGTAGTCGCGTGAGTGCTGGGCTTTTCGACCGTGCTCGGATGGGTCTCTGCTCGGGGTCGATGTCGGGTGGGGGGATGAAGTGGGTGATCCCGTTGGTGCGGGTGATTTCCCAGCCGTTGTTGTGCACGAGCATGTGGTGGTGTCGGCAGAGCAGGATTCCGCGGTCGGTGTTCGTCGAGCCGTGGTCGCGGGTCCAGTGGTCGATGTGGTGGATTTCGCACCAGCTGGGTGGTCGGTCGCAGTCTCCGAGTTGGCAGCCGCCGTCGCGGGCGGCGATGCCGATGCCTTGTCGGCTGCCGAATAGTCGATGTTCCCGGCCGAGGTTCAGGATCTCGCCCTCGGTGTCGAACTTGATGGGGATGACCCCGGTGGTGCAGGCGTGTCGTTCGATGGTGGCGATGGACACCGGTTCGGTGTGACCTTCGATGAATCCGACCCCGCGCCGTTGACGCAGGTCACGGTCGGTGACGAGGAGTTTGATTCCGGGACGCTTGGCTCCGAGGACAACTTTGGTGTCGGCGGCGGTGCCGATGCGGATCAGCTCGACGAACGCATCCAGCACCAACTGTTCGGTGGTGCGGTCGTCGGCGACAACCTGCTCGGCACGGTCGGCGAGGGTGGGGTCGACGAAGCGGGGTCCGCCGCGGCGTGGTGAGGTGACGGCATCGAAGGTGGCGGTGACGATCGCCGCGGACTCCGGATCCAGCAGCCCCGACAGGCGGGTCATGCCGTCGGGTTGGGCGAACAGGTGCAGGTATCGCTTGGATCGCAGGAACTGTTCACGTTCGGCGACCCGGTCCAGGTCCAACCCGACCCTGAGGTCGCGGGCGCGGGCGGCGAGCTTCTCGACGGTGAGGGTCGTGGCCTCAGCTAGCAGGGTTGCCGCAGCGTGTGCCAGAGACTCGACCGACACGGTGTCGTCGGGTATCCCCAACCCGGAGCGGATCGCCTCAGCAGCCTCCAACGACAGCTGCCCTGCAGCGACTGCAGCCCCGACGTCGTGCAGCCAGGGGTGGGGGTCGGGCTCGGCTGCGGAGTCCGAGCCCGACGTCTGTGATTGCGTCTGTGCATCAGTGGCTGAGGCCATCAACGCCCCGACACGCACCATCGTCGATGCTTCCCGAGACGTTGACCCGGTCAGGTGTTGCACCAACCGCTCCGGGGTGCGTGCGCCCAGTCGTTGGGCTAGACCGGCATGCCCGAGTTCGCGGCGGGAGCGGTGCTCGATCTCCGCAGCCAGGGCGGCAGCCGTGGC
>JAIUPK010000001.1 GCA_020160915.1 Actinomycetota bacterium | reverse complement strand
GAACTGTCAAGCATCATCCGGAACACCGTCAACCATCACCCGAAGACCAAACGTCCAGAATCAGGCGAAGTCATACACACCGACGCGTGGGCCCGGCGGGGCTCGAACCCGCGACCCGCGGATTAAAAGTCCGATGCTCTACCAACTGAGCTACAGGCCCTACAGATCAAGCGTACCGTTGAGTTGATGGCCGACGATTTCCACAAACCCACCCAGTACTCGGGCGACAAGTTCGACGAGTACGAGGGCGGCGAAGACCCCGCCCAGATTCTGCGCGTCGCCCACGACACCGCCCACGCCCTCGTCAACCGCGCGCGCGAGACCGACGACCCCGCCGTGCTCGAGCGGCTCGTCGCCTACACCGACTCGCACGGAATCGACGCGCTCGCCGAGTTGTGGGCGCGCTCCAGCCCGCGCAGCCTGCCGGGCGCGCTGTGGCGCATCTACCTGGTGCGGGTCGTCATCCGCCAGGACCCGGATGGCACGGCCCTCCTGTTCCAGCGCGGCACCGAGGTGCTGGCGACCATCGACGCCGCCGTGGCCGGCGCACCCCAACCGGCCGGACCCGACGAGATCACCGAACTCGCCGACCAGATCCTGCGCGGCCTGTTTCGCGGCGACTTCGCCATCGCGCTGGAGCGCGCCGCCGCGTTCTGCCGCATCCTGAGCGCCGGGGCCACCAGCATCGCGGATGACGCAGACCCCACCAACCCCGAACGTGCCACCGAACTGACCACTCGAGCCAACCGCCTCACCCTCACCGCCGAGGAGTTGACGGGTGCGGCCCGCCTCTACCGGATCGGCAGCCTGGACTAGGTCGGCCCGCTCTCGCGCGCACGCTGCGGACATTTCGGCCTGCCGTAGCGCCCGCGCGTGTCCGCAGCATGCGCGCGAACCGGCGTGCGTGTCCGCAGCATGCGCGCGAGCGGGGTCAGCGCGCGGCATCCGGTCTCGACAAGCTCGACCACCGGCTCCACCACCGCTTCGCTTTGGTAAACTAGTTCGGCCGGGCCGCAGTAACCCCGGGCTCCACTAATAGCCGCTTCGAGCGGCCTTGCGCCGAGAGGCGTTCTGCGGCCCGGCATTACTTCTGCCCGCTGGTTGAGTAGCGGCCAAGGGCCGCGTATCGAAACCATGCAACCGCGATGTTGGTTTCGATACGCCGACTCCGTCGGCTACTCAACCAGCGGGGTGCTACGCGGAAGCGATCACGACCACCGGGTCGGTCGTCGGTGCGTCAGACCCGCCGCGCGGCTCCACGGTGACGCCGACGGTGTCGCCGGCCTTCATCGTTCCGTCGAGCACGCGCCAGGTGCTGCCGCTGCCGGCGACCCCGAAGGTGCCGGCGGGGCGTGCGCCCGCGTCGTTGATGTACCAGAGCTCGTAGGTGCGGTCGGCTGGCAGGGGAGCGAGGCCGTCCACGATGAGCGCCGAGCTCAGCAGCGTGTTCGACCAGACGAGCGTGGCGGTGCCGCCGTCGGCGAGGTCGACGCTGGCGCGCTGCGCGTCATCCGCCGAGTTGATGGCGGCGAGCTGATCGGCCTGCTGCTGGGCGAAACTGTTCTGGGCGAGCGAGGTCGTGATGACCCCACCGCCGACGAACAGCGCGATCGCGGCAGCCACCGCGGCCAGCGCGGTCACCGGGCGGGTGAACCAGCGCGCCTGAGCCTTGCGGCCGGCGGGAGACGCGAAAGCCGCGGACGACGCAGCCGCAACCGGAAGCTGCGGATGCGCATCCAGCTGGTCCATGATCGACGCCTTGAGTCCGGCCGAGGGCTGCACCGGCTCGACGGCGAGTCCGAGCAGCACCGCGGTGTCCGTCAGCTCGGTGACCTCGTCGCGGGTGGCCTGGGACTGCTGAAGGTGAGTCTCGAATTCGGCGAGGTCAGCGGCATCCAGCCCATTGAGGGCGTAGGAGCCGGACAGGTTGCCGAGTTCCTTGTCGCTCGTCACGATGCCACCCCCATCTCGTCGCGCAGGCGGATCATTCCGTCACGGATACGTGTCTTGATCGTGCCGATCGGCACGCTGAGAATCTCGGCGACCTCGCTGTTGCTGTAGCCGCCGTAGTACGACAGGGTGATCGCCTGGCGCTGCATGTCGGTCAGTCGTGCCATGGCCTTCTCCACCCTTTCATGTTCGATTCGTACTTCAACGGATTCTGCTACGTGGTCGTAGTCGGCGTCGAGATCCCGGATGCCGACCTTCACATCGCGGTCACGGGACGCCTGTGAGGCGCGCACCCGGTCCACGGCCCGACGATGGGTCATGGTGAGAATCCAGGTTGACGCTCCCCCTTTGTTCGGATCAAAACGTGAAGAGGTTTGCCAGATCTCGAGGAAGATCTCCTGGGTGACCTCCTCGGACTGCGCGGGGTCGCGCAGCAGGCGGGTCACGAGGCCGAGCACGCGCGGCGCCATCTCGTCGTAGAGGGCGCTGAACGCCTGGCGGTCCCCCCGACCGACCCGGGCGAGCAACTCCTGCAGGCGAGAGGCGGGAGTCTCGCTGGCAGGGTCGCTCACGTTACGTTCCCCCGGCACGAGTTCAAGCATCGCAGATCTCCCGCCCGATGGCTCTCGTCGTCATGGTCCTCATGCAGCTGGTTCGGAGCATCCGCTCGATCGGTTTGCCCGAATCTGCAGCGGATGCCCCGGCGCACGAAGAGGGGCCCGCGTGACGTCACGCGGGCCCCCGTTGTCTTCCGGCAGTGTTAGCTGGCCGGAGGCGTGAGCACGGTGTCGATGAGGTACACCGTGGCGTTGGCGGTGTGCACGCCACCGCAGATGACGGTCGCGTCGTTCACCTTGATGTTGTCGCCACTGCCGGTCACGGTCACCTTGGCGCCGTTGACGGTGGTGAGCTCACCATCGATGTCCGACGGCAGGATCTGGCCGGGCACGACGTGGTAGGTGAGGATGCTGGTCAGCAGCGCGGCGTTCTCCGGCAGCTTGAGCGCCTCGACGGTCTCGGCCGGGAGCTTCGCGAACGCGTCATCCACCGGAGCGAAGACGGTGAACTCGGAGCCGTTCAGCGTGTCGACGAGGTTGACGTCGGGGTTCAGCTGTCCGCTGACCGCCGCGACCAGGGTCTTCAGCAGCGGGTTGTTGGATGCCGCGACCGCAACCGGATCCTGGGCCATACCCACGATCGAGCCACCGCCGTCGGGCACAGCCTCGGCGTAGGCGGCGCAGCCGGCGCCGACCAGGTCGCCCGTGTAGTCGTCCATCGGCGCCTCGGCGGCGGGCGACGACGGCTCGGTCGCGGTGTCGGTTGCGGCAGGTGCACACGCTGCGAGGCCGAAAGTGGCCACGGCAGCGAGAGTAAGTGCAGCGAAGGTGTTGCGCTTCAGAACTCGCATGGGATTCTCCTTGTGAATGTGAGTGGCCCCCGAAGGCCGTGAGGGCCAACCGGTGTGTCGGCCATCACAGGTCAGTTCGGACACCTCGGCGCAGCGGTTTGGAATTGGGTGCGCTTCGCGTGACGTTCGCAGGCTTCGCTCAGGTTGGCGGCCTTCGGCGGCCCAATTCTGGGCAGTTCGGTCGGCAGAGCCAACCGTTCGACGCCACCGTTCCGAACTGCGTGAGACCGGCGGAACCCCGCCCGCCTCGCCTCACCTCACGGAGGACTACGTGTTCAGCCTCGCCCTCATCGGATTCCTCGGTGGCCTCATCACCGGAATCTCGCCCTGCATACTCCCGGTGCTGCCGGTCATCTTCCTGTCGGGTGGCGCGCTCAGCGCCCGCGCCGATGGGGCTCCGGATGCCGCACCCACCGTCTCGCGCTGGCGCCCCTACCTCGTCATCTCGGGCCTCGTGGTGGCGTTCAGCGTCTTCACCCTGATCGGCTCGCTGATCCTCGCGCTGCTGAACCTGCCGCAGGACTTCCTGCGGTGGGCTGGCATCGTGGTGCTGGTGCTCATCGGCGTCGGCCTCATCGTGCCGAAGTTCCAGCACATCCTGGAGAAGCCGTTCTCGTGGATCCCGCAGAAGAACGTCGGCACCGACCGCGGCGGATTCGTGCTCGGCCTCGCGCTCGGCGCCGTGTACGTGCCGTGCGCCGGACCGGTGCTGGCGGCGATCACGGTGGCCGGCTCGACCGGCCGCATCGGCACCGAGACGATCGTGCTCACGGTGAGCTTCGCGCTCGGCGCCGCCCTGCCCCTGCTCGTGTTCGCCCTCGCCGGCCGCCGAGTCGCCGAGCGGGTGAAGACGTTCCGCAAGCACCAGCAGCGCATCCGGGTCATCGGCGGCGTGCTCATGATCGCCCTGTCGATCGGCCTGGTGTTCAACGTGCCGCAGCTCATCCAGCGGCTCATCCCCGACTACACGAGCGCCCTGCAGGACCAGTTCTCCAACTCGGAAGCCATCGCCGAGCAGCTCGACCTGGGCGGGCTCGAGAACGACCAGAACAAGGATCTCGATCTCTGCACCAACGGCGCCACCGAGCTCGAGAGCTGCGGTACCGCGCCCGACATCACGGGAATCCAGCAGTGGTTCAACACGGAGAACGACCAGCCGGTCGACCTGGCCGAGCTCAAGGGCAAGGTCGTGCTGGTCGACTTCTGGGCCTACTCCTGCATCAACTGCCAGCGCTCGATCCCGCACATCACGGCCTGGTACGACGCCTACAAGGATGCCGGACTCGAGGTCATCGGCATCCACTCGCCCGAGTACGCCTTCGAGAAGGTGCCCGCCAACGTCATGGCGGGGGCGCGCAACTTCGGCATCACCTACCCCGTGGCACTCGACAACAACCTCAGCACGTGGACCAACTACCGCAACCGCTACTGGCCCGCGCACTACCTGATCGATGCCGAGGGCGTCGTGCGCCACGTGAAGTTCGGCGAGGGCGGCTATGCCAACACCGAGGAGCTCATCCGCCAGTTGCTCGTGGCTGCCAACCCCGACGTGAAACTGCCCCCGGCAACGGATGTCTCGGACGACACCCCTGACGCCGGCTCCACCACCCCGGAGACCTACCTCAGCCTCGGCAAGGTCGTGAACTTCGGCGGCGACGAGAAGTACGCGTCGGGCACGAACAGCTATCGCTACCCGTCGACCCTGGCCGACGACTCGTTCGCGCTGAAGGGTGACTGGACGCTCGACTTCCAGAACGCCCAGCCGGCGAACGGGCCCGCGAGCATCCGGCTCAACTACACCGCCCGCGAGGTGCGGATGGTGCTGGGCGGCGAGGGCACGGTGACCGTCACGGTCAACGGCCAGGAGCGCGAGTTCGAGGTGTCGGGCACGCCCAACTCGTACTCGATCATCCCGATGGGTGGGGCCGTCAAGGGCGCCCTCGAGGTGACGCTATCGCCAGGGCTCGAGGCCTACTCGTTCACCTTCGGGTAGGCGCCGGCGGGTTGAGTAGCGCGAAGCGCGTATCGAAACCGGGCCACCGTGCTGGTTTCGATACGCCGCTTCGCGGCTACTCAACCAGCGGTATCACGGCGGAGACCGGCATGGCGGTGTTCTGGTTCGTCGAGATGTGCGCACTGGCGCTGCCCTCGATGGTGCTCGCCCTGCTCGACCGCGAGCTGCCGCGGTAGACGGGACCATCGGCTCTGGCACCAGTCGCATCCGCCGTTCACGCTGGACTCATGACTGATTCGTCCGGAACCTACAGCGTGAGGGCGCGCACCACCGCCGACCGCGCATCCAGTATCACGGCGGGCGAGGCCGTCATCCCACTTGACTCGGCCTGGCAGCCTCCTTCGCCGTCGGGTCTGCCCGGCCCCGCCGAACTGCTGTCGGCTGCATTGGCCGGATGCCTGCTCAAGGGTCTCGAGCGAGCGCGCGCGATGATGCCGTTCGACTACGAGAGCGCCGAGGTGAGCGTCACGGCCCATCGTCAGGATGTTCCGCCGAAGTTCACTGAGCTCGAATACGAGCTTCGCATTGTGACTGGCGAGAGCGAGCGCAGGGTCGACCTGCTGCATCGCAACCTGATCCAGTTCGGCACGATCTACAACACCCTCGCAGCGGCGTGCGACGTGCACGGCACAATCGTGGTGGTCGACTCCTGACTAACCAGCGCCGAGATGACCGAAATGGTGGGTTGACGCGACCGCGCACCCACCATTTCGGTCATCTCGAGGGGGCGACCACTGCTTTCGATACGCCGCTTCGCTGCTACTCAACCACCGGAGGCTAGATCAACCGAACTTGCCCGAGACGTAGTCCTCAGTGGCCTGAACGCTCGGCTTCGAGAAGATCGTCGTGGTGTCGTCGTACTCGATGAGCTTGCCCGGCTTGCCGGTTCCCGCGATGTTGAAGAACGCCGTGCGGTCTGAGACACGGGATGCCTGCTGCATGTTGTGCGTGACGATCACGATCGTGTACTCGGTCTTGAGCTCCTCGATCAGGTCCTCGATAGCGAGGGTGGAGATCGGGTCGAGTGCCGAGCAGGGCTCGTCCATGAGGATGACCTCGGGCGAGACCGCGATCGCGCGAGCGATGCAGAGGCGCTGCTGCTGACCACCGGAGAGACCCGAGCCGGGCAGGTGCAGGCGGTCCTTGACCTCGTTCCAGAGGTTGGCGCCCTGCAGGCTCTTCTCGACGAGAGCGTCGCCATCCGACTTCGACATGCGGGTGTTATTGAGCTTGACCCCGGCGAGCACGTTGTCGCGGATCGACATGGTGGGGAACGGGTTGGGGCGCTGGAACACCATGCCCACCTGGCGGCGCACGAGCACCGGGTCGACGCCGGGGCCGTAGAGGTTGTTGCCGTCGATCAGCACCTCACCGTCCACCCAGGCGCCGGGGATGACCTCGTGCATGCGGTTGAGCGTGCGCAGGAACGTCGACTTGCCACAGCCGGAGGGGCCGATGAAGGCCGTCACGGTGCGGGGTTCGATTCTGAGCGTGACATCCTCGACGGCCTTGAACTTGCCGTAGTAGACGTTCAGGTCGTTGACCTCGATGCGCTTGGACACGGGTTTCCTTATCTGTGCTGAGGCCTAGCGGCCGAGCTTGGGGGAGAAGATGCGGGCAATGAGTCGCGCGATGAGGTTGAGCGCCATCACGATCAGGATCAGGGTGAGTGCGCCCGCCCAAGCGCGGTCGAGGTAGGGCTGCACGACCGAGCCGGGGTTCGCGTACTGCGTGTACACGAACACCGGCAGGCTCATCATGCGGTCGCTGAACAGGTCGTAGTTCATGCTCGCGGTGAATCCGGAGATGATGAGCAGGGGCGCGGTCTCGCCGATGACGCGGGCGATGGCCAGCGTGACACCGGTCGTGATGCCGGCGATCGACGTGGGGATGACGATCTTGAGGATCGTCAGCCACTTCGGCACACCCAGCGCGTACGAGGCCTCGCGCAGCTCGTTGGGCACGATCTTGAGCATCTCCTCGCTCGAGCGCACCACCACGGGGATCATCAGCAGCGACAGCGCTACCGAGCCACCGAAGCCGAACCGGATGCCCGGGTCTGAGAACACCAGGGCGAAGAAGGCGAAAGCGAACAGACCGGCCACGATCGACGGGATGCCCGTCATAACATCCACGAAGAAGGTGATCGAGCGCGCGAGCATTCCGCGACCGTACTCGACCAGGTAGATCGCGGTGAGCAGACCGACGGGCACGGAGATGAGCGTCGCCATGCCGGTGATCAGCAGCGTGCCCATGATCGCGTGCAGCGCACCGCCACCTTCGCCGACCACGTTGCGCATCGAGCTGGTGAAGAACAGCGGGTCGAAGCGGGCGGCTCCGCTGACGACGACGGTGAAGAGCAGCGAGATCAGCGGCAGCAGGGCGATGATGAACGCCGTGAGCACGAGCGAGGTGACGAGGCGGTTCTTGGCCTGACGAACGCCCTCGACCAGGTAGGCGACGACGAAGATCAGCGCGTCGAAGAGCACGGTGCCGAGGAAGATCGACAGCACGATGTTGAACTCGCTGCCGTTCGCGGCGGCGACGAGAGCGAACACGGCGCACATGGCGAGCCAACTGCCGGCCAGGAGCGCCCACGGCGCCCACTTGGGAAGTCTGCCGGTGGTCAGGGAGTTCACGATGCCCGTGCTGGCGGTCGTCGTGGTCATCAGTTGGCTCCCGAGAATGCCTTGCGGCGGTTGATCACGAAGCGCGCGATCGAGTTGATCACGAGCGTGATGACGAACAGGATGAGTCCGGTTGCGATGAGGGCGTTGACGCCGACTCCGTGAGCCTCAGGGAAGTTCAGGGCGATGTTGCCGGCGATGGTCGAGGGGTTCTGCGAACCCGTGAGCACGATCGTGATGAGGGCCGCGGGGGAGAGCACCATGGCGACCACCATGGTCTCGCCGAGGGCGCGACCCAGACCGAGCATGGCGGCCGAGATGATGCCGGGGCGACCGAACGGCAGCACCGCCATCTGGATCATCTCCCAGCGGGTGGCGCCGAGCGCGAGCGCGGCCTCCTCGTGGAGCACGGGGGTCTGCAGGAAGACCTCGCGGGTGATGGCGGTGATGATCGGGATGATCATGACGGCGAGCACGATCGCGACGGTGAGGATGGTGCGACCGGTTCCGGAGACCGGAGGGGCGAACAGCGGGATCCAGCCCAGGTTGTCGACCAGCCAGCCGTAGAGCGGGGTGACGGCGGGGGCCAGAACCTTGATGCCCCACAGGCCGAAGACGACCGACGGCACGGCGGCCAGCAGGTCGATGACGTAGCCGAGGCCCTGGGCGACGCGCCGCGGGGCGTAGTGCGAGATGAAGAGGGCGATGCCGAGCGAGAGCGGCAGTGCCATGATCAGGGCGAGCAGTGCTGCCCAGACGGTTCCGAACGCGAGCGGCCCGACGTAGGCCCAGAAGCTCGACGGTGAGCCCTTGAGCTCGGCGGGGTCGGCGACCAGTGCGGGGATGCTCTGTGCGACCAGGAAGACGGCGACCGCGGCGAGGGCCGCGAGGATGAGGCTGCCAGCGACGATGGTGCTGCCGGCGAAGATTCGGTCGGCCGGGCGGGCTTTCGCTCGCAGCGACGGGGTTCCTGTCGTCATTCCTGTCTTCCTGCGCGACCTGGGTGGTGTGGATCTTGGGGGAGGATTCGGGGAGGGCCGGTGCTCTACAGTCTGTCGGGCTGCGACCCTGCGTGCAATGCACGCCAGCCGCAGCCCGACAGTTACTGCACAGGTGCTACTTGATCGCCTCGAGAGCGGTCGCAACCTTGTCCGACAGGGCGGCCGAGAGCGGCGCCGAGCCGGCGGAAGCGGCAGCCTCAGCCTGGCCATCCTGGCTGGTGATGTAGGTGATGTAACCCTTGACCAGCGGGGCAACCTCAGCGTCAACGAACTCGGTGCAGGTGACGATGTAGCTCACCAGAACGAGCGGGTAGTGGGTCGCGTCGGTCGTGGTGCGGTTGATCTTGATCGACAGGTCCGTGGTGCCGTTGTTCGTGTCACCGGCGGGGGACTCGTCGACAACCTTGGCCGCAGCCTCTGCCGAGTAGTTCACGAACTCGGTGCCGACCTGGATGGCCGCCGTTCCGAGGTCGCCAGCCTTGGAGGCGTCAGCGTAACCGATGGTGTTGGTGCCGTTGGTCACTGCGTCGACAACACCCGAGGTGCCCTGAGCGGCCTCACCGGTCGCGTAGGGGAACGGGTCAGCGGGCTTCTCGGTCCACACGTCGGGAGCGTTCTGGAACAGGTAGTCAGCGAAGTTCTTCGTGGTACCCGAGTCGTCCGAGCGGTGCACGGCGGTGATGGGGGCCGACGGAAGCTTGGCGTCCTTGTTCAGAGCAACGATGGCTGCGTCATCCCACGTGGTGATGTCGCCCTTGAAGATCTTGGCGAGGGTCACGGCGTCGAGGTTGAGCTTGTCAACACCCTCCACGTTGAAGATCACGGCGATCGGGGAGATGTAGGCCGGAACCTGGATGTAACCGGTGTCGGGGGTGCAACCCGCGAAGCCACCGTCGATCTCCTCCTGCTTGAGCGAGGAGTCGGTGCCCGCGAACGCGACGCCGCCGGCGATGAACGCCTCACGGCCAGCGCCGGAACCCGAGGGGTCGTAGTTGATGGTCAGGTCGGGGTTGGCGGTCTGGAACGCTGCGATCCAGGCCTCCTGCGCCGATCCCTGCGACGACGCGCCAGCGCCATCGATCGTGCCGGAGAGAGCCGGACCCGTGGTCGGCTCGGTGGTTCCACCCTCGTTTGCTGCACAAGAGGAGAGGAGGATGGTGCCTGCAACTGCAATGGCACCGATGGTGCCAAGGCGCTTGAAGTTCACGTTAAACCCTTCGGAAGTGTGATTGTTACTGCGGGCCAGTGCGACCCACCTGACGAACCTAAGCACTGGGGTTAACCACGCTCGGCCCGCAAGGTAAACGGAAGGTGAACGACGCCGTAACGACTGGCGCACCTGCGTGTGTTCGCCGCGTGTTTCAGTCGGGGCTGTGGGTTTCGACGGCAACCAGGCCCGAGAGCGGATGCTCGCACGAAACATGCAGCACCGTGAAGTCGCCCGTGCCGAGCGAAACGGACCGGCGCATGTCGGCGGTGACCGCCGACTTCGTCTGCGCCGCCACCTCGCCGACGATCTGCGGCAGAACCGGACCGTGGCTGCAGAGCACCACGGTCTTCTGCTTGCGCAGTCGCTTGCCCACGATCTTCTCGACCGTGGCCTGGCCGTGTTCGAACGCGTCCTGGCTGATGCCGGCCGTAGTCTTGACCGGCAGCGCTGTCAGCTGCGACAGGGGTTCGATGGTCGAGCGGCAGCGCACGGCGGTGCTCGAGATGATCTTCGTGGGTCCGTACGCGGCGATGGCTGCGGCGATCTGCGTGGCCTGATCTGCCCCGCGCTGCATGAGCGGTCGCGATGAATCCGGGCCGTCCCACGCTCCCGGCGGCACCGCCTTGCCGTGGCGCACGGCGATGATGGCAAAGGTGCGGGCCCGGCCCGTCATGAGCAGTTCTGCGAAGCGGTCGATGACCTCGCGGTCGTGCGGGTAGCTGAGCCGATCGTGAACCTCGTCGATCGGCAGCCACTCGAGGGAGGCGATCTCCGAGTTCGGCGTGAACTTCGCCAGCTCGAGGGCGTGCTCGTCGACCTCGGCCGCCCAGTAGTGCACGACCTTCTCGCGCCCGCTCGGCAGGGTGTACTCGACGGTTCCCAGCGGCGCACCCAGGTTGACGGCAAGGCCGGTCTCCTCGGCGATCTCGCGCACGGCCGTCTGCGGCAGCATTTCGCCGGGGTCGACCTTGCCCTTGGGCAGGGAGACGTCGGCCCGCGCGTCACGATGCACGACGAGGATCTTCGCCACTCCTCCGACGAGGCGCCAGCAGACGGCGCCTGCAGCCAGCACAGGTGGTTGCGTTATGGGGCTCACTCGGTGGCACTCACCGCAGCACTCCGCCGCGCTTCCTCTGGGAGATCTGCTTCATGAGTACATTCTGCATGTCCTGAAGGGGAGCGCCGTCCTGCGCGCGGTTGTGGCGAGTCCAGGTGCCGTCGGGTTCGAGCCACCAGCTGGACGTGTCATCCGACATCGCCAGATCGAAGAGGTCGTCGAGCTCGCGCAGGTGGTCGGGGCTGGTGAGGCGCACGAGTGCCTCAACGCGACGGTCGAGGTTGCGGTGCATCATGTCGGCGCTGCCGATGAACACCTGCGGGTCGCCGTTGTTGTGGAACGAGAAGATGCGCGCGTGCTCCAGGTAGCGCCCGAGTATCGAGCGCACCTTGATGTTCTCGCTGAGTCCGGGCTGGCCGGGCTTGAGGCCGCAGATGCCGCGAACGACGAGTTCAACGGGAACGCCCGCGTTGCTCGCGCGGTAGAGCGCGTCGATGATGGCCTCGTCGACGATCGAGTTCAGTTTGATGCGGATGCCCGACGCAAGACCCTCACGCGCGTTGGCGGCCTCGGCGTTGATGCGCTTGAGCAGACCGTTGCGCAAGTGGAGCGGGGCGACGAGCAACCGCTTGAACTTCTTCTCGATCGCGTAGCCGGAGAGTTCGTTGAAGAGGCGTGTCAGGTCTTTGCCGACCTGGTCATCGGCGGTGAACAGGCCGAGGTCTTCGTAGATGCGGCTGGTCTTCGGGTTGTAGTTGCCGGTGCCGATGTGGCTGTAGTGGCGCAGCACGCCACCCTCCTGCCGCACCACGAGGGCGAGCTTGCAGTGCGTCTTCAGACCGACGAGACCGTAGACGACGTGAACGCCGGCCTTCTCCAGCTTGCGCGCCCACGAGATGTTCGCGGTCTCGTCGAAGCGCGCCTTGATCTCGACGAGCGCGAGCACGGCCTTGCCGGCCTCGGCCGCGGCGATAAGCGCCTCGACGATGGGGCTGTCACCGGAGGTGCGGTAGAGCGTCTGCTTGATGGCCAGCACGTTGGGGTCGAGTGCGGCCTGCTCGAGGAACGCCTGCACGCTCGTCGAGAACGACTCGTACGGGTGGTGCACGAGCACGTCCTGCCGGGCGATCGACGCGAAGATGTCCGGCGCGGCGTTCGGCTCCACCGGCAGCAGGTTGACGCTGGTCGTCGGCACGTGCCGCGGGTACTTGAGCTCGGGTCGATCGATGCGGTTCAGCTGGAACAGGCCGCCCAGGTCCAGGGGTGCGGGAAGCCGGTACACCTCCTGCTCCGTGATGTCGAGCTCACGCACGAGCAGGCCGAGGGTGACGGCATCCATGTCATCGGTGATCTCGAGACGGATCGGCGGACCGAACCGACGGTTGAGGATCTGCTTCTCGAGAGCCTGGATGAGGTTCTCGCTCTCGTCCTCCTCGACCTCGACGTCTTCGTTGCGGGTGACGCGGAACTCGTGGTGGGCGATGATCTCCATGCCCGGGAACAGGTCGCCCAGGTGGTTGGAGATGAGGTCTTCTAGGGGGATGTAGCGCAGGCGGCCCGAGGCGTCATCCGGCAACTGGATGAAGCGGGGCAGGTTCGTGGGAACCTTCAGCCGCGCGAACTCCTCCTTGCCCGACTTCGGGTTGCGCACCCGGATCGACAGGTTGAGGCTGAGCCCCGAGATATAGGGGAACGGATGCGCCGGGTCGACGGCGAGCGGCATGAGCACCGGGAAGATCTGGCTGGAGAAGATCTCGTCGAGCGACAGCCGGTCGGCCTCGCCGAGGTCGGCCCAGGTCTCCACGTGGATGCCCGCGTCGTCGAGCTGCGGCTTGAGGCTCTCGCGGAACGCTCGCGCGTGCCGCTCCTGCAGCTCGTGCGCCTTCGCGCTCACCTCGGCCAGCACCTGCGCGGGCGGGGTGCCGATGTTGGTGGGAACGGCGAGACCGGTGGCGATGCGGCGCTTCAGGCCGGCGACGCGCACCATGAAGAACTCGTCGAGGTTGCTCGCGAAGATTGCGAGGAAGTTGGTGCGCTCCAGCAGCGGCAGCATCTCGTCTTCGGCGAGATCGAGCACGCGCTGGTTGAATGCGAGCCAGCTCAGTTCGCGGTCGAGGTAGCGTTCGGGCGCGAGGGAGCCGTCGTCGACGCTCGACGACTCGTCGAGGTCGTACTCGTCGAGCGAGTCGGTCGCCTCCCCGATGTCGGCGAGGCTCTGGTCACTGTCCATCCGTTCATCCTGCCACTGCATGGTGAACTGGGGGTTAAGTCGGGCTCAGTGGCCGGTCTAGTGGCCGGGGTCGCTGCGCCAGCGGTACTGGATGTCGATGCTGTCTTCGCGGAACCCGAACTCCCGGTACAGCCGCAGCGCCGGCGCGTTGTCCGCTTCGACATAGAGGTCGGCCTCGCGGATGCCGCGGCTCGCCAACCGCGCCATGCCCGCCTCGACCAGCCGCCGTCCCCATCCCTGCCCCTGGTAGTCCGGATCGACCCCGACCACGTAGAACTCGCCGCTGCCGCCGCCCTCCACCTTCAACCAGCAGAACCCCGCAAGCCGGTCCCCGTCCCACGCCAGCAGCACATCTTCCGGGTCGAACCAGGGTTCGGCAGCGAGCGCATCGAACTCGGCACGCGTGAGCCGCCCCTGCTCCGGATGCTCGGCAAACGCCCGTGCATTGACGGCGAGCAGGGCATCCACGTCGCCGTGCACCGAGTTCGCCAAGGTGGCCAATGGTTCGCCCGCCGCATGGGTCTTCCAAGCGAACTCGGCGCCGGAGGGGACCTCCCCGCGCAGATGCAGCAGCTCCCGCACCGGCTCGAGTCCATGGCTGGCCGCGAGGCGGCGCGCACCGGGGTGGGCGCCGTGTGCCCAGACGAGCAGGTCACCCGGGGCGTCGACGAGCAGGCGGTGGAGCATGGCGCGTCCGTGACCGTGGCGCCGGGCATCCGGGTCGACGACGAACTCGGCCTCGGTCGCCGACGCACTCGAAGCGCCAGTGATCGTGCGTACGGCGGCGGCGACGTCATCGAGCCACACGACCTCGCGCGCGCCGGTCGCGAGTTCGGCCAGCGCTCCGTCAGAGAACGGCGGATGCCCGTCCGCCGCCCGAGCGCGCACGATCAGCCGCGCGAGCCGGGCGCCCACGGCACCGCTGCCCGCGTTGCTCCCACCACCCGACCCCACTGCGGGAGCGCTCTCAGCTCGAGGCTACGGGAGCCGGCGTCAGTCGCTCGGCGTCGTCGTCGTAGACGTTGAAGCGGTAGCCCACATTGCGCACGGTGCCGATGAGCGACTCGAGGTCGCCGAGCTTGGCACGCAGGCGCCGCACGTGCACGTCGACCGTGCGGGTGCCGCCGAAGTAGTCGTAGCCCCAGACCTCGCTGAGCAGCTGCTCGCGCGTGAACACCCGCGACGGGTGCGTCGCGAGGAAGCGCAGCAGCTCGAACTCCTTGAACGTGAGATCGAGCGGTCGGCCGTGCACCTTCGCGGAGTAGCTGGCCTCGTCGATGACGACACCCGAGGCCTGGATCTTGGAGCTGGAGGAGTCGAGTGCCTGGCGGCCGAGAGCGAGCCGGATGCGGGCATCCGCTTCGGCGGGACCGGCGGTCGCGAGGATGACGTCATCGACACCCCAGTCGGCCGAGACTGCGGTCAGGCCGCCCTCGGTGAGGATGAGGATGAGCGGAACGGTCACGCCCGTCGTGGTGAGGATCTTGCACAGGGACTTCGCGCTGGCGAGATCCTGGCGAGCATCCACAAATATGAGGTCGCAGGTGGGCGCGGAGATGAGCGAAGCAGGTGAGGCGGGTATCTGCTTCGTGGTGTGGCTCAGGAGCCCCAATGCGGGGAAGACTTCACTGTCGACCGCAGAGGTAAGGATCAACAGCTGCGCCAATCGACCTCCAAGTGCGTAGGGGACAGTCTACGACCCACTCTAGGATCACTGTATGACGTGGCAGATCTGGAGTGTGGTGCCCGTGTGGCTGGCGGCGGTAGCCGCAGCAGTGATCATCGGGCTGACGTCCGCACCCGAGGCGCGCGTGACCTGGCTCGGAGTGGCGCTCGCCGGTGCCGTCATCGTGACGTTCTTCATCCAGCTGGCGATTCAGCGCAAAGAGGGCTTCGTGGTTCGCGCCATGGCGAGTGTCACCGGCGCGATCGTCGTGCTGGCCATCGCCTCCGGCGTGTTCGCGCTGGTCGGCTAGTTGGATCGCACGGGACAGCCGGTCGAAACCACCCGATAGTATTGACTCATGCTTCTCGCCCTTGAGCTCTTCTTCGTCGGCCTGTTGCTGCTGGCCACGCTCTCGATCGGGTTCGTTTCGGTCGTCGTGCTTTACAACCTGTACCGCGGCCAGCGCTAGTCGCTGGGCGCCTGAGGCGACCATGATCTCGCTCAACGCCGATATTCCGGCCGAACTCGCGCCTCTCTCGTGGCTGCTCGGCGTCTGGGAGGGCACCGGCGTCGTGCACTATGGCGTCGGCGACGAGACCATGACGCTCGAGTTCGGCCACCGGGTCAGCATCACCCACGACGGCCTGCCGCACCTCAACTACAACTCCTATGCCTGGCTTCTGGATGACGCGCTCACCCCGCACATCACCGAGACGGGTTACTGGCGGCTCAGCCGCCCCGCTGCGGAGGGCGACCCGGGGCCTGGCATGCTCGCCGGCACGGGTGACAAGCCCTTCACCACCGCCTCGGCGGTCGAGACTCTGCGCAACTCCGACGGTGGCTTCGACATCGAGGCGGCGATCGTGCACCCCAACGGCGTGAGCGAGCTCTACCTGGGCCAGGTCAAGGGCGCCCGCATCGACCTGGCCACGGATGCGGTCGTGCGCAGCGCCAGCGCGAAGGAGTACGCCGCGGCCACCCGCCTCTACGGCCTGGTCGACTCGCACCTGCTGTGGGCGTGGGACATCGCGGCCCTCGGCCAGCAGCTGAAGACCCACGCGTCGGGCAGGCTCGCTCGTGTCGACTGATCCGGTGCCCGAGGCTTCGGTGGCTGAGGCCCCGGTGATCGAGCCTGTCGAGACTCCCACCCCCTTCTCCCGCCGCCCCAACGCGGTCGGCTCCCCGCCCCAGCACTATGGCAACCCGCTCGGCGAGCAGCGCGAGCTCGCGGCGGGCTCCGCGATCGTCGATCTGTCCGACCGCGCGGTCGTCACCGTCACCGGGCCCGATCGCCTCACCTGGCTCGACTCGCTGACGTCGCAGTCCTTGGCCGGCCTCGCGGCGGGGGCGTCTGCCGAGACCCTGCTGCTCGACCCGACCGGACGTCTCGAGCACGCCATCCGCGTCATCGACGACGGGGTCACCGCGTGGCTGCTGGTCGATGGTGCCGAGGGTGCGCCCCTGGCGGCCTGGCTCGAGCGCATGCGGTTCATGCTGCGCGTCGAGGTCGCCGATCGCTCGGCCGACTACGCGACGTTCGGCACGCTCGCTCCGGTGGTCGAGCTGGTCGAGACCTCCCCGTCGCAGATCCCCGCCGCCGCCCCCAACGGCATCCCCCTGATCTGGCGCGACCCGTGGCTGGATGTCGCCCCCGGCGGCCACCAGTACGCGCACCCCGCGCAGCACCCCGCCGCGGGCTGGACGTATGCCGAGGTGCTCGTGGACCGCGCGGATGCCGCCGCCGTGGCATCCCTCGCCGACGTACCGGCGGCTGGCACCCTCGCGCTGGAGGCTCTGCGGATCGCGGCGTGGCGTCCGCGGTTGTCGACCGAGGCCGACGAGAAGACGATTCCGCACGAGCTGGACTGGCTGCGCTCGGCCGTGCACCTCAACAAGGGCTGCTACCGCGGCCAGGAGACTGTCGCCAAGGTGCACAACCTCGGTCACCCGCCGCGGCGGCTCGTGATGCTGCACCTCGACGGGTCGGAGGGTGTGCTGCCCGCGCCCGGCGACGCGGTGCTGCTGCCCAGCGCGGATGACTCCGCGTCCACCGAGGTCGGACGCATCACCTCGGCCGCGATCCACCACGAGCTCGGCCCGATCGCGCTCGCCGTGATCAAACGCAACGTCGACCCCGCAGCCGACCTCGTGGTCGCCGCCGACGGTGCGCAGGTCGCTGCCGCGCAGGAGGTCATCGTGCCGACCGACGCGGGCGCCGAAGCCAACGTTCCCCGATTGCCGCGACTGGGCGCCGTGCGCCGGTGACCGACTCCCCGGCTCTGCGCAAGCTCGAGCGCCAGGTGCGCAGGCGCCTGGATGTGCGCATGGCCGGCCGACGGGTGTGGGAGTCGCTGCCCGCGATCATCCAGATCGTTTCCGCCGTCGCGGCCGCGTACTCGATCGCCCACTACGGCCTCGGCCACTCGGTGCCGATCCTCGCGGTCACGGTCACCATCAACTCGCTCGGCTTCACCCGCGACGCCCGACCGCGGCGCGTGGTCGAGACGGTGATCGGAATTCTTCTGGGCGTCGCCCTGAGTGACGGGATGTCGCTCATCCTCGGCAAGGGGTTATGGCAGCTGGTGGTCGTGCTGCTCGTCGTGTTCATCGTCGGTCGGGCGCTGCGCTCGAACCCGGCGTTCGCGCTGGCGGCGGCTACGCCGTCCGCTCTCGTGGTGATCCTGCCGATTCCCGAGGGGGGTCCGTTCGTCCGCACCGTGGATGCCGCGATCGGCGGCGCTGTGGCCCTGCTCGCCACGGCACTCATCCCGCGGGACCCGCAGCGCGCCGCCACCCGGGACCGTCGCATCCTGTTCTCGGCGATCGATCAGAGCATGCAGTCAATCATCGACTGCCTCAGCAACGCCGACACCGGTGCCGGCGAGCTCGCGTTGAGTCGACTGCGTACCACCCAGCCGCTGGTCGACGCGTGGACGACGAGCCTCGACAGCGCGATCGCCGTGTCGCGCATCTCCCCGTGGCTGCGCCCCCGCCTGCCCGAACTGCATCGGGATGCCCGGGTGCTGACCGCCGCGGACCTCACCGCGCGTCACCTGCGGTCCGTCGCGCGACGGGTCGAGTTTCTCGTGCGCGACGGCGTGCCCCGGCCGGCCCTGGCCGAGCTGATGACGCAGATCGCCACCGGCATCCGCCTGCTCAATGAGGAGCTGGACGACCCGCAGCTCGCGGGCGCGTCCCGGTCGCTGGTCGGTGACCTGGCTCGACGCCTCGACCCGGCAGGCGTGATGCCGGATGCCCACGTGACTGACGCCGCTCTCGTGCTCATGCTGCGCCCGTTGGCCGTTGATTTGCTGGCCGGGTCGGGCATGCCGATCGACGAGGCTCGCGAGCTGCTGCCGGAGGTGTAGGGGTCGCGGCGGTTTCGATACGCCGCCGCGCAACCGACGCCCGGGACGGTCGTCGGCGCTGGCGTCGCGGCGACGGCCAGAAATGGCCGTCGCTCATAGCTCCAGCGCGCTCAACCGGCCGGCCGCCTCACCACGCGAACCCGCGCGGCGCCACCGCCTCCCACGCGACGGTCAGCTCGCCGAGCCGCCAGCGCGCGCGGGTGCCGAGAACCGGCCACCCCGCATCCCGCAGAGAACCGCACGTCGCAAGCCACCGCTGTGGCCCTCCGTACACACCGAGCGGCGCGTGCACCGCCCACCACCGGTCGAGCTCCATGAGAAAGGAGTGCACCTTCTCGCCGTCGACGTTGCGGTGGATCAGCACCTTCGGCAGACGCTCGGCGACCACCGACGGAACCTCGCCCGCCTCCGACAGCGCCGCCAGATGCAGCGCCACCGTGAACGACTCCGGCCCGCCGGCACCCACCGCCACCCACGAGGCGATGCGCCCGATCTCGTTGCAGGTGCCTTCGACGAGCAGTCCGTCGGGCTGCAGGCGCGACACCATGAGGCGCCACGCGGGCAGCACTTCGGCCTCGTCGTACTGCCGCAGAACATTCAGCGCGCGGATGACCGTGGCCCGGGCATCCCGCCCCCTGCCGGGCAGCGGCACCTCGAATCCGCCCACCGCGAACTGCACGCCGGGCCGCGCGAACGGGATCGCAGCCGTCACCCGCGACGGTTCGATCTCGAGTCCGACGACCTCGACGTCGGGCCGCACCCGCGCCAGCCGCTGGTGCAGTTCGAGAGTGGTCGTCGCGCTGGCCCCGTACCCGAGGTCGACGACCAGCGGATACTCGGCTCGCCTCAGTGCCGGCAGCTGCGCGATCCACCGGTCGATGCGGCGCAGGCGGTTGGTGCCGGTGGTTCCGCGGGTGACCTGGCCGATGGGCATGCACCCATTGTGCCGCGCGCAGATCGGCCTTCGGTGGTCGAGCCGCCTTCGGTGATCGAGCCTGCCGAGATCCGGTCTCGACAAGCTCGGCCACCGGTCTCGACAAGCTCGACCCCGGATGCTACATTCAACCAACAAGTTGAATGACGATCCGGAGAAACTTGGCCCATGCCCACCGACCAGCTCAGCCGCACCTTCGCGGCCCTCGCCGACCCCACGCGCCGGGCCATGCTCGCGCGCCTGGCGCAGGGCGAGGCGACGGTCGGTGAACTGGCTGACCCGTTCCCGCTCACGTTCGCAGCGGTGTCGAAACACCTTGGGGTGCTCGAGTCCGCGGGCCTCGTAAGCCGCGGACGCGACGCCCGGTACCGCCCAGCCCGACTGGACGCTCGGCCCCTCGCCGCGGCATCCGGTTGGATCGGCGACTACGAGCGGTTCTGGAAAGACAACCTGGGGGCAATCGACGCCCTCCTCACCACCCTGCAACAAGGAGAAACAGAATGACCGAGAGTTTCACCATCACGCGCACCCTCGCAGCCCCGCCCGAGCTGGTGTGGGATGTCTGGACCAAGCCCGAGCACTTCGCCGTCTGGTTCGGCACCGAGGCCGTGGAGGTACCGCTCGACAGCGTCACCCTCGACGTACGGGTGGGCGGCAAGCTGGCCGCGATCATGAACATTCCGGGTGGTCCGACGATCACCTGGGAGGGCGAGTACACGGAGGTGGATCGTCCGCGTCGCCTGGCTTTCACGCTCTCCGACAACCCCGACGAGTACGCCGGCGTGCCGATCGTCGCCACGTTCACGCCCGTCGACGGCGGCACCGAGGTCTCGCTCACGCAGGACCGCGGCGACTTCAGCGACGAGCAGGTGCAGGCGACCATCGACGGCTACAACAGCTTCTACGACTCGATGGAGCGCGTGCTCGCTACGCTGGAGGCATGACGCACACCCTGATCCTGCTCCGCCACGGCAACTCCGACTGGAACCAGAAGAACCTCTTCACCGGCTGGGTCGACGTGCGGCTCAGCGAGCAGGGCGTGACCGAGGCGAAGCGCGCGGGGGAGCTGCTCGCGGCATCCGGTCTCAAACCCGACGTGCTGTACACGAGTGTGCTGACCCGCGCCATCCAGACCGCGAACCTCGCACTCGAGGTGGCCGACCGACTGTGGATTCCGGTGAAGCGCAGCTGGCGTCTCAACGAGCGCCACTACGGTTCGCTGCAGGGGCTCGACAAGGCGGAGACCCTGGAGAAGTACGGACCCGAGAAGTTCATGGAGTGGCGCCGCAGCTTCGACGTGCCGCCGCCCCCGCTCGATGACGACGCCGAGTACAGCCAGGTGCACGACGAGCGGTACGTGGGCATCGACGGCGAGATCCCCCGCACCGAGAGCCTCAAGATCGTGATCGACCGGATGCTGCCGTACTGGTTCAGCGACATCACCGTCGATCTCGCCGCGGGTAAGACCGTGCTCGTGACCGCGCACGGCAACTCCCTGCGCGCCCTGGTCAAGCACCTCGACCACATCAGCGACGACGACATCGCGGAGCTCAACATTCCCACGGGCATCCCCCTCGTCTACGAGTTGGATGACGCGTTCGCCCCCGCCGGCCCGGGCCAGTACCTCGACCCGGAGGCCGCGGCCGCCGGTGCCGCGGCGGTGGCCGCGCAGGGCGCGAAGAAGTAGCACCCGGCCGCGACTGGGTCTGCCGAGATCACTCCGGAAGCGCCACCAACTTGCGCACCTGCAGCGCGAAGGCGAGCTTGAGGCGGGCACGCGGGTCGTGCAGGTCGACACCGATGAGGTCGGAGATGCGCGACATCCGGTGCTTCATCGTGTTGTAGTGGATGAACAGTCGGCGAGCGGCATCCGCGGCGTTGCCCGTGCCGAGAAACATCTCGAGCGTCTCGCACAGCTCCGAGCCGGTAGCGGCGTCGACCGCGATCAGCGGGCCGAGCTCGGCAGCGACGAGCTCGGCGAGCAGGTCGTCGGGCACCGAGAGAATCACTCGCTCGAGCGCGAGCAGGTCGTGGCGGGCGTTCGCGCGTCCGGTCGCCTGGGCGATAGCGAGCGTTGACCGGGCGGCGCTGTGGGATTCCGCGAGCCGCGACGGTGACTCCGCGACGCTTCCCGTGGCGACCGTGACCTTCCCGCCGCCGAGCCGCGCGAGCGTCTCACCCCAATGCGCCGCCTCGACCCACGGCGTCCCGTCCCCCGGGATGCTCGCCGCCGGCACGATCGCGACCGCCTCCTGCCCGCGCGCCCACGCGACCGCTCCCCTGATGAACCCGGTCTCGGCGGCGCGGGCGACCGTGGCATCCGCAAGCTCGTGACTCAGCCGGGCGAGCACGACGACGTGATCGGAGCCGAAGTCCCAGCCGAACAGACGTGACCGCTCGCGAGCAAGGGATTCGTCGATGGTCTTGCCCGCGAGCAGCTCCTCGAGGAAGAGCACCCGCATCTGGCGGTCGAGTTCGAGGCTCGCCACGGCCTGCGCGATGTGCATCCCGGCTGCGAAGCAGGCTTGCCGGATGAGTCGCCGCTGGCCCAGCGTCGGTTCGTCGTCGCCGCGCACGACGATGCGCCCCCGTTCGGTGCCACCCACGGTGATCGGGAACGACCATGACTCGTGTGTCTCGTCGTTGCCGGAGCGTTCGCCGCCGCCCCCCTCGCCGAGCAATGCACCGTCGGGATCGAGGATGCCGACGTGCCGTCCCAGTGCCCCGGCCAGGGTTCGGGCGATCTCGACGAGCCCACCGCCGGCGAGCGCCACACCGGTGAGACGCTCCCGGATCGCTTCCGCGCCCGCCGGCTCGGCCCCATACTCGGTCAGCACGACGGCGAGCACGGCGCCGATGACCTCGTTGAACGAGGTGTGCTCGGCGACCAGCATCACCGGAAAGTCGAGCTCGTTCGCCACCGCCAAGGCTTCGTCGGGAAGCTTCTCCAGGTACCGGCCGGTCTTGACCGCAAGACCGGCCAGACCGAGGCGAGAGAGTGTGCGCACGAGGGTGCTCAGATCTTCGGGATGCTCTCGCAGCGGGTACGCCGTCGTGAGGAGGAGCTCGCCCCCCTTGACGAACGACTCGATGTCGGGAACCTCCATCACGTTCACCCCGGTGACGGCGCGGCTCAGACCGCGTTGCCCGGCGACGACGAACGTGCCGCGGAGCACGGGCAGAGTGAGAACCTCACGCACTGTGATCGTGCTCACATCAACTCCTTTGTCCCTTCTGGACAATCGCCGCCCGGATTGTCGTCCTTTCCGGACCGAGCCATACCGTGATCGTTGACCCTACTATTCCCAAGTATGGCGATGGCGGCAATGATTGCGGAACCCGATCTCGCTCGCATCGATGCGACGCTCGGTGTCAGCGACGCCGACGGGTTCTCAGCTGGATACCAGCTGATCGTCCATCTCGGACAATCGGCCGTCGTACTCCGATCGACCACGACCCAGCGCCTGCTGACGATTGCCAACGCGAGCGGCGGCGTCACCCCCGGAGGTGTGTGCCTTCCGAATGGGGCCGAGTTCGCCCGTGTCCGTCGCGACCTCTCGGCCGTCGCGCCCGGGCATCCCGTGGACCTCTCCGCCTGGTCGCGGGTCGCAACTCTCGTGCCGGTCGATCTGCACTTCACCCCCCGACACCTCGATGCCCGCGCGGTGCATGCGGTCAGCGCCGAGCTCGCACGGGGCAACGCTGCCCCCGCGGCATCCTTCGACGGCGGCCTCGCCCGGGTGCGGTCACTCGCCCCGGCACTCGCTGAGGCTGCCCTCCACGGCGACCCGCGCGTGCTGCTGCCGGAGCTCATCGGTGCTGGCCCCGGCACCACCCCGTCCGGTGACGACATGGTGGTCGGCACGCTTGCCGCCCTCGCTGCACTCGGCCTGGCGGATGCGGCGAGCCGACTGTCCGCAGCGGTGACCCCACTGCTCGCCGCGACGACGGCGGCCTCGCGCCACTACATCGTGGCCGCGGCATCCGGTCGCTTCGCGGAGCACGTCTACCAGCTCGTCGACGGCATGGTCGACGGGATGCCCGCCCGCACGATCCTCGCGTGTGCGAGCCGGTGGGGCGCGACATCCGGCGTCGACCTTCTCACCGGCTTGGCCGCCACACTGCGAGCGGAGCTCGCGCATCGAACGAAGGGTGCCGCATGAGCGACACGGTTCTCTCCTCCCGAGTGCTCCCGCACTTCTACCGCGACTCGGTCGCCCTGATGGCGATCGCATCGACGACGGAGAAGCGCGACGGGGTCGTGCGGGTCGGTGCTGTCATGGCTACTCCCGCGAACCTCGGCATCCTGGCCGACTCGGGCATGCTTCCCGACGGACTCACCGCAGCCCCCGACGATCTTGTCTTCGTGGTGCGCGGCACCGACTCCGAGATCGTGACGGCGGCACTCGACGCAGCCGAGGCGGGGCTGACGGCTGTGGACGCCGGGTCGGCAACCGAGGAGCAACGACCGGGGACGATCGACGAGGGCGTCAGCGTCGCAGCCCTGGCGGAGCATCCCGCCAACCTGGTCGCAATCTCGATCGCCGGAACCTACGCGCCCGTCGTTGCCGAGCAGGCGCTGCGCGGGGGAATGCACGTTCTCTGCTTCTCCGACAACGTGGCCGTGGCCGACGAGGTGCGGCTCAAGACACTCGCAGTTGAGAAGCGACTGCTCATGATGGGCCCGGACTGCGGCACCGCGATCCTCGACGGCGTGCCGCTCGGTTTCGCGAACGCGGTGGCGCGAGGGTCGGTCGGCATCGTCGCCGCCTCGGGAACCGGCGCACAGGAGGTGTCGGGGCTGCTCGACGGCGCGGGCGCCGGAGTGTCGCAGCTGATCGGTGTCGGCGGTCGCGACCTGTCGGCCGAGGTGGGCGGCCTGATGGCGAACCTCGCTCTCGACTTCCTGATCGACGACCCCGACACGACGGTCATCATGATGGTCTCGAAGCCCCCGGCACCCGAGGTCGCCGACGCGCTGCTGGCCCGGCTCTCCGGCATCGCCGCCAAGGGAACCCCGGTCGTCGCCTGCTTCCTCGGCCAAGACGACTCTGACACCGACGGCGTCCTGGTGCGCGGCACTCTCGAGGGGGGCGCGCTCGCCGCGGCCGGGCTCGCTGGGCACCCGTTCACGGTCACGGAGCCCGAGCCGGTGCATGCGCCGCCCGGTCGCGTGCTCGGCCTCTACACGGGTGGCACGCTCGCGTCGGAGTCGAAGATCATCCTCAAGCGCGCCGGAGTCGTCGCCGAGATCATCGACCTCGGCGACGACGAGTACACGGCGGGCAAGCCGCATCCGATGATCGACCCCGAGTCGCGGGCCGAGAGGATCGCGGCGGCGGGCTCGGATGCCACCGTCGGCACGATCCTGCTCGACCTCGTTCTCGGCTACGGGGCGAACACCGACCCCGCAACACCCGTGGCGACGGCGGTGGCTCAGGCGAAAGCCGCGGCCGCGGCGGACGGCAGAACGCTGCTGGTTGTTGGCTCGGTGTGCGGTACGGCGGGTGATCCGCAGGGGCTGGCGCGGCAGCGCGGCATCCTGACCAGTGCGGGCGTCGTGCTCGCCGAGACCAATGCGGCGGCGGCCCGACTGGCCGCGGGAGGTGTTGCATGAGCATCCTTACCGACGAACTCAGCGTGATCAACGCTGGCCTCCCGTTGATCGTAGAGGGCGTTCCCGCGGCGCAGGTGACGCAGCTCGACTGGCGTCCGCCGGCATTCGGCGACGCCGACGTGGCTCGCCTCGCGCTGACCCTCGACACCGAGGTGACGGATGCCGCGAACGCCGTCGCCATCGCGAAGGTGCACGCCGTGAAGCCGCAGCTCACGCGCATCCGACCCGCCCGCGAGGTGATGCCCGGCATCGCCGAGGGCCGCACGTTGCTGCACGCCGGTCCGCCCATCGAGGTTGAGCGCATGTGCGGCCCGATGCGAGGCGCGCTCATCGGCGCGACACTGTTCGAAGGCTGGGCCGACAACGCCGACGAGGCGATCAGGATGCTCGACTCCGGCGAGATCGCAGTCGCACCCTGTCACCACCACGGGGCTGTTGGCCCGATGGCGGGAGTCATCGCGCCATCCATGCCGGTGCTGGTGGCGACCGACCTCGACGACGGCAGGCAGGCGTTTGCGAGCCTCAACGAGGGCCTCGGCAAGGTGCTGCGGTTCGGTGCGTACGACTCCGAAGTCATCACTCGGCTCACCTGGATGCGCGATGTGCTCGGCCCGGTGCTCGACCGCACGCTCGAGAAGTACGGCCCGATCGACGTCACCTCGCTCATCGGTCAGGCACTGTCGATGGGCGACGAGGGTCACAACCGCAACGTCGCAGCGACCTCGCTCCTGGCCCGCCGACTCGCGCCGACGATCGCCGAGCTGGAACCCAATTCCGACAGCGTCGCGGTGCTCGCCTTCCTGGCGGGCAACGATCACTTCGCTCTCAACATCTCCATGGCCGCCGCCAAGCTGGCTCTGGATGCCGCGATCGGCGTCGAGAACTCCACTCTCGTCACCGCGATGGCGCGCAATGGGGTGGAGTTCGGCCTTCGGGTCGCCGGGAGCGGAACCGAGTGGTTCACCACCCCCGTCGGCCCCGCGGATGGACTGTTCTTCCCCGGCTTCGGACCCGAAGACGCCAACCCTGACCTCGGGGACTCGGCCATCACCGAGACTCTCGGCCTCGGCGGATTCGCGATGGCGGCATCCCCCGCGATCACCCAGTTCGTCGGGGGCACCCCGAACGATGCGCTCGCCGCGACCCGCTCGATGCGCCGCATCACGCTCGGTCCGCACCCGGCGTACCCTCTGCCGCCGCTGAACTTCGCTGGCACCCCGTCGGGTATCGACGTGCTCAAGGTTCTCGACACCGGCGTGCTGCCGCTCATCAACACGGGCATCGCGCACAAGGAGGCGGGCGTCGGCCAGATCGGCGCGGGCATCGTGACCGCGCCGAGCGAGGTCTTCCTCAAGGCAGCCCGATTCCTCGCCGAGCAGAGAGCACACACATGACGGCCACGAACGACGACACCGTACTGATCGCCATCGGCGGTAACGCCCTGGTGCTCGACGGCGAGCCCGGCTCTGTCGACCGTCAGCTCGAGCGCGCCGCCACCTTCGCGGAGTCGGTCGCCGCCCTGGTGGTCGACGGCTGGACCGCCGTCGTCACCCACGGCAATGGCCCGCAGGTGGGCTACATTCTGCGCCGCGGCGAGCTCGTGGCACCGGATGCCATGGTCGAGGGCCTGCCCGCCCTTCCGTTGTGGCTCGCGGTCGCCGACTCGCAGGGTGGCATCGGTCACATGCTCGCCGTCGCGATCGACTCCGCCCTCGATGCGCGGCACAGCGGCATCCGGGCGGTTGCGGTTCTGACTCACGCCGAGGTGGACGCCGACGATCCGGCCTTCGAGAAGCCGACCAAGCCGATCGGTGGGCAGCTCACCGCCGAGGTGGCGCGGCTGCGCGTCGCTGAGGAGGGGTGGGTGGTGACCGAGATGGGGGAGAACACCTACCGCCGCGTTGTGGCGAGCCCGATTCCGAAGACGATCATCGAGGCGAGCCAGATCCGCACCCTGGTCGACAGCGGCGCTGTCGTGATCGCGGCCGGCGGGGGAGGCATTCCGGTGGTGCGCGACTCGGCGGGGTGGCATCCGGTCGATGCGGTCATCGACAAGGATCGGGCATCTGCACTGCTGGCCGGGCAGATCGGCGTCGGCACTCTAGTTCTCGTCACCGGGGTCGACGAGGTCTATGTCGACTTCAACGCTCCCGGGCAGCGTGCGCTGCGCACTGTGGGCGTCGATGAGCTCCGCGAGCACCTCGCTGCCGGGCAGTTTCCCCCGGGGTCGATGGGCCCGAAGGTGGCGTCAGCGATCGACTTCATCGAGGCGGGCGGAACGCGCGCCATCATCACCTCGATCTCCAAGCTTCCGGATGCTCTCGCCGGCACCGCGGGAACTATCGTCACGAAGAACGGCTGAGTAGAGAGGTCACGCATGAATGAGACGACTGGCACCGTCACGGTGCCGGCAGAACCGTACGGGTTCACGTTCGACCCGAAGAAGGTGGCGCTGCTGTGTATCGACTTCCAGCGCGACTTCATGGAGACGGGTGGCTTCGGGGAGTCACTCGGCAACGACGTCTCCACACTGCGCGGCTCGATCAAGCCGACCCGCGCAGTGCTCGACATGTTCCGTGAGAAGGGGTGGATGGTCATCCACACCAGGGAGGGCCATCGCGAGGATCTCGCCGACCTGTTCCCGGCCAAGCGGGATCGTGGCAACCCGACGCTTCGCATCGGCGACGACGGCCCGATGGGTCGATTGCTGACTCGCGGCTCGGCCGGGCACGAGATCATTCCGGAGCTCGCACCCATCGAGGGCGAAGTGGTGCTCGACAAGCCCGGCAAGGGGGCGTTCTACGCCACCGACCTCGAGACGATCCTGCGCGCCAAGGGGATCGAGCAGCTCATCATCACGGGGGTCACCACTGAGGTGTGCGTTCAGTCGACAGCCCGCGAGGCGAACGACCGCGGTTTCGAGTGCCTCATCCTGTCCGACTGCACCGGCTCGTACTTCGCTGAGTTCTACGAGTCGGCGCTCAACATGTTCAAGGCCCAGGGCGGAATCGTCGGCTGGGTCGGCACGTCGACGAGTCTCCTAGACGCAGTCGATTCGGCAACCACCGAGATTGGAGCAAAGAAATGAGTAGCAACTCCACCGCGACCACCACTTCTGCACCGGTGCAGATCAAGTGGTGGGTCAAGGGCGACTGGAACGGGCTGTTCGGGCTCGGCACCAACGTCCTGCTCAACGTGATCGTGCTGTCCGGGCTCTGCCTGGCGGTCATCCAGATGCCAGACAACGTCGTCTTCGGTCGCATCCTCCCGGCGCTGGGTATTGCGCTGCCGTTGGGCAACATCTGGTACGCGATTCTTGCCAGACGCCTCGCCAGACGGGAGAACCGAACGGATGTCGCGGCTCTGCCCTACGGGCCGAGCGTGCCGCACATGTTCATCGTCGTGCTCGTCGTCATGCTGCCGGTGTTCCTGCAGTCGGGTGACCCGCTGAAGGCGTGGCACGCGGGACTTGCGTGGGCGTTCATTGTCGGGTTCATCATTCTGCTGGGTGCGATCTTCGGTCCTTGGATTCGCAAGTGGACGCCGCGCGCGGCAATGCTCGGTGCCCTCGCGGGTATCTCCATCACGTTCATCTCGATGAGCCCGGCCGCTCAGATGTGGGAGGCGCCGTGGATCGCATTCGTGACCTTCGGCTTCATCCTCGTCGGCTGGCTCGGGTTCCGGAAGATGCCGTTCAACGCTCCCGTCGGCCTCGTCGCCGTGGTTGCGGGCACCGTGATCGCGTGGATCGCCGTGCTGCTCGGGTGGTCGGACATCCTCAAGCCGAGCGCGGTCGCTGAGTCGATCGCGTCGATCGGCATCTACTTCCCGATTCCCGGTGGTGAGGTTCTCGCGGGCCTTCAGGACATCGCCCCGCTGCTGGCGACGGCCATCCCGCTCGGTATCTACAACTTCACCGAGGCCATGACCAACGTCGAATCGGCGGCGGCCGCCGGTGACCGGTACTCGGCTCGCGCGGTTCTGACCGCCGATGGCCTGGGCGCGATCATCGGGTCGTTCCTCGGCTCGCCGTTCCCGCCGGCCGTCTACATCGGCCACCCCGGCTGGAAGAAGGTCGGTGGTCGCATCGGCTACTCGCTGGTCACCGGAATCGTCGTTGCGCTGGTCTGCTTCAGCGGTCTGGTCGGTCTGTTCCTCGCGATATTCCCGATGCAGGCGCTGGTGCCGATCCTGCTGTTCATCGGTCTGGTGATCGGCGCACAGGCGACCAACGTGAGCGCGCTGCGCTACGCCCCGGCGATCATCCTTGCGATGTTGCCGAGCTTGGCGCAGTGGGCATCCGGCCTGATCGACAACTCGCTCGGTGCGGCTGGCACCAATGCCGCGGAGGTGGGCCTCGACAAGCTCGCGGGCAATGGCGTGATCTACCAGGGGCTCGCGCTGTTCGGGTCGGGCGCGGTGTTGGCGGGCGTGTTGCTGGGCTCGATTGCCGTGTTCGTGATCGACCGACGGATGTACGCGGCGGCGGTGACGTCGGGCATCTGTATGGTGCTGTCATTCTTCGGCCTGATCAACGCTGCGCAGGTCGGGATCAACGCCTCACCGGGTGTCTCGCTCGGGTACGCCTTCCTCATGATCCTGCTGCTCGGCTTCGGTTGGGCGGCGCGCAAGGACAAGGAGGTCGTGCTTCAGGATGACCTGCTCTTCGTCAACGGAACCCTCATGCGTGGCCTCGGACTGCACGGCAACCTGCAGGGTGCCGAGTTCATCGCCGAGATGAAGACGGCTCCGAAGTACCGGATGCACGACATCGGTGGCGTTCACCCCGGCATGTACGAGGTGGAGAAGGATGGCGTGGCCGTCTCCGGCGAGCTGTACACGCTGCCGATCGACGTGTTGCTTCGTGTCATCGAAGGCGAACCCCCTGGCCTGTACCGCGGCCCCGTCGAGCTCGCTGACGGTCGCATAGTGCCGGGCGTGCTCTACGACGAGGCGATGGCCAAGAAGCATCCGGTGATCGAGAGCGGCAACTGGCGCGACCACATGCAGCCGTAGGTAGTCCGCCGGTCGAGTAGCGGCGAAGCCGCGTAACGAGACCAGCGCCCCGCCGCAAGGAGGGCCCGACCACTCGGTCGGGCCCTCTCTTTGCTGCTCTCGCAGCGGTGTAGCGACTGCAGCTGCACCTACGGTGCGACGACCCGAACCTGGGGAAACGCGTCTCGGTAGCGCCGCACCGACGCGATCGTGATGCTATGATGCGGTGATGCGCACCACGCTTGATCTCGACGACACAGTCATCGCCGTCGCGCGCGCGATCGCCCGCGATGAAGGCATCTCGCTCGGAGCAGCCGTCTCGCGTCTCGCTGAACGGGGCCTCAAGGCCACGGGTGACTCGTCCACCACTGGCCCGAGCGGATTTCCGGTCTTCACCGTGAGTGCCGATGCTGCACCGATCACGCTCGACATGGTGAACGATCAGCGCGATGCCGACTGAATCGCACCTTCTCGACGTGAACGTTCTCGTCGCACTGGCGTGGCCGCAGCACGTGCATCACCGGCGCGCCCACACCTGGTTCGCTGCACGTCGCGGTGACTGGATGACGACCCCGGTGACAGAGTCTGGATTCGTACGGCTGTCGACGAACCCGGCCGTCGTGACCGAGCGGATCTCCATGGCTGATGCACTCGCCCTGCTCGCCGCGATGCGTGCTGTTCCCGGTCACCAGTTCCTGCCCGACGCATCGAGCCTTGCCCAGCCCGCCGTATCGCTCACGGCCCTGGCGACGACCCGCCAGGTGACGGATGCCCACCTCGTGAACCTCGCCGCATCCTCCGGGGTGCTGCTCGCGACCTTCGATCGGGGCATCGAGAAGATGCTCGCGGCCGGCGATCGGCGGCACGTGCTGGTGCTGCCGTAGTTTTCGAGGCCGTAGCAGCGGGGCGACGGTGGCGGTGCAGGGCGAGAAGTGGCAACTCGCCGGTCGAGTAGCCGCGCAGCGGCGTATCGAGACCCGTCGCGTGCGCGACTGCGGCGGATTCCGTGCCGAGTGCGGCGTGTCGCCTTCGACACGCCGCACGCCCCCGAGAATCTCCGCAGTTGCGTACGGGTGCACCGCTGGGACCGACTCGCAGCACGCGGAATTGCGCCTAAGGTACCAACGCGTCAGTGAGGAGCCGCACAAACAAAGGCAACCCGAAGAATGCAAGAAGCATCAGTGCGGCCATACCGAATACTGCAACGAGAAACCGCTCGAGCAGCGACGTCTTCTTGCGCCCAGTTCGCCGAGGCCCCTTGTACTGCCGCCGTGGCGCGGTCGACCCGCGCGAGTAGCTCCGCCCCGAGTAGGCCCGAGGTTCTGCGCTGCGCGCCACCCCGCGGGGCAGCGATAGTCGCGGCCCGACCTCCTGCTCAAGCGCCTGGAACTCGCGGGCTACGTGAGTCCCGAGGCTTGAGGGGGTGGTGCTGTCGCTCCACGTGTCGGGGCGGATCGCGGCATCCACGATTCGGGCGATCTGCTCGTCGCTGAACTCGCGGCGCACCAGCAGGGCATTGAACAGCTCGGTGTCGCGCACGACCTTGATGGGCGGGTCGGCTTCACCTCCGCCGGCGGGCGCCTTGTGCGTGATGCGGTTCGGGTCGACGAACACGATGATCCCGGTGACGGGAACGGTCAGCCCGCACCGCCTGGTCAGATAGGTGGATGCCCGCCGCGCCTCATACAGCGCATTGACCACGTAGTGCTGCTTCGCTCCTCCGACATACATGCCACGGCCGGCGACCCAGACATCCTTGCCTGGGCTGAACTTGGTGTTGATCGTGAACACCCCGGGCGGGCCGATCACCACGTGGTCGATGTCGCTCTCGCCGCGACCCACGGGGACCGAGTGCAGCACGGTCCACGGTGACTGCGCCTGTGCGGCGCTCAGCTGGTCGAGGATGGCGGCGACCCGGCGCTCGCCGAGCACACCGCGGTACCAGCCCTCGGCCTCGTCGTCGATGACGATCCCGTTGGACCGCTCGTCGACGTGGATCGTGCCCAGATCCCACTGGTGCAGAAGCTCGTCGATCAGCGCATGGCCCGGCACACGCTCTCGAAGGTCACTCATGTTTCCAGCCTGGCCCTAGGGGGCGGATGCCAGTAGCCCGAGTTCGGGGGTCGGTGCCTGGTTGGCTCCGCGACGCCACCAGTCGAAGTAGCTGCGAGCTAGATAGTGATCATGGCGTCGCGCGGCCTTGTCGCGCGGCCTGACCGCCCCGGCCCGTTGGGTAAGTGAGCAACCCGGCCGCATCCACTTGAGGAATATTTGGGCCATGATTGGCGATGTGCCGAACGAACCAGTCGACGAGCCTGAGGCTGCCGAGCCGGTAGTCGTCACGAGCCTCGAGGACATGATGTCCAGGCTGAGAGCGACGAGGGCCGCAGGTCAGAGACTCTGGTATCGCGGTCAAGCAAATGAAATCTGGCCGCTTGAGCCAAGAGTTGCGCGCAATCGACGTTATCTGGAGAACGAGCTTGTGATGCTCCGCCAGTTCAAACAAGACGCAGCAAGTCGTCTCACGGATCGCCCTGCAAGCGAGTGGGAGTGGATTTGCTTGGCGCAACATCATGGACTTCCGACGCGGCTACTGGATTGGAGTGAAAACCCACTCGTGGGGCTCTTCTTTGCTGTCGATGATCTGGCGGCCGATCAGCCTGGTCCAGTCTCAGGAGCGCTCTTTGAGCTGAGCCCCGACGAACTAAACCTGTCGGCACTTGGGAATGGGCGAGGCACCTTGATGCTCGAACACGACAATGATCTCGACGCGTACCTTCCAGATGCTGGTGGCGGTCCCGTGCTACAGCCCGCAGCTGTTCTCGCGGGTCGTACATTCGGGCGCATTATTGCCCAGGCAGGCACGTTTACGGTCTCGTCCGGGGACCATAGCGCTAGAGCCCTGAACTCCCCAGGTGGGCCAACAAGCAAGATCGTTATTCCTGCGCAGCACAAGACTGAGATCAAGGAACAGCTCGCAGACGTGAACATCAGCGCGAGTACCGTTTATCCAGACCTTGACCACCTCGCCCTCTCGATTAGGAATGGTTTCGACTCATGAGTCACTTCGATGTGAGCCCAATGCGAACCACCTCGGTGGCGTTTCTTCACGGCCTGAGAAACTCGATAAACGTAGCTCCGCCCTATCAACGACAGGGCGAAGTTTGGACGAGGCCGAAACAGCAGCTACTTATTGACAGCCTGCTGAACGGCTTTGATCTACCCAAGATCTATCTCCATGACCTTGCAGGCTGGGAGCTTGAAGCGGGCCGAGAGTATCGTTACGCCCTCGTAGACGGCAGGCAGCGCCTCGAAGCCTTGTGGGACTTCTTGGATGGGAGATTTGCGCTTTCCGCCGACTACGTCGAACTCGAGACCGGTTCAACCGGCCCGGCTGGGCTTACCTACTCTGAGCTCCAAACGCAATTCCCGGAGACTGCTGCGCTTTTCTCGGCTACGTCGCTCGACGTGATGCTCATTAGGACTAACGACCTCGAACTGGTGGAAGAGATGTTTAGCCGTCTCAACGAGGCTGTACCTCTCAACGCTGCAGAGAAACGAAATGGGCGAGGCGGGCCCCTGAGACAAGCAACCAGGGAGCTGATCGAATCTCCCTTCTTTGTCGATCGATTGCCCTTCTCGAATCGAAGGTTTCGCCACCTGGACCTCGCCACGAAGTTCCTTGCCTGGTCACAGAGTGAAGGGCCGTCTGACACAAAGAAGAGCCGCCTTGATGAGTTCTGGGATGAATTGCGCACCGCTGCTGATGGTGACGCGTTGGCGCAGGCCCTTCGAGAACGCGCGGCCTCTGCAATCACCATGCTCGAACAGACCTTCACTTCAAAGGATCGCCTGCTTTCGAGCATTGGCATGGTCTCCGTCTACTTCCTTCTCTACCTTGAGCTCGCCGCAACGGGAGCTGCGCCTCCAGCGCGCAATTCCCTGCAGGCGTTCGAGGAGGCGCGAAGAGTGCGCTACGACAATGATGAAGAGGAACTGAGCGCGGCGCAGCGTCGCTTGCTGGAATTCGACAGGCTTTCGCAGAGCCCCAACGATCAGTCAGCGCTCAAGTTCCGACTCCAGGTCCTCAAGGACTACCTCGCTGATCCTGCGGTATTCAGCGCATAGCCTTTCGATTGGTTTATCCTTCATCGCGTGCCCAACTTTGCAGCTGACTTCAATCTGAGCGTGACCGTCGCGCTACGTGACCAGCTGGCGGCGAGCCTTGAGTCGCTTGAATCGGTTGAGCTCTCGGAGGACAACCTGCTGCGGGTTGCCACTCGTGGAGGCGTCTATCAATTGTTCGAGAATGGTCATCTCGTATACGTCGGCAAGTCGACCGGCAACCTTCGAAGCAGGCTGGGTCAGCATCGAAAGAAGCTCTCGGGACGAGTCGGCGGTGTACTCGAGCGTACGACCTTCAAGTGCGTCTACGTGGCGGAGGACCTTGACGCGCTCGCGCCAGAGAAGATGCTCATCGGGCAGTTCCGTCGGGTGGGTCAGGCTACGTGGAACACGAACGGCTTCGGGAACAAGGATCCGGGCAAGAACCGCGATACCTCAGTTGTCGAAGCTGGTCACTTCGACAGCCTCTTCCCGATCGACCTTGACTTGTCCGTCACCATGGTGGGCGGAGAGATCCATAGCCTTGCGGACTTCCTCGTTAGCTTCAAGAAGAAGCTCCCGTACAACTTCCGGTTCCAAAGTGACAAGGCGACAGTCCGCAAGCTGGAGGCAATCGATGTCAGCGGTCGGCTTTCGGGCCACGAGACAAGATCAGTGGCAGCTTGGATTGACTGGCTGGTTCCCCTGCTGCCCGCAGCGTGGGTAGTCGTGGCACTGCCCGGCTATTTGATCGCATACGCCGCTCTGGATCCCATAACATGCGCGAGTCGCACGGGTTCATGGACCCTTGGCTCGAACGGCGCAACCGAATTTAGGCCTCATCGGCCAACCTACAGTTCGGGACCTGTCCTTGATGAGTCCGTGAACGAAGAAGAGATGTTCGACTAGATAGTCAGATCCCGGGACACTCCCATCGCGCTTGAGCCCTCCGTGGCCGAGGCAAGCAGCAGATGAGTGTGAACTGATCTTGAAACCACTTCGGCTAAGCGAACTGGCACTGCGTTGCCCAGCTGCCGCATTGCTTCACTCCATGAGCCATGAAGTTCGTAGTTGTCGGGGAACGTCTGGAGCCTGGCAGCTTCGCGAACGGTGAAATAGCGAACGGTGCCATCCAACCGCCGAAGCATGTTCTCTCCCCCGGGGACCCCGTGTGCTCCAGCCTTCAGGGCTTTGGAGGGCATGTCGAGCGGTGAACCTGTGTGCCCCGCGTATGATCGAGCCCCTTGCTGAAGCTTGTGGTTAAGGTGCTCAGACCGCCCGCCTGTGGGCTCGGGGAGTCCAGCCAGCGCGTCGCGAACAGTAACCCAGGCCTCTCCCAGGCTGGCTCTCTCGGAGCCCCGAAGACGCTCAACTCGTGCAGCAGTGGACCTGCTAAGCGTCGGCCTCTGCGCGACACCGATCGCGTGACGATCCCAATAGGTGCCGGTAACCCACTGGTCGTGCAACAGCGCGTCAAGGGTGTGAGTCGGAGAGGGGAACTCATACTCAGCGTTGACGTCACTTCTGAACCCAACGAAGAAGACTCGATGGCGCTGTTGAGGCACCCCAAAGTCCGCAGCGTTGGCGGTGCTTACGACGACGTTGTAGCGAATCTGGTCCGTCAACGTCGCCGTGTGTTCCCCTTGAAGTCGCCGAAGATGGGCGTCCCACGCCTCACCTTCGTGAATCACATTCGCCGGATGCTCCAATCGCAGGACGATGTATTGGAAGTAGTTTGCGAAGGTCGCTCGTGTAAGACCCTTGACATTCTCGATGAGAAACGCCCTGGGCTGGAGAGTACGCACAACCTCGGCTGTGGCAGGGAACATGTCCCGAGGGTCGGTTTGCGCGAGCGCTTTACCGCCCATTGAGAAGGGCTGACAGGGCGGCCCACCTGTAACAAGATCAACATCGTTCACTCCGGACCAGTCCACCGTGCGAACGTCACCTTCGTAAACCCGCCAGCCCTGTACGAGTGGGAATCCGCTTTTCTGGTTCTCCCGAATTGTGTCGCACGCCCACCTGTCCCACTCGACGGTCAGGGCCGGTTCGAATCCGGCGATCTCGGATCCCAGGGCAAGGCCGCCGGCGCCAGCGAAGAGCTCAACAGAACGCATGGATGGAGACTAACCCAGCGGTCAGACAACCTTCGACGGGCTCGCCGCCCGGCTCGGCCGACTGCCCGCCCACCCCGCAAAAGCGCTGGGAGCGGGCATCCATCAGTCGCCCTCCCACGGCGTGCGCTCGCTGGGAGTTGTGTGCCTGTGCCGGGTGTCACCCGCCCGCGCAATACTCACGGCATGTCCAAACCACCGCCATGCCCGCGCTGCTCGAGTGCGAGCATCCCGATCGTGTATGGGCTGCCGGGGTTCGAGGTGTTCGAGGCGGCCGACCGTGGGGAAGTGCGGTTGGGTGGGTGCGTCGTCGACGGGGAGGAGCCGCGTTGGGCTTGCCCCGTGTGTGAGGTTGAGTTCGCCTAGGGGCGGTTTCGATATGCGGCTTCGCCGCTACTCAACCCGCGGCCGCGCTACCCTGCAGCTTCCTCCGCCGCCTCACCGTGCTTCACGATGTCGCCCTTCGTGAACAGGATGCCCTGAGCGGTCTTGCGCCACTTCGGCGTCTTTCGCAGCAGAAACTCGAGCTCCATGCTGAAGTGCTTGAACTCCTCGCCCATGGAGTCCTCCAGGATCGCGACCGCGTCGGCATCCTTCTCCACAGCGATGCGCTGCGCGTACCAGCCGATCGCTTCGGCCTCCTCGGCGAGGCTCGCGCACATCCTCGCGAAGGTGCGCACCTCCTGGCTCAGCTCTTCCGGTGGCTCGTGATATTGGTCAGCGCCCATGATGGCTCCTTGTGTTGGGGGTTTCGATACGGGCTTCGCCCTACTCAACCGGCGGCTCGGATTACTCGGCGCGGTGCCGCGGACCGTGCAGCGCCTCGGCCAGTTCGGCGACGCTCATGGCGATGGTGGTGTGTCCGCCAGGCGGGGTGGGCTCGTCAGGAACGCCGGGCGTATCGGGCGCCGTGGGTGTGGTCGGGGCATCCGGTGCGGGGATCGACTCGGCTCCGCCGCCACCAAGCTCGTCGGGCTGCGGGTTCAGGGGGTCGCTCATGCGGGCTCCTCTCGTCGGCGGCGAAGTGCCGCAACCCCACCCAACCGCAGATGTGGCGGTGCGGGCAGGGGGTTGACAGGGTCTTGCGGGGGCGGTTCGATACGGGCTTCGCCTTGCTCAACCCGCCGGAAGACGCCTTACACTTAAGTAAGGAAAGTCTCGGGAGGTAAGGATGCCGATCGCCACGGTTACCAGCAAGGGCCAGATCACGATCCCGGCCGAGGTGCGTGATGCACTCAACATCCGCACGGGAACGCGAGTTCAGTTCCTGCCCAAGAGCGACGGCACGTGGGACTTCATCCCCCTCACGGCTTCTGTGATGGATCTAGCTGGCTTCATCAAGTGGGACGGCCCGCCCGTGACGCTGGAAGAGATGGATGCCGCGATCGCTGAGGGAGCCGCGGAGACGATGTTGTGATCGGTGTCGACACCAACGTTCTGCTGCGACACACCACCCAGGATGACCCGGTTCAGTCGGCGCAAGCGCGCGCCTTCATGGAGTCGTTGACCCCGGAGGATCCGGGATTCATCAGCCTGGTGACGCTGGTCGAGTTGGCGTGGACCCTGCGCAAGAGTTACCACGTCGACAACGAGACGGTCGGAGCGCTGATCGGTGGTCTCCTCGGCGCGCAGGAGCTTCTCGTGCAGGAGCCCGACATCGTGCGACGCGTCGCCCGCGAGAGCGTCTCCACGTATGTGGACTTCGCTGACCTGCTCATTGCCCACCTGGGCATCAGCTACGGCTGCGACTACACCGTCACGTTCGACAGGCGTGCGGCTCGGCTGCCGGGGATGAAGCTGCTCGAGGGTGGCGCGGAGTAGGTTTCGATACGCCGTTCTGCGGCTACTCAACCAGCGGTGAGAAACTCCCGCACCGCTACAACCGACTCCTCCGGCTTGTTGAGCCAGGGCGCATGCCCCGCGTGCAGTTCGACAAGCGTCGAGTTCGGGATGCTCGTGATCGAGCCGCGCGCCCCCTCGGGCGACAGGAACACATCCTCGTCACCCCACACGAACAGCGTCGGCACCGGGATCGTGCCGAGCTCAGCATGCGGGATCGCCACCCCCGCCCGCACCCCACCGAACCGCGCGATCGCGCGGAACAGGCCGGGCAACGTCTCGTGGAACGACCGCCGCAGCGACGCGTCGTACCCGACCTCGACGAGCTCGGCGGGCCACGGGTCGACCGTGCCGCGTCCCAACGTCATCGCGGAGTTCGCGCGATACTGCTCGTAGGTCACCGGCCGGCGCAGCAGCAGGGCACCGACGCCGGGGATGGCGACCAGGCGCATCCCGCTCGGGGGCATCATCTCGACGAACGCAGCGCCGGGCGCGCCCGGCAGCACGAGTCGGCGCACGCGATCGCTCCGCGTGAGGCAGTAGTACAGCGCGAACTGGCCGCCGAGCGAGTGCGCGACGATGTCGAACTTCTCGAGTCCGTAGGCGTCGGCGACCGCGTCGATCACCTCGACGGAGAACGCGCGCAGGTCGGTGTGCGGCCCGAACTTGTACGGACCGCTCAGCCCGTGGCCGGGCCAATCGGGCGCGATGACAGTGGCTCCGCCGAACGCGGGAATCAGCGGGATCGCCGCCGCGGTGACGGAGGCGATTCCGTGCAGCAGGAGCACGGGAGTTTTCGTGGGGTCGCCCGGCACTTCGACCACCCGGATGCTCGTGCCGGCGGCATCCACGAACCGCTCGGTGTGCCGCAGGCCGAAGTGCTCGTACAGCCGTGACTCGGAGGCGCGCAGGTCGGCGGCGATGGACTGCTCGTCACTCATGAGACCAGTGTGCTGCACTCCGCCGCTGCTGTGGAAAGCTGGCACGCGCGCGGTGCGGCTTCTCTACCGTCGGGTGGATGTCACGCACTCACGCACCCCTCGCCCTGCTCGTCGCGCTCACCCTCGCCCTGACTGGATGCGGGGGAGTGGACAAGCGAGGGCACAAGTCGGATACGGCGCACTCGCCGACGGCGGCATTTGCTTCGGAGGAGGAGGCGCTGGCGGCCGCCACCAACGTGTATTCAAGATACGTCGAGCTCGGTGACGAGATCGGTCACGATGGCGGCCGAGACGCGGCACGGTTTAGTGAGGTCGTTGTGGGGGAGTTCTTGGATCAGTCTGTTGAAGGACTTAGCAGATGGGTCGATAAGGGGTGGCGACAAGTGGGGTCGACCACCTTCCGTGACGCTGCGCTACAGCAGTACTCGGCAGGCCCAGAAAGTGCGGTGATTGTTTACCTTTGCGAGGACATTACGGATGTCGATGTGGTCGATGCGACCGGGTCTTCAGTAGTGTCCGCGGATCGTCCTGATACCTACTACTTCCAAGTGACCTTCGACGTGGATGATGCTCTTGTCCTTCGCATCTCGGGGCGCCAGCGATGGGACGACCGGGCATGCTGACCCTCGCCTTGGTTCTCCTAGCCGGCAGCCTGGAGCTCAGCTCAGGCTGCGACAACGGGATGTCTTCTACGGATGGCTGCACCTCAATAGTCAGCACGCTGGGTGAGGACGGCGCCACTCTGGAAGGCCTTATTCAAGGCGGCGATTCGGGGTCGCAGCTACCAGACGCCGCAGAGGCAGTTCCCGACTACTGCCTAGTTCCCGAGCCGCCTGAGCCCTGCCTTCGAAACATCCCCACCACGGTCACCCTCTCCGATGTCGCGGCGTTCCGCCCAGACGTCGGCTCGAACGCCATGCAGCCGAACGGGTGGGCGGTCGTCGGGCTGGACACCAACTTCCTGTCGCGCGGGGGAGCGGACGTGGTTGCGGGCACTCTCCTCGGTGGCCCCGCGGAGGTGCGGTTCACGCCCGTTGCCTGGACCTGGTCCTACGGCGACGGTGCGACTCGGCGCGCGACGACGGCCGGCGGCCTGTGGGCCGAGCTGGGCATCCCCGAGTTCGATGCGACGCCCACGAGTCACGTGTACGCCGCGAAGGGCACCTACACGATCACGCTCACGATCGACTACGTCGCCGAGTACCGGCTGGGTTCGGGCGCATGGGTGCCGATCGCTGGCGTGCTGAGTCTGCCGTCGAATCCGCTGACTGTCACTGTGGGGTCTGCGAAGACGGTGCTTGTCGAGAATGACTGCAGGGTGAACCCGAGCGGGCCGGGGTGCTAGGCGGATAGCCGGTTTCGATACGCAGCTTCGCGGCTACTCAACCAGCGGGGAGCGGTTTCGATACGCGCGCTGCGCGCGCTACTCAACCAGCGGAGGGGGTGACCCAGTCGCCCGTCGCCAGGTACTGCACCTTCTTGGCGATCGAGACCGCGTGGTCTGCGAAACGCTCGTGGTAGCGCGAGGCGAGCGTGGCATCCACGGTGTCGACCGCGGCACCCTTCCAGGTCTCGCCCAGCACCTTGTCGAACACGGAGAGGTGCAGCGCGTCGATCTTGTCGTCGTCGTTGCGGATCTCCTCCGCGAGCTTCGCGTCCTCGGTCTTCAGCAACTCGACGAGCTTCTTGGCGATCTCGACATCCAGCTCACCGAGCTGTGCGAACGTCGAGCGCAGGCTCTTCGGCACGACCTTGTCGGGGAAGCGGTAGCGCGCCAGCTGAGCGATGTGCTCGGCCATGTCGCCCATGCGCTCCAGCGACGCGGAGATGCGCAGCGCCGACACCACGATGCGCAGGTCGCGGGCGACCGGCTGCTGGCGGGCCAGGATCTGGATGGCCAGCTCATCGAGCTCGAGGGCGGCGACGTCGATCTTCTCGTCGTCAGCGATCACCGTCTCGGCGAGAGAAACGTTGGACTCGTTGAAGGCGCGAGTCGCGTTCTCGATCGATACCGATACCAGAGTCGCAATCTCGACTAGCCGGTCCTGCACTTCTCGCAGTTCGGCCTGAAAAACTTCGCGCACGTTGAAAGTCCCTTCGCTACGGGCATGAGACTACCCGCACGGCGTTGTCAGACTGCCCGCGTCAGGTGAACGGCAGGTGTTGCACGCCTGAACATCACCCAAAGTGCCTAGGCTTTCGCCAACCAGCGCAAGGCCGCACGGCAGATGTAACTAATCTAGTCGCTATGGACTCCGCGTGGCTGGTGCCCGCCGCCCTCGCCGTTGGCGCGGTGCTCGGCGCAGGCATCTTCGCGATCGTCATGGTCGCCCACGCCCGCGGCCAGAGGGCGGTCGCGGTCGTCAGTTCCGCGGTTCCGGATGGCGTCGATCAGGTGATCGACGCACTCGAGTCCGCCGGCGTCGTGCTTGACCCCTCGAACAACGTCGTGAAGGCCTCGCCGGGCGCCTTGGCGTTCGGCCTCGTCTTCAACCAGGCGCTGGTGCATCCGGAGCTCGTGAAACTCGTCGACACCGTGCGCCGCAACGGCGAGCCCATCACCGAGGAACTCAGCCTCAGTCGTGGCCCGTTCGGCGAGGCGGTCATCCACCTGTCAGTGCGCGTGGCGCGACTGGGCGCGCGGTACATCCTGCTGCTGGCCGAGGACCGCACCGAGTCGTACCGCCTCGAGGAGGTGCGCCGCGACTTCATCGCCAACATCAGCCACGAGCTGAAGACGCCGATCGGCGCCGTCGGCCTGCTCGCCGAGGCGCTGGTCAGCGCATCCAAGGAGCCGGAGCAGGTCAAGCGTTTCGCCAAGCGCCTCACCAAGGAGAGTGAGCGCCTCGCCCGCATCACGCAGGAGATCATCGAACTCTCCCGCCTTCAGGCGACGGATGCCCTCACCAAGGCCGACCTCGTCGACATCGACCACGTGGTCGCCCGAGCGATCGACCAGAACCGCGTCGTAGCGGAAGCCCACCGCGTGCACCTCGTCTCCGGCGGCGACGCGGGTGCCGAGGTGTACGGCGACGAGGAGCTGCTGGTGACCGCGCTTCACAATCTGGTGGCCAACGCGATCCAGTACTCGCCGGATGGCTCGCGAGTGGGTGTCGGCGTCAACCAGAGTGACGGCATCGTGGAGATCGCGGTGACCGACCAGGGCGTGGGCATCGAGGAGGACGAGCAGGATCGCGTCTTCGAGCGGTTCTTCCGCACCGACCCGGCGCGCAGTCGCAACACCGGCGGCAGCGGTCTGGGCCTCAGCATCGTCAAGCACGTGGTGCAGAACCATGGCGGCGACGTGCGGGTCTGGTCGCAGCCGGGCAGCGGGTCCACCTTCACCATTCGACTTCCCGAGGCATCCCATGCTTCGGCCACATCATTGGGAGCAGCAGCATCATGACCCGAATCCTGATCGTCGAAGACGAGTCCTCGCTGAGCGAACCGCTCGCGTACCTGCTGGAACGCGAGGGCTACGAGACGTCGATCGCCGCCGACGGCCTGCAGGCGGTCGCCGACTTCGACCGCACCGGCGCCGACCTGGTGCTACTCGACCTCATGCTGCCCGGGATGAGCGGCACCGAGGTGTGCCGGGAGATCCGCACCCGCTCGTCGGTGCCGATCATCATGCTGACCGCGAAAGACAGCGAGGTCGACATCGTCGTGGGGCTCGAGCTGGGCGCCGACGACTACGTGACCAAGCCGTACTCGACCCGGGAACTGCTGGCGCGCATCCGTGCCGTGCTCCGTCGGCGGGTCGACACCGACCTCGATGACAACCAGGTTTTGGAGTCGGGCACCGTGCGCATGGATGTGGAGCGCCACACCGTTAGCGTCGACGGCAAGGATGTGCCGATGCCACTCAAGGAGTTCGAGCTGCTGGAGCTGCTGCTGCGCAACTCGGGCCGGGTGCTCACGCGGGGTCAGCTGATCGACCGGGTGTGGGGTGCCGACTACTTCGGAGACACGAAGACTCTCGACGTGCACATCAAGCGGATCCGCTCGAAGATCGAGAAGATTCCGGGCGAACCGACAATGCTGGTTACCGTGCGCGGGCTGGGTTACCGCTTCGAGGCGTAGGGCTGGTTGAGTAGCGCCGAAGGCGCGGCTGGCTGGTTGAGTAGCGCCGAAGGCGCGGCTGGCTGGTTGAGTAGCGCCGGAGGCGCGTATCGAAACCCGGCGGACTGCGGTTTCGATACGCCGCTTCGCGGCTACTCAACCCGCGGAAGGCGGTTTCGATACGCCGCTTCGCGGCTACTCAACCGGCGGAACGCGCTTAGCGCAGGATCGCGGGCGGCGCGAGCTCGGAGTAGATGCCGGTGGCTTCGAGCACGGGAACCAGCAGCTGCGTTCCCTCGGCCTGCCCGTACTGGAAGTAGATCGGCAGCAGACCGCCCGCGGGCACGCCCGGGTTCAGCAGCACGATCTGCTCCTCGTCGACTGTGTTGCCGAACGAGGTGGTGCTGTTGCCGTCGATCACCTGAGTGACCGTGGTCTTCTCGCCGTCGACGTCGTACTGAATGGTCAGCGAGTGCGGTCCGCCGCTGTTCACCACGGTGAGCAGCAGGCTGACCGCCTTGCCGTCTTCGCCTTCGATCGCGAGCACGTTGCGCAACTGCAGGTCGCCGACGCGGCCGCTGATGCCATCGCTCGGGTCGTACTGGTTGAGGGTCGCCTGGCTGGTGATGAACGTGCATCCGGTCGTACCGAAGACCAGTGCCGATGCCAGAATCACGGATGCCGCAGCGCGGGCGAAGGGGGTGCGTGCTATCACGCCTCAAGCATACCGACCGGGGCATGCGGGCGCTGAGTTAGGGCAGCCTTACCATTAATCCCCTGTGGTAAACTGGGTGTCTTCGAAAGGGTCCCCCACATGTTGTTTGAGGTCGGCGAGACTGTCGTTTATCCCCACCACGGTGCAGCAACCATCTCCGAGGTGAAGACGAGGATCGTCAAGGGCGAGGAGAAGCTCTACCTCAAGCTGCGCGTCACTCAGGGCGATCTGACCATCGAGGTTCCTGCTGAGAACGTCGACCTGGTCGGCGTTCGCGACGTGATCGGCAAGGAGGGCCTCGACAAGGTCTTCGAGGTGCTGCGCGCCCCGTTCACCGAGGAGCCCACCAACTGGAGCCGCCGCTACAAGGCCAACCTCGAGAAGCTCGCCTCCGGCGACGTCATCAAGGTCTCCGAGGTCGTGCGCGACCTGTGGCGTCGCGACCAGGACCGCGGCCTGTCCGCCGGTGAGAAGCGCATGCTCGCGAAGGCACGCCAGATCCTGATCTCCGAGCTCGCGCTCGCCGAGAAGACTGACGAGGAGAAGGCCTCGAGCGTTCTCGACGAGGTTCTGGCCTCCTAGGCTTCCCGGCTGGTTGGGCGCGCTGGAGCTATGGCGATTGCATCGCAATCGCGCGACGCCAGCGCCGACGAAGCTATGCTTCGTCGGATGAACGCGACTCCACCGATGGTCGCGGTTATCGTCGTCGCCGCCGGCTCCGGCACGCGCCTCGGCGCTGGCCTGCCCAAAGCCTTCGTGGATGTCGCCGGGCGGTCGCTGCTCGAACACGCGCTCGCCGCGGTGCCTGAGGCCGCACAACTCGTGATCGTTGCGCCCGAGTCGCACCTCGCGGAATCCCGGGCCCTCGCGCCCCGCGCCGCGGTTGTTGCGGGTGGCGACACCCGGCAGGCGTCGGTTGCGGCGGGGCTCGCTGTTGTTGAGCCGGGCATCCGCACCGTGCTCGTGCACGACGCGGCACGCGCGTTCACACCGGCGGAGGTGTTCGAGCGAGTGATCGCCGCGGTCGCGTCGACGGGTGGCGGGGTCATCCCGGTGCTGCCGGTGATCGACACCATCAAGCGCGTCGACGGCGCCTCGGTGCTCGAGACGATCGACCGCTCCGCACTCGTGCAGGTGCAGACGCCGCAGGGCTTCCCCCGAGAGGCGCTGGATGCCGCGTACCGCGCGGCGACCGCAGAACACACCGACGACGCCTCCCTCTTCGCCGCCGCCGGGGGAGTGGTCACCTCGGTCGCGGGGGACGCGCGCTCCCACAAGATCACTACGCCCGCCGACCTGCGCCGGGCCGAACTGGAGGTTGGTGTGCCGGACTCTGAGGGCGTCTCGACCGGCTCGACTATCGGCGCGCGCACCGGGATGACAGGCTTCCGCACCGGCGTCGGCATCGACGTGCACGCCTACGACGCGGCCGAGCCGCTCTGGCTGGGAGGCCTGTACTGGCCCGACGAGGTGGGGCTCTCAGGCCACTCCGACGGCGACGCGATGTGCCACGCGATCTGCGACGCGCTGCTGTCGGCAGCCGGCCTCGGCGATATCGGATCACGCTTCGGCACGAGCGACCCGCGGTTCGCGGGGGCGCACGGCGACGTGTTCCTCACCGAGACCGTTGCCGTGGTGACGGGTGCCGGCTACTCGATCTCCAACGTGTCGGTGCAGTTGGTGGCCAACACTCCGCGGCTCGGGGAGCGCCGCAGCGAGATCGAAGCGCACCTGACTCAGGTGGTGGGGGCTCCCGTGAGCGTGGCGGCCACGACATCCGACGGCCTCGGTTTCACGGGCAAGGGCGAGGGTGTCGCCTGCGTCGCGACGGCGCTGGTGCAGCGCGCCGGGTAGCTGGCGAGCTACTTGCCGCCGTCCGCCTCGGACGCCCAGATCGTGAGGCTGAGGATCTTCGCGCCGCCCTTCTCGCCGGTGCAGGTCGATGCTGCCGAGGCGGGGCGTTCCGATTCGACAGTCACGAGCACGCTGCCGGTGAACGAGTCGATGTCGCCGCCGCGACCCATCGAGGTGCGCACGAACGGGTAGCTCTGGCTCTCGCCGTTGACATCGACTGTGATCTGGCAGTCGGCGAGGGCGCCGTCCTCCGCAGCCTCGAGTGTCGCGCTGCCCGTGATCAGCCACACGCCGGGCTGCAGCTCGATGACGCCCGCGATGTTGGTGTCTTTCGCGCCCCGCGCGAGGATCTTGCCGGCGGGGCCCTGCGGACCCGGTTCGCCCTGAATGCCCTGGATGCCCTGCTCTCCGGTGTCGCCCTTGGCGCCGGTCGCGCCCGGAAGGCCCGGGTCGCCCTTGGCGCCGGTCGCTCCCGCGAAGCCCCGGAGGCCCTGCTCTCCGGTGTCGCCCTTGGGGCCGGTCGCGCCTGTCGTCCCGGTCGATCCAGTGTCGCCCTTGGGGCCGGTTGCGCCTGCCGGCCCGGTGTCGCCCGCCGCACCCTTCGCGCCAGGTGCGCCGGTCGCTCCGGTTGCGCCCGTGACACCGGTGTCGCCTTTCGCGCCCGTCGCGCCGGCGGGTCCGGTGTCGCCCGTGTCACCCTTGGGGCCGGTCGCACCGGTCAAGCCTCGGAGTCCCTGCTCGCCGGTGTCGCCCTTGGGTCCGGTCGCGCCAGTCGCGCCGGTGAGTCCTGTGTCGCCCTTTGCGCCGGTTGCGCCGGTTGCGCCGGTGGGCCCCGTGGGACCCGCAGGCCCAGTGGGTTCGGGAGTGCTGGTTGGTGCCGTTGCGGGCCCGGTGCCAGGCAGTGGTGCTGCCGTGTCGGAGGAGGTGGCCGCCGAGGCCAGCACGACGGCCGAAATGCCCCATACCGCCAGGCTCGCCAGCAGCAGCGCGATGACGATCAGCACCACCGACATGAGGGCCGACGGCCGAGTAGCGGGAGTCGTGGACACGGGTCCTCCAGGTGAATGATCACGCTGCTTCAGGGTGCAGGTGAGGGTAGTTCACTCGCAGAGTAACATTCTGATCGAACTAAATGTGGGTGATTTGTACCCCAGTTCGGGGCATTGCAGTCCCCAATGGTGAGGACAGCCCGTGTCCCCCGGCGCCCGGCGCGAGCTCGGATAGCGCAGTCTCCACTTCGCGCCTCCTGTTGTGCAGGGCAGACGAGGCCTACTCGTGTCTCCTGCACAACAGGAGTCTGTAGCGGGGGAGACGCAGGCGGGCGAGACGCAGGCGAGCGGGCCAGCAGGCGAGCAGGCGAGCGGGGGAGACGCAGGCCAGCAGGCGAGCAGGCCAGCGAGAGCGCGAGCCGAGCATCCGTCATCGGCCGCGGCGCCCCGGTAAACTTGCCCGGTGACAGTCCGCCTCTATGACTCGAAGGCCCAAGGCCTCGTCGACTTCGCGCCGCTCGTGGCAGGCAAGGTCGGCATGTACCTCTGCGGACCCACCGTGCAGTCGAGCCCCCACATCGGCCACCTGCGCTCCGCGCTCGTCTACGACCTGTGGCGGCGCTGGTTCAACTACCGCGGCTACGACGTGACGCTCGTGCGCAACGTCACCGACATTGACGACAAGATCCTGGCGGCGGCGAGTGCGGTTTCGACGGGCTCAACCAGCGTGCCCTGGTGGGCGCACGCCTACCGGTACGAGCTGGAGTTCACGGCCGGCTACACCGCGCTGGGCATCCAGCCCCCCACCTACGAGCCCCGCGCCACCGCGAGCGTCACCGAGATGCAGGCGATCATCCAGCGCCTCATCGAGGCCGGCCACGCCTACCCGGCGACGGATGGCTCGGGCGACGTCTACTTCGACACGGCGAGCTGGCCTTCCTACGGCGAGCTCACTCGCCAGAAGCCCGAGAACATGGAGGCGGCGACCGACGCCGACCCGCGCGCCAAGCGCGACCCCCGCGACTTCGCCCTGTGGAAGGGCCACAAAACAGACGAGCCGGCGGATGCCGCATGGCCGAGCCCCTGGGGCGATGGCAGGCCGGGCTGGCACATCGAGTGCTCCGCCATGTCACGCCGCTACCTGGGACCCGCCTTCGACATCCACGGCGGCGGACTCGACCTGCGCTTCCCGCACCACGAGAACGAGCTCGCCCAGTCGACCGCCGCGGGCGACGCTTTCGCGACCTACTGGGTGCACAACGGGCTGGTCAACATCAACGGGCAGAAGATGTCGAAGTCCCTCGGCAACTCGATCTATGCCGCCGAGTTTCTCGAACTCGCCCGCCCGCTCGTCGTGCGCTACTTCCTCGGGTCCGCCCACTACCGCTCGACGATCGACTACCACGACGGCGCCCTCGTCGAAGCCGAGGCAGCCCTCGAGCGCATCGAGGTCTTCCTCGACCGCTCCGAACGCCGCCTCACCGGCACCACCCACGGGGTGCTCGAAGTGATCCCGGATGCGTTCGCCGACGCCATGGACGACGACCTGTCGGTTCCGCAGGCCCTCGGCGTGCTCCACGAGACGGTGCGCGCGGGCAACCTTGCGTACGACGCCGGTGACCTGGGAGCGCTGGCATCCGCCCGCGGCGAAGTGCTTGCGATGGTCGAGGTGCTGGGGATCAACCCGGGATCGCCGCAGTGGTCGGGCGTGGCATCCGGACCCACCGAGCAGGCCCTCGCGAGCCTCGTCGAATCGCTCATCGCCGACCGCAACGCGGCCCGCGCTGCCAAGGATTTCGCCACGGCCGACCGGATCCGTGATGAACTGGCGGCTGCGGGAATCGCGGTCGAGGACGGCCCGACCGGAACACAGTGGAGCGTCCAATGAAGAACCCAGGCAACAAGCCCCGAGCGGGAGCCGTGCGCAAGGGCCGTAAGGGCCCGCAGGTCGGCTCCGGCGGGCAGGGGCGCCAGGCGCTCGAGGGACGCAAGCCGACCCCCAAGGCGGAGGATCGCCCCTACCACCCCGCGGGTAAGCGCAAGGCAGCTGCCGAACGGTATGAGGCGGCGGGCGGCAAGAAGAAGGTCGGCTCGGCTGCTGAGGGCGGCGGATCTCGCTCCCCGAAGGCACCGCCTGCCGGTTCTGCGAACCGTCAGGTACGGGCTTCGGGGGCCCAGGCTCGATCACCGGGGGCGGCTCGACCGGCGGGGGCGGCTCGACCTGGCACCGGAGGTCGCGCGCCGAAGTCGAGCGACGAGTCGGAGATGGTGACCGGTCGCAACTCCGTGCTCGAGGCGCTGCGTGCCAAGATCCCCGCGACGACGTTGTACATGGCGGCGCGCATCGAGTTCGATGACCGCGTCAAGGAGATCCTGCAGCTGGCGACGAGCCGTGGCATCCCGATTCTGGAGGTCATGCGCCCCGAGCTCGATCGCCTCGCCGGCTTCGACTCGGTGCATCAGGGCGTCGCGCTGAAGGTTCCGCCGTATGAGTACGCCCACCCGATGGAGCTGCTCGACAAGGTGATCTCCCGCGGCCAGGTGCCGCTGCTGGTTGCGCTCGATGGCATCACCGACCCGCGCAATCTGGGCGCGATCATCCGCTCGGTCGCCGCGTTCGGTGGCCACGGCGTGATCGTACCGCAGCGTCGCTCGGTGGGTCTCACCGCGTCGGCGTGGAAGACCTCGGCGGGCGCCGCCGCGCGCACACCGGTCGCGATGGCCGCCAACCTCAACCAGACGATCAAGGACTACAAGCAGCGCGGCGTCTTCGTGCTCGGCCTCGATGGCGGCGGGGATGTCTCGCTGCCGCAGCTGCAGCTCGCGAAGGAACCCGTGCTCATCGTCGTGGGCAGCGAGGGCAAGGGTCTGTCCCGACTCGTCACCGAGAACTGCGATGCTGTGGTTTCGATTCCGATCAACTCGGGCACCGAATCGCTCAACGCGGGCATCGCGGCAAGCGTGACGCTGTACCAGATCTCGACGCTGCGCGCGGCGAAGTAGCACGGCAGACCCGATCGCATAGCGCAGGGTGTTCTGCTTTAGCTCCGTGTTGTGAAAGAGTGTTCTGCGTGGGAGCACGCACCGCGGTGTTTCCCGTAGCGAGGGCGAGGTGCGGGGGTGGACGAAGAGACCGCGCATGAGTGGACAACGGCTGGCGAGCGAATCCGTGTCGCTCGCGAATCAGCCGGCATGAGTGTGCGTGAACTCTCCCGACGCATTGGTGTCTCCGCCAGTCACGTCTCGCAGGTCGAACGCGGTTTGGCATCCTTCAGCGTTCGCGCGCTGTACAACGTCGTCAGCGCACTCGGCATCTCGATGGACAGCCTGTTTGAAGAGGTGTTCTCCACCGATCTGACCGTTCCTCTCGACGAAGTGATCGCCACGTCTGAGTACACACCGCTCGATGAAGCCGGAATTGTCCTGCGCGGCACCTCCAGACCGACCATCAATCTTCGTTCGGGACCGCGCTGGGAACGCCTGACCGCAAAGGCCGAGGTCGGCGCCGAGTTCATCGAGGTGATCTACAAGCCCGCCCCGGATGCCGAGCCTCCCGTCGATTTCATCCGTCACGTGGGGCGGGAGTACGGCATCATCATCTCCGGATCCCTGAACGTGCAAGTGGGCTTTGGTGAGGCGGAGCTCCAGCCGGGCGACTCGATCGCCTTCGATTCGAGCATCCCGCATCGATTCTGGAACAGCAAAGCGTCGCAGGTCGTGGCGGTGTGGTTCATCCTCGACTCCGCCAGGGGACCTGATTCTGCTGCCGATGCCATCTCAGGGGACTTTCACCACAGTTCCTAGTCGTATCTGAGCTCCGTTGACCTGAGTAAATCTTGCTTGCTGTTCTCTCAGGGATCACATTCTGGTCATTTTTGCGACAATCCTTGCGCTGAGTGTGCTGTGTGTGTTTACACTGGCAATGACACCGAAGTCGAACACAACCAATGGAGGTTGGCCAGCGTGAAGCCTGACATGCCGCTACCGGTCCTCGAGGCGTCTAGCATCGTCAAGCGATTCGGCGGCGCGGTGGCAGTCGACGACGTGAGCATCGCGGTGTCAGCAGGAGAGATCCACGCAGTCGTTGGCGAGAACGGCGCGGGTAAGTCGACACTCATGCGCGTCCTCGCGGGCATCCTCACGGCCGATCAAGGCACTGTGAAGGTTGGCGGGGAACTGCTCGAGGGCGGCGCCAAGGGCTCCCTTGAGGCGGGAATCGCGCTCGTTCATCAGGAGCTCAGCCTGATCCCCGAGATGACGGTCGCCGAGAACATCATGCTCGGCTCCACCCCGACCTCCTACGGTTTCATCAGAACGCGCCAACTCAAAGCGGCCGCGGCCGAGGCTCTCGACGAGATCGGAGTCAGCGTCGATCTGAACGAATCGGTCGCTCGACTTTCGGTTGCATTGCGGCAGTTCGTGGAGATCGCTCGCGCAGTTGCTCGCAAACCCCGGGTGCTCATTCTCGACGAGCCGACAGCTACATTGACCCCCGCCGAAACGGACCACCTGCTTGCGATGCTCCAGCGGCTCGCGAATCGGGGTATGGCGATCATCTATATCTCGCACCGAATTCCTGAGGTGTTCACGATCTGCACGACCATCACCGTCCTCCGGGATGGCAAGGTGGTTGACTCGACTCCCCTCGTCGAGACCACCCCCAGTGCCGTCATCGACAAAATGGTCGGACGCGAACTGAGCCTCGATCTCTCCTCGCGCCGCGTGGCGACACCGGGTGCTCTTGTTCTGTCTGCTCGGGGGATTCGTGCCCACAACGTCAACGGGGTCGACCTCGACGTGCGTTCCGGTGAGATTATCGGGCTGGGAGGCCTGGTCGGGGCTGGCCGCACCGAGCTTGTGCGGGCAATCGTCGGCGCCGATCCGCGGTATGGGGGCACCGTCACTCTCTGGGTCGATGGCCATCCCCGGAACATCACCAGCTACCAGCCCGCCGTGCGGGCCGGAATCGGGTACGTGCCTGAGGAGCGCCGCACAGATGGGCTCGCGCTGACGATGAGCGTCTCCGACAACATCGCCCTTCCCAACCGTCGCGAACTCTCGTCCGCCGGCGTCATCCTGGCTGGAAAGACGGCCCGATTCGCCTCCAATCTCGCGGATGCCGTCGGTCTACGACCGCCCGTGATTACTCGTGACGTGGGCGAGTACAGCGGCGGCAACCAGCAGAAGGTGGTGATCGCCAAGTGGCTCGGTCGCAAGCCCCGATTCATCGTGCTCGATGAGCCGACCCGCGGAGTCGACGTGGGGGCCAAGGCCGAGATCCACCGGATCGTGCGTGAACTCGCAGACAACGGCGCCGCAGTGCTGGTCGTGAGCTCGGACCTGCCAGAACTGCTGGAGCTGTCCGACGTGATCCACGTGGTTCGCGATGGCCGGATAACGGGAACGCTTAGCGCCGCAGACGCCAATGAGAAATCGGTGATGTCGCTGGCATCGGGCGAGAATTTGGTGGGTGCGTGATGGCCGATCAGACAACGACCGCTGCGGTGCCTCCTCGCGCTGCGAGCGACGAACCGGGACTGGCCAAGGGCAGATTCAGCCTTTTGGTGTGGATGTCCGAACGCGGAGTCTTCCTGTTCACGGCACTACTCGTCGTGGTTGCAGTCGTGTTCGTCAACGGCTTTGCCTCGCTGGCCAACATCACGGACGTCTTCTACCGGGCGGCGCCTATCGGGATCGTCGCCGTCGGCATGACCTTCGTGGTCATCAGCGCCAACTACCTCGACCTGTCGGTCGTCGCACAGGTCGCGACCGCGTCGGTCATCCTCGTCGGAGTGAGCAACACTGCGGGCTTCCCTGCAGCCATCGGACTCGCCCTGGTCGTCGCGCTGCTTTACGGAGTCGTCAACGGGCTCGCCGTGGGAGTGTTCAAGGCAAACGCGGTTATCGTCACGCTGTCGACCACCTTCATCGGGTTGGGCATCCTGCGTTGGCTGTCGGGGGGAAGTATCTTCTTCGGCCCGGAAGATGGTCCAATTCGCGCCTTCGGCCAAGCCAAGCTGGGACCGATCCCGCTCTCGGCGCTCGTCCTGCTCGTGATCACCGCAGTGCTGTGGTTCGTGCTCACCCGCACGAATTTCGGCTTTCTCATTCGCTCCTTCGGATCCAACAAGGCCGCAACCCGGCTGGCCGGCGTCAACACGGCACTCGTGGTGGTGGGCGCCTTCGTCATCACTTCGCTGGCGGCAATGCTCGCCGGATTCGTGCTCGCCGCATTCTCCAACACGGCCGTCTCGACGATGTCTGACGGCTACGACTTCAGCGCACTGGCGGCGATCATCATCGGCGGCACGAGCGTGTTCGGCGGCAAAGGGAGTGTGCTTCGCACGCTGCTGGGCGTGATCTTCGTGAGCGTGCTGACCAACATTCTCGTCCTTCTCGGAATCGGGTTCGGGCTTCAGCAGGTCGCGATCGGAGCACTGATCGTTCTCGCTGTCTCGGTGGACGCCTTGGCGCGAAGGGTGGGCAAGAAGTGACGAGCACACAACCGATGAAACTCGGTACAGAGCAGAGCGGGCTGTTGGGCCGCGTGCGCAACCTCGCTGCACGGCGCACCGAGGGCCGTGGGCTCATCCTCCTCGCACTCGTGATCATCGTCGTCGCGATTCTGGAGCCCACCGCGTTCACCGCATATTCGGTCACGCTCGGTCGAGTCGCCCTCATCGGGTTGGTCGCGCTGGGTCTGACCGCAGTCATCCTGATGGGGGAGCTCGACCTCAGCGTCGCCAGCACCCTCGCGGTATCCGGGGTGATCATGGCGAGCATCCCGGATCTCGGCCTGGGCATCGTTGTGGCTCTCGCGGCAGGAATACTGATCGGGATAGTCAATGCCGTTTTCGTGGTCTACGTCGGGATCAACTCGTTCATCGCGACGCTCGGCATGTTGTTCGCGCTACGAGGGCTCGCCTTCGTCATCTCTGACGAGAAGCCGGTGCGGCTCTCGAACATCGATGCTGGCATCGCCTTCGGCGCACCACTCATCGGGCCGGTGACGCCCAGGGTGCTGATCTTCATCGTTGCGTTCATCGCCCTCCAGGTGTTTCTGACCCGGGTGCGCGCCGGGCGTGAGTTCTATGCCGTCGGCGGCAACCGACAGGCTGCTTTCGATGCGGGCATCCCGGTTCGCCGGCGTATATTCACGGGGTTCATGATCTCGGGATTCGTCGCGGCCCTTGCCGGTGTGATCAACACCCTCGAGCGCACGGCAGCAGATCCGACGGCCGGGTCGTCAGTACTGCTGGCAAGCTTTGCGGCGGCCATCATCGGTGGCGTCGTGCTGACAGGCGGACGCGGCTCCGTCGTGGGGACACTCATCGGGGCATTGTCGCTAGGCATCTTGCAGGTGGCCCTGACGCTGTCGGGTGTTCAGACCGACATCCAAGACATCTTCATCGGGTCCATCCTCCTCATCGCGGTCATCACCGACCCCACCCAACTTCGCGCGGCAGCTGCAAGTGTTCGTTCCTTCTTCCAGCGCCGCGAGAAGGCTCAGATCCCCACCTGAGCTTCGGATGCCGGGTCCGGCATCCTCAACATGAATCAAGAGAGAAAGAGGCAGAAAAATGCGAAACACTCGCACGATGTTCCCCGCTGCAGGCCTGCTTGCGGTCGCGGGTCTCCTACTGTCCGGTTGTGCTGGCGCAGGCGGAGACTCCTCGGACGGGTCAGCGTCTACCTACAACGTCTACGCACTCCTCCCGCAGGGTACCGACCAGCCCTACGGCACGACCTACCTGCCAGCCATGCAGGCCAAAGCGGACGAACTGGGGATCAAGCTGACGATCACCAACTCGAAGTATGATGCGGACACCCAAGCCAGCGACTGCGAAGTTGCCGTCGCCGCACAACCTGACCTGATCATCCTGTGGCCGGCAGTCGGAGACACCGTCCGCCCGTGCCTCGAGGCTGCGAAGGCGGCCGGGATTCCTGTCACGGCAACCAACTCCGACGTCAACCCCGAAGACAAGAGCCTCATCAAGGGCTACTCGGGACCCGACACCTACGGTCAGGGTCAGGCTTCAGCCGAGATGATGTGTGACGCCGCCGCCGGGGCGCCGACGAACATCATCGTTATCAATGGCCTCACCGGCAACTCGACCGCCATCAACCGCCACGACGGTTTCGCCGACTACATCGCGAAGAGCTGCACCAACATAACGATCCTCGCGGAGCAGCCGGGCAACTGGAACAAGGATGACTCGCAGATCGCGGCATCCGAGATGCTCACCTCGGTCGGTGCCGAGAACGTTCAGGGCATCTACGCGGCAGATGACACGATGGTCGCTGGCGCAATTGATGCTCTCAAGGCACGTGGAATCGATCCGTCGAGTCTGATCATCACCTCGATTGGAAACACCAAGCTCGGTAACCCGCTTGTCATCTCGGGCGAGCTCTACGGAACCGTCTTCCAGTCCTCATCGTGGGACGGTGAGAACGCTGTCGTTCTTGCCTACAACGTGCTGACAGGCAAGCCCGTCGAGGAGAACCTCTTCATGCCGTCGGTCAAGGTCACCAAGGACAACGCGTCCGACCCGTCCGTCGCACCCGAGTGGTAACGAGCAGATCAACCGATAGCAACTGACAGGTTGGGTGGGTGCCCGCGCACCCACCCAACCGTGTCACCAGCGACGCCCAATCTTCAGGAGTACTGACCATGACCGACAAGCTCGAACTACAGCCCGAAATTGCGGCGCTGGACTTCGACAACAGGATGATTCCGGCGCACGGGCACATGGGAGTGGACTTCGAACAACGGGTGGACTTCGACCGGCTCCGCGGGTACCGCCTCGCTCGAAGCATCCTATCGTTGGAGGCGAGCGAGTGCGGCGCATTCCTGCTCTTCGACTTCTACAACATCCGCTACACGACCCAAACCTGGATCGGCGGCGCCCTCGGCGACAAGATGTCGAGATACGCCCTCCTGACACGCGATGGAAAGCCTCATCTCTGGGACTTCGGCTCGGCTGCCAAGCATCATCGCCTGTTCTCCCCCTGGTTGGAGGAGGGCCACAGCCACGCGGGAATGATGGGGTTGCGCGGAGCGATCAATCCCGATGTCGGTCTCATGAGAGACGCCGTCAAGACCATCAAGGGGCTTCTGGCCGACGCCGGTGTGGCGAACATGCCCGTTGGCGTCGACCTCGTTGAGCCCGCCTTCCTATTCGAGATGCAGGCCCAGGGCCTCGTGGTCGTGGACATCCAGCAGTCGATGCTCGATGCCCGCGCCATCAAGAACGTCGACGAGATCATGCTGCTCAGTCAGGCGGCCGCGATGGTCGATGGTGTGTACCAGGACATCGCCAACGCGCTCCAGCCGGGCATCCGGGAGAACGAGATCGTGGCGCTTGCATCCAAACGTCTGTACGAGATGGGTTCAGAGCAGGTCGAAGCCATCAATGCCGTCTCCGGCGAACGGTGCAATCCGCACCCCCACAACTTCACCGACCGAATCATTCGGCCGGGCGATCAGGCTTTCTTCGACATCATCCACTCGTTCAATGGCTACCGCACCTGCTACTACCGCACCTTCTCGGTGGGTAGTTCGACGCCCGCTCAGCACTCCGCATACGCCCGAGCGCGCGAATGGATGGATGCTGCGATCGACACCGTGCGCGACGGGGTCGGCACCGATCAGATAGCCAAGTTGTGGCCGAAAGCCACGGATATCGGTATTGCTAACGAAATGGAGGCGTTCGGTCTTCAGTTCGGCCACGGTCTTGGCCTTGGACTGCACGAGCGGCCCATCATTTCGCGGCTCAATTCCCTCACGCACCCGGTCGAGATCAAGGAGGGGATGGTTTTCGCTCTGGAGACGTACTGCCCTGCCTCGGACGGCATCTCTGCGGCGAGAATTGAGGAAGAGGTCGTCATCACGCGGAGCGGCGCCCAGGTGCTCACCAAGTTTCCGGCGCAAGAACTCTTCGTCGCCAACAAGTACTAACCACGCTCAGAACACTCACATCAACCGGAAGGACGCCCCAGCATCATGGACACCACACGACTGGCAGGAAAGAACGTACTCATCACGGGCGGAGCCCAGGGCATGGGAGCTGCCGTCGGCAAGCACTATGCGGCCCAGGGCGCGAAGGTCTGTCTGGGCGACGTCAACGAGGAGGGCGTCGCGGCCGTTGCCCAGGAGATCAATGACGCCGGCGGCACCGCTACGTCGATCAGGCTCGATGTCACGAAGCGTGAGGATGCCGCGGCAGCGGTAGCACACACGGTCAAGGAGTTCGGCAGCATCAACGTGCTCCTCAACAACGCCGGAATCAACAAGCCCCTGTTCTTCCTGGACATCACTCGGGAGAACTGGGAGCGGATCATGGATGTCAACGCCTGGGGCACCCTGGTGTGCATGCAGGAGGCGGCCAAGCAGATGAAGGCACAGGGTAAGCAGAGCTTCCCCTACAAGATCATCAACGTCGGCTCGATCCTGTCCCGCGAGGCATTCGTCGATGTCACGGTGTACACGGCGAGCAAGCACGCGGTGCTCGGCATGATCAAAGCTGGCGCCAAATCGCTCATCGAGCACAACATCACAGTCAACGGCTACGGGCCCGGCGTGGTTCGCACCGAACTGTGGGAGCAGCTCGACAAGGATCTGGTCGAAATCGGCATGTTCGACAAGCCCGGCGAGTCGATGGACAGCATTGCCGCAAACATGATCCTCATGAAGCGGTACTCCTACCCCGAGGACGTGATCGGAACCGCAGCGTTCCTCGCCAGCCCCGAGAGCGACTACATGACCGGACAGCTGCTGATGATCGACGGCGGAATGGTCATGCAGTAGGCACGGTCTGAGTCGCGCCGCGAAGTAGCCGCGGCGCCGCAGATCAGGTGACCCGCACGCCCCGGTCGATGTAGATGCTCGTGCCCGAGATGCCCCTGTTGTTGAGCAGGAACTGCGTGGCATCCACGACATCGACCATCTCGGCGAGCTGGCCGCCCGGCGTGCGGCGACGGTGACCGTCGAGCACCTCGGTGGGCTTGCCGGCCCAGAACGGGCTGTCGCCGATGATGCCGGGGTGGAGCGCGTTCACGCGGATCGGCGCCAGCTCCAGGGCGAGCGTCACGGTCATGCCCTCGACGCCACCGTTGATGGATGACACGGTCGTCGAGCCCGGGTAGGGGAGGTCCTTGGCGCGCCCGCCGAAGAGCACAATGCCGGTGCCACCGTCGGGCACCAGTCGATCGGACAGCACGTGGATCGTCTCGGTGTAGCCGACGAGCTTGAGCACGACGAGCCGCGTGGCACGGTCGATGTCATAGTCGCGCACGGTGTTGGCGTCGCGCTCGATCGCGACGAGTACGAGGCCGTTGACGATGCCGACATCCTTGAGGCCCTCACGGATGGAGTGCGGCTCCGACAGGTCGACCGCGACACCGGTGGCGTCCTCACCGATGGATGCCGCGATCTCCTGCGCCCGCCCGAGATCGCGCCCGGAGAGCACGACTTTGTCGCCGCGAGCGACGACATCCTTGGCGATCTCGAGGCCGATGCCGGACGTTCCGCCGATGACGACGATGGTCTTCTGGTCGCTCACAGCGCACGCACCCCGAGGAGAAGGTCCACGTTGGACGGGTCTGCCTTGAGCGTTCCGGCTTCGATTCGGCGGGCGAGTTCGACGGTGCGCTCGTTGCCGGGGGCTGACCCTCCCATCTTCTTCTGCAACTCGACGACGAGTCCGTTGACTTCATTCACTTCTGCGCGCCTTCCCTTCTGCCAGTCCTGGAGCACGGTTGTCTTGGTATCGGGCAGGGAGAAGTGGCCGCGCACCATCCCCAGCAGGTCTTCGGCGTACTGGTCGGGGCCGGTGACGTCGGCCTGCGTCATCCCGAAGATGGGCACGAGAGTGGCGCCGTTGGCGACCGCCACCCGTGCTGCTTCTCTGCCGCACTCGATCATGAAGTCGAGCACGCCCGGGAGGTTCATGGCGTCCTCGAGCGGGAGGTTGAGGATGGCGGAGGGCACGAGTTCGCCGGCGTTGGCGATGAGCTTCATCCACTTTGCGGAGCGGATGTCGTCGGAGATCTCCACGGTCCCCGCGTGGGAGAGCACCGCCTGCACCTCCGCGGCGCGTCCTGCGCTGCTCGAGTCGAACGATCCGACCGCGAACCACGCCTTCGACGGCGGGGTCTGGCGGTTGACGATTCCGGGCTCCCACATGTTGGAGGCCATCTCGATGACCGCGCCGATGGTGCGCTCCGGCCCCATGATTGAGGCGACGTCGTCGATGCTCATGCCGTTCTGGAGCCCGACGACCAGCCCGGTCGGCTTCACCAGCGGCTTGATCAGCTCGCACGCCCAGCGGGTGTCGTAGGCCTTCACCAGCACGAACACGATGTCGTACTGCTCGCGGAGGGTTGCGACCTCGCACAGGTGGTACACCGTGACGGGTGTGATCACCGTCTCGTCGGGCATCCGCACCTCGATGCCGCGCTCGCGCATGGCCTCCACATGTGCTGGCCACTGTTCGATGAACGTGACGTCCAACCCTGCGCGGATCAGGTCGGCGCCGATACCCGCGCCCTGCGCGCCGGTGCCGAGGAATGCGATCTTTGGTGCCGACATTGTGGCCTCCTTGCCCGTTTGTACAGCTGAACTATACAGTCCGTGCAGTGTTGCGGCACAAGCCGCCTGCAGCTGAGCTAAGAGATCAACCCCTGCAGAACAGCAATGCTCTCGGGGCCGGGTGCCAGTTCTCCGCGTTCGATGCGGTGGGCAACCTCGACGATGGCCGAATTGACGGGCGTTGCCACGCCCACCCCGGCGGCCGAACGCACGACCTCGCCGTTGAGGTCATCCACTTCGCTGTGCCGGCCCTTCGACCAGTCCTGCAGAACGGTTGTGGTTGCCCCCGGCAGCACGAAACCCGCGTACAGCTTGTCGAGAAGGGTCTCGACCACGGTCTCGGGCTTCTCCACCTCGGCCGCCAGCAGACCGAAGATCGGCAGGATGGGGTAGCCGAGCGCGCTGCCGGTATCCAGGGCCTCCTGACCCGCCCGAATCATGAGCTCCCGCATGCCGGGAACCGAGATCGCGTCGAGCATGGGCGCACCGAGGATCGCGGTGGTCACCAGCACCGTGGAGTTGCTCACGAGCTTCATCCACTTGGTCGCGCGGATGTCGTCCACGCGCGCCACGGTGCCCGAATGGGCGAGCAGATCGGCCACTCTCTGCTCCTGGTGGGCCGCAGCCGGGTCCATTGCGCCGACCGCGAACCACGAGCGTGCGGGGCCGGAGTGGCGGTGAACGACGCCGGGTTCGTACATGGTGGAGGAGATCTCGATGACCGTGCCCATGGTGCGATGTGCTCCGACGACCTCGGCGATGGTGTCGGTTGACATGCCGTTCTGCACGCCCGCGATCACGCCGTCAGCAGCGAGATAGGGCTCGATGAGCTGGCAGGCCCACCGAGTGTCGTAGGCCTTCATGAGCAGCAGCACCACGTCGAAGGAGTGCTTCAGCTCGGCCACCTCGCACAGGTGAAGGGTGCGCGGTTGCACGTGCAGCGCTCCCTCGGCCATGTCGATCGTGAGCCCGTTGGCTCGCATCGCCTCGACATGCGAGGGCCATTGCTCGATGAGCGTGACATCCACCCCGTCGCGGGTCAGGTCGGCACCGATCGAGGCACCGTTGGCGCCTGATCCGAGCACGGCTATCTTCAGGTCGGACATGGCGGTACCTCGTCTTCGTCGTCGGGATGTGTGTCCACGCTAGAACGCGGGGGCGAAGAAATAAAGCTCAGATGAACAAATCACCCCCGGCACTGGACAATTGCTCGGTTCGATGTAAAGTGAGGCTGAAATTCTCAACGAGGAGGATCAATGGCCACCAGCCCGACACCAGTCACCCCCGACGACTTCACGCCAGGTCGTCCCGTCGTGTTCCGTAACGCGACAGTCATCACCGTCGACACCCCCGGAATCATTCTGGGCGGGGACGTGCACATCGCCGATGACACGATCGTCGCGGTCGGCAAGTCGCTCGCCGTGCCCGAGGGCACCGTCGAGATCGACGCGACCGGCGGCATTCTCATGCCCGGCATGGTCGACACGCACCGCCACATGTGGCAGACGGCCCTGCGCGGCTATGGCGGCGACTGGGCTCTGAGCCAGTACTTCGTCTTCTACTACCTGCAGCACGGGCAGGTCTTCCGCCCCGAGGACATCTACGCGGGCAACCTCCTGAGTGCCCTCGAGTCCGTCGACACCGGCGTGACCACGACCCTGGACTGGTCGCACGCGCTGCGCACTCCCGAGTATGCGGATGCCGCGCTGCAGGCGTTCGAAGAGATTCCCGGTCGATTCGTGCTCGGCTACGGAAACTACCTCGGAGCCCCCTGGGAGTGGACGGCCGATCCGACCTTCCGTCAGTGGATCAAGAATCACCCGCAGACGGACATGCTCGGCCTGCAGATCGCGTTCGACGTTCCCGACTCGGAGGACTTCCCCGAGAAGGCCGCGTTCGAGTTCGCGCGGGACAACGGTCTGCGCGCCACCACCCACGCCGGTGTGTGGGGTGCGACGACCGACGTGGGAATCGACCACATGTACAAGGCCGGCGTCATGACGCCCGAGATCACGTACGTGCACGCAGCGACCCTGTCGCCCGACAGCTACCACAAGATCGCCGCGACCGGCGGCACCGTCTCGGTAGCCACCGAGAGCGAGCAGAGCGCGGGTCAGGGCTACCCGTCGACCTGGGAGCTGCGCAAGTACGGCATCCCGGCCTCGCTGTCGATGGACACCAGCGTGTGGTGGAGCGCGGACTACTTCTCCGCGATGCGCGCGACCCTGAGCTCCGACCGTTCGCGCGACCACCTCGAGGCTCACGCCAAGGGCGAGACCATCAACGTCAACAAGCTTCGTGCCGAAGACGTGATCTGGATGGCCACCATGGGTGGGGCGAAGTCCCTGGGGATGGAGGACAGGATCGGTTCGATCACCCCCGGGAAGAAGGCCGACCTGCTGCTGATCAAGAACGACCAGTCGCCGGCGATGACGCCCATCCTGAACCCCACGGCCCACGTCGTGTACCAGGCGGGTACGGCCGACGTGCACACCGTTGTTGTCAACGGCCGGGTGCTCAAGTACGACGGCAAGCGCATCGGCCTCGACATCGCGCCTGCGCGCGACGCCGTCGCCAAGTCGGTCGAGTACGTGCGCTCCCAGCTCGGTGAGAAGGACTGGGAGGAGGGCATGCACCCGCCGCTCGAAGAGCAGGAGCGCATCGCCAACCCGTACGGCTACCAGGACGAGGAGTGATGTCGCGGGTGAGCCAGGTGAACGCTCGATGATCGCCCACGTCGCCGTCTTCACGTTCGGTGCGGAGATGACCGAGGAGCGGGCCAGAGAACTGGCACGAGATCTTCATGCCATGGCCGCCACGCTCCCGAGCATCAAGCACTACGCGGCCGGACCGAACCTGAGGATGCGACCGGGCGGGGCCGACTTCGGAGTGGTAGCACTCGTGGATGACCAGGCCGGCGTCGATGCGTACCTTGACTCACCCGGACACGTCGATCTCGTGGCGGCCAGCATTGCGCCGTTCCTCGTACAGCGGCAGGCCGTGCAGATCGAGGTGCCCGAGGAATGGGCCCCACTGTGGACGGAGAACCAGCGATGAAGGCAGCGGTCTACCGCGGAATGCGCGACGTCAAGGTGCAGGAGTGGCCGACGCCGACTCCCGCGCCCGGCGAGGTGCTCATCCGCATTGCGGCCGCAGGCATCTGCGGTTCGGATGCCGCTGAGTTCTCGCTCGGCCCGCAGCTGGTACCTCAGCACGAGAATGGCGACGTCGACCCTATCGTTCTGGGCCACGAGTTCGCCGGCACGATCGAGGCGATCGGTGAGGGCGTAACGGGATTCGAGATCGGCGCCCGCGTCGTCTGCGGCGCTGGAATCTCCTGCGGCGAGTGTCTCATGTGCCGCCGCGGTCGCACCAACCTCTGCAGGAGCTACCACACGGTGGGCCTGCACCGGGATGGCGGGCTGGCCGGCTACGTGGTGGTGCCGGCCAGCATCGTCTACGACGCGACGGCCTCGGGGCTGCCGCTCGACACTCTCGCCCTCGCGCAGCCGATGGCCGTCGCCGTGCACGCGGTGCGCCGCAGCGGGCTGACCGCTGGCATCGACGCGGTCGTGGTCGGCGTGGGCGGCATCGGCGCGTTCCTCACCTACGCGGCCGCCGCCACCGGTGCCCGGGTGCTCGTGGTCGACCTCGACCCCGAGCGGCTGGAGCTGGCCACGACGCTCGGTGCCTTCGCGACACTGAAGGCAGGGGAGGCCACCATCTCCGAGCGCCTCGCCGAGCTCGGAATGGAGGCTGAGGTCTTCTTCGAAGTCAGCGGCTCAGTGCCCGGCCTCGAGTCCGTGCTGGCAGCGGCGCGGCCCGGTGCGACGATCGTGCCCGTGGGCATCCAGAAGCGACCCCAGGCCGAGCCGCTCGGCACGTGGACCCTGAGGGAGTACACGATCGTCGGCACGGTTGCGCTCGTGTTCGCCACCGACCTTCCCGAAGCGGTCCGACTGCTCGGGCAGCGCCCCGACTGGACCGACTTCACCCGCGAGATCATCCCGCTCGAAGCCCTCGTGGTGGATGGGCTCGAACCACTCGTGGTGGGCCAGTCGCGGCAGATCAAGACATTGGTCGACCCGTGGATTGATGCGCCGCGGCATCCGGTTCACACCGCCTAGCCCAGAGCACGCACGCACAGTACCCGAGAGGAGCGCACCGATGCGCACCCTGATCACCAATGCCGCCGTCGTCACGATGGACCCCGCACTCGGAGACTTCGAGCGGGCCGACATCCTCATCGACGACGGCACGATCGTGAAGATCGCCCCGAAGATCGAGGCCGACGCCGAGATCATCGATGCGTCGACGAAGATCGCCATGCCGGGCATGGTCGACACGCATCGCCACACCTGGCAGACGGCGCTTCGCGGCGTCCTCGCCGACGGCAACATTCCCGACTACCTGCGGGGCATCCGACTGCAGATGGCGCCACGGTACCGCCCGCAGGACATGTACGTGGGCAACTACCTGGGCGCTCTTGACGCGCTCAACAGCGGCGTGACCTCCATCGTCGACTACTGCCATAACATCCTCAACCCGGAGTGTGCGCACGCCGCGGTCACGGGACTGAAGGATGCCGGCATCCGCGGCCTCTATGGACACGGGCTCACTCCCGTGACGGAGAACACCTGGTCGGAGAGCAAGGGGGGAGTGTCGGGTTCGGCCGACCCCTCGAAGTTCTCGACGCGCGAGAAGCTCGCCCGGGAGATCCGCGACCAGTACTTCTCCGACAACTCGATCCTGCGCTTCGGCATTGCGCCGCAGGAACTGACGATCACGCCGGTCGACGAGGTCGCTATGGAGTTCCGCTTCGCCCGTGAGCTGGGTGCTCGCATCACGACCCACGCCAACCAGGTGATGGTGCGCCAGCTCTTCCAGGACGTGGAGGTGTTCGCGGCCAATGACCTACTCGGCGACGACCTTCTCCTGGTGCACTGCACGTTCAACACCGAGCACGAGTGGGAACTGCTGCGCGACACCGGCACGATGGTCTCGGTCTGCGCCGAGACCGAGATGCAGATGGGCATGGGCTTCCCGGCGATCGCCGAAGTCACCAAGTACACGCCAGGCCCCAGCCTCGGCATCGATTGCGTGAGCGGATGCTCCGGCGACATGATCTCGCACAGCCGCCTCGTTCTGCAGGCCAGCCGCTGGCGGGCCGACGAACCGGGCTACCAGCGCATGGTGGCACCGCAGGAGATGGCCTGGACCACCCACGACGCCCTCTCCTGGCTCACCGTGAACGGTGCCAAGGCGGCGGGCGTCGGCGATGTCGTGGGCTCGCTCACGCCCGGCAAGCGCGCCGACATCGTGCTGCTCGAGATGGGCGGCGTCAGCCAGGCCGGCTGGAACCGGCGCGAACCGGGCGGCGCGATCGTCGCCCAGGCCAACGCCGGCAACGTCGACACGGTGCTGGTCGACGGCCGCGTGGTCAAGCGCGACGGCAAGCTCGTGCACGTGGATGTCGCGGCCGCTCTGGCCCAGCTGGAGGAGTCGCACGACTACCTCTACGAGCAGATGGATGTTCACGGTGGCTTCATCCCGCAGCCCCCGATCGACATCCCGCTGTACCGCGATCGCGCATAGTTCACTGTTACTAAACAGAAATGTAAACTGCGCTTGACAGTGTGCAGTGCCACTTCTAGCATGGCACCAGCACATCAACGCAACGAAGCGGTCGCCAGGCTGCTGCATATTTCACGAGGAGTCGACGACGACCATGACCGCGAAAACCCTGCTGCGTAACGGAACCGTCATCACGGCAGCGACCGCCGGCGAGGTCCTCGTGGGTGCGGACATCCTCATCTCGAACGGCAAGATCGCCGCGATCGGTCACGGCCTCGAGGCTGGCGACGCCGAGGTCATCGACATCACCGGCCGTATCGTGCTCCCCGGTTTCGTCGACACCCACCGCCACACCTGGCAGTCGGTCATCCGGGAGATCGCGTCGGACTGGTCGCTCACCGAGTACCTCGCGGGGCTGCACACGGGGCTGAGCAAGCACTTCCGCCCGGAGGACACCTACGCGGGCAACTACCTCGGCGCGCTCGAGGCACTCGACAGCGGAATCACCACGCTCGTCGACTGGTCACACAACCTGGCGACTCCGGCCCACGCGGATGCCGCCATCCAGGCATTGAAGGACACCGGCATGCGTGCCGTCTTCGCGCACGGCGGAGGCTCGAAGCAGTGGGGCGCACCGCTGCCCTCACCGAACAACCACCCCGACGATGCGCGTCGCATCCGCGAGCAGTACTTCTCCGACAACACCGGACTGGTGACGATGGCGATGGCGCTGCGCGGACCGCAGTTCACGCTGCCGGAGGTGAACGCCTACGACTTCGCTCTGGCCAAGGACCTCGACCTGCGCGTCACCGTGCACGTAGGCGACGGCTACTGGGGCAAGAGCGGCCCGATCCTCAAGCTCAAGCAGGACGGTTTGCTCTCGGACCGCACCACCTACGTGCACTGCAACACGCTCTCCGATGAGGAGCTGAACATCATCGCCGGCTCCGGCGGAAGCGCCTCGGTCGCGCCCGACGTCGAGATGCAGATGGGCCACGGATTCCCCGCCACCGGCCGCCTGCTGAAGGCGGGCATCCGCCCCAGCTTCTCGATCGACGTCTGCAGCTCCAACGGCGGTGACATGTTCGGCACGATGCGCACCGCGGTCGGCATGCAGCGCGCCCTCGACAACGCCCCGGCCGTCGAGAGCGGCGAGGTCATCGAGCGCATCGGCCTCTCCTGCGCCGAGGTCATCCGCTTCGCCACGATCGATGGCGCCAACGCGGCCGGCCTCGGCGATGTGACCGGTTCGATCGAGGTGGGCAAGGCTGCCGACATCGTGATCCTGGATGACCGTTCGCTGGCCATCACCCCGATGAACAACCCGTTCGGGGCCGTCGTCTACGGAGCGCACCCCGGACTCGTGCGCGACGTGTTCGTCGAAGGCCGCCGGGTGAAGAAGGACGGCGTGCTCGTCGGCGTCGACTACGACAAGCTCAAAGCTCAGGCGATCGCATCCCGAGATCACATCGTCAGCGAGATGCCCGAGGCGCAGCTCGGCGGCAACTGGCACCCGGAACTGGGCTGAGCGTCGTGAGCACGGCATCCGCCGCACCCGAAGCGGCCCCGAGGGTCGCGCCCGCCAACCGTGGTTCTCTTCCCTCGGTGATCTTCTCCTGGCCGGGCACCCGGGCCTTCATCGCCGTCGTCGTGCTCTTCGCGGTGAGCCCGCTGATCGCCCCCGCGAGCGTGGGCGGCACCGCCGTCATCTCGATGCTGCCGTTCGCCGCGCTCATCGCGATCGTGGCCATCGGCCAGACCTTCGTGATTCAGCAGGGTGGGCTCGACCTGTCGCTGCCGGGTGCCGTCACCCTCGGCGCACTCCTCGTCTCCACCCTGGGGTCGGACCCGAACATCGGTCTTCCCGTGGCAATCGTGATTGCGATCGTCGGTACCTCACTGTTCGGCCTGCTCAGCGGCATCATCGTCGCACTGTTCGGCCTGCCACCGCTCGTCGTCACGATCGCGACCAACGCGCTCATGATCGGTGCGGTGCAGGCGATCTCCGGCGGATTCAGCGGCCAGAGCGATCCCGACCTCAGCGCGTTCGCGATCAGCAAGTTCTTCGGTATTCCGGTGCTCGCGGTGATCGCGCTCGTGATCGTGCTCGTCGTTCAGGCGGTGCTCAAGTTCACCCGCCTCGGTCGTCGATTCGAACTCGTCGGTGAGAACCCGCGCAGTGCCGAGATCATCGGTATTCCCGTGCGGCGGTTCGTCATCTCCGCCTACTGGCTCGCGGGGGCGCTCGCCGCCACGGCCGGCGTGCTGCTGGCCGGACTGCTTCGCACCCCGACCCTCACCGCGGGAGACAACTACCTGCTCCCGTCGATCGCCGCCGTCGTGCTCGGCGGCACGGCCCTCACCGGCGGCCGCGGAAGCCTCGTCGGCACCGCGTTCGGCGCACTCTTCCTGGCCCAGCTCACCCAACTGGTCCAGACCTTCACGACCCTCACGGCCGTGCAGAACATCGTCCAGGCGCTCATCATCGGCGTCGGGATCGTTGCCCAGCTTCAGCTGGGTGGCACCGCGGGCAGGCTCAAGGGCCTGTTCCGTAAACGCTCAAATCCCTAACCCACGAGTAACTCAACGAGGAGTGTGACATGAATCGCATCCCCACTGCACGCGGTACGCGTGCAGCTGTGGCGGTCCTGGCAATTGCCGGACTCGCCCTTGCCGGATGTTCGTCGACGAACGGTGGCGGTTCAACGACCGACACCGCGAAGCCGCTGGACATCGCCGCCGGATCGGTCGGATCCGTCGACCAGTTCATCGACATCTCGGAGGTCTGCGGCTCGACCGACCAGCCCCTGAGCGTCGGTGTCGTCGACGGCTACGGAACCAACACCTGGTCCAAGACTGTCTACGCCGAGATCGAGAGCGAGGCCGCCAAGTGCCCGCAGATCACGAGCATCGAGTTCGTCCCCGGACGCGGTGACCTCGCCGCGACGACCGCAGGCATCACGAGTCTCGCGGCCAAGGGTGTCGACATCATCCTGGTGATCCCGGACGCCGGACCCGGTGAGGCTCACGTTCCTGCCATGCAGGCCGCGACCGACGCCGGTTCGACGGTCGTCGCGTTCGCGTCTGACCCGGGCGTTCCCGCCGGTGACGCGTTCATCGACTACACCGACCAGGCACCGCCGTACTCGGGTGCTGGCTGGGCCCAGTGGGTCGTCGACCAGCTCGGTGACGCCGGTGGCAACGTCGTGTTCCTCGGTGGCCCCGCGGGCGCTGCGGTGTCCGTCGGTGAGTTCGAGGGCATCACGAAGGTGTTCGCGGACAACCCGCAGATCACCCTGCTGACCCCTGAGCCCGTCGTCACCAACTGGGACCCGGCACAGGCGCAGACCGCCATGGCCGGACTGCTCGCACAGTTCCCGAAGATCGACGCCGTCATCACCGACTACGGAGCCGTCATGAACGGCGCCATCCGTGCCTACGAGGCTGCCGGCATCACCCTGCCGATCATGACCTCGACCGATGACAACTCGCTGAGCTGTGGTTTCGACGCCCTCAAGGCCACCAACCCCAGCTTCGAACTGGCGACCAACTCGTCGCGCACCTGGATCGGCCGCGTGGCCCTTCGTAAGGCGCTCGCCGCGATCAACGGCAAGACCAACACCGAGCCGTCGATCTACAACCTGGAGATCTACGAGGACTCGACCGGCACCGCTGCTGGCTCAATCCTCCCCTCCGACGCGTGCCTGCCGGATGCCCCGTCAGACGCGACCCCGTCGACCCTCCTGACCGCCGACGAGATCAAGAAACTGTTCAGCTAACAATGAATAACTCGACCACCAACGAGCCCGTGCTCGTTCTCAACGGAATCACCAAGACCTACCCCGGAGTGCGCGCGCTCAGTGACGTCAGCGTCAGCGCCGCACCCGGTCGGGTCCACGCGATCCTCGGCGAGAACGGCGCAGGCAAGTCGACGCTGGTCGGGATCGCTGCGGGGTCGGTCGTGCCTGATTCAGGCACGATCGGCCTCGCCGGCGAGACTTTCACCCGGGTTCAGCCCCGGGTGGCGCGCGAACGCGGCCTGGCGATCGTCTACCAGATCCCGGCCCTCGCGCCCTCCCTCACTGTTCTGGATGCCGTGCTGTTGCTCCTGCCGGACTCGAAGCGACCCCGTCGCTCGGGTGCGGCGGCCTGGCTGACCGCACACTTCGCATCCCTCGGCCTCGTGATCGACCCGGCGGCAACCGTCGAATCTCTGTCGCTGCGCGAGGCCCACCTCATCGAGATTGCTGCCGCCCTGGCATCCGACCCCCAGGTTCTCGTGCTCGACGAGCCGACCGAGGCGCTCGGGCCCGAGGAGACCCGGTGGCTGTTCGAGCGCATCGCTGAACTTCTCGAGAAGAACGTCGCGATCGTCTACATCACCCACCGCATCCCCGAGGTCGTGGAGATCGCCCACGAGCTCACGGTGCTCCGCGACGGCCACGTCGTGGGCTCCGGTGAGGTGGCCGACTTCACCGCCGACCAGATCGTCGAGCTCATCGTCGGTCGCTCGCTCGAGACCACGTTCCCCGACAAGTTCGTCGCCCCCGCCGAGAAGCCCGGCTACGTGCTCGAGGTCTCGGATGCCAGCGGCGCCAAGTTCTTCGATGTCTCCCTGTCTGTCGTCCCCGGCCAGATCATCGGCCTGGCCGGCGTCGAGGGCAATGGCCAGCGCGACTTCATGCGCGCCCTCGCGGGCAAGGGTCTCGTCTCGGGTGAGGTGAGCGTCGGAGGAACCTCGGTGCGCCTCCGCTCGCATGCCTCGGCCACTCGCGCCGGAATCGCCTTCCTGCCTGGCGACCGCATGGGCGAGGCCATGTTCGGCAAGATGTCCGTTCGCGAGAACGTCGTCGCGCCCTCGCTCAACTCCGTGATGCCGGGTGGCTTGGCCAACCGCACTCGGGAGTACACGCTCACGCAGCAGGCCATCGCCGGTCTCGCAGTGAAGACGCCCACGCTCGAGACCCCGGTGAGTTCCCTCTCCGGTGGTAGCCAGCAGAAGGTGCTGCTCGCCCGCTCGCGCCTGGGTGACCCCAAGGTGCTGCTCGTCGAGGACCCGACTCAGGGCGTCGACGCCGGTGCTCGCGTCGAGATCTACGCCTTCCTGCGCGCCATGGCCAACACCGGCGTCGCGGTCGTCGTGCTGTCGACGGATGCGGTCGAGCTCGAGGGCCTGTGCGATCAGGTTCTCGTGTTCTCCCGCGGCAAGGTGCAGGCCGTACTCGACGGCAACGACGTCACCGAGCGGTCGATCACCGGAACGGCAGTGCTGTCCACCGGCCACTCCGCCTCGACAGTCTCCGCCGTCGGCGCAAAGCGCAAGCGCGCCTTCACCTTCTGGGGTGAGTCGCAGGCGGTCGTGCTCGCCGGACTGACCGTGGTGCTGGCGATCGCCTCGACAGTGGTGTCCAGTGCGTTCATGAGCCCGCTCAACGTGAGCCAGCTGCTCGCGGCGTCGGCAACGCTCATCCTCGTCGGCCTCGCACAGCTGCTCGTCGTCATGACCGGGGGAATCGACCTGAGCATCGGCTCGGTCGTCGCCCTGTCTGGCGTGATCATCTCGTTCTTCGGCAGCTCCGGTGGAATGTTCGCGCTGGGGGTGCTACTCGCCCTGCTGGCTGGCGCGTTCGTGGGACTCATCAACGGTCTGCTCGTGACCAAGTTGTCGATTCCGCCGGTGATCGCGACGCTCGTGACATCCATCGCCGTTGTCGGTACCGCCCAGGTGCTCAGGCCCTACCCCGGTGGGTCGGCGACCAAGGAGATCATGACGGGAATCGGCACGACGATCGCGGGAATTCCGGTCGTGCTGCTGCTGGCCATTGCCGTGTCGATCGCGATGTCGATCATCATCAAGCGCACGGGACTCGGCCGCGGCCTACGCGCCGCCGGCTCCGACCCGATCAAGGCCAACCGCATGGGTGTGAGTGTGCCGTCGATGCGCCTGTTCGCGACCGTGGCCGCCGGAGTGCTCGCCGCGCTCGCCGGGTTCGTGCTGTACTCCAAGACCGGTATCGGTGACGCCAACACCGGTCAGGCGCTGACACTCACGTCGGTGACGGCCATCGTCATCGCGGGCGCGAGCATCTTCGGCGGCTCCGGCTCGGCGATAGCGGTGGCGGTCGCCGGTCTGCTGCTCCAGACCATCACCAACTCGCTGTCGTTCCTCGGCCTGTCGCTCTCGTGGCAATACTGGCTGCAGGGTGCGTTTGTGATCTTCGCGGCTGTCGTGCCGATGGTGGTGCGCTTCCGGCGCTCACGCGCGGCGCGGAAGTGACTTCGTGAGTGACGTGCTGCTGTGACTATCGGATCAGCGCAGGTCGTCCATGGCCTGCAGAACGTCTACCGCCGAGGTGAGCCGGGCATCCGATCCTCGCGCCAGCGACGGGTCAGCGCCGGCTGCGCTGGGCATCGACTGGTTCTGGTGCCGACGCCCCACCACGAACCAGATGCCCCTCGCGACGACGTCGCCGTTGTTGGAGTACATGTGCGGACGCACCGAGTCGAACTGAAGGGAGTCGCCCGGGTGAAGCACGTGCGTCGTGAACTCCAGCTGCAGGGTGATCTCGCCCTCCAAGATGTAGGCGTACTCGACGCCCGAGTGGCGCATGAGTCGACCCTCGATGGAACTGGATGCTCCGGGGTCGTAGCTGACCAGCAGAGCATCTGCGGGGCCGCCCTCGCCAACCGCGAGACGCTCCCAGTGCACGCCGTTCTCCATCTCGAGCACGGGGTTCTCGGAGCCGCGCTGCACGGCAGGCTCAACGGCGCCGGTGGATCCGAAAGCCGCGGAGACCGTGGTGCCCTGATCGGCCAGGGGAGCGACGACGCCCATCAGCTCGTCCATCGAGACGCCGAGGTGGTTCACCAAGGCGTAGAGCGTGGAGACCGAGGGCTGCGTCTTGCCGGTCTCGACCTGCGAGATGAGGCTTGCGGAGACTCCGACGGCCTGGGCAACACTGCGAAGACTCATCCCGCGCTGCAGTCGAGCTTCTCGCAGCCGAACTCCGATGTCGGCAGTCATGCGGTGCTCCTTCACATACAGCAGAACTTCTCTCAGCACACCCTATCAAGTCAGGGTGCACACCGGGGCTATACAGCGGAGGTTATTGCTGGAGTGTCACTGCACGCTACTGTGGCGCTCACGAGCGAGATTTCCACGAGATTGGCCGCTATTTTCGGGGCTGCACAGGGCTTCGGCCCCACGGCCGACGATTGCTCACTAGACCAAAGTGTTAACCTATGCTAAACATTATTTCGACACTACTGAACGCCAATGGGGGCGTTGTGGGAGGACTCCATGCGTAACACAGGCACCACGGGCACGAACGCGGTCGACTGGGAGGCTCGAATCGACTTCGATCGGCTGCGCTCCGAGCGTCTCGCCCGGCTGAAGGCGGAACTCGATCGCTCTGATCTCGGCGCCCTGCTCGCGTTCGACTTCTCGAACATCCGCTACATGACGTCGACGCACATCGGCACGTGGGCGATGGACAAGCTGATCAGGTTCAGCCTGCTGACGCGCAACACCGACCCGATCTCGTGGGACTTCGGCAGTGCCGCCAAGCACCACAAGCTCTACAACCCGTGGCTCGACACCACGACGGCCGAGATGGATGCCGACCCGAACGCGCCGCACGAGGGCGCCAAGCGCCCGCGGCTCGAGTCGGGCGCTCGCGCCGGCATCTCGACCCTGCGGGGTGCGTTCCCGCCCGACGCCGGAATCGCCGAGGGCGTCGCGAAGAAGATCAAGCGCGAGCTCGAGAAGTTCGGTCTGGCCGACCAGCCCCTCGGCGTCGACGTGATCGAGCTGCCCATCCTGTTCGCGCTGCAGAAGGAGGGCATCCAGGTCGTCGACGGCCAGCAGGTGTTCATGGAGGCTCGGCGCATCAAGACCGGCGACGAGATCCGTCTGCTCACCCAGGCCGCATCGATGGTGGATGCCGCGTACGAGGAGCTCTACCGCTTCCTGCGGCCCGGTGTGCGCGAGAACGAGGCCGTCGGCCTGGTCGCCAAGACGCTCTACGACCTCGGCAGCGAGTACGTGGAGGGTGTCAACGCGATCTCCGGTGAGCGCTGCTCGCCGCACCCGCACGTGTTCTCGGACCGTCTCATCCGCCCGGGCGACCCGGCGTTCTTCGACATCCTGCACTCCTTCAACGGGTACCGAACCTGCTACTACCGCACGTTCGCGGTCGGGTCCGCGTCATCCGCCCAGAAGGATGCGTACACCCGCGCCCGCGAGTACATGGACCGGGCCATCGCCCTGGTCAAGCCGGGAGCCACCACTGCCGACATCGTGAAGGTGTGGCCGACCGCCCAGGAGTTCGGCTTCGCCGACGAGGAGGCCGCGTTCGCGCTGCAGTACGGGCACGGCGTCGGCCTGTCGATCTGGGAGAAGCCGATCTTCTCGCGCCTGACCTCGCTCGATCACCCCGAGGTGCTGCAGGAGGGCATGGTCTTCGCCCTCGAGACCTACTGGCCGTCGAAGGACGGCTGGGGGGCTGCACGCATCGAGGAGGAGGTCGTGGTCACGGCCGATGGTTGCGAGGTCATCACCAAGTTCCCGGCCGAGGAACTGCTCGTCGCCGGGCAGCGCTACTACTCGGTGGGTGGCGTGCTGAACCTCGAGCGCGACTCCCAGTCGCACCTCAACACGACGTGGGGTCGCGGCGAGGCCTGACCTCCCGCTAGACGGTGGGCGTTCGCCGGGTGACCTCGGCGATCGCACACCAGTCAGCCCCGGCGAGCTCGGGGTCGGCGACCGCGGTCTCGAACATCTCGCGCAGCACGGGCGCGCTCGGAAGCTCGAGGGCGACCTCGGCCGCGGACTGCTCCGCCAGTGAGAGGTCCTTCAGGCCGAGCTCGACCGTGAAGCCGGCGGGGCGGTAGGCGCGGTCGGCGATGATCTGCCCATAGCCCTGGTAGACCACGCCGCCGAACAGTGTGCTCGAGAGCAGCTCGACGAACTCGGTCGGCGCTACGCCTCGGCGCTCGACCATCGCCACCGACTCGGCGATCGCCTGCATGGCGTGAATGATGTTGTAGTTCACGGCGATCTTCACGACGTTGGCCGCCGACGGCCGATCGCCCAGGGGCCAGGTGCGCGCACCGAGCACGGCGAAGTACGGCTCGAGGCTCTCGATGACATCGGCCGGGCCGGCCGGCAGGATGTTGAGCTTGCCCGCGGCGGCGACGTTCGGGCGGCCGAGCACCGGGGCTGCGATGTATGTTCCTCCCGCGGCCGCGACGCGGTCGGTGAGCACGTCGGCGAGGGCGCTGCTGATCGAGGCCATGTTGACGTGGATGCGGCCCGTGGCATCCCCGAGGTTGGCCTCCGACAGCGTCTGGTCGGCCGCCTCGTCGTTGGCGAGCATGGAGAACGAGAGGGGCTGCGCCAGCGCCTCAGCGGCACTGCCTGCGAGCACCGCACCGGCTGCGACCAGCGGCTCGGCCGCCTCGGGCGACCGGTTCCACACCGTCACCCGATGGCCGGCATCCACGAGCCGCCCGGCGATCGCCGTGCCCATGTTGCCCAGCCCGAGGAATCCGATCTCAGCCATCGTCAGCCCTTCCATACCGTCTTGAGGTTGCAGAACTCGCGGATGCCCGCGGCGGCCAGCTCCCGCCCGTACCCCGAGTCCTTGATGCCGCCGAACGGCAGCTCAGGATACGAGATGGTCATGCCGTTGATGAAGACCGCGCCCGCGTCGATGTTGCGGATGAACCAGTCCTCCTCGGCGGCATCGTTCGTCCACACCGCGCTGGAGAGCCCGAAGGTGGTCTGGTTGGCGATCGCGAGCGCCTCCTCCCGGTCGGCGACCCGGTAGAGCGAGGCGACCGGTCCGAACGCCTCCTCCATGACGATGCGCATGTCGTCGGTGAGTCCGGCGAGCAGGGTGGGGGTGTAGAAGTACCCCGGCCCGGCGGGGGCGGAGCCTCCGGCGAGCACCTGCGCACCGCGGGCGACGGCGTCATCCACCAGTTCGGCCAACTCGTCGCGACCGGAGGAGGTGGCGACCGGTCCCACCTCGGTGGTGGGGTCGAGCGGGTCGCCGACGACGAGCGCGTTCATCTTCGCGGCGAAGAGGGCCGCGAACTCGTCGTAGATGTCAGTGTGGGCGATGAAGCGCTTCGCCGCGATGCAGGACTGCCCGTTGTTGGCGACCCGTGCCTTCACGGCCATCGTGGCGGCGGCTTCGAGGTCGGCGGAGGGCATCACGATGAACGGGTCGGAGCCTCCCAGCTCGAGCACCGCCTTCTTGATGTGGGCGCCGGCGGTCGCGGCGACGGAGCGGCCGGCGGGCTCTGAGCCGGTGAGGGTCACGGCCTTCACCCGGCGGTCCTCGAGCACGGCCGCGACCGCACGGGAACCGATGAGCAGCGTGCGGAACGATCCCACCGGGAAGCCGCCGCGCTCGAACAGGGTGTCGAGCAGCAGCGCCGCCTGGGGCACGTTGGAGGCGTGCTTGAGCACACCGGTGTTGCCGGCCATGAGCGCGGGTGCGGCGAACCGGATCACCTGCCACAGCGGGTAGTTCCACGGCATGACGGCGAGCACGACGCCGAGCGGCTCGTAGCGCGCCCAGGCCTTCGACGCGTTGACCGAACTGGGGTCATCGAGCGGCTCGTCGGCGAGGAAGCCCTCCGCGTGCTCCGCGTAGAAGCGCATGTTCTTCACGCACTTGAGCACCTCGGCCACCGACTGGGCGATCGGCTTGCCCATCTCGACGGTGAGCATGCGGGCCGCGGCATCCACGTCGGCCTCGAGGAGGTCGGCGCTTGCGCGCATCCAGGCCGCCCGCTGGGCGTAGCTCGTCACACGCAGGGTCTCGAACGCGCTCTGCGCCTCGGCGAGACCCTTCTCGACCTGCGCCGCGTCGTGCTCCTCGAAGGTCTGCTCGGTCAGCCCCGTCGTCGGGTTGGTGGTCGCGATGGCCATGCGGTGGTTCCTCTTCCTGGGTCAGTCGGTGAAGATCTCGGGATGCCGCGCGAGCTCCTTGCGCGTGCGGCGGATGTGTGAGGCGAGCACCCGTTCGGCCTCGTCCAGGTCGCGGCGGCGGATGGCGGCCACGAGCAGGTGGTGCTCGTGGTGCACGCTGCGGTCGCTCGGACGGAACACCTGCATGAACGCGCGCCGGTAGTGCTGGGTGCGGTTCCAGAGCTGGCGAACAGTGTCGCCGAGCAGTGAGGTCTCGGCCGCGCTGTAACTGCTGAGGTGGAACTCGCGGTCCAGCGCGAGGAAGTGCTCGACGTCGTCGCCCTCCTCCATCTGCAGTGCCAGTTGCTCGAGGTGATCGATCTGGGCGTCGCTCAGCATCGGCACGTTGTAGCGCAGGAGCAGCGGTTCGATCCGCTCGCGGATCTGGTACATCTCCTCGCAGTCCGCCAGGCTCAGGCTCGTCACCCACGCCCCGGTGTTGGCGACGAGGGTCACGAGGCCCTCTCCCTCGAGCATCCGCAGGGCCTCACGCACCGGTAGGCGGCTCGCCCCGTGCTGGTCGGCGAGGTCCTCCTGGCGGATGCGGGCACCCGGCGCATACCGCCCGGCGAGAATCGCGGTGCGCAGGTCGTCGGCGATCCGCACGCCGGCGGCGCCGTGGGGGATGGGCTCGGCAGTGGTCATGGTGTTCATTCTGCTGGTCGAGCCGGATGCCACAGCATCCGTGTCGCCTCACGCTCGTAGGCCTTGCCGTTCGGGAAGCTCACGAGCTCGAACTGCATGCCCCAGGGGCTGCGGAAGTAGAGCCAGGTCTGTCCCTCGCTGGCGCCCTTGCTGAGATTGGGCTCGCCCATGATTTCGACATCGTGGGCGCGCAGGTGCTCGATCGCGGCATCCATGTCGTCGACGTAGATCGCGAGGTGGTGGCCGCCGATGTCGCTGTTGCGCGGCTGGGGTGCTTGACCGTCTGCGGCGTCGTACTTGAAGAGCTCGAGGTTGCTGCCGTTGCCGAGCCGCAGGAACCGGATCTCGCGCAGTACGGTGCGGGGGTGCACACCGAGGGTGACCTGCATCCAGTCGTCGTCTGCCTGCTTCGAGCCCAGCGAGTAGATGTGCTCGGCGCCCAGCACGTCGATGAAGAAGCGCTCGGCCTCGTCGAGGTCGGGCACGGTGAGACCGATGTGGTCGATGCCCCGCATTCCCGGCAGTCCCGCGCTCATCTCGACTCCTTCGTCGGCTTGATTGGATACATACAACCGTCTCAGGGCGGCTTTCGGCAATTCTATCGGCACTTTGGCATTGAATTGGAAACAATCTTGGGATAGCGTGCACGTATGTCACGACAGAGACGTCTGCAAACCGGTGTGGAGTGGGTTGAGCTCACGACCACGCCCGCCGACTGGAAAGCCGCGGATCCCGCGCTCCTGGCCACCATGCTCACCCAGCTCCACCTCATCCGTGCGTTCGAGGAGACGGTGCTCGAGCTCGCGGGGGAGGGGCTAGTCCATGGCCCCGCCCACTCGAGCATCGGTCAGGAAGGTGGCGCGGTCGGCTCGATCGTGGCGCTTCGCTCCAGTGACGCCGTGAACGGCTCGCACCGCGGCCATCACCAGTTCCTCGCCAAGGCGCTCACCCATGTGACCGATGGGCGGATGAACCCCGCCGAGGCCATCTCGGCGCCCGTGCAGACCGTGCTCCAGCGCACCCTCGCCGAGATCCTCGGCCTCGCTCAGGGATACTGCGCCGGCCGCGGCGGATCGATGCACCTGCAGTGGTTCGAGGCCGGTGCCCTCGGCACCAACGCGATCGTCGGTGGCGGTGCCCCGATGGCGACCGGCAACGCCTGGGCGCAGAAGCACTCGGGCACGACCGACCTGACCATCAACTACTTCGGCGACGGTGCCGCCCAGATCGGCTCCGTGCTCGAGTCGATGAACCTCGCGGCAGCCTGGAAGCTGCCCGTCTGCTTCTTCATCGAGAACAACATCTACGCGGTCTCCACCAAGATCGAGGAGAGCGTCGCCGACACCCGCCTCTCGGTGCGCGGCCAGGGCTTCTCGATTCCCTCCTGGCGGGTCGATGGCATGGACCCGCTCGCTGTGCACCTCGCCATGGAGCAGGCCGCCGCGGTCATGCGCTCCGGCGGCGGGCCCGCGATCGTCGAGGCCGACGTGTACCGCTTCTTCCACCAGAACGGCCCCTACCCCGGCAGCGCCTTCGGGTACCGCACCAAGGAGGAGGAGGCCGAGTGGCGCGAGCGTGACCCGCTGCTGCGCCTCGCCCGCGAGATGATCGCCCTCGGCCAGATCGACCAGGCCGGAGTCGACGCCCTGCGCGAGACCGCCCAGGCCGCCATGAGTGCCGCGGTCGCCGAGCTGCTCGAGGCCGACCCCGAGTCGGCGGGCAAGCGGCGCATCCGTCCCGAGTTGTGGCCCGACGTGGACTTCGTCAACGTCGGCGTGCGCGGCGATGCCAGCGAGCTGGCCGGGGCACGCACGCTTGAGCCCGTTGGCTACAGCGGGGCTACCGAGACGGTGAAGTTCGTGGATGCCGTGGCATCCGTCATGGACCGCCGCATGAGCGAAGACGACCGCATCGTCGTCATGGGTGAAGACGTGCACCGCCTCAAGGGCGGCACCAACGGCGCCACCAAGGGTCTCTCGGCGCACTTCCCCGACCGGGTGCTCGGCACCCCGATCAGTGAGAACGCCTTCACCGGACTCGGCGGCGGGCTCGCGCTCGACGGGCGCTTCAGGCCCGTCGTCGAGTTCATGTACCCGGACTTCATGTGGGTCGCGGCCGACCAGGTGTTCAATCAGATCGGCAAGGCGCGCCACATGTTCGGCGGCGTGAACCCGGTGCCGCTCGTGCTGCGCACCAAGGTGGCGATGGGGTCGGGCTACGGCTCGCAGCACCTCATGGATCCGGCGGGCATCTTCGCGACCAGCCCCGGATGGCGCATCGTCGCCCCCTCGACGGCCGCGGACTACATCGGCCTCATGAACGCGGCGCTCGCCCTGCAGGACCCGGTGCTCGTGATCGAGCACGTCGACCTCTACGGCCAGACCGAGGAGATCCCCGCCGGCGACCTCGACTACCAGCTACCGTTCGGCAAGGCGGGCATCCGTCGCTCCGGCTCGGATGTCACGGTCATCAGTTACCTGTCGATGGTGCGCCACGCTCTTGAGGCCGTGGAGCTCACCGGCATGGACGCCGACGTGATCGACCTGCGCTGGCTGGACCGGGCCTCCCTCGACTGGGACACCATCGGTGAGTCGATTCGCAAGACCAACAGCGTGCTCATCGTCGAGCAGGGCGCCCAGGGTACCTCGTACGGCGGCTGGCTCGCCGACGAGATCCAGCGGCGCTACTTCGACTGGCTCGACCAGCCGGTGCAGCGCGTGACGGGCGGCGAGGCCAGCCCGAGCATCTCCCGCGTGCTCGAGCGCGCGGCCATCGCCCGCACCGAGGAGGTCGTCGCCGGCCTCGAGCGCGTGCGTGCCGGATTGGGCGGCCGCTGATGGCTACCGTGATCCGCATGCCCGAGGTGCTCGCGGGAAGCGCCGAGGCCGCCATCCAGACCTGGCTGGTCGCCGCCGGCCAGAAGTTGACGGTCGGGATGCCGCTGGCCGAGGTCGAGACGGAGAAGGCCAACGTCGAGTACGCCTCCGAGGTCGAGGGCACCGTGCTGCAGCTGATCGTCGCCGAGGGCGTCTCGGTGAAGGTCGGCGACCCGATCGCGATCGTGGGCGCCGAGGGCGAGAGCGTGGACTCTCCGGTGGTCGAGCTTGTCGAGACCCCGGTCGCCCCGGTGGTCGAGCTTGTCGAGACCCAGCCCGCGCCAGAGCTCCCTTCGAGTACCCCTTCGAGTGCCTCAGGGCAGCGCTCAGGGAGCGGCGACCGCCAATTCATCAGCCCCCTCGTGCGCCGCCTCGCCCGCGAGCGCAGCCTCGACCTGTCCGCAGTCACGGGCAGTGGCCCCGGCGGACGCATCGTGCGGCGTGACATCGAGGGGTTGGGTTCGGCCCCGGTCGCTGAGGTTCTCGAAGCGCCCCAGCGCGCGGCCGCAGCATCCGTCGCAGCATCCGCCGCCCCCGTCGCCGCGGAGCGCACCGAGGTTCCGCACACGGCGATGCGCCGCGCGATCGCGCGCCGGCTCACGGAGAGCAAGTCGACCGTGCCGCACTTCTACCTCGTGGCCGACTGCCGGGTCGACCGGCTGGTCGCTCTGCGCAAGGAGGTCAACGAGTCGGCGTCGGTGAAGGTCTCGCTCAACGACTTCGTGCTGAAGGCTGCGGCTGCCGCCTTCCTCGACGTGCCCGAGGCCAACGCGACCTGGGGCGAGACCGCCGTCACCCGCTACTCGACCGTCGACATGTCGGTCGCCGTCGCCATCGAGGGCGGGCTCGTCACGCCGGTGTTGCGGTCGGTCGAACGCCAGACCCTCACCGAGGTCGCCCGTAACGTCGCCGACCTCGCCGAGCGTGCCCGTGCCGGTCGGCTCAAGCAGCACGAGCTGGAGGGCGGCAGCGTCGCCGTCTCCAACCTCGGCATGTACGGGGTGACCGAGTTCTCGGCGATCATCAATCCGCCGCAGTCGGCGATCCTCGCAGTGGGCCTCGCCCGCCAGCAGGCGGTGGTCGTCGATGGTGCGATCGAGGTCGGCACGATCATGACCGTCACACTGTCGGCGGATCACCGCGTGCTCGACGGCGCCCTGGCCGCGCAGTGGCTGGCGGCCTTCGTGAAGCACATCGAGAACCCCCTCGGGATGCTCGTCTAGCGCCACATCGGGACCGTCAGGATGGCGGCGCGGGCTACGTGCTCGTTGAACCCACTCGGTCGAGTGCCGCGACGATATCCGCGTAGAGATCGTCGACGTGCTCCAGGCCGATCGACAACCGCACAACGCCGGCCCCCGGCTTTGCGTCTGCCGCGACAGGGCGATGTGTCAGCGAAGCCGGATGTTCGACGAGCGAGTCGATGCCTCCCAACGACACGGCGTGGGTGATGAGCTCGCACGATTCGGCGAAGCGGGATGCGGCGGCATAGCCGTCGGCGAGGTCGAGCGCGATGAGCGCACCCGCCCCGGCAGTTTGCGTTCCGATGAGTCCCTCGGGGTCCTGCCCGGGCAATCCCGGGTAGAGCACCCGGGCAATTGCCGGATGGCCGACGAGACGTCGAGCCAGTTCGCCGGCCGTCTCCTGTTGCGCGCGTACCCGCACGGGCAGCGTGCGCAGCCCTCGCTGAAGCAGGTATGCGGCGAGCGGATGCAGCAGACCTCCCGTGAGCGCGCGCACCTGACGAAGGCGTACCGTCCACTCGTGGCTCGTGGCAACGACGCCGCCCATGACGTCACCGTGTCCGCCGAGGTACTTCGTGCCGCTGTGCAACACGAGGGTCGCACCCAGTTCGAGAGGACGCTGCAAGACCGGCGTCGCGAATGTGTTGTCGACGAGAACGGGCACGGTACGGGCATCCGCGACCACTTGTCGGATGTCGGTGAGTTCGAGTGTGGGATTCGCCGGGCTCTCGAGAATCACGAAGCCGGTGTCGTCACGAATCGACTCTGAGACGGATGCCGCGTCGCACCACGTGACGGTGGTGCCGAGCAGCCCGGTCGCGAGTACGTGATCCGTGCCCCCGTACAGCGGACGCAGCGCAACGATGTGCGGCTTTCCCGCAGTCACGGTCGCGAGAAGACAGGCCGTGAGAGCGGCCATCCCCGTCGAGAACGCCACCGCGGCCTCGGCGCTCTCGAGCGCGGCCAGCGCCTCCTCGAATCGAGCCACCCCGGGCTGCCACAGTCGCTGATACACCGGAGTCTGGCCGGGCAGCAGATCGCCCCCGGTCGCGAGCGACTCGTAGGCATCCCCGCCGGACTCGACGCTCGCGAGCGGGAAGGTCGTCGAGAGATCGATAGGCGGAACATGGCCACCGCTCTCTCGGAGACCTGCCATTCCGGAGTGCACAGCACGGGTTTCGAGGTGGGCATCGTTGCGCATCATGAGTCGAGTCGAGCCGAAAGTGCGACACTAGTCAACGAACTCTGCAGATTCTGCGACAGATGCACCACATTGATGAAGGGAGTGCGAGATAGTGGCCGAATCGATGAGGTCTCTGGATGCAACAGACCGGGCCCTCCTGCGGGCGCTCTCGGCGAACGCGCGCGTAACCGGTTCTGAACTGGCCGCGATGGCGGGTATCGCTCAGTCCACCGTCGCACTGCGCCTGCGCCGCCTTCAGCACGATGGCTACCTGAAGGGTTCGCACGCCGACATCGACCTGGCCGCGCTCGGGGTTACCCTCCAAGCGCTGATCGCGGTCAAGCTGGTCAAGCACGTTCGAACCGAGGTGGACGCGTTTCGTCAGGCGGCGCCGACCTGGCCCGGAGTCCTTGCGCTGTTTCACATGGGCGGGGCGGACGACTACCTGCTACACGTCGCCGCGAGGAGCGCGGAAGACCTGCGCCAATTCGTTCTGACCTATCTGGCGGGTCATCCGGTGGTGGCGCACACCGAGACGAACCTGATCTTCGAACACGTCGTCGGCCACGGGCTCGGCGACTTGCTCGCCTGACGTGCGGGGCGACAGGCTCAGCCCTCGCGTAACCCGAACCGGGAGTGGATGCGCTTCATCCAGCGCGGCGCCCACCACATGATCCGCTCCTGCCAGGTCATGAACGCGGGCACGAGCAGCATCCGCACCAGCGTGGCATCCAGCACGACCGCGACCGCGAGCGCGACACCCAGCTGCTTGATCACCATGAGATCGCCCGTGGCGAATCCCGCGAACACGACGACGATGATGAGCCCCGCCGAGCTGATGATGCGACCGGAGCGCTGCAGGCCGAGCGCGATCGCTTCCCGGCCCTCGACGCCGGCATCGACGAGCTCCTTGATGCGCGACAGGATGAACATCTCGTAGTCCATCGCGAGCCCGAAACCGAAGGCGAGGGTGAGCACGAGTACGAGCACGTCGACGCCGTGCACCTCCGTCGGGTCGAACCCCATGAGCCCGGCGAAGTTGCCCCACTGGAATCCCCAGACGAGCACGCCGAACGACGCACCGAGCGACAGGGTGCTCGCGACCAGTGCCTTCAGCGGCACGATCAGCGACCCCGTCATGAGGAACAGCAGCAGGATGGTGCCGAGCGCGACGATGAGGATCGCCCACGGCGCCCGGTCGAGTAGCGACTGCGAGAAGTCGAGGGTGCGGGCATCCGTGCCGGTCACCGACGCGGGGAAGTCGGGTCGATCGGCGCGGATCTCCCGCACCACGTCGATGCCGTCGACCGGGTCGACGCGCACGATCGTGCGCCAACCCTCACCGAGCTCGGTCGGGGTTCCGACGCTGGTGACCCGCGGCAGCGACTCGACCTGAGAGGCCCAGGTGGTGGCGTCGGCCTCGGTGTCGGTGACGAGCGCGATGCGGGGGCTCGCGGCATCCGGGAACTCGGTGGTCAGGGTTGTGACGAAGACCTTCTGCACCGACGAAGCGGGCAGCGCGTCGGTGCTCGTGTTCGCCAGCCGCAGGCTCAGCACCGGGCTCGCGAGCGCCAGCAGCGCGAGAGCGCACAGCACTGTGATGAGGGCCGGATGCCTCTGCACTCGACGTGTGAGCCGAGAGAACACCCCTTCATCGGGCGCGACATCTCCGAACCGGGTGATTGCCCTGCCCACCAGCGGAAGCCGCGTGAGCGCCCCCGGACGCACCAGCCGATCGCCGGCGATGCCGAGCAGCGCGGGTACGAGCGTGAGCGCCGACGCCAGCGCGATGGCGGTGACGCTGAGCGCACCCACCCCGATCGCGCGCACCAGGCGCGGCTCGAACACGAGCAGCCCGAGGCTCGCGATGGCGAAGGTGGTGCCGGAGTAGAGCACGGTGCGCCCAGCGGTGTCAGCGGTGCGGGCGATAGCGCCGAGCTTGAGCGTGCGCCGGTCTGCCCCCGGATGCCCAGCCAGGGCAGAGCGGTACTCCTCGCGGAACCGGCTCACCATCAGCAGGCCGTAGTCGATCGACAGGCCGAGCCCGACCGCGGTGATCACGTTGATGACCGTCGTGTCGATGTCCATGAGATGGCTGATGCCGAACAGGGCGCCGAGCGCGCCGATGATCGCCGCTATGGCCCCGATCAGTGGCACACCCGCGGCGATGAAGCCGCCGAAGACGACGAGCATCACAAGCAGGGCTATCGGCAGTGCGACGCCCTCACCGCGCTGGAGGTCGTTCTCCGACACGGCGACGATCGAGTCGACCAGCAGCTGAGTGGAGCCCACCTCGACTGTCGCGTCGGGGAGGTCGGTGCGCAGGATGTCCCGGGTGTCCTTCAGCACCGAGACGACGTGGTCGACCTCGGCGGCGTCCGGGTCGGCGTCGCCAACCCCGGAGACCTTCACGGTGAACAGCACTCCTCGGCCATCCTCGGCGAAGAGCGGAGCCACCGCCGGCAGGCGACTCCCGTCGGGAGCGGTGGGGATCGACAGCGGATCAACGATGGTGACCGTGTCACTGCCGAGCGAGCTCACGAGATCGGGCCCGATCGCTGTGACGGCGGGATCCGTCAGGTCGACGCCGTGCACCAGCAGAGTCACCGTCTGGGACTTCGCGCTGGAGGCCGTGCTCGTCAGTTTGTCATCGGCCCGCGAGCTCTCGCTCGTCGCCGTGGGTGCACCACTCACGAGTCGCTCGAAGAGGGTCTCACCGGTGATGCCGCCCAGCGCGGCTGCCGCAGCACCGCCGACGAGCACGGCCCACACCACCAGCCCCAGCCACGGTCGACGACCGAGGGATGCCGCGATCCTCCCCAGCACGCCGGGCTCGCCCGACTCCTGCGCCCCCACCGCGCCTAGACCTTGCTGCGCCAGTCGTCGTCGGTGTCGTCAGCGTCCAGAAGGGAGATGGGCGCCGTGAAGGTTCCGGTCGGAGGGTTGATCATCGTCGCCTCGTCGCGCCGGTGACGCAGCACCGTGTCGATGTAGCTCGAGACCGCCTCGGCGAGGGGGACGTCCCGTCCCTCGTTCTGCGAGAGGTACCAGCGGTGATCGAGCAGTTGGTGGAAGATCTCCGCGGGCTCCAGCTTGCCGCGAAGCTCCCGCGGGATCGCCCTGATGACCGGCTCGAAGACCCTGGCGGTCCACTCGTGAGCGACGACCTCCTCATCGATGTCCTCCTTGCCGAAGGCGGCCCGGTAGGAGTCCAGATCGTTGAGGAGGCGGCGGGCCTGGTTCTCCTGGGCGTCGAGTCCGGTCAGACGCAGCAGGCGGCGGGAGTGGTGGCCGGCGTCGACGACCTTCGGTTGGATGCGCACCTGGGTGCCCGTCTCATCCGTCTTGATCGCCAACTCCTCGATGTCGAAACCGAGGTCGTTGAGACGCTCGACGCGACTGTTGATGCGCCACCGCTCGGACTGGTCGAACTCCTCAGTTGCGGTCAGTTCCTTCCACAGCGTGCGGTACTTGGCGACGATGCCGTTGCTGATCTCGACGGGGTCGATGGATTCGTCGAGACGACCCCCGGCCTGCAGGTCGAGCAGCTCGCCCGCGATGTTGACGCGGCCGATCTCGAGGTCGTTCTCGCGCTGACCGTTGGAGAGACCGTCGTACAGCTGCCCTGTCTCGGCATCGACGAGGTAGGCGGCGAAGGCGCCGGCATCCCGACGGAAGAGAGTGTTCGACAGCGACACGTCACCCCAGAAGAACCCGATGATGTGCAGGCGCACGAGCAGCACGGCGAGGGCATCGACGAGGCGGGTCGCCGTCTCAGGGCGCAGTCCCGACGAGTACAGGGCGCGGTAGGGGAGCGAGAACCGCAGATGTCGAGTGACGAGCACCGACTCGAGAATCTCGCCGGTCTCCGACGTGCGGTTGGTGATCACAGCGACCGGCTCAACACACGGGATATCCATGCGCTGCAGCGTGCGCAGCATCTCGTACTCGCGCTTGGCCAGTTCGGCGGATGTCTCCTTGATGGCCACCACGTAGCCACTGAGGTTCGCGAACCGCACGATGTGGCGCGAGATGCCCTTGGGCAGCGCTGCGATCGAATCCTCGGGCCAGATCTCCAGAGGCAGGTTCCACGGAAGGTCGAGCAGGGCGGGGTCGACCGTGGCCGCCGTGATGTTGAGTGAACCGCTCATGTGGTGTGCCCCTTTAACTGCCGATCGAGTAGCGCGGAGCGCGTATCGAGATCCCGTGGGAGGGTCTCGATACGCCGCTCTCGCGGCTACTCGACCGGCGGTGGATCTGAACTACTTCGCGGCGACTGCCTTCTTGCTCAGGCGCAGGCCGGACTCGGTGTCGAACACGTGGATGTGGTTCGGCTCCGGGGTGATGAAGACCTTGTCACCGGCGTTCGGGTGCGAACGACCGTCGACGCGGGCGACGATGTCGACGCGGTTGCCGTCGACCTCGGTGTGTCCGTAGAGGTAGCCGTCGGCGCCGAGCTCCTCGACCAGGTCGACGTCGACGGGGAGGCCCTCGCCGGTCTTGGCGACCTTGACGTCTTCGGGACGGATTCCGATCGTGACCTTCTTGGCCTTCGTCTCACCGAGCGTGGCGCGCTCGACCTTGGCGACTGCGGTGCCGAACTTGAGGCCGCCCTCGACGACGTCAGCGTCGAACAGGTTCATCGCGGGGCTTCCGATGAAGCCTGCGACGAAGACGTTCTGCGGAGCCTCGTAGAGGTCGCGGGGGGTACCCACCTGCTGGAGCACGCCATCCTTCAGCACGGCGATGCGGTCACCCATGGTGAGCGCCTCGGTCTGGTCGTGCGTCACGTAGACGGTGGTGACACCGAGGCGGCGCTGCAGCGACGCGATCTGGGTGCGGGTCTGAACGCGCAGCTTGGCGTCGAGGTTCGACAGCGGCTCGTCCATGAGGAAGACCTGGGGCTGGCGCACGATGGCGCGGCCCATGGCGACGCGCTGACGCTGACCGCCGGAGAGCGCCTTCGGCTTGCGGGCCAAGTAGGGCTCGAGGTCGAGCAGCTTGGCCGCCTCGAGCACGCGGCTGGCGCGCTCGTCTTTGTTGACGCCGGCGATCTTCAGGGCGAAGCCCATGTTCTCGGCGACCGTCATGTGCGGGTACAGCGCGTAGTTCTGGAACACCATCGCGATGTCGCGGTCCTTCGGCGGAACGTCGGTGACGTCGCGATCGCCGATCAGGATGCGGCCGCTGTTGACCTCTTCGAGGCCAGCGAGCATGCGCAGAGTGGTGGACTTTCCACAACCGGACGGGCCGACGAGAACCAGGAACTCGCCGTCGGCGACCTCCAGGTCGATCTGGTCGACCGCGGGGCGCGTGGAGCCCGGGTAGAGGCGGGTTGCCTTGTCAAAGGTGACTGATGCCATGACTGTATTACTCCTTCACCGGCAGGTACGTGCCGGACGATCCGTAGTGAATGGAAGTGGCACCCGAGGGCACCACCGTCGATTATGACACTCATCCGGGTGACCCCGCTCCGCTCACCCAAGAAAACACCCGCGCGCACTCAGCGCGCGGTTGGGTATTTCCCAGATATCGCTCGTACAATTCGTCAGGCGCGCTCATCTTCGCGCTCACAGCATCCCGAACCCCCTGAATGAGGTCCGATTGAGCTACGGCACTTCCGGCGACAGCCGTCTCAGCAAGAACGAGAAGCGCGAAGCCGCGCGAGAGAAGGCGCGCATCCTGCGCGAAGAGCAGAAGAAGAAGGATCGGCGCACCAAGCTCATCCTTCAGGGCAGCATCATTCTGGCCAGCCTCGCCATCGTCGCCATCATCGCGCTGGTCGTCGTCAACTCCATCAAGCCGGCCGGACCCGGGCCGCGCAACATGGCCAGCGACGGCATCCAGCTGAGCCAGGGCGCCATCGCCACCGAGACGCCGGGGCTGAAGCCCGGCGAGGACCCGGTGCCGAACGTGCGCGACGAGGCATCCGGTGTTCTCGACATCCAGATGTACGTCGACTACCTGTGCCCCATCTGCGGCCAGTTCGAGGCGACCAACGGTGAGTACATCTCGAGCCTGCTCGAGAACGGCGGCACCACGGTCGAGATCCACCCCATCGCGATCCTCGACCGACTGTCGCAGGGCACCAAGTACTCCACTCGCGCAGTGAATGCCGCCGCGTGCGTGGCCGACATGTCGCCCAACCAGTTCTACGACTTCCACAACCAGCTGTTCGCCAACCAGCCCGCCGAGAATACGACCGGTCTGACCGATGAGGAGATCATCGCTCTGACCGTCTCAGCCAAGGTGGAGAACGCTGACAAGATCGCGAGCTGTATCAAGAACCAGTCCTTCAAGGCTTGGGCGACCGCTGCGACCGCACGTGCGCTGAATGGGCCGATCCCGAACTCGAACGTCGACAAGGTCACCGGCACCCCGACCGTCATCGTGAACGGACTCAAGTACGAGGGAGCGGTCAACGACCTCGCCTCGTTCCAGGCCTTCGTACTGCAGGCGGCCGGGTCGGACTTCAACAACAGCTCGACCTCGACCCCGACTCCGACCCCCTCGGCCACCCCGGCGGGCTAGGACACCACACGACGACGGGGGCGGCCTGCGGGTCGCCCCCGTCGTCGTTTCTGCGGCTGCTCGGGTGCACGACCTACAGAGCGCGCACCGAGTTGTTGCGCGCGTCGTGGGTGAGTTCGACGAGCCCGAGCTTCTCGAGCAGCGGGGGCAGGTACATCCCGAACCGACCGCGGTAGCCCTTGCGCAGGCCGTACCACCCGCCCACCGGGTTCGACTCGTCGCGACCCCACGCCTCGACGGTGCCGTCGGCCGCGGGCTTGGTCTCGTCGGCCGCGCCGAGCTGAACCCAGTCGCCCTGCTCCTTGAGCCACGCGGTCAGATCCTCGATCGCGCGAGCCTGGTACTTGAGCGTCGTCGAGCCGACCTGGCACACGAGCTCGTCGCCCTCGATGTACATGGTGTAGTTGGAGCTGCCGGGGGCGGTCACCAGCTCCCAGGGGTCGTCCTTGGTTCCTGTGTCGGTCATTGCTTCCTCTCGCTGCCACGACGTGCGGCAGAAGGCCAGCCCAGCGCCGCGGTTGCGGTCGCGCCCATTCTGCTCCCCCTCGGGCGGTTTCCGCAGTGCCAGTGTGCGGTCGGATGGGAGGATCGAGCGTGGCCACCTACCAACTGCGCACCGCGCGCCACGACACCGCGGTCGACCAATTTGCGCTCGGCCGCGAACTGATCCGCGAGTTGGTGTCCGACATGACGGGCGAACCTGTCGCAACCGTGCAGATCACAGCGACGTGCCCGGACTGCGGCGGACCGCACGGCCGACCGTTCGTCGAGGGGTCAGAGCTGCACATCGGGCTATCCCATTCGGCGACTGCCACAGTCGCGGTCGCATCGTGGGATGCCCCGGTCGGCGTTGATGTCGAGGAGGCGGCCACCCCACCGGCGGCGGTCGCCGCCATCGCCACGCTGACCGGCGAGGCGAGCCTGCTGCACTGGACACGAGTCGAGGCGGTGCTGAAGGCGGACGGCAGGGGCTTGCGGGTGGATCCTGCGTCGGTCGTTGTCGACGAGCGCGACGGGCGGGTCGAGGCATCCATCGGGGCAAGCCCGCAGCGCTATCTGCTGAGCCAGCCCGACGTCGACGCCGACCTCGTGGTGTCGGTCGCCACGCGACTCTAGGGGAGTCGGGGGAGGGCGGTCGAGAACAGCCAGCCCTCGAACAGCCGGTCGAGCGGCCTGTCGGAGAACGTCGCCGCCAGCGTTCGGAAGTCGTCGGTGGTCACTGTGCCGAATCGATGCGTCAGCGCCCAGCTGCGCAGCAGGTCGAAGAACGGCTCGTCGCCGATCGTGCGCCGAAGGGCGTGCAGGGTGAGGGCGCCGCGCTTGTAGACGCGGTCGTCGAACATGAGGGTGGGCCCGGGGTCGCCGACGGTGATGTCGAGAGCCCGCCCGCTCAGATCGCGACGGAACTGTCGGGCGAGGCCATCGGCCGACATGCCCCCGTTCTGCTCCGACCAGAGCCACTCGGCGTAGCAGGCGAAGCCCTCGTTGAGCCAGATGTGCTTCCACGCCGCCACGCCGACGCTGTTGCCGAACCACTGGTGGGCCAGCTCGTGGGCGACCAGCCGTTCCCAGCCAGCGTCGCCCGCGGCGTGATTGGACCCGAAGATCGCGAGGCCCTGAGCCTCGAGGGGGATCTCCAGCACATCCGGGGTCACGACGACGGTGTAGCCGGCGAACGGATAAGGCCCGAACAGCCGCTGGAACAGGGCCATCATCTCGGGGAGTTTGCCGAAGTCGGAGAACACGCCGGCCTCGATCGGGGCCGGGTACACGATGGTGCCGGGAACCGAATCCCAGTCCCGCTTCGCCGTTGCGTACCGGCCGATCTGCACGGTCGCGAGGTACGTCGCCGTGGGCTCGGGCTGGTCGAAGGTCCAGACGCCCTGACCGGCGACGGTGCGGTGCTCGATCAGCGCACCGTTGCACACGACGGTGTAGGCAGGGTCGATCGTCATCCGGATGCGATAACTCGCCTTGTCGGAGACGACATCGTTGCAGGGGTACCAGGTCGGCGCTCCCGAAGGTTGGGCGGCCACCAGGACACCGTCCGCCAGTTCCTCCCAGCCGACAGGACCCCACCGGCTGGTGCGGGTGGTCGGGGCACCGCCGTAGTCGATGACTATGGTGAACTCGGCGCCGGCGGGGATCGCCCGAGCGGGCGTGACGGTGAGCTTGTGGGTCGTCTGGGTGAAGCGGGTGCCGCGCTGGCCGTCGATACGCAGTCGACTGACCCGAAGGCGGGACAGGTCGAGGCTGAATCGCTCGAGCACCTGAGTGCTGGTCGCCGTGATCGTCGCGACGCCGTCGAGGCGGTTGGTGACGGGCCGGTACCGCAACTCCAGCTCGTAGTGGTCGACGCCGTAGCCGCCGTTGCCGCTGGTCGCGATGTACGTGTCGCCGCCGGTGGCGGCTCCGACCGATCGCCCGGGCATCAGGAGGTCTTCGCGCGATAGCGCGCGACGGTCACTTCGCGCCACGGACCGATGGGGTTGCCGCTCCAGCGAGACCCCACCGGCACCTGCTCGCCGCGCATCACGAGCGACGCCGGCCCGACGGTGCCGTGCTCGCCGATGCGGGCAGCGGGGAGGATCACGCTGTGCGGCCCGAGCGTTGCGCCGGGGGCGAGGATCACCGTGTCCATGCTCATGATTCGATCATGGAACAGGTGGGTTTGCACAACGCATCCGCGGTTCACCGTCGACCCGTCGCCGAGGTGTGCGAGGTCGGCCTCGGGGAGCCAGTAGGTCTCGCACCACACACCGCGCCCGATCTGTGCCCCGAGCGATCGCAGCCAGACGTTCAGCGCCGGGGTGCCGGCGGCCGCCTGCGCGAACCACGGGGCGGCGAGAAGCTCGACGAAGGCATCCGACACCTCGGTGCGCCAGACGAACGACGACCACAGGGGATGCTCGCCCACCCGGATGCGCCCCACGAATACCCACTTGGCCACCGTCGACAGGCCCGCGGCGACTCCACCGGCCGCGAGCATCACGAGACCGCTGACCGCAACCGTGATCGGCAACCCCCATGCCGTGGTGAGAAACGCGAAGCCGAAAAGCACCGCGAGGCCGAGCGAGCAGGTGGCGATCACGGCGAGCAGTCGGCACAGCTCCCACAGCGCCCTCGACACCCGCAGCACCGGGCGGGGTCGGAAGGTGCGGGTGTCGTCGGCGACCGCGACAGTGCGGCGCAGGCGCACGGCTGGCGAGCCGAGCCACGACGACCCCGCCTTCGACTTCCTCGGGGCGGCGGAGAGCACTGCCACGAGACCGTCGCGTGGCACGGTGTGGCCGAGAGCCGCCATGCCGGAGTTGCCGATGAACGCGCGCTTGCCGATCTCGACGTGGCCGATGCGCAACCAGCCCCCGCCGAGTTCGTAGGACCCGATCATGGTGTCGTCGGCGAGGAAGGCGCCGTCGCGCACCGTCGTCATCGAGGGGATGAGGAGCACGGTCGATGCCTCCACGTCACGACCGACCCGGGCCCCGAGCATCCGCAACCAGACCGGAGTGAGCAGGCTGGAGTAGAGCGGGAACAGGAATGTGCGCGACAGGTCGAGCAGCCGCTCGGTGCTCCATACCTGCCAGCCCACCCGGCTGCGCACGGGGTGGGTGCCCTCGGTCATTCCGATCGAGAGAAGACGCACGACGATCACCACGAGCAGCGCGAACACCACGCCCGCCAGAAGTGCCGCGGGCACCACCATGGCGAAGGCGCGGGCCGCTGCCTCGACGAGTGATGCCGCGTTCCGCATGCCCGAGGCGACGACCACCGCACCGGCGCCGAGCGCGACGAGCGGCAGCAGCGACAGAAGCAGCGAGGACACCCCGAAGGCCGCGAGCCAGCGACGGCCCCGCGGCGGCCGGGCCTCGGGCCACCACGCCCGGTTGCGGCCCTCGCGCTGCGCGGGGGAGCCGGCCCAGAGCTGGCCCGATGGCACGCGCCCGAACACCGCAGACCCTGGCGCGATCTCCGCGTGCTTGCCGATCCGGGTGCCCGGCAGAAGCGTGCTTCTGGCACCGATCGAGCTGTGCGCGCCGATCCGGATCGCGCCGACTCGCAGAGTGTCGCCGTCGATCCAATAGCCCGAGAGGTCCACCTCGGGCTCGATCGAGGCGCCGAAGCCGATGGTGAGCATCCCGGTCACAGGAGGAAGGGTGTGCAGGTCGACGTCCTTGGCGATCGTCGCGCCGAGGGCACGCGCGTAGTAGGTGATCCACGGCGCACCGGCGAGGCTCACCGCGCCGACCAGGTGCGCGGCCTGTTCGGCCAGCCAGAGGCGCAGGTGCACGCTGCCGCCGCGGGGATAGTCCCCCGGCTGCAGACCGCCCAGCAGTGCGCGGGCGCAGACGACGGCGATCGTCATCCGGCCCAGCGGTGTTGCGAAGACCACGAAGGCGATGGCGAGCGCCCAGATCGGCACTGTGGGCAGGAAGTCGAAGCCGCCGAGCGGGCGCAGGATGGCGCTCGCCGTGAGCAGGTACACCAGCCAGCGCACCCCGCTGAGAACGTAGAGCGGGATGCCCAGCAGCGTCTGCAGCACCTGCATGCGTCGGGGCGTCGGCGTCACGCGGTGGTAGTCGGTCCTCGGGGCGGCGATGACGCCGGCCCGGCTCGCGAGCAGGTCGGCCATCGAGCCGAGTCGCGGATGCGCGTACACGTCCGCGACGGTGAACTCCGGGTCGTCCTCCCGGATGGCCGCAACCAGCTGGGCGGCGGCGAGGGATCCGCCACCGAGGTCGAAGAAGTTCGAGCCCGCGTCGGTGACGGCGATGCCGAGCACGGCCTGCCAGCGCGCGGCGAGTCGCCCCTGCAGATCGTCGAGCTCGGAGTCATCGCCGGTCGCCCCGGCCAGCGGCCAGGGCAGGGCCGCGCGGTCGACTTTGCCCGAGGTGCGCGTCGGCAGCTCATCGACCAGTGCCAGCAGCGGCACGAGGGCGCCGGGCAGGATGTCGCGCAGGTGCGCGGTCGCCTCCCGGGTGTCGAGCGTCTCGCCCGGCTTCATGGCGAGGTAGCCGACCAGCACCGAGTTGCCCGCATCCGTGACCTGCACGGCGGCGGCAGCGCCCGAGACCCCGGGAAGGTCGCGCAGGGCGGCCTCGATCTCGCCCAGCTCGATGCGCCGACCGCCGACCTTCACCTGGTCGTCTGCCCTGCCCTGGAACACCAGCCCGGCGGACTCGAAGCGCACGAGATCGCCGCTGCGGTAGGCGCGCGCCCAGCCCAGCCCCTCGTGGGGCGCGAACTTCTCGGCATCCTTCACCGGGTCGAGGTATCGCGCCAGACCGACCCCACCGATGATGAGCTCGCCGACGTCGCCCTCCGCGACGGGAGCACCCGTCGCGTCGACCACCCCGAGATCCCACCCGTCGAGGGGGAGCCCGATGCGCACCGGAACGCCGCCGTCCAGCAGTGCGGCGCAACTGACCACGGTCGCCTCGGTGGGCCCGTAGGTGTTCCACACCTCGCGACCGTCGACGGCGAGCCGTTCCGCCAGTTCGGGCGGGCAGGCTTCGCCGCCGAAGATCAGCAGGCGAACGTTCTCGAGCGACTCTGCGGGCCACAGCGAAGCAAGCGTGGGCACCGTCGACACCACAGTGATGCCGCGCGCCGTCAGCCACGGTCCGAGGTCCATTCCGCTGCGGACCAGCGAGCGCGGTGCTGGCACCAGGCAGGCGCCATTGCGCCACGCCAGCCACATCTCCTCGCAGGATGCGTCGAACGCGACCGACAGGCCGGCGAGCACCCGGTCGCTCACGCCGATCGGCTCGTGGCGCAGGAACAGGCGAGCCTCGGCATCCACGAATGCGGCGGCGGATCGATGCGAGACGGCGACGCCCTTCGGGGTTCCCGTCGAGCCCGACGTGAAGATGATCCACGCGTCGTCGTCGACCGACGGCGGTTCGACGACGTCGAGGGATGCCGTGCTCGGGTGCGGCGGAACCCCGACGAACAGCGGCTCGCGGAAGACCACACCGAGGCCCGTCGGTTGCGCCGGCCGCGGCGCCGATGATGGCGTGGCACGCGGCACGAACACGCCATCCGCCCCGATGACGCCGAGCACGTCGGCCTCGTGGAACACCAGCTCCGCGCGCTCTTCCGGGTCGTCGGCATCGACCGGAACATAGGCCGCCCCCGCCGTGATGATCGCGAGGATGGACACGTACAGCTCGCGTGACCCTGACGGCATGCGCACGCCCACGCGATCCCCGCGCCGAACGCCAGCCGTGTACAAGCGCGCGGCGGCCCGGATGACGCGAGCCATGAGCTCGCGGTAGCTGAGCGCTCCCTCGCCATCGTCGAGGGCCGAGGCATCCGGGAATCGTGCCGTCGTCTCGCGGAGCACGTCGAGAAGCGTGCGAGGGTCGGCCGCGCGGTCGCTCGCGAGCAGCACTCCCTTTCGGGGCGCGGGCGGCGGTGCATCGGTCATGGGGGCAACACCCTATTGCCCGCGGGTTAACGGATGGTGCACACCGATGCGCCCCGGTGAGCTCACGGCTGCGGGGCATAGGATCACTCCACCGCGGCTGACCGTCCGCGCGAGCTGGGGAGAAGTTGTGGCGTCGAAGAAGAGCAAGAAGTCCGAAGCGACGAAGAAGGCCGCGAAGTCCGACATCACGGGGCTGCTCACGAAGGAGCAGAAGAAGGCCGAGCGCGAAGCCAAGAAGGCCGCGGAAGCCGCCAAGGAAGCCGTCAAGAAGGCAGCGAAGCGCGCCAAGAAGGCCGCAGCCGAGGCGAAGGAAGCCGCGAAGGAAGCGGCGAAGAAGGCCGCCACGAAGGCGAAGAAGGCGGCCAAGAAGGCCGACAAGTCGAAGGTCGGCAGCAAGAAGGCCGATTCCAAGAAGGCCGACGCCAAGAAGGCCGACACGAAACCGGCGAAGAAGCCCAAGACCGCAACGCCCGCGACCCCCGCTGCTGCACCGACGCCTGCAGCGCCCGTCGCAGCGCCGACTCGCAGCAGCACGCCGGACGAGACCTGGAACGTCACCGCCCTGCGCGCCCGGGCCCGCGAGCTGGCCGTTCCCGGCTACTCACGGCTGACCAAGGAGCAACTGCTCGAACGCCTGCGCTAGGCCGGCCCGCTGGCCGCGACCTACAGCTGCAGGTCCGACCTCCCGAACTTCTCCCGCAGGAACCGACCCTGGTCGCCCAGTGCATCCAGGTCGCGTGAGTACAACGCAGTGCGGATGCGATCGCTCTCCGTCGCCAGGATCGTCAGCTGGTCGATCAGTTCGTCGTGCGCGCTCTTCTTGCCCTCGACCCGGGACTGCAGCGCGAACGTACGCGGCAGGTTCAGGTACTTCTGAATCGAGGTGGGCAGGTAGTCGGTGATCATCTGCTCGACGACATGCGCCTGGTCTGGTGCCGCCGCGAGATCGTCCCAGCGCTCGACGATCTCGTCGAGTGAGTCGAGGATGTGCACGAGGATCTGGTTCGCGTCATCCTCGAGTCGTGACGCCTCGCCTTTCATCGCGCGGCGGAACACCTTCAGCTGCTCCTTGAGCTGGTCGGCGGATGCCCCTGCCCCGAGCCCGAGGCGCAGGTCGATCCGGTCGCGTGGCGCGAGCAGTGCGCCCACTCCGTAACTCGCCGCGACCACCAGCGGCCACAGCGGACCGAGCCCGAAGACCAACTGGGCTCCGATCGCCGCGGCCCCGAGTACGCTGCCGAAGATGTTCTTGCTGGAGCCGAGCCACCGGCCGGCGCCGGTGCCCCAGAAGCCTCCGCTACTGGTAGCCACGAATCTCCTGGAACGCACCGGCAAGGTCGCCGTTGAGCGCGTCGAACACCTTGCCGCCGGTCAGGGTTGCGACCCGGGTGAGCTCCTCGACGTTGGCATCACCGAAGAGCACGACGTAGGTGGCGATCTTCGTCTTGCCGGCGCCGAGGCTCTGGTAGAACTGCTCGAAGTCGCTCTCGGTCGCCCCGTCGGTATTCTCACCGTCGGTCATCAGAACGATCGACACGAACGTGTCTGGACGCTCCTTCTGCTGGGTGAGGGCGAGGCGGTAGGCGGCCTCGAGCGAGTCGTAGATCGCTGTTCCCCCATCGGCGAAGAGACTGTCTGCCTGATCGCGGATCTCGCTCAGCGCCTGTGTCTTGTCGCCGTCGGGCACCTCGATCACGATCGGGGTCTCGGGTCCGTAGTTGAAGGGGATGAGCGTCACCCGTTCCCGGGAGCGGAACGCGGCGAACCCGCCCGCCGTCGACTCATCGGCCCCCGCGAGATTCTTCAGCGCCTGCTGGAGGTTCGCGATGCGGTCGCCCTCCATCGAGCCTGAGGTGTCCAGCACGAACAGCGTCTGGGCGGGGGAGCGCACCGACTCGAGGTAGGTGGAGATCAGGGTGTTCGCGACATCCAGAGTGTTGGGGAACGGTGTCTCGAACAGGATGCCGGGCGGGAACGTCGAACCGGTGTCGACGCCGGGCACACCCGGCCGCCGGTTCGTCTGCTCGACGATCTCGCTCTGCACCTTCTTGGTGGTGAGCCAGTCGGTGAGGGTGTCGAAGAGGGGCTTCTTCGAAGCATCCGCCGAACTGAGCAGGGTGAGCGGGTAGTCGCTCGTCACGACACCGTCGGTCGGGGTGATGATGGTGAGCGGCTCGGGGGTGTCGAGGCCCATGAGCACCGACTCGTAGTTGATGATGCCGTCGACGACGTCGGGGTTGGCCACGAACTTGTCGGCGAGAAAGCCGGAGGAGCCCGCGGTGAGCTTCTGCCCGGAGAAGAAGCTCGTCATCTGCGGGGTGACCGCGGTGATGTCGGCGTCGGTGAGCGCGGAGCCGGTTCCCGACAGCGCGGTGGCGACGGCGACCAAGGCGCTGAACCCCGAGTTGCTGGCGGCCGGGTTGGTCATTCCGTACGTGAACTTGCCCTCGGATGCCGCGGTCGCAAGCTCCGCCCAGGTGGGAGCCGTGGCATCCCACCCCAACTCGCGCGCAACCGACTGGCTCAGGCCGAGCACCACCGGCGAGCTCATGATCTTCACGCTGGCAGTGATCGCTGAGCTCGCGCCGGGCAGCAGCGACAGGTACCGGTTGTTGGGGAACCAGGTGGCGTCGTACTTGCCTGCTGCGCCACCGAATGCCACGAGCTCAGTGCCCTCGAGGGTGCCGACGTACTCGAACGCGACTTTGACGCCGGTCTCGGATGCCGCCTGCTCGAGGATCGGCACCATGTCCTTGACCTCGCTCCCGGCGAGGATTCGCAGGGTCTGGCCGTCGTTCGGCAGGCCGGTGCCATCGCCCTCGGTCACCACCGAGGGGATGCATCCGGTGAGCAGCAGCGCCGTCGCCGCGATGACGGCGGACAGTCCGAGTCGGCGGCGCATGTCAGGCCTGGGCCGGCGCGTCGGGCTTGGCCCGCTCGAGGTAGGTAGTGGCTTCGGCGAGCTTCGCCTGCAGGGCGTCGACGGTCTGCTCCATCGTCACGACCGCCTTCAGCTTGTAGCTGTCCAGCTGGTCGATCGTGTCGTAGATGTTCTGGAAGGCCGTCTCCAGCGACTCGAGGCTGATGGTCGCCGAGGTTGCCTGATCGGCGATCGCGGCCGACTGGGTCTTCAGCATCTGCGAGGTCGCGACGATCAGGTTCGACGTCGTGGTGTTCAGCGCGGTGATCTGGTCGAGGACGAGCTTCTGGTTGGCGAGCGCCTGGGCGACGATCACCGCGGTGCGCAGGGCCGAGATGGTGGTGGTGGATGCCCGCTCGACACCCTTGATCAGCTCGACGTTGTTCTTGCGCACGACATCGAGTGCGAGGTAGCCCTGCGCGCTGACGGCGAGCTGAGTGAGCAGGTCCTGGTGCTTCTGGCGGATGGTGAACAGCAGATCGGCGGTGAGTGCGTCTGCCTTCGCGGCATCCGTGGTGCGCACCTCGTCGATCTGCTCGACCAGCTGCGCGTCGAGAGCGCTCGTGAGCACCGCGTACTCCTGCAGCTTGTTCATGGTGTCCCAGAGGCGCACCTTCTCGCCCTCGACCGCTGCGTTGTCCTTGAGCAGCGCGTCCTGGCCGTTCTGCAGGGCGCGGAGGATCTTGTCGAGAGTGGTCTGGGCGGAGGCGTACTTGGCGAAGTAGCTGCGGATCTTGTCGCGGAACGGGATGAGGTTGAGCAGGAACTGTCCGAGCCCGCCCTCGTTCTTGGTGGGGTCGAGATCCTCGATGGTGATGCGCAGCTCGACGAGCGTGTTCGCGACCTTGCGCTGGGCATCCCCCTCGTCGCCAGCGCCCTTCGCGGCGGCGAGGGCCGCGACCGGGCGCTCCAGCATGCGGTTGGTGACGGCCGCGGCATCCCGGATCTCGTCGCGGCCCATGTTGGCGACGTCGGTGATCTTCTTGGTGAACTCGGGCGCCTTCGGGTCTTTGCCGACCAGGTCGGCGATGAAGGCCTTCGCTCGGTCAGCGAGTTCGGCGCTGCGGGCGTCGTCGATCGGCATCATCGCGCTGGCCTGCGCGGTGCCGACGGCGGGCACCGGTGCCGGAGGCACGAGCACGAGATCGGACTGCACCTCGGGTGCGGGCGGGACTGCAGCGGGCGCTTGGAGGTTCAGCGGTGAGTCGGACATGGTTCTCCTTGCTACTGGTCGATGTTGGAACTCGCGGGCGGTGCGGGGGTGTCGTAGCGGGCGCTGATCTCGTTGATCATCGATTCGAGGGTCTCGTAGCTCGGCGGCTCCACCACGTTGACCGGGGTGGGCGGCACGGCGATTCCGTGGGAGGTCAGCTGGTCGGCGAAGACGCTCGCGTCGGCAGGCCGGAAGCCGTAGAGCGCGGCGAGCTTGGCCAGGCGCGGGTCGGTGGCGAGCATCTGCCCGACCGTGTCGCCGTTGTCGGTGAGGGGCACGACGGTGTGCTTCGAGAACACCGTGGGGTCCGGATACATGAGCACCATGTCGTCGGTGATCGCGCCGTCGCCGCTCATCTCGCGGCCCAGAAACTGCGCCTCGTAGACCATGACCATGGGCTTCGATCCGATGCCCTGCGAGAGGTAGTCCTCGAACGGAGCGTCAGACGATGAGGCCGAGAATCCCTGCTCGAGGAACAGCGCGGCCATCTGGTCGATGACCGCGGCCTGAGCCTCCGGCGAGCTCACGATGGTGTCGCCGTTGGCGACGTACGACGCCATCGAGAGATACATCGCCGCCGAGTTCGACTGGCGGATGTCGGTGCTCGAGATCAGCACCGACCGTGAGCTCGGGTACGCTTCAGCGGCTCCGGGCAGGTCGCTCCACCGGGTGCCCGCGGCGACGGCGGCCAGATACGCCTTGATGTCGAGGTGCCAGGTGCCCGCGGCATCCTGAGTGGCGATGCCGGCAGCCTGGAGCAGCTGCACGATGGGCTTGAAGGTCGCGATCGCCATGGGCGAGTAGAAGGGCGCGTAGACAGTGGATGCCTTCGTCTCGCGCTTGATCTTCTCCGCGGCCGGCGCCGACGATGGGAACACGAAGTCCACTCCGGTGAGGTCGACGCTCGTCGCGATCTGCCTCGAGCCCGCCGTGACGATCTGCACGTCGAAGCCCTTCTCGGCGAAGATCGCCTTCACCTCGGGATCCTCGAAGAACGGCTTCTTCTCCGAACCGATCACGCCCTGCACGACGGTCAGGTTCGTCGGGCCCGGGATGATGCCGCCGCCAGTGGCGCCCCCGAAGAGTCGGCCCCAGAAGACCGCGAGCACGATTCCGACGATGAGCAGCAGTGCGAGAATCACCCCGATCGCACGCTTCACTGCTGGGTTCATGCTCGTCACCATCGGAGGTCAGTTGTACGGGTGCCGCTAGGTTAGCTCGGCCGATGACGTCGTGGGAAAGGTCGTTTGGGGCGTTTACTGGTTCTTTACCGGTACGTCATCGATTGTTCATGTCCAGTACCGGTGGGGGTCGTTCGGGCGCCTGGATCGCCGAATTCCGGCTTCGCCCGGTCGATGCCAGCGGTCGCGGGTACCCTGTCGCCATGGCGATCGATCCCGCACTGCTGAACTGGCTGCTCGACTCCGACCCGGCGCTGCGATGGCGGGTCGAGCGTGACCTGGCGGGCGCCCCGCGTGAGACCTGGGCGGCAACCCGCGAGTCCATCGCCACCGAGGGCTTCGGTGCGCGACTGCTCGAGCTTCAGGATGCCGACGGCCAGTGGGCGGGCGGATCATTCTTCCCGAAAGACTTCGACTTCACCGGTCCCGAGGCCGCCGAGGGCGCCGGGCAGCCGTGGACGGCGACCACCTGGACACTGAACACGCTGCGGGAGTGGGGACTCGACGCGTCCGCCCTCGAGGGCACGGCCGAGCTGCTTCAGGCCAACAGCCGCTGGGACTACAACGATCTTCCCTACTGGGACGGCGAGGTCGACTGCTGCATCAACTCGTACACGCTCGCCAACGGCGCCTGGCTCGGCGCCGACGTGGCTGGCATCGCGCAGTGGTTCCTCGACCACCGCATGGATGACGGTGGCTGGAACTGCGAGTGGGAGAACGGCTCGACCCGCTCGTCGTTCCACTCCACGCTCAACACCCTCATCGCGCTGCTCTACTACGAACAGGTCACCGGCGGCAGCGACGCACTGCGCGAGGCCCGCCGCTCGGGCGAGGAGTACCTGCTGCAGCGCCGACTGATGCGCAGGCTCACGACCGGCGAGATCGTCGGGCCGTGGGTGACGCGGTTCGCGTACCCGTTCCGCCACTACTACGGGGTGCTGCGGGCGGTCGACTACTTCCGCTCCGCGACCCTGTTCGACGGCACCGAGCCCGACGAGCGCATCACCGATGCTGTCGAAGCGATCCGCGCCGCGCGCCAGCCCGACGGCACCTGGCTGCAGGAGCGCCGTCATCCGGGCCGGGTCTGGTTCGAGGTGGATGTGCCTGTCGGCGAGCCCTCGAAGTGGCTCACCTACTACGGCACGCGGTCACTCGACTGGTGGGACAACGGGCCGGTCAGCGTCATCCCGCACATGTAGCGGCTCGGGTCACGCAGCAGACTGGGCGTGCCGTTCCGCCCGCTCGCCCGCCTCGCGCCGAAGCGCCGTGGTCTTGCCGATGTGCGGGTTCCACACGATGAGTTTGCGCTTGTGCCCGCTGAGCTCCTGGTACTGCGTGATGAGGCTCATCCGCGGAAACGTGTTGACCAGCACCACGTCGGGCACGAGCCGGTCGACGAGTCGGCCCCAGGCGGGCATGGGGAGCGTGGCATCCTGCCCGGCCTTCTTCGCCTCGAGGTAGGTGTTCTTCTGCTCGACCCGACGGTAGGTGAGCAGGGTCAGCGTGATCGAGGCGAGCGTGAGCACGATGAGCACGGCGAGGGCGATGATGCCCGGCACGACGGGGACGCTGAGGATCAGCACGAGGTTGATCACGTCGAGCACGTAGAGCAGGAACACCGACAGCAGACCCCAGAAGATCGCGTACTTGAGGCACACGCGGCCCTGGATGTTGAGGAACTCCTTGCTGTAGTCCCAGTAGACGGCGTGGAAGACCTTCTCCATCACGAGGCTCGTCACGTATTCGAGCGCGGTGCCGACGACCAGGCCGAGGCCGAAGATGATGAGGGGGTTGTCGAAGTAGGGCACCAGCACGAGCGTGATGATCACCCCGCCGGTGCCGTAGAGCAGGTTGAACGGCAGGTACAGCAGCCCCAGCCGGGACTCGATCACGCCCTTGTACTCGATCGTCCAGCAGTAGATCATCTCGACGATGACACCGGCGAAGCTGTAGATGAAGAACAACCACAGCGCCAGATACGCCTCGGCAACGAACTCCTCGAACGGCACGACCCGACCCCTCTCGCCAGCGAACGCGGTCAGGTTAGCAGGGCGGATGCCCGGGGCGGGGTCACCGCGCCCGGGCTTGCCGGCCGTGCGACTTCGCGGCAGAGTAGCCGCCATGAGTGATCCGTTTCAGAACCTTCAGGAGAAGACCGGACGCACGATGCCCGAGTGGATGGTTCTGGTCGAGGCATCCGGTCTCGAGAAGCACACCGACATCATGAACTGGCTCAAGTCCGAACACGGCGTCAGCCATGGCTTTGCGAACGGGATTGCGTTGCAGTTCCGATCTCGGGACACGGTTGCGACCGACGATCAACTGGTGGACGCCCAGTTCGAGGGCAAGAAGTCCGCGCTGCGCCCGGTGTACGACCGCCTCATCGCAGTGGCCCGCGAACTCGGCGACGATGTGGAGGTCGTGCCCAAGAAGACGTCGGTGTCCCTGCGCCGGGGCAAGCAGTTCGCGGTGATCGAGGCCGCGAGCGCAACCCGGCTCCAGGTCGGGCTTCAGCTGCGCGACCATCCGACCTCAGATCGGCTTCTCGCGTGGGGCGGCATGTGCTCGCACAAGGTCAACGTGTCTGAGCTGGCCGACGTCGACGACGAGCTGGTGGGCTGGCTCCGTGAGGCCTACGAGCGCAACTGACAACGACCCCCTCGACCTCTGTCGCCGATATGTCTACGGTGTCTACATGACGAAGTATCTGATCTCCTTCCCTGCGGCCGCCATGAACATCTCCCCGGACGAGTTCGTCGCCGCCGGCGAGGACTCGCGCGCCGTCATCCGCGAGGCCAAGGCCATCGGTGCCTACGTGTTCGGCGGTGGCATCGATGCGGCTGTCCCGCCCGTCATGATCAGCGGAGATGGAACGGTCACGGCCGGCACCTACCCGCAGACCCGCGAGTTCGACGGCGGCTTCTGCGTGCTCGAACTGCCCTCACGGGAGGACGCCGAGAAGTGGGCCGCGAAGATCGCCGCCGCCTGCCGCTGCGCCCAGGAGCTGCGCGAGTTCATGTACGACCCGGAGTCGTAGAGGATAGAGCGTCCTAGATCTTGATGCCGATCTCGAGAAGGGCGGCAGCGAGGGTCCGGCGGTCGACTGGAAGCCGCTCACCCTCAATTCCAGAGTGATTCTCGGGCCCGACTAGGCGGTCGAGCATGCCGGGTTGAGGTCGGCTGAGAAGGGCAATCGTTGCGCAGGTCTCGCCCTCTTGGATTTCGGTGCGGTGGAACACCCCCGCCGGAAGGTTGTGGAACTTGCCCGCATCCGTTTCCTCTACAGCTACGAGATCGAGATCACAGCGGGAGCCGTCTGGAACAACCCGGTCGATACCGTCGCCAGTCGGAGGAATCACTTGATATCCAAAGAACTCGCCGGTCTCGGACGGCACCTCCCGGAATTGGTGCTCGACATACTTGCCCTTCAGCACAAAGGATGTCAGGTGAAACACGTGAGAGTGGGTCTCTGGGTTGCCTCGCCTTTTGGTTCGTCGGTCCCTCGACCAAATGTGGAGCCGGACTAGGCCCAGCCCGTCGACGTCTTGCAGGTTGAGGACGATGAAACCCGTCGGGTGCCAATAGGCAGTGCGGGCCGCCGCCAAAGGCACAACCTTGCTGATGTTCGAGACAATGTCCTCGATTAGTAGTCGCCCACGATTCACCACCTCGGAGAACTCGAGTGGCTCCGGCTCAGGCATAGTTAGCGTCATTCAAGGCCTCCTTCAATACGGATCTGATCACTCCACCTCTCCAACCAGTCCACCGCTGGCCGAAACGTTGGGGGTTGCCGTCCAGCGAACTTGGGTCCATCTGCATGCACAACTTCCTGGATTTCATCAATTGGACGCAGGATTGCTGGCGGTGGTTGCAGACGCTTTGGTGTGATGAGCGTCCCTGAAACTCGTGTCCGTCCGGCACGCCTTGCTGCAAATGCGCGGTGCGTTCCATCCAGGATCAATAACCCTTGATCACACTTTTCAATCAGGAGCCCTAGATGCGCTCCACCCGCTTGATCAAGGACCGAAACAAATGGAGCTACGCCTTGAGCCGCGTACGTGGACAACACTCGTTGCGCTGAACGGATTCGCTCGGTTTCCAACAGCTCAATTGCGGACAGAAGGCTAGAGATAGGCACCTCCACGTACTCGGCCGTCGCGCCCGAGTACCATCCACTCGTAGCGACCAGTAGGGCGCTCGTCGCTACCCGGGGCGGGATCGCCGTGAGGGACTCACGCATAGAACCCCGTCCAAGGCTCTGCAAGCAATAGCCGTGGCGCATCGGCTGTGGAAACAATCGCGCCGATTGGCTCAGAACCGTTGACGCTAAGTTCGCACCAATGACCGTCCACGCGAACTAAGTCGCCGACGCGCACGTCTCCACGCGACCGAAGACCCAGCACCACCGCGTCCACTTCCTGACCCTTCGCGTCTCTCACACGGAGGCGAATCGGAACGATCGCAGAGTTGCCCGCCTCAACTACAACGCCTTCCAGACTTGTCATTGCCGGATTGATGTTCTGCAATTCAGTGACTGTTGGAGTCAGATCCCTGAAGAAGGGACATAGCAGGCTCTCCTCTACCCACTGCCTTATGAGCCATCCCTTGCCGTACTCAGATACCCGCACTCGAGGGTCGTCGATGCACCTGGCCTGCAGGGCGGCGAGAATATTGCTGCGATCATTGAGACCGGACGAGATCACGAGATCCCAGTCGTGCGGCGCCCGTCCGTCATTCCTTGCTAGGCCGAGGCCCACAGAGCCGGTCAAACCAAATTCGAAGTTTGGCGTTGCGTCCCAGGGCACGAGGTCGATCACGAACCTCTCGAGTCTTGTCAGTGTTGGTCCGTGCGGCCCTTCGAGCGCAGATCGCCTCATCTCCTCTGGAGTGATGATGTAATCAATCTCCCCGACACTGACCTCGACGCCGGGAGTGGGTATCAGTGAGCCGTCCAAGGCCTCGACGGCGGAAGAGAGGCGACTTTGATGACGAGTCCGATGATCGTGGGCGTAGGGCTTTGAATAGGTGCGGCCTTCGAGGAAATACTGTCCCGCCCGGTCGGGTGAAAACGCCAGATCACCATGTAGAGAGTCACGGAGTTCTTGATCGCCATGTACGGAGAAGATAGACGAGTCTGTGAGCACGCAGTAACTCTGATCACGAACTATCTGTTGCGAGCTCAACGGGTCCTGTTGTAGTTCGACTGAGCGCGCTTCCAGACGTCATCAGCCATGGCTGCGAACTGGGCGAAGCCTGTGTTTGTGAGGAAGTCCGCGATGTCCTCTACGCCGGGATCTCGGGCGATGACGGTTGAATCAACGTCCACTTTTTGCGCCATGACCCGCGCCTTCTCGAAGTTTCGCTTTGCCGCGTTGTAGTGGTCACCATCTTCCGGGTCATGGTGGAAGAGTAGGGCGGGCGTCCTAACCCTTGTAAGTGTCGTAAACGCCCGCTCGTCAGACGTGTCGACTCTAAAGAGGTCGAGGTCCTGTCGCAGATATACCTCAACTTCAACTCCCGGAACGTGCTGCTGATACACCGCCGCTCGAATAATCGTTGCGAAGATTTCAACCCGCGCATCGAGCTTTGTGTCCAGGCCATCAGGAATTGCATCCACTTGGTCACGGTGCTCCGCATATGCAGCGACCAGAGGCTCGTTGGATGGATCGATCACAATGAACTTGACTGTCTTGCTCGCTCCACCTCGGGCAGCTTCCTTGAAGCGGGGCAATACTTCCGTTCGCACCCATCGGCCAATATGACCGTTGTGATACCAGTTATCTGTCACCTCGATGGCATGGAGATGTGAGTGATGGGATGTCAGTGCGTCGATGATCTCGACTTGCTCGAGTTTCCGCTCGTGCTTGAAAAGGTAGCGGGTAACGAAGGCGATAAATGCCGCGGCCCCAACGCCCCCGAACAATCCTGTGGCGACCAGTTGTACGGTCAATAGAGCTGCCTGAAGGAAGTCATGCTTCTCGTCGATCAGGACGACCGTGACGTACTGAATTGCGAGCAAGGTCACAGCTGAAATGCCTGTCACGACGGCGAGGACACGTCGCGCTTGAGCGGACTTTAGGAGGTCGAGCACGGTGTGGGTGTAGGCCTTTCGATCTGGGGAGACGTGACTCTGGTTCAGGTAAGTGAATTTTAGTAGTGAGTGAGCGTCGTTTTCGACGTTTTCGACGAGTTTCTGCGTGTTTTCGACGTGTTCGTTATGAATTCAAATCCGGGACGTTAACGTCTGCGCGCGGGAGGCGGCAGTTCGAGACGCTTCAGAAAGAACGCCTGATGGAGACGCTGGGCTGTGGTTGGGCGAGATTGCAAGACTGCGCGTGCGCGACGTCGATTTCGTTCGAAGCCGACTCGTTGTGCAGAACACGATGGTCGGGGTCGACGGCTACATGCAGGAGTCGAGCCCGAGGACTACGAGGAGCGTTCGATCCCTTTCCGGGTCGCTCTCAACGGTACCGGCGCTGCGCTGAGTGTGGGCGAAGAGGGTCTCGACTTCGCTCGACCACCGGAACGGGTTTCGATACGGCCCTGCGGGCCTACTCAACCAGCGAAGTTGCGGACATGGCCGCGATCATCGCGTTTGCCGGGCGGCTACCGAATCGGGAGTGTGACGGGCACCGGCCATGTGGGCTCCGGCCAAAATCGCGCATTGCGCGATTTCTGGCGGAGCCCCCTGTCGGATTCGAACCGACGACCCCCGCTTTACAAGAGCGGTGCTCTGGCCAACTGAGCTAAGGGGGCGTGAACGCCCGCGCGAACACTGCGCGCGAACATCGTCCATAGTAGCTAAGTGAGTTCTGCCGCGCCGCCGCATCCGCACCCCTCCCGCTTCGTGCTCATCGTCGCGGTGGGCATCGCCGTGATCAGCGGCGCACTCACGGCACTTCAGACGCGGGTGAACAGCCAGCTCTCGCTCGAGCTGGGTGACGGCATCCTCGCGTCGGTCATCTCCTTCGCCAGCGGTCTGGTGATCCTCACGATCGCCGTTCTGGTCGCCCCCAGGGGTCGGGATGGGCTCGCCCGCCTCACCACGTCGGTGCGCGAGCGGCGCACACCCTGGTGGTACCTCATCGGCGGACTCTTCGGCGCCGTCTTCGTCGTCGGTCAGGGCCTCACGGCCGCCGTGCTCGGCGTCGCACTGTTCACGATCGCGGCCGTCGCCACCCAGACGATCACTGGCGCGGTCATCGATCGGGTCGGGCTGGGCGATCTGCCGAAGCGCCCGGTCACCGCGTTGCGTGTCGTGGCATCGCTGCTGGCACTCGCCGCCGTCACCTTCTCCGGGCTGGCCGAACTGCGCGTCGACGTGCCGATCGGCCTGCTCATCCTGCCGCTACTCGCCGGCGTTGGCATCGGGTTCCAGCAGGCCATCACCGGCCAGGTGCGGCACGTGTCGCAATCGGCGCTGACGGCGACGTTCATCAACTTCCTCACCGGCACCACCGTGCTGATCCTTGCGGCGATCGTGCACACGATCGTGGTCGGGTGGGTTGCGTCGTTCCCCAGCAACCCGCTTCTCTACACCGGCGGGGTGCTCGGGGTGCTCTTCATCGGGGGTGCGGCGGTCGTCGTCCGCACCATCGGAGTACTGCTTCTGGGCCTGGGTACGATCGCCGGTCAACTGCTCGGGGCGCTCGTGCTCGATCTGGTCATCCCGATCTCGGGGCGCGGACTGCCGACAACGACCGTGATCGGCACGCTGCTGACTCTCGTGGCCGTATCGCTCGCGGTGCTGTCTGCGCGGCGCTCACACGTGGCAACGCCGCCGCTCACAGAACCGTGAGGTAGTCCTCCGGGTCGATCGGCGTGCGGGGAGGCTTGCCCGCGCCATCCTCGGGAACACCGCCCACGTACAACCAGCCGAGCAGCTTCTCGTTGTCGGCCAGCTCGTGCACCCGGCGCACGGACTCCGAGCGGGTGTGCCCGCCGGTGCGCCACATCACGCCCCAGCCGGCCTCGGCCAGCAGCAGGCTGAGCAGGTGCGCGATTCCGGATGCCGCGGCATCCTGCTCCCACTCGGCCACCTTGAACGACGGCTCGTGCCGTGCCACCACCGCAATGAGCAGGCTCGCCCGCAGCGGCTTCTCCGCGAGTCTCTGCGCGTCGGATCCCACCAGCTTGCTCTCCGCGACGAACGCCTCGCCGAGGCGTACGCGGGCGTCGCCGCGCAGCTCGATGAGCCGCCACGGGTGCAGCGCACCGTGGTCGGCCGCCGAGGCCGCGGCCTGCACGAGCGGCAGCAGCTCGGCGTGGGTGGGCGCGGCATCCGTCACCACAGCGTGGGACTGCCGACGCCGCACCGCGTCGATCGCGGCTGAGCTCACTCGGCGGCTTCGAAGCTCAGCGACACCGAGTTCATGCAGAACCGGTCGCCGGTGGGGGTTTGCGGTGCGTCATCGAAGACGTGACCGAGGTGCGAGCCGCAGTTGGCGCAGCGCACCTCGACGCGCTCCATGCCGAGGGTCGAGTCGCGCAGCAGCTCGACGGCGTCCTGCTCGCTCGGAATGTAGAAGCTCGGCCAGCCGCAGTGCGAGTCGAACTTCGCGGTGCTGCGGAACAGCTCCTGCCCGCACGCCTTGCACTTGTAGACGCCCTCGCGGTTCTCGTCGAGCAGCTCACCCGTCCACGGGCGCTCGGTGGCGGCCTGCCGCAGCACAGCATATTCCTCCGCGGTCAGCTCGGCCTTCCACTCGTCATCGCTCTTGGTGACCTGGTAGTCCATGGGTTTGCTCCTGCGCTGGGGAAGAGAAGTCGTCGTTCAAGCTTAAACTTTCAGACGTGCCCAATTCTTCCGTGACCGTCAAGCCGTGGGCCGAGTTGACCACCGCCGAACTCTATTCGTTCCTCAAGCTTCGCACCGATGTGTTCCTCGTCGAGCAGAAGGTCGACGAGGAAGAGCTCGACAACCGCGACCTCGAAGCGACCACGGTGCACTACTTCATCACGGATGACGCGGGCGCAGCCGCGTACCTCCGAACTCTGCACGACGATCCGCCCCAGTATCGCGACGCGCGCCGAGCCATCGGCCGGGTCGTGGTGCGGTCCGACCGCCGCGGTGAGGGCCTCGCCCAGCAGCTCATGACCATGGCCCTCGCGGATCTCGCGGGCGAGGCGGTCGTGCTGCACGCGCAGCAGTACATCGCACCCCTCTACGCAAGCCACGGATTCGAGAGCTTCGGCGAGGTGTACATCGAGGCGGGCATCCCGCACATCTCCATGTACCGCCCGGCGGTGGCGGCATGAACGTCGCAGCACTGGCCATCGCAGCCGCACTCGCGGTCGGCGCACCGGCGGCCGCACCCGCATCACCAGCAGCAGCCGCGCCCGACTGCACCGTCACCGACGCGACCATGACGTGGGGCTTCAAGGAGTCGTTCCGCAGCTACATCTCCGGCACCATCGCCAACGGCGAGTGGACCGTCGCCGACGGCACCACCTACGAGACCCCCGACTTCGGCTGGGCCAACGGCACCGGTCAGATCTCCGACGGTGTCGGGCAGATCGCCTTCACGGGGTCGATCGAGTTCACCGGTCACGGCGGAATCCTCGACACCACGGTCACCAACCCGCGGCTCGTGCTCGACGGCTCGTCACGGGCGACCCTGCTGCTGGATGTCTCGGGCACGACCCAGCAGGGTGCCGACGTCGACGAGAAGTCCGTTCCCTTCGCGTCGGTGGACATCTCGGTCGCCGAGTTCGGCGACGGCACCGTCACGATCACCGCGGCCCCGACCGTGCTCACCGAGGCAGGATCGGCGGCGTTCGGCACTTACGAGGCAGGCGAGACGCTCGATCCGATCACCGCGCAACTGAGCGCCGACCCCGCGTGCACCATCGCACCGGTGGGTGGGCCCGGTCTTGCGGGTGCGATCTGGTTGGGCATCGGGTCGGTGCTGGCGATCGTCGTGATCACCGTCGAACTCGTGCTCTGGCGTCGCCGCAGCGCTCAGGAGCCGGGCGCGTAGATCGCCCGGGCGAGCGCGTCGAGCACGTCGGCGGTGCGCGGTCCGAAGCTCAGGATCTCGCCGTCGGCCATGTCGACGAACCGGCGGTTCTGTCCCGCGGTCGTGAGCGCGATGGCGGGCTTGGAGTCGAGAAGCCCGCTGACTCCGTCGACGCTGGCCAGGCCATCCGTCATCACGAGGATCAGGTCGGGGTTTGCGGCCACGACGGCTTCATCGGTCATGGGGCGCTCGCCGTCGAGACCGATCTCGGCTGCGACATCCACTCCGCCGAGCGCGGAGATGATCACGTCGGCGCCGGATTCCTTACCGAACAGGTAGTAGATGCCCGAGGTGCCGCGCAGGTAGAGGAACATCATGCGCAGCGGCTTACCGGATGGCACGACCGAGGCGATCTCGCTGACCTTGGCCTCGATGCCGCTCACCAGGCTCTGCGCAAGCACCTCGCCCGCCGCCGGAGCGCCGAGCGCCGCGGACACCTGTCGCGCCAGCTCGCCCACCCCGTCGATCGACGGCGTCGTCTCAACGAAGACGACGGGGATGCCCGCCTCGCGCAGCTGCAGCACGACATCGATCGGGCCGATGCTGCCGTCGGTGACCACGAGAGTGGGTCGCAGAGCGAGAATCGACTCGCTGTTGACCGTGTGCCCACTCGAGGTGATCACCGGCAGGTCGGCGGCCTGGCTGAATGTCGTGGAGATGTCGCGCCCGACCATGCTGTCGCCCAGCCCGAGACCGTAGACGGTCGCGGCGATCGAGCCCGACAGGTCCATGGCGACGATCCGGTCGGTGGATGTCACGGTCACCGGCACATCGCCGTCGAGGTCGTGCGAGCTCACCGTCGCGGGCAAGGACTGCTCGGGTGCGGTGTCGGGAGTGGGGATCGCGTCGGTGCTCAGGATCGCCGTCGACTGCCCCACATACGAGTGGGGGTCGGTGAGGAAGGTGAGTTCCGTCAGCGGTGTGCTCGGGTCAGCCGTCACCGCGGAATCCACGGTGCCGGTCGGTGCAGCAGCGCAGCCCGCGAGGGTCGCTGCGATCAGCGCGAAGACGGCGGCAGTCACTGAGGTGCGGGTGCGCATGAGGCCAATCAGGTCAAGCGAGGGTAGTAAGGCAATCCTAAGCTCTGGCGTGTGGGTGCATGCTGAGAAAGGGCTTCGCCCGCGTTCCCTCACCGGATGCTCACACCCTCCGCCCTAGGATTGCCAGCGACAGGAGGCGACCCGCGTGAGTCAACCCGAGAGCAGCGTGCCCGAGCCTACAGACCGGCACGCGTCGGGCCTGTCGGTGCGGGATGCCCGCATCCTCGACTTTGAGCGCCAGTGGTGGCGTCACGCGGGCGCGAAGGAGGAGGCGATCCGCTCCGAGTTCTCACTCAGCGCGGCCCGCTATTATCAGTTGCTGAATGCTGTGATCGATTCGCCCGCTGCCGTGCGATACGACCCGATGCTGATCGGACGGCTGCAGAGGGCACGGGATGCTCGCACGTCGGCCCGCGCAGCACGCGCATTCAGGACCTCCGACCGGGGCGGCGATAGCCTCCACACAGAAGAATCGAACGACTGAGCCATGGCGAGTTACCCCAAAGACCGGTTCGACCAGTTGCCCGAAGACCTTCAGCGCATCGGAGCTCACCGCGGCCCGGCGAAGAAGGGGCGCGGCTGGATCGGATTCGCCTGGGCCCTCCTGGCAACCGGCGTGCTTATCTTCGGCGGCCTGTTCGCCATCGGCAAGGTTCTCGGCATCGACCTCGGCATCAGCATCTTCGCGCCGGCAGCGACGCCGACCCCCACCCCCACTCCGACCCCGACGATGGACCCGATCCTCGACCCCACGACGATCGATCAGGTCGCCCGAGGCATCAAGATCGACGTGCTCAACGGCACACCCATCGTCGATCTCGAGAACACCGTCGGAGACAAGCTCGCGGCTGCTGGCTGGAGAATGGGCGCTTTCACCGTCGCATCCGACAAGACGCAGGAGGCGACGTTCGTCTACTACAGCGATCCCCTCAATGAGGATGTCGCCCGAGGCGTCGTCGTGGCGATGGGCATCGGCGAGATCCGCAAGGTCACCCCGGAGACGTTCCCCGGCGCAAGCATCACGGTCGTGCTCGGCTCCGACTACCCGGTGCCCACCGCGGCTCCCTAACGATCCCCAGCGGCCCCACCAGAGCGGTCGATCGGCGCGAAATCGCGCGTTGAATCTCGATCGTGTTACGCGCGTGTTTAATCTCCCGCATGTGCCCATTTCGTGACCAAACCGACCTCTTGTGGGGTTGAACGCTCCGCTACCATCTGGGATTGGCAGCGGGCTATCGGCTGTCGCGACACAGCAGGGAGTTGCACATGGCGAACGGAACCGTGAAGTGGTTCAACGCTGAAAAGGGCTACGGATTCATCACCGTGGACGGCGGGGGACAGGACGTATTCGTTCACTACTCCGCCATCGACATGAACGGCTACAAGGTGCTCGAAGAGGGCCAGGCGGTCATCTTCGAGGTCGGCACCGGTGCGAAGGGCCCCCAGGCGGAATCGGTGAAGCTGGCCTGAGGCCGCACGCCCCCGCACCACGCCGCAGTTCGTGCGGCGTGCCTCTCAGCTATGCCCTCCTTTCTTGCACTCGCCCCCAGCGAGTGGCTCGCTTCGCGCGCCACCAAGTGACTGTGCTTTCTTGCACTCACCTGCGGTGAGTGCGCCGCTTCGCGTCGCACAGTGCCCTGTGCTTTCTTGCACTCGCCCCCAGCGAGTGCTAGTTTTTCCTTTGGCACTCTCATGTTCAGAGTGCTAAAGAATTCGTCTGCACGACGTCCGGGAGGGACGAGAAACACACATGGCAAAGATCATTGCTTTCAACGAAGAGGCCCGTCGTGGCCTTGAGCGTGGCCTGAACATCCTGGCCGACGCGGTCAAGGTGACGCTTGGCCCCCGCGGTCGCAACGTCGTTCTCGAGAAGAAGTGGGGCGCCCCCACCATCACGAACGACGGTGTCTCCATCGCCAAGGAGATCGAGCTCGACGACCCGTACGAGAAGATCGGCGCCGAGCTGGTCAAGGAGGTCGCCAAGAAGACTGACGACGTCGCCGGTGACGGTACGACCACCTCCGTGGTGCTCGCCCAGGCCCTCGTGCGCGAAGGCCTCCGCAACGTCGCCGCAGGCGCCGACCCCATCAGCCTGAAGAAGGGCATCGAGAAGGCGGTTGCCGCCGTCATCGAGGCGCTTGTCGCCGGTGCCAAGGAGATCGAGACCAAGGAAGAGATCGCGGCCACCGCATCCATCTCTGCTGGTGACTCCGAGATCGGCGCCCTGATCGCCGAGGCGATCGACAAGGTCGGCAAGGAGGGTGTTGTCACCGTCGAGGAGTCGAACACCTTCGGCACCGAGCTCGAGCTCACCGAGGGCATGCGCTTCGACAAGGGCTTCCTCTCCGCCTACTTCGTGACGGATCAGGAGCGCCAGGAGGCCGTGTTCGAGGACCCCTACATCCTCATCGCCAACTCCAAGATCTCGAACATCAAGGACCTGCTGCCCATCGTCGACAAGGTGATCCAGAGCGGCAAGCAGCTGCTCATCATCGCCGAGGACGTCGACGGCGAGGCGCTCGCGACCCTGGTCGTGAACAAGATCCGCGGCATCTTCAAGTCGGTCGCCGTCAAGGCTCCCGGCTTCGGTGACCGTCGCAAGGCTCAGCTGCAGGACATCGCCATCCTCACCGGTGGCCAGGTCATCTCCGAGGAGGTCGGACTCAAGCTCGAGAACGCCACCCTCGACCTGCTGGGCAAGGCACGCAAGGTCATCATCACCAAGGACGAGACCACGATCATCGAGGGCTCGGGCGACGAGGACGCGATCGCCGGACGGGTCAAGCAGATCCGTGCCGAGATCGAGAACACCGACAGCGACTACGACCGTGAGAAGCTCCAGGAGCGCCTCGCGAAGCTCGCCGGTGGCGTCGCCGTCATCAAGGCCGGAGCCGCGACCGAGGTCGAGCTCAAGGAGCGCAAGCACCGCATCGAGGACGCCGTTCGCAACGCGAAGGCCGCCGTCGAAGAGGGCATCGTCGCCGGTGGTGGCGTCGCGCTCATCCAGGCCGGCAAGATCGCGTTCGATGGCAAGGCCCTCAAGGCCCTGCTGGGTGACGAGGCAACCGGTGCAAACATCGTGCGCGTGGCCATCGACGCCCCGCTCAAGCAGATCGCGCTGAACGCCGGTCTCGAGCCCGGTGTCGTCGCCGACAAGGTGCGCCACCTGCCCGCCGGTCAGGGCCTCAACGCCGCGACCGGTGAGTACGTCGACATGCTGGCTGCCGGCATCAACGACCCGGTGAAGGTGACCCGCTCCGCGCTGCTCAACGCAGCGTCGATCGCCGGCCTCTTCCTCACCACCGAGGCCGTCGTTGCTGACAAGCCCGAGAAGTCGGCTCCTCCGATGGGTGACCCGTCGGGCGGCATGGACTTTTGATCGCGGCTGACGCTTAGCGTCAGATGTGATCAATCGGGTCGAGCGCGGATTGAGTAGGCCGCAAGGCCGTATCGAAATCTGACCGGCCCTTCCGGCCGGTTGTATTGAGACCCAAGTCACACGAATGGGCGGTTCCCTCCGGGGAGCCGCCCATTCGTCGTTGTCGGGGGTACTAGCGCGCGAACAGCCGGGTGTTCGCCGACTCGATGTCCGCGTACTGCTGCCCGGCCTGGGTGAGGGCGTGATTGATCGCAGCAAGGTTCTGCTCGACCTGCTGCTGGGTGGCCTTCCAGTCGGTCACGACGCCGGAGAACGCCGTGGCGGCAGCGCCCGTCCACGACCCCTCCAGCGCGCTGAGCTGGCCGTGAAGACCGGCCACCTCCGCCTGGATGCGGCCGATCGAGGTGCGCACGGCACCGGTGGCCTGAAGAACTGCTTCACTGTCTACCTGATAACGAGTCATGGGGTGACGGTAGTGCGACGGCTCTAGCCGCTGTGCCGATCAGGCTCGTGGTGGGGAGGCGGCGGCATCCGGGGTCGAGGGGAGGAGGGGAAGCGAGACCCGGAAGGTCGCACCGCCACCGGGGGTCTCCACCACTTCGACGTCACCCTGGTGGGCCTGGATGATCGCCGCAACGATTGCGAGGCCGAGGCCGCTTCCCCCGGTGTCGCGGGTGCGTGAGGTGTCGGCACGCCAGAACCGCTGGAAGATCTTGCCGCGAATCTGCGGCGGGATGCCCTCACCGTGGTCGATCACGGACAGGATCGCGCGCTGTCTGGCGGCATCGACCCCCACCCCGATCTCGATGGGGCTGGACTCGGGCGTGAACCGCAGCGCGTTGCCGATCAGGTTCGACAGCACCTGCCGGATCTTGTTCTCCTCGGCCAGCACGACGGCCCGCAGTTCGGCGGGCGGGGGCTCGGCAATCGTCACCTCGTCACCGGTGGAGCGGTTGGCGCGGGTGCGGCGCGCGGTCAACCGGGCGAGCGTGGCTCCGGCGAACGCGATGGGTCCGGTAGCGAGCCCGCCGCGCTGCTGGGCGGCGGTCGGCGCCACCACGGGGAGCACGGCGGTCTCAGCGGGCGGCTCCTCGGTCGTGGCATCCGTGCCGACGACGGTGACGACGCGGTTGGGGGCGCTGGCCATCGTGTCGAGGGCGGCGTCCTGGGCGAGCGGCACCAGATCGACCTCGGTGAGCTGCAACGGCTTCGCCTCGTCGATGCGGGCGAGCTCGAGGAGGTCCTCGACGAGTTCGCCCATGCGGATCGCCTCCTTCTCGATGCGCTCCATCGCCTGGGCGACATCCTCCTGCTTGGTCAGGGCGCCCATGCGGTAGAGCTCGGCGTATCCGCGCACGGTTACCAGTGGGGTGCGCAGCTCGTGGCTCGCGTCGCCCACGAATCGGCGCATCTGGTCGATCGTCTTGGCGCGCTCGTCGAAGGCCCGGTCGATTCGGGAGAGCATCGAGTTGAGCGAGCGATTGAGGCGCCCGACTTCGGTGTTGGGGGTCGCTCCGCTGAGTCGCTGGCTGAAGTCTCCGCCGGCGAATCGGGCTGCTGTGGCCTCAACTTCGCGCAGCGGTGCGAAGGTCGTGGTGACGAGGAGACGGGTGAGCGCGCCGCCGAGGATGACCACGGTCAGGCCGAAGAACAGGAAGATCGCCGCGTAGCGCGTGACGATCCCGTTGGTGTCCTTCAGGTCGAGTCCGATCACGACCGTGTAGTAGTCGGTGCCGAGACGGTTGGTCGCGGGATAGGCGATCACTCGCCACGATCCGCCCAGCGCGGTGCTCGGCAGCGTGAATGCGCCTTCACTGCCCGCGACGGCGCCCAGCGTCAGCGTGTCGAGAACGGGTCGCGGGGCATCCTCTTCGCGGTTGTTGCAGAGCAGCACGCCGTTGTAGTCGAGCACGCCCAGGTAATAGTCATTGGGCAGGGTCGAGACACTGCACTGCGGGTTGTCGGCGGTGCCAGCGAAGAGGATGTTGCCAGCCAGCTTGTTGCCGGCGGCGGTGATCTTGGTGTCGACTTCGTCTTGCAGATAGCCGCGCAGAACCGCCATCGTGCCGACGCCCGCGATGACCAGGCCCGCAGTGAGCAGCAGAACCGTCACGCCGGTGATTTTGGTACGGAGGGAAACCCGGTTCCACCACTCGACGATCTCGTGCATTGAGCCCTGAGTTTACCGTCGAGAAGCTGCGCTAGACCTTGGAGGCCTTGAGCATGTATCCGAAGCCCCGCTTGGTCTGGATGACCGGCTCCTCCGAGTACTGGTCGAGCTTGCGACGCAGGTAGGAGATGTAGCTCTCCACGATGCCGGCGTCGCCGTTGAAGTCGTACTCCCAGACGTGGTCGAGGATCTGCGCCTTCGACAGCACGCGGTTCGGGTTGAGCATGAGGTAGCGCAGCAGCTTGAACTCGGTGGGGCTGAGCTCCACCTGCTCTGTGCCGATGGTCACCTCATGGGTGTCCTGATCCATGGTGAGGTCGCCGGCGCGGATGATCGCCTCCTCGTCGTCGTGCATCGTGCGGCGCAGGATGGCCTTGATGCGCGCGACGATCTCGTCGAGGCTGAACGGCTTGGTGACGTAGTCGTCGCCGCCGACGGTGAGGCCGGTGATCTTGTCCTCGGTGTCATCCTTCGCAGTGAGGAAGAGAATGGGGGCGGTGTAGCCGGATGCCCGCAGGCGCTTGGTCACGCCGAATCCGTTCATGTCGGGCAGCATGACGTCGAGGATGATGAGGTCGGGCTCCTCCTCGAGTACGGCGGAGATCGCCTGGGCACCGTTGCCGACGGCACGCACGGCGAAGCCGGCGAAGCGCAGGCTCGTGGTGAGCAGGTCGCGAATGTTGGGCTCGTCGTCGACGATCAGAATCTTGGGTCCATCAGCCATGCGTACAGTATCTGCGAGTTCTCTGGAAGTTGTCTGAGAGTCGTGTGGATGCCTCGGCGACGCGAACATGAACCGGTGTCGCCCCGCGTGCCGCCGGTCCACTAGATTCGGATCGTGCGCCGACCTGCCCTCGTGATCCTCGCCCTCCCGCTCGCTCTCGTGGGAGCCCTGCTCGCGGCCGCGCCCGCTCAGGCGGCATCGCAGCCGCTGTTCGGCACGACGGTGGATGTGACGTTGCAGCCGTCCAACGACTCACTTCTCGGTGGCACGGCCTACGCGCTGTCGTCCGGTGGTGGGGTGCAGGTGACACTCGGTGCCGCGCTGGCCGCGGATGTCGATTTCGAGCTGTATGAGGGTGCGACCCTGATCGCCTCCTGCACCGTTGCCACAGGCCTCACCTCGTGCACGGATGGGGTGTCGGCACTGACCGCAGGTGCGCATTCCGTTACCGCGCGATTCACCCAGTCGGCGGTGACGGTCGACTACACGGGCACGATCTTCACGGTGACCAACGTCGCCCCCACCGTCCTCCTCGAGTGGCGGGACGCCTCGGGTGCCTGGATCGACGGGAGCTTCGCCGGCGTGCCATTCTTCGGCACCACCGCCGCGCGGTGCGTCGTGACGAACAACTCGAACGCCGCGTTCGCGTTCGCCTCCTCCTTCACCGGTACGGTCTCGCACACCGGTGGGCCCACGATCGCCGCGATCACGGGCGACCTGGCAGCCGGTGCCACGGGGTACTACCCGATCTGGTCGGGCGACGTCTCGTTGTCTCCTGCTGCGTCGTGCGGTGGCGGCGTGGACTTCCCCGACGGCTCCGGCAACGGCGGCGGTACGGGCGGCGGCGTCATCCCGGTGTCGGGCACGATCGAGGCATCGCCGGCACCCGCTCCCGGGCGCACCGTCACGATCACGGCGGCCGGCCTGCTGCCGCCGGTGGCCTCGGCCTACTACGTGACCGTGGACGGGGTCGACGTCGCTGGACCATTCACTACTCCGGCCCCGGACTTCGCGTTCAGCGCTGACGTCGCCCTCCCGGCGAACCTGGCCGCCGGCACGCACTCGGTCGCCGTGTACGCGGTGTTCGACGAACGCAAGATCGTCTTCGCTTACTTCCCGTTCGAAGTCGCTCTCGCCGCAACCGGCGTGGATGCCACGGCGCCCGTGATCGCAGGCAGCATTGCACTGGCGCTCGGCACGCTGCTGCTGCTCGCCGCCCGGCGTCGCCGCACCGTCTGATCTCCGCAGCGGCCGTCCGACGACGTACGGTTGTCGTATGCCTCGCATCGGCCAGCGCGACTTCGACTTCGACCGGCAGGTCGCCGTCATGGCGGTCATCAATCGCACCCCCGACTCCTTCTACGATCGCGGAGCGACGTTCGAGCTCGACCGCGCGATAGGCGCGGCGCTGACCGCCGCGTCCGAGGGTGCCGATTGGGTCGACGTGGGTGGGGTGCCCTTCGCTCGTGGGCCGGCCGTGACGGTGGCGGAGGAGATCGCGCGGGTCGTTCCGGTCGTTGAGGGGATCGCCGCGGCATCCGATGTGGTCATCTCGGTCGACACCAACAACGCCGAGGTCGCGCGGGCCGCGATCGCCGCTGGCGCTGCCGTGATCAACGACACGAGCGGGCTCGGCGACCCCGACATGGCGGCAGTGATCGCCGAGAGCTCGGCGCACGTCGTGATCACCCACAGCGTCGGGCCGCCCCGGGTGGAGAAGCCCGCTGCGCACTTCGACGATGTCGTGCGGGAGGTCGTCGACTTCCTACGCGGGCGGGTCGATCGCGCGCTGCGGGCGGGGGTGCCGGCCGAGCGGATCATCGTCGATCCCGGCCATGACCTCGACAAGAACACGCTGCACTCGCTGGAGCTGACCCGTCGGCTCGAGGAGGTCGTCGCGCTCGGCTACCCGACGCTCGTAGCCGTCTCGAACAAGGACTTCATCGGCGAGGTGCTCGATCGCGAGCGCACCGAACGGCTCGAGGGGTCGCTGGCGGCGATGGTCGTCTGCATCATGAAGGGCGCCCGCATCGTGCGCATGCACAACGTCGCGGCGTCAGTTGCCGCAGTCCGCATGACAGAGGCGATTCTCGGATTCCGCGAGCCGGCGTACCTGCTCCACAACACGCATCCCACCCTGAACGTATGAGCGCGGCCATCGACATGCTCTGGCCGGGTGCGCCCCGGGACCTCAGTGACGACGCGCTGATCGACTCGCTCGCTGTCGCGGCGCCCACCGTGCGAGCGAACTTCGTCGCCAGCATCGACGGCGCGGCGACCCACGACGGGCGTTCGGGCGGGCTCTCCGGTGCCGCCGACAAGCGCCACTTCGAGTTGCTGCGTCGGGTCACCGACGTCGTGCTCGTCGGCGCGGGAACGGTGCGCGACGAGGGCTACGGACCGATGCTGGTTGACGAGGCGTCGCAACTCTGGCGTGAACGGCACGGGATGCCGCGGCATCCGGTCTTCGCGATCGTGTCGGGTCACCTCGACCTCGACCCGACCTCGCCGATCTTCACCGAGGCGCCCGTGCGCCCGATTGTCATCACCACCGCGGGGACAGACACCACGGCCTTCGCCGCTGTCGCTCACGTCGTGGCGGTGGGCGACGAGCACGTCGACCTCGCTGCGGCTCTGGCGGCACTGCGCGCGATGGGCCACGCGCAGGTGCTGTGCGAGGGCGGGCCGTCGCTCTTCGCGGCCATGCTGGCCGCCGACCTGATCGACGAGTTGTGCCTCACGGTCGCGCCGAGTCTCGAGGGCGGGGATGGCCCGCGAATCGTCGGCGGGGACATCCCGGCGCGGTCGATGCGGCTCGTGCATGTGCTGCGCGGGGGCGAAGAGCTGCTGCTGCGCGACGCGCGTGCCCTGCCGACCCGCACGCTGGTTGAGTAGCGCGAAGCGCTGGGCCCACGTCGCCGGTTCCGGCGCGACGCGGAGCGGCGCGACGGCCGTGCGCGCGGGGAGCGAAACCCGCCCCGCGCTACAGCTCCAGCTGATCGAAGAAGGCCCGTACCTCCGCGGCCCACAGCTCCGGCTCCTCCCACGGACCGAAGTGGCCTCCGCGCGGCATCTGCGTCCAGCGTTCGACCGGGTACCACCGGCGCGCTGAGCCCGGCGGCGGGGGGCAGATGTCGGCGGGGAAGACCGCGAAGCCGGTCGGTACGACCTGACGACCGGTGGGCGTCACAGTGTTGTCGTAGTAGTACCTCGCGGCCGAACCCGCAGTCTGCGTGACCCAGTAGATCGTGAGGTTGGTGGCGAGGTCGTCGAGGGTGAACGCGTCGAGACCCTTGTCGCTCCAGGCCTCGAACTTCTCGAGGATCCACGCGGCGAGCCCGGCGGGGGAGTCGTTGAGGGCGGCGGCGAGGGTCTGCGGTTTGGTTCTCTGCAGGTGCGAGTAGGCGCCCTCGGCGAGCTCCCAGGCCGCGCCATCCTTCGACCACTGCTGTTCCTCGGGGGTCTGCTCGGCGGGGTCGATGCCGCGCAGGCGGCGCAGAGGAACGTCACCGAGGTGCAGCGCCGTGATGCGATCCGGATGACGCAGGCCGAGCTGATCGGCGATCTGCGTTCCGATGTCGCCGCCGTGCACGGCGAACCGCTCGTGGCCCAACTGCGACATGAGATCCACGAAACGATCGGCGACACCGATCGGTCCGAGCGGCTCAGCGGGCTGCGCGCTGAAGCCGTAGCCGGGGATGCTCGGGATCACCAACTCGAAGCGGTCGGCGAGAAGCGGAAGGGCGCGCAGGAATCGCACGAAGCCATCGGGCCAGCCGTGCACGAGCAGCAGGGGCGTGGCACCGGGCGTGCCAGCCCTCACCGCATGGATACCGTCGACGGTGACGTGGGTGAGGGTGTTGATTTGACGCTCCACGGCGCGCCAGTCGTATTCCTCGGCCCAGTAGTCGAGCACGCGGCGGAGAGCCGCCGGAGGGATGCCCTGCGACCAGTCGGAGACCGCGGCATCCGGCCACCGTGTCGCCCGCAGTCGCGCGCGCAGGTCATCGAGGTCGGACTGCGGAACATCGATCACGAAGGGTGTGACGGTCATGCTCCCATTGTGCATCGGTCGCCCGACAGCCGGGGTCGGGCGGGTTTCGATACGGCCCTGCGGGCCTACTCAACCAGCCCAGCGCTAGGCGGGTGGGTTTCGATACGCGCTTCGCGCTACTCAACCAGCGAACTGGCGTCCAGGATCGTGTAGCTGTAGCCCTGCTCCGCGAGGAACCGCTGGCGGTTCTGCGCGAAGTCCTGGTCGACGGTGTCGCGGGCGACCAGCGTGTAGAAATTCGCCGGCAGTCCGCTCTCCTTCGGTCGCAGCAGCCGGCCGAGACGCTGCGCCTCCTCCTGCCGAGAGCCGAACGATCCCGAGACCTGGATCGCGACAGTCGCCTCCGGCAGGTCGACCGAGAAGTTGGCCACCTTCGAGACGACGAGCACCTTCGTGACGCCGTCGCGGAACTCCTGGTACAGCCGCTCCCGCTCGTCGATGGGGGTCGCGCCGGTCAGCTTGGGGGCGCCCAGCGCATCCGCTAGCTCATCGATCTGGTCGAGGTACTGCCCGATCACGAGGATGCGCTCGCCCGCGTGCTTCGCTACCAGTTCGCGCACCACCCCGAGCTTCGCCGGTGCGGTCGCCGCGAGCCGGTAGCGTTCGTCGTCGGCGGATGCCGCGTACTCGAGCCGCTCGTTCTCGGGCAGGTCGATGCGCACCTCGAAACAGCTCGCGGGGGAGATGAAGCCCTGGGCCTCGATCTCCTTCCACGGCGCATCGAAGCGCTTGGGACCGATGAGCGAGAACACGTCGCCCTCGCGGCCGTCCTCGCGCACGAGCGTCGCGGTCAGGCCCAGGCGCCGTCGCGCCTGCAGCTCGGCGGTGAGCTTGAACACCGGCGCGGGCAGCAGGTGCACCTCGTCGTAGATCACGAGCCCCCAGTCGAGCGCGTCGAGGAGGGCGAGGTGGGCGTACTCGCCCTGCCGCTTGGCGGTGAGGATCTGGTACGTTGCGATCGTCACCGGCCGCACCTGCTTGACCTGGCCGGAGTACTCGCCGATCTCCTCCTCGGTCAGCGTCGTGTGCTTGAGCAGCTCCGCCTTCCACTGCCGGGCCGAGACTGTGTTGGTCACGAGGATGAGCGTGGTCGTCTTGCCGGCGGCCATCGCGCCGAGCCCGACGAGGGTCTTGCCCGCGCCGCAGGGCAGCACGACGACGCCCGACCCGTGGGCCGCGAAGTTGTCGATCGCCTGGTGCTGGTACGGCCGCAGGTGCCACGCCGACTCGTCGAGCTCGATGTCGTGCGGGGTGCCGGGGGTGTAGCCGGCGAGATCCTCGGCGGGCCAGCCGAGCTTGAGCAGCTCCTGCTTGAGCTGGCCGCGAGCCCAGGCCTGCACCACGTAGGTGTGATCCCCGCGCTTCTCGAACAGCAGGGCGGCAACCTTGCGCGCGCGCGTGATCTCGCTGAGCACGGCGGCGTCGGTGGCGGTGAGCGTGAGGGCACCGTCATCCGCTCGCTCGATCACGAGACGTCCGTAACGGCCGACGGTCTCGGTCATGTCGACGACCACCGACTGCGGGATCGCGAACTTGGAGTACTTCTCGAGCGTCGCGAGCATGTCGGCTGCGGTGTGGCCGGCGGCGCGCGCGTTCCACAGTCCGAGGCGCGTGATGCGGTAGGTGTGGATGTGCTCGGGGGCACGCTCCAACTCGGCGAAGACGGCGAGGTCGTGCCGGGCATCCTCGGCGTCGGGGTGGGCGACCTCGAGCAGCACGGTGCGGTCGCTCTGCACGATGAGCGGACCGTTGGTGGGCATCCCTCTAGCCTACGGCGGTTGGCTGGTTGAGTAGCGGCCAGCGGCCCGCGTATCGAAACCACCACGCCGGCGAGGTTTCGCTCCCCGCGCGCACGGCCGTCACGCCGCTCTGCGTCGCGCCGGAACCGGCAGCGTGGGCCCATGCCTGCGGCCTACTCAACCAGCCGCTACTCCGCGGGTGCTACCGCCACGATGCTGGTCAGCGGAAGGGTGCGTTCGATGTCGCTGCGCCGATCGCGGGCGCGCAACCGCCCGCCGCCGACGCTGGCAGGTTCCAGCTGGTAGTCGACGTCGGAGCCATCGGGCATCCGCACGGTGACCGTGAGGCCGACCTTGCCCTTGATGGCCACGTCGAGCTGGCGTGCGAGCCAGGCCTTGCCGGTGACATCCGGATCGGCCGAGCTGCCCACCCGCAGTCGCTCGATGAGCGCGCCGGTGGTGTCGGTGGCGGCAGCGGCGGTGATGCGCGAGGCCTGCCGACGAGCGAGCGTGACGATCTCGCCGGCCGCGTTCTCTGCGGCGACCGGATAGCGGGCCTCGCTCAGCGCCCAGAACACCAGGTCGCGGTCGTAGCGGCTCTCCAGCCGGTCGCCGGAGCGCACCAGCCCGAGCGAGCCGATGCTGTGATCGACCACGAGCGTGCGCAGCAGCGTGCCGTCGGTGCTCGACACATAGGTGCGGCCCTCGGGGGTCGCGCCCACGCGTACCAGACCGTAGCGCGATGCCGCCTCGGTGAGCAGGTAATCGAGGGGCTGCGGGATGCCCGTCAGCGCGATCCCGCCGAGGAACCCCCTAATCGAGCTCTCGGTCTCGCCCGCCGCCATCGCTCGCGACAGGCTGGCGGTCGAGACCCGGTAGGTGCTGGCGAGCGCGCGGCCCTCGACGTCGGCCATCGTGCGCAGGCGCGCATCGATGGGTGGCGCCAGCGGTCCCGGGGAGACGATCGACAGATCGTGCTGCAGGTAGACCTGCGCCACCTCGGGTGGGAAGAGCGCCGCCATGGCGGTGGCCGCGGCATCCGCCCCGCTCGCGAGCAGTGCCGCTCCCGGGGTGCTCGGCACGTTGTCGGCGGTGATGCCCAGCAGCTCGGCGTCGCGCGTGTAGACGCGCACGCGGTCGCGCATCCAGTCGTCGCCCGCGGGGAACAGCCACGCGACGTACTCCTCGAGCCGCTCACCCCAGACGGCGTGGGCGCGCTCGCGCAGAATCGTGCGGATGTCGACGGGCAGGCGCTCCAGCCACGCGGTCGCGAGAAGGGCCCAGCGCTCGCCGGACGAGTCGACCATCCAGGTGCGGCTGGCCTCGGCGGGCATCCAGCGACCCGAGTCGAGGGCGACGAGGCCGGCGCGGGAGGCGATGTCGAGCAGGCCGGACACCCGATCGAGATCGACGCCCATGGCCGCCGCGAGGCGCTTGCTGTCGGGCAGAGCGATGCCGCCGCGGGCGAGCTCGCGGGCCGACTCCAGGTCGAGGGTGGCGATGAGCTCGGCGATCGAGGTGGTCGTCTGGAATGCGTTCTCGGATGCCACGTGATCGGTGAACTTCACGTCGACACCCGACACCGGGCTGAGTGCCGCAGGGGCCGACAACGACACGAGTTCGTGCAGGCTCGGCAGGCCGAGACTCGGCCAGAGCTGCAGTTGTTCCGCCACGGAAGCCGGTACCACCCAGCGGCCGAGGTGCTGGGTGAGCAGGGCAAGACGCGCGGCGGTGGCGAGGCGTTCGGGCAGCAGCGCTGCGTCGGCTCCTAGGGTGGTGAGGTGCGCCGCGGCATCCGCTTCGGTCACCGGGCCCAGCTCGCCGAGGGCGGCCAGGGTAGCCAGGGTCGATCGGTCCAGCCGACCCAGTGCGTGCTGGATCGCGGCTGGGTCGAGTAGGGCGTCAGCGAGGTCGAAGAAGTCACGGATGCCCGTACCTCTGATCTCGCGGGCCGTGAGCAACTCGGCAAGCGCCGCGTCACTCAGGCTCCGCAGCTGGCCCGCGAGGACCAGGGCGCTGTCGTTACTTGCTGGCATCCCTTGCTTCACGACCCCGACGCAGGCCGCTGACGATGATCAGGGCGATCATGAGCACGAGTCCGATCGGCAGGCCGATCGCCGGAAGCACGATCGCCACCGGCCAGACGCCGCCGGAGAAGTCCGTCACGCCGGTCGCGGTACCGATGATGACCGCGAGGAACGCGATGATCGAGAGCCCGATCGCACTGGCGACCATGAACGCCAGGACGCGTTCGGCGCGGTGATCGGTTATCGGAGTCTGGTTGGCCACAAACCCAAGGATACGCGTGACTCCGATAGCCTTGATGCACCAGCAATAAGGAGTACCACGATGCCCACCGGCAAGGTCAAGTTCTACGACGACGAGAAAGGCTTCGGCTTCATCAGTTCTGATGACGGCCAGGAGGTCTTCCTTCACGCGTCCGCCCTGCCCACCGGCACGACCGGAATCAAGGCGGGCACCAAGCTCGAGTTCGGAATCGCCGACGGCAAGAAGGGCGCCCAGGCGCTCTCCGTGCGTGTGCTCGAGGCACCGCCGTCGATGGCCAAACTCAACCGCAAGTCGGCCGACGACATGTCCATCATCATCGAGGACCTCGTGAAGCTCATGGATGGCATCGGTGCCGGCCTCAAGCGCGGTCGCTACCCCGACAAGTCACACTCGTCGAAGATCGCTGCGATGCTGCGCAAGGTCGCGGACGACCTGGATGCCTGAGTCGTACGAAGAGCTCGCCCGCAGCGCACTGCTGGAGATCACTCCGGTCGCGACGATCGGCTCGTTCGTCAGCCAGACCCCGGAGGACGACGGCTCGGTGACGGTGCGCTTCGCATCGGCCCAGCCGGGCTACCCGGACTGGCTGTGGACCGTCTCGGTCGCCGACGTCGAGGGCGGCGAGCCGACAGTGCTCGAGGCCGAGTTGCTGCCGGGCGAAGGCTCGCTGCTCGCGCCCGACTGGCTGCCGTGGAGCGACCGCCTCGCCGAGTACAAGGCGGCGCAGGAAGCTCTGGGCGAGGCTGCGGTCGGAGACGGCGACGCTGACGACGACGACCCCGACGACGAGGACGATGTCGCCGACGACGAGTCGGATGACGAGGACGACGACCTCGACGACCACGTGATGGACGACGACGATGTGCTGGGCAGCGACGTGCTGCACGGCGGCGACCTGGATGGCGTGGACATCGACGACCCCGATGAGGATCTCGACGACGACGACGATGAGTCAGACGACGACGATGATGATGACGACGACGACGAGTCGGACGAGGGCGAGCGGTCCTTCTAACTCGCTACTTGTGCCGCCAGTTCGTGTACAGGATGCCCACCAGGCCGAGCGCGATGCCCGCGATGCAGGTCCACAGCCACCACTCGTTGTGGGCGGCGGTGAGCGGGGCGATGAAGAAGAGCAGCACGGCCAGCGCCACGAGCCAGACGAGGATTCCGATCAGCATCGGCTTACGGTCATCCGTCTTCACCGGCGCCGGATCGGGCCGGCGCTCGGAGTCCTTCAGCCAGAGTCGCACGGGTACAGGGTAGCGCGGAGCGGTTTCGATACGCGCCTTCGGCGCTACTCAACCAGCTCAGCGGCTAGAGGTGCTCGACGACGTATTCGATCGAGCCGATGAGCGCGCGCACGTCGTCGGGCTCGATGGCCACGAAGGTGGCGACGCGCAGCTGGTTGCGTCCGAGCTTGCGGTACGGGTCGGTGTCGACGACGCCGTTGGCGCGCAGGGCTGCTGCGACGGCCGCGGCATCCACTGATTCGTCGAAGTCGATCGTCACCACGACCTGCGAGCGGTGCGCGGGGTCGGTCACGAACGGGGTCGCGTAGGCAGCGGCATCCGCCCACTCATACAGGGCACCGGATGACTCGGCCGTTCGCGCCGACGCCCAGCCGAGGCCGCCGTTGCCGTTGATCCAGTCGACCTGGTTCTGCAGCAGCAGCAGAGTCGAGATCGCCGGGGTGTTGAGGGTCTGGTTGAGGCGCGAGTTGTCGATGGCGTTCTTCAGCGACAGGAACTCGGGGATGTAGCGGTCCGAGGCCGCGATCGCCTCGACGCGCGCGATCGCGGCAGGGGAGAACAGCGCGAACCAGAGCCCGCCGTCGCTCGCGAAATTCTTCTGCGGGGCGAAGTAGTAGACGTCGGCCTGCGATGAGTCGAAGTCGATGCCGCCGGCGGCGCTCGTCGCGTCGATCACGGTGAGTGCGCCCGGCGCATCCACCCGGGTGACGGGCGCCATCACGCCGGTCGAGGTCTCGTTCTGTGGCCAGGCGTAGACGTCGATGCCGTCGACGATCACCACGGATGCTCGGCTCCCCGCCGGCGCCGACACCACGTGCGGCGCCGTGAGGTGCGGTGCGCACGCGGCCTGCGCGAACTTGGCACCGAACTCGCCGAAGGTGAGGTTCTCGCTGCGCTGGTCGATGAGGGAGTAGGCCGCGGCGTCCCAGAACGCGGTCGACCCACCGTTGCCGAGCACGACCTCGTAGCCGTCCGGGATGCGGAACAGCTCGCCCAGACCCGCGCGCACGCGACCGACCAGATCCTTGATCGGGGCCTGTCGGTGCGAGGTGCCGAGCAGGTCGGCGTTGGCCACGAGGAAGTCGAGTTGCTCCTGCCGGATCTTCGACGGTCCGCAGCCGAACCGACCGTCAGCGGGCAGCAGAGAAGAGGGAATCACGAGGCTGGGCATGGGGACAATCCTATTGTCTGGCCCGGTTAGGCTTACCTTCATGACGGACCTCGTCGACACCACTGAGATGTACCTGCGGACCATCCTCGACCTCGAGGAGGAGCACATCGTGCCCCTGCGTGCGCGCATCTCGGAGCGGCTCGGGCACTCCGGTCCCACGGTGTCGCAGACGATCGGCCGCATGGAACGCGACGGACTCGTGGTCGTCGAGGGTGACCGCCACCTCGAGCTCACCCCCGAGGGTCGCAACCGGGCCATCCACGTCATGCGCAAGCACCGCTTGGCCGAGCGCCTTCTCGCGGATGTGATCGGCCTCGACTGGGCCTACGTGCACGACGAGGCCTGCCGCTGGGAGCACGTCATGAGCGAACAGGTCGAGCGTCGCCTGCTCGAGATGCTCGGGCATCCGACCGAGTCTCCGTACGGCAACCCGATCCCCGGTCTTGCCGAGCTGGGGGATGCCCCTGCCCCCGCCTTCATGGATGGCGTGATCAACCTCGTAGACGTGGTGGCTGCCACGAATGAGCCGGTCAGCGGCGTCATCCGTCGCCTGGGAGAACCGGTGCAGTTCGAGCCGGAGCTGCTGCAGCAGTTGCAGAATGCCGGCGTCATGCCCGGTGCACTGGCCACGATCTCGGCCGCAGGCTCCTACGTCTTCGTGCAGGTCGAGGGCTTCGGCGAGGGTCTCGAGCTGCCCAACGAGGTCGCTGTGCACATCTTCGTGGCTCGCTGAGAATTCCACCGAATGTTCGCTGAGGCGAACGTGTTGATGTGACTTTCCCAGAATCGTCACGTACACTCGCCAAGTCCTCATCGACCGCAACCTTGGTCAAAAGGACCCTGAATGAGCGTCTCGCTAGCCCGTCTCATCCAGGTACGTGACTCGATATACGAAACGGATGGGGCAACGACCTAGAGTTGCCGAGGCGCAGGAGGTCAAATCTCTTGACAAAAGTAGGACCCAGCAAGACCAGCTCCACCGCAGTAGAACCCGGAAGTGTCGACTCAGTCGGCTCCGAAGTTCCCGCGGCATTCCGGGCCAAGCGTCCCTCATCGAACCGCAAGTCGAGCATTCTCAGCCTCGCGGTGATGGCACTCATCGTGCCGGGGATCTTCGCGACGGTTGCCCTTCCCGCGTACGCTTTCTCACCCGCGCCCGATACGTCGGGGGTGGAGGCATCGCAGGCCCTCCAGGAGATCACCCAGCGCGACGCGCAGACGGTGGTCGTCGCAGCCAAGGCAGAGGTCGCCACGGTGTCGCGCGATGGGTTCACCACCACATCGGCTGCCGAGATGGCGCGCGCGGCGCTCGCCGTCGAGTACTCCGCGTACACCGGACCCAGCGCGGCCGACTTCCTGGCGAACCCGCCCTACCCGAACTTCAGCCTCGATCAGGTCGTTTCGGTCGCGCTGCAGTACACCGGCGTTCCCTACCGTTACGGGGGAGCCGACCCGTCGGGCTTCGACTGCTCCGGCTACGTCATGTTCGTCTACGCGCAGTTCGGTATCGCTCTGCCGCACTCAGCGGCGGGTATCGGGGCCTCCGGCACGCCGATCGCGACGTCGGATGCCCTGCCCGGTGACATCGTCATCATGCCCGGCCACACCGGTATCTATATGGGCGATGGCAACTTCATCGACTCCGGCGACTACGGGGATCTTATCCACGTTCGGCCGATCTACGACAGCAACTACTACATCGTGCGCGTCGGAATCTAGCTGACGCACAGGTTGCCCACCTAGCGTGGGCGGCATGGATGTGATGCCTCGCGCACTTCGCTGCGTGATCATCGCCGCCCTTGTAGTTTCGGCGCTCGTTCTCGGCGCTGCGAGCATCCATGCGATGACCTCCGGGTCGTCGTCGATGGGCGCCATGTCTGCCACCACTCACGTGATGGCGCCGGCGGATGACATGTCGGGGATGCATCACTCGGCCACTGCGGCCGCGACTCACCCGACTTGCGCCGCTGGTATGTGCGACGCGGGGCACGCTCTGGTGACGATTCTGTGCGTCGCCGGAGTCATGGCGCTGGTGCTGCTGCTACTCCTGCTCCTGCCTCGACCGGGCGACGCAAGCCGGATGTTCCGCGTGATCGAAGAGCGAGGCAGCTCCGGCGCGCTCGCTCGACCGCGTCACACGCCCGGCCTCACCCAACTTTCCGTCAGCAGAACCTGATCGGGCCGCGCACGCGCGCGCGGCACCCGTTCATACCCACACCTTCTCCTGATTGGAAAAACACTATGTACACTCACCGCACCCTTGCGGTCGTCGGCGTCCTCGCCGCATCCCTTGCCCTCAGTGCCTGCGCCGCTCCGGCGTCGGACATGGGGATGGGGGCGAACTCGCCGTCAGAGCAGTCCACCGATACGAACCAGGCGGATACGTCATTCACCATGATGATGATCCCGCACCACCAGCAGGCGATCGAGATGTCTGACACCATCCTCGCCAAGGCCAATATCGATCCCCGCGTGCAGGAGTTGGCGCAGCAGATCAAGGATGCTCAGGCACCCGAGATCGAGTTGATGCAAGGCTGGCTCGATGACTGGGGGTTCGGCTCGATGTCGGGCATGGATCACGGCGGCGGCATGATGTCAGACGACGACATGGCAGCGCTCGACTCGGCGACGGGGGTCGAGGCATCCCGGCTCTTCCTTACGCAGATGATCGAGCACCACCAGGGCGCGATCGACATGGCGAAGGAGGAACTCGACAACGGAGTCAACGCTGACGTCAAGGCTCTGTGTGATCGCATCATCTCATCGCAGGCCGCCGAGATCGAGACGATGAAGACGATCCTCGCGACACTCTGATTCACGACCGGTCGGCGCGCCAGTGAAAACAGGCGCGCCGACTCTGGGTTAGCCTGTAGTTCTTGGAGTTTCTTCGAACTACGGAGTGCCAAATGAAAAGCAGGCGCAGCATCCAAACCGTGGATGCGCGCGCTCAGTTCTTCATAGGGCACAGTCCCGCGAGCGTGATCACTCACGCTCGCGAACATTAGGCACTGTCTTCTGACAGTGCCTTTTTGTTTGGGCGCCTCCCCTTCGTCGGGCGGGATCCTCCAGGAATCGAACGCCTGCGAGCCGTGCAGGCTCTTTCGAGAGGATGAACGTGCGCACCTTGGTCCTGAATGCTGGGTATGAGCCCCTCGCCGTCGTGAGCTTCAAGCGAGCCCTCGTGCTCGTGATGAACCAGAAGGCGACAGTCATTGCTGCCGACGCGGAGAATCCGGTGTGGGGATCGACGGGAGCCTGGGATCGCCCCTCGGTGATCATCCTGCGTAACTACGTGCGGGTGCCCAGCGGTCGTCACGTGCCGGTGTCGCGTCGGGGTGTGCTTCGCCGCGACAATCACCGCTGCGCCTACTGCGGGTCGACCGCCAACACCATCGACCACGTGCTTCCCCGCTCCCGTGGTGGCAAGGACAGCTGGGAGAACCTCGTCGCCTGCTGCCTGCGCTGCAACAACATCAAGGGCGATCGCACTCCGAGCGAGATGAGCTGGACCTTGCGCAGCATCCCGCGCCCGCCTCGCGGCACGAGCTGGCTCGTGCGGGGGATCGAGCGCGCGCTGCCGGACTGGGAGGAGTACCTGGCCCCCGCTGCGTGAACTGTTATCTTGCTGTGACAATTCGACAGGCCGGGGGGTAGTCCCGTACCCTCGAAGAGGTCCCGTTTGCCCGAAGGGAAGTTCGTTCGTGGTTGATCTTCAGCCATCCAGTGACATGGATGACCTGTTCAACTTCGGTGCACCCTCGAATTCGGTAGCTGTGCTTCCCTCAGAACTTCGAGGCGATTCGGCGGCCCCCGCTCAGCAGTATTCCTCTCGCCGCGAACTCCGCGAGGCCGAGGCTCGACGCGGCACTGCCGTTGCCGGCCCGGTTGAGCCGACGGTTCAGGTCGCGGCGCCGGCTCAGCAGGCGGCCCCGAGCCTCGTCCAGGCGGCCTCGGCCGAGCCGTCGCGGCGGCGCGGGGCTGAATCCCGGCAGGGGCCGGTGCAGCAGCAGCAGGCCCGACAGCCCCTCCAACAGGGGCGCAAGCAGCGCAAGCTGAAGGCGTCCGAGCGGCGGGCGCTGCAGGCATCCGCGCCCCCGCAGCAGCGCAAGAACCCGCTCAATGTGCTGGCGACCATGGCCGTCGTGGGCGGGATGTTCGCCGTGGCGGGCCTACCGGCGTACGCCTTGCAGACGCCCGAGAACACGGCAGCCACCAAGTCCGACGCGTCGGCGCAGAGCGTCGTCGTCAGCTCCGATGCGAGCCTCGCCACGCCGACCCGTGACGGGTATCACGCGACGACGTACGAGCAGCTCGCCCAGATGGAGGACGACGCCCAGCGTGAAGCCAACCAGGCGGCCTACCTGGCCTCGGGAGCGCGGGCGCTCGGCGACGACTACCCGTGGCCGTATGAACTGCGGGACTACCAGGGCGGCGGGCTCAGCCCCCTCAACTACTACTACCGCGAGTGTGTCGACTTCGTGGCGTGGCGCCTCAACCGTGACGCCGGATACTACGCGGCACCGTACAAGTGGGTGTGGTCGAACCTCACCCCGTCGGGCGGCAACGCGAGCCAGTGGCGCTACAACTGGGAGCAGCACGGCTGGCCGGTCAGCACCACCCCGATCGTGGGATCCGTCGCGTGGTTCTACGGCAACCACGTCGCGTACGTGAAGTCGGTCAATGCTGACGGCACTGTCACGATCGAGGAGTACAACTACTCGAGCAACGGCACCTACGGCCAGCGCACGATCCCGGCATCGTCGGTTCCCGCGTTCCTCTACCCGCCGCCGTCCTGATCTATCTCGACAGGGCTCAGCACGGCAATCTTGGGGTCGCGATTGTCGCCGGATGATCGTCCCGTGAGCCGTCGGCCAATCCAGGGCAGCACGTACTCGCGCCAGTAGGCCGACGTTCTGGGTCGCGGGGCGGACAGCTCGCCCGCCCCGAACTCGGGGATCGCGACCTCGAGCGCCGCAAGCACGTTGCTGGCAACACGAGCGTGCCCGAGCGCGTTGAGGTGGAGCTGATCGCGCGACCAGTACCTCAGCTCGGCGAGCTCGCTGTCGCCCCAGTTGTCGACGAAGGTCACGCCGGGCCGCGGCAGCCGCTGGCGTACGGCGCGCGCGAGCTCCTCACCCCGGCGGGCCAGCACGCCGCCGAGCGGGATGTGCCGGCTCGGGTTCGCGCCGCTCGCCAGCACGACGTGGGTTCCGGCAGCCACCGCGCGGTCGACGGCGGCATCGAGTTGCTCGGCGATGTGTCCAATGCTGACGCGTGGCCGCATGAGGTCGTTGCCTCCGCCGTTGAGGCTCAGCAGCTGCGGGTGCTGGGCGAGGGCGGCATCCAGTTGCTCGCCGACGATGGGTGCAAGCTTGCGGCCACGGATGGCGAGGTTCGCGTAGGTGACGGTCGCGGGTGCACTCGCGAGCGCGAGACCCAGCGCCACGAAGTCGGCCCATCCGCGCGGCACGCCGTCGGGACCCTCGTCGCCGTAGCCCTCGCTGAAGCTGTCGCCGATCGCGATGTAACTGGAGTAGAGCGCCATGGTTCGATCTCACCACATCGGGCGCCGGGCCCGGTGCACGGGCTGTCGCCCCGAGCCACCGATAAACTGATGCAGCCAAGCCTCTGTAGCTCAATGGAAGAGCAGTTCCGTCCTAAGGAAAGGGTTGGGGGTTCGAGTCCCTCCAGGGGCACGAATGTGTTCGGGTGTCGCCGCTGCTGGTTGAGTAGCGCGAAGCGCGTATCGAAACCCGGCGACACCCGAACACATTCGTTCTCGTGGGCGGCCCCTAGAACCGCGGGGGTCCCCGGCCCGCAGTCCGCCGCGATGCGCCCCGAGGATGCCCCGGCCACCGTTACTGCGCATCGTGGCGGCGGCACGGCTGGGGCGTCGAGTCCCTCCAGGGGCACGAAAGGGTGACGCCCTCCGCTGATCGAGCTTGTCGAGATCAAGGAGGACGTCACCCTTTCGTATTCGTGGGTGGCTCCGTGAACTCCTATCGCGCTGTGTTTCTTCGCCCGGCACGCGCGGCGAAGTCATCCAAAGCACTGAGCACAGGCTCCGCAAGCCATATCCGATTGCGGCGTTTCGAATTGGCCGCCCTCAGCACCCCTCGTTCCACGAGCGCATTCAGAGCGCGGAACACGGTCGGTGGGGCAATGCCGAGTTCACGAGCGACGATGTCCGAGTTGAGAACCGGGTGGGCGAGGGCGAGCACACTGACTCGGCGCGCCGCGGCATCGGAACGGAGGCCGCGCATCCGGACGTCCCAGTCGGACTCGATGGCCTCGATGTCGCGGACGAGCTGGCGACCGTTGAGGACCGCGTAGCCGGCTGCGCGAGTGAACGCTGTGACGATGGGTCGGAGCTCGCCGCGCCGATACGACGTGAGCGCGTCGTAATAGTCCTTCACGTCGTGAAGCAGGCCAGCTGAGACTGGCACCGTGATGTTGGTGGTGACCCGCGCGTGGCGCAGCAGCGCCTGCACGAGCGCGCGGCCGGTCCTGCCGTTGCCGTCCGGGAACGGGTGGATGGTCTCGAAGTGGGCGTGGGCGATCGCGACCTGGGCCAGCGAGGGGATGTCGACTCGACCCATGAACTCGATCAAGTCATCGATCGCCGCTGGCACGCGGTCGTGGTGAGGAGGAACGAAGTCGGCCAGATGAGGGCTGAGGGAGTCGCCGCCGATCCACGCCTGCTCGTTTCGCCACCCTCCCGTCAGGGCGGGCGCATGGGAGCCGAGGAGGGCGGTCTGCATCGCGATGATGCTCTCACCGTTGATCTCGTCGGCAAGGCTGAGGGCGGCTTCCATTGTCCGGACGTTACGCACGATCAGGGCAGCGTTACCGGTCTCGCGTTCGCCGAGCTCGGCCTCGGCGATGGCGCGGGCACCGCTGGTGAGGTTCTCGATCTCGGACGAGGAGGCCGACTCGGTGCGCAGGAGGATCGAGGCGAACGGGAGTCCGCCGGGTCCGACCTCGGCGTCGAATCGCGTGAGCAGCTGAGTGGCCTCGTCGATCTCTGCCGCAAGGTCGGCGGGGATGTCGATAGAGAGGTCGGCGATCGGCGGAACGATGGCCGACGAGTAGGGCTGACGGATGCGTTCGCGTTGGGCGCGGGTGAGATGGTCGCTGTTGATGCGTGAGACCCACGGACGCTGTTCGTTTTCGACAGCCGGCCAGCCGAGCGGCCTCGAGGCGTCCGACTTAGGATTGGCCATGTCGTCACTCGCTTCCTAAGTGGGATTGCTTCGTGCCCTTATTTACACTTAACAGGGTAAGTGTAAATAAGGGCATCGGCAACTAGCACGTTGCCTTGACCGTTGTTGACTGCATTTTGACTGCACTTGAGTCGGAACCCACCTGATCACAGTGACGTCGAGCAGTCAAAAAACCCAGCAAAACACTGGGATCTGGGCCCTCACCCGCACCATCGCAGGTGCGGATATGGGGCGTCGAGTCCCTCCAGAACCCAGCTGATCACACTCGTATCTTCGCCGCGGCGACGGATTCCCTGCTGCCCTGACGGCAGGCGTCGCTAGGGCGCGCGCAGCACCTTCTCTATCGCCTTGCCCTTGGCGAGCTCATCGACGAGCTTGTCGAGGTACCGGATCTTCTGCATCAGCGGATCCTCGATCTCCTCGACGCGCACACCGCACACGACACCGGTGATGAGGGTCGTGTTGGGGTTCAGATGTGCGGCGGCGAAGAACTGCTCGAATGTCGCGCCCTCATCTATTAGACGCTTCAGGGTCGGCTCGTCGAAGCCGGTGAGCCACTCGATCGCCTGGTCGAGTTCGGCCCGCGTGCGGTTCTTCTTCTCCAGCTTGGCCACGTACAGCGGGTAGACCGCGGCGAACGGGGTGCCGAAGATCCTCGTCATGACACCCAAGGGTAGGCGGGTCGAGCGACGCCGCGGTTCATCCGCACTCGCTGACGGCCGAGATCTCGACTATGTCTGACAGGGGAATGGACGTCTCCTTGCCGCCGGACGCCACCGTTATCGACGAATCGGACACCGTCGTGATTTCCCCACACGCGGCGGGCTTGTCCTTGATGTCGACGCTGACCTTCGGCTCCGGGGCCGGCGCCAGGATCCACAGGCCCAGAGCGATCAGCATCGGAACCAGGCCCACAATCCCCAACACGGCAGCGCTTCTGATCATCGTGGCGTGGCGCTTGCGAACCGCTTCGCGGTAGTTGCGCACCGATCCGTCGGATCGACGCAGCTTGGTGGTCGACAGTGTCTGCGGGATACCACTCGAGACGACGAGCAGCAGGATGAGCGCGATGATGTGGAGCACCACAGCGATGCCCGCCAGCAGCACGATGAGGGCTAGTGACGCAGGATCGACCTTGCTTGCCGCGCTCTGGCCGCCGACCCAGATGCCTGCCACCACCAGCGTGAGCAACGCCGAAAGGCCTGCGCTCCATGCCTTAGCGGAACCCTGAATCGCGGCACTCGGGTCTGTGGTCAGCTGATCGAGCTGGGCCTGATCGTCAAGAGCCCGCGCGGCTTTGATCGGATCCGGCACCGCGTTCGTGTGAAGGTCCACCACGAACGAGACTCCACATCCGAGAAGGTCATCGGCCCGACCAACATGATCATCAGTGCACTGGCACGTAACGACGACGAGTCGTTGGGATGGTGGTGTCGCTCCCGCCATCGCGCCGGCGACGGCAGGGGCATCGACAGTTGTCACTTCGGTGCTACCCACATACTGAAACTCGTGGGAACAACGCGGGCACTTGCCCGACGCCGTCAGGGTATTCGACTCCAAACTCACTTTGAGCTCAGAACTCATCAACAGCTCTGAAGCCTTCTTGTCGAATCGCGGACTGTGCGACTTCAAGTAGCCGACCACGGCGAGCCTTTCCTGAAACAGATTCGCTAACAATTCACTGAATCCAATCAGGGCCCCACCGCACAGTCAAGCGCCGCTCTGGCGCCATGCCTGTGGAAGTGGAGGCGATTCCGCCGCCTCACGCCTCAGCTGGTGAACGCCGGGATGATCGCCCCAGCGAATACCTGCCACGCCAGCGCCGTCTTCGCGACCAGACTCAGGGTGATGTAGACGCGCTCGCCGAACAGGTAGTCGCGCCACGGCCCGACCTGGCGATACTGCAGCACCTGGTTGATCGCGAACGTGTTGAAGAAGACAAACAGCGAGATGATGATGCCGTAGACGAACGCTGGCGGCTCGACCGTGCTCGTCGAGCCGGGCGAGAAGAAGTAGATGAGGATGACGATCCACGGCACGACGCCGACCATCGATCCCATGATGAAGGGCAGGAAATTGCCGCTGCCCGGCCGCTCGTACTTCTCCTGAAGGGCGCCGAATCCGATCATCGCGGCGTTGGCGGCGAAGATGGCGAACAGGGCCGCGACATCCGTGATGCCGGTGGTCTGGGCGATCAGCCAGATCATGATCGACGAGCTGAGCGCGTACTCGACCCACCGGAAGTAGTTGTGCTGCTGCCTCAGGCCAGCGGAGTACCGGCCGAAGAACGCCGGGGATGAGATGAGGAAGTGGAACAGTGCTGAGAGCGCCAAGAAGGCGACCACGCCAGCGCCGACGTTGACGGCGAACAACTCAACGCGCTCCGGCGGAATCGGGAACCCCGGCGCCCCGGCGAGGTAGTCAGCCGTGACTCCGAACGTCACCTGCGTGGTCAGCCTCGTGAGGATGACGGCGAACACGACCGCCTGCACGAGATGCAGGGATCCGGCAACAAGGTTGTAGGGACGAAGTCGGCGGATGTTCTCGTCGGCCGTGCGGAGTGTGCGTGCCATGTCGAGCTCCTTTGGGTCGATCTCAGTGCACCGCTATTCGTTGGGGATGCCCAGTGCCATAGGTCCCGCGGCAACCCAGACCGCTCCGGCACCGACGATCGGACACAGATCACGACCGAACGACCAGATGTCGAATTGCGTACGGCTACAAGGGGGTCTTCTCCGCGACGGTCATCCCGTCGGAGCGCCGAGCAGGCGCTGCCGAAGGATTCGCCGGAGCGAGCATGTGTCCTGCGAAGAACTCGGTGAGCTGCTCGCGCTCGTCGAGCGGCAGCACGGCGGCCACGTACTGGTCTGGCCGCACGATGACTATTGCGCCCGATGCGCTGATCTCGCGGTCGCGGAAGATGTCCCGGCCATGTCCCGAGGCGAAGACCTGGTTGATGTCGATAAGCCCGTAGGGCACCTTTGTCGGCATGAAAGCATCCGGGACATCCCCGGGCTCGACGAGGGTGTAGTCCTGCTGGTAGATCACTTTCGTGTCGAAGATGGCGTCGTCGTCACCACCCGCCGGCGTGTACCGTACGCGAGGAGATGCGGCGTCGCGCGACCACCACTGGGCGAAGTCGGCGGTCGGAGTTGCGGTGCGCGCGGGAGCCGCGGCATCGGCGAACACGTAGACACGCCACCGGCCATCGGCCTCGTGGAAGTGGCCGAGGTGGTGCCACCGGTTGTCGGCCCGGCGGATCACCTCGGCGGACTTGAATCGCTTGCCGACGGGGAATCCCGGCGCCAGACCCTGGTGCTCGGAGCCGAGAGTGATCATGGACGGCGTGTACTGGGTCATGAAGCCAGCCGGGAACTCCAGGGTCGAGGTGTACCACTGCTCGAGCCCCGCGGGATCCTCCCAGGAGTCGACCGGCAGCGCGAGGAGTCCCGACCACTCCTTGTCGAAGTCGATGAGGTTCTGAGCGACGACCTTGCGCTCGCTGGCATAGGTGGCCAGCAGAGACTCCGGCGCCCGGTGCTCCAGCACGGAGGCCAGCTTCCACGCGAGATTGAAGCCATCCTGGATCGACACGTTCATCCCCTGGCCTGCCTTGGCCGAGTGGGTGTGGCAGGCATCGCCCATGATGAACGCGCGCGGCTGGCGTGTGCCGACGAGTTCGGGCGGAACATCATCGAAGCCATCCGTGATGCGGTGTGCGACCTCGTAGACCGACCACCAGGTCACCGCCCGCACGTCGAGCGAGTATGGGTGGATGATGCGGTTCGCTTTCGCGATGATCGCCTCGATCGGGGTCGCCCGTATGGCACCATCGTCGTCCTCGCCCACCTCGCCGAGGTCGACATAGACGCGAACGAGGTATCCGCCTTCCCTCGGAATCGTGAGGATGTTCCCCGCCTCGTGCGACTGGATCGAGCACTTGACCTGGATGTCGGGAAAGTCGGTGTTCGCGAGGATGTCCATCACACCCCAGGCGTGCATGGAGGCCTCTCCGTGCAGGCGGTGACCGAGCGCGGTGCGCACACGGCTGCGGGCTCCGTCACCACCCACGAGGTACTTCGCGCGGACGGTGCGGATTTCGCCTTCTCGATCTCCGGCGACGTAGCGGACTTGCGCGGAGACCGGGTACTCGGCCTCGGTGTCGATGGTGCAATCGACGAACTCGATTCCGTAGTCCGGCACGAGGCGGCCGGGCGCGCGGGCCGCATCCCGCAGGAAGTAGTCGAGTATTCGGGACTGGTTGACGTAGATGTGCGGAAACTCGCTCATCCCTGTCGCGTCATCCGCGGCGCGTGAGGCACGAACGATCACGCTGGGATCGGCGGGGTCGGGCTTCCAGAAGCACATCTCGACGTTGCGGTAGGCCTCGTCGACGACTTCGGTGGCGAACCCGAACGCCTGGAAGGTCTCCACCGATCGGGCTTGGATGCCGTCGGCCTGTCCCACTTCGAGGCGTCCCGCGCGCTGTTCTATCGCGCGCACGTTGATGGAGGGGAACCTCGACAGCTGCGCGGCGACGACAACTGCCGCGGGCCCGGTGCCGACGATGAGAACATCCATCTCGTCGGGGAGCTCGGCGGGTCGGTCGATGCCGAAGCCCGCGGCGGGCTTGATCCGCGGATCGGTGGCCTCGTAACCGCGAAGGTGGATCTGCATCTCTGGTCTTCCTCACTGATCAACAGCCTTGTTGACTGACCCAAGCATCCATGTTCACTATGTGAATACAATGGTCAAATAACGGCTTTCACTGTAGGTCATGTCGACTCGCGAGGGAAGCGTCAAGGAAGGATAGGTGCGTGGAGAAGCACGAGCGTGCGGCCGACGCCGGATCGCAGACGCTATCGCGCGGCCTCGCCGCGCTCGCGCTCATCGGCGAGAGCCGCATACCGCTGACCATCAACGACCTCGCCGCCGCGCTCGGAGTCAACCGGTCGGCGGCGTACAGGCTCGTGCGCACGCTGGAGCGCCACCGCTTCGTGCAACGAAGCCTGAGCGGCGACCTCACTCTCGGCGTGCGCCTGGCGGCCTTCGGTCAGAGCGTGTCCCGTGACCTTCAGGCCGCGGCATTGCCCGAACTGCAGCGAGTTGCCGATGACCTCCAGATGACGGCGTTCCTCGTGGTCTTCGATGGCGAGGAGGCGGTAACACTACTGAGCGTCGAACCTCGGAATGCGGCCACCTTCGTCGCGCAACGACCGGGTCGACGGCACCCCATCGGGCGTGGATCACCTGGACGGGTGATCCAGTCCATCGTGGATCCGGCACACCACCCGCCGGCACGCTACGAACTGAGCCACGACGAGGTCATCACCGGTCTGTCCGCGATCGCTGTGCCGCTGCGGTCGGGCCGTGCGGCGTCGATCGCCGTGCTCTACGCGACGCGACCCGTGGAGGTCGAGCTCATCGTCGATCGGCTCGAAGCCGCATCCACTCTCATCTCCGCGACGGGCTAGTGGCGCCCGAGGTTAGTCGGCTCGCGACTGTTCGAGGTGACCGCCGGTCTCAGCAGCTCTCGTAGTGGTGCGCGGGGTCGCCCTGCGGCGCGAGTCCGCGATCGCGCAGGATCGTGATCGGCGGGGTCGCGGCATCCGCGCAGACCTCGACGAACGGTCGCCGCAGCGCGTCCGTGTACTCGATGTCGATCACTCGCCCGCCGTAGACGTCTGTGTACGCTCCGCACTCCTCGAACTGATCGCACTCCTCGACGACCGCGAAGTCGAAACCGATCGTGTCCGGCCCGACCCGGCCGAGCTCCGAGGTGTTCTTCTGTCCCGCCGACAGGCCGAGTTCGTGCGCCCGGTCAACCAGCAGGCTCGCGAACGCGATCGCGTCGTCGAGCGTCAGGTGGTCGTCTGAACGGGTGTACGAGTCGAGATTGTCGAGCTCGACCGCATCGAAGCCCGAGGCCGCGCAGGTCGCGATCGCCTGCTCGATTCGGGATGCCGCGGCAGCGCGCTTCTCGGCGGTCGAGATGTCGATCACGTTCTCATCCGGCCAATTCGGGTCTACGAGTCTCTGCTGCCCGTCGTGCAGCACGAGGTCGTCGGGCCATTGGTCGCCCGGTTGAGTCTGGAAGCCGTTGATGTAGCAGATCGAGTACGCACCGGCGAGGGGCTCCTCGGTACTGTCGCGGGCCACGAGCGTCACGCCGGCCGGGGGAGGATAGGCGCCGCCCAGCTGGTAGTCGGCCGTGGCATCGACGGGGAACGGCGCGCCATCGGGCGCCGGGTCGGGGGCACTGGGAGGCGAGGTGCACCCGGTGAGCATCAGCGCGAAGGCGAGGCCGACGGCCGCGGCGGCCCGAGCCGGCACGTTGGCCCTTGCCCTTCTCACCGCCCGCGCCAGGTGACCAGCACGTGCAGCAGCGGCAGCGCGGATGCCCCCATCAGCACCCAGCTGAGCGCCGGGTCGCTCGGGCGCAGCAGCACCCCCGCGAAGAGCAGTGCCGCGAACACGATCGCCGACGCGACGCGACCCACCGATCGCTCGATGGTACGCAGTCGCCGATCGAGGTCGGGGGTGCGCACGGCGACCTGCCCGCGGTCGATCCGCGCGGTCAGTTCGTCGAGGCGCTTCGGCAGCCGCGCGAGCGTGTTCGCGTAGCCGAGTGCCTGTTGGGCGAGCTCGCGGATGGTGCCCGTGCCGCTGTTGTTGAGCACGGTGCGTGCGAACGGGTCGACGGCATCCCACATGTTGAAATCGCGGTTGAGGGCGCTCGTCACACCGGAGATGAGCGAGATGGTGCGGATGAGCAGCAGGAAGCTCTCGGGCAGTTGGAAAGGCAGCGCCCGGATGGTCTCACCGAACTGCAGCGCGAACCTCTCGAGTTCGCGCGGGTCGACCCGCTGCAGCTCCGCGACGCCCATGCCGCCGAAGCGGTCGAACAGCGTCGTCATCGCCCGCTCGAGCTCCTCGGTGTCCGCAGACTTCAGCAGCACGCCGAGGTTCTCCATGGCGGAGATGAGGGAGCGCCCGTCACGAGCAACGGCGGCGAGAATGAATTCGCGCAGGCCCGACCGCAGCGAGTCGGAGATCTCGCCCATCATGCCGAAGTCGATGAACGTCAGTCGCCAGCCGTCGCCCTCGCCGGGCGTGGGGGTGACGAAGATGTTGCCCGGGTGCGGGTCGGCGTGGAAGAAGCCGGCCACGAAGATCTGTTGGAAGGTGGCGCGCGCGAGGGCTTGAGCGACCTCGGCGGGGTCGATGCCCGCTGCGGTGAGCGATGCGACATCCGTGATCTTGATGGCGGTCACGTCGGAGAGGGTGAGCACCCGCAGCGCGGTGCGATCCCAGACGACGACGGGTGCGCCGACGCTCGGGTCGTCGGCGAAGTCGGCGGCGAAGCGCTCGGCGTTGCCGGCCTCGTGCAGGTAGTCGATCTCCTCGAGGCTGGTGGCGGCAAACTCCTCGACGAGTGCGGGCGCATCGGCGCGTGACGACACGAGGCGCACGCGCGAGAGCCAGCGGGCAACGCGCCGAAGGGCCGCGAGGTCGACGGCGACGATCGCCTCGATGCCCGGTCGCTGCACCTTGACGACGACCTCCTCGAAGCCGAGGTCGGCCGCGATGGCCGGCGACAGGCGTGCACGATGGGCCTGTCCGAGGGATGCCGCGGCGATGGGCACCGGCTCGAACGAGGCGTAGGCCAGCTCCAGCGGCATCCCGAGTTCGGACTCGGTCTGCGCACGGATGCGCTCGAACGACTCGGGCGCGACCTCGTCCTGAAGGCCCTCGAGCGCCTTGGTGATCTCGGGTGGAAGGATGTCGAGGCGCGACGACAAGAACTGTCCCACCTTGATCATCAATCCGCCGAGGTCGGCGGCGAGCACATAGAAGCGATTGGCGAGTTTCTCGAGGCGGCGCACTCGACCGCGCGCCGCGAGCCGGCCGAGACCGATCCGGGGCAGCACCAGTTCGAACCACCAGGCCTGCGCCAACGCGCGCGAGGCGAACCGCATGATGCGGCGGTAGCGCGCCCGGAACGGGCGGCCGGTCGGTGGTGCGGTGAGTGGGCCGCTAGCGGGCGGCATCCCCTCAGTCCTCGGCGAGGATCGCGTAGATCTTGCGACGCGCCTCGTCGATGACCTCGACCGCACGCTCGGTCTGCTCCGGGGTGCCCTGAGCAACCTGCGCGATGGCCTGTGCGAGCTTCGCACCCGCTTTCGGTACCGCGACGTTGTGCTCGGTACGCCACGAGCGGCGCGGCTCCCACGGCTCGGGGCCGCTGGAGAACTCGGCCGCGGCCTCCTTGCCCGCGTCGGTCAGCGAGTAGACCTTGCGCTCGCCCACCTGCTCGGAGGTGACGAGTCCCTCGTCGGCGAGCAGCTGCAGCGTCGGGTAGATCGAACCGGGGCTGGGCTTCCACGCACCGCGCGTGCTCTTCTCGATCGACTGGATGATCTGGTAGCCGTGCATCGGCTCCTCGGTGAGGGCGACGAGGATGGCGGTGCGGATGTCGCCGCGTCCCATGCGTCCCGAGACCCGGGGGGCGAACGCCTCACGGAGACCGTCGACGGCCTCCCACAGGTCGAATCCCGCAGAAGATGATGTGCGCATGATGTGTCCTTTCTGGACTGAGGTGGCGGATGCTCCGCGATCGCCGGCGACTGTCAGCGATAGTTAACGATACATCGCTGAGCGACCCCTGCCGGACGCCGTGGGAATGGGCGAGACTGGACTCATGCCCGCAGCATCCCTCTCTCTACTCGACCCCACCAACGAGGTGCACGCGCGTGCCCTTGCTCGCCTCGGCGAGGAACGCATCGCGTGGTTCACGACGATCGGTCGCGACGGCTTTCCGCATGCCGTGCCGGTGTGGTTCATCGTGCACGACGACAGTGTGCTCGTGCTCAGCGAGCCCGCGACCGCGAAGGTGCGCAACCTGCGCGCCAGCGATCACGCCCTCGTGCATCTCGAGGCCGGCACCGACGGCGAACACCTCACGGTGCTGCAGGGCCGGGCCACGATCTCGGATCGCCCGGCGACCGAGTGGATCGACGAGATCGGGGCGATCTACGAGGCCAAGTACCGCGGCGGTCTCGCCGGCATCAGCCTCACCCTCGAGACCATGGCGGCGAAGTACTCGAGCGTCATCCAGTTGCGGCCGGAGAAACTCATCGCCTGGTAGCGATCGTGTTTTTCGAGAAGTGCCGTGACGGGGGCTGCGGCTAGTCTGGCCGGGAGCCCGAGCGAGGAGCCCCGATGTCCGCGACCCCCCACCCAGCCGATTCCCACGACCTGATCCGCGTGCAGGGCGCGCGGGAGAACAACCTGCGCAACGTCAGCGTCGACATTCCGAAGCGTCGGCTCACCCTGTTCACCGGGGTGTCCGGTTCGGGCAAGAGCTCGCTGGTGTTCGGCACGATCGCGGCCGAGTCGCAGCGCATGATCAACGAGACCTACAGCGCCTTCGTGCAGGGCTTCATGCCCAGCCAGTCCCGGCCCGATGTCGACGTGCTCGAGGGGCTGACCACCGCGATCATCGTCGATCAGGAGCGGATGGGTGCCAACATCCGCTCGACCGTGGGCACCGCCACCGACGCGAACGCGATGCTGCGCATCCTGTTCTCCCGTCTGGGTCAGCCGCACATCGGTTCGCCGAACGCCCTCTCCTTCAACATTCCCACCAGCCAGACCAGCGGCGTGCGCACGAGCAGCACCGGCGAGACCACGGTGATCGAGAACGAGACCTACCTGGGCGGCATGTGCCCGCGCTGCGAGGGCACGGGCAACGTCACCGATATCGATCTGACGCAGCTCTTCGACGACACCAAGTCGCTCGAACAGGGCGCGCTCACGATCCCCGGCTACACCGTCGACGGATGGTACGTGCGCATCTTCACCGCCTCCGGCTTCATGGATCCGGCCAAGCCGATTCGCGAGTACACCGAGCAGGAGAGACAGGACTTCCTCTACAAGGAGCCCGTCAAGGTGCGCATCGACAACATCAACATGACCTACGAGGGGCTCATCCCCAAGGTCACCAAGTCGATGCTGTCCAAGGACGTCGACGCGATGCAGCCGCACATCCGCGCCTTCGTCGAACGAGCGGTGACGTTCACCGCCTGCCCCGACTGCGGCGGCACGCGACTCAACGCCGGCGCCCGCTCATCCAAGATCGGCGGCCTGAACATCGCGGATGCCTGCGCGCTGCAGATCAGCGACCTCGCCGACTGGGTGCGCAGTCTCGATGAGCCGACCGTCGCACCGCTGCTCGCGACCCTGCAGCAGATCCTCGATTCCTTCGTGATGATCGGACTCGGCTACCTGTCGCTGGACCGACCGTCGGGCACCCTCTCCGGCGGGGAGTCCCAGCGCACCAAGATGATCCGTCATCTGGGGTCGTCGCTCACCGACGTCACCTACGTGTTCGACGAGCCGACCGTCGGGTTGCACCCGCACGACATCCAGCGCATGAACGAGCTCCTGCTCGCCCTTCGCGACAAGGGCAACACCGTGCTCGTGGTGGAGCACAAGCCCGAGACCATCGAGATCGCCGACCACGTGGTCGACCTCGGTCCCGGCGCCGGCACCGCGGGCGGCGAGCTCGTGTACGAGGGAACAGTGGCGGGGCTGCGATCAAGCGGCACGCTCACGGGCCGGCACCTGGATGACCGGGCAGCGCTCAAGGCTTCGGTGCGGGCATCCACGGGCACGATGTCGGTTCGCGGCGCGACCTCACACAACCTGCAGGGCGTCGACGTGGACATCCCCCTCGGGGTGCTGGTGGTCGTCACCGGTGTTGCGGGCTCGGGCAAGAGCTCGCTCATCCACGGCTCGGTGTCGAAGCGGGAGGGCGTGGTCGCCGTCGATCAGAGTGCCATCCGCGGGTCGGGTCGAAGCAACCCCGCGACCTACACGGGTCTGCTCGACCCGATTCGCACCGCGTTCGCCAAGGCCAACGGCGTCAAGCCCGCCCTGTTCAGCGCGAACTCGGAGGGGGCGTGCGGCAACTGCAACGGCGCGGGCATGATCTTCACCGACCTCGGTGTCATGGCCAGCGTCTCCAGTGTGTGCGAGGTATGCGAGGGCCGGCGGTTCGACGCATCCGTGCTCGGGTACAAGCTCGGTGGGCGCGACATCAGCGAGGTTCTGGCCATGCCGGTTACCGAGGCCGAGGAGTTCTTCGGCGCAGGCGACGCCAAGCTGCCTGCCGCGCACGCGAGTCTCGCCAGGCTCGCGGATGTCGGCCTCGGCTACCTGAGTCTCGGCCAGCCGCTGACCACGCTCTCCGGCGGCGAGCGGCAGCGCCTCAAGCTCGCCACTCAGATGGCCGACAAGGGTGATGTCTACGTGCTGGACGAGCCGACCGCGGGCCTGCACCTCGCCGACGTGGAGAACCTGCTCGGCCTGCTCGACCGGCTCGTCGACTCCGGCAAGTCGGTGATCGTCATCGAGCACCACCAGGCCGTCATGGCCCACGGCGACTGGATCATCGACCTCGGCCCCGGCGCGGGCCACGACGGTGGCCGCATCGTGTTCGAGGGCACCCCCGCCGACCTGGTGGTAGCGCGCTCGACTCTCACGGGCCAGCACTTGGCGACGTACGTGGGCGCCTAGCCGCCCACCTCGTCGAGGCGTCGAGCGAAGAAATCCCGCTCGGGTTGCGTGGGCGCCCCAGCCAACGCAACGCGGTAGAAGGCCGCTGCCTTGCTGTAGTCGCCGAGTCGACGAAACAGGTCGGCGCGCGCCGCCGGCAGCAGATAGTAGCCATCGAGGGCTCCGGATGCCGCGACCCGCTCCAACGCCGCAAGCCCGACCTGCGGGCCGCTCGCCATGCCCACCGCGACGGCGCGATTCAGCTCGACGATCGGGCTCGGTGTCACGGTCAGCAGCCGGTCGTAGAGCGCGACGATCGTCTGCCAGTCGGTCGCGGCCGCGGAGTCCGCGGTCGCGTGCACGGCTGCGATTGCGGCTTGCAGCCGGTACGGGCCGGGTTCGGCCCCGCGGCCCGCGCCGGGTTCGGCCCTGCGGCCCGCGCCGTTGAGCAACTCGCCGGCCTCGGCGATGGCCGCGGCATCCCAGAGGCTGCGGTCCTGCTCCTCGAGGGTGAGGGGCACTGCCTCTGCGTCGAGGCGCGCGCGGCGGCGCGAGTGTTGCAGGAGCATGAGGGCGAGGAGCCCGGTGACCTCGGGCTCGCCGGGCATCAGCTGCGCGAGCGCGCGCGTCACGCGGATCGCCTCGTCGGCGATGCTCGTGTGAGCCACCACCGAGTAGCCCTCGTTGAAGGCCAGGTACAGCACCGCGAGCACTCCGCTGAGTCGTTCTGCGAGCAGGTGCGCCTCGGGCACCCGGTACGGGATCGCCGCTTCGGTGATCTTGCGCTTGGCCCGCACGATTCGCTGGGCGATCGTCGCCTCCGACACGAGGAACGCCCGCGCGATCTGGGCGGCCGTCAGGCCACCCACGGTGCGCAGGGTCAGCGCGACACGCGCCTCGAGGCTGAGCGCCGGGTGGCAGCAGGTGAAGATCAGCCGCAGTCGGTCGTCGGGGAAGTCGGACAGCTCGGGGTCGAGGTGCTCCAACTCGGTCACCGCCGTCATCTCCTCCAGCTTGCGGGCCAATGTGGCCGCGCGCCGCAGGCGGTCGAGGGCTCGGTTCTTCGCCACAGTGGTAAGCCACGCGCCGGGGTTGGTGGGGATGCCGTCGCGAGGCCACGTCGCCAGCGCGGCCTCGAACGCCTCCGCCGTGCAGTCCTCCGCGAGCGACCAGTCGCCGGTGACACGGATCAGAGTGGACACCACGCGAGCCCACTCCGATCCGTGCGCGGTGGCCACCGCGTCAGCGACCGCCGGAGCTACTCCTCGAACGGCCACACCGGTCGCAGTTCGATCCGCCCGAATCGCGCCATCGGGTGCTTCGAGGCGATCTCGATCGCCTCGTCGAGGTCGGCGGCCTCGAGCATGTCGTAGCCGGCGATCCATTCCTTCGACTCCGTGAAGGGTCCGTCGGTGACCAGGACCTCGCCGTTGCGCACCCGCACGAGCGTGGCATCCTCGATGGGACGAAGCCGATCACCGTGCAGGTTGACACCTCGGGCGACCATCTCGGCCACCCACTCCTGGATGTTGTCCTGCGCGGGATCGTACGGCTCGGCCTCCGGATCGGTGGCGACGAACATCATGTACTTCATCGGTGTCTCCTTCGTTGATCACACGCTATGGCAGGGCGACGAAGGGGCACACCGTTTTTCGACATCCGGCATCACAGCACCCGGATCCACACCGGCGCGGGGATCCGGTCGATCCACCGGATGTCCCGGCCCGCTTGCTCCTCGTCGCGAACGTCCGTCGCCTCGGCCATGCACACCTCCCGACGCGGTCACCCCGGTGGCGTCCGCTCGTGGGGACGACGAACGACGGTAGGCCGAATCGACGGCGCGCGTCAGTAGCTGGTGCGGCGCTCGTCAGACGTGTCGGCGATGAAGCGCGCGGCGATCTCCTCCGTCGAGCGCGCGAGAAGCGACACATCGGCGGCCACGAGGATGAAGTCGATACCGCCATCGATGTAGCGCTCGGCTAGAGCGGGGGCGAAGGCGTTCACTCCGACGGGACGACCGGCCTGCCGTGCACGAGCGATGACGTGCTCGACGGCGGCGACAACATCGGGGTGGTCCTGTTGGCCGAGCAGGCCCATGCTCGCGGCTAGATCGGACGGGCCCACGAACACACCGTCGATGCCGTCGACCGACAGGATCTCGTCGATGTTGCCGACGGCGGCGCCGGTTTCGACCTGCACGAACAGGGAGATGAACTCGCCCGCCCGGTGCAGGTAGTTGTCGACCCGGTTCCACCGGGAGGCCCTGGCGAGCGCGCTGCCCACGCCGCGCATCCCGAGCGGGGGATAGCGCACCGCTCGCACCAGCTGTTCCGCGTCGGCCGCAGTGTTCACCATCGGCACCAGGAGGTTCTGCACGCCGAGGTCGAGGTATTGCTTGATCAGGTTGGGATCGCCGTGCGGTGTGCGCACCACGGGCGTCGCGGGATAGCCCTGCACCGCGTGGAGCTGAGCGAGGATCGACTCGAGGCCGTTGGGGGCGTGTTCGGAATCGATGAGGACCCAGTCGACTCCCGACCCCGCGCAGATCTCAGCGACCGTCGGGCTTCCCGAGCACACCCAGACGCCCACCAGGGCGCGAGTCGAATCCCGAAGGCGAGACGCGAACGAAAGCGGTGGCTCTAGACGAACTGACATGTGATGGCTCCGAGTGGTCCGTAGTCGGCGTGGACGGTATCGCCTTTGTACACCCACATCGGCCGGGTGAACGATCCGGCGAGGATGATCTCGCCCGCAGCCATCGAGTCGCCGTGGGCGTAGATCTTGTTGGCGAGCCAGTGCACCCCCGCCGCGGGATGACCCAGCACCGCCGCCGCCACCCCCGTCTCCTCGATCGTCTCGTTGCGATAGAGGAGGGCAGCGACCCACCGCAGGTCGACGTCGGACGGCTTGGTCGGGGTGCCGCCGACGACCATCGCCCCCATGGCCGCATTGTCCGAGATCGTGTCCACGATGGTCCTGCCCTCCATCTCGATGTTCGAGCTGAGGATCTCGAGCGCGGGGATGACGTAGGCCGTCGCATCCAGCACATCGGTGATTGTGCAGTTCGGGCCGCTGAGCGGTCTGCCCAAGACGAAGGCGAGTTCGACCTCGATGCGGGTGTTGATGTACTGGTCGATCTCGATGCGCGCACCCGTTTGGTGGACCATGTCGTCGAAGATCACCCCGTAGTCGGGCTCGCTGATGCCCGTGGCCACCTGCATCACCTTCGAGGTGAGCCCGATCTTGCGGCCCACGAGGCGACTGCCGCCGGCACGCTTGCGGTCGGCCCAGATGCGCTGGATCGCGTAGGAGTCCTCGACAGTCATGCCCGGATGGCGGGCCGTGATGAGGGGGATCGGCACCCCGCTTCGCTGTGCTTCGAGGAGCTCATCCGCGATCGCGGTCAAGGTAGCGTCGTCAAGCATCGTGCGCTCCGCTCATGTAGTCACACCATTCTCAGAGCTGATGACCGAGCTTGAAGCCCTCGGTCGTCTCGCCCTTGCGAGTGTAGGAGAAGCCGTCGGCACCGATCGTCTCCTCGAGTTCGCTCGGCTCAGCGCGCTTGACCACGGGCTGCACATTGCCCTCGAGGTCGAGCACGAGCGAGGCATCCGTGTACCAGCTCGGAACGACGGCGTTGCCCCACCAGTCGCGACGCTGGTTGTCGTGCACGTCCCATGACACGAGCGGGTTGTCGGGGTCTCCGGTGTAGTAGTCCTGCGTGTAGATCTCGACGCGGTGACCGTCGGGATCGCGCAGGTACAGGTAGAAGGCGTTGGACACCCCGTGACGTCCGGGTCCGCGCTCGATGTGGTCGGACAGCCTCAGCGCTCCGAGCTTGTCGCAGATGGCGATGATGTTGTGCTTCTCGTGGGTCGCGAACGCCACGTGGTGCATGCGCGGGCCATCGCCACCTGTCATCGCGGTGTCGTGAACGGTCGGCTTGCGCCGAATCCACGCCGCGTAGACCGTTCCCTGATCGTCGCGGATGTCCTCGGTGACGCGGAAGCCCAGCGACTCCATGAAGCCGACGGCGCGCGGCACCTCGGGGGTGACCTGGTTGAAGTGGTCGAGGCGCACGAGGGCGCCGGGCGACTGCAGGTCGTAGCGCCAGGCCAAGCGCTCCACGTGGGTGGTCTCGTAGAAGAACTCGTAGGGAAAGCCGAGAGGATCTACGACGCGCAGCGAGTCGCCGATGCCCTTGACGAAGCCGCCGGCGCGACGGTCGGTCGGGCATCCGAGCTCGGTGTAGAACGCTTCGGCTGCGTCGACGTCCTCGGGACTGCGCACTCGGAACGAGAAGGCGGCGACGGCGGCAACCGGTCCCTTGCGCAGCACCAGATTGTGGTGGATGAACTCCTCGAAGGAGCGCAGGTAGATGGCCTCGTCATCCTCCTCGGTGACAACGAGTCCGAGCACGTCGACGTAGAACTCGCGCGACCTGGCCAGGTCGGTGACGACGAGTTCCATGTACGCGCAGCGCAGGATGTCGGGCGCCGGGCTGGTGGGGACGGGGATGGGGCTGGACAAGGTGTTCTCCTCTTCGAGTGTCTGGGGCTATCGGGTGGCGCCGAAACGCGCTGTGTGCACCGGTCCGAGCGTGATGTGGACCGCCTGCTGGTCGGTGTAGAAGTCGATGCTGCGGTAGCCGCCCTCGTGGCCGAGACCGCTGGCCTTGACTCCGCCGAACGGGGTGCGCAGGTCGCGCACGTTGTGGGAGTTGAGCCACACCATGCCGGCCTCGACATTCTGGGCGAACGTGTGGGCGCGCGTCAGGTCGTTCGTCCAGATGTAGCCGGCGAGGCCGTAGCGCACACCGTTGGCGAGCGCGAGGGCCTCCTCGTCGGTATCGAACGGGGTGATCGCCACGACCGGTCCGAAGATCTCCTCCTGGAAGATCCGGGCGGTCGGTGCGACGTCGGCGAACACCGTCGGTGAGACGTAGTTGCCCTCGTCCAGCCCCTCCGGGCGCGAACCGCCCGCAAGAAGTCGACCCTCGGTCTTGCCGACCTCCACGTAGCTCATGACCTTGGCGTAGTGCTCGGGATGCACGAGCGCACCCACCTCGGTCTTCGGGTCGTGCGGGTCGCCGACCACGATGTTCTTGGCGCGCTCGGCATAGCGGGTGCAGAACTCGTCGTAGATCGAGCGCTCGACGAGGATGCGCGAGCCGGCCGTGCAGCGTTCGCCGTTGAGGGAGAAGACACCGAAGAGGGTCGAGTCGATCGCGGCATCCAGATCGGCGTCGGCGAAGACGACCGCAGGGGATTTACCCCCCAGCTCCATGGACATGCCCTTGAGGTTGTCGGCGCACGAGCGGTAGATGATCTTGCCCGTTGTGGTCTCACCGGTGAAGGAGATGAGGGGAACGTCGGGGTGGGCCACGAGAGAGGCGCCTGCCTCCTCGCCGATGCCGTTGACGAGGTTGAACACGCCATCGGGCACACCGGCCTCGCGGAAGATCTCGGCCCAGAGGCTCGCGGAGAGCGGGGTGAACTCGGCGGGCTTCAGCACCACGGTGCATCCCGAGGCCAGGGCGGGCGCGAGCTTCCAGCTCTCCAGCATGAACGGGGTGTTCCACGGTGTAATGAGGCCCGCAACACCGACCGGCTTGCGGTTGACGTAGTTGAGCTGGGTGCCGGGCACCTTGTACGCGTCGTCGGCCTGAGCGACGATCAGGTCGGCGAAGAAGCGGAAGTTCTCCGCGGCGCGCTGGGCCTGCCCGAGCGCCTGGGTGATGGGCAGCCCGGTGTCGAAGGTCTCGAGCTCTGCGAGGCGTGCATCGCGCTCCTCGACCAGGTCGGCGATGCGGTTCAGAACGCGGAACCGGTCGCGCGGCTTCAGGCGCGGCCACGGCCCGCTGTCGAATGCCTGCTTCGCCGCGGCGACGGCACGGTCGATGTCCGCCTTCTGGCCAGCGGCGCAGGTCGCGTAGTTCTGGTTGGACACGGGGTCGAGCACGTCGAAGGTCTCCCCGCCGATGCTGTCGACCCACTGGCCGCCGATGAAGTGCTGGAGATGGGTGGGAAGGTCTTCGGGAACGTGGTGCTGTGTCATCGGTGCTCCAAGGGGTATGGGTTTCGGTCGCGTCGCGACTCAGGACTGCTGCGACTTCTGGTACTCGAGGTACTCGTGAAGAGTCGCGAGGCGATGGGAGCGGGCTGCGATCTCGATCTCGAGCGCCGGGGCCTTCGCCTCGATGAGGTCGAGGATGTGGTCGTGCTCTTCGACGGAACGCTGGGCGCGCCCGGGAACGAAAGCGAACGTCGACTCACGGATGGTCGCGAGCCTGTTCCACCCGCGGTGCACCAGATCGAGGATGTGCAGGTTACTGCAGTGCTCGAAGATCACCGCGTGGAACTCGTGGTTGAGTTCCGTGAAGCGCTTGGGATCGAAGTGCTCCAGGCACTCCCGCATCTCGACGTTGATCGAGCGCGCCAGCACGAGATCGCCGGGCGTCACGTTCGGTGCGGCCATCGCCGTCGCCATTCCCTCGACCAGGCTCAGGGTCTCCATCGTGTACTGGTATTCGCGGGCATCCGTGGCAACTACCTGGGCGCCGACGTTCGCGGTGAAGGTGACGAGCCCCTCTGCCTCGAGGCGTCGGATCGCCTCCCGCACCGGAACCACGCTCACCTGGAGCTCGTTGGCGATCTGGCCGAGCACCAGGCGGTAGCCGGGACCGAAGCTGCCGTCGGTGATCTTCGACTTGATCTCGAGGTAGGCGCGCTCCGACTTGTTGATGCCGACGGATGCGGTCACGACTCCTCCACACTGGCTCGGTACTTCTCGCGCCACTCAGGGCTGAGGGGGAACAGCTTCTCCACCGGTTCGCCCGCGGCCACGTGTGCTGCGATGAACGCCTCCTCCTTCTCCTGTGCGATCGCCTCGTCGACGAGATCGGCGATCAGGGATGGCGGAATCACGAGCACACCGTCGTCGTCGCCGACGATGACGTCCCCCGGCTGCACGGCGGCGCCGCCGCAGCCGATCGTGGTGTCGTACTCCCACGGCACGTGCTTGCGGCCGAGCACTGCCGGATGACCTCCCGCGTGGTAGGTCGGGATGCCGAGTTCGGTGACCACGGCAAGGTCGCGCACGCCACCGTCAGTGACAATTCCGGCGGCTCCGAGGTGCTTCGCCCTGATCGCGAGGATGTCGCCGAGGGTTCCCGAGCCGGAGTCGCCGCGCGCCTCGATGACGACGACATCGTCGGGCCTCAGGGAGTCAAAGAGCCGCTTCTGGGCGTTGTATCCGCCGCCGAAGCGATCGAACAGGTCCTCCCGGTTGGGGATGTAGCGCAGGGTGCGCGCGAGCCCGACCAGTCGTGCACCGGGTTGGGTCGCGATGAGTCCGTCGATCGAGACGTTGTTGAAACCGCGCTTGCGCAGCAGTGAGCTCAGGGTCGCGGTCGCGACCGAGTTGATCTTGGCCTTCAGGTGCTCCGTGAGGATGCTCGCCTCCTCGGGCAGGCCCGCCGCGGCGCGTGATCCCCACGCCTCCTCCCGCTGGAGGTCGTCCACCTTCGGTCCGGCGCTGAAGGCAGGCAACTCGTGGACTCCCTGCGTCACCGTGGTCACGAGTCGGCCCGAGCTCAGGGCACCGTCAGCGGTGGTCACCTCGACTTCGACCACGTCGCCGGGGACGACAACGGAGGAGCCCGCCGGCGTTCCCGTGAGGATGACGTCCCCGGGCTCGAGGGTGATGAGCTGGGAGACATCGGCCACGAGCAGGCCGAGGGAGAACGTGAGGTCGGCGGTGGTGTCATCCTGAGCCACGGTCCCGTTCACCCAGGTGCGCACTCGAAGTTTGGCGGGATCGACGGACCGGGCGTCGATGATCGACGGTCCGAGCGGAGTGAAGCCGTCGCCGCCCTTCGAGCGGAAGTTGGATCCCTTGTCCACATAGCGAAGGTCGTAGACCCCGAAGTCGTTTGCGGCGGTGATGCCGGACACCGCATCCCAGCCCTCCTCGGGTGACACGCGACGCGTCGGACGCCCGATGATGAGCGCGATCTCGCCCTCGAAGGCGAGCAGTTCGGTACCCGCGGGGCGTTCTATGGTGCCGCCAGTCGCGGCAACCGACGTCGCGGGTTTCAGAAAGTAGGAGGGGTGAGCGGGCACCCGCCCGCGCTGCGCAATCCGCGAGGGGTAGTTGAGGTGCATCGCGATGATCTTGCCGGGGCGGAAGTCGTGCCCAAGGTCTGACGTGCTCATGAACTCTCCGCCTCGTCGCGATCGAATATATCTGAAATAGTATACGATCGACCTAGGCTGTCAACACCCGCTCGAGGGTGGTCGGGGACCACCTGGCCTGAGCGAGGGGCCTAGACTGACGCCACACCCGCACAACGACGTCAGGAGCACACCATGGCCGCAATATCCCGTTCGCGCCGTTCGGCTTCCGGAATCGCTCTCATCGTTTCCGGTGCACTGTTCCTTCTCGCGGTCGTGCTCCCTCTGGCCGGGGTCGCCGTGCCCTGGTTGGCAGCCTTGGCCTACGCGGCACTGGCCGTAGCGCTCGTGATACTCGCTCTCGGCGCGGTCAACAACACGGTCGCCAAGGTCTCCCTGTTCGTCGGCGCCGTCGGGTTCGCGATCCTCGCGCTCGTGGGTCTGGGCCTGGGGCTGCCCGCGGTTCTGACCACCATCGGCGCGGTACTCGCGGCCCTAGGATTCCTCGTCGGCGCGATCGTGCTCTACGTGGGCAAGGAGATCACCAACACGGCGGCGATCATCTTCGTCGTTGCGGCAATCCTCGCGGCCGTCATCCTTCTTGGGGTTGCCGCTTCGCTCGGCCTCGGAGCGATTACGACCGTTCTCACCGTGGCGCTGGGAATCGCGCTCGTGGTCGCCGGCGTCTACTTCCGTCGCGCAGAGAACCGCCGCTAGCAGTTGACCCGGATGCGACGGGCTCAGGCTCGTCGCATCCGAATCGCTCGCACGGTCAGCTGCAGGGCCGACACCAGCAGCAGGGCCGCGAACAGGTAGGACGACACTGCGGGCGACATCAGGAACGCGAGCGCTGCACCGCCGAATGAGGCGACCGTCGCGGCGACACCGACGATGAGTCCTGCCCGAACGTCGACCAGGCCGTTGCGCGAGTTGTTGACCGATCCGGTGACCGCCGTGGGAATCATGAACAGCAACGAGGTTCCCTTGGCGATCAGGTCGCCCAGGCCGAACACCGCGATCAGCGCAGGAACCGCGATCACGCCGCCGCCGATTCCGAACAGACCGGATGCGACGCCGACGAACAGACCCATCGCCACAAGACCGAGGGCCGCGAGCACGCTTGGCTCAAGGTGCCCCGAGCTGCGGTCTGGAATCACGAGCACCATGCGGATGGCCACGACCACGAGCAGCACGATGAACCCCCACCGCAGCACACCGAGGGGGAGTTGCTTGAGCAGACGGGTGCCGTAGAGGGAGCCGACCACACCGCCGATCCCGAGGAACAGGGCCGCGAACACGTCCATCTGGCCGGCGATCAGATAGGTGGCCGATCCGGCGATCGCCGTCGGCACGATCGCGAGCAGCGAGGTCGCGGCGGCCTGGCGCTGGTTCATCTTCGCCAACCCGATGAGCAGAGGCACCATGAGGATGCCACCCCCCACGCCGAACGCGCCGGAGAGCACCCCGCCGATTACCCCAACGAGCGCGAGTATCCACCACGACGGTCGGAACGCGGTCTCGGATTCGGCGGGTGCGGTCACACGTTTCAGGCTAGTGGGCGGTACGCGAAGCGGTGGAGTCGCACGCTGCCTTCGCCCGCCGCGTAGACGGCTGGTCGCAGCGCGGAATTCAGTACGGCATCGCCGCCGCCCCACTCATCCCATCGGACCGTCTCGGTGGGTCCCTGCCTGAACTATGCGACCAGCCTCCTCGAAGAGGCTCCGCATCCACGTGTGTTCCGGGTCACGTCCGTGCACCGGATGCCACCACAGCGCGTTCACCAAGGGCGTCGGGTCGAAGGGCAGTTTCACGACTCGGATGCCGCCGGCCTGCAGGGCGAGCGGAACGAGCGCGCCCTGGATGAGCCCGATGCGCCGACTGCCGCGGATGAAGTGCGGCAGCGAGAGGAAGCTCTCGACGACCACCTCGACGTGCGGCTCAACGCCGAGCTGCTGCACCTGCCGTGCCGCGGAGGTGTAGGCCGAGCGCGACTGGAAGGTCATGACCCAGGGGAGGCGGGCGATGTCATCCATCGTCAGTTGGTCGCCCACTTCGCTCTCCTCGGCGACGACGGCGCACCAGTCGTCCCGCCACAGGTCGGCGTAAGGGAGGTCGGAGACGTGCCCGTGGGGGATCACCATGCCGTCGACGGAGCGCAGCCGGTTGATCACATCTTCGACGATCGAGGGGTTGTGCAGCATGAACCGGAAGCGCACTCCGGGCGCACGCTGGCCGGCGAGCTCGGAGACAACGCGGCCGATCGTCACGAAACCGTAGTCGGATCCGTAGATGGAGAACTCTCGTGTCGACTCGGCGGGCTCCCAGGTGGCCTGGCTCTCGAACACCCGCCGCGCGGCCTCGAGCGCGGTGGTGGTGTGCTCGGTCAGTCGGAGCGCGAACGGCGTCAGCTCGTAGGCGTTGCCTCGACGGGCGAAGCACGTGGGGCTCACCGTTGTCGACCGCATCGACGGCGCCGTCTATCTGCGCTGCTGGGGCGACTACTACCGCTACAGCCTGGTCATCGTGCCCGGCTCCGAGCCCTCGCTGTCGACGATGGCATGGCGCACCTCCAGCGCCGAGGCGCTCGAAGAGGCGGCCAAGCGACTCGAGGCCGAGGGCGTCGAAGGCGAATGGTTCGAAGGCCACGCCATCGGCAAGGCGTACCGTTTCGTCGGACCGTGGGGCCACAGCATGACCTTGCACTGGGACGTCGAGCGTCACGTTGCGGCTCCGGCCGATGCCTCGATCTACCCCGACCGCCCCGAGAAGCGCAGCAAGATCGCTGGGGCACCGCGCCAGCTCGACCACGTGACCGTGGCCACGAGCAGCGTCGATGACTTCGCCGCCTGGTACAACCGGGTGCTCGGCTTCCGCATCATGGCCAAGACCATCCTCGACGAGGCGCCCATCTCGGTGTTCTCGGTGCTCACCACCAACGAGAAGTCGCACGACCTCGGCGTGGTGCTCGACGGATCCACCAAGTCGGGTCGCATCAACCACTACGCGTTCTGGGTGGACACCCGCGAGGAACTGCTGATCGCCGCCGACACCCTCATGGAGAACGGCATCCCGATCGAGTACGGACCGAACATCCACGGCATCGGTGAGCAGACCTTCCTGTACTACCGCGAACCGTCGACGCTGCGCATCGAGCTCAACACCGGCGGCTACCGCAACTACGTGCCCGACTGGGAGCCGAAGACCTGGAAGCCGTCGCTCGGCTCGAACAACTTCTACCGCAACGGCGCCATGCCGATGTCGATGACGGAGTCGTTCCCGCCCGCCGATGGGCCGTCGGCGACGGAAGAGGGCGTGCCCGACGAGATCAAGGAAGCCCTGTTCAACCCGTACGCCAAGCACGGCCGGGGTTAGGCTCGGGCGGGTCGGACTTGTGCGTCCGACCCGCCATCAACGTGAGATCGCAACGAGGCGAGGAGTACGGCACATGGTGGACCTGGGACTGAGCGCACCCTACGCGCTGGCGCGCTACCGCGCGGGCGATTCTGTCCAGCTGGGAGTGGTCTCGGGGCAGCGCATCCGGCCCATCTCGGCCGACGAGTTGGGAGCCGCCGACCTGAACGCGCTTCTGGGCGCCGATGGCTGGGCGCGCATCGCCGAGCTCGCCGAGCGTGAGGACGGCTGGGTGCCGCTCGACAGCGTGACCCTCACCGCGCCGGTGACGCCACGTCAGGTCATCCAGGCGGGCGCCAACTACCGGGCCCACGTGATCGAGCTGGTCGTAGCCGGCCTCACTCTCGACGAGACTCGCACCCCCGAACAGGCCTACGCGTTCGCGGCCGACCTCATGGACAAGCGCGCGGCCACCGGTGAGCCCTACTTCTTCATCGGCCTGCCCACTGTGGTCGTCGGCGACGACGTGCCGCTGGTGCTGCCCTCCTACAGCGAGGTGCACGACTGGGAACTCGAGCTCGCCGTCGTCATCGGCAGCACGGCGTTCCAGGTGTCCCGCGAGGATGCGATGGCGCACGTCGCCGGGTACACGATCGTCAACGACGTCACGACTCGCGACCTGGTCTTCCGCAAGGACATGAAGGAGATCGGCACCGACTGGTTCCGCTCGAAGAACGCCCCCGGCTTCCTGCCGACCGGTCCGTTCCTGGTGCCGGCGCAGTTCGTGGACCCGTCCGACCTCACCATCCGCCTCGACCTCAACGGCCAGACGATGCAGGACTCCTCGACGAGCGACCTGCTGTTCGACATCCCCGCTCTGATCTCGGCGGCGTCGCAGACGACGGCGCTGCTGCCGGGCGACCTGCTGCTCACGGGGAGCCCTCCCGGCAACGGCCAGCACTGGAAGCGGTTCCTCCGTGACGGTGACGTGATGTCGGGCAGCATCGAGGGACTCGGCACCCAGGTGGTGCGCTGCGTCGCGGAGTCCGCGCGATGAGCACCCCCGACGAAGACCCGGCCAACATCGACCGCGCCGACCCTGAAGCCGAGATCGCGAAGCGTGCGACTGCGTACCGCAACTGGGGGCGCTGGGGTGAGGACGACCGGCTCGGCACCCTGAACTACATCGACGATCAGACCCGAGCGGATGCCGCGGCGCTCGCCACCACTGGCCGGCTCATCTCGCTCTCCCAGTCGTTCGACATGGCCGGACCGCAGAAGGGCTGGCGCCGTCGCACCAACCCCGTGCACACCATGCTCGATACCGGAACGGATGCCGAGCGCGGCAACCAAGGTTTTCCCCACGGAATCGGCGGGGCCGATGACGTCATCGCGATGCCACTGCAGTGCTCCACCCAGTGGGATGGCCTCGGCCACATCTTCGACCACGGCGTCGCGTGGAACGGGCGCCGCGCCGGTGACGTCGTCACGAGCGACGGCGACCTGGTCACGGGCATCGAGCACGCGGCATCCGTCATCGTCTCGCGGGGCGTGCTTCTCGATCTCGGGCGCCACCTGTCACCGGACACCGGCCAGCTCGACGACGGCTACGCCATCACCGCGGCGGACCTCGACAGTTGCATCGCCGCCCAGGGGCTGACCAGTCGAGTCGGTCGAGGCGACATCGTGCTGGTGCGCACCGGACAGCTGGCTCGGGCACGTCGCGACGGGTGGGGTGAGTACGCGGGCGGCCCGGCACCGGGACTCTCGCTGACCACGGCAGGATGGCTGCACCGCAGCGAGATCGCCGCCATTGCCACCGACACCTGGGGTTTCGAGGTGCGGCCGAACGAGTTCGACGTGCCCGCATTTCAGCCGCTGCACCAGGTCGTGATCCCCAACCTCGGCCTCACGATCGGTGAGATGTGGGATCTCGAGGAACTCGGCGAACACTGCGCGTCGACCGGCCGGTACGAGTTCCTGCTCTCGGCACCGCCCCTGCCGATCACCGGCGCCGTGGGTTCCCCCGTGAACCCCGTCGCGCTCTTCTGACCACCACCAGCAAGTAAGAACAGAGAGGTTCCACCCATGACCGCAGTGTCGCGTGTTGCCATTGCCGGATGCGGCGTCGCCGCCCTGGCCACCGCCATCCAGCTGGCGAAGGCCGGCGTGCATGTCGACGTATTCGAGGCCAAGCCGGAGCTCAGCGCTCTCGGTTCCGGCATCACCTTGCAGGGCAATGCGCTGCGGGTCTTCGACGCGCTCGGCGCGTGGGAGGAGATCCGCGACGCGGGCTTTGCCTTTACGGGCCTCAACCTGCGCGCCCCCGGTCCGGGTGCGCCCATCGTTGCCGAGCTGCCCGACGTCAAGTCCGGAGGACCGAACTACCCGTCGACCATGGGGATGTCTCGCCCCGACCTCGCGCGCATCCTCTTCGATCACGCGGTCACCGCCGGGGCGAACGTCGCCTTCGGTGCCAGCGTCACCGGTCTTGAACAGTCCGACGACCACGTCACAGTGCTGGTCAACGGTGCACCAGTCGGCGACTACGACCTTCTGATCGGGGCCGACGGCCTCAACTCGGTGGTGCGGGGACTCATCGGAATCGAGACCGTTCCCGAGCCGTTCGGCATGGGCATCTGGCGCTCGTTCGTGTCGCGGCCCGCCGAAGTCGAGCGCAGCGAGCTGTACTACGGCGGTCCCGTGTACATCGCCGGCTACACGCCCACGGGCGAGAACACCATGTACGCCTTCCTCGTCGAGAAGGCCCAGGACCGCACCGGCCTGAGCGACGAGGATGCCGCGCGAATCATGGTCGAGGAGTCGCGCGCCTACGACGGACCGTGGAACTCGATCCGGGCCGACCTCGAGGCGGGCGCCCCCGCCAACTACACGTGGTTCACCAAGCACATCGTGGATGCTCCCTGGAACCGCGGGCGCGTCGTCGTGATCGGGGATGCGGCGCACACCTGCCCTCCCACGATCGCGCAGGGTGCGGCACAGGCCCTCGAGGATGCGTTGGTTCTCACCGAACTGCTCGTCTCGCACGCGACGCTCGATGACGCGCTGTGGAACGAATTCCACGCCCGGCGTCTGCCGCGCGCGATGGCAGTGGTTGAGGCATCCGCACAGCTCGGCCAGTGGCAGATCGACGGTGACCGCGACGCGGATGCCGGCGGCCTCATCTTCGGAATCGCGATGAAGATGGCGGAGCCGGCGTGATCACAGACGTCCACGCCCATCTTCTCCTGCCCGGCCTGCAGGCCGAGGTCGAACGCCGCGCGCCCGAACTCGTGCAGGAGGCGGCCGCGCTCGAGCTGCGTCGCAACGGCGCCGAGTCGATCGCGGCATCCGGGCGGATGATCGGCTCGCGCATCCCGAAGCTCGTCGATCCAGCTGCGCGTCTCGCCGCGATGGACGCGCAGGGCGTCGATCGGCAGTGGGTCAGCCCGTCGCCGAACCACTTCTACCCGTGGGCACCCGAGGGGCTCGGGGTGTGGACGGCCATGGAGGCCAACCGCCTCATCGCCGAGCACGTCGCGGCTGCCCCCGACCGATTGGTCGGACTCGGGCTGATTCCGCTGCAGCATCCCGAGCGCATCGTCGAGTGCCTGGATGACGCGGTGCTCGGCCGCGGACTCGCCGGGGTCGAGATCTCCTCCTTCGCTGGCGACGTCGAGTTGTCGGATGCCCGCCTCGAGCCGTTCTGGGCGCGCGCCGCCGAGCTCGGCTGCGTGGTCTTCCTGCACCCGTTCGGTTGCTCGCTGGACGAGCGCCTCGATCGGTTCTACCTCTCGAACACGGTGGGTCAGCCGGTCGAGAACGCGGTCGCGCTGTCGCACCTCATCTTCGCGGGCGTGCTCGACAGGCATCCGGGACTCAAGGTGCTGGCGGCTCACGGCGGGGGATACCTCCCGACGGCGATCGGTCGTTCGGATCGTGCGTGGGCCGTGCGGCCCGAGGCCCACGGGTGCGAGCACGCTCCCTCGAGCTACCTGTCGCGCCTGTGGTTCGACACGGTCGTGCACGATCCACGCGCGCTGCGCGCACTTGTCGAGGTCGTGGGAGCGTCACAGGTCTTGCTCGGCAGCGACTTCCCGTTCGACATGGGACTCGACGACCCGGTCGCCGACATCACGACTGCCGGACTGCCCGATGACGCCGTCGCCGCGATCCTGGGCGGCAACGCGGACGAGTTGCTCGGCTCGAGGGTCGCGGGATGAGAATTGCACGCTGGGCCGATTCCGACGGCCGGGTGGGCGAAGGGTTCGTCATCGGGGAGCGTGTGGTGGCGTTCCCCGATGACGGTACTGTCGCGGACGTCCTCGAGGGTGGCCTTCCTGTCGCACGCGAGCTGCACGACCGGGTCGCCGGCGAAGCCGGGCTGCCTGTCTCGGATGTCACACTGCTCGCACCCCTCAAGCCCGCCGCAATCCGTGACTTCGTCGCGTTCGAGGAGCACGTGGAGGGCGTCACGGCAGCGGTCGACGGAGCGAGCCAGGTGGTGCCGGAGTGGTACGAGGCCCCCACCTTCTACTTCACCAACCCGCACACGGTGATCGGCCCAGGTGACGTTCTCGCACCACCCGTGAGCGAGCGGCTCGACTTCGAGCTCGAACTCGCGATCGTGATCGGCGGAAGCACCGAGAACGACGGTCGAAGCCTGACCCCTGCGCAGTCGGCAGACCGCATCTTCGGCTACACGATCATGAACGACTGGTCGGCCCGCGATCTGCAGGGCCGTGAGATGAAGGTGCGGCTGGGTCCGGCCAAGGGCAAGGACTTCGGTACCTCGCTCGGCCCGTGGATCGTGACGGCCGACGAGTTCGAGTCTTTCGTCGACGCCGAGGGGTTTCTCGCCGTGCGAGCCGAGGTGCGCGTCAATGGAGAACTCATCGGCGAGGATCTGATCTCGAACATGGGGTGGCCGATTCCCGAGCTGATCGCCTACGCCTCCCGCAACTCCCGGGTCGTTGCGGGCGACGTTCTCGGCTCGGGCACTGTCGGAAATGGCGGAAGCCTCGCCGAGCTGTGGGGGCGCCGCGGCGAGCTCACCCCGCGACCGTTGGCCGAAGGCGACGAGGTGCGCATGACGGTCGAGGGCATCGGTGAGCTCACGAACCGGGTGGGCGCTGCGGTGGTGCAACCACCGGTGGCGGCGTCCCGCCCGCGTCCCCGAGCCCGCACACGCTGAGTGAGCGGGCTCGGCTCATCCGGCGCGACCGAGACGCGGTGGGCATTCTTCGGCTCACGTTAAGAGTGCGTCTTCTTTCGGTCTCGAGCGCCGCCGCCGAAGGCTCGCATCGTGACGGCCTACAGTAACGTCGAGCCCGTTTGCGAAAGCAATCAGAAGGAGCGCCATGAGAATCGCAGCGTTGCGTGAACGGATCGAGGGCGAGCGCCGGGTGGCGATCACCCCGGAATCGGCTCGCCAATTGGTCGATGCAGGACTCGTCGTCACGATCGAGAGTGGCGCCGGTGCCGAATCGGGATACCCCGACGCTGCGTATCAGGCCGCCGGTGCCGAGGTGGCCGCATCCGTTGCGCTCGGCACGGTCGACGTGCTCGCCCATGTTCGTCCGCTCCCTGTCGAGACGATCGGGGCGCTGAAGGCGGGCACGATCACCGTGGGTCTCGCGTCGGCCGCGTCGGAGCTCGCCGCCGTTCGCGCGCTCCGGGATGCCCGAATCACCTCCTTCGCGCTAGAACTCGTACCGCGCATCTCCCGTGCCCAGTCGATGGATGCCCTGACGTCGCAGTCGCTCGTCACCGGCTACCGCAGCGTGCTCGAGGCGAGCATGCGGTTTCCCCGGTTCTTCCCGCTCTACATGACCGCGGCCGGCACGATTCCGCCGGCCAAGGTGCTCGTGCTCGGCGCTGGCGTCGCTGGCTTGCAGGCGATCGCCACGGCCAAGCGCCTCGGCGCCAAGGTGTCCGCGTACGACGTGCGGGCCGCATCCGCCGATGAGGTGGCCTCCATGGGCGGCACGTTCATCACCCTCGACCTCGAGGCGGCGGACGCCGCCGGCGGCTACGCGAAGGAACTCGCGGAAGACCGGGCGGCCCGCCAGCGTGAACTGCTCACGCCGCACATCCACGCCGCCGACATCATCATCACGACCGCGCTGATCCCCGGACGTCCGGCACCCCAGTTGGTCACCGCGGAGATGCTCGGCGGGATGCGCGCCGGCTCGGTCATCGTGGATCTCGCCGCCGAGAGCGGCGGAAACGTCGAGGGCTCGGTCGCTGGCGAAGACGTGCTGGTGCCAGTGGTCGACGGCGTCGTCACGCTGGTGGGGGCGAAGAACATGGCATCGGCCATGGCCTTCGACGCCTCGCGGCTCTACGCCAAGAACGTGGCGAATCTCGTCGCGCTCATGACGACCGACGGAACGCTCACACCCGACTTCGACGACGAGGTCGTCGCGGGCGCCTGTCTGACCCACGACGGTGCGGTGCGCCACGAGCCGACCGCCGCGGCGCTCGAAGCTCCCAGCGGCAACAAGAACAGTGAGGGGAAGAACTGATGGATGCGATAACCCTGCTCACCATCTTCGTGCTCGCGGTATTCGTGGGCTTCGAGGTGGTCTCGAAGGTCTCGAGCACGTTGCACACGCCGCTCATGTCGGGGGCGAACGCCATCCACGGCATCATCCTGGTCGGCGCGATCATCGTTGCCGGGCAGGCCGAGGATGTGCTCGTGCTGGTCATAGCGCTGATCGCCGTTCTGCTCGCCACGGTCAATCTCGTCGGCGGATTCGTGGTCACCGACCGCATGCTCGACATGTTCTCCGGCCGTAAGAAGTCGTCCGCTGCGCCGAAGGGGGAGGGCAAGTGATCCTCCTCTCCCCGGAATGGGCGGCCCTGCTCTACCTGGTGGCCGCCGTCTGCTTCATCCTCGCGCTGCAGGGTCTCGGCAAGCCGGCCTCGGCCCGCCGCGGCAACCTCATCGGGGCGGCGGGTGCGCTCGTCGCCGTGGTTACCGTGTTCCTGTCGTCGAAGATCGACAACCTGCCGTGGATCCTCGCGACGATCGTCGTCGGTGCTGCGATCGCGGCCCCCGTCTCGCGCCGCGTCAAGATGACCCAGATGCCGCAACTCGTGGCGCTGTTCAACGGCGTCGGCGGTGGTGCAGCAGCGCTGGTCGCGCTGCTCGAGCTGTCGCATTCGAGCTCGCCGTGGTCGGCTCTCGCGGTTGCCTTCACGGTGCTGGTCGGTGCCGTGTCGTTCTCCGGATCGTGCATCACGTTCGCCAAGCTCCAGGAGCTCATGCCGACCCGCCCGATCGTCTTCCCCGGCCAGCCGGTCGTCCTGGGGCTCGTTCTGGCGGGCGCTCTCGTGAGCGGTGGCTTCGTCGTCGCGACGGGATCGTTCGTTGCAGTGCTCGTGCTGCTCGCCCTCGGCCTCGCGACCGGCGTGCTTCTGGTGCTGCCGGTCGGTGGCGCCGACGTGCCCATCGTCATCTCGCTGCTCAATGCCTTCACAGGCCTCACGGTCGCGGCCTCCGGCCTCGTTCTCGGCAACATCCTGCTGCTCGTGGCGGGAACGCTTGTCGGGGCGAGCGGCACGATCCTGACGCGAGCCATGGCATCCGCGATGGGTCGAAGCGTGACTGGCATCATCTTCGGGGCGTTCAAGGGCGGGTCGACGGCCGGCTCCACGACAGTGTCCGACCGCCCGGTGCGATCCTCGTCGGCCGAGGATGTCGCCATCCTGCTCGGCTACGCCCAGCGGGTGATCGTCGTGCCTGGCTACGGTCTCGCTGTCGCCCAGGCGCAGCACACCATGGCGGAGCTGGCTGAGACGCTCGAGGCGAAGGGCATCGAGGTCGTGTACGGCATCCACCCGGTGGCCGGCCGCATGCCCGGTCACATGAACGTGCTGCTCGCCGAGGCCAACGTGCCCTACGAGAAGCTGCTCGAGATGGACGAGGTGAACCCGCAGTTCAAGACCGCTGACGTCGCGCTGGTCGTCGGTGCGAACGACGTCGTCAATCCCGCCGCGAAGACGACACCGGGCTCGCCGATCTACGGCATGCCGATTCTCGACGTCGCCGCCGCCCGTCAGGTCGTGTTCCTCAAGCGCTCGATGCGTCCGGGATTCGCGGGCATCGAGAACGAGCTGCTGTACGAGCCGCAGACCACGCTGCTCTTCGGCGATGCGAAGGACTCGCTCGCCAAGGTGCTGACGGCGGTCAAGAACATCTAGCGCGCCCCCGGTGCTACCCTCGCTGGCATGACGCCCCAGGAGCTCGAGAACCTCGCGCACCTGCGGCGTGCCCGCGACTACATCGATCGCGAGTTCGCGCGTCCCCTCGATGTGCCTGCCATGGCGCAGCGCGCCCTCATGTCGGCGGCGCACTTCTCGCGCCAGTTCAAGGCCGCCTACGGCGAGACCCCGTACAGCTACCTGATGACGCGACGCATCGAGCGGGCGATGACCCTGCTGCGGGCCGGCATGAGCGTCACCGACGCCTGCATGACAGTGGGCTCGACCTCGCTGGGCTCCTTCAGCTCGCGCTTCACCGAGCTGGTCGGCGAGACCCCTAGCGCCTACCGCGCTCGCGAGCACGCGGCCCTCGACGCCATGCCCACCCGCATGGCCATGCTGGTCTCGCGACCGAGCAGGATTCGAGAAGTGGATGACACGGCCGCTGCCTAGGCTGACCGCATGACCATCGCACTCAAGTACTCCCAGATCACCGTCAATGACGTCGACGAGGCGCTCGGGTTCTACCGGGATGCTCTCGGCCTCGATGTGCTCAACGACGTGGCATCCGGTGGCTTCCGCTGGGTCACCCTGGGCAGCGGCGAGGGCACCGAGATCGTGCTCTCCGAACCGCACGCCGGGCGCTCGCAGGCCGACGGCGACACCATCCAGGAGCTGCTCACCAAGGGCGTCATGCCGATCATCGTCTTCACGACCGACTCGCTCGACGAGACCTTCGAGCGGGTGCAGTCGTCGGGCGCCGAGGTGCTGCAGGAGCCGATCGTGCAGCCGTGGGGACCTCGCGATTGCGCGTTCCGCGACCCGTCGGGCAACACGGTGCGCATCAACCAGGCCTAGGCGAAGTGCGCGAGACGGGGGCAGCCCACTAGCGATATCCTCGGGCCATGGCCGCACCCGTCGACGTCGACAGTTACCTCGCGGGGTTCCCGCCCGAGCAGCGCGAGATCCTCGAGCGGGTTCGGCGGGTGATCCGTTCCCAGGTTCCCGACCCGGTCGAGAAGATCAGATACGGGATGCCCGCCATCATGCTCGGCGGACGGTACGCGCTCCACTTCGCCGGGTGGAAGAAGCACGTCGGGATCTACCCGGTTCCGTCCCTTGACGAAGAGCTCGAACAGCGGCTTGCGCCCCACCGAAGCGGCAAGGATTCGGTGAACTTCCCCTACGATCGGCCGATCGACTTCGACCTCATCGAGGACGTCGCCGCGGCCATAGTCGCGCGTCGGGGCGGCGGCGGAGGCGGCACGGGGAGGTAGCCGTGGACGATCGGTTCAACACCACGCAGGCCATGCGCGAGGCCGTGTTCTTCGACGGCCCCGAGGCCAACCGCCGCTACAGCAGGTTCTGGCTGCTGCTGATTCTGGCCGCGATCATCGCCTCCGCCGGCGTCGTCGCCGACTCCACGGCCACGGTGATCGGAGCCATGATCGTGGCACCACTCATGACCCCGATCCTTGGCACGATGCTCGCCACGGTGCTCGGCGACCACACCAACCTCGTGCGATCGTTGCTGCTCGTGCTCGCGGGGGCTGCGACGGCCATCGCCATCGGATACCTCGTGGGCAGCCTGGTCGCCGTCGACGTGCTCGCCGAGACCAACCCGCAGGTCGCGGGACGGGTCACGCCCGGGCTCATCGACCTGCTCGCCGCCCTCGGCACGGGCGTCGTGGGATCAGTAGCGCTCGTGCGCCGCGACATCTCCGACACCCTGCCCGGGGTGGCCATCGCGATCTCGCTCGTGCCGCCGCTCGCCGTCGTCGGTCTCGCGCTGGAGTCGGGTTCGGTCATCCAGGCTCTCGGCGCCCTGCTGCTCTTCCTCACCAACTTCGTGGCGATCATCGGCACCGGCATCGTGGTCATGTCGATCTACGGCGTGAATCGCCTCGCGCGGGTCGACTCGGCGGGCAAGCCCCGGCGGCTCGCCCGCCCGGTCGCCCTGCTCGCCGTCATGCTCGTCATCATCGGTGCCCCGCTCGCCTACACGAGCCTCACCGTCGCCGCCCGCTCCATCGTGGAGAAGGGCGTGTTCGACACCAGCGAGAGGTGGGCCCAGTCGGTGGGCTGGGAGGTTCAGGACGTTACGACCCAGGGCGAGAAGGTGCATGTGCGCCTCGAGGGTCCGTTGCCGCTGCCGCAGACATCCGAGCTGAAGAGTGCTCTGGATGCCGCGGGGGTAGACACCTCGCTGGTGATCGTGAACCTCGTGCCCATCTACACCGTGGACTTCGATGCGATTGAATGAGCGGCTGAGCTCGCGCACCCCGCAGGCCCTGCTGCCGCTGGTGCAGCAGCCGGCGGTCGACTCCTTTCTCGACTGGATGTTCTTCATCGTCGGCGGAGCGTCAGCCGTCTGGCTCGCCGCGCTGCTGTTCGGGGAGAGCTTCACGCTCGGGTGGGGTCAGATCTGGTTCTTCCTGGTGTTCTGGGTGCTGCTGGCCTACCTCGTGCTCCCGCGGCTGCACCGCATTCTCACCCGCATCTACGTGCCTGAGTACTTCATCGGGCGGGCCCGCACCAGCGACGGTCTGCTGGGAGACCCGATCAACCTCGCGCTGCTGGGCAGCGAGCCGCAGGTGCACGACGCGATGACGGCGGCGGGGTGGACGCGAGCCGATGATCTGGGGCTCGCGACGGGGTGGCGGATCGTGGCATCCACTCTGATGCGGCGCAGCTATCTGGAGGCCCCGGTGAGCCCGCTGCTTCTCTTCGGGCGCAAGCAGGACTTCGCGTATCAACAGGAGGTCAACGGCACCCCCGGCAAGCGCCATCACGTGCGGTTCTGGCGGTGCCCACCGGATTGGCTGCTGCCCGGGGGTATTCGGGTCGACTGGCTCGCGGCCGGCACCTACGATCGGGCGGTCGGTTTTTCGCTGTTCACGCTGCAGATCACCCACAAGATCGACGCGCGCACCGACGTCGAGCGCGACCACATCGTCGACACGGTGACCGCCGCCAGTCGACGGGTGCGGGTCAACGTCATCCGGGACTTCTCGACCGGATATCACGCTCGCAACGGCGGGGGAGACGCCATCGTCACCGACGGCGATCTGCCCATCATCGACATCAGTCGGGTGCGCACGGTCGGAACCGAGATGGTGCCCACCGACAGTCGAGACAAGAGGCCCAGTCCGACGATCGTCGGGGCGCTGCTGGTCTTCTCCCGAGCCCTGGTCACGCTGGTCGCGGCCGCGGCGGTCTTTGTCGATCGAGATGCTCTGGACATCGCCCCGGGCAGCGACCCGCAAGCCGTCGAGGTCGTGCGCTGGGTGATCGTGGGCGCTCTGCTGCTGTTCGCCGCGGCCGACATCCTGTTGGCCTGGTTCGTGTTCCTCGGGCGCAACTGGGCTCGTGTCTTGGTGATGACCCTCAGCACACTGGCGATAGTCGTGCAGGCAGTGGGCTGGGCGACCGGCACCACGACCCTCACCCTGGCGACGAACCTGCCCGGGCTGTCGGTCGACATCCTGCTGATCCTGGCGCTGTCGAGCGAACGTGCGCTGACCTACGCCCGCCGTACGCGCAAGGTGCCCAAGCGCATCTCTGGCAGGCCGGGCGACTCCGCCGCCATCTAGGGCTGGAGTCGCTCCATCGTCCAGCCCGATCCGGAGCGGGTGAACTTCAGGCGATCGTGAAGGCGCGACGATCGGCCCTGCCAGAACTCGATCGACTCGGGCACGACTCGGAAGCCACCCCAAGTGTCCGGTCGGGGCACGTCGCGCCCGTCATACTTCGCCTCGAGCTCCACGACCCTGCGTTCGAGCTCGTCGCGGGAGGCGATGGGCCGCGACTGGTCGCTCGCCGTAGCCGCGATCTGCGATCCTCGCGGACGGCTGGCGAAGTACGCCTCCGAGACGGCGGGATCGACCGGTGTCGCAACCCCGCGCACGATGATCTGGCGGTGGATGAGGTACCACGGGAAGACGATCGAGACCTCGGGATGCGCCAGCAGCGCCCTGCCCTTGGCCGACGTGTAGCTCGTGAAGAACTCCAGGCCCCGCTCGTCGAGCGATCGCAGCAGCACCGTGCGGCTGGACGGAAGACCGTCAGGATCGATCGTCGACAGCACCATCGCGTTCGGCTCGTAGACGTTCGACTCGGCGGCCTGGTCGAGCCACAGCCGGGCCTGCGCGATCGGATCTCTCAGAACATCGGACTCGTTCAGCGGCGTCTGCCCGTAGTCGGTGTGCCTGCTCAGTGCGTCGGTCATCGTGCTCCCATGGCGTCGTATCGTGCGAGGGCATCGGCGTCCTGCGCCAAGGTCACCGATCTGCGGATCGTGTCGAGGGCCTCGACCGGATCGGCGGCGGCCTGTGCGATCGTGAACTGGCGCTCCGCCTCCGCAAGCCGGGTGCGTGCCTCGACCGATCCGCCGTGGCCCGCAATGAATTCCCGCGCGGTGGCGATCTGGTTCGTCGCGGAGACGACGGTGCCGAGGTAGGCGGTGCGGGCGTGTTCCAGGCGTTGCGCCTGGTTGCGCGCGCTCGCGAGGGCGAGGTCGAGTTGTGCGACGGCATCGCCGATGCGATCGAGGTCGGCAACCGGGTCCTTCGTCGTCTCGGCGAGCGCCTTCTCGACGACGCCGACAGCATCGAGGATCGCCTCGCCGGTCTCGGCGTCGGGTGCCTTCAGGGCCTTGGCCTCCGCGACGTCAGCCGTGCTGCGGGTGCGCAGATCGGCGAGCGCCGTGCTCGCGGCAGCAAGATCGCGAGCGGTGCGGTCCACGGCGTCGAGAAGCTGGTCGGCCCGGTGGGCCGCCTGGGATGCCTCGGCCAGTTGGGTTGAGACGTCATTGACCCCGGTCTGCGAGATGGCGGGGGCTGCGGCATCCGCCCCGGTCGAGGCGACAGTGAGCGCCTTCTCGGCCTCGGCGGGATTCGCCGTGACTGCCGCCAGAGTGCTGGGGGCATAGGTCTTCGCGAGATCGGCGAGGAGGGCTCGAGACGTGGCGAGGCGGCCGGTCGTCGTCTCGATCCGGCGGCGGAGGTCGTCGAGCGTGCCCGCGGCGTTGACTTCGCGCGAGCGTAGTTCGGTGAAGCGGGTGGCCTGGTCGGCCAGGGATGCCTCGGCCTGCTCGCACAGCGCGATGATCTGCAGGGTCCACTCCCGCCGCTGCCGGTCGGAATCGGGCACGGCGTCGTCGAGCGCCTGCTTGAGCCGGAAGGCCTCGGTCACCTTGGCGCGCGCGTTCGCGACGGCATCGCCATAGGGGCGGGACTTCTCGGGGCCGAACTGCGCCAGCGCATAGCCGATCTCGTCGTCGGCATCGCGCACGGCGTCGTCGAGCTTCACGAGCAGCGTTCCCGCCTTGCGGTTCAGTGCGTCGATGCCGCTGGGGTTCGAGCTGCGGATGCCGCGATCCCCCCGACGCCGGAACAGCACGACGAAACCGACCACAACCAGCCCGCCGCCGACCACCACGAGTGTCACGATGCCCGTAGCGAGCCCTGCGAGCACGTCCATGGGCCTCATTCTACGACTGGCCCGGTTCGCGAAACTCGGCCCGTTCTCCCGAGTTTCCGCAGGTCACGCGCTTAAGGTTGCGGTGTGTGGCGTGCCGATCGAACCTCCCGCGACTTCAGTGTCGACCCGGAGCTCGTCATGCCCGAAACCGGCCCGCTGGACACCCCGATGCAGGTGACCGCGCCGCACACGCTCAGCTTCGGCGAGGCAGGTCTGGTTCCCGGCAACGCGGGTGAGCCGGCTTGGGCCGCTTGGCGCGCGGAACTCGCGGCCCTCGGCGGTCGCTCGCCACTGCTGCACTTCGTCGACTCCCCGCGCACGCGCATCGAACTGTCCACGACGCATCCCGGCGGTCTCGCCCAGTTCATCACCGGCAAGTCGACACTGCTGTCGAGCCTGATCCGTGACGAGATCGCGCTGCGCAGCGCAAAGATCGCGGCCTCGGCGGTCGAGGCCAAGGGTCTCGAGCTCTCGACGGCGCGCGGCATCGACAGCGTGCACCTCGGCATCGGCATCGCCGACTGGACTTTCGGGGGAGAGGAGTTCAGCGCCCCCGTGCTGCTGCGTCCCCTGGCCATCCGCCGGCACGGGCGCGACTTCGAGCTCAAGCTGCGCGGCACCGCCTACCTCAATCCCGCGTTCGCCCAGGCGCTCGACGAGCAGTTCCAGTTGCGCCTCGACGCGCAGGCATTCGTTGCCCTCACGGACGACGACGGCACCTTCAAGCCCAACCCCGTCATCGATCGGCTGCGCGGCCTCACCTCGCACCTCGAGCACTTCCGGGTGAGCCCGCGTCTGGTCGTCTCGTCGTTCGCCGAGGTTGCAGGGGCGCTCGTCGCCGATGCTGCCGACCTGACGCATCCGGTGCTCGATGCCCTTGCCGGCAATGAAACGGCCGAGCGGATGCTCTCCGAGGCCTACGCGCCCGTGCAGGCTGTGCCCTCCGACGAACGATCGCCGCAGACCGACGCGCTGCTTCTCGACGCGGATGCCGAGCAGGAGAACGTGATCGCCCAGATCGCGGCGGGCAACTCGCTGGTCGTCAAGACCCTGCCGGGAACCGGCGGCACCCAGACGATCGTCAACGCCATCGGAAGTCTCGTCACGCAGAACAAGCGCGTTCTCGTGGTCAGTGCCCGGCGGGCATCCCTGAACTCGATCGCGCAGCGGCTGACCGACGTGGGCCTTCCGGGACTCGCGGTCGCGCCGCGGTCGCTGCGTCGCGACATCATCCGCTCGATCGGTCGCAGCGAGAAGGCGCGCCAGCCCAACGTCGGCGAGGTGGATGACGCCCTCCTGCGCCTGCGCAAGGTGCTGCTGGACTACCGCGGCGCCCTCACCCGCGTCGACCCGCAGCTCGGGGTCTCGGTGCTGGACTGTGTCACGGAGCTGAGCAGGCTTGCGTTGCTCCCGAGCCCGCCGTCGACGACGGCACGGCTGTCGAGGTCCGCCGTCGAACGGCTGACCTCCGATCGCACCCGGGCCACCGAGATCATGGTCGCTGCGGCCCAGCTGGGTGAGTTCAAGTACGGCCCCGGCGACTCGCCCTGGTACGGGGCCCAGTTCGCCAACGGGGATGCCGCGTTGCGCGCCCACGAGATCGCCAAGCGTCTGGCGGCCGACGAACTCCCGCGCCTGCTTCCGATGGCCCAGCAGCTCGTGGCGGGCACCCACATGCGTCCGTTCACGACGATCGCGGAGTTGGGCATCTACCTGCGCCTTCTCGTCGACCTGCGCGACACTCTCGACAAGTTCCTGCCGATGGTCTTCGACCGTTCGATCAGCGAGCTGATCGCGGCAACCGCGCCGCGCAAGGACTTCCCCGACATGTCGAACGGCAACCGGCGTCGGCTCAAGAAGCTGGCCCTGGAGTACGTGCGTCCGGGTGTGCGGGTGGGCGACCTCAATGCCGCCCTCATCCGCATCCAGCACCAGCGCGTGCTCTGGCATCGATTCGTGGCCGAGGGTGCGATTCCCGAGGTGCCAGTTGGCATCGGCGACGTGCAGGTCGCGTTCCAGCAGGTCTCCCAGGATCTCGCCGCCCTCGACGAACCGCTCGGGCTCACCGGACGGGACTCTCAACTCGACTCCGTGCCGATCGAGTCGCTGGTCGCCAAGATCGAGGCTCTTGCCGCCGAATCGGATGTGCTGCACAACCTGCAGGACCGCACGGCCCTGATGACGGCTCTGCGTGACCTCGACCTCGACCCGCTCATCGACGACCTCGCCCGCCGCCACGTGCCGGAGGAGCAGGTTGCCGCCGAGCTCGAGCTGTCGTGGTGGAAGTCGGCTCTGGAGTCGCTCCTCGAAGCCGACCGCGCTCTGCTGAATGCGAACACCTCGGTGCTCGATCGTCTGGAGGCCGACTTCCGTCTCGTCGACGAGGCGCACGCCGCGGGCAGCGCCCAGCTTCTGGCATGGCAGCTCGCCGAGAACTGGAAGATCGGCCTCGTTGACTGGCCCGACGAGGCGAACCTGCTCAAGCGCCTACTCTCCCGCGACTCCGTCACCGCGTTCGACCTTCAGACCACGGCGCCGCACCTGTCGCGCACCGTCGCGCCAGTCTGGCTCGCGTCTCCGTACGAGATCGACCGCATCATCGACACGATGCCGTTCGACACGGTGATTCTCGTCGACGCCGGCGCAACCACCGTCGCCGAGAGTGCTGGCGCGATTCGCCGAGCCAAGCAGGTCGTCGCGTTCGGTGACCCGGTCACGCAGACACCTGCAGTTTTTTCGATTGCGGTCTCGACAGGCTCGACCACCGGGGTCTCGACGGGCTCGACCACCGACGACATCCACTCGCAGTCGGCACTTGCCCGGCTCGGAGCACTCTTGCCCACGCTGACCCTCACGCGCAGCTACCGGCCCGGCGGCGAGGACCTCGCAGAGCTCGTCAACCGCCGGTTCTATGGCGGGCGCATCCAGTCGCTGCCCTGGGCCGGCAGCTTCCTCGGTCACGGCAGCCTCGCCCTCGACTACGTCGCGGACGGGCACGGCATGCCCGACCCCGATTCCGGCGCGGTCGAGAGCCCGGATGCCGAGGTCGACCGCGTCGTCGATCTCGTACTGGACCACGCCTCGAAGCGCCCCCACGAGTCGCTCATGGTCATCACCGCGAGCGAGAAGCACGCGGTACGGGTGATGCAGGCGGTGCTCGGTGCCGTCGGATCGCGGCCCGAGCTCGTCGACTTCGTCATCGGTGACCGGCCCGAGCCCTTCGCCGTGACGACCATCGATCAGGCCGTCGCGCAGAGCCGGGACCGGGTGATCTTCTCGATCGGCTACGGGCGCACCCCGCACGGCCGGGTGCTGTCCGACTTCGGAGCCCTCGGCGAGCCCGGCGGTGAGCGGCTGCTCGCGGTCGCCATGACGCGCGCTCGGCGTTCGATGGTGATCGTGACGTCCTTCGAGCCGGAAGACCTCGACGACGGTCGCATGAAGCACGGCGCGGTCGCGCTCGCTGAGATTCTCGGGGAGGTCGGTGCTCGCCAGATCGAGCAGCCGGTGCCCGACGACAGCGAGCCCATGCTGGTGGATTTGGCCCAGCGGCTCGAGGCCCGAGGACTTAATGTCGCGCTCGGTCACCGCGGAAAGCTGGGCTTGGTTGCGTCCCGCGGCGGCATGTGCCTGACCATCGAAACGGATGCGGTGCTCAACCGCGGCACGCTGCGCGAATCGCTGCGCCTGCGTCCCGAGCTGTTGCGCCGTCTCGGATGGCACTACCTGCGGGTGCACGCATTCGATCTGTTCAGCGACCCCGACGCCGTGGCCGCCCGGGTGGCGACGATGCTCGGGGCGGATGCCGCGCCGATCACCGAACCGATCACCATCGTCGCGTCGAATGCCTGACCACCGGGCCGAGGATCACGACCACATCGCGCCATCGCCGCGGCGCGCGCGCGGCTCGCGGCGCGTGACCACCCCGGCACCCGAGGGGTCGGACCCTACTCCCGCACCAGAGCCCTCCCGGCACCATGTCGACGAGAACGACGAGCAGCTCAAGCGCGACAAGCCGCCGCACTGGGGCTAGCGGGAGTTTCTGACATCCCTTAAGCCCTGCCGTCTCCTCGCAGCCCGTCTCGGCGCGCATCTGGAAGGCCGGTCGTGGCGACTCCCCGAACTCAGGACATTAGGCAGGGTCGCGAACAAATGTCCTGAGTTCGGGGAGCGTGCCGGCTAACAGCGCCCGGTGAGCCGTCGGGCCGGGGCGGTCAGGCAGGAGCGGACGGGCCGGGGCGGACGGGTCGAGGGCGGACGGGCCGAGGGCGGACAGACCGGGGCGCGCGACGGCCGCTGACAGGCATCATGCTCGACACGAAGCGCGGGTCCGCCGCTGCACTGGGGGTAGCGGGCGATCAGTCCTTGCGGCTCGCGAGCAGGTCGCGGATCTCGGCGAGCAGCTCCAGCTCGGTGGGCGGTGCGGGCTCGGCCGTGGCATCCGGTTCGGCGCGACGACGGAACGACACGCGCTTGACGTAGTTGATCGGCACGATGAGGCCGAAGTAGACGACCACCGCAACCAGCAGGAACTGGATGATCGCCGCGATCACCGCACCGAAGTACATGGTGGCAGTGCCGCCCGACACGGTCGGGATGTTCACGGGCAGCGCCTTGGCGAGGTCCTCGGCGTTGAACAGCGCGCCGAGCGCGGGGTTCAGAACGCTCCCGACGATCGCGGTGACGATGCCCGTGAATGCGGCACCGATCACTACGGCGACGGCGAGATCGATGACATTGCCGCGGAGGATGAACTCCTTGAAGCCCTTCAGCACGACGTGCTCCTAACTGCTGGTGCCCCCTGAGGCGGATCCCGAGGAGGCGGGGGTGGACGACTTCTTCTCGGTCTTGGCCGCGGCCGGCGCGGGAGTCGAGCTCGAGCCGGAGTCGCTCGCTGAGGCACTCGAGGCGCTCGACGAGCTGCCCGACCCCTCGCTCTTCGCGGCTGCCCGCGAGTCGGTGCGGTAGAACCCGGAGCCCGAGAACGTCACGCCCACCGGCGAGAAGACCTTGCGCAGCACGCCGCCGCAGGTCGGGCACACGGTGAGGGAGTCGTCGGTGAACGACTGGTGGATGTCGAAGGCGTTGCTGCATTCGGTGCAGCGGTACGAGTAGGTGGGCACGGTGTTCCTTGGTGTGGGCAGCGAGTGGAGAGCTAGAAGGCGACGATGCCAGAAGGGGTGACGACCCCGTCGACGCGCTGGTCGTGCCGTTCACTCGGCACGGTGTCGACGAGCTCATCGTCGAAGATCACAGCATAGACCGGCGGGCAGTTCTCCATGCTTCCCAGGGTCTTGTCGAAGTAGCCTCGGCCCCAGCCCATTCGCATTCCCGAGCGGTCGACGGATGCCGCCGGCACGATGATGAGGTCCACCGAGTTGATCGCGATCGGGCCCAGCACCTCGCTGGTGGGACGTGGCATGCCGAAGTCGTCCACCGACTCCGCCTTGCCGTCGTAGGGGGCCCAGTCGAGCAGGCCATCGGCCCGCGAGATCGGCAGCAGCACCTTGATGCCCTTCGCGCAGGCCCACGCGATGAAGTCGCGGGTGCCCGGCTCGTCCGGCAGCGAGAGATACGCGGCGAGGGATTGCGAGTGCAGGTCGTTCGTCAGCTGGATGAGGTGCTCGGTGATGGCGGCATCCGCTGCCTGACGGTGGTGATCGGGGGTGATGCGTCGGCGCTCGCGCAACTCGGCGCGCAGTGCGCGTTTCTGGTTGGCGACCTCGTCGGGCATGGGTCAAGTCTGGCATGAAGCGGGTTTGGTGGGCCTTCGCCCGCTAGCCTGTGGCTATGGCATTTCGCATAACGAAGGCTGTCATCCCCGCTGCGGGCCTGGGGACGCGCTTCCTGCCCGCCACCAAGGCGATGCCCAAGGAGATGCTGCCGGTCGTCGACAAGCCGGCCATCCAGTACGTCGTCGAAGAGGCCGTCGCCGCCGGACTCACCGACGTGCTCATGATCACGGGGCGCAACAAGAATGCGCTCGAGAACCACTTCGACCGCATGACGGAGCTGGAGGCGACCCTCGAGGAGAAGGGGGACGTCGACAAGCTCAAGAAGGTGGAGTACTCGAACGACCTCGCCGACATGCACTACGTGCGTCAGGGCGATCCTCGAGGACTCGGCCACGCGATCCTGCGTGCCCGGATGCACGTGGGCCGCGAGCCGTTCGCCGTGCTTCTCGGTGACGACCTCATCGACTCCCGCGACGTGCTGTTGGCGCGGATGCTCGAGGAGCAGGCGCTGCGCAACGCCTCGGTGATCGCGCTCATGGAGGTGGAGCCGACATCCGCCCACCTCTACGGCATCGCGACCGTCGAGAAGACGGGAACCCCCGATGTTGTGCGCATCACCGGACTGGTGGAGAAGCCCCCGGCCGGAACCGAGCTCTCGAACTACGCGATCATCGGGCGGTACGTGCTGCAGCCCGACATCTTCGACGTGCTGGAGCACACGGAGGCGGGCAAGGGCGGCGAGATCCAGCTGACGGATGCGCTGCAGGAGATGGCCGAGCACGGCATCGCCGGCGGTGTGTACGGCGTCGTGTTCCGCGGCCGTCGCTATGACACCGGGGATCGCGTGGACTACATCAAGGCGATCGTGCAGCTGGCGGTCGAGCGCGACGATCTCGGACCCGAGCTGCGACCCTGGCTCAAGCAGTTCGCGGCCGACCTGGACTGAGCGTGGCGTCGACGATTCCCACCCTCAGCGAGGGGCACACGACCATACGGCCGATCCGGCTGCGCGACGCGCGCACCCTCGAGCGCGAGCTGGCAGAGAACCGCGGCTGGTTGCGCAAGTGGGAGGCGACCAATCCGCACGGCCCGATGAGCTTCGACGTGCGTGCGAGCATCCGCAGCCTGCAGCAGAACGCCCGCGCCGGGCTCGGTCTGCCGTTCGTGATCGAGTACGACGGGCAGATCGCCGGGCAACTCAACGTGTCGTCGATCGCCTACGGGTCGCTCTCGTCGGCGACCATCGGGTACTGGGTGTCCGAGCGCTTCGCCGGTCGGGGAGCGACTCCGACCGCGGTCGCGCTGGCGACCGACCACTGCTTCTTCGGCATCGGCCTGCACCGCATGGAGATCTGCATCCGGCCCGAGAACGAGCCGTCGTTGCGGGTCGTCGAGAAACTCGGGTTCCGCTACGAGGGGCTGCGGCGGCGCTACATCCACATCAACGGCGACTGGCGCGACCACTTCTGCTTCGCGCTCACCGTAGACGAGCTGCCGACCGGCGTGCTGCGCCGGTGGCGTGATGGCAAGGCTCCGTCGAAGGATGCCGCGATCCCCGCGGCCGACCGCGCGCGGGCCGCGCGACCGCTCCTGGGCTAGATCGCCGCCTCGGCTTGGGCCCCAGCGCAGCGCGCCTCAGCGGCATCCGGTCGCCCGGCTCGTACCCTGTGCATCATGGAACTCACGGGACTGGGCGGCGGCATCATGCTGGCGATCGCCGCCGTGCTCTGGCTCGTCTACCTGCTGCCGACCTGGCTGCGTCGGCGCGAGTATCTCGCGACCGAGCGCAACGCCGTGCGGCTGCAGCAGACCATCCGCGTGCTTGCCGAGACCGCCGAGGTTCCGGCGCCCGTGCGTGCCGAGCTGCGCGCCCGCCGCGCCCCCCAGGGTCCGCTCGCGGTGGGTCGGCCCGTCACGGCTCCGACCGTGCGTCCGGATGCCCGGGCGATAGCCGCTCGTCGGCTGCGCCGCACTCGTGCGCTCGCCGGTGTGGTCTTCCTCGTCTCGTTTGCGGTGACCATCGCGCAGGTGATCGGAATCGTCGCGGGCTCTCAGTCGTGGCTGCTGCTCGCGGGCGCCGCGCTGTCGACGCTGTGCTCGCTGGCACTCCTGGGCCGCTTGGCCGAGGTCGCCCGCTCGCGTCGCGCGCCGGTCGCTCGTCCCGTGCGACGTCGTGAGCCCATGGTCGATCACGTCGTGACCGAGCAGGCGCCAGTCGAGTGGACGCCCGTCGCCGTTCCCAAGCCGCTCTACCTGTCTAGGCCAGTGATCGAGCCGGTCGAGATCGGTGACCCCACCGAGGCGCTGGCCGCCGCAGCCGCGCAGGCCGAGGAGGCACTGCGTTCGGCACCCCAGCCGCCCGCGATCCCGAGCCGCTTCGCCGCGATGGGACGAGTGGATGCCGCTGGCACCCCGCTCCCGGACCTCGACGCCGCGCTGGCCCGCCGCCGCCACGCTGGCTAGCCGGTTGAGTAGCGGCGAAGCCGCGTATCGAAACCCAACCACTCACGCCGGTTGAGTAGCGGCGAAGCCGCGTATCGAAACCCACCCGCTTTCGCCGGTTGAGTAGCGGCGAAGCCGCGTATCGAAACCCCTCGCGCGCAGGTGATAACCTAGCTAACGCATCACGGGCCCTTGGCGCAGTTGGTAGCGCGCCTCGTTCGCATCGAGGAGGTCAGGAGTTCAAATCTCCTAGGGTCCACCACAACGACGCCCGACGCGACTAGCGTCGGGCGTCCTCATTTAAGGACTGGTTGCGCTGGCGATGACCTCGATTGGTTTGACGAGGTCACGTCAGGTCAGGCTCATGTTGAGCGTGCCTGGCCACCCGAAGGAACGTCGACCCGAACGTCAATTCTCGGGCCTGCTTCATGGACAGCGAACTACGGCGGCGACGCCCAACCCTCGCGAAGAAGACTGGGGTCAATCGCTGCGCTCGTCTTGTTGCGACATGGTTTCGCTAACTACGGAGCGGGAGCAACCCCAAGGTTCAATCGAAGTGAATCGACCTGCTCGGAAGCGAGGTACCGGAAACTCTGCGGCGGCTCGAAGCCGAGAGTCTTTCGCAGCACACTTAAGGGGACGGGACGCGCCCAGGTCTCTGGACTTTCGACCTCGAGCAGTGTCGATTCAGGTGCTCCCGCCAAGTATTCGTCGAGGCTGTCTTCGTCGATCTCGATATCATCGGCATACATTCCCCACACATCACTTGGATCGATCCGAATCGTTTCCTTGAGTCGAACGGTCCCGATGATCGCTCGTTCAGGTGAGCTCGCGTAAAGAACCACAACAGTCCCTGCAGCAACGCTAGGGAACCGGCGACGGACCTCGATGGTCTTGCGCCCCTCGAGGATCGCTCGGGCGTAGCGAGGTTTGACCGAGAGGAACAGCACCTTAGTCATCGCGTCTCATATCCCGGTTGCGTGCGAAGCACGTCGTCGAAGAGCGTCGCAGGTACCGCGCGTGCAGTCTGGAGTGGTGGCGTAACGTCGTGCTTCTTCAGGAGCGCATTGAACTTCGTTCGCGCGATTGGCATAGATAGCAGCTGTGTGTTTTCGAATCGAAGTACTAGCACCTTGCCTGACCCACCGTGTTGCCTAATTTCGCGCTCCTTAAGGGTGCCGAGTGAGCGGTATTGCTCGATTGCGGTGTCCACGTCAACCACAGTAGATGCGGTGACCCACGAGTGAGCGACGGCCGCTCGCACCGCTGTTCGTTCCGGAACACCCTCGTCCTTCGTGGCGTACCAAAGCACTCTTGCAGGAACATTCCAATTCTTGATTTTCGGGGCGCCAAAATAGACGAACTCTCGCGCTAGGCCCAGGGTTTGACTCTCACGACCCGCGATCAAGGTGTCGTTGTACCCGATCAGGTTTCGTGCGTAAGCGGGTTGGATTGGAACGACCCACACCGGCACGTCTCGATCGAGCAGGACCTGGGGCCAATTTGTACGCTCGTACGCGGCGACATCCAGAGGTGAATTTACGTGGGTCACGGCCTTTGGATCGGCAAAAGGGGCAATCGCCGCTGTCGCGGGAGACCCTGCGAACCCGTCGACCTCGAGTGCCCCAACAACCACAGGGTCAAGCGTGTCGTCCAGCACTGACACCAGATTCGCGCCACGATCCACCGCGAGCTCCCGCAAATGACGAATGAGCTGGAACGCAATCGTGGAGCCCAGGCGCCCGCGTGCCACGCGCAGCACAGGGACCGTCAACGTTTGGTCTTTGACCTCCACGCCAAGTAGCGCCCAGTTTCGCCCTTGCTGATCGGACAACACCTCCAGGTCGGCACTTCCTGGATGGGCGAGCACAGCCTGGAGCTTCTTACGGAAAAAAGTCGACTTCTCGCCAACGCGATATTGAAGAAATGCGTCGACAAGATCCTGCTTCGCCGAGGCCTGACGAACCCAAGATAGCCCGATGGATTCGAGGGCGTCGGAGCGGAAATGGCTGAGACCGGGCGCGGGAAAGAGCCGCTGGAGGAGCGCGACCGGGCGAAGTACTTCGATGTTGTAGTCCTCGTCTGCCCATGTCCTGGTCGCTCGCAATAGGTTGTCGTCACGAGTCACGAAATAATCAGCGCCAGCGAGAATCGCGTCAGCGAGATGCTTTGCATCGTCGGCCAGACTCGCGTCCTGCGCAACGAGCTCATGAGGCATTCGCGCCAAGAGCTGGGTCGCCAAGGCCGTCATACCTGGATCTCGTCGTACCGGCACCATCTCAGCGAGCGCGTTACGTATCCGTCCGCGTTCGGCGACGATGGGAAACCGATTGATGTCGACGTTAACCTCTGGGGAGTAGCTGCGATCTACCAAGTCACTGAGCCAGTCCTCAGCCAACCCGACCGACTCGTGTCGATCGTGTCGATCAATCGCATCCGAGGCATACAAGTCGATGATCACGTTCGAATCGAGTACTGCCAAAAGGCGCGAAGAAGCGTAGAGCGCGTCCTCGAGGAGATCGCGCGGTCCTATGCGGCGGGTCCAAATTGTGAGCGTCGAGCCAGCTTGCGCGCGACCTGCTCGCTCTGAAGATGGCGTCATGTCTAGGGACTGCCAGAACCCATCAACGCCGTAGTCCGCTCTGCAATGCGCAGTGATGGTCGACCGCCCGGGATGCGAAGCGATCGCGAGTTCGACCATTGCTTTGGCGAGACCGGACTTTCTTGACTCTTTGTCGACGGCGACATGCACGAGCTTCACCGTGTGATGGCGAGGTGTGCCGTAGAGCACGTATCCACGGAGCTCGCCATCGACCGCGCCAACTATCAGGCGGCCCTGTTTGCCTGCTTCCGTGAACGCGGCAAAAGGCAAAGGACCGAGAGTAGCCTTACTCTGTCTGTGAAGCTCGATCACCTTCTCGAACTCTGCAGCCGCTTGAATGCTCCCTGGATTCCAGTGGCGCACCTCGATCATGGCCCGAGCTTGCCATTGCTGAACCAATCTCGCTGATTGGCTCGCCGAGCTGCGAGATGCTCAGTAACATGCCCCGTGCAAGAGAAAGTGTCAGGCCATGAGCGATAGCAAAGATGGGCCTCGAGATCTCACAAAGAACTGGTGTGCTGAGGGTGCGTCTTTCGACGAAGCGGTGCTCCGGCTACTTCCAGATGCATGGAATGAACGCGTGAGCGCGTTTGGTGATGTCGAGGATTCTGAGGCACGAGCTGCTTTGTTCCTGCACGTGTTCACGGGCGATATGCCTCGGTTGGAAGACAAGGACGGGAGGCAGGGCGCCGTCGACCTCACCCTGCACAACAGAGACTGTCTGACCGGCATCGTTGAGGTGACTTCCACGTTGGATCAGGCCTATCAGCGCAACAGCTCCAACCTGGAGCCGATGATCGACGACCTGAACGCTGTGTATCGGGGTAGTACACGTTGGGCGATCAACTTCGGACACGGTTGGAGTCTGCCGGCAGGCAAGCGTCGCATGGCTTTCGCCCGAGAACTGGCCCTCGCATTAGAGGCGCTCCGCGACGGTGACGAAGTGCATGATCTCGAAGTGTCGCCAATGGTGCGCGCGTACCATATTTCGGAGTCGGGCGAACCGGCCGTGAAACTGGCGGGTTGGAACGCCAACATCCCGTATGGAAGTGACACCCCGTATTTGAATCGACTTAGCTCTTACCTGAGCACATCCGACCTTGTGGCGCGAAAGCTGAAGAAGCTCTCCGCGGAGGGGGACCGTCTAAGTACGGAAGTGCGCCATCTCTATCTCTTGATGGCCTCGACTGGTAACGAGGGCGGGTTGCTTCCTGTTTCTCCCTCGTACCTAACTTGGGGTGACTTCTCTCCGCCCGAGATTCTCACGAATCTGTGGCTGGATGGCGGCACAGGCGAGATCTACCACTGGGACGCTGCCGAGGGTTGGAGATTTCACAACCTGTGAGCGCACTGCTGCGCCAACTCGGTGTGAACCGGTAGTCGATGGCTCTAGCCTCGCAAGTGGTTTGCACCGAGTAGTTGGATCTGGCGCGCTCGAGTTTTGAACGGAGTCGAAACCATAGCCAGAGCGGGCTGTCGATCATCCCCGATCGGTGGGGCCTCAGCCGCGCCGCGGTTGTCGAGAGCCCCCAACTGGCTGGAGGAGTGCGCCGGGTACGGCGATACTGGTTCGACGGATAGGAAGGCACGACATGAAGATCGTCGTTCTGGTCAAAGAGGTCCCGGACACCTGGGGCGATCGCCGGCTGAACCTGGAGACCGGACTGCTCGAGCGCGGCGCCGGTGAACTCGTGCTCGACGAGATCGGCGAGCGCGCGATCGAGGTGGCGCTGACCTACGCCGAGGCGAACTCCGGCAGCGAGGTCGTCGTGCTCGCGATGGGCCCGGCTTCTGTGCCGACCAACCTGCGCAAGGGCCTCGCGATGGGTGCTGATCGGGCCATCCACATCCTGGATGACGCGCTCATCGGTGCCGACACCACCTTGACCGCCACCACTCTCGCCGCCGCGCTCAGCCACGAGGGTTTCGACCTCGTGATCGCGGGCAACGTGTCGACGGACGGCGGCGGCGCCGTCATCCCGTCGATGGTCGCGGAGCTGCTCGATGTGCCCGCAGCAACGGGGCTGAGCACAGTCGCGATCACCGCGACCGACGTGACCGGTCGACGCGACACCGAGGTGGGCAGCTACACCGTCAAAGCGGCGCTGCCCGCGGTCGTGTCGATCACCGAGGCGCTTCCGGATGCGCGGTTCCCCAGCTTCAAGGGCATCATGGCCGCCAAGAAGAAGCCGCTGGACACCCTCACGCTCGCCGACCTCGCGGCAACCTCGGGAGCCTCGGGCGAGGACGCCCACTCCATCGTGATCAGCCTCGCCGAGCGCCCAGCTCGCGCGGCCGGGGTCACCATCGTCGATGAGGGCGACGCCGGCACGCAGCTGGCCGAGTTCCTCGCCAAGAACCAGCTGATCTGAGGACGACACCATGACTGATTCCTCCGCACCCATCCTCGTTCTCGTCGAGGTCTCGCCCGCCGGAACTGTGCTCCCCAGCGCGGCCGGACTGCTCGGCGCTGCTGCCGGCATCGGAACCCCCGTGGCGCTCGTGGTCGCTCCCGCCGCCGTGTCTGCCGCGGCAGCCGAACGCGCCGCCGAGCTCGGCGCCGCACGTGTGCTGGTCGCCGACCGGCCCGCGGGATCGCCACTGCTGGCCCCGGTCGTCGACGCTCTGGCCGCAGCCGCAGCCAGCGTGAGTCCCGACGCGGTGCTCATCTCCAGCTCGAGCGAGGGTCGCGACATCGCGGCCCGGTTCGCGGTGCGGTCCGGTGCCGCTCTCGCCGTGGACGTCGTGTCCGTCTCGCGCGATGAGGAGGGGCCGGTCGCCCACCACTCCGTGTACGGCGGGGCGTACCTCGTGGACTCGGCTGCGACATCCGGAACCCTCGTCGCGACGGTGCGGCAGGGCGCCATCGAGGCGCGCGCCGCGGCCCAGACGCCGAGCATCGAGCAGCTGGATGTCACGCCCAGCGGCAAGCGCGACGTCGAGGTCGTCGACTACCAGGCGACCGTGACCGCAAGCGACCGTCCCGAGCTGCGGGGCGCGAAGACCGTCGTCTCGGGTGGCCGCGGGGTGGGTTCGGCGGAGAACTTCGCGCTGGTGGAGCAACTGGCCGACGCGCTTGGCGCTGCGGTCGGGGCATCCCGGGCCGCGGTCGATGCCGGCTACGTTCCCGCCTCGTATCAGGTGGGCCAGACCGGCGTGACCGTGTCGCCGCGCCTGTACATCGCGGTGGGCATCTCGGGCGCGATCCAGCACCGGGCCGGCATGCAGACCGCCAAGACGATCGTCGCCATCAACAAGGATGCCGACGCGCCGATCTTCGAGATCGCCGACTTCGGCGTCGTGGGCGACCTGTTCACGGTGGTGCCGCAGCTCATCGACGCGATCTCCGCGAAGAAGGACTAGCCGATGGCACGCGAGGGACTTCCCCGTCCGGGCCAGGGTGCCGGCGCTCAGGGCGCGGGTGCTCCGGGACAGGGTGCGTCCACCCCGGCCGCCGGCCAGCCCGCCCCGGATGCCGCGCCCGCACCCGCCGCGGACACCGCCCCCACGCCACCGCCCGCCGCCCCGCGCCCGCAGCGCACCGGGCTCGGCGCAAACGCGAAGCCCGCCGCCGCGACTCCTGCCGCCGCAACTCCTGCCGCCGCGACCTCGCCGACCGCGCCCCCTGCCGCCGCGCCGCCGGCCGCACCCGCGCCCGCCGCAACGACCTCGCAGCGCCGCGGAATCCGACTCCCCGAGAGCGCCGTCGCGCGCTGGGTTCTCGGCGGGATAGCACTGATCGTCGTCGCAGCGATCGTCGTACTCATCGCCCGCTGGCTCGTCGGTCTCGACGGCGTGAAGGACTTCCTCACCACCTACCCCGGCGAGACCGAGCTGCCCGAGACGGCGCCGGTGGGCATCCCCACCTGGCTCGCCTGGCAGCACTTCTTCAACGTCTTCTTCATGGTGCTGATCGTGAAGACCGGCTGGCAGGTGCGCACGCAGAAGCGGCCACCGGCATCCTGGACCCCCAAGTGGCAGCCGGGCGGTCGCAAGATCAGCCTTACCCTCTGGACGCACCAGTCCCTCGACCTGCTCTGGCTGACCAACGGACTGATCTACATCGTGCTGCTGTTCGCCACCGGGCACTGGCTGCGGATCGTCCCCACGTCGTGGGAGGTCGTGCCGAACGCCCTGTCAGCGGCGCTGCAGTACGCCTCGCTGGACTGGCCCACCGAGAACGGCTGGGTCAACTACAACAGCCTCCAGCTGATCGCCTACTTCGCGACGGTCTTCATCGCGGCACCTCTGGCGATCATCACCGGCGTTCGCATGTCGGGCCTGTGGCCGAAGAAGGCCCCGCGCCTGAACAAGATCTATCCGATCGAGATCGCCCGGGCCATCCACCTGCCGGTGATGTTCTACTTCGTCGCGTTCACGATCGTGCACGTCACCCTCGTGCTGGCCACCGGGGCGCTGCGTAACCTCAACCACATGTTCGCCGGTCAGGATGCCGTCAACTGGCTCGGATTCATCATCTTCGTGGTGTCGCTGCTGGTGATCGTCGGCGGCTGGTTCGCGGCGCGCCCGATCGTGGTCGCGCCGATCGCCGGGCTGTTCGGCAAGGTCGGGCGCTAAGCCCGATCCGCTCAGGCGTCGAGCGCGCGCAGGCGCGGCAGGATCTCCTCGCCGTAGAGCTTGATGAACCGCTCCTGGTCGGCCCCCGGCCCGTGGAACACGAGGTGCCGGAAGCCGAGGTCGATGTACTCGCGAATGCGCGACACGTGCTCGTCGGGATCGGTCGAGACGATCCAGCGTGAGGCGGCGCGCTCGATCGGCAGGGCGTCGGCGAGGCGCTGCATCTCCTGCGGGTCCTCGACGCCCATCTTCTCCTCGGGGCTGAGGGCCAGCGGCGCCCAGTACCGGGTGTCCTGCAGCGCGCGCTCGCGGTCGTGGTCGAACGAGACCTTCATCTCCATGAGGGTGTCGACGTCGTCGGCCGTGCGGCCGCCCTTCTCGAGTCCTTCGGCGAGGGCCGGCAGCAGGGTCTCGGTGTAGAGCTCGCGGGCCTTGCCCGAGGTCGTGATGAATCCGGATGCCACCCGCCCCGCCAACCGCGTAGCTGCCGGGCCAGACGCGCCGATGTACACCGGCACGGGCACGTCGGGGCGATCGTAGATCGTCGCGTTCTCGGTCTGGAAGTACTGGCCATCGAACGTGACCCGGTCTTCGCGCCAGAGCAGGTCGATGAGCTCGAGCGCCTCCTTGAGGCGGGCGAAGCGCTCCTTCACGTCGGGCCACGGGATGCCAAGGGCGACCTCGTTGAGCGCCTCGCCGGTTCCGACGCCCAGGATGACGCGGCCCGGGAACAGCACCCCGAGAGTGCCGAACGCCTGCGCCACCACGCCGGGGTGGTACCGGAACGTCGGCGTGAGTACCGAGGTGCCCATGATGATGCGTTCGGTGCGGGCGCCGAGAGCGCCGAGCCACGGCATCGCCGCGGGTGCGTGGCCGCCCTCGTGGTTCCACGGCTGGAGGTGGTCGGAGACGAATACGGAGTCGAAACCGGCCTGCTCGGCCAGCACGGCATAGTTCAGCAATTCGGTGGGGGCGAACTGCTCGGCGGAGGCCTTGTAGCCGAAGCGCAGGGGGAGAGTCATGTATTCGAGACTACGCCGACCACGCGCTCCCACCACGCGTCTGATTCCGCCCGTCGCTCGGCCGCGATCACCTGACCGCGCACGCGGATCTCGTGACGAGCGCCCCAGAGCCGCTCGGCGAGCTGCGGGGCATCGGCAAGGTCGGCGGCGGCAACGACGCCCGCCTGCCCGAATGCAGCCAGCGCGCCGCTCAGCTTGACTGTCGTGTAGTCGTCGACCGCGATGCCCAGAGTCGCGACCCCGGACGGGCCCGCGAAGACCGCGGGGTGGTAGCGGCTGGTGACGACCATGGAGGCGGAGCGCGCGAGCCGGGCGGCCTCGGCCGCGGTGCTCGTCGGTTCGGTGCGGGTGGGCTGCGTCATCCGGGCCGCGACCGCCTCGTGCATCACGACGTCGCCGCGCTGCCAGGGCGGCGCTAGCGGACCGAAGTGGGCGAGGAACACGATCTCGACGCCGCTGTCGCGTGCGATCGAGTCGAGGAGGGCCGCGACTGAGTCCACGAACCCGGTGCGGTCGGCGGCGCCGACGTGGGTCGAGAGTGACACGAGCACGTAGGGCTCGGCGGCGGGATGCTCGCCCGGAGGCAAACCGAGGAAGCTCGCGTCATCCGCCCCCTGTCGCAGCCGATCGTCGTCGACGCCGAGGCGGGAGGCGAGCGCGTGCGACGCCGACTCGCGCACCCCGACGAGCGCCGCCGAGTGCAGAAGCTCGGCGAGCATCCGCTCGTCGTCGGGCACCAGTCCGGGCCCGAGGGTCTGTCCGGTGATGACGAGCGGGATGCCTCGCGCCGCGGCCCGGCGGGCGATCTCGAGCCGCTCGATGATGTGCACGGGCCAGGTCGAGGCGAGGTTTCCGGCGCCGGTGATGACGACGGCATCCACCGTGTCCAGTGCGGCAAGGGCAGCCTCGGGAGCCTGCGCGATCATGCTGGCACGATCGCCGCTCAGACCGAGACGCGACACCGATTCGAGGCCGTAACGTGCGATCGTGTCATCCGGGTTCGACGAGACGGCCACGATGTCGCGGATGCCACGGCGCCGGGCCTGGGCGACGAACTCCTCGAACATCGCCTCGTCGCCGATGTGCATCATCGAGTTCGCAACGCCGATATCACCGATGGCCAGAATTCGCACCCCCCGAGTGAATCACACCGCTGGTGACATACAGTGATGAGGGCCGATCGAGAGGGTAATTCAGGTGGGAATCCAGACGTCACTCGACGCTGTGCAGCAGGCCGAGCGCCTGATCGACGCGCTGCGGCTCGCTGACGATCTTGCGTTCGAGGCCAGCCGGGATGGCGGCCAGCGCACCATCCGCGTGCTCCAGGGAGCGCTCAAGGGTGAAGACCAGGTCGCGGCGATCGCGGCGACCCATGCGCTCGCCCAGATCTTCGACGACGAGGCCGAGGCGGTGCTCGTGCGGCTGCTGTCGAGCAAGCGCACCTACCTGCGGGAGCACGCCGCGTGGGCGCTGTCGAGCAGGCTGCCCCGATTCGACGCGGTCGCCCGTCTCATCAGGCTGGTGGCCGCGGGTGAGTTCGCGGGCATGCTCGCGCAACGCACGCTCGAGAAGTGGATCGCCGCGACCCCCGATCACATCGCCGTGGGTCTCGAATCCGCCCTGCTCGGAATCGACGAGCCGGGCCCCCGCGCGCGCATCGTCGAGACCCTCGGCCTGGTGCGATCGCGCATCTCGGGCGCCCCACTGATGGCCATCGCGAGGGACCCCGGCGAGGCCGACGAGGTGCGCGTCGCCGCGGCCTCGGCGATCGGCCAGCGGGTAGGTTCGGGCGAGTCTGAGGAGCTGCTGCTGGCGCTAGCCGCCGGCGACGGCCCGGTCGCGGATGCCGCGCGCCTCGGTCTCGTCGACATCGCCGCCGAGCGCCACAACACCCGTCGCGGCGCGGGACTCACCGTGGCCCAGCTGTTCCTCCACGCCGACATCGACCCCGATCTCGCGCAGGCCGGAAGCGGCGACAACGGCGGCATCGCCACCCTGCTCGTGCGGCTCGGCGATGCGCTCGTCGCTCGCCCGGCCGACACCGACTACCCCGTGGATCGGGTGGTCACGCTGTCGCGGGGGTCAGTCGAGTCCGCGCTCGCGAGCCTCGAGGAGTTGCGTCTCGGTGGTGCTGGGCACTCGTACGGTCGGGTTCCGCTCATGGTCGAGCCCGTGCAGTCCGCCAGTGCGTGGCCGCTGCGCGTGACGGCGAGGCGAGGCATCCGGCGGGTGCTGAGGGCGGCCGGGCCCGTCGACATCATTCACCTGCGCATGGCCGATGTGGGCAGCCTTGCCGCTGTCGATGCGGCGCGCGAGCTCAACATTCCCGCGGTGTTCACCGTGGCTCCCGACCCGCACGCCGTCATCGCGTCGATGAGCCTGTCCGGTGCCCTGAACCGCACCAACTTCGGCGCCGTCGACGAGCGGGAACACTTCTGGTTCCGCACCCGGCTGGTGCAGCGCATCGCCGCCAATGCGGCCCACACGGTGCTCTTCCCGCGGCCCGAACTCAAGCGCGACATGCTGAGCCTTGTGGGTATCGACATCAGCGCCCACCCCGAACGGCACACGATCGTTCCCGAGGGCATCGACCTGGGCGTCGTCGACCGCGCCGTTGCCGAGGCCACCGCTGCGGTCGAGACCCCAGCGCGAGCCCAGCTCACCGCCCTGCTCGAGCAGCTGCCGCCCGAGCGGCGCGGGCTGCCGCTCATCGTCAGCGTCGGACGCTTCCACCGCGTCAAGGGCATGGCGACGATCGTCGAGGCGTGGGCGGGTGGCGCGCTCAAGGATCGCGCCAACCTGCTCCTCATTGGCGGCAACCTCGACGCGCCCTCGGCCGATGAGCGCGAACAGCTCGATCTCATGGACGCGATCGTTCCCGCCGACGGGCGAGCAGCACTGGGCCTGCTGCTGCCGGGACACCAGCCCAATGACACGGTCGCGCGCTGGGTGGCGGCCGTGCGTCGGGGCATCCCCGGCCTTGCCGCCCCGAACGGCATCTACGTCTGCGGAAGCCTCAAGGAGGAGTTCGGCATCGCCCTGCTCGAGGCGATGGCGAGCGGCCTCATCGTGGTCGCCCCCAACGGCGGCGGCCCCGCGACCTACGTCGAGCAGGGGGTTACCGGGTACCTCACGAGCACGTGGCACGTCGGCATGCTCGCCGAGGCGATGACCGAGGCACTGGATGCCGCGACCGCCGAAACCTCCGACGACCGGGCCGAGCGTTCCCGCCGCACCGTGGAGACGAGTTTCACCATCCAGGCGATGGCGGGCTCGCTCGCCGCCGTCTACGCCTACGTGCACGAGCAGGAGATCGAGCACCACGCCGAGCCGGTGTCGGCACCGTGACGCTGCTGATCATCAGCCCGGACTACGCCTCACACCTTCTGCCTTTGGCAACCCTCGGCACCGCATGGCGCGACGCAGGGGAGCGCGTGGTTGTCGCCACGGGTCCCGCTACCGCGGCGATTGTGGAGTCCTTCGGCTTTGAGCGGGTGAACCTGCAGCTGGGTAAGGGGTCGAACCCGGGCGTCATCCGCGCCGAGGACCAGCCGAAGGGAGAGGACGACGCCCTGCGGGGCTTCTTCGACGCGACTCGGCAGGGCATGATCGCCACGCTGGCATTCCAGGCCGAAGCCCGGCTCAGCGACCTGATGTGGGAGCCGGTGCGGGTCGCCCGCGAGGTGCTCGCGGTGGTGGCGGCTGTGCGTCCCGACTCGATCATCGTCGACCACCTCGCGTTCAGCGCACGGCTGGCTCTGGTCGCCGGGGGTGTGGCCTACGCGGATGTCGTGCTCGGGCATCCGACGGCCCTGCCGGTCGGCGACGAGGTATACGGGTACCCACCGGAGTGGCCCCGAGCCTTCACACCGGGCGACGACGAACTCGAGGCCCTGCGCGAGCTCTGCGTGCGGGTCAGCGAGTCGTTCACCGCCGAGTGGAACGCGGCGCTCGCCGAACTCGCCCCGCACCTGCCGCCGTCGCGGAGTGCCTTCGAGGAGCACGGCGAACTGCTGCTGCTCAACTATCCCGCCGAGCTCTCGCCCCCTGAACGCACGGCCCTGCTACCCACCCACGAGTTTCTGGGTTCGGCGGTGCGCGACGAACCAGCCGACCCGGAGGTCGAGGCGTGGCTGGCCGCGAGCGACGAGCCGTTCGTCTACGTGAGCTTCGGCAGCTTCCTCTCCGTGCGATCGGATGTGCTCACCCGAGTAGCCCGCGCCCTCGAGCAGCTCGGCCTGCGGGTCGCCCTCGCGACGGGGTCGGCCGACGATCTGCCTGAACTCCCGCCGCACTGGCTCGTGCGCGGCTTCCTGCCGCAGGTCACCCTGTTGAAGCGCGCGGCGGCGGCAGTCACTCACGGCGGCAACAACAGCGTCACTGAGGCGGCGACGTTCGGGGTGCCACTCGTCGTGCTGCCGTTCTCCACGGACCAGTTCGCGGGTGCGGCGGCGATCGAGAGGTCGGGCTGGGGTGTCGCGCTCGCTCCCAACACCGCGACGGTCGACGAGCTGGCGGCGGCGATCGCCGCGGTGCTCGGGGGACCGCGGGGGCCGCTCGCTGCATCCCTGCAGAACACTCCGGGGCGCGACCGCGCCTACCGCGCGGCGACGGTGCGCGACTAGGAGGTCGCGAAGACCAGCGAGCGCATGGCCGCGGGGTCGCGTGCGGCGTCGCGGTACTGCTGCATGAGGTTCGCGTTGGCGTCGTACTGAGGCCCTTCGCGAAGCTGCGGCTCGTGGTGCAACGCGAAGACTGAGCCGGCGTGGCGCTGCGGGGGTGCGCCTAGGAGTGTCTCGTGGGCCAGGTGCCACGCGGCATCCTCGAAACCCCAGCCGCGGAAGCGCTCGTCCTGGCCGCCGTGGCTGAACCAGCTGGCGGGGGTGGTCACGTAGACGCCCGAGCATGCGCCGCGCACGAGCTCGAAGTCGCAGTCCTCGAGTGGCATTCCGTCGGCGTACTGGGCGGTGCCGGCCGAGCCGAGCCAGTGGTACTCGGTGTAGGGAAGGTGCACGAGACCCGATGTCGCGGCGGCCGCGACCGCCTCGCTGAGTGCCGCGAGCTGCGGGATCGTGTCGGCGTCATTGATCACCACGACCCGGTCGCGGTCGCTGATCGCATCGATGCCGAGGTTGCGGCAGCGCGACAGGTTGAAGACCGTCTCATCGGAATCGATGGTGACGATGTCGACACCGGGGATGCTCGAGCGATACCAGTCGACCACCGCGTCGAATGCGGCGAGCCGGGACGCCTGGGCCCGCCAGGGGATGATCACGGTCAGCGGCAGCATCAGACCAGCGTAAGCGAGTTGTGTGCTCGACCCGACCGGGCTTGACACGTACCATCTGAGCATGAGCAATAGTGCTGACCTGCTGGGGCCGGTCGAGTTTCTGGTCATCGAATTCCCCGGTGGGGCGGTGTCGGGGGAGGGCTTTGCGAAGCTTGTCTCCCTCGTCGATGCCGGACACATTCTGGTGCTCGATCTCGAGTTCGTGGCCAAGTCCGCCACCGGCGAGGTGACGGTCGTTGACGCGTCGACGTTCGGCGTGGTCGACGGTGTCGATCTCGGTGACTTCGCGGGCGCGTCATCCCACCTCATCGACGGCGACGACGTCGCCGACGCGGGGGCGCTCATTGCCGCCGGAAGCGTCGCCGCTGTGCTCGTCTACGAGGTGCTGACCGTGCTGCCGCTGATCGCGACCTGGGAGAAGTCGGGCGCCTCGCTCGTCGCCGCCGGCGCGATCGACTTCGAAGACCTGGATGCCGCGATCACCGCGGCCGAGACGAGGGACTGACCATGAGCAGACTCCTGCGTACCGCCGCCCACGCCCACGTGGCTTCGAGCGTCATCGGCCGCAACCAGCGCCGTCAGCAGCAGCGCTGGGCTCAGCAGGGCCAGGCGGCGGCGCCTGCTGCTCCAGCTCCCGCGGCTGCGCCCGCTGCCCCCGCGGGCGGCGACATGGACGCGAAGATCGCCCAGCTCAAGCAGCTCGGTGAACTGCGCGATGCCGGCATCCTGACCGACGCCGAGTTCGACGCGAAGAAGGCGCAGATCCTCGGCTAGTTTTCGCCAGCAGCGGTGTGAGGTGCGGCAATCATTCCTTCGTTGTGCGCCGGAAGGTCCGATTGCCGCACCTCACCGTCAGCGGGCGGGCACAACCTACGGGAGCAACTCCGCGAGGAGAGCCTCAACGCGAGTGCGGATGTCATCGCGAATGACCCGCACCTCGACCAGCGACAGGCCCGCGGGGTCGGTGAGTTCCCAGTCCTCGTAGCGCTTGCCGGGGTAGATCGCGCACGCGTCACCGCAGCCCATCGTCACAACGACATCGGCCGCCTGCACGACGTCGTCGGTGAGGGGCTTCGGGAACTCCTCGGTCATCGACAGACCGAGCTCGGCCATGGCCTCGACGACCGCGGGGTTCAGGTCCTTGCCGGGTGCCGAACCGGCTGAGCGCACATGCACGCGGCCCTGCGACAGCTGCGCGGTGAGCACAGCGGCCATCTGCGAGCGGCCGGCATTCTGCTCGCAGACGAAGAGCACCTCCGGCACCGTGCGCTCGATGGCGCCCTTGGCCTGGGCGAGCGCGGTCAGCCGATCGGTCGCGAAGTGGATGGTGCGCGAAGCGAGGTGAGTTCTCACGGTCGACGTGCGCAGCAGGCCCGTGTAGGACTCGAGCACGTATCGTTCGATGGTCTCGGAGTTGAAGACGCCCGCGAACTTCTCCGTGAGGTCCCCGGCGAGCCGCCTCAGGTACTCCTCGGGGTAGGCGAGGCCGGGCATCCCGCGACGCTCGGTGAGATCCATGGTCAGGCCGCAGGCAGGATCTCGGCGAGAAGAACCTCAATGCGCCGCTTGATGTCGTCGCGGATCGGGCGCACGGCCTCGATGCCCTGCCCGGCCGGGTCGTCGAGCTCCCAGTCCTCGTAGCGCTTGCCCGGGAAGATCGGGCAGGTGTCGCCGCAGCCCATCGTGATGACGACATCCGAGTCCTTCACGGCCTCGGTCGTGAGGATCTTCGGCACGTTGTTGGCGATGTCGATGCCCTCCTCGGCCATGGCCTCGACCGCGATCGGGTTGATCTGGTCCTTGGGCTCGGACCCGGCGGAGAGCACCTCGACCCGGTCTCCGGCGAGCGCCTTGAGATAGCCCGCGGCCATCTGGGAACGGCCCGCGTTGTGCACGCAGACGAACAGCACGGTGGGCTTGGTCGTTTCGGTCATGCCCAAAGCATAGATGATTGTCTATGGGTTCGGGATGCCGCGGCGCACGAATTCACGCACCGTTCACCCCGAGCTCCGCCAGTAGAGCCCGCACCCGCACCACGATCTCGTCGCGCACCCTGCGCACACCGTCCATGGACAGCCCGGCGGGGTCATCCAGTTCCCAGTCGAGGTAGCGCCGACCCGGGTAGACCGGGCAGGCGTCGCCGCAGCCCATGGTGATGACGACGTCGGCCGCGCGCACGACCTCGTCGGTCAGTGGCTTCGGAAACTCGCCCCCCAGAGGCACGCCGATCTCGTCGAGCGCCGCGACAACGAGCGGGTTGACGGATCCGGCGGGCTCCGAGCCCGCGGTCAGCACCCGCACCCGGTCACCGGCGAGCGAGCGCAGGATCGCCGAGGCGAGCTGCGAGCGCCCGGCGTTCTGAACGCACACGAAGAGCACGCTCGGGCTCTGGCTCGGCGCCTCGACTCTCGTGAGCGCGTCGAGGCGGTCCCCGGCGAAACGTGCGGTGAGCGACGGCAGGTACCGGGTGATGCCGGCGCGCTCGGCGAGGAGGCGGTAGCTCTCGCGCACGTAGCGGTCCACGGTCTCGGGGGAGAGTGTGCCGGCGAACCGCGTGGCGAGATCGGAGGCGATTCTCTCGAGCACGGGAGGGGCGACTGCGGCTGCGACCGGGTCATCCCGCATCGCCTCGACGACCTCGGTCATGCGGGTGGGGGCGATCGAGTACCACGCGAGCCGGCCATCCTGGCTGCGTTCGACCAGGCCCTCGTCGGCCATCACGCGCAGGTGGTGACTCACCGTCGGCTGGGTGAGGCCGAGAGCGTCGGCCAAGTCGGTGACGCTGCGGCGGGCATCCGGGCTCTCGACGATCAGGGCGAGCAACTGCACCCTCGTGGGGTCGGCCAGGGCGCGCAGGCTTCGAGCAATGCGCTCGGCGTCAGCGCGCCCCAGCCCTTGCGCGGTCGGCTCCTGATGCATAGACAGGAGTCTATGCGCGGCTCAGCAGCACCCGGTCGGAGTGCAGCTGCCGGTCGTGGCGAGTTCGAGCTCGCAGGCGGCGTCGGTTTCCATGGTTCCTCCCTTCGTGTGGGTCGCAAATATCGATGAACGTCGATATTGCGAGTATGCGCCGGTATATCGACGGCTGTCAATATCGACTACGATCGATGCATGTCCACAGCGACCCTGTTGCCTCTGACCGTGAAAGACGCGGCCGCCTGCTGCGCGCCGCTGGCGCGCGAGCCGCTCGGCGCCGAGCAGGCCGAAGATCTCGCCCGCTCGCTCAAGGCGATCGCCGACCCCGCGCGACTGCGTCTCGTCTCGCTCATCGCCGCATCCGAGGGCCAGGGGGCGTGCGTGTGCGACCTGACCGACCTGCTCGACCTCGGTCAGCCGACGGTCTCCCACCACCTGAAGGTGCTCATGGACGCCGGATTCCTCACCCGCTCGAAGCGCGGCACGTGGGCCTACTATGCGCTCGTTCCCGGCTCCCTCGACGCGCTCTCGCGCCTCCTCGTCACGACGTGATCCGCCGGGCCAGCGCCGAGTTCATCGGCAGCGCGCTTCTCGCGGCGCTCGTCATCGGATCGGGCATCGCGGCCCAGGCCCTGTCGCCGGGCGACACCGGCCTCCAACTGCTCGAGAACGCCTTCGCCACCGCACTCGGCCTGCCCGTGCTCATCCTGATCTTCGCCACGGTGAGCGGGTCACATTTCAATCCCGTGGTCTCGCTCGTCGAGGCCGCCCTCGGTCATCGATCGTGGCGCGACGTCGCCGCCTATATGCCGGCCCAGATCATCGGATGCCTCGCCGGCGCCATCCTCGCCAACCTCATGTTCGGGCTCCCGGCCGTCAGCATCAGCACCACCGACCGGTTCAGCTGGCCGCACCTGCTCGCCGAGGTGGTCGCGACAGCCGGACTCGTGCTCGTGATCTTCGCGCTCGCGCGCACCGGTCGGGGCAGCGTCATCCCGTGGGCGGTCGGCGCGTACATTGGCGCGGCCTACTTCTTCACGAGTTCTGCGAGCTTCGCCAACCCCGCCATCACGATCGGGCGCACCATCAGCGACACGTTCGCGGGCATCGCTCCGGCTTCGGCGCCCGGCTACATCGCCGCCCAACTCGTGGGCGGCGCGCTCGGGCTACTGCTCGTGCGCGGGTTCTTCGGCCGGTCGGCGCAGGCTGCGGGTCACGACCAGCAGTAGCACGACGGCCACGGCCTGCACGCCGATGGTGATGGCCACCAGCAGAGGCACCGACACGTCGTAGAGCGCGCCGGCGAGTGCGCCACCACCGGCCGTCGTTGCGCCCACCACGGCCGCGAACACCCCGTAAGCGGTGCTCCGCCGACGGGTCGGAATGAGGTCGGCGACCGTCGCCCGCAGCGTCGACTCCTGGATGCCCAGCGCCATGCCCCACAGCAGCGAGCCCACGATGACGGCGGCCGCCGTGCTGCCAAAGGCGAACAAGGGCACGGATGCCGCGACCACCGGCAGAGCGAACAGCACCCGCGCCCCGTACCGGTCGTACGCCCACCCGGTCGCGAGTGCCGCGAGGGCGTCGACGACCATGACTCCCGCGTAGAGCACAGGAACCCACACCGGCTCGAGCAGTCCGGCCTCCACGATGTGGAACGAGATGATGCCGAACGTCGCGAAGCCGAGCACGGTCGTGGCGGTGAACGCGGCGTACAACCAGAACGCCCGCGGCAGCCGCACGCGCTCGGTGGGAAGGGTGAGTGAGACGTGCGGCTTCGGGTCGACCTCGTAGTCGATCGGATGCGGCACCCGCGCGCGCAGCCAGACCACGAGCCCGAGCGCGAGCACCCCGGGCAGCGCGAGCACCGCGAGAGCGGGTCCGTAGTCGGTGTTGGTGACGGCGAGCACGGCGGCGACCACGAGCGGTCCGATCACGGCGCCGAACTGGTCGATGGCCTCGTGCACGGCGAAGCCGCGCCCCCGCCCGGTTGCAGCCGTGGCGTAGGAGAGCAGGGCATCCTTCGACGGGCCGCGGATGGCTTTGCCCACCCGCTCGAGGATCACCAGACCGCAGGCGACCCAGAGAATCGAGGCGTAGCCGAGCAGCGGCACGCTGATGACCGTGATCGCGTATCCGGCGATCGTCCACGCCCAGAAGCGCTGCGTGCGATCGGCGAGAGGTCCCGAGACGAGCCGCAGCAGCAGCGACGCGGCCTCGCCCACGCCCGTGACGATGCCGACCACGAGACCGGTCGCGCCGAGCAGGGCGAGCACGGGCCCGGTGACCGAGCGCGCACCCTCGTAGACGAAGTCGGCGAGCAGGCTCACCGTGCCGAACGTGACGACGAACCGCCACGCGCTCAACCGGGGTGGCCGCTTCTCGCTCATAGTGTGCTCATCGTACGACCGCAGCGTTCATAGCTGGCCCATAGGCGACTCGCAGCGACGGCCTAGACCGCGCTGGTGGTCTGGGGTGATGACGAAGCCAACCCGCCCCGCCGCCCGCGCCATCGCATCCCTCGCCGGCCTGGGACTCATCGCCGCCACGCTGGCCGGATGCACGACCGCGACCACGACGTCGCCGTCGACCACCACGACCAGCGTCGAGAACACGGTCGCCACAACCACCGCGTCGCTGTGGGACTCGACCACTGTGCACACCATCGCGGTGACGGTCGACCCGACCGAGCTCGACACCCTCGTGAGCACCTACCTCTCCACGGGCGAGAAGGTCTGGGTGAGCGCGACGGTGGTGATCGACGGCGTGACCTTCGAGAATGTGGGCATCAAGCTCAAGGGCAACTCGAGCCTGCGCACCATCAGCTCGGGTGACGACCCCGCGACGATGCCCTGGATCATCAGGCTCGACAAGTTCGTCGACGGGCAGAACTACGAGGGGGAGACCCAGCTCGTGGTGCGCGCGAACAGCACCGAGACGGCCCTCAACGAGGCGGTGGCGCTGGAGCTGCTGTCGGCCGCGGGGCTCGCGAGCGAGGAGGCCGTGGCATCCCGGTTCACCGTCAACGGCGGCGAAACCCAGTTGCGGCTGGTGATCCAGAACCCGGACAGCGACTGGGATGCGGACGCGTTCGGCACCGAGGGGCTCCTGTACAAGGCCGAGAGCGGTGGCGACTACACCTATCGCGGCGAGGATCCGGCCAGCTACACCGACATCTTCGAGCAGGAGGCGGGCGACGACAACCTGCAGCCGCTGATCGACTTCCTCAAGTTCATCAACGAATCGGATGACGCCACCTTCGCCGCCGACCTGTCGCAGTACCTCGACGTGAACGCCTTCGCCACCTACCTCGCCTACCAGGACCTGGTCGACAACTTCGATGACATCGACGGGCCGGGCAACAACTCCTACCTGCACTACGACGAGGCGACCGGCGTGATGACGGTCGTGAACTGGGACCTGAACCTCGCCTTCGGTACCGCCAACGTCGACGGCGGAGGTCAGCCGGGCGCCGGCGGGCAGCCGGGCCAGGTCGGCGGTGCGCGACCCAACGGGGGTGGCGCTGGCGGTGCCGGCGGGCCGAGCAGCGGCAACGTGCTCTCCGAGAGGTTCCTCGCCAACTCCGACTTCGCGGCACTCGTCACCAGCGCGAAGACAACCCTCACCGAGACGCTGTACACGAGCGGCACCGCCGACCAGATCCTCGACGAGTGGGTGACGGTGCTGAAGGGTCAGGCGAGCGACCTCGTCTCAGCGTCGACCGTCGAGTCGGAGGCGGCAGCCGTGCGCAGCTACTTCTCCGCTAGCTAGTGGATGCGTCCGCGGCATCCATCGCCTCCACCAGGCTCAGCGCGGTCTGCTCGTCGACGACCAGGTGTGTCACGACGCCGGAATGCAGGGCGGCCAGGAGGGGAACAACCTTGCTCTCGCCGGCCACGGCGCAAACCCGACGGGGCACGCTGAGCAGCTCCTCAGGGGTTGGCCCCGTTGCACGTTCGTTCATAGTGAGGTCGCGATAGCTGCCATCAGCCCTGAGGAACACCGTGCAGACGTCGCCTACGACGCCCTCCGACTCAAGGGTCTCGATGTCGACTCGCTCGAGGTAGCCCGCAGAATAGACATGACTCGGCACATCACCCTCCAGCGCACCCACCGAGAAGAGGGCGATGTCCGCCCGTCGCTGCATGTCGAGCACTCGGGCGATCGATCTCTCGCGCCACATGGCACGTCTGGTTTCGGCATAGTCGAAGAATGCGGGCACGGGGAAGTGGTGCACGCGTGCATCGAAGGCGTCAGCGAAGCGTGAGATGAGATTGCCGGCGTAGTCGACGCCCGAGGTACGGGTATTCGCGGCACCATTCAGTTGCACGATCGCGCTGCCTCGCGTCGTCTTTCGGTTCAGATGCTGGGAGATCGCTGCAAGAGTTGTACCCCACGCGACGCCCAACACCATGTCGGAGTCGAACCATCCGCTGACCATCCGACCGGTGGCTCTGGCCACCTGATCCAGGCGCTCGACGTCGTCGGCCGAGTCATTGACGGGGACGACGTGCGTCTCAACGTGAAAGCGCTCGGAGATGCGCTGGCCCACCACGGGCGCCAAAGTAGGGGTGGGACGCAAGGTGATCTCCACCAGACCTGTCTCGCGGGCATGCTTGAGCAGCCGGGACACACTCGAGCGCGACATGTGCAAGCGGCTGGCGATCGTCTCCATCTTGATGTCCTGCAGGTAGTACATCGACGACGCCGCCAACACTGTCTCTTCGCGATCCACGGTGCCTCCTGCACGTTTGTGCACATTGCCTGCTCATATTGCCAATCGGCTCTGCCATGGTAATACGCTGCTGACCGTGGGCTCCACGGGGGTGCTCGAAGAATCTGAATGGACCGACGATGACCGATACGCGACTCACCGCGCAGTCACGGGCAGACGCACTGGATCGACTTCGACGCTCCGTCAGTCCCGGTCAAGAACTCGACGTGCTGATCATCGGTGGGGGCATCACCGGTGCAGGGATCGCCTTGGATGCCGCGAGCCGCGGCCTCTCGACGGCGATCGTCGAAGCGCAGGATTGGGCGGAAGGAACATCCAGCCGCTCGAGCAAGCTCGTGCACGGGGGCCTGCGATACCTGCAGATGCTGGACTTCAAGCTCGTCACCGAGGCTCTTGCCGAGCGCGATCTGCTGCTCACCGAGCTCGCTCCCCACTTGGTGCGGCCGATCCCGTTCTTGTACCCCATTCGCCACCGAGTGTGGGAGCGGGCATTCGTCGGCGCCGGGATCATGCTGTACGACATTCTTGCTACCTTGCGTCGCGGTCGACGTGCACTTCCGTGGCACCGTCACCTCGGCCGCCGCGGGGTTGCAGCGGCCTTCGCGGACCTCTCGCCGAGCGCCGCGGTGGGGGCGATCGAGTACTGGGACGCCAATGTCGATGACGCGCGCTACGTCGTCACTGTGCTGCGGACGGCCAAGGAGCACGGTGCGATCGAGGCATCCCGCACCCAGGTCGTCGAGTTGACGCGGGATGCCGGTGGCACCGTTATCGGGGCCGTGCTGGAAGTGCTGGATACGGGAGAGCTCATCCCCGTGCGTGCTCGGGCCGTCATCAGCTCGACCGGCGTGTGGACCGAAGAATCGCAGGCGCTCGCAGGAACGGAGGGTGGCCTGCGAGTTCTGGCCTCCAAGGGAATCCACATCGTGGTTCCCCGGGAGCGCATCAAGGGTGAAGTTGGACTCATCCTGCAGACTCCGACCAGCGTTCTCTTCGTTATCCCGTGGTCGCGGTACTGGGTCATCGGCACCACGGACACACCGTGGTCTCAGGACTTCACTCATCCCACGGCGACATCTGCCGACATCGACTATGTGATCGGCCAAGCCAACGCTGTTCTCGAGCACCCCATCGATCGCACGGATGTCGTGGGTACGTGGGCCGGTCTGCGCCCGTTGTTGCAGCCGGGCACGATCCAGGGCACTGCATCAGCCAAGATCTCGCGCGAGCACACTGTCGCTTCGGCTGCCCCTGGACTGACAGTGATCGCGGGCGGCAAGTTCACGACCTACCGGATCATGGCCAGGGACGCGGTAGATTTCGCCCTCGGCGAGGCCGCCCACACGATGCCGTCGGTGACCAGAAACCTGCCATTGGTGGGCGCGGCCGGTCTCGCGGATGCCGAGCGCGAGCTGCGCGCGAGTAGCGCCGAGTTCGGCTGGAACGAAGCGCTACTCGATCACCTGCTGCACCGCTACGGAGCGAATGTCCTCGACATTCTGGAGCTCGTCAGAGCATCACGCGACCTTGCTCAGCCTCTCGTGCACGCTCCCGCCTACCTCCGCGCCGAGATCGTCTACGCCGTCACCCACGAGGGCGCCCTTCACCTGGACGACATCATGGCGCGCCGCACCCGCATGGTCTACGAGTACGCGGATGAGGCATCCGCGGCTCTCGACGAAGTCGCCGAGATAGCCGGCCCGCTGCTGGGATGGGATGCCGACACCCGCGAGCACGAGCTCGAGGTCTACCGTGCAACGGCGGCTGCCGATGCGGCGGCGGCTACGGAGCCCGACGACGAATCGGCGGCGCGGGTGCGGGGGGTTGCCCCCGACATCGTCCCCATGGCCCACTAGCGACAACCACCTTCCCTCGTTCCACTGTTCTCACCGGAGAGACCCCATGGCTGACTACGTTCTGGCGATCGATCAGGGCACCACAAGTTCTCGAGCGATCGTCTTCGATCGTTCCGCACGCATCGTCTCGAGCGGCCAGCTTGAACACGACCAGATCTTCCCGCGGGCGGGTTGGGTCGAACACGACCCGGTGCAGATCTGGGACAACGTGCGAGAGGCGGTCGGCATCGCTTTGACCCGCGCCAACCTGACGTACCAGGACATCGCGTGCGTGGGTGTGACCAATCAGCGCGAGACCACCGTCGTCTGGGACCGGCACACGGGCATCCCTGTCACCAACGCGATCGTGTGGCAGGACACTCGAACACAGCGCATCGTTGACGAGTTCGCCAGCACCGTCGGGGTCGATCGCTATCGGCCGATTGTGGGGCTGCCGCTGGCTACCTACTTCTCGGGACCGAAGGTGGCCTGGATCCTCCAGAACATCGATGGAGCACGCGAGGCCGCCGATCGTGGCGATCTCCTGTTCGGCACGATGGACACCTGGGTGCTCTGGAACCTCACCGGCGGGCTCGACGGAGGTATGCACATCACGGATGTCACCAACGCGTCACGCACAATGCTCATGGACCTTCAGACGCTCAGCTGGCGTGAGGACATCGCCGAAGACATGGGCATCCCGCTGTCGATGCTGCCGGAGATCCGCTCATCGTCTGAGGTCTACGGTCAGGGACGAGCGCACGGGATGCTGCCGGGCGTGCCGATCGCGGGCATCCTTGGCGACCAGCAGGCCGCGACCTTCGGGCAGGCGTGCTTCAGCGAGGGAATGGCCAAGAACACCTACGGCACGGGCAACTTCGTGCTGCTGAATACGGGAGAACGCCGGGTTCTGAGCGCCAACGGGCTGCTGACCACGGTGTGCTACAAGCTCGGAGACGCGCCTCAGATCTACGCATTGGAGGGATCGATCGCCGTGACCGGCTCGCTGGTGCAGTGGCTGCGGGACAACCTCGGCATGTTCACTGATGCCCCGGACATCGAGAAACTCGCCCTCCAGGTGGAGGACAACGGTGGCGCTTACTTCGTTCCCGCTTTCTCCGGGCTGTTCGCGCCGTACTGGCGTCAGGATGCCCGCGGGGCACTACTGGGCCTCACCCGTTACGTCACGAAGAACCACATCGCGCGAGCGGCCCTGGAGGCGACAGCGTTCCAGACTCGCGAGGTGATGGATGCGATGAACGCAGACGCCGGAGTGGAGTTGGCTGAGCTCCGAGTCGACGGCGGCATGGTGGGCAACGAACTTCTTATGCAATTCCAGGCCGATCAGCTGGGAGTCGATGTCATTCGGCCAGCCGTCACGGAGACGACTGCACTAGGAGCGGCATTCGCGGCGGGGATAGCTGTCGGCTTCTGGGCTGGCACACAAGACGTCACAGACAACTGGTCCGAGGACAAGCGCTGGTCACCCCAGATGCCTCGTCTCGAGCGGGACCGGCTGTACCGCAATTGGAAGAAAGCGGTGACGAAGACCATGGGATGGGTCGATGGGGACGTGGAGACCTGACGAAGCATCTCTGGATACACAACCGAAACAACCAACGAAACCCACACGAAGGAGTAGGGATTCATGAAACCCACATTGATGAAGCGGAATAGCTTCTGGCTGGCGCTGTCACTGGTATTGATGGTGGTGTCGGCGCTCGTCGCCTCCGCCGTTCAAACGGTCGGGTACACCGTCACCGTCAAGAACATGAGCTGGGAGACCGCCTCGGGCGAGTCGATGAGTGCGTTGCTCTTCAAGCCGAACGGTGTTTCCGCCGACCAGAAGGCGCCGGCGATCGTCGTCTCCCACGGTTGGTGGAACAACAAGGAGATGCAGGATGCCAACTACGTCGAGCTGGCTCGGCGCGGCTACGTCGTCCTGTCGATCGACATGTACGGTCACGGCGACTCCGACTACCTCACCTCCGACATCACGCTCGGCGGCACGGGTATGTACGACGGGGTCAAGCTGCTGGCCGCACTGCCCTATGTCGACACCTCGAAGATCGGCGTGTCGGGTCACTCCAACGGTGCCCGCGCTGCGAACTTCTCCGTCGCCCTGGACAACGCGGCCGACAAGCCACTGATCGCGGGCGTGTTCCTCGTCGACAATGACCCCGTATACACGGATGCCGCGAACGACAACGCGTACTTCGACCTCTACGGCACGCGTGATACCGGGCTCGTCGCTGACCAGTACGACGAGTTCTTCTTCCGCAGCTACAGCGCCGAAGGCGCAGTACTGACGCCTCCCCGTGAGTACATCGGCACTCCCAACGCTCAGTCCTTCCTGCACTACGGCGCTGACCCGAAGGACATCTCAGATGTTCGCGAAGCGAGCACCATGTACACGGACGGTGACGGTGGCGCCATCCGCGTCGTCTACACGCCCGCTCAGACCCACCCGTGGGGCACGATCTCGAAGGGTACTGTCGCTGATCAGCTCGAGTTCTGGGACAAGGCCTTCGGTGCACCGACAGCGATCGACTCGGGCTCGCAGATCTGGCAGGTCAAGGAACTGTTCACGGCCATCGGTCTGATCGGGTTCGCGATCTTCCTGCTGGCGTTTGCTCGGGCGCTCCTGACGACTCGCGCGTTCGCGGGCCTCAAGCTCGAGAGCCCCCGTCCCATCGCGGCGAACACCCGCGCGGGCCTCGGCTGGTTCTGGGGTGCGATGATCGTCTCGGCCCTGGTGTCAGGCATCTCGTACGTCGCTCTCAGCAACACGCCGTGGGTTCAGGGCATCGCGTTCAACTTCCTGCCCACGATCTTCACTCAGGGGGCAGTGTTCTTCATCGCTCTGTGGGCCGCGATCAACGGCCTGGCCGCGATCGTGATCATGGTCGTCTCGTACCTCCTGTTCGGTCGTAAGAACGGACTGAACCTGCGCGAGCAGGGTCTGCTTCCGGGATGGCGCAAGGTCGGCCTCGCAGCCGCACTCGCCGTCGTCACGGTGGCAGCTGCGTACGGAATCGTGTTCTTCCTCAGTTGGATGCTGAACACCGACTTCCGGTTCTGGGTCATCGCGGTCAAGGACTTCGGCGCGGACAAGCTGTGGATTGCGCTGCTGTACGTGCCGTTCTTCCTGGTCTACTTCGTCGCGAACTCGGTGGCCATCAACGTGTTCAACCGCTTCACCCTTCGGGGCAAGGAGTGGCTGAACACCGCGGTGCTGGCACTGGTCAACGCGGTGGCGGCGATCGTCCTGGTGGTTGCGCAGTATGTGACCTTCTTCGTGAGCGGCGAGACGATCCCCGGTTTCGGCGGAATCTTCAGCATCTGGTTGTTCCCGGTGATCGTTATCCTCATGGCCACGGCAGTGCTGTCCCGTAAGCTCTACCGCATCACGGGCAACCCCTACATCGGTGGCTTCATCAGCGCACTTGTTGTGACCCTCATCGCGGTTACCAACACGCTGACCGTCATCTACTAGGGCAGCACAGTCTGAACGCCCCGTCCCGCACTAGCGAGGCGGGGCGTTCAGCATGAACCGGGGAGGCAGTGCCTGGGAATTTTCACTGTCGGCGACCGGTTGGTAGTTTCGATGCGAACGCATTGAAAAAGGAGAAGGCACGCATGGCAGACCAGATCGAGTTCGGACTCGACACCTTCGGCGACGTGACGGTCGGTGCGGATGACGCCCCGCTGAGCCACGCGCAGGTGATCCGCAACCTCGTGGCCGAGGGCGTCCTGGCCGACGAACTGGGCATCGACTTCATCGGGGTCGGCGAGCACCACCGTGCGGACTTCGCCGTCTCCGCCCCCGAGGTCGTGCTCGCGGGAATCGCCACCGCGACCAAGCGCATCAAGCTCGGCTCCGCTGTGACGGTTCTCAGTTCGGATGACCCGATCCGGGTGTTCCAGCGGTTCGCCACTGTTGATGCGCTCAGCAATGGTCGCGCCGAGGTCATCCTCGGTCGGGGATCGTTCACCGAGTCGTTCCCGCTGTTCGGATTCGATCTCGCCCAGTACGAGCAGCTGTTCGAGGAGAAGCTCGACCTGTTCTCGGCGCTGCTCACCGAGGAGCCCGTGACGTGGGAGGGCAAGCTTCGCCCCCCGCTGACCAATCAGAGCGTCTACCCGAAGACCGAGGGCGGGCACCTGAAGACCTGGATCGGCGTGGGCGGAAGCCCCGAGTCGGTCGTGCGCGCCGCGCGCTACGGGCTGCCGCTCGTTCTCGCCATCATCGGGGGTGACCCGGTGCGCTTCGCGCCCTACGTCGATCTGTTCCATCGAGCGCTCGCGCAGCTCGAGCAGCCCGACCTGCCGATCGCCGTGCACTCGCCCGGCTACATCGCCGACACTGACGAGCAGGCCGCCGAGGAGTACTGGCCGCACCACAAGGTGATGCGCGACCGCATCGGCGCCGAGCGCGGGTGGCCGCCGTCGACCGAGGGGGAGTTCCGCAACGAGATCGAGCACGGCTCGCTCTACCTGGGCTCGCCCGAGACCGTTGCGAAGAAGCTCGCCGCGACCATCTCCGCACTGGGTATCCAGCGCTTCGACCTCAAGTACAGCGCGGGAACGCTGCCGCACGAGAAGTCGATGCACTCCATCGAGCTCTACGGGTCGAAGGTCATCCCGATGGTGAGGGACATCCTCGCTGGTTGAGTAGCCGAAGGCGTATCGAAACCGGTGCAGGTCTCGATACGCCCTCCGGGCTACTCGACCGGCCGGTCACTCGACCGGCGGCGTCGCCTTCGGCTTGCGCCGCTTGATGATGACGATCACCACAGCCGTGATGATGCCCGCGAGCACCAGCCACGGGATCAGTACCCCGATGACCACGAGCAACCCGGCGAAGAAGGCCACGAAGGCGTTCCAGCCGGCCATGAGGCCGTCGAGGAAGGTCACCGGCTGGGGGTCGGCCACGACCTGCTCGGTCACCAGGTTCAGTGTGACCGTCGACATGCTCACCTGATCGGCGAGGAAGCGCTGCTGCGCCTCCATGCTCTCGAGCTGGCCCTGCCGGTCGGAGATGGCGGTCTCCAGTGCGATGAGCGAATCCGTGTCAGTCGCGCCGGCGAGCAGCGCCGTGAGCCGGTCGATGGATGCCCGCATCGAGGTGATGCGCGCGTCGAGGTCCTGCGATTCCATCGTCACGTCGGTCGCCGACAGCGACACCTCCTGCACCTCACCGAGCTCCTTGAGCTTGTCAAGGGTTGCGGTCAGGTCCTTCGAGGGGATGCGCAGGGTGAGCGTGGCGCTGCCGCCGTCGCCACCCCGCGGTGCGTACTCGCTGCGGGAATCGATGCGGCCGCCGACGGACTCGGTGATGCGAGCGGCCTCGGCCGCGGCATCCATGGGGTCGGTGACGGTGATGGTGACCCACCCGGTCGTGATGACGGAGCGATCGACTGTGGACTGTCCGTCGGCCGAACCCGCCTCCTGGTTCAGGGTGTCGGTGGCGGGCATGGGGGCGGCGATGCCACCCGAGTCGTAGGCCGACGAATCGGCCCCGGCGGAGCAGCCCGTGAGGGCGAGCGCCGAGAGCAGTAGTGCGGTGGGAATGATCAGTGTGCGCCTCATGGTTGTCACGCTACTTTCGGTGAGGGAGAATCACCACCCAACGTTTCTCACGATTCGACCGTCAGTTACGCTCATACCTGACGCCAGGTCACCACTACACGCACCACCACACGAAGGGGTACTCATGGGATTCATCGATGACGCCAAGGAGAACATCTCCGAGGGTTTTGAGAAGGCCAAGGACGCGGTCGGCGACGCCGCGGAGACGGTCAAGGACAAGGCCGGCATCACCGCCGAGGCTGTCAAGGAGAAGGCGGCCGACGCGGCCGAGTTCGTCAAGGACAAGGCCGACGACGTGAGCGAGTTCGTCAAGGACAAGCTCGACGGCGACGACGACACCACGACCCCGCCAGCAACTCCGGCGGCCACCGCCTGACACGCGCACGACGGAACGGGAGCATCCTTCACCGGTGCTCCCGTTCCGTCGTTAAGCTGACCTCATGAGTTGGTGGACGCGGCTGACGGGCCGACTTCGTCGTCCGTCGGCGCCGCTGCTCCACATAGCCAGTGACGACGGCGAGGGCCCGGTCATCATCCTCATCCACGGCATCGCATCGTCGGCCGCGACCTTCCAGAAGCTCATCCCCCAGCTGACCGCGCACCACCGGTGCATCGCCATCGACCTGCTCGGGTTCGGCCAGTCACCGGCACCCGAGGGTGCCACCTACACGATCGAGGAGCACGTCGACGCGATCGCCGCGACGATCGCGTCCCTCAAGCTGCGTGCGCCATTCATGCTCGTCGGCCACTCGCTGGGCGCGCTTCTCTCCGCCCGCTACACCGCCAAGTTTCCCGCCCAGGTCAGCCGTCTGGTACTGGTGAGCCCGCCTGTCTACATCGCGCAGTCGGAGGTTGGCGACCCACGAGTGCGGATGCAGCTCGGTTTCTACATGAAGGCCTACGAGTTTCTGCGCAACAACAAGGACTTCACGATCGCCAACGCCACCCGCATCGGCAAGCTGTTGCAGATCTCGGCGGTGTTCGAGATCTCCGAGCGCAACTGGACCCCGTTCATCCTGTCGCTCCAGAACTGCATCGAGTCGCAGACGACCGTGAGCGACATCGCGGCCGTGCAGGTGCCCATCGACGTCGTCTACGGCGCGCTCGACCAGTTCATGGCGCCCGGAACGATGCGCATCATCGAGCAGATGCGCCACGTGACCATGCACCGCGTCGAGGTCAACGATCACCTCATCCGCACCCGACTCGCCAGGGAGCTCGTGTCGGTGATCGGCTGATCTCGACACGCTCGATCACCGGTCGCCCGTAGGCTGGAACTCATGCATACACGCACCGCTCCCCGTCTCGGCCGTCCCGTCTCCGTCATCGGACTCGGCACCTGGCAGCTCGGTGCCGATTGGGGCGAGGTCAGCGAAGCGGATGCCCGTGCCGTACTCCAGGCATCCGTCGACAACGGCGTGACCTTCTTCGACACCGCCGACGTCTACGGTGATGGGCGCAGTGAGTCGATCATCGGATCGTTCCTGAACGACAACCCCGACCTCGACATCTTCGTGGCCACGAAGATGGGCAGGCGGGTGGAGCAGGACCCCGCGCTGTTCACCATGGAGAACTTCCGGGCCTGGACCGACCGTTCTCGCACGAACCTGAAGACCGACACCCTCGACCTGGTGCAGCTGCACTGTCCGCCGACTCCGGTGTTCTCCATCGACCGCGCCTTCGATGACCTTGACACACTCGTCGCCGAGGGCGCCATCGCGCGCTACGGAGTGAGCGTGGAGAAGGTCGAGGAGGCCCTCACCGCGATCGCGCGCCCGGGGGTGGCGAGCGTGCAGATCATCCTCAACGCGTTCCGCCTCAAGCCGCTCGACGAGGTGCTTCCTGCCGCCATCGAGGCGGGCGTCGCGGTCATCGCGCGGGTGCCGCTGGCCTCCGGTCTGCTGAGCGGCAAGTACACCAAGGACACGGTGTTCGCGGCCAATGACCACCGCACCTACAACCGCGACGGCGGATCGTTCGACGTCGGCGAGACGTTCTCGGGCGTCGACTTCGAGAAGGGGGTTGCGGCAGCGCACGAGTTCGCCGAATTCGCGGACTCCCAGGGGCTCACCCCGCCTGTGGCGGCGCTGGCCTGGGTGTCGCAGCTGCCCGGCGTGACGACCGTCATCCCCGGTGCGCGCAACGTGCGCCAGGCCGTGTCCAACGCCTCGGCCGGAAACGTGCCTCAGTTGACCCCGGAGTTCACCGAGCAGATCACCGAGCTCTACGACCGCACGTTCCGTGAGGCCATCCACCCGCGATGGTGACCTCGTCGCGCGGGGGACTGGGCCAGCCGTTCGCCAACCTCTTCACCGCCAACCTCGCGTCCAGCCTGGGCGACGGAATCGCGCGAACCGCGATCCCGCTGCTGGCTGCGCGACTGACGAGCGACCCCTTCCTGGTGTCGGTGGTCGCCGCGCTCGCCCTGCTGCCGTGGCTGTTCTTTGCGATCCCCGCAGGCATCCTCATCGACCGCATCGATCGCCGCCGCGCTCTGGCGTTGGCGCAGGCGGTGCGCACCGCGCTCGCGGTCCTGCTCATCGGCCTGGTTGCGACGGACTCGCTCACGATCTGGTGGCTCTACATCGTGGTGTTCGTCTACGGCATGTTCGAGACCGTCTATGACGGAGCGATCCGAGCCGTCGTACCGAGCATCGTCGACCGTGCGAACCTGCCCCGCGCCAACTCGCGCATCGAGGGCGGCGAGCTCGTCGTGCAGAACTTCGTCTCGGGCCCCGTGACGTCGGCCCTGTTCGCGGTGTCCGTTCTCGTGCCACTGGGCATCAACGGCCTCGTGTTCGCGGTGGCTGGTGCGCTCGCGCTGGCGCTGCCGCGCGTGGCATCCGGTCGGCAGTTCGTGGCCCCCGGCGAGACTCAGGTGGCCTGGTACCGGCAGTTCGCCGACGGGCTGCGCTTCATCTGGGCCAATCGCATGCTGCGCACGCTCTGGCTGTTCACGACCTTCATCGGCCTCGCCACCTCGGCGGCCACAGCGACCTTCGTGCTCTACCTGCTCAACCGTCTGGGCATACCCGAGGCAGCGTTCGGCCTCTTCATGCTCAGCGGTGCGGTGGGCGGCATCATCGGGGCTGTGCTCGCCAACCGCCTCAAGGATGCCTGGGGCGCGGGTCTCACGATGGCGTTCATGACGACGCTCTGCGGTGTGGCCTTCGCGTTCATCGGACTCGTGCCGTCGATCTGGGCGGCTGCCGTCGGCTTCGCCGTGTCATCCCTGGCTATCACGATCTGGAACGTGCTCATCATGTCGCTGCGCCAGAGCCTCGTGCCGGGCCACCTGCTCGGCCGGGTGCACGGCACCTGGCGCACCCTGCTGTGGGGCACCATGCCGCTCGGCTCGCTCATCGGCGGTCTCATCGCTCGCGTCGACCTCGGCCTGCCGTTCATCATCGGCGGGGGAGCGGCGGCAGTGGCGAGCCTGATCTTCTTCGCCTTCCTGCGCACCCTGCCCAACCCCGAAGACGTCGAGCTACCCCAAGGACCCGGGCCGACCGGCCCGCTCGTCGGCGAGTAGCCACCCGATCAGGGCGGCGATGGTCTCCTCCGGCCGATCGCGGTGCGGGGAGTGGCCGGCGCCGGCGACCACGCGGTAGTCGACGAGCGGGTTGGCGGCGGCGAGGGCATCCGCCGTCTCGTCAGACAGCATGGAGTACACGGCGGGGTCGCCGCGCAGCAGCAGAGTGGGCACGGCCAGCGCTGTGGCCTCGGCCGTGACATCCCACCGATCGTTGTCGGTGAAGCTGTGCTCGATCACGTGGGCGTCCGTCTGCCGGATGCCCGCCAGCTTGGCCGCGCGGTCGCGCTCGTGCCAGTGCGGCTTCAGTGCCTCGAGCGCCTGTTCGTCGAGGCCGAGCTCGGAGAGCTGATCGTCGATGGTGGCCTGCCACTCGTCCCGGGTGACCAGCAGCACGGGGTCGAGCAGCGCAAGGGCCCGGGTGAACCCGGGGCGCTGCGCGGCGAGCACCGCTGCCGCGCCGCCCAGGGAGTGGCCGATGACGGCGAACCAGTCGTCGCCGGGCAGGTCACCGGCGTAGTCGACGAGGGCATACCGCTCGGCACGGGGCGCCTCGCCGTGGCCGCGCAGGTCGACGGCGGTGACCCGGAAGCCGGCGTCGGCGATCCCTGGCCCGACGCGCCACCAGGACTCGGCCGTGGAGCTGAGCCCGTGCACGAGGAGCACGCGCGGTCCCCGCTCGCCCCAGTGACGCTGCGGAAGGTCGATCATGCGGCCACGATAGCGCGCGGGAATCGCGGCCCGGTCAGCGTGGCAGGTACTTGTCGAGGGTTGTCAGGTATCGTTCGCGATCGAAGTCGGGCATCAGGGCGGCCTGCACGATGAAGCCCTGCGCTCCGCTCACAAACAGGGACACCTGCTCGGCGCCGATGGCGTCGCCCTCTTCCTCCGAGACGCCGTGCTCGCGCTGGTGCCAGAGCGAGATGTAGCGTCGGTACGCTCCCTGCAGCTGCGCGAACACGCCCTGTGCGAGGTCCCTCAGAGCAGGATCGGTCGCCGCCTCGCCCCACAGCTGCACGAGGATTGTCGGGTCGCCGAGGTCTTCGAGCATCCCGCCCATGAGCACCCTCAGAAGGTGAGAGGGTGGCGGCAGCGGGTCGGAGGCCATGAGCTGTTGCACGTCATCGACCCGGGCTCCGACGACCCGGGTGGCGACATCCAGGATGATGTCGCCCTTGCTGGCGAAGTGGCCGTAGATCGCGCCGGCCGATAGCCCCGATTCGGCGATGATGTCGGCCATGGATGCGCCCTGGAAACCCTTGCGCCGGAAGGCCCGCAGGGCGGCGTCGGCGATCTCCTCGCGCTTGGCGATGCGGTACTCGTCGGTGACCTTGGGCACGGGTCCACCCTAAAAACGAATGAACGTTCTTGACAACTCGACTCGCCGGTGCAACCCTAAAAGAACGAACATTCCTTTTGAGAGGCTCCCTATGTCGACTCCCGCACTCGTCGCCCACCCTCACACTCCCTTCCGTCGCGTCGTCGTCGTCGGCGTGGCGCTTGCAGCAGTACTGAGCGTCATCCTGCTGGCTTTCCTCTGGCCCACTGTGACGTCATCCGTCAAAGCCCTGCCGATCGCCATTGCCGCGCCCGCTGAGCAGGCCGACCAGTTGGCTGGCGCGCTGGAGGAGAGGTCACCGGGAGCGTTCGACGTGACGACGGTGGCGGATCGGGCCACCGCGGTCGACCTCATCGAAACGCGTCAGGCCTACGGAGCGATCGTGCTCGGCTCCGACCCCGAGGTGATGACGGCGTCGGCGGCGAGTCCGCTGGTGGCTCAGCTGCTCACCGGCTTCGCGCCCGCTCTCGCGGCGCAGCTCAACGCCGCGGCCGCCGCTCAGGGCATCGCCCTCCCCGCACCACTCATCGTGACGGTGACCGACGTCGTGCCGCTGGCATCGACCGACGCTCGTGGTCTCGGTCTTGCATCATCGAGCTTCCCCCTCGTGCTCGGCGGCATGATCGGCGGCATCGCGGTCTCGCTCGCCATCGTCGGGGTGTGGCGTCGGGTCACGGCAACCCTGATCTACTCGGCGGTGGGCGGCCTCGCGATCACGGGCATCCTGCAGGGCTGGTTCGGCGCTCTCCAGGGCGACTACTTCGTCAATGCCGCGGCGGTAGCGCTGACGATTCTCGGGATAGCGGGAACGATCGTCGGGTGCGTCTCCCTCTTCGGTCGCCCCGGCATCGCCGTCGGGCCCGTGCTGTTCCTGTTCATCGCCAACCCGATCTCGGCCGCCGCGCAGCCGGTCGAGTTCCTCACGGCGCCGTGGGGAGCCATCGGTCAGTGGTTCCCGCCGGGGGCCGCCGCGACCCTCCTGCGGGAGCTCAGCTACTTCCCGCGAGCGGACACGCTGTTCCCGTGGCTCGTTCTCGCGGGGTGGGCGGTGCTTGGACTGCTGCTGTCGACCCTCGGGCACTACCGCGACCGTGGCGCCGCGACGCAGGCAGCTCTCGCCGCCGCCGAGTAGCGCGGCGACAGAAGCGCGGCCCGGGGCGCAGCGACCCTCGCCGCACCCTCGCGGAATAGCGCCCACCCGCCGGATGGTTGACTTGTCACATGACGAAACTGATGATCATCCTCGGCAGTGTGCGACCGAAGCGGGCCGGCGAGGCCGTCGCCGAGTGGGTGCGGGGTGCCGTGGCCGCGCACCACCACTCCTTCGAGGTGGACTTCGTCGACCTGCGCGAACTCGCCCTGCCGTTCATGGATGAGCCGGAGCATCCGGCCAAGAAGGCGTACACGCAACCGCACACGATCGCGTGGGGCCAGCGGGTGGATGCCGCGGACGCCTTCATCCTCGTGAGCCCCGAGTACAACCACAGCTACTCGCCCGCGCTCAAGAACGCCCTCGACTTCCTGGCCACCGAGTGGAAGCACAAGCCGGTCGGTCTCGTCAGCTACGGCGGAGTCTCCGGCGGCACCCGCGGCGTCGCCGCCCTCGATCCCGTACTCGCGACGGTGGGCCTCGTGAAGACCTCGCACAGCGTCGAGATCGACTACGTGAGTACCCAGATCGTTGACGGCGTCTTCACTCCGGCGGAGAAGCACGCAGCCCTGCTCAGCCACCAGCTCGACGACCTCACAGAGCTCTCCGCCGTGCTTGCGACGCTGCGCTAGGCGCCGCCTCGTAGGGCACTATTGCTTCTGAGAGGGGATGACGATGAGCCCGACCGAGCGCAACGTCACGGCGAAGTGGCCGGGGTTCACCACCGACCTCCTGCGCGGTGACGGCGAGCACGCCGACCGGGTGAGCTTCCTCGAGCTGTTCTTCGACCTCGTCTTCGTCTTCGCCGTCACTCAGATCTCGCACACCCTCGTGCACTCGATCGACGATGGCCACGCGCTCGACGGCGGGCTCCAGGCCGCGGTGATCATCCTCGCCGTCTGGTGGGTCTGGGTGTACACCGCCTGGGTGACGAACTGGCTCGACCCCGACAAGGCGGCCGTGCGCTGGATGCTCATCATCCTCATGGTGCTTGGCCTGCTGATGAGCACCTCGATCCCCGAGGCCTTCGGCGACCGCGCGCTGCTGTTCGTCTCCGCCTACGTTGCCATGCAGGTCGGGCGTGCGATCTTCACGATCCTCAGCATGGTGCGGTTCGTACCGGAGAACGCGCTCAACGTCACCCGGCTGACCATCTGGTTCTGCGTCAGCGCGATCTTCTGGTTCTGGGGTGCACTCACCGAAGACCTGACGGCGCGGCTGGTGCTCTGGGGTGTGGCGATCGTGATCGAGTATCTCGGTCCGGTGTCCCGCTACTGGGTTCCGGGGCTTCGCAGCTCGTACATCGGCGGCATCCCCATCCGCGGCGGTCACATGTCCGAGCGGGCCGGGCTCTTCGTGATCATCGCCATCGGCGAATCGGTGCTGGTCACGGGAACGGCCTTCGCCGACCATCCGATCGACCTGCCCAACACCCTCGCGTTCTTCGCGTCGATCACCGGGAGCATCCTGCTGTGGCTGCTGTACTTCAGCAGGGCCGAGTCGGGCGGCTCACGCTTCATCCGTCGCCACAGCAATCCCAGCCTGGTGGCCGCCAACAGCTACACATACCTGCACGTCGTGCTCGTCGCGGGAATCGTCGTCATCGCCGTCGCCGACGAGCTGGTGCTCGCGCACCCGATCGATGCGCCCAGGCAGCTGACCCTGGCACTCGTGTACGGCGCGCCCGCGCTGTACCTCATCGGCAACCTGGTGTTCAAGAAGTCCATCGGCGCTCCGTGGCTCAAGTCGCACCTTGCCGGTGTCGGTATTCTCGTGATCTTCGGCGCCGTTGTGCTGCTGTCGGGCCTTCAGCTGCCCGCTCTGGTGCACTCCTGGATCGCCAACGTTGTGCTCATCGCCGTAGTGATCGGCGAGGAAATCGACTTCAGACGCGAACGAAGCCGCCTTCGTTCGCTACGGTGAGTGCCATGACCGACGCCGTCACCCCCGCGCCCGATCCCGCCGCGACCTCCGCAACGCCACGCCCGCGCCGCACTTGGGACCTCATCCTCACGATCGTTCTGCTGATCGCCTACCTCCTCGGCACGCTCGTGGCCAGCTTCAGCGCCTTCTTCCTCGCCTTCGCGGGGGACAGTTGCGGTGCATCGAGCGTGTGCGATGAGAACCAGATGGCCAACGGTATGATGATCGCCCTGTACGCGGTCTGGATCCCGGCGCTCTTCGTGGTCATCGGCGCGATCGTGCTGCTCGTGCTGCGCCGACTCGCGTTCTGGGTGCCGTTGGTGGGTGGCGCGCTCACGATCATCATCTCGATCATCGGATGGGCGGTCACGATCTCCGCAGTCCGCCCCGGCTAGGGCGCCCCCTCGGTCGTCGGCCTGAGCTCGTCAGCTGGGCTGGATCGGTACCGGCTCCGTGTCGGGGATGGGGCTCGCGTCCCGACCCCGCAGATCCGGATGCGCCCGGCGGAACACCAGAGGAACGATCGCGCCGACTGCGGCGAACCCTGCGGCCGTCCAGAACGCACCACCTGCGCCGGCCGAGTCGATGAGGAAGCCCGCGACCGCTGACCCGATCGCCGCGCCGATGAGCTGTCCGGTGCCCACCCAGCCGTACGCCTCGGCGGTGTCGCTGAACTTGACGCTTGCCGAGACGATCGCGAACATCACCGCGAGTGCTGGTGCGATGCAGAGTCCGGCAACCAACAGGGCGGCGGACAGCGACCAGAAGTCCCAGGCGAAGATCGCGAGTGCGCAGCCGACGGCGACCACGATCATCCGCCTGGCCAGGGCCCACGGCCCGACCGGGATGTGTCCGAGCAGCAGACCGCCCGCAAGCGACGAGATGGCCCACAGCGCGAGCACCGTTCCGGCGACCGGCCCACCCTCACCGAAGGTGGCGACCACGCCCGCCTCGACGGCGGCGCAGGATCCGACGAGCAGGAAGCCCACGACGGTGGCGAGGAGCACGGGCGGCCTCGCCAGCACGACTCCCAGTCGACGCTTCGAGCGGGGGATGCGCACCCGACCGACCTCGGGGCTGGAGATGAACCACGCCCCGCCGAAGATGAGGAAGGCCATGGCCATGACGATGCCGAGCACGGTGGAGATCTGGATGGAGACGAAAGTCACGAGCACGGGACCGGCGATCCAGATGATCTCCTGAGCCGAGGCATCCAGCGAGAACAGCGGGGTCAGCTGCTGCGAATTGACCATCTTCGGGTAGATGGTGCGCACCGCGGGCTGGATGGGCGGATAGCTCAGGCCGCCGATGAGTCCGACGATCATGTAGCCGACCAGGGGCAGCGGCACGAAGGCGATGGTGGCCATCGAGAGGGCGCAGATCGAGGTGGTGAGGATGAGCACGGGGCGGATCGCCCAGAGGCCCATCCAGCGGCTGGTGACCGGTCCGGAGACCGCCTGACCGACGCTGGTCGCTGCCAGAACGAGTCCTGCCGCGCCGTACGAGTTGAAGATGTGCTCGATGTGCAGCAGATAGGCCAGGGAGAGCATCCCGCCGGGAAAACGCGCGAGGAGCTGCGCCGACAGGATGCGCGCAACTCCGGGGGTTTTCAACAGGTCGATGTAGCTCTTCACAAGATCACCAGCTTAGCCCCGGGACTTACCGCTGGTTTCGGGGCGGTATCGGTGTCGGAGGCGCCTCGTAGCCTGTGGACAAGTCGTGCAAGTTATGCACATCTGTGGACGACACGCCCACTATATGTAGGGTTCGCATCGTGTCGGTACCCGGATATATAGTGATCAGACCGTCAGGCCGGGGGAATCCGCCGGATGGGGAATTCGGGGATGAGATGCCCCACGGTGAGGGCAATTTCAGGGTTGCAAGAGGGAGATTTCGTGTCAATTACAGTCGTCAAGCGCAGCGGTCAGCGGGAGCCCTACGACGCCAACAAGATCAACCTCGCCATCGAAGCCGCAACCGTCGGTCTCGACGACAACATCACCTGGGTGACCCAGATCGCCTCGGAGCTCGAGCTCACCCTCTTCGACGGCATCACCACCCAGCAGCTCGACGAGGCCGTCATTCAGGTGGCGCTGCAGAACGTCAAGGATGACCCGGCATTCGACGTTGTCGCCGCCCGGCTGCTGCTCAAGACCATCTACAAGCGCGTGCTCGGCGACTACGAGACGGCCGAGGAGCTCAAGGAGCTGCACCGCTCGCACTTCGCGCCCAACGTCGCCCGCGGCGTCGAGGAGGGTCTGCTCGACCCGCGCCTGACCGAGATGTTCGACCTCGACGAGCTCGCGTCCCACCTCGAGCCCGCCCACGATGAGCTGCTCAAGTACATCGGCGTCGTGACCCTCAACAACCGCTACGGCATCAAGGGTCGCAACGGCGACGCGCTCGAAGTTCCGCAGTACTTCTGGATGCGCATCGCGATGGGCCTCTCCCTCAACGAGGCGAACCCCACCGAGACCGCGCTGAAGTTCTACCGCAAGATGGCCAGCCTCGAGTACCTGGCCGCGGGATCCACCCTCGTCAACGCCGGAACCATCTACCCCCAGCTCGCGAACTGCTTCGTCATGGAGATGCAGGACGACATGGAGCACATCGCCAAGACCACGCGCGATGTGATGTGGCTCACCAAGGGCACCGGCGGCATCGGCCTCTCGGTGACCAAGCTGCGCGCCCAGGGCTCGCCCATCCGCTCGAACAACACGACCTCGACCGGCCCGATCCCGTTCATGCACACGATCGACTCGATCCTGCGAGCGGTCAGCCGCGGCGGCAAGAAGTTCGGCGCCCTGTGCTTCTACATGGAGAACTGGCACCTCGACTTCCCCGAGTTCCTCGACCTGCGTCAGAACTCCGGCGACCCCTACCGGCGCACCCGCACCGCCAACACCGCGGTGTGGATCAGCGACGAGTTCATGAAGCGCGTGCAGAACGACGACGACTGGTACCTGTTCGACCCGCTCGAGGTCTCCGACCTCAACGAGCTCTACGGCAAGGCCTTCTCCGAGCGCTACAACGAGTACGTCGCCAAGGCCGAGGCCGGCGAGATGCGCCTGTTCAAGAAGATCACCGCCCGCGAACAGTTCAAGGCGATCCTCATCTCCCTCCAGACCACCAGCCACCCGTGGCTCACCTGGAAGGACACGATCAACAACCGCGCCCTCAACAACAACACCGGCACGATCCACCTGTCCAACCTCTGCACCGAGATCACCCTCCCGCAGGACGAGGACAACGTGTCCGTCTGCAACCTCGCGTCGATCAACCTGTCGCAGCACCTGGATGACCCTTCGACAGGCTCAGGGCAGGCGCGACCGACGCTGAACTTCGGCAAGATCGAGGAGTCGGCCCGCCTCGCGGTGCGCCAGCTCGACAACCTCATCGACATCACGCGCTCCAGCGTCAAGGAGGCGGACTTCTCCAACCAGCAGAACCGCGCCGTCGGCCTCGGAGTCATGGGCTTCACCGACGTGATCGAGAAGCTCGGCATCAGCTACGAGAGCGAAGAGGCCTACGACCTCATCGACGAGATTCTCGAGCACGTCTCCTACGCGGCGATCGACGCCTCGGCTGAGCTCGCCAAGGAGCGCGGCGCGTACGCCAACTTCGAGGGCAGCCGCTGGTCGCAGGGCATGGTGCCGCTCGACTCGATCGCCCTCACCGAGGCCGATCGCGGGTTGGCCATCAAGGTCAACCGCACGACCCGACTCGATTGGGACGCCCTGCGCGCGAAGGTCAAGGGTGGCATGCGCAACGCGACGCTCATGGCGATCGCGCCCACGGCATCCATTGGTCTCGTCGCCGGCACCACGCCGGGTCTCGACCCGCAGTTCGCGCAGATCTTCAGCCGCGCGACCTCGAACGGCAAGTTCCTCGAGGTCAACGCCAACCTGGTGCGCGACCTGCAGAAGCGCGGCCTGTGGGAGTCGACCCGCGAGGCGATCCTGCGCAGCCAGGGCGACATCCAGTCGATCGCGTCGATCCCCGACGAGCTCAAGGCGGTGTACAAGACGAGCTTCCAGCTCTCGCCGTACGCGTTCCTCGAGGTGGCTGCCCGGGCCCAGAAGTGGATCGACCAGGCGATCAGCCGCAACATGTACCTCGAGACGCGTGACCTCGGCGACATGATGGACATCTACTACGCGGCGTGGGAGCGGGGCGTGAAGACGACCTACTACCTGCACATGAAGCCGCGCCACACGGCCGAGCAGTCGACCGTCAAGGTGAACAAGGCCGAGGAGATCGTGGCATCCGTCGCCGCCCCGGCCGCTGCGGATGCCCCGGCCGCCGCAGCCCCCGCCCGCCGCGGGTTCGGCGGGCTCGCCCCGAAGGCCGGTGCGTGATGGAACGCGCCACCGCCGTCGAGGAGTACTACGTGCCATCGGACCCGATGGACGACCTGCAATGTGAAAGCTGCCAGTAATCATGGGAATCCTAGGAACAGGCCTTCAGGACGGCCTGCTGCTCAAGCCGATCCGCTACCAGTGGGCGATGGACCTGTACGACCAGGCGGTCGCGAACACGTGGTTCCCCAACGAGATCCAGCTCGGTGAAGACATCGCCGACTTCAAGAAGATGACCGACGAGGAGCGTCACGCGGTCACCTTCCTGATGAGCTACTTCAATCCCAACGAGCTGCTCGTCAACAAGGCTCTGGCATTCGGTGTCTACCCCTACGTCAACGCGGCCGAGGCAACGCTGTACCTCGCGAAGCAGATGTGGGAGGAAGCCAACCACTGCATGAGCTTCGAGTACGTGCTCGAGACCTTCCCGATCGATCGTGAGGCCGCCTACGGCTCGCACGTGAACGTGCCCTCGATGGCTCGCAAGGAGGAGTTCGAGGTCAAGTACATCCGTCGCATGACGGAGCAGACACTCGACATCACCACGACCGAGGGCAAGAAGGACTTCGTGCGCAACCTCGTCGCGTACAACGTGATCCTCGAGGGCGTCTGGTTCTACTCGGGCTTCATGGTCGCGCTGAGCTTCCGCCAGCGTAATCTGCTGCGCAACTTCGGCTCGCTCATGGACTGGGTGGTGCGCGACGAGAGCCTGCACCTCAAGTTCGGCATCAACCTCATCCTCACCGTGCTCGAGGAGAACCCCGACCTGCAGACGGAGGAGTTCGCCACCGAGATCAAGCAGATGATCCTGGATGCCGTGGAGATGGAGGAGGCGTACAACCACGACCTGCTCCCCAACGGCATCCTCGGCCTCAACGCGACGTACATCAACCAGTACGTGAAGTACCTGGCCGATCGTCGGCTTGAGGAGCTCGGATTCGAGGCGCACTACAACGTCTCCAACCCGGCCAAGTGGATGGCGGCCGCCAACGACACCCTCCAGCTCGTCAACTTCTTCGAGTCGACCAACACGTCGTACGAGTCGAACGCGTCGGCCACGGTGGGCGCCAAGAGCGAGTGATTAGGCGGCGGCCGGTTGAGTAGCCGCGATGCGGCGTATCGAAACCCGATCCGCATCGAGTACGTCGACTGGCTCGATCCGCGCGCGGTCGCCCTGCGCGAGGCGATGGATGCCGAGACGAGCGCCATGTACGCGGCGTTCGCGTCTGGCCAGAGTGCGGAAGTGACGGCAGCCATCGCCGACGCGCTCACCGTGGATCCGGCAGAGATCGTCACCACGATCATCGCGCTCGACGGTGAGGAAGCGGTCGGGCACTCCGCGCTGCGGCCTTAAGGCACGTCGCTCGAGGTGAAGAAGGTGTTCGTCGCCGAGAGCGTGCGTGGTCGGGGGGTGGCACGGCTGCTGATGGGCGAACTCGAGACCATCGCGCGCGTGCGTGGCGCGGCATCCCTCGTGCTGCAGACCGGCCCCCTGCAGGTGCCGGCGATCACGCTGTACGAAGACCTCGGCTACGTGGCGATCCCGCCCTACGGCAAGTACGACGCGATTCCCGGGGCGCTGTGCTTCGAGAAGGTGCTGTAGGGGTTTCGATACGCGGCGCTGCCGCTACTCAACCCGCCTACCTCGGCCCCATCCTGATCGCGCCGTCGAGGCGGATCGTCTCTCCGTTGAGCATCGCGTTGTCGACGATGTGCAGCGCAAGTGACGCGTACTCGTCGGGCCGTCCCAGCCGTGACGGATGTGGCACCTGCGCCGCGAGGGAATCCTGCGCCGCCTGCGGCAGGCCCGCCATCATCGGCGTCTGGAAGATCCCCGGAGCGATGGAAACCACTCGTATCTGGGTCTGGGCGAACTCGCGGGCCAGCGGCAGGGTCATCCCGGCGACGCCCGCCTTCGACGCGGCGTACGCGGGCTGACCGACCTGGCCATCGAACGCGGCGACCGACGCGGTCATGACGATGACGCCTCGCTCGCCCTCGACGGGCTCGGTCGCCATCATCGCGGCCGCGGCCAGCTTCACCGTCGTGAAGGTGCCGGTGAGGTTGATGGCGATCACACGCTCGAATCGCGGCAGCGGTAGCGGCCCGTCGCGCCCCACAGCACGCTCGGCGGTGGCGACTCCCGCGCAGCACACCGCTACGCGCAGCGGGCCGAGCTCGGTCGCGGCCTCGACCGCTCGAGCCACCGAGTGCTCGTCGGTCACGTCGGCGGGGACGAAGGTGAGGCCGTGCTCGGCGGCGAGCTCGGTGCCGCGCGAGGAGGGGAGGTCGGCGATGACGACGTGCGCACCGCGCTCTGCGAGGGCGAGGGCGGTGGCGAGTCCGAGCCCGCTCGCGCCGCCGGTGACGAGAGCCGAGCATCCGGCGATCTTCATCTAGAGCCTCTCGATGATGGTGGCGTTGGCCATGCCGGCACCCTCGCACATCACCTGAAGGCCATAGCGACCCCCCGAGAGTTCGAGCTGGTTGACCATGCTGGTGAGGATGCGCGTTCCCGACGACCCGAGCGCGTGCCCGAGGGCGATGGCGCCGCCACGGGGGTTCAGCCGGTTGTGGTCGATCTCGAACTCGTGCTGCCAGGCCAGGGGCACCGAGGCGAATGCTTCGTTGATCTCGACGGTGTCGAAGTCGTCGATGGAGAAGCCGCTGCGGTCGAGAATCTTGTGGGTCGCCGGGAGGATTCCCGTGAGCATCTCGATCGGGTCGCTGCCGACCACGACCGACGAGTGGAAGCGCGCGCGGGGGCGCAGGCCGAGGTGGTTCGCCTTCTCCTCGCTCATGATGAGCACGGCCGAAGCGCCGTCGGTGAGCGGCGACGAGTTGCCGGCGGTGATGCGCCAGTCGATCTCGGGAAAGCGGTGACCCAGCGCGGCATCTTCGAAAGCGGGCTTCAGACTCGCGAGCCCCTCCGCCGTCGTGCCCGGCCGAATGGTCTCGTCGGCCTCGAAGTCGCCGACGGGCATGATCTCCGATTCGAAGGATGCCGCGGCCGCGAGCCCGTGCGACCGTGCGGCGAACTCGTCCAGCGCCGCCCGGCTCAAGTTCCAGCGAGCCGCGATCAACTCCGCTGAGATGCCCTGCCCGACCAGACCATCGGGGAAGCGGGACCGCACCATCGGCCCCCAGTTGTCCTGCCCGAGCGTCGCCGAGTTGATGGGGTTCTTGCTCATCAACTCGACGCCGCAGGCGATCACCACGTCGTACGCTCCGGCGATCACGCCCTGCGCGGCGAAGGCGGCCGCCTGCTGGCTCGACCCGCACTGCCGGTCGATCGTCGTGCCCGGCACCGAGAACGGGAAGCCGGCGGCGAGAGCCGCATTGCGGGCGATGTTGACCGACTGCTCGCCGATCTGAGAGAGGCACCCGGCGATCACGTCGTCGATGAGCGCGGGGTCGAGGTCGTTGCGCGCGACTAGCGTCGCGAGCACGGTGCCGAGGAGGTCGACCGGGTGCTCACCAGACAGCGCGCCGCCCGGCTTGCCCCGGCCCGAGGGGGTGCGCAGGGCATCCACGATCACAGCCGTTGACATGCTCTCAGGCTATGCCCGTTGACGGGCGGTGGCGAGGGGTCAGCCCGGCAGCACTGCCGACCAACCGCCGTCGATCACCAGGTTCGCCCCGGTGATGTACGACGCCTCATCGCTGGCGAGGAACAGCGCCGCCCTGGCGACCTCGATCGGCTGCCCGATTCGGCCGAGTGGGATGTGCTGTGCAATCTGGCGCATGGGGTGGTCGTCGGCGAGCAGGTCACCCTGTGTCGCCGGCGTGAGGATCATTCCCGGGCTCACACAGTTGGCACGGATGCCGCGGCTCGCCCCCTCGGCGGCCAGCTGCTTGGTCATCGCCACCACGCCGCCCTTGGTGGCGGTGTGGGCGATGCGGGTGTTGGTCATCGACCCGGTGATTCCCGCGGTGGACCCGACGAGCACGATGCTCGCGCCCTCCGACAGGTGCGGCCAGGCGTGGTGCACCGGCAGGAACACGATGTCGAGCTCGTGGCGCAGCACCCACGCCCAGTCGTCGTAGCTCGTGTCGGCGACCGGCGCGAAGCGGGTCGCCCCGGCGTTGGCGTAGAGGATGTCGATGCGGCCGAAGTCGGCGACGACCTGGGCGATCCAGTCGCGGACCGCTGCGTCGTCGGTGAGATCCAGCGGGTGGGTGCTCGTGATGGTGCCGCCAGCCGCGGTGACCAGCCGGACGGTCTCGGCGCTGCCCGCGGCATCCACGTCGCAGCCGACGACGATCGCGCCTTCGCTCGCGAACAGCTCGGCGGCGGCCCGCCCCTGTCCGCTCGCGGTGCCTGTGATGACGGCGACCTTGCCGTCGAGGCGGCCGGTCATGCGCCGGCCTTCGGCGCCTGGTTGCGGGCGATGGTGTCGGAGAGGTACTTGACCCCGCCCGACGAGGAGAAGCCGCCGTCGATCGGGATCTCCGCCCCGGTGACGTAGCTCGCGAGGTCGGAGAGGAGGAACGCGACCACCGACGCGACCTCCTCGGGCTGGGCGGTGCGCTCCAGCGGGGTGAGGGCCAGCTGCGCCTCGGTCATGATCGCGGGAGCCGCGGCCATCATCGGGGTCTCCACGTACCCGGGGTGCACGATGTTGACCCGGATGCCCCGTGCGCCGAGCTCGGTCGCCGCGACGTGGGTGAGCCCGCGCAACCCCCACTTGCTCGTCGTGTAAGCCACGGTGTGGTGGGCGTTCAGCCCGGCGAGCGAGCCGACATTGACGATGGATGAGCCGCGCGGCATGAGCGGCGACAGGGTGCGGATGCCCAGCATCGGGCCCGTGAGGTTGATGCCGATCACGCGGTCCCAGTCGGCAAGCTCGATGTCGCCGAGCCTGGCGCGGAACGGGATGCCCGCGTTGTTGACCAGTCCCTGCACCCCACCGCCGAGCCCCGTCGCGAACTCGGCCAGCCCGGCCCAGTCACTCTCGGAGCTGACGTCGAGTTGCCGGTACGTGAGCGTGCCGGGGAGGCCGGCCGCGGCATCCGTCAACTCGGTCGACGGCGCGGGGGCGAGGTCGGTAGCGATGACGTGCGCCCCGGATGCCACGAGCACCAGGCACAGCGCGAGGCCCTGGCCGCCCAGCGCACCCGTGACCACGACGGTCTTGCCGGCGAGGCCGGGAAGGGCGACCGGCGTGGCCGAACTCATGCCGGCTCGACCCCGAAGGCGCGAGCGAGCTTGTCGATCTTCTCGGCACGGCCGAGGCGCGGCAGATCGCTTCCGTCGCGGATGACGCGGCCGCGGGCCTCGAAGTCCTCGAGGAATTCGCGGGCCCAGGCCACGTCGGAGCGGGTCGGGCTGATGACCTCGTTGATGATGGGCAGCTGGTCGGTGTCCAGGCAGAGCTTGCCGGTCATGCCGAGTGCAACGGCCATCTCGCCCTGCTCGCGCAGCACCGGGTGGTTGGTTCCCACGGTAGGGCCGTCGATCGGCCCGGGCAGGTTGCCGACGCGGCTCGCCACGACGAGGCGCGAGCGCGGGTAGGCCATCGCGAGGTCATCTGAGCTGGTTCCGGTATCGCGGCGGTAGTCGCCGCTGCCGAAGGCGAGCCGGTAGGCACCACGTGCACGTGCGATGGATGCCGCCTCCTCGATGCCGAGCGCCGACTCGACGAGCGCGATCACCGGTGTGGTGCCGCGCAGGCGATCGAACGTCTCAGACACGTGGGCGGCGGCTTCGGCCTTCGCGAGCATGACGCCGCGCAGCCCCGGGAGACCGGCGAGGGCATCCACGTCATCGGACCAGAAGTCGCTCGTGCGGTCGTTGATCCGCACCCAGCCCGTGCCGCCAGCGGCGAGCCAGGTTGCGACGTCGGCGCGCGCCTGCGGCTTGAGGCGGGGGTCTACGGCGTCTTCGACGTCGAGGATGATCTGGTCTGCGCGCGACTTCTCGGCGGCGTCGAAGGTCTCCGGGCGGGTGGCGTTGACCAGGAGCCATGACCTCGCGATGTCGGGCGAGACGTCACGATGTGAGGTGTTGGCCACGGAAGGTGCCTCTCTGCAACTGAAGTATGTCCGCCCATCAGGCTAGCGCGTGTCAGGGCCCGGACAGGACGGCTGTGATGCGCTTGAGACTGACGGGTTCGGCGGTTCCCAGATGCTGCGCGAACAGGCTGAGCCTGAATTCCTCCAGCATCCAGCGGGCATGGATGACGCGGGCCTCAGCCCCCGCCTGCAGCGGCAGCGCCCCTCCCGCCGCCGTGTACCGGTCACTCGCCGCCTGCACCTCGGCCATCCACACGCGGTCGCGGGACGGGTTCTCCGCCAGCTTGTCGACGCGGTGGATGAGCCCGTCGAGGTAGACGAGCAGCCGGCGCAACTGGCGCGCGCCGGTGATGGCCACGAAGCCGGGGTAGAGCAGCGCCTCCAGTTGGCTGCGGGCGTCGGCGAGCGGGGAGATGAGCGCCATGCTGGTCGCGCCGCGGATGGCGCGGTCGGCGTCCCGGCCCTTGCCGATGATGCGGGATACAAGGGCGACGGTCTCGAACAGGGAGTCGACGATCGTTGCCGAGACGGCATCCCGCAGCGTCTCGAATTCGGCCCGCGTCCACGGCTCGGCGTCGCCGACGACGGCATCGATGCAGGCGATCATGCAGTCATCGAAGAGTTCGGCCGTCGTGCGGTACGGGCTCTGGGCGAGCACCAGTTTCTCCTGGGTGGTCAGGTGCTCCTGCACGTACCCGGTCGGGGAGGGGATGGCCTTCTGTAGCAACCGACGCACCCCGGCGCGATGGGCGACGGCCTGGTCGTGCGGGGTGCCGAACAGCCGGATCGACACGCTCGACCCCTCGTCGACGAGGGCTGGGTAGGCGCGGATCGTGTTGCCGCCGTGCCGGGTATCCCGCACCCGATCGAGCGCGTCGAAGTCCCACGTGGTCAGGCCGGCGCGCTCGAGGCTGTCGCGAGGGGTCTCGACCACTCGCGCGACCGATTCGCGGGCAGCGGGCTTGAGGCTGGCCTGGAGGGCGCTGAGTGTCTTGCCCGCGGCGACGCGCTTGCCCTTCTCGTCGAAGACCGCGAAGGTGACCTTCAGGTGCTCCGGCACGCGGTCGAGATCAAAGTCGGCGGCGGCCACGGGGGTATAGGTCTGGGCGGTGATCTCGGCTGCCAGCTCCTCGGTGATCGAACGGAGTCGAGATCCGTGCGGCAGGTCGCGACTGCGCTCGACCACCGGCACGAGCAGCTTGCGCGCCCAGTCCGCGGCGGGTACGACGTTCTTGCGGATGTGTTTGGGCAGGCTCTTGATGAGCGCGGTCACGAGCTCCTCGCGCAGGCCGGGCACCTGCCAGTCGAAACCGTCAGACCGCAGGCCGGCGAGCAGTGGCAGCGGCACCGCGACGGTGACGCCATCGTCTTCGGCGCCGGGTTCGAACCGGTAGGTCAGAGCGAGGGTCTGGTCGCCGTGCGTCCAGGTGCTCGGGAACGCCTCCTCGTCGACGACCGGAGCGTCGTCGGGCATCAGGTTCTCGGGCGTCATGGTGAGCAGGTCGGGGGTCTCGAGGCGCGCCTTCTTCCACCAGCCCTCGAAGTCGCGGGTCGACGCGACATCCGCGGGGATGCGACGCAGGTAGAACTCGAAGATCGCCTCGTCGTCGTACAGGATGTCGCGGCGGCGGGTGCGCTCCTCGAGCTCGGCGAGCTGCGCACGCAGGGCGCGGTTGGCCCGATCGAACGCGGCAAGTCTCTGATCCACCCGGTCGAGATCCCACTCGCCGTCGACGAGCGCGTGCCGAATGAAGAGCTCGCGCGCGTAGGCCGGGTCGATGCGGGAGAACTGCACCCGGCGCTTCGCGATGATCGGCACGCCGTACAGCGTCACCCGCTCGTAGGCGACGACCGCCCCCTGCTTCTTCTCCCAGTGCGGCTCGGAGTAGCTGCGCTTGGCGAGGTCGCCCGCGATCTTCTCCGCCCACGCGGGATCGATGGCCCCGTTGGTGCGCGCGAACAGCCGGCTGGTCTCCACGAGCTCGGCGCTCATGATCGCGGCGGGCTGCTTCTTCGCGAGGGCCGATCCCGGGAAGATCACGAAGCGGCTCTGGCGTGCCCCCACGTAGTCCTTCTTCGCGAGATCGCGCAGGCCGATCTGGCTGAGCAGCCCGGCGAGGATCGACCGATGGATGCCGTCAGGGTTGACGTGCGCTTCGCCCACGTGCAGCCCGAGGGGTGTGGCAGCGCGACTCAACTGGCGGAACACGTCCTGCCACTCCCGCACTCGCAGGTAGTTGAGGTACTCCGACTTCACGAGTCGGCGGAATGCGTTGCCCGACAGCTCCTTCTGCTTGCCCTCGAGGTAGTTCCACAGGTTCAGCAGCGTGAGGAAGTCGCTCGTCGGATCGACGAAGCGCGCGTGCTGCTGGTCGGCCTGGGCTCGCCGCTCGAGCGGACGCTCCCGGGGATCCTGGATGCTGAGACCCGCGACGATCGCGATCACCTCGCGGGTGGTGCCGTGCTGCTTCGACTCGATGACCATGCGGGCAAGCCGCGGGTCGAGAGGCAACTGGGTGAGCTGCTTGCCGATGCGGGTTATGCGGGGCCCGGCAACCCGATCGCCGGGACGGCGATCGGCGCTGGGGTCGCGGCGGAGGCCAGAAATGGCCTCCGCTTTCAGCTCCACCGCGCCCAGTTCCTTCAGCAGGTCGAGGCCATCCTTGATGCCCCGGGAGTCCGGCGGCTGCAGGAAGGGAAAACTGGCGATGTCGCCGAGGCCCAGCGAGATCATCTGCAGGATGACGGCAGCGAGGTTCGTACGCAGGATCTCGGGCTCGGTGAACTCGGGCCGCCGGGCGAAGTCCTCCTCGCTGTACAGCCGGATCGCGATGCCATCGCTCGTGCGCCCGGAGCGCCCCGAGCGCTGGTTCGCGCTGGCTTGACTGATCGCCTCGATCGGCAGCCGCTGAATCTTCGAGCGCACGCTGTACCGGCTGATGCGAGCAGTTCCGGCGTCGATGACATACCGGATGCCCGGCACGGTCAACGACGTCTCTGCGACGTTCGTCGCCAGCACCACCCTGCGGCGCACGCCCGGCGTGCGCGACGTCTCGAACACCCGGTGCTGGTCGGCTGCGCTGAGTCGACCGTAGAGCGGCAGCACCTCGGTGCCGCCGGTCATCGAGCCCGCCGAGATGCGGCCGCGGATGGCGTCCTCGGCATCCCGGATCTCGTTCTCGCCGGACAGGAACACGAGCACGTCGCCGTCGCCCTCGCGGGCAAGCTCGTCGAGGGCGTCATTGATGCCCTGGAGGTAGTCCCGATCGGCGGCGTTGGCGGCAGCCTCCTCCGCGTCCTCGGCCTCGAGGGCCTCGGCGACCAGCGGCCGGTAGCGGATCTCGACAGGGTAGGTGCGCCCCGATACCTCGATGATCGGGGCGGGTGTGCCGGCGGCATCCGCGAAGTGCCGGGCGAAGCTCTCGGGGTCGATGGTCGCACTCGTGATCACGACAGTGAGATCGGGTCGGCGGGGGAGCAGTTGCTTGAGGTAGCCGAGCAGGAAGTCGACGGTGAGACTGCGCTCGTGGGCCTCGTCGATGATGATCGCGTCGTACTTCTTCAGGTCGCGGTCGCGGTGGATCTCGTTGAGCAGGATTCCGTCAGTCATGAGCTTGATGCGGGTCTGCGGCCCCACCCGATCGGTGAAACGCACCTGGTATCCGACCAGGCCACCGACCTCCTGGCCGAGTTCCTGCGCGACGCGCTCGGCGATCGTGCGGGCCGCGATCCGCCGCGGCTGGGTGTGCCCGATGCTGCGCTTGCCGAGCTCGAGAAGGATCTTGGGCAGCTGGGTCGTCTTGCCCGAGCCCGTGGCGCCGGCGACGATGATCACCTGGTTCGCGCGCAGGGCGTCGGCAATGTCATCCCGCCGCTGGCTGACCGGCAGCTCGGGGGGATAGGTGATCGGGGGGAGGTCCTCGGGCATGAGCCTTACAGTTTATGGCCCCGTAGGGTGGAGGCCATGACGTCCGGCAATCGCTTCACCGACGAGGAGTTGGCGGCCTGGCGCCCCAACCTGATCAGCTGGCAGTTGATCGAGCGCGGCCTCGAGCGGCAGCTCCAGAGAGACTCCGGGATGCCGCACGCGTACTACGCCATCCTCGTCGTGCTGGGTGAGCAGCACTCGATGCCGCTCGCCGCTCTCGCCGCAGAACTCGACTACTCGCCGAGCCGCATGTCCCACGCGGTCGCGCGGCTGGAGGAGTCGGGGTGGGTCGAGCGAGTGCCGGACGCGAGCGATCGGAGGGTGACGTTGCTGCGCCTCACGGGGGAGGGGCGGAGGGCTCTTGCCGCGGCATCCGTGGGGCATGTCGGTCAGGTGCGCGGCAGCTTCTTCGTCCACCTCGACGACCGTGACCTCGCCGATCTGGCACGGATCGGGCGCAAGCTCTACGACGGTCTCACGGGCGGTCGGCCCGGACCCCTGAGCGGTCCGCAGGTCGCGCAGCGGCCGTAGGCTGGAGGGATGACGACACCCCGCATCACGCTCAACGACGGCACCACGATTCCCCAGCTGGGGTTCGGCGTCTTCCGGGTCGACCCGGAGGAGACGGAACGGATCGTCTCCGACGCGCTCGAGGTCGGGTACCGTCACATCGACACCGCCGCGATCTACGGCAACGAGATCGGGGTCGGTCGTGCGATCGCGGCGTCAGGAATTCCCCGCGATGAGTTGTACATCACGACCAAGCTGTGGAACAGCGACCAGGGCACCCAGTCGGCGATCGACGCCATGGACCTCAGCCTCGAGAAGCTCGGGCTCGACCACGTCGACCTCTACCTGATTCACTGGCCCCGTCCCGATCTGGACCGCTACCTTGAGAGCTGGCACACCCTCGAGCAGCTGAAGGCCGACGGCAAGACGACCTCGATCGGGGTCTCCAACTTCCACATCCCACACCTCGAGCGCGTGATCGGCGAGAGCGGCACCGTGCCGGCCGTCGATCAGATCGAGCTGCACCCCGCATTCGCTCAGCGACCGATCCGCGAATACGCGGCATCGAAGGGCATCGCGATCGAGGCGTGGGGGCCGCTCGGGCAGGGCAAGTACGACCTGTTCGGGATGCCCGCTGTCGCCGACGCCGCGCGGGCTCACGGTGTGTCGCCCGCGCAGGCCGTCATTCGGTGGCACCTGCAGCACGGCATCATCGTCTTTCCCAAGTCGAATTCCCGTGAGCGCATCGCCCAGAACTTCGACGTCTTCGGCTTCGAGCTGACGGCCGCGGAGATGGCGGCCATCGACGGACTCGACCAGGGGATGCGGGTCGGTTCGAATCCCGACGAGGCGACTTTGTGACGTAGAGGCCGATTGAGTAGCGCCGAAGGCGCGTATCGAAATCCGCAACCGAGCCGGTTTCGATTCGGGCTTCGCCCTACTCAACCGGCCAGCGCGACCGTCTCACCGCGGGGCGTCGGCACCAGTAGGTCGGTGCCCTCGAATGCCGCGGCGAACTGCGCGGCGTTTTCGGCGAAGTGCTCCCAGTCCTCGGTATGAAGACCGACGACGCGGGATGCGCCGAGCAGCGCGGCCGCCTGACGCGCGTCGGCCGCGGAGAGGGTGAGCCTCGACGGGATGCGAGGCACCGTTGCCGCGCCCGCGAAGAGAACCGCGATGTCGATCTCCGGGAAGCGATTCGCGATCTGTTCGACAAGCGCAAGCGACGCGTTGTCGCCGCTCACATAGACGGTGGGTTCTCCCGGTGCCTCCAGCACGAATCCTGTGACCTTGCCCACCAACGGCTCGCTCCCGGGCGGACCGTGCAACGCCGGCACCGCCGTGATGGTTACATCGCCCAGACGGTGAGTCTCCCAGGAGTCGAACCCAACCACCGATCCGCCGAACAGATCCGAGGCGGCATCCCTCGTGCTCAGGGTCGGGATGCCCGTGGCGATCAACTCCAGACCCTCGTAGTCGAGGTTGTCACGATGGGAGTGGTGGCTGAGCAGCACGGCATCGACGCGACCGAGCTCCGACCTCGGGATGCCCGGCCCTGCTGTCTTGACGAGCGTCGTCGATCCCGGCTCAGCGTAGGTCTGTGGCGGGTCGAATGTCGGGTCGGTGACGAAGCGCAGGCCCGCGTACTCGAGCAGGGCGGTCGGCCCGCCGATGTAGGTGATGGTCGTCGGCGACATACCTCGACACTAGCCGTCAGGTCAGCGCGTTGTGCTCCCAATGCGCGGGCCGATCGAAGCCCTCCGGCAGTCGGGTCGCGGGGTCTCCGGTGGCCGCCGAGACCTGAGGTTGGGTGAGGAACAGCGCCGACGACAGGTCCGCCCCGCCGACGTTGGCGTCCCTGAGATCGACACCCAGGAGATCACACCGGGAGAGGTCGACGCCTCGGAGATCGGATGCGATCAGAAGCGCCCCGCGAAGATCGGCCGACCTCAGATCCACCCGGCGAAGGTCGACGCCGACCAAGTCGGCGCCCGGCCGGATTCGTCGGTCAGGCTGCGAGCCCGCGCCGGTACTGCGGTGTGCGGCACTGGCCCGCACGAGCAGCGGACGCGCCTGGTCGTAGAGCGCGTCGGTGTCGATTTGGCGCACACTCCCGGGTTCGCCCGCCGTGAGCCGCCGAACCGATTCGAACTGCTCGGCCAGGGCTGTTCCGATGGCCTCGTCGGTGGTGAACGCCAGGGCGCAATCCAGGTACCAAAGAAGCTCATGAAGCCGACGCATCACGGGGAACACCGCGAACATCTCGCCGCGCACGCCCGCATCGGTGCGCCACGACGAGCCGGCGAAAGTCTGCCGACTCACCTTCTGGCCGGCACCGAAGCAGTCGAATACGGTGCAGCCGCGATAACCGCTCGGGCGGAGTCGGTCATGGATGGCGCAGGAGTCGTCATCGACGAGATTCACACAGGGTTCGCCGGCAGGCTTGTCGACGGGGAAGTCTGACGACCGCGAGAAGGCGAGCGCGACACAGCACAGACCGAAACAGTTCGCGCAATCTCCGCCGAGGTCTTCGCGGCGGCCGAGCTCAAGGCGGGTTCGTGACATCCTTCAAGAAGAGTAATTGCTTGGTCAAGGAGTGCCATGCCCCATCGACTCGCCGGTGCCGCGAGCCCCTACCTGCGTTCGCATGCAGACAACCCCGTCGACTGGTGGGCGTGGGGGCCGGAGCCATTCGCCGAGGCCGCGCGCCGCGACGTTCCCGTACTCGTGTCGATCGGCTACTCCACCTGCCACTGGTGCCACGTCATGGCCAGGGAGAGCTTCAGCGACCCCCAGCTTGCCGAGTACATGAACGCCAACCTCGTCGCGATCAAGGTCGACCGCGAGGAGCACGCCGAGGTCGACGCGACCTATCTCGCCGCCGCGGGCGCATTCACCCAGAATCTGGGCTGGCCGCTCAACGTGTTCGTCACTCCGCAGGGCCGAGCCTTCTACGCGGGCACCTACTGGCCGCCGATCGCAACCCAGGGCCACCCGGCTTTTCGCGAGATTCTCGATGCCGTGCTGCAAGCCTGGCGCGATCGTCGACAGGAGGTCGAGCACAACGGTGATCTCATTGCCGAGGCTCTCGCAACCCGCCCCGAGGTCACCTCGGCCGAGGTCGACTTCGCGTCGGTCGTGTCCGACCTCGGCGCCCAGGAAGATCTGCAGTACGGCGGCTTCGGCGGCGCTCCCAAGTTCCCGGTAGCGCCGGTGCTGCGGATGCTCGTCGATCGAGGCAGAGGCGGGGATGCCGCGGCCGCCGCACTCGCAGCGCGCTGCCTCGACGCGATGGCTGCCTCGGATCTCCGGGACACCGACGGGGGATTCTTCCGATACGCGACCAGGCGCGATTGGACCGAGCCGCACTACGAGCGGATGCTCTACGACAACGCCCAACTTGTTGCGTCGTACGCGCTCGCGGGCCGCGCGGAGATCGCCACGGGGGTTGCCGAGTTCCTGCTCACGACACTCCAGCTGCCCGGAGGCGGCTTCGCGTCAGCTCAGGACAGCGAGAGCACGGTCGCAGGGCGTCGGGTCGAGGGCGGCTACTACGCGCTCGATGCCGACTCGCGGGCATCCGAGACGCCACCGGCTCTCGACGAGAAGGTGCTCACCGGGTGGAACGGACTCGCGATCGAGGGGCTCGCGATCGCCGGTCGCGTGCTCAGTCGAGCTGAGTGGATCGCGGCCGCGCACAACGCCGCGGACCGCCTTCTCGACTGGCACGGTACGTCCCTCGTGCGCGCATCGGTCGACGGAACCGTGTCCCGCGCCCGGCCCACGCTCGAGGATTACGGCATGTTCGCGGGTGGGCTCATCGAGCTCGCTATCTCCACGGGGGAAGCGCGGTATGCGGTGGCCGCGCGTACTCTCGTGGATGACGCGATGGCCGCGGGCGACCCGTTCGGCGTGCCGGGCGGACAGGACCCGGTGCTCGCAGCGCAGGGGCTCCTGGTCGCGGCCGACGACAGCGACGGTGCCTACCCGTCCGGACTGTCGGCGATCGCCTCGGCTGCGGTGCGACTTCACCGTCTGACGGCGCACGCCCCCTACCGTGACGCCGCCCGCGCCGCGATGGGGCGGGTTGCCGCGTCCGCCTCCCGCCACCCGCTCGCTCATGGTGCCGCACTCGGCGTGCTCTCGGAACTCGCGCGACCGTTGCGCCAGCTCGTCGTCGTATCGGACGATCCGGATGCTCCCGCCGCAGCCCGCGCCAGGTCCTGGCACGGCGGACTCGCGCTCGTGGTGTCGCGCGCACAGGCCGCCGAATGGACCGCGCAGCGGTTCGAACTGCTGGAGGGACGGTCGAGCGTGCCGGGCGTCGCGACCGCTTACCTCTGCGAGGACTTCGTGTGCCGCCTGCCGGTGACCGACGACGCCGAGCTTGCTGCCCTTCTGACCTGAGCGCCGAGAAGCAGCAGCCCACCGACGAGAAGAACGCCGATTCCGACCGGCAGCGCGACGACCGACGGGGTCGATCCGGTGGCGGCGAGCGCGGGAGTCGCGGGGGTGGGCGGGTCCTTGAAGGGCAGGGTGGGAAGTTCACCGGGCAGCTCGACGGCCCCGATGTCGAGCCGGCCCGAGCGCCGCAGGTACCCCGTGCCCCGCTGTTCGAGGGTGGGCTCGCCGGGCAGTGCCACGGGCATCCCGGTACCGACGGCGGGGCCTACGGGGCCGATCATCATGGTCGGTGTTGGGCCGCCGTTGTAGGCGAGCGGCTGCAGCCCCATGTCGGGCACATCGAACTGGTTGCCAGTGACGTCGGTCACAGAGGCAGGGTTGAGCGGGCTCGAGAGCAGGCTGTACTGCACGGCGATCGGCGAGCCGGCACGCGCCACTATCGCGTTCGGCGCGTCGATGCCGTCGGCGATGGTGTTGCGTACGACGCTGGTTCCGCTGTTGTCGTCGATGCTCAGGGTGCCGTCACCGACCGAGGTCGAGTGCTCGAGCGTGAAGCTGGCATCCGGCTCGACGGTGCCGACCGCGACCACGTAGATCGTCAAGTTGTAGTCACCGATGGCCGGCTCGTCGAACGTCGAGTTGACGATGCGGGCCGAACCCCCCGCGGCAACCCGGCCGATGCCGACGCTCCACCCCGACATCGCACCGGGCGCGTTGTCGGGCAGCACGAGGTACTGGTGATCGAAGGTGGAGGAGTCGACCACGAGCGAGCCCTGCACGGTCGTGACGTGCATCCCGATGCCGCGGAAGCCCGTGCGTCTCGTCGCGGTTGAGCCGTTGCCGACGAAGTAGCTCTGTGCGACGGTGAAGCTCGCGTCTGCGTTGATCGTGCCGACGGCGAGCCCCGCGCCCCCCGTGTTGTTGAGTGCGACGGTGAAGTTGTTCGAGAAGGTCGATCGCACGATGCTGCTGTCACCGGTGACGGTGCCCACTGAGATCGCCCCGCCCTCGGCGTAGGAGGAGTTGCTGTCGAAGGTCGAGTCCGAGACGTGAAGATCGCCGGCCTCGACTCGCACCGCTCCGCCGGGTTCCGTGGTGGAGGTGTAGTAGATGTAGCCACCATTGGAGTTGAAACCGGTGAAGGTGGAGTCGGTGATCGTGAGCGAGTCCGGCGTTGCCGAGGTCGCGAAGACAGCGCGGCCGATCGTGTCGGCCTCGGGCTCGAAGTTCAGTGAGTCGAGCTCCACCGCCCCGGGCGTGGCGAGATCGACGACGATCATGTCGAACGAGTCGGTGCGCGTGACGGACGTGCCGTTACCCTGAATCGCCACACCGTCGGTGATCGTGATCGGCGAGGACAGCGTGATCGTGCCCACCGTGGGGTCGATCACGATGAGGTCGTCGCCGCTCAGCGCATTGGCTGCTGCCACGGCCTGTCGCAGCGTGTCGGGCCCGTCGTCATCGCCGCTCGTGACGGGAATGTCTGCGGCACTCGCGGGTGCGGCGAGCAGCACGGGGAGCCCGATCAGCAGGGTGGATGCGATGAGAACGCCGGTGACGAGCGTGGCTGAGAAGCGACGGGGAGACATGGAAGACCTCGGGATCCATAGCGGGCGGTTACTGCTATGACCCACGGGGCGCCGAAGTGTTACGCGGCGGTGGTCTCCAGGGGAGCCGCGTCATCCGCCGCCCACTCATTGAGCGAGCCGTCGTACAGTGCGACGTTGCCGTGACCCGCCAGCACGAGGGCGAGCGCGTCGGACGCCGCGGCGATGCCACCGTTGCAGTACGTCACCACGCGGCTCTCGTCGAGAACCGGCGCGACGGTGGCGCGCAGCTGGTCGACGGGCAGCAGCGCGTTGGTGCCCCGGTCCACGAGCCGCCCCGCGGGCACGCTCAGGCTGCCCGGGATGTGACCGCGCCGCGCCCGGTGGCCCTCCTCGCCCGTGAACTCCTTCGGCGGGATGCCGCACACCAGCGCACCGGGGGCTGTGCCGGCAACGATCGCCGCGACCTCGGCCTTGTCCGCCCAGAGTTCGGGGCGTTCGACCGCCTCGAAGCCTGCGGGCGCTGGCTCGACGTGACCCACATCTGTCTCACGACCCTCGGCAGTCCACTTGGTGTACCCGCCATCGAGCACGGCGACGTTGTCATAGCCGAACGACCGGAACAGCCACCAGACGCGCGCCGCCCACTGGCCGACCGCGCTGTCGTACACGACGACCGCGGCCTCGTTGTCGATGCCGAGTGACCCCACGGCGGCAGCGAATCGCTCGGCCGACGGCCGGGTGAACGGGTAGTTGCCATCGGGGTCGGAGAGCTCCTCGATCACGTCGGCGAACACCGCTGTGGGAACGTGCCCGCTGAGCACATAGCTCTCGTGGCCGCTCACGTAGCCCACGCGACCGGTGGGCAGCGTGGGAACGTGCACCGTGGCATCCAGAACCACCAGGTGGTCTGCCCCCAGGTGATCGGCGAGCCACTGCGTCGAGACGACGGGGGAGTCGTGAAGGGGTGAAGTCATGTCTTCACGCTAGAACGCAGAAAGCGTGGATGCGCCGGCGTCGGTCACACGACGTAACTAGCGCACCGTCTTGCGCGCGGTGATCACGCCCGTGTCGAAGCCCAGCAGGTGCAGTCCGCCGTGAAAACGCGCGTGCTCGATCTTGATGCACCGGTCCATGACGATGGTCAGACCCTTGCTCTCGCCGTAGATCGCGGCATCCTGGTTCCAGATGCCGAGCTGCACCCAGACCGTCTTCGCGCCGATCGCGATGGCCTCGTCGATGACCGACGGGATGTCGCTGCCCTTGCGGAACACGTCGACGATGTCGGGCACCTCGGGCAGGTCGGCGAGGGACTTGTAGGCCTTCTGGCCCAGGATCTCGTCGGCCATCGGGTTGACGAAGTACACGCGGTAGTCGCTGGACTGCAGCAGATAGGTGCCCACGAAGTAGCTCGATCGAGTCGGGTTGGGGGATGCGCCAACGATCGCGATCGACTTCGCCTTGCGCAGGATCGCCAACCGCTCCTTCGCACTCGGGCCGATCCAGGTGCGCTGGGACTTGAGCAGCTTGGCCAGCGGCGAGTCAGCGGGCAACTCACAGGTGAGGCCGTTGGCCAACTGGGATGTGACGGTGTCGGTTGCGGTGCTCATTGTCTAGCCCTTCGTGGCCTGCGTGAGTGCCTGATCAAGATCATCAACGATGTCCTCGGGGTCCTCTATTCCCACGCTGATGCGCACGACGCCCGGGAGCACGCCCGCATCGATGAGCTGCTGCTCGGTGAGCTGGGCGTGGGTGGTCGACGCGGGGTGGATGACCAGGGTCTTTGCGTCACCGATGTTGGCGAGGTGGCTGGCGAGGTTGACGCTCTCGATGAAGCGCTGGCCGGCCTCGCGGCCGCCTTGCGTCTGACTGGCTCGGACGCCGAAGCTGAACACCGAGCCGGGGCCCTCGGGCAGGTACTTCTTCGCGCGATCGTGGTGCGGATGCGCCGGCAGGCCCGCCCAGTTGACGAACTCGATGCGCGGGTCGGCATCCAGCCACTCGGCCACGATGCGGGCGTTCGCGACGTGGGCCTTCATGCGGAACGGCAGCGTCTCGACGCCCTGCGCGAGAAGCCACGCGGAGTGCGGGGCGAGCGAGGGCCCGATGTCGCGCAGCTGTTCGGCCCGCAGGCGAGTGAGGAACGCGTACTCCCCGAAGTTGCCGTGCCAGTTGAGCCCGCCGTAGCTGGGCACCGGCTGGTCGAAGAGGGGGAAGTGCTCGTTGGCCCAGTGGAATCGCCCCGACTCGACGACCACGCCGCCGAGCGTGGTGCCCGCGCCACCGAGGAACTTTGTGGCGGAGTGAACCACGACGTCAGCGCCCCACTCGATCGGACGGTTCAGGTACGGGGTGGCAACAGTGGAGTCGACGATGAGAGGGATGTGGTGCGCGTGCGCGACCTCGGCGAGACCCTCGATGTCGGCGATCTCGCCCGACGGGTTGGCGATGGTCTCGGCGAAGATCAGTTTCGTCTTGTCTGTGATTGCTGCGGCATAGTCCGCCGGGTCGGAGCTGCGAACGAACGCCGTGTCGACGCCGAACCGACGCAGCGTGACGTCGAGCTGCGTGATCGACCCGCCGTAGAGGTTGGCCGAGGAGACGATGTGGTCTCCGGCGCCCGCCAGGGAGGCGAACGTGATGAACTGCGCACCGAGACCGCTCGCCGTGGCAACGGCGCCGAGTCCACCCTCGAGGGAGGCGACCCGCTCCTCGAAGCTGGCGACGGTGGGGTTGGCGAGGCGGGAGTAGATGTTGCCGTACTTCTGCAGGGCGAAGCGGGCGGCGGCATCCGCTGTGTCATCGAAGACGAATGCGCTGGTCTGGTAGATCGGCAGGGCGCGCGCACCGGTCACCGGGTCGGGGATGTTGCCCGCGTGGATGGCGCGGGTGCGGAAGCCGTACTCGCGGTCTGCGCCGGTCGGGGTGTCGCTGTCAGCCATGCTCTCAGGCTACTCAATCGCGAGGGCACGGCCTGTCGCGGGCGGTAACACAGCGACTCGGATGACTCACCTCGTGTAAGGAAGAGGCCCTCCCCGCGGCGCCGCGGGGAGGGCCCTACTGTCCGGCAGACCCGGGGGTGAACCCGTGGGGGATGGCCCATCCGGTGAGGGGCGCGACGCCCGGGGACTACCCGATCCGGGGGCGAAAATGCGCATTCTCACCGGTAACACCCCGCAACGGTCGGTTTGTTACGCGGCGACTGTGACCAGACTCCGCTGTCAGCGGCTGCTGTGGCGTAGCAGTTCGCGACGGCCCTGCAGCGCCATCCCGAGGCCAGCGATCAGAAGAAGGATGCCAGCGGCAATGATCGAGCCGTTCAGCGGCTGACCGGTGTTCGGGAGTACTCGGGGCACTTCGATGGCACCGATGTCGATGCGTCCGTCGACTCGAGGGTAGCCAGCGCCACGCTGGTCCCAGAGTGGCTGGCCGCTCACGGCGGGGTCGCCCGTGTCGAGGGCGGGGCTGCCGGGCAGCGGGAGGCGGGTCGGGGTCGGTCCGCCGTTGTTCTGCAGCGGGCCGAGTACCGGGTTGGTAACGGAGAAGCGGTTGCCGGCCAGATTGGTGATGTGGCTGGGGTTGTTCGGCGTGGATAGAAGGCTCCAGCTCACGTCGACGGGGGCGCCGCTGTCGACGTTCACGGTGTCAGTCGCGTCTTCGGCATCGAGGATGCTGCTCGTGACGAACGCCGTTCCTCCGTTGTCCTGGATGAACAGCACGCCGGGTGCGACCAGCGTCGAGTACAGGATGCTCAGCTCGCCGTTCATGTCACACGCGTGGATGGCGAAGTCGCCGGTCGAGGAGCTCTCGTCGAACGTCGAGTCGATCACGGTGAGTTCGCCGCCCTCGTTGATGCTGCACAGCGCGATGCTCAGCCCGGCCCCGCGAGGCGTCTGATCGCTGACGAACGAACCCCCGGAGAAGGTCGACGAATCGATCAGGAGGGTTCCATCGATGTCGTTGACGAAGAGGCCAGCGCCTTGAGTCTCGATGAAGCCCTCGGTGAGGGTGCCGCCCAGGATGGCGGTGCGCGAGATCACCAGTTGGGCACCGCTGACGACGGTGCCGAGATAGATGCTGCCGCCGTAGTTGCCGGGATTGTCGACCGAGCCCGCCGAGTTGTCGGAGAAGGTCACGAGGTCGATGAGGCTGTTCGTGCCGATCGCAGTGATCGCAATCGCGCCGCCTGAGCCGTCGGTGTGGTTGCTGATGAAGGCCGAATCAGTGAGTTCCAGGCCTGCTATGGAGTTGGCGTAGATCGCGCCGCCCTCGGGGGCACTGTCTGGCGCCGAGTACGACTCGTTGTTCTCGAACGTCGAACCGGTAATGCGAACGGTGCCACCGAGAACGTTCACGTAGAGCGCCCCGCCCGGGTAGGGGGTGCTATTGGCCGCGAAAGTTGAGTTGGTGATCGTGAGGATGCCCGTGGCTGCGAACACCGCGATCGCGCCGCCCTCATAGGTATTGGCGAAACCTCCGAAAGTGGTGTCCTCAAACGTTATGTCGTCCACTTGCGGGTCATCCGAGATGAACTCGAAGGCGAGACCGTTGTCGGTGATCGAGTTGCCGATGAAGTCGAGCCCGTTGACCGTGACATCGAATGCCGTCGCCGTGTTGGACAGGTGCACGGTGAACAGGGAGAACGAGCCGTCGCGCACTATCGAGAGTTCGCTCGAACCCGGACCGTCGAGGGTGAGACCCTCGGTCACCAGGAGCGAACCATCGGTGATGACGATGTCGCTGAGGCCGGCCTGGAACGTGATCGTGTCTGCGCCGGGTGTGGTGTTCGCGCAATCGATCGCCGAACGAAGCGTGCCCGGGTCGGTCGAATCGCTCGGGTCAGTGACGACAAGACTGCACGCGGCCTGGGCCGGACCCGCGCTCACTGCAACGCCGAGCAATGCCAGCGCGAACGTCACAACGACGGCCGAGAGGCGGCGGACTGGGCTGATGGTTCGGGTCACGGGCATCCAATCTGAGACGGGCTCGTGACCCCATGGTAGCGAAAGGGGGTCACGAAGCCGAGCCCCCTTCAGGCGCCGGAGTTTCAGGCGCCGGAGTTTCAGGCGCCGGAGTTTCAGTCCGGCAGCCAGACGACGAAGTTGTACGAGGTGACGCCCGTCGAGCTGCGCACACCGTCGACATAACGCAGGTCGACCCTGTGGCCACCGGAGATCGTGCTGTCGATCCAGAGCGACCCCAGACCTTGCGAGTCGATCGCGACGACGGTGTCGGGGTAGGTCGACTCAGCGGGCAAGTACTCGGGCCAGTCAGGCGACGTGGCGGGGCTGAACGTCGCCAGCACGGTGCTGCCGGGCCAGCCGACGACGACGAGTTCGAAACCCGAGCCCGCGGGGGTCGCGCCATTGGGCAGCGTGCTCAGCGCGAGTGGCACGGGGGCGAGGTCGACCCTCGCGACCGCCGACGCGGTGCCATGGTCGTCGATCTGCCGCACGACGACGGCGGCAGCGGCGGGAGAGAGGGATGCGAGCTGGCCGGTCGACCAGGCACCCGCGGCATCCGCGACAACTGTCGCGAGCGTGGTACCGGCTTCGTCGGTGACCACGATCTGCGCTCCCGGCAGAGCGGTGCCCTGGAGCGAAGGTCGAACGACGCTGTACGGGTCTATCGCGGTGGTGACGATCGGCGCTGCGGGGGAAGCGGGTGGGGTGGCACTGCCGAGGGGATCTGTCGCTGAGCCCGTCGGCACATCGTCTGCGAAGCTGCCGGCAGCGGGATCTGCGGATGAGCCCAGGGTAGGTAGCGATTCCTCGACCGGCGAATCGGTTATCGGCCGCGGGGCCTGGATCGGCGCTGCCACGGTTTCGGCGACCGTCGCTTCCGGCGGGGCCGATGCCGTGATCAACGCGGTCGCGGTGACCACGGCCACGGCGATGCCGGCCAGCCAGACGTGTGCTGGTGCGAGTGCCGTGCCGGCCAGTTCACTCGGCGGGATGGCGGCAGCGGTGATGGGGCCACTAGAGTCGCGCAGGCTCGCACCCCACCCGAGCAGCGCCGGCACGAGGAGCACCGCCAGCTTGGACGTGAGCTGGTCGAGCTCCCGGGCTCTGGCGCGGCACGCCTTGCAGGTTGCGAGATGGTCGGTGACCCTCGCCCGTTCGCGAGCGCTCAGCGCCCCGCTCGCGTGCCGACCGAGACGGCCTGCCGTCCAGCGGCAGTCGTCGGAGAGTGTCGCGTCGTTGAGGTGAGCCTGGACCCAGGCAGTGCGCAGACCCGCCCTGGCTCGGTGCGCGAGCACCGCGGCGGCATTGGGCGACATGCCGAGGTAGCCTGCGACCTCGGTCGGCCCCATTCCCTCTACGGCGCTGTACCAGAGCACCGATTGCCACCGCTCGGGGAGGGACTTGAACGCCTGGAGGGCGAACTCCTGATCGGTTGCCGCGACCACCGGGTCGTCGAGCGTCTTGGGATCTTCGAGAAGGTCGAGGTCGTCGCTCGCCGAATCACGGGAGCGCGTGGCCCACCGGCGCGCGACGTTGCCGATCGTCGTGATGAGGTAGGGCCGGAATCCCGAACGGGGCCCACCGCCCCGCTGCATCGTCGTGAGGATGCGCGCGAACGCCTCCGACACGAGGTCGTCTGCGTCGGCGATCTCGTAGTACCGGCGAGCGATGGAGGTGCCGATGCCGGAGTGGCGTCGCCACAACTCTCCGTAGGCGGAGGAGTCACCGTCGCGGGCAAGCTCGACGAGCTCGTCGTCAGACAGGGTCGTCAAATCGGCGGGTCGGCCGTGGGGTGCGAGCATGGGTAGTCCGGGGTTCTGGGTAGGGCGGATCGGGTTCACCCATTAAGACCCTCGAAACTGGGAAAGCTTACGGAAAAGCGACAAATCGTCCACCCCAGTTCGGGTGGCGCTGAGTGGGGCACCGAAGTGCCCCAGTCAGCTGTCGTTGCCGACCGCGATCCGTTCGTCGTCCTCGAGCTCCGGCCCCGAGCCGTCGTGGTGCTCGTCGTGGTGCAGCGGCTCAGCGATGAAGCGGAAGTACAGGTAGATCGCCACGCACACAGCACCGAAGATGGCCACAGCGGTGAACCACGGCCAGAACGACTGCCCGAGTTCGCGCCAGTTTCCCTCCCACGGCACCACCGCGAGGATGAACACCACGAGCACGACGGTGTACACCGCGCCCCACAGCACCTTTGACTTCTTGTAGAGCCGTTCGCCCTCCAGCATGTGCAGGGGCAGCAGCTCGACCAGGAGCAGAACGATTCCCTCGGTGGCGATTGCCACGAAGAATTCGAGAACCACTTCGTTGAGGAACGTCGGGTCGTGGTGCACTCCCTCGGCGATCGAGCTGTAGATCATCCACGAGCCGATACCGAATGCGGTCACGACCGATGCCCGGATGAGCACAGCCTTCCAGGCGTGTTCGGCCGCGGCGGTCGAGGCGATCGAGAGCCCCAGCACGACGCCGACGAGGAAGCCGGGGGAGAAGTCGAGGATGCGCGAGACGATGACACCCACGACCGTCAGGATGAGTCCGAGGGGTCGCAGCCGCACAACCACGTCGACGTTCCAGACCCGCCGCATGATCGTTGCGGTGATCCAGTTGGCGACGAAGAACACCACGAACAGCGCTGCCGACAGCGCGATGATCAGGCGCAGCGAGTGCAGGTTGAAGCCGAACGTGGGGTCGGCGAACGCGAACAGGAATCCGGTCGCCGCCATCAGAAGCACACCGCCCAGAGCGGGAGCCTTCGAAACCGCGGCCGAGAGCGAGGTGTACCACTTCGGCGCCGTCCTCAGGGCGGGCACCCGGCGGGCGAAGCGCTCGTACTGCTCGGCGATGGTCGAGTTCAGCAGGTGAGCCGGCAGGATCGCGAAGATGATCAGCACCAGGCCAGCAGCGAACGCGGCAGGAATGCGACCCGGGTCATTGAGCACCTCGATGATCGGGTTCATCGAGTTGGTGAGGATGTTGGGCGCTGTGGCGGAGAGTTCGCCTTCGGCGCCGCCGTGGGCATCCGATCCCGCCTCGCCATGGGCTGCCTCGGCCGTACCGCTGCCCTCTGCGGAGTGGCCCGCGGTTTCGCTCTCGGCCGTGACCCTAACCGCCTGCTCCTTGGTGGTGGGCGCGAGTCCGTCGCCGGTCAAGGTCACGACGACGGTGTGGTCGCCCGGCTCGACGTTCTCGGGAACCGTGGCGTTGAGTGAGAACGTGCCGTTGGAGGCGACCCTGGCGGAGCCCAGAGAGACGGGCGTCGAGTGCAGCTCGGCGCTGATCTTCGATCCTGCGGGCAGGCCAGATCCCGTGATCGTGAACTTGTCGCCCGGGTGCAGGTTGCTGAGGTCGATGCCGCCGAGCGAGAAGAACCAGGTCGGCGTGATCAGTGCCGGCGTGGCGGGAGTGGTTGGGGTGTTTCCGCCAGTCTCGGGCAGCGCCGCGATGTCGACGGTGACTGTCGTCTTTTCGCTGAAGTTGGAGAGACCGCCGACAACGTACGCGGAGAACGGGACATCCTCGTTCTCCCCGGCGCCGAGATCCTCCGAATAGGCTCGCAGGTCGTAGGAGCCGTTGGCCAGCTTCGGCGTGATGCACGACCACGCGCCGGTCTCCGGGTTGGATGCGCCGCTGCAGACGATCTGCGTGGCCCCGTTCACGACATAGACCTTGTTGCCCGGGACGGTGGTACCCGAGACCGTGACCTTTCCGGCACCGTCGACAACCGTCGCTGTGATCGATGGGGTCGCGGGAACGACGAAGTAGTCGTCGGCCCAGACGTTCTGAGGCGTCTGGCCATCTCCGGTGTCCTGCTCGGAATACGGGTTCCAGACCCCCGCGTCGAGCCCGCTGAACACACAGTGGATGGGGCCGGGCGTGATTCCGAAGAACGGCGAAATCTCGCCGACGTCGCCCTCGGGACCTTGCGGACCACCGCAGTTATCGAGGTAGTCGAAGCCATCATCGCCCTCAGTGACGGGACCAGTCCACGACCACCACTCGACGCGCACCACGGTGCCGTCGCCCGCGGGCTCGCCATCGATGATGACGCCACCCGGGATGAACTCGTAGCTCATGGTGGGCACGCGGGGCACGATGTTGACGTCCGTCTCCTCGCTGTACGTCGAGGTGCCACCTGTCACGTAAGTCGAGTCGTCGATCCCGCCCTCGACGGCATCCTCGCCCGCCCCGGCGTCGACCGTGTAGGCCCGAAGCGACTGCTCGCCTTCCGCAAGGCGATCGGTCGTGCAACTCCACTCGTTGCCGTCGTCAGGCTCGACCGGTTCGCATACCTCGTTGCCCTCGGAGTCGACGACGTGCACGACGTAGCCGTAGGGCGCGTCGCCGCTTACGTCCACCGAGCCATCGGGGTTGACGTCGGCAGTCAGGATGCTCGGGGTCGCCGGAACGAAGAAGTTCTGCGAGTCCGTGGCTTCGCTCAGGCCGCCGTCGCCGTCATCCTGTCGCGACTCGACGATCCATGGGCCCGACGCTAGGTCGGGAAAGGTGCACCCGAAGTCCTCCTGGTCGGCGGAGATTCCATCGAACGGGTCGCCGTCCCAGTACGAGCCGCCTTCCCCGGTTAACGGGTTCGGTCCGCCGCAGTCCGCTACCCAAGAGAAGTAGGAGTAGTAGTCGACGTACTCGTACAGGTCGGAGCGGGCGACGGTGCCGAGGTCGCGCGGGGTGGACTGGACCGTTACGCTTCCGGGCGTGAAGGTGAGACCCACCGCCGGGGTCATGGTCGTCACGGTCAGGTCGGTGGTCGCGACGGCCGACCGGCCACCGGTGCGGTATGTGGCATCCGAGATCGCCTCTGTGCCGTTACCGCCGTCGTCGTAGACCTGCACCGAGAAGCTGTGGGCGCCGATCGAGAGCGGGGCGGTGTAGCACCACCATTCGTTGCCTGAGATGTAGGGCGCGCCCGTGCACTCGTCGGGCGCGTCGATCGCGAAGCCCAACGGGAACGTGCCGGCGAGGAACGCGGAGTAGTCGCCATTGATCGATGCCGTGATGGTGGGCGTCGGCGGCACCACGAAGTAGTCGCTCGCGAAGACGCCCGTGCTCGAGGAGCCGTCGCCGGTGTCCTGCTGCGAGTACGGGTTGTAGATGCCGGGCGCCAAGTCGCTGATCGAGCAGGAGTTGCTCTCGGGAACCACGTCGAACGGGTTTCCGTCGTAGCCGGGAGCCGGGCATCCGCCAGCCGCCTCCCACTGATCGGCCTCGTTGCCGGTGTAGTGGAAGAACTCGATCGCCACCTTGGAGGCAGGGAAGGTGGGCGTGCCTGTGGCGATGACACCTGCCGGGGTGTACTCGTAGCTCATTGACGGTGCGCCGCTGGCCCAGCCCGTGACATCGAAGTCGACCGTGAATACGGCTTCACCGATGAGGATGGTGATCGTGCCCGTGCCCGCCTCGAGGTCGCCGGCAGGGTCGTAGGAGCAGGAGAACGAGTCCGTGTCCAAGCCGGTGCACAGCGCCGATCCGGTCGTCTCGCCCGACGTCACCGTGATGTCGGTGGGCACGTCGTCGGCGGGCTTGGTGCCGCTGAACGTGAGTTCGCCGTCAGGCTGCAGCGGGTCGCTCGTGATGTCGACTGTCCACGACGGCGGCGGGTCAGCGGCGGCGGTCAGCCCGATGGCGACGGTTCCCCCGAGGCCGAGGGTCAGTGCGGTCGCTGCAGCAACGATGGCGGGTATGCGCATGAGTGTCCCTTGAGGGGAGAGGCAGGAGGAGTCGGGGGCTCGTTCGATGCCGAGGGTAGTTGTAGCCGTTAATCTACGGCTTCATTGACTGTCCGGCCCCCTCGGGTGCGGATTTTTTACACAACTGACACATTCTCGATACAGCGCAATGTGACCCGGAATGCGGTTCACATCCGCGAGCACACCGCTTGCGCGAGCGCGACGAGCTCGGATCGTACCGTCACCAGATCTCCCGCGGCATCCGTGTCGGCTCGGATTTCGGGATCGCTCGCCCGCTCCCCTAGGTCCAGGTGGGCAGCCACCAGTGCAGCCTGAGGAAGTTGTAGTCGATCTGCATGCCCGTCCACAACGGCCAGTAGAACGCGCTCACGACCGCAGCGAAGCCCAGGAAGATGCCCACGAGCCGCAACCCGCTGACTCGTCGATCGCGCTCGTCGTGCGGTGAGCCGATGATCAGACCGATCACGAACACCAGGGCCAGCAGCATGTAGGGCTCGAAGGCGATCGTGTAGAACTGGAAGACCGTGCGATTGAGGTAGAGCATCCACGGCAGGTAGCCCGCGACCATTCCCATGAGGATCAGCCCGACCCGCCACTCGCGGTAGCGCGCCAGCCGGTAGACGAGATAGAAGACTGCCGCGGTCGCTGCCCACCAGATAATCGGGTTGGCGATCCCCGTGATGGATGCGCCGCAGGTGGTGAACTGGCAGCCATCCTGGCCGAGGGAGCTCGACTGGTAGTACATGCTCGTCGGTCGGATCATGAACAACCAGGTCAGCGGGTTGGCCTGGTAGCCGTGCGGGCGCATCTCGCCCAGGTGGTACGAGTAGACGGATGCCTCGAAGTGCCAGAAGCTCTGCACGCTCAGCGGAACCCACGACAACAGGCCGCTCCACGCGTGCCCGGCGTCCTCGGCCCAGTGCCGCGAGTAACCGTTGTCGCTGAGGAACCAGCTCGACCAGGTGCTCAGGTAGACTACGAGCGCGATCGGTACGGTGAGCAGGAATGTCACGGGAGCCTGCTTGAAGACGGTGCCCGAACCCCAGAACTGGATGCCCGCCCGCCGCCGCGCCAGGGCGTCGACCACCAGCGTGTACACAGCGAACGCCGCCAAGAAGTAGAGCCCGCTCCACTTGACCGCGGCGGTTGCTCCGAACGCAGCGCCCGCTGCGATCAACCACGGCCGGTTCCACAGGGCCGGACCCCAGTCGGTGCCCCGGCCGCCCTCCTCACGTCGGGCGATCCAGGCCGCCAGCCGCACACGGCTCCACGACCGGTCCAGGAGCACGGCACCGAATCCGAGCAGGGCGAAGAACATCACGAAGTTGTCGAGCAGGGCCACCCGGCTCATGACTATCGCGGTGCCCGAGATTGCCAGGAGGAACCCGGCGATCGTGGCCAGCAGCATGGACTTGAACAGCAGTCGCGCGATCAGCATGATGAGCACGACCGCGAGGATGCCGGTCACAGCGGTCGCCACCCGCCAGCCGAAGGAGTTGTCGGGGCCGAGGATCAGCATCCCCAGCCCGATGAGCAACTTGCCCAGGGGCGGGTGCACTACGAACGACGGGTCCGTGAGGAAGATGTCCGTCTGGCCGCCGGCGAAGAGCGCGTCGGCTTCGGCGGGCCATTGACCTTCGTATCCGAGGTTGACGAGAGTCCAGGCATCCTTCACATAGAAGGTCTCGTCGAAGACGAGGGTGTGCGGCGATCCGAGGTTGATGAGCCGAGTCACTGCCGCGATGACGACCACGATCGCGGGGGCTGCCCAGCGCAGGACGCGTCGCACCCGAGGGGCGCGTGACTGCCACCAGTCGTCGAGGCGCGATCCCGTGCGCTGCTCGAGCTGCTGGCGCTCCATCGGCTCGCCGTCGAGGAGGTCGTCGAACTCCTCTGCGGTCGTGGGCTGGCTCATCCCTAGATCGTATGCGAGACCAAATGAAGGAGTTCCTGAGTGTGTGGGGCGCCGACGCGCATGAGCGTGCTCGTGCAGCGAAGGATCTCCTTCATTTGGGCGGTGGGAGAATGGCGGGGTGATCATCCTCGCGGCGACGCCCATCGGCAATCTGGGTGACGCCTCCCGGCGACTGATCGAGGCGCTCAGCACGGCCGAGGTGATCGCCAGCGAGGACACCCGCACGACGATCCACCTCATGCGGGCGCTCGGTATCGAGAACCGGCCGCGACTGATCCCGCTGCACGAGCACAATGAGACGACCGTCGCCGCCGAGCTGGTGGAGCTGGCCAGATCGACGGATGTGCTGGTGCTGAGCGACGCGGGAATGCCCGCGATCTCCGACCCCGGGTTCCCCCTCGTCGCGGCGGCCGCGGCAGCAGGCGTCACGGTCACAGCCCTGCCGGGACCGAGCGCAGTGCTCACCGCGCTCGCGGTCAGCGGGCTGCCCACCGACCGGTTCACTTTCGAGGGCTTCCTGCCGCGCAAGGGTCGGGTCGCCTACTTCGCGGGCCTCGCCCGCGAGCCGCGCACGATGATCTTCTTCGAGTCCCCCAACCGGCTCGGCGCAGCGCTCGCCGATCTGGCGACGGCGCTCGGCGCTGACCGCCGGGTCGTGGTGTGCCGCGAGCTGACCAAGCTGCACGAGGAGGTCGTGCGCGGCTCCGCCGCCGACGTTGCAGAGCACTTCGCCGACGGCGCTCGGGGGGAGATCGTCGTGGTCGTCGAAGGGGCGGCGGCCGTGGCATCCGACCTGCCGACCGGCATTGCGCAGGTGCTGGCGCTGGTGGCTGACGGCGCGAAGCTCAAGGAGGCATCGGCCGAGGTGGCCGACGCGACCGGGCTCAGCCGGCGTGATCTGTACGAGGGCGCGCTGGCGGCCCGCAAGGCCTAGGAATCGGGGCGCCGACCTAGAAGTCGGAGATCGCCCCACCCGCGACGACCGCACCGATCACGATGAGCAGAACACCCATCACGACCGAGTGGTTCTGGGTGAGCCAGGCGCGCAGGCGGTCGAGTGCCGGGCGCATCCGGGTCGGCGCGATCGCGAGGGCGATCACCGGAACGGCGACGGAGATCGAAGCGACGAGCACGAAGAGCGCACCGACGAGCACTGTCTCACCAGGGGCCAGCAGTGCGCCGCCGATCGTCACGCCCAGCGGGATCGCGAGCGCGAGCTCCTTGGGGTTGGTGATCGACAGCAGCAGTCCGAGACCGAATGCGCGCGCGGGCGAGAAGCCGTCGATCGCGTTCATCCAGCCGGGGAGCTTCGGCTCGGTGCCTGCGGGCTTGGGCCGCCACTTGCTGAGGCCCAGCACGATGAGGGCCACACCGATGAGCAGCTTGATGACGGTGGGGATGCCCGTGCCGTTCGCCGCGCTGTACAGCAGTTCCGACGCCGCAATGATGATCGCGAGCATGACCGCGAGACCCAGGACCCGGCCCACGAGGAATGTCGCACCGGCGGCACGTCCCCGCGGCGACATCAGCAGTAGGACCACTGAGATCAGCGGGAAGGGGCTGAGCGCGACACCCACCGCCAACGGGAGTGCATGGCCGATGACGTCAACCACGGTGTAGTCCATGCGGCAACCCTAGCGATCCACGGCGGCGCGGTAACACTGGTCGTGGCATCCGTAGACTTGGAGCATGGCCGCCGGCGATTCCTTCTACATCACGACGCCCATCTTCTACGTCAACGATGTTCCGCACATCGGCCACGCGTACACGGAGGTGGCGGCAGACGTGCTCGCCCGCTGGCACCGTCAGCGCGGCGACGACACCTGGCTGCTCACGGGAACCGACGAGCACGGTCAGAAGATCCTGCGCACCGCGGTCGCCAACGACACCACACCTCAGGCGTGGGCCGACAAGCTCGTCGAGGACGCCTGGAAGCCGCTTCTTCAGACGATCGACATCAGCAACGACGACTTCATCCGCACCACTGAGCCCCGGCACGAGAAGGCTGTGGCGCTGTTCCTGCAGCGCCTCTACGACGACGGCCACATCTACTCGGGCGAGTACGAGGGCTACTACTGCGTCGGCTGCGAGGAGTACAAGCAGATCGACGACCTCATGGAGACGCCGGATGGCGACTACACGGGCCAGCTCGTCTGCAAGATTCACGGTCGCCCGGTCGAGATTCTCAAGGAGAAGAACTACTTCTTCCGCATGAGCGCGTTCGAGGATCGCCTGCTCGACCTCTACGAGAACACCCCCGACTTCGTGCAGCCCTCGAGCGTGCGCAACGAGATCATCCAGTTCGTCAAGCAGGGCCTCGACGACCTGTCGATCTCCCGATCGAGCTTCGACTGGGGCATCAAGGTGCCGTGGGATGACAGTCACGTCGTCTACGTCTGGTTCGACGCGCTGCTCAACTACATCACCGCCGTCGGCTACGGCGCCGACGACGAGCAGTTCGAGCGTCGCTGGCCCGCCGTGCACCTGGTGGGCAAGGACATCGCCCGCTTCCACGCCGTGATCTGGCCCGCCATGCTGATGGCTGCGGGCCTCGAGGTGCCGCGCGCGGTATTCGGTCACGGCTGGCTGCTCGTCGGCGGCGAGAAGATGTCGAAGTCGAAGCTCACCGGTATTGCGCCCTCGCAGATCACCGACACGTTCGGCTCGGATGCGTTCCGCTACTACTTCCTCTCGGCCATCACTTTCGGCCAGGACGGTTCGTTCAGCTGGGAGGACCTCAGCGCCCGCTACCAGGCCGAGCTCGCCAACGGTTTCGGAAACCTCGCCTCGCGCGTGATCGCCATGGTCATCAAGTACTTCGACGGGTCGATCCCGGCGGCGCCCCTCGACGACGTCATCACGTCGATCGAGAAGCGGGTGACGGATGCCGCGAACACCCAGATCGACGCCTTTGCGATCAACGAGGCGCTCGCCACCATCTGGGAGCTCGTCGACGCGCTGAACGGCTACATCACCGACACCGAGCCCTGGGCCCTCGCCAAGGACCCGGCCCAGCGCGGGCGACTCGAGTCGGTGCTGGCCACGGCCGTGCACGGTCTCGGAACTCTCGCCGTGCTCCTCGCGCCGGTGCTGCCGAAGGCCACTGCGCGCCTGTGGGAGGCGATCGGCGGGAACGGTGTGCTCGAGTCGCAGCGCATCGATCGGGCTTGGGAGTTCGACGGCGGCTCGCGGGTTTCGGCGCTCGAAGCATCCCTGTTCCCCCGGATCGAAGCCGAGGCAGATTGAGTAACGCGGAGCGTGTATCGAAATCGCACGGTGGTGGTGGTGGTTTCGATACGGCTTCGCCTACTCAACCCGCGTTCGTCCGGCAGCGCGAGTCAGGCTCGCGCGACCTGACCTACCCGCCCCTTCCGGAGCCGTTGGCCGTCGCGGTGTACGACAACCACACCCACCTCGAGATCTCCGACGGTGAGCCCGGCGGCGAACTCGACTACCTCGAGCAGCTCGACCGCGCCGAGCGGGTGGGAGTGAAGGGTGTCGTGCAGGTCGGCGGCGATCTGGAGACGTCGCGCTGGTCTGCATCTGTGGCTGCGACCGAGCCGCGGATGCTTGCCGCCGTGGCGCTGCACCCCAACGAGGCGCCGGGGTTCGCAGACCTGGATGCCGCGCTCGCCGAGATCGATGCCCTCGCCGGCCAGCCGCGGGTTCGGGCGGTGGGCGAGACCGGCCTCGACTTCTTCCGCACCGGCGACGAAGGCCGCGACGCCCAGTACCGTTCGTTCGAGGCGCACATCGAGATCGCCAAGAAGCACGGCATCGCCCTGCAGATCCACGACCGGGACGCCCACGCTGAGGTGATCGCGACGCTGCTGCGCGTCGGAGCCCCCGAGCACACGGTGTTCCACTGCTTCTCGGGCGACGCCGAGATGGCCCGCATCGCGGCCGACCACGGCTGGTACCTGTCGTTCGCCGGCACCGTCACCTTCAAGAACGCCGCCGGGCTTCGCGAAGCGCTATCGGTGATTCCCCGCGACCGCATCATGGTCGAGACGGATGCGCCGTACCTCACGCCGAGCCCCTTCAGAGGTCGCCCCAACTCGCCGTACCTCATCCCGCACACCCTGCGCGCGATGGCCGAGCACCTCGACGCGGACGTGGACGAGCTGGCAGCGCAGGTCGCCAGCACGACCGAGCACGTCTACGGGTCGTGGGCGCTATGAGCCTCCTCGGCCCGGCCGAGATCCGCGACCTCGCGGAACTCCTCGGCATCCAGCCCACCAAGAAGCTGGGCCAGAACTTCGTCATCGACGCCAACACGGTGCGCCGCATCGTGAAGTCGGCCGGGGTGACGCGCGGCGAGACGGTCGTGGAGGTTGGGCCGGGACTCGGTTCGCTGACGCTCGGGTTGCTGGAGGCCGGGGCATCCGTCGTCGCTGTGGAGATCGACAGGCGTCTCGCCGAGCAGTTGCCCCTGACCGTAGCCGAGCTCGCCCCCGACGCCGCCCTCACCGTGATCACCGAGGACGCCCTGCGCGTCACCGAGCTGCCCGGCGAGCCGACCGTGCTCGTGGCCAACCTGCCGTACAACGTCTCGGTGCCCGTGCTGCTGCACTTCCTCGAGCACTTCCCGTCGATCCAGCGCGGGCTCGTGATGGTGCAGGCCGAGGTCGGCGAGCGCGTCGCCGCTGGTCCCGGATCGAAGGTCTACGGCTCGCCCTCGATCAAGGCGGCATGGTACGGCGCTTTCACGACGGCGGGCAAGGTCAGCCGCCAGGTGTTCTGGCCCGTGCCCAACGTCGACTCGATTCTCGTACGCTTCGAACGGCACGAGCAGCCGGGCACCGAGGCCGAGCGTCTCGCGACCTTCGAGCTCGTGGATGCCGCGTTCCAGCAACGCCGCAAGATGCTGCGCCAGGCGCTCTCCGTCGTACTCGGCGACTCAGGCGCTGCGTCGGCCCGGCTCGAGGCTGCGGGCATCGCGCCGACCGCCCGGGGCGAGGAGCTGACCGTGGACGACTTCCTGAGCGTCGCGCGCGCAGGCTGAGCGGTGAGACCCCAACCGCGCTCAGGCTAGGTTGGTCTCATGACCTCCGAGGCCACGACCGGCATGGTGCACACTCGGGCACCGGGCAAGATCAACGTCTTCCTGAAGGTCGGGGCGCTGCTCGAGGACGGTTACCACGACGTCGCGATCGCCTACCAGGCGGTCTCCCTCTACGAGGACGTGCGCGCCTACCCGGCCGACGACTTCTCCGTCAGCGTGACCGGCAGCGTAGAACTCTCGCGGGTGCCCACCGATGCGCGCAATATCGCCATCAAGGCCGCGCGCCTGCTCGCCCGTCGCACCGGCTACCGCGGTGGCGTGCGCCTCGAGATCGACAAGCACGTGCCGGTCACCGGTGGCATGGGAGGCGGGTCGGCGGATGCCGCGGCCACCCTTCTCGCGTGTGACACCCTGTGGGGCACAGCGCTTCCGCGGGAGGAGATGCTGCACCTCGCTGCGGAGCTCGGGGCGGACGTGCCTTTCGCGTTCACCGGCGGCACCGCCATCGGCACGGGTCGCGGCGACCAGTTGAGCCCAGCGCTGGCGAAGGGCCAATTCCAGTGGGTGCTCGCGCTCGCCGACTTCGGGCTGTCCACCCCCGAGGTCTACAGTGAGCTCGACCGCCACCGCGACCGCAACTCGCAGGACATCTTTCCTGCCCCGGTGGCGCCGACAGTGGAGGCGAACGTGCTGCAGGCGCTGAGGGCCGGCGATCCGCACATGCTCGCGGAGTGCCTCTACAACGACCTTCAGGCTCCAGCGCTGCACCTCGAGCCATCGCTCGCAGCGGTGCTCGAACTGGGTGAGCGCAACGGGGCTCTCGCGGGAATAGTGTCGGGTTCGGGCCCGACTGTCGCATTCCTCGCGGCTGACCTGGACTCGGCACTCGAGTTGCAGATCGCGCTGAGCGCGGCGCAGCTCACCGTGGTGCGGGCCACTGGTCCCGTTCACGGTGCACGCGTTGTGACCGACTGAGGCACTAAATTAGAAATATGCTCATTCCCTTCTCGCTGCCCCTCATCGACGATGACGTCATCGCCGAGGTGAACGACGCGCTCGTGAATACCGGGTGGCTCACCACCGGTCCGAAGGTGCGGCTGTTCGAGGAGGAACTCTCCCGGATGACCGACCGCCCGGTGGTATGTGTGAACTCCTGGACGAGTGGGGCGATGCTGGTTTTGCGCTGGTTCGGCGTGGGCCCGGGCGACGAGGTGATCATCCCCGCGTACACCTACAGCGCTACTGCCCTGTGTGCGATGAACCTCGGAGCGACAGTCGTGATGGTCGACGCGAGCGATGACTTCACGATCGCCACCGAGCAGATTCGCGCCGCGATCACGGAGCGCACCAAGGCGATCATCCCCGTGGATGTTGCTGGCTGGCCAGCCGACTATGACGGCATCCGGGACGTGCTGGACGCACCCGACGTTCGAGCGATGTTCACTCCGGCCAGCGAGCGGCAGGCGAAACTGGGGCGCATCCTCGTGCTCTCCGACGCGGCTCACTCGATCGGGTCTACCTACCACCGCCGCCCGAACGGGCAGTGGGCGGATGTCACGGTCTTCTCGTTCCACTCGGTCAAGAACATCACCACCGGCGAGGGTGGCGCCGTCATCCTCAACCTCCCCGCGCCCTTCGACAACGACGCCGAACGTCTCTTCCTCCGCACCTTCTCCCTCAACGGCCAGACCAAGAGCGCGTTCGAGAAGAACCAGAGCGGTGGCTGGCGCTACGACATCATCGACCAGGGTTTGAAGGCCAACATGCCTGACCTGCTGGCCGCGATCGGGCTTTCACAGATTCGCAAGTACGCGAAAGAGCTGCTTCCCGATCGCCGGCGTAAGTTCGAGCTCTATCAGGCGGCGTTCGCCGATGACTCCTGGGCTATCCTGCCGCCGTACCGCGACGCCGAACGCGAGTCGAGTGCCCACCTCTACATGCTGCGTATCGCTGGGGCTGACGAGGCACGGCGTGACGCGATCATCCAGCACCTTGCCGATGCTGGCATCGGCGTCAACGTGCACTACATCCCGATGGCGATGCTGACCCTGTTCAGGGAGCGAGGCTACAAGATTGGTGACTACCCCAAGACCTACGAGTTGTATGCGAACGAGATAACCCTGCCGCTCTACAACGTGCTCACCGAGGCCGCCATAGCCGAAGTGATCGCGGGAGTTCGCGCGGCCGTGGAGGACACCGCGTGAACCTGACGACCTTCAGCGTCGACGACTTCATCTCCAGCGCGGTCACCGGTCGGCGCTCGAGCCTGTTCGGCGACGATCTGGCGGTGCACGAGTCGCAGCTGCGGGCGGGCATCGAAGGCAAGTCGGTGCTCGTCATCGGCGGGGCGGGCACGATCGGGTCATCCTTCATCAGGGCACTTCTGCCGTTCCACCCGGCGCGTCTGGTCGTCGTCGACATCAGCGAGAACGGTCTCACCGAGCTCACTCGCGACCTCAGGTCGACCGCCGGGCAGTACGTTCCCGCCGCCTTTCTCACCTACCCGATCAGCTTCGGCGACGCGGTCTTCGAGCGGATGCTGCGAGCCGAGGGTCCGTTCGACATCGTCGCCCACTTCGCCGCCCACAAGCACGTGCGCAGCGAGAAGGACCGCTACTCGATCGAGGCGATGCTCGAGAACAACGTGCTGTCGACGGCGCGACTGCTCGATCTGCTTCTCGAGTCGCCTCCCGAGCACTTCTTCTGCGTCTCCACCGACAAGGCCGCCAACCCGGCCAACGTCATGGGCGCCTCGAAGAAGCTCATGGAGGAGGCCGTGCTCGCCTACGCGGCCGAACTGCCGGCGACGACCGCGCGTTTCGCGAACGTGGCATTCTCCAACGGTTCGCTGCCCGCCGGGTTCCTCGAGCGATTGGCCAAGCACCAGCCGCTGTCTGCTCCGAGCGACGTGCTGCGCTACTTCGTCTCGCCCGAAGAGAGCGGACAGCTGTGCCTGCTGGCCTGCATCACGGGCGAACCGGGTGACATCTTCTTCCCGCGGCTGGAGCAGCCGCAGATGCTGACCTTCAGTTCCATCGCCGACGCGCTGCTCGAGCGGCTGGGGTACGAGGCGGTGCAGTGCACGAGCGAGGACGAGGCGCGTGCGCTCGCGGCATCCCTCGGCCCGGAGGACACCCGCTGGCCGGTGTACTATTTCACGTCCGACACTTCGGGCGAGAAGGGTTTCGAGGAGTTCTACACGAACACCGAAACCGTGGACTGGGAACGCTTCACCGCTCTCGGAGTGGTGAAGGGTCGAACCAGTCAGAACGTGGCGGGCATCCGTCAGCTGGGCAGCGACCTCCGGGGGCTGTTCGCCCAACCGGAGCTGAGCAAGGAGGAGATCGTGGCCGTGCTCACCCGACTCGTCCCGACGTTCCACCACGTTGAGACCGGTCGAAGCCTCGACCAGAAGATGTGAGCATGTACCGCGCCGCCAAGAGACTCTGTGACATCCTCATCGCGCTGATCGCGTTGCTGATCCTCAGCCCGATCCTCGTCGTGATCATGATCGCTCTGCTGTTGACGGGCGAGCACGAGGTGTTCTACCGCCAGACCCGGATAGGCGCGGGCTACAAGACGTTCGGCATCTGGAAGTTCGCGACCATGCTCAAGGACAGCCCCAACATCGGCACCGGTTCGCTCACAGTGCGCGGGGATCCGCGAGTCACGGTTGTCGGGCGCTTCCTGAGGGCGACCAAGATCAACGAACTGCCCCAGCTCATCAACGTGCTCACGGGTGAGATGAGCCTGGTCGGACCGCGGCCGCAGATGAAGGTCGACTTCGATCTCTATCCGCCGGACGTGCGCGACGCGATCTACTCGGTGCCGCCCGGGGTCACCGGCATCGGCTCGATCGTGTTCCGCGACGAGGAGCTTCTGCTCTCCCGGCCCGGCGTCGAGCCGCGCGAGTTCTACGTCGACAAGATCGCCCCCTACAAGGGCGCTCTCGAGCTCTGGTACGTCTCCCACCGCTCCCTGGCTCTGGATGCCCGGCTCGTGCTCCTCACAGCCTGGGTGGTACTGCGCCCCGAGTCGACGATCGTCTTCCGATCGTTCCCCGACCTGCCGCAGCGACCCGATTGGCTCATTGTCCGGAACTCGTAAGGTTCTTGGGCTCAGGCGATCACCGGCCGCCGGTTAGTATCGGCCCATGAGCCGTCGCCGGGAGCACCTACTCGCTGCCCTTCTGGGCGTGCTGGCCGCCGCAGTCACCGTAGCCCTCGGAGACCTGATCGCTCAGTTCGTCGATGCGGGCAGCAGCCCGCTCTTCGCTGTCGGCGCCTGGGTCATCGACATCGTGCCCGGCTGGGTGAAAGAGACGGCGATCGCGCTGTTCGGAACGGGCGACAAGGTCGCGCTGCTGGTTGGGCTCGGGTTGCTCGTCGCCATCCTTGCCGTCGCCGCGGGCATCCTGGAGTACCGGCGCTCGCCCTGGGGTGTGGTCGTGCTCGTTGGCGTCGGCGTCGTTGCGGCCGGGGCCGCGGTGACTCGCGCTGGGGCATCCGTCAACTGGATTCTGCCGACCGCGATCGGTGTGGCGGCCGGCGCCATCGTGCTGCGGATGACCACCGACCGGCTGCGCCGCTGGACACGCGCGATCGCGGACCAGACTCCGAAGGCCGACGGCATCTATGCGGCGACCAGCCGGCGCGGCTTCATCACGGCGGTGGCCGGCTCGGCCGCGGCCGCAGTGCTGGTGGGCATCGCGGGTCGCGCGATGAGTGCGGCGACCTCAGCAGCGAACGTGGTGCGTGAGGCGATCGCACTCCCGAAGCCGACGACGCCGGCCCCGCCGATTCCTGCCGGTGCCGAGCTCGGGTTGCGGGGACTCTCGGCGGTCGTCACCTCGAACGACACGTTCTACCGCATCGACACGGCACTGCAGGTACCCCGCATCGATCCCGCGCAGTGGAAGCTGCGCATCGTCGGCCTGGTCGATCGGGAGATCGAGATTGGCTACGACGAACTGCTCGCACTGCCCATGACCGAGACCGTGGCGACGCTGATGTGCGTGTCGAACGAGATCGGCGGCAACCTGATCGGCAACGCCGTCTGGCTCGGCTATCCCATTCGCGAACTTCTGAAGAAGGCGGGGCCCAAGGCCGGCGCCGACATGGTGCTGTCGACCAGCCAGGACGGCTGGACCGCGAGCACCCCCCTGGACGTGCTCCTCGACGAGAAGCGGGACGCGATCTTCGCGGTCGCCATGAACGGCGAGCCGCTGCCGCTCGCGCACGGCTTCCCGGTGCGCATGGTCGTCCCGGGTCTCTACGGCTACGTCTCGGCCACCAAGTGGGTCACCGAGCTCAGGGTCACGCGCTTCGCCGACGATGTCGCCTACTGGACCGTGCGCGGCTGGAGCGACCGCGGACCTATCAAGACCTCCTCGCGAATCGACGTGCCCCGCACAGGGAAGACCGTCGAGGCGGGTACGGTCGCGGTGGCCGGCTTCGCCTGGGCACAGCACACCGGCATCGCGGGAGTCGACGTGCGCATCGACGGCGGCGAGTGGGTTCCCGCCCGGCTCGCCGACGCCATCAACGCCGACACGTGGGTGCAGTGGGTCTACGAGTGGAACGCGACCGCGGGCAATCACGTGATCGAAGCGCGGGCGACGGATGCCGCGGGCGGCGAGCAGTCTGGAACGCCCGTGTCGGTCATCCCGAACGGCGCCGAGGGGTACCACACCATCAGCGTGAGTGTCGCGTAGTGCGCTAGAAGAGCGCGGGGGCCGCGAGCCGGCGGGCGGTGCGCAGCACCGCTGGCCCCGTGGTGATGGTGCCGCTCGTCAGGGGCGAGCAGCGCATACCACCGCGCGCGCGGAGGGCGCGGTGGGCTCCGGGAGCCAGTGTGATGTCCATCCACGCGCAGGGGTTCGCGGGGCGGTGTGCGGTGAACAGCACCTCACCCTGACCCGAGTCGAGTGAGAAGGGCTGCCCGCGCAGGTCGTCGACGGGCATCCCGCGCACGATGATGTTGCGGCGGGTGTCGGCCGGGTTCAGCGAGTGGGTCAGCCCGAGGGCGCGCTCCACGTGTTCCAGGGCCTCGATCGACTGCACCGTGACGGATGCCGTCACATGCGCCGCCTGCCCGAAGTACCGGTCCCCGACGATGCCGAGTCCGGCCCGCACCTCGATCGCGTGCTGCACCTCGGGGCCCCCGGGATCGCGCGGGCCGTCACTCGGGCGACCCTCATAGCGGTGCAGCGGCGACGCAAGCAGCGCGACGATCTCCACATCGGTCGCGTAGGCCAGGTCGGTCACCCCTCAACGCTACGCCTACACTCGACCAGTGGCACATCTCCTCGGCGCTGAAGCGCTTCACCTCGAATACCCGACCCGCGTGATCTTCGACAAGGTCACGATAGGGCTCGACGAGGGCGACCGCATCGGCATCGTCGGCCGTAACGGCGACGGCAAGTCCACCCTGCTGCGGATGCTCGCCGGTCGCCTGGAACCGGACTCCGGCCGGGTCACGCGGCGCGGTGGCGTCACGCTCGCCATGCTCGATCAGGCCGACGAACTGGCGAGCGGCAAGACTGTGCACCAGACGGTCATCGGCGACATCGACGAGCACGTGTGGGCGGGCGATCCGCAGGTGCGCGACGTGATCGCGGGACTCATCGCGGACATCCCGTGGGAGGCGATGGTCGACGACCTGTCGGGTGGCCAACGTCGCCGCGTTGCGCTCGCCGCGCTGCTCATCGGCGACCACGACGTGATCTTCCTCGACGAGCCCACGAACCATTTGGACGTGGAGGGCATCGCCTGGCTCGCCGCCCACCTCAAGCGCCGCTGGTCGACGAACTCCGGCGGGCTCGTGGTCGTGACCCACGACCGGTGGTTCCTCGACGAGATCTGCACCGCGACGTGGGAGGTGCACGACCGGCTCATCGAACCGTTCGAGGGTGGGTACGCGGCGTACATCCTGCAGCGGGTCGAGCGCGACAAGATGGCCGCCACCATGGAGTCCAAGCGCCAGAACCTCATGAAGAAGGAGTTGGCGTGGCTGCGCCGAGGGGCACCAGCACGCACGGCCAAGCCCAAGTTCCGCATCGACGCGGCCAACGAACTGATCGCCAACGAGCCGCCAGTGCGCGACAGCGTGGCCCTCTCGCAGATGGCCATGCAGCGCCTCGGCAAGGACGTCGTCGACCTCGAGAACGTCACCGTCTCCTACGGCGACAAGACCGTTCTGAAGGATGTCACGTGGCGTATTGCCCCGGGCGAGCGCACGGGCATCCTCGGGGTGAACGGCGCCGGCAAGTCGACGCTGCTCTCGCTGGTCTCCGGATCGCTGTTGCCGACCACCGGCCGGGTCAAGCGCGGCAAGACGATCAAGGTCGCGACCCTCACCCAGCAGCTGTTCGAGCTCGAGGACATCTGGAACGATCGCGTCAGCGAGGTCATCGGTCGCCAGAAGAGCACCTACGTGACCGGCGGCAAGGAGATGACCCCGGGCCAGCTGCTTGAACGCGTCGGGTTCTCGAGCGCGCAGCTGTCCACGCCCGTGAAGGATCTGTCGGGTGGCCAGAAGCGCCGGTTGCAGCTGCTGCTCATTCTGCTGAGCGAACCCAACGTGCTGATCCTGGATGAGCCGACCAACGACCTCGACACCGACATGCTCGCGGCTATCGAAGACCTGCTCGACTCATTCCCCGGCACGCTGCTCGTGGTCAGCCACGATCGGTACCTCGTCGAGCGCGTCACCGATCAGCAGTACGCGGTGATGAATGGCGCGCTGCGTCACCTGCCGCGCGGGGTCGACCAGTACCTGGAATTGCGCGCATCCGGCGGGTTGAGTAGCCCGAAGGGCGTACCGAAACCGGGTGCGGTTTCGACAGGCTCAACCAGCCTGTCGGGCGCCGAACTGCGCAACGCCCAGAAGGAGCATGCCGCGGCATCCCGCAAGATCGAGAAGCTCAACGGTCAGATCGCCGGCGTGCACGAGCGGATGGCCGAGCACGACCAGAGCGACTACACGGGCCTCGGCGCGCTCGCCGCCGAGCTCGCCGGTTACCAGGAGCAGCTGGACACAGTTGAATTGCGGTGGCTTGAGTTGGAAGACCTTCTAAGCTGAGGCTCACCTGAGCGTGAGGAGTATCACCATGGCGAACTACGACCGCGGCCGAGCGGCCACCAGCGGTGGGGTGGGGTTCTTCTTCCTGCTTGCCTACATCGGTGCGGCCATCTACTTCATCTCGCACTCCGACGGCAGCTTCTGGGGTGTCATCCTCGGGCTGCTTCAGGCGATCGTCTGGCCGGTGTATGTGATCTACCACGTGCTGACTGCCCTCGGGGCCTAGCCCAGGAGCACGGCGTCGCCACTAGGCTCGCAGGGTGCATCCCGCGTCCACCCGAATCGCCGGGCTCGGTGTCTACCTGCCTGAGACCACCCGCTCGGCGGCGCAAACCGAACGCGACCTGCGGGCGGCGAACCCTCGCCTCAAGATCGCTACCGGGCTCATCCATCGCCTCACCGGCGTCGACACTGTTCACCTTCGTGCAGACGGGTGGCAGGCGTCGGATCTTGCCGTCGAGGCGGCGCGCATCGCACTCCGGGAGTCGCCCGGCGACCCCGACCTGCTGATCTTCGCGAGTGCCAGCCAAGACCTCATCGAGCCCGCGACCAGCCACATCGTCGCCGCCAAGCTCGGCCTGACCTGCCCGGTGATGGACATCTCCAACGCCTGCAATTCGGTGATCAACGCCATGCAGGTCGGTGAGGCGTTGATCGCGACCGGGCAGTACCGACGCGTGCTGATCGCCAGCGGCGAGCAGCCGAGCCACGGGGTGCGGTGGCAGCTGCGCGACCAGGAGCAGTTCATCCGCAGCTTTCCGGGCTACACGATGAGCGACGGCGGCGCGGCCGTCGTGCTCGAGGCGACGGATGACCCGGCCACGGGCATCCTCGATTCGAGCTTCGTGGCTGTCTCTCGCCACTGGGAGATCGGCACGCTGCCCGCGGGCGGCACGATGAATCCGCGCAGCGTCGACCACACCTACTTCGACATGGACGGTCAGGGGCTGCAGCAGGCGTTCCTCGAGCTCGGGCCCGCGCCCGTGCTCGACCTCCTCGAGCGCAACGGGCTCGGCTGGGACGACTTCGACCTCGTCGCCATTCACCAGGTGGCGCTGCCGTACCTTCCGCCGATCTTCGAGCGCCTCGGTGTCGCACCCGATAAGTCGGTGATCACGATCGCCGACCACGGCAACCTCGCCTCCGTGACCCTGCCGCTGCAGCTGTCGATCGCGCGCGAGACCGGACTCGTCGGGCCGGGCAGTCTCGCGCTGCTCATCGGGCTGGCCGGTGGCATCTCGCTCGGGCTGATGGTGGTGCGGTTGTGATGCCGAGCGGTCTCGATACACCGCCTTCGGCGGCACTCGACCGGCCGGAGCTGGCGGTTGTCGTACCGGTCTACAACGAGGCCGCTGGCATCACGCCCACCCTCGAGGCACTCGCCGCTCAGCGCGACGCCGACTTCGACGTGGTCTTCGTCGACAACGGGTCGACGGATGCCTCGGCCGACGTGATCCGTGAGTTCGCGGCATCCCGTGCCCTGACCCGCTGGCGGGTGATCGCCGAGGCACAGAAGGGGACTGGGGCGGCCGCCGACACCGGCATGCGCGCCGCCATCGCGGCGGGCGCGGAGTACCTCGCCCGCACCGACGCCGACTGCCTGCCGCGCGAGGACTGGACGGCATCCATCCGCCGGGCGCTCGACTCCGGCCTGGGGCTGGTGGGGGGCGAGTTGGTTCCCCGCCACGACGAGGGGCTGACGTGGGGCAGGCGAGTGGCGCTGCGTGCCGCCGTCGAGGTGGCTGAGGCCTTCGGGCGCATCCGGCCGGGGAATCGCTCGCCCGAGTACCGCGGGCCGTACATGATGGCGGCGGGCTGCAACGTGGCCATCACGGCTGAGCTCTACCTCGCGGCGGGTGGGTTCCCGCGCACCGCGATCGAGGACCTGCACGAGGACCGCGCGCTCGTCAACGCGGTGCGGCGGCTCACGAACCGCTACGCCCGCCGCCGCGATGTCGTGGTCTTCGGGTCGTCACGGCGGGTCAACGCCTGGGGGCTCAAGAACACCCTGCTCTGGTACAAGGACCACGCGTACCGGCCCGAGCATGTGGATATTCGGTGATCGAGCGAAGCCGAGATCTGGCCGCGCGTTGGGAAGAGCGCGTGATGCGCGCCGCCCACCCCGTGGCCTATCCGGCTCTGGGTCTCCTGCGCGCGCCGGCCCGGCGCGTTCCCGGCCTCGGGGTGCTCGTGCGCGATGCGGCCCTGCTGCGCGCGACCCTCATGGACACCGAGCACTTCTCCAAGACCGGCCCGGGTGCGCCGAGCGACCTGTGGACCCCCGTGCTCGGGCCCGCGGTGCTGCTCAACATGGAGGGAGCCGACCACCTCGCGCTGCGGCGCAAGCTGGGGCCGCTGTTCGCGCCCGCTTACGTGGACCAGCTGGTCGCGGCATCCCTGCCCGCGGCGCAGCTGAACGCGCGACTCGTGGCGGGGGAGCGGGTCGATCTCGTGGCCGAGGCCAAGCGCAACGCGAGCATCATGATCAGTCAGCTGGTGGGGCTGGATTCCGCCCAGGTGGACGAGGACCTGTTCGACAGGGTCGGCGCGATCACCCGGTTCGTGCGGCTCTCGCGGCCCCGACTCAGCGACGCCCAGGTGCGGGTGGCGCGGGGCATCCTCGACGAGCTCACCGCCCACGCCCGCACCGCGTACCGCGCAGGCGACGAGGCAACAGTGCCCGGACGGATGCGCGCCCTCGGCCTCGGCGAGGACGAAGCGATGGGTGCCGTGGGCGCCTTCGTGCTCACGGGCACCGAGACCCTCGTGTCGTACGTGCCCCGGCTGGTCGCGCTGCTCATCGACTCGGGTTGGATGCCGCGGCTCGCCCACGACCCCGAGCTGATCGAGCCCGCCATCGCCGAAGGCCTGCGCGTGACGACCCCGTCACCCGTGATGCTGCGCAGCGTCGTCGCGGATGCCACGGTCGGCGCCGTGCCCGTGCGCGCGGGTGACCGCGTGATTCTGGCCACCTTCCTCGCGAACGGGGCGGCGGGTGCTTTCGACCCGGAGGCCAACCCGGCGGCCTCCCTCAAGCAGCTCTGGTTCGGCGCCGGCACGCACTTCTGCCTCGGCGCTCCGCTGGCGATGGCGCAGGTGCGGGTGACCCTCCGCGCGCTGCTGGCGGCGGGGCCGCTCGAGATCGTGGCGCGGCGGGCGGCGCGCGGGGTGTTGATCCCGAGTTATGCGCGGCTGGAGCTCGGCCGGTTGAGTAGCCCGCAGGGCGTATCGAAACCCGGCCCGGCATGACCGACATCCTCGCCGCACTCCTCGGCTCCTGCGAGCGCACCCCCGACGCGCCCGCCCTGTCGTTGCGGAGGACGACACTCACCTACCGCGACCTGGCCGACCGCATCCACGGCGTGGCGTGCTCCCTCACGGCGGCGGGGCTGAAGCCCGGCGACCGCGTGCTGTTCAGCGTGCGGCCCGGCATCGACGGCATCTGCCTCGCACTGGGAATCATCGCCGCCGGCGGTACCGTGGTGTTCGCGGATCCGGGCGCGGGCGAAGCGATGTTCCGGGCGCGTGCGGCGCTCGCCGCCCCCGCGTGGGTTGCGGCCGAGTCGGTGCTGTATGCCGCGTCATCCGGACCGCTGCGGGGCATCGCCCGGCGCCGCGGGCTCGAGCTGCCCGACTACGGCACGGTGGTTCCGGATGCCCGGCACATCTACGCCGGACCGTGGCTGCCGGGGGTGCCGACGGGCGCGCTGGAGCTAGGAGCGAAGGCCATTTCTGGCCTTCGCCGCGACGCCAGCGCAGACGGCCGTCCCGGCCGTCTGATCACCGGGGAGGGGTCTCGATACGCGGCTGCGCCGCTACTCGACCAGCCCAACCGCGAAGCCTTGATCATCTTCACCAGCGGCACCACCGACGCACCCAAGGCGGTCGTGCACTCCCGCGCCTCGCTGGGCACCGGTCTCGACGACTTCGCGAGCGCGGTCGGGTTCGTGCCCGGCGAACGCGTGCTGACCGACCAGCTGATGGTGGGCATCCCGGCGCTCATCGCGGGCGCGCACTGGCAGCTGCCGCCGGTGGGTGCCGACCCCGGTGCGCGTCCTGAGAAGTACCTCGACCTGCTGCCGCGGGCGGACGTGCTCTTCGCAGTGCCGGCGGCCCTCGACGCCCTGCTGCGGATGCTCGAGCACACGCCCGCGAAGACGCCGAGGCTGAGGGCCCTGATCGTCGGCGGGGCTCCCGTACTGCGTCCTCTGCTTCTGCGCGCTCGTGCCCAGCTGCCCGGGACGGTCATCCGTGCCGTCTACGGCATGACCGAGATCCTGCCGGTGGCGATCGCCGACGGTGACGAGAAGCTCGCCTTCACGGGCGCCGGCGACTACGTCGGGCGCGTGATGAACCACGTTTCGGTGCGCATCGACGACGGGGAGCTCGTGGTTGCCGGCGAGGGGCTCGCCCTCGGCTACCTGGGTGAGCCGCCCCTGACCGAACTGCGCACGGGAGACCTGGCGCGCGTCGAGGCGCACCGACTGGTTCTCGCCGGGCGCAGCAAGGACATGTTCATCCGGGGCAGCACCAACGTCTACCCCGGCCTCTACGAGCCCGTCATCGCGGGACTGCCCGGCATTGCCGAGGCGGCGATCGTCGGCGTTCCAGACGATGTGGGCGACGACCGACTCGTGCTCGTGATCGTGCCCGCTGACGGCTACGACGAGGCGGCACTGCGACGCGCCCTGCCCGGACTGATCGATTCGGCGGTGCTGCCTGACAGGATCATGACCATGTCAGATCTGCCGCGGTCGGGGCGCAGTCGCAAACTCGATCGCGCGGCGCTCGGTCGACTCGTGTCCGAGGCTTTCGCGTGAGGGTGGGGGTGACCGGCGCGAGCGGGTTCGTCGGGGGAGCGGTGGCCACGGCACTGGCCGAGCGGGGGCACGAGGTGACCGGGTTCGGTCGACGGCCGGGCGGGTGGGGGCATCCGCTGGCCAGCTACGAGCAGTGGGACATCGCCGCCGGGCCGCGCGTCGACAGCTTCGATGCCGTCGTGCACTCGGCCGCGCTTGCCGACGACTGGGCACCGCGCGGGGATGCCATGCGCACCAACGAGATCGGCACGAGGAACGTCGTGGCGAGTTTCCCCGGGGCGCGGATCGTGCACCTGTCCACGTCGAGCGTCTACGACGCGTTCACGCCCAGCGTGCGCGTGAGCGAGTCGGCCGCGCCGGTGGACCACTTCCTGAGCACCTACTCCGAGTCCAAGACCGCCGCCGAGGCCGAGCTCGCGGACGCCGATGCCGTGATCCTGCGCCCGCACGCCGTGTACGGGCCGGGGGACACGACGCTGCTCCCGCGCATCCTGCAGGGCATCCGGGGCGGACGCCTCGTGCTACCCGAGGGCGCCGAGGTCAGCCACACCCTCACTCACATCGACAACCTCGTCGACGCCGTCGAGCTCGGTCTCACCGGCCCCGCCGGCGTCTACAACGTCGGCGACGATACCGACGTTCTGTTGTCGGCGGTGCTGCGCGAATTCCTGGCCCGTCGCGGTCGATCGGATGTCGCGCTGGTCTCCATCCCCTACCGTGCCGCCTTCACCGCCGCCGCAGCCGTGGAGCGCCTGCACCTCGTCACCCGCGCGGGCCGCCCCCGGATCACCCGCTACGCGGTCAGCCAGCTCGGACTCGAGCGCACCCTCGACCTCACCGCCGCGCGCGAGAGGCTCGGGTACCGTCCGCGGCCGACGAGCCTGACGGGCGCCGAGCGCTGGTGATGGCGACAATGGACTCATGAGCCACGACCACGCTGCCCCCGCCGGTCGCGCACGTCTGGCCGTCGCCTTCGGCATCACCGCAGCCGTGCTGGTGGCCGAGGTCATCGGCTCGATCGTCACGGGCAGCCTCGCCCTGCTCGTCGATGCCGCCCACATGCTCACCGACGCCGGCGGCCTCGCCATCGCGCTGACCGCCGCGACCCTGTCCCGCCGGCCGCCGACCTCCCGTCGCACCTGGGGCTTCGGGCGTGCCGAGGTGCTCGGTGCCACAGCCCAGGCGGCGATCCTGCTCGCAGTCGGCGTGTTCGTGCTCATCGAGGCGGTGCGGCGGCTGTTCGCGCCGCCCGAGATCGAAGGCTCACTGCTGGTGATCTTCGGTGTCGTCGGGTTGCTCGGCAATGTGGCATCCATCGCGGTGCTGGCGTCCGGTCGCAAGTCGAACCTCAACATGCGGGCCGCGTTCCTCGAGGTGGTCAACGACGCGCTCGGCTCGATCGCGGTCATCGCGGCGGCGCTCGTCATCCAGTTCACCGGGTTCCAGCTGGCGGATGCTCTCGCGGCGATCCTCATCGGCGCGCTCATCCTGCCGCGGGCCCTGCTGCTGCTGCGCGACACCACCAACGTGCTGCTCGAGTCGACGCCCCAGGGACTCGATCTCGACTCGGTGCGCGACCACATCCTCGAGCTCGACCATGTTCAGTCGGTGCACGACCTGCACGTCAGTCAGATCGCGACCGGCCTACCGGTGCTGACGGCGCACGTCGTGGTTGACGACTCCTGCTTCCACGACGGGCACGCGCCCAAGATGCTCGACGACCTGCAGAGGTGCGTGGCTGAGCACTTCCCGGTGCAGATCGAGCACTCGACGTTCCAGCTGGAGCTGGCGGGTCACAGCGAGCACGAGCACCCGACGCACGACTGAATTGCGGGTTGAGTAGCCGCGAAGCGGTGTATCGAAACCTCACCGGCGGGTTTCGATACGCGCCTTCGGTGCTACTCAACCGGCCTTCGTCACCACCAGCGACTCGTACGCCGGAATCAGCACCCGTCGCCCGTACCGACGCGACACCACCCTGAACGGCCGTCCGTCGCCGAGCAGCAGCTCGATGATCGACGAGAGCTCGGCGCGCGCCAGCGGTCCGCCGAGGCAGAGGTGGCGTCCGGCGCCGAACCACAGCTGACGGTTCTGCGGGATGTACTCCCGATCCACCCGGTACTCCCCCGCGAGGTTGTTGGCCGTCCAGGTGAGCACGATGATGCGTTCGCCGGCGCGCAACGTGCGGCCGCCGATCTCGAGGTCGGCGAGCACCGACCGGCCGATGATCGGAGCCGGCGAGGTCACGCGCAGCGCCTCCCGCACGGCACTCTCCCGCCACTCGGGATGCTCGAGCAGCCGGTGCTGCTCACCCGTGTCGTAGAGCAGCGCCGCCGCGCGCGCCATGGCCGACGCGGCCGTCTCGGTGCCCGCGACCATGAGCAGCGTCGACAGCCCCTGAGTCTCCTGCAGGGTGAGCCCAAGGTCGCGGCAGCGACCGATGATCGTGTCGCTCGGGGCCGTCGCGAACGCCTCGCCGATGTGTCCGGTCAGCTGCGTCACGATGGTGCGGGCGGCCTCGACCTTGTGCGGCGGCAGCACGGTGTCAGCGGTGGTGCCCAAGGCGATGGATGCCAGTGACTCCCCGGTCGCGAAGATCTCGCGGTAGGCGGCATCCGTTCCCGACGAGGGCATCCCGAGCAGGGTCACCACCATCTGGCCCACGAGCACCCGGGACAGGTCGGCGAGGTCGAGCTCGCCTCCCGCGTCGAGCACGGCCTTCGCCTCCGCGAGGCGCGGCGCCCACGCCTTCTGCACGAAGCCGGAGCTGGTCTTCTCCGTGAACAGCTCGCGACTGCGGGTGCGCAGGTCGTAGTGGCCGGGGCCGTCGAACAGGTCGTAGACCCAGTCCCCGAGAATCTGCGCCCACAGGTGCCCGACTCCACCCTCGCTCAGCAGGGTGAAGTGGTCGGGGTCGTTGAGCACGGTTCGCGCGGTGAGCGGGTCGGCGGTGATCCAGCCGAGCTGGGGCACGCGCAGCAGGGGGCGGGCGAACATCCCGAGCCAGTTGAGCACCGGCAGCGCGGGGCGCGCCGCGCTCAGCAGCCGGTGCTCGTGCGCTCGCGCGCTGCGGCCCAGGCCGTCAGTCAGCGGGTTGAGCACGCGTTCGCGGGCGGGGGCGACGAGATCCTCTGCGACGGGCATGGCACCAATCTAGCTAGGGTGGTCGCCATGGAGGACGTGCGAGCGAAGTACCGACGCGTGTTCGTCGATGGCAGCAACACCGAACGGCTGGTGTTCTTCAGCGATGCCATCTTCGCCATCGCCATGACCCTGCTGGTGATCGACCTGAAGGTGCCCCAGGGCAGCACGGCGTGGGAGGTGCTCGTCGACCAGTCCCAGGCCTTCTTCGCCTACGCCCTCTCGTTCACGATCATCGCCCTCAACTGGATGGCGCACCACCGCAAGTTCCGTGTGATCAAGGCGCACGACGGCCGCCTCATGATGCTCGACCTCGTGCTGCTGTTCTTCGTCGCTTTCGTGCCGTTCCCCACGAGTCTGCTCAGCGAGTACGGTGCGCAACCGGCGGCCGTCGTGCTCTACGCGTTCGTGGTGGGGCTGCTGAGCATCCTGCAGTACCTGGTCTGGTCCTATGCGTGGCGGCACGGGTTCGTCGACAAGTCAGTCGACCTCGAGCTCTACCGCTTCAATCGACGTAACCAGTTCACGACGCCCCTCGTCTTCTGGCTCTCGATACCCATCGCGCTGTTCATCGATGCCCAGGCGGCCATGTACTTCTGGTTCGCGCTCTTCTTCGTGAACATCGGGCTGCGCATCTACGACCGGGCTCGGGTCAGTCGAAGTCGAGACTCAGTTTCCGAAGCAGCGAGCTGAGTCGTTCCTGATCGGGAGCACTGAGGCGATCGAGCAGCTCGGACTCGGCGGCCAGCAGCGTGCGGATCGCGGCATCCACCCGTTCGCGCCCCTCGGGCGTCATCACCACGAGGATGCCGCGGCCATCGTTGGGGTCGGTGCGTCGCTCCACGAGCTTGCGGGTGACGAGTCGGTCGATGCGGTTCGTCATCGTGCCGCTCGAGACGAGCGTCTGCTGCAGCAGCGCCTTGGGGCTCAGCTGGTAGGGCTTTCCGGCGCGGCGCAGGGCCGAGAGCACGTCGAACTCCCAGAGCTCCAGATCGGATGCCGCGAACGCCGTGCGACGCGCCCGCTCGAGGTGACGCGCCAGCCTGCCGACCCGGCTGAGCACCTGCAGGGGCGAGAAGTCGAGGTCGGGACGCTCCCGCGACCACGCGTCGACGATGCGGTCGACTTCGTCGCTTGTGGGCATCCGTCAATTATCGCTGGTCGCGGTCACCGCTCCCACCGCTCGGACGCTGAGGGTGTGCGCGTCAGCCGGCCTGGATGACGAGGGGGCTGAGTCCACCCATGTCGACGGCTGTCATCTGGGCGCTCGAGGCGACGCCGGTCGGGGAGCTGTGCCATCCGCTCTCGTCATGGAAGACGTCGGTGAGCGTTCCGGAATCGTTGACGAGGATGTGCACCACCCCCGCGACGGTCACGGCAGACAGGGAGTCGGTCGCCGCAACCCCGGTGTACTCCTTGCGCCAGACCGCTCCCGCTGCCCAGGCCCGAATCACCTGACCATCCTCGATGGCGAACACCTCGGGGTATCGCGAGCCCGTGTTGACCGCGGAGATCTTGCCGGTCACCGCAAGCCCGGTAGGCATCACAGTCCACCCGTCGTAGGCGCGCGCCGCGACGTAGAGCCAGCCCCGCTGGGCGATCATGATGGTCGGCGCATCCCCGCTCATGTTGACCGCGGAGATCTCCCCGTTGACCCTCAGACCGGTGGAGGTCTTCTGCCAACCCCGCTCGGATGCCGTACTGAGGTAAAGCGTGCCTCCGTCGACGGTGGCAACCTGAGGCCATCCACCACCCATGTTGACCGCCGACATCGAGGTGTTCCGGCTCGTCAGGCCGGTGCGAGTCACGGTCCAGCCGGTGCGGTCGAGTTGGGCCTGGAAGAGTTCGCCGCTCTCGGAGTACACGATCAGCGGTGTGGGCTTGCCCATGTTCACGGCAGACAGTTCCGTGAGGTTGACCGACAGCGTCGTGCTGAGCACCCGCCAGGATCCGTTGTCGACCCCGGCGAGACGCATCCACTGCGATACATCGCCCAGGTGGATGAAGTGCGAGACCGATGCCGAATCGACGGTGCGGAAGGTCAGGGGGCCGGTCTGATCTCCTCCGTGCCAGTAGTCCTCGGAGACGAGGATCGTGCCATCGGCGTTGACGCTCTCGACGTAGGCGACGTGCCCCTCAGCTCCGTTGCCGGCGGCGTAGGAATCCCACTGGGCCACCGCTCCGACCGTGGGAACGGAGTTGACCGGATAGCCGGCGGCGGTGGCGCGAGACGCCCAGTCGGCGGCGTCGCCGAGGCCGATAGTCGGCTTGGCGACCCCGTTCGACGTCAGCTTCCAAGCGACGTAGTTGGTGCAGTTGTGTCCGGCATCCATGCCCCAGTAGGAAGCAGAGTTGTCAGCGCCTCGCGCCGCCATCCATTGGAAGCCGTCGCAGCTGTCGCCGCTGCACGACCCATCGGCCTGCGCGGCCACACCGGGGGCGAGAGCGAGCGGCAGGGCGGTGACCAGTGCCAGAAGCGCCAGTGCGAGGCGTCGGGATGGTGCGGGGGAGTGCGGCACCCGACCATGGTGCCACCGCATCGAGGTACCGCGGATGCCTCGACGCCGCTGGTTCGCGGCAGATCGACGATTGTTCGCACGAGTGCAAGCTCCCGTTCAGCAATCGCGTCAGCGTGGGGACGGCGGCAGCGTCTGGCACAATTGAGCAGCACGATCCGCTTTGGTGTAATGGCAGCACGACAGCCTTTGGAGCTGTTAGGTCTAGGTTCGAATCCTGGAAGCGGAGCCCTCTAGTCTGACCTCTCAGCCACCTCGTGGGCCGAGTGTTCACCATTCCTTGAGTTCCCGTACACGAGACTCACTGCTGCAGTTACCCCCTGATCATTTGACTGCGACGACACCACCTGAGCGGGTGGAGCACCTTCGTCGTTGAAAGCAGCCATACCCCCATGTCCGCCGGTTCGCGCATCGTCTTCACCAGGTTCATCTCCGGTGACAGTCCGAAACTGCGACCCTGGGTCGCCCATCTGAATCGCGTCACCGTGAGCACCCCCACGGTCGCCGTGCCCCTTGAGGGGCTGGAGTCAGGAGCGGTCGTCTGGCAGTTGGTATCAGCGAACAACCGCGAGATCGCCCGGAGTGCCGGGGTTCACAGCACCTTCGACGAAGCCGCCGAGAGTGCGCGCAGAGCTGTGGCGATCTCCACCGAACTCGACATCGAGCTGGTCAGCGAGTCCACGCGGGGAACCTACGGCTGGATGGCGCGTGTGGGTGACTCGGCGGTCATGACGTGCGCGCGGTGGTACCCGACCAACCGGGATCGCACCACATCGATACTCCTGGCCATCCGGTGCCTCGCCTCAGCCGAACTGCTCTCGGGCGCGCGGCTGATCAACCCGTCCCTGCTCGCCCCCGCAGTCGACAGTCATGAACCCTAACCCGATCCCCTTCCTACCCGAGGAACGCTGTGTCACCCCACCCGAGCATTCTCTTCTCCGCCTTCCAATCGCCCGCCGACCCGCAGCGGATCGCCTGGTTGACGTTCCGCGATCAATCCGCCCTGAGCTCTCTCGTCGCGCGAGGAGCCTCGAGTGACTCGGTCCGTCACGTCGCGACGCTTCCCGGAACGTCTCCCAGCGGCATCTGGCGTCTTCTCGCGCCCAACAACCGCGAACTCGGTCGGAGTTCGTTTCTCTACTCGACGTTCTCGGCGGCGCGCAGCCACGTGCTCCAGCTCCGCGAATCGCCCGAATCCCTCACCGTCATCACCGTCAAGGGCCCTATCGCCAAGTCGTTCGGGTGGATCGCCACTCTGGGCAACTCCACAGTGATGACCTGCTCGCGATGGTCGACCAGCGCAGCAGCGGCGCTCGCCGGTGCGGAGGCCGCGCGGGCGTCGCTGTCGATCGCGACGGTCGCCGAGCTGCCGCTGCGCACCACGTCATCGGGTCGACGCACGAGCCACACCTCGGCGCGACCGGGCAGTGGTCCCGAATGGTGATGACCGAGGTCACGGCCCCGCCGCCGGTCACGACCCAACCACCCAAGAAGAGATCGCTGGTCGCCCGTCGCTCCGCCCAGGACACGGTCTTCCAGTCCGTCGCCTACACAGCGGGCGCGACCACCGTGGGCATCATGCTCGCGGTGGGCCTGTTCCTCTCCCTCCGCGCGGGCGACGCGTTGAAAGTCGCGGGCATCTCCTTCCTCTTCGAGCAGGAGTGGTCGCCCCAGACGCAGACCTTCGGCATCGCCGCTGTGCTCTTCGGAACTGTCACCATCGCCATCATCGCCATGTGCGTCGGGGTGCCGCTCGCGCTGGGCACGGCCCTGCTACTCTCGGAGATCGTCCGGGGTCGGCTGCGCTCGTTCCTCGTGTCACTGGTCGATCTCATGGCGGCGGTGCCGAGCATCGTGTTCGGGCTGTGGGGCGTGTTCTTCCTGCAGTCGGCCGTCATCCCGGTCTCCAAGTGGATCTCCACCTACTTCGGCTGGATCCCGATCTTCGCCGTGACGGATGCCTCGGGCAACGCGCTCACGGAGGCCAGCGCGTTCACGTCATCCGCCTTCATCGCCGGCATCGTGGTCGGTCTGATGGTCGTGCCCACGCAGACATCGGTGATGCGCGAGGCGTTCTCGCAGGCGCCCGTCGGCGAGCGGGAGGGGGCGTTCGCCCTCGGCGCGACCCGCTGGGGGATGATCCGCACCGTCGTGCTGCCGTTCGGCCGCGGCGGCATCATCGGCGGCACCATGCTCGGCCTCGGCCGGGCCCTCGGCGAGACCATCGCCGTCTACCTGATCATCTCGCCGATCTTCACCATCAACTGGGAGGTGCTGCGCACCGGCACCAACTCGGTCTCGGCCCTCATCGCGCTGCGCTACGGCGAAGCGAGCGAGTTCGCGCTGTCGGCACTCATGGCCGCGGGTCTCGTGCTCTTCCTCATCACCCTCGTCATCAACTTCACGGCCTCGTCGATCGTGGCCCGATCGCGCTCCGGCGCGGAGAGTGGGTGATCATGACCTCCGTCACCGAGGATTCGGCACCGCCCCAGATCGTCGACACGCGATCCGGCACGACGGTCGTGGATCGCCCCGTCACGGGGCCCGACCTGCGCGAGCGTCGGGGGGTGCGCCAGTCCACCCTCGACGAGAAGTTCAATGTGCTCGGGGCGGCGGCCGCGGCCATCGCGATAGCGACACTCCTGTTCGGCTGGATCACGCCCTTGAACGGGGCCATCGGCTGGGTCATCGTCGCCTTCATCTCCTTCATCGGTGCCTACGTGCTGCTCGTCTCCCTCCGATCCGACCGACAGGATGTCGCCGACCGCGTCGCGACAGTGCTCCTGATCAGCGCGGGTGTCGTGCTCTTTGGCGCCCTCGCGTTCATCGCCGTGTACACCGTGGTGCGCGGGTCCGAGGCCCTGCCGCATCCCAACTTCTTCACCGAGACCATGGAGCTCGCGGGACCGCTCGACCCCCTGACCATGGGCGGAATCCTGCACGCGATCGTGGGGTCGCTCATCCAGATCTCGATCGCCCTGGTGATCACGATTCCGCTCGGCATCACCACTGCGGTGTTCCTCAATGAGGTGGGCGGACCGTTCGCCCGCTTCGTGCGCACGATCGCGGATGCGATGACCGCACTTCCGTCGATCGTCGCCGGCCTGTTCGTCTACGCCGCGATCATCCAGCTCATCACGCACCAGCGGTCGGGCTTCGCCGCGGCGATGGCCATCACGGTGATGATGCTGCCGATCGTCATTCGCGCGTCCGACGTCGTGCTGCGGCTGGTGCCCGGCAACCTCCGCGAGGCGTCGTACGCGTTGGGTACGACGCGCTGGCGCACGGTCTGGCACGTGGTGTTACCGACAGCCAGGTCGGGTCTCGTGACCGCGGTCATCCTGGGTACCGCTCGCGGCATCGGCGAGACCTCGCCCGTGCTGCTGACATCCGGGGTCACCGCCGTACTCAACCTGAACCCGTTCTCGGGGCCGATGATCTCGCTGCCGCTGCAGGTGTTCGACTTCGTCAAGTCGCCCGAGCCCAACATGATTGCGCGCGGATTCGGCACAGCTGCGACCCTGTTGATCCTCGTTCTCGTGCTGTTCCTCATCGCCCGCGCGATCGGTGGGCGCGGTCCCGGCCAGCTCTCGCCCCGGCAGCAGCGGGCCGTTTCGGCCGAGTCCCTGAGGGATGCCCGTCGAATGATGATGCGCGAGAGCGCCCGTAGAGCCCGCACCGAGGAGGAAGCCCCGTGATCTCGCGCAGACTGGATCGTTTCGTGCGATCGACCGCAGCGCTCGTGGTCATCGTGATCGCGCTGACCGGAGTCGACGTGCAGCCGGCTCGAGCCGACAGCTACATCGCGATCACCGGGACCGGTTCGACGTGGTCCCAGAACGCCCTGGACCAGTGGCGCAAGAACGTCGCCGCCAACTACGGCATGACCGTCAACTACTCCGGCGTCGGCTCGAGTGCCGGCCGGCGAGACTTCATCTCCGGTTCCGTCGACTTCGCAGTCAGCGAGATCCCGTTCCAGTCGGCGCCGGAGGACGGCTCCCCGCCGGAGACCCCGTCCATCGGGTACGCGTACATGCCGATCGTCGCAGGTGGCACCTCCTTCATGTACAACCTGAAGATCGGCGGCCGACGGGTGACGAACCTGCGGCTCAGCGGCGAGACCATCACCAAGATCTTCACCGGGGGCATCACCAACTGGAACGACCCTGCCATCAAGGCCGACAACCCGGGGCTCGCGATGCCCGACAAGGCGATCGTTCCCGTGGTGCGCTCCGATGGCTCCGGCTCGACCGCGCAGTTCACACTGTGGATGTCCAAACAGTTCTCCTCGATCTGGGGCGCGTTCTGCGGGTGCTCGGGTCTGACCTCGCAGTACCCGGCCTTCGGCAATTCGAAGGCGCAGAACGGCTCGCTCGGCGTCGCCGGGTACGTCTCTCAGGACTACGGAGAGGGTGCGATCACCTACGTCGAGTACTCCTACGCCATCAAGTCGGGTTTCCCGGTCGCGAAGGTGCTGAACTCGGCCGGCTACTACGTGGAGCCGACAGCACCGTCGGTCGCCGTCGCCCTCCTGCAGGCCCAGATCAACACCGACTCGGGTTCGGCGGACTACCTCACTCAGATTCTCGACGGCGTGTACAACAACTCCGATCCCCGCACGTACCCGCTCTCGAGCTACTCGTACATGATTGTTCCGACCGAGGTTGGGGGAATCTTCACCACCGACAAGGGCAACACTCTGGGCGCGTTCGCGCGCTACATGCTGTGTGAGGGCCAACAGCAGGCGACAGCTCTCGGGTATTCCCCGCTGCCACTGAACCTGGTGCTCGCGGGCTCCGACCAGATCGCGAGGATCCCCGGCGCGGGCAACACCGGAATCGATGTCAACGCCTGCAACAACCCCACCTTCAAGGCCGGCGATTCCCCGGGCAACAACCTCCTCGCGCAGACGGCACCGCAGCCAGCGGCATGCGACAAGAAGGGCCCCAACCAGTGCACGACCGGCACGGCCGGGGCGGTTGCCGACACACCCGTGTCGGGCACGGGCAGCGGCGGCAGCGCATCCGGCACGACGTCGGGAACCACCGCCGGTTCCGCGCAGTACGACGAGAATGGCGCGCTCATCGGTGGCGCCACCGGCGCAGGAAACGCGGTCTCGAGCCCGTTCACCCTGCCCGCGGACAGCATCGGCGCCCCTCAGTGGGTGATGCTCGGCGCAGCCGCCTTGCTGGTTCTGGCGATTCTGCTCCCGCCGCTGTTCTCGCGTCGACTGAAGCGGTCCGGTGGCTCGCCGCCACCTTCCACCTAGAAGACGCTCAGGCATCGCGCGTAGTCCGACCTAGTTCCCGATCCGTTCATCCGAGATACACCAGCCACCCCTAGCTTGCGAATGGCGGGCGGGATTCCCCCCGGATTCCCACCGTATTCAGTGCCATCCCCCAGCATGGAGTGTGTAGTGCAGCACCGATCCGTCTCACGCAGATCGACGCAGTCGGCCGTCCGCGGTCTCGGTGCGCTCGGTGTCGTCGCGGCTGTTCTCGGTGGGGTCGCTGCGGGTGGTCTCACCGTCGGAGCCGACCGGGCGCAGGCGGCCAGCGGTTCCGAGGTCGTCGTCACGGCGGCCGCACAGGACGCCGACATACTCACGGCACCCTTCCCCAACCTCACGGTCACGGTCTCCCAGACGACCGACCTGCAGGCGCAGGGCATCCTCGTGTCGTGGACGGGCGCATCCCGGTCGACGCCACCGAGCAGCCAGAGCGGGGGCGCGAACTACCTGCAGATCGCCCAGTGCTGGGGCGATGACCCCGACAATCCCGGTCAGCCGGACCGCCGCACCTGCCAGTACGGCGCTGTCGCCGCGCCGGGTGCCAGCCGGGACAGCGTGCGAAGCGACCCCGCCAGCGTCGCAGCCGAGGATGAGCAGTTCACCGTGCCGGCCTCGGGATTCGCCAGTCCCACCTACACCTCGATCCCCTTCATCGCCCGCAACGGGGAAGTCATCTCCTCGATCGACCAGGTCGACGGCGCGAACGTAGCCAACAATTCCAACGTCAACAGCAACAAGTTCTTCACCAAGCTCACGACGAACGAGGTGTCCTGGGCAGGTTCGGGCGACGACGGCACTGGCTCGGCGAAGTTCGAGATCCAGACTGCTGCACAGGCGCCAGGGCTCGGCTGCGGCGAGCCCGTCACCGACACGGCGACAGGTGTCGTCACGGGCGCGTCGTGCTGGCTCGTCATCATTCCGAGGGGGACCGCGGATGTGGGCGAGTCGACGAACATCCGTTCCGGATTGTTCTGGGACGCCTGGAAGCACAACATCGCCGTCAAGCTCGACTTCAGGGCACTCGGCACCCGGTGCGCCCTCGGCGCTTCCGAACGCCAGCTGGCCGGCAGCGAACTGGTGAGCGCAGCCATCGCATCCTGGCAGCCGGCCCTGTGCGCCGCATCCGGGGGCTCGATCTACTCATCGATCACAGGAGCCGAGTCGGACGCCGCCGCCGCCGCCAACGGCAAGGCCACGGCACCGCTGGCGCTCACCTCCAGGGCGCTCGACAACGGGACGACCGACTCGCTGCGCTACGCCCCGATCGCCCTCACGGGGGTCGCACTCAGCTTTGCGATCGACCGATTCCCGGATGCGTTCGGCGGAGCACCGCAGGACGCCCTGAATCGCAGCCAGCTCCCGTTCAGCTCGATGAAGCTCACCCCCCGCTTGGTCGCCAAGCTTCTGACGAACTCCTACCTGCAGTCGCTTCCCTACAGCTCGGATCGCACTCACCTGGGGTACACGTCCGCACAGGATCCCGGCCACAACGCGCAGAACCTCACGAGCGATCCGGACTTCCTCGCGATCAACGATCCCGAGTGGGCGTATCAGGCCATCACCAGTCCCGCAATCGCCGACCTCCTCGTGCCCCAAGGGCGCTCGGACGCCGCCTGGGCGGTATGGACGTACGTGCTCTCCGATGCGGATGCCGTCAAGTTCCTGTCGGGCACGCCTGACCCGTGGGGCATGAAGGTGAATCCGTGGAGCTCGATCACCGCGGCGATCAATCCCAGCGGAACGGCGCTGACGTTGCCCCGGGACAACTTCCCCAAGGCGGACCCTGTGGAGGTTCCGGCAAACGACCAGGCCGGTGCGGTGAACCTCGTGACCTGGCGGCCCTATACGGCGGACTTCGACACGGCGGCGTATCTCACGCTCCGCGGCGACGGTCAGGTGCTGGGTAGCTGGGATCTGCTCGCGACCCCGCCCAAATACACGAAGACGGCGCGCGACCTTCCTGGATTCCAGAAGGTCATGAGTGTCACGGACACCGCGTCCGCCGCACGCTACGCGGTCGTCACAGCCGCCTTGCGCAACCCCTCCGGTGTGTTCGTCACTCCTACGACGCAATCCCTTCTCGCGGCCGCCGCCGTGATGACGCCCAACACCAAGCAGAGTCAGGTGTTCGGCTTCGATCCGACCTCGACGGGAGCAAAGGGCGCGGCCGACGCCTATCCGCTCGCGATGCCGGTCTTCGCGGCGGCCAGCCCGACCATGACCGACGCTGCGGTGCGGGCGAGTTACGCCGCCTTCATCCGGTACGCCTCAACGACTGGCCAGACGCCCGGCACCGTGCTTGGTCAGCTCCCCGATGGGTATGCGCCGATGCCGACGGCATGGCGCGCCCTGGCAGAGTCCGCCGCCGCCGCGATCGCCAGCGGGTCTACCGGATCGACGTCCCGTCCCCCGACCTCGACGTCCGGCTCGACGAACACATCGTCCGGCTTCGGCGCCACCGACACGTCTGTGCCCCAGCCGGAAGCCACCGGGGATCCCGCGGGGGCACTGGCCGGACCGGTGACCAAGGATGACCCGGACATGGGGCTCGTCAGCTCTGTGGTGCCGCTCGTTGGCGGCGGTGGCATCGCGGCACTGCTCGCCATACCCCTCATCGCGCGCATCAGGCGGCCCCTCTGATGCCCCCCATGATCTTGGAACCGTGCGGATGCTCGCCCTGCTCCGAGTCGGGAGGATGCCCCTGCCTCCTTCCGGTTGTCGCCCCGAATACAAGAAATGGATCACTGTGAAAATAAGGAAGGCTGTCGCCCTCAGCGCGGCAATCGGCGTTGCTATCGCCGGCATCTCCCTGTCGGTGCCCGCCAATGCAGACCCGGTTTCCCCCGGGTACTCCATCGTCGGCTCGGACACGCTCCAGGACGCAGTCAACGCGCTCGTCAATGGAACGTCCATCTCCGGAACCTTCGTTCGCGTGACGGCCGGCGGCAACCCGGTCGGTTCGTTCGATGCCACCGGATCTGCGGCAATCCAGCTCAAGCCGGGCGGGCCGTACATCGGTCGTCCCTCGGGCTCGGGCGACGGCAAGAAGGCGCTCAGCCGGGCGCTCGACGGCAACAACTGGGCCAAGAACAACATCACGGCCAACGTCGTGGGTCAGGTCGACCTGGCGCGCAGTTCCAGCGGTGCGTCGACGACCACCGGCAACGGTGACATCAACGCCTCCGGGCCGCTGGTGTTCATCCCGTTCGGCCGTGACGCGGTCTCCTACGCGTTCCGCTTCGGCGCGGGCAAGACCCTCGCAGACGCACCCGGTCTCGACAGCCTGAGCGCTGCGCAGCTGCTGCAGATCTTCAACGGCGTCACCACCACCATCGGCACCGTCACCGTCGTTCCCAAGCTGCCGCAGGCATCCTCCGGCACGCGGCAGTTCTTCCTCGGAGCCATCGGCGCGGGTTCGACCTCGAACCCGGCTGGTGTTCCGGACGCCGCAACCACGACAACGGTTGAGAACGACGGTGGCGCCTTCGGCACCCCCGCCGCTGGCACCGTGCAGATCTTCCCGTTCTCGGCTGCCAGCTGGATCGCGCAGGTCAACGGCGCAACTCCGATCAACACGACCGGCGTCGCGGCGCTCGGTAGCGCTGGCGGAACCGCACCGTTCACGGGCACCTCGCCCCTCGTTCCGAACTCGGCGTTCTACTCGAGCACGACGTGGGGTCGCGATGTCTACATCATCGCTCCCGCCGCCAAGATCCTGCCCGGCGCGTCGTTCGACCAGGACCTCGCGGACCTCGTCGACCCGACCAAGACGAGCAGCCTGACGTACTTCGGTGCGTCGGCCTCCCCGGCCACCTCGAAGGCAGTGAAGTTGCGTTTCGGCTTCCTCACCCCGTCGACCACGGCCACCTTCCGCACTAACTACTTCAGCTGATTCGACTGAGACAAGGAAGAGAACTCCACATGAAGAAGAAGGCAATCTACGCCGGCATCGTCGGCCTGGTCGTGGCATCCATCGCGGGTGTCTCGGTGAGCTCGGCTTTGGCCGATCCTCAGCCCAACGGGTCGATCGAGCCCTACTACGTGGTCTCGAACGACACCGGTCTCGCCGTCGCCGCGGGCAGCACCAACGCGTTCAACGCGACGGTGTCTGGCAGCCCGGTGGCCGACAACAGCACCTTCGACCAGAAGTTCACGGGTCCTGCGGGTTCTGTTGCGGTCTGGACGTTCATCTCGCCTCGCGGCTCGGAGACGACCCGCACCCAGTGGAACGCCTCCTCGGTGAGCGCGTTCAACTCGGGCACGACGGTTCTGCTCCCGAGCGCGAACCTGTCGGCTCAGGTGACCAACAATGGCGCTCAGAACCCTGGTTCAGCGAACGCCGTCAAGGCCGCGGGTGGACAGTACAGCGTGGGTGTTGCGTTCCTGAACTCCCTGGGAGTCGTCATCGAGGCGTCCTACACCTACATCACGGTCACGCCCGTGACGGGTGCCTGGACCTTCGACACCCCCGCAACGGTCACCCCGCCGCCGCCGACCACGCAGACGTTCACGTCGAACCTCAACGCGACGACGATCGCTGCGGCCGACGGTGCCCTGAGCCTGGTCGCTCCGAGCAACCTGAACGTCGCGATCGGCAACCCCGTTCTCACCAACGGGACCTCCGGTCTCTCGGTGTCGACCGGCACGCTGGGCCAGTTCTCGGTGCAGGACAACCGTTACGCAACTCACACCGGCTGGACGCTGACCACGAACGTGGCCAACTTCACCGGACCGGTCGCGGTCAACAAGGCCCAGCTCGGCGTCAAGCCCGTGCTGGTCTCGGCTGGCTCGCAGGCCGGTGGCGTGACGCTCGGAACCGAGCAGCTCGCCGGCAGCGCCGTCTACCCGTCGACCTTCGCGTCGGCAGTCAACAACCCGACCGTGGGTACGACGAACTTCAACGCGGATCTGAAGTTCATCGCTCCGGCCAACGCTCCCGCGGGAACCTACACCTCGACGCTCACGCTGACGGTCGTTCCCAACTAGCAGGTCGATACATATGACGACGGGGGGTCGCGGACAGTCGCGGCCCCCCGTTCGTCGTTACCCGTCCCGTCGTTAATGCTTCGTTCAGTCTTTCGACCGGTGCCCGTAACTGCTTACTGAATGGATGAACTGTGCACTTCCTCCGATCCCTCCCCGCCGCAGCTGCCCGCCTCATCCTCGTGCTGATCGTCGCAGTCCTGACGACCGGTACCGGCCTCGCGTTCGGAGGGACGGCCGCCTCCGCCGATGACATCGACGCGATCTCCGGCGGGCCGTCGGACGGCGTGATCGAAGACGGGCGTACCCGGTTCAGCTACCAGATGGAACCCGGCCAGGTCATCGACGACTACTACATGATCAAGAACACCGGGACCACGGCCCAGGTGCTCACGGTATTCGGCACGGACGCGTACAACGCCGATGACGGCGGGTACGCCCTCCTCGACACGGCGGATGCCCCGGTGGACGCGGGGAGCTGGATCACTTTCGAGGGCAATGTGCGCAAGCTTCAGATCCCGCTCGGCCCTGGCGAATCGCGCACAGTATCGTTCACGGTCACCGTGCCCGACAATGCGGGGCCGGGCGATCACCCGGCGGGGATCGTCATCTCGGTGGCATCCGGTTCGGGGCAGGTGCTGGTTGACAAGCGTTTCGCAACCCGGCTCTACGTGCGTGTGCCCGGGGAGCTGCAGCCTCTACTCACGGTGACCAGCATCAGCGGTGCGTACAACCCCCAGTGGAATCCCTTCACGGGAACCACGACCATCACGGCGACCTTCAAGAATGCGGGCAACGTTGCACTCGGCGCGGATGCCATCGTGGGCGTCAACACCTTCTTCGGCATCCCGGTGGGCTCGCCCGGCACTGACGAGGTCACCGAGCTGCTTCCCGGAAGCACCAGAACCGTCTCGTTCACGGTGGAGGGCATCGGCCAGCTCGGCTACCTCGACGCCTACGTGAAGGCCCAGCCGACGGTGGATGACGCGGCGCTCAACCCCGGCGTCCTCACTCCGACCAGCCGCGACACCGTCGTCTGGGCGATCCCCTGGTGGCTCGTGATTGTTATCGCCATCGCACTGCTGGTCTGGGTCTTCCTGCGGATCCGTCGCGTTCGCGACGAGCGGGCGGCAGTCGCGTGGATTGCGTACACCGAGGAGCAGGCGCGCCTCAAGGCCGGCGAGGCCCCTGTTCTGGAGGCGGCGGGGGCTGTCGGTGAGACGGACCGGCCCCAGTAACTTCATGAGGACGAGATCACGATGGTTCGCCGTCATCCCGGTGGCACTGCTGACACTGGTCGGCGCGCTGGCATGGGGGGTGTCGGCGCAGGCTGATGACGGTGACGACCTCACCGGCGGTGGTGGGTTCACGATAACGGTGACCGTCACGGCCAGCCCGACCCCCACACCTACTCCGAGGCCGTCATCCAGCGGCTCGCCGTCGTCGAGTTCCAGCGGGTCAGGGTCAGGGTCGACGGTCGTGGTCTCCAGCCCGACCGCCGCACCCGGCCCGTCGCCTACCGATTACAGCATCGGCGGTGTGCTCTATGTGAGCGGTCTGAGCACCCAGTACGTTCCCGCACTGAATCCATTCGGCGGACACGTAAACGCGCAGTTCTCGGTGCGCAACGTGTCGTCGACGCCGGTGACATCGCGCGTGCAGTTCTCTCTCGACGGACCGTTCGGCCAGAGACTCAGCACGGTGGGCAACATCGAGCTCCGCCGTTTGATGCCGCAGGAAACCCGCATTGTGGATGCCGTGCTCACCGGTCCGGGGCAGTGGACGTTCACGACGGCGCGCTTCACCATCACGCCCGTGACCGCGGTGAACGGAGAGCAACTCGAGCCGCTCAGCCGCGACTCGATCGTGTTCTTCGTTCCGTGGTTCGTTCTCGTCGTGGGCCTGCTGGGGCTGGCCGCCTACTCGATCACCCGCTGGGTGCGCGCCGATCAGCGGGCACCGCGCGCAGCGGTCGGAGAGTACTCGTGACCACCACCCTCGAGGCGCCACCTGATCGCAGCGAGGTCGCGCCTGCCCCGGCGACTCGCCCGAAGTTCCCGCCGAAGCCGCCGAAGCCGCCGCGTCGGCTTCCGCGGTCGATGCTTCCCCTCGCCCCCCTGACCCGTACCCAGATGCTCATCCAATCGGCCTCGGCGATCCTCGCGGCACTGCTCATCGGCTTCCTCGTGAACCTCCTGGTGATCAGTCACCTCCAGCACGCGGTCTCCCAACAGCAGCAGCGCAACGTGTTCCGCGAGCAACTGGCGGCAGGAACCGCGCCGGTCAGCGAGGGCACCTTCGACGACATCCTGCTGGTCGATGGCGCGCCGGTTGCTCTGCTCGACATCCCGTCCCTCGGTCTGCACGAGGTTGTCGGGGAGGGAACTTCGTCGGGAGATCTGATGCTCGGACCGGGCCATCGCAGAGACACCGTGCTGCCGGGGCAGGCCGGTGTCAGCGTGATCATGGGTCGGGCTGGCGCGTACGGCGGACCGTTCAGCCGTCTGCAGGAGCTCGCCCCAGGGGAGCGGTTCAGTGTGGTGACCGGGCAGGGCAAGCAGCTGTTCGAGGTGATCGGTGTGCGGTACGCGGGAGACCCAGCACCGCCCGCGCCGAAGGCCGGGGAAAGCCGGCTCATCCTCGAGACCGCACGCGGTCCCGCCTATCTGCCCACCGGTGTCGCGCGGGTCGACGCCGAGTTGGTTGGTGAGTCTCAGGACGCGGGCGCGCGGCGTACCACGTTCGACACCCTCCCGCCCCAGGACAAGTCCCTGGCCACCGACACCCGCACGGCGTGGGCGCTCGTGTTCGCCCTGCAGTTCTTCCTCCTCGCCGAGGCGGGTGCGGTATGGACCTACCGCCGTATCGGCGCCCAGAAGATGTGGGTGGTGTTCGTCCCCATCCTCCTTCTCGCCGGCCTGATCGTCGGTGACCAGCTGAACCGCTTCCTGCCCAACCTGCTCTGACTCGAAGGATCGCCCATGTCGCATGAAACCGAGAGCCCGGTGGCCGAAGTCGTGAGCCCCGAAGCCGAGACAGAGGCACTCGACGCGCCCGAAGCACAACCCCGGTCGAAGCCGGCCAGTGTCATCGATCAAGCCCTGGGCGCGGTCCGCGGCCTGTGGGTTCGACTCACCGCGGCGCTCGCCACCGCGTGGCGGTGGATGCGTACCCGTCTGCCGCGGCGGCTGGGCGGTCGCCCCGCCGACTCACCCGTCGGCTCGACTGCACCGACTCTGGCGCTGCCCGTGTCGACCATGGCCGCGGTCGGATCGGAGCGGCCCGACGTGGTTGAGGCCGAGCTCGAGGAGATCCTCGCGCATCCGGAGGCCCGCGTGCTGGCACCGCTTGCCGAATTGAAGGCCGTGGACATCACCGCGTGGTTCGGCGACCATCAGGTGCTCGACCGGGTGTCGCTCACCATGCCGTCGGGGGTCATCACCTCGCTCATCGGTCCGTCCGGATGCGGCAAATCGACGTTCCTGCGCATCCTCAATCGGATGCACGAACTCATCCCGTCGGCGAGTCTCGCGGGCGAGGTCCTCCTCGACGGAGTGGACATCTACAGCGCGGACCGCCGGCTCGTCGACGCCCGCAAGAGCATCGGAATGGTCTTCCAGAAGCCGAACCCATTCCCCGCGATGTCGATCTATGACAACGTCATCGCCGGACTCAAGCTGACCGGAGTATCGGCCTCTCGCGATCACCGCGACTACCTCGTCGAGAGCTGCTTGACCAAGGCGGGTCTCTGGAAGGAGGTCAAGGATCGCCTGCGCGCTCCCGGCGGCGGGCTCTCCGGCGGCCAGCAGCAGCGCCTCTGCATCGCACGTTCGCTGGCGGTGGCGCCGCGTGTGCTGCTCATGGACGAGCCCTGTTCCGCGCTCGACCCCACCTCGACGCGTGTCATCGAGGAGACGATGCTCGAGCTCGCGCGTGAGGTCACGATCGTGATCGTCACCCACAACATGCAGCAGGCGCAGCGCGTCTCCACCCAGTGCGCCTTCTTCCTCGCGGGCCAGGGAAAGCCGGGCGGGATCGTGGAGTTCGGCGACACCGACGTCATGTTCGACTCGCCGACCGACTCGCGCACCTACGACTACGTGAACGGCCGATTCGGGTGATCCGTGACGGGCGAGCCTGATCCCTTCCGCGAGTACCACCGTGCCCGTAGGCGGATGACGCTGGCCCGCCTACTGACGACGGTGGCGGTGTCCGCGGCGCTCGCCGTGGGGCTCGGGCTCCTGGCGGGGGCTGCACCCCAGCACACCGCACCGGCGGCATCGGACGGCACGGGCATCCCGACCCCGCAGCCGACCCTCACCGAGACCCCTGTGGCGCTGCCGGAGCCGGCGACAACGCCACCCCCGCAGCCGCAACCCGAGCCGGTCGCCCTGCCCGACACCGGTCCGGCGTCGTGGTCGATCGAGATCGCGACTGTCGGGTATCAGGCGGAGATCGACCGGTGCCTGTGGGTGCGCATGAACCTCGGCGCGGCCGCTCCGATCGTGGGTGCCCACAACTACTGCGGAGGGGGCGACGTGCTGGAGATGGCGCTGGGCGACTCGGTGACTCTCGCGGGCACGGGACTCGATGGGCTCTACCTGGTGACCGACACCCGGGACGCACACGCAGGGGACAACGCGGCCGAGGCGACGGCGGGGCTCGTCGCGTCGGTCATCCTTCAGAGCTGCTATTGGCAGAACGACGGAACGGAGCGCCTCGTCGCACTGACGCGCGTCGGGTAACCTCGCAGCATGACCAAGGTCGCGTTCTTCGAGACCGTCACCAGCATCTTCGAGATCGTCGGCGTCGCCGCCATGGTTCTCGGGTTCGTCGGGGCGATCGTGCTCGGCATCCGCTCGCTCGTCGTCACGCGTGACGGACGGGCCGCGTTCAAGACCCTGCGCGACTCGATCGGCCTGGTGATCCTGCTCGGGCTGGAGATCCTCGTGGCCGCCGATCTGGTGCGCACCGTGACATCCACACCGTCACTGACCGACGCGATCGTGCTCGCGATCATCGTGCTGATCCGCACGGTACTGAGCTTCTCGCTGCAGATCGAGATCGAGGGCGTGGCGCCGTGGCGACGGGCGCTGATGACGGCACCCGAACAGATGGCTCGTGCTGCCGGGTCTCGCCAAGCTCGACCACCGGAACCGGGAGAATAGCTGAATGACCGACCTCACTCTTGCCGTCGTCGTGCTCGCCGCTGGGCAGGGCACGCGCATGAAGTCCTCCCGACCCAAGGTGCTGCACTCGATCGCCGGCCGCAGCCTCATCGGGCACGTGCTCGCGACGGCGGGTGAGCTGGAGCCCGGTCATGTCATCGCTGTCGTGCGTCACGCACGCGACTGGGTCGTGGAGTCCATCACCGACGCCATGCCGAACGCGCTCATCGTCGACCAGGACGAGATCCCCGGCACCGGTCGGGCCGTCGAGATCGCTATCGCTGCGCTTCCCGCCGACTTCGCTGGCGATGTGGTCGTCGTCTCCGGTGACGTGCCCCTGCTGGATGCCGCGACCCTCCGCTCCCTCATCGACACGCACCGCGCGGCCTCTGCCGCCGCGACCGTGCTCTCCGCGATCCTGGACGACGCCACGGGATACGGGCGCATCGTACGGGGCAGCGGGGGAGAGGTCGATCGCATCGTCGAGCAGGCCGACGCCAGCGACGACGAGCGCGCCATCACCGAGATCAACTCGGGCACGTACGTGTTCAGCGTTGCGCCGTTGCGCGAGCAGCTCGCCCTGGTCGGTACCCACAACGCGCAGGGGGAGAAGTACCTCACCGACGTGGTCGGTCTGCTGCGGGCGGCGGGCTCCGCTGTGGCGGCGATGCCCGTGCCCGACGGCTGGCGGGTGTCGGGCGTCAACGACCGCGTGCAGTTGGCCGAGGCATCCCGTCGCATGAATGAGCTGATCGTCAAGCGCTGGCAGCTTGCCGGCGTGACGGTCGACGACCCTGCTACGACCTGGATCGACGCCGACGTCACGCTCGCCGAAGACGTGCAGATCCTCCCCGGAACGCAGCTCAAGGGGGCGACGCTCGTGCAGACGGGTGCGACGATCGGCCCCGACACGACCCTGGTCGACACCGAGGTCGGTGCCGGTGCCGTCGTCAAGCGCACGGATGCCACGCTCGCCGTCATCGGCGAGAACGCGAGCGTGGGCCCGTTCGCCTACCTCCGGCCCGGCACGTACCTCGGCGCCGACGGCAAGATCGGCACCTTCGTGGAGACCAAGAACTCGACGATCGGCGCTGGCAGCAAGGTGCCGCACCTCAGCTACCTCGGCGACGCGACGGTCGGGGAGGGCTCCAACATCGGGGCGGGAACCATCACGGCCAACTACGACGGCGTCAGCAAGAACCCCACGATCGTCGGCGACCAGGCCCGCACCGGCTCGCACAACGTGTTCGTTGCTCCCGTGACGATCGGCGACGGCGCGTACACCGGTGCCGGCACGGTCGTGCGCAAGGATGTCCCGGCCGGGGCGCTCGCGGTCAACGTGGCACCCCAGCGCAACATCGAGGGCTGGGTGGAGAAGAACCGCGCGGGTACGGCTGCGGCTCAGGCGGCGGCAGCGGCATCCGGAACCGAATGATCGCGCCCACCTCGCGTCGATAGAATCGAACGCAGGGCGTACTCAACGGGGCATACTCACGACAGAGAGCAGGGACAGTGTCTGAGATCAAGATCACCGGCCAGAAGAGATTGGTGATCGTGACCGGGCGGGCTCACCCCCAGCTCGCCATCGACATCGCCGAGGAGTTGGGCGCTGACCTCGTGCACACCGACGCCCGCACGTTCGCGAACGGTGAGATCTACGCCCGCTATGACGAGAGCGTGCGCGGCTGCGATGCCTTCGTCATCCAGAGCCACACGAACCCGATCAACGAGTGGCTCATGGAGCAGCTGATCATGGTGGATGCTCTCAAGCGCGCGTCTGCGAAGCGCATCACCGTCGTGTCGCCCTTCTACCCCTACGCCCGCCAGGACAAGAAGGGTCGCGGTCGCGAGCCGATCAGCGCCCGCCTGGTCGCCGACCTCTACAAGGCGGCCGGCGCCGACCGCATCATGAGCGTCGACCTGCACGCCGCCCAGATCCAGGGCTTCTTCGACGGCCCGGTCGATCACCTCTTCGCGATGCCCGTGCTGCTCGAGCACTTCCAGAAGCAGCTCGACCCGTCAACGCTCACGGTCGTGAGCCCGGACATGGGCCGGGTGCGCGTCGCCGACATCTGGAGCGACAAGCTCGGGGCGCCGCTGGCGATCATCCACAAGCGGCGCGACCCGCTCGTGCCCAACCAGGTCTCGGTGCACGAGATCGTCGGCCAGGTCGACGGTCGGGTGTGCCTCATCGTCGACGACCTGATTGACACCGGTCGCACCATCGTCAAGGCGGCCGACGCGCTCAAGGCGGCGGGGGCGACCAAGGTCGTCGTCGCGGCGACCCACGCGGTGTTCTCCGACCCGGCAACCGAGATCCTCCAGGGCGCGTCGATCGACTCCGTCGTTGTGACTGACACGCTGCCGATCCCGGAGGAGAAGCGGTTCCCGAGCCTGACGATCCTGCCGATCGCCCCGCTCATCGCCCGCGCCATTCACGAGGTCTTCGATGACGGCTCGGTCACCAGCATGTTCGACGGTGCCGCCTAGCCATCCGGTGCTGACGAGCTAGACGACCTTCACCTGGTCGCCCACTGCGATCACGCCAGAGCTGTCAATGACCGCGCCGACTGCGAACGTGTGGTCGCGCTCGCGGTGGATGGTTCGCAGCACGTCGAGGTCGCGCTCGATCCCCGGCTGGGATCGTGTCACCATCACGCAGCGACCGAGGCGGGCCTGTACGCTCAGCCGCGCGTCGCCGACGGCGATGGTCGAGCCCACGAGGTCGTCCTCACCGGAGCCTGACACCACGAGGTTGGGACGGAACCGTCGTTGTGGCCAGTCGCCGAGGCTGCCGGTCGAGGCGATCGAGACGGCCGCGTTCTGATCGTCACGGAACGAACCCAGTGCGCCGGTGAATGCGCGCCAGTTGCCGGTCTCCTCGTTCTCGAAGTCCTCGGGACTCTCGAAACGACGTGACTCTGCCTGATCCGTGGTACGCAGGGCGACCGGGCGGCCGACCCACGCGGAAAGCGCCTCGTCGTCAGTGGCGACGGAACCGTCGGGCAGCACCACTTCGACTCGCCCGTCGACGGTGCGGGCAGACGCGTGAAGCAGTGCTCCCTCGCGGCGCCCGGTGAGTCCGAACCCCGTGGCCACATCGAAGATCGCCAACTGGCGATCGCCCTCGATGCCCTCGACGCCCACCAGCGCGGCATCCAGCTGCTCGCCCTGCAAGGACTTCACCGGGTACCGCCAGATCTCGAGCACGCGCATGGCGACACGATAGTCCACCGCATCCGTAGAGTTGTGCCGTGAGCATCTTCCCCCCGCGTCCCTGGTTGAAGTCGTACGCCGACAACGTGCCGGAGGAGATCGAGCTACCCGCCGGGTCGCTCTACGACCTGGTCGCGGCATCCGTCACGGAGTTCGGCAGCGCCGTCGCCCTCGAGTTCTTCGGGGCGACAACGACCTACGCGGAGATGGGGCAGCAGATCGACAGGGCTGCCGAGGGGCTGCGGCTTCTGGGCGTGCAGAAGGGCGACCCCGTCGCCCTCGTGCTGCCCAACTGCCCGCAGCACATCGTCGCCTTCTACGCGGTGCTGCGCCTCGGCGCCATCGTGGTCGAGCACAACCCGCTGTACACCCCGCGAGAGCTGCGGCACCAGTTCGAGGATCACGGCGCCCGGGTCGTCATCGCCTGGGACAAGACCGTCGCGACCATCCAGGACTTCCCCGAGGATGTCGCGGTCGAGACGATCATCTCCGTGGACCTCACGCGGGCGATGCCCTTCACCACTCGCGCACTGCTGCGGCTGCCGATCACTAAGGCGCGCGAGTCGCGCGCGGCCCTCACGACCAAGGTGCGCGGCACCATCGAGTGGAAGAAGCTGCTGGAGTCCCCGCCGATCGACGAGCGCATCTTCCGGCCGGATGCCGCGGACGTCGCCCTCATCCAGTACACGAGCGGCACGACGGGCAGCCCCAAGGGGGCGACCCTCACGCACCTCAATCTGACGACCAACGCCGCCCAGGCACGCGCGTGGGTGCCCACGGTGAAGCGCGGCGAGGGCTGCGTCGTCTACGCGGTGCTCCCGATGTTCCACGCCTACGGGCTCACCCTGTGCCTCACCTTCGCGATGAGCATGGGGGCACGCCTTGTGCTGTTCCCGAGGTTCGACCCCGACCTCGTGCTGCCCGTGATCAAGAAGCGCCCGGCGACCTTCCTACCTGCAGTCCCGCCGATCTACGAGCGACTGTCGGCGGCCGCCCGTGAGAAGGGGGTCTCCCTGAAGGGCATCCAGATCGCGATCTCCGGTGCGATGCCCCTGTCCGCTGCGGTCGTCGAGCCGTGGGAGGAGCAGACCGGCGGATACCTCGTCGAGGGCTACGGGCTCAGCGAGACGTCGCCCGTGCTCATGGCCAACCCCGTCGGCCCGACTCGTCGTGCGGGAACCGTCGGCCTGCCGCTGCCCAACACCGAGCTGCGCGTCGTCGACCCGGAGAATCCCACCGTCGATCGCAAGGCGGGCGACGAGGGCGAGTTGATCGTTCGCGGTCCCCAGGTGTTCTCCGGGTACTGGAAGAAGCCCGAGGAGACCGCGGCGGTGTTCGTGCCGACGTCGGACGACGGCGCCGACTGGTTCCGCACCGGCGACATCGTCACAGTCGACAGCGACGGCTTCGTACGCATCGTCGACCGGATCAAGGAGCTCATCATCACCGGCGGCTTCAACGTTGCGCCGAGCGAGGTCGAGGAGGCACTGCGGGCGCATCCCTCGATCGCCGACGTCGCCGTGATCGGCCTGCCGAGCGAGCACAGTGGAGAGGATGTCGTCGCGGCCGTCGTGCTCGCACCGGGTGCAACCCTCGACGAGGCCGCTATCCGCGATTTCGCTCGCGCCAACCTCACCGCATACAAGGTGCCGAAACGAGTCGTCGCGGTGGACGAGCTTCCCAAGTCGCTCATCGGCAAGGTGCTGCGCCGCAAGGTCCGGGAATCACTGCTCGACGCGTAATGTTCCGGGCGCGCCGGGGTTTCAAGGGCAACGACCCTTCCTACCCGAGGAGCATCTGTGTACCCATCTCGTCCGCTGCCCGACCGCTCGTCAGCGCTGTCACGCGCGTCAGCACTGTTCGGTGCGGTCATCCTTGGTGGCGTTATCGCCCTGAGCGCCGCCCTCGTGTCCGCGTCACCCGCCTCTGCGGCATCCACCGCTCCCGCTCGCGTCACGCCAGAGGGCGAGACGCTCTTCGCGGTCTCCTGCGACTGGTCGGGAACCATGAGCGGCTTGCAGGTACTGGCTCTGAACGGTGCGACGGGCAGCGGCGTCGCCATCGGCGCCCCGGGATCACCGATCTACTTCTGCGCCATAGCGTCGTCGTGGGATCGCAGCGCCGAGTCGTGCAGGATCTACACGATGGCCCGTGGCGCCGACGAGCGGCCGGCCCTCCTTCGTACTGATCTGATCTCCGGGGCCAGCACTCTGGTGACGAGGCTCACGCTCAACGGCCAGGAGGAGTGGTTCGACTCATTCACCATCGACGGCAGCGGTGCCGCATGGACCACACTGAACGGTGCCATCTACTCGGTCGATCTCACCTCCGGGGAGGTCGCCCTCGCGTCCACTCCCGATACCGGCGGGCTCTTCGATCTCACCTGGAGCTCGCACGACAACGAGTTCTACGCCCATGACGTGACGACCGTTTACCGGGTTGATGTCTCCACCGGAAGCACGACCTCGCTCGGGCCGGTGACGCTGCAGGGCGGCGAACAGGTGATGATGCAGGGCATGGCCATCGATTCGTCCGGTGCGTTCTGGTTCTCACGCCTCACCCCGGGCAACTACGAGTCGACGTCGGACTGGGTTCGGCAACTCGTCAGCGCCTCACCTGACCTGACGCAGGCCGAGGTCGTCGGTGACTTCCGATCGGCCGCAGGCAGGGTCGGGGTGATAGCGATGCTGCCGCTGCCCGAGCAGGCCGACTGCGGGTCCGAACTCCCGACTCTCGCTCTGCAGGAGCCGACTCCCACTTCGACCCCTGCTGCGCTCGCGGCGACCGGAGCAAGCGATCCACTGCCGATCGTGGTCCTCGCCATCGGCACTGCAGTGGCCGGTGCTGCGTTGATCGGTGCAGCGCGTCTGCGCTCGCGTCGTCGCTAGGAGTTCTCGACAGGCGCGCTGGGCAGCCGCGCACCGCCCGGGATCAGCCCCATGGCCTTCACCAGGGTTTCAGCACCCCCGAAGGCGACCGCGTAGCAGTTCCAGCCGATCCCTGCTGCGCTGACGAGTTCGAAGCGGGCCGAGAAGCTCACTGCCTCCGGCGCGAAGAAGTTCGTGTAGGCGGCGCACGTGGTCTGAGCGGTGCGATTGGCGGTACCCAAGGTCACGAGGATGCCCGGCAGAACCAGTCCGACGAGACCAAGCACGACGACGACACGCATCACCGTCATCAGGTGCGGACTGCGCAGCGGCTTCTCATGCGGCTGGTACCCCGCAAGCTCCGGCTCGTCGTCGTACTGAGAGTCATCGTGCATGGCGCGGCCCATTCTGCCACCACCGCCCGGGACTCATCCCGATGCTCCCGATATTTCCGCCGTCGACCCGGGGCATCACCGCCCGAGCCAACCCCCGTCCACCGGCAGCACGATGCCGGACACATAGTCCGACGCGGCCGAGGCCAGGAACACCGTTGCTCCGCCGAGATCAGCGCCCACACCCCAGCGCCCGGCGGGGATGCGATCGAGGATCGCCCGGGAGCGGGCCGGGTCATCCTGAAGCGCCTGCGTGTTGTCGGTGGCGATGTAGCCCGGCGCGATCGCGTTGACGTTGACGCCGCGCCCCGCCCACTCGTTGGCCAAAGCCTTGGTCAATCCGGCCACGCCCGACTTGGCCGCGGTGTAGCCAGGCACATTCACGCCGCCCTGAAAGCTCAGCATCGAGGCCGTGAAGATGATCTTGCCGTGGCCGCGCTCGAGCATGGTGCGCCCCACCGCCTGGCTCAGCACGAACTGGCTCGACAGGTTCACCTGGATCACGCGATCCCACAGCTCGATCGGGTGTTCGGCGGCCGGTGCTCGCTCGATGGTGCCCGCGTTGTTGACGAGGATGTCTACGGGTTGCGCGGCGAGGCGCTCGCCGAGCGCGGCTACCGCGTCCGCGTCGGCGAAGTCACAGGCGATGGCCTCGAAGCGTCGCCCGTGAGAAGTGACGGCCCGCTCAATGGCGCTCCCGGATGCCTCGAGAGTTGCACTCACGCCGATGATGTCGGCGCCCGCCTGCGCGAGCGCCTCGGCCATCGCGAATCCGATGCCGCGCCGTGCGCCGGTGACGACGGCCAGCCGTCCGGTGAGGTCGAACGCGCTCGTCACTTCTGGCCCGCCACATCCACGAGGATCTTCATCGCGCGCCCCGCTTCGAGGTCGGCGAAGGCCGCCTGGGTTTCGGTCAGCGGCACGATCCTGGTGATCAGCAGGTCGGCGGGGATCGCGCCATGCTCGAGCAACTCGGCCGCGGTCTCGAAGTCCTGACGCTGGTAGACCCGGGCACCCAGGATGCTCAGCTCGCGCCAGAACACCCGCTGCAGGTTGATCTCCCGGGGGGTGGGGTGGATCGCGACCACCACGATGGTGCCCCGCACCTTGGCGAGGTCGGTCGCTCCGAGCACGGCTGCGGCGGCGCCGGACACCTCGAACACGACGTCGGCCCCCGCGTTCTGGGTCCACTCCGTGACCCAGGCCACCTGATCCACCTCGCGCGGATCGATCGTCGTGAATCCGAGTTCGCTGATCTGCGCTCGCCGGTGGGGATCGAGTTCGATGACCGCGACGTCGCCGCCGAACTCGCGGGCCACAGTGGCGATCAGAACACCGATCGGGCCGCCGCCGATGACGACAACTTTCTCGCCGGCCGCGAGGTTCGACCGACGCACGTCGTGGACCGCGACAGCGACCGGCTCGATGAGGGCGGCGTGATCGAGGCGGAGGCCCTCGGGAAGGCGCACGAGTACGTCGGCGGACACGTTCCACAGCTTCTGGAGCGAGCCGGGCGAGTCGATCCCGATGAAGTTCAGGTTCTGGCAGATGTGCTGGTTGCCGGCGAGACAGGCCGGGCAGGTGCCATCCCAGTCCAGCGGCATGACCGTCACGGCGTCACCCACTGTCCAGCCGGCGACGCCCTCACCGATCGCCGCGATGGTGCCGCTCATCTCGTGGCCGAAGATCAGGGGAGTGCTCACCCGCGCATCCATGGTGCCGTGGACGACGTGCAGGTCGGTGCCACACAGTCCGGTATAGGCGACGGCGATCTGTACTTGGCCCCGACCTGGATCGACCGCGTCGGCTTCGCGAATACTGATGGTGTGGTCGCCCACGTAGTTGGCTGTCAGCACTGACGCACTCCTAGTCGTAATTCGTTATTCGTATGATGTCTAGTATGGTCGCATCGGTCGAATAAGGTAAGCGGGCGACGGACAAAGGAGTACGACATGAGTTTCGCGAGACTAGGCCCCGCGGGTTCCGAGATCCCCGTCTATCGCGCGGACGGTGCGGCGTTTGACCTGCGCTCCCTCACGGCCGACATCGATGGCGCGTTCCTGAGTTCCGGGGGCATTCTCGCCGCGCGAGCGGCCCACTCGGCCGGGTCCCTTCCTGTAGTTGACGAGACCGGCATGCGGATCGGCGCTCCGATAGCCCAGCCCGGCAAGATCGTCTGCATCGGCCTCAACTACAGCGACCACGCCGCGGAGAGCGGCCTGGCGATCCCCGCCGAACCGGTGGTCTTCATGAAGGACCCCTCGACACTGGTCGGCCCCTACGACGATGTGCTGATTCCGCGCCGGTCGGTCAAGACCGACTGGGAGGTGGAACTGGGCGTCGTCATCGGGCGTGAAGCGCGCTACCTCGACTCACCGGCGGACTCGGCATCTGTCATCGCGGGCTACGCGGTTTCGCACGACGTGTCCGAGCGTGAGTTCCAACTCGAACGCAGCGGGCAGTGGGACCTCGGCAAGAGTTGTGAGACCTTCAATCCGTTCGGCCCCGAGCTGGTGCCAGCAGACGAGATCGCCGCCCCACAGGCTCTCGGGCTTCGACTCTGGGTGAACGGCACTCCGCGCCAGAACGGCACGACCGCGACGATGATCTTCCCCATCGACCACATCATCTGGTACCTCAGTCAGTACATGGTGCTTCGCCCCGGCGATGTCGTGAACACCGGCACGCCCGCCGGCGTCGCGCTCGGAATGCCCGACAAGCCGTACCTGAAGCCCGGAGATGTCGTGGAGCTTGAGATCGATGGCCTCGGTCGCGCCAAGCAGACGGTGGCGCAGGCGTGAGCGGCGAATTCGACGGCCTCGTCGCTGTCGTCACGGGCGGCGCATCCGGAATCGGCCTGGCGACGGCGCACACGCTCGCCGACCGCGGCGCCACGGTGGCCGTGCTCGACCTCACGATCGACGGTCTCGACGATCGCCTGTACGGCTTCGTCGGCAACGTGGCCGATCGTCACTCGGTGGATGCTGCGATCGCCGCGATCGCGGACGCCCTCGGCGGCATCGACATCGTGATCAACAACGCGGGCATCAGCGCGATCGGAACGGTCGAGGAGACCGCCGACGCCGAGTGGGCCCGGGTGCTCGACATCAACGTGACGGGGATGGCGCGTGTGACCGCGGCCGCGCTCCCGTGGCTGCGACGCAGCGGGCACGCGGCCGTGGTGAACCTCGCGTCCATCGCCGCGCTCAACGGACTGCCGCAGCGCGCGCTCTACTCGGCATCGAAGGGGGCCGTGCTGTCGCTCACGTTCGCCATGGCCACGGATCACATCGCCGACGGCGTACGGGTGAATGCGGTGAGCCCCGGAACGGTGTTCACACCGTTCGTGGAGAAGTTCCTCACTCAGTTCGAGGATCCGGTGAAGGAGCGAGCCGCTCTCGACGCACGCCAGGCGACCGGTCGCATGGTCACTCCGGAGGAGGTCGCCGGGGCCATCGCCTATCTCGCGAGTCCGGCATCCGGATCGACGACAGGAACGGTTCTCGATGTCGATGGCGGCCTGACCCACCTGAGGGTGCGAAAGTCCTGACGCCGGCCTTCTCCTCGGCCGAGCAGCGCCATCGTCAGTGGCTGCTGCCCGCCGACTCCACCTCGGTGCGGTCGCCTGACCACAGTGTGTGGAAGGTGCCCGCCATGTCGACGCGCTGGTAGGTGTGTGCACCGAAGAAGTCGCGCTGGCCCTGCACGAGGGCTGCCGGCAGGCGGTCGGCACGAAGTCCGTCGTAGTAGGCGAGGGAGCTGGAGAACGCGGGGGTCGGGATGCCGGCGTGCGCGGCATCCGCGACGACATTGCGCCACGCGGTCTGTGCCTTGGCCATCACGTCGACGAAGAACGGCGCAGTCACCAGGGCGACAAGCCCCGGGTTCTCGGCGTAGGCCTCCGTGATGCGGTTGAGGAAGGCGGCCCGGATGATGCAGCCCCCGCGCCAGATCTTCGCGATCTCGCCCTTCTTGATGTCCCAGCCGTACTGCTCGGCACCGGCGACGATCGCGTCGAAGCCCTGGCTGTAGGCGATCACCTTCGACGCGTACAGCGCGAGGCGCACGCCCTCGATGAAGGCGTCGGGGTCGCCGGGCTTCCAACTGTCTTCCGACGGACCGGGCAGGGATGCCGCGGCGGCACGCTGCGCCGGCTTAGACGACAGCGCCCGCGCGAACACCGCCTCAGCGATACCCGACACCGGGATGCCCAAGTCGAGCGCGGTCTGCACGGTCCAGACTCCGGTGCCCTTCGAGCCGGCCTGATCGGTGATCACGTCGACGAGCGGTTTGCCGGTCTTCGCGTCAACCTGCTTCAGCACCTCTGCGGTGATCTCGATGAGGTAGCTCTCGAGCTCGCCCTTGTTCCACTCGGTGAAGATCTCCGAGATCTCGGCGGGGGTCTTGCCGGTGCCGCGACGGATCAGGTCGTACGCCTCGGCGATGAGCTGCATGTCGGCGTACTCGATGCCGTTGTGGATCATCTTGACGAAGTGGCCGGCGCCGTCGTGTCCCACGTGCGTGACACAGGGCTCGCCCTCGGCGATGGCGGCGATCGACTTGAGGATGGGGCCGAGCGTCACCCACGACTCATCCGAGCCGCCGGGCATGATCGAGGGGCCGTTGAGAGCACCCTCCTCGCCGCCCGAGATGCCGGCGCCGACGAAGTTGATTCCAGTCTCGCGCACCGCCTTCTCGCGGCGGATCGTGTCGGTGAACAGGGCGTTGCCGCCGTCGACGATGATGTCGCCCGGCTCGAAGACCGCGACGAGTTCGTCGATGACGGCGTCGGTGCCCTTGCCCGCCTGCACCATGATCAGCGCGGTGCGGGGCTTGGCCAGCGACGCGGCGAACTCTTCGATCGTCTTCGATGCGATGAAGCCCGCCTCGGGGTGCTCCTCGAGGAGGGTCTCGGTGCGCGCCCAGGTGCGGTTGTACACCGCGACCGTGTTGCCCTCGCGGCTCGCGAGGTTGCGGGCGAGGTTGGATCCCATCACCGCAAGTCCGACAACGCCGATGTTCGCCTGTGCCACTGTGTGCTTCTCCCTCGATGTCCGCGGGTCGAGTAGCCGCGAAGCGGCGTATCGAGACCAGGGAACAGGCTATCGCTATCGTGGGGGGATGCCCCGGCCCCCGCTCATCGTCGTCATGGGTGTGAGCGGCTCGGGCAAGTCCACCATCGGGTCACTGCTGGCCGACCACCTCGGGGTGCCGTTCATCGACGCGGACGACCTGCACCCCGCATCCAACGTCGCCAAGATGTCGGCGGGCGTGCCCCTGACCGACGGCGACCGGTGGCCGTGGCTCGCACTCGTGGGGCAGGCGCTCGCCGCGGCATCCGCCACCGGGCTTGTCGTCGCCTGTTCGGCGCTCAAGCGCGGCTACCGGGAGGCGATCCTGGCCGAGGCGCCGGGGGCGTTGTTCGTGCAGCTCGATGGCTCGCGGGAGTTGCTCGCACAACGCATCGGGGCGCGCACCGAGCACTTCATGCCCTCGACCCTTCTGGACTCCCAGCTCGCAACCCTCGAGCCGCTGCAGGCTGACGAACCGGGCTTCACCGTCGGCATCGACCAGGATCCCGGCGAGATCGTCGCAGAAATCGCTGATAGACTCACGCACTGAACTTCGGCGAGGGATGCACCCGCATCCGTTATCGACGCGGTGGGCGAGTCCGGCGGGCTTTTCCTCACGCTGCGGCGTTCGAGTTGAACATTGACCACTACCGGGCGAGCATCGCCCAAGGAGATTCATCATGGCCGACAAGGCAAAGGCAGAGCAGAGCAACCACCTCGTCACGGAGATCCGCGACAGCTTCGGCAAGGGTGCGGCGCGCAAGATCCGCGCCAATGGCAAGATCCCGGCCGTCATCTACGGTCACGGCACCGAGCCGCAGCACGTCACGCTGCCGGGCCACGAGGTCGCATTGATCCTGCGCAAGTCCAACCAGGTGCTGGAGCTCGACATCCAGGGCAAGACTCAGCTGGCCCTCGTCAAGGACGTGCAGAAGGACCCGGTGCGCCAGATCATCGAGCACATCGACCTCATCGTCGTGCGCAAGGGTGAGAAGGTCACTGTCGACGTGCCCGTGCACCTCGAGGGCGAGTCGTTCTCCGGCACGATCGCCATGCTCGACGCCCAGACGATCTCGCTCGAGGTCGAAGCCACCCACATCCCCGAGCGTGTGGTTGTCGACATCGAGGGACTCACCGAGGGTACGCACATCACGGCCAAGGACCTCGTGCTGCCGACCGGTGCAACCCTGCTCTCCGACCCCGAGCTGCTCATCGTCGGAATCACCCACCCGCAGGCCGCCAGCGCCGCCGACCAGGAGGCCGACGCCGCGCTCGCCGCTGAGGGTGCCGCCCAGTCTGCTGCTGCGGCTGCCGCCGCCGAGGACGCCGAGTAGCCATCTTTGGCAGACGGGTCGTGGACGACGACACCTGGCTGGTAGTCGGGCTCGGTAACCCCGGGCCCGGCTACGCCGGCAATCGTCACAATGTCGGGCAGATGGCTCTCGCGCAGCTGGCCGATCGGGCATCCCTGAGTTTCAAGAACCACAAGGCCAACGCGGCCGTCGCCGAGGGGCGCAGTTTTGCGGCGGGGCCGAAGCTGGTACTGGCCAAGCCCAACACCTACATGAACGTGTCCGGCGGTCCGGTCGCAGCGCTGCTGCGGTTCTACAAGGTGCCTCCCGCGCGACTGATCGTGCTGCACGACGAGCTGGACATCCCGTTCGACAGCGTGCGCCTGAAGTTCGGCGGCGGGCACGGTGGACACAACGGCCTGCGCGACATCATCGCGGCCACCGGCACCGGCGACTTCACGCGCGTGCGCATCGGCATCGGTCGCCCGCCCGGTCGCCAGCCCGCGGCCGACTTCGTGCTCAAGGACTTCACCGGGGTAGAACGCGAGGTGCTGCCCTCGTTGTTGAGCGACGCGGCGGATGCCACCGAGCTCATCGCCAGCGACGGACTCACCGCAGCCCAGCTCAAGTTCCACTCCCCGCGCGAGTAGCCCGCCAAGGCGGGTCGAGCCCGTCGAGACGTCACCAGCGGTGTCCGGCGGGTCGAGCCCGTCGAGACCTCACCACCGGTGTCCGGCGGGTCGAGCCCGTCGAGACCTCACCAGCGCCAGCAGTTGGATCGTTCTCCACAGCCCGGCGACGAAGAACTATTGGAGCTTCGGAGATCGGCATCCTGAACCGATGGCCTTCACCTACATGCTCCAGTGCGGCGACGGCTCGTACTACGTCGGTAGTGCTCGATCCCTGGAGGCCCGCCTCGGCCAGCACGTGCTCGGTCTCGGTGGCGCGTACACCGCCAAGCGCCAGCCGGTCACGCTTGTCTGGTTCCAGGAGTTCGACCGGATCGATGATGCCTGGGCCCGCGAGAAACAGCTGCAGGGATGGAGCCGCGCGAAGCGGCTGGCGCTCATCGAGGGTCGGTTCGGTGATCTCCCGGCGCTGAGCAGACCCAAACGAGCCGAGTAGGCGCACCCGGCGAGTCGCTGTGGGTCGTTCCGGCTGGCTCCGGCGAGGACTCGACGGGCTCGACCCGCCAGACGCGCGGGTGAGGTCTCGACGGGCTCGACCCGCTTGCTGGTGAGGTCTCGGCGGGCTCGACCCGCGCGGGTGGGGTCTCGACGGGCTCGACCCGCTTGAGCCCACGTAGACTCGTGCGGTGACTCTGAACGGATTGATCACGGGGCTTTCGCGCGCCCGCACGTTCCAGAGTGCCCTTGCGCAGAGCGCCCGAAGCGCCGATTTCTCGCTCGTCGACGGCCTCCGCGCGCCGCTCATCGCCGGCCTCCTGACCGCGGATGCCCGCCCGCGCGCACTCCTCGCGATCACCGCCACCGGCCGCGAGTCCGAGGCGCTCGCCCGCGCGCTGGAGTGCTACCTGCCCTCGGCGACGGTCGTCGATTTCCCCGCGTGGGAGACCCTCCCACACGAGCGGCTCAGCCCGAGCGCCGAGACGGTGGGCAAGCGCATCGCCGCCCTGCGGGCCATCACCTCATGGCAGCAGAACCCGACCGGTCAGTTCGTGCTCGCGGCCAGCGTGCGCGCGGCCCTCCAGCCCCTCGCCGACAACCTGACCTCGATCGAGCCGGTGGCCCTCACCCGCGGCGGTCGCGGCTACAACCTCGCCGACCTCAGCGTGAAGCTGGTCGATCTCGCCTACTCGCGCGTCGACATGGTCACGCGCCGGGGTGAGTTCGCCGTGCGCGGTGGCATCGTGGATGTGTTCGCGCCGACCGACGAGCATCCGCTGCGGCTGGAGTTCTTCGGTGACGAACTCGAGCAACTGCGCGAGTTCTCCGTCGCCGACCAGCGTTCCCTGCCGGGCGACATCGATCACGCCGAGCTCGCACCCAGCCGCGAACTGCTGCTGAGCGAGCCGGTGCGCCAGCGGGCGCGGGAGATGCAGCACGAGTTCCCGAGCCTGTCCACGATGCTCGCGAAGATCGGCGAGGGCATCCCGGTCGATGGCATGGAGTCGCTCGCGCCCGCCCTGGTCGACCGGCTCGTTCCCCTGACCCACTACCTGCCAGCGGATGCCGCGATCGCCGTGCTCTCGCCGGAGAAGGTCATCGCGCGCGCGGCCAGCCTCGTGGAGACCAACCGCGAGTTCCTGGCGGCGGCGTGGAACGCGGCGACAGCGGGCGCTGAGGCACCGATCGACCTGGACGCGGGCGACTTCGTCACGCTCGCGAGCTTGCGCGAATCGGCGGGGAATCGGCCGTGGTGGACGATGAGTGGCTTTGACTCGGGGCGGAGCTCGTTGAGTAGCGCCGAAGGGGCGGATCGAAACGCGTCCGACCTGGGTCTCGATACGACTGCGTCTACTCGACCGGCGGTCGACGACGACGACGAATACGTGCGCATCGACGCCCGCTCCGTGCCGAGCTTCGCGGGCCAGGCCGAGGGCGCACTCGGCCACGTCGGCGATCTGCTGCACGACGGCTGGACTGTCGCGGTGGTCGCGCAGGGGCACGGCATGCTCGATCGTGCGGCCGACCTCCTGGCAGAGCACGAGTTATCCGGCCGCGTGGTGGAGACCCTGCCCGCGGATGCCGAACCCGGCGTCGCGTACCTGCTGCAGGCATCCGTCGATGCGGGCTTCGAGGTTCCGGAGGCGAAGCTGGCCCTCTTGAGCGAGAGCGAGTTCTTCGGTCGCGCCGCCGGCTACGACACGAGGCAGGTCAAGCGGTTGGCCAGTCGCCGCCGCAACGTTGTCGACCCGCTGCAGCTCAAAGCGGGTGACTTCGTGGTGCACAACACCCACGGCATCGGCAAGTTCGTCGAGCTGGTGCAGCGCGAGGTCTCGACCGGCGGGCGCAACGCGATCAAGACGCAGCGCGAGTTTCTCGTCATCGAGTACGCGCCCAACAAGCGCGGCTACCCGGGCGACAAGCTCTACGTGCCGACCGACCAGCTCGATCTGCTCACCCGCTACGTCGGCGGTGAGGCGCCGGCGCTGAGCAAGATGGGCGGCAGCGACTGGGCCGCCGCGAAGGGCAAGGCTCGCAAGGCGGTGCGCGACATCGCTGTCGAGCTGGTGAAGCTCTACTCAGCTCGCATGGCCAGCAAGGGCCATGCCTTCGGGCCGGACACCCCGTGGCAGCGCGAGCTCGAGGAGGCGTTCGCGTTCGCGGAGACGCCCGACCAGCTGACCACGATCGAGGAGGTCAAGGCCGACATGGAGCGGCCGATCCCGATGGACCGTCTGCTGTCGGGTGACGTCGGATACGGCAAGACCGAGGTCGCCGTGCGCGCCGCCTTCAAGGCCGTGCAGGACGGCAAGCAGGTGGCCATGATCGTGCCCACGACCCTGCTGGTTCGCCAGCACATGGAGACTTTTGCGGAGCGGTTCGCGGGCTTCCCCGTGCACCTGCGCGCGCTCAGCCGTTTCCAGACCGACAAGGAGTCGAAGGAGACGATCGCGGGCCTCGCCGATGGCACCGTCGATGTCGTCATCGGAACCCACCGGCTGCTCAGCCAGGGCATCGGGTTCAAGGACCTGGGCCTCGTGATCATCGACGAGGAGCAGCGCTTCGGGGTCGAGCACAAAGACGCGCTGAAGAAACTCAAGACCAACGTCGACATCCTCGCGATGACGGCGACGCCGATCCCGCGCACCCTCGAGATGGCGGTCACGGGCATTCGGGAGATGTCGACCCTGGCCACACCACCGGAGGACCGCCACCCGATCCTGTCGTTCGTGGGTCCCTACTCCGACCGCCAGGTCGCAGCGGCCATCCGTCGTGAGCTGCTGCGCGAGGGCCAGGTGTTCTACGTGCACAACCGGGTCTCGAGCATCAACCGCGTGGCATCCCAGCTGGCGGAGCTCGTACCGGAGGCGCGCATCGCCGTCGCTCACGGTCAGCTGCCGGAGGCGGTGCTCGAGCAGGTGATGGTCGACTTCTGGGAGCGCAAGTTCGACGTGCTCGTCTCGACCACCATCATCGAGACCGGACTCGACATCGCCAACGCGAACACCCTGATCATCGACCGTGCTGACAAGTATGGCCTGAGCCAGCTGCACCAGCTGCGCGGCCGGGTCGGTCGCGGCCGGGAGCGGGCGTACGCGTACTTCCTCTACGACGAGCTCAAGCCGCTGAGCGAGACCGCGCACGAGCGCCTCAACACGATCGCCGCGAACAATGAGCTCGGCGCGGGTATGCAGATCGCCCTCAAGGACCTCGAGATCCGCGGTGCGGGCAACCTGCTCGGCGGCGAGCAGTCCGGACACATCGCGGGTGTCGGCTTCGACCTCTACCTGCGCATGATCGGCGAGGCCGTGTCGACCTTCCGCGGCGACGTCGCCGAGGGCCAGACCGAGCTGCGGCTCGAGCTGCCCGTCGACGCGCACCTGCCGGAGGAGTACATCGAGTCGGAGCGGCTGCGCCTCGAGGCCTACCAGAAGCTCTCGACCGCGAGCGCCCCGACGGCGACGGATGACTCGATCGACCGCGTGCTCGAAGAGCTCACCGACCGCTACGGCGAGCCGCCCGAGCAGGTGCTGAACCTCGTGGCCGTCTCGCGGCTGCGACGGATGGCGCAGAAGGCGGGGCTCAGCGAGGTCGTCGTCATGGGCGACAAGATGCGCATCGCGCCGGCCGACCTCGCCGACTCGATCCAGGTGCGCCTGCAGCGCATGTACCCGGGCGCCCGGTACCACGCGGCGGCCGCCGCGGTGCTCGTGCCGCTCCCTCCCGAGCCCACGGATACCCAGCTGATCGAGTGGGCCAGCGGGTTGCTCGTGGCGATCTTCGGCGCCGAAACTACGCCGGCGGCGCTGGCGGAGTAGCGGCATCCGCGTCTGGCGTTTTCGCCAGGGTCTTCGTCGGACTTATGCCGGGGCTCTTCGTCACCGGATTGGCCACACCGTCGATGCGATGCACATCGTGCACCGCCATCGGGATGAGCACGAGCGACCGCAGGTCGAACAGGGCGTGCAGCACGATGGGCACCACGATCGTCCCGGTGACGACGTAGACCAGCATCATGACGGCACCCACGATCGTGGTGCTCACCACCCCGATCACGCCCTGGTAGAGGTGCAGCGCACCGAACAGCAGCACACTTCCCACCACGGCCGCGATCGCACTGCCGCTCGCGCCGTAGATCACCGCAGGCAGGGCCAGCCTGAACATCAGCTCCTCGCCGATCCCCGCGTTGATCGACAGCAGGGCGCCTAGCCGCAGCTCCTGCCGGTTGCGGGGGAGCATGGCCGCGATGTCACCGACCATCGGGATCTGGTCGTCCTTGCGGGCAGCACGCACGCCGATGGCCGTGAGCACGACGAATCCGATGATCAGGCCCGCGATGATTCCCCACGTCACGCCCGGCTCGTGGAGCACGAATCCGCGGATGTCGCGCACCACCGGCCACGTCGTCAGCTCGTGCAGCAGCGGCGCGATGTACTGCCACGCGAGCAGCAGCAGCGCGAGGCTCACCAGCCCGATGGTCAGCACCGAGTCGCGGAACCACTTGCGGAACATCTCCTGGCGCCGGGCCGTCAGGCGGTACCGCTTGAACCTCTGGTACTCCTTGCGGTCCTTGCGCGCGGTGCGCACGACCAGCAGCACGAGGAGCGCGGCGAGCGCGAGCCAGAGGATCGGTCGCGTCAGCGCCCAGGCGGGGTCGAGCATACGATCAATGCTCCCACGGGAATGCAGGGTCGTCGCCCGGTGGTTACATTGCTCCGTGACCATCAACGTCGGCCTGCGCTCGGAGCGCGGCCCCATTCTCATCGCCCTCATGCTCACGACGTTCCTGGTCGCGATCGAGGCGACGGTACTCTCGACCGCCGTGCCGTCGATCGTCGCCGATCTGGGTGACTTCCCGCTGTTCCCGTGGTTGTTCTCCGTGTACCTGCTTGCCCAAGCGGTCACCGTTCCGGTCTACGCGAAGCTCGCCGACACCGTGGGGCGCAAGCCGATCATCCTCATCGGCATCGGGCTCTTCCTGCTCGGCTCGATCCTCAGCGCCTTCGCGTGGAGCATGCCAGCGCTCATCGCCTTCCGCGTGATCCAGGGGCTCGGCGCGGGGGCCGTGCTGCCGATATCCATCACCATCGCCGGTGACATCTACACGGTCGAGGAGCGCGCCAAGGTGCAGGGCTACCTCGCGAGCATGTGGGCCGTGGCATCCGTCGTCGGGCCCACCCTCGGTGGCCTGTTCGCCCAGTTCGATGCCTGGCGCGGAATCTTCATCGTCAACATTCCGCTCTGCCTGTTGGCGGCATGGATGCTCACCCGCACCTTCCACGAGAAGATCACCCGCACGGCCCACCGCATCGACTACGCCGGGGCGGTGCTGCTCACCGTCGCCCTCACCGCGCTGCTGCTCGCGGTGCTCGAGGGCGGTCAGGCGTGGGCGTGGAACTCGGTGCCGAGCATCCTGCTGTTCGGCGGGGGAGTGCTCGTGCTGGTTGCATTCCTGCTAGTCGAGCGTCGGGCCGCCGAACCGATCCTGCCGCTGTGGGTGTTCACGCGCCGCCTGGTTCTGGTCGTCTCCATCTTCGGCCTCGGAATCGGCGCGACCCTCACCGGTCTGACCAGCTACGTTCCGCTCTACCTTCAGGGCGCGCTCGGGGTGTCGCCGCTCATTGCTGGATTCGCATTGGCGACCCTCACGGTGGGCTGGCCGATCGCGGCCGCGGTCTCGGGTCGCCTGTACCTGCGCATCGGCTTCCGCAACACCATGTTCATCGGAATGGGTTTGGTGCTGGTGGGCACGGTGATCCTCGCGGCATTCGCGATGACGCCCTCGATCATCGTGGTCGCGGTGAGCTGCTTCCTCGTGGGACTCGGCATGGGTCTGGCGGCTACTCCGAGCCTGATCCTCGCCCAATCCAGCGTCGGCTGGAACGAGCGCGGCGTCGTCACGGGAGTGAACATGTTCGCGCGCAACGTGGGAAGCGCGGTCGGCGTGGCGGTGTTCGGCGCGATCGCCAACTCGATCTTCCTTCGGGCGGGAGCGGACGCGGCCGACCCGGCCGTCGTGACGGCGGCGGGTTCGGCGGTGTTCATCGCGGCCCTCGTCGTCGCGGTCGCGACCCTCATCGCAACCATCGCGATGCCGCGCACGCGCGTGCAGCAGCTACCGGCGGAGGAGACGAACCTGGGCTTGGCGGAGGCCTAGCGGCACGCTCCCCAGAGGCCGGCTCCGGCCGCTCGTGCGGCATCCTCCGCAGTGTGCAGCTCGTCGCGCAGCAGCAGGTTGGGCGCGTACTGCTCGACCTCGGCGGCGCCGCGCTCGAGCAGTTCGAGGTTGATGTTCGTGGCGTCATCCGTGTAGATGAACAGCAGCGACCGACCGTACTGATCGAGCGGCTCCACGTCGGCCTGCACCCACACGTGCGTGCCCTCGGGCAGCAACTGTCGCAGCAGCGCCGTCGCCTCAGCGCCGTAGCATTCGGCGTTATGGCCGATCTCGGGGGTGTTGATGCCGAGCAGCCGCACCTTGCGTCCGTCGTCGAGGAAGAGCGTGTCGCCATCGTGCACGAACTCGACGACCGCCGGCGTCGCATCGCTCGGGATGCCCGTGGCGGGCGCCGCGCCAGGCGCCGTGGTCAGGGTTGGCGCCTGCGCCCCGAGAGCCTGCCACCCGAACCACGCCAGCGCGGCCAGCACGATGATGGCCAGCACGACGGCGCCCCTGAACTTCACGGCACCAGTCTGCCAGCGGCCGGGGTCGCCGGTGGAGACTGGGGGCATGACCGCGTACATCGCCCCACCTCCGCGCATCCCCTTCGTCCTGCGGTGGGGTCTGCGAATCGCCCAGCGCCGCACAGGGACACCGCTGCTACCCGCCCAACTGCTCGCGTGGTATCCGAGGGCCGCTGTCGGATCGGCGGTGCTCGAGTCACTCATCGCTCACAGCGACGGGCGCCTGACCGAGCGCACCCTGAAGCTCGTGCGCATGGCGGTGTCGTTCGCGGTCAGTTGCCCCTTCTGCGTCGGCATGAACTCGGAGGGCTGGGAGAAGGTCATGTCTACTGAGGAGCGCGAGGCCGTGCAGGGGCTTCGTTCGCTCGACGGCTTCGATCCGGTCGAACGCCTCGCCATCGAGTACGCCCGTCGCGCCAGCGCGACGCCACTGAGGTTCGACGAGGAGTTCGGCGAGCGGCTTCGCGAGGTTCTCACCGAGCGCGAGATCGTCGTGCTTGCGACCACTGCGGCGCAGGTCAACTACTGGGCGCGCGTCATCCAGGCTCTGGGATGCCCGCCCGAATGATCCACCGAGTCGCCGCTCTGGGTAGTCTGGCCCCGTGATCATCGAACACGAGGGAGCTGTCCCGCGCATCCACCCCAGCGCGGTCGTGTCGCCCACTGCGGTCATCAGCGGAGACGTACGGATCGGCCCCGACAGCCAGGTACTCCACGGTGCGGTGATCACCGCGGAGGGCGGATCGATCGAGATCGGCTCGAGCGTGATCGTGATGGAGAACGCCGTCATCCGCTCCAGCGCCGCGAATCCGGTGCGGATCGGCGACCACTGCCTGATCGGCCCGCTGTCGTCGATCTCGGGCGCCACCATCGGCGACGAGGTGTTCGTCGCCACCGGCGTGCGCGTGTTCAACGGCGCCCAGATCGACCGCGGCAGCGAGGTGCGCATCAATGCGATCGTGCACCTGCGCACCCACCTCGCCGAAGGGTCGACCGTGCCGATCGGCTGGGTGGCCGTCGGCGACCCCGCGCAGATCCTGCCCGCCGAGGCGCACGATCAGATCTGGGCGATCCAGAAGGACCTCGACTTCCCCGGCTACGTGTTCGGCCTCGACCGCGACACTCCCGACCTCATGGTGCAACTGACCGAGCGGTACGCCGCCGCGCTCGGCCGGCACCGCAACGACCGGCCGATCGCGTGACCGAACTCACGCCGCCGCATCCAAAGCTCGATGAGCTGATCGCCGTGCTCGAGCGGTTGCGCGCACCGGGCGGCTGCGCCTGGGACCGCGAGCAGACCCATGAGTCGCTCGTGCAGTACCTCGTCGAGGAGACGTACGAGCTGATCGACGCTATCGAGACGGGCGACACCGACGAGCTCATCGAGGAGCTCGGCGACGTGCTCTACCAGGTGATCTTCCACAGCGATATCGCCGCCGAGGCCGGCCAGTTCACCCTCGAGGATGTCGCGGCGCACATGACCGCGAAGATGATCGGCCGCCATCCGCACGTCTTCGGCGACACCACCGCTGAGACCGCGGAAGACGTCATGGCCGTCTGGGACGACCTCAAGAAGACCGAGAAGCCGCACCGCACGAGCGCCCTCGACGGCATACCCCAGGGGATGCCCGCGCTCGCGCTCGCCGACAAGCTCCTCGGGCGCGCACACAAGGTGGGCCTCCTGGATGCGACGAAGCCGGGCGCGATCAACGTCACCGACGAAGACGAACTCGGTCCGCTGCTTCTCGCGATCGTGGCATCCGCGAAGGCGAACGGGCTGGACTCCGAGCGTGCCCTGCGCACGGCCTTGAGAGAACTGCAGCGAGAGATCCGCGACCACGAGGTTGGCCCGCCGGTCGAGTAGCCCCACGCGTATCGAGACCAGCCAAGCGGTTTCGGTACGGTGCTGCGCACCTACTCAACCGGCTGTAGCGGGATTCGGTGCCCTCCCCAACCCGAATGGAGAGGGCACCCGGACGCGCGTCCACGAGGGATGCTGCGCCCGAGAAACCGGCGGGCTTACCCGAGCCGTCGGTTTCGACTGTGGCGAAGTGGATGCTTCGACTCGCGCCCGGACCATCATCGACAGGCGCGAAGCCTCAATTTTACACGTGCCGGCGCCGGTCGACGCCAACGCCACGGCGCACGACCTGACACAATCGACGCATGGCGTCACCCGTGAATCCTCCGCGCGGGATGCGCGACTTCCTGCCGGCCGAGAAGGCTCAGCGTGAGCGCATCCTGAGTGTCATCCGTGCCAGCTATCGGGCGCACGGTTTCGACGAGATCGAGACGCCCGTTGTCGAAGACAGTGAGCGCCTGCACGCCGGCCTCGGCGGAGACAACGAGAAGCTCGCCTATGCGGTGATGAAGCGCGGTCTGACGGCCGAAGACCTCGCGGCCGCCGTCGATCCGCTCGAGCTCGCCGACCTCGGCCTACGCTTTGACCTCACCGTGCCACTCGCTCGGTTCTACGCGAGCCACCGGTCCGAACTGCCCGCGGTCTTCCGTGCCATCCAGATCGCGCCGGTGTGGCGGGCGGAGCGGCCCCAGAAGGGTCGCTACCGCCAGTTCGTGCAGTGCGACATCGATGTGATCGGGGAGTCCGGGCCGGTCGCCGAGGTTGAGTTGATCACGGCGACCGCGGCAACGGTGAGGGCGCTCGGGCTTGAGGGATGCGTCATCCGGGTCAACGATCGTCGGCTGCTCACGAGCATGCTCACGATCCTCGGGTTCGCTCCCGAGGAGTTCGACGGTGTGCTGATCACCGTGGACAAGCTGGACAAGATCGGTCAGCCCGGCGTGCTCGCCGAGCTGCGTGAGCGTGCCGTCACGCCCACCGCCGTTGACGCGCTGGAGGCGCTCTTCACGCGGCCGGTGACGATGGAGCTGCTTCCGTTCGGCGAGGCCGCCATCAGGAAGTTCCTGCCGGAGGGCGTGGACCCGGTGGCGGTCGCGGAACTGGCGACGATCGGCGAGGCCGTCAACGACGTGCTCGGCCAGCAGGTCGTGCAGTTCGACCCGTGGCTGGTGCGGGGCATGGGCTACTACACGGGCGCGATCTTCGAGGTCGCGCACCCGTCGCTCGGCTATTCGCTCGGTGGCGGCGGACGCTACGACGGCATGATCGGCCGCTTCCTCGGCACCGACGTTCCCGCGGCCGGCTTCTCGCTCGGCTTCGAACGGCTCGTCGACCTGGTCGAGCTTCCCGAGACGGGGGCGACGGATGCCGCGGCTCTCGTCCACGACGCTGACGTGCCCCTGGCGACCCTCGCCGCCCTGCAATCGGCGCTCGTCGCGGGTGGACGGCGGGTGCGACTCGAACGCAAGCCGCGCAACATCGCACCACTGCTGGCTCAGCTCGAGGCATCCGGGTTCGCGGAGTACGCGTACGTGACGGCGGCGTCGACGCTCGACTCGCTGGAGTTCCGCCCGCTCGGCTGATCGTTGATCGAGCGCGCGCGGTGATCGAGCTCGTCGAGATCATTGACGCCCTCGAACATTATTGTTAACCTATTAACAATATGACGACCACACCCGATATCACCTCGAGCACTGCGTTCAAGCTCCATCGCGCGACCGTGCTCATCGACCGCATCGCCGACGACTACCTCACCCGCGAGCACGGAATCCACTACGCGCCGTTCCTCGTTCTACTCATGGTTCGCGTGCTGGGGGAGCCCAGCCAGCAGGCCATCGCCCGCAACCTCGACGTGTCGCGTGCGAGCGTCACCCAGCGGGTGTCGGGGCTGGTCGAGAGCGGGCTGCTCGAGGTCACCCCCGATCCTGCCGACTCGCGGGCGAACATCGTGCGCCTCACCACGCCAGGCGCGGCGCTCGTCGAGAGCGCGTGGCGTGGGCTCGAACAGCACCAGAGCGGCCTCGACGCGGGCGTCGACGAGCCCGCGCTGGTCGCCCAACTTGACCGAATCATCTCCAACGCCGAGGAGGCACTCTCATGAACCATCTCGAATTCGACGGACCGGGTTCCACGCTCGTCTTCCTGCACGGCGGCAACGTCGCCGGGTGGATGTGGGGCCAGCAGGTGCCGGCTTTCGCCGACCACCACGTGCTGGTGCCCGACTACCCGGGCTTTGGGGCGAGCAATGACGAGCCCTGGGTCTCGATCGCCGCAACCGCAGACGCGGTGGCCGAGCTGATCGCGACGACCGGCGGGCCGGCTCACGTGGTGGGGCTGTCGCTCGGGTCGAGTGTTGCGCTCGACCTTGCGGCGAGGCATCCGGAGCAGGTCTCCAGCCTGTTTCTCGCCAGCGCCCAGGTCGCGCCACCGCTGCGCCGCGACATGATCGCCGCGCGAGTGCTGCTGGCGTTCTGGAACCAGCGCGGTTTCTGGACGACACTCGCGCGCAGCTACGGACTGACGGGGGAAGATGCCGAGCTGTTCGTGTCGACCGGGCTCGGAATCCGACGCGAAACCGCCGTCAGCATCTACAACGAGGTCAGTCGTGGGGTGCCTGCCGCAGTCCTGGCGGCCATCACCGTTCCCACCCTCGTGGTTGCCGGCGAGAAGGATTCGAGCGCTATCACTGACGCCTCGCTGGCGGCGGTGCGCCGAGGCATCCCGGGCGTCATGACAGCGATCGCGCCGGGGATGCATCACCAGTGGAACATCGAGAACGTCGAACTGTTCAACAGTTCGTTGCGTGGGTGGCTCGACCGGCGCGAGGTGGCCGAGGGGCTCGGCGCTAGTATTTAGGCGAAACCCACCACACATTTTTCCTATTTGAGGAGTTCCCCCATGGCCTTGATCGAGGCAGTTGGCGCCCGCGAGATTCTTGATTCCCGGGGCAACCCGACCGTTGAGGTCGAGGTTCTGCTCGAGGACGGCGTGGTTTCCCGCGCCGCCGTGCCCTCCGGTGCATCCACCGGTGCCTTCGAGGCGTACGAGCTGCGTGACGGCGACAAGGCCCGCTACGGCGGCAAGGGCGTGCTCAAGGCCGTCGAGTCTGTGCTCGACGTGCTCGGTCCCGCGATCGAGGGCTTCGACGCCGCAGACCAGCGCCTCATCGACGCCGAGATGATCGACCTCGACGGCACCGACAACAAGAAGAAGCTGGGCGCCAACGCGATCCTCGGAGTCTCGCTCGCTGTTGCGAAGGCTGCCGCCGACTCGGCCGACCTCCCGCTGTTCCGCTACCTGGGTGGCCCGAATGCCCACACCTTGCCGGTGCCGATGATGAACATCATCAACGGCGGCGCGCACGCCGACACGGCTCTCGACATCCAGGAGTTCATGGTGCTGCCGATCGGCGCCGAGTCGTTCTCCGAGGCTCTTCGCTGGGGCACCGAGGTGTACCACGCCCTCAAGGGCGAGCTGAAGAAGGCGGGCCAGAACACCGGCCTGGGCGACGAGGGCGGCTTCGCCCCCGACCTGCCCGGCGCTCGCGCCGCGCTCGACTTCATCGTCAAGGCCATCGAGACCGCCGGCTTCACGCCGGGCAAGGACTTCGCCCTGGGCCTGGATGTCGCGGCCACTGAGTTCTTCGCCAACGATGTGTACTCCTTCGAGAAGCAGACGCTGACCCCCGAGCAGCTCACCGAGTTCTGGGTGGGTCTGGTCAAGGACTACCCGCTGGCGACGATCGAAGACCCGCTGGCCGAGGACGACTGGGCCGGCTACGCCCACCTCACCGCCGAGCTCGGCGACAAGGTGCAGATCGTCGGTGACGACCTGTTCGTCACGAACCCGACTCGCCTCAAGCGGGGCATCGACGAGAAGGTCGCCAACTCGATCCTCGTGAAGGTCAACCAGATCGGCACGCTCACCGAGACGCTCGATGCCGTGGCCATGGCCCAGCGCGCCGGCTACACGACGATTATCTCGCACCGCTCCGGCGAGACCGAGGACACCACGATCGCCGACATCGCGGTGGCCACCGACGCCGGCCAGATCAAGACGGGCGCCCCCGCCCGCAGTGACCGGGTTGCCAAGTACAACCAGCTGCTGCGCATCGAGGAGGAGCTGGGCGACGCCGCGGTCTACGCCGGTCGTTCGGCGTTCCCGCGCTTCAAGGGCTGATCATTCGCTGATCGAGCTTGTCGAGATCTCGACAAGCTCGATCAGCGGTTAACATCGAACCCATGGCTACGCGCGACGGAACCCGCCGGGTTCCCGTCACCCTCGATCGCGAGGAGAGCGCGCCCGAGCACTGGCTGCGCACGATCCGCTTCTCGGGTTTCACCGTGCTGATGCTCATGCTGGTCATCCTCGCGGTGATCGTGCTGGCCCCCAATCTGCGCATCTTCATCGAGCAGCGCCAGCAGATCGCCCAGCTGCAGCAGCAGGTCGCCGACGCTCAGGGCAGCGTCGATGAGCTCACCAAGGACGTGGCGAGGTGGAGCGATCCCGCCTACATCGAGTCGCAGGCACGGGAGCGGTTGTTCTACGTCTTCCCGGGTGACGTGAGCTACCTCGTCGTGGGGGATGCCGCGGCATCCGCCACCCCGGACGGCCAGCCCATCAGCGACCAGATCCAGGCCACCCGGGTTGACTGGCTGAAGACGCTGCTCTCGTCGGTCTACACCGCTGGCCTCACGGATGCCCCGCCCGCCGATCTCGTGGGCCCCGACGTTCAGGGCGCCCAGTGACCCGCCCACCGTTCGACGCACCCAGCCCCGAGGACATCGCAACCGTCTCCCGGCAGCTCGGTCGCCCGGCTCGCGACGTCGTGGGTATCGCCGCGCGGTGCGTGTGCGGTGCACCCACGGTCGTGTCGACCCGCCCCAGGCTCTCGGATGGCACGCCCTTCCCCACCTTCTACTACCTGACGCACCCCGCGGCCACCGCCGCCGTCTCCACCCTTGAGGCCGAGGGCCAGATGCCCGGATTTGCAGCCCTGCTGGTCGGCGAGGTCGCCGAGCAGTACCGCGCCGCGCACGAGCAGTACATCGCCGACCGGGAGAGCATCGCCGTCGTCGATGAGATCGCGGGCATCTCGGCCGGGGGGATGCCCGATCGGGTGAAGTGCCTCCACGCCCTCGTCGGGCACGCGTTGGCCGCCGGTCCCGGCGTGAACCCGATCGGCGACCTGGCTCTCGAGCGCTCGGCGTGGAGTCCGCTGGTCTGCGAGTGCGTTCCCGAGGTGTCGACGGTGTCGACGAGCGCGGAGGCGTCGTGATGCGCAGGCTCGCTGCCGCCGTGGTGCTTGCGGTCGTGGCATCCACTCTGGTGGGTGGCGCCGCGGCGAACGCTGATGGCGTGCGCAACGGCGAGTACTGGCTCGACGACTACGGCATCAGGAACGCGTGGGACACGAGCAAGGGTCGCGGCGTGACCATCGCGATCATCGACACCGGTGTCGACGGCAACGTGGCCGAACTGCAGGGTGTCGTCGCGGGCGGAACTGACTTTTCAGGCATCGGCGCACCAGACGGGCAGACTCCGGTCGGGTCGGTCGGCAGCGAGCACGGAACGATGGTCGCGGGCCTCGCAGCGGGTCGCGGATCGGGCGGCAACAACGGCGTGATCGGTTCGGCGCCTGAGTCGGTCGTGCTGGCCATCTCGATCGGATTCGGGGAGGGCACGCTCAGCTCCGACGACCAGATCGCGCAGGCCGTGCGCTGGGCCGTCGATCACGGCGCCGACGTGATCAACATGTCGCTGACCCGCAACACCCTCGACTGGCCGGTCAGCTGGGATGACGCGTTCCTCTACGCCCAAGAGCACGACGTGGTCGTCGTGGCGGCCGCAGGCAACCGCGGCAGCGGCACGACGCAGGTCGGGGCCCCCGCCACCATGCCCGGCGTGCTGACCGTCGCAGGCGTCGACGCCAACGGCGAGGCGAGCTTCGACGCATCGTCTCAGGGCATCACGATCGCCGTGGCAGCACCGAGCGAGAACCTCGTCGGGGTCGTGCCCGGCGGCGGTCACGTGATCTGGAACGGCACGAGTGGCGCCACCCCGATCGTCGCGGGTGTCGTCGCTCTCGTGCGCGCTGCACACCCCGAGCTGGATGCCGCGAACGTCATCAACCGCGTCGTCGCCACCGCGCGCGACGAGGGAGCACCGGGGCCCGACCCCATCTACGGCTTCGGTCTGCTCGACGCCGAGGCGGCGGTGAACGCGACGGTTCCGGCGGTCGATGCCAATCCGATGGGCGATCTGGCCGAGTGGATCAAGCTCTACCGTCGGGCGGAATCGACCCCCAGCCCGCTGCCGACCTTCGTTCCCAGCCCCTCACCCTCACCCGTCGCGGCGGGGCCGCAGAACCCGCTCGGCACCATCCTGCCGACGGTGAATCAGCTGCGTAACGTCGGCATTCCGCTGGCCGTGCTCGCCGTGTTCCTCGCGTTGGCGGTCGGCGTCGTGGTGGCGGCGGTCCGGCGTTTCAGGGGCACCCGCCGCACCCTGTAGATTGGGGGCGAACTTTCCATTAGGAGACCACCACTCGTGCCCAAGATTTTGATCGTCGGCGGCGGTTACGCCGGCTTCTACACCGCTCGCAAACTGGAGAAGTGGCTCGCCCGCGGCGAGGCCAGTGTCACCGTCGTCGAGCCGTTGCCGTACATGACGTACCAGCCGTTCCTGCCCGAGGTCGCGGCCGGTGGCATCGAGCCGCGCCACGCCGTGGTCTCTCTGCGTCGGCACCTGAAGAAGACCCGGGTGATCGCGGCGAAGGTCAGCGCGATCAACCACGCCACGAAGACCGCGACCATCACGCCGCCCGTGGGCGAGCCGTGGGAGGAGTCGTACGACATCATCGTCGTCACGGCGGGTGCGGTAACCCGCACGTTCCCGATCCCGGGTGTCGCTGACGAGGCCATCGGCATGAAGAACATCGAGGAGGCTGTCGCCGTGCGCGACCGCATCCTCACCAACTTCGAGAGGGCGTCCACCCTGCCGGCCGGTCCCGAGCGCGACCGTCTGCTGACGTTCGTCGTGGTGGGCGGCGGGTTCGCCGGGGTGGAGACCTACGGCGAGATGCGCAGCTTCGCGTCATCCCTCATCGCGCAGTACCCGACCCTGACCTCGGATGACGTGCACTTCCACCTCATCGAGGCGATGGGCCGCATCATGCCGGAGGTGTCGCTCAAGACCAGTCTCTGGGTGATCAAGAACCTCGAGCAGCGTGGCGCTCCCGTGCACCTCGACACCCAGCTCACGTCAGCGGTGGGCGGCAAGCTCGAACTGTCGACGGGCGAGACCTTCGAGTCCGACCTGGTGGTCTGGACCGCCGGCGTCATGGCCAGCCCCGTGCTGGCCAACACCGACCTGCCCGTCGAGGAGCGCAAGCGCCTTCGCGTGCAGGCCGACCTGCGTGTCATCAACGACCAGGGTGTCGTCGAGGACGCGTGGGGTGCCGGGGATGTCGCGGCCGTTCCCGACCTCTCTGGTGACGGGGTCAACGGATTCTGTGTTCCCAACGCGCAGCACGCCGTGCGTCAGGGCAAGCTCCTCGCGAAGAACATCGTGGCGGTGCTGCGTGATGAGAACCCCAAGGACTACTTCCACAAGAACCAGGGTGCGGTAGCAGGTATCGGCCTCAACCACGGTGTCTTCCAGTCCGGCAAGTTCGCGATCAAGGGCTACATCGCCTGGGTAATGCACCGCGGCTACCACGGCCTCGCGATCCCCACGTGGGAGCGCAAGATCCGCGTGTTCGTCGACGACATCGTGAACTTCGTGTTCCGACGCGACCTGATCGCGCTCGAGGCGCGTTCGCACCCGCGTGCGGCCTTCGAGGAGTTCGCGGCGCGTCCGAAGGCGTAACCGGCCTTTCGCTTGCGGCTGTGCGCCGCGAGATGACTCAAACGCACGGTCAGGATGCTCTGCACTGACCATTCGCGTCATCTCACGTTCGGCGTGCCGCCGTACCCGCGTGCCAGACTGGAGCCGCGCCCCGGTAGCCCAATTGGCAGAGGCAGACGACTTAAAATCGTCCGAGTCAGGGTTCGAGTCCCTGCCGGGGCACGTCTCGACGGGTCGCCAACGGCGGCGCGACGAACTGTTCATCGGTGTAGCACCTCGGACCGTCGGGGCCCCGCCGCGCCGGTTGAGCCGAAGGGATCTGCTTCGTGATTTCCAGCTCCGTCACGCTCTCGAGGCAAATGGTCGCGCAGGACGCCCGCTGGATCGCTGATGCTCTTCTCTCTTCCCAAGCACAATCCGGTGTCTCCGGAGTCCTGCCCATGTGCCTGCTCCCACATAGCGCGCGAATATGCTTCGAAGGGTCACGAGCATGCAGGTCGTCGGAGACCGGCCTTCCCTCCTTGGCCAAGTTGTTGCCTGCTGTTGACAGCGAAGTGATCGCTCGAGCGCGGCACACAGGCAAGTTCCTGGACGACACAAAGTTCACGTTCGATGAACTGCTAGACGAGCTGGAGGCATATCGAGCAGCGAGCCGCTCAGAGTTCATGGGCAACGCAGTCCGGGGCGCCCGGTGGCTCGAGTCTGACCTAGGACTCTATTCGGCGCGGGGCCAGCTGATCGCAGCTACCATCCCGATCCTCTACCGATCAGGCTTGCCAGCGTCAACTCCGTTCGAGACGGTGGGGCGTCAGCTGCATGATGTCGCGCGCGAGCAAGGGGGCATCCTGAGGGTGCTCGCCGCGGCAGCCGGCGAGAGCCCGACGATAGCGATGACGATCGACTACTCACCCCTCGGTCGCCTCAGGTTGGCCGACCGCCGAACGGAGCGCTATTTCCGCCGGCGGTACGAGCGCGAGTTCTCGCTCACCTCGAAGCTGGCACTACTCACTCTCGAAGGAGATCTCGGGACAGTCGCGCAAGTCATCAAGGCGACCGAGTCCAAGCACCGGGAGGCGGCCTTCCGCGCCAAATTGATCTCGCTGTTTCACATTGTCCGTTCACTAGACAAGCTCGTGAAGCGATTCCCAGTTCACGGGCGGCAATCCGGTCGGGTACAGAGCCTTCTCACAGGCCCCGCGATCATCTTCAAGCAAGAGCCATACCGTCGGTTGCGGAACTTATCTATGCACTACCTGGTGCGCGGCGCGGCTCCGGACCTCACGCCAGAGAAGCAAATGTTCGGAGTGACTGACTCGCTGGTTGGCGAGCCGCTCGACCAAGTAGACGCTCGGCTGAATTCAATTGCAGATCAATGCTCTGATCTATTCGCGCATTGGTGAGGCAACTGTGCAGGCTGCTACGAGCGCTAGCGATGGGCATCCCAAATCACGGCGCGAAAAGAGGTCGCTCCGTCTGTCTGGCGGTAGTCAAAGCCAATCCCGAAGAACCATCTCTGGAGAAGCGCGGGCAGTTCGGTGACAGCGGCGTCGGTCTCGGGATTATTCTGTTTCAAGATTGGCACGCGTCCGCAGTCAGCGACCTCGACCCCGTCGAACTAGTCGATGTCGCGCTGGACATGTGGCGCGCCAGCCCTACCGCTCCACAGCCGCCCGAATAGCCACCGCGAGTTCCGCGGGCTTGGTGAACTGCGGCCAGTGCCCGGTCGGCAGGTCGACGAGTTCGTAGTCGCGCACCGACGCCAGCTCCGCGACGAACGGATGCCCGCCCGCAATCCACTGGCGCATGAGCTCGCTCGGCATCTCGCAGCAGATCACTGTGGCGGGCACCTCGTAGCGGCGGGGATCCGACAGCACCTGCTTGTCGCTGGTGACGTGCACGGGCTCCGGGATCGCGATGGAGCGGAAGTGGGCGCGGATCGCGTCATCCATGTCGACAAGGTCTTCGGGCTCGAAGACGTCCCACTCGGGCAGGGGCACCTCACCGTCGACGACCGGTAGCTCGTCGTTGATGACGTTGCCATCGCCGAGGGGGCCGCTGTCGACGAAGACGACGCGCGCGATCGAGTCGGGTCGCGCATCCGCCACAGCCCAGGCGATCGCCCCGCCGCCGCTGTGCCCGACAAGCACCGCCTGCTCGGCCAGCGAATCGACGACGGCGATCACCGCGTCGACCTGGTCACGCAGCGTAACCGCGCTGCGGTCCGCACCCGACGACATGCCGGGCAGTGTGAGCGGATGCACGTCGTGCCCCGCAGCGCGCAGGTCGGCGGTCACCGGCCCCCACGAGTCGCCGTCGAGCCAGAAGCCGGGGATGAGTACGAGTTCCATGGGGTGATGGTATGTTGCGGCACTGACAGACGCTCCGGCCATCGACGGCCATAGGATCGCCGCATGGCATCCGGAGTCATGCGAGTCCCAATGGGTCCCATTGCGCTCGTTGCCGTGGGCATTGTTGGACTGCCGCTCCTGCAACTCGCCGCGGATGCCGCCGACACACCGGAGCTCCGCGCGATCGCGGGCGTTGCCCTGCTCCTATGGGCGGCCGCCGCGGTGCTGTATGTAGTGGTCTCTGTTCTCGGAGGGAGTTGGGCGCGGTCCTTGGCCCGCAAGGTCATCCGGGACGAACCAACAGCAGTCGTGGCGATCGCCGTTCTCGGCTCCCCGTACAAGGAGGAGTTGGTCGTCATCGTCACCCACGATGCAGGCCTTCAGGTGCGAGACAGGAGTCGCACGATTGAGTTCGAGTGGTCGCAGATTGCCACCATCGCCCGTTCGACTCCCGATGACGGTTCGACAGGTACCGTCCAGGTCACGGGAGCCGAGGGGCATCCCGGCTTCTCGTTCACGCCCATTCGGTCGCGTGGCTCAGATTGGACCGGCCCGGAGACCGAGCGTCTCGTGGCGACGATGCGAGACCGGCGACCGTAGCCCCGCTTTGCACGAGTCCCGCTGACGTCAACTCACCGCTGTCAACGTCACCACCACACGCCTCTTGCAATCGGGACGCTCGTCTGGGACAGTTGACCCACTATTGGCAGCAACGCCGAATCCCACACCAGCAGGAGCCCGCCATGAACCGCATCCCCGCCGACCAGCGCCGTGCCCTGCTCGTGCAGGCCGCGCTGCGCGTCATCGCGAATCACGGTGTCTCCGGTGCCACGACCCGCGCGATCGTCGCGGAGGCGGGCATGTCGCTCGCCAGCTTCCACTACGCGTTCCGCTCGCACGACGAGATGATGCGCGAACTGGTCGCCTACGTGGTCGACGCCGAGTCGATGGCTTCGTTCGCTGCGCTTCGACCGGGCACCGACATCCGCACCTCGCTGCGCGCCGGTCTCGGTGCGTTCCTCGACTACGTGATGGCCGACCCCTTCCACGAGCAGGTGCTGCAGGAGCTCATGCTCTACGCCCTGCGCACTCCCGGCCTCGAGCACCTCGCGCGCGAGCAGCACGAGCGCTATCGCGCGACAGCGATCGAACTGCTCACCGAGGGCGCCGCCGCGGCAGGCGTCACCTGGTCGGTGCCGATCGACGATGTGGCTCGCGCGCTCATCATCACCACCGGTGGGGTGTCCCAGGCCTGGTTGGCCGACCGGGATGCCGCGGCCGCCGCCCGCGTACTGGATCTCGCAGCGACATCCCTCGCCGCCCTCGCACAGCCCGCCCACGCACAGCCCAACCACATCGCAACCCAGGAGTCAGCACGATGACCGACACCACGACCACTGCGGCTCCCGCGCCATTCGCGGAGCCGACGCGCGCCGTGACGGGCGGCTGGATCGCCCTGTTCGCCACCGCCTGGCTCGGCATCTGGATGGCCCAGCTCACGCCCGTGCAGTTGCTGCTGCCCGTGCAGATCGAGGCCCAGCTCGGCGCCACCTACTGGGTCGATAACGTTGTGGCATTCGGCATCATCTCGGGCATCGCGGGCCTGTGCGCCCTCATCGCCTATCCTCTGACCGGTGCGCTCTCCGACCGCACCACGAGCCGCTTCGGCCGCCGTCGTCCATGGATCGCGGCCGGAGCCCTCCTGTTCGCCGCCTCGCTGTTCGTGCTCGGCCTCCAGGAGTCGATCGTCGGAGTCGGCGTCTTCTGGGCGCTCGCCCTCACCGGCTTTTGCGTGCTCACGGCCGCCCTCACCGCGAGCATCTCCGACCAGGTTCCGGTGAACCAGCGCGGGTACGTCTCGGGCTGGATCTCGGCGCCGCAGGCGATCGGCACCATCCTCGGTCTGGCGCTCGTCGTCGGCCTCGAGCTCGGCCAGTTCCTCGGCTACGCCGCCGTCGCGGTGCTGCTTCTCGTGCTGGTGCTGCCATTCCTGCTGCGGGTGCCCGACGCCGTACTGCCGTCCGCCTCCAAGCTCACGTTCGCCGCGTTCATCGAGGGCTTCTGGATCAGCCCGCGCCGCTACCCCGACTTCGGCTGGACGCTGCTCAGCCGCATTCTCGTCAACTTCGGCAACGCGTTCGGCACCGCGCTGCTGTTCCAGTTCCTGCAGTACGGGCTGAAGGTCGACGATGCCGAGACCACGCTCATCCTGCTGACACTCGTCTACATGGTGTTCGTGATTCTCGCCTCGCTCGTGCTCGGCAAGCTCAGCGACCGCCTCGGGCGCCGCAAGGTCTTCGTGTTCGTGGCCGCCGCGCTGCAGGGTGCCGCGGCCCTCCTGCTGGCCTTCGTGCCCGACCTCACCGTGGCATTCATCGCCGCCGGGATGCTCGGACTCGGCTACGGCTGCTTCCTCTCCGTCGACCAGGCCCTCGCCACGCAGGTGCTGCCCGACCCGCACACGCGCGGCAAGGACCTCGGCATCATGAACATCGCCACGGCCGTGCCGCAGGCGATGGCGCCGCTGCTCGGCGCGTTCATCGTCGCCCTGCTCGCGGGCTTCCAGGGACTCTTCATCCTCTCCGCCATCGCGGCCCTGCTCGGAGCCGTCGCCGTACTTCCGATCCGGAGCGTCAAGTGATCGCCCTCGACAAGCCCACCACCCAGCCGTGGACCACGCCCGACCAGTACTGGCCAGCCCTGAGCCGGGCGACCGAAGCACTGGATCCGCCGTACGCCGCGGTCTCGGTCCCCGCCCTCGCCCACAACGCTCACGACATGCTCGCGCGCGCCAACGGCAGGACGATTCGCGTGGCCAGCAAGTCGGTGCGGGTGCGCGGCGTCATCGAGAGCGTGCTCACCCTGCCCGGCTACCACGGCGTGCTCGCCTACACGCTCGCCGAAGCCCTCTGGCTCGCCGAGACCATCGATGACATCGTGGTCGGCTACCCGACCGCCGACCGCGACGCGCTGCGCACTCTGGCGACGTCCGAGACGCTGGCCAGGCGGGTCACGGTCATGGTCGACTCGGTCGCGCAACTCGACCTGATCGACGCGGTGATCGCCCCGAGTGCCCGCGAGCGCATCCGCGTCTGCCTCGAGCTCGACGCATCCTGGGACTCCAAGACGATCGGCTTCACCGGCGTCTTCCGCTCGCCGATCCGCACTCGGGAGCAGGCGTTGTTGCTCGCCTCCGAGATCGTGTCGCGGCCGGGCTTCAAGCTCGTCGGCATCATGAGCTACGAAGCGCAGATCGCCGGCGTCGTCAATCGCCCGCCCGGCAAGAAGGTGCGCGGTCGCTTGGTCGACTGGATGCAGCGCAGCTCCTTCGCCGAACTGCTGGAGCGGCGCTCCGGCGTTGTCGAGGCGGTACGCAACCTCACCGATCTCGAGTTCGTCAACGGCGGAGGAACCGGCTCGCTCGAGCGCACCTCGTCCGACCCGTCGATCACCGAGATCGCGGCAGGCAGCGGGCTGTTCGGTCCCCACCTCTTCGACGGGTACAGCCATTTCAGTCCGGCTCCGGCCGCCGCGTTCGCGCTCTCGGTGGTGCGCAAGCCGACCCCGGAGATGGCGACGCTGCTCGGTGGCGGCTGGATCGCATCCGGCCCGCCAGCCCCCGACCGGATGCCGCAACTCGCCTGGCCCGAGGGCCTGAGCTTCATCGCGCGCGAGGGCGCCGGTGAGGTGCAGTCACCGCTGAAGGGTGCCGCGGCCGCCGCACTGGCCCCCGGGGACCGCGTCTGGCTCCGTCACACCAAGGCTGGCGAGCTGAGCGAACACGTCAATGAGTTCGCTCTGGTCGACGGCGACCGTATCGTAGACACCATGCTGACGTATCGCGGTGAGGGGAAGGCGTTCCTGTGAGTGAAGTGCGGTCACCGCTGGTACGCGGGGGAGTGCTTGAGCCCGGCGGCCGGTGGCGCAACTGGGGGCGCTCGGAGAGCGCGCATCCGCGGTACGTTGCGACCGTGGCATCCGTCGACGAGGTCATCGAGACTGTCGCGTTCGCTCGTGATGAGGGCCTCACGGTCAAGCCGATCGGCGCCGGCCACAGCTTCACCGCCATCGGCGCGACCACCGGTGTGCAGGTCGATCTCTCCGCGATCGATGGCGTGCTCGGGGTCGACGGCAACCGAGTGACCCTCGGTGCCGGCACCAACCTCTACCAGCTGCCCGCGCTGCTGCAGCCGCACGGCCTCGCGCTCGCCAACATGGGCGACATCGATCGTCAGACCATCTCCGGCGCGACCGCCACGGGTACGCACGGCACCGGGTCCGCGTTCGGTGGTCTGGCGACGCAGATCCGCGCGGTCACACTCGTCACCGCAGCCGGAGAGGTACTGAGGGTCAACGAGACCGAGAACCCCGAACTGCTGCCCGCCGCCGTGCTCGGCCTCGGTGCGCTCGGCGTCGTCGTCGACCTGACGATCGAGTGCGTGCCCACCTTCGTGCTCCATGCCGTGGAACGGCCCGAGCCGCTCGAGACCGTGCTCGCCGAGTGGTCGGAGCGCATCGCGAGCCACGACCACTTCGAGTTCTACGTGTGGCCCCACACCGAGACCGCGCTGACGAAGACCAACACCCGGTTGCCGGGGGATGCGCCGCGGCATCCGCTCGGGGCATTCTCCGGATGGTTCGACGACGAGTTCATGGCCAACGGCCTGTACCGCGGCATTGTGAACCTCGGCCATCTCGCGCCGGGAACCATCCCGCCCATCAACCGCCTCGCGGTCAAGCTCTCGGGCAATCGCGAGTTCACCGACTTCTCCCCGAACGTCTTCACCACCAATCGCACCGTGCGGTTCAAGGAGATGGAGTACGCGATCCCGGTCGAGCAGGTGCCCGCAGCCGTCGCCGAGGTGCGAGCGCTGATCGCCGACCGCGGCTGGAACATCTCCTTCCCGATCGAGGTGCGGTCGTCGGCCCCCGACGATCTGATGCTCTCGACGGCCTCGGGCCGCGCGACCGGCTACATCGCCGTGCACCGGTTCTTCCGCGAAGACGAGCGGGAGTACTTCGGCGCCGTCGAGTCGATCATGCGCGCCCATGACGGCCGCCCGCACTGGGGCAAGATGCACCGTCGCACTGCCGAGGATCTGCGCCCCGCCTACCCGCGCTTCGACGAGTTCGTGGCAGTGCGCGACAGGCTCGACCCCGACCGCCTGTTCGGCAACGAGTACCTCACCCGAGTGCTCGGGGAATGAGCGACTACCGCAGCGAGTGGCTGCACGACCCGGCGGGGCTGGCCGCGCAGATGCCCGCGGGCTTCACGATGGGCGTGGCGACGGCCGCCTTCCAGGTCGAGGGCGCCGTGCGCGAAGACGGCCGAGGTCCATCGACGTGGGACACCTTCATGGCCCAGCCCGGCCGCATCGCCGACGGGTCCGATGCGTCGGTGACCGACGACCACTACCACCGCTATCGCGAAGACGTCGCGCTCATGAAGGAGCTGGGCGTCGACGCGTACCGGTTCTCGCTGGCGTGGCCGCGCATCCAGCCCGGCGGCACGGGACCAGCCAACAAGGCCGGCATCGCGTTCTACGACCGACTGATCGACGAGCTGCTCGCCGCCGGCATCAGCCCGGTCGCGACGCTCTTCCACTGGGACATGCCCGAGCCCCTGCAGCACAAGGGCGGCTGGATGACGCGCGACACAGCATCGCGTTTCGCCGACTACGCCCTGCTCGCGGCGCAGGCCTTCGGTGACCGCGTCGACAAGTGGATCACCCTCAACGAACCCACGAGCGTCACCCTCAACGGCTACGCCCTCGGCGTGCACGCGCCGGGCGCGACGCTCATGTTCGACTCGCTGCCCGCGGTGCACCACCAGCTGCTCGGCCACGGCCTCGCCGTGCAGGCGCTGCGCTCGGAGAACGTGACGGGCGGCATCGGCATCACCAACATCCACTCGCCTGTGGTGCCCGCCAAGGACAACTTCACGACCCGCGGCTACGCCGAGGTGTTCGACCTAGTGCACAACCGCATCTTCGCCGACCCGGTGCTGCTCGGTCACTACCCGAAGTTCCCGTTCCTCGCGCGCAAGCTGTTCAAGCCGCTCATCGAGGTCGACTCCGACGACCTGAAGACGATCCACCAGCCGCTCGACTTCTACGGGCTCAACTACTACGCGCCCACCCGCATCGCGGCGGGTCCGCCCGCCGATGACCGCAGCCCCGATGGCACGCCGGCACCGGGCCTCCGTGGGCTGCCGTTCCATCTGGCGTCATTCCCCGAGTTCCCCACCACCGGCTTCGGCTGGTCGATCGCGCCCGAGTACCTGGAGGTCACCCTCAAGGACTACGCCGAGCGCTACGCCGGTGTGCTGCCACCCGTCTACATCACCGAGGGTGGCGCGAGCTTCGACGATGTGGTCGCCGCCGACGGGTCGGTGGATGACGCGGACCGCGCGAGTTACCTCGCCGAGCACCTCGCTGTCGCCTTCGCGTCGGTGCCAGGACTCGACCTGCGCGGGTACTTCGCCTGGACGCTCATGGACAACTGGGAGTGGGCCGCCGGCTTCGGCGAGAGATTCGGTTTGGTGCGAGTCGACTTCGAGACCCTCGAACGCACCCCGAAGCGGTCATACCGCTGGCTTCAGCAGCTCATCGCATCCCGTTCCTCCTGACATAAAGCTCCCCTATAGTTGCCGGTATGGAAATCCTCATCGTCATCGGCGTCATCGTCCTGCTCGTCGTCATTGTCGGGATCTACCTCTGGTCGACCTACAACGGTCTCGTGACGCTCAACGTGCGCGTCGACGAGGCGTGGAGCGACATCACGGTGCAGCTCAAGCGCCGCGCGGACCTCATCCCGAACCTCATCGAGGCCGTCAAGGGCTACGCGGCCCACGAGAAGGCCGTCTTCGAGAACGTCACGAAGGCGCGCGCCGAGACGCTCAGTGCCCAGGGCCCCGTGGATGCCGCGGCCGCCGAGAACCACATGCAGACCGCCCTCAAGTCGATCTTCGCGGTCGCCGAGGCGTACCCGCAGCTTCAGGCCAACCAGAACTACCTGCAGCTGCAGGGTGAGCTGGTCGACACCGAGGACAAGATCCAGGCCAGCCGTCGCTTCTACAACGGTGGCGTGCGCGAGCTGAACACGAAGATCAAGGTGTTCCCGAACACGCTCTTCGTGCGCGGCCTCGGCTTCACCGAGCGCGAGTTCTTCGAGGTCAGCGACTCCGCAGCTATTGCAGAGCCGCCCCGCGTACAATTCTGATTCCCGCCATCGCTGGTTGAGTAGCGGCGAAGCCGCGTATCGAAACCGAGTACTTGGAGCCAGGAGCTAGATGTACCGCGCCATAGCGAAGAACAAGCGCAACACGGTGTTCATCATCCTGTTGTTCATCCTGATCATCGGTGGGCTCGCCGCGCTCGCGGCGTACATCTACCGTGACTGGACGATCGTCGTGATCACCCTCGTGATCGCGACCGGCTACGCGGTGATCCAGTACTTCGCCGCCAGCCGACAGGCGCTGTCTCTCAGTGGCGCCCACGAGATCCAGAAGGCCGACAACCCGCGGTTGTACCGCATCGTCGAGAATCTGGCGATCACCACGGGCATCCCCATGCCGAAGGTGTACATCATCAACGACCCGGCGCCGAACGCGTTCGCGACCGGGCGTGACCCGCAGCACGCGTCGGTGGCGGCGACCACGGGCATCCTCGAGCTGCTGGATGACTCGGAGCTCGAGGGCGTCATGGCCCACGAGATCGGGCACGTGCAGAACTACGACATCCGGGTCTCGATGATCGTCTTCGGCCTCGTCGTGGCGGTGGGCTTCATCGCCGACATGCTGCTGCGCATCGCGTTCTTCGGAGGCCGCGGCAACAACAATGGCGGCGGCAACCCGATCGTGCTGGTCTTCGGTCTCGCGGCCTTCATCGTCGCGCCGCTCGTCGCGGCGATCGTGCAGGCGGCCATCTCCCGCCAGCGCGAGTACCTGGCGGATGCGACGGGCGCGTTCACCACTCGCCACCCGGATGCCCTTGCCAGCGCCCTCGAGAAGCTCGGGCAGTACGGCCGTCCGATGCAGCGTCAGAACTCGTCGATGGCCCACATGTGGATCTCGGACCCGTCGAAGCCGGGCGCGATGGCACGTCTGTTCTCGACGCACCCGCCGATCGCCGAACGCATCGCGCGACTCGGCAAGATCGGCAGCAGCTTCTAGCAACCGCTGGTTGAGTAGGCCGTAGGCCGTATCGAAACCGCTCGACGACCTACCCGAGGCTGGCGACGATGGCCTCGCCGATCGCCAGGGCGCCGGCGCGGCGGTCGATGGAGAACCCCGTGTCGTCGGGCCACACGTATGCTTCGACCCAGTTTCCGCCGATGACGAGGTCGATGAGGCAGTAGGCATCCCCGGGCGCGCATCGCAGCCACGCCTCGTCGTCGGCCGACAGACCGGCGATCGTGACCGCCTCCGGCACGGATGGAAGAGTCAGGAATGTGCGGGCCTCATCCCACGCCCACGCTCCACCAGGAAGAGTAGCGAGGGATCCCACACCCGCGTCCGAGTCGAGGAAGGCCCAGTAGCAGTGCGGCCCGCCCCAGTTCTCACGAGCACCGGCCTCGAGGCTCCAGCCGCCGCCACCGCTCGACGCCTGCACCGTGGCGTCGATACCGAGCGCTGACTGCACGGCGGCGTCGGGGATGACACCGGGGCAGTCGGCAGGCAGCGCCGAGGTCCCGGCGGGTGGGGTCCAGGGTGCGGCACCGGGCCCGGCGCCGGAGATTGCCGCGACAACCTCGGCACCGAGCGCCGAAGCCGCGGCCTCGGAGGTCGCGCCTACCGTGGTCAACTGAACCCAGGTCGAGCCCGTGAGCACGTCGGTCGTGCATTGGAGTGGTCCCTCGTACGCGCCGCAGTAGTCGCCCTCGGCATCAGGTCCGTAGTAGGCGAGGTAGCGCTCCCACTGGCTCGTTGCGTTGGGTAGCACGAGTACGCGGGTGCCCACGTACGCGGGGTTTAGGCCAGCGGTGTCGCTCTGCGGCTCCCCGTTGCTCCACTCGCAGGTGATGCCACCCAGGCTGCGCACGGCGTAGGTGGGCGAGATCGCGGGGTAGGCCCCCATCGTCGCCTCGGCCGGGTCGATGGATATCGCGCTCGCTCCGAGCGCGTCGGCCAGCGTCGCCTCGCTCGCCAGGTCGCCGCACTCCACGTCGAAGACGGGCGCCGGAGCGGAGATCGCTGCAACGGTCGGGCTGGGCGTCGGTGTCGCCGACGGGGACGAGGCTGCCGGCGTTGGGCCGGCTTCGGGAGGCGTGCAGGCAGTGAGCGCCAGAGCAGTGGTGAGCACGAGGAGCATGCCAGAGGAGCGGAGGCTGTTCATGCTCTCTCGACGTTCGAGGCACCCGGTCGGGTTGACGAGAATTGCGAAGTAAGTGCAGCCGCGAGGTCGCCGACTCCTGTGACCTCGATGCGGTCCATGCCCTGCCACGCTGCCGTCTCGCGCAGCAGCTGCGCGATGCGCTCGATGTCCGCATGCTGCCCGGGCTCGTGCCACGCCGACTGCACCCGCAGCACACCGGCCTGCCGGTCGGTCTTGAGGTCGATGCGGGCGACCAGCTGGTCGTCGATGAGCACCGGAAGCGTGTAGTAGCCGTAGATGCGCTTCGGGGCGGGCGTGTAGATCTCGATGCGGTAGTGGAACCCGAACATGCGCTCGGTCCGCTGCCGGTGCCATACGACGGGGTCGAAGGGTGAGAGCAGCGCTGCTGCATCGATGCGACGGGGGAGCCGGGCATCCCGCTGCAGGTAGGCAGGCTCTCGCCAGCCGTCGACAGCGACCCGGATCAGCTCGCCGGACTCGGTGAGCTCACCGACGGCGGTGCGCACGGGCGCCTGGAGCAGGCGGAAGTAGTCAGCGAGGTCGCTGACGGTCGCGATTCCGAGTGCTCGTGAGGCCGTCGAGACGAGTTCGCGGATCGCCTCCTGCTTCGGGATGTCGCGGCCCAAGTGCTCCGCCGGTACCACCCGCTCGGCCAGATCGTAGGTGCGCTCGAACCGGGTGCGACCGGCGACCGCGACCTCGCCCCAGAAGAACAGGGTCTCGAGTCCCATCTTCACGTCTGACCACCCCCACCACGGCCCGCGGCGCACGTTCGCATCGTGCTCTACCTGCCCGGAGGTCAAGGCACCCTTCTCGCGCAGCTCTGCCCGCAGGAAGTCGAGCATCTCGGGATGAGCGGCACCCCAGCGCCCCAGCTCCTTGCGCTCACTGCGCCACTCGGCCATCGACCAGTGCCAGAGCGGGCGCTGCTCGATTGGGATGACCGCGGCCTGGTGAGCCCAGTACTCGGTGTAGCTGCTTCGCCTGGTGAAGGTGAGCCGGTCGAGCAGAGCCTTGTCGTACGCGCCCAGCCGCGCGAAGACCGGCAGGTAGTGACTGCGTTCGAACACGTTCACCGAGTCGAGCTGGAGCACTGCGAGCCGTTGCAGCAGCAGGTTCAGCTGGCGGGTGCCCACGGGGGCGATGGGCCGGCCGAAGCCCTGAGCCGCGAGGGCGACTCGTCGGGCCTGGGCGGGAGTCAGGGAGTCGGGCACGGGCTCGACACTATCGCCGAGCACCGACGGTCATCCGTCGTTCGCCCTGCGTTCACCGCGGGGTTGATCCGCCTTTCGGCTCGCTGCTTAGCGTGGGCCTCAGGCCAGTCAGGCTCCCTTGCCCGCTCACAGCGCGGGCGGCCGACGGCCCAGAAGAAGAGGAAACCCTTGTTCAGTAAGCGCACTCTCGTCGGCGCGGCGCTCGCCGCCACCGTCGCGATCTCCCTCACCGCGTGCAGCGCATCCGGCACCCCCGCCGGTGACGTCGACGCGGCCACCGCCACGAGCGCCGAGGCGTTCGGTGGCCTCGACGCCCTCATCGCCGCAGCCAAGGCGGAGGGTCAGCTCAACGTCATCGCCCTGCCCGACAACTGGGCCAACTACGGCGAGATCAAGGCCCTCTTCGAGGAGACCTACGGCATCACCGTGAACTCGGCCGACCCCGACATCTCGAGCGCCGAGGAGATCGCCGCCGCCGACAACCTCAAGGGCCAGGACACCGCACCCGACGTCTTCGACCTCGGCACGGCCGTCACCCTCGACAGCCTCGACTACTTCGCGCCGTACCAGGTCGCGAACTGGTCGGAGATCCCGGACGCCAACAAGGAGGCCACCGGCCTCTGGGTGAACGACTACACCGGCAGCATGTCGATCGGCTACGACTCGAACTCGGTTCCCGAGCCCACGAGCCTCGACGACCTGCTCAAGCCCGAGTACAAGGGCGCTGTCGCGCTCAACGGTGACCCGACGCAGGCGGGCGCTGCCTTCGCCGCCGTCGGTCTCGCCACGGTGCAGTCCGGTGGAACGCTGGATGACTTCACCCCCGGCATCGACTTCTTCGGCAAGCTCAACGACGCGGGCAACTTCATCCCGGTGAACGCGACCGGCGCGACGATCGCCTCGGGTGAGACCAAGGTCGTCTTCGACTGGAGCTACAACAACTTCGCGGCCGCCGCTCAGGTGGACGGCTGGAAGGTGACCACCCTCCCGGGTGCCGTGTACACGAGCTTCTACAACCAGGCCGTCAGCAAGGATGCCCCGCACCCGGCCGCTGCTCGCCTCTGGCAGGAGTTCCTCTACAGCCCCGCCGCGCAGAACCTGTTCCTCGTCGGTGGCGCCTACCCGGTGACCCTTCAGGCCATGGTGGATGCCGGCACGGTCGACAAGGCTGCGCTCGATGCACTCGGCGCCCTCGACGGTGACCTCGTCTCCGTCACCGCGGACCAGGCCACGGCGAACGCCGCGATCCTCGCCGAGAAGTGGGCTGCTGCGATCAGCTAGCAGCACCTCTCACTGATGACTGTCGCCACCGCGCCAGTACTCACCACGGGCGACGCCGGGACACCCTCCCGGCGTCGCCCCCTGGGTCTGGTCAAATATCTCGGGCTCACGCCGTTCGCCGCCTACGTTCTGATCTTCCTCGCGATCCCCACAACACTCGCCGTGCTCACCGGGTTCGTCACGGAGGACGGTCAGTTCACCTGGGACAACGTGCTGGGCCTGTTCCAGCCCAACGTGCTCGCCGCGTTCGGAGCATCCTTCTGGGTGTCCGCCATCACGGCCGTGATCGGCGCCGTCATCGGTGCCCTCGTCTGCTACGCCATGCTCGGCACGCGCGCCGAGGGTGCACTGCGCACGATGGTCAACTCCGCATCGAGCGTGCTCGCCCAGTTCGGTGGCGTCATGCTCGCCTTCGCCTTCATCGCGACGATCGGCGTTCAGGGCCTCGTCACCACGATTCTCAAGAACCAGTTCGGCGTCGACATCTTCGCGAACGGACTGTGGTTCTACCAGGTGCCCGGGCTCCTGTTGCCCTATGTCTACTTCCAGGTGCCGCTCATGGTCATCACCTTCATGCCGGCGCTCGAGGGCCTCAAGCCGCAGTGGGCGGAGGCCAACGCGACCCTCGGCGGCACCCGCCTCATCTACTGGCGTCGCATCGCCATCCCGGTGCTCGCACCGTCGTTCCTCGGCAGCCTGCTGCTGCTGTTCGCGAACGCCTTCTCCTCGTACGCCACTGCCGCAGCTCTCATCAGCCAGGGCTCGCAGATCGTTCCCCTCCAGATCCGCGGCGCGCTCGTGAGCGAGACCGTGCTCGGTCGCGAGAACATGGCCGGTGCGCTGGCCCTCGGCATGATCGTGGTCATGGTCGTTGTCATGACCGGCTACTCGGCTCTGCAGACCCGCGCATCGAGGTGGCAGAGATGAGCAACGCGACCCGCATCGGCACCGAGCCGAGCAAGACGGCCCGCTGGATCATCCTGGTCATCGTCGGTCTGGTCTTCGCCATCCCGATCATCTCGATGATCGAGTTCACCTTCCGGGTGGGTCCGGCTGGCGGTTACACCGTCGATCACTGGACCGCCCTCTTCGACCCGGCGAACGCGCGCAACTACCGCGACCTGTTCCAGTCGATCGGCAACTCGTTCATCCTCGCGGCCGTCACTGTCGCGATCGTGCTCGTCGTACTGCTGCCGACGATGATCCTCGTGCACCTGCAGTTTCCGCGGCTGCGACGTGTGCTCGAGTTCATCTGCATCGTGCCCATCACGGTGCCCGCGATCGTGCTGGTGGTCGGCCTCGCGCCGGTTTACTCGGTGGTCGTGAAGGTGTTCGGCGGGTCGATCTGGACGCTCGCCTTCGCTTACGGCATCACCGTGCTTCCCTACGCTTACCGCTCGATCCAGGCGAATCTGGATGCCGTACCGGTCGTCACTCTCAGCGAGGCCGCCCGTTCGCTCGGTGCGGGCTGGCTGTCGGTGCTCGGCCGGGTGCTGCTGCCGAATCTGCGGCGTGGCGTGCTCGCCGCCGCCTTCATCTCGGTCGCGGTCGTGCTCGGTGAGTTCACGATCGCCTCGCTGCTCAACCGCCGCAACCTTCAGACCGCTCTGCTGCAGGTATCGCAGTCCGACCCGTGGGTCGCCGTGATCCTGGCGCTGCTCTCGCTGCTGTTCGCATTCGTTCTGCTTCTACTGATCGGCAGGCTGGGCTCGCTCGGCCGAGGCAAGGAGACCACCCCGTGACCAGCAGCATCCCCGTCGCACCGACCATCGCCCCGACCATCGCGCCGGACTCCGGTGCCACCGTCGAGCTCGTCGGCGTCGTGAAGAACTTCGGCGCGCACCGCGCGCTCAACGAGATCGACCTGCGGATCGCGCCCGGCGAGTTCGTCGCGCTGCTCGGGCCGTCCGGCTGCGGGAAGACGACCGCGCTGCGGGCACTGTCGGGCCTCGAGCTGATCGATGGCGGGCGCATCCTCATCGACGGCGTCGACGTGGCGAGCGTGCCGACGAACAAGCGTGACATGGGCATGGTCTTCCAGTCGTACTCGCTGTTCCCGCACATGACCGCGATCGAGAACGTCGAGTTCGGGCTGCGGATGCGCAAGGTCGCCACCGCCGAGCGCCGCACTCGCGCGCTCGAGGCACTCGAGATGGTCGGGCTCACGACCTTCGCCGAGCGCTTCGCACACCAGCTCTCCGGAGGCCAGCAGCAGCGGGTTGCGCTCGCGCGCGCCCTAGTCACGCGCCCTCGGGTGCTTCTGCTGGATGAGCCGCTGAGCGCCCTCGACGCCAAGGTGCGAGTGCAGCTGCGCGACGAGATCCGGCGCATCCAGACCGAGCTCGGAATCACCACGGTGTTCGTCACCCACGACCAGGAGGAGGCGCTCGCCGTCGCCGACCGGGTCGCCGTCATGCGCGACGGGGTGATCGAGCAGATCGGAACGCCCGAGGAGTTGTACACGACCCCGCGTACCCCCTTCGTCGCCAACTTCGTCGGCCTCAGCAACCGTCTGGCGGGGGAGCACTCGAAGGGCACCGTGACGGTGCAGGGCGCGCGCCTCGAGCTGCTCGGCGATCCGTTGCCCGACGGGCCTGTCACCGCCTACGTGCGCCCCGAGGACATCACGTTCGCGGCACGCGGGATCGCGGCGACCGTGGTGTCGTCGAGCTTCCTCGGATCGTTGCGTCGCACCCAGGTGCGGCTCGCGGATGACACCCTCCTCTCGATCCAGCACGAGGTCGAAACCCGGCCGCAACCCGGGGAGCTCGTGCACCTCAAGTTGCGGGGAGTTCCCGTCAGCGCCGTCGTCCGCAGCTAGTGCCTCGCGCGGCGATCTAGACTGTCCGCGTGGCACTTGGACGACGGAAGACGGTCGCGGCACCGCCCGCGGATGAGGCGGTTCCCCCCGCGCTGAAGGTGGCTGCGGCGTACTCGTGGCGCATCCTCGTGATCGTCGGTGTGATCGCCGTTCTCGTCTTCGTGATCATGCAGTTCCGCGACATCGTGGTGCCGTTCTTCGTGGCGGTGCTGCTGGCCGCACTGCTGGTTCCGTTCATGAACTTCCTGGTGCGGAAGGGCTGGCCCCGGTGGCTCGCGATCGTCGTCGCGATGGTCGGCACACTGGCAGTGATCACCGGTTTGATCGTGCTCGTCGTGCTTCAGGTGCGCGCCGGCTACCCCGACCTGCAGGCGCAGTCGCTCGAGGCGTACGACAACCTCAAGGCGTGGCTGCTGGCGTCGCCACTTCAGCTCACCGACGCCGACATCTCCGCCTACCTCGGGCAGGCGTGGGAAGCCATCCAGCGTGACAGCTCGGCCCTGGTCTCCAGCATCATGTCGGTGGGAACCACAGCCGGTCACGTGCTGGCAGGGTTCCTGCTCACCCTCTTCGCGACGCTCTTCTTCCTCATCGATGGCAAGGGAGTCTGGCGCTGGATCGTCGGCCTCTTCCCCCGTCGGTCGCGCCCCGCAGTGGACGGCGCTGGCCAGGCCGGGTGGATCACCCTCACGACCTTCGTCAAGGTGCAGATCTTCGTGGCCGCCGTGGACGCGATCGGCATCGGCGCCGGGGCCTGGATTCTCGGGCTGTTCTTCGGTGGGTTCCCGCTGGTCATCCCGATCGCCGTCGCGGTGTTCCTCGGATCGTTCATCCCCGTGGTCGGGGCGCTCATCTCGGGAGCGCTCGCCGTCTTCGTCGCGCTCGTGTATCTCGGCCCGATTCCCGCCGTCATCATGCTCGGAATCGTGTTGCTCGTGCAGCAGGTCGAGGGGCACATCCTGCAGCCCCTGGTGATGGGTACCGCCGTCAAGGTGCACCCGCTCGCCGTGGTATTCGCGGTCGCAGCCGGTGGCTTCATCGCGGGAATCCCCGGGGCGCTCTTCGCCGTGCCGGTGATCGCCGTGCTCAACGTGGTCGTCAAGTACATCGCCGCGGGGGAGTGGCGCACCCACCCGCATCCGACAGTAAAGGATCTCCTGGGCGATGCCTGAGACCGCAGTGGTTGGCCCCACCCTGGGCGGCTTCGAAGAAGCACGTGATCGCGTGACCGGTGTCGTGCAGGTCACCCTCATGGACAGCAGCCGCTACCTGAGCGACATCCTCGGTTCGCCGGTGCTGCTCAAGTGCGAGAACCTCCAGCGCACCGGCTCATACAAGATCCGCGGTGCCTACAACCGGCTCTCCCTGCTCACCGACGAGGAGAAGGCGCGCGGCGTGGTCGCCGCCTCGGCCGGCAACCACGCTCAGGGCGTCGCCTACGCGGCCCGCGAGCTCGGCATCAAGGCCACCATCTTCATGCCGGTCGGCGTTCCCCTGCCCAAGCTGCAGGCCACCAAGGACTACGGTGCGGATGTCGTGCTCCGAGGTCACACCGTCGACGAGCCCCTGCGTGCCGCCGCCGAGTTCGCCCGCACCACGGGCGCCGTGTTCATCCACCCCTTCGACCACGAGGACATCATCGCCGGCCAGGGCACCCTGGGCCTCGAGATCTACGAACAGCAGCCCGACGTCGACACGGTCGTCGTTCCGATCGGTGGTGGCGGGCTCATCTCGGGTGTCGCGAGCGCGATCAAGCAACGCGCTGCCATCGACGGTCGCACCGTGCGGGTCATCGGCGTGCAGGCGGCCAACGCGTCGCCCTATCCGGTCTCACTCGAGAAGGGTGCCCCGACCCAGATCACGATCCTGCCGACGATCGCCGACGGCATCGCCGTGTCCAAGCCGGGTGAGCTGAATTTCGAGATCGTGCGTCGAGTCGTCGACGAGGTCGTCACCGTCAGCGAGGACGACATGGCACAGGCGCTGCTCGTGCTGCTGGAGCGCGCGAAGCTCGTCGTCGAGCCGGCCGGCGCTGTGGGGGTTGCGGCCATCCTTGCTGGGCAGGTGAGCGCGAGCGGCACGACGGTCGTCATCCTGAGTGGCGGCAACATCGATCCCATGATCATGGAGAGGGTGATCAGCCACGGTCTGGCCGCCTCGGAGCGCTACCTCAAGCTGCGCATCCCGTTGCCCGATCGCCCCGGCCAGTTGGCGCGTGTGTCGGCGCTCGTCGCCGAGTGCAGCGCCAACGTCGTCGAGGTGCTGCACACGCGGCACGGTGGCGGGCTGCTGATCAGTCAGGTCGAGCTCGAACTGCACATCGAGACGCGCGGTCCCGAGCACGCCGAGCTCGTGCTGGAGCGCCTGCGCGACGAGGGCTTCGAGCCGCGCATCGACTTCTAGGCTGGTTGAGTAGCGCCGAAGGTGCGTATCGAAACCACGCCGACGCAGAGGTTTCGATATGCCGCTTCGCGGCTACTCAACCGGCAGCAGCTCAGGGAACGTACGTCTCGACCTTGATGATCTTCACGTCGATCGACTTACCGTTGGGCGCGGTGTAGCTCGTCTCGTCGCCGACCTTCATGCCGATGATCGCCGTGCCGAGCGGGCTGCCCTCGCTGTAGACCTCGATGTCGCTGTCACCCACGATCTCGCGCGAGCCGATGAGGAACGTGCGCTCGGTGCCGAGGATTGCCGCGGTGATGAGCGTTCCCGGCGCGACCACACCGGTCGATTCGGGGGCCTCACCCACCACGGAGTGACGCAGCAGCTCGGTCAGCACGCGGATGCGCGCCTCGATCTTGCCCTGCTCCTCCTTGGCCGCGTGGTAGCCGCCGTTCTCCTTGAGGTCGCCCTCCTCGCGAGCGGCCTCGATCTTCTTCGCAATCTCCGTGCGGCCCTCACCGGCGAGCTGGTCGAGCTCCGCTGTCAGTCGATCGAACGCTTCCTGGGTCAGCCACGTGACCGAGCTGTCTGTAGCCACAGTGTCTCCTAACGAAATGAACCGGCCGTTGCGGGCCGGTTCCGGATGATCCCGCCGCACTGAGCAACACTTCTGTTCAGGCGGGCGGGTGCGAGTCCGTCAAGCCTAGGTGAGCCAGCAACGGTAGATCAACCCGGTTACGGCGAGCTCTGTCGTGCGCACCGTCTTCGTGAACGTACGCGTGCGCTCGGTCGAGGCCGCCACATCCACGATCACCCAGCCGACGATCGCGAATGTCGAGTTGAGCGCCTGCACGGCACACTTCGTGGCCGTTCCCGGCTCGACATTGACGGTCCAGCTGACCGACACCTCGCTGTCGCTGAGAATCGTGTGGCCGATGTCGTCGGTCTCCAGCTGCGCCGCCGGACTCAGCAGCCCGCCCCACACGACCCACGCCGTGAACACGGCAACGAAGGCGAGAGCGGATGCCACGACCGCCCACCGTGTGCGTCGCTTCGCGCTCGGCGTGTGCCCGTAGCGCGCCGCAAGCTCCGCCGACTCGGGGGCGAGTGGGGACTCAGGGTGCGACACGCATGGCTCCGTTAGGCTCGGTAGTTCAGGACCATTCTTTCACCCAAGGAGCACGGTGGCACGGCGCTTGCTAGCAGTGCACGCCCATCCCGACGACGAGTCGAGCAAGGGCGCGGCCACGTACGCGCACTACCGCAGCCTGGGCGATGAGGTTCTCGTGGTCAGCTGCACCGGCGGCGAGCGCGGCGACGTGCAGAACCAGGGTCTGCCTGCGCACGAGCTGGCGATGGCCGAGCGCGACATGGCGGGGCTCCGTCGCATCGAGATGAGCCGTGCGGCGGCAGCGATCGACATCGCACACCGCTGGCTCGGCTACGAGGATTCGGGGCTGCCGGAGGGTGACGAGCCGCTGCCGGCGAACTGCTTTGCGCGCATCCCGCTCGAGGTCAGCGCGGAGCCGCTGGTGGGCATCATCCGCGAGTTCAGGCCGCACGTGCTGATCACCTACGACGAGCAGGGTGGGTACCCGCACCCCGACCACATCCGCACTCACGAGCTGTCGATGTTCGCCTGGCGTGCGGCGGCGGATGCCCGGCAGTACCCGCAGCAGGGGCCGGCCTGGCGCGTTCCGAAGGTCTACTACGACCGCATCTTCAACTCCCACCGTCTCGAGCGCGTCTACGAGGCGATGGTGGACAGCGACCACCCGCGTCGTGCCGACCTCGAGGAGCTGCGCGGCTGGATGAGCGGGCGCCCCTTCACGGCGACCACTCACGTGCCGGTCGGCGACTTCCTCGAGCACCGCGACACCGCCTTGCGGGCCCACGCGAGCCAGGTCGCTCCCGACGACCGGTTCTTCTTCTGGCCCAACGACCTGCAGCGCGAGGCGTGGCCCTACGAGGACTTCGAGCTCGTGGAGTCGTCAGTCGACACGACCCTTCCCGAAGACGACCTCTTCGCGGGCATCACCGATGCCCCGATCACCGCCGCTACCGCGATCTCCACCGACACCGAGGACACCCGATGATCACCCTGCTCGCCTGGCTCGCCGACGTCACCCCGACGCCGAGTCCATCACCCGCTCTCAACGAAGACCTGGTCACACCCGGCATCGTCGGGTTCGTTGTGACGTTCTTCATCGCGGTGGCCACGGTGCTGCTCGTGATCGACATGACGCGTCGCATCCGCCGCGTGCGCTACCGCGCCGAGGTTCAGGAGCAGCTCGAGGCCGAGGAGCGCGAGGCAGCAGAAGGCGGCAAGGCGGGCAAGAACGGAAAGGCTAAGCCAGCACCGGAGGATTGATCGCCACGATGAATATGCCGGTCCAGTGGCAGAGGAACGCCAGCAGGGTCAGCGTGTGGAAGATCTCGTGGAAGCCGAACTTGCCCGGGAACGGGTTGGGACGCTTGAGCCCGTAGATGACGGCACCAGCGGTGTAGCAGAGGCCACCCACGATGATGAGCGTCATCATGATCCAGTTGGCCTGGAAGAAGTCGACGATGAACATCATCGCCGCCCAGCCCAGCAGAACGTAGATCGGCACGTACAGCCAGCGCGGTGCGCCGATCCAGAAGATGCGGAAGCCGATTCCGATGAGCGCTCCACCCCACACCAGCGAGAGCAGCAGGATGGCCTTGGGGGTGGGGAGGCAGAGCACGGTGATGGGGGTGTACGAGCCCGCGATCAGCAGGAAGATGTTCGAGTGATCGAACCGCTTGAGCAGCACGCGGGCGCGCTCGCTCCAGGTGAAGCGGTGGTACAGGGCCGAGATGCCGAACAGCAGCAGGGACGAGGCCACGAAGATCGCGGAGCTCACCTTGGCCGGGACACCGTCAGCGAACACGATGAGGATGACGCCCAGCGCGATCGCGAGGGGGAACGTTCCCGCGTGGATCCAGCCGCGCCACGTCGGCTTCACGTCGAGCGCCTCATACTCGATGGAATCCTCGAGGAGCGGGATGTTGGGCAGCTCGGCTGCGGTGTCGTCGGGCGCCGGTTCGGGGGTCGTGTCGGGTGCCGTTCCCGTATCGTGCGCGGTCATATCGCCAGTGTACGCGGGAGATATCTCAGCAAGCTGGCAGCACCGGGTGGGCTAGCGTAGGCGTGTGAGTAAGCGCCAGGAACCCCTCGGGCGCGGCCTGCTCTACGGTCTCTACCAGAATCGCCTCCGACGCTCACTGGTGCCCGAGGAGCTGCCGCACCACGTCGCCATGATCATCGACGGCAACCGCCGCTGGGCCCGCCTGCGAGAGCTCGAGACGGCCGCCCACGGCCATCGCGCCGGCGCCGAGAAGATGCACGAGTTCCTCGAGTGGTGCGACGGCCTCGGCATCCGTGTCGCGACCCTCTACCTGCTCTCCACCGACAACCTGACCGGCCGGTCGAAGGATGAACTCGAGGGGCTCTTCGAGATCATCGGCGACCTCGCGGAGGACCTCTCGCACTTCCGCGACTGGAAGGTGCAGCACGTGGGCTCGACGGATGGGCTTCCGGCTGCACTGGTGTCGAAGCTTCAGGACGCGCAGACGCGAACCGCGGGCAACACCGGCCTGCACATCAACCTCGCCATCGGCTACGGCGGTCGTCGCGAGATAGCGGATGCGATGCGCAGCATCGTGCGCACCCACGAGTCCGACGGTGGGTCGCTTGACGCACTGGCCGAACTCCTCACCCCGGAACTGATCGGCGAGCACCTGTACACGGGTGGACAGCCCGACCCGGATCTGGTCATCCGCACCTCGGGAGAGCAGCGCATCAGCGACTTCATGCTCTGGCAGAGCGCTCACAGCGAGTTCTATTTCATGGAGGCCCTCGGGCCCGATCTGCGCGAGGTGGACTTCCTGCGGGCGTTGCGCGACTTCGCCCGCAGGCAGCGCCGATTCGGCCAGTAGCCGTTGCCCATCAATTAACCTGCCGGATACACGACGCGCGGTGTGTCGGTCGTTTCGTGCAACGCGAAACGCCTAGCGTCGAGATATCAGGCACGGCGCCTGATCGAGACGGCCACGTAAGTTCGTCTCGCGATGTGCTAACACCACATGGCCGTCTTCGCAGACTGGATCCGGGAGCTTGACTGCCGGGGATGGAGTGCACGTGGCCGAGATGACCCGCCCGAACCAGAAGCTGAACGGATCGCAGACGGGGAGGTCGGCCAGGTCTGAGTCGTCCGCCGCGCAGGCCGAGCGCACCTACGTGCTCGACACCTCGGTTCTCCTGTCTGATCCGAAGGCCGCGTTCCGCTTCGCCGAGCACCACGTCGTGCTTCCGGTCATCGTCATCACCGAGCTCGAGGCCAAGCGCAACGATCCCGAGATCGGGTACTTCGCCCGTCAGGCGTTGCGCAACCTCGACGAGCTGCGGGTGCAGCACGAGCGCCTCGACTTCCCGATCGCCGTCGGGGACGGTGGTTCGCTGCGCGTCGAACTCAACCACTCCAATATGTCGGTGCTGCCGTCCGGACTCCAGCTCGGCGACAACGACTCGCGCATTCTCGCGGTCGCGCTCAACCTCGCCAACGAGGGGCTCGCGGTCACCGTGGTGTCCAAGGACCTGCCGCTGCGGGTGAAGGCGGCATCCATCGGTCTGGCGGCGGAGGAGTACCGCGCTGAGCTGGCCGTCGACTCCGGCTGGACCGGCCAGAAGGACATCGACCTCAGCAGCGAGCAGATGGCTCAGCTCTACGACAACGAGCAGCTGCACTCCCGACTCGTCGAGGACCTTCCCGTCAACACGGGACTCATCATCCACTCCGACCGGGGGTCGGCGCTCGGTCGCGTCTCGGGTCGCGGCGAGATGAAGCTGGTGCGCGGCGACCGCGACATCTTCGGCCTGCACGGCCGCAGCGCAGAGCAGCGGCTCGCCATCGACCTGCTGCTCGATCCGGAGATCGGCATCGTGTCACTCGGCGGCCGGGCAGGCACCGGCAAGTCAGCACTCGCCCTGTGCGCGGGGCTCGAGGCGGTGCTCGAGAAGCAGCAGCACCGCAAGATCATGGTGTTCCGTCCGCTGTACGCGGTGGGCGGCCAGGAGCTCGGCTTCCTGCCCGGGGATGCCGCGGAGAAGATGAACCCGTGGGCCCAGGCGGTGTTCGACACCCTCGGCTCGGTCGTGTCGCAGAACGTGCTCGACGAAGTGCTGGAACGCGGGCTGCTCGAGGTGCTGCCGCTCACCCACATCCGTGGACGCTCGCTGCACGACGCGTTCGTGATCGTCGACGAGGCGCAGTCCCTGGAGCGCAATGTGCTGCTCACCGTGCTGTCCCGTATCGGACAGAACTCGCGCGTGGTGCTCACGCACGATGTGGCTCAGCGCGACAACCTGAGGGTCGGGCGGCACGACGGCGTGGCATCCGTCATCGAGACTCTGAAGGGTCATGCACTGTTCGGGCACATCACGCTGACCCGGTCGGAGCGCTCGGCGATTGCGGCGCTCGTGACCGAGATGCTGGAGTCGAACGAGCTCGCTTAGCCCCAGAATCATCCGATCTGATGATTTTTTGTCAGATTGTTACTGGGAAGCGGGTGTGCGCTGCCCCTGAGAGGGGGTAGACCACGTAGGGTCTACTACCGTGAGCTGGGTATTTGGGGCCCTGGCGGTCACGTTGGGGCTCATTCTTCTGTGGGGTGTCTTCGCGCCCCGAAGTCAGTGGCGAATTCTCGCCGGGTGGAGCGTGAGCGACCCCCACCTCCACGAGCCCGGTGGGGCGTCCTACGGCCTGCGTCGCCTGCTGAGCGGGATCGGCGCGCTCACGTTGCTCGGGATCGTCGGCGTGACCTCGGCGTCGGCTGTTGCCGGTCTTCCCTCGGAGTCGCCACGCCCGTCGCTCGTCTCGCAGTTGTGGGGCCGGCCCGACCCATCGGTGGTGAACCGGATGATCGTGCCCCTGAGCGGGCCGCCCAGCGGACTCGTCGAGATGCCGGTGCTCGCCTACGAGGATGTCAGCGACGACCTGCCCGACTACTTTGACCGACTTCACAACTTCACCCTTCTGGGCAACGGTGACGCCCCGGGCTACGTCGGTTCGCTGCCCGACGTGGGCAACGGCGCGCTCGACTTCGCTGACGTCGTCGTGCAGGTGCGTGGGCCGCTGTTGTGCATTCCTCGTGCGGTCGTCGTCATCGAGACCGCCGACACCGTGCAGTTCGCCGTGTACTACGGTCTGCCGGATGGCGCGGCCGACGTGCCCGTCGACAACACCGTGAGCTGCCCTGCGGATGCGCCAGTGACAGGGTCGGTGCTCATCCCGCTGCGACTCGCCGCCCCCATCGGCGATCGAACCGTCGAGACCCTCGCCGAGGATCCGATCCGTGAGGTCACGGTTCCCAGCACGTAGGGTGTGCACTACTGCGACGGCGCGAGCGGCCTGACGGATACCCTCGGCGGCATGTCTAGCGCCGCGTCATCCCGCCCCCTGGCTACCCGCTGGTGGCGTCTGCCTGCCGCCGCAGTGCTCGCTGCGATCGCCCTCGTCACCGTCGGGCCGGACCCCCGGGCGCTGCCCCTGGTGTATCTGGCAGCCGTCACCCCGACCCTGTGCGCCGTCGACGCCCTGGAGCGGCGGCTGCCGAACTCGCTGGTGCTTCCGGGCTACCTCGTCGCGGCGGCGGGGATCGTCGCGCACTGGATCGTCTCGGGAGAACCCGTGCTCGTCGCGCTGGCCTCGGGCGCCATCTACTTCGTCGTCATGCTCGCCTTCGCGGTGGTGGGCGGCATGGGCCTGGGCGACGTCAAGCTCGCCGGCGTGCTCGGACTCTCGGCAGGGCTGGTCTCAGCCGCCGCCGCGGTCGTGTCGCCCCTCGTCGCGTTCGTGCTCGGAGGCATCGCCGCGATCGGTGCGTTGCGGGGTGGACGCGGCGCGAGCATCCCGTTCGGGCCGTTCCTGCTGGCCGGCTTCTGGGTTGCCGTCGTGGTGGGGTAGCGGGTCGGCACTCCTGTCCTCCGCCCTCTTCTCCTCCACAGGTGGTTCTGCGGAAAGATCTTCTACTCGAACATGTGTTCGATCTCTGGGAGAATGGGGGCATGACCCTCACCGACACGATGCCCGCGCTGGCGGTCGTGTCTGAGGTGTCGTTTTCGCACCTGTCGGATTTGTCGTTGCCGTTCGCACCACCATCTACCTCCGCACTGGATGACGCGGCGTTGCTGTCGGCGCAGCGGTCGGTGGCGCAGATTCGCCGGCGGGTGGATGCCACGGCTGCCGCCCTGGCTGCGGAGATCGAGCACCGCTCCCGCCGCGAACTCGGGCATGCCGGTCTAGCCCAACGGTTGGGCGCCCGCACCCCGGAACGGTTGGTGCAACAGCTGACCGGGGCGACATCGCGGGAGGCATCCACGATGGTGCGTGTCGGCGGGATGCTGCCCGGGTCCTTGACGTCGGGCTCGGATCCCGCAGCCGAGCCCGACCCCCACCCCTGGCTGCAGGAGGTCGGCGTCGCTGTCGCGAGCGGGCACCTGTCGTTGGAGGCTGCGGAGGCGATCCGCATCGGGTTGGGGGTGCCTGACGACACCGTGTCGGTCGAGTCTCTGGCTCACGCTGCGGCAACCCTGCTGGCTGAGGCCACGACCCTCACGGTCGAGAAGCTCGCCGCTCGCGCCCGCGACCTCAGGGTCGGGTTGGATCTGGACCGGGTCGCCGAACGTGAACAGTTCCTGCGCTCCAAACGATACCTGCACCTGTTCCTGCAACCCGACGGCATGACCCGCCTGACAGGGCTGCTGGATCCGGAGTCCGCAGCGATCGTCACCGCCACCTTCGACGCCGTCACCTCACCACGCCGCGGCGGACCCCGCTTCGTCGACCCCACCCTCGCCGCCCGCGCCGAACAGATCGCCACCGACGAGCGCACCACCGAACAGTTAGTGCTGGATGCGTTCGTCGAACTGATCCGCATCGGCACCGCCGCCGACACCAACGTGGTCCTCGGTGCCAAACGTCCCGGAATCAAACTCCTCGTCACCGACAAGGACCTGCGTCAACGCCGCGGGGTCGGGTTCATCGAAGGTCACACCGAACCGGTGTCCATCGCCACCATCGAACGACACACCTGCACCACCGGGGTCATCCCCATCAAGTTCGACACCGAGGGCGAGATCCTCAACCTCGGCCGGGAACATCGACTCTTCAGCAGCCGACAAGGCATCGGCATCGCCGCCCGCGACGGAGGCTGCCAACTCGGCGACTGCGACCGACCACCCAGCTGGTGCGAAATCCACCACATCGACCACTGGACCAGAGACCACGGCTCGACGAACACAAACCGGGGAATCCTGCTCTGCCGACACCACCACATGCTCGTACACAACAACGGCTGGGAAATCACCCGCACCCACGGGACCACCCACTTCATCCCCCCACCCGACATCGACCCCCACCAGAAACCCATCCGCGCACGAACCAAAAGCCCCGCACTCACACGACTACTGAGCACGTGACCGCGAACGCCGGCTGCGACGGCCAGCAGCCGCTGACGTAGCTCAGCTGGTCGGCGCCGCGGTGCGGCAGGATGTGCGCCGATCTCGGCGCAGCGGCGTGGGAGGATTGGCGCCGATCTCGACGCAGCGGCACCGGAGGATGTGCGCCGATCTCGACGCCGCAGCATGGGAGGAGTGGCGCCGCTCTCGGCGCCGCGCTCAGCCCGGGTGGGTCATCGACATGACGTCGAGCGCCGTGTCGAGCTGCTCCAGGCTGATCTCGCCGCGCTCGACGAAGCCGAGGTCGATGACCGCCTCACGCACGGTGATGCCCTGGGCCACCGAGTGCTTGGCGATCTTCGCCGCCGACTCGTAACCGATGAACTTGTTGAGCGGCGTCACGATCGACGGGGACGACTCGGCGAGGGCACGGGCGCGAACCAGGTTCGCCTCGAGGCCGTCGACGGTCTTGTCGGCGAGGGCGATCGACGAGTTCGACAGCAGTCGAATCGACTCGAGCAGCGCCGTGCCCATGACGGGGATGGCCACGTTGAGCTCGAAGTTGCCCGACGCACCAGCCCACGCGATCGTCGCATCGTTGCCGATGACACGGGCGGCAACCATCAGCACCGCCTCGGGAATCACGGGGTTCACCTTGCCGGGCATGATCGAGGAGCCGGGCTGCAGGTCGGGGATGTGCAGCTCGCCGATTCCGGTGTTGGGGCCAGAGCCCATCCAGCGCAGGTCGTTGCAGATCTTCGTGAGGCTCACAGCGATGACCCGCAGGGCGCCGGATGCCTCGACCAGCCCATCGCGCGCACCCTGCGCCTCGAAGTGGTCGAGTGCTTCAGTGATCGGCAGACCCGAGTCGGTGGCGAGCACGGCGATGACCCGCTGCGGAAAGCCCAGCGGCGTGTTGATGCCGGTGCCGGTGGCCGTGCCGCCCAGTGGCACCTCGGCGACCCGCGGGATCGCCGACTGCACCCGCTCGATGCCGAGTCGCACCTGGCGCGCGTAGCCCGCGAACTCCTGGCCGAGGGTCACGGGCGTGGCATCCATCAGATGGGTGCGGCCCGACTTGACCGCGTCCTTCCAGAGCACGGCCTTCTTCTCGAGGGCAATCGCGAGGTGATCGAGGGCGGGAATGAGGTCGTGCAGCAGCGCGCCGGTGACAGCGATGTGCACGCTGGTGGGGAAGACGTCGTTCGATGACTGCGAGGCGTTCACGTGGTCGTTGGGGTGCACCGGCGAGCCAAGAATCTCGGTGGCCACGTGGGCGAGCACCTCATTCATGTTCATGTTCGACGACGTGCCACTGCCGGTCTGGTACGTGTCGACGGGGAAATGCTCGTGGTGCTCGCCGGCGATCAGCTTCTCGGCGGCGGATGCGATCGCATCCGAGATGCCCTGGTCGATCACGCCCATCTCGCCGTTGACGATGGCCGCTGCGCGCTTGATGCGCGCCAGAGCGATGATCTGCGCGCGCTCAAGGCCCGCACCCGAGATGGGGAAGTTCTCCACCGCGCGCTGCGTCTGTGCGCCGTAGAGGGCGTTGGCGGGAACCCGCACCTCGCCCATCGTGTCGTGCTCGATACGGTATTCGGGGGTGCTCACGCCAGTGTCGTCCTTCTGTGTGCCTGCGGGGAGAGAAAGTGGTGGAGTCAGACCGCGCCCACGATCACGTCGGGAACCGCGCGGCCTTCAAGCAGGCGATAGTTCGCGCCCACCACAGCCAGCGTACCCGCGGCAACCGCGTCGCTGATGAGTTCGGATGATTCGAGCAGCTCGGCGATCGTGTCGCGCAGGTGCTCGCGGCCGACCTCCTGCGAGTCGATCTCGGCGTGCTCGGCGGTGCCGGAAGCCTTGATGACTCGATGCACCGCCGGAGTGATCTTCGAGATGAGGCCCGCGATGTGCGGCGGCAGCACCGGCGCATCCTCACCCTCGGCGGCGATCGCGGCGAGCACCGCTCCGCAGCTGTCGTGACCGAGCACGACGATCAGCGGCACACCGAGCACGCCGACCGCGTACTCGAGCGAACCGATGACGGAATCCGAGATGATCTGGCCGGCGTTGCGCACGACGAACAGGTCGCCGATGCCCTTGTCGAAGATAATCTCGGCGGCCAGACGCGAGTCGCTGCATCCGAAAAGAGCGGCGTGCGGCTCCTGGGTGAACGCGAGTTCCTGACGACGCTCGACGTCCTGACGGGGGTGCTCGGGGGTGCCGGCGACGAAGCGCTCGTTGCCGCGCAGCATCTCGCGCCAGACATCCGCTGGGGTTCGATTGGTCGTCACTGTGCAGGTACCTCCGAAGCGATGGATGACGCCAGCAACTCGAACTCGCCCACGGGAGCCGTGCCGTGCAGAAGTATCGTGCTCTCGCCGACCACGGTCGCCATGGAGTACGCGAAGTTGCCGGTGTCGGACTTGTCGCGCTGGTCGTACACGGTCCAGGTGAGGCCGTCGATGGTGACGGTGCCCGTCTCGGCGGCGTTGTCGAGCGTCGTGGCCTGCCAGGTCGGGTTCGCGCCGATGCCCTGGTTGAAGGCGATGAACTGCACGCTCGGGGTGATGAAGCCGACATACCAGGTGGGCACCTCGTTGCGAGCGCCGAAGTTGGCGGCGTTCGCGCTCCACGTGTCGGGGAGCACCGGAACGATGAGCTCGGCCGATGCCTCGGGCTGTGACTGGGCGGCGATCGTGACGTATTCGATGCCGGGCGCTGGCTCGGGGTTCGGCCGCACCACGACGACCACCAGGAACAGCACGATTCCGAGGGACGCGATCGTGGCGACGATCAGGTTGAACGCGGTCTGGTTGGCGCGCCGCTTGCGCGAGTTCTCCGCCTTGCGAGCCGCCGTCTCCTCGGGGGTCTCCGGTCGTCCGAGCTCAGCGACGATCGCGGGCTGCTTGCCTGCCACGGTCAGTCGGTCGCTGCGGCTCGTGCCGCGTCGAGACGGGCCTTGGCACCCTTGAGCCACTCCTCGCACCGGGCCGCGAGAGCCTCCCCGCGCTCCCAGAGAGTCAGCGACTCCTCGAGGCTCGATGATCCCTGTTCGAGCTCTGCAACGACCTGCATGAGCTCGTCGCGCGCCTGCTCGTAGCTGAGGTCGCTCACGTCGATCTTCTCGTTGCCCACGGTCACGATTCTATCCGTCGTCCACTGTCGCCGAGATGCGGCCGTCGGCGACTGTGAGTCGAAGCTCGGTTCCCGCTGGCGCCTCCGATACCGACCGCACGGCTCGGCCGTCGGGCAGCTGGGCGATCGCGTATCCGCGGGCGAGGGTGCGCTGCGGCGACAGCGCCCGCAGCTGCGCGGTCAGTTCCGACACCCGGGTGTGGCTGCGCTCGAGCACCCGCTCGACGAGGTCCCGGCTGCGCTGCACGTAGCGCGACAGATCGTCGGCGCGCACATCCACGATCCAGCTGGATGACGCGAGCACCGGACGAGATCGCAGCGTCTCGAGTCGATCCACCTCCGCCGACAGCCGCTGGGTTATCCGCAGGCGCAGGGATCCGAGCGCCTGCTGCACGCGGGCGAGCTCCTCCGCCACGTCCGGCACCACCCGTTTCGCCGCATCCGTGGGGGTGGATGCCCGCAGGTCGGCGACCTCGTCGAGCAGCGGTCGATCGGCCTCATGCCCGATCGCGGACACCAGGGGAGTCACGCAGGCGGCAGCCGCCCGCACGAGTGCTTCGTCGCTGAACACGAGGAGGTTCTGGAAGTCGCCGCCGCCGCGGGCGACGATGATGACCTCGACCTCGGGATCGGCGTCGAGCACTTGGATCGCCGCGGTCACCTCGGCGGCCGCCCGGTCACCCTGCACCGCGGCGTGAACGACCCGGAACTTCACCGCGGGCCAGCGCAGTTGCGCGTTGCGCAGTACATCCTTCTCCGCGTCGCTGTCCTTACCGGTCACGAGTCCGATGCACCCGGGCAGGAACGGCAGGGGCTTCTTGTGGTCGAACAGGCCCTCGGCCTTGAGCTTCTGGCGAAGGCGCTCGAGGCGTTCGAGCAGGTCACCGAGCCCGACATGGCGCATCTCGAAGACCTGCATCGTGAGCGTGCCACCCTTGACCCAGTAGTTCGGCTTGACGAGCGCGACCACGCGGTCGCCCTGCTTGAGGTCGGCGGGCAGTTTCGCGCGGGTCGACGACCACACCGTGAACGAGACCGTGGCATCCGCCTCGAGGTCTTTCAACTTGCCGTAGACGTTGCCGCCGGAGACCCCCCACTGGGTGATCTCGCCCTCGACCCAGGCCGTGCCCAGGCGCTCGATCCAGCCCTTGATCTTGGTGGAGAGCAGGCCTACCGGCCACGGTGCGTCAACGGTGGATGGCGCATCATCCGTCGTCATCGTCGCCCTCCCGAATCGCTGGTCAGCATGGTTCGGCCCGTACTGTTCGGCCCGCCGCCTAGAATTGGCAGTGTGAGCACCATCTCGAACGGGAGCGTCACGGCCCTCGAAACGCCGCGCATGCCCGCCCAACGGAACAGGCTAAAGGATACCCCTGTCGCCGGAACCAAGCGGGTGCTCCTCGCTGCGCCCCGGGGATACTGCGCGGGTGTGGATCGTGCCGTGATCGCTGTGGAGAAGGCGCTCGAGCGTTACGGTGCCCCGGTGTACGTGCGCAAGCAGATCGTGCACAACATCCACGTGGTGACCACGCTGGAGAAGCAGGGCGCGATCTTCGTCGATGAGGTGGAGGAGGTGCCCGAGGGCGCTCACGTCGTCTTCAGTGCTCACGGCGTCTCGCCCGCCGTGGTGCAGGGTGCTGCCGACCGCAACCTCCAGGCGATCGACGCGACCTGTCCGCTCGTCACCAAGGTGCACCGCGAGGCCACCAGGTTCGCCCGCGACGACTACGAGATCCTTCTCATCGGCCACCACGGTCACGAGGAGGTCGAGGGCACCATGGGTCACGCACCCGAGCGCACGACCCTCGTCAACAGCCCCGCCGACGTGCCGAACATTGTCGTGAAGAACCCCGACCACCTGGTCTGGCTCTCGCAGACGACCCTGAGCGTCGACGAGACCATGGAGACCGTGCGGCTGCTGCGCGAGCGCTTCCCGAACCTGCAGGACCCGCCGAGCGACGACATCTGCTACGCCACCCAGAACCGCCAGGTCGCGATCAAGAAGGTCGCGGCCACCGCTGATCTCGTGATTGTCGTCGGTAGCGCCAACAGCTCCAACACGGTCCGGCTCGTGGATGTCGCGCTCGAGAGCGGCGCGAAGGCCGCCTACCGCGTCGACTACGCGAGCGAGATCAGGCAGGAGTGGCTCGACGGCGTCGCGACGGTCGGCGTCACGAGCGGGGCATCCGTGCCGGAGGTTCTCGTGCAGGAGGTACTCGACGACCTCGCCGACGCGGGTTACACCGACGTGAGCCAGGTGGTCACCGCCGAGGAGGACCTCATGTTCTCCCTGCCGAAGGAACTGCGCACCGACGCCGCGGGCAATCCCGATGAGCGCGGACTCGGCGGGCGCATCCGCCAGCTGGACTGGCAGCGCGGCAATGACTGAACCGACGCCCGATCCTCGCCCCGAACCGCGCTGGGGCCAGTACTCTGACGCCCCGCCGGTCGTGGCCGCGCCCGAAACGCTTCCGCCGCCCACCGTCGCGGCGCAGCGCCCGCCCGCGCCGACCTCCGATGTCGTTCTCACAGTGCTCCTGCTCGGGATCGGACTCGTCGACGTCATCAGGCAGTTCAGCTCGTTCGCGAACTTTGCGAGCGTGATGCGCGAGTCGTACATCCAGCTCGGTTACGGCGAGTTCACCTCGGACGCTCTGGCGAACTCCATGGGAGTCGCACAGAACGTCGTGCGCGTTCTGCTCATCCTGATCGCGATCGTGTGGTCTGCTCGGCGTATCCGCCAGCACCAGCGCGCCTTCTGGGTGCCGCTCGCGGCAGGCGGTGCTGCCGCACTGGTGCTACTCGTGGGCATCCTCGCCCTGATGCTCATCGATCCCGCGCTCGCCACCTACCTGAACACCCTGACCGGATAGCGCGGGCAGCTGGTGCGACTAGCCGTCCTTCCTCGGGATGACGCGGCCCGGGTCATCACCGGGGCCACGGCGAGAAGCGCCTGGGCGGTCAACGCCGCCAACCTGGCGCTGACTATCCCCGTGCTCGTCGAGTTCCTCGTGAGCCGGGATCTGACGGCGGCGCTGTGGGCGCCCCTCGCGATCGTCGTCGTCATGCTCGGGCTCGCGGTGGTGGCGTACCTCAGGCCGAAGGTCTGGGTAGTCGTGACGTTTCTCGTGGCTGGCGCCATCGGCGCATTCGCCTACCAGCTCGCACTCATCTCAGCGGTTCCGACCATCGAAAGCGACGCCGTGTTCCTGCTGAACCGGCCGGCGGTCTCCCTCGTACTGGTGGCGGTCGGGGCGACCAGCTGGTTCATCGCCCTGGCCTGGATCTTCTGCGGCTTTCTGGTCTCCTTGCTGGTGAGCGTGGCGGTAGCCGTGGTCACCGGGATGCCGCTTCGGCCCGGGTGGGGGCCCGTCCTGGTCTTCCTCATGTACGTCTTCGTGTTCGTCACCCTCGCGGCCATTCAGGCCCGGGCGCGCAGCCGGGTGCCCAACTTCGAACTACTCGAACAGGAGACGCGTCGGCTCCAGGTGCAGGAGAACCTCCGGGCTCGGGTGACAGCTGCCGTGCACGACACGCTCCTGAACGATCTCTCGATCATCATGAACTCACCCGACCAACTCGACCAGCGGGTCATCGATCGCCTTCGCGCGGATCTGCATACGCTCACGAGTGCCGAGTGGTTGCACGAGTCGTCCGAGGTGATCCGTGACGACCAGGATTCCGAGCTGCGTAACCAGCTCATGATGATCATGAGCGACCTCCAGTGGCGGGGACTCACCGTGCAGATCACGGGCAGCGGAACCGGAATCTATCGCCTCGCCCCTGATGTCGCGGCCGCGCTGCTGGATGCGGTCCGGGCGTGCCTGGAGAACGTGCTGCGGCACTCACAGACGACCGTCGCGGAGGTCGACTTGGCCTATTCCGACGATGAGGTGACAGTCATCGTCACCGATGAGGGAGTCGGATTCGACCCGCACGGGGTCCCCGCCGACCGGCTGGGCATCCGTCACTCCGTCGTCGACCGCGTCGAGGCCGTTGGCGGGTCGGCGCGCGTGTGGTCGTCCCCTGATTCGGGCACGTCGATAGTCATGCGGATGCCCGTGCTCGAGGTCGTGCGACACCATGAGGAGTCCACCCATGGCGAGAGCTGACCGACGGTACTTCGCGCTCTCCGCGCAACAGGTGGATCCGCTGAGCTGGTTCACTGGGCCGCTGGTGCCGCTCGCAGTGGCGGGCATCATGGTGGTCGCTGCCACTCCCGCGATCGTGCTGACGTGGGGGCTGTCGAGCATGCCGGTGCTCCAGATCGTCGCGCTGCTCTCGTGCGTGGCATCCCCGCTGTTGGTTCATCTGGCCACCCGGCCGATTCGTCGACCGATCGGATGGGGTATCGCCTCGGTCGCGCTCGCGCTGTCGGCGACCGGAGTCATTGTCTCGGCCCTCGGCTACGCGAGCAGCGACTTCACCATAGAACTGTGGTGGGCGCCGAGCTCCTTAGCCCTTGCCATCGTCAGCCTCGGGCCGTACCTGCCCGGCCGGGTACTGATCGCTGTCGGTGGAACTGCGACGATTGTGGTCACCACCATTGCGCTCCTCGTCGTGTATCCCACATCCGGTGCGTGGGGGCCGGTCGGATCGGCCGTGATCGTCTCAGCGCCGGCGGTGCTCTCCCTCGCGTCGATGGTGACCTTCTCCTACGGGGTTGTCAGTACGATGCTCCCGCTGCTGCAGAGCCCCTCACGGCTGATGGTCGCCGGGCGCGAGGTGCGCGACGAGGCGGCCGAGCAGATCGAGCGGGTGACCCTGGCGCAGCTGACCGCTCGCGCGGTGCCCTTCCTGGAGTCCCTCGCTGACACGGGCCGGGTGACCCCCGAGAGCCGCGCTCTTGCCGGGCAGATCGCGCGGCGGCTGCGCGATGACCTGGTGACTCAGGGGTCGGTGAGCTGGCTCGATTCGATAGCACAAGGGTCCCGGCTCGTCGTCGTCGACCCGGAGCGCCTTGCGCGCCGCATGAACAGTCCGCAGCGCACCGCACTGCGTGGGCTTCTGGAGGCAGTACTTGCCGCCCCCGGTACCGACACCGGGTCACTGATGGTCGAGTTGCGCAAAGCGCCCGATGGAGCGACGGCCGTCGCGGTGAGCCTCGACATGGCGCTGCCCGAGGGCAGGCGCATCATGCACTTGGCGCCGTACTACCTCACGCTGAAGACGGCCGTGGATGATCTCGAGGTGGGGCGACACGGAATCTCGTTCCGGATCGCCCCCCGCGACGCGCCCTAGTTGCCGGAGTGGCCGGCCGAGCCGAGCTCGGTCGTGGCCTCGACGACCCGAGCCGCCATGGCCGTCTCGGCGAGCTTGCCCCAGGCGCGGGGGTCGTAGATCTTCTTGTTGCCCACCTCGCCATCGACCTTCAGGAAACCGTCGTAGTTGCGCAGCACGGTGTCGGCGATCGAGCGGCTGAAGGCGTACTGGGTGTCGGTGTCGATGTTCATCTTCACCACGCCGTTCGCCACCGCCGTGGCGATCTCCTCGGGGCTCGAACCGGAGCCACCGTGGAAGACCAGGTCGAGTGGGTGGGCTGAGGAGGTTCCGTACTTGGCCTGGAGCCCGGCCTGGATGGTGCCCAGCAGCTCCGGCTTGAGCTTGACGTTGCCGGGCTTGTAGACGCCGTGCACGTTGCCGAACGTGAGCGCCGCCATGTACCGACCCTGCTCGCCGAGGCCGAGGGCCTCGACAGTGGCGATCGCATCATCCAGAGTCGTGTAGAGGTGCTCGTTGATGTCGTGGCTGACCCCGTCCTCCTCACCACCTACGACGCCGATCTCGACCTCGAGGATTGCGTTGATCGCCTTCATGCGCGGCAGCAGGGTCTTCGCGATCTCCAGGTTCTCGGCGAGGGGTACCGCCGAGCCGTCCCACATGTGGGACTGGAAGATCGGGTTGCGCCCCGCCTTCACCTCGGCCTCGGATGCGGCGATGAGGGGCATGACGAAGCCGTCGAGTGCATCCTTCGGGCAGTGGTCGGTGTGGAGGGCGACCGTGATCGGGTAGTTCTTGGCGACCTCGGTCACGAACGCGGCGAACGCGAGAGCTCCGGATGCGCGCGCCTTGACGCTCTGCCCGGCGAAGTAGTCGGCACCACCGGTCGTTACCTGGATGATGCCGTCCGAACCCGCCTCGGTGAGGCCCTGGAGCACCGCATTGATCGTCGACGACGACGACACGTTGATCGCGGGGTACGCGAAGCCGCGGCTCTTGGCCTTGTCGAGCATTTCTGCGTACTGGTCTGGCGTGGCGACGGGCATCGATGGTCTCCTTGGAATGCGGGTGGTGTCCGAAACAAAAGTCTAGCGAGGGCGAACGCTAGGCTGGACGGGCGTTGGTTCGCCGATTGAACTCCACCACAGCGTTCGGCTCTTTCACGGGATGTTTTCCATGTCGACCTCTGAAACCGGAACGCTGTTCCTCCACCCCGATCGCAACCTCGCACTCGAGTTGGTGCGAGCGACTGAAGCCGCGGCCATCCGTGCCGTGCCGTTCATCGGCAAGGGCGACAAGCTCGGCGCCGACGGTGCGGCCGTGGATGCCATGCGCAAGTTCCTCGGCACGGTCGACTTCGACGGGCTCGTGGTGATCGGCGAGGGCGAGAAGGACAACGCGCCGATGCTGTTCAACGGCGAGCATGTGGGCACCGGACGGGGCCCGGCGTGCGATATCGCTGTCGACCCGATCGACGGAACCTCGCTGACAGCTGCCGGACGTCAGAACGCGATCTCGATGATCGCCGTATCCGACCGGGGCACCATGCTTGACGCGTCGAGCGTGTTCTACATGAACAAGATCGTCACCGGCGCCGAAGGCCGGGGGGTCATTGACATCCGGCAGCCCATCGGCGAGAACATTCGCGAGTTCGCGAAGGCGAAGGGCAAGCCGGTGAGCGAGATCGTCGTCGCCGTGCTGGACCGTCCCCGGCACGAGGGACTCATTGAGGAGATTCGCGCCACCGGGGCGGGCACCCGACTGATGCTCGACGGCGATGTGGCCGGCGGAATCAACGCGGCCCTCTACGGCACGCGCATCGACATGTGCGCGGGTATCGGCGGCAGCCCCGAGGGCGTGGCGACGGCGTGCGCGATCAAGGCCCTGGGCGGCGTCATCCAGACGATCCTCGCCCCGAAGGACGACGAGGAGCGCGCGCGGGGCGAAGCGGCGGGCCTGCTCTTCGATCACGTCTACGACGCTGACAGCCTGGTGCGCAGTGACAACACGTTCTTCGTTGCGACGGGCGTCACCGATGGTGGGCTCGTACGAGGTGTGCGTCGGCTGGGGCCGATCATCCGCACCGAAAGCATCGTGCTGCGGTCTCATTCAGGCACGATCCGCCGCGTCGAGGCCGACCACCTCGCCGCGAAGTGGTTGGACGACTAGCGGGTCTCACCTGTCTGCCCTCGTCAGTGACATCGAGGTAGCCGAGAAGCTGGATGCGAAGCGGCTGGCACCCAGCATTGTGGCTACCTCGACTAGGCCGTCTTCTTGCTGCCCTTGGCGGGCACGGCCGGCAGCTCCATGCCGGGAAGCTCCAGCTCGGGGCGGGCGACTCCCTCGAGCTCATCGAGGGAGGCTAGCTCGAACTCGATGGCGCTGAGGGGCTTGGGGCGTTCTTCCACTACGCCGGGGGCGGGAATGATCTTGGATTCGTCGAGCTGGTCGAGCTTGCGGGCGGTCACCAGTACGCGGGACTCCAGGGAGCTTGCGAACTGGTTGTAGTTGGCCACGGTCGAGTCGAGGGAGCGACGCAGCTTCTCGGCGTGCTCTCCGAGGGTGGCTATGCGACCGAAGAGCTCCTTGCCGAGGTCGAACAGCCGCTTGGCATCCTCGGTGAGCACCTCCTGCTGCCAGGTGAACGCGACGGTCTTCAGAGTCGCCCAGAAGCTCACGGGGGAGGCGAGTAGCACCCGCTTGCTGAAGGCGTAGTCGAGCAGGCCGGGATCCTGATCCAGAGCCACCGACAGGAGCGACTCGTTGGGAATGAAGGCCATGGTGAACTCGGGGCTCGAGTCGAGGCCGGTCCAGTAGCTCTTGGCCGACAGCGCGTCGACGTGCGAGCGCACCTGCTTCGCGTGCTGCGCGAGTAGGCTCTGGCGCCGCGCCTCCTGCTCTCCGGTGGCAGTCGCGGGGATGGCGCTCGCGTCGATGTAGGAGTTGTAGGGAACCTTCGCGTCGACCGCGATCGACTTGCCGCCGGGAAGCCGCAGCACCATGTCGGGGCGACGCGCGCCGGACTCGGAGCTGATGCTGGTCTGCACGGTGAAGTCGACGCGGTTGAGCAGGCCGGCCGATTCGACCAGGTTGCGCAACTGGGTCTCGCCCCAGACGCCACGGGTCGCATTGTTGCGCAGGGCGGATGCGAGCGATTCCGCGGTCGCACGCAGTCGCTCTTCCGACTCGGTCGCGGTGCGCAACTGCTCGGACAGCTCGCCGTGCTGGCGGCTGCGCTGCTGCTCCATGTCGAGCACCTTCTGCTGCATGGTGCGTAGCGTCTCCTGCACCGGAGACAGCGCCTGAAGAACCTTCCCCTCGGCCGCGCGCTCCTGCGCCTCAGCCTGGGCACGCTCGACGGCCTCACCGTACTGCTGCTGCGCCATGTGCAGTTGCTCGCGGAGTCCTGCGAGGCTGGCCTGCGCTGCAGCGAGCTGCGAACCGAGCTCGGCCCGCCGCTCCTGTTCGTCGGCCTGCAGTTGTGCGAGCGCGGTCGCGTGCCGTGCCTCGATCACGGCGGGATCCGCCCCAGCGCCGCGCAGGCGCCCGGCGAGCAGACCGATGGCAGCGCCGAGCACGGCGCCGGCGGCGAGTCCCACGATGAGGGCGAGGATGGGGTCCATGGGCCCAGTATCACCCGGGCGTCGGACATTACCCGGCTTCGAACCGCGAGGCAGTGCAAGCCGGGTCGGTCGTAGGGTGGTGGCATGACCGCGTCGGTTCCGCATCCGCTCGATGTGAGCACCGACGACCTGCGCTATCTGCTCGCCGTGGCACGGTCGGGCAGGCTTGTCTCCGCCGCCACACTGCTCGGTGTCGATCACACCACGGTGCGCAGACGCATCGACCGGTTGGAGTCGGCACTGGGCGTGCGACTGCTCGACCGCGGTGCCGACGGCTGGGAGTTGACGGTGATCGGTCGGGATGTCGCGGCGCGAGCCGCAGGGCTCGAGCACGTCGTCGAGCAGGTCGTCGACGCGGCATCAGGGGGAGCCGACGGCCCCCGCGGCACCGTGCGCATCGTCGCGCCCGAGGGGTTCGGAACCGTCTTCGTCGCCCCCTGTCTGGTGCGGGTTCAGGCCGAGCATCCCGGCATCACTGTCGAACTGGTCACCTCGACGAGCCCGCTGAGCCTGCGCGGCTCCGGCTTCGACATCGCGGTCACCGTCGGGTCCGCGACGAGTTCGCGGCTGACGGCCGAGGCCCTCGCGCCCTACGCCTTGAGGCTGTACGCCTCGCGCGACTACCTCGCCGCGCACCCACCGATCGTGTCGCTCGGCGACCTGGAGCGGCATCCGCTCGTCTTCTATGTGGATGCCCTGCTCACGGTGCGCGAACTCGACCTCGCTCCCGTGCTCAACGGCATGCACGTGGGTTTCGGCTCAACCAACGTGTTCGCCCAGCTGGAGGCGACCCGCAGCGGGGCGGGCATCGGACTGCTGCACGCGTTCATGGCCGAGTCGGACCCGCGGTTGGCGCCCGTGCTGCCCGACGAGGTCGACTTCCGTCTGATGTTCTCGCTGTCGGTGCGCAAGGACAGCCTCGGAGTCGAAGCGGTGCGGGTGGTGCGCGATGCGTTCTTTGCCGAGGTCAGGCAGCGCGCGGCCGAGTTGCTGCCTGTGCGATAGTGCACATTGCCTGTGCATGAATAGCTCTTGAATGCAGATCACCCGGGCTCCAGACTGGGACCACACCAACACGAACCGCGACGAAGAGAGCGTGCCATGACTGAAGTCCTCGACCACTGGATCAACGGAGCGGCCGCGGCCGGCGCCTCGACCCGCACGGCGCCCGTGTACAACCCCGCCGAGGGCACCGTCTCGCGCGAGGTGCGCCTGGCGACCGTCGCCGATGTCGACGTCGCCGTGCAGGCCGCGAAGGCCGCCTTCCCCGCCTGGGCCGACTCCTCGCTGGCCAAGCGCCAGACCGTGCTCTTCGCCTTCCGCGAGCTGCTCAACGCACGCAAGTCCGAGGTCGCCGCGATCCTCACCAACGAGCACGGCAAGGTCACGAGTGACGCGCTGGGCGAGGTGGCCCGCGGGCTCGAGGTCGTCGAGTTCGCGACATCCATCCCGCACCTCATGAAGGGCGAGTACTCCGAGAACGTGTCGACCGGTGTCGACGTCTACTCGCTGCACCAGCCGCTCGGGGTCGTGGGCATCATCAGCCCGTTCAACTTCCCGGCCATGGTGCCGCTCTGGTTCTTCCCCATCGCGATCGCCGCGGGCAACACCGTCGTGCTGAAGCCGAGCGAGAAGGACCCGTCGGCCGCCATCTGGATGGCGAAGCTGCTCAAGGAGGCTGGCCTGCCCGACGGCGTGTTCAACGTCGTGCACGGCGACAAGGAGTCGGTGGATGCCCTGCTCGAGCACCCCGATGTGCAGGCGATCTCGTTCGTAGGGTCCACTCCCATCGCCAAGTACATCTACGAGACGGCCTCTCACCATGGCAAGCGGGTGCAGGCCCTCGGTGGCGCGAAGAACCACATGCTCGTGCTGCCCGACGCCGACCTCGACCTCGTCGCTGACTCCGCCGTCAACGCGGGCTTCGGCTCGGCCGGCGAGCGTTGCATGGCGATCTCCGTCGTGGTGGCCGTCGAGCCGGTGGCCGACGAGCTGATCGCCAAGATCCAGGAGCGCATGTCAGGCCTGAAGGTCGGCGACGGAACCCGCGGCTGCGACATGGGTCCCCTCATCACGAAGGAGCACCGCGACAAGGTCGCGAGCTACATCGACATCGCCACGAAGGATGGAGCGACCGTCGTGGTCGACGGCCGTGGCATCCAGGCGGATGGTGGCAAGGATGGCTTCTGGCTCGGCCCGACGCTCATCGACAATGTCTCCACCGACTCCGACGTCTACAAGCACGAGATCTTCGGACCGGTGCTGTCGATCGTGCGCGTCGCGACCTACGACGAGGGTCTCGCGCTCATCAACTCCAGCCAGTACGGCAACGGCACCGCCATCTTCACCAACGACGGGGGAGCGGCCCGCCGCTTCCAGCGCGAGGTGACCGTGGGCATGGTCGGCATCAACGTGCCGATCCCGGTGCCGGTGGGCTACTTCTCCTTCGGTGGCTGGAAGGACTCGCTGTTCGGTGACACGAAGGCCTACGGGCCCGACGCCATCCACTTCTTCACGCGCCAGAAGGCGGTCACCTCGCGGTGGTTGGACCCGAGCCACGGCGGCATCAACCTGGGCTTCCCGCAGAACGGGTAGCCGCTGGTTGAGTGGGCGCGCAGCGCCGTATCGAAACCCGCGGAGGTCTCGATACGGCCTTCGGCCTACTCGACCGGCACCGGCTGAAGGGGCGCGCCGACGCGCTTGAGCTGTGCCCCGACCGCGGTGGCCAGTTCGGCGACATCGGATGCCCCGTGCCGGTCGGCCGCGTGCACGATGATCGCGGCGCACGCCTCGGCGTCGGCCAGTGCGTTGTGGTGGGTGAAGTCCTCGAAGCCGGCGGCCATCGCGGCAGACGGCAGCTTGTAGGAGTCGAGGTGGTAGGTGCGACGCGCCACCTGCAGGCTGCAGAGGTAGTCGTACGTCGGAGTGGGTACGAAGGAGGCGGCGCTCGCCGCGGCGATGACGCCCATGTCGAATCCCGCGTTGTGGGCGACCAGTACGTCGTTCTCGGCGAACGACTGCAGGTCGTGAAGCTGCTCGCTCCAGAGCAGGGCGTCCGTGACATCCGCAGCCATGATGCCGTGGATGCGCACGTTCCACTCGAGGAACGCATCGTGGCCGAACGGCGGCCTGATCAGCCAGTAGGCCGAGTCAACCACGCGGCCGTCGCGAACCTTCACCAGACCGACCGAGCAGGCGCTCGCAGGGGAGTTGTTGGCGGTCTCGAAGTCGATTGCGGTGAAGTCCAGCGGCACAAGTCGATCGTCGCACCGGCCCCCGACTTAGGCGGGTAGGACTCGCTAGGTGTGCCGGATCCGACGGCGGCGCTCCACCGTGACAAGAGTCAATCCGGTGAGCAGGCCGATCACCCCGCTCGCGGGAGCGAGACCGAGTTCGAGGCCGGTCGCGGCGAGTCCCGGTGCGGGCCGGCCGAGCGGGGGATCGAACCGTAACACCGAGAGCTGTGATCCCTCGGTGTCGGAGGTGTAGGCGGTCGCGCCGTTGGGAGCGAACGTCACGAACAGCGGGTACTCGCCGACCCCGATCGGGGCGCCTGTGGTCCGCGAGGCGACATCGATCGGCCATGCGGAGTCGCCTGCTGAGGAGGTCACCAGCGCGAGTGACCCGTCCGGGCTGAAGGCGAGCCCGTTCGGTCCGACGCCGACCGCGATAGTGGCGACCACCGTGCCGGTGGCGACGCTGATCACTGACACCGAGTCGCTGTGCACGTTCGTGACGTACACCTCGGATCCGTTCGGCGAGACCTGGATGCTCCACGGCGTCGCGCCCACGACGGTCGTCCCGATGACCAGTCCGGTGGCCACCTCGAAGACGGTCACGGTGTCGGCCGCGCTGTTGGTGACGTAGCCGAGCGCGCCGTCGGGGGTCAGCGCCACACCCACAGGCTGATCGCCTACCGGAATCGGAGAGCCGAGTGCCCCGGTGGCGACATCGATCACGGCGACCGAGTTCGTCGTCACGCTCACGACGTAGGCGGTTGCTCCGTCCGGGGTGAAGGCGATGCCGTTCGGGGAGGCGACCGCGACATCCCCCAGCGACGTCAGCGCGGGCAGTGCGAGACGTGTCACCGTGTTCGACGACCCGTTGGAGACGAACGCCACGCTGCCGTCCGGCGAGATCGCGACGGCGACCGGCACGCTTCCCACCGGGACACTGGTCGCGGTCGCTGTGGTGAGGTCGTAGGAGACCAGCAGGTTGGCGTCCGGGATCACGACCAGCGCGGTCGAGCTTGTCGGGTCAATTGCGGCGGCGTAGGGGTTGCCGACCAGCGGGATGGGTGGGTCGACGGTGATCGTCGAGGCCTGTGCCGCTGTGGGCAGGGCGAGCACGCCCACGACTGCGAGCACCGCTGTGGCACCGAACCTTCTCATCGCATCGCGCCCCGGATGGCGGCCTCCGTGCCGACTGTATCCCGTCAGCGACCCGAGCCCCAGCTCCGCGCCGCTAACCTTGTTGATCGTGGCTCTCACTATCGCGATCGTCGGACTGCCCAATGTCGGCAAGTCCACCCTGTTCAATGCGCTGACCAAGAATTCGGTGCTGGCGGCGAACTACCCGTTCGCGACCATCGAGCCCAACGTCGGGGTGGTGAACCTGCCCGACCCGCGCCTGAAGGTGCTCGCGGGAATCTTCGGCAGCGAGCGCATCCTGCCCGCGCCGGTGTCGTTCGTCGACATCGCGGGCATCGTCAAGGGTGCGAGCATCGGCGAGGGGTTGGGCAACAAGTTCCTCGCCAACATCCGCGAGGCCGACGCGATTGCGCAGGTCATCCGCGGCTTCACCGACGCCGATGTCGTGCATGTCGACGGGCGAGTGGATGCGGCATCCGACATGGAGACCATCAACACTGAGCTGATCCTCGCCGACCTGCAGACGCTCACGAAGGCGATCGAGCGCTACGAGAAGGAGGTCAAGACCAAGCGCGCCGAACCGGTCGTGCTGGAGACCGCCCTCGCCGCGCAGAAGGTTCTGGACTCGGGCAAGCCGCTGAGCGCATCCGGTCTCGACCTCGACCCGATTCGCGAGCTCGGGCTGCTCACCGCGAAGCCGTTCATCTACGTCTTCAACGTCGACGAGGCGATACTGACGGATGCCGCCAAGAAGGCCGCGCTCGCAGCCCTTGTCGCGCCAGCTCACGCCGTGTTCCTCGACGCCAAGCTCGAGTCCGAGCTCATCGATCTCGACGAGGCGGACGCGGCGGAGCTACTCGCCTCCACCGGCCAGGAGGAGAGCGGTCTTGACCAGCTCGCCCGCATCGGCTTCGACACCCTCGGCCTGCAGACCTACCTCACCGCAGGCCCCAAGGAGTCGCGCGCCTGGACGATCGGCAAGGGCTGGAAGGCGCCGCAGGCGGCGGGCGTCATCCACACCGACTTCGAGAAGGGCTTCATCAAGGCGGAGGTCATCGGATTCGACGACCTCGTCGAGACCGGCTCGATCGCCGAGGCCCGCGCCAAGGGCAAGGCTCGCATCGAGGGCAAGGACTACGTCATGCAGGACGGCGACGTGGTGGAGTTCCGCTTCAACAACTAGAGATCTCAAAAGCGGGCGCTTTCACCGCGCGTTCGGCGATGCGGTATCTTGCGCAGGTGGGACGAAACCGAGACGTCTTTGAGTGGTGGCCGGACTATGGGCAAGGGCCTCTCTGGTTGCGCACGGGCGGTGGTGGGGTCGCTGTTGACCTTGCGTCACTGAATCTGCCTGACTCGCTTGTCGTAGAACTCACGTCGTGGAGCGCCCTATACGAAGAGGCGAGAATTCCACGCGTGGATTCCGATGGTGACCCCGAGTGGTTGGCTCACGGCGTACGGCTACTTGCCGAGACTCGGGCAGCCCTTGCCGGTCGAGTCGAGGTCGTCGTGACGGAGCCATGGTGGGGCGAGGAGCCTCTGGGCCTTGAGTTCCGATTCGAAAAGCCATGATCGCGTCAATGAGTGTCAAGCACGACAGCGACGGCTGGTCGCTTCAGTTCTCGGATGAGGCGGTCTGGCAGACGTCATTCGATTACGGAGTGTCCATCATCACGGAGCACATCGTTCTTCGTGTCGAAAAGTCATTTGAGGTCACTATCAGCGATCGAGCGGTTCCGATTGAGCCGGGCTCGCCGAGCAACGCGTCAGAGGTCGTGGCGCTTCACCAACTCGCACTAGTATCGGCAACCATCCGGCCGTCGGGTGCACTGAGGGTGAACTTCTCAGGTGGCGCGACGCTTTCGGTTGCCTCGTCTGATGATCCTTGGGAGGCGTTTACCTTGGATGTCGACGGCGGGTGGAAGTTCGTCTCCATGCCCGGCGGCGGCCTCACATGGTGGCTTCCAGAAGGTGTGGACGGCGACGTGGTGGAGTTCCGCTTCAACAACTGAATCGCCATACCTGCGCCCATGGGTGGTTTCCAGGAAGTACCCTCCGACTCCGGGCGCAGTCTGTCCGCGACCACGCCCTTTGCCTTCTCGTTGGCGACTACGACCCGAGTGGGCGGCTAGAGACGCGGTCCGACCCTTTACGACATCGTTATTGGTGAGCCGCCCAGGCCCGCTTGCAGTGAAGCAAGATAGTGACATGACTGAGGCAAGCTCGACTCCCTCGCCAACCAAACGACGTGGCTTGCCGTGGTGGGCGTGGACGTTGATCGCGCTCGGGGTGGTCGTCATCCTCATCATCCCGGTCATGACGGTTGTGGGATTCTTCGCGTACGCGCGGCATAGCGTGAGCGAGACGAGTCCGGACCAACCGTTCATCAGCGGCCCTCTGCAACAGCCAGCGGCCGAGACGCCACTGGCATGCCCTGAAGCATGCTTCACCATTGACGCGGCGAAGCTCATGGCGGTCTCGGCAGACGACGTGTCCCCGCTGTCGATCAAAGACGAGCTGTACGCCGTGGGGGAGATCGGCCCGAGCACCGTATCTGAGGTGGCACCGCGCGTAGGGGAACAGTGGCTCTCAGTGGACGGCGACGAGGAATGTTCGTTCGTACCGGTGAATGCGCCCTACATCCCCGTGGGCCCAGACAGTTCATCTGAAGATCCGATCAGCTGGGTTCAGACGTGGGAGACAGGGGGCGAGATGACTGACATCTCGGCCCGTGTCTTCGCGACAACGGACGCCGCTAGTGCGTTCATGAGTGACATCCACCAGCGAGTTGCCGCGTGCCCGTGGCAGGACCTGAATGTACCCGCAGCGGGCGGCCTCGACACGAGCCTGTTGCAGATCACGGCGCAGGCTGCGATCGACGTACCCGGAGAGGTTACTGCGGTGGGGTGGGTGCGCGAGGGAGATCCCGGGCCTCGCTGGCGCGCGTACGTCTGGGAGCTGCAGCGCGGCAATCTCGTCGTTCAGGTGCGAGTGCTCACCGACGGGCGCACTGTTGAGGAACAAGTGGCGACCTATGCCGAGTTCATGGCGAAGCGTTTGGGTCGCCTTCAAGCCGGAACGCCCTGACCCGCCCTCGATTTCTTCAGGGCCGAACCCAGACTCATGCCCGCCGTGCTCTGCGGCGGCCTCACATGGTGGCCTCCAGAAGATGTGGGCGACGACGTGGTCGAGTTCCGTCGAACAACTGATACCACAGTGATACCATCGCCTTCATGGCAATGACTCTGAGACTGACCGAGGAGCAGGAACGCGCCCTCGCTCTCCTCGCCGAGGCTCAGGGAATCAGCAAGCAGGAGGCGACCACTCGCGCGATCACGGAGGCCGCCGCCCGGCACGTGCGCACCGAGCGCGTGTCCGAGTTGTCCGCCCTCGGCCGTGAGCGCTACGCGGCACTGCTCGACCGTCTCGCACAGTGACGGTGGAGTTCCTCACTCTCGAAGACCTCCTGGCGCTCACCGCTGATCTCGGCGTTCCGGCGCTACGAGATCTGGGCCTCCTGGATGCCGCGGCGAAGCGCCCCCAGACCAGTCTGTACGGGCGCGACGCGTACCCCGGCATCCACGAGAAGGCGGCTGTTCTCCTCGAGTCCCTCACCCGCAACCATGCGCTCATCGACGGCAACAAGCGTCTGGGCTGGCTCGCAACCTACGTCTTCTACGCGCTCAACGGCATCCAGCTCGAGGCTCCCGACGATGCCGCGTACGACCTCGTCATCGCGGTGTCCACCGGGGCGATGGACTATCGCGAGTCGGCCGCACGACTCCAGGGCTGGTGCCGCTGACGGTGCGCCGTCACGGCTCGCTAGTCTGGCCGCATGAGCGACTACGAGATTCTCGAGATAGGCGCGCTCGACGACTGGCGCGCGCACTTCGGCGGCTTCCGCCCCCGCACCTCGCGTGACGGACGCCGCGTCGTCGACCACGAGTTGCAGACCCAGTTCATCGGCATGACCGCGAACTCCTACGAACCGGGGGAGCAGGCCGGGTACTGGCACGCCCACTCCCGCATCGAGGAGCTCTACGTGTTCCTCGAGGGGCGCGGACAGATGGGCCTCGACGACGACATCGTCGATGTCGGGCCGGGCACGGTCATCCGTGTCGGTCAGGGCGTCTGGCGCACCTGGCGCTGCCTGCCGGAGAGCGCCGAGGGGTTGCGGTGGCTGTGCATCCGCGCGGGCGGTGAGCCGGTGCAGGCGATCCCGGATGACGCGTCCCCCGACTTCGACCGCCCGTCGCCCTGGTAGCAGCCCGCGCCGTGGGGTGCGCTCGCGCGCGGTAGTTCACTAGGCTCACCGGCATGATCCTCTCTGAACTGAATTGGCTGGCCATCCTCGTCGCCTTCGTGGCGTTCTTCGTGATCGGAGCGATCTGGTTCGCACCGAAGACCTTCTACCCGCTGTGGGTGAAGGCGATGGGCAGCGATCCGCAGAAGTCACCCAACGCGCACGGCATGGCTCTGACCTTCGGCCTCACGGCCGTTGGCGCACTCGTTCAGGTCATTGCAACGGCCATTGTGATCCACTTCGTGAGCGCGGCGGCCGGGCCGGTCGGACCGCTCGGCGGTGCGCTCACCGGCTTGCTGCTGGGCGTCGGCATTGCCGCAGCGAGCTCGCTCTCACACCGGCTCTTCGGCGGACAGGGACTGCGGGTGTGGATCATCGAGGTCGGCGGCGACGTGGTGTCGCTCACCGTCGCTGGGCTGATCCTCGGCGCGTTCGGCTGATCGCGCGACTCACCAAGCGCTAGGGCGTGGGGGTCGGCTCCGGCGTCACTTCAGCGGCGGTGTCGAAACCGCACTGCTTCTTCTCCTGCTCGACCTGCAGCGTGAGGCGCGGCTTGCCCGCGGCGTGGGCCTCGGCGACTGTTCCGGAGTAGATGGTGTTGTCAGCGGAGTCGAGGTTGACGGCCGAGGCATCCTGGCAGAGGTGGAACACGTTGCCCGACTTGGTCCAGAACACGAGGTTCTGTCCGGTGATCTCGACGACCTGCTGGGTCTCAGCGGTGTACTGCTCGGTCGACGGCGGGTTGATCGAGGTTCCGAAGTATCCGGCGACGAGAAGGAGCACGATTCCGATCGCGCCGGCGATGCCCTTCTGCTTTCCGTCCATGTCCTTGTTGAGGAAGATCATGATGATCAGCGGCAGGAAGGCGATGATCGTGATGATCGCGCCGAGCTGGTTCTGAACGAAGAATCGCACCTTGTCGTTGCGCGAGGCGGGGTCGAGGCGGTTGGCCTGCTTCCACAGCAGGGAGCCACCGACTGCCAGAGCGCCGATCACGACGAGAAGCACGATCAGCAGAATCAGGTTGACCGGATTCTGGCGCAGCACCCAGAAGATGGCGAAAGCCTCGGTGCCGATCGCGAGCAGCCAGAGCACGCCGGCGATCACGCGGAATCCGATCGCCTTGCTCTTTGCTTCGGGGGTCGGCTTCCAGTTCGACTCGCGCGCCTCTTCGGCCTTGCTCGCCGGCGTGGATTCGACCCGCACGACCTTCTTGTCACTCTTCGCCATGATGCCCTCCAAGACTTGTTGCCACGAGCATATCGACGCTGGCGGGCTCTCGTGACGCGGGGACGGGATCAGCCGCCGGGATATCCCGAGGGCGTCTCGCACGGCAGCGCCGCGTCGGCCGAATCGACCGGGGTCGAGCCGTCAGGACACGGCAGCGGCACGAAGACCGAGCTGGAGCCACCAGCCGGAGTCTCGGGGGTGACCGTGCCCGATGTCGCCGCGCTCGCCGGCTGTTTCGCAGGCGCCTGCGCGGAGCCCTTGGCGAACTGCGGCGCGCTGCGGGTCACCTCGGCGGCGGGTGTCTGACCTGCGGAGGCGAACAGTGACGGGCCGGCAAAAGCGCCTACGACGATCAGGGATGCGGCGGCGATCCCCGCGATCGGAAGCCATCTGCGGGACTTGGCCCGTGTCGCCACGTGCCTGCCTCGTCTCCTGCCCACCCTGCGACAATACTGGACACCGTGACCGACATCGCGATGTTCCCGCTCGGTTCGGTGCTGTTCCCGCACATGCCGCTGCTGCTGAAGGTCTTCGAGGACCGCTACCTCATCATGCTGTCGCAGATTCTGCAGGACGAGCCATCCGAATTCGGGGTTGCACTCATCGAGCGCGGCCAGGAGGTCGGCGGCGGCGAGCAGCGCTTCCCCGTCGCCACGGTCGCCAAGATCACCCAGATGGATGCGACCGAGGGCTTCGTCGTGCTGGTTGCGGAGGGCGGGCGTCGGGTGGAGGTCGACCAGTGGCTCGACGACGACCCCTACCCGCGAGCATCGGTCACCGAGATGCCCGAGCTCGTCTGGACTGACGACCTCCAACCGCTGCGGGATCGTGCCGAGGAGTCGGTGCGCCGCATCATCGCGCTGGCCAGCGAGTTCGCCGACCAGACCTGGCCGGCCGACATAACGCTCGCCGACGATCCCGTCGCGGCCGCCTGGCAGCTCGCAGCAATCGCGCCCTTCGGACCCTTGGACCAGGTGACGCTGCTCAGATCGGGCAGCCTCCAGCAGCTTCTGGAGAACATCATCGAGTTCGCGGTGGAGGTGGAGCTCACCCTGCGAGCACCGTGGGCCGACGACGAGGAATTCCCGGGCTGACGACGTACACTGCGGCCATGACCGAAGTGCAGCCGTACACCGTCGAGCGCAGCTACGACGGCTTCGAGGTTCGTCGCTATCCCGACCACCAACTCGTCGAGGTCGACGTCGATGGCTCATTCTTCGAGGCCGGCAACCGGGGCTTCCGGCCCCTCATCGGGTTCATCAGCGGCAACAATGCGGCCCGCCAGCAGATCGCCATGACGGCCCCGGTCATCCAGAGCCCGCGGCCCGCGGGCGGTCAGACGGTCAGCTTCGTCATGCCCGAGACGATGGATGCCGCCTCAGTACCCACCCCGACGAACTCCGCCGTGCGCTCACGCACCGTGGCGGGCGGTCTCGTCGCGGCGCGCAGGTTCAGCGGCGGCTCGTCGACGCCGCGCTACGAGGACAATGCGGCTGACCTCCTCGCGGCGCTCGCTCGCGAGGGCCTCACGCCCGACGGCGACGTGTACTTCGCGCGCTACGATCCGCCGTGGAAGCCGGGCTTCCTCAAGCGCAACGAGGCGCTCGTCAGGTTGGCCGATTAGGCGCGGGTCGACGTTCGATCCACGTGACCCCGGGGGGTCACGACCCACTCGTCCTGGCGGAGGATGTGCCGGATCTGCGCCACGCGCACGATGATGTTCTTCAACTCCGAGTAGGCGATCACCGAGACCAAGACGTACTGCCACCACCATGACGTGTGCTCGCGGATCTCCGGAGCGCCGAGCTTGTAGGCGAAGGCGATCAGGATCGGGCCTGTCGTCAGCGTGAACGCCGTCGTGAGCCAGAACACCTGCGGAGCATTGGCCAGATCGATTCCGTTGTCGCGCCAGATGAAGAACGCGAGGGTCGGCCACATCAGCGAGGCGATCCAGGGGAAGAGTTCGCGCCAGCCCAGCAGCATCCACAGGCCGTAGCGCTGGCGCAGGCTCAGGCCGCTGGGCGAGATGGCGGAGTGGCCGTGGCGCAGGCTCACCTCGAACCATCCCTGGGCCCATCGCATCCGCTGCTTCCACAGCGCGCGGAAGTTCACCGGCGCGAGCTCGCGACTGATCAGGCCCGGGTCGTTGACGATGCGTGCCCCCATCCGCACCGCGCGGATGGACGAGTCGATGTCCTCGGTGAGGAACTGCGAGCGAAGGCGGGTTTCGCGAAGAAGCTGGGTGCGCCAGTAGCCGTTCGAGCCGCCGAAGATGCCGAAGTGGTGCAGTCGCTGGCGCCCCGGGTGGCTGACGGCGTAGATCTGCTCGAACTCAACCGCGACAAGGCGGGCGATACCAGACTCGTCGCCGTTACGCACGACGCAGTGCCCCTGCACGACGTCGGCGCCGTCGGCGAACCAGCGCCATGCTCGCTCGAAGGATCCGACCATCGGGTGGTGGTCGGCGTCGAAGATACCCACGAACTCGCCGGTGACGATGGCCAGCGCCGCGTTGACGTTGTCGGCCTTCGATCGGCTGTACGCGACCCGCAGCAGTTCGAGTCGCGGTTCCTGTGCCGCGAGGGCTCGGAGTTCGTCCTCCACGGGAAGGCTTACGGGCGAGTTGTAGGCGAGAATCACCTGAAGGCCGCCATCATACTTCTGCGACAGCACGGAGCGCAGGGTCTCCAGGATCGTGGCCGCCTCGTTCGGCAGATAGGCGGCAACGATGGCCGTCGCTGGCGGCGCGGGCGTTGCACTGAGCGGTGGCAGGGGATTCTTCATCAGGGCGCTGAACCCCTCGGCGAGTTGAGTCGCCGACATGAGCAGCAGTACGGCAACGAGCCCGAGATACACGAAGCCCGAGATATCCACGCCAGCAAGATAGGTGGTCATCATGATCACCAGCGGCAGAACGAAGGTCAGTGCGATCGAGAGCACTGTGAGCAGTGGTATGAACGCCTTGGCCGGCTTGCGTCTGGCCTTCGCGCGCTCGCCCGAACGCAGTACGAGGTCCCGGTTGCGCAGTGACTGGTCGGCCTGGTCGGAGACCTCGCGCATGCGGGAGGCGTCGGTGAAGATCTCGCCGCTCAGGCGAGTCCAGGCGGAGCCGACATCCACGTGGGTTGGGCCGTCTTCGTCAAGGAGCGGCGAGCGAACCAGCCCGCCGATGAGGGACTGCATGCGGCGTCGGGCCGCGAGGGGGCGGTGGGTCGCCATCTGAACGATGAGGTGGTCGGTGCGGTCGACGTAGACGCTCTCACCGTCGCCGAGTCGCAGTGCGAGCCGGTCGAGCCCAGACTTCAGGAGTGTCGTGCTGGGGTGCGGATGCCGCTCCTGCGGTGTCGAACGACCCAGAGCGAATGCGGCGATGATGCCCGCGTGCAACTCGGCCGGACGCCCCGGCAGTGTCACGACGAGCGGTGTGACCGGCTCCGATTCGATTACGTCCATGGCTGCTCCTCCCCCAAGGAGTGCGATCCGACAGCGCCAGATCGCGAATGCACCTTCCCCGCATAATGGTTTACTCCTCAAAACATCTGGCCGCCAGTCCCGTCTAGTGGGGACACGCCTTCGAGGGTCGTCGGATCCCCGGTCTGCCCCTGCGGTTGCTAGGCTGACCCCACAACTGAATACCGGGCCGCAACACGATGCGGGAGAGCTCGGGCACCATGGCCCCAGCACCGAAGGAGCAAGCCTCCCCGCCAATCTCTCAGGTTCATGTACCGCATCGAACTGGCCACTCTGGAAAGTGCTTCTCGCGAAGCGCGAAGCAGGTCGAGTAGCGGCGCAGCCGCGTATCGAAACCCGCACCACGCACGCGAGAGCCGCCGACGGTGAAAGTGACCCGTGCCAATGGCACGGTCGCGAAACTCTCAGGCCCATTACAGAGGGGGAGTTCTACCCAGCAGCCGTGCATTCAGGAGAACTCCGTGAGCGATCGATCGTCCCCCCTTCACCAGTTGCACGTCGACGCTGGGGCAAGCTTCACCGACTTCGCCGGCTGGCAGATGCCGGTGCGCTACAGCTCCGACCTCGCCGAGCACCACGCGGTGCGCACCGCCGCCGGCATCTTCGACATCTCGCACATGGCCGAGATCCTGGTGTCGGGCCCGGACGCGCCGGCCTTCCTCGACTACGCGCTCGCGGGCAAGCTCTCGGCGATCGGTCTCGGCCAGGCGAAGTACTCCCTGCTGCTCGCTGAGTCCGGCGGCATCATCGACGACCTCGTCGTCTACCGACGGGCGGATGACGCGTTCCTCGTCGTGGCCAACGCAGGCAATCGCTTCCCGGTCGTCGCCGCACTCACCGAGCGCGCTGGCGACTTCGACGTCACCATCGAGGACCAGAGCGACGACATCTCGCTGATCGCGGTGCAGGGGCCTCTCTCGCGCGGCATCCTCGAGGCGACCGCCGGCATCGCCCAGCTGGCGACGCCTCTCGACGAGCTCAAGTACTACTGGAGCACCGACGCGAAGTTCGGCGACCTGCCGCTCATCATCGGTCGCACCGGTTACACCGGCGAAGACGGCTACGAGCTGTATGTGCAGGCGGATGCCGCGGCATCCCTCTGGGAGGCCCTCATCTCGGCCGGCGCACCCTTCGGCCTCGTGCCGGCCGGCCTCGCCAGTCGCGACACCCTGCGGCTCGAGGCGGGCATGCCGCTCTATGGACACGAGCTGAATCTGGACACGTTCCCGGTGCAGGCCGGACTCGGTCGCGTCGTCGCGCTGACCAAGGAGGGCGACTTCGTCGGCCGCGCCGCCATCGAGGCGGGCCCGCCGGCAGATGCTCGCGTGCTCGTCGGTCTCGTCGGCGAGGGCAAACGCGCCGGTCGCGCCGACTACCTCGTCTTCGATGGTGACGACGAGGTCGGCAACATCACGAGCGGGGCGCTGTCCCCGACCCTCGGCTACCCGATCGCGATGGCGTATGTGGATGTCGCAAGCTCCGCGGCCGGCACCACGCTCGAGATCGACGTCCGCGGAAGCCGCGTCGCGGCATCCGTTGTCCCACTGCCGTTCTACAAGAAGGAAGAGAACCATGGCTGATCCGAAGACCCTCCAGTACACGGCCGAGCACGAGTGGGTGCTCGTCGACGGTGCCGTCGCGACTGTGGGCATCACCGCCTACGCGGCCGAGAAGCTGGGCGACATCGTGTTCGTCGACCTCCCGAAGGCCGGCTCGAGCGTTGCCGAGGGCAAGGTCGTGGGCGAGATCGAGTCGACCAAGTCGGTCGGTGAGCTGTTCGCTCCGGTCAACGGCACCGTCGTCGAGGCCAATGACGCCGTGGTCGCCAGCCCCGAGCTGGTCAACAGCGACCCGTTCGGCGAGGGCTGGCTCATCAAGGTGGAGTACGCCGAGCTGCCCGCCCTGCTCTCCTTCGACGAGTACTCGAAGCTGACGGGGGAGTAGTGACCGACCACTTCCAGGACCGCCACATCGGCACGGATGCTGCGGCCCAGGCCACCATGCTGGCCGCCGTCGGCTATCCGACCGTCGACGCACTCGTGAACGCCGCCGTGCCGCCCTCCATCCACGTGAAGCCGCTGGACGGCTCGAGCATCCCTGCGGCCGCCTCCGAACGTGATGCGCTCGCCGAGCTGCGTCGGCTCGCTGGCAGCAATCGGGTTCGCCGGTCGATGATCGGGCTCGGCTACTACGACACCATCACCCCCGCGGTCATCAAGCGCAACGTGCTCGAGAACCCGAGCTGGTACACCGCCTACACGCCTTACCAGCCGGAGATCAGCCAGGGGCGGCTCGAGGCGCTCATCAACTTCCAGACCATGGTCTCCGACCTCACGGGGATGGCTACAGCCAACGCGTCGATGCTCGACGAGGGCACCGCCGTCGTCGAGGCGATGCTTCTGGCGCGCCGCGCCTCGGGCTCCGCCTCGAACGTCTTCCTCGTCGACGCCGATGCGCTGCCGCAGACGAAGGCGCTGCTGCGCACCCGCGCCGAGGCCGTGGGTATCGACTTGCGTGAGGCCCGCTGGTCGAGTAGCGGCGAAGCCGCGTATCGAGACCCGGCCGACGGTTTCGATACGCCTTCGGCTGCTCAACCGGCGTTCGGCGCGCTCATCCAGTACCCGGGAGCATCCGGTCGCGTCTGGGACCCCCGTGAGGTCATCGCGGCGGTGCAGGCCCAGGGTGGCGTGGCGGTCGTCGCGGCCGACCTGCTCGCACTCACCCTGCTCGCCTCGCCGGGCGACCTCGGCGCCGACGTCGCCGTCGGCACCAGCCAGCGGTTCGGTGTGCCCATGGGCTTCGGCGGTCCCCACGCCGGCTACATGGCCGTGCGGGCCGGCCTCGAGCGCCAGCTTCCGGGCAGGCTCGTCGGCGTCTCCCAGGATGCCGACGGTCATCCCGCCTACCGGCTCTCCCTGCAGGCACGCGAGCAGCACATCCGCCGCGAGAAGGCGACCTCCAACATCTGCACCGCGCAGGTGCTGCTGGCCGTCATGGCTTCGATGTACGCGGTGTACCACGGACCGCACGGACTGAAGCGCATAGCGCAGTCGGTGAACATCCGCGCTCGGCTGTTCGCGCGGCGGGTAGGGGTGCACGGCGACTACTTCGACACCGTGACCGTCCCGGTCCCCGGGCGCGCGGCTGCGATCGTTGCCGATGCGGGCGAGCGCGGCATCCTGCTGCACCTGGTGGATGACGACACCGTCTCGGTGAGCTTCGACGAGACCAGCGCCGACGGCTCGCTCGACGCCGCGCTCGATGAGATCTTCGGGTTGGATGCCTCGACCGACGGACCCGTCGACGGCCAGTCCTGGCCCGACTCGCTCACGCGCGAGGGGGATTACCTCACGCATCCCGTGTTCAACACGCACCGCAGCGAGACGGCGATGATGCGCTATCTGAAGTACCTCGCCGACAAGGACTACGCGCTCGATCGGGGCATGATCCCGCTCGGTTCGTGCACCATGAAGCTCAACGCGGCCACCGAGATGGAGGCTGTCACCTGGCCCGAGTTCGCGGGACTGCACCCCTTCGCACCCGAGTCCGACGTCGAGGGATACCTGCAGCTGATCGGTGAGCTCCAGGGCTGGCTCGCCGAGGTCACGGGCTACGACTCGGTGTCGCTGCAGCCTAACGCCGGCAGCCAGGGTGAACTGGCCGGGTTGCTGGCCATCCGCGGCTACCACCGTTCTCGTGGCGACCTCGAACGCACGGTCTGCCTGATTCCGTCGAGTGCCCACGGCACCAACGCGGCCAGCGCGGTGCTGGCCGGTATGCGCGTGGTCGTCGTCGCGTGCGATGACCTCGGCAACGTCGACCTCGACGACCTGAGGGTCAAGGTCGCCGAGCATGCCGGCGACCTTGCGGCACTGATGATCACCTACCCGTCGACGCACGGCGTCTACGAGCACGAGGTTCGGGCGATCTGCGAGGCGGTGCACGAGGCCGGTGGCCAGGTCTACGTCGATGGCGCCAACCTCAACGCCCTGCTCGGGTACGCCCGGTTCGGCGACTTCGGTGGGGATGTCTCGCACCTCAACCTGCACAAGACCTTCTGCATCCCGCACGGCGGTGGCGGTCCCGGTGTGGGGCCGGTCGCGGCGAAGGCTCACCTCGCGCCGTTCCTGCCGAGCCACCCGATGCAGCAGCGTGACCTGATCGCCGGCCGGTCGAGTAGCCCGGACGGCGTATCGAGGCCCCACACCGTGATCTCGGCCGCCCCGTACGGGAGCCCGAGCATCCTGCCGATCTCGTGGGCGTACGTGCGCATGATGGGCGCCGAGGGGTTGAAGGCTGCCACCGGTGCGGCCGTGCTCGCGGCCAACTACGTGGCGGTGCGACTGCGCGAGCACTATCCGGTGCTCTACGCGGGCGACAACGGGCTGGTCGCGCACGAGTGCATCCTCGACCTCAGGCCCCTCAAGGAGGCGACCGGAATCGACAACAACGACGTGGCCAAGCGGCTCATCGACTACGGCTTCCACGCCCCGACGATGTCGTTCCCTGTTCCCGGCACGCTCATGATCGAGCCCACCGAGAGCGAGGACCTCGCCGAGATCGATCGCTTCATCGACGCGATGATCGCGATCAAGGAGGAGGCGGATGCCGTCGCCGCCGGCGTCTGGCCCGCCGACGACAACCCGCTCGTGCACGCCCCGCACACCGCCCAGTCGGTCATCGAGGGGGAGTGGAACCACGCCTACTCGCGCGAGCTCGCGGTCTACCCGCTGCGCTCACTGATCCGCGGCAAGTACTGGCCCCCGGTGCGTCGAGTCGACAACGCGTATGGCGACCGCAACCTGGTGTGCGCGTGCCCACCCGTGGAGGCCTTCGCCTGATGCAGCGGTGATCGAGCGTGTCGGATGTCGACTTCGCTCGATCACCGGTCAGCCCGGCAGGCCGAACAGGGCAGGGAAGGTCGCGGCCGCCCAGGGGTAGCCGACGAAGATCGCCGTGTCGATGAGCGTGTGGGCGATCACCAGCGGAAGCACGCGACCCCACCTCGTGTACAGCCAGCCGAACAGCACGCCCATCGCGAAGTTGCCGATGAACGAGCCGAAGCCCTGGTAGAGGTGGTAGGTGCCGCGCAGGGTCGCCGAGCCCAGGATGATCGACCACTTGCCCCAGCCCAGGTCGGTAAGCCGGGCGTACAGGTAGCCGATGACGATGACCTCCTCGGTGACGCCCGCGCGCAGTGCCGAGAGGATGAGCACGGGCACCGTCCACCAGTAGCTGTCGAGCGCGTTCGGCACGACAGTGACGGTGATGCCCAGCGCGCGCCCACCGAGGTAGACACCGATGCCGGGGATGCCGATGAGCAGGGCGAGCACCAGCCCGCGCACGAAGTCCGAGCCCGGGCGGGTTGCATCGATACCGAGCCGCCCCAGGTGCGGGCGGGTGACCTGCCAGAGCAGGAACGCACACAGGGCGACCGGTACCAGATCGAAGAAGATTCCCATCAACTGGTAGATGAGGTCGAATGTGGGGCGCTCGCTCAACGGGTTGTTGATCGAGGTGCTCTGGTCTCCGAGGGCTTCGGTGCGCGTCATCCGGTTGACGATCGAGACGACCGAATAGGCGGCGGATGCTCCGAGCGAGAGCCCGAGGACGATCAGTACCTCTGTGGTGAGCCGACCCCGGCTTGGTAGCGGGTCCATCCCGGCGGCGGGGTAGGGACCTGCCGCGAGCCTCACTCGGCTCGCGGCATCGCGCAGGCGGGGGTGCCCCCCGGCAGGCGATGGCGGTTGGCGGCGACCCAGTCGTAGACGAGGGAGGCGACCCACGAGACCGGGGGAGTAGCGATGAGGTGACCGAGGAAGCGCCATCCGAAGGTCGGTTGCATACGCAGAAGGGCCGAACCGGCGAGGTGGCCGGCGTACTGGTGCCGGGATGTCACGACCCACGCGTAGCGCGTCACGTCGTCGGTCGTGAGCCCGTACTCATCGAGGTCCAGCCACTGCCAGGGCGAGGTGGGTGGGAACACGGGAAGGATGGCTTTCAGTCGGTTCACGGCCGACGTGCAGAAGGCGCAGTCGCCGTCGAAGACCAGTAGTGGCCCCTTGGATGGTTTCGACAATCCCGCTTCGGTCACCGTTCGATGCTACGCCGTGAATCACGCTCATTCAGATCGTCCCACCGGGCGATCTGCAAGATAACTGCGTTTAGCGACAGATTCGCGCACAATTCCCCCGAGAAGCGCAAGGAAGTCCAAAGAGCGTTACCACTGTGTAACGTTTCCCCCTACAGTTTTGCCAGTGTTATACCCCCGTTTAGGGTGTGAACTACCAAGCGCGGTGCGGCCTAGGAATTGTCGTGCCGTTTGCTCATCTTGCACAGGAGGAAAATTGAGAATCAGACGACTCGCGGCAGCTGCCGCTACAGTCGCCGCCGGTGCTCTCATCCTCTCGGGCTGCGCAGCGCCGCAGTCGGAGATCGTTGAGGGTTCATCGCTGGCGGTGGCGTGGAACCAGCCGTTCTACTCGTACAACGGCCTTACCTCGTTCGGTAACGCTACGGCGAACAACAACATCACGTACGCCACCCTGAGTAGCTTCAACTACTACGACAACACCCCGGCCCTCGTGAAGGACACCTCGTTCGGAACGTACGAGAAGATCTCGGACGACCCGCTGGTGGTCAAGTACACGATCGCTGATGGCGTCAAGTGGTCCGATGGCACCGCCGTCGACGCGTCCGACCTCCTCCTGCAGTGGGCCGCACTCTCGCGCGCCCTCGACACGCCGGACTTCGACGCCGCCGAGTACACCGACCCCGACACCGGCGAGTTCACCTCCGACTTCCCGACCGACGTCGTGTACTTCGACTCCGGAGCCGACCCGACGACCGGTATGGGCCTCGTGAGCACGCTGCCCGAGGTGAGCGACGACAAGAAGTCGATCACTCTGACCTACGACGCACCGTTCGTCGACTGGGAGCTCGTCTTCAGCGCTCCGCTTCCCGCGCACGTCGTGGCGAAGAACGCGCTGGGCATCGACGACAACCAGAAGGCCAAGGACGCGATCTTCGACGCCATCGAGAACGATGACAAGACCGCCCTTGCCTCCATCTCGAGCTTCTGGAACTCCGGTTTCAACTTCACCGAGATGCCGTCGAACCCCGACCTCGTTCTCTCGAGCGGCCCGTACGTGATCACCGACTTCGTCGCTGACCAGTACGTGACCCTCACCGCGAACAAGCAGTACACGGGTGCCAACCAGGCCAAGGTCGAAGAGATCACCGTGCGCTTCATCACCGACCCGCTGGCCGCTGTTCAGGCCCTGCAGAACGGTGAAGTCCAGGTCATCTCGCCCCAGGCGACTGTTGACGTGGCTGACGCGCTCGCCGCACTCGACGTCACCGTCATCGGTGGCTACGAGGGCACCTACGAGCACATCGACCTCCAGTTCGACCAGTCCAAGAGCGGCAACTTCAACAACCCCCTCATCCGTGAGGCGTTCATGAAGGTCATCCCGCGCCAGGAGATCGTCGACAAGCTGATCAAGCCGCTGCAGCCCGACGCCGAGATCCGCAACTCGCAGGTCTTCCTGCCGGGTGCCGAGGGCTACGACGACTCGGTCGCGAACAACGGCTCGGCCGCTTACGCCGATGTCGACATCGAGGGTGCCAAGGCGCTGCTGGCTGAGGCCGGCGTCACCAACCCCGAGGTCTGCATGCTCTTCTCGTCGACGAACCCCCGTCGCGCGAACGAGTTCCTGCTGATCCAGCAGTCCGGTGCTCTCGCTGGCTTCAACGTCACCGACTGCTCCAGCCCTGACTGGGGTGGCCTGCTCGGTACCCCGGGTGCGTACGACGCGTCCCTCTTCGGATGGCAGTCGACGAGCCTCGGCGTCACCAACGGCCCGCCCCCCACGTTCACCACGGGTGGCATCAACAACCTGAACTTCTACAGCAACCCTGAGATGGACAAGCTCACCGCTGCCCTCAGTGTGGAGTTCGACCCGGCCAAGCAGATCGAAATCCAGAAGGAGATCGACAAGCTGCTGTGGAGTGACTTCTATGGAGTCACGATCTTCCAGTTCCCGTCGGTGACGGCGTTCGACCCGAACGCGATCAAGGGCATTGCGCCCTCGACGCTCGCGCCGACCATCTTCTGGAACATCTGGGATTGGGAGCCTGTCACCGCTGCCACCGAGTAATGAGCTCACGCTCATGACTTGGCAGTAGCCAGGTACAACCCAGGGCGCTGGGGCCGTAACAGGCCCCAGCGCCCACCCTTGGAAGCCCGTTAGGTAGGTGCCCGTCAGTGGCAACATTCATCGTGAGGCGCTTGATCGCCTCGATCTTCATCTTTCTTGCAGCCACGTACCTCATGTACATCCTGACGGCGTTGTCAGGTGACCCTCTTGAGGATCTGCGCACCAGTACTGCCCCCAACAAGCAGCAGCTCATCGAAGCCCGCACGGCCCTGCTGCACCTCGATGTGCCGCCCTACCTGCGCTACTTCATCTGGATCGCTGGCGTCGGCAAGTGCTTCATCGGCCAGTGCGACCTCGGCGTCACCGTGCAGAACCAGCCCGTAACTGTGCTTCTGGCCCAGGCCGCCGGATCGACGCTCCAGCTCGTGACGATCGCCTCGGTCATCGCCATCATCCTCGGACTGGTCGTCGGTATCACCACCGCGCTTCGCCAGTACAGCGGCTACGACTACGGAGTGACCTTCCTCTCGTTCCTGTTCTTCTCGCTGCCGATCTTCTGGGTCGCCGTGCTGCTCAAGCAGTTCGTGGCCATCGGCTTCAACGACTTCCTGTCAGATCCCCAGATAGCCCCGTGGATCATCCCGATACTGGCGGTGATATCCGGCCTGATCTGGATGTCGATCCTGCCGGGCAAGGGGCGCCGCAAACTCATCACGTTTGCCGCCGCCGCCCTCGCCTCCGCCGCCGTGATCATCTACATGGATCTGTCCGACTGGTTCAGCTACCCGCACATCGGCATCGTCGGAGTCGCGCTCACCCTCGTCGGTGCGGCGTTCGGCGTGACCACGATCTCCACCGGACTCAAGAATCGGCGAGCGTTGTACGCGTCTCTGGTTGTTGCCGGAATCGGAGTCGCCGCCTGGTATCCGTTCATCTACTTCACGACCGGCCTGCCGTTCTGGGGCTGGATCGGCATCGGTGTGGCCACCGTGCTGGTGGCGCTCGGCGTGGGCTGGTTCATGGGCGGAGATGATCGGCGACCGGTCGCACGCACTGCCGCGATCGTGGGATTCATCGCGTTCTCTGTGCTCTCCCTCGACCGCTTCATGCAGGTCTGGGATGACTACGCCAACTCCGGCCGCATCAAGGGTCGACCGATCGCCACGATCGGGTCGGGCACGCCGGGGCTCGAGGGCTCGCTGTGGGTGCACGGAGTGGATCTCTTCACCCACCTCCTGCTGCCGACCCTCGCGCTCATCCTCATCTCGTTCGCGACCTACACCCGCTACTCCCGCGCGAGCCTGCTCGAGGTCATGAACCAGGACTACATTCGCACCGCTCGTGCGAAGGGCCTGACCGAGCGCACCGTCGTCGTACGTCACGCCTTCCGCAATGCCCTCATCCCGATCGCCACGATCGTCGCGTTCGACATCGGCGGCATCATCGGTGGTGCGGTCATCACCGAGCGAGTGTTCGGCTGGACCGGCATGGGCGCCCTCTTCCAGAACGGACTCGATCACGTCGACCCGAACCCTGTGATGGCCTTCTTCCTCGTCACGGGATCGCTGGCCATCCTCTTCAACCTGATCGCCGACCTCGTTTACGCAGGTCTTGACCCGAGAATCCGGGTGAGCTGATGAGCACCATTCCCCCTCCCGTCGAACAGCCGGGACATCACGAGGGTGGCGTCACCGACGCCGAGAACTCGATCGAGCTCAAGGAGATCGCCGGCCTCAGCCAGGGCCAGATCGTGCGCAAGCGGTTCTTCCGTCACCGCGGCGCGCTGATCTCGATGGTCGTGCTCGCCTTCATCATCGTGCTCGCGTTCACATCGGTGGGCGTCGCCTTCGGCAGCTGGAAGTCCGGCGGTTGGTGGCCGTACACCTGGAACATCGCTGTCGCGATCGAGAACGGTGGTCGTCCGACACTCAGCCTGTTCCCCTTCTCGATCGGCAACCACCCCTTTGGTCAGGACGAGATCGGTCGCGACATCTTCGCCGTCGTCATGCGGGGCACCCAGCAGTCGCTCATGATCATGGTCATCGTCGGTGCGATCGCCACCTTCATCGGCACGGTCATCGGCGCGATCTCCGGGTACTACCGCGGCTGGACCGACTCGGTGCTCATGCGCTTCACCGACATCATCATCACCATCCCGGTGATCGTGATCGGCGCCGTGCTCGGTCGTCGCTTCGGAATCTCGGGAGCCCCGGTTCTTGCGATCATCCTCGGCCTCGTGCTCTGGACCGGTCTCGCACGACTGGTGCGTGGCGAGTTCCTCAGCCTGCGTGAGCGGGAGTTCGTCGATGCCGCACGCGTCGCGGGCGCGAGGGACCGTCGCATCATCTTCCGGCACATCCTGCCCAACGCCATCGGCGTGATCATCGTCAACTCGACGCTGCTCATGGCCGCGGCGATCCTCATCGAGACCGGCTTGAGCTTCCTCGGGTACGGCGTGCAGGCGCCCGACACCTCGCTCGGCAAGATCATCAGCGAGAACCAGGTGGCCTTCTCCACGAGGCCGTGGCTGTTCTGGTGGCCGGGCCTGTTCATCATCGCTATCGCCTTGTGCATCAACTTCATCGGTGACGGTCTTCGGGATGCCTTCGACCCGCGCCAGCGGCGGATGCCCACCGACAAGGCGCTCTCGCGAGCGACGTTCGTCACCGAGAAGAGCGCGTGATGCGGCTAGAGCAGAATGCCCGCAACGCTCGCCACCAGCAGTCCACCGAGCACCGCAATGGTCGCCCAGTGGATGTCACGGCGCACGCTCCCCGGCTCGGCACCCGCGGCCAGCAGGCCGTCGGCGCGCAGGTCCTCCCAGTGCTGACGGATCACGTAGGCCGCCGCTCCGCTCTCGGTGGTCGGCAGGTCTCCGGGCCTCGGCGCGAAGCCCTGCTGGTCTCCCGACAGGCTGGCGTCACGTCGGCTCGCCGAAGCGCTGGCGTAGCGGGTCGGAGCTGGGCTCGCCCAGGCGGTCACGGTTCCCTCGGCGGTGTGCAGGGTGAGAGCCCACTTGGTGTCGACTCGCTCGATCGCGGGCCACGGTACGTGCACGGTGCTGAAGACGTTGCGCACCGTCACCTCGTGTTCGGCGATGTCGAGGCGGGGAAACCAGAACACCGCGAGGGCGCCCGCGCCCAGCAGGGCCAGGGCCCAGCCGTAGCGCACGAGTCCCAGCCAGTCGCCGGTGACCACGAAGCTGGCGAGGCCAGCGACGGCCATAACTACAACGACCACACTCAGTACCCGGCCGAAGGCCGGACGGAAACTCGTCGGGGCGAAGCGCATTCCCCTAGCTTCGCAGACCGCACCGGAGAGGTACCCCAGTGACCCCCACAACAACCGCAGCAGAGACCGTTCTCGAGGTCACCGACCTTGGCGTCGACTTCTGGGTCGATGGAACCTTCTACCCCGCTGCCATCGACCTCAACTACGTCGTCAAGCGCGGCGAGGTGCTGGCGATCGTCGGCGAGTCCGGCTCGGGCAAGAGTTCGAGCTCCATGGCACTGCTGGGGCTGCTTCCCGCGAATGCCAAGGTCAGCGGTTCGGTCAAGCTGCTCGGGCGCGAGCTTCGTGGCATCCCGCAGGCGGAGCTTCGCTCGGTGCGCGGTAACCAGATCGCCGTGATCTTCCAGGAGCCGATGACGGCCCTGAACCCGGTGTACACGATCGGCTTCCAGATCATGGAGGCGCTGCGCTCGCACTTCGACCTGAACCCCACCCAGGCCAAGGAGCGCGCGATCGAGCTGCTCACCAAGGTCGAGATGCCGGATCCCGCGACCGCGTTCTACAAGTACCCCCACCAGCTGTCGGGTGGCCAGCGCCAGCGCGCGATGATCGCACAGTCGATCTCCTGCGACCCGGTGCTGCTCATCGCCGACGAGCCGACAACCGCGCTCGACGTCACGGTGCAGGCGGAGATCATCGATCTCCTGCGCAGCCTGCGGGAACGCCTCGACAGCGCCATCATCCTGATCACTCACGACATGGGGGTCGTCGCCGACCTGGCCGACAACATCCTCGTCATGAAGGATGGCCTGGCCGTCGAGTCGGGCACCGTCATCGACGTGTTCACGAAGCCGCAGCATCCGTACACGAAGTCTCTTCTGGCGGCCGTGCCGCACCTCGGCACCGCCAGTGCGCAGGTCAACGAGCAGGCGCCCGCGAACGCCGAGGAGCGACGCACCCCGGTACTGAAGTTCGCGGATGTCGCGATCGACTACCCCAAGCGCGGGCGGGTTCCCGCGTTCCGGGCCGCCGAGCACATCAACCTCGAGATCTACCCCGGCGAGATTCTCGGCCTGGTGGGGGAGTCCGGGTCGGGCAAGACGACGTTGGGTCGCGCATCCGTCGGGCTGCTGCCGATCGCCGAGGGAACCCTGACCGTCGTGGGTCACGACATCTCGCACGCCAACAACAAGGACCTGCGTCCGCTGCGCCGCAAGACCGGCATCGTCTTCCAGGACCCGGGCTCGAGCCTCAACCCGCGCATGCCGATCGGCCAGTCCATCGGCGAACCGCTGCTGCTGGCAGGTGAGGCGAAGGGCAAGGACCTTGACAAGCGGGTGCAGGAGCTGCTCAGCCAGGTGGAGCTTCCCACCAGCTACCGCAACCGCTACCCGCACGAGCTCAGCGGTGGCCAGCGTCAGCGCGTCGGCATCGCTCGCGCACTCGCACTGACGCCCGAACTGCTGGTCGCTGACGAGCCCACGAGCGCTCTGGACGTGTCGGTGCAGGCCCGCTTCCTCGACCTGCTGCAGGAGCTGCAGGAGCGCTTGCAGTTCGCCTGCCTGTTCGTCAGCCACGACCTCGCGGTCGTCGATATCCTCGCGCACAGGATTGCGGTCATGCATCGCGGTAGACTGGTGGAGCAAGGGACCAGAGACGAGATCCTGCGCAACCCCCAAGACCCCTACACCCAGCGACTCATCGCTGCCGTGCCGCTGCCCGATCCGATTGCGCAGCGCGAGCGGCGGGAGAACCGCGTCGCATCCAAGGCCCAGAAGGGCCGCACCAGCTAAAGGAACTCTGCCATGGCAATCGCCACACGCTCCGACCTGCGCAACGTGGCGATTGTCGCTCACGTCGACCACGGAAAGACGACCCTGGTCGACGCCATGTTGCGCCAGACCAACTCGTTCGCCGAGCACGCCCACCTCGAGGAGCGGGCGATGGACTCGAACGACCTCGAGCGCGAGAAGGGCATCACGATCCTCGCCAAGAACACGGCGATCTCGTACAAGGGCAAGCACGCGACCGACGGTCCCGTGACGATCAACGTGATCGACACCCCCGGCCACGCCGACTTCGGTGGCGAGGTCGAGCGCGGCCTGTCGATGGTCGACGGCGTCGTGCTGCTGGTCGACGCGAGCGAGGGGCCTCTGCCGCAGACTCGCTTCGTGCTGCGCAAGGCCCTCGAGGCGAAGCTTCCCGTCGTGCTGCTGGTCAACAAGACCGACCGACCGGATGCCCGCATCGACGAGGTCGTGACCGAGAGCCAGGACCTGCTGCTCGGTCTCGCCAGCGACATGCACGACGACTTCCCCGATCTCGACCTCGACGCCGTGCTCGACGTTCCCGTGGTCTACGCCTCGGGCCGCAACGGCGCCGCAAGCTGGAACAAGCCGGAGAACGGCACCCTGCCCGACAACGACGATCTCGAGCCGCTGTTCGACGCGATCATCAAGCACATCCCCGCTCCGACCTACGACGACGAGCACCCCCTGCAGGCCCACGTCACCAACCTCGACGCGAGTCCCTTCCTCGGCCGTCTCGCCCTGCTGCGCGTCTTCAACGGCACGATCAAGAAGGGCCAGACCGTGGCCTGGGTCAAGAGCGACGGCAGCGTGCACAACGTGCGCGTGACCGAGCTGCTCATCACCAAGGCACTCGACCGCTTCCCGACCGATTCGGCAGGCCCCGGTGACATCGTCGCCGTCGCAGGCTTCGAGGACATCACCATCGGTGAGACTCTCGCCGACCCCGAGGATGTGCGGCCGCTTCCGACCATCACGGTCGACGACCCGGCGATCTCGATGACCATTGGCACCAACACGAGCCCGCTCATCGGCAAGATCAAGGGCCACAAGCTGACCGCCCGCATGGTCAAGGACCGCCTCGATCGCGAGCTGGTGGGAAACATCTCCATCAAGCTGCTCGACATCGGCCGCCCGGATGCCTGGGAGGTGCAGGGCCGCGGTGAGCTGGCGCTCGCCATCCTCGTCGAGCAGATGCGTCGCGAGGGCTACGAGCTCACCGTCGGCAAGCCGCAGGTGGTCACCAAGTACATCGATGGCAAGCTCCACGAACCGTTCGAGCACCTCACGGTGGATTCGCCGGAGGAGCACCTCGGCGCGATCACGCAGCTGATGGCGTCGCGCAAGGGCCGCATGGAGACCATGACGAACCACGGCACCGGCTGGGTGCGCATGGAGTTCATCGTTCCCTCGCGTGGCCTGATCGGCTTCCGCACCGAGTTCCTCACGATCACCCGCGGCACCGGAATCGCCAACGCGATCTCGCACGGCTACGAGCCGTGGGCGGGCGCGATCGAGACCCGCACCAACGGTTCCATCGTGGCCGACCGCGCCGGCGTGGCGACCCCGTTCGCCATGACTGCCCTGCAGGAGCGCATGACCTTCTTCGTCGAGCCGACGCAGGAGGTCTACGAGGGCATGGTCGTGGGCGAGAACTCGCGCGCCGACGACATGGACGTCAACATCACGAAGGAGAAGCAGCTGACCAACATGCGTCAGTCGACCTCCGACGTGTTCGAGCGCATGACCCCGTCACGCAAGCTGACCCTCGAGGAGTGCCTCGAGTTCGCCCGCGAGGACGAGTGTGTCGAGGTGACCCCCGAGGTCATCCGCATTCGCAAGGTCGAGCTCGACGCCAACGCGCGTGCCCGCGCCGCCTCGCAGCGCAAGAAGCAGAACGCCTAGCCTGTCAACCCGCAGCGGGGGTCCGCGCGTCGTAGAGACATGACGAAACCCCCACTGCGCGACAGTCCGCTCACCGGTTACGCTGGGCGCGTGACAGCACACGAGATGCTTCAGCGTCCACGGCGCCGGCCAGCAATTGTGGTCGGGCTCGTGGGGCTTGGGCTCGCGGCATCCCTGTCGCTGACCGGATGCTTCGCCGCACCCACCATCACCGGTGGGGGCACCGGCGGCGCCGGCCAGTCCGGCCAGAGCGATGGCAGCCAGGTCGACGAGTCGTCGAGTTCCGGATCCTCGACCGGCACCGAAGGCTTCGAGGGTCTGCCCGCCGGATTCCCGACCGACGAGATCCCGCTCATTGCCGGTGACGTGGCATTCGGCGTCGATCTGGGTACCGGCTGGACCGTGGTCATCCCCGTAGCCGACGGAGCCTCGGCGTTCGCCGACGCCAGCGCGCGGCTCACCGGCGCCGGGTACGAGAGCCTCGCCGAGCAGACCCAGCCGGAGGGATCGTTCGGGGTCTTCCAGAACGACAAATACCAGGTGCAGCTGACCATCGCAGACACCAACGACTTCGGACTCGCGGCCACCTATGTGGCCGTGCTCCGCGGCTAGATCCCGCTTCACCCCCATCGAGACAGAGGAGTAACCCCATGAGCACACTGCGTAACCGTGTCACAGTCCCCATCGCGATAGCCCTCGCACTGGTCATCACACCGGCACTGTCCGGCTGTTTCGGCAACCCGATCGAGAGCCTCATCGAGGGGGCGACCGGCGGCGATGTCGACCTCGGCGGCACCAGCCTGCCCGACGGCTACCCGAGCAGCGAGGTTCCCGTCATCGACGGTCAGATCCTCTTCGGCGGGTCGATCGGCAACGATCAGGGCAAGGTCTACAACGTGACGGTCAAGGTCGCTGACGCTGGCGCTCTCGACAAGATCAAGGCCCAGCTGGAAGCCGCCGGGTTCACGAGCGAGGCAGGCTTCGGCGGATCGACCGCTGATGGAGGCACCTACATCGGCCAGACCGATGCCTGGGGCGTTCTCGTGGTCGTGTCCAAGGACGGCGAGAACGGCTTCGTGGCCAACTACACCGTCACGTCGGCGGACGCCGCGCAGTAGCTCAGGCGAACAGCCCGGCGCCCACGTAGGAGTCCTGCGTGGCGCCGGGTGGCACCGCGAAGATGCCTGAGCCGACGTGGCGCAGGTACTCGTTCATCGCGTCGTGTCGAGCCAGCGAGAGCTGCACGGGCACGAACTGCGTGCGCGGGTCGGCCTGGAAGCAGATGAAGAACAGGCCGGCGTTGAGGCGGCCGAGCTCGTCGTTGCCGTCGACGAAGTTGTAGCCGCGCCGCAGCAGCGTCGCGCCGTTGTTCATCGACGGGTGCGCGAGGCGCACGTGCGACGTCTCGGCGATGAGCGGGGCGTCATCCCGCCCGGTGGCACTAAAGTCGGGCTCGGTGAACTCGCCGCCGCCACTGAGAGGCGCGCCGTCGCCCTTCGTGCGTCCGACCACGGTCTCCTGCTCGCGCAGTGACGTGCGGTCCCAGGTTTCGATGGTCATGCGGATCTTGCGCGCGACGAGGTACGAGCCGCCGGTCATCCAGTCGTCGCCGTCTGCCCAGACGTGGGTGTCGACGAGCGCGGTGTCCTCGGCGCGGAGATTGGCGGTGCCGTCCTTGAAGCCGAACAGGTTGCGCGGGGTGACCTGGGCACGAGTCGTCGACGACGTGCGCCCGAAGCCGAGCTGCGACCATCGCAGGGATGCCCGCCCGAACGCGATGCGCGACAGGTTCCTGATCGCGTGCACGGCCACCTGCGGGTCATCCGAGCACGCCTGAATGCAGAGGTCGCCGCCGGTCAGGTTCTCGACGAGGGCATCACCTGGGAAGTGCGGCAGGTCGACGAGGGCTGCCGGGCGGCGCGAGGCCAGACCGAAGCGCTCGTCGAACAGGCTCGGTCCGAAGCCGAAAGTGATGGTGAGTCCCGCGGGCGGAAGGTCGAGTGCCTCGCCGGTGTCATCCGGCGGGGCGTCGTAGGCGCCACCGACAGCGCCGAGGTCGCCCGCCGAGAGGCCAGCCATCATGCGGGATGCCGCGTAGCTCCAGTCCTGCAGCAGCTCCTGCAGCTCGGCTCGCGTCACGTCGCTCACGTCGAACGCGGCGAAGTGCAGCCTGTCCTGCGCGGGCGTGACGATGCCGGACTGGTGCTCGCCGTGGAACGGGTAGATGGCGGCGGCACCGGATTGAGCCGCCGACGTCGACTGACCCGCCGGTGCAGCGAAGGAGGGGGAGCGAGTGGTGGTGGCGGCAGCACCCGCCGCCACCGCACCGACTCCCACCGCACCGGCGCCGAGGAATCCGAGCAGCCCGCGGCGGGAGAGCCCCGGCTGCGGGTCGTCCGTGTCACTCATCAGAGCACGAGGGCGGCGGTCAGCTTCGACAGCGGCTCGGCCAGAGCGTTGACCTGGTCGGAGAGGGCGCGTACCTGCGCTGCCTCGAGTTCGGTGTAGAGGCGGAATCCAGCACCGACGCGCTGCTCGTCGAGGAGTACCTGCAGCGCGGAGAACTCGGCGTCGAGGCGGTCGGCGAGTGCGGCATCCTTCACCATCAGGATGTCGCGCACGCCCTCGTACAGCACCCTCGCGCCGTCGATGTTGGCCTGGAAGTCCCAGAGGTCGGTGTGCGACCAGAACTCCTCCTCGCCTGTGACCTTGCCGCTGGCGACCTCGTCGAGCAGCCCGATCGCGCCGTTGGTCTGCTGCGCGAGTGTGAACTCGAGTTGCTGCACGTCGGCGTACAGGGTGTGGGTGTCATCGACGAGCTGGGTGGCCAGTGCCTCGCGCTTGGTCTGGTCGTAGGGCTGGAAGCCGGGTTCGGCCTCGGCGGGCCACAGATCCTTCTCGATGGCGTGCCAGCCGGTCCAGTCCTGACCTTCTTCGAGGTCGGCCTCGCGCAGGTCCATGCGGGGGTCGAGGTCGCCGAACGATTCGGCCACGGTCTCGATGCGCTCCCAGAAGACCCGGGTCGGCGCGTACAGGGCGCGTGCAGCGTCATCATCGCCGGCGATGTAGGCGGCGGCGAACGCCTCGGTGCCCGTGACGAGGTTCTCGACCTGATCCTTGACGTACGACTTGTAGTTGGCGTTGGCGGTGTCGATCTGGGCGGTGAGGTCGTCGCCGAGCGCGAGAGGGTTTCCGGAGTCGATCACTGTGAAGGCCGCTTTGCCGACGCCCGCGCCAGCCATGCCCGGCTTGCAGACGGTGAAATAGTCCCCGGGGCTCACCTGCACCACGAGGGTGCGGGAGATGCCCGGACCGATGTTCTCGGCCTCACCCACGATGCGCAGGCCATCGCCGGCGAGCAGGTAGAACTCGGTCACCTGATCGCCCGAGTTGGTCACAACGAACGAGATCGTGCCGCTCGGAGCCTCGGCCGCCGACACGGTGCACGCGTCTGCACTCGAGTCGACCGTCAGCTGGGTCGACCCCGCGGCGGATGTCGCGTTCGGCACGCATCCGGTGAGCGCGACCAGCGCGGCAAGACCCAAAGCGCTGAGGCTCACAGTGGTGGGGGCGGAACGGGGGATCATCGGGCTCCAGCGGTTTCGGGGGTGGGTGCGACCGGCGCCGCGGGGCGCTGGCGGGACTTGAGGAGGAAGATCGTCATGACCGGCACGACATAGGCGACCCACACGATCGCCTCCAGCCAGGTGGTCGCGGGGGAGAAGTTGAGCGTGCCCTTGAGCAGGGTGCCGTACCAGCTGTCGGGCGGCACGGCCGCTGTCACGTCGAACGCCAGCGAGTTGATGCCCGGGAGCACTCCCGCCTCCTGCAGGTCATGCACGCCGTAGGCGATCACCCCCGCGGCGACCACGATGAGGATCGCACCCGTGTAGGTGAAGAACTTGCTGAGGTTGATGGACAGCACGCCGCGGTAGATCAGATACCCCAGCACGACAGCGACGACGATTCCCAGAGCGGCACCCGCCAGGGGCAGGGCGGTTGAGCCGCTGGCCTGCACGGCGGCCCAGATGAACAGGGCGGTCTCAATGCCCTCCCGGCCGACGGCGAGGAATGCCACGAGCACGAGTCCCCAGCCGGCGCCGGCGAGGTGCGAATCGACGTCGCTGCGCAACTCGCGCGACAGTCCGCGGGCCGCGCGGAGCATCCAGAACACCATCCAGGTGACGAAGCCCGTGGCGACGATCGACAGGATGCCGCCGATGAGTTCCTGCGCCTGGAACGACAGGCCGTAGGTGCCGAAGGTCAGGGCCGCCCCGATGGCGAGGGAGAGCGCCACTGCGAGCCCGACGCCCAGCCAGATGCGGGGGAGCACATCGTCACGGCCGATCTTGCGCAGGTAGGCGACGAGAATGCCGACGACGAGCGCGGCCTCGAGGCCCTCGCGGAGGCCGATCAGGAAGTTGGCGAGCACGTGAGCTTTCGTGAGATTTGGGGTTGGTTAGGCTAACCTTACCTATCGACCCTAGCCCGGAGGACGTATCCTGTCTACCCGGCGAGAAATTGAGGGGTAGTCAGGTGACCGAGCGAGTGCTCTTTGTTCACGCGCATCCCGACGACGAGTCCATCTCGACCGGGGCGACGATCGCCACGCTGATCGATCGCGGTGCCGCAGTGACAGTGCTCACCCTCACGCGAGGCGAACGCGGCGAGGTGATCCCCGACGACCTCCAGCATCTGGCCGACGCGCCCGAGCAGCTCGGCAGCGCGCGCGAAGCCGAACTGGCCGAGGCGTTGCGGATTCTCGGTGTCACCGACCACCGCATCCTGGGCAATCCCGACGCTCGCTGGCAGGGGCGTGAGCCGCGGCGGTACGTCGACTCCGGGATGAGCTGGGGCAGGCGAGGTGCGCAGGCCAGCGGCATCCTCGACCCCGATTCGCTGACGGCGGCGGACGCGGGCGAGGTTGCCGCCGACATTGCTGCCGTGCTCATCGACGTCGAGCCCGACGTAGTGGTGAGCTATGCCGCAGACGGCGGCTATGGGCATCCCGACCATGTACGCGCCCACGAGGCGACCCGCACGGCGGCTGAGGTGATCGGCGTTCCGTTCTACGTGATCACCCCCAGGAGCAGGGCGGCGGTGGTCGTGAACGATCCCGCAGCGGCTGAGCGCAAGGCTGCCGCGTTGGCGGCGCACCGCACCCAGGTGCTGGTGCAGGGCGATACCTACTCGCTCTCCTCGGGCGAGCCGCGGCCGCTGGGCGAACCCGAGCGCTTCGACCGGCTCCGCCCGGCCCGGGCATTCTCGTCGATGAGCCTGCCGTCGCGGATCGGGTCGAGCGTTCTCGGCCTGGTGATCGGTGCCTTCGCGGGAAGTGTGCTCACGGTCGCGCACCGGGCAACGGTTGACGTACTCGGAGTAACGGTGCCCTGGGGCATCGTCGCGACGGTGGTGATCACGGCGGCGCTGCTGACGGGACTCAGCCTGGTATTCGAGAGCAGGGTCGTCGCTGCCTGCGCAGCAGTCGGTCTGCTCGGTGCGATCCTGCTGCTCTCGCTCGGTTCGGCCGGTGGTTCTGTGCTGGTGCCTGACGACGTCGTCGGCTACGTCTTCCTGATCGCTCCGGTCGTCATCGCGGGCGTGGTGCTGGCGTGGCCGCAAGACGGACGCTGGCGTCGCGGTAAGATAGGAATCCCTGCCGCGGAAGGTCCTGATCAGAAGTGACGTACGTCATCGCCCAGCCCTGTGTCGATCTCAAGGATCGCGCGTGCATCGACGAATGCCCGGTCGACTGCATCTACGAGGGCGAGCGCATGCTCTACATCCAGCCCGACGAATGCGTCGACTGCGGTGCATGCGAACCGGTCTGCCCGGTTGAGGCGATCTACTACGAAGACGATCTGCCCGGCAAATGGGCCGACTACTACAAGGCCAACGTGGAGTTCTTCGACGACCTCGGCTCGCCCGGTGGCGCATCCAAGGTGGGCGTCCTGAAGAAGGACCACCCGCTCATCGCAGCTCTGCCCGCGGGCGGCGGCGAGGGCTGAGTGGCCCGCACGCCGCTGAAGCTTCCCGACTTCCCGTGGGATTCGCTGGCCCCGTTCGCTGAGCGTGCGCGGGCGCACCCCGACGGGTTCATCGACCTCTCCGTCGGCTCGCCCGTTGACCCGACCCCCGAGCCGATCCGTCATGCGCTCGCGGCTGCCACGGATGCCCATGCCTACCCTCAGACGTCGGGAAGCCCCGCGCTGCGCGAAGCGATCGTGGACTGGTTCGCGCGTCGGCGGGGAGTCGACGATCTCTCGGTCGCGAACGTGCTGCCCACGATCGGCTCGAAGGAACTCGTCGCCCTGATGCCCCTGATGCTGGGGCTCGGGCGCGGCGACGTCGTGGTGCACCCCACCGTGGCGTACCCGACGTACGCGATCGGTGCCGCCCTCGTGGGGGCGACGGCCGTGGCATCCGATGACCCGGCCGACTGGCCCCAGAACACCCGGCTGGTCTGGCTCAACAGCCCGGGCAACCCTGACGGGCGGGTGCTCGACGTCGACGAGTTGAAGGCCGCTGTCGCTCGCGCCCGCGAGCTCGGAGCTGTCGTCGCCAGCGACGAATGCTACGCCGAGCTCAACTGGCAGGGCGCCGAGCCGACCCCCTCGATCCTTGACCCGCGCGTGATCGCGGGGCAGCGCAACTCGGTGCTGGCCGTCTACTCGCTCAGCAAGCAGTCGAACCTCGCCGGCTACCGTACGGCCTTCGTGGCCGGATGCAGCGACCTGATCGATGAGCTCCTCGCGGTGCGCAAGCACGCGGGGCTGATCCCGCCGGCGCCGGTGCAGGCGGCGATGATCGCGGCCCTCGCCGATGAGACCCACGTGGCCGAGCAGAAGGAGCGCTACCGAGCCCGTCGCGCGACCCTGGCACCCGCCCTCGAGGCCGCCGGTTTCCGCATCGACGAGAGCGCGGCCGGACTCTACCTGTGGGCGACGAAGGGCGAGGACTCCTGGGCGACCGTGGCCGAGTTCGCCGAGCTCGGTATCCTCGTCGTGCCCGGTTCCTTCTACGGGGAGCAGCCGCCGCGGCACGTGCGCATCGCCCTGACGGCCCCGGATGCCGCGATCGCCGACGCAGCGGCCCGCCTCGAGCTCTACGTCTGACTGTCGGGTTCCTCCAACAGGATTTGCCCGCGTTTAGCACTAACGACAGTGGCGAGCGCGTGCTTATAAGCTGTAAGCGTGACTGACGCCGCTCCCGAATCCGAGAAGGCCACCCTCTATTTCCCCGGGGGCTCGGCCGAGTTCCCGGTGATCCGGGGCACCGATGGCCACGACAGCATCGACATCTCCACCTTCACGAAGCAGACCGGGTTCACGACCCTCGATCAGGGCTTCGTGAACACCGCGTCGACGCGAAGTGCGATCACCTACATCGATGGTGACAAGGGGATCCTTCGTTACCGCGGCTACGCGATCGAGGATGTCGCGAAGAACTCGACGTACCTCGAGGTGGCGTGGCTTCTCATCTACGGCGAGCTGCCCAGCGAGAGCGAACTGGCTGAGTTCGACGAGAAGATCCGTCGTCACACCCTGCTTCACGAAGACCTCCGACGGTTCTTCGACGCCCTCCCGCACAGCGCCCACCCCATGTCGGTGCTCTCGAGTGCCGTGTCGGCCCTGTCGACGTACTACGAGGATTCCCTCAACGTGCACGACCCTGAGCAGGTCGAGATCTCCACGATCCGACTGCTGGCCAAGCTGCCGGTCATCGCCGCCTATGCGCACAAGAAGGCGCTCGGCCAGGCGTTCCTCTACCCGGACAACTCGCTGAGCTTCGTCGACAACTTCCTCAAGCTCAACTTCGGCACCATGGCCGAGCCGTACGTCGTCAACCCGGTGCTCTCGACCGCGCTCGACCGCCTGCTCATCCTGCACGAGGACCACGAGCAGAACGCCTCCACCTCGACGGTGCGCCTGGTCGGCTCGACGGAGGCCAACATCTTCGCCTCCATCTCGGCGGGCATCAATGCTCTCTACGGCCCGCTGCACGGCGGCGCCAACGAGGCCGTGCTCAAGATGCTCAGCGAGATCAAGGCGTCGGGCGAGGGCGTCGAGAAGTTCGTGGAGCGGGTGAAGAACAAGGAGGACGGCATCCGTCTCATGGGCTTCGGCCACCGGGTCTACAAGAGCTTCGACCCGCGCGCCAAGCTGGTCAAGGAGAGCGCCGACGAGGTGCTCGCAGCCCTCGGCGTCAAGGATGACCTGCTCGACATCGCCAAGGAGCTCGAGGCCGTCGCGCTCAGCGACGATTACTTCATCGAGCGCAAGCTCTACCCCAACGTCGACTTCTACACCGGGGTCATCTACAAGGCGATGGGCTTCCCGACCCGCATGTTCACCGTGCTGTTCGCGATCGGCCGCCTGCCGGGCTGGATCGCCAACTGGCGCGAGATGAACGAAGACACGCACACCAAGATCGGCCGCCCCCAGCAGCTCTACACGGGCGAGCCCGTGCGGGAGTGGCCACAGCGCTAGTGGTGGTGGCCCGTGAAGTGGTTCCCTCGACGTAGGCGTTTCACTCTCGGAACCTACGTCGCTCCCGCGCAGCGTGAGGCGACGATCGAGGAGATGGTCGACGACGGCGTTCTGATCGCGTCTGCTGCCGTTCGTCTCGCCGTCAAGAACCTGATCATCCTGCGATCGGCACGTGACCACGCCGACTACTCGCACGAGCGCGTCATGGCAGCCGTGCGCGAGGAACTCGAGAACCTCGCGATGGAGAAGGAGGCCGACGCGGCTCGGGTGCGCGAGGTGGGGCGCCTCGCCGCTGCCCGCGACGGTCAACCGCGCCACCACGACGACTACCGGTCGGTCGACACCGACATACTCGCCAAGCGTGCCGAGGTCTCGGAGCGACTGGCGACGCGCCTGCGCGAGCTCGGAGGCGATGCCGAGTTCTGCGGCGAGCTGGTCGATCGGGCCCGGCACGAGGCCTGGGAGGAGATCGCGGCATCCATCACGGCACGGGCACGCCTGTCGTCTCGAGGCCACGACCCCGACTACGACCGGGAGAGGGGCGGCCGGATGCTGGCCCTGCTCGGTGACCTCGCCGACCTCGAGAACCGCGAGCGCTAGCCGGTCGGCTCCGCGGCCAGCACCACGTCGCGCACCACCACCGTGAGGTCAGCCTCGCGGTCGGGATAGCAGCGGATGCCCATGGTGAGGTCGGGGAGCTCGAAGACATCGGTCGCTGCGACTGTCACCCACTGGTTGCTGGGAACGCCCCTCACCAGCCCCGGTAGGTCGGACAGCCGCCCGCTGACGTCGACGACGCTGCAGGTGAGCCGGGTGCGGGGCACCCCGCGGTCGGCTGCGTAGATCGTGAGAGAGTACGAGACCTGGTATCGACCGTCCGCGAGCGTGAGGTTGGTCAGCGTCACCGGATGCTCGGGGGTGAACCGCCCGGCGATCGTCGTGTCGGCAACGGTCGCGTCGGAGGTCGGCGCACAGGCGGTCAGGCAAAGGGCGAGAAGTAACGTCGCCCGTTTCACGCGTGGAGCGCGGTGTTGAGCGTGACGCCCGTGCCGTCACGCTGGAGCACCTCGACGGCGCCGGTCAGGGAGTTGCGGCGGAACAGCAGTCCGGCGACCCCGCTGAGCTCGACGGCCTTGACGGTACGAGGCTCACCGGTGCCCAGCACGGTCACCTTGGTGCCGGCCGTGACGTAGAGACCGGCCTCGACCACCGAGTCGTCGCCGATGGCGATTCCGACGCCCGAGTTCGCCCCGAGCAGCGCGCGTGCGCCGATCGACACTCGCTGGGTGCCGCCGCCGGAGAGGGTGCCCATGATGGATGCGCCCCCGCCGATATCTGCTCCGTCGCCGACGACGACGCCCTGTGACACGCGGCCCTCGACCATTGACGTGCCGAGCGTGCCCGCGTTGAAGTTGACGAACCCCTCGTGCATCACGGTGGTGCCCGGAGCCAGGTGTGCGCCGAGCCGCACCCGGGACGCGTCGGCGATGCGCACACGGTCGGGCGAGACGTAGTCGAGCAGGCGTGGGAACTTGTCGATGCCGTGGGCGGCGATCCCGGCGCGCTGCAGTTGCGGGCGCATCCGGGCGAAGTCGGTCGGGTGGATGGGGCCGGCGTTGGTCCACACGACGATCGGGAGGTGCCCGAACAGCCCGTCGAGGTTGAGCGTGTTGGGCTGCACGAGCAGGTGGCTGAGCAGGTGCAGTCGAAGGTAGGCATCGCTGGTGGAGGCGGGCGCCTCATCCAGGTCGATCTCGACTGTGACGAAGCGCAGGGTCACATTGCGCCGCTCGTCGGCACCCTCGAGCTTCTCGAACTCGGCGGGCGCGATGTACGGATCCGCGCTCGCGGGGCGCACGCCCAGGTGCGGCTCGGGGTACCAGGTGTCGAGCACGGTGCCGTCGCCGGCCACGGTCGCCAGGCCGTAGCCCCAAGCTGCGCGTGAGGTCATGTTTCCTAGAGTACTTAAACTGACTAGGTGCCTGTCACCGACCCCACCCTGCCCGTGCTCGATCTCGCGGGCTCGGTCGTCGAGCTCACCCGCCAGCTGTGCGACATCGAGTCGGTGTCTGGTAACGAGCGGGGGATCGCCGATGCGATCGAGGCGAGTCTCGCCGGATTGGCTCATCTGGAGCTGATCCGTGACGGTGACGCGGTGGTCGCGCGCACCTCGCTGGGGCGTGAACGGCGTGTGCTCATCGCCGGACACATCGACACCGTGCCCGTCAATGCCAACCTTCCGGTGCGGGTCGACGGCGACTTCCTGGTGGGTCGCGGCACCGTGGACATGAAGGCGGGGGTGGCCGTTGCACTCAAGCTCGCCGCCGAGCTGACCGAGCCGAGCGTCGACATCACCTGGATCTGGTACGACCACGAGGAGGTCGCCAGCCACCTCAACGGACTCGGGCGACTCGCCGCGAACCGTCCCGACCTGCTCGCGGGTGACTTCGCGGTGCTCGGCGAACCGACCAGTGCGACCGTCGAGGGCGGATGCAACGGCACGGCACGCGTCGACATCCGACTGCACGGCGTGCGTGCGCACAGCGCCCGGTCGTGGGTCGGTCACAACGCCATCCACGATGCGGCGCCCGTGCTCGCCATCCTCGCCGCCTACGTGCCGGCCGAGATCGAGGTCGACGGGTTGGTGTACCGCGAGGGACTCAACGCCGTGGGCATCTCGGGCGGGGTGGCGGGCAACGTCATCCCCGACGAGGCCGTCGTCAGCGTCAACTACCGCTTCGCCCCGAGCCGGTCTGCGGATGACGCGATCGACCACCTCCACGACGTCTTCGCCGGCTACGACATCGAGGTCACCGACCTCGCCGCAGGGGCGCGGCCCGGGCTGGACGCGCCCCTGGCCCAGGACTTCCTCGCCGCGGTCGGCGGGGTGGCGAGCCCCAAGTACGGCTGGACCGATGTCGCGCGCTTCTCGGCCCTCGGCATCCCGGCCGTCAACTACGGCCCCGGTGACCCGCTGAAGGCCCACGCCGACGACGAGCGTGTGGATGCTCGGGAGATCGTGGAGTGCGAGCGAGGGCTGCGGGCGTGGCTGACGAACGGCTGAGCACGACCCTGAGGGTGCGCTATCGGCTGACGCCGTGGTGGGTGAAGGTCATCGTGATCTTCGTGGTGTCGCGGGTCGTCACGACCAGCCTGTTGCTCGCATACGCCGCGATTCAGCCGACCAACGCGTGGACCGGCGCGAGCCCCAACTACTTCGACTTCGCGGCCATCTGGGACGGCCACTGGTACTACATCATCGCGGCCGTCGGCTACCCGACCGAGTTGCCCCTCACTGACACCGGCAACGTGGGCGAGAGCGCGTGGGCCTTCATGCCCGGGTATCCCGCAGTCGTGCGCCTCGTGATGTTCCTCACCTGGACCGACTTCCCGGTGGCCGCCGTGATCGTCTCGGTCGGCTTCGCGCTCGGCACCGCGCTGGTCTTCTACAAGCTCATGGCCCGGGTGCTTCCCGGCAGCACCGCCCTGTTCGCCGTGGTGCTGTTCTGCTTCGCGCCGCTGTCGCCGATCCTTCAGGTGGCCTACGCGGAGTCGATGCACGCGTTCCTGCTCGCGCTCGCGCTCTACCTGCTGCTCCAGCGCCGGTACTGGCTGATGCTGCCCGTCATCGCCGTGATGGCCCTGACACGACCCAGCGGGCTCGCCTTCGCCCTCGCGATGCTCATGCACGTGATCTACCGGTGGTGCGTGCGGGCCCGTGACCCGTACCCGGTGGGGGAGCGCGTGGCATCCGTCGCCGTCGGTCTGTTCAGTGCCGTCATGGGGGTCGCATGGATTCTCATCGCTTGGGCTCTGACGGGCTCGCCGACCGCGTACACCGACACGGAGCTCGCCTGGCGCTCGGCCTACATCGGCTACGTCGACCTGGTGCCGTTCACGCCGTGGCTGCAGGCCGCCGGCTTCTGGGCACCGTGGTTCGGGATGCCGCTGCCGCTGCTGCTGGTGATCCTCGGCCTCATCGTGGTCGGCTTCTTCGCGTTCCTGTTCACACCGTGGGCAAGGCGGCTCGGGCCGGACCTGCGGTTCTGGCTCGCCAGCTACGCGCTCTACCTTCTCGCGGTGTTCTTCCCCCAGTCCAGCACGTTCCGACTGCTGGTGCCGATGTTCCCCGCGCTCGGGGCATTCGCCGTACCGCGTGCGATCTGGTACCGGGTCGGAATCGTGCTGTTGTTCATCGCCGGACAGTGGGGCTGGATCCACATCGGCTGGTGGGTTGACGGCTACGACTGGACCCCGCCGTGATCTGTTAACCTGCTCGCGGTTTTCCGGTAGCCGAGGAATGAACGATAATAGAGATGCTGTGTTTTTCGTCACAGCGCGCGAAAGGGGTATCTGATGGCAGCCATGAAACCGAGGACCGGTGACGGGCCCATGGAGGCTGTCAAGGAAGGCCGCCTGATCATCGTGCGCGTACCGCTGGAGGGCGGCGGCCGTCTGGTCGTGTCAGTCAACGATGCCGAGGCCAAGGAACTGCACGACGCGCTCGCCGGAGTCGTCGCGACCGCGTAGTCGCAGAATCGGCGCCTGAGCTAGTCGCTGACCTTCGTCAGCTGGAGCAGTCCGTCCCCCACCGGGGAGAGGGCGCTGAGAACGGCGTCGGACTTGGCGATCTCGCTGAGCAACAGCCGGAAACTCGCGACAGTGTCATCCCGTTGGGCAGGATCGGCGACCCTGCCGCGCCACAGCGCATGGGCCACCAGCACCGTGCCGCCCTTGCGCACCAGACGCAGGCCGTGTTCGACGTACTCGATCACCGAGCCGGGGTCGGCGTCGATGAACACGAGGTCGTAGCTCGACTCATTCATGCGAGGCAGAACCTCGGATGCTCTACCCCCGATCAGGCGCACCTGCTTGGCAGGCACGCCCGCATCCAGGAACGCCTTGCGTGCCACGGTCTGGTGGTCGAGCTCGATGTCGATCGTGGTGAGCACCGCGTCGGGCGCTCCGGACATCAGCCAGAGTCCACTCACACCGACGCCCGTGCCGACCTCGATGATGCTCGTGGCCGCAGTCGCGGCCGCAAGAACCGCGAGCTGCGCCCCCATCGAGGCGGTGATCGGTTCGACGCCGAGCTCGAGCGAGTGCTGGCGCGCGAGGGCGATGTCATCGCGTTCGATGACGAATTCCTCCGCGTACTTCCAGCTCAGTTGCTTGTCTGACACGTGACTTACCAGCGCTCCTCGGTTCGCTCTCCACTGTAGACGTGTGTCTCAGGTGGCGGCGGCTATCCTGAACGAGTGTCCTTCGGTCTGACCTTCGACAAGCTGCTGGTGCTCGGCATCATCGCTGTCTTCCTGCTCGGACCCGAACGTCTGCCGTACTACGCCTCCCAGCTCGCGCGCCTCGTCCGCAATCTCCGCGACATGGCCAATGGCGCCAAGGATCGCATGCGCGAGGAGATGGGGCCCGACTTCGACGACATCGACTGGAAGAAGCTCGACCCTCGCCAGTACGACCCGCGCCGCATCATCCGCGAGGCCCTGATCGACGATGAGCCCGCACCGACGGTCAAGCCGCCGATCGAGTCGGCCTACGCCCAGCGCCAGCGCCGGCTCGCTGAGGGCAAGGCGGCGCCGTTCGACGCTGAGGCGACCTAGACGCTAGCCCCGCCGCACACCCTTCAGCACGCGCAGCACGAGCAGCATCAGCGGAGCGAGCCGCTGCCACTGCGCACCCGTGCGCGGCAGCGCGAGGATGCCCGTCGACTCGGACACCGTGCGGGCCTCGACGAATCGCAGCAGCCCCTCGGGACCGTTGCGGCGCCCGAGGCCGGAGTGCTTCATGCCTCCCATCGGAGCATCCACGCTGCCGAAGCTCGCGCGATAGCCCTCGTTGATGTTCACGCTTCCCGCATCGATCTGCTCGGCGAGAGCGCGCGCCCGGCGACGTGAGCCGCTGAAGATGGATGCGTTGAGCCCGAACTCGGTGGCATTGGCCGCCGCCACCGCCTCGGCCTCGTTCTCCACGACCTGGATCGCGACGACCGGACCGAAGGTCTCGTTCGCGAAGCACGCCATCTCTCTGGTGACGCCGGTGAGCACGGTGGGCTCGTAGAAGTACGGGCCGAGGTCGGGGCGGGGCTTGCCTCCGGCGAGCACCGTCGCCCCCTTGGCGACGGCGTCGTCGACGTGAGCCGTGACACGCTCGAGCTGGGCGGCCGAGGTGAGGGAACCGACATCCGTGGAGAAGTCGAGGGCCGAGCCCTGGGCCAGGCTCGAGACGCGTGCCGCGAAGGCGGACGTGAACTCGTCGGCGACCTTCCGGTCGACGTAGATGCGCTCGATCGATACGCACAACTGGCCCATCGACGAGAAGCAGCCGTAGACGGCGCCGGCTGCGGCCTTCGCGGGCACCACGTCGTCGAGCACGATGAGGGGGTTCTTGCCACCCAGCTCCAGCGAGGCGCCGTGGAGGGCCTTCGCCGCGCGCTCGCCGACCTTCGTACCCGTGGGGGTGGAGCCGGTGAAGCAGACGTAGTCGGCGGCATCCACGACCGCATTGCCGACCTCGTCACCGGGGCCGGCAACCACGGCCCAGAGCGCGGCGGGCACGCCGGCTTCGATGAACGCGCGGCGCGAGGCGAGGATCGACAGGGCGCCCTGGTTGTCGGCCTTCTGCACGACCCCGTTGCCGGCGGCGAGGGCCGGCACGACGTCCATGAGCGAGAGCGACAGCGGGTAGTTCCAGGGCGTGATGACGCCGATGAGGCCCTTGGGCTTGTAGCTGACGCGGGTCTGCATGATGACGGGGATCGTCGCGCGGCGGCGGTGCCGGGCGAGGATGCCGCGAGCCTTGACCGCGTAGTAGCGAGCGACGTTCGCCCCCTGGAAGACCTCCTCGAAGGCCTGTCCGCGGGTCTTGCCGGTCTCCGTCTGCAGGATGTCGAGCAGGTCGTCCCTGCGCTCCAGCAGCAGGTCGTGGGCCTTCAGCAGCACCGCGCGGCGGTGAGCGTGACCGGCGGCACGCCAGGCGACGGCGGCGGCGCGGGCGGATGCCGCGGCATCCGCCACGTCACTGGCACTCGACAGCGGCAGCTCGTGCAGCACCTCGCCGGTGAAGGGTGCGATGACGGTAGCGGTGGCGCCGGTCGTCGTGGTGAGGTCGCTCGTGAGTGGGCCGAACTCGACGCTGAGCGACCGGGAGATCGTGGTTTCGGACATGACGACAGCCTACGCTCGGGTGCCGTTACACTCGGCAGATGACCGCATCGGAGCGGGTGCTCACCCGTAAGACCATTGCCACCTATGCCATCGGTTCGCTGGGCACGGGAGGCTTCGGAACGCTGCCCGGACTCGTCCTGGTGTTCTACCTGACGGACACCCTCGGCATCGCCGCGCTCGCCGCCGGCGTGCTCGTGACGATCGCCAAGGTGTGGGATGTCATCATCGATCCCGTCATCGGCGCGCGCAGCGACCGCAGCCTCGCCAAGCACGGTTCGCGCCGCCCCTACATGCTCGCGGGAGCGATCGCGCTCCCGGTCTTCTTCGTGCTGACCTTCGCCGTTCCGGCGTCGGTCGGACCGGTCGTCGCAGGCATCTGGGTGCTTCTGGCCTTCACGATCACGGCCACCGCGTTCAGCCTGTTCCAGGTGCCGTATATCGCTCTGCCCGCCGAACTGGCCAGCGGCTATGACGAGCGCACTCGCCTGATCTCGGCGCGGGTGGTCGTGCTCACGATCGCTATCCTGCTGTTCGGTGCCGGGGCGCCGGAGATCCGCGACTCGTTCGACGACGAGCACCTCGGCTATCTCGTGATGGCGATCGTCGCGGGCCTGGTGATCGGCCTCGGCATGTTCGTCAGCTCGTTCGTCGCTCGCAAGGGCGCGCCGACCGAGGTTCCGCAATTCTCGGTCGCCGACAACTATCGCAAGGGCCTGCACGCGCTGCGCCGCAGCCAGCCGTTCCGCGCGCTGCTGTTCACCTTCCTGCTGCAGGGGCTCGCAACGGGACTCATGCTCGCCGGCGCGCAGTATGTCGCCCGCTGGGTGCTCGACACCGGTGTGACGATCCTGTTCCTCTCGCTCATCGCGCCGGCGATCCTCTTCGCACCGCTGTGGGCGATCGTCTCGAGGCGAATCGGCAAGGAGCGCACCTTCATCCTGGCATCGGCCCTGTTCGGCATCGCGGCCCTCTCGATGACCCTGCTCATCTGGTTCCCCGGCGCCTGGCTGTACGCACCGGTCGCGCTCGCCGGAGCGGGATACGCGGGCATGCAGTCCCTGCCGATGTCCATGCTGCCCGACGTGATCTCGCACGACGCAGGCACCCACGGCCAGGGCAGCGCCGGCACCTTCGGCGGCGTGTGGACGGCGGGGGAGACGACCGGGATGGCGTTGGGGGCGACGGTGCTGACCATCGTGCTCGCGGCATCCGGTTACCTCGAATCGGTGGGCAACCAGGTGGTCGTGCAGCCGGGTTCGGCCATCGTGGGAATCGTGCTGAGCTTCAGCGTCGTGCCAGCGGCGATCATCGCGGCTTCGCTCATCTCGTTCGCGCGCTATCCGCTGCGCAAGGCAGACATCGACGTGGCAGCATGAGGTTCGCCGAGGACCCGTTCGCGATCCTGGCCCGCCTCGACGAGCTGCGGGCCGCGGATGCGCCGACCCACGGCGGTCACGTGCTCAGCTACGTCTACGACTCGGGTCTCGCCGAGCTCGACGAACTCGCGGCATCCGCGATCCGCGCGGTGCAGCCCGTCAACGGGCTCGACCCGACGACGTTCACGTCGGTCGCGGTCATGGAGCGCGAGGTGGTGGCGTTCGCCCGCGACCTGCTCAACGGTGATGACGACGTGGTGGGCAGCGTCACCACGGGTGGCACGGAGAGTTGCCTGCTCGCGGTCAAGACGGCGCGGGATGTGTGGGCGGCGGGTGCGGGCTCGACCGGCTCTCCGGTCTCGACAGGCTCGACCACCAGACCGCGGCTGCTGGCGCCGGTCACCGTGCACGCGGCGTTCCAGAAGGCCGCGCACTACTTCGGGCTCGAGCTCGATCTCGTTCCCGTGCTGGCCGACGGCCGAGTCGACGCCGACGTGCTCATCGAGCGCATGGGCGCGGATGTCGCGCTCGTCGTCGTCTCTGCGCCGAGCTACCCGCACGCGGCTCTCGACCCCATCGCGCAGGTGGCGGCCGCCGCCGCCGAGCGTGGCATCGCCTGCCACGTCGACGCGTGCATCGGCGGACTCGTGCTGCCGTTCTGGCCCGACCTGCCTGAGTGGGACTTCCGCGTGCCGGGCGTCACCAGCATCAGCGCGGACTTCCACAAGTTCGGCTACGCGCCCAAGGGCGTCTCAGTGCTGCTCACGCGCGGTCGTGATCGCCACCGTGCGCAGTACTTCGCGACCACCCGGTGGCCGGGCTACCCCGTCGTGAACCCGACGATTCTCGGCAGCAAGTCGGCGGGCGCGCTTGCCGCGGCGTGGGCGATCACGCGCGCGCTCGGGCGCGAGGGGTTCGCCGAGCTCGCGGCATCCTGCCACCGGTCGACCACGGCGCTCGTCGAGCTCGTCGAGACCATCCCTGGACTGCGAGTCGTCGGTTCGCCCGTGGGCCCGCTCCTGGCGGTGGCCACGGATGCCACGGCTCCCGCCGACCAGCAGGTGGACCCCCACCACTGGGCCGACCAGGCTCGTGCGCACGGGTGGCACCTGCAGCTCCAGCCCGGACTCACCCAACCCGACGGAACCACGCTGCCGCGTACGACGCACCTGACGATCACGCCGGTCACCGAGTCGGTGCTGCCCGAGCTGTCGGCGGCGCTCGTCACGGCGGCCGACGAGGTACGGGGCGTTCCCGGCGTCTCCTCGGAGCAGGTCCTCGCGTCACTGCCTCCGGGGCTCGCGGCCGCCCCGCTTGATGCGCCCCTCGACGCAGCGACCGCCTTCGGCATCCTTCAGTCGATCGGGCTCGTGTCGGCAGGCGGCGGGCTGCCCGATCGCATGGCGCCATTCATCGCACTCGTGGAGGCCCTGCCCGCCCCCCTCACCCAGCGGCTGCTCACGGAACTCATCGCCCGCACGTTCGAGTAGCGCGCGCCGCGGCATCCCGTCAGCCGGTGTGCTGCGCCTCGAAGCGGGCTGCCTCGTCGCGCAGCGCGGTGACGACGGCGCGCACCGAGGGCCGCTCGGCGCGGTCGGGACGCATGAGCACGGAGATGAGCCGGGATGCCCGCACTCCGGTGAGCGGGCGTGTGATGAGCCCGTTCTCCCGATCTCGGGTCGTGTAGCGCGGCAGGATCGCGATGCCGTGGCCGGCGGCGACGAGCGACTCGACGATGCCGTTGTCGGCAAACCGCTGTGCGATGCGCGCGGGGGTGCCGTTCGCCCCCTCGATGCGTCGAAGGATGCGGTCGAAGGGGAGGCCCTCGGGCGTGCCGATCCAGGTCTGGTCGGCGAGATCGGCAGGGGAGAGTGAGGAACGGGCCCCGAGGGGATGGCCCTCGGGCAGGGCGATGTCGAGCGGCTCGCGCATGAGCTGCACGACAGCGAGGCCGCGCTCCGACCAGCCGGGGAGCACGCCGGGGGAGTCGGCGACGACGACGTCGTAGTCGGCCGTGAGGTCGGCGATGTCGCCGACGGTCGAGTCGAGGTCGCCGGCGTGGAGGGTGAGTCCGGGCATCCCGTCGACCGTGGTCAGCAACCCCGGCAGCAGCATCTGACCGCCGGTCGGGAAGATCACCAGCGACACCTCACCGCGCGGCTGGGCGCGGAACTCCTCCCACAGCGCCTCGGCGCGCTCGATCGCAGTGGCAACCTCCGTCGCGGTGCGGGCCAGCGCGCGGCCCGCTGAGGTGAGAGCGATGCCGCGGCCTGCACGCTCGGTCAGCGGCACGCCGGCCTCGCGCTCGAGGATCTTCAACTGCTGCGAAACAGCGGATGCAGTTCGGTGCGTCGCCGCCGCGACCGCCGTGACACTGCCGCGGTCGGCGAGCTCTCTGAGCAGCTCGAGGCGGCGGATATCCATGAAGATAGCCTACATAGTTACTTTAGAAAGGTGAGCTTGTTCTACATGGTTGTCACGGCTTGAATTGACACATGTCTCCCGATCTCATCGTTCTCGCAGCCCTCTCCCTCGCCGGCATCGCCGGCTCCATCGTTCTCGTCATCCGCGACGGTTACCGCCGCGTGCCGACCCGCTGAACTCATCGCTGATCGAGCCTGTCGAGATCTCGACTTCGCTCGATCACCGGTCGGGCTGATCTCGACTTTGCTCGATCACCGGGGCGTCAGCGCGGGCTGAGCCCCAGCTTGCGCCCCGCCAGCCCGCGTTCACGCGTGGCCAGCTGATCCGCCAGCGACAGGATGACGCGCGCCGCAGCATCCTCGGGGTCGCTCAGCACCACGGGCTGCCCCGCGTCCCCGCCCTCGCGGAGGGCGACGCTCAGGGGGATCGAGGCGAGCAGGGGCACGTGCGCTTCTGGCGAACTCAGCCGCGCCGCGGCATCCGCCCCACCGCCCGAGCCGAACAGCTCGAGAACGCTGCCGTCGGGCTGCACCAGCCCCGCCATGTTCTCGACCACACCGATCACGCTCTGGCCGGTCTGACGGGCCACGAGTGCACTGCGCTCGGCCACCTCGGCCGCTGCCGCCTGCGGGGTAGTCACCACGATCACCTCGGCCTGCGGTAGCAGCTGCCCCAGGCTGATCGCGACGTCGCCCGTTCCGGGCGGCAGGTCGATGAGCAGCACGTCGAGGTCGCCGAAGAACACATCGGTGAGAAACTGCTGGATCGTGCGGTGCAGCATGGGCCCGCGCCAGCTGACCGCCTGCGAACCGTCGACGAACATGCCGATCGAGATCACCTTCACGTCGTGCGCGACCGGCGGGAGGATCATCTCGCCCACCTTGGTGGGCTTCACCCCGGCCACCCCGAGCAGCCCAGGGATCGAGAAGCCGAACACGTCGGCATCCACGATGCCCACCGACAGCCCCCGCGCGGCCAGGGCGACGCCGAGGTTGGCAGTGAGTGTCGACTTGCCGACGCCGCCCTTGCCGCTCGTGATCGCGTAGATGCGGGTCAGGGAGTCCGGGCCGAACTGGAGCGCCTTCGGCCGGCCGCCGCGCAGTTTGTCGGTGAGCGCCTCACGTTCCTCGCGCGACATCACACCGACGCTGAGCGCCACCGCGGTGACCCCGGCCGTGCCGGCGACGGCCGCACGCACGTCACGTTCGATCGTGTCGGCGGCCGGGCATCCGACGATCGTCAACTTCAGGTCGACGGATGCCGCGCCCGCCTCGTCGACGGACACCGCACCGATCATGTCCAGCTCGGTGACCGGCCGCCGCAGCTCGGGGTCGATCACGCGGGAGAGGGACTCGCGGATGCGCTGGTTGAGTGGAGCGACGAAGTCGGTCGTATCGGAACCAGAATCGCCGCTGGTTTCGATACGCGACCTACGGTCGCTACTCAACCGGCTTGTCCTTGTCCTTCTCGAGCTCCTCCAGCAGGGCCCTCAGCTCGGCACGGATGAAGTCTTTGCTGGCGAGATCTTTCACGGCCAGGCGCAGCGAGACCACCTCGCGGGCGAGGTACTCGGTGTCGTTGAGGTTGCGCTCGGCGCGCTGACGGTCCTGTTCGATCTGCACGCGGTCGCGGTCGTCCTGACGGTTCTGCGCGAGCAGGATCATCGGAGCCGCGTACGAGGCCTGCAACGAGAGAATCAGCGTCAGCAGCGTGAAGTTGGTCAGGCGCGGGTCGAACTGCGCCTCCTCGGGCGCGAGCGTGTTGTAAGTCAGCCACACGACCACGACGACGGTCATGCCGACGAGGAACCACGGCGTACCCATCGCGCGGGCGAACGCCTCGGAGAATCGGCCCATGCGGTCGCGGCTCTGGAACAGCGGGAAGTTGGTGCGCAGACCCTTCGGTGAGTCGAGTCGCGTGTCGTTACGGGTGTTAGCGCGTGCCACTGGGTGTCCTCCTTCCCTTCACAGGCTGCTGCGGTTTGCTGGGCTGATCGTCGGTGGTACTTCGCCAGTCATCCGGCAGCAGATAGTCGAGGACATCGTCAATGGTCACCACCCCGACCAGGCGGTGGTTCTCGTCAACGACGGGAACCGAGACGAGGTTGTAGCTGGCAAGGATGCGCGAGACTTCGGCCGCGCTCGTGTTGGCCTGTACGGGCTCCAAGCTCTGGTCGAGCAACGTGCCGAGGCGTTCGTTGGGCGGGTAGCGCAGCATGCGCTGGAAGTGCACCATGCCGAGGAACCGGCCGGTCGGTGGCTCGTAGGGCGGGAGGGTCACGCAGATGGCGGCGCCGAGGGCGGGCGCGAGCTCGTGGCGGCGGATCAGCGCGAGACCCTCGGCGACCGTGGCATCCGCCGACACGATGATCGGTTCGGTGGTCATGAGACCGCCCGCGGTGTCCGGGGCGTAGGACAGCAGGAAGCGCACGTCGTCCGCCTCCTCGGGCTCCATGAGCTCCAGGAGCGCCTCGCCGCGCTCGTCGCTCAGGTGCGCGATGAGGTCTGCCGCGTCATCCGGCTGCATCTGGTCTAGCACGTCGGCCGCGCGGTCGTCATCGAGCTGGTTCAGGATGTCGACCTGCTCGTCTTCGGGCATCTCCTCGAGCACATCGGCGAGACGGTCATCGCTCAGCTCCTCGGCGACCTCGAGCATGCGCTGCTCGGGCAGGTCGAGCATCGCGCTGGCCAGGTCGGCGGGAAGCATGTCGGCGTAGCTGGCCACGAGCTGGGTCGCGGACTGCGATTCTCCGGCCGGGGCATCCTCGATCAGGTCGTTCCAGTTGGCGAAAACAGTTGCGCCCTTGGAGAAGGGCGAGCCGCCGGTCTTCGGGCGGCGCAGGAACACCTGGCTGATCTCCCAATCACCGAGACCGACCTCTTCGATCGCGACATCCTCGATGTTGGCGTGGCCGGAGCCGTCGCGCAGGCGCACCTTGCGGCCCAGCATCTCGGCGATGACCCGCACCTCGCCGCCGCGCTGTTCGAAACGGCGCAGGTTGATGAGGCCAGTGGCGATGATCTGACTCGAACCGATGCTGGTGACCCGCCCGATCGACAGGAACACGCGTCGCTTGCCCGGAACCTCAAGAACCATTCCCACCACGCGCGGCCCGCCGGTCGTGCGGTACACCACGAGCACGTCGCGAACCTTGCCGACCCGGTCGCCGTTGGGGTCGAAAACGGAGCACCCGACCAATCGGGCGGCGAAGACTCTGGTCGTGCTCACGGGTAAAACCCTACCCCCGCGTGGAACAATGGGTTCGTGAGCAACCCTTCCACACTCGGCCGCAGAGGCGTGCCCGCCCCGAGCCTGCCCAAGGGCGACGTACTCGGCACCTACGACACGTACCCCGAGGCATCGTCGGTCGTCGATCGGCTGAGCAAGGCGGAGTTCGACGTCAAGCAGCTCTCGATCATCGGCAATGACCTCAAGACGGTCGAGCGCGTGACAGGCAAGCTCACCTACGGTCGTGCTGCCCTCGCCGGTGCCGCGAGCGGGGCCTGGCTCGGCCTGTTCTTCGGCCTCCTGCTGACCATCTTCGGGCCGGTCTCCACCCAATCCCTCACCCTCGTGGGCGCCGCGCTCATCATCGGAGCCGGTTTCGGCATGATCTTCGGCATCGTGACCTACGCGATCAACCGTCGTCGTCGCGACTTCACCTCGACCCACCAGGTGATCGCGAGCAACTACCAGATCATCATCGACCCGGAGCTGACGGCCAAGGCGCAGCAGACCCTCGCGGAGCATCCGGCGGAGTAGGTCGGGGCGCCTGGGTAGGGGGTGCCGCCGCGGGTGCCCGCGCCGCCGCAGGCCGTGCTGCGATGCACGGATTGCGCGCGACACCCCGTCGCGCGCACGTGCGACTCCGCGCGTCGAGCGAGTTGCGTGCATCCGCGCGCAACTGCGGACGATCCGACGACACGCCGTGCCGCACGCACCCCACGACGGAGTGTCGCGAGAATCTCCGCAGTTGTGCGCGGAAATCCTGGCGACGGGCAGTAGCTACCGCGAGAGCCACGCCTCCACGTCGTCCGCGGTGCGCGGGATGCCGATCGACAGGTTCTCCGCGCCGGTTGCGGTCACGAGGATGTTGTCCTCGATGCGCACGCCGATGCCGCGGTACTCCTCGGGAACGCTCAGGTCGTCGGGCTGGAAGTAGAGCCCGGGCTCGATCGTGAACACCATGCCCGGCTCGAGGGTGCCGTCGAGGTAGAGCTCGCGCCGGGCCGCAGCGCAGTCGTGCACGTCGAGACCCAGGTGATGGCTGGTGCCGTGCACCATGTAGCGGCGGTGGTACTGGTGGTCGGGCTCGAGCGATTCCTCGGCGGTGACCGGCAGCAGTCCCCACTCGGCGGTGCGCGCCGCGATGACCTGCATGGCGGCGGCGTGGATCTCGCGGAACTTGATGCCGGGCCGGACGATCGCGAACGCGGCATCCGCTGCTTCGCGCACAGCCTCGTAGACGCGGCGCTGCACGGGCGAGAAGGTGCCGCTGACGGGCAGCGTGCGGGTGATGTCGGCGGTGTAGTAGCTGTCGAGTTCGATTCCCGCGTCGATGAGGATCAGGTCACCCGGCACGACGGGGCCGTCGTTGCGGGTCCAGTGCAGAATGCAGGCGTGCGGTCCGGATGCCGCGATCGTGTCGTAACCCACGGTGTTGCCCTCGGCCCGCGCACGCCGGTTGAACGTGCCCTCGACGAGGCGCTCCCCGCGCTCGTGCGCGACGATCGTGGACAGGTCGCCGATCACGTCGTCGAAGCCGAGCTTGGTGGCGGCGACCGCGGCGCGCATCTCGGCGAGCTCGAACTCGTCCTTGACGAGGCGCAGCTCACTGAGGTCGCGCGCGAGTTCGGCGTCGCCGGAGGTGTCGAGAGTCTCGGTGTCCGCCGACTCGGCAGTGACCAGGCGGCGGCCGTCGATCTGGTCGGTCAGGTCGCGGTCGGCGTCGCGCACGACGAGGGTCGCGGCATCCGTCGCGTCGAGCACATCGCTGAGCGCAGCGAGGGTGCGAGTGGTGAGCCCCAGGTCGGCGGCGACGTGCTCGAGCGAGGGGCGCGGGCCGGTCCAGAACTCGCCGATCTCGGGGTTGGCGTAGAACTCGTCGGTGTCGCGGCCGGCCGCCTCACGGAAGTAGAGGGTGGCGTCGTGGCCGTCGGCAGTCGGCTCCAGCACAAGCACGCTGCCGGCGACCGAGTCGGAGCCCCACCCGGTGAGCCACGCGAAGGCGGAGTGTGCGCGATACGCGTAGTCCGTGTCATTCGAGCGGGTCTTGGCCCCGCCCGCCGGGACGACGAGGCGCTTGCCCGGATGCATCGCCGAGATGCGCGAACGGCGCTCTGCGGCGTAGGACGCCTGCTCGCGGGGCGAGGGCAGCACATCCGGCCGCTCCGCCCACTGCGAGGCGATGTACTGCGCGAAGGTCTCGCTCACCGGGGTGGTGGAGCGGTTCGAGGTCGCGCGGGGGGCCGGAGTCGTGGATTCTGCCATGACACCATTCTCACCCCGCGGGCGACAACTGCACGAGGATCGGCCGGTGGTCGCTTCCGTAGCCGTCGTGCGAGGCGATCACCCGCATGCCGCTGACGCGCCAGTTCGGTGTCGCCAGAACGTGGTCGATGGGCGCACCGATAAGCGCGGGCAGCATCGTCGGCCAGGTGCCGACGGCGGCGTTGTCGGTGGCGAGAGCGGCGTCGGCGCAGTTGCCCAGGGTTGCCCCTTCGGCGTGCAGCAGCCCGCCGAAGTGGTCGAGCGTCGCGTTGAAGTCGCCCGCCATGATCACGTTGTCGCCCGAGCAGGCCGACGCCGCCCACCGCAGGTCGCTCTCCCACGCGGCCATCATCGGCGGGATGGGGGCGAGCGTGTGCACGGCGATGATCGTCGGACCCGAGCCATCTGCCGGTGTCGCGAGGATCGACGGCAGCTGGGCGGTGGTGGGCACCGTGTCATCCACGTCATAGTCGCCCAAATCGTTGCCGATCAGCAGGGTCGTCGAGCGGGCCTTCGAGACCTCGTCGTACGCGACCGTCAGAACCTGCATCGGATGCCCGGCCTCAGCCATGAGCGCAGCGACCTCCTCACCCGTGGCCCGCGTCGTCTCCGGCAGGGCCACCACGTCGGCCCCGGACTCGAGCGCGAGGCCGGCGATCACCGCCGACCCCGGAGCATCCCCGAGGGTGTTCCACGAGAGCACCGTGACCGTCGCATCGTTCGCCGTTTCGAAGGCCATGTTGCCGAATCCGCGCGTCGCCAGCACCGCGGCGTTGATCGCACAGAACGCGAGCAGCACAACGGCAAGTGACGCCAGAAAGCGGCGGGCGGCCGGCGCCAGCAGCGCGAACAGGGTGAACGTGACGACGAGCACGAGGGCGACGACGATGCCCAGCCCTCGCAGCGCGACGACCTGAGCGACGACCGGCGCGCGCGCGACGCCGAACAGTTGGGGCCAGGCGAGCACCAGAGTGGTGATGGCGATGCCCACGGTCACGAGGGCGGGCAGCAGGCGGGCAAACATCCTGCCGAAGTTTAGACCAATAGTCTTGAGGGATGTCCGACGGCCCGATCGACCTGCACACGCACAGTTCGGTTTCGGACGGCACCGAGACGCCGACGCAGCTGGTGCGCGCCGCCGTGGAGGCGGGTCTGGGAACCGTCGCGCTGACCGATCACGACTCCACTGCAGGCTGGCACGAAGCGTTCGCGGCTGCCGCGGGAACCGGGCTCACGGTCATCCCGGGCATGGAGCTCAGCACCAACTGGGGGCCGGCGAGCGTGCACGTGCTGGCCTACCTCTTCGACCCCAACAACGGCGACATCGTCGCAGAAACGGCCCGCATTCGCGACGGCCGCCTGCACCGGGCCGAGCAGATCGTCGAGCGCATCGCGGCCGACTACGACCTCACCTGGGACGACGTGCTCGCCGAGTCGTCAGACGGCACGACCCTCGGTCGCCCCCACATCGCCGACGCGCTCGTGCGCAAGGGCTTCGTGCCCAACCGCACGGCGGCGTTCGAGTCGATCCTGCACTGGCGCGGCGGCTACTACGTGAAGTACTACGCGCCGTCGCCCGTCGAAGGGGTGCGCACGATTGTCGCGGCCGGCGGGGTGGCCGTGCTGGCGCATCCGGTCACCAGCAACAAGTACCGGCCCATGGATGACACTGTCATCCGCCAACTCGTCGATGTGGGCCTGTTCGGCCTGGAACTCGATCACCGCGACAACACCGTCGAGGGCAAGGTGCGGCTGCGGACACTGGCGAAGAAGTTCGGCCTCGAGCTCACCGGATCCAGCGACTACCACGGCGAGGGCAAGCCGAACCGGCTCGCCGAGAACACGACGAGCCCCGAGGTACTCGCGAAGCTGGTCGCGCGCGGCACAGGCTCGGCGCCGTTCGTGGGCTGAGCAGGATCTTCGGGTTACTGACGGGTCCAATGTGAGTCCAGCGGGAGGTCGAGGCCGCTCAGAGTCAGTCCATCTCCCTCGCAGGTCATGTTCACCGTCGGGATGCTTCCGAACCCGACGCCGCCGCCGAGACCACTGTCCTCCGGGGCATCGCCCGTGGTCTCCAGATCGTCCACCCAATCAGCCAGTTCGATGGTCCCGCTCTCGCCAGGGCTCCACTCCGCGGTGGAGAGCCCGGTTGTAGTCGTCGTGTACGCCCGCATGTAGGAGTCGATGACCATGTTTCCTGCGGTGGTGATGTTGGTGTCGAGTCGGAAGAGACCATCGGCGGTCACGCTGAGTGTCTGGCTGCCGGTGAGGGTGAAGTCCTCCATCGGTACCGCGAGCGAGTTGATGTAGAGGATCGACTGCGCTTCGTAGTCTCCGACATCGAGATCCCACACGCCGACGATGCAGGGCTCGGCGGGTGAATTGCCGCCCGCGCTTCCGGCTGGATCAGGTGGGGTCGCTGGCGCAGTGGCGCTGCACCCCGCAAGAAACACTGTCGCCAGAGCCAGGGCGGCTAGCCCGCTCGATGGGGATGTCGTCATGAGAGCTTTATCCCAGTTTCCCAGCGCGCCGGACAAGCCCCCGTTCGAGTCGTTTGCTCACAGGGCGCGAGCTCGCCACAATTCGCGGGCGAAGGCTCGTGCGTCAGCGGGTGAACAGGGGCACGAACGGTGAGTCCGGTGCCGTCAGCGACAGCAGGCCTGGCTGGCAGGTCACGCCGACGGCGTCGATGGTGCTGAAGTCGAGTACGGGAACTTCCGCACCCGTGGTGGGATCGGCTTCAGATGAGCCCAGCGACGCCCAGTTCTGAATCGTCATCATGCCCGAGTCGTCGAGGGACCAGTCGCCGCTTCCGCCGAGATCGGAGTGCACGTTGAGAGGGAATGGTCCGACCCCGGGCACATCGAGGGTGCCCGCCGAGGTCACGTCAGTGAGCACCGACATCAGCCCGCCATCGGTGAACTGCACGGTCTGGCTGCCCGACATCGAGAACTCGCTGATGGGGATACCGAGACCGACCATGTAGGTCTGCGCCTGGTCGGCGTAGTCGGACAGGTTCAGCGACCACGGCGCTCCCGTGAGGCAATCACTCACGTCGTCTATCGCCGGGGGTACTGGGTCGACAGCATCGGGGTCCGGCGCGGTGTCGCTAGACGCGGCAGAGCAGCCGGCCAGCAACGCCACGGCGGCCAGCGCGGCCGCCACCCGGGGTGTGCGACTCACGTGGATCATTGGGGCCTCCCTGAAGTCACTGTGCCATCACGACGAGTGTGAGCCCAAGGCGGGTTGACAACTCACAACGGCGCAGTTGCTCTTTCTTTGTCGAACCGAACTCCCTCGGGTCGGGAGGACGACAGGGTCAGGATCAGGATGATGATCCCGCCGACCGACGGCACGAGGCCGAGCAGGTAGTACCAGCCCGAGTAGTTCGCGTCGTGCAGTCGACGCACGGTCAGCGCGACCTCCGGTATGAGCAGCGCGACAGCAATGAGTATCGCCACAACGGTGGCGGCGATGCCGACTGGGCTGTACACGAGTGTGCCGTTGAAGCGGCGTTCGGAGGTCAACCCGACGATGAGGGATGCAGGTAGGGCTACCACCACCGAGAGCACTACCAGGAACAGTCTGACCCACCAGAACTCGCTGCGGCTCGCGCGTCCGGTGAAGGTCGCGTACTTCCTGAAGAAGCGGCCCACCGCCTGACCAAAGTTAGCGCCGTACAGTGGCCGGGACAGTATCAAGGCATCGGAAGTATTGCTCATGTAGGCAAGTATGGCGCTCGCCGGGTTCCGATGTCACGCGGCCGAGTTCACCCGAGTTGGGTCGGCTCGATTGCGTGGTCTAGGCCGCCGGCGGAGTACCCGGTCGACGCGTGCGCGTGCGCGTGCGGTTGCGCGAGCGCGGCGGGCGCGAGCCTTCGGCCCGCGGTTCGGTCGAACCGTCCGCGGACTGCGAGGTGCTGGGCCGCGACTGGCCGCCCTCGCGCGACTGGCCACCCTGACGCGACTGACCGCCGCGTCCGCCATCGCGACCGCCACGCCCGCCACCATCGCGGCCAGCGGGCGGTGCCACGACCTTGGTCGAGTGGGTACCAGGCAAGCGGCCCTTCGTGCCCTCGGGGATGTCGAGATCGGTGAACAGGTGCGGACTCGACGAGTACGTCTCGGTCGGCTCCGGGATGCCCATGTCGAGCGCCCGGTTGATCAGCGACCACTTGTGCATGTCGTCCCAGTCGACGAACGTGACCGCGATGCCGGTCTTGCCCGCGCGTCCCGTGCGGCCCGCGCGGTGCAGGTAGGTGTCGTGATCGTCGGGGATGGTGTGGTTGATGACGTGGGTCACATCGTTGACGTCGATGCCGCGAGCCGCGACATCCGTGGCGATGAGGATGTCTTTCTTGCCGGCCTTGAAGGCGGCCATGGCGCGCTCGCGCTGCTCCTGGTTGAGGTCACCGTGCACGGCGGCGGCGTTGAATCCGCGGTCGTTGAGCTCCTCGACGAGCTTGGCGGCTGCGCGCTTGGTGCGCGTGAACACGACGGTCTTGCCGCGACCCTCGGACTGAAGGATGCGCGCAATGACCTCGTCCTTGTCCAGGTTGTGGGCGCGGTAGACGATGTGCTTGATGTTGGCCTGCGTCAGACCCTCGTCGGGGTCGGTCGCACGGATGTGGATCGGCCGGTTCATGAAGCGGCGGGCCAGAGCCACGATCGGGCCGGGCATCGTCGCCGAGAACAGCATGGTGTGGCGGGTGGGGCTGGTCTGCGAGAACAACTTCTCGATGTCGCTCAGGAACCCGAGGTCGAGCATCTTGTCGGCCTCGTCGAGAACCATGACCTTGACGTCCTTGAGGCTCAGCAGGCGCTGGCTCGCAAGGTCGAGCAGGCGACCGGGCGTACCGACGACGACCTGCGCGCCGGCCTTGAGCTCCTCGACCTGCCCCTCGTAGGCCTTGCCGCCATAGATCGCGGCGATCTTGGTGCTGCGATTGGATGCCGCGAGCACGAGGTCCTCGGCAACCTGCACGCACAGCTCCCGGGTGGGAACCACCACGAGGGCCTTCACGCCGGGCTCGGGATCCGTGCCGAGCGACTGCAGCAGGGGCAGCCCGAAGCCGAGGGTCTTGCCCGTGCCGGTCTTGGCCTGGCCGATGATGTCCTGGCCGGAGAGGCCCATGGGGATGGTCTGCTCCTGGATGGGGAAGGGCTCGATGATGCCCTTGGTCGCGAGAGCGTCGACCATGTCTTGTTCGATGCCCAGATCTGCGAATGTCACAGTGATGTATGCCCTAACGGAAAGAGGTGCGTGAGTACGCCCGCTTGTTTCCTGGGGCGCAGAGCCCTCGCCAGAACGGAGGGCATGTGCACAGTTTAGCCGGTCGCGGCGGCGGTTTCCCCGCAGGCGCATCGAGCCTCCCGTAAGCTTGCCCCGTGGCTAACTGGTTCTCGCGTGCATCCCGGCGCATCGAGGTACCTCGACTCCGGTCTCGTTCTGAGGACATCGTCACCACCAAGGTCGACCTCGTCGAGTTCACACCCCCGCTCACGGAGTTCCTCGGCCGGGCCGCATACGTGCAGTTGACGCTCTTCGAGAACCTGTCCCGGGCGATCTCCGCCGCCCCGACGACGGCGGCAAAGGCAGCGATCGGTCGTGCAGCAGAGCTGTCGATCGCGAAGCATCGGGCGCTCGCCGACGAGATCGTGCGTGCGGGGGGTTCGGTCGCCGAGGCGATGGAGCCGTACACCGCCGAGGTCGACCAGTTCGAGCGCTGGACTCACGGCGCCGACTGGTTCGAGACCCTGATGACCTGCTACCTGTGCGCTGGCTTCCTCGACGACTTCTTCGTGCGGTTGGCGGCGGGCCTGCCAGCAGATGCGGCCAAGCGCATCACCGACATCTACCAGTCGACCTCGGCCGAGGACATTCTCGCCCAGCAACTGCAGCAGGCCATCGATGCCAACCCTCGGCTGGCATCCCGCCTCGCCATGTGGGGTCGGCGACTGGTCGGCGACACGATGCTCGTCGCGCGCTCGGCCCTCACCTTCACCGAGAACCACCAGTCGGACGAGGCCCGGGTCGAGCCGGTGTTCACCGAACTGATCGCCGCACACACGCGGCGCATGGACGGGCTAGGCCTTACCGCCTGAGCTCGGTGCTGCACTTGTGCGGCGGTGCTACACTTCGGTCGTGCCCACCGTCCGCGCTCGCCACAGCATCACCGAGACCCCGGCAATCGCCGCGGCTCTCGACGATGCGGCCCTGGTGTGGCCCGACCTGCGGCACGACCGAGCGGAGTTGTTGCGCCGACTGGTCGAGGCTGGCCACAGCGCGGTGGCGGTCGATCGTCGGGCGGTCGTGCGGGCATCCGCCGGCGCGGTGAGCGGCGTGTACCCGACGAATGCCGCGTCAGCCCTGCGCGCCGAGTGGCCCGAGTGATCGTCCTCGACGCGAACGTCATCATCGCCTTCCTCGATGATCGGGATGTGCATCACGGGCTGTGCGTCGACCTGCTCGAGTCGAACTCGTTCGACGGTTTCGCCTGCCCCGTGCTCACCCTCGCCGAGGCACTCGTGCATCCGACTGCAGCGGGCGTGCAGGATGCAGCACTCGCCGCTGTCACGCGGATCGGCGTGCGAATCCTCCCGCTGGCCCCCACCGATGCGGCGGAGATAGCACGCGTGCGAAGCGCCTACGGCATACGGATGCCCGATGCCGTAGTCCTGCACGCGGCGATCGGTCACTCCGCCAGTGTCATGACGCTTGACGAGGGACTCGCCGCGGCCGCGGCGCGGGCGGGCGTGGCGCGGGCAGTGGTGGAGCAGTGACCCGGCCCGTCCTGTGGGGCCGCACCTACTTCGCTGCGCAAGCGCTGGCTGGTGCTGCCTGGTGGGTACTGGTGTTCGCCTCGCCGTGGGTGAGGCACGTGACTCTGGGTCAACTCGATCCGGTCTTCGTGGCACTGTTCGATGTTCCGCTCTTCGTGCTCGCCTCCGGCTTGGCGGCTGCTGGCATCCGGATCGCGGCTTTCATCGCCACCGGTTGGACGGTACTCGTCGCGGTGGCGCTCGCTGGATATGCGACAGTGACCGGCCAGGCTGGCTGGGGCGTGCTGGCAATGGCAGCCGCGGCAGGCGGCTCTGTCGCGGCCCTCGCTCTGATCGTCTTCGGACTGATTCCCACGCAGTGGATCCTCCTGGGCCCGTTCGCATTCCGGCTTGCGCGCCCTGACGGCTCAGCGCTGCGTCATGCAGTCGCGGCGGCGGTCCAGATCGTGCTCTTCTGGGGGTTCTTCCTCGGGGTCGCGCCGATCATCATCCGATGGCTCGAACATCGATGGGGCCTCGCGATCACGCTGCCAGTGGGGGTGCCCCTAGTGGGCGCGGTCATCTTCGTATTTGCCAGTGCACTGGGGATCTGGTCGGCCGCTGCGATGTCCACGCTCGGGAAGGGAACCCCGCTGCCTGCCGCCATGCCTCGACTACTAGTCGTGGCCGGCCCGTACCGATTCGTTCGCAACCCCATGGCCGTCTCCGGCATCGTGCAGGGGGTAGCCGTCGGCCTGATGCTCTCGTCCTGGCTCGTCGTCGCCTACGCCTTGTTGGGGTCACTCCTGTGGAACTACGCCGTGCGACCGCACGAAGAAGCGGACCTCGAAGCGCGGTTCGGTGATCCCTATCGCCGGTACCGAAATACGGTGCGGTGCTGGGTGCCCGGGCTCCCAGTGGCGCGATCCGTGGGTTAGGCCTTACCGCCTGAGAGCTGGGCGAACAGACGGGCATCCGCGTCAACGCGCTGGCGGGGAAGAATGACGGCGGCGGCGATTCCCGCGGCGACGGCTGCTGCGAGGCTGGCCACCCAGATCCACGTTCCGTCGAACGTCTGGCCGGCCCACAGCAGGGCCACCCAGGTGATGGCGGTTGCCGCCGCGCTGATCGCGGGAACGAGAAGCACACCGTAGGTGCCCCGGCTCGGCAGCACGTAGCGCACGATGAGGCCGATGCCGGCGCCGATCACGGTGACGAAGAGCAGTTCCATGCGTCGATCCTCTCGGTCAGGCGACGAAGCCGATGCGGCGGGACTCCTCGGAGCCCACCTCCAGGTAGGCGAGAGCTGCGGTGGGAACGATGTAGAGCTTGCCCTTGTCGTCCTTCAGGCTCACGAACTTGGCATCCGTGTCGAGAGCGGTGGCGACGATCTTCTCGATCTCCGCGGAGCTCTGCGACGACTCGAAGTTGATCTCACGGGGGCTGTTGGCAATGCCGATACGAATGTCCACAGGCTTAGGGTACGACAGAACTCGGGAGGCGATTCCTTGCGTTCTCTGTCAGCGCACGCCGCTACCGTTGACCCGTGACGATGATGGGATTCGCCCGCGGCCGCTCCACGGCACCGCCGGTCTCGATGGACCCGTCACAGCGCTACGTCATCGACCTCCCGGATGACGCATCCGCCGCCGTTCTCGGTGCTCCCGGCACCGGCAAGACCACCGCGCTCATCGAGGTCGTCGCAGACCGCGTGCTCGCCAGGGGCTGGGGTGCCGACGCGGTTCTCGCGCTCACGACCTCCCGCGCCACGGCCACCCGCCTGCGCGACGCCATCGCCCTGCGTCTCGGCGTGCCGACGACGGGGCCGATGGCGCGGTCGGTCAACTCGCTTGCTTTCGAGATCGTTCGCGATGCTGCCCGCACCGCTGGGGCGCTGCCACCGCGGCTGGTCAGCGGTGCCGAGCAGGACGTCGAGCTCGCCTCCCTCATGGAGGGCCACCTCGAGGAGGGGTCCGGCCCGCGCTGGCCCGAGCATCTCGGTCCCGAGGTGCGGAGGCTGCGCACCTTCCGCACCGAGTTACGTGAGCTGATGACCCGGGCCACGGAGTACGACGTGGATGTCGCGCAACTGCGCCGCCTGGGCGGCGCGCACGGGCATCCAGAGTGGGTGGCCGCAGCGCAGCTGATCGAGGAGTACACGCAGGTTCTCTCCTACCGCTCCGAGACGCGCTTCGATCAGGCCGAGCTCACCCGTTACGCGGTCGCGGCCGTCGAGCGCGGCGAGTTGGGGGAGCGGGCCTCGGCCCTGCGACTGGTTGTCGTCGACGATCTGCAGGAGGCGACCGAGACCACCCTGGCCCTGCTGCGCTCGCTGGCCGCCCGGGGCATCGCGGTGATCGCCTTCGGTGATCCGGATGTCGCAGCCAACGCTTTCCGCGGCGGCGAGCCCGACGCCCTCGGCCGCCTGGCCACCGTCTTGGCCCTGCCGGAGCTCACCACGCTCACGCTCTCGACGAGTCACCGTCAGGGTGCCGCCCTTCGGGCGTTCACCTCGTCCGTCACGGCCCGCATCGGCACGGCCGCCGCGGGCAGGCAGCGCGCCGCGATCGGCGCGGGCGCCGATGTCGCCGTGCCGGTCGCCCTCGTGCAGGCGCCCAGCCCCGCGCGCGAGTGGTCGACGGTGGCTCGCGCTCTTCGTGAGGCGCACCTGCACCGCGGTGTTCCGTGGTCGCAGATGGTTGTCGTGGTGCGCAGCGGCGCCCAGCTGGCGCCGGTCGTGCGCGCTCTCGCGATGGCCGAGGTTCCGGCGCGCACCACCGCTGCGGGCACGGCGCTGCGCGAGGACTTCGCCGCCCGCAGTCTGCTGCGGCTGGTGTCGGTGGGGGTCGGTCGTGAGCCTCTCACGCCGGCTGTGGCGACCGAGCTCCTTCTCGGCCCGTTCGGTGGGCTTGACGCGCTGGCGCTTCGCCGTCTGCGCATCGCGCTGCGCGCCGAGGAGGTCGCTGGCGGCGGCAACCGCCCGGGAGACGAGCTCGTAGCCGAGGCGCTGGCCGCTCCCGGCAGGCTCGCCTCGATCGATCATCGGGTCGCCCGGGCCGCCGAGCGCCTCGCCGAGACCATCGCCCGTCTCGGGGCGAGCGACGGCTCCATCGAGGAGCTGCTGTGGACCGCGTGGGATCGCAGCGGCCTCGCCCGCAGCTGGCACGACCAGGCGCTCGGTGCGGGCATCACCGCTGCCGAGGCGAACCGCAACCTCGACGGAATCGTGGCGTTGTTCACCTCCGCGAAGCGGTTCGTCGAGCTCCGGCCCGACAAGGGGCCGTCGCTCTACCTCGACGAGGTGCTCGACGCGGAGGTGCCCGAGGACACACTGTCGCCGCGGGCTTTCGACGACGCCGTGCTCGTCACCACGCCCGCGGGAACTGTCGGCCTCGAGTTCGACACGGTCGTCGTGGGTGGCCTGCAGGATGGCGCGTGGCCCAACCTGAGGCTGCGCGGCTCGCTTCTGGCTCCGCAGGATCTCGTTCGCATCGTGACAGGCGTGGAGTCAACTGCGGTCGACGAGCGCAAGCAGGTGCTCGGCGACGAGCTGCGACTGTTCGCGCTTGCCGTATCCCGGGCACGCACCCGGGTCATCCTCGCTGCCGTCGCCAACGACGACGAGGCCTCGAGCGTGTTCCTCGGCTTGGCCCCGGCGGGCACCGAGACGCTCGATCCGACCGCCACCCCGCTGTCGCTGCGGGCGCAGGTGGGCAAGCTGCGCCGGATGCTCGTGGCGGGGCAGCGCGCGGGGGAGGCCGCGGCATCCCTCGCCGCGCTCGCGGTCGAGTCGGTGCCCGGCGCCGACCCGGACGACTGGCACGGCCTCAGGCAGCCCAGCTCCACCGGGCCGCTGTTCGAGGGCGAGCAGGTGCCGGTCTCGCCGTCGGCGATCGAGAAGCTGCTCGACAGCCCGCTCGACTGGTTCCTTGAGAAGATCGCGGGCTCCGACTCGGGCGTGATCGCCAACGTCGGCACGATCGTGCACTGGGCGATGGAGACGGCCCCCGAGCCCACCCAGGAGGCCCTGTGGGCGGCGGTGGAGCAGCGCTGGAGCGAGTTGCTGTTCGAGGCGCCCTGGCTCGCCGAGCGCCAGCGACGCATCGCGAAGGGATTCACGACGGCGCTCGCCGAGTACCTGCAGGACTTCCAGCGCGAGGGCAAGACCCTCGTGGGCGCCGAGAGCCGCTTCACGCTCGAGGTCGATAACGCGAAGCTCAGCGGTTCGATCGACCGCGTCGAGATCTCACCGACGGGCGAGGTCGTCATCGTTGACTTGAAGACGGGCACGCCGATCACGACCCAGTCGACCATCGACGAGCATCCGCAGCTCGCGGCATACCAACTCGCCTACACGGAGGGCATCCTCGACGAGCCGCTGGCCGGCCACGACGGGCACCGACAGGGCGGAGCCAAGCTGCTCTTCGTCAAGCAGGGCATCGGCTCGAAGCTCTACCGCGAGGCCCATCAGGCTCCGCTCGACGCCGATCAGCTGGAGGCCTTCCGCGAGCGGGTGCGTTCGGCGGCGGCGCTGATCGCGGCGGCCGAATTCGCGGGTGAGGCCGAGCTGCCGATCTACGGTCGTGGCGACCCGTCGCGGTTGAGGCTGCAGCGAGTGCGGGCGGTGTCCAGTGACTGAGCCGACGATCAACGCCGACCAGATCGCGGATGCCCTCGGGCGGCCCCGGCCGACGGCACAACAGCGCGCCGTGATCGAGTCGCCGCTGGCCCCGGCCCTCGTCGTGGCGGGTGCTGGCAGCGGCAAGACCGAGACCATGGCCGGCCGGGTGCTGTGGCTCCTCGCCAACCGCATGGTCGACCCGAGCCAGATTCTCGGACTCACCTTCACGCGCAAGGCGGCAGGCGAACTCGCCCTGCGCATCCGGGAGCGCATCGCCGACCTCGCGCGGGTGGGCCTGCTCGGCGAGGGCTATGACCCGTTCGACGCCCCCACCGTGGCCACCTACAACTCGTACGCGAACACCCTCTACCGCGACAATGCCGCGGCTCTCGGCCGCGAGAGCGACGGCGCCGTTCTCGGCGAGGCGGCCGCCTGGCAGTTGGCTCGCACGACGGTGATCAGAACCAAGGATGACCGGCTCGCCGACATCGGCAAGAATCTCGACCCCGTCACCAAGGCCACGCTCGCGATCTCGCGCTCCCTCGCGGAGAACGTCGCGGTGCCCGCCGAGGTGCAGGAGTTCGCGCGACGGTTCGCCCGAATCGTCGACCTGCCCCCGGGGGGTCGCGGCGCCTACGCCCAGGTCGACGGCTGGGCCGAGACCGTCGGCGCGCTCGACGTGCTCGTCGACCTCGCCGCCGAGTACGGCGACGCGAAGGTGCGGCGCGGGCTGGTGGAGTACTCCGACCAGGTGGCTCTGGCCCTCGAGATCCTGCGCCGCCAGCCGCGAGTCGCCGAGATCGAGCGGGATCGGTTCCGTGTCGTGCTGCTCGACGAGTACCAGGACACCTCGGTCGTGCAGGCTCGGCTGCTTGCGCAACTGTTCGCCGGGCATCCGGTGATGGCGGTCGGCGACCCCAACCAGTCCATCTACGGCTGGCGCGGGGCGAGCGCCTCCAACCTCGACGACTTCGCGACCGCGTTCGGGGCGACCGACACGCGCTTCGCGCTGTCGACGAGCTGGCGCAACGGTCGGCGCATCCTCGACGTCGCCAACACGATCGTGGCGCCGTTCGTCGCCAGTGCGAAAGTACAGGTCGATCGTCTCGACGCGAGCCCGACCGCCAGCGACCTGCCGGTCGACGTCGAGTTTCTCGAGACGGTCGCCGACGAGGCGGATGCCGCTGCCCGCTGGCTCAAGGCCAGGCTCGACGTGCGCGGCACGCCACCCGCCGCGGCGATGCTCTTCCGCACCCGCAAGACCCAGGGCTTCTTCCTCGAGGCGATGCGCCGCCACGGGGTGAAGTTCCACGTGCTCGGAATCGGGGGGCTTCTGGCCGAGCCCGAGGTCGCCGACCTGGTGTGCGCGCTCACCGTGATGAACGACCCGTCCGCTGGCCTCGAACTGGTTCGTCTGCTCGCGGGTTCGCGCTGGCGGGTCGGGGTGCAAGACCTCTGGGCGCTGCACCGTCTCGCGGCGTGGCTGCGGGATCGCGACTACGCGCAACATCGATACGACGACGAACTCGCGCAGGCACTGAAGGCCTCGGTCGCCGAAGGCGAGGGCGGGTCGATCGTGGATGCCCTCGACTTCCTGTCGACCGCACGCGAGGGCCACACCGCCCTCGCGAACTTCACGCCCGAGGGACTCGATCGGTTGCGCGACGCGGGCAGGCTCATCGCCCGGCTACGCTCGCGCGGCGGCCTCGACCTGCCCGACCTCGTCGCCTTCGTGCTCCAGGAACTTCAGCTCGACATCGAGGTCTCGGCCAATGACTACCGGCCGCTGGGTGCATCCACCTTCGAGGCGTTCTTCGATGCGGTCGGCAACTACCTCGCACTCGAGGAGGTGGCCACCCTCGGCGGCTTCCTGTCCTGGTTGCGCGAGGCCGAGCAGCGCGAGGATCTCTCCCCGCGCCCCGAGGATCCGGAACCCGGAACGGTGCAGGTGCTCACCATTCATGGCGCCAAGGGCCTCGAGTGGGATCACGTGGTCGTGCCGCGCCTCGTCGACGACGAGCTGCCCGGCCGCCCCGTCGAGGGCGGTTACCTCGGCTGGCTCGCCTTCGGTCAACTGCCGTGGACCTTCCGCGGGGATGCCGCCGAGCTGCCCGTCTTCGCCTGGGAGTCCCAGACCACCCGCAAGGATCTGGTTGACGAGCAGAAGGCGTTCGGCGGTCGGGTGCGCGAGCACCTGCTGGCCGAGGAGCGGCGGCTGGCCTACGTCGCGGTCACCCGCGCCCGGCACGGGCTGTTGCTGAGCGGGTCGTTCTGGGCCACGCAGGCCAAGCCGCGCGTGCCGAGTGTCTACCTCACCGAGCTGGGCCTGGAGCTGCCCGCGGGTCCTGCGTCCGATGAGAACCCGATGGGCGACGACCTCGAGCGCATCATCTGGCCGATGGACCCACTGGGCCGGCGTCGTGAAGCGGTCGAGAGGGCCGCAGAGGCGGTGCGCGGCACTGACCCGGCGATCGTCGGACCATGGACCGACGATCTCGAACTGCTCCTCGAGGAGCGTCGCCGTCGGCTCGGTGCCCCGGAACCCGTCGAGGTTCCCACCCGCGTGCCGGCGTCCCGATTCAAGGACTACGTGAGCGAGCCTGACGCGGTTGCCTCGGGGTTGCGGCGCCCGATGCCGGAGCAGCCCTACCGGGCCACCCAACTCGGCACCCTCTTCCACTCCTGGGTGGAGAACCGGTTCGGTCCCGGCGGAGACGCCGAGCAGCTTGCCGCCGCGTCGGTCGGTGCCGACGAGCTGGATGCCGCGCCCGGCGAGATCGACGCCGGAGACACCCTCACCGACGCTGACCTCGACCGCCTCAAGGCCACCTTCGAGGCCAGCCCGTGGGCGGCGCGGCGGCCGGTCGAAGTGGAGCGGGAGATCCACCTGCCCTTCGACGGCCGCATCATCATCTGCAAGATCGACGCCGTCTACGAGCTCGACGGGCGCTTCGAGGTCGTCGACTGGAAGACCGGCAAGGCGCCGAAGGATGCCGCGGATCTTGAGCAGAAGCAGCTCCAGCTCGCCCTCTACCGTCTCGCCTACTCGAAGTGGCGCGGCATCGATCCCGACCTCATCGACGCGGTCTTCTACTTCGTTGCCGACAATCGCGTGATCCGGCCCGATCACATCTACGATGAGTCCGAATTGCTCGAACGATGGCGAGCCGCGCTGGCATAGCGCGGTACACGGAGACGGGAGGCGCGGGTGAACTTCTTCTTCTACGACGGTCCGATCTGGGTCGCGCTGCCCACGTTCGTGCTCCTCTTCCTCGCGTTCTCGTGGGCGATCCTGCTCGCGGTGCGTCCTTGGGTGAAGCGGGTGTCGGCCAACCACGAGGAGTGGGACCGGGTACTCGGGTACGCGATGCAGTCCTATGGGATCTTCTACGGCATCCTGTTGGCTCTCATCGCGGTGTCGGTCTACGAGAACTTCCAGCGCGTCAGCGGCGTCGTGCTCGACGAGGCATCGTCGCTCGGAACCCTGTACCGCGCGGTCTCGTCGTACCCACCGCCCGTCGGCCCCGATCTGCAGGAGCAACTGCGGCTGTACACGCAGAACGTCATCTCCGTGGATTGGCCCCTTCAGGGCCGCGACATCATCCCGGCGGCAGGCAACGCTCAGGTCGATTCCATCCAGTCGATCCTGTTCACCTACGAACCCGCTACCACCGGGGGACAGGCCCTGCACAACCAGACCGTGGGCCTGTTCTTCGACTTCATCGAAGCGCGCCGCGCCCGGCTGGACGAGACAAAGCTCGCCCTGCCGCCGCTGCTGTGGGTGCTCGTCGCTGTGGGTGCCGCGCTGAACGCGTTGATGCTTGCGCTCGTCGAAGCGCGCAACCTGCGCGTGCACCTGATCATGTCCGGCCTCATCGCCGTGTTCGTGGCGCTCCTGATCTTCGTGACGGCGGCGATGGATCACCCGTACTCCGGCTTCGTCAGTGTGCCGCCCGAGCCGTTCCAGAACCTGCTCGAGCAGACGATGAAGCCCTGACCTCGGCGCTCGACCTGCCGCAGAGGCTACTGGTGCACCGGTCTGCTCATGATGGCGGCGGTCAGCGCATCGATCGGACCGCGGGGCGCGCTCGGGTTGTCGAGGAGCGAGAAGTCGACATCGCCGAGTTCGGGAAGCTCGTAGTTAGCGGAGACCTGCGCCAGGTCCGGGGGGATCAGCGACTGCGGGAACACCGCGATCCCGATGCCGGCTCGCACTGCCGCGAGCACTCCGTTGACCTCCTTCACGTTGCAGGTGATGCGCCACATGCGGCCGACGGATTCCAGGGAGCGGATCGCGTACATGCGACTGAGGCTCGGCGCCTGGTAGGCGATCAGCGGCACTGGGGCGTCCCGGTCGAGGGTCATGCTGCGGTGGCCCAGCCACACCATGCGGTCGCGCCGCACCAGGCGGCCCTCGGTGCTGCCCGGGTCCTGCTTGATGAATACGAGATCGAGGGCTCCGGCGGCGAGCCGACGCAGCAGTGTGGGGCTCTGGCTGACCGTCAACTCCAGATTGATCTGCGGGTAGAGCTGCCGGAAGTCCCGCAGGATGCCCGGCAACTGCGTGAGGGCGAGGTCATCGGCCGACCCGAAGCGCAGGCGCCCCCGCATCGCCGATCCGGTGAAGTAGCTCTGAGCCTGGTCCTGCGCGGCGAGGATCGTTCGGGCGAATCCCAGCATCGCCTCGCCGTTGTCGGTGAGCGCCACCGATCGAGTGTCGCGGGTCACCAGATTGCGCCCGGCGGCGAGCTCCAGCTTGCGGATGTGCTGGCTCACCGTCGGTTGGCTGAGGCTCAGCTGGTGGGCCGACTGGGTGAAACTCAGCGTCTCGGCGACGGCGACGAAGCTGCGCAGCAGCACCGGATCGAACACGGCCAGCCACCTCTCATTACGTTTCGCTATGGGACTTATTGAGCCAATTATCCCATCGCATGAATGCCCCGAGACTATCGTCGTAGGGTGACCGATCCCGCGACGATGCCGATCGCCGTCGCGATGCAGCGGCCAGCATGGCGCGACACCTTCAGCGCGCTACGGTTGCACAACTACCGCCTGTACGTCGTCGCCCAACTCATCTCGAACACAGCGGGTTGGATGCAGCGCATCGCCGTCGACTGGCTGGTGCTCGAGCTGACCGGCAGCGTGGCGCTGGTCGGCCTGACGATCGCCTTGCAGTTCCTGCCGACGCTGGTGCTCGGCGCGCACGCCGGGGTCATCGCCGACCGCTTCTCCAAGCGTGCCGTCATGCTGGTCTGCCAGGCCGTCGGCGGGCTGCTCAACCTCGTGCTCGCGATCCTCGCGATCACGGGCCATGCGCAACTGCTCACCGTCTATGCGCTGGTGCTGGCGGTCGGCATTGCCCAGGTCTTCGACGGTCCGGCCCGCTCCGTCTTCATCACCGAGATGGTCGGGGCTCGTCACCTGCGCAATGCCATCAGCGTGAACGCGTCGATCTTCCACCTCGGCGCACTCGTCGGCCCCGCCCTGAGTGGCCTGCTGATCGTGGCCGTCGGATCGGGGTGGGCGATCGGAGTCAACGTGGTCGCCGCGGCGATCGGCATCGTGCTGCTGCTCGCGATCCGCTCGGCAGACCTGCATCCCGCGCCCCGGGCACCGAATACGAAGGGACAGGTGAGGGAGGCGGTGCGCTACATCATGGGCAAGCCCAGCCTGTTCTGGACGCTCGTGATCGTCGGCGTCGTCGCCATCTTCGGGATGCCCATGCCCGCCCTCCTCGCAGGCGTCGCCGACTCCGTGTACGGCACCGGCGCCACCGGGTACGGGCTGTACAACTCGCTTGCCGCAGTCGGAGCGCTGACCGGGGCACTCGCATCCGCCCGTCGGTCGAGTCTTCGGCTGCGCACGATCATCTTCAGCGCACTCCTCTACGGGCTCGCGATGACGTTGCTCGGCCTCGCGCCGTTCTACCCCGTCTTTCTCGCGCTCCTCGTGGGCGTAGGCCTGACCCGCCTGATGCTCATGACCGCGGGAGAGACCATGATGCAGTTCTCCTCGAACCTGGCGATCCGAGGTCGCGTGATGGCGTTCTGGGCGATGGTGATCGTGGGCGGCCAAGCGATCGGCGGCCCGCTGATGGGCTTCATCGCCGAGCAGATCGGCCCCAAGAATGCGCTCGTCGTCGCGGGGGCAGTGCCCGCCGTTGCGGCCGTGGCGATCGCGCTACTGCTGGCCCGCTCGGGTCGCCTGAAGATGCGCGTCACGCCGCGCCGCGGTCGCTGGATCGCGATCGTTCCGCGCTCGAGCTAGACGGCGCGCTCGAGTCGGAGGGCCTTCTGCCTAGACGGCGCGTTCGTTGCGGTCGAGGAACGCCTCGACCTCGTCGACGGCCATCGTCGGCATGGTCTGTGCGCCGATCGGGTTCATGACGTCGTTGCGCAGATTGTCGGCGAGAGCGGTGAGCATCTCGACCGCGTCATCGACGATCTCGGTGCTGCGCGTCTCGGTGCCGTGCAGCAGCCACTTGGCCACCTCGAGTTCCGCGTAGAGCGTTGCGCGCTGCTTGAGCTGACGGTCGCTGGCGCCCCGCAGCCGGGAGTAGGCGTCGAACGCGCTGTCGATGACGGCGTCGCTGTGCGAACCGAGCAGCCACTGCATGTCCCGGGCCGGGTCACCGACCCGCAGATCCTGCCAGCCGAGCACGCCGGTGACGCTGCCGTCCTGCTGCAGGAAGGAGTCAGCGGCGAGCGAGCCGTTGATGACCGTCGGCTGGAACTGCCAGAGCTTGGCATCCTCGGCCGCCCGCTCCCAGCGGCCCAGCAGGGCGGCGGGCACGAGACCGGTCGCGGCGGCACGGTCCATCACTGTCACGCAGGAACGCAGGCACTCGCCAGCCGTCATGACCGGCAGTCCGGCGTCGGCCACGAAACTCGTCGGCAGGCCGTGGATCGCCGCGATTGCCCGACCGACGGATGCCGCGAGCGAATCCGGACCCGCGGTGTAGGAGTCGAGCGGGGTCTTCGTGCCGTAGACGAACTCGTAGACGATGCCGCGGGTGCTGTCGACCGGCACCTGACCGGCGAAGGCGGAGACGGCGAACGGCAGTCGGGTGCGCACGCCGGTGCTCAGTGCCCGAAGGGCGACAAGGTCGGCGGACTGCTCCGCCTCAGCCCTCGGATTACGCGGAACCCGGATGATCCAGTGCCGACCGTCTCTGCCGGTGATGATCGCCGCGTCGAAGTCGCTGCCCTGTCCGGCCCCGAAGCTCGCGGCCGCGGCGATGTCAAGGCCCGGGACTGCGGATGTCGCGAGCGCGGCTAGAGTGAGATGAGATCTGGCCATACCGCTAAGGGTAGGTCGGCTACGCCTCGCATCCGCCGCACGCCACGCATCTTCACGGGGTCGCATCCATGTCACAGTCCTTCCTCTCGAGGCTCCCGCTGTCGCGTTTCGAGCTGGATCGGGACCACCTGGGTCGGGAGCGCCCCGCCCTGTTCGACGAGTTGTGGGCGAACCCGGCCACGCGCATCCTGCCGATCTTCCAGGGCTCGGCCCTGCTGGCGACGCCCGACTCGCTCGCGCTGCTGCCGGTGGATGCTGTACCGCACTTCAGCGAACGGGTCTACCTCGGTACGTCCACCTCGACGACGAGTCCCGAGCCGGCGGGAACACCCATCGTGGCCGTCGAGCTGGACGATGCCGGCCACCTTGCCGAGTCGGACTGGGCGAACCTGCGCCAGGTCGGCAGCCGCCTGAGCGACCGCGATGCCGGCATGCTCACTGAGGCCCTAGGCATCCTGAACTGGCACACCTCGCACCGCTTCTCGCCGCGCACCGGCGAACCGACGGTGTCCGAGAAGGGCGGCTGGGTGCGCCGCGACCCCGTGTCGGGCGGCGAGGTCTTTCCGCGCACCGACCCCGCGATCATCGTGGGCGTGACCGACGCCGATGACCGGATTCTGCTCGGGTCGAACGCCCTCTGGGAGAGCAATCGCTACTCGCTGCTCGCGGGGTTCGTCGAGCCGGGGGAGTCCCTCGAGAGCGCCGTCATGCGTGAGGTGCACGAGGAGTCGGGCCTGCGCGTCGTCGACCCGGTGTACCTGGGCAGCCAGCCGTGGCCCTTCCCCGCGTCCCTGATGGTGGGTTTCACCGCGCGCGTGGAGGACGGCTTCACCGGTGCGGCCACACCCGACGGCACCGAGATCCTCGACCTGCGGTGGTTCTCGCGCGCCGAGCTGGCCATGGCCCTCGACGAGATCCGTCTGCCCGGCCCGACGTCGATTGCGCGGGCGATCGTGGAGCACTGGTACGGCTCGAGCATCGACGACGGCCAGCGGTGACCACACCCGCAGCTCTGCTCGACGGACTCGACGACCAACAGCGGGTCGCGGCCGAAGCGCTGCTGGGGCCGGTCTGCCTCCTCGCCGGTGCGGGCACGGGCAAGACACGGGCGATCACCCACCGCATCGCCTACGGCGTCGCAACCGGCGTCTATCCACCCGGACGGGTGATGGCCCTCACCTTCACCGCGCGTGCCGCCGGCGAACTGCGAGGACGACTGCGCGCACTAGGCGCTCGCGGTGTCGCGGCCCGCACGTTCCACGCCTCCGCACTGGCCCAGCTGAACTTCTTCTGGCCCCAGGTGATCGGCGGCACCATGCCCCGGCTGCTCGACAGCAAGGCGCGCCTGATCGCCCACGCCGCCGACGGCCTGAAACTCAAACTCGACACAGCGACGCTGCGGGATGCCGCCGCCGAGGTTGAGTGGCGAAAGACCTCGCGTCTGAGCGTGGAACAGTACGCCACCCGACCCCGCACGTTGCCCACCTCGCTGCCCATGGATCGCATGGTCGACCTTCAGCGTGCCTACGAGGACCTCAAAGACGAGCGCCGTCAGCTCGACTTCGAGGATGTGCTCCTGGCCGCAGCAGGAATGATCGAGGCGGAGCCTCGGGTGGCACAGCAGGTGCGCGAGCAGTATCGGTTCTTCGTGGTCGACGAGTATCAGGACGTGTCGCCCCTGCAGCATGACCTGCTCGAACTCTGGCTCGGTGACCGCGACGACCTGTGCGTCGTCGGCGACGCCAGTCAGACGATCTACTCGTTCGCGGGGGCGAGTCCGGAGTACCTCCTCGGCTTCGCGGCGGAGCACGAGAACGCTGTGGTGCTGCGGCTGGAGCAGAACTACCGGTCGGCGCCGCCGATCATCGATGCTGCCAACCGTCTCATGCGCGGCCGGCCGGGCGCGCTCAGCTTGACCGCGGCATCCGAGCTGACGGGACCGCGGCCGACCGTGAACACCTACGACAGCGACAGCTCAGAGGCGCGGGCGGTGGCGGCGGCCATCGCCGAGGAGATCGCGTCGGGCATCCCCCCGGAGCAGATCGCCGTTCTCTACCGCATCAACGTGCAGTCGCAGGCGATCGAGACAGCGCTGGACGATGCCGGGGTGCCCTGCATGGTGCGCGGTGCTACCCGGTTCTTCGACCAGCGGGAGGTGAAGGAGGCGCTCATGCTTCTGCGTGGTGCGACCGTAACGACCTCGATCGAACCCCTCTTCAAGACCGTCAGCGACGTGCTGCGCTCCATCGGTTGGTCGCAGGAACCGCCCGAACTGCGCGGCGCCGTGCGGGATCGGTGGGAGTCACTGAACGCCCTCATGCAGCTCGCCGAGGCGGCCGTGCCGGGCACGACGCTCAAGCAGTTCGTCGACGAGCTGTTCGAGCGTCAGGCGGGTCAGCACGAGCCGGTGCTGTCCGCTGTCACCCTGGCCACCCTGCATTCGGCGAAGGGCCTCGAGTGGGAGAGCGTGCACCTTGTCGGGCTCAGCGAGGGTCTGCTGCCGATCAGCTACGCGAAGGATCCCGCCGCCGTCGAGGAGGAACGCCGACTGCTGTACGTGGGGGTCACTCGCGCCCGTCGTCGACTCGGACTCAGCTGGTCGGCGAGCCCGGCCCCCGGCCGTTCCGCGCAGCGGCAGCCCAGTCGATTCCTGAGCGACCTCGAGCGGTGACGGCACCGAGGTGCTCGATGCCGCGGCATCCGCAGTCGGGGTGCTGGCGCCACGTCGTGTGGGTGCGCTCGCCGGTGTCGGCGTCGATGCGCAGCGACACGGATGACGCGCGCGCACCCTCTGCGAGCCGATCGAGGATGAGGCGCGCCGCGGCCGCCGCGCCCTCGCTCGCGAGCAGGGCGGATTCCGCGGCTCCCCGTCGCCCCACCAGCTGTGTCGCGATGGCGGGCCACGCGATGTCGCGGTCGCGGTGGTGCAGCTCCAGGCAGCGCAGGCATGGCCCGGTGCCCGGCTCGACGATCGGGCCGATCCTCACGGCGGAGTCGCTGAACACGATCGGAAGGTGGGGCACGTCACGCCGCAACCACACCGCGTGGAGCTCGGGCGCCAGCACGTAGTGTGCGACCGCGACGGCCACGTCGGCGCCCTCGTCGACGAGGGCCTCCGCCCGCGGGCTGGTGAGCACGTGAACACCGCTGCCCGCGAGGATACGCGCGAGCTCATCGGCCAGCGGACCGGTGCCGGAGAGGGCGACGACCAGCGGTTCGGCCGCGGGCCCGGGCGGCGGCAGCAGTGCCGGCGCCAGAACATCGAGCAGCTCGCGGGCCTGGGCCGGTGCCTCCCGCGTGACGATCCCGATGCCCGCGTCGCTCACTCCCGGGCCGAGTGCGGCCAGCAGACGCTCCTGACCGCTCGTGAGACCCTCGACCACCACCACGGGCGGATCGATGCCGACCTGCACGCTCGACGGGCTTCGCCAGACGACCGGATACCGAGGGTCGAGCTTCAGGATCATGCGCTCAAGGGTGCCGGTTCACGACCTCGCCGCGAGCCAGCGTTCCACAGGTTCAGTCCTCGTGCGGGCGATCCGTGGTGTCGTCGCCAAGCAGATCCTCGATCGCGCGGTCGATGTCGTCGGGTTGCACCTCGGTGGCAGTGATGCGGGCGATGAGTGCGCTCGGGTCGTCGATGTCCTCACCCTGGGGTACGAGGTCGGGGTGCGACCACAGTTCGTCGCGCGCGGAATTGCCGACGGCATCCGTCACCTGCTGCCACATCGCTGCGGCCTCACGCAGGCGGCGCGGACGCAGCTCCAGGCCCACCAGGGTGGCGAACGCGGACTCGGCCGGCCCGCCCGAGGCACGCCGCCGCCGCACAGTCTCGGCGATGGCAGCGCTCGACGGAAGGCGGGTGGTGGCCTGCGCCGTGACGACGTCGACCCAGCCCTCGATGAGCGCGAGCATGGTCTCCAGCCGCTCGAGTGCAGCGAGTTGCTCGGGCGACTTCGGCGGGATGAGCGCGCCGCTGGTCATGGCCTCGCGCAGCTCCTCGGGATTGTTGGGGTCGAAGTCGCTAGCGAGCTGCTCGAGGCGCTCGGTATCGATGTGGATGCCCCGGGCGAACTCGGTGATCGAGGTGAGCAACTGCAGGCGCAGCCACTTGGCGTGCTTGAACAGGCGGGCGTGGGCGAGCTCACGCACCGCCAGGTACAGCTCGACCTGGTCGATGGGAATGTCGAGGCCGGCCCCGAACGCGATCGCGTTCTGGGGGATGAGCGCGGCCTGGTCGGTCTCCATGAGCGGGATGCCGATGTCGCCTCCCGAGACGACCTCGCTCGACAGTTGGCCCACGACCTGACCGAGCTGCATCGCGAACAGGGTGCCGCCGACGTTGCGCATCATCTGGCTCGCGCCCTTGATCATGTCGTCGAGCTCCTCGCCGGCGCTCTGCGTGAGCACCTCGGTGAGGGAGTTGGCGATCGAGTTGGCCACGGGCTCGGCGAGCTGGGTCCACACCGGCATCGTCGCTGCCACCCACTCCTGCCGGCTCATCAGTCGAGGTTCGGTCGCGAGTGGCGAGATCTCGGTCACCTCATCGAGCCAGAGGGATGCCACGTGCAACGCCTGCTCGAGCTGCGAGCGTTCGGCGGGCAGGGACACGACCGTGGTGCGCCCGGCGATGCCGCGCGCCTGTTCGAGCGCGAGACCCCAGTTGATTCCGTCGCCGCTGTTGGCCAGCGCGCTCTGCAACTGGCTGATCAGCTGGGCGACCATCTCGGGATCGTTGGGCAGTCCGGCAGCGCCCGCGAGCTTGGCCGGGTCGATGCTCGTGTTTCCCGCGAGGAAGTCGCGGAGCATGTCGCGGAACTCGTCCTCGGGGTTGTCCCGGTCGTCTTCCGGCGAATCGTCAGGCATGAAAACTACGCTAGCCGCTGCGTGGTCGGCGATGCTGACTTTTCACCTAGGCTGGGGCTCGTGGCTGTGCGCCTGTGGCGAACAGATGGGCAGCCCCACCCGACGCCTCTCCAGACCCCGGAGGATCGCTCTGACCCTGTTCACCGATCTCGACCCTGATCCGCCAGCACGTCGTCGTGCCAGTGGATGGCTCGGGTGGTCCTTGCTGATCGTCGCGCTCGTCGGCGCCGTCATCGTCGCGCTCCTGCCCGCGCCCTATGTGATCGAGCAGCCCGGCCCCGTCTACGACGTGCTCGGTGACGTCACCGTCAACGGCGATGAGGTCCCCATGATCCAGATCCCGATGGAGGAGACCTTCCCCACCGAGGGCTCGCTCGACATGCTCACGGTGCGCGTTCTCGGAAGCCCCGACAGCCTGCCGAACTGGCTCGATGTGGCCACGGCCTACCTCGATCCGAGCCGGGCCATCGTGCCGGTCGAGGAGATCTACCCTCCCGGCGTGACCTCTGAGCAGTCCACCGAGCAGGGCAAGGTCGACATGGCCAACTCCCAGAAGGAGGCCATCGCCGCCGCTCTCACCTACCTGGGCAACGAGGTGCCGAGCACGCTCAGTGTCGCCGAGGTGCAGGCTGGTGGCCCATCCGACGGGCTCCTCGAGGTCGGTGACGTCATCCAGACGGTCAACGGGGTGACATTCCCGGATGTCACGGGCCTCCGTGCCGCGATCGCCGACAACGGCGTGAGCCAGCCGGCGGAGGTGGCCGTGCTGCGCGCCGGAGTGTCGACGACCCTGCGCATCAACCCGGAGCTCAGCGCCGGCGACAACCCGGTACCGATCCTGGGGATCGTGGTGGCGAGCGATTACGACTTCCCGTTCACCGTCACCATCCAGCTGGAGAACGTCGGAGGGCCGAGCGCGGGCATGATGTTCGCCCTCGGCATCGTGGACAAGCTCACGCCGGGCTCGCTCAACGGTGGGGAGTCGGTCGCGGGCACCGGCACGATCAGCTCGACGGGCGAGGTCGGGCCGATTGGCGGCATCCGTCAGAAGATGTGGGGCGCCAAGAATGCTGGTGCCGACTGGTTCCTGGCGCCGTCATCGAACTGCGATGAAGTGACCGGGCACATCCCGAGCGGACTCACCGTGCTATCGGTCACCACCCTGGACGACGCCATGACGGCGCTCGCCGCGATCCGCGGGGACGGATCAACAGCGGGGCTGCCCACCTGCCCCACGAAGTGAGCTTTCGGGCGACTTAGCAGGTTCGGCCCTTAAGATGGGCGCAGTCCCCAACAGCATGGAGAACCTCGTGTCAAGCACCGCAGCGTCCGGAACGTCCAACGCGCCCGCCAACCGGACGAGGGTCACCCTCACGATCACGGCCATCGTGATCGCGGTTGTCGTGATCGCCTTCTTCGTCGTGGCCAACCTCTACACCGATGTGCTGTGGTTCGACCAGCTCGGATACCTCAACGTGCTGACCACGCAGTGGATCGCCGGCGCGATCATGTTCTTCGTCGGATTCTTCGGCATGGCCGTTCCCGTGTGGGCGAGCATCGAACTCGCCTTCCGCGCGCGCCCTGTCTACGCCAAGCTCAACTCGCAACTGGATCGCTACCAGCAGGTCATCGAGCCGCTGCGTCGTCTGGCGATGTTCGGCATCCCGGTGGTGCTCGGAGTCTTCGCGGGAATCTCCACCGCGACACGCTGGCCGCTCGTGTGGCAGTGGCTCAACAGGACCGAGTTCGGTGAGACCGACCCGCAGTTCGGTCTCGACCTGTCGTTCTACTTCTACGACCTGCCGCTCTGGCAGGGTGTCGTCGGCTTCGCGTCGGCGGTCGTTCTCATCGCGGGTCTCGCGGCGCTTGCCACCAGCTACCTCTACGGGGCGATCCGGTTCAGCGGTCGCGAGGTGCGCATCTCGCGTTCGGCGCGCATCCAGCTCGCCATCACCGCAGCCCTCTATCTCGTGCTCCAGGCGGTGAGCCTCTGGCTCGACCAGTACGCCACGCTGTACAACACGAGCCAAGGCTTCCTCAACACGGGTGCCGGCTACACCGAGGCGAACGCGACGATCCCCGGCCGCGCGATCCTGGCGGGCATCGCCGCTCTCGTCGCTGTGCTCTTCATCGTCACGGCCATCATCGGTCGCTGGCGCCTGCCGATCATCGGCACCGCGCTGCTGCTGGTGAGCGGTCTCGTCGTCGGAAGCATCTACCCGTGGATCGTGCAGCGATTCCAGGTCGAGCCGAGCGCTCGCACCTATGAGGCGCCCTACATCGAACGCAATATCGCGGCGACCCGGGCGGCCTACGGAGTCGACGGGGTGCAGGAGGTGCCGTACAGCGCGAAGACCGATGCCGAGCCGGGCGCGCTGCGTCTCGACGCCGAGACGACGGCCAACATCCGCATCCTCGACCCCGCCATCGCGCCGCAGGCGTTCGCGCAGCTCGAGCAGTTCAAGCAGTACTACCAGTTCGCCAACCACCTGGATGTGGACCGTTACACGATCGAGGGCAAGACCCAGGACACCGTGATCGCGGTGCGCGAGCTCAACCAGGCCGGCCTGGGCGACTCCCGCTCCTGGTACAACGACACCGTCGTCTACACCCACGGCTACGGCGTGGTGGCGGCCTACGGCAACCAGCGGGCGACCGACGGCCAGCCCGTGTTCCTTGAGTCGGGCATCCCGAGCACCGGTGAATTGGGTGACTTCGAGCCCCGCGTCTACTTCGGTGAGGAGTCGCCCGAGTACTCGATCGTCGGTGGGGCGCCCGGAGCCAAGGACATCGAACTCGACTACCCCTCCGGTGGCGAGGACAGCAACCAGAACGCGACGACGACCTTCTCCGGCGACGGTGGGCCGAAGCTCGACAACATCTTCACGAAGCTGATCTACGCGATCAAGTTCCAGTCCGAGCAGATCTTCCTGTCGGATGCCGTGACCAACGATTCGCAGATCCTCTACGACCGCAACCCCCAGGATCGCGTCGCCAAGGTCGCGCCCTACCTGACGCTGGACGCGGACACCTACCCGGCCATCGTCGACGGCCGCATCGTCTGGATCGTCGACGGGTACACGACCGGGGCCAACTACCCGTACTCCAAGGTGGAGCAGCTCTCGAGCGCGATCGCTGACACGTACACGCCGGCGCCGGCGTTCGCGGTGGACGACATCAACTACATCCGCAACTCGGTGAAGGCCACTGTCGACGCCTACGACGGCAGCGTGAAGCTGTACGCGTGGGACGACAAGGACCCGGTGCTGAAGACGTGGTCGAAGGTCTTCCCGACCACGCTGCTGCCGATGAGCGACATGAGCGAGCAGCTGCTCGACCACGTGCGCTACCCGTCAGACCTGTTCAAGGTGCAGCGGGCGATCCTCGGCTCGTACCACGTGACCGACGCGGGCTCGTTCTACTCCAGCGACGACCAGTGGATCACGCCCAACGACCCGGTGGCCGCAACCGGCAACCAGACGCTGCAGCCGCCCTACTACCTGACGATGCAGGTGCCGGGCACCGACCAGCCGGCGTTCACCCTGTACTCGACGTACATCCCGAACGCGAGTGGTGACTCCAGCCGCAACGTGCTCACCGGATACCTCGCAGTCGACTCCGACGCCGGGCCCAACTACGGCAAGCTCACGCTGCTGACGCTGCCCAAGCAGACCACGGTGCCCGGCCCCGGCCAGGTGGAGACCAACTTCAAGACCGACACCGCGGTGGCCAATCAGCTCGCGCTTCTGCAGCGTGGTGAGACCGAGGTCAAGCTCGGCAACCTGCTGACGCTGCCGGTCGGTGGGGGACTGCTTTACGTGCAGCCGGTCTACGTGCAGGCGACGTCGGGAACGATCTACCCGCTGCTGCGCAAGGTGCTCGTCTCGTTCGGTGACCAGATCGCCTTCGAGGACTCCCTCGACCAGGCTCTGGATACGCTGTTCGGCGGCGACTCGGGTGCATCTGCCGGTGACGGCACCGTGCCGCCCACCCCGACGGACCCGACCACACCCACGGATCCGACGACGCCGACGACACCGACGACGCCGACCGACAACGCCGCGCTGACGCAGGCCTTGGCCGACTACCAGGCCGCCCTGGCCGATCGCCAGCAGGCGTATGCGGACGGCGACCTCGTCGCGGCGGCCGAGGCCGACAAGCTCATGCAGGAGGCGGTGGCCCGAGCGATCGCTGCCCTGGGCTAGCCCGCTGGTTGAGTAGCGGCCCCGCGGGGCCGCGTATCGAAACCGCGACCCCGTCGGCCACACCCCGCGCCTGTGTTACTCTGGAAACACGACGCGGGGTGGAGCAGCTCGGTAGCTCGCTGGGCTCATAACCCAGAGGTCGCAGGTTCAAATCCTGTCCCCGCAACCAAATGATGAAGGCCCGGTCAACGACCGGGCCTTCATCATTTCCTGAGGAGTCAGACAGGCCCCACCCGGCGAGGGGCCCCGGGCGCCGCGTTCAGCGGCGTTTGGGGTAGCACGGGAGGGACGCCCCGCAACCAGAAGATAAAGGCTCGGTCTTACGACCGGGCCTTCTTCGCTGCCGCCTAGGCTGAAACCATGCGATTCGGAATCTTCATCCCCCAGGGCTGGCGCCACGATCTTGTCGACATCGAGCCGAAGGACCACTGGGCGACCATGAAGTCCCTCGCCCAGGCGGCCGACGCAGGCCCCTGGGAGTCGCTGTGGGTGTACGACCACTTCCACACCGTGCCGGTGCCGACCGAGGAGGCCACTCACGAGGCGTGGACGCTCATGTCGGCGTTCGCGGCATCCACGTCGAGGATTCGTCTGGGCCAGATGTGCACGTGCATGAGCTACCGCAACCCCGCCTACCTCGCGAAGGTCGCTGCCACGGTCGACATCATCTCGGGCGGACGCACCGAGATGGGCATCGGCGGCGGCTGGTACGAGCACGAGTGGCGGGCGTATGGCTACGGCTTCCCCGAGGTGAAGGAGCGGCTCGGCCGCCTGCGCGAGGGTGTGGAGATCATGCGTCAGGCGTGGACCACGGGCTCCGCGACCCTCGACGGGCAGTACTACCAGGTCGACGGTGCGATGGTGCGGCCGTTGCCCCTGCAGGAGGGTGGCATCCCGATCTGGGTCGCCGGCGGCGGCGAGAAGGTGACGTTGCGCATCGCGGCGCAGTACGCCCAGTACACGAACTTCGCGGGCACGCCCGACGAGTTCGAGGCGAAGTCCGCCCTGCTCAAGGGGCATTGCGACGACCTCGGAACCGACTACACCGCGATCACCCGCTCCGCCAACTACAACACCGTGATCGGTGCGACCGAGGCCGAGGTGCAGGACCGCATCAAGGCAATCGTCGCCCGGGTCACCCCGTACATCGGCGCCGACCGGGCCGAGGCCTTCCGCGCGCAGAACCTGTCGGCGGATGCCCTGGCCGTCGGCACCCCGGAGCAGGTCGTCGAGCGCCTCACCGACATGAAGAAGCGCGGCATGACTTACGCGATTCACAACTTCCCCGAGTCGGCCTACGACCGCAGTAGCGTCGAGCTGTTCGAGCGCGAGGTCATCCCGGCGCTCGCCTGAGCTCAGACACTCGGCGCGTGCGACTCCAGGAACTCGAAGACCTCGGTCTGATCGACGCCCGGGAAGGTGCCGGTGGGCATCGCCGCGAGCAGCGAGCTGTTGAGTCGCGCGCTCGGCAGTGACTGCTGGGCCCAGCGGCTCGCGAGGTCTGTCGGCGGGCGGCGGCAGCATCCCTCGTCGGGGCAGGTTGACGTCGAGCGGTTCGGGGTGTCGCGTCCGCGGAACCACTTCACGTGCGCGAACGGGGTGCCCACGCTCACCGAGAACTCGCCACGACTGGTCGACTGGATGCGCGACGTGCACCAGTAGGTGCCCGACGGCTTGTCCGTGTACTGGTGATACGGGCTGAAGCGATCATCGACGTCGAACACGCGGCGGGCACTCCAGTAGCGACACACGATCTGGCCCTCGACGGAGCCCAGGGCATCCGTGGGGAAGGCGACGTTGTCGTTCTCGTAGGCCTTCGAGAGCGTGCCGCTCTCGTGCACCTTGAGGAAATGCACGGGGATGCCGAGGTGCTGGGTCGCGAGGTTCGTGAACCGGTGCGCGGCAGTTTCGTAGGTGACCGCGAACGCGTCGCGCAGGTCCTCCACCGACAGCTCGCGTTTGTCGCGCGCGGCGGTCAGGAACTCGACCGCCGACTGCTCGGGCACCATGAGCGCCCCGGCCAGGTAGTTGGTCTCCACCCGCTGGCGCAGGAAGTCGGCGTAGTCCTTCGGCTCGGTGATGCCGAGCACGTGGCTCGCGAGCGCCTGCAGCAGGGTTGTGCGCGGGTCGGCCCCGGCGGCCTGCCCGACCGGCAGATAGATGCGGTGATTCTTGAGGTCGGTCACGCTCCGCGTGGACGTGGGCAGGTCGGGCACGTAGTGCAGCGAGAACCCGAGATGCGAGGCCAGATCGGATGCGACGCGCTGCGACAGCGGACCCCCGGCATGCCCGACGGCCTCAAGCAGCGACTTGGCGGTTGCCTCGAGCTCGCCGAAGTAGTTGTTGCGCTTGCGCATCGCCCGCCGTAGCTCGGTGTTGGCGCGCCGCGCCTCCTCCGGAGTCGCCGCGCGCTGCCGGTGCAGTCTCTGCAGCTCATCGTGGAGCCCGAGGATGGTTTCGATCGCCTCGTCACTCAGCGTCTTGCGCACGGGCAGCGCCGGCAGCGACAGCGACGAATAGAGCGGCCCGCGCTGGGCTCGCTCGAGGGCGATCTCGAGTGCAGCGCGCTTCGATGGGGCTTCGGGGCTCAGCAGCTCGTCGAGGGTCACGCCGAGGATTCGCGCGAGCTTCTGCACCTCACCGAGCTTGAGCTCGCGCTTGCCGTTCTCGATCACACTCACCTGGGAGGGCGCGCGCCCGAGCGCTTCGCCGAGGTCATCGAGGGTCAGTCCGCGGTCGGACCGCAACTGGCGGATGCGCCGGCCGATGGTCAGGGAATCGAGCATGCCCTCATCCTCAGCGGCCAGTGCGGCTGCGGGATCGGTCACGGCGGACCTCCTCGTCGAGTTCTTCGGGTTCACAGAAGAATAGCCAATCTTCTGGGCGCAATGCCTGAGAAGAAACCTTCCCGTGGCCGCAGAGTCGAAGTAAGCACCCCGCACCACAGCAACCACCGAAGCAACCGAAGGAGTCAGAGATGACGAACCCCACTCGCCCCGGCGACCAGACCCAGACCGCAGCCGAGCTCGAGACCGAGTGGAAGACCGACGCCCGCTGGGACGGCATCCAGCGCGACTACTCGGCCGAGGACGTCGTCGCCCTGCGCGGGTCGGTCCGCGAGGAGCGCACCCTCGCCCGTCGCGGCGCCGAGAACCTCTGGCGGCTCATCCACGAGGAGGAGTGGGTGCCCGCGCTCGGCGCCCTCACCGGCAACCAGGCAGTGCAGCAGGTGCGCGCTGGACTCAAGGCCATCTACCTGAGCGGCTGGCAGGTCGCCGCCGACGCGAACCTCTCCGGCCAGACCTACCCCGACCAGAGCCTCTACCCGGCCAACAGCGTTCCCGCGGTCGTGCGGCGCATCAACAACGCGCTGTTGCGCGCCGACCAGATCGCCTTCGAAGAAGGCGGATTGAGTAGCCCGCAGGGCGTATCGAAATCCACCGACTGGCTCGCCCCGATCGTCGCCGACGCCGAGGCCGGCTTCGGCGGACCCCTCAACGCCTACGAGCTCATGAGCTCGATGATCGAGGCCGGCGCGGCCGGCGTGCACTGGGAGGACCAGCTGGCGAGCGAGAAGAAGTGCGGGCACATGGGAGGGAAGGTGCTCATCCCGACGGCCCAGCACATCCGCACCCTCAATGCGGCACGGTTGGCGGCGGATGTCGCGGGCGTCCCCACGATCATCGTGGCGCGCACCGACTCCCTCGCCGCCGACCTCATCACGAGCGACGTCGACGACCGCGACAAGCCGTTCCTGACCGGGGACCGCACGAGCGAGGGTTTCTACCGCACGACCCCCGGCATCGACACGGTGCTCGCCCGCGGCCACGCGTACGCGCCGTACGCCGACCTGCTGTGGGTCGAGTCGGCCGAGCCCGACCTGGAGCTCGCGCGCACGTTCGCCGAGTCGATCCACCGTGAGTTCCCCGGCAAGAAGCTCGCCTACAACTGCAGCCCGAGCTTCAACTGGAAGAGCCACCTCGACGACGCGGCGATCGCGAGGTTCCAGCGCGAGCTGGCATCAATGGGCTACGCGTTCCAGTTCATCACCCTCGCGGGGTTCCACGCCCTCAACCACTCGATGTACACGCTCGCTCGCGACTACTCGCAGCGTCACATGAGCGCCTACGTCGAGTTGCAGGAGGCAGAGTTCGCGTCCGAGAAGGACGGCTACACGGCGACGCGCCACCAGCGCGAAGTCGGCACGGGCTACTTCGACCGCATTGCCACGGCGCTCAACCCCGACAGCGAGACCCTCGCACTCGTGGGCAGCACCGAGACCGCACAGTTCCACTAAACGAGCCAAAGGACTTCACCATGACCACACCCCGCATCGAGGTGCTCGGCGAGTACGACGAGCGCTTCGACGAGATCCTGACCCCGGAGGCTCTGGCCTTCCTCACCCGCCTGCACGACCAGTTCGCCGGTCGTCGCCACGATCGTCTCGCGGCACGGATGCACCAGCGCAAGCACATCGAGAACGGCCGGGACCTGAAGTTCCTGTCCGAGACCGCAGCGATCCGGGAGGATGCCACGTGGCGCGTCGCCGGAGCCGGCCCCGGTCTCGAGGACCGCCGCGTCGAGATCACCGGCCCGACCGACCGCAAGATGACCATCAACGCCATGAACTCGGGCGCGAAGGTCTGGCTCGCCGACCAGGAGGATGCCACGAGCCCGACCTGGGCCAACGTGATCGGCGGGCAGCTGAACCTTCACGACGCGATCCGCCGTCAGATCGACTTCACCTCGGAGGAGGGCAAGCAGTACCGGCTGGGGGAGACCACCCCGACGATCGTGATGCGACCCCGCGGCTGGCACCTCGTGGAGAAGCACCTGCGCTACACCGACCGCGCCGGGCTGCGCGCCCCCGCGTCGGGGTCGCTCGTCGACTTCGGGCTGTACTTCTTCCACAACGCCAAGGCGCTCATCGACGGCGGCACCGGGCCGTACTTCTACATCGCGAAGCTCGAGAACCACCTCGAGGCTCGGCTGTGGGATGACGTGTTCACCTTCTCGGAGAACGCCTTGAGCATCCCGCACGGCACCATCCGCGCGACGGTGCTCATCGAGACGATCCCCGCGGCCTTCGAGATGGAGGAGATCCTGTACGAGCTGCGCGACCACTGCGCCGGCCTCAACGCCGGCCGCTGGGACTACATCTTCTCGATCATCAAGAACTTCCGCGGGCGCGGCGCGAGTTTCGTGCTGCCCGACCGGTCGAGCATCACGATGACCGTTCCGTTCATGCGGGCGTACACCGAACTGCTCGTCTCCACCTGCCACAAGCGGGGGGCGCACGCGATCGGAGGCATGAGCGCGTTCATCCCCAATCGCCGTGACCCCGAGGTGACCGCGCGCGCACTGGCGGCGGTCAGTGCGGACAAGAAGCGCGAGGCAGGCGACGGATTCGACGGCACGTGGGTGGCGCATCCGGATCTGGTGGAGACGGCGCGCGCCGAGTTCGACGCGGTGCTGGGCGACAGGCCGAACCAGCTCGACCGGCTACGCGACGACGTGCACGTGACCGGGGCCGACCTGCTCGACCTGCGCATCGACGGTGTGGTGACGGATGCCGGGGTCGCCGCGAACGTGTCCATCGCTGTGCGCTACATCGAGAGCTGGCTGCGCGGAGTTGGGGCTGCCGCCATCGACAACCTCATGGAGGACGCCGCGACCGCCGAGATCAGCCGGGGCCAGCTCTGGCAGTGGATGCATCAGCGCGTCACGACGGCTGAGGGCACCCTCATCACCCGCGGTCTCGTGGAGAAGGAACTGCAGCGCACGCTCGAGCAGTCCGGCGGAGCACCGGGTAACCGGTTCCAGGATGCCGCCGAGGTGTTCCGCTCGGTGACCCTCGAGGAGGAGTTCCCGACCTTCCTCACGATCACCGCCTACACGCGCTACCTCGTGGACGAGCGGGAGGCCGTCGCCGCCTGACGCCGGTCGAGTAGCGCGAAGCGCGTATCGAGACCTTAGATGGTTTCGATACGCGCTTGCGCGCTACTCAACCAGCCGCCAAGCGGCGGTAGATTCGAGTCATGAATCCCCTGCAGGCCCGCATCATCTACGACCTCAACGTGGTGCCCTCGATCGATCCGGCCGAACAGGTCGCCGCACGAGTGGGCTTCCTCAAGGACTACCTGACGGCATCCCGCGCGAAGGGCTTCGTGCTCGGCATCAGCGGCGGTCAGGACTCGTCGCTCGCCGGACGACTGTGTCAACTCGCCGTCGAGCAGCTTCGGTCCGAGGGCAACGACGCCACGTTCATCGCCGTGCGCCTGCCCTACCGGGTGCAGGCCGACGAGGCGGATGCCCAGCTCGCCCTCGACTTCATCAGCCCCGATCGCGAGATCACCTTCAACATCGAGCGCGGCGTCGACGGGGTGGATGCCGAGTATGTCGACGCCACGGGCGATCCGCTGCTCGACTTCACCAAGGGCAACGTGAAGGCGCGCATGCGCATGATCGCCCAGTATGCGATCGCGGGCCAGCACGCGCTGCTCGTCGTCGGCACCGATCACGCGGCCGAGGCCGTCACGGGCTTCTACACCAAGTTCGGCGACGGCGGTGCAGACCTGCTCCCGCTCTCCGGGCTCACGAAGCGCCAGGGTCGGTCGATGCTGCAGCACCTCGACGCCCCGGAGCGCCTCTACCTCAAGGCGCCTACCGCCGACCTGCTCGACGGCATCCCCGGGCAGACCGACGAGGCCAACCTCGGCCTCACCTACCAGCAGATCGACGACTACCTCGAGGGTCAGGAGGTCGCGCCCGAGGTCGCCGTCGCGATCGAGGAGCGCTACCTGGCCACCCAGCACAAGCGGCGCGAGCCGGTGACGATGTTCGACGACTGGTGGCGTTGATGGCAGGTCTCGGGGTCACGCAGTTCGCGCCCGGCGCCGACACCGCGGCCAACCTGAGCACCATCGCCGAGCTGGCGGAGGTCGCCGTGGCCCGCGGCGCAACCCTCGTGCTGCTGCCCGAGTACTCGTCCTACTTCACTCCCGAGCCCGACGAGGGCTGGCTGCGCGCGGCTCAGCACCTCGACGGCGAGTTCGTGACCGGGTTGGGCGACGTGGCCAGGCGGCTGGGCATCCACCTGGTCGCCGGCTTCATCGAGACCGCGGATGCCACCCACGTCAGCAACACGGTCGTCGCCGTCACCCCGACCGGGGCCGTCGCTGCCGTGTACCGCAAGATGCATCTGTACGACGCGTTCGGGCAGCGCGAATCGGACTGGGTCACCCCCGGCCCTATTGACGAGCCCCAGACGTTCGCCTGGGAGGGCTTCACCGTGGGCCTGCAGACCTGCTACGACGTGCGCTTCCCGGAGGTGAGCCGTCGTCTGGTCGACGCTGGTGCCGACCTGCTTCTGGTGCCGGCCGAATGGGTGCGCGGACCACTCAAGGAGCACCACTGGCGCACACTGCTCACGGCGCGGGCGCTGGAGAACACGGTGTTCGTGGCGGCCGCCGACCACGCGCCACCGGTCGGGGTCGGCAACAGCATGGTGCTCGACCCGATGGGCGTCGAGCTCGTCACGATCGGCGAAGAGAACGGCGTTGCGGTTGCCCACATCGACACCCACCGCATCGCGTCGGTGCGCGCCATCAATCCGGCCCTCGCACTGCGGCGATTCGGCACGAAACCGCTGTAAACATCACCCGGTTTGGGGGTGACACCTCATGGGCGCGACAGGCCAATCGGGGTACAGTTGGGTACATCGCATCCAGAGGGGGTCTGGTCATGTCCGAACCATTCAGAGTCATCGTCATCGAAGACGATCCTGATGTCGCGCTGTTCTCCAAGACGGTGCTCGAGAAGCGGGAACTCTGTGTCGTCCTGACGATCGCCGATCCGCGAGCGGTGGGCGCAGCAGTGCTCGACTTCGTGCCCGATCTGGTGATCACAGACATCGAGCTGCCCGGTGCCTCGGGCCTCGAGCTCATCGGCGTGATCCGCGAGCTGCGCCCCGGCATCCCCGTCATCGTCATGACAGCCCACGCCTCCCTCGACTACGCGGTGACCGCCCTGCGCAGTCAGGCCGATGAGTTCCTCACCAAGCCGGTGACGTCTGCCGATCTGGTCGGGCACGTCACGCGGCTGGCTACGAAGGCGCGCGAGTCCGCGGCATCCGGCCCGCGCAAGCAGGTCGTGCTCGCGATCGGCGCGCACCCCGATGATGTCGAGGTCGGGGTCGGCGGCATTCTGGCGGCCCACGCCGCTGCGGGAGACTCGGTCACGATCCTCACCCTGTCGCGCGGCATGCGCGACACCGGCATCCAGGGTGCGTGGACCGAGAGTTCGGAGGCCGCCGGCGTGATCGGTGCCCAGGTCGTGCTGGAGGACATTCCCGGCCACGCTTTGGCGACCTCGCCGCAGATCGCTGAGATCATCCGCAAGGTGGTCGAGGAGCTGAAGCCCACCATCGTCTACACGCACAGCAAGAACGACGACAACCAGGATCACCGCGCCGTGCACGACGCGACACTCGTGACGACGGCCAACGTACGCACGGTCGCGTGCTTCCAGGGCACCGCGGCAACAGTCGAGTTCCGTCCCAACCGGTTCGTCACCATCGACGGGTTCACCGACAAGAAACTGGCCATGCTCGGATGCTTCGCCCGCGACGCCGCGGATCGCCCCGACTACCTCGAACCCGACTTCGCACTCGCCACGGCCCGTTCGTGGTCCCGATACGGTCAGGGCTCGTACTGTGAGCCGCTCGAGATCGTCCGCGACTCGGCAGATGTCGCCGGATCCAGCTGAATCGCGCGGCCGAGCGCCTGAGTTTGGGCCGCGGCGCCATGCCGGTGAGCCGGCCCTAGAGTTACCACGAGGGGGAACGTGATGTCCGAAGGTGCCTATCGGGTGCTCGTCGTCGACGACGATCCCGATGTGGCCCAGTACACCCGCGCCCTCCTGGAGCGACGAGCCGAGTGCGTGGTGATGGCGGTGGGCGACGCGCCTCAGGCACAACGCGCGATGGCCCAGTTCAATCCCGATGTCGTGGTCACCGACATCGAGATGCCGGGCATGACTGGCCTCGAACTACTCGCCGTGCTTCGCGCCGACCGGCCCGATCTGCCGGTTATCGTGATGACGGCGCATGTCTCGGTCGACTACGCGGTCAGCGCCCTTCGCGGCCAGGCCGACGAGTTCATCACCAAGCCGATCGATTCCGGGCATCTGGTGGCGACGGTGCTCCGATTGGCTGAGGAGGGTCGTGCGCGACACAACCCCGGCCGCCCGCGCGAGTACGTTCTCGCCGTGGGTGCGCATCCCGACGACGTCGAGATCGGTGTCGGCGGCATCCTCGCCTCTCATCGCGCGTCGGGCGATCAGGTCGTGATCCTGACCCTCTCCCGCGGCGGTAGGGGTGGTTCGCCCGAAGATCGCCAGCACGAGTCGCTCGCCGCCGCCGACCTCCTGGGCGCGCGGCTGTTCCTCGAAGACCTGGTCGACACCGAGATCACCAACACCGGTCCCACCGTGCAGATCATCGAACGCGTCGTGCGCGAGGTGAATCCCACGATCGTCTACACCCACTCGATCCACGATCGCCACCAAGACCACCGCGCCACTCACGAGGCGACGGTCGTCGCGACCCGCTCGGTAGACACGGTCGCCTGCTTTCAGAGTCCGTCGTCAACAGTGGACTTCAGACCCACCCGGTTCGTCTCGATCGACGGGTTCACCGAGAAGAAGCTCGCTCTGCTGTCGTGCTTCGCATCGCAGTCCCAGATCCGCAACTATCTTGACCCCGAGTTCGTGCTCGCCACGGCGCGGTACTGGTCGCGATTTGGTGCCGGCGAGAGCGTCGAGCCGCTCGAGATCCTCCGCGAGACCGCCGACATGTCCATGCCGGTGCGCAAGCGTCCGCAGGCGCAGACCAGCTCGGGGGAGGGCAGCCGATGACTCGTGTACTCGTGACGGGAGCCGGCGGCCCGGCCGGGGTGGCCGTCATCCGCTCGCTGCTTGCTCGCGACGACATTGACGTGTTCGCCGCCGACATGGATCGCTGGGCGAGCGGTCTCTACCTCGTTGCCGCGGATCGACGACGGATCGTGCCGCCCGCTGTCGCCGACGGATTCGTCGACTCGGTTCGCGACGTGGTGGCTTCCGACGGCATCGACGTGGTCGTGTCGACCGTCGACTTCGAACTGCGACCGCTGGCGCTTCGCCGATCCGAGCTCGGGGCCGTACTCGCGGCCCCCTCGATCGACACCCTCGAGGTCTGCCTCGACAAGTGGATGCTCGCCCAACGCTGCGAGGGTCGGCTGCGGGTTCCCACGACCGCCCTGCTCACCGCCGAGGCCATCGCGTCGCACTGGGACTTCCCGGTGATCGTCAAGCCCCGCAGCGGCGCGGGCTCCCGCGGTGTGCGTCTGGTCGAGGACCGCGCCGCCCTCGAGGCGATCGGCCCCGATGAGTCGCTGATCATCCAGGAGAACCTCCCGGGTGACGAGTTCTCGGTCGATGTTCTCGCGGGAGCTGACGGGGCGGTCATCGCCGCCGTTCCCCGCAGTCGCACGAAGGTCGACTCGGGCGTTTCCATCGCGGGCTACACCCTGCACTCAACCGAGTTGGAGCAGACGGCTGCCGCGGTTGCCGAAGCCATCGGACTCGTGGGGGTCGCCAACGTGCAGCTGCGTTATGACAGCGCCGGGGTGGCCGCCCTGCTCGAGGTCAACCCGAGGTTCCCGGGTGCGATGCCCCTCACGATCGCGGCCGGCGTCGACATGCCCTCCCTCGCGGTGGATCTCGCGTTGGGTCGCCCGCTGCCCGTGCGACTGCCGTTCCGGGAGCTTGCCAACGTGCGCTTCCTCGAAGACATCTTCCTGGATCCGGCCGAGATCGTGCTCGCGGCCGACCCGCAGCCGGGAGAGAGTCGCGCATGACCCGGCCACGGCATCCAGAGCTGTCGGGGGACTATCACGTCCACTCGACGTTCTCCGACGATGCCGTTTCGAGCCTTGCCGACAACATCGCGGCGGCTGCCAGGGCCGGTCTCAGTGTCATCCGGTTGACCGATCACGTCAGGGTCTCCACGACCTGGGTGCCCGAGTTCGTCTCCGCCGTTGCAGCACAGCCGGTGCCCGAGGGTCTCACGGTGCTGACGGGAGTCGAGGCCAAGATCCTCGACTCGTCAGGGACTCTGGATGTGCCCTCCGCACTGGAGGGCGTTGACGCCATAGTCATCGCGGACCATCAGTTCCCCGGCTCCGACGGACCGGTGCTCCCGCACCTGGTTCGAGAGCGACTCGACAACGGACTGCCGGTCGCCGATGCGCTCGACATGCTCGTCGGTGCCCTCGTCGGTGCGATGAGGCGAGCGCCGGGAAACCAGCTCGCGCACTGCTTCTCGATCCTTCCCAAGATCGGGCTCAGCGAGGACGATCTGTCGGATGCCCAGCTCGACCTCTGGGCCTCGACTGCTGCCGACACATCCACCCTCATCGAGGTGAACGAGAAATGGGGCTGCCCCGGCCCTCGCTCGCTCGGGGTCGCGCTTGCAGCTGGCGCGGTGGTCGTCGCCTCCACCGACGCGCACGAGGCGTCGGAGGTCGGACGGTACGAGCGCGTGCCGGCGATGCTGACGGAGGCGCGGCGATGACCATCGACTGGGCCACCCTCGGCTACAACATCCTCACAGTGTTCCTGCTGCTGCTCGTGATCTCGGGGGCCATGCCGGTCATCACGACGCTGGTGCTTTTCCTGGCGATTCCCTTTCACGGAAGCATCAACAACTATCGCAAGTCCGCGCCCTATCTGCCGCGGGTTGCCGTTCTCGTGCCCGCGTGGAACGAAGAGGCCGTGATCGGCGCAACCATCGACCGTTTCATGTCACTCGAGTACCCGCGTGCCCGACTACGTGTCTACGTCATCGATGATGCCAGCACGGATGCCACGGCCGACGTCGTCGAGGATCGGGCCGCACGCTACCCGGGTGCCGTGTACCACCTTCGGCGGTCGCACGGGGGTGAGGGCAAGGCGCACACACTCAATCACGGACTGAACATCGTTCTGGGCGAGGACTGGGCCGAAGCTGTGCTCATCACCGACGCCGACGTAATCTACGCGCCCGACTCGCTGCGTAAACTCACTCGGCATCTTGTCGACCCGGAGGTCGGAGCTGTGACCGCCTACGTGCGTGAGGGCAGCATCCGCAAGAACTACCTCACTCGCTTCATCGCCATCGAGTACGTGATGGCCCAAGCCGCCGCCCGGCGCGCCCAGAACGTACTCGGCGCGCAGGCCTGCCTCGCCGGAGGGGCACAGTTGCACACCCGGGAGAATCTCGTGGCGATGGGAAGCGTGATCGACACCAGTGGGTTCGCCGAGGACACCGTCACGACATTCGAGACCCAATTGCGAGGCAAACGGGTGGTGTTCGATCCCCGCGCCGTGGTGCTAGCAGAGGAACCCGGCACGGTGCGAGCGCTGTGGAAGCAGCGTCTCAGGTGGGCTCGCGGCAATGTGGAGATCACCGCTCGCTACCGAGCGATGTGGTTCCGGCCCAACAAGGGTCACGGTCTGGGAACGCTGGGTTTCGGTCTTGCCTGGTTCAGCATCCAATTGCTGCCTCTTGTCATGATCCTGTCATCACTGGGCCTCCTCGGCCTCCTGCTCGTGGGAAGCGACTTGGCCAATGTCGCGTTCCGCGGGCTGTGGGTGCTGGCCGCCTGCACGTACTTTTTCTCGATCTTCCTCTCGCTCCAGCTCGACTGGGGGATCGGCAGGCGCACGCTCGTCGAGGCGTTGTTCTTCCCCGGAATCATCTCGATGATCGTGATGCTCACGGCCTTCTTCCCCGGGCCGTTCGAGGAGATCGTGCCGGGGGCGTTCGGAATAGTGCTCACCGACACCGCGGTGTTCTGGTGGACGGTCTTCGTCTACTTCTGGATCTCGTTGTCGATGCTCGGCGGGTGGCTGACCAAGGTGGTGGAGGGAACGATCGTGGGCCGGGTGCTCACGCCGATCCTCGTCTACGTCGTCGGTTACGGACCGATCCTCTGCGCGATCACGGTCGACTCCTACATCAAGGAGTTCCGCGGGGCGGAGACCTCCTGGGACAAGACCGAGAAGACCGGAAGGGTCTCCGCATGAGAATGGCCATGAAGCACGCGGAAGGCCATGAGCCCCGCCACTCGGCCGCGGCGGTCGTGGTGCCGACGGACCTCCGAAACCCCGGGGCGGTCTTCATCCAGCAGGAGATCGACAGGGATCGTCGATCCGAACGGTGGTTGTGGCTGAAGGCAGTGGTGGCCCTGGTGCTGGTCGCAGCACTTGTCGTCGTGAGGCAGGTGTTCTTCGCATGACAGGGTCACATCGGAATCAGGTACTCGTCGTGGAGGACAGTGCAGACCAGGCCGGTCTGCTGCGCCAGTACTTCGAGAAGGCCGGATGCGCCGTGCACGTCGTCGGCACGGGTGAGGAGGCACTGTCCGCTGCCGCCGACCTGCCGCCTGATCTCGCCGTGATCGATCTCATGCTCCCCGGCATGGGCGGCTGGGAACTCATCACCCGCTTTCGCGAGGTCGTGCCGGAGTGCGCGATCGTCGTCGCCTCCGTGCTCGACGCCTCGGACTTCCCCGTAGCCGACGCGATCCTGCCGAAGCCCTTCACCGGCGCGCAGGTGCGCCAGGTGCTTGCCGACCTCACAACCCTCGGGAGAATCCCATGACCCACACCGTGGTCATCGCCGACGACGACGCTGACATCAGGCAATTGGTGACAATTGCCGTCAAGAAGGCGGGGCTGACCGTTGCGGCAGTCGCCTCGGACGGCGCCGAGGCGCTCGAGGCGATCCGCACCCACCACCCGGATCTCGCGATTCTCGACATAGCGATGCCCGAGATGAGCGGCGTCGACGTCTGCCGTGCCGTTCGCGCCGACTCCTCGATCGGTGATGTGCGCATCGTGCTGCTGTCGGCGTCGGTCGAGGAGCAGGCCATCGAGGTGGGTATCAACGCGGGAGCCGACTACTTCTTCATGAAGCCGTTCAGTCCTCGCGACCTCGTCGCGTGGCTTGCGGTGGGCAAGGAAGCGCGATGACCGCGATGGACCGCGTGCGGGGCTGGGCCCACGACATCCTGAATCGCCCATCGCCGATCGTCAAGCAGTCGGCCACGCTCGGTGCCGTCGTGGCTGCGGTTCTCATCATCGCGCTTGTTCCCGACGTGTCCATGAACCAGCCGGCGCTGGCCTGGACCGGCGTCGCTGTCGTCGGATTCGCGACCGCGCTCGCGGTGGTGCTCTCCCGAGTGCCCGAGTGGCATCGTTTCGCGTTGCTGGTTCCTGTGATTGACATCTTCGCGATCGGGGCGTTCCGAGGCGGCACGGGCGGCGTGATGTCACCCTTCACCGCACTCATTGTGCTGCCCGTCGTCTGGCTCGCGTCGGGCAACGGGCGTCGGTACATCCTGTACTCGGGTGTCGGCACCTTTCTCGCGCTGCTCATTCCCGTCTTCCTGGGGCTCACTGCGCCGTCGGCGCCGTCGGAGTGGGTGCGAGGCACCTACACCCCGCTGGTACTCACCATCGCGGCGGGGATCGTGAACGAGCTCGCCCGCCAGGGACGCGAGCAGCTGCGATCGATCCGTGGGCTCGTGGACGAGAAGGAGCGAATGCTCCAACGCACAGTCGAGTTCGCGGCTCAGCTGCAGGAGAGTGAGTCGAAGTACCGTGCCGCCGATCGCATGTTCCGGGGCGTGTGGGCCGCCGTCACGGAGCAGAGCGTGATCGGCACCGATGCCACCGGACTGATCGACGCGTGGAATCCCGGTGCTACCAAGTTGCTCGGCCCGGACCGGGATGACGCCGAGGACAAGATGCACATCTTCGACTTCCACCTCCCGGAGGAGTTGGAGGATCGGGCGCGCGAACTCAACTACCCGCCCGGCGAGACGGTGCTCAACCCGGGCTTCTCGGCTCTGGTCGAGTCGGCTCGCCTCGGCAAGTCGGAGACGAGGGAGTGGACGTACGTGCGGCCCGACGGCACTCACGTGCCCGTGCAGCTCTCGGTGACCAAGCGCGTCGACGAGGATGGCGACACCGTCGGATACCTGTTCGTCGCGTCCGATGTCACACAGGCCCGCGAGGTCTCCCGGCTCAAGGACGAGTTCGTGGGCCTGATCTCCCATGAGCTGCGCACGCCGCTGAGCTCCATCCTCGGGTATCTGGAACTTCTTCGTGACGACGAGGACCAGCCCCTGTCGGCCGAGCAGCTCCAGTACCTCTCGGTGGCCGAGCGCAACGCTCATCGGTTGCTTCGGCTCGTGGGGGACCTCTTGTTCACTGCGCAGGTCGAGTCAGGCAAGTTCCCCTTGGATGCTCGGGACATCGAACTCGAGGCGATCATCACGGCCTCGATCGAGACCGCGCGCCCCGCAGCCGACAACGCCGGCATCGAGGTGCTGAACGTGCTTCCCGACGGACCGGTCATGGTGCACGGCGACTCGACTCGGCTCGGTCAGGCCGTGGACAACCTGGTCTCCAACGCCCTCAAGTTCACTCCGCGTGGGGGAAAGGTGATCGTCGAGCTCGGCACGTCAGGGTCGAACGCGGTCATCACGGTGCGCGACACGGGCATGGGCATCCCGGCGGAGGAACTCGACATGCTGTTCGCCCGGTTCTTCCGAGCCACCACCGCTACCCGCAATGCCGTGCCCGGGGTGGGCCTGGGGCTCACCATCACGAAGGCGATCATCACCGCCCACGGCGGCGCGATGGGGGTATCGAGTGAAGAGGGCGTCGGCACCGAGTTCAGTGTGACGCTGCCGCTGTCACGCGTTCCCGCGGAGGTGCGGCCCGGCGTCTAGATGAGGGTCATGCCCGCCAGCCGTGCCGCGGCATCTTCGAGAAGTTCTGCACGCTTGCAGAAGGCGAATCGGATCAGGCTCGAGTACTGCGCTCGGTTGGCCGGCCGCACGAACGCGGTCACGGGAACCCCGACGACTCCGGCGAGTGAGGGCAGCGCTCGACAGAACTCCGCCGCATCGGTCACTCCCAGAGGCGCGGCGTCGGCGATGACGAAGTAGCCAGCATCGGGTGTGCCCACCGTGAACCCCGCGGATGCCAGCCCTGCGCTCAGGATGTCACGCTTGGCGCGAAGCGTGGCCGCAGCGCTCGCGAAGAACTCGTCGGGCAGGCCCAGGCCCACCGCGATGGCGGGCTGGAACGGTGCGCCGTTGACATAGGTCAGGTACTGCTTCACGGCGGCTATCGCCTGTATGAGCTCGGCAGGAGCGACGGCCCACCCGATCTTCCACCCGGTGGTGCTGAACGTCTTGCCGCCGCTGGAGATCGTCACGGTGCGCTCGAAGGCACCCGGCAGACCCGCGACCGGCATGTGCTCGACTCCGAAGGTGAGATGCTCGTACACCTCGTCGGTGACGATGATGGCATCGTGGCGGTGGGCGAGCTCGACGATGAGTTCGAGGATCTCGCGGGGGAACACTGCCCCGGACGGATTGTGGGGCGAATTGACGATGATCACCCGGGTGCGATCGTTCACCGCGGCACGCAGCTCGTCGGGGTCGGGAAGGAAGTGCGGTGCCCGCAGTGGCACCGTCACCTGGGTCGCACGGCCGAGAGCCGTGATCGCGCCGTACTCGTCGTAGAACGGTTCGAAGGTGACCACCTCGTCACCGGCGTCGGTGAGCGCGAGCAGGGTCGCGGCGATCGCCTCGGTGGCGCCGGCCGTCACGAGCACCTGGGTGGCGGCATCCAGCTCGATTCCGTAGAACCGCTTCTGGTGGGCCGCGATGGCCTCGCGCAGCACGGGCATGCCGAGACCCGGCGGGTACTGGTTGACCCCGGCGCTGATGGCGGCACGGGCGGCCTCGAGCACCTCAGCGGGGCCGTCCTCGTCGGGGAAGCCCTGGCCCAGGTTGATCGCCCCGGTGGATGCCGCGAGCGCAGACATCTCGGCGAAGATGGTCGGGCTCAGCTCGCCGCCGGGCCCGAGCAACATGGCACCGCGGGCGGTGCGCTCCCAGGATCCCGAGACGCTCATAGTGGTTCGAGCCTAGCGTCGGCGACCTGATCGGCCCGCTCGGTGGCGCCGCAGAGTCCTCCCAGCCCGTCCAAATACAATGCTCAGGTTGGCGATGGATGCTGTTCCTCGCTGGAAGGAGCACCCACCATGACCACCTCGCCCGAGAAGAACGAATCCGCCCCCGTCGACGGCGGTGCGACCGCGACCCCGATCGATGCCGCGCAGCACCCCGCGCTCGCCAAGCAGCGCCGCACGATCGCACCGGTCGGTGTCATCGCCGCGCTGGCCGTGGGTGCTCTCGTCGGTGGTGTGTCGGGCGCCGGCGTGACCCTCTGGGCGACCTCAGCGAACAGCGGCACTCCGTCGGTGACGACATCGTCGCCGACGACCATCACGGTCAACGATCCCGCCAACGCGACCCAGATCACCGCGGTCGCGGCGAAGGCGTCCCCCTCGGTCGTCACGATCTCGGTCTCGTCGCCGAACGCGTCGGGAACCGGCTCGGGCGTCATCATCGACACCGAGGGCCACGTCCTCACGAACACTCATGTCGTCACCCTCGAGGGTGCCGCCGCCGATCCCACCATTCAGGTGCAGACCAACGATGGGCGGCTCATCTCCGCGAAGATCGTGGGAATCGACCCGATCTCCGACCTCGCGGTGATCCAGCTGGCCGACACCTCCAACCTCCAGCCCGCTGAGTTCGCTGACTCCTCGAAGCTCAACGTCGGCGATGGCGCGATCGCCATCGGCGCCCCGCTCGGTCTCGCGGGCACCGTCACCGACGGTATCGTGAGCGCGCTCAACCGCTCGATCACGATTGCATCATCCGCGCTTCCCGACACCTCGACCAACAACGATCAGGCTCCGGACGCGCAGAGCCCGTTCGACTTCTGGAACTTCGACCTCCCCGGGCAGAACCAGTCCAACACCCCGACCTCCTCCTCTCAGACGATCTCCCTGTCGGTCATCCAGACGGATGCCGCGATCAACCCCGGCAACTCCGGCGGCGCCCTCCTCGACTCCGAGGGCCGCGTCATCGGAATCAACGTGGCGATCGCGTCGGCGGGCAGCAGCTCGGGCGGACAGTCGGGCAGCATCGGTGTGGGCTTCGCCATCCCCGCGAACCTCGCGCAGCGTATCGCGGGGGAGCTGATCGCGACGGGCAAGGCAACCCACGGACTGCTCGGCGCGAGCGTCGCTGACGTCACCGAGGACACGACTCAGGCCAACAGCACCGTGGTGGGTGCGAGCATCGTCGAGCTCACCAGCGGCGGCGCCGCGTCGGCGGCCGGACTCGCGGTCGGCGACATCATCACCGGCATCAACGGCCTGCCCGTCACGGGCAAGACCGACCTGACCGCGCAGGTGCGGGCTCTCGCGGCCGGCTCGAAGGCCACCCTGAGCTACGTGCGTGACGGCAAGCCCGCCACCGTCGAGGTCACCCTGGGCAGCCTCAGCTGATTCCGATTCATCGAGCGGCGCGCATCGTCATCCTCGCGGATTTCGATGCGCGCCGTTCTGCGGTGCGCAACCGGCCTTCGCGGTAGGCTCAACCGACCTACCAGCGAGACGTATTGGACACCATGGCAGCGAAGTCGGATGCCCTTCCCGGAGTCTCCTACGTGATGCCCGTGCTCAACGAGGTTCAGCACATCGAGGCTGCCATCAACAGCCTGACCGCACAGGACTACACCGGCGACTTCGAGATCATCCTGGCCCTCGGCCCGAGCGTGGATGGCACCAACGACATCGTCTCGGCGATGGCGGCGGCCGACCCGCGCATCCGCCGCATCGACAACGAGCTCGGGTCGACCCCGGGCGGGCTCAACGTAGCGATTCGCGCGTCGGTCAACCCCGTCGTCATCCGAGTGGATGCGCATTCGGTGCTCCCCACCGACTACACGCGCGTCGCGGTGCGCACCCTGCTCGAGACCGGGGCCGACAACGTCGGCGGCATCATGAAGGCCGTCGGAGTCACCCCCTTCGAGAAGGCTGTCGCTCACGCCTACGGTTCACCGGAGGGACTGGGTGGCACCCAGCACCACGTGGGCGGCAAGGCAGGCCCGGCAGACACCGCCTACCTGGGAGTGTTCCGTCGCGAACGTCTCATCGAAGTCGGGTTGTTCGACGAGGACATCAAGCGCGGCCAGGACTGGGAGCTCAACCGTCGGTTGCGGGCGACCGGCGGCACCGTCTGGTTCACCCCCGAGCTCGAGGTGGTGTACCGCCCGCGGTCGAGCCTGCGCAAGCTCATCCGCCAGTTCGTCGCGACCGGGATCTGGCGCGGTGAGCTCGCGCGCCGCTTCGGCACGGCCAACTCGCTGCGCTACTTCATCCCGCCGCTGGCGGTGGTCGGCGTCTTCGGCGGCCTCATCCTGGGCGTGCTCGGCATCGTGCTGTCCGTTCCGTGGATGCTTCTCGGGTTCGCGATACCCGGTGCCTATGCGGTGCTCGTGATCGCTGCATCCGTCATCGCGGCCCGAGAAGGGTTCACCACGGGGCTCTGGTACCTCGTAGTCTTGCCGTGCATCCACTTCGGGTGGGGCACAGGGTTCGTTCTCGGATTCCTCAAGATCACCCGGAACATCACCGTACACACGGGAAGGTGACAGTGTCCGTCGACGCTCACCCCACGCGCCCCACTTCCATCGCCCAGCTGCGCGAGGTCAGCCAGCCGCCCGAGGTGCGGCTGAGGGCGAACGCGGAGCACTGGACGGCATCCCTGTACCTGCGTGACCTCTCGCCCTACCTCACCTGGCTGCTGCTGCGCACGAGCATCTCTGCCAACGGTGTGACCGGCCTCATGATCCTCGTGGGGTGGTCCACTGCGGCGGCCCTGCTCATTCCCGGCATCGGGGGCGCGGCGCTGGCGCTCGTGCTCGGTCAGCTTCAGATGCTCGTCGACTGCTGCGACGGAGAAGTCGCGCGCTGGCGCAACACGAGGTCACCCGCCGGGGTGTTCCTCGACAAGGTCGGCCACTACACGACCGAGGCCCTCATCCCGATCGCGCTCGGCATCCGGGCCGCGGGCTGGCCCCTCGAGTTCCCCGCCGACTTCGCCTGGACGAGCGCCGGCCTTGCGCTGGCCCTCCTCATCGTGCTGAACAAGGCCCTCAATGACATGGTTCACGTGGCCCGAGCCAATGCCGGTCTCGAGAAGCTCAGCGACCGCAAGGAGGAGGCCGTGCCGAGCGGACGCGTCATTGCACGCCTTCGCCGAGCGGCCCGGTTCGTACCCTTCCACCGGTTGTACCACTCGGTCGAGCTCACGATCATCATCTTCGCTGCGTCGGTCGTCGGCCTCTTCCTGCCGCCGCTGGTCGCCGAGCGGTGGGTGCTGCTGATCCTGCTTCCGCTGGCCCTTCTGGCCTTGGTCGGCCACTTCGTGGCCATCATGGCGTCGAAGAGAGTGCGCTCCTGATTCCCACGGTGGGCGTCGTCTCGCTGAGCCAGGGCACCCGACCGGATGACCTGGCTCGGGGTCTCGCGTCGGTGCTCGCGCAGACCGGCGTCACGCTCGATGTGATCGTGGTCGGCAACGCCTGGACGCCTGCCGGCCTGCCGCGCGGCGTGCGCTCCCTCGCGCTGCCCGAGAACGTGGGGATCCCGGCCGGCCGCAATCGTGGAGCGGCCGAGGTGAGTGGCGACTACGTCTTCTTCCTCGACGATGATGCGAGCATCCCCTCGCCGACGTTTCTGCGCGACGCGATCACCCTGATCGAGGCCGACCCGAGCATCGGTCTGCTGCAGCCGCGCGTGGTCGACCCGAGCGGGGTCGAGAATCCGCGCCGGTGGATCCCGCGCATCCGCAAGGGCGACCCCGAGCACTCGAGCAACGTCTTCTCAGTGTGGGAGGGCGCGACCCTGCTGCCGCGCGCGGTGTTCGATGCGACAGGCGGATGGGCCGACCCGTTCTTCTACGCGCACGAGGGCATCGAACTCGCATGGCGGGTCTGGGACACCGGGCATCGCGTGTTCTACGCCGGTGACCTGGTCGCGAATCATCCGGCGATCGAACCGACCCGCCACTCGTACTACTACCGGCTCAACGCCCGCAACCGGGTGTGGCTGGCCAAGCGCAACCTGCCCTGGATCCTCGTGCCGATCTATGTCGGATCGTGGACGGGCATCCAGCTTCTGCGCTGGGCCCGACGACCGCAGGCCCTGAAGGCGTGGTTCGGAGGCTGGGTCGCGGGCTGGCGCGAGAACCCGGGCGGCCGTCGCGGCATCAGATGGGTAACGGTGTGGCGGATGACACGTGCCGGCCGCCCACCGCTGGTTTGATGGAGCGACACCTTTATCTCGGGGGAGGGACCGGCCGTGCCGCTTCTGCATGACATCAGGACCGCTCGCAACGTGCTGCGCGGCATCCTGCGGTCCCGGCGCACACGGGCCCAGGTGGCACGGCGGGAACCCGACCAGAAGCGTCCTGCTCCGGGCACCATCAAGATCGCCGTCTACTTCGCCGACTCCAAGGTCAACCTGTACCAGATCCGCCAGTGGTACGCGCCTCTCGCGGAGATCAGTCAGACCTGGCCGGTCGCGATCATCTCGCGCAGCCCGAGTGCCGTGCTGGAGTTGTGGGACGAGTCACCCGTGCCCGCGCTGTACCTGCGGCGTGTGACCGATCTCGAGGAGTTCGTGCACACCCAGGACGTGCGCATCGTCTTCTACGTGAATCAGAACGCCAAGAACTTCCAGATGTTCCGATACGGCCGAATGTGGCACGTGTTCATCAACCACGGCGAGTCGGACAAGATGTACATGACCACCAACCAGTTCAAGGCCTACGACTTCAGCTTCGTCGCGGGTGATGCGGCCATCGACCGGCTCGGCCACAAGCTCTGGGACTTCGACCTGGCCAGTCGCGCGATTGCCATCGGCCGCCCACAGGCCGACCACTTCGCCGGCGAGCTGCCGTACACGCCCGACGACCGCACCGTTGTGCTCTACGCTCCGACCTGGGAGGGTGACCGCGATGCGGCCGCCTACGGTTCGATCGCCTCCCACGGTGTCACGCTCGTTCGAGCGCTGCTCGCCACCGGACGGCACCGGGTGATCTACCGTCCGCACCCGCGCAGTGGTGTCGTGGACAGCGAGTACGGTGCGGCGAACCGCGAGATCATCGATGCGATAGCCCGGGCCAACGCCGCCGATCCGGCGGCGCAGCACGTCTACGACGACGGGCCGAGCCTCGGCTGGCAGTTGGCGGCAGCGGATGTCGCGATCACCGACATCTCGGCGATGGTCTACGACCGCCTCGCGACCGGCAAGCCGCTCATCGTGACCCGGCCGACCTCCGCCTCAGCCGAGGTGGACGAGAACGGATACCTCGGCGCCTGTGAGTGGCTCACGGCTGACGCCGCCGGCGATATCGTCGCGATCGCCGACGCCGTGCAGTTCGATGCCGAGGCTCAGAAGCGTCTCAAGTTCTGGGTCGAACGGCACTTCGGCGACACGACCCCCGGCGTCGCAACCGCGCGATTCCATGAGGCCATCGAACGCCTCATGGCCCTCTGGGAGGTCAACGCGCGCATCCACGAGGGTGACTCGGTGGGCAGCGAGGGCGACCCGTTCGACGACGATGACGACGAGGATGCCCTGCCGTCCGACTGACTGCTACTCCTCCGGCGACTCGACCCACTTCTCGGCGCGTCGGGGCAGTGACGGCAGCGGGATGCGCAGTTCGCGACGCTGGCCCTGAGGGCGGGCATCCTTGGGCGCCTTGGGTGCCTTGGGTGCTTTCGGTTCGCGGATGACCGGCTCCAGCCAGCTCGGGAACGTGTCGGGTGCGGGTCCGAACCCTTCGCGGGCGGTGCGCACGATCTGGCGCCCCAGCAGGTGGTTACCACCACCGCCGATCGCCGCGCCGATGCCGAACGGGATGAGACGCCCGACGACGTTGGTGCCCTGGGCGACGGCGAACTTCTTGACGAACGTGCGCTTGATGCGGTCCGCGATGGGCCCCATGACGGCACGGGGCAGGTTCTTCGTGATCGTCTCGCCCCAGAACGCGGTGCGGGCGGGCGCGCTGCCGGTGACCTGTCCGGCGAGCTGGCCGACCAGTTCCGTGCCCGCCGTGCCGAGCACCATCGTCATCACGAGTGCGCGCGCACGGTCGGGATCATCGACCACGATTCCGTGCACCTCGGTGATCGACTGCGCGAACAGGGCGCTCGCCTCGAGAAAGCCCGCGGTCTCGACCGCCGACAGCGCAAGCGAGGTACCCGTACCGATCGCCGGCACGACCGCGGTCGCACCCACGGCGGCACCCCCGGTGGTCACCGCCGTCAAGTAGCGGCGCTCGAGCGTGCGAATGATCTCGGCCGGCGACGCATTCGGTCGCCCGCGACGGATGCTGCGAATGTGTGCCAGCACGACGGGCCGCTGCACGGTGAGGAGCCGGTCGATTCCCCGAACCATCATGGGGTTCGAGACGCTCACGCTCTGAGTCTTCGCCATCTCTCCACCGTACTCGACGCCGCCGATGGGCAGGCTGGGGCTTTACTCGGCGTAGTCGGCGTTGTAGCGCTCGAGCACGTCACCGATGGGGCCGTCCAGCACGAGAGCTCCAGCATCCAGATAGAGTCCGCGCGTGCAGAAACGCCGCAGGTCCTTCTCGTTGTGCGACACGAAGAACAGGGTGCGGCCGCCCGCCAGCAGTTCCTCGATGCGGCGGTAGCACTTCTCGCGGAAGCCCTTGTCCCCGACGGCGAGCACCTCGTCGACCAGAATGATCGGCTCCTCCAGCCGCGAGATGACGGAGAACGCGATGCGCACCTTCATCCCCGAGGAGAGGTGCTTGTACGGGGTGTCGAGAAAGTCGCGGATCTCGGCGAAGTCGATGATCTCGTCGAAGCGGTCGGAGATCTCGGCACGCGTCATCCCGTGCAGACCTGCCGTGAGGAACACATTGTCGCGCACGCTGAGATCGTCCACGAAACCACCGGTGATCTCGATGAGCGGCGCCACGCCCTCGGCGACCTGCACTCGTCCCTCGTCGGGCAGGATCACCTCGGCCACGAGCTTGAGCAGGGTCGACTTGCCTTGACCGTTGCGTCCGACGACCCCGATCGCTTCGCCGGAGTGCACAGCGAACGACACGTGTCGAAGCGCCCAGAACTCTCCCGGACGGGTGCGGCGCTTGCGCCCGGCAAACAAGTCCTTGAAACTGCGACGGGCGCGCCGGTTTCGTCGGAAGCGGATGCCGGCGTCATCGACGCGGATGACCACGTTCTCGGAATCTGTCACGGCCTAGATCTCCTTGAGCACGGCACGTTCGGTGCGTGCGAACACGAGCACACCCACGCAGAAGATGATGGCGCTGATGATGGCGGCCATGCCGACCGCGAACCAGTCCAGCTGCTCGGGGAAGAACGCTGAGCGATACAGGCTGAAGATGCCCGCGAGGGGATTGAAGGTGGCCCAGAAGTGGAGCCCGGCGGGCAGGTCGCTGAGTCCGTAGATGATGGGGCTCGCATAGAAGAGAAAGCGCAGTGCCAGCTTCGTCGCTCGCTCCAGATCTCGGAAGAACACCACGATCGGGGCCACGATGAGACCGACCCCCATCGTGAGCACGGCCTGAAGCAGGAGTGCAAGGGGGAGCAGCGCCGCCTCCCATTGCAGCGTCGCGCCGGTGGCGATCGCGAAGATCACGACGACCGGGATGCTCGCCACGAACTCGATGCCCTTGGAGAGCACGAGGCGCGCGACCCAGATCGTGCGGGGAATCTTGGTGGAGCGGATGAGTTTGGCTTCGCGCAGGTAGGCGCGGGTGGCATCGGATGTCGCGCCGTTGAACCACATCCAGGGCAGCAGCGCGGTCAGCAGGAAGACGATGTAGGGCTGCGCCCCCACGGTGCGGTCGAACACCTGGGTGAAGACGAACCAGTAGATGGCCGCCATCACCAGCGGATCGAGGATCGACCAGAAGTAGCCGAGCACCGAGGTGGAATAGCGCACCCGAAGGTCGCGCACCGTGAGCAACCACAGCGAACGTCGGTAGCGCGCCGCCGGGCTCCAGACGGGTCGCCCCAGTGCGCTGTTGGTCACGTGCCTATCGTATGACCCCTCGGTGGCCGAGGCCGCCGAGATCAGACGAAGAGGTTCGCGCGCTCCAGGTCTTCGGCGAAGTCGACCTCGACCGCGTACAGGTCGCTGATGTCGACCGGCTCGATGAGAATGCCGTCCTGCTCGATCGCCAGCTCGATGCCGCGCTCGAAGTAGTCCTGATCACCGACACGCTTGAGCTGGCGCAGGAGCACCGCCTTGTCGTTGCGGGAGATGTAGTTGATGCCCACGGCCTCGCCGAGGCCACCGGTGACGGTCTTCGACAGTTCCTTGATGAAGCCCTCGGCGTCGGTCGTGTACTTGACCTCCTCGTCTGACACCTTGGCGGTGTTGACGGAGACGAACGACTGGTCGCGGGCGACCATCAGGGCTGCACGCTCGAGCGCGGTGGGGTCGAACACGACGTCACCGTTCATCCACAGCACGCCACCGGGGGTGGATGCCTGCAGCGCACGCATCAGGCTCTTCGAGGTGTTCGTCTGGTCGTACTGCTCGTTGTAGACGAATGACGCGTCGGGGAATGCCTCGATGATGTGCTCGAGCTTGTAGCCGACGACGATCGTGACGTGCGCCTCGTTGCCGAAGGCGTGCCGGATGTTGTCGAACTGCTGCTGCATGATCGTGCGGCCGTCAGCCAGCTCGGTCAGGGGCTTCGGAAGGCTGCGGCCGAGGCGGCTGCCCATTCCGGCGGCCAGAATGACGATCTGGGTGGTCATGGAGGTCTCCTCAAGGGTTGTGTCGTGATCCCTGGTGAGAACGAAGAATTCGCCTGCTGTTCACCGATGGGAATGTGATTGGACACACCTTTGTGCTGGTACCAGAGTATCGGCGGTGCCTGAGAGGGTCACGAGAATGCGCGGGATGTTGCGCATTCGTGATGCAAGCTCAACGGGTCGCCCGACCGTTGGTAGGTTGGGACGGTGGAAAACGTCCCAGAGCCTGGCCCGGCGAAGAAACCCCAGCGGAGAATCCCGACCAAGCCGGGGACAGGAGCGCGCAAGCCCTCGCCGGCTCGAAAGCCGACGGCGAAGCCCACCGGCCGGCCGTCGGCACAGCCTGCGACAGTCGGATCCTCCTCACTGGCCGACGCGGTGCCGTCGGCTGCCGTGACCGAGCCTGACGAGACGGCGGGAAGCCCGACGGCCATCGAGGCCGAATCGCCGACGAGCGAAGGCAAGTCATCAGGGGTTCTTGGCTTCACGGTGCCCAAGCTGTCGATCCCCACGATCATGCTCGGTCGTTCGAAGAGTCAGGATGCGCCAGCGGTCGAGGCGCTCGAGACGCCCGACGAGCCGGCGCTGGCCGCCGAGCCATTCGATGCTGAGCCCGAGCCCGAGCCCGAGGTTCAGCCGGAAGCAGAGCGCGACGACGAGCCGGAGCCCGAGCCCGAGACCGAGGCTGAGACCGAGCCAGTGACCGAGGCCGAGGCCGAGCCCGAGCCCGAGGATGTGGCCGACGCGGTGGCGGTCGTGGCGGCCGGCTCCAAGAGCGTCGCTCGCAAGAAGGGCAAGACCGTTCCGCCCATCCTGCGCGTGGACTCACTCACCAAGCGATTCGACGACAAGCTCGCCGTGAACGACGTGCACCTCGAGATCGCACCCGGTGCCTTCTACGGCATCGTCGGCCCCAACGGCGCGGGCAAGACCACGACCCTGTCGATGATCACGGGCCTGCTGCGCCCCACGGCCGGAACCGTGACGGTGCATGGCTCGGATGTCTGGAGCGACCCCGTCGTCGCCAAACGGAACATGGGGGTGCTGCCCGACCGCCTCAGGCTCTTCGACCGTCTCACCGGGGCTCAGTTGCTGTTCTACGCGGGCGCCCTGCGCGGCATGGATGGCGAGACGGTGCGCGCCAGAACCGCCGACCTGGCGCACGCCTTCGGGCTCGAAGCATCCCTGTCTCGGCTGGTGAGCGACTACTCGGCAGGCATGACGAAGAAGATTGCTCTGGCGGCGGCGATGATCCACTCGCCGCGACTGCTCGTGCTCGACGAGCCGTTCGAGTCGGTCGACCCGGTCTCCTCGGCCACAGTCACCGAGATCCTCCAGAGGTACGTCGCTGCAGGGGGAACGGTGCTGCTGTCCAGCCACAGCATGGACCTGGTGCAGCGCATCTGCGACTACGTCGCGGTGATCGTCGACGGCTCGGTGCTGGCCGACGGCACCATGGCCGCAGTACGAAACGGACGCACCCTCGAGGAGCGCTTCGTTGAGCTCGCGGGCGGCCGGGAGACGGTGGAGGGGCTCGAGTGGTTGCACAGTTTCTCCGACTGAAGCTGACCCTGCTGGGCAACTCGTTCCGACGAAGCCCAGCCCAGCTCCTGGGCATGCTCATCGCGCTCACCTACGGGCTCGGTGTGGCCGCGTTCATCGTCGTCGGCCTCGTGTCGTTGCGATTCGCGAGCACGGACACTTCACGCACCGTGGTGATCGTCTTCGGGTCGATCGTGGTGCTGGCGTTCCTTCTTCTGCCGCTGGCGTTCGGGGTGGATGACACCATCGACCCGCGGCGGTTCAGCCTCTTCGGCATCGAGACGACGCGGCTCTCGATCGCGCTCGCCATCTCGGCGCTGGTGAGCATCCCGTCGCTGCTCATCGTGATTTTCGCGATCGCGCAGATTGCGACGTGGAGCGCGACTGGGTCCACGGCCCTTCTCGCGGCACTTGCGGCGGTGTTGATCGTGGCGACGTGCGTTCTGGCGGCGCGGGTGTCGAGCGCCGTGGCATCCCTGGCCCTGGCAACACGGCGGGTGCGGGAGACCACGGCGGTCATCCTCGTTGCTGTGCTCGCCCTGCTCGCGCCGCTGCTGGCGATCATGGCGACGATCGACTGGGGTTCGCGCGGACTCCCGATCCTGCGGCGGATCGCCGCGGTACTCACGTGGACGCCGCTCGGTGCGGCATGGAGCATCCCGGCCGATGCGGCCGACGGCCGATGGGGTCAGGTTCCCCTGAAGATCCTGATCGCGGTTGCCTTCCTGATCGCTCTGGCACTCGTGTGGCGCTGGCTGGTCGGCGTCATGCTGACCACCCCGCAGCGTGAGGGGATGGCCCGCTCCTACACGGGTCTGGGCTGGTTCGAACGCGTGCCCACCACGCCGACTGGCGCGGTCGCCGCACGTAGCCTCAGCTACTGGAGTCGTGACGCGCGTTACCGGGTGGGCCTCGCCGTGATCCCCGTGGTGCCGATCGTGATGGTGGGCGCGCTGCTGATCGCCGGCGTGCCCCTGGGCCTGCTGGCCTGGCTGCCGGTGCCCGTGATGTGCTTGTTCCTGGGCTGGACGGTGCACAACGATGTTGCGCACGACAGCACCGCCTTCTGGGCCCACGTGTCGGCGAATCTTGCCGGTCGCGCCGACCGCTGGGGCCGGCTCGTGCCCGCTCTGGGCATCGGGGTTCCGCTCGTGCTCATCGGCAGCGTGGTGACCTCGGCGGTGTCCGGCAACTGGGCCGCCCTGCCCGGCTTCATCGGGCTGTCGGCGAGCGTTCTGCTGTTCGGTCTGGGAGTGTCGAGTGTCATCTCGGCCGCGTTCCCGTATCCCGCCGTGCACCCCGGTGACAGCCCGTTCGCTCAGCCGCAGGCCGCGGGAGCGACGGGATCGGTCGTTCAGTCCCTCTCGTTCACGGTGACGGTTCTTTCCGCGGCCCCGGTCGCGTTCCTCGCGTTCCTGGGCGAGACGGTGTCTCCCGTCTGGCACTTCGCCGCCCTCGGCGCCGGACTGCTCATCGGCGTCGGCGCGCTCGTCGGAGGGGTGTTCTGGGGTGGACGGCTGGTCGACCGCCGAGCGCCCGAGCTACTCGCCTTCACTCTGCAGAATTAGACTCGAGCCATGGCTGACAGTGACACCACCGGAGGCGGCGGGCTCGACACGCTCGATCGCGAGCTCGAAGAGCTCCTCACGCGCGAGGTCGTCGAGGAGGGCGACCACGAGCGGTTCTCCCACTACGCGCCGAAGAACGCGATCATGGAATCCGCTCTCACCGGCAAGCCCGTTCGGGCGCTGTGCGGCAAGCTCTGGGTTCCCGGGCGCGATCCCGAGAAGTTCCCGGTGTGCCCCACCTGCAAGGAGATCTACGAGAAGCTCACGTAGCTACGCGTAGACGGTCGGGATCGCGGGTTCGCCGCGACTGAGGCGCAGCGCGTCAGCGGGCAGCTCGGCGAGAGCGGCGGCAGCCTGCTCGCGGGCGAGGGTGGTTCCCGCGGGCCCGAGATACGTCGGCTCGGCGGCGCCGGCCGTGATGAGCTGCACCTGCAGGGGGCGCGCGGCGTCATCCGCCGGGGGAGTCTGACCGATGTAGATGGTCTCGGCGACCGCGCGACCGCGCTCCAGGGTGCGCACCGGGGTCTTGCGGCCGCCGACAGTGGCCTTCGCCGCGGAGCGCTTGGCGGCCGACAGCCACTCTCCCGCCGAGTCGCGGTGGGCCACCAGCTTGTAGACGAACCCGGCGGCCGGATGCCCCGAGCCGGTCACGACCGACGTCCCGACTCCGAACGAGTCGACGGGCGCACCGCGCAGCGCCGCGATCGTGTACTCGTCGAGGTCGTTGGTCACGGTGATCTTGGTGCCCGTGGCTCCGAGCGAGTCGAGCTGGCGCCGAACCTCGCCCACCACCGTCGGCAGGTCGCCCGAGTCGATGCGCACTGCGCCGAGGCCCGGCCCCGCGACCTTCACGGCGAGGGCGACGCCCTGCTCGATGTCGTAGGTGTCCACCAGCAGCGTGGTGCCGGGGCCGAGGGCATCCACCTGGGCACGGAAGGCCTCCTCCTCGCTGTCGTGCAGCAGCGTAAAGGAGTGGGCGGCGGTTCCCATCGTCGGGATGCCCCAGCGCGACCCCGCCGCAAGGTTGCTCGTGGCGCCGAAGCCGGCGATGTAGGCGGCACGGGCGGCGGCGACGGCGGCGCTCTCGTTGGCGCGGCGCGAGCCCATCTCCGACAACGGCCGGCCCTCGGCTGCCGACACCATGCGGGCGGCAGCGGATGCGACGGCCGAGTCGTAGTTGAGCACGCTCAGCACGAGCGTCTCCAGAATGACGGCCTCCGCGAAGGTGCCGTCGACCGTGAGGATGGGGGAGCCTGGGAAGTAGGCGTCGCCCTCGCGGTACCCGCTGATGGAGCCCTCGAAGCTGTAGGCGGCGAGCCAGTCGAGTGCGTCGGCACCGACGACGTGGTTGTCGCGCAGCCAGGCGAGCTCGGCGTCGCCGAAGCGGAAATCGGAGATCAGCTCGAGCAGACGGCCGGTGCCGCCCACGATTCCGAATCGGCGACCGTCGGGGAGTCTGCGGCAGAACACCTCGAAGACGCACTCCCGGTCGTAGGTGCCACTGCGCATGGCGGCATCGAGCATGGTGAGTTCGTAGCGGTCGGTCAGCAGCGCGGTGCTCATACTTCAGAAGCCTAGGGGCAGCCGCACCGTTGCCAGCGGCTAAACTCGTGAGGGTGCCGCGGCACCGCTGGGCACTGGAGAAGAGGTGGAGCACGTGGCCTTCCAGCCCGACAGCATCACCGAGTTCCGGTACCTCGACGCGCGACTGGACCGCACCACGGGTGAGGCGCAGTTCGATTTCGCGTTGGTGGGCGCATCCAGCGAACACTTCACCGAGCGCGTCACCTTCACACTCCCACCGGATACAGCTGGGGTCGACTGGCCGCGCGTCGACGCCCTCGTGGTGCTGCTCGGGGCCGTGCTCGGCCTGAGCTACTACAAGGCAGCCGCGCCGCCGCTGTACACCGTGGCGGTGTCGGGGCTCACGGATGCCGCACTCGACTACCTCGCACTGACCCTCAAGCACGGCCTCGCCGAGTTCGCCTACCGGGCAGCGCTGCCCGGTCTCGTCGAGCCCCGGATCGAGCGCAGCAGCGGCGCCGAGCCGTTCGCCGCGGCGATCGTGCCCGACGGGGCACCGCTCGTTCCGATCGGTGGCGGCAAGGACTCCGTGGTCACGGTCGAGTCATTGGTGGCCGCGGGCCTCGCGCCTGTGCAGTTCGCCGTCAACGCGAACGCCATCATCCGCCGGGTCGCCGACGTGAGCGGACTGCCGTTGGTCACGGCGACGCGCACCCTCGATCGCCACTTGCTCGAGCTCAATGACGACGGCGCGCTCAACGGGCACGTGCCCGTGACGGCGATGAATTCGCTGATCGCGCTCATCCAGTCGCGGCTGCTGGGGCTCGGGCCGGTCGTGATGTCGAACGAGAGCTCAGCCTCAGACCCGACGCTCGTCTGGAACGGCGAGCCGGTGAACCACCAGTGGTCGAAGAGCCTCGAGGCTGAACGTGCCCTGCGCGACGTGGTCGCCGTGCAGGCCGGTCTCACCGAGGCGTACTTCTCCCTACTGCGTCCGTTCTCCGAGTTGCGGATCGCGCGAGGGTTCGCGGCGACGACCAAGTACGACGGATCGATTGTCAGCTGCAACCGTGCGTTCCGGCTGGGCGCCGACCACGTGGGCTGGTGCGGCGACTGTGACAAGTGCCGGTTCGTCTTCCTCGTGTTCGCAACCTTCATGCCCCGCGAGCGGGTGGTCGCGATCATCGGCAAGGACATGCTCGATGACCCCACCCAACTGCCCGGCTATCGAGCGCTGCTGGGTCTGGGGGCGCACAAGCCGTTCGAGTGCGTCGGCGAGGAGGCCGAGTGCTCGGTCGCGATGAGCATCGTGAGCCGCACCGGTGACTGGGCGGATTCGGCCGTGGTCGCCGCGCTGCTGCAGGAGATCCCAACCCTTCGTGAGGGCAGCGCCGATCTCGAGCACCACGTGCTCGACGACGCCGAGGCCGACCCGCTGCCCGAACCCTACGAACGGGCGCGCCGTGCGCTTATCTGATCTCGACGGTCGCCGAGTACTCGTGCTCGGGACCGGGCGCGAAGGAGCTGCGGTCGCCGAGGCGCTCGCGGCTCGCGGCATCGCCTTCACCGCCGTCGACGACCGCGAGTCGGAGAGCTCGAAGCGGTTCGCCGAACGCTGGGGCCAGGTGCTCATCGCGCCCGACTTCGGCTCGGTGGCGGGCAGCGTCGATGTGATCGTCAAGTCGCCGGGGTTCAGCCCGCGGCATCCGTTCGTCGCCGCTGCGATCGCGGCCGGAGTGCCGATCACGAGCGGCACCGACCTGTGGATGGCCGAGAACTTCGCGACCACCACCGGTGTAACCGGGAGCAAGGGCAAGAGCACCACGTCCGCACTCACCCACCACCTGACTCTCGCCCACGGGATGGATGCCACGCTCGCAGGCAACATCGGAGTGCCCCTGCTCGGGTTGCCGGGCGCCGCCCGCACCATCGTCGAGCTCTCCAGCTACCAGGCCCAGTCCCTGACCGTCTCACCGGACGTCGTCGTGCTCACGGCCCTGTTCCCCGAGCACCTCGATTGGCACGGGTCCGAGCAGCAGTACTACGACGACAAGCTCAACATCCTCGCGCACGGCCCGCGTCGGGTGATCGTCAACGCCGAGGACGCCCGACTGGTGGCCGAGGTCGAGCGGCACGGTGTCACGTTCGAGCCGGTCGGGCCGGGCGCCGCCTGGGGTCTCGCGATGCTCGACGGAGCCGAGTGGATCGTGCACCACGGCGAACCGATCGTGCGCGCATCCGCCCTGCCTGTGCGGGGCCGGCACAACGCGGTCAATGCGGCCCTGGCACTCGCGGCCGTGGAGGCCGGCGGCGTCACCATCGACCCGGAGCTCGCCCTCGCCGCGCTGCAGAGCTTCACCCCGCTCGAGCATCGCCTCGAGCCGATCGCCGACCCCTCGGGTGTGACCTTCGTGGATGACTCCCTCTCAACGAGCCCGTTTGCGGCGATCGAGGCGCTGAAGGCCTTCGGCTCCGAGGGTGTGGTGCTGATCGTGGGCGGTCAGGATCGGGGGGTGGACTACTCGCCCCTCGCCGAGCATCTCGCCGGACATCCGGTCACTGCCGTTGTGGGCCTGCCGCCCAGCGGTTCGCGCATCCTCGACGTGATCGCGAGCACGGGCATCCCGAGCGAAATGGCCGAGGACATGCTCGACGCTGTCACCCGCGCGCGTCGGCTCGCCGCCCCCGGCGGCACCGTGCTGCTCTCGCCCGCCGCGCCCAGCTACGGTATCTACCGGGACTTCGCGCACCGCGCCGAGGTGTTCCGCGCGGCGATCGCCGCCACCAGCCCCTGACACAAGCCCCTGACCCCGCCCCAACCACGAGAGAAGACCATGACCCGAGCCGACGGCCGTGAGAACACCCAGCTGCGACCCGTGACCATCGAGCGAGGCTGGAGCGAGCAGGCAGAAGGTTCGGCGCTCATCTCCTTCGGGCGCACCAAGGTGCTGTGCACGGCGAGCTTCACCAACGGGGTTCCGCGCTGGCTGACCGGCAAGGGCAAGGGCTGGGTCACTGCGGAGTACGGCATGCTGCCGCGCTCCACGAACGACCGCATGGATCGCGAGTCGGTCAAGGGCAAAGTCGGTGGCCGCACGCACGAGATCTCGCGACTGATCGGCCGCAGCCTGCGCGCGATCATCGACACCAAGGCGCTCGGCGAGAACACCATCGTGATCGACTGCGACGTACTGCAGGCCGACGGCGGCACCCGCACCGCGGCGATCACGGGAGCCTATGTTGCACTCGCCGACGCGATTGAGTGGGGCCGCGACCACAACTTCATCGGCAAGAACGCCAAGGCCCTGCACGACTCGGTCGCCGCCGTCAGCGTCGGCATCATCGACGGCGAGCCGATGCTCGACCTGGCCTACACGGAGGACTCCCGCGCCGAGACCGACATGAACGTAGTCGTCACCGGCCGTGGCCTGTTCGTCGAGGTGCAGGGCACCGCCGAGGGCGCGCCCTTCGACCGTCGCGAGCTCGACAGCCTGCTCGACCTCGCCCTCGGGGGAGCGGCCGACCTCACGGCGCTGCAGGTGGCGGCGCTGGCATGATCAGGGTCGTTCTCGCCACCCACAACGCGCACAAGGTGACCGAGCTGCGTACCATTCTGGGTCCGGCACTCGAGGGCATCGAGTTGGTCGCCTACGACGGACCCGAGCCGGTCGAGGACGGCGAGACGTTCGAGGAGAATGCGCTGATCAAGGCGCGCGCGGCATCCGCTCACACCGGACTTCCGGCGCTCGCCGACGACTCGGGCATCTGCGTCGACGCGCTCGGGGGAGCCCCGGGCATCCACTCGGCTCGCTATGCCGGCACTCGGGACGACGCGGACAACGTCGCGCTGCTGCTCAAGAATCTCGGGGCCGAACCCAACCGGGCGGCGCAGTTCGTCTGCGCCGCGGCCCTCGTGATCGGGGACCGCGAGTTCGTGGAGCGTGGCACCTGGCCAGGCTCCGTGCTGTTCGAGACCGCCGGGCCGAACGGTTTTGGATACGACCCGGTGTTCAAGCCGGCCGGACTGAGCGTGAGTTCCGCCGAGTTGCGCCCCGAAGAGAAGAACGCGATCAGCCACCGTCAGCGTGCGTTCAGCGCGCTGATCGGGGCGACCCGCGAGATCCTCCTCGACTCCTGACCGGCCGCGTCAGGGCCCCGAGTCAGAAGCCCCGGCTCAGAACCCCAGACTCGCCAGTGACGAGCGCAGGGTCGCGGCGGAGGCCTCGAGCATCCGCATCTCGTCGACCGAGTAGGGCACGTCGATGAGCCGAGCCACCCCGCGCGCGTCGACGATGCTCGGCACCGAGAGGGCCACGCCCGAGATTCCGCGGTAGTCGTCGAGCACCGAGCTGACCGGCAGAACGCGACCCTCGTCGCGCAGGATGGCCTCCACGATGCGCGCGCCTGAGAGTCCGATGGCGAAGTTGGTCGCACCCTTGCCGGCGATCACCCGGTAGGCCGCAGTCTTGACGTCCTCCGCGATCGCCGCGAGCTCGCTTGCGTCCAGTGGCCGCCCCGACTCGAGCTCCCACTCGAGAATCGGCACGGGCCCGATCCGCGCCTGCGACCACAGCGGGAACTCGGAGTCGCCGTGCTCCCCGACGATCATGGCGTGCACGCTGGATGTCGCGACACCGACCCGCTCCGAGAGCAACCACCGCAGCCGCGACGAGTCGAGCACGGTGCCGGAGGCGAAGATCTGCGATGTCGGCAGGCCGGTGATGCGCTGGGCGGCCACGGCGAGCACGTCGCAGGGGTTGGACACGAGGATGTAGACGGCCTCGGGTGCGCGGTCGAGCAGCTTCGGCATGAGGTCGCGCAGGATGGCGACGTTGTCGGCCGCCAGGTCGAGTCTCGACTGACCGGGGTGCTGCTTGGCCCCCGCGGTGATGACCACGACGTTCGAGCCCTGCACGACATCCAGGTCATCGGAGCCCTGGATGCGCGAGACGCCCGTGAACTGAGAGCCGTGCGCGAGGTCGAGCACCTCGGCCGCGACCTTCTCGGTGCGGATGTCGTACAGCGCGATCTCCCGCGCGGACTCACGGATCATCGCCGCGTAGGCGAGCGAGGTGCCCACCGCTCCGGCGCCGATGATGGCCAGCTTCGACTGTTCGATAACGCTCATGCATCGAGCATGGCGGGTCACTCCGGTGTGCGCGAGTGACCTTGGTCCCATCGGTCGTGCGGAGCTATAGTTTCGGTATGCCGAAATCCCCAGGGTCGGGGCTGGTCAAGCCCGGTGCCGCGCGCGTGCGAGTGCCGCTGGCATTACTCGGCCCGGCATTCGTGGCGGCCATCGCCTACGTCGATCCCGGCAACGTCGCGGCCAACCTCACCGCCGGAGCCCGCTACGGCTACCTGCTGCTCTGGGTGCTCATCGTCGCCAACGCGATCGCGGTGATCGTGCAGTACCAGTCCGCGAAACTGGGCATCGTCACCGGCCAGAGCCTGCCGGAGATCCTGGGGGAGCGGCTCAAGACCGGCCCCCGCCGGGCATACTGGATCCAGGCCGAGCTCGTCGCCGCAGCCACCGACATCGCCGAGGTGCTCGGCGGCGCGATCGCCCTCAATCTGCTGTTCGGCCTGCCGCTCATTGTCGGGGGCATCATCGTGGGGCTCGCCTCCATGGCCCTGCTCACAGTGCAATCTCGGCGAGGGCAGCGCACCTTCGAGGTGATCATCGTCACGCTGCTGGCAGTGATCGTGGTCGGTTTCGTCACCGGGCTGTTCTTCTCCGGGGTCGACGGCGGTCAGGCACTCGCCGGCATCGTGCCGCGCTTCGAGGGCACCGACTCGGTGCTGCTCGCCACCAGCATGCTCGGCGCGACGGTCATGCCGCACGTCATCTACCTGCACTCGGCCCTCACCCGCGACCGGCACGGGGTCACGGGAGATCCGGTGCGAATCCGCCACCTGCTGCGGGCCACCCGGTGGGATGTCGGCGGGGCGTTGTTCGTGGCGGGAGCGGTGAACATCTCGATGCTTCTGCTCGCGGCATCCGCGCTCAGGGGCATCGAGGGCACCGACACGATCGACGGTGCGCACGCCGCCGTCGTCGCGACGCTCGGGCCGGCCGTCGGCGTGATCTTCGCAATCGGACTGCTCGCGTCGGGCCTGGCCTCGACGAGTGTGGGAACCTACGCGGGCTCGGCGATCATGGGCGGCCTGCTCAAGGTGCGGGTTCCGCTGCTGCTGCGGCGCGCGATCACCCTCGTGCCCGCCCTGGTGATTCTCGCGATCGGCTTCGACCCGACCCGCGCACTCGTGCTCAGCCAGGTGGTGCTGAGCTTCGGCATCCCGTTCGCGCTGATCCCGCTGGTGTGGCTGGCGAGCTCGCGCAAGGAGATGGGCGAGTTCGTGAACGCTCCCTGGCTGCGCGTCGCCGGCTGGGCGGCTGCCGCGCTCATCACCGTGCTCAATGTGCTGCTCATCGTGCTCGTGATCGCGGGCGGCTGATGCCCGGCTCGACACCGACGGCGATGGAGGACTACGTCAAGGTCATCTACGCGCACACGGAGTGGCAGAGCCAGCCGATCACCACGAACGCGCTCGCGGCGCGGCTGGGGCTGGCCGCGTCGTCGGTCACGGAGATGGTGAAGAAGCTCACCGCCCAGGGGCTCGCCCACCACGAGCCGTACGGGGCGATCGAGCTCACCGAGCGGGGACGCACTCTCGCGCTGACGATGGTGCGGCGCCACCGCCTCATCGAGACGTGGCTGGTCGAACGCTTCGGCTACCGGTGGGACGAGGTGCACGACGAGGCCGAAGTGCTCGAGCACGCGATGAGCGACCGGCTGCTCGACGGCATCGACGAGGAGCTCGGGCGTCCCGCGCGCGACCCCCACGGTGACCCGATCCCCGCGGCGGACGGCACCCTGGTGCTGCCGGAGGCGGTGGTGCTCGCGGAGGCGGCATCCGGTGGACGGGTGGTGCGCATCAGCGACCGTGACCCGCTGCTGCTGCGTCATCTCGCGGCCGAGGGAATCGTGCTCGATGCTGTCGTATCGGCCGAGCGTCGCGGGCAGCTCGGCGAGGAGGCGCTGGCCTCGATCTGGGTGAGCGCCCCGTAGGGTTGTTCCCGTGCCAGACGTACCCGTTGACCTGCCCATTGAACAGCGCATCGCCCAGGCGGTTGCCGAACTCGGCGAGCCGACCGTGGTGCTGCGCGCCCTGTCGCTCATCGCGGGCAACAACGAGGGCGAGGAGTTCCTGCTCGTGGTCGGCGGCGAGCACGCTCGCGGAATCCTCGACGGGGCTCCCGTGCTCTACTGGCCCGAGCTCTGGGGCACTCGCGCCCTGCTCTACGTCTGGAACGACAGCGCCGTCATCGCCGTGACCGCAGCGCTGCACAACCAGGCGTGGCGGGTGCGCGAGATGGCCGCCCGGGTCGCTGCGGCTCGCGGCCTCGACGTGGCCCCGATCCTGGTCGGGATGCTCGGCGACGAGACCCCGCGGGTGCGCGCAGCAGCGGCCAGGGCCCTCGGGGTTCTGGGTACGGCCGAGACGGTGGACGACATCCGCCCGCTCCTCAAAGACCCGGAGATCGACGTGCGCCGCGGCGCGCAGCAGGGAATCGACGCGATCAGGTCGCGCTTCCCGGGCTGATCCGGGCCGAGGCTACTCGGGCTTCTTGTCGAAGTCCTCGGGGTGCAGCACGAGCTCCTGAACCGTGTCGTCATCCATCAGCTGGGCGTTGCGCTTCTTGCGCGCCTTGATGCTCGACTGGATGTAGTGGTAGATCGTGGGGATCACGGCGAGGGCGACCGCGCCCAGCAGGATCAGGTCGATGTACTTGGTCACGAAGTCGCTCAGCGGCGGGATGTAGCCCAGCAGGTAGCCGGCGAAGGTGAGACCCGAGCCCCACAGAATCGCGCCGGCCGCGTTGTAGAGCGAGTACTTGCGGTAGTTCATGTGGCCGACGCCCGCCGCGACCGGAGCGAACGTGCGCACGATGGGCACGAACCGGGCGACGATGACGGCCAGGCCGCCGAAGCGCTCGAAGAAGCCGTTGGTGCGCCTGACGTTCTCGATGCTGAAGAAGCCGGACTCCTTGCGCTCGAAGATTCTCGGGCCCGCCTTATGGCCGATCAGGTAGCCGACTTCACCGCCGAGGAACGCGGCGAGGCTGATCGCCAGGCACACCCACAGGATCCAGATGTCGATGACGCCCTGGAACGTGAGCAGGCCCGTGATGATGAGAAGCGTGTCGCCGGGGAAAAGGAATCCGAACAGCAGCCCCGTCTCGGCGAAGACGATGAGGCACACGCCCAGCAGCGCGAAGGCACCGAAGCCCGCGATCAGGTTCTCGGGATCGAGCCAGGGGATGAGGGCGGCAGGCAGCAAGTCGAACTCCAGTCGTCGCGGGCGTTCTTGACAGGGTACTAGGTCGCGGGTGGGGGTGGCTGGGTACGGCGATCACCCAGCAGCGGAATCAGGCTGCATAGACTTCTTCAGCCCCGATCGCTGCCGACGCAGCGAAGTGCGGGTTTCGGACAGCGTTCGCCATCAGCAAGTCCACCGGTCGACCGAGCAAACCTTCGAGGTCTTCCTTGAGGCCGAAATAAGCACCGAAAGCGTCACTGGAACCGGGGGTGAACTCGACGAGAAAATCCACATCGCTGCGCTCGGCGTCGAAACGCGGGGACGTGGCGGATCCAAAAATCGCAAGACGACTGACACCCTGCGTGCGGCAGGCCCGAGCAATGGCTGCCCGGTCGAGCGCAATGGCAGTTGTCATGGTTGAAGTCTACTGAGCCCCTGCCTGCCCTCCGGCAGCGAATTGCATGCAGGTGCGGTGCGGAAGGCGGGACTTGAACCCGCCCCACCGGCACGGCCGTCCCACGGCTGCGCCGTGCGCCGGAACCGGCGCGGCGGGGGCCCCGGTGCGGTTCTCGCCCGCCATCGGACCGGCCATCTTCGCCCGGTGGGCGAAGCTATCCGGTGCGGAAGGCGGGACTTGAACCCGCACGCTCGAAAGCACAGGAACCTAAATCCTGCGTGTCTGCCAATTTCACCACTCCCGCTGGCAGCTCGATTGTAGCCGCCCGGCGTACGCTGGCGTGATGACCCCCGACGACGCTGCCGCCGAACTCGGCGTGCCGATCGGGGCGTCCCGGCAGCAGATCGAGCGGGCGTACCGGCGACTCGCGCGCGAGTCGCACCCCGATCGGCTGTCCGGGGAGGCGATGCGTGAGCAGGCGCTGGCTCAGGCGCGATTCGTGCGGGCGACCGAGGCGCGCAACGTGCTGCTCGCCACCCTCAGCGCGACGGATGCCGCGGCATCCGCAACCCGTCTGCCCCCGAAACACAACTGGCTGTTGCTCGGCACCTGGGTCGCGCTCATGCTGCTCGCGATCGCCGTGTCAGTCGTGGGATCCCCGCTGCCGCTGACCATCTGGGAACCCACCTTGCGGTTCTCCCTGATGGTCGTCTCGGCGGTCGGGTTCGCCCTCACCGGGGCGCGCGTGTGGCTCGTGCTGCTCGGTGTGGCGATCGCCGTGACCGCGTTCACGACGATCGTCTTCACCACCTTCGGTGCCCTGCTCGGGATGCTGCTGCTCGCCGCTCCGCTCTACGGACTGTTCGCGGCGGGCCGCGCCCGCGCCGGATTCTCCCGCGACAGGCGACCCACGCCGCGCTAGCCTGTAGGCATGGCATCGGTTCGCGCAGCATACGAGTCCACGGTCCAGCGGCACTACACGATCGCGGCGATCCTCATCGCGGCGGCGGTAGCCCTGATCGCGGGTGTCGTCGTCGGCATGCTGATTGGCGGTGCCGGCCTGGGCATTCCCGGGTCGAGCGCGTTCTCGAGCATCACCGGCGGTTCCGTCGGCGGAGGCACCGAGCCGCGTCAGGGCGGCCGCTAACTCCAAGCCGCTAGCCGGGCCGCGAACGCCGGCCGCCGGGGGACTTCCGGCCCTGTGGCGTGCGCGGCGGCATCCCTAATCTCGGCTTCATGAGCATCTACGCCGTCACCGGATCCGCCTCGGGAATGGGCAAAGCCACCGCCGATCGTCTGCGCGAGCACGGCCACACCGTCATCGGTGTCGACCTGCGTGGCGCCGACATCATCGCCGACCTGTCGAAGCCGCAGGGGCGTGCGCTTGCCGCATCGGAGGTGCTGCACCAGTCGGGCGGCAAGCTCCACGGTGCCGTGCTCGCGGCCGGGATCGGGCCTGGCCCGGGTCGCACGCGAGCGTTGGCCGAGATCAACTACCTCGGTGCCGTCGAGCTGCTGCAGGCGTGGCGTCCGGCGCTCGCCGCGACGGCATCGGCGAAGGTTGTCGTGTTCTCGTCGAACTCGACGACGACCACGCCGCTGATTCCCGGTTCCGCGATTCGCGCGCTGCTCGACGGCAACGCGGCGAAGGCCGAGCGCATCATGGGCCGCTTCGGCAAGAACGCGCCGTCGCTCATGTACGGAACGTCCAAGATCGCGCTGAGCCGCTGGCTGCGTCGCGCGGCGGTCACGCCCGAGTGGGCTGGGGCGGGCATCCGACTCAATGCGATCGCGCCGGGGGCGATCCTCACCCCGCTGCTGCAGGCTCAGCTCGACAACCCGGAGCAGCGTGGCGCGATCGAGGCGTTCCCGATCCCGACCGGCACCTACGGCACCGCCGATCACATCGCCGACTGGGTGATCTTCATGCTGAGCCCGGCGGCCGACTTCATGGCCGGCTCGGTCGTCTTCGTCGATGGGGGCACGGATGCCTACTTCCGCAGCGACGACTGGCCCCGCGGCGTTCCCCTGCGCCGGTTGCAGCGCTACCTGCGTCTGACCAAGCAGTTCGCCGCGCGGAAGGCTGCGGCCGCGAAGTAGGGATGCGCTAGCTGGGCTGCCAGAGCTCGACGCGGTTGCCCTCGGGGTCGGTCACCCAGCCGAAGCTGCCGACACCATCCATCTGCTGCGTCTCTTCCGCGACGTCGGCGCCGAGGTCACGCAACTGGGTGAGCATCGCGGCGAGATTCTCAACGCGGAAGTTCAGCATCGTCTGCTGCGCCATCGACCCGAAGTAGTCGGTGTCCGAGTCGAAGGCGGCGAAGACCGTCGGCCCCGCGGCCGGGTTCCACAGCCCGAACTCGTCGGTGTCGAGACCCAGGTGAGTGCGGTACCACTCGGCGAGCGCCGGCGGATCCTTCGCCCGAAAGAAGTACCCGCCCACTCCCTGTACGCGTTCCATGCGCCCATCCTGTCGCGTTCGTCCGAAGTGCGCAGCATCCGCGGGCAGCTCTTCGTTGCCTGGCGCACTTGTCGGCCCGAGCGATTGTTGGACAACAATCGTGGCTGCTCGGGGGTGAGTTCGACCTGACGTGCCATCTTGTGGAGATGCCATGGGAATTGGCCCCGCCATCCAAGATGGGCCGCGACATCTCGGGATTGCCCTGGCTTCTTGCCGGTCGTCGATCCGCGAACGTGGCTAGCTGGAGGTCGAGACCGTGCTCCTTCCGTTCACAACGCGGCAGTGCTGTCGTGCGGATTCTCGTAGCGGACCAACTGTGGATAAGTTGAGCAGCTTTCCGGGAATAGTGTTATGCGATGGACAAGCCGACTCTTGATGCTGCGGCGCTGCTCGAGCCCGTGGAGGGCGGGCAATACCCGATCGCCCCCGAGGAGTCCGGCGTCGCATGGCACTACACGGACGCACAGGGATTCCTAGGCATTGTGCAGAGCCACCAGCTATGGGCCACCGCATCGCTTGCGCTGAACGATACGTCCGAGGTGCGATACGGCGAGGAAATCATCAAGGATGTTTGGCGGCTGGCTGACAAGGGAAACCTATCCCTCACGTGTGTTGAGTTCGCTCAACACGTCCTCAACTTCGAGTTCGCTGAATTTGCCGCGGCTGGCCTCTTCGTACTGTCAGCGAGCCTGGACGAAGACCTGCTTAGCCAATGGCGGAACTACGCTGGCACTGACGGCTTCTCCCTCGGCATCGATATGGGAGTTCCTCTGTCGATACTTAACCTAAGTTCAGTTGAACCCGCAGTTGAGAGATTCGACGTGGTGCTTGGCTCGGATGACCCAACCATGCCTTCAATTGAACCTCAGTGGGCACGGGTCATTTACGAGGAGAGCCAGCAACTTCAGCTGGCCGTTCGTGTCGTGAAGTTCGCGGTTCAAACGGCTCAACAGAAGTCTGGGGGACTGCCCGAGGGAACTTTCGGCCCGGGAAACTGGGAAGACGATGTGATGAGTGCGCGAAGCATGATGCTGCACGCCGCGGCGCTCCTAAAGCACCCGGCGTTCGTCGACGAGCGAGAAGTGCGATTCGTTTGTGGGAAGAAATACGCTGGCAATGTTGAGAACTACCGAGTGCGAGACGGCAGACTTGTGCCTTACGTCGGCGTCGCAGCGAATCGCGACGGAGACTCGAAGTGGGCGAGTGACGGCTCTGAGCCGCTACCCCTGGTGAAGGTCCGATATGGTCCAAGTTCCGAGAGTCGCGGACTCCAAGTCGCTACCGACCTTTTGGAGAGGAACGGGTACGACTCCCTGGAGGTTCGACAGTCGAGGATTCCAATCGCGAACTAGTGCGACTGGGCGGGTCGAACGAACCGAAAGGATGACTCCTATGGATGAGATGCGGGAGGGCGACGGCAGCATTGACGCCGTGTGGGCGGCTACCTCACCGGACTCCGGACGTTTTGATCCGATGGAAACGAGATCCGCCGCTGGGGTTCTGAGATCGCGGCTAGCGGAACTGGAAGCACGCGGTGCTGGCTACTTGGAGGTCAGGCGCCTAGCTCGGGAATTTCCGGTGCTCTCACTCGGATTTCGAGGGTCCGAGGCTGTTGTTCAGGCATTTAGGAGCGCTGACGATGTCGCGATCCTTACGGGTTGGGGGAAGAACCCTTCAGGAGCGATCACGGTCCCCATTCTCCATGAAGAGGCAACGTTCGACTCGTGGGCGGGCGTTAGCCTCCAGTCGGCTTGGGAGCTGATTGAGGCATTCCTCAGGGGGGCCGAGCTCGAGTCGCTGGGAGCCTGGGTCGAACTGTGATGTCACGCAGCACCTCGATGACGGGGTGGGCTCCGAAGTCGCTGAGTGCGGATCGAGTGAGCGCTTCATGAACACTGGCTTGCGTTTCATAAGCGTGGCGGTTGCATCGACATTGCTGGTGATACCAACCGCAGGATGTGTTGCGTCGGCTCGCCCAAGCTTCCAAACTCCGGCACGATGGCAGGGCGGTCAAACCTTCCCTACTACGGCAATCACCCTCCAAGACCATGATCGCGCCCAGGTTACGGACTTCCCCCAGGGCGTTACGCGCGCTGATGACGCTGGGCACCCCTGCCTCGATGTCTCAGCGCCGGATAGGTATTCGGGTACGGCCACATGGACAGCGCTCGACGCGTACTCCGTCCAGGTCCAGTTCGAAGACTCGGACATAACGATTTCCTCTGGTCCAGCATTTCTTGGAAGCCAAGACTGGACCGAGCTTCGTTGGAAGGAATGCGACACAGGCCAAATATGGACACTTGGAGCTGTCCAATAGCGATCGATTGACGTGCGAGGCACGTGTGGACAACTCGGCACCATGACCGGGCGGTCGCCCCGAGAATGGCGGCATGTCCACCGCCCTAGCCTCCATCGCTGACCGCGTGCGCGAGCGGGTGCGCCGCGAGGGTGTCGACCTGTCGCCCGAGCTCGCCGACCGCTACGTGCGCGAGGAGGTGCGCCGCTACAGCGAGCGCGCGCTCGGCGGGTCGCTGCCGCTGCTCGACGACGAGACGGATGCCACGGCCCAGGTCATCGCGACGCTGACGGGTTTCGGCGCGCTCCAACCCCTGCTCGACGATCCCGACATCGAGGAACTCTGGATCAACGCACCCGATGCCGTCTTCGTTGCGCGCGGCGGGGTGAGTGAGGCCACGGGCATCCGGCTGACTGACGGCCAGGTGCGCGACCTGGTCGAGCGGATGCTTCAAAGCTCGGGCCGTCGCGTCGACCTGAGTTCCCCGTTCGTCGACGCCTCGCTGCCGGACGGTTCGCGCCTGCACGTCGCGATCCCGGACGTGACGCGCCGCCACTGGGCGGTCAACGTGCGCAAGTTCAGCACGCGCATCCGCGACCTGTCGGCGCTCGTGGGCCTCGGCAGCCTCACGCAGCAGGCGGCCGAGTTTCTGCGGATGTGCGTGCTCGCCAACCAGAACATCCTCGTGTCGGGCGCGACGCAGAGCGGCAAGACCACGATGCTCTCGGCGCTGCTGGCGTCGGGTCGGCCGACCGAGCGCATCATCACCGTGGAGGAGACGTTCGAACTGGTCGTGCTCGGCCGCGACTCGGTCGCGCTGCAGTGCCGGCAGCCCAGCCTCGAGGGCACCGGCGAGATCACCCTGCGCCGCCTCGTGAAAGAGGCCCTGCGGATGCGCCCCGACCGACTCGTGGTCGGCGAGGTGCGCGAAGCCGAGTCCCTCGACCTCCTCATCGCGCTCAACAGTGGGTTGCCCGGTATGTCGAGCATCCACGCCAACAACGCCCGGGATGCCCTCACGAAGCTCTGCACGCTGCCCCTGCTGGCGGGGCGCAACATCGACTCGGCGTTCGTGGTGCCGACTGTCGCGTCATCCATCGACGTGGTCGTGCACTGCGAGTTGGTACGTGGCGGGCGGCGGCGGGTGGTGGAGATCCTGGCGCCGACCGGGCAGGTCACGTCGGGGGTAATCGAGGCGAGCCCGATCTTCACGCTCGAGCACGGGTCGCTCGAGCACACCGGGGGATACCCGTCGCGCACGACGAAGTTCGCGGCGGCCGGGCTGGACCCGGCGCTGGTGCTGGGGAGTCGGCGGTGACCGCGTTGGTGGGGCTGATGCTCGGCGGCGGGCTGCTGCTGGTGCTGTCACCCGGGTTGTGGCCACGGGGGGAGGGACGTGGCATCCGGCGCCCGCAGCTCGCCGGCGTGCGGGAGCGGCTGGTGCAGGCGGGGCTGCACCGAGTCAGCCCGGCAGTCGTAGTCGTGGTGTCGGCGCTGCTCGGCGTGGTCGGGTTCGCGGTCGTGCTCGCCCTCACCGGGGTGGTTGTCGTGGCGACGGCCGCGGGCATCCTCGCGGCGACAGGACCGGCGCTCGCGATCGGCTGGCGCGCGCGGACGCGGCGGCAGGCGACGCGTGTGGTCTGGCCCGATCTCGTCGACCAGTTGGTGTCGTCGGTGCGGGCGGGCTCGTCGCTTCCGGACGCGATGGTGGGCCTCGCCGGGGTCGGCCCGGATCTGACGCGCTCGGCGTTCTCAGAACTCGCCCTCACCTACCGAACCACCGGCAACTTCGCGCTCGCCCTCGACGAGCTCAAGGCGAGGCTCGCCGACCCGGTCGCCGACCGCATCGTCGAGACCGTGCGGATGTCTCGCGAGGTCGGCGGCACCGAGCTGACAACGGTGCTGCGCAACCTCAGCGGTTACCTCCGCCAGGAGGCGGCGATCCGATCGGAGGTGCTCGCTCGCCAGTCGTGGGTCGTCAATGCGGCACGCCTCGGGGTTGCCGCGCCGTGGGTGGTGCTCCTGCTGTTGGCGACACGACCCGAGGCGGCCGCTGCCTACAACTCGCCCGCGGGCGTCGTGCTCATTGTCTCGGGTTTGCTCGTCTCGGTGATCGCCTACCGCGTGATGATCAGGCTCGGCCGCATGCCCGAGGAACGCCGGTGGTTCGCGTGAGCGGCTCGCTCGCGTGGGCGCTCGTCGCCGGTGTGACGCTGGGCGTCGGCCTCTGGTCGATCGCGAGCGCGACCCCGCGCCTCAGCCGTCCGCGCCTCGCGCGCCGCGTCGCCCCTTACCTTCAGGATGTCTCGCCCGGCGCCCGCGAACTCCTCGCCCCCGCGCCGCCCGGTCCGCTTTCGGTCATCGGACTTCTCATCGAGCCCTCGGCCGCCCGTGCACGCCAGCTGCTCGGGGTGCTCTTGGGCGGCTCCGACCTGATCGCCATTCGTTTGCGTCAGTCGGGTTCGGCGCTGTCTGTGGAGCGTTTCCGCTCCCAGCAGCTGATCTTCGGCCTCGTCGGACTCGCGGTGGGCACGGCCGTGGCGCTCGTGGTGCGCACGCCGTTCGCCTTTGCGATCGCCGCCGTGCTCGGAATCGGGGGAGTATTCCTGCGCGACTACCTCCTCCAGCGCGCAGCAACCCGCCGCCTCGCGCGCCTCGCCGAGGAGTTCCCCGTCATCCTCGAATTCCTCACCCTGAGCCTGTCGGCCGGCGAGGGCATCGTGGATGCGCTGCGCCGGGTATCCCGCATCGGTGTCGGTGACCTCTCCCGCGAGTTGTCGTCCGTCGTGACCGCCGTCGGCACGGGACTTCCCTTCGGAGAGACACTGACCGCCCTATCGCGCGAGCTGCGGCTGCCGCCCCTCACCCGCTGCGTCGAGCAGATCGTCGGCGCGCTCGACCGCGGCACCCCGCTCGCGGAGGTGCTGCGCGCCCAGGCGCAGGACTCCCGCGACGACTTCAAGCGTCAGCTGCTCGAGACCGCCGGCCGCAAGGAGATCGCGATGCTGTTCCCGCTGGTGTTCCTCATCCTGCCGGTCACGATCCTGTTCGCGATCTTCCCGGGGGTTGTGGTGCTGGAGGTGGGGCTGTGACTGCCGCCACAGCGTGAGGCCCTGCGTCGAGTCGGGGCATGTGGTGGGTTGAGGGGTGCCTTCGTCAACCATTCGGCCCGACTCGACGATGGTCACGCCGCCTGCGCACTCCTAGCCATACCTCGCACTACTATGTATAGTGCTACGAGGTAGGAGGTACCCAATGCCCATCGACAAAGACCTGGTGGCGGCACTCGCCACACCCCTCGTGCTCGCGATCCTCGTGGAGGGTCCCAGCTACGGCTACGCGATCGTCAAGCGGGTGCGCGAGCTCTCCGACGGCGAGCTGGAGTGGAGCGACGGCATGCTCTACCCGCTGCTGCACCGCCTCGAGAAGTCGGGGCACGTGCGTGCCGAATGGGGCGCATCCGACACCGGACGCAAGCGCCGCAACTACCACATCACCGAGTCGGGCCGCGCCGAGCTCGCCGACCAGCGCCGCCAGTGGGACACCGCCAACCGCACCCTCGGCGGTCTCTGGGGCATGACCGTCGCAACCGGAGAGGCCTGATCATGAGCGTGCTCGACACCCGCATCGCCGAATGGCGCACCGCAATACTCAGAGGTGGGGCCGTGACACCCGAGGATGCCGACGAACTCGAGGCCCACCTGCGCGAGCAGTCCGACGACCTGGTCGCCACCGGGCTCAGCGACGAGGAGGCATTCCTCGTGGCCGTGCGCCGGCTCGGCGAGGTCAATCGCATCACGGCCGAGTTCGCCCGCGAGCACAGCGACCGCCTGTGGAAGCAGCTCGTCGTCGCACGCGATGACACCGCCCGCGGCGGCTCGGTTCCGCTCATGCTCGGCTTCGCGATCGGTGCGGCAGTCGTCATCCAGATCGCCCGACTGGCAGCGGATGTGCCGTACCGCATGCCCGGATGGTTCCTCCTCAACCTCGGGCTTTTCGTGCTTCCGCTGCTCGCCGCCTACTTCGCGTTCGAGCGGCGCGTCCGCCCCCGCGTGGCGCTGGTACTCGGCGGCGTCACGCTCGCCCTCGCGCTCGCGGTGAACCTGTTCCCGTTCACGGCGAACGCGCAGACCCTCACGCTCACGGCGCTGCATCTGCCCGTGCTGCTGTGGTTCGTCGTGGGAGTGGCGTACGTCGCCGGGGAGGTGAGATCGTCTGCTCGGCGCATGGACTTCATCCGCTTCACGGGGGAGTGGGCCATCTACTACGCCCTCATCGCCCTCGGCGGCGCGGTGCTGCTGGGCCTCACGACGCTCGTGCTCTCGCCGATCGCGCCCGGCGCCATCGAGCAGGTGTGGTTGTGGGTGCTGCCGTCGGGAGCAGCGGGAGCCGTCATCGTCGCGGCATGGCTGGTCGAGTCGAAGAAGAGCATCATCGAGAACCTCGCTCCGGTGCTCACCATGATCTTCACGCCGCTGTTCGCCCTCATGCTCGTGGGGGCGGTCGTGAGCTATATCGCGGTCGGCATCCGTGGCGAGTTCAACCGCGACCTGCTCGCTGGCTTCGACGTGCTTCTGCTGGTGGTGCTGGGGCTCGTGGTCTACGGCATCTCCGCGCGGCAGCCGGGACGGGCATCCCGGTTCTCGGATGTCGTGCGCTTGGTCGCGGTCGTTGCGGCCCTCGTACTCGACGTGATCGTGCTCGCGCAGCTCATCGCCCGCGTCGGCGACTTCGGGTTCACGCCCAACCGAATCGTCGCCCTCGGGCTCAACCTGGTGCTGCTGGTCAATCTGGTGGTCACCGCGGTGCTTCAGCTGCGGATGCTCGCTGCCCGCGGCACCGCGTTCGACCTTGAGCGCTGGCAGACCCGCTACCTCACGGTGTTCGCGGTGTGGGCCGCGGCGGTCGTGCTGGTGCTGCCGCCGCTCTACGGCTTCTCCTGAGCTAGGCCGAGGCGATCGCGTCCGCGACGACGTCGAGCACCTCGGTGTCCCACGTCATCGCGGTGTCCCACTCGGCGCCGACGGCGTCGGAGATGAAGATGCTGTGGGTGCGGGGGAACGTGAGGGTCGTGCGGTTGGGTAGAACGGCGGCCGGGACATCCACCGCATGGGCGCTCGCGACCGAGACCAGGCCGTCGTGCGGCCAGTACTTCGTCGCGCCGCCCTCGGCCGTGAAGTAGCTGCCGCCGATGAGGGTCACCGGGATGTCGTCGAGCACGCCCGCCTGGAAGGCGTTCCAGCCGGCGTCACCGGTGAGGTAGCGCCCGGTCACCTCCTGGGCGGCCCCCACCGGCAGCGATGCCGCGCGCGCCTGGAACTCGGTGAGCACCCGCTCGAGGAACGCGTCGCCCACCGCCGCCGACAGGTCGACGTCACCGATGGTGTAGTCGCCGACGACCGAGCCCTGCCAGGGAGTGCCGAGGGTAGTGAGCGAGCGCACGCGCAACGGCGACTGCATCAGCTGCAGCAGGCGGATGGCGGAGCGGGAGAACAGCCCGCCCATCGAGTGCGCGACGATGTCGAGGGTGTCGACGCCGTGGTCCGTGTGCAGGTACGTCAGGAAGCGCGCAAGGTGCTCGCCGGCGAGGTCGATGTCGCCCGTCGAGTTGACCGTCAGGTGCTCGGGCAGCACGATCGGCATGCCACCGAACGGGCCGAAGCCCTCGAGCTGATCCACCACCGGGCCGCGAGCGTTCATCGCCGGCGAGGTGAACACCCGATGCCCGCGGGCCAGCAGGTGCTGCCGCAGAGCGGTGTCGGTGTTGCCGGCCGCGAGGCCGATCGTGCAGGCCGCATCGGGCGTCGTGAACGGGCTGACCGCATCGCCCCCGGAGACGATGACCACTGCTCTGGATGCCACGAAACCCCCTACTGTCGACACTCAACCACCCCAGCGTAAAGCCACGGAGACCGGCCAACCCGCTAGGCTGGCGGACCCGCCATCAGAGAGGTCAGACCATGTCCAGCAGCACCCGCCGACTCATCAGCTCCGGCTCCACCTTCGAGGCTCAGATCGGGTACTCGCGTGCCGTCGTCGACGGCGACTGGGTGTTCGTGTCGGGCACGACGGGCTACGACTACTCCGACATGTCCATCTCCGACGATGTGGCCGAGCAGACGGCACAGGCGCTGCGCAACATCGGTGCTGCGCTGACGGAGGCGGGGGCATCCTTCGCGGACGTCGTGCGCGTGCACTACCTGCTGCCCGACGCGAACGACTTCGAGGCGTGCTGGCCCGCGCTGCGCGAGGTGTTCGGCGAGATCCGGCCCGCGGCGACGATGCTGCAAGCGGGACTCTCGAGCGAGGCCATGAAGATCGAGATCGAGGTCACGGCGCGCATTCGGGGCTGAGCTCGCCAGTAGAGTCGTGCCCATGACTAACGCGGCTCCTCCCGGCTGGTACACGCACCCCGACAGCCCCGGCCTCGAGCACTGGTGGGATGGCACGCAGTACACGCAGGCGCGTCCCGTGGCGCCGGTGCAGCCCGCGGTGCCGTCGCAGGGCGCTCCGGCCTACGCCGTGCCGGTGCAGTACGTGCGGGTCGTGCCGGCCGGGGTGTCGCCGAAGAGCCGCACCGTGGCATCCATTCTCGGGTTCTTCCTCGGCGGATTCGGAGTCGACCGCTTCTACCTCGGCAACATCGGCCTCGGGGTGGCCAAGCTGCTAGTCGGCTGGCTGACGCTCGGCATCTGGCCGCTCGTCGACTGGATCATTATCCTCGTCGGCTCCGCGCACGACGGCGACGGGCTACCTGTGACGGAGTGGAGTTAAGAAACAGGCTCTTGACGGATCCGCCGCTAGTGGACGCTCTAGCTGGGTTCGATATCCCTCGGGAGTTCACTGAGTAGGTATCGACCGGGTCGTAGGCGTAGGGGCGCCCGGCGCCGGCTCCTGTCAGATGTCCTCAAAGGCGACCTCTTGGGCCGCGCGGAGCAGGAGAGCACCGAAGTCGCTTAGATTGTAAAAGCGCGACCGATCTTCGCCGTCGCCCCAATAGCCGTTCGGGTCCTCAACGAGCCCCAGAGACACTAGTTCGGAGGCGGTGCGGTCGGGGAACGCATCCCACGCCGACACGGCTCGAGACAGCTCACCGTTCGCAATTCCTCGGTGGGTTTCGATGTGCGACAACATCCGAACGTGGCGCGGTGTCAGGCCGTCTAATGAGTCGAGAAGGGCGGATTCCTGTTCTAGTCGCTCGGCGTCGCCCTGTTCAGCGGCGTCGAGACCGCGAACGAGGCACCGGCCCATCATGCGGAGCACTCCGTCTGAACCATTCATGCCTGCCGCGTAGATGACTCGGACTAGCCGGTCTACTCCCATGGGATTTGCGCTAAGACGATCGGACAGCTCCTCGCGAGAGCATCCAGCCAGCGCCTCGGCTGTTCGAAGTGCGACAGAACGGCGTCGGGCAATCTCTTGGCTCAGGGGTGTCAGCATCCACTGGAGGAGTGGGTCGACGAGCGGCACGCCTGCAGCAGCCGTCGCCGCCGTGGCGATAGCGCGCGATAGATCGGATGGACCGTTGCGGGACATTCTCAGACACTAGCGCGGCGCGGGGCCCGGCCGGTCGCCTGCGTAGAGGAGCAGCGACGCATACGCGGACCTTGCCTGCGAGCGGTGCGGAACCGTCGGCCGCGATTGTGTTGCGCTCTCGCCGCATCTCATCTACGCTCAATCTCCTTTGACCCCACCCAAGGCGCGTCTACCCGGTAAGGGCGCGCCCGGCCCGCAGCCAGGCGAGGGTGGCAGCCCGTTCGAGCCGGGCTGGGGCCGAGGGGTGCCCTTCGCTGCGGGAGTCGGTCGGCACCCCGTTATCTCCTGTGGATGAATCTCGCGCGCCTCATCACAACCGGCCACGATTCGAACCATGAAACAACTCAGGAACGCACTAGCGCACTTTGCCGGGCGCGACCGCGGTGACGTGCCCGGCTGGGTGAAGATGCAATCACGCGTATGACGCGCAAGATGTCAAGGTTCCCGGTCGGTTGGCCGAACCGGTGTCCAGGTGAAGGACGAGCCTGAGTTCTTCCCGACGCGATCCCGGATGGCGTCGAAGTTCGAGTCGAGCTCTGTCGCCCGCGCACGCATCGCCCGTGCGGCAGGGTGGTTCGTCGCAGGATGCTCACTCCGGGTTTGCCGGTCTTGGCAGATGACCACGAAATCTCTGCCCAACTCGTTCGCAAGACGTTGGGCGATCGCCTGCTCCGACTCTCGCCAAGTGGGGGTCACGGCCATCGTTTTTTCCGGTGATGACTCGCGCCACAGCAGATAGAAGTCGGCCTCCCACTCGCGCATCTCGTGTTCGAGGGAGGAGGACAGGAACATTTCGGGGTACTTGACCGGGCCGAACAACCACACCGGAGAGTCCCCATGAGCGACCTCCAGATTCACCTGAATGGGAATCGCACTGTACCGACGCTGCTCGCCCAGGACTCGACCATACCGATTGCTCGGCCACCGGCGTGTGTGGAATACCTCAGTGGCGTCGGGTGACTTCGTGCCAACCTCAGCGCATGAAGAAGGTTATTCAACGACTTGCATTCTTGGTTCGTGAGGAACGGGCTGACGTCCCCGGCTGGGTGCTCATCACTCTCATGACCGCCGGGCTCGTCATCATCATCTGGGGGCTGGCCGGCCCGGCGCTCAGCTCGATCTTCGAGCAGGCCATCGAGCGGGTCTCGGGCTTCTAGATGCGCCGCCTGCTTCGGGATGACGCGGGCGCGGCCATCGCGGAGTTCGTCATGGTCTCGGCTCTCCTCACCCTCCTCACGCTCTCCGTCCTCCAGCTGGGACTCGCTCTCCTCGTGCGCAATACCGTGCTCGACGCGGCCGCGGAGGGCGCACGCTTCGCGGCGCTCGCCGACAACACTCCCGCCGACGGGGTGTCCCGTACGGTCGCGCTGATCAGCGCCACGATCGGGCCGAGCTACGCGCAGAACGTGACGGTGGCGTCCGGGCAGTATCTGGGGCATCCGGCGATCGCCGTCACCGTGCGGGCGCCGCTGCCGTTGCTCGGACTCATCGGACTGCCCGACGGCATGGAGGTCTCGGGTCATGCCGCGGTCGAAGAGCTGGACTGACGAGACCGGCTCTGCGGCGCTGGAGTTCGTGACGCTCGGCATGGTGCTGCTCGTGCCGATGGTCTACCTCGTGCTCACGATGGCCGCGATCCAGGGTGGGGCGCTCGCCGCGGAGGGCGCCGCGCGCCAGGCCGCCCGCGTGTACGTAGAGTCGGGCACACCAGCCGACGCGCAAGCAGCGGCACTCCGCGCCCTCGAGATCGCCCTCGCCGACCACGGGGTCGAGTCACCCGACGCAGACCTCAGCATCACCTGCAGCCCGCGCCCCGACGCGTGCCTAACCCGCCGCGGCCTCGTCACCGTGACGGTCGACCTCACCGTGCCGCTACCGCTCGTGCCCGCAGCACTCAGCGGCGACTTCCCGCTCGCCGTGCCGCTGAGTGCTACGGCCACCCAGCAGGTCTCCCGGTTCTGGAGCGGCGGATGATCCGCACCCTCGCTTCCGACAGGGGCTCGATCATGCCGCTGACCGTGTTCTTCGCGTTCCTGTCGCTCGCGCTGATCCTGGTGGTCGTGGCCGCGACATCCCTCTACATCGAACGCAAGCGCCTCTTCACGCTCGCCGACGGCGCAGCGCTCGTCGGTGCTGAGGCATTCACGATCGGCAGCGTGACCGTCACCCCGAGCGGTCCCCGGCCCACACTCCAGCCAGCGGATGTCTCGGCCGCCGTCACCGCCTACCTCGCAAGCACCCCCGAAGCGGGCTTCGATGACCTCCGGGTGGACCGCGCGACCACCGACGATGGAACGAGTGCCACAGTCACCCTGTCCGCGGTCTGGCACCCGCCCGTGCTCGCGCCGCTCGTGCCCGACGGCCTGCGCATCGACGTCACGTCCACAGCGCGCTCGGTGTTCGACTGAGTGCAGCCGGCCGTGTTCGACCAACTAGACGGGCTCCCCGTCACGCAGTGGAGATGCGGGGTCATGGGGCCGCTTACCAAGTCGCTATTGGACAATCGCTAACTCCGGCTCAGCGCTAGCCTTTCTTCATGCCGGTTGATCCCCTTTTGTCGCTCGTAGTTGGCGCATTCGGCGCGGCCGTGATCGGCGTGGTCGGAGCACTGCTGGGGGCCTGGATCCAGTCCCGCCGCGAACACTCACGATGGCTCAGAGAGCTGCGGGTAGAGGCGTACGGGGAATTCCTAAGGCTTGTGAATCTGATGCCAAGCCTGGCGCCGACCGGGGGCAAAGAGCCATCGGTCTGGCACATCACCGGCGAGGCCAACTTGGCAGCGTTCCATCGGGACCAGATGAACGCGGTCTCCACGATCGCTCTCCTTGGCCCGGAAGACGTTGAGAAGGCCGCTTATGCGTTGCTTGTTGTCGGAGACCTGTACTTCGCAGCATTGCAGGGCGAGGGCGAAACGCCACCGGAGATCGCACAGCGAATCTTTGTTACATCCCGTTCGGCATTTGTGTCCGTCTCCCGAAAATCACTAGGCATCACACGCGGTCGAGTTCCGGCAGACGCAATCTTGGTCGGAGATCAAGCAATTGCGGCCAGCAATAAGTCGCGCCGTACGAGCGCCACCTAGAGCCTTCTAGGCGCCTATCAGATTCTCCGTCAAGAGCGCAGCGAGGCCCGAGTTCGAAAAGCTCCGACGCCCCCATGGCGTGCCCAAACTCGAACAAGCACTCGCTAGTCAATTCGACGAGTGGTCCCCCTTCGAATGCCGAGGTGCCGATCGCACAGGAGGTCGTGGGTGTGCCACTACCGCTGGGACTCTCCCGTCCTTCATCATGAGGCCATGTATCTCCCCGATGGCCTCAATGCCTTTGACGAGCTGACCTATCGCACTGGGCGGGTTGCGCGTGCTGAAGTATTGCTCCAGTACGCGAATGAACAATTGTTCTTCGAACTTGTCGGACGCGATTCTCGAGCCGTTGACGCACTCTCGAGCAAGTCGCACTCATCATTTCTCGCAGCCAACAGACGGATGATGAGGAGGGTCGAATTTGACCACGAACTTCGGGCAATCGCACACCGGCTCTTCAAGCGATCGCAAGAAGCGATCACGCTTCGTGACAAAGTTGTGCACGGTGCTTTTGTTCTTCTCGAGGAAAAGGGCACGGTGATGCGCATCAACTCAGAAGACGAGCGGGACCTCCGTTGGTCGAATGATCGCTTCGATGAAGCTCACGACGCGCTGCGGCGAGCGCGCACGGCTACCGGAGCCCTAGAAGCTATTGTGGCCGGGGAAACAGGATTGTCTCTTCGCTTGATCGCTGACGACATGTTTGCCCTCTATGGGAACAATTCGGCGATGGCCAGCACGCCCCAAGGCAGGCGCACGGATCCGGAGACCCTACAAATCTAGAGCGCGAAGTGCCTACGTGTATGTCTGTCGACGGCGCGTTCAGTGTTCGACTGAGTGCGACGCGGCCGCGCCGACTAGCTAGTGCCGGTTCCCCACGAACAGCGACCCCACGCCCAGCCCGATCATCACCACGCCGCCGGTCGCGCCCAGGGCTTCGATGCGCCGCGGAGAGCGGGCGAACCAGTCGCGCGCGACCCCGGCGACGAGCGCCCAGACACTGTCGGTCAGCAGCGCGATCACTATGAACAGGGTGCCGAGCAGCAGCATCTGCAGCGGGATGCCGCCAGCCCCGTAGTCGACGAACTGCGGCAGCACGGCGATGAAGAACACGATGGTCTTGGGGTTCGAGACACCGACGAGGAACCCCTGGGTGAGGATGCGCAGCTTGCCGCGGCTGGGCGGCGTCGCGTTCGCGGCATCCGCGTGCTGGCGACGGTGCCGGATCGCTTGGATGCCCAAGTAGATCAGGTAGCCGGCGCCCGCGATCTTCACGATCGTGAACACGACGAGCGACTGCGCGATGAGGATGCCCACGCCGAAGGCCACGGCGACCACCACGACGAGCCCGCCTATCGCGTTACCCACGACGGAGAGCAGGCCGCCGATGCGACCGAGCGACAGCGAACGCCCGATGACGAACAGTACGCTCGGGCCCGGCACGAGGATGATCGGGATCGCCACAAGCACGAAGGCTACGAGGTTGGCGAGCGGGATCATCCCGCAATGCTAGACCCGGAACGGGCTACGGGGCAGAGGTGCGGATCTGCGCTGTGCGTCCGGCGATGAACCATCCGATCGCACCGAGGAAGGGCGCAAAGAATACGACGACCAGCCAGAGGAACTTGCCGCCGCCGGTGTAGCGCTTCGAGCCGAGGATCGATATCAGCGAGGCGATGAACAGCACCGCCTGCGCGATGATGATGATGACCCAGACGATGATGCCGATGAGGGCGAAGTTGGTGCCGTTGTCGTTGGCGTCGAGGGGCAGAAGCGCGAACATGGTGTCCTTTCCGTTCCCCGACGGTCCGGGGTTTCGGCGCTCAGACTACCGGTTCGCACCCGGCCGTGGTGCTCGCGGCGGGCGGGGGATGTAGCGCGGCACGTACCGGGCGAGAACGCCGGCGCCGAGCATCCCGAGCACCCCCATGACGGCCGCGGCGGGGGCGAGCGAGGCGATGGCGGTGATGCCCGCGATGAGCAACGGGGCCGCCGCGCCGCCGACCCCCGCGGTGAACCGCCACGCACCCAGGAACGGCGCCGGGTTGCGCTTGTCGGCAAGATCCGACCCCAGGGTCATGAGGATGCCACTGCCGAGTCCATTGGCCACCGACAGCACCATCGCCGCCGCGATGAACCACTCCACGTTGCTCGCCAGGTCGTGGGTGAACGAGAGCAGCAGGTGACCGGCGCCCAGTCCGACCATCGACGGCAGCGCCGAGGCGAGGCGCCCATAGCGGTCCATGATCCAGCCGCCGAAGTAGAACAGCGCGAAGTCGACCGCGCCGGCGATGCCGATGATGAGGGCGGTGTTCGTGGCACTCACACCGATGCTCACCGCCCACAGCGGCAGGATCACCTGCCGGCTCGCGCGCAGAGCCCCGACGAGCGCTGCGCCCGTTCCCAGCCGGCTCAGGATGCCCCGGCTCGCCCACAGCGTGCGGAACAACCCGCTCGACTCCCGTGCCACCAGCGCCTCGCCCTCGCGCATCTGGCGCCCCTCGAGGCGTACCGTGGCGACCTTGCCGAACGTCTTCGTCGGATCGGGCAGAGTCACCAGCACCAGGGCAGCGCCGGCGCAGGCGACGAGGTGGATCCAGAATGCTGCGCCCGCCGTGCCAGTGAGCTGGATGACGCCGGCCGTGATGAACGGCCCCACGAAGTAGCCCAGCCTGAAGGTTCCACCCAGCGTCGACAGCGCGCGGGCGCGATAGGCCACGGGCACGAAGCTCGTCATGAAGGCATGCCTCGCGAGTGCGAAGACCGCCGCCGACAGCCCCACGAGGAAGATGCCGAAGCCGAGCGCGAGCGGATTGGGGGCGATGAGGCAGATCACCAGGCCGATGACCGACATGCCGGTCGCGCCGATCATCGCCGGGCGCTCGCCGATGCGGGCGATGAGCCATCCGCTCGGGATGTTGCCCAGCAGCTCACCGATCGTCAGCACCGCGGCGACAAGACCCGCGATCGCGAGGGTGGCGCCGAGGTCGTCGGCGACGGTGGGGATGATCGGGATGATCGCGCCCTCGCCGACCGAGAACAGGATCGTCGGCAGTAGCGCGGGGAGGGCGATCGAGCGCCAGCGGAACGGCTCACCGACTGTCGACATCTCTGCGATGCTACCCGCGCCCGGCCCCCGGCGGGGCAAGACGATAGTCTGGTCTGCGACATGATCGAGCTCGATATCTCCGACCAGCTGGCCGCCCTGCGCTCGACCTTCGCGGACATCCGCTCGGTCGTCGGGGTTGATCGGCTTGAGGCCGAGATCGCCGACCTCAGTGAGCAGGCGGGCGCACCCGACCTGTGGGACGACACCGACAAGGCGCAGAAGGTCACGAGCGCGCTGAGCCACCGGCAGGCCGAGCTCGCCAAGATCGTCTCGATCGGCTCACGCCTCGACGACATCGAGATCATGGTCGAACTTGCGAACGAGGAGTCCGACGAGTCCGCCGCAGCCGACGTGCACACCGAGCTTGCGAGCATCCAGAAGCTGCTCGGCGAGCTCGAGGTGCAGACCCTCCTCGACGGGGAGTACGACGACCGCCCGGCCGTCATCACCATCCGGGCCGGTGCCGGTGGGGTGGATGCCGCGGACTTCGCCGACATGCTCATGCGCATGTACCTCCGCTGGGCCGAGAAGCACAAGTACACCGCCACGGTCATGGACGTCAGCTACGCGGAAGAGGCGGGCATCAAGTCCGCCACCTTCGAGATCGACGCCCCCTACGCATTCGGCACGCTCAGCGTCGAAGCGGGCACCCACCGTCTCGTGCGGATGAGCCCCTTCGGAGCGGCGGGCAAGCGCCAGACGTCATTCGCCGCGGTCGAGGTCATCCCGCTCATGCCGGAGACCGAGGTGATCGACATCCCTGAGGGCGACATCCGGGTGGACGTATTCCGCTCGAGCGGGCCCGGCGGGCAGTCGGTCAACACGACCGACTCGGCCGTGCGGCTCACCCACATCCCGACGGGCACCGTGGTCTCGATGCAGAACGAGAAGAGCCAGATCCAGAACCGTGCTGCCGCACTCCGGGTGCTCCAGTCGCGACTGCTCATCCTCCAGAAGGAGCAGGAGGCGGCGGTCAAAAAGGATCTCGCCGGAGTGATCACGGCCAGCTGGGGCGACCAGATGCGCTCCTACGTGCTCGCGCCGTACCAGATGGTCAAAGACCTGCGCACCGAGTACGAAGAAGGCAACCCCTCGAAGGTGTTCGACGGCGACATCGACAGTTTCATCGCTGCGGGTATCAAGTGGCGCAAGCGCGACAAATAGTCCCGGGTACCCCCGAGGTCGAGCGCAGGGCCCTCGCCTGGTCTGTGGTGCGGGTGGTCGCCACCGGCGTCGCGATGCTGGTCTTCTACTTCGTGCTGCCGTTCCGCGACGTCAGTGCGGCCGACACGCTGCTGCGTCTCGTCGGTGGCATCGTGCTCATCGCGGTTGCGATCGGGTGGCAGGTGCGCGCGATTTCTCGCTCCCACCAACCGCTACTGCGCTCCGTCGAGGCGGTGGGGCTCTCGTTCTGGCTGCTCGTCATCGTCTTCTCGATCGTCTACGTGTCGATGTCGGCGTCGAACCCGCTGGCGTTCAGCGAACCGCTCAACGAGGTCGGCGGCCTGTATTTCACGATGTCGATTCTCGCGACAGTGGGCTTCGGCGACATCTCCGCAGTCTCGGATGCCGCGCGCATCGTCGTCATCGTGCAGATCGTGCTCGACCTGCTCCTCCTCGGCGTGGTGGTGCGCCTGCTGCTCGGCGCGGGCAAGGCCGCGGCCGAGGCGCGCAAGACGCAGCCGTAGCTGGGAAAAACCTCGGCGGGGGTGTCGCTGCGGGTGTGCCGCAGGCCCGTCCTTAGGCTGACACCGTCATGATTCGCTTTGATTCCGTCACCAAGGCCTACCCGGGCACGACCCGGCCCGCGCTCAACGGCGTGAGTATCGAGATCCTCAAGGGGGAGTTCGTCTTCCTGGTCGGCGCCTCGGGGTCGGGCAAGTCGAGTTTCCTGCGGTTGATCCTGCGCGAGGAGACGCCCACCAAGGGCGCCATCCACGTGCTCGGTCAGCACCTCAACACTCTGGCCAGCCGCAAGGTTCCCTACTTCCGCCGCAACCTGGGCGTCGTCTTCCAGGACTTCCGGCTGCTGCCCAACAAGACCGTCTTCGACAACGTCGCCTTCACGCTTCAGGTGATCGGCAAGAGCCGGGGCTTCATCCAGGAAGCAGTTCCGGATGCCCTCAAGATGGTCGGTCTCGCAGGCAAGTCCAACCGCTACCCGCACGAACTCTCCGGTGGTGAGCAGCAGCGCGTCGCTATCGCGCGAGCGGTCGTCAACAAGCCGGCGATCCTGCTCGCGGACGAGCCGACCGGTAACCTCGACCCCGCCACATCCGCTGGCATCATGACTCTGCTCGAACGCATCAACCTGGGCGGCACGACCGTGCTCATGGCCACGCACGACGCGGGCATCGTCGACCAGATGAAGCGGCGCGTGATCGAGCTCATCTCCGGCCAGATCGTGCGCGACGAGCGCCAGGGCGGCTACCAGACGCAGGCCGTTCCCGTGCAGGGCTTCGGTCGCATGGCAGAGGAAGTCGCACCGTGAGGCTGGGCTTGATTCTCGGCGAGGTCGGCAACGGCCTGCGCCGCAATGTCTCGATGGTGATCTCGGTCATCCTCGTCACCTTCATCTCCCTCACGTTCGTCGGCGCCGCGATTCTGCTGCAGATGCAGATCGGCCAGATGAAGGGCTACTGGTACGACCGGGCCCAGGTCGCCGTCTACATGTGCACCTCGCTCGACACGACCGGCAACTGCACGCAGAGCGAGGCAACGCAGGACCAGATCGACGCCGTCGAGGCGAAGCTCAAGTCGGATGCGCTCACGCCGTACATCAAGAAGTTCGAGTACGAGAATCACGAGCAGGCCTACAAGAACTTCCAGGCCCAGCTCTCAGACAACCCGATCGCGAGCTTCGTCACCCCCGAGACCCTCAACGAGAGCTTCCGGGTGAACCTCATCGATCCGACCGAGGCCGACATCCTCATCGAGTCTTTGTCGAGCATGCCCGGGGTGCAGGCCGTCGAAGACCAGCGCGGCTACCTCGATCGCATCTTCGCCGTGCTCAACGCCGCCAGCTACACGGCCATCGGCGTCGCGGCCCTCATGCTGATCGCGGCGGTGCTGCTGATCGCCACGACCATCCGGCTCAGTGCCTTCTCCCGACGGCGCGAGCTGGGAATCATGCGCCTCGTCGGTGCCTCGAACCGGTTCATCCAGACCCCCTTCATACTCGAGGGCGTCTTCGCGGCGCTCATCGGCTCGGTGCTCGCGGGGCTGGCGATCGTCGGCATCGTGCAGTTCTTCGTGCAGGGCTACCTCACCACCGCGCTGCAGTCCACGACCACCCTCGTGGGACTCGGCGATGCGCTGGTTGTGGTGCCGATACTCGTGGTCGTCGGCGCTGCTCTTGCCGCGGCATCCGCTGGCGTGGCGATCAGCAGGTACCTCAAGGTCTAGCTCCCGCGTTAGGATGGTGGGCTGCCCGGACGGGCACCTACTGACGGAGAGAGACGATGCCCAGGGAACGCGGCCAGAAGGTTGTTGCCAGCAACCGCAAGGCGCGCCATGACTACACGATCGAGGACACCTTCGAGGCCGGGCTGGTCTTGACGGGAACCGAGGTCAAGTCGTTGCGCGCGGGTCGCGCGAGCCTGGTCGACGGCTACGGCTTCATCGAGGGCGGTGAGGCCTGGCTCGACGCTGTGCACATCCCCGAGTTCAGCCAGGGGTCGTGGAACAACCACCCGCCCCGTCGCAAGCGCAAGATGCTGCTGCACAAGGCGCAGATCCTCAAGATCCACAACAAGGTCAAGGAGGGTGGCTACACCCTCGTGCCGTTGTCGATCTACTTCAGCGACGGCAACGCGAAGGTGGAGCTCGCTATCGCGAAGGGCAAGCGCGAATACGACAAGCGCCAGACTCTGCGCGAGCGCCAGGACAAGCGCGAGGCCGACCGCGCGATGTCGGCCCGCAAGAACCTCAACGAGTAGCCGCGACGCCGCGTCACGGCATCGGCCGGTACAGGTCGCCCGTGAGGCTCGACCCGTCGGCTCCCGACAGAGTGCACAGCGCCCGTGAGCTGCCGGCCGCCAGGGCTTCGGGTGTGGGAACGGCTAGCGCAGCGGTCGTGACGGTGTCGTCTGCGGCCTCCGTCACGAACAGCCCGTACTCCAGGAACCGTGCGCAGATCTCACCCGCGTAGCTGGTGAGGGCAGTCTGGGTCGTGTACTGGGCGGTGTTGCGGGAGAGGTCGATCTCAGCGAAGACCTGCTGGGGGTGCGGTTGATCGCAGTCGACAACGGTGTAGACGGCGAGGTCGGCGCCGTTCTCCGCGAGGCAGGAGCCGGGCTGCAGCGCCGCAGCCTCGGTGGGTCCCCAGGCCGGGCCAGAGAAGACGCTCACGATGACGGCGATCACCAGGCCGATGACGGTCACGGCGATGGCGCCTCCGACGGCGATGAGCACGATCGCCCAGCGGGGGAGGCCGCGCTTCGTGGGCGGGGCGGAATCAACGGTCACAGCGAATACCGTAGCGCGAGACCGGGCGCAGTTGATTGAATGTCACTCGTGCCAGAAGAACGCCCGTCCCGCGCTCTGGACGTGATCACCGCGATCATGCTGGGTCTGGTCTCGGTGGTCACGGCGCTGGGGGCGTGGCAGGCCGCTGCCTGGGACGGCCGAGCCCAGGAATTCGGTCGCGACGCAGGCGACGCTCGGGACGTGAGCGTCAACCAGTCCGTGCAGGCCGACTACGCCGCGCGAACCGACCTCGAGGCATCCTTGGCCGCGCGGGCGATCGCCGATCGACGCGAGGGCCAGATCGATCCGCTCGAGCTGGCGCTCATCGACAACGAGATCCAAGCGACGCTCAGCAGCACGACTCCGGGATTCTCAGATGCCTGGTACCTCTGGCAGTCGGGCGGTTTCGACCCGACATCCGCACCGGTGGACGACCCGGACTATCTCGCGGGGCGTGACGGTTTCTACCAGTCTTACGGGGTGGCAGGCTTCGTGCTGGACGACCTCTCGCACCAGCTGCAGACACGGTCGAGCGTGCTCGCGCAGGCCGCGCTCGTGCAGGCGCTCGCGCTCTTCCTCATCGGCATCGCCGGCGTCAACCGGGTGGGCGCCGTGCGGGTCGCCATCCTCGCGCTCGGGGCTGTGGTGTTCCTCGTGGGGATTGTCGTCGCCCTGAGCTCCTTCGGAGTGGGCGCATGACCCGGCAACGAGTGGTGCTCGAGGTGGTCACAGCCGTGCTTCTGGGGCTTGTCTCCGTCGGCACCACCTTAAGTGCTTACCAGGCGACCGTGCTGAACCAGCAGGCGGCCGACCTCGACTCGATCTCCCAGCAGCAACGCGACAGGAATCTCACCAAGTTCCTGTCGAGTCAACTCACCTTCCGGGACGACAGCCGACGTGTGAGCGCGGCTTTCGCGCTGCAGAGCGAACTGATCCTGCGACCCGAGAACGCCGAACAGGTCGCCGCCGAGCGGGATGCGCTCGCCGCAGCGGGCAGCCCAGCACTGCGCGACGCGTGGCCGTCTTGGGCGGCTGCCGGTTACGGCATAGAGAGCTTCCCGCTCGCCGACCCCGACTACACGGTCGCCCTGTTCGCCGAGTCCCAGTCGCTGCAATACGCGTCATTCGTCGCCGACGGCATGGTCGATCGCGTGACAGCTCGCGCCCAGACCCTGACCGGGGCAGCGGTGATCTTCGCGCTCGCCCTGTTCGTGCTGGGCGTCGCGGGGGTGCTCACCGCGCCCCGTGCGGTCATCTCGCTCGCGGCGGGCGGAGCGGCCCTCTTCGTTGTCGCCCTCGTGATCACCCTGGTCGCGTCGGGCTGAGCTCAGCTCGCGACGAACCGGGCGTCCACGACGGATGCCACGGCAATCTCCTCAGGCTTGAGTGCAAGCACCGGCGAGCTCCCGCCGTCGAACGCCTGTGCCTTCATCGCGCCGCGGAACATCGGTGCGGGAGCCGCGCCACCACCGCTCGACGGATCCCCGAGCATCCCGGGGTCGGCGAGGGCGATCGCCTTCACGCTACCGAGGCCGATCGACTGGGCGAACACGCTCGCCTTCGCGACGGCGTCTTTCACAGCTCGGGAGCGCACTTCGGTGGTGGCTGACGTGCGGGTGGCGTCGGTCAGGTCCCAGCTGATCGACCCGACGCTGACGTGCTCGACGGCCGCGGCGCTCTCGACCCACCGTGACAGCGCGTCGAAGTCGCTGAACTTCGCCGAGAACTCCACGGCGGAGTGGTACACGAGGGGCAGCTGCTTGCCCTCGTTGTTCCAGGGGCGCTCAGACCAGACCCGCACGCTGTCGGAGGTCCACCACGTGACGGGACCCTTCACCTTGTCGAACAGGGCCTCGATGGTCACGCGCAGGGTGTCAGAGGCGGTCACGGCGCTGGTGAAGACCGCGTCCCGCTTCGGCCCGTCGACCTGCACTGACGCCCGCACGGTGGCCCGCTCGGCCGGGTACCACGCCGAGTACTCGCCCTGCACCGTGATGATCGTGTCTGCCATGCTGCTCCCGTCGTCGAAGTCTGGCTTACGATCCTGCCATGAGGAGCCGTCAGTGGCACCGGGTAGCATGGCGGCGTACAATGGAAGGCTGCTCGGGAAACCGGGCGGGTTTGACAACTCAACAGCGCGATAGCGACCCGCAGAACTTCGGCCTCACGGTCGGACGAAGCGAAGCATGGGGATGATCGGTTTCGACATTGCCTGCAAAACTACGAGAAGCGGGTCGAGGATGCAGGGTTATCTCGTAAACGACCTCTGCAAAAAATAAGTGCCAATGTTAAGCGCACTGACCTCGCTCTTGCTGCCTAGCAGCAACTAGCCCTTAAAGGTCCGTCAGCCCGGGGATGCTCTCTACCCGGTTCCTGGCGTTATCTAGAGAGATTGCTGCGTGCTTGAGTCTCAGGGACACGCGGGACTTCAACTGAGGCTGGGCCTGTTGACCAAGATGCTCGTGGCAATGGTCAGGGCCGAGTAGAACGACTTCACGAGCTACACCCGTAGAAGGCGTGGAATTACAGCAGTGGACGGGGGTTCAATTCCCCCCATCTCCACCATCAGGTCGCTATCGCGCTGGAGTCGACAAGAAGACGAAGGGGCGCCCCCTCACGGGAGCGCCCCTTCGTTGTTCTCGCGAGCGATCTAGCGGGCTGCGTTGGCCAGCGTTCCGACCGTCTTGCCTGCCGGGTCAAGGATCAGGCAGAGGATCTCCCGGTCTCCGTTGCCCCAGCTGCCCTCGGTGGGGTAGTAGTACGAGAAGCTCAGGGTCGACTGGTCGTAGTTGATTCCCGCGAAGGTGTTGAACGCGGCGAGGCAGTCCTGCTCCGCCTGGGCGAGGATCGCATCCTCGCCGGGGTAGTCACCGTCGGGAACCTGGATCGACGAGTAGGCCTCGCTGTCGTGCGGCTGTGCGCAGTCGATGACCACGACCGAACTCACCTCGCCTTCGACTCCTCCGTCGTTGAGGCAGTCGCCGACGCCGATCGCGAAGGCGTCGGTCTCGGTGCCGTCGGTGGGGTTGGCGCTGGGGGTGGGGTCGGCAACGACGTTACCGAGCAGGCTGCAGCCCGTGAGGCCGAAACTCGCGGCGGCGATCGTGACTGCCGCAAGGGTGCGAGCCAGTCTGGTGCGGGGAAGAGTGGTCATGGACGGTCGCCTCGTTTTCTCGTGCTGCGGATGCTCAAAGGACGTGCTCCAGCGTAGCGAATGGCCGAATGCTCGGCCAGAACGCGCGACCAGAACGCCCGGCTCCGTCGGTGTTCGGTGCGCCCCGGTCAGCGCGCTGCGAGAAGCTCGAGTACCCTGTCGTGCAGCAGGCCGTTGGTGGCGATCGCGTTGCCCTCCCAAGGGCCCGGGATGCCCGTCACCGAGGTGAATGTGCCACCCGCCTCCTCGACGATGGGAATCAGCGCGGCCATGTCGTAGGGCTTCAGGTCGAACTCGCCCACGATGTCCAGCGCTCCCTCCGCGAGCAGCATGTACGACCACATGTCGCCGATGGCGCGGGATCGCCAGACCGCACGCGACAACGCGACGACGTCGTCGAGGCGACCCACCTCATCCCAGCCCTGCATGCTGTTGTAGCTGAGCGAGGCGTCGGCGAGCTCAGCCACCCGGCTGACGCGGAGGGCGCGCGGCTCGTGGCCGGTCTCCTGCGCCCACGCGCCGTGCCCGGTTGCGCCCCACCACCGCTTGCCGAGCGCCGGCGACGAGACGACGCCGACCGTCGGCTCGCCGTCCACGGCCAGCGCGATGAGCGTGCCCCAGATCGGCACACCGCGCAGGAAGTTGGCGGTGCCGTCGATCGGGTCGATGATCCACTGCCGTGATCCGGAACCCTGGGTTCCGTACTCCTCGCCGAGGATCGAGTCGTGCGGTCGCGCCGCCTCGATGCCGGTGCGGATGCTGCGCTCGACCGCCTGGTCGGCATCCGTCACGGGCGTGCGGTCGGGCTTGGTCGTCACGACCAGGTCGACCGAACGGTAGCGATCCATCGAGATGTGATCGGCGTCGGCGGCGAGCTTGAGGGCGAGGGCGAGGTCGTCGGAGGTGGTGTAGTCGGTCACGAACCCAGCGTAGTGATGAGGCGCTGGAAGGAATCCAGCCGCAGCTTGCCGATCTCGCCGAGTTCGCCTGCGTTCACCCGCTCGATCATTGCGCAGTCGGGGGAGTCGGGCAGATGCGTGCACCCGCGCGGGCAGTCCTCGGCTATCGCGGCGAGATCGGTGAACGACCTGAGGATGTTGGCGGGGTCGACATGTCCGAGGCCGAACGAACGAACACCGGGCGTATCGACGATCCAGCCGCTGCCGATGCGGTACGAGACGGTGGATGACGACGTGTGCCGTCCCCGGCCCGTCACGTCGTTGACACGCCCGGTGGCCCGGTTCGCCTCGGGCACGAGCGCATTCACGAGGGTCGACTTGCCGACCCCGGAGTGGCCGACGGCAACGGTGGTGTGCCCCTGCAGGGCGGCGCGGATCTCCTCGAGCGGGAAGTCGTCGGAGCGGCTGCGGAAGATCGTGATGTCGAGCCCCGCGAAGTTGGCGAGGAACTCGGTGGGGTCGGCGAGGTCGGTCTTGGTGATGCACAACAGCGGCGTGATCCCGGCGTCGAAGGCGGCGACCAGATAGCGGTCGACGAGTCGCGGGCGCGGCTCAGGGTCCTTCGCGGCGACGACAATGAGCATCTGGTCGGCGTTGGCGACGATGATGCGCTCCACGGCATCCGTGTCGTCGGCGCTGCGGCGCAGCAGGGTGGAGCGCGGCTGGATGCGCACGATACGAGCCAGACTGCCCTCGTCACCGGTGACATCGCCCACGAGGTCGACCCAGTCTCCGGTCACGACCGACACCTTGCCGTCGGCCGCGCGATCGAGCGAGGTCTTGCCGAGCTCGCGGGCCTTCGTGGCGACGATCTGGCGCTCCTCGGGGGTGTTCTCATCGACCCAGACGCCGTACCGGCCGCGGTCCACACTGAACACCCGACCGCTCACCGCGTCGGCGTGCTCCGGGCGGTTCTTGCTGCGGGGCTTGTTGCCCTTGGGATTCGGGCGCACCTTGGCCGCCGACTCGTCGTACTCGGCGTAGTCGCCGTCGTCGTCGTCGTCGTTCGTCAGCCAACTCACGCTAGATGATGCCGATCGTCTCGACTGTCGCGTGGGGCTCCGCGAGCATCGCGGCCCAGAGGGCGGGGAACTGGGGAAGAGTCTTGGCGGTCGTGGCGATGTCGTCGATCTCCACGCCCGGCACGGCCAGGCCGATGATCGCGCCGGCGGTCGCCATGCGGTGGTCCTCGTAGCTGCGCCAGGCGCCGCCGTGAAGCGCGCTGGGCTCGAGGTCGAGGCCGTCCTCGTGCTCGGTGACCGATCCGCCGAGCCCGCTGATCTCCGCTGTGAGCGCGGCCAGACGATCGGTCTCGTGCCCTCGCAGGTGACCGATGCCGGTGATCCGACTCGGCCCGGTGGCCAGCGCCGCGAGCGCGACCAGGGCGGGCGCCAGTTCACCCCCGGTGCTCAGGTCGAGGTCGACGCCGGTGATCTCCGAGCCGCCCGTCACGGTCAGCGCATCGCCGTCGCGGGTCACCGTGGCGCCGAAGTGGGGGAGCAGGTGCGCAAGATCCGCACCCACCTGGGTCGTGCTCGCGGGCCAGCCAGTGATGGTCACGGATCCGCCTGCGACGACGGCCGCGGCCAGGAAGGGCGCGGCATTCGACAAATCGGGCTCGATGTCGATGGTCGCACCAGCGATCGGTCCGGGGGCGACCACCCACACCCCGGGCTCCGGGCTTTCGACCGTCACGCCCCGCGCCGCCAGACAGGCGATGGTCATCTCGATGTGCGGCATGCTCGGCAGGCGTTCGCCGGTGTGCCGCAGACGCAGTCCGTTGGTGAAGCGCGGGGCCGCCAGCAGCAGTCCGGAGACGAACTGGCTCGACGCAGACGCGTCGATCTCCAGGTCCCCACCGGCCACCTCGCCCGTGCCGTAGAGGCTGAACGGCAGTGCACCCCGGCCGTCGTCGGTGACGTCGACCCCGAGGGCGCGCAGGGAGTCGATGGTCGTGCGCATCGGGCGACGGCGTGCCGAGGCATCCCCGTCGAAGGCGACCGGGCCGAGCGCGAGCGAGGCGACGGGCGGCAGGAACCGCATGACCGTGCCGGCGAGCCCGCAGTCGATCGAGGTGCCGCCCTCGAGCGGCGCCGGCGTGATCTCCCAGTCCGGCCCGAAGACGCTGTCGGTCGGCACCTCGCGGATGCCCACACCGAGCGACCGTAGGGCCTCGACCATGAGGGCGGTGTCGCGCGAGTGCAGTGGTGCGCGCAGCAGCGACGGGCCATCGGCGAGCGCGGAGAGCACGAGCTCGCGGTTGGTCAGACTCTTGGATCCGGGCAGCGCGAGCGTCGCCTTCAGTGGCGCGGATGCCACGGGCGCACGCCACGGCCCCGGGTCGGTTGTGGCGACCCGCTCGTCGTCCCCGTAGGGGCTGAACTCGGGCCCGGAATACCTGAATACCTGCATCGGTTACCACAGTATCGGCACTTGAGCATGCCGGGAGGAGACCGCACGAGATGGCCACGATGCTGGATGCACGGCAGAACGTGATCCTCGGCGACCTAGAATTGGCGCTGATGGATATCGATGAGGTCGAACCGGCCGCCGCACTCGACGGGCCCGAAGACAAGAAGCGTCTCTTCGAGGAGCAGGCGCTTCCCTTCATGGACCAGCTCTACGCCGCCGCAATGCGAATGACCCGCAATCCCGCCGACGCTGCTGACCTCGTGCAAGAGACGTTCGTGAAGGCGTTCCAGGCGTTCGCGCAGTTCCAACAGGGCACGAACCTCAAGGCCTGGCTGTACCGCATCCAGACCAACACCTTCATCAACAACTACCGCAAGAACCAGCGCAACCCCTATCAGGGCACGATCGACGACCTCGAGGACTGGCAACTCGGCGGGGCCGAATCGGTCACCCAGTCGCTGTCCACGCGATCGGCCGAAGCGGAGGCCATCGATCATCTTCCGGACAGCACCGTCAAGGAAGCGCTGCAGGCGATTCCCGAGGACTTCCGGTTGGCGGTCTATTTCGCCGACGTGGAGGGCTTCTCCTATCAGGAGATCGCCGACATCATGAAGACCCCGGTCGGAACCGTCATGAGCCGCCTGCACCGTGGCAGGCGAATGCTGCGTGACATGCTCTCCGACTATGCACGCGAGCGGGGCATCCCGGTCGCCCCGGCCACCACCAGGAGCACGACATGACCGACTGCGGTTGCGACAAGGCCAAGGCTGAGCTCGAAGAGTACCTTCACCGCGAGCTGAGCCAGCAGGACTTCGCTGACATCACCGAGCACCTCGCGGGCTGCGACGACTGCAGCGCCGAGCACCTCGTGGGCATCACCCTGACCTTGAAGGTGCAGAAGGCGTGCAAGGAGACGGCCCCGGAGGAGCTTCGCGCGGCCATCATGGCCCGCCTCGAGAATGCCTGAGTGACGTGAGGACGCTCCTCAACATCATCTGGCTCGTGCTCTGCGGGTTCTGGCTGTTTCTCGGGTATGCCCTCGCCGGTGTCATCTGCTGCATCCTGATCGTGACCATCCCGTGGGGGATCGCCTCGTTCCGCATCGCCAACTACGTGCTGTGGCCGTTTGGGCGGCAGGTGGTGCAGAAGCCCACGGCCGGAGCCTTCTCGTTCCTCGGCAACGTGATCTGGTTCATCTTCGCCGGGCTGTGTCTGGCGATCGGCCACGTCATCTCCGGCGTCGCCCTCGCGATCACGATCATCGGCATCCCGCTGGCGATCGCGGACTTCAAGATGATCCCGATCTCCCTCGCCCCGCTCGGCAAGGAGATCGTGCCGACCGGCGGCACGACGATCGTCGCACCGCAGACCACCTGACCAACGTCAGCTAGAGCTCGGCGCCCCGCAACGTCACTGCCCCAGCGTCAGCGCCTTCTCGATCAGGTCCACCTGCTCCTGAGCGCTGCGCTTCGAGGAGCCAGTCGCGGGCGATGCGGATGCCGGTCGCGAGGCGACCTTGATCGTGCGGCCCTTGAGGTGCTTGACGAGCTCCAGGCAGATGAACGGCCATGCACCCTGGTTCTCCGGCTCGTCCTGAGTCCAGACGATGTCAGCATTCGGGTACTGCTCGAGGGCGGCGTTGATCTCCGAGATCGGTGTGGGGTAGTACTGCTCCATCCGCACGACCGCGACCGACTTCTCCTCGCGCTTGTCGAGCTCGGCGATGATGTCGTAGTAGATCTTGCCCGAGGTCAGGATGACGCGCTTCACGGCCGACTTGTCGGTGACCCGGCTGTCGTCGATCACCGGCTCGAACCGACCGCTGGTGAAGTCGGAGACCTCGCTGGTGGCTCCCTTGAGTCGCAGCATCGCCTTCGGGGTGAAGACGATGAGGGGGCGGCGCGGACGGGCATACGCCTGGCGGCGCAGCAGGTGGAAGTACGACGCCGGGGTCGACGGCCGCGCGACGGTCATGTTGTTCTCCGCGCACAGCTGCAGGTAGCGCTCGATGCGCGCCGACGAGTGGTCGGGCCCCTGTCCCTCGTAGCCGTGCGGCAGCAGCAGCACGACGCTGGAACGCTGGCCCCACTTCTGCTCGGCGCTGGAGATGAACTCGTCGATCACGGTCTGAGCGCCGTTGGCGAAGTCGCCGAACTGGGCCTCCCAGAGTACGAGGGCGTCGGCGCGCTCCACCGAGTAGCCGTACTCGTAGCCCATCGCGGCGTACTCGCTGAGCAGCGAGTCGTAGATCCAGAAGCGTGCCTGGTTCTCGGCAAGGTTCGCGAGGGGCAGCCACTCCTGACCGTTCTCACGGTCGTGGAAGACCGCGTGCCGCTGCACGAACGTGCCACGGCGGGTGTCCTGGCCGGCCATGCGCACGGGCGTTCCCTCGAGAAGCACTGAGCCGAGGGCGAGCAGCTCGCCGAAGCCCCAGTCGATCGAGCCGCTGCGGCTCATCTCGACGCGCTTCTTCAGCAGAGCCTGCAGCTTGGGGTGCACCGTGAACCCGGCCGGGATGTTGTCGTGTGCGTCACCGATGACCCGCACGATCGACTCGCTCACGCCCGTGGTGGCGGGCTCACCCACCGCGTCGTCCTGCTGGGAGCCGGGCTTCTCCAGGTCGGACACCGAGGCTCCGACGATGGGCATCGAACCGGTCTGGGCCGCATGGGTCTCGGCGAAGGCGCGCTCGAGGCTGTCCTGGAAGTCGCGGTGCGCGGCCTCGTACTCCTCCTGAGTGATGTCACCGCGGCCGACAAGGGCCTCGGTGTAGAGGGTGCGCACCGAGCGCTTCGCCTCGATCAGGTTGTACATGAGCGGCTGCGTCATCGACGGGTCGTCGCCCTCGTTGTGTCCGCGGCGGCGGTAGCAGATCAGGTCGATGACGACATCGCGGTGGAACTGCTGGCGGTAGGCGAAGGCGAGCTCACCGACGCGCATGACGGCCTCGGGGTCGTCACCGTTCACGTGGAAGATCGGTGCCTGGATCGTCTTGGCGACGTCGGTCGAGTAGGTCGAGGTGCGACCCTCGGCCGGCGGCGTGGTGAATCCGACCTGGTTGTTGATGTTGACGTGGATGGTGCCGCCGGTGCGGTACGCCCGCAGCTGCGACATCTGGAGGATCTCCACGACGATGCCCTGGCCGGCCATCGCCGCGTCACCGTGCACCATCACGGGCAGCACCGTGAACGAGCCGATCGGGCGCCGGTCCTGCTTGGCGCGCACGATGCCCTCGAGCACGCCGTCGACGGCCTCGAGGTGCGAGGGGTTGGCCGCGAGGTAGACGGGAATGGTCTCGCCGTGGGCCGCAGTGAACGTACCCTCGGTGCCGAGGTGGTACTTCACGTCGCCCGAGCCCTGCACCGTCTTGGGGTCCTGAGTGCCCTCGAACTCGCGGAAGATCTGACCGTAGGTCTTGCCCGCGATGTTGGTGAGCACGTTGAGGCGGCCGCGGTGGGCCATGCCGATGGCGACCTCTTCGAGGTTGGCCTCGGCCGACTTCTGCAGCACGGTGTCGAGGAGGGCCACGAGCGACTCGCCGCCCTCCAGGCTGAACCGCTTCTGTCCGACGTACTTGGTCTGCAGGAACGTCTCGAAGGCTTCCGCCTCGTTGAGCTTGCCGAGGATGCGCATCTGCATGTCGTGGTCGGGCTTCGTGTACTTCTGCTCGACGTGTTCCTGGAACCAGCGGCGCTGCTCCGGGTCCTGGATGTGCATGTACTCGATGCCGATCGTGCGGCAGTAGGAGTCACGCAGCACACCCAGGATCTCGCGCAGCAGCATGGTGCGCTTGCCGCCGAAACCACCGGTCACGAACTCGCGATCGAGATCCCAGAAGGTCAGGCCGTGGCTCGAGATGTCGAGGTCGGGATGCGACCGCTGGCGGTACTCCAGCGGGTCGATGTCGGCCATGAGGTGGCCACGCACCCGGAAGGCGTTGATGAGCTCCTGCACGCGCGCCGTCTTGTCGACGTTGTCGGCGAGGTCGACGGAGATGTCGGCGGCCCAGTGAATCGGGTCGTAGGGGATGCGCAGCGCCGCGAAGATGTCCTCGTAGAAGTGGTGCTCACCGATGAGCCGCTCGTGGATCTTCTTGAGGAACTCGCCCGAGCCCGCACCCTGGATGACGCGGTGGTCGTAGGTGCTGGTGAGGGTGATCGTCTTGCCGATCGCCAACTCCGCCAGGGTCTTGGGGCTGGCGCCCTGGAACTCGGCCGGGTACTCGAGCGCACCGGCTCCGACGATGCAGCCGGCGCCCTTCATGAGGCGCGGAACGGAGTGCTCGGTGCCGATGCCGCCCGGGTTGGTCAGCGAGATGGTGTTGCCGGCGTAGTCGGCGGCGGTGAGCTTGTTGGCACGACCGCGTGCGACGACATCCTCGTAGGCGGTGAGGAACTCGCCGAAGCCCATCGTGTCGGCGCGCTTGACGCCGGGTACCACGAGCGAACGGGTGCCATCGGGCTTGGGGATGTCGATCGCGATACCGAGGTTGACGTGCGCCGGGGTGACGACCGAGGGCTTGCCATCCACCTCGTCGTAGAAGACGTTCTGGCTGGGGAATTCCTTGAGCGTCTGCACGATCGCCCACGCGATGAGATGCGTGAAGGAGACCTTGCCACCGCGGGCGCGCTTGAGGTGATTGTTGATGACGATGCGGTTGTCGATCATCAGCTTGGCGGGGATGGTGCGCACGCTGGTTGCGGTGGGAACCGACAGGCTCGCGTCCATGTTGGCGGCCAGCGACTTGGTCGCGCCCTTGAGCACGGTGACGACATTCTCGCCCTCGGCCGCGGGGTCGACGTCGGTTGCCGGGGTGACGATGGGCGACGTCGCCGGGGCGTCGGCGGGAATCGGCTGCGGCTTCGCCTGAAGTGAGGTCGTGCGTGCGACCGGGATGTTCCCGGTCGCCGGCGCGGCGGCGGGTGCGGGCGCGGCGGCGGCGGGCTCGGGTGCGGCAACGGCGGGCGCCTCGGCGGCGGCGGGGGCTGCGGCATCCGTCATGGTCGGAATCGTGCCGGTGGGGGTGGGGTCTGCGACTGTGCGGTGGTAGTTCTCCAACACCGGCCACCACGTGCTGTCAACGAGGTTCTTGTCCTGGAGGTAGAGCTCGTACATTTCATCAACGAGCCATTCGTTGGCTCCGAATTCGCCTGAGGAGTCACCCTCGGGTGCGATTCCGGTCACTTGGCTTGACACAGCCGACCGCCCACTTTCAGTTCTTCTCGTCACAACTTAAGGGCGTGCACCACATAAGACACACCGCCTCTAGAGTAATGGCTTTTGCTGCGTGCCCGCTGTTCGTGGCCGGGCGCGCTAGCGTTAAATTCATGCGCTTTTACGAGACCACGCCCTCTCACGATCTCACCTACTCCGACGTGTTCCTCGTGCCGGAGCGGTCGGCTGTGACCAGTCGCCTGACGGTCTCGCTGGCGCCCGAGGACGGCACGGGCGCGACCATTCCGATCGTCTCGGCGAACATGAACTCGGTGACAGGGCCACGACTGGCGGCAACCCTCGCACGCCGTGGCGGCCTCGGCGTCATCCCTCAGGACCTCCCTGCGACCGAGCTGGATGCCGCGATCCGCTGGGTCAAGGCCCAGCCCGTGGCCTACGACGCAACTGTCGATCTCGGCCCCGGTGACACGGTCGCTGCGGCGCTCGCGCTGCTGCCGCCGCTGGCCGGGCACGGCATCATCGTGCACGACGAGCACGGGGTATTCCTCGGCGCGATTGCCGCCGAACGGCTGGCCACCGCCCTGCCCGACGCCCGGCTCGGCGACCTCGTCGCTCGCGTGACCGAGATCGATGTCGACGAACTCGACGGGCCGCGGGCGGCATTCGACCTCATGGTCGCTGCAGACCTTCAGTTCGCGCCCGTTCTGCACGAGGGCAAGGTGGTAGGAGCGCTCAGCCGCAAGGGTGCTCTGCGCTCGACGCTGTACGACCCCGCCCTCGACGCCGAGGGTCGGCTTCGCGTCGCCGCGGCCATCGGCATCAACGGTGACGTCGCGGGCAAGGCGAAGGCCATCGTCGCGGCCGGTGCCGACGTGCTGGTGATCGACACAGCGCACGGTCACCAGGACGCCATGGTGCGGGCGATCAGCACCGTCGCATCCCTCGGACTCGGAGTGCCGATCGTGGCGGGCAACGTGGTCACCGCCGATGCCGTGCGGGATCTGGTCGGCGCTGGGGCGACCATCATCAAGGTGGGCGTGGGTCCCGGCGCGATGTGCACCACCCGCATGATGACGGCGGTCGGTCGGCCGCAGTTCTCGGCCGTGCTCGAGACGGCCCAGGCCGCGCGGTCCCTGGGCGCCCACGTGTGGGCCGACGGCGGGGTGCGCTACCCGCGCGACGTCGCACTGGCGCTGGCGGCGGGCGCGTCATCCGTCATGATCGGGTCGTGGTTCGCAGGAACCATCGAGGCTCCGGGAACCCTCGCTGTCGACGAGCAGGGCCGCGCCTACAAGGAGAGTTGGGGCATGGCGTCCACCAAGGCCGTGCAGGAGCGCTTCGACAAGCTGGATGCCTACGAGCTCGCCCGCAAGACCCTCTTCGCCGAGGGCATCTCGAGCTCGAAGATCTACCTCGACCCGCTGCGACCGTCGCTCGAGGATCTTCTCGACATGATCACCTCGGGTGTGCGCTCCTCCCTGAGCTACGCGGGAGCCACGACGCTCGCCGAGTTCCACGAGCGCGCGCTCGTCGGTGTGCAGTCAGCGGCCGGATATGAGGAGGGTAAGGCCCTTCCCGTCAGCTGGTGATCTCGACGGTCTCCTAGACCTGCGATCCGGTATCCTTGACCAGATAATGGACGACCCTCCCTCTAGTCGCCGGGCCGGTGCCGCGCATGTCTGAGCTCATCATGTTCGGCGTGGGCTTGCTGCTGACCATCGGCACGGGGTTGTTCGTCGCCTCGGAGTTCGCCCTGGTCAATCTCGACCGGTCCGACCTCGAGGTACGGCAGTCGCGAGGCGAGCGCGGACTCGGCACAGTCATCTCCGCGCTCAAGCAGACGTCCACCCATCTCTCCAGCGCGCAGCTCGGCATCACCCTCACCACCCTGCTCGCGGGCTACACGCTCGAGCCGGCCTTCAGCTCGTGGCTGTCGGTGCCGCTGACCGCCCTCGGCCTGTCGGCACCGGCCGTGCGCATCATCGCGTCGATCCTCGCGATCACGGTCGCGACACTGCTCTCGATGATCATCGGCGAGCTGGTGCCCAAGAATCTGGCCCTTGCGCTGCCACGGGCGGTGGCGAAGGTCGTCGTGCCGTTCCAGGTGGGATTCACCGCCGTCTTCCGCCCCGCAGTTGCCCTCCTCAACTCGACCGCCAACGCGATCCTGCGGCTGATCGGCATCGAGCCGAAGGAGGAACTGTCGGGCGCGCGCACGGCGGAGGAACTCACCTCGCTCGTGCGTCGCTCTGCCCGCGAGGGCAGCCTCGATCGCGACACCGCGACACTGCTCGCCCGCACGCTCGCCTTCGCCGACCACACCGCACAGGATGTGATGACGCCCCGCCCCCGGGTCGCCAGCGTCGAGCGCACCGACACGGCACAGGATGTCATCGAGCTGGCCCGCCGCACGGGCTTCTCGCGCTTTCCCGTCATCGACGACGGCATCGACGACGTCGTCGGAATCGTGCACATCAAGCAGGCCGTCGCCGTGCCTCGGGAGAAGCGCGCTGACGTTCCCGTCTCAGCCCTGCAGTCGGATGCCCTGCGCGTGCCCGAGACGATGAAGCTCGATTCGCTGCTCGCCGAGCTCCGCGGCCGGGGTTACCAGATGGCGGTCGTCGTTGACGAGTATGGGGGCACCGCCGGGGTCACCACCCTCGAGGATCTCGTCGAGGAGCTCGTCGGTGAGGTCAGCGACGAGCACGACCGCACCAAGGCCGATGTCGTGCGCTCACGCGACTGGTTCACCTTTCCCGGCATCCTGCGCCCCGATGAACTGCTCGAGCGCACCGACGTCGTGGTACCCGAGGAGGGCCCCTACGAGACGGTCGCCGGCTGGCTGATGAGCGAGCTCGGTCGACTACCGAAGGTCGGCGACACCGTGGAGATCGATCGCGGTGTGTTCCGCATCGAACGGCTCGAGGGTCGACGCATCGACCGCGTGCGGTACACACCGCGCCGCGAACCTGCGGAAGGTGACGCCTGATGGACTGGTGGGGAATCGCCTGGCTGGGCGTGCTCCTGTTGATCAACGCCTTCTTCGTCGGCGCTGAGTTCGCCGTGATCTCGGCGCGGCGCTCGCAGATCGAACCGCTGGCCGAGGCCGGGTCACGTGCGGCGAAGACGGCACTGTGGGCGATGGAGCACGCCACGCTCATGCTCGCGGCCTGCCAGCTCGGCATCACCGTCTGCTCGCTGCTGATCCTCAACGTGTCTGAGCCCGCGATCCATCATCTGCTCGAGGTACCGCTGGCCCTCACGGGGTGGTCGGAGGAGGTGATCGGAACCGTCGCCTTCATCATCGCGCTGGTGCTGGTCTCGTTCCTCCACGTGGTGTTCGGTGAGATGGTGCCCAAGAACATCAGCTTCTCGCTGCCCGACCGTGCGGCCCTCATCCTCGCTCCGCCTCTGGTGTTCGTCGCCCGCATCTTCAACCCGCTGATCGTCGCGCTCAACGCGATCGCCAATGGCATTCTTCGGCTCTTTCGGGTTACCCCGAAGTCGGAGGCGAACAGCATCTTCACCCTCGATGAGGTGGCCACGATCGTCGCCCAGTCGACCAGGGAAGGGGTGCTCACCGACGCGGGCGGCACCCTGAACGCCGCCTTCGAGTTCACCTCCAAGAAGGTTCAGGATGTCGCGGTCGGCATGTCGGCGCTGGTCACCCTGCCCGAGGACGCAACGCCCGCGGATGTGGAGCGTGCCGTGGCGCAACGCGGGTTCTCGCGCTACATCCTCGTGGATGAGGGTGGCGAGCCCACCGGCTACCTGCACCTCAAAGACGTCATCGACCTCGATGATGCCGACGAGTTCACCGAGCCGGTGCCGCCGAAGCGGATCCGGCAGCTCATCTCGATCTTCCGCGGCACCGATCTCGAAGACGCCCTCGCGACGATGCGGCGCTCAGGAGTGCACGTCGCCCGCGCGTTCGACGAGAGCGGCTCCACGAAGGGCGTGCTGTTCCTCGAGGACATCATCGAGGAACTCGTCGGCGAAGTGCAGGACGCGACCCGCAGGAGCTAGCCCTCGCTAGCTGGCGCTCGGCCCGGGGTACGGTGCCCGCAGGTACTGCTTCGGAACGTAGTCGACGGTGACGCCGAGCTCGGCGGCGGCCCGCAGGGCGAAGTGCGGGTCGCGAAGCATCTCACGAGCGACCATGACCGCGTCGGCCTCACCCGTGGCGACGATCTCCTCGGCGTGCTGCGCCTCGGTGATCATGCCGACCGCGCTGACCGGCAGGTCGGGTTCGTGCACGTGTGCCGCGAGCGGCACCTGGTAGCCCTTGCCCACGGGGATGGTCACGCCGTTCACGAGCCCGCCGCTGGAGATGTCGAACAGGTCGGCGCCCGCCTCGACCGCCCAGCGGGCGACGGTCTTGGTGTCCTCCTTGTTCCAGCCACCGTCGGTCCAGTCGGTGGCCGAGAAGCGCACGAAGATCGGCACATCCTCGCCGACTTCGGCGCGCACCGCCCGCACGATTTCGAGCACGAGGCGGGCGCGGTTCTCGAGGCTGCCGCCGTACTCGTCATCGCGAAGGTTCGACAGCGGCGAGAGGAACTGGTGCAGCAGGTACCCGTGCGCCGCGTGCACTTCGAGGAGTTCGAATCCGGCGTCGATGGCCCGTCGAGCCGCGCTGGCGAAGGCGGCGACGATGTCGGGGAGCTCGGAGGCATCCAGCTCGCGGGGTGTTGCGTAGCCCTCGAAGGCGACGGCCGACGGCGCTACCGGCTGCCAGCCGCCGGCGCTCGCCGGAACTGTGCCGTGCTCTCCGGACCAGGGGCGCCAGGTCGATGCCTTGCGGCCGGCGTGCGCCAGCTGGATGGCGGCGATCGCTCCCTGGGCGCGGATGAACGCGGCGATCGGCGCCCACGCGTCGCGCTGGGCATCGTTCCAGATGCCGGTGTCCTGCGGGGAGATGCGCCCGTCGGGAGTCACGGCGGTCGCCTCGGTCATGACCAGGCCCGCGCCGCCCACGGCGAACGATCCGAGATGCGTGGCATGCCAGGTGGTCGGCACGCCGTCCTCCAGCTCGACCGAGTACTGGCACATCGGGGCGACCCAGAGTCGGTTGCGGGCGGTGACCGATCGCAGTGTCATCGGGGTGAACAAGGCACTCATGCGGCGAGGCTCCTCAGGAAGGCGTCGAGGCCAGCCACAGACGTGAAGTGATGCGTGGTGATCCCGAGCGCGGCGGCCGCGTCGGTGTTGACGGACTTGTTGTCAATGAAGACCATCTCGGCCGGGGATATTCCCAGCTCGTCGGCGACCTCCAGGTAGATGGCCGGATCGGGCTTGATCGCATCCATCTCGGCGCTGACGAAGACGCGCTCGAAGTAGGTTCCCATCGGGGAGAACCGGAACCCGCTGGCGAAGTCGAAGCCGGCGTTGGAGAGGATCGCCAGGCGGGTTCCGCCGGCGTGGAGCTCCTCGATCAGCCGAAGGGTGCCGGGTTCGACGCTCCACCAGCTGCGGAAGTCGGCCACCCAGAGTGCGTGCACCGTCGGGGCGTCCCAGACCGAACCGGTGTCGGCGGCCACCAGGGCCCAGTAGTCGGGAATGCTCACAGTTCCCTGGTCGAGGCCGTCCCGGTGGCGCCAGTAGGACGCCCAGAAGGCAGTGGCGTCGCATCCTGAGATCGCGAGCAGCTCGGCCCGATCCTCGTCGGAGGGCGACAGCGAGATGACCTCCCCGTAATCGAAGACGACGACGCGGTCACGAATGCTCAGGGTCACACCATCCAAACTATCGTGGGAGCCATGAGCTCCTTCACCGACTGGACCGCGGATGACGCGGCCACCCGCATCGCGGTGCCCGGGACTCACGATGACAAGTACAGCCGCGGAGTGCTCGGCGTGATCACCGGATCCCAGCAGTACCCGGGCGCTGCGGTGCTCGGCGTCGAGGCCGCCCTGCACACCGGGGTCGGCATGGTGCGCTACCTCGGACCCTCGGTTCCGGCGCAGCTGGTGCTCGCGAGGCGTCCCGAGGCCGTCACCTCGGCGGGGCGGGTGCAGGCCTGGCTGCTGGGCTCGGGAATGGACCCGGTCGATCGCGACGTCGCATCGATGACGGATGCCCTGGCACAGGCACTGCCGACGGTGCTCGACGGGGGTGCCCTCGACCTCCACGACCGGGTGGGAGGCCCGGTGGTCATCACGCCGCACTACCGGGAGCTCGCCCGGGTTCTGGGCGCCGAGGTCGAGCCGATTGCGGCCGACCCCGAGCGCTGGGCGCGGATCGCGGCCGACGACCTCGGCGTGACGGTTCTGCTCAAGGGTCACACGACGTTCGTTGCCGGCCCGGGTGTCTCGCTGCGAGTGCGCTCGGCGCCCGCGTGGCTGGCGACCGCCGGTGCCGGGGACGCGCTCGGGGGCATCCTCGGGGCGCTCGTAGCGACCCACTCGGATGCGGTGCATGGCGACCCCGACGAGCTCGCCCGTCTCGCGGCAACCGCGTCGGTCATCCACGGCCTCGCTTCCGAGCGGGCCGGCGGCGGTGGCCCGTTCACGATTCTCGGCCTCTGTGCGGCGCTGCCGGCGACCGTGGGCGAACTGCTCAGCCGGCGTTGAAGCGGGAGAGGAACGCCTTCGTGCGCTCCTCGCGAGGAGCGCCGAACACCTGGGCAGGTGCGCCCTGCTCGGCAACCACGCCGCTGTCGAGGAAGACCACACGGTCGGCGACATCTCGCGCGAATGCCATCTCGTGGGTGGCCATGACGATCGTTGTTCCCTCTGTCTTGAGCTCGCGCACCAGGTCGAGCACCTCCGTCACCAGCTCGGGGTCGAGGGCGCTCGTGATCTCGTCCAGCAGCAGCAGCTCGGGGTTGGTGGCCACGGCTCGGGCGATCGCCGCGCGCTGCTGCTGTCCACCCGACAGGCGGTCGGGGTAGGAGCGGGCCTGCGGCGCGAGTCCGATGCGCTCGAGCAGTTCGAGGCCGTGAGCCTCGGCGGCATCCCGGGACTGTTTGAACACACGGCGTGAGGCGAGGGTCACGTTGTCGAGCACGGTGAGGTGCGGAAACAGGTTGTAGTGCTGGAACACGACGCCGATGCGCGCCCGCACCTGGTCGACCACGGTGCGGGGGTCGCTGATGTCCACTCCCTGCAGCCAGACCTGGCCGTCGTCGACACGCTCGAGCAGGTTGATGGTGCGCAGCAGTGTCGACTTGCCGGAGCCGCTCGCTCCGATCAGCGCGACCACCTCGTGGGCGTCCACGGTCAGGTCGACCCCGCGCAGCACCTGGGTGGAGCCGAACGACTTGTGGATGTTCTGAAGCCGCAGAACCGGTTCGGTCGTCATACGATGCCGCCAACCTGCTCGCGCTCACGGAGCCGTGCGGTGTACCAGTCGGTGAGCCGGATCATCGGCAGCGCCAGCAGCACGAACAACAGGCCAGCGAGCACGTAGGGCGTGAAATTGAAGAACTTGGCGGTCTCGATCTGCGCGGCGCGCACCGCGTCAACGGCTCCGAGCACCGAGATCAGGCCGACATCCTTCTGCATCGCGATGAAGTCGTTCATGAGAGCGGGGGTGACCTTGCGCACCGCCTGCGGGAGGATGACCAGCCGAAGGGACTGCGCGTGCGTGAGCCCGAGCGATCGTGCGGCGAGCCGCTGTGATGGATGCACGGCCTCGATGCCCGCGCGGAACACCTCCGACACGTACGCGGAGTACGTGAGGATCAGCGCGATCGTGCCGAGCACGGCGGCGGGGATCCGTGCCCCATCGGCACCCTGGAGTCCGGGGATGCCGTACCCGACGAGGTAGAGCACGATGATGAGCGGCATGCCGCGGAATAGGTCGGTGTAGCCCGCAGCGAGTGCCCGCAGCGGAAAGAACACCGGCCCGCGCAGGGTGCGGATCACCGCGATCAGCACAGCGACGACGAAGACGCCGATCACGGCGAAGAACAGCACCCGCAGGTTGAGGAGGAAACCGTCCCACACGCGGGGCAGGGCCGCCACGAAGACCTGGGGATCGAAGAAGGTGCGCTGCACCTGTGCCCAGCCGGGCGTGTTGATCAGGAACACCCACGCGGCGACGGCGAGCACGAGGGTGCTCGCGATGCTGATGAGCACGGATCGCAGCGACTGCCGACGCCGGAAGGCCCGGCGATCGAGTTCTACTGAACTCGGCTGCCGGGCCTCGCGGTCTGCGTCGTGGGTGGTCACCCTGACGAAACTACTGGAACTACTTCAGAACGGGTGCGTTCGCGGCATCCGCAAGCCAGGTCGCGGCGATCTCGGCGAGGGTTCCGTTGTCGCGCAGGGCATCAACGGCGGCCGTGACCTTGGCGGTGAGCGGGCTGCCCTTGGCCAACACCAGACCGAACTCGTCGCCGCTCTTGCCGTCGGCGAGGGGGAGCTGGCCCACGATGATGCCATCGGTGAGTTCAACTCCGGTCAAGTAGAACGCGGTGGGGAGGTCGACGACGATCGCGTCGACGGTGCCGCTCTCGAGCGCGAGCTTGGCATCGTCGTTCGAGTTGAACGCCTGGGCACCGCTGGTGGGAGCGATCAGCTGCTCGATGGCGTCGAAGCTCGTGGTGCCGGTCGCGGCGCCGATCAGGAGTCCCTTGAGGTCGGCGATGCTCTTCGCGCCCGCGGCCTTGGAGGCACCGGTCGTGATCACGACCTGAGTCGTCTCGTAGTACGGCGAGCTGAAGTCGACGTTCTGCTTGCGCTCGTCGGTGATGGAGTACTGCTGAAGGTTGAAGTCGAAGTTCTTCGGGCCGGGAGCGATGGCCTCGTCGAAGGTGGTGCGCACCCACACGACGTCCTCCTTGGCGAAGCCGAGCTGGTCGGCAACCGCGTAGGCGATGGCGGCCTCGAAGCCCTCACCGGACTCGGGCGCATCGTCGATGACCCACGGGTAGTAGGCGGGCTGACCGGTGCCGATGGTCAGTTTGCCGTCGGTCACGTACTCGCTCGTGGTCTCGGCGGCGGGAGTGCACGCGGCGAGGGTGAGGGCGATGGTGGCGGCACCGAGGGCGGCGGCCACGCGGGCGAAACGGGGAGTGCGGGACATGGTCGTTCTCCTTGGCTGCAGTGAAGGGATTTCCATCTTGCCGCAGGTTGACCGGCCGCACGGAACGGGGACGAAATGTTACCGGGCTACGCTGGTGGCATGACCGCGATCGCGCCCGTGCTGTCGCGCGTCGCATCCGTCGCCCGCACTGTGGCGTCGAGTTCGATGGCGGTCTGGGCGGCCTTCGTTCTGGTGCACCTCTGGCTCGGACTGCTCAACCTGTGGGCACCCGGTCTGCCGCTGGGCGATGTGACGATCGTCTACAAGTTCTGGATGGATCAGGCGCTCATCGCCCAGTACTGGGTGGGCATTGACACCGTCTGGGTGTACCCGATCGTGGCGCTCGTGCCGATGCTCGCTGCCTACGCGTTCGGGCCCGAGCAGTACGCGGCCACGTGGCTGTCGATGATCATGGTGCTCAACGCCGTCGCCTTCGGCTTTCTCACCGGATGGGGTCGCTCGCGTGAGCGAGTCGCCGTCGCCTGGTGGTGGGTCGCCTTCCTCTTCCTGCTCGGACCCATCGCCCTCGGACGCATCGACTCCGTGACAGTTCCCCTCGCCATCATCGGCGTTCTGCTGATAGCGCGCTCGCCGGTTGTCGCAACAGTGGTGCTCACCGTCGCTACGTGGATCAAGGTGTGGCCAGCGGCACTGATCGCAGCGGCGGTCATCGCGCTGCGGGGACGGCTGCGGATCGTAGCCACCGCACTGCTCGCCTCCGCGCTCATCATGATCGTGGCACTCACGCTCGGCAGCGGTGCGAACCTTCTGAGCTTCGTCACCCAGCAGACCGGACGCGGTCTGCAGATCGAGGCGCCGGTGAGCACGTTCTGGCTCTGGCAGGCCGCCGCCGGGGTGCCGGGTGCGTTCGTGTACTACGACCAGCAGATTCTCACCTTCCAGATCAACGGAGACGGTGTCGACGTGGCATCCGCTCTCATGACACCGCTGCTGGGGCTCGCGATCATCGTCATCGCGCTGCTGGGGGTGCGGGCCACCCGTGCCGGCGTGGCCGCGGGTGACCTGCTGCCCTCACTGAGCCTTGCCCTCGTGACGGCGCTGATCGCCTTCAACAAGGTCGGCTCGCCCCAGTTCGTGAGCTGGTTGGCTGTTCCCGTGGTGCTCGGGCTGGCCACTCGGGCGGCCGGGCACGGTCGTTCGTTCCGGACTCCGGCGATCATGGTGCTCGTGATCGCCGGGCTCACGCAGTTCATCTACCCGTACCTCTACACCGCCCTGCTGCAGGTGCAGGTGCCGATGCTGATCGTGCTGACCGGTCGCAACGCCATGCTGTTCGTGCTGCTGGGGTGGGCGATCTGGTCGATTGCGACGGCACCGCGCCTGCCGCTGCTCGACGTCGACGCTGACGGTACTCATGACGACTGGCTCGACTCGGTCTGGCCCCTCGACCGCGACGTGCGGGGCGAGGATGAATCGTCAGTGGCCATGCCCGCCGCACTGAAGGAGTAGCCCATGCTCGTCGCATTCTCGGTAGCACCCAGCGGTGGTGGAGACGGCTCCGACTCAGTGCACGACGCGGTCGCAGCCGCCGTGCGCATCGTGCGCGAGTCGGGGTTGCCCAATCACACCGACTCGATGTTCACGACGATCGAGGGGGAGTGGGACGAGGTCTTCGCCGTGATCAAACGGGCAACCGACGAGGTGGGACGGTTTGGAACGCGGGTGTCTCTCGTGCTCAAGGCGGACATCCGCCCCGGTCACACCGGCGAACTCACCGGCAAGGTCGAGCGCCTGGAGGGTGCGATCCGCGAGGCTGCGCTCGACTGATCGGAACTCGGCCGGACCCTAGACTTGACGGGTCTCGACGGTGAGCGCTCCCGTCTTCTGCGTCGATCGGTTGAAATGACTCACTCTCCTGCCCGTATTCGCCTCGCTCTGCTTGCGCTCGCGCTCGGCGGCTTCGGAATCGGGCTCACAGAGTTCGTGGCCATGGGCCTGCTGCCCAACCTCGCCGCCGATCTTCTCCCCGGGGTGTGGGCACAGTCACACGAGCAGGCGAATTCTCAGGCGGGATGGATCGTCTCCGCCTACGCGCTCGGCGTGGTCGTGGGCGCGCCGACCATTGCCGCTGCTGCGGCGCGCTTCCCTCGCAAGCAGCTGCTGCTCGCGTGCGTTGCCGTCTTCGTGTTCGGCACCGTCGCCTCCGCCCTGCTGCCGACCTTCGGTCTCGTGCTTGTTGCTCGCTTCGTGGCAGCACTGCCGCACGGTGCCTACTTCGGTATCGCGGCGCTGGTGGCCGCGTCGCTCATGGGGCCGGGCAAGCGCGGGCGGGGCGTGGCTCTCGTGCTCTCGGGGCTCACCATCGCCAACGTCATCGGCGTGCCCACGGTGACCTGGCTCGGCCAGGTCGCGGGATGGCGGGTCGCCTACCTGGCCGTGGCCGCCGTGTTCCTGCTCACCTTCGCAGCGATCGCGCTCGTCGTGCCGCTGCAGCCGGGCGACCCGGCGGCGACGATCCGCCGGGAGCTGAAGATCTTTGGTCGCGTGCAGGTGTGGCTCGCCCTGCTCATCGGCGCGGTCGGCTTCGGCGGGTTCTTCGCCGTGTACACCTATGTCTCGCCGGTCGTCACGACCGTGACCCAGCTCTCACCCGCTGTCGTGCCGTGGGCGCTCGTCGCTGCGGGCATCGGAATGACCATCGGCAACTTTGTCGGAGGTCGAGCCGCCGACCACAACGTCATGGCCACCCTGTTCATCTGCTTCGGGGTCTTCGCCGTGTCACTCACGGGCCTGGCCCTGACGGCTCAGAACCCAGTGGGACTGTTCGTCTTCCTGTTCCTCGTGGGCGCCGCCGCATCGGCGCTGTCGCCGGCGATCCAGACCAGGCTCATGGATGTCGCGGGCGACGGCCAATCGTTGGCTGCGGCGATCAACCACTCGTCCCTCAACATCGGCAACAGCCTCGGCGCCTACCTCGGCGGGCTCACCATCGCCGCAGGCCTCGGCTACCTGTCGCCGACCTGGGTCGGTCTCCTGTTGTGCGTGCCGGGCGTGGCCCTGGCCCTCGTTGCGCTCGTGCTGCAGCGCCGCAGCGACCGGTCAGAAGCCGCGCGGCAGGTCGGACTCGACGAGGATCCCGTCCTCGATCGCACGCTTGCGTAGCGCAACCTTCGTACCGACGTCGAAGCCGGCGACGCGGTACTTCTCCCGAATGCGCTTGAGGTAGCTCTTCGCCGTCTCCTCGGAGATCGACAGCTGGAATGCCACCGCCTTCACGGGCTCGCCGCCGCCGTAGAGCGCCATCACCCTGCGCTCCTGCGCGCTGAGCTTCGGGGCTCCGCCGATCTCGCCGGCGTTGAGGGCCAGGTCCAGTTCGGCGGAGACGAAGGGTTCGCCCTTCGACGCCGCGCGGATCGCCTCGACGATCATGCCGGCATCCTCGCTCTTGACCAGGTAGCCGAGGGCACCCGCGGCCAGGGCCTCGCGCACCAGGTTCGGCTCCGAATAGGTGCTCATCAGCACGACCTTCACACCCATCGTCTTGAGCGTGTTGATCTTGAGCGAGATGGGGATGTTGTCCTTGAGGTCGACGTCGAGCAGCACCACGTCAACGGGGAACTCCGGGTGGATCGTCAGTTCGGGCCACGTGGGAACGGCGGCGACCATGTCGATATCGGATGCCGCGTTCCTGATCCACTCCGTCAGCGCACCGAGCAACATCCTGTGGTCGTCGACGATGGCGAGCCTGATGCGGTTCATTTCGGTCACTGGGTTCCCCTTGGTTCTCTGATGGTGCTGGTGCTGCGGTGGTGTTACTGGTCTGCCGGGTTGTCGACGAGGCAGGAGATGTCGACCCGAAGGCTCGAGTTCTGAGTTGAGTCACTGTACTGCCCGACTCGACCGATGGCCTCCCACGTCGCCGGGTCGACACGATTTCGTGCCACGCCCGTCGTCGTGATCACGATGGGCACGAGAATCTTGTGGCCCGTGCCCTCCTGGGCGGGGGAGGAGACCGGGCCGATCTGCAGCTGCACAGTGCGATCGGAGGTGCGCTTGGCGGTATCGCTGACCAGGAGCCAGGCCGTCGAAAGCAGGCCGTCGCGCTGCTGGGGGTCGAGGAGCCCCGCGAGGCTTCCCTTGTCGATGAGCGTCACCGCCTTGCCGAGCAGGTCGGACTCGGTGACGGCGTGGTACAGCCAGGTCTCCCGGCGCCCTTCGATGAGATGCAGCCGCAGCTCGGTGGCGAGGGATGCCGCGACCGACGCCGTCTTCGGATCCAGCGGCAGTTTCGTCTTGCCGGTCGCGACCGACTCGAGCAGCTCCTCGGCGGCGAGGTCGAGACGAGCCAGTTCCTCCGACGCCATCATGCCCACCGCGAATCGGGGTGCCGAGACCGTGCTCTGCACGAGCACCCGGTCGAGTTCGACCTGCACCAGACGACGGAAGCCGTTGACGACGACCACTCCGATGACCGCGGGCAGCACAGCGAACCCGAGGGCCGTGATCTGGGGCGCGATGTCATCCGGATCGGGGCGAGTGTTCAGCACCATGGCGACAGCGAGGCCGACGCCCAGCACCGATACCGCGATCAGGATGTCGCGGGTGCGTCGCAGGGTGATCACGACGAGCAGAGCCATCCCGGCCGTCAGCGCTGCTGTGGCGTTGCGGCCGATGTCGTGAAGCGGCCAGATCGCGACGAGGTCTAGTGCGACCGCAGCGGCGAGGCCCGCAAGGAACACCGCGAACGCCCAGTCCGGCAGTTGGTCGCCGATGACGCGCGCGGTGATGAACGTCGCGACGAGGGTCGCGATCAGGATGACCCACGCCAGAAGTGCCGGCATCGGGTCGGGGTAGGTCGGCCACAGGCTGACGAACCACACGAAGCCGTAGATGGCTCGGAGGGCGACGACCACGGCCGCCCCGATGCCGATGAACCCGGTTCCGAGGCTCGAGCGGCGCGGGGTTGCCGCGCGGATGACCCGGCGGGTGGCGTCCGCCTCACGTCGCTGTGACTTGGCGCCGACGATGGCGCCGAGGGTGTTCTCCTCGGGGAGGCTCGTCATCGGGGCACCTCCAGAACGACGGTCGTTCCCGAGCCGGGCGCGGAGAACAGGCGAGCACGCCCGCCGACCTCCTTGAGGCGTCCGACCACTGACTCCTTGAAGCCCAGCCGGGCCGAGTCGACGTCATCGAGCGTGAAGCCCACCCCGGAGTCGGTAATCATCGCGCGAACCGTCGTCTCGTCGTCGGTGATGGTCACGTGCGCCTCGGTGACGCCGGAGTGACGCCGCACGTTCTCCAGGCACTCGGCGAGCGCAAGCAGGAACGCGTCGAGCACGTCGCTGGGCAGCAGCACCTGGCCCGTGCCGTGCCAGCTCACCTCAAGTCCCATGCGGCCGAAGCGCTGCTTCACCGACTCGAGCGTGGTGCCGAGCACCGTGTCCTCGACGCCCTCGAGGTTGTAGACACCGGATGACTGCGGCGTCGGTGTCGCGCCCAGCCGAAGCTGCCGCAGCAGGCGTGCATCGTCGGCGGCCTGCTGGCGCAGAGACTCGGGCGCGACCCCGACGCCGGAATGCGCCAGAAGGGTGAGCGTGGCCAGCACCGTGTCGTGCAGGAGTCGGGCACCCTGGCGCCGCTGCGCCTCGGTCTCACTCGCCTGGCGCTCGGCGCGGTGGGCGCGTCCGATGCTGGCGATTCGCCGGGCTGCCTGGGGCACGCCGGCGCTGATCCAGAATCCGATGATCGTCGCGAGGGTCCACCCCAGCACGAGCAGCGGCACCGATCGAAGCGGGGTGTGCACGGGTTCGAGCAGCAGAGCCGTGAGAGACCCGACCACGAGGAACGCCCCGGCCAGCAGCATCCGTCTGACGGTGTCTGTGGTGAGCACGATGGCGAACGAGGCGAGGGATGCCGCCGCCAGCTGCATCGCGGCCGACACCCCCGCGGCACCGGGGCCGCCGGGCGTGACCATGGCTATCACGACGATCGCGGCGATGCCCGCGAGGATCCCCGGACCGATCCACAGCAGCGACCGGCTCACGCCCAGGCGGAATTGGCTGACGGCCACGATCGCGTACAGGGGGAGGGCGATGAAGTAGGCGACCGCGTTGACGGAGCCGGGGATGCTCAGACAGATGAGGGAGACAAGGGTGAAGCTCAGGCCGTAGACGCGCGCGGTGCGCTGGAGCAGCCGGTCCCGCTCCTTGGCGATGAGATCCATGTGAAGTCATGTTTCCACACCGTGCCCCACAATTGGGGGTGGCTCACCGCACCGCGCGGCGGAATTCTGCGGGGTACAGTCATAGTCAGAGGGGCATGCGAGGCGACTCGCAGTCACATAACGGGAACCACCCGCTCGTGCCCAGAGCGATGGTTCCGAGCACGTACAACCCGAATGCACGCGCCGGGTGGAGCACACAGCTCCACCAAACCGGGGGGTTGCCAGGGGCCGCAGCACCAACTGCGGCCCCACCCGCACTTAACGGAGCTGTCGAGCGATCACGGAAGTCCGCAGTAGTCGCCGAAGAAGTCGTAGAGACTCGCTCGCACCGCGTCGCTGACGGGAACATACAGCTGCCCCGAACGGCCCGTGCTGGTCTGCACCTCGAGCGGGAAGAACGTTCCGCGCTTGTCCTCGGCCACCGCGTGCGGATCGCACCGCGCCGGCACGAGCCGCAGCTGCACGACGCCCGGCCCGGAGCCCGCGTCAACGACGATCTGCTCCGCATGCTCGTACACGGCGTTGCCAGCCTCGTCGACAAGCCCGAGGAGCACTGTCGCCTTCGACTCGACGATGGTGACGGTGCCGTCGGCTCCGGTCGGAGTGGCCGTGATGTCGAGCACCGCTGGCTCGTGAGCTCCCGGAATCCATTGCACTGTGTCGCCGGCCGTGAGCGTCGCGATCGCCGAGACCTCGACCCCGAGGCAATCCTCGTCATTGACCGAATCGATCGGTGTGACATCGGCGAGTGGTAGTCGCGCCGATCCCGAGGATCCGTCGTCGAGCACGAACTCGAGTTGCACCTCGTCGCGCGCCGGCTCGGTGCCGCATGCCGGTTCCCCGAGTTGCACCCGCAGGTCACGGGCGGCTCCGGACGGCACGCGCTGCGGCCGATCCCAGACGGCGGGTTCGGCGAAGCGCGTCGAGTCGAGAGCTGCCGAGGTGACGGTGATCGCGGCATGCGTGTCATTGCTGACCTTGATCTCGATCTGGTGGAGTCCCCGGTCGAATCGTGACTGGAAGACCGATACCGTGACTCCCTCGGGTAGCGCGGCGGGGGCGGGGCCGCATCCGCTCAGGACGACGGCAGCGAGCAGCGCCGCAGAGATGCCCGCCCAGACGCGTTGCATATCAGTCCTCCAGCAGCCGTCGCAGTTGTGCGCCGACGATAGCATCCTCGATGAGGAAGCCGTCGTGGCCGAACGGTGAACTGATCACGTGCGGCCTCGTGCCATCGATTGCCGTACCGAGATGAGCCGCGATCTGCACCTGGTCGGGCACCGGGAAGAGCCGATCAGAGTCGATGCCGAGCACGAGCGCCCGTGCCGTCACCCGGGCGAGGGCCTGAGCCGTGCCGCCGCGGCCTCGGCCGATGTCGTGTGAACTCATCGCCTCCACCAGGGTGAGGTAGCTGTTGGCGTCGAAGCGCCGGGTGAACTTGTTGCCGTGGTAGTCGAGGTAGCTCTCCACGGCGTAGCGCCCACCCCCACCGAGCGGGCTCAGGCCGCTCTGCCAACTGCGGGCGAAGCGATCGTTGAGCTCGGTGGGGGAGCGGTAGTTGAGTAGCGCCATCCGGCGGGCCAGGGCGAGCCCCTGATGCGGGCCGTCGCCGTCCGCGGCATCGTAGTAGTCGCCGTCGGCGAAGGCGGAGTCCATACGGATCGCCTGCAGTTGCACCGAGTTGAGCGCAATCTGGTCGGCGTTGGACTGCGCGGGAGCCGCAAGCACAGCGACTCGCTCAAGTCGATCGGGGTAGCCGACGGCCCACTCGAGCGACTGCATGCCGCCCATGGATCCGCCGATGACGGCCGCCCAGCGGGAGATGCCGAGGGCGTCGGTGAGGGCGACCTGCGCGTCGACCTGATCCCGAATGGTCACGAAGGGGAAGCGCGCACCCCACTCGCGGCCGTCGGGAGCGTGCGATGCGGGTCCCGTCGTGCCCTGACATCCACCCAGCATGTTGGGTGCGACGACGAACCACCGGTCGGTGTCGACGGCAAGGCCAGGTCCGACGATCCCGCCCCACCAGCCGCCGGTGGGATGCCCGGGGCCCGGGTCACCGACGACGTGGCTGTCGCCCGTGAGCGCGTGCACGACCAGCACGGCGTTCGACTTGTCGGCGTTGAGCGTTCCGTAGGTCTCGTAGGCCACCCGGACCGACGGCAGCTCGCCGCCGCGTTCCAGTGTCATCGGCCCGATGGAGGCGAACTGTCGCTGCCCGACCGGGTCACCTTCGCGCCACGCGCCGGTGGCAGGAGGCTTGCCGAGCACTGAGCGCGCGTTCGCCTCGGTCGTGAAGGCCGAGGGAACGGTGTCCTCGGGAGTCTGCCAGTCCATGTCGAGTCAAGTATCCCGGAAACGGCGAAGCGCCCCCGCCTTTGTTACAGCGGGGGCGCTTCGGTGGCCGAGCTTGTCGAGACCGATCTCGACTTCGCTCGATCACCGCACGTTACTTGACTGCGTTGGCCGCCGCGATCGTGCGAGCGGCCGCGAAGCCCGCTTCGAGGTCGGCCTTGAGGTCTGCCACGTTCTCGATGCCGACCGAGAGCCGCACGAGGCCCGGCGTGACGCCGGCCGTGAGCTGCTGCTCCGGGCTCAGCTGCGAGTGGGTGGTGGAGGCGGGGTGGATGATCAGGCTGCGCACATCGCCGATGTTGGCGAGGTGGCTGAACAGCTCGACGTTCTCGACGAGGGCGCGACCCGCGTCGACTCCGCCCTTGAGCTCGAAGGAGACGACGGCACCGACGCCCTTGGGGGCGTACTTGTTGGCGGCGGCGTACCACGGGCTGGAGGGCAGGCCCGAGTAGTTGACTGACGCGACATCCGGGTGGTTCTCGAGCCACTCGGCGATCTCCTGGGTGTTCTGCACGTGACGCTCGATGCGCAGGCTCAGGGTCTCGATTCCCTGGATGATCGAGAAGGCGCTGTCGGGGGAGAGTGCGGCACCGGTGTCGCGCAGCAGCTGAACGCGGATCTTGATCACGTAGGCGATCGCATCCCCGAGCACGGTGGTGTAGCTCGCGCCGTGGTAGCTGGGGTCGGGCTCGGTGAGACCGGGGAACTTCTCGGCGTTCTTCGCCCACGGGAACTTGCCGCCGTCGACGATGACCCCAGCGATGACAGTTCCGTGACCACCGAGGAACTTGGTGGCCGAGTGCACGACGATGTCGGCGCCGAACTCGAACGGGCGGATCAGGTAGGGAGTCGCGATCGTGTTGTCGACGATGAGGGGCAGGTTGTTGCTGTGGGCGACGTCGGCGACGCGCTCGATGTCGAGGACGTTGATCTTGGGGTTGCCGATGGTCTCCGCGAAGAACAGCTTGGTGTTCGGGCGCACCGCTGCGGCCCACTCGGCCTCGTCGTCCTGGTTCTCGACGAAGGTGACCTCGATGCCGAGCTTGGCCAGCGTGTACTTGAACAGGTTGTAGGTGCCGCCGTAGATCGACGACGACGACACGATGTGGTCGCCGGCGCCGGCGATGTTGAGCACCGCGTAGGTGATCGCCGATGAGCCGGATGCCACGGCGAGCGCCGCGGTTCCGCCCTCGAGCGCGGCGACCCGCTGCTCGAGCACGTCCGTGGTCGGGTTCATGAGGCGGGTGTAGATGTTGCCGAACTCCGCCAGCGCGAAGAGGTTCTGGGCGTGCGCCGTGTCGTTGAACACGTACGAGGTGGTCTTGTAGATCGGGGTGGCGCGAGCGTTGGTGGTCGGGTCGGGCTTGGCGCCTGAGTGGACCTGCTTGGTTTCGAACTTCCAGTCGGACATGGCCTGCTCCTTGATTGGTCTGAGTGTGAAAACGGTGACGGGCGGGACTTCACGCCCACTCAGGAGTGAGCATAGGAAGCCGCAGGGTGGGCGGCAATCGACCACGAAACATGACGTAACTTGACACGCGTGACTACTCTTGCGAGAGTACTCCGGTGTCATCCATCCGAATCTTCATCCTGGGCGCACTGGACGCCCGGGGGGAGATGCACGGTCATCAGCTCCGGCTCCTTGCAGAGGAGGAGCACATCGACCAGTGGACCGACATCACTGTGGGAGCTCTCTACGGGGCGATCAAGCGTCTTGCGACCGAGGGCCTCATCGAGGAACGCCGGGTCGAGCGGGAGGGATCATTCCCCGAACGTCAGGTGTGGGGCATCACAGCCGAGGGTCGTGAGGCGCTCGGCGTACTGCGACACCGTGGTCTTCGCCAGATCGTGCACAAACCCGACCCGTTCGATCTGGCCATGACCCGACTGGATCCCAACAAGCTCGACGACGTCGAGGCGATTCTGCTCACTCGCCTGTCGTCGCTGCGGGCCGAGCTGCTCGACTCCCAGACCCACCTCCAGACGATCAAGCAGTACCTCACCGTTGCCGAGCAGGTCGTCATGAATCACAAGGCGCATCGGCTTGCTGCCGACATCGCCTGGCACGAGGAACTGCTCGGCCAGCTGCCCGAGATCATTGCCGACGAACTGTCCAGAAGGGACTGACATGTCATCCGCCCCCGCCCCCGCAGCGGCGCCCCCCGTCGCCCGCGGAGCCTGGCTGGCTCTCGCCGTCGTGCTCGGGGCTGCCTTCATGTCCCTGCTCGACACCACGATCGTGAACGTCGCGTTGCCGACAATCCGCACCAGTCTGGATGCCTCGGAGTCGACCCTCTCGTGGATCATCTCCGGCTACGCTCTCGCCTTCGGGCTCGCGCTCATCCCCGCGGGCCGCCTGGGGGACCGCTACGGCCACAAGTGGGTGTTCATCACCGGCCTCGCCCTGTTCACCGCGGCGAGCCTCGCGTGCGGGCTCGCCCAGAACGATCTGCAGCTCATCGTCGCGCGCGTCGTGCAGGGTCTCGGTGGCGGCATCTTCTTCCCCGCGGTGAGCGCGTTCATCCAGCTGCTCTTTCCTCCCATGGCCCGCGGCAAGGCGTTCGCCATCCTCGGTGCGGTCATCGGCCTCTCGTCGGCGCTCGGTCCGCTGGTCGGCGGTCTGATCATCCAGGCCCTCGGTGATGAGACCGGCTGGCGCTGGATCTTCGCGGTCAACCTTCCCATCGGCGTCATCGTGCTGATCGCCGCGATAGCGCTGCTGCCCTCCGAAGCCGCGGGCAAGGCGACCTCCAACGATGTCATCGGCCTCGTGCTGCTGTCGGGCGCGCTGGTCGCGCTTCTGGTCCCGTTGATTCAGGGCCAGGAGGAGGGCTGGCCGCTGTGGACCTACCTGTCGATCGGCGGCGGTGTGCTGCTCGTGGTGCTGTTCGCGCTCTGGGAGCGGAACGTGGCATCCCGGCGCAAGGATCCGCTGGTGCCGCCGCGTCTGTTCGCCCACGCGCAGTTCGCCGCTGGCACGATCCTCGCACTGGTGTTCTTCGCCGCTTTCACGAGCATCTTCTTCACGATCTCGTTGCTCTGGCAGGCGGGGCTCGGTCACACCGCACTGGAGTCGGGTCTCGTGAGCGTGCCCTTCGCGATCGGCAACATCATCGGCGCGAGCCAGAGTGACAGGCTCGCGGCACGACTCGGCCGGGCGGTGCTCGCCATCGGCGTTGCGCTGCTCACGATCGGCCTCACCGCGCTGTTCCTGATCCTGCTGCTGGTTCCCACCGCCGATCTGACCAACTGGACGCTGCTCGGACCTCTGCTGGTCGCAGGACTCGGCAGCGGCCTGTTCATCGCCCCCAACGTGCGCTTCATCGTGGCGACAGTCGACCGGTCTGAGGCGGGCGCCGCGAGCGGCGTGATCGGCACCATGCAGCGCGTGGGCGCGGCTGCCGGCATCGCGGTCATCGGCAGCGTGTTCTTCGGCAACATCGGACCGATCGCCGGTCCCGGTGACCTGCCTGCGGCGTTCGGTCAGGCCGCGACCCCGGCGCTCGCCGTGAGTGCTGCGCTCGCGCTGGTCGCGTTCCTGCTGGTCTTCACCCTGCCCAAGCGGGTGCAGCTGCACTGAGCTCGTTCTGCAGCGAGCATGGTGTGCGGCGAGCCCGTCGTTCAGGCGGTCGGTCGGCCGTCCGCCTGAACGAACAACCAGCGCGGCTTCGGCTCGATGATCGGGCGGAAGATGCGGCGCACGAGCTTCGTCGACAGCAGCACCGACAGTGCGATGCTCGCGAGCACCATGCCGATCAGCCAGACCAGCGAGCTGTTCTCGCCGCCGAGGATGCCCGACTCGCGCACGGGGTAGAGCACGAACGTGTGCAGCAGGTAGACGTACATCGTCGCCTGGCCGAAGTCGGTGATCCAGGTCTCGCCCCGGGGCATGAGGGCGAAGAGCGCGGCACTCAGCACCGTGGCCATCACGAGGAAGCCGAGCCGCGCGAATCCGCCCCACCACTGCGCGGCATCGAGGTCGGCGTACGAGGAGTCGTAGAAGAACCAGTGGGTGAGGTTGATGGCCCTGAACTGGTCGACGAAGACGAAGGCGACGACGAGCCATCCCCCCAGTACTGCGGCGGCGGCAACGCGGACCCAGGTGCTTCCGCGGTCCATGGCCAGCCAGCGGTCCATCACGCCCCACTGCTTGAGCTTCCAGCCGAGCACGAAGAATGGCAGGATGCCGAACGCGCGCGCCAGAGAGAAGGTGCTGTCGACGTTGGCCCAGTACCCGACCGCCACCGAGAACAGCACGGCCCACGCCAGCGGCCAGCGCAGCAGGGCGAGGTAGGGCAGCACGAGCCGGAAGATCGCCAGCGCCAGCAGGAACCAGAGGGTCCAGCTCGCCGTTGTGGGGTTGAAGTCGACGGAGCCGTAGAGCACGAACTTCACGACCGACCAGATCCCCTCCATGATCAGATACGGCAACAGGATGTCGGTGATGACCTTCGTCATCTGCACGCGGTTCGGCGGATCGGACTTCGAGAAGTATCCGGAGATGATCGCGAATGCGGGCATGTGGAACGCGAAGATGAACAGGTAGAGCGACAGGGCGGGGTCTGAGTCGGCGGTGAGGCGTTGGATGCCGTGGCCGATCACGACGAGCATGACGCAGACGAAGCGCGCGTTGTCCCAGAAGGGAACGCGCGGCTTGGGTGCGGTGGGCGCGGCCACCGCGGGAGAGGGCGTGCTGTCGGTCATCGGCACAACCTTATCGTCGTCGTCATTTCCCTCTATCAATAAAGAAACTTTCCTGATAGCTTTCATCAACGCCGCAGCGGCGACGCAGACCCTTACCTCGGAGGCCGAACATGGCGACTGGCACCGTTCGCGGAACACCGGCATGGCTGCGCGCTACCAACAACCAGACCGCAATGACGCTCCTGCTCGAGCACGGGCCGCTCACGCGAAACCGATTGGGGGAGTTGTCTGGGTTGTCTAAACCCACTGCCGCTCAAATGGTGGCTCGGCTTGAGGAAGCCGGTTTGATCCGTGCGGCGGGAGAGGTCTCGGGTGGCCGCGGGCCCAACGCCGTGAGCTACGCAGTGCGCTCTGATCGGTTCGTCGGAGTCGCCATCGACATCACGTCGACGACGATTGAATCCACTGTGGTCGACGCGACGGGCGAGGATCGACCCGTTGCCGTGCGCCACCTCGTCTCTGGTGAGAAGCGCACCGCCGCATCTGATGTGACGCACGCGATCGAGGCGGCCTGTGCGGCGGCGGGAGTGCAACTCGCAGCGGTGTCGTTCGCCTGCATCGGCGTGCAGGCTGCGGTGGCTCACCGTACTGATGAGCTCTCGTTCACCGACACCTTGCCCGGCTGGCCGACCGCGGGAATCCGAAGGCACCTCGAAGCCGAGACTGGCGTGGCGATAACTCTCGACAACGACGCCAATCTCGCAGCGGTGTCGGAACGTGCGGCCGGAAGTGCCGAGGGAGTCGATGGCTTCGCCCTGCTCTGGCTCGGCGAGGGCCTGGGCCTGGCGATCGATGTGGGCGGACAGGTCTACCGAGGTGCGTCAGGCGGCGCGGGTGAGATCGGCTATCTGACGGTGCCGACCGAAGCGGCACGACTCGACCCCGCGGCCGACGACCTCACGGGGCTGTTCGGAGCGGGGGCGTGGCGATCCCTGCAGAGCGCGCTAGGTGAAGAGGCGCTGGCCGCCCTCGCGACGCGCGTAGCACTCGGATTGATTCCCGTTCTCGCGATACTCGACCCGGAGCGCATCATTCTCGGCGGGCCGATTGGCCTCGAGGGTGGTGCACGGCTGGCGCAGCTCGTCTCTGTTCAGCTGGCGGAAACCACCCAGTGGAACCCGGACGTCAGATCAACTGCCGTCGCCGAGAATCCCGTTCTTCGTGGCGCGCGCGAGGTGCTCCTCACCCGTGTGCGTCGTCGTCTGTTTGAGGATGTCGCACTCATCGTTGCCTAGTCGCCCGCCCATTGCACCACCGACAGTGAGGAATACCAGTGAAACATCACAGCACACCACGTCACCTAGTTGCGGCGATCGCAGCCAGCGCTCTACTGCTCACGGGCTGCGCCGCGAGTGACGCAGGCACGACGATCGATCCCACTGCTCCTTCCGAACTGGAGGGAACGGTCTCCTTCTGGCATTTCTTCAGCGACCGCGAAGCCGACGTCATCCAGTCCGTGGTTGACGACTTCGAGGCGGCGAATCCGAAGGTCACTGTAGAGGTGCATTCGGGTCAGGATGACGAGAAGCTGCGCAAGGCGATTGCGGCCGGCAGTGACGTCGACCTCGGTCTCTCGTACTCGACCGACATCGTCGGCAACTTCTGTGACAGCGGAGCATTTCGTGATCTCGGCCCCTACATCGACCGTGACAAGGTCGATCTCGGCCAGTTCAGCGACACCGTGCGCAGCTACACGGAGTTCAACGGGGTGCGGTGCAGCATGCCCGTGCTCGCCGATGTCTACGGTCTCTACTACAACACCGACCTGCTCGCGTCGGCCGGCTACACCGAGCCGCCGAAGACCCTCACCGAGCTCGAGGAGATGGCTCTCGCGCTGACCACGTACAACGCCGATGGTTCGATCAAGACCCTCGGCTTCAACCCACTCATGGGATTCTACGAGAACGCGGCATCCCACTACGGCCCCTTGGCCGCCGCATCCTGGCTTACCGCAGACGGTACCTCGGCCATCGGCGGCGACCCGGCTTGGGTTGAACTCATGCAGTGGCAGAAGGGGTTCGTTGACGAGATCGGCTATGACAAGCTCAACACCTTCACGGCGGGACTTGGCCAGGAGTTCTCGGCCGATAACGCCTTCCAAACCGGACAGGTTGCCATGAACCTCGACGGCGAGTATCGCACGGCATTCATCGATGACCAGACGCCCGACCTGCCGTACGCGACCGCGCCGATGCCCGTTGTCGATAGCCAGCCGGATCTGTATGGCGGCGGGTACATCACCGGGAACATCGCGGGAATCTCCAAAGGATCGAAGAATCCGGAGCTGGCCTGGGCGCTGCTCAAGTACCTCACCACAGACACCGGAGCGATCGTGAAGCTCTCCAACGGCCTCAAGAACGTTCCGACCACCGCCGACGCCCTGGCATCGCCCGACCTTGAGGTCACCCAACAGTTCGCGACCTTCCTGTCCATCGCGAAGGACGCACATTCCGGTACCACCCCTCCGAGTCCGGTGGGCGCTGGCTACCAGCAGTCGTTCGAAGACTTCTGGCACAAGTATCAGTCCGGTCAGGTCGCTGACCTCGCCGCCGGCCTGAAGCAGGTCGACAAGGAGATCAACGACGCGATCGAACTGACGACCGGCCCGTAGTGACAGTTCTCGAGAACCGGGGGCGGCGCTCGCGTCGCCCCCAGTGGTTCATCCTCGCAATGTTGGGGCCGGCGATCGCCGGCCTCGTGATCTTCTTCGTGTACCCCCTTGTCGCGTCGATCTTCTACTCCTTCACGAGATTCGACTTGGTGTCGCCTCCCGAGTTCATCGGGCTGCGCAACTACGAGTACCTGTTTACGAAGGATCCGAAAGTGTGGATCGCAGCAGGCAACACGCTCTGGTTCGTCGTGGTACTCGTGCCCGTGCGAATTCTGACGGCGCTGGGAGTTGCTTTTCTGCTCGTGAGAGTGCGGGCGGCATCCGGATTCTGGCGCACGGTCTTCTACCTTCCAGCACTCGTGCCGTCGGTGGCGGGGGTGGTTGCGTTCGTCTTTCTCTTCAACCCCGGTACCGGCCCGGTCAACCTGATTCTCAAGACGTTCGGTATTCAGGGCCCGCTGTGGTTCAACGATCCCGCGTGGTCGAAGCCGTCGCTGGTGCTGCTCGGCATTTGGGTGATGGGTGACATCATGATCATCTTCCTAGCTGGGTTGCTGGATGTGCCCCAGGAGCAATACGAGGCGGCATCACTCGACGGTGCGCGCAGCTGGCAGAAGGGTTGGTATGTGACTCTGCCCGCCATCTCACCCGTGCTGGTCTTCGCGGTCGTCACGGGTGTGATCGCGGCGCTGCAGTACTTCACGGAGGCAGCCGTCGCATCGACCGTCGCATCCGGAAAAGCAGGGGTGGGGGAGGGTGCCAGTGCAATTCTCGGCTACCCGGACAACTCTTTGCTCACCTACACGCAGTGGCTCTATGTGCGCGGATTCGGCAATTATCAGCTCGGGTACGCCTCCGCACTCGCGGTTCTGTTGTTCGTAGTCGCAGCCCTGTTCCTTGTTGTGCTCATGCGCCGAGTGAAGGCATTCACTCCCGAGGAGGCATCGTGACTGCGCCAATAGCCCTCCGGCGTGCACGCGGTCGTGGGGCCCTGTCGTGGATCGCCCAACACATCGTGCTCGTCACACTGGCCGTGCTCTTCTTGGGGCCGGTCGCGCTGGTGGTGTTGACATCATTGATGTCCAACGAGCAGGCACTCACGGCCTCGATCATTCCGAGAACCTGGGAGTGGTCGAACTACGTCACGGTCTTTCGGGATGTGCCGCTCGCGCGCTGGTTCGGCAACTCAGCCTTCTACGCGACGTTGGCGACACTGTTCATGCTGGTCTCGTCGGTGCCCGCGGCATACGTTCTTGCCCGCGTGAAGTTTCGCGGGGCAAATGTGATCTTCGTGGCGATCATCGTCGCGATGCTCCTGCCGCCGCAGGTGACGGCGATCCCCGTTTACGTGATGTGGTCGCAGCTGCATCTGACAGGAACCCTGTGGCCGCTGATCCTGCCCAACTTGTTGGGTGACGCCTTCTCGATCTTTCTCCTGCGCCAGTTCTTCTTGACGATACCGCGCGAGTACGCAGATGCTGCCCGCATCGATGGGTGTACCGAGTGGGGCGTGTTGCTGCGCGTGATCGCGCCCATGGCACGTCCTGGTATCGCGGCGGCGGCCATATTCATGTTCTTCAACTCCTGGAATGACTACTACGGACCCCTGCTGTACGCATCGGAGAACGAGGTTGCATGGCCCGTCGCCTACGGGCTCGCGACTTTCCGTGGTGCACACGGCACCGACTGGAGCATCACGATGGCCATCACCGTGCTTGTCATGATTCCGGTTGTCGTTATCTTCTTCTTCGCCCAACGCGTATTCGTCGAGGGCATCACACTGACCGGAGTCAAGGGCTAGCAATGAAACTCACCATCGTCGGCGGAGGTTCCACCTACACGCCCGAACTCATCGACGGCTTCGCGCGGCTGCGCGACCTGTTGCCTATCGAGGAGGTCTGGCTCGTTGATACCGATCCACGCCGTCTCGAGTTGGTCGGTGGCATGTCCCAGCGCATGTTCGCGGCGGCTGGGCACCCGGGTCGAATCGTGCCCACCACGGAGCTCGTTGCCGGGGTCGCGGATGCAGATGTCGTACTCCTGCAATTGCGCGTTGGGGGGCAGGCGGCGCGGCACGGTGACGAGACATTTCCCCATGGGGCGGCATCGATCGGCCAAGAGACCACAGGCGCAGGCGGCCTCGCGAAGGCGCTACGCACCGTTCCCGTCGTACTCGAGGTCGCCGACATTGTTCGCCGTTACGCCCGACCTGACGCGTGGATCATCGACTTCACGAACCCGGTGGGCATCGTCACCCGCGCCCTACTGCAGCAAGGGCATCGCGCAGTCGGGCTGTGCAACGTCGCGATCGGCTTTCAGCGACGCTTCGCTGCCTTGCTCGGCGTGCAACCCGGGCAGGTGTCGCTCGATCACGTCGGCCTCAACCATCTCACCTGGGAGCGTTCGGTATGGCTCGAGCGCGACGGTGCTCGTTATGACGCGTTGCCCGAGCTCATCGCCGCACGAGTAAGTGACCTGGCCGACGAGGTGGAGCTGCCGGCGTCGCTCATCGAACTACTCCAGGTGGTGCCGTCGTACTACCTGCGATACTTCTACGCGCACGATGAAGTGCTGCACGAGCAACTGGCCGCACCATCGCGGGCCGAGGCAGTATCGGCCGTCGAACGGGAACTTCTTGCGATCTACGCTGACCCGACCCAGCATGAGAAGCCCGCGGCCTTGGCACAGCGCGGTGGTGCGTTCTATTCGGAGGCGGCGGTCGAACTGATCGCCTCCTTGCGCGCAGATCGGGGCGACGTGCGTGTGGTCAACGTGGCAAACAATGGGACCATGAGCTTTCTGCCGGACGACCACGTCATCGAGGTGCCCGCAACGGTGGGCAGTGCGGGCATCCTTCCGATTGCTGTCGCGCCGATCGCTCCCGACTTCGCTGGACTCATCGCCCACGTGGCCGGATATGAGCGTCTTGCCCTTGACGCGGCGGTTCACGGGGGCAGAGACCGGGTGGTGAGAGCCCTGTTGGCGCATCCGCTGGTTGGCCAACACGACAAAGCTGAGCGCCTCGCCGATCTCCTTATTGGAACCAACCGGGAGCACTTGGCTTGGGCGCAATGAGCGGCGACTACATCGTCGCTGTCGATGGCGGCGGATCGAAGACCGACGCCGTCGCGGTCACACTCGACGGCATCGTTCTTGGCCGATTTCGGGGACCGGGATCGAGCCCGCATCTCATCGGACTGGCGAGCTCGGTCACACTCGTAGACTCCATCATCGGTTCGCTTGTCCGCGATCGACCGCCCATCCACACCGGGGTCTATCTCTCTGGCCTCGACCTGCCCCGTGAGGTCGATGCCTACCGCGACGCCATTGCGGGGTTGTCGTGGGGCTCAGGCGCCGTCACCGTGGCGAATGACCTGTTCGCGCTCGTTCGCTCGGGCACGGAATCGCCCGATGCTGTGGCAGTGGTCTGCGGCACTGGTATCAATGCGATCGGTGTTCGGGCTGATGGAGCAACCGCTCGGTTTCTCGCACTGGGCTCGATCTCCGGTGATTGGGGTGGCGCCAGCGGTATCGGAGAGCTGGCGCTCTGGCACGCGGCTCGGGATGAGGATGGCCGGGGACCTGCGACCAGTCTCACCGCTGCCGTGGCGCGCACTCTCGGCTATCCGTCGATCGCAGCGATAAGTGAAGCCCTGCACGTGGGTGACCTGGACCTCAGCCGCCTGGGAACTCTCAGTCCTGTGGTCTTCGAGATTGCGCGTGCGGGCGACGCGATCGCCGGCTCACTTGTTGATCGCGAGGCCGAGGAGATCGCCGTCATGGCAGCCACATGCCTGCGCAGGCTGGAGTTGCTGGATCGTGAGCTCCCCGTCATTCTCGGCGGCGGAGTGATTCAGGGTCGCGACCCTCGCCTGCTCGCGGGTGTTGGTGAGCATCTGGCGGTTCTTGCTCCGCTTGCAACCACGCTGATTGTCGACTCACCACCGGTACTGGGCGCGGCACTTCTCGCGCTCGAGAGCGCCGGCGCTTCCGTGGACGCTGTCACCCGAGCAAGCGATGCGCTCGCTCGGTCGTAGCGGCCACGCGGTCAAGCTACTTTTGACTCATGACAGCACGACGCGCAGTAGTGACCGGGGCGAGTTCGGGCATCGGAGCGGCGACGGTGCGGCTACTGCGCTCACACGGCTGGGATGTCGTCGGCGTCGCGCGACGCGCCGACCGGCTTGAGGTTCTCGCGGCCGAGACCGGTGCCGACGTCTTCGTCGCCGACGTCACGAAGCAGGCCGACGTGGATGCCCTGCGCGACCACCTCGCGGCGCTCGGCCCGATCCACTCCCTCGTCAACAATGCGGGTGGTGCGTACGGGCTGGCGAGCGTCGAGGACTCCGACCCGGACGACTGGTCCCGCATGTTCGACGTCAATGTAATCGGCACGAAGCGCGTGACGAGTGCTCTGCTTCCGCTGCTGCGCGCCGGAGTAGACCGGGGGTCCAGCGCCGACATCGTGATGATCACCTCGATCGCCGGCCACGTAGCCTACGAGGGCGGCGGGGGCTACAACGCCGCGAAGTTCGCCGAGCACGCGATGACCGCCGTGCTGCGGCTCGAGCTTGCGGGCGAACCGATCCGGGTGATCGAGATCGCGCCGGGCATGGTCAAGACCGACGAGTTCTCGCTGGTGCGCTTCGGCGGTGATCAGGCGAGGGCGGACGCCGTCTACGACAACGTGCCCAACCCGCTGTACGCCGAGGACGTGGCCGAGGCGATCGTGCACTCGATCGAGTTGCCGTTCCACGTCGACCTCGACCTCGTCACCATCAAGCCGGTCGCCCAGGCGGCACCGCACAAGGTGGTGCGCGGCGAACTGAAACCGCGCTAGCCAGCGCCTAGACCTCGATCTCGCCGCCCACGGTGCGCAGGTGCTCACGGAAGGTCAGCGCGGGATTCGCGGCGCGGGCGGCCAGGTAGTCGGAGAAACGTACCTGCTGCCGCAGGGTCACCCCGTCGACGATGCGGTCCGCCTGCCGTCGCTCGGTATCCCGGATGCCCTCGGCGAGGGTGAGGAGCTCGTCGATACGGTCCGCCGGCAGGAACAGCACACCGTCGTCGTCGGCCGCCACGAGGTCATTGAAGTCGACGGTCCAGTCGCCGATCTGGGCGGAGTCGAGCGCGGCGCTCGGGCGGGCATCCACGCTCAGGGGTCCGGTGGGGATCGAACCGCAGCTGAACAGCGGGATGTCGATGGCCGCAATGTCGACGGTGTCGCGGTGGAGCCCCCAGATCACGATTCCCGCGAGGCCGGCTGTCGCCGCCTCCTGCGCCATGAGGTCGCCTATGCAGCTCTCGTCGACGCGGCCCCGGTTGTCGGCGACCAGTACGTCGCCGGGCTGCGCGTTCTCGATCGCTTCCAAGAAGACGTCGACGCTGCCGACGTGGCGGGCCGGCAGTACCCGGCCGATGAGTCGCATCCCGGGCGACAGCGCCTGGATCTGCGCGGGCGCGCACCGCACTTCGACTCCGGCCCGCACGCAGGCGTCGGCAAGGTGGGGAGTGGTCAGCTCGGCGAAACGTGCGGCGATATCGGGCATCAGATCCTCTTCTCAAACCAGTGGTGGGCGTAGGGCTCGTCGTTGTAGGCGTCAATCTCGCGGTAACCGAGCGCGCGGTAGAGCGCGATGGCCTCCGTGAGAGCCCGGTTGGTGTCGAGCCTCAGGGTGTGGATGCCCCGGCTCGAGCCCTCGGCTTCGATGCGGCCGAGCATCCGTCGTGCCAGCCCGAGCCCCCGCACTTCGCTCGACACCCACAGCCGCTTCACCTCGCCCACACCGCCCTCGTGGAGCTTCAGCCCGACGCAGCCGACGGGGCGGTCGTGGAGGGTGGCGAGCAGCACCAGCCCCGCGGGCAGCCGGAACTGCTCGTCGGCGGTCGGCAGGGTGACGGCCGGGTCGAAGCCCGCCTCGAACCTGCGGGCGAGTTCGTCGAAGTAGGCGGCCATGCTCGCGCGCACGGCCGGACTTGCCGGATCCGCGAGGCTTACGGTGATTGCCGATGCCTCGAGCAGTCGACTGACGGTCGCCATAGCCCCGGCGAGCTCGACGCGCTGCCGGTCGCCCAGGGGGTCGAGCATCGCGCTCGCCTGGGCATCGGAGAGCTCGTCGAGGGCGGCGCGCTCGCGGAGCCCGGCCGGGGTGAGGGTGATGCGACGCACGCGCCTGTCGTCGTCGTCGGTGCTGACCGTGGCGAGCCCGTCGGTCTCCAGCGAGCGAAGGATGCGGCTGAGGTAGCCGGAGTCCAGGTCGAGCCGAGCCCGCAGCTCCCGCAGCTCGGCACCATCGCCGATCTCCCACAGCACGCGCGAGTGACCGAGGGGGCGTCCACGGGAGAGGAAGGAGTCGTTGAGCGCGCCCACGCGCTGGGTGACCGTGCGGTTGAACTGCCGTACGACGCCGACCTGAACTTCGTCCATTTCTCTGACTTTAGTCAGAGAATCAAGCGTTCGCTACTCGGCGACCGCCGCGGCCTCGTTCTCCTCGAGTAGTGCCTCCTCCACGTCGGCGAAGGCGAGCTTCGGCACGAGGAACAGCAGCACCGCTGCCACGAGCGCACCGACGCCACAGATCGTGAACACCGTGAGGTAGCCGAGCAGGCTCGACGCGGTCGCCGTAACCGCGCCGGCCGCCCCGGCCGCGAGCACGATTGCAAACGTCGCCGAGGCGAAGGATCCACCGATCGTCTTGGTCGTGTTGGTGAGCGCGGTCGCGATGCCGGTCTGCCCGCGCGGAGCGGCAGCCGCGGCAGCCGACGGGAGGGCCCCCACGAGCGCGCCGGAGCCGATGCCCGCGATCGCCATGTTGACGAACACGCCAGCGACCGAGGTGTGGTTGACGAGGAACAGCAGATAGCCGGTGGCCACGAAGAACGTGGCGATGATGAGGGCGATGCGGGGACTGAACCACTTCGACACTCGCGGGAACAGCAGAGCGCCCGCGATCATCGACACGAGGTACGCCCCGATGATGTACGAGATCTCGTCGGCCGCCATGCCGAGGCCGTACCCGTTGATGGGGTCGGTGCCCGCGAACGTGGCCAGCGGTGCCTGGGCGCCCAGCAGGCTGATGCCGACGAGGCCGGCGGTCAGTTGCACCGGCCACATGTTCGGCTGCTTCAGTACGCGCAGATCGATCGCTGGATCTTTCTGCTTGAGCTCGTAGCGACTCCACGGGATGAAGATGAGCACCCCCACGACCATCAGCAGGTAGCACCACCAGGCGGTCGGCCCGTTGATGCGCAGGAAGGTCAGACCGGACGTGATGAACAGCAGCCCGATGGTCAGAAGCACGAAGCCCCACAGGTCGAGTGAGCGACCCGGCAGCGGCTTCGACTCCGGCACCCCGAACAGGATCGCGAAGAACACGAGGGTCACCGCGACGGCGGGCACCATGAGGGTGGTCTGCACGTCCCCGCCGAGGGCCTTGAAGATGCGCCCGGCGCCGAGAGCGCCGATGATCGCACCGGCCTCGAGGGCGACCACGAGGTATCCGGCGGCGCGCCTCGTCTGCGATGCACCACGACCGGTGACGCGCCCGCGGTCGAAGATGAGGGCCACCTCGAGGGGCAGCCACACCACGTAGAAGCCCTGTAGAGCCCACGCGATGAGGAAGGTCGTGAACGAGTTGGTGAACGCCAGAGCCCAGGTCGAGCCGGCGGTCAGCACCGTCGCGATCAGCAGGATGCGCTTGTGCCCGAACATGTCACCGCACTTGGCGAGAATCGGCACCACGATGGCGCTCAGGAGCAGTTGCGCGGCCTCGAACCAGTTGAAGTCGGCGTCCTTGATGCCCAGATGATCGACGAGATCGGGGATGAGCGGAACATAGAAACCCTGCAGGATTCCGCTGACCAGCTCGACGAGGAACAGGAAACCCACGAGGCCGAACGTGATAGCGCCGGCCTTCTCTTTCACCAGTGACATGAACGGATGCTACAACCGTCGCGCTCCCGCGGGTGAACGAACTCGGCTGACCGGCGCGCTACCGTAGTGGCATGGCCGACGACGAACGCGAAGTGCTCACCTGGAGCGACTTCGGGAGTGCATCCCGCGACCTGGCGTTGGACGTGATCCGAAGCGGTTTCGAGGCCGAAGTCGTGGTCGCCATCGCCCGGGGTGGACTCCTGCTGGCGGGCGGTATCGCCTACGCGCTGGGGCTCAAGAGTTGCGGTGCCGTCAACGCCGAGTTCTACACCGGCGTGGGCACGCGTCTCGACACCCCGATCCTGCTTCCGCCCTTCCTCGACGCCCAGTCGATCGACGGCAAGAAGGTGCTGCTCGTCGACGACGTCTCCGACTCCGGTCGAACTCTCGCCATGGTCGTGACTCTCCTGGAGGGAATGGGCGCCGAGGTGCGAACCGCCGTGCTGTACACCAAGCCCGGCACGGTGCACGAGCCCGCATACACCTGGCGCCGCACCGCCCAGTGGATCACCTTCCCGTGGTCGGCCGAGCCGCCGGTGACGCTCGAGGCCTGAGCGCCCAGCGACCATGGCACCGAAGCCGCTCGCCGAACTCGTCGATCCCGGGTGGGCCGCCGCGCTGCACCCCGTCGAGCCCCAGATCGCAGCGATGGGGGAGTTCCTGCGGGCCGAGACCGCGGCCGGGCGCCGCTACCTTCCGGCGGGGGACCGGGTGCTGCGCGCGTTCACCTATCCGCTGGCCGACGTGCGGGTGCTCATCGTCGGGCAGGACCCGTACCCCACGCCCGGGCATCCGATCGGTCTCTCGTTCGCGGTCGAACGCGACGTGCGACCGGTGCCACGCAGCCTGGCGAACATCTACAAGGAGCTGCACGACGACCTCGGCCTTGCGCCCGCCACCCACGGAGATCTCACACCGTGGGCCGAGCACGGAGTGATGCTGCTCAACCGGGTGCTGACGGTGCAGGCGGGGGCGTCCGGGTCGCACCGTGGCAAGGGCTGGGAGGCGGTGACCGAGGCCGCGATCGGGGCGCTCGTCGCCCGCGGTGGTCCGCTGGTGGCGATTCTGTGGGGCCGGGATGCCGCGAGCCTGAAGCCCCTGCTCGGTGCGACACCGACGATCACCTCCGTGCACCCCAGCCCGCTCTCGGCGCACAACGGATTCTTCGGCTCGCGTCCCTTCAGTCGGGCCAACGAGCTGCTGGTTGCGCAGGGTGCCGAGCCCGTCGACTGGTCACTGGCCTGACTTCGATCAGAGGTCGTTCGGCACTGGCGCCGGCCGCGCCGATCTGTCACTATTGTTCTATGCGAACTAGAACTATCGGCTCCGGGACGACCCTGCAGTTCACCAACCTGTCGAAGTCGTTCGGCACAGTCCGGGCCGTCTCCGATCTGAGCTTCACGGTCGAGCCCGGTCGCGTGACCGGCTTCCTCGGTCCCAACGGCGCGGGCAAGACCACGACCCTGCGCATGCTGCTCGGCCTCGTGAATCCCACGAGCGGAGTCGCCACGATCGGTGGCCGCCGGTACTCCGAACTCGAGAAGCCCCTGGCGACCGTCGGAACGGCGCTCGAGGCGTCTGACTTCCATCCCGGGCGCTCGGCCCGCAATCACCTCCGGGTGTACGCGGCGGCCGCGGGCATCGCTCCTGCCCGGGTCGACGAGGTGCTCGGCATCGTCGGGCTCGCCGAGTACGCCGATCGCCGGGTCGGCGGCTATTCGCTCGGCATGCGCCAGCGTCTGGGCCTCGCGTTCGCGCTACTCGGCGACCCCGACGTGCTCGTGCTCGACGAGCCGACCAACGGCCTCGATCCGGAGGGGATCCGCTGGATGCGGGGGTTCCTCCAGAGTCTCGCCGCCGAGGGACGCACGGTGCTGGTCTCCTCGCACCTGCTCGCCGAGGTGCAGCAGACCGTCGACTGGGTAGTCATCATCTCGCGCGGACGATCCGTGTACGAGGGATCCCTCGATGGCCTCGAGACGGGCCAGGTCGTGCGGATCGACTCATCCGACCGCGCGGCGCTCACGAACGCCCTCAGTTCTGCCGGCGCCCAGGTGCGGCCGACGGATGACGCGCTGCTGGCCACCGGCATCACCGCGGGTGAGGCCGGTGCCGCCGCCCTTGCCGCCGGGGTACCGCTCAGCCTGCTCATCACGGAGTCGGTCGGTCTCGAGGAGGTCTTCCTCCAGCTCGTCGGGTCGGATGCGGACGGCACCGCGGCGGGCACGACCGAGGGTATCGCGCGGGTGTCAGCATGATCGGCGCGCTGAGGTCGGAGTTCCGCAAGCTGACGACCGTGCGGCTGTGGTGGGTGTTGTCGCTCACCCTCTTCGGCTACGTCGGCTTCACTGCCGGCCTGCTCGCCGGCGTGTTCGGCTCGCTCGGCGACCAGCTGGCGTCGAGTCCCAACGCCCCGCAACTGCCGCCAGACGCCCTTCCTCCGCTCATCTACAGCACGGTGACGGCGGTGGGCTACGTGATCCCGCTGATTCTCGGGGCACTCTCGGTGACCTCGGAATTCCGGTACCAGACCTTGACACCCACGTTCCTCGCCAGTCCGCGTCGGGGGATCGTGCTCGGTGCGAAGGTCACGGTTCTGGCCGTGGCGGGTGCGGTGTTCGGAATCGTCGGGCTGGTGGCATCCATGGGCATCGGGGGTTCGATTCTCGCGGTCAGCGGAATCGATCCTCAGCTGGGCAGCGCCGACACCTGGCTGCTCGCCGGTCGGGTCGTCATCGCCTCGGCGTTGTGGGCGGTGATCGGCGTCGGAGTCGGCAGCCTCATCACCAATCAGGTGGCTTCGATCGTGGTCGTGCTCGCGTTCGCGCAGTTCGTGGAGCCGATCCTGCGGTTGGGCGCATCCATCTGGGACTGGACAGCGGCGGTCGGCAAGTTCCTTCCGGGAGCGGCCAGCGACGCCTTGGTCGGCTCGAGCATCTTCACCTCGCTCGGCACCGGTACCACGTCTGTTCAGTCCCTGGAGTGGTGGCAGGGCGGCCTCGTGCTGCTCGGGCTGGGCGTCGTTCTTGCCCTGGCCGGATTCCTGACATCGTGGCGCAAGGATGTCACTTAGACTCGTGCGCATGACGAGCGGGGAGCGCTGATGCTGGAGGAGGAGTACCAGCCCAGGCGCAAGCTGCCGCCGCATCTGGCGCCGAAACCTGCCCCCGAGACGCCCTTCGCATACTCGATCCGGGATGCCACGGTCACCGACCTTCCCCATGTGCGCGAGATCTACAACCACTACGTGCTGAACTCGACAGTCACCTTCGACGAGAAGCCCATGACCCTCGCGGACTTCAAGCGCAAGTTCGCCAAGGTGCAGGAGAAGAAGATGCCGTTCCTGGTAGCCGAGAATCCGGCGGGCCAGTTGCTCGGCTACGCCTACGTGTATCCGTGGAAGGAGAAGGCCGCCTACCGCTACACGGTGGAGAACTCGATCTACCTCGGCCCGGCATCCACCGGCAAGGGACTCGGCAAGGCGCTCCTCGCCGAGCTGATCGACCGATCGCGTGCCGCCGGGCTCAAGGAGATCATCGCGGTGATCGCCGATAAGGGCGCCGAGGCGTCGATCGCCATGCACGAGAACTTCGGTTTCAAGGAGATCGGCCACATGGGCAAGGTCGGCTTCAAGTTCGACCGATGGCTCGGCACGGTGCTCATGCAGAAGTCGCTCAAGTAGCGGCCGCTCGCGTCTCCTCCACGATCTCCCTCAGGGCCTTTTCTGTCTCATCGACCGTAGACGGTTCACCCAGCCAGAGGATCCTCAGCAGCAGACCGTCGAGGGCGAGCGCGCGCACCCGGGTCTGTCGAGGGTTCTTGCCGTGGGGATCGATCGCGTGTTCCAGCGCGCCGTACCAGGCCTCCGCGTCGGCGCGGAGGGCGTCGCGGCGCATCGCGAGGAACATGAGTTCGTACTGGGCGAGGGCGGCCCCGCGGTTCTCGGTCGCCCACCGATGGATGAGATGCGCCACGGAGCGCAGGTCAGCCATGTCCGTGCCCGCGAACAGGGTCACCTGCTCTTCGGTTGCTCGTCGCAGCGCGCTGAGGTACAGGTCGTCGAGGTCATCGAAGTAGTAGGTCGCCGCCGCGAGCGGCACCCCCGCCTCGCGGGCGACGGAGCGATGGGTGACGGCGCCCGGCCCCTCGCGTTCGAGAACTCGCAGCACCGCATCGAGTAGCGCCGCACGACGTGCCTCGCCCTTGGGTGTGAGGCTCACGCCGCGTGCTTCCCGCCGGCCTCCAGTAGCACGACACCTCCGGTCACGAGCACGATCCCCAGCACTTGCTGCCAGGTGAGCGACTCGCCGAACGCGAGCCAGCTGATGACCGCCACGAGCACGACCCCCACTCCGGCCCAGATGGCGTACGCCGTGCCGAGGGGCACTCCTCGACCGAGGGCGAGCGAGAGCATCCCGAAGGCGAAGACGTAGCCGACGCCCACGATGGCGTAGGCCCACCAGACGGCCTTCTCTCCCGAGGTGAACTTGAGGAAGGTGGTGGCGATGACCTCGCCGACTATGGCAAGCCCGAGGAATACGTAACCCATGATGCAACTCCTTTTGGTACAAATGTACCAGAAAGCCCCGCACGAGTCATCGGCCTAGGCTCGTTCCGTGATCACACCACCCACCCAGCTGCGCCTCGTCGTCGAGACCGAGGACTTCGACGCAGCACTCGCCTTCTATCGCGACGCCCTCGGCCTGCCCGAACTCGAGGCCTACGAGGGGGAGGGCGGCGCTCGCGTCGTGATCCTCTCGGTGCCGACCGCGACGCTGGAGTTGTCGAACCCCGCGCAGGTGAGGCTCATCGACGAGGTCGAGGTGGGGCATCCGGTCGCCCGCCCCTACCCGCTCAGCATCAGGGTGGCCTTCGAGGTCGCGGATGCCGCGGCCGCGACCACGGCGCTCGAGGCCGGTGGGGCGACCGTCGTCGCCCCACCCACCCTCACGCCGTGGAACTCGCTGAACTCACGTCTGGACGCCCCCGGCGGACTGCAGATCACTGCCTTCCAGGAACTGGGGCAGGTGCCGCCCAGCTAGTCAGGCGCGCGGGGTTGCCCGCCGCAGGATGAGGTAGCCGGCCACGCCGGAGATCGCTGTGATCACCAGACTCCAGGCGTAGGTGCCGACGAAGCCCGCCGCAGCGAGGAACTCACCGACCGCAGCCCAGCTGTCGGTGAGAGTCAGCAGGTACAGCGCCAGGATCACCAGAGCACCGAGAGCGACCAAGAAGAACGTGACGCCGGTGGCCTTCCATCGCACGTAGACCGCGCCCAGCACTGCGCCCACGAAGAAGAAGAAGAGCATCAGTACGAAGAAGACGAAGAACTGCAGGTACCACGGGAGGTCCGAGCCGAAGTACGCGGCGGTGAACATCCTGCCGCCCAGCCCCCATCCGTTGGTTGCTGTCTCGATGGTCGCAAGGATGGTCAGGCCGGCCGCGTACATCGCCGACAGGGTGACGAACTGAACTGCCGTGCCGAGGAAGAAGTCCCTCCGGGTCACGCCGTAGCCGAGGGCAAACGGGAAGGTGACGTTGACGGCCTGAATGGCCACCACCATCATGTACACGAAGATGTAGAGCGAGGCTCCGCTCCACTGCAGTCCTTTGGCGATGTCGGCGTGCGCCGACTCCGGTGTGTTCAGGAAGATGAGGGCCCAGATCGCCAGGTTGGCAGCGAAGATCGTGCCGAGAATGATCCACGGCAGAGTGATCGTCGTCCAGGGGTTGGCGATGTGCAGTTTCATCACGCTCCGAAGGCGCGACGTTATGGGACGGGGCGAGGGCAGTGTGATGGTGGTCATGCGCTGTGCTCGAATTCCTTCTCGGAGACGTTGGTCAGTCGGATGATGAGTTGCTGGAGTGAGACGGGGCCGAGTTCCAGGCCGGCAGCGGATGCCGCGGCGCGCCCCTTCGCGTCGAGGCCGGCCACGGTGACTGTCGCCAACCCGCCGAGGCCATCGCGGTGCAGGATCTCGCGACCCTCCACGAAGGCGTCGACCGCGGAGCGGGTGCCGACGACCGTGGTCGCCGATCCGCGCAGGGTGTCGGCATCCTCGTCGATGATGATGCGGCCCTGATCGATCACGAGCACGTGCTCGAGCAGGTTCGCGACCTCGTCGATCAGGTGGGTGGAGAGCACCACCGTGCGCGGGTGCTCGGCGTAGTCCTCGAGAAGCCGGTCGTAGAAGGTCTGGCGAGCCACCGCATCCAGCCCCAGGTAGGGCTCGTCGAAGAAGGTCAGCGGAGCTCGGGAGGCGAGGCCCACGATGACGCCGATGGCCGAGAGCTGGCCGCGCGAGAGCTTCTTGATGCGCGTGTTGAGGGGGAGCCGGAAGTCGTCGACGAGTTGCTCTGCGAACTCGGCGTCCCAGTTCTCGAAGAACCAGGGGGCGCTGCGCAGCACGTGCTTCGGCCGGAAGTCCTCCGGGTAGCGCTGGCTCTCCTTGATGAAGGAGACGTGCTGCAGTACGCCCGCGTTCTCCACCGGGCTCTGACCGAACACTCGGATGGTGCCCGAACTGGCGAACTCCTGCCCGGTGAGCAGTTGCATGAGCGTGGTCTTGCCTGCTCCGTTGCGCCCGAGCAGGCCGTGGATGCGGTTGCCCTCGAGGGTGAAGGTCGCGTCATCCACCGCGGCGAGGCGGCCGTAGCGTCTGGTGAGGCCGTCGACCTCGATCACTGCTGTCATTTCTCTTCCTTCTTGATCATGCCGATGAGTTGTGCGGAGGTGATGCCGAGCTTGGCTGCCTCGGTGATGAGGGGACGCACGAACTCGGCTTCGAACACCGCGCGGCGCTGGTCGAGGATGCGCTGTCGCGCTCCCGTGGCCACGAACATGCCGATACCGCGCTTCTTGTAGAGGATCCCCGCGTCGACCAGCAGGGTGACGCCCTTGAGCGCCGTCGCCGGGTTGATGCGGTGGAAGGCGGCGAACTCGTTGGTCGAGGGCACCTGGTCCTCCTCGGCGAGGGCACCCATGATGATGTCGTTCTCGATCTGCTCTGCGACCTGCAGGAAGATCGGTCGTGACTCGTCCATGGACCTCCTCTCGGTGTATGGGTTAGTTGGTCAGGTAACTAACCAATCAGGCCAAGCTCATCTTGTCAAGCTCTAGGCTCGAAGAATGTTCGAGCTGCACCACCTCACCGCCCTCGAGCAGCTCGACTGGCTGCGCCGGGGCCAGGTCTCGCCGCTCGAACTCGCCGAGCACTACCTCGAGCGCATCGCACGGCTCGACCCCGGCATCGGTGCGTTCGCGACAGTCACGGCGGATGCCGCGCGCGCCCGCGCCGCCACACTCGAGTCGCTCGTGCCGCGAGCCGCCGGACTCTGGGGACTACCCTCGGCCGACAAGGACCTGTGGGCGCGCGCCGGGGTGCGCACGACGTTCGGCTCGCGCCACTTCCACGACTTCGTGCCCGACGAGTCCGACGAGATCGTCCAGACCCTCGATGGGGCCGGCGCGGTCAGCCTCGGCAAGACCGCGACCCCCGAGTTCGGGATGCCCGCCTACACCGAGTCCGCGCTGCTGGGCGCAACGCGCAACCCGTGGAACCCCGAGCTCGGCGTCGGCGGCAGCAGCGGGGGAGCGGCGGCTGCCGTCGCGGCCGGGCTGCTTCCTCTCGCCCCGGGCTCAGACGGCGGCGGCTCGATCCGCATCCCCGCCGCGGCGACGGGTCTGGTCGGCCTCAAGCCCTCCCGCGGCCGTGTTGCCTCCGGCTCGGGCTTCACGACCCTCGGCGGCCTCGTGGCCTACGGGCCGCTCGCCCGCACCGTCTCGGATGCGGCGCTGCTGCTCGACGCCCTCATCGGCGACTCCGAGTGGGCGACCCAGCCGCCGACCTGGGACGGTGGCGCCTACCTCAACGCCGCGATCCGGGGCGAGGGTCGTTACCAACTCGGGGTGATGACCTCATCGCCGTGGGACGACTCGCACGAGATCACCGTCTCACCCGAGGCGCGCGCCACCCTCGACCTCGCGGTCGCCGAGCTGGATGCCCTCGGTCACGGCATCGACACCGTCTCGCTGCCACCGTCGCCGGACTACCCCGACGCCTTCCGCACCCTGTGGCAGGCGGGGGCCTCGGCGATCCCGGTGGAGGGGCAGGAGCTCGAGCGGCTTGAGCCGCTCACGCGGTGGCTTGTCGAGCGCGGTCGCGCGCTCGACGCCCGGCGGCTCACGGAGGCGCTCGAGTACCTTGCGGGGTTCGAGCGCGGCGTCATCCGTCAGTTCGCCGGCTTCGATGCCGTGCTGACCCCGGCGCTCGCACACACGCCACCGCCGATCGGCTGGTTCGACCAGGAGGACGGGGAGCGCAACTTCGCGCAGCAGGTGCAGTTCACACCGTGGACGAGCTTCGTCAACGTGAGCGGGCTGCCCGCGATCACGCTTCCGGTCGGCCAGAGCCCCGACGGGTTGCCCGTCGGCGTGCAGCTGGTCGGGCGGCCGGGCGGCGAGCACGTGCTGCTCGCGCTGGGGGCGCAGCTGGAGCGACGGTTCCGGTGGCAGCGCCGGCATCCGTCCGTGTGGTGATCGGCTACGGCACCGTCGCGAGCATCTCGTCGAGGATCTCCGTCGTGGTCGCGACGTACATGGCGCCCGGCACGATGAGGAAGAACTCGAACGCATTGCCCTCGGTCGCGGAGTCGTAGAGGGTGCCACCGGCGTAGGACGAGGTGACATAGCCGTCGTTCGTCCCGATGATCAGCGAGTCGGCCTCGGCCACCTGCGAGTCGGCCAGCGGGGCATAGCCGTAGGCGACCACGACCTCACTGCTCGTCGCGTAGGGGCAGACGATTCCGCCGTTGTCCTGCATGAGGATGTACGGGCTCGACGAGACCTCGGAGCGCACCTTGGCGAAGAAGTCGGCGGGTGCGAAGAGCGGCCAGCCGCTCGTGGCGAGCCAGTCCTGGCGCGAGGCGGGGATGATCGAGGTGCAGTCGATCACGAAGGGTGCCGCTGCCGTGGGTGTCGGGCTCGCGGTGGGCGTCGGCTTGGGTTTCGCGGATGCGCTCACGCTCGGGCTGGGCGAACCAGTCGCGTCGGCGGTGTCGGTGCCGCCGGTGGGAGTGCAGGCCGCGAGCAGCGCGACCGCGATGCCCGCGCCGATGAGGGTCAGTGCTGTCCGTCGAGCATGAAAGTCTCTCATGCGCCTACCCTAGCGGCAGGGGTCGGCCTAGCGCACTGGGTCGGGCAGGGCGACAAGAGCCGCCGAACGATCCCAGAGCTCGGCGGCGGCCGCGGCATCCCGAGCGGTGCGATGCGTGCGGCCGTTCGGCTTCAGCCCGTCGAAGTACGTTCCGCTGGGCACGCCCACCGACTCGGCGATGGCGAGATGCACGAGCGGCGTTGCGCCCTGCTCGGTGCTGATCGCCAGGCGCCCGCCCGATACCCGGTTGCCGAAGCGCATGAACGCCGACTCGGTTCCGAAGTTCGTCGCGACGTAGCCGGGGTGGAAGGCGTAGGCGTCGACGCTCGATCGGCGGGCCAGCTCCTGAGTGAACAGGATCACGGCGATCTTGCTGACGCCGTAGGGTCGCCATCCGCCCAGATACGGTCGACCCTGCCACTGCAGGTCGGTGAGGCGGATCGGCGAGAAGGTGTTCGCGACGCTCGCCGTGCCGACCACCCGGGCATCGGAGGCCTCGAGCACCGGCAGCAGCAGTCTCGTCAGCATGTACGGCGCCAGATGGTTGTGCTGGATGGTGCGCTCGTAGCCGTCTGCCGACAGGCCTCGGCTCGGCAGGAGACCGCCGGCGTTGTTGGCGAGCAGATCGATGCGCTCGTACCGTGACGCGAGGGATGCCGCGAGTGCGCGCACATCGTCGAGCCTGTCGTAGTCCGCGAGGAACGCCGTACCGCCCACGCTCTCCGCAACGGACCGCGTGCGCTCGGGATTGCGGCCCACGACCGCGACCTCCCAGCCCGCGGCGGCGAGGCGGGCCGCGGCATTCGCGCCGATGCCCGAGCTCGCGCCGGTGATGACCGCCACCTTGCTCACACGTACCCGCCCCTCTTCAGCCCCGCTTCGATCTCGAACCGGTTGTGCAGTGCGTTCTGGCCCGCCGAGACGTAGAGCGGGATGAAGGCGAGCCCGTACCGCTTCCACTGGGCTCGATGCACAGCCTCATGCTCCAGGATGCCTGGCGTGATGTTCGTGTTGGTGAGGTAGACGGCGCCCACGGTGGTGCCACCCCGGCCGAAACCCCAGTTCGGCAGGTTCGCTGCGACGATCAGCCCGCCCTGACGGCTGAGGTGGAAGCGCCCGAGCAGTGCGCCCCAGAATAGTGCGCAGGCCGTCGCGAACCAGTACCCGGGCCTGGCGACCACCGGGGTCAGCAGGAGCCACCGCAGCCATCGCACCCGGCTGAGGCGCGGGACGATCCCGATGCGGGCGCGGCGCCCCCGGTCGACCGGCGGGGGCGGTTCCTGCGACATACTCCGCAGAATACAGTGGCACCATGGCCGGTGTGATCCAGCGCGTCGCGATGGTCTCGATGCACACCTCGCCGTCGGCGGCGCCCGGTGTCGGGGACTCGGGCGGCATGAATGTGGCGATTCTCGCCCTTGCCGCCGAACTCGCCATCCGCGGCACGGAAGTCGACCTCCTGACGCGCGCGGTCGGGGCACCGTCGTCCCGGGTTCTGCTTCCGGGGGTCACCCTGCACGAACTGCCCGCAGGCTCCGGCACCCTCGTCAAGCAGGATCTCGCGAGCGTCACCGACGACTTCGGCGAGGCCGTCGCCCACCTCGCCAGGAGCACCCGGTACGACGTCATCCACAGCCACTACTAGCTCAGCGGAATCGCCGCGCTCCCCGTCGCCCTCGAGCTGGGCATACCGCTCGTGCAGAGCTTCCACACGCTCGCCGTCATGAAGGATGCCGATCTGGGCGGGTCCGACGAACCCGTGATTCGATCGCGCAGCGAGACGTTCATCGCGACTCAGGCCGATGCGCTCGTCGCGGCGTCCTCGGCGGAAGCCACCGCCCTGATCGACGACGTGGGTGCCCCCGCCGACCGCACCTGGATCATCCCGCCCGGCGTCGACCTCGAGCTCTTCGTCCCGAGACCGGAGTCCTTGTCGGTGCTCGTGCGACGACGGTTGCGGCTCGACCCGGCGCGGTCGCTCGTCGCACTGGTCGGCAGGGTCCAACCCCTCAAGGGCCACGAACTCGCGGTCCGCGCCCTGGCCGAGATCAGGGCGTTGCGGGGGTGGGCGCCCCAGTTGGTGATCGTGGGGGACGCCACCCCCGGGCACGAGGGATTCGTCGAGCAGCTGGGCGCGCTGGCGGGCCAGCTGGGGGTGGCTGATGACATCCGCTTCGTGGGGTCGCTGCCGAGGGAGGACCTCGCCGACCTCCTGTCCGTCGTCGACCTCACGATCGTGCCCTCGTTCAGCGAGACCTTCGGTCTCGTGGCCCTCGAATCTGCCGCCGCTGGCACGCCGGTCATCGGCTACCGCAGCGGGGGTCTGCGCGAGTCGATCTCGGAGGGGGTATCCGGGTTGCTTCTCGGTACGCGCGATCCCCGGTACTGGGCCACCGAGATCGCCAACCTTCTGGAGAACGACGAGCGCCGACTCGAGCTCGGCACCTCCGCCCGCGCGTTCGCGCAGCGGTTCACCTGGGGTGCTGCCGCGACCGGTCTGCTCGGGGTGTACGCCGGCGTCGCCCGCTGAGGCGGCGGCTCAGGTCGTGTGCACCGGCCGTCCGTAGGTCTCCAGGAGGCGCAGCCAGATCTCGTTCATCGTGGGGTAGGCCGGTACCGCATGCCACAGTCGGGCGAGCGGTACCTCGCCCGCGACCGCGATCGTCGCCGCGTGGATGAGCTCGCTCACGTCCTGGCCCACGAAGGTCACCCCGATGATGACCCCGCGATCCTCATCGACGACCATCCGCGCCTGACCCTCGTAATCGTCGGCCTGCAGACTCGCGCCGGCCACCCAGCCGAGGTTGTAGTCCACGACACGGATGTTCCGGCCCGCCGCCCTGGCCGCCTGCGAGATGATGCCGACCGACGCCACCTCCGGGTCACTGAAGGTCACCTGCGGCACCGCGCCGTGGTCGGCGGTCGCGACGTGGGTGCCCCAGGGGGCGTCATCCACGGGCCCGCCCTTCGCGCGGGCGGCGATGACGTCGCCCGCGGCGCGAGCCTGGTACTTGCCCTGGTGGGTCAGCAGCGCGCGATGGTTCACATCGCCAGTCGCATACAGCCAGTCGTAGCCGGGCACGCGCAGGGTCTCGTCGACGGTGATCCACTCGCCGGGCTCAAGGCCGATCGTCTCCAGCCCGATTTCGGTCGTGCGGGGCGTGCGACCGGTAGCGACGAGCACCTCGCTGGCGGTCACGGAATCATCCCCGGCGTGAACTGTCACACCCGACTCGGTGCGCTCGACGAGGGTGGGGGAGGCCCGGCGGATGTCGACACCGAGACCGGCGAGCCCGGCGGTCACGAGCTCGGCGGCGAAGTCCTCCTGGCCCTGGAGCAGGCCGCTGCGCGCGAAGATCGTGACCGCTGTGCCGAAGCTCGCGTAGGCGGTCGCCATCTCGACGGCGACGACCCCGCCGCCGATGATGGCAAGGCTGGCCGGCGCGCTCGTGGCGCTCGTCGCGTCCCGCGGGGTCCACGGGTTCGCCTCGACCAGTCCCGGAATGTCGGGAAGCAGCGGATCAGATCCGGTACTGATCACGACGGCGTGGGTCGCAATCACGTCGGTGACGCTGCCGTCAGCCGCGGTCACCGACACCCGCTTCTCGCCGGTGAGTCGCGCGTGGCCACGAAGGAGCGAGATGCCCGCCCCGTCGACCCACGTCACCTGGCTAGCGTCATCCCAGTCGTGGGTGAAGACGGTGCGCCGGGCGAACACTGCTGCGACGTCGAGGTCGCCGGTGACCGCTTGCTTGGCTCCTTGCAGTCGCTGCGCCGCCCGCAGAGCCATGCCGCTGCGGATGAGCGCCTTCGAAGGCATGCACGCCCAGTAGGAGCACTCACCGCCGACGAGCTCACTCTCGATGAGCAGCGCGGTCAGACCGCCCTGCACTGCGCGGTCGGCGACGTTCTCGGCGACGGCGCCGGCCCCGAGGATGACGACGTCGTAGGTCTGCGGTTCGGTCGTCATCTCAGCGCCCCACGAACGTCGCGGGCTTGCGGGTGACGAACGCTTCCATGCCGATGCGGGCATCCTCTGTGGCAGCGAGCAGGCCGAGGGCGGGCTGGAGCGTTGCTTCGGCCGCGGCATCCCCGTCGCGGACGGCGATCTTGGCGTTCATGAGTGCCGCCTGCACGGCGAGGGGAGCCTGGGCCGCGATGCGCTGCGCCAGCTCGAGTCCGCGCGCGTACTGCTCGCCGTGCGGCACGACCTCCTGGACGAGGCCGATGCGCAGCGCCTCTGCAGCGTCGAACGTGTCGCCGGTGAGGATCCAGCGCATCGCGTTGCCCCAGCCGACGGCGCGCGGAAAGCGGATCGTCGCGCCACCGAACGGCAGGATGCCCCGTGCCACTTCGATCTGCGCGAAGCTCGCTGAGTCGGCCGCGACCACGATGTCGCTGGCCAGCATCAGTTCGATCCCGAGCGTGAGACAGGTGCCCTGCACCGCCATCACCACGGGTTTGCTGAGCAACTGACCGTTGACCTGCCACGGATGGAGCCCACCGTTCGGAACGACGTCGAGACCGTCGGGACCCAGGCGCGGCCCGACGTCGGCGAGGTCGAGACCTCCGGTGAAGTGGTCGCCGTGGGCGAAGACGAAGCCCGCCCGCAGGTCGGGATCGTTCTCCAGTTCGGCGTAGGCGATGGCCAGCTGTTGGAGCATCGCGAAGTCGGCAGCGTTGCGCTTGTCCGGGCGGTTCAGCCCGATCAGCAGCACCGCGCCTTCGCGTTCGAGGGTGATTCGGGAAGGTGTCTCGACCGCATCAGTCATGTCCCCAGACTACGTCGCAGCACCCCTGCCATGGGCTGCAGCGAGTCCTCTAAGCTGGTGGGCACTCGACCGTGAGATCCGTGAGAGAGGCCTTTCATGAACCGACTCGCCCCCGCACTCGCCGCGGCCGCGGTAGTCGCCGCCCTGCTCAGTGGATGTACCGCGACGGCGACGTACACCGTCTCGCCCGAGGACCTCGCAACCACCGCCGAGAACGCGCTCGAACAGCAGGTGGGTTCCCGGCCCGACATCGACTGCGGAACCGAGGACATCGACCTCGTCAAGGGCACGGTCGTGCCGTGCATCCTGACCGACCCGGCATCGGGCGACCGGTTCGATGCGCCGGTGACGATCGAGGAGGTCGACGGGTCGAACTACACGATCGGCGTGCAGGTCGCGGATGCGCCGAAGCCCTAGCGGCGTCTAGCCGGCGGCCGAGGCCAGCGCGCCGACCAGGCGCAGGATCGTCGGCATGTCCTCGACCGCGTCTCGCGGCGAAGCGGGAGCGAACTCCGTGATGCCGGCACCCGCGAGGGGGAAGCGCGCCACCAGAGCCTTGAGCGCATTCACCAGATCGGCCGAGCGCACGCCGAAGGGCTCGGGATAGCCGAGTCCCTGGATGTCCTCAGGGTCGAGCACGTCGAGGTCGATGTGCACATAGACGGATGCCGCCCCCGACGCCACCACCGCATCGACCAGGCTCTGGCCGCTCACCTCGTCGGCTCCGATGGTCACCACACGGTGCGCGGCGATGTACTCGTCCTCGCCCGGGTCGAACGACCGCGCACCGGCGAGGATCACGCGGCTGGGCTTCAGGGGCGTGCCGGGCACGAGCTGGGCCGGCCCCTCGCCGAGCAGGGTTCGCAGCACCATCCCGGTGAACGCGCCCGAGGGACTCGACTCCGGCGTGTTGAGGTCGGGGTGGGCATCCAGCCAGATGATTGCCACGTCATCGCCGACGACACGCTCGACGGCAGCGAGCTCGACTCCGCAGTCCCCGCCGATGGTGATCACCGGGCCGTCGATGGTGGCCAGGTCGGCGGCGAGACGGTCGCGAACGAGTGCGATCGAGCTGAGCCGATGCACCGCCGTGCCCTGGCCGTCGCCCGCCTCGAGGGGAATCTCTATGGTCCTGGTGGAACTGCTGGGCAGATCCCCCCGGATCGCCTCGGCCCCATCAACGAGCCGCATCGCCCGGGACGAGCCCGAGCCCTGCCACTGGGGAACGACGACGAAGGTGGCGACCATGGGGAAACCCTAGCGCGTGGCGATTGCGAGATTCGCGCGCAGTTCGTCCGCGTTCTGACGCACTCCGTACGCGGGCTGGTTGGTCTCCACCCGCCAGCTGTCGGCGAGCCCGCCCACGACCACCGCGTCGAATCCGAACTGGTCGTAGAGCTTCTGCGCGAACTCCAGCGCCTCGCGGTCGTCGCCGGCGAGAGCCAGCGCGCGACGGTTCGGTGTGCCGGCGGGCGTGCCGTCAGTCGCTATGCTCGCCGCCTGGATGTGGTTGAACGCCTTCACCACGCGGCTCGTTGGCAGGTGCTTCTGCAGCAGTCCGCTGGAGGTGTCGGTCTTCTCGTCGAGCGCTGCGATGTTGCCATCCCGCTGCGGGTAGTAGTTGTTGGTGTCGAGCACGATCTTGCCCGCGAGCGGTTCGACCGGAACGGAGGCATACGCGCGCAGTGGCACCGTCACCATGACGACATCGCCGCTCGCCGCGGTATCCGCCACCGTTGCGGCGCGCGCCTTCGGGCCGAGTTCGGCGACGAGGGCGGCCAGCGTCTCCGGCCCGCGGGAGTTGGAGATGACTACGTCGTAGCCGTTGTCGATCGCCTTGCGTGCCACGTGGCTGCCGATGTTTCCGGCGCCGATGATTCCGAGAGTTGTCATGCTGGTGTCAAGCGCGACGCCGCGCGCTTTGTTCCCGCACTCGGCTCGTTGCTAGGAGGTGACAGCCTTCGGTGCGCTACCGGCCTTGAGGGCGGCCAGACGGGCATCCACCTCGGCCTGCTTGTCGAGGTCATCGAGGCTCTCGAACTGAGCGTCGAGGGTGGATGCCGCGATCTCCTGCTGGCCGAGCACCTTCGCCTCCTCGCGCCGGATCTTGTCCTCGAAGCGCGAGATCTCGCTGGTCGGGTCGAGCAGATCGATCGACTTCACGGCGTCGATGACCTGGGACTGGGCTGCCGCCGACTTGGCCCGAGCGACCAGCTCGTCGCGCTTGGCGGTGAGTTCGCTCAGCTTCGCGCGCATGCCGTCGAGGCCGCTCTTGAGCTGCTCGACGACAGTGGTCTGCGACGCGATGGTGGGCTCGACGGCCTTCGCTTCGTTCTCCGAGGAGACCTGCTTGCCGAGGGCGATCTTGGCCAGGTTGTCGAACTTGTCGGCGTCGGTCGAGTTGCCGCCGGCACGCAGCTCGTCGGCCTTGGAGCTCGCGGCGAGTGCCTTGCGACCCCAGTCGGCGGCCGCGTCGATGTCCTCGGCGTGGTCCTGCTCCATCAGGCGCAGGTTGCCGATGGTCTGTGCCACGGCGCTCTCCGCCTCTGCGATCGAGTTCGTGTAGTCGCGCACCAGCTGGTCGAGCAACAGCTGCGGGTCCTCCGCCTGATCGATGAGGGCGTTGATGTTGGCCTTCAGAAGCTGGGAGATGCGCCCGAGGATTGATTGCTTAGCCATGTCAGCGTGCCTTTCGTGTGGAGAACCTTCTTCGAGGTCTGTGTTAGAACCTACCGCCGCGGCTACGCCCGCCACCACTGCTGGAGCGCGCGCTGCGTGAACTTCCGCCGAACGAACCGGAGCGCGAACTGCGGCTCGGCCGGTAGCTGCTGCCCGACGACCCACCGCCACCGAACCAGCCACCACCGCCCGAACTGCGGCCGCCGCCTTCCGAGCCGAGCATGCCGCCGATGACACCGCCGAGAAGCCCGCCGAGGTCGGCGCCGTCGGATCCCCGCGGCATGCCGCCGTAGCTGTCCTGCCGAGTGAACTCCGAGACATCGCTGCGGGCGAGTTCGAACGCCTGTGAGGCGAGGTCGTTGGCTCGCTGCGCCTCACCGAGTGCCTTCACCGGATCGGAGTCGGACAGTGCTTCGGCCTGGCCGAGATGACGCTCCGCCTCGCTCACCCGGGTGCGGGCGCTCTCGCCGATTCCGCCCCGTCGGGTGGTGATGTACTCCCGGGCGCTCGACAACTGGGCGCGTGCGGCGGAGATCGCGGCATCCAGCTGCGTGCGTGCCGAGGAGATCTTCTGCTGTTCGTCGCGCACTCCGGTGAAGACCTGGTCGAGGGCGGAGTTGGCCAGTTCCAGCTTCGCGAGGCTTGCCACGGGGTCGCCCTTCGTGGCGGTTGCCCCGCTCAGTGCCGCAGCCGCGGCGGCGATCGCCGGTGCGAGGGCGGCGGATGCCTCGTCCTGCGGCAGCGCTCGGGCCGCCGCGACGTCCTGGGTGGTGTCGGCGATCGCCGCCTCGAGCTTCGTCGTCGCATCCCCGAGGGTGGACTTCAGGGTGTCGATCGCCGTGAACAGCTGCTGGGCCTGGCCCACGCTGGCCTGCACCGTGCGCACCGCAATGGCCGCCTGGCTCGAATCACTCGCGGCTATCGCGGTGTCGGCCTTGCCTGCTGCCGCCTCGGCGAAGTCGAGCAGTTTGGCCGCCTGCTCGATGTTGGTCGAGACCGCTGCGACGGCGGATGCCGCGTACATCTTCGAGAGCGCCTTCACGGTGTCTGCGGCCTCCGCCGACCGGGCTCGCGCCGCGCCGACGGACTCGCGAGCGGCTGCGAGCGCCTGCGGCACGTTCTTCTCAAGTTCGCGCAGCGCGTCGAAGGCGTCGGCCTGGCTGTCGAGTTCCGCATCGGCGGCCTCACACAGCTCGATGATCTTCGTGGTCCACGCCCTCTGGTCGGCGGGGGAGTCGGGTGTCGCGTCGTCTAGCTTCTGTTTCAGGGTGAACGCCTCGGCGACCTTCGCCTTGGCGCTGGCCAGCACCGCTGTGAAGTCCTTGGTCGCGTCATCCCCGAATTGGGCGACGGCGAAGCCGAGCTCCTGCTCGCTGGTCTTGAGGGAGTCGTCAAGCTGAACGAGCAGGCTGCCGGCCCGCTGGTCGAGCTGCTTCTGGGTCATCCCCTCGGGCGCGGAGACCACACGACCGTCGCTGCCGCGCCGACGGATGCGCGAGAAGATGAACACCCCGGCACCGACCACTGCCACGCCGCCCAAGATCGGCACGATCGGGATGCCGCCGCCCGACTCCGCCGGCGGATCGGTGGGAGTCGTCGGGTCCGAGGGCTGGTTGGGTCCGACCACGCCGGTCGCCTCCGCCTCGAGCGACTGTGCCCCCGCGATCGCGGCCTGCGCCCAGTTGTCGTCGCGCAACTCGGCCTCAATGGCCTGCTCGACGACGGTGATCTGTGTGTCGGAGAGCGTGAAGCTGTCATCGATCGAGAGAGCGTACTGGCGGTCGTCGACCGCGACCGCGAGCAGCACATCATTGCCGCCCAGGCCGTTGTCGATCGCCACGGTGTCGGCCCAGTCGACGGGGTCGCTGGGGTTGGAGAACGAGTCCACGTAGACGACGAAGAGCTGGATGCTCGCCCTCGTGTACAGGGAGTCGAGGGCCCCGAGGATCTCGTTGCCCTCGTCCGGGGTGATCGCGCGCACCTTGTCGACGATGTACGCGCCGCTCAGGTCAACGGGGTCCTCGGCGAAGGCGGCAGGGGTTCCGAGGGCGAGCAACCCGGCAAGAATCGCGGTGCCAACACCGATTCGTGACCACATCAGCTGCGACTCCTCTGCTTGCCCGACGAAGGGATTCTATTGGAGGTGCTGCCGCGTGCCGAAGGCCCGATTTGTACCCCGGACGGTCTTCGGCTAGGTTCTCACTCACTAAAGGAAGATCGCCGTCACAACGAAGTGGCGGCGATTTTCTTTTGCCGCTCTACTGCAGTTGGATCGTCGACCGCGGGCCCGTCACCAGGTCCAGACCTGGCGTCGAGCCGTCGGTTGGTGCGGCATCGGGCAGGAAGTCCAGAGCCGCCGACAGGTCGTAGTCACCGGCGGGAACCGGCGGCAGGTCGGCCCGGAACTGCTCGGAGCCGTCATCCTCCACGGTGCACTGCACCGGCACGAAGGTTGCCTCGTACTCGATCGACTCGCCCGGGGCCAGGGTCACGGCGCGTTCCGGGGTCTCCGCCTGACCGTTGCTGTGCCAGAGCACGACGCCGTCGCGCGACAGCGTGATGGCGGGCACCGTGGTGGTGGTGCCGGACACTGTGAGGTCGCTGGTGTTCGTGAGGCGCACGGCGCCGACCACGGGGTCGGTGCCTACCGGCGCTGTGGCAGGGAAGGCGACATCCAGCTGCAGACCCAGAGTGCTCGGCGCCACGTCGGCCAGGGGCGCTTCGCAGAGGTTGATCCTGTCGGCCGGCGCTCGCTTGATCGAGTCGGCACTCGCCTCGGGTGCGGCGCCGCCCTCGGCGGACTGGTCCATCATCGAGACCGTGCTGGGCGGCTGGGAGACCAGAGAGGTCTGGATGACGACGACGCTGATTCCCGCGACGGCGAGCACGCTCACGGCCCCCGCCGCGAGCTGGCGCGGTAGCCGACGCCGACGGCTGCGCGCGATGATGCGCTGGGCATCCAGCTCATGGGGCGCGTGGGCCGATGAGAGCAGGTCGCGCAGTTCGGATTCACTGGGCACGGGGTGCCCCCTTTCCGTCGCGGATGGCAGGGCCGTCTTCGGTCAGGGTGACGGCGAGCTTGGCCAGCGCGTCGCTGAGGTAGCGCTTCACCGCGCCGGCACTGATTCCGAGCCACTCGGCGATGTCGTCGACCTTGAGGTCCTCGTAGTAGCGCAGTACGACGCAGGCGCGCTCGCGCGGCGTGAGCTTCATCAACTCGCGAGTCACGTCCAGTCGCGACTCGGTCTGCGCGTCGCGGGGTTCGTCCAGTTCGGGAGCGGCGTTCAGGTGGGCGATCTTGCGCCACCGGCTGGTGCGCCGACCCGAGTCAAGATACGTGTTCAGGATGGCCCGGCGCACGTACGCCTCGGCGCTCGCGATCGAGAATCCGTTGCGCACCCTGCCGAAGGTCTTGACCAGGGCATCCTGCACGAGGTCGGACGCGTCATCCCGGTTGCCGGAGATCAGGAATGCGTAGCGTGTCAGCGCGTCGCCGCGCTCGGCGACGAGGCGTGTGACCACGTCCTCCCAGCGCGTCGGCTCGCCGGCTGTGCTGGACACGCCTGACCTCCTCGCGCTGACGGATGCCGCGGCGCGCTGCGTCCGGGCCATCTCAAAAGTAGTGGAGCTCACACCTTCTAAGACGCGCAACAAGCGCGAAACGTTGGGTCAGACCCGACCCGGAGCGCGAAACGGTGAGTCAGGCGAGTTTGCTGCGCAGGATGTCGAGCTGCTTGGTGACCGCGGCAGGCACGCGACCGTCGAAGCTCTCGAAGAACTCGGACGTCGCATCCGCCTCGGCCAACCAGGTCTCGCGGTCGATGGCGAACAGCTCGGATAGGTCGTCGTCGGAGATATCCAGGCCATCGACGTTCAGCTCGCCCGCGTGGGGGAGCAGCCCGATCGGGCTCTCCTCTGCGGCGACCTGGCCGTCGACGCGCTCGAGGATCCACTCGATGACCCGCGAGTTCTCGCCGAAGCCGGGCCACAGGAACCGACCGTCGGCACCCTTGCGGAACCAGTTGACCTGGAAGATGCGCGGCACCGATCCGGTCTTGCGCAGCTCGGCACCCACGCTGAGCCAGTGGGCCCAGTGATCGGCCATGTTGTACCCGCAGAACGGGGCCATGGCGAAGGGGTCGCGGCGAAGCTCCCCCAGAGTGCCTTCGGCGGCCGCGGTGCGCTCGGACGAGATCGTGGCGCCCAGGTAGACACCATGCTCCCAATCCCGTGCCTCCACCACTAGCGGCACGTTGGTCGCGCGGCGGCCGCCGAAGATTATCGCGTCGATGACGACGCCCCGTGGGTCCTCCCAGTCATCCGAGATGCTCGGGCACTGGCGGGCTGCCACAGTAAAACGCGAGTTCGGGTGGGCTGCAGGACGACCCGATGCCGGTGTCCACGGGTTGCCCTCCCAGTCGGTGAGCTGGGCGGGAACCGTGTCGCTCATGCCCTCCCACCAGACGTCGCCATCGTCGCGGAGGGCAACGTTCGTGAAGATCGTGTTGCCCCAGATGGTGTCCATCGCGGTGGCGTTGGTCGAGTAGCCGGTGCCCGGCGCGACTCCGAAGAAGCCGGCCTCGGGGTTGATCGCGCGCAGGCGTCCATCCTCACCGCGGCCCAGCCAGGCGATGTCGTCGCCGATGGTCTCGACCTTCCAGCCGGGAATGGTCGGCTTCAGCATGGCGAGGTTCGTCTTCCCGCAGGCGCTCGGGAACGCCGCGGCCACGTGGAAGACCCGACCCCGCGGGTTGGTGACCTTGATGATGAGCATGTGCTCGGCGAGCCATCCCTCGTCGCGGGCCATGACCGAGGCGATGCGCAGCGCGAAAGACTTCTTGCCGAGCAGCGCGTTGCCGCCGTAACCCGAACCGAAAGACCAGATCTCGCGGCTCTCAGGGAAGTGGGTGATGTACTTCGTCTCGTTGCACGGCCACGGCACATCGTCCTGGCCGGGGGAGAGCGGCGCTCCCACGCTGTGCACTGCACGCACCCACTGGGTCGTGGGAGTGAACTGGCTCAGCACCTCGGTGCCGATGCGGGTCATGATCCCCATGCTCGCGGCGACGTAGGGCGAATCCGTGACTTCGACCCCAAGGCGCGACAGCGGGGATCCCAGCGGGCCCATGGAGAACGGCACCACGTACATCGTGCGACCGCGCATGCTTCCGCTGAACAGCGGCTGCAGGGTGGCGCGCATCTCGATCGGGTCCATCCAGTTGTTGGTGGGGCCGGCATCCACGGGATCGACCGAGCAGATGAAGGTGCGGTCCTCGACCCGCGCGACGTCGTTGGGATCGCTGCGAGCGAGGAAGCTGTAGGGGCGGTGCTCGGCGTTGAGGCGGATCAGGGTTCCGCTTGCGACCATCTCGCGGGCCAAGGCATCCCACTCGGCGCGGGAACCGTCGCACCAGACGACGTCGTCGGGCAGTGTCAGGGCTGCGATCTCGTCGACCCAGGCGACGACCGACTCCGGCGCACCATCGGGCACGGGGGACTGAGTACGGGTGATCTCCGCGATGCTCATCTAGCATTCCTTCCGGCTCAAAACGTGGTGTTCTTCCACTGTGCGCCATGCAATGCGGCTCAATCTCCGAAATGTGGGTGAAAGATCACTCGATCTTTCGCTAATCTGGTCTCGTGAACGATCTTGTGACCCTCGGACAGCGCATTCGGCACTTCCGCACCTCGGCCGGCATGACCCTTGACCAGCTCGGCGACAAGGTCGGCATCGCCGGCAGTCAGCTCTCGCTCATGGAGAACGGCCGACGGGAACCACGGCTGAGCCTGCTCGGCGCGATCGCCACGGCCACGGGCATCCAGCTCGCGGACCTGCTGGATGACGCGCCCCCCAGCAAGCGCGCAGCCCTCGAGATCGAGCTGGACCGGGCACAGCGCTCAAGTGTGTACGCGTCGCTCGGACTTCCCTCGATCCGCCCGTCGAAGGGCACCGCCGATGAGACCCTCGAGGCCCTGGTGGGCCTCCACCGCGAGCTCGCCCGGCGCGCGCGCGAGGCGATCGCGACGCCCGAGGAGGCGAGGCGCGCCAACACCGACCTGCGCCTGCATATGCGCACGCTCGACAACTACCTGCCCGACATCGACGACGTCGCCGAGAAGCTGCTGGCCGATGTCGGACACACCACGGGCGCCCTCACTCACCGCTCGGTGAGCATGATGGCCGAGCGCCTCGGCTTCGAGCTCGTGCACGTCAACGACCTGCCGCACTCGGCCCGCTCGGTCACCGATCTCGCCAACGGGCGCATCTACCTTCCGCCGGCGTCGATCCCGGGAGGCCACGGTCTGCGCGGCATGGCGTTGCAGGCGATGGCGCATCGTGTGCTCGGCCACGAGACACCCGCGACCTATGCCGACTTCCTGCGCCAACGACTGGAGATCAACTACTTCGCGGCGGCGGTGCTCATGCCGAGGCGTCAGTCCGTCGAGTTCCTGTCGGCGGCCAAAGCCGACCGCAACATCGCCGTCGAGGACTTCAGGGATGCCTTCGGCGTCACCCACGAGGCTGCCGCGCTGCGCTTCACGAACCTCGCCACAGCACACCTCGATCTCGAGGTGCACTTCCTGCGCGTCGGAGACGACGGCGCCGTGTACAAGGCCTACGAGAACGACGGCCTGCGTCTGCCCGTGGACGTGACCGGATCGACTGAGGGCCAGATCGTCTGCCGCAAGTGGAGCGCGCGCACGGCGTTCGCCCGCACCAACCGCACGACCGAGTTCTACCAGTACACCGACACCCCGGAGGGCACCTTCTTCGACTCGACCCAGACGGGAACCACGTCGGCCGAGGAGTTCTCCATCACGATCGGCGTTCCGTTCTCGCACTCGAAGTGGTTCCGCGGTCGCGAGACGAGCAACCGCACTTCGTCGACCTGCCCCGACGAGTCATGCTGCCGCACACCCGACGGCACCCTCACCGAGCGCTGGGCGGGCAAGGCCTGGTCGAGTGCGCGGCTGCACGCGCACATCCTGTCGCCGTTGCCGTCGGGGACCTTCCCCGGGGTCGACGATCGCGAGCTCTACGAGTTCCTCGAGGCGCACGCCGTCACGAACGACTGAACTCGCACGCTGCGAGGGTGCCCGCTTCCCGGAGCCAGCGCCGAGGGTCCGCCATCGCCTGCTCGGCGCTGCCAGCGAGGTCGGTGAGGGACATCGACCAGCCCGGCGCGGCAGCTGCGAGCGACCCCGCGATGACGGCGACGGGTCGGCCCAGGCCGAGCGCGTGGCCCACGACCTTGCCGCCCAGCGATTGGTCGTCGAACCGCCCCTCGCCCGTGATGATCAGATCCGCGGATGCCGCCGCCGCCGTCAACCCGGTGAGCTCGGCGATCCGCGGCGCACCGGGCACGATTCGCGCACCCCACACCGCGGCGAATCCGTAGGCCGTCCCGCCTGCGGCTCCCGCCCCCGGAGCGTCGGGGTCGCCCCCGAGCAGCTCCGCCCACCGCGCCAGCGCGGCATCGAGCTCGGCGCACTGGGTGGGGCTCGCGCCCTTCTGCGGGCCGAAGACGTGTGCGGCGCCGGTGGGACCGAGCAGGGGATTGGTCACATCGGTGAGCAGGGTCACCCCGCCGGGCGGAGCCGGCACGAGAAGGCCGCGATCGACTCGCGCCAGCGTCGCGAGGCCCGCGCCGCCCTCGGCGATCGGGCGGTCGCGGTCGTCGGTCAGTCCCAACCCCAGCGCGGACAGCGCGCCAGAACCTCCGTCGGTCGTCGCCGAGCCACCCAGCGCGAGCACGAGTGAGTGTGCACCCGCCTCCAGGGCGTTGCAGATGACCTCGCCGGTGCCGCGCGTCGACGCGGCCGGGGCATCCCGAACCGTCATGAGCGGCAGGCCACTGGCCCCGGCAAGCTCGACGACCGCCGTGCCGTCGGGCAGCTCAAGCCACTCGCCCGGCGTCGGCCGACCGTCTGGGCCGGTCACCGCGCCGGCGCTGCGTCTTACCGCACCTGGCACCGACGCCTCGATCGCGTCGAGGGTTCCCTCACCGCCGTCGGCCTGGGGCAGAAGTGTCAGCACGTCGCCCGGGCGTTCCGACAGCCAGCCCGCCGCGATGGCGTCGGCCACATCCTCCGCGGCCAGCGATCCCTTGAAGGAGTCGGGCGCGATCACAACGCGCACGATGGACCGTTCTGAGCTGCCCATCATGGCGTCAGAGTAGCAGCGGAGCGGTGCTGTGCCGAGAGGTGTTCACGGTTGTAGCCTGTGCGTGACGTCCGGCAACGATGTCGGCGACTGATCAGGAGAGTGACCCAACCCATGTCAACAACCACCGAGAACCAGCTCGTCGGACTGTTCCGTCAGTCGCGCACCGTCTGGGCGATTCGCGCCGCGGCCGCGCTCATCATCGGCATCCTCGTGCTGGTGTGGCCGCAGGCCACAGTGAGCATCCTCGCGATCCTCCTGGGCATCTACTTCGTGATCCTCGGCGTCGTGCGCGTCATCCAAGGATTCGTCGACAAGGACCTCAACGGCGGCGGCAAGGCTGCCAACTTCATCATCGGTGCGCTGATCCTCGCGGCCGGCGTGATCGTCATCAAGAACCCCTTCGAGACCGCCGTGTTCATCGTGCTGCTCGTCGGCATCTCGTGGATCTTCGAGGGCATCGCGACGCTGGTCGACACCGCTCGTGGGCACGGTGACGGCGTCTCGATCCTCATCGGAATGCTCATCGCCCTGGCCGGTGTGGTCGTCGTGCTGTTCGCCCCGGCCGCAACCACCGCCTACGCGGTCTTCTTCGGCATCGTGCTGATCATCGTGGCGATCCTCGACTTCGTGCTGCTGTTCGCAGTCGGTCGGGCGGTCAAGAAGGCGAAGGCCTGATCATGGCCGAGAGCAAGAACTCCACCGGCGCCGTCGTCAAGCTCGTCGTCTCCATCGCGGCGATCGTGGTCGGACTCTTCCTGGTGTTCGGCGCCACGACCCCCGCTATCGCCGACGGCGTCTTCGTCGGCTCGATCTCACTCGTGCTGGCGATCTACCTCTGGTCGGGGGTGACCACGGGTCAGGCGCGCACCCTCGCGATCGTGCTCATCCTGCTGGCCGCCTATGCCTTCATTCGTGGATTCGGTCTCCTCGACCTAGCGGTACTGCGCCAGTTGGGCGGAATCGCGGCGATCGTGATGGGCGTCATCCTGATCATCCCGTTCCTGCGTGAGCGCTTCGGGAGCAAGTCCGCGTCCTAGACACAGCGGCACCCTGAGGGGCGTCCTATTGCGCTTGCGGCATGTCCGCAGGAGCAACGGGGCGCCCCTCACGGCATTCAGTGCCCCCAGCAGGATTCAGCTCGCGAGTTGCCCACTTCCGTCCTTCGCCCGCCATCCGGGCAACGAAAGTGGGCAACTCGCGCAGGCGAAGGCGTTACAACCGCTCGCCGTCTACCGTGATGTGTGAGATCGTCGCGCCTGGTTTCATCTTCCGAATCTGGCCCCGAATCTGACCCGCGAGGTTCAGCTTGACGACGAAGTCCATCACCGACAGGTTGCTCACCTCGATTGGGCCACCGAAAACTGGATCAATCGTGAAGTCCAGAACTTGATCACCCACCGGACGGATGCCTGCAACGTCGGCAGCGTGAACCAATCCGGCCAACAGGTACTTCTCCTGCCCTTCAGGACTATCGAGAAGTGTCTGCAGGTCGACTTCCTTCCTGCAGATCCGAACGAGCGTTCCGCCGAATGCGTCCAGGAACCAGATGCCATTCCGCGCGCCAAAGAACACGTCGCCGAAGACGGAGGCGAACAGCGGTGACTTCCCCTTGAAATTCAGGAACCCCCACGATTCAAGACCATCCGCGTACTGCTTCGGCGTGAAACTTCGCGTCAGCTGCATCACGACACGCTATCAACCGGACCCGGAGACGAGGAAGGGGCCCCGTGCCGGTGAGACCCTTCACTCGTTCCAGTGCCCCCAGCAGGATTCGACTCCCCAGCGCACGGCCGTCACGCGGCTGCGCCGCGCGCCGGAACCGGCGGCTGTGGGCCCACGAGCGGCTTCTCAATCTGCCGGAGCCGGAGATGAGGAAAGGGCCCCGCCATGGCGAGACCCTTTCCTCATCTGTGCCCCCAGCAGGATTCGAACCTGCGCCCCTGCCTCCGGAGGGCAGTGCTCTATCCCCTGAGCTATGGGGGCCAGGAGTGCAGCTAACAGAGTATCAGCGCCGCAGCGCCGCGCGCGGCGTGACAGGATCGAGGGATGCTGCGCACCGTCACCACTCGCCTCGACCTCGCGATCGACGGACGCACCAACATGGTCTTCAGTATCGCGGCGGCCCGGGATTCCTATTTCGGCAAGGAGAGCCTCTCGTTCGTGCTCGACGGTGTGCCGCTGAAGGCAACCGAGCTGGTCGACGACCACGGAACCCGCCTGCACCAACTCATCAGCGATGCGGGAACCATGGTGGTCGAGTACTCGGCCGAGGTGGTCGGTCGAGCCAACCCCTTGGTCGCCAACGACCTCGACCTCGTCACCTACCTGCGACCCAGCCGCTACTGCGAGTCCGACTCGCTCACTCCCACGGCCCGCAGCGAGTTCGCTGGTCTCAGCGGCCACGACCTCCTTTCGGCGGTCACGCTCTGGGTCTGGGAGCGGCTGCGCTACGTGCCGGGTTCCAGCCTTCCGACCGATGGCGCCGAGCAGACCCTGCTCGCCCGCCGAGGCGTCTGCCGCGACTACGCCCACCTCGTCATCGCCCTGCTCCGGGCGCTCGACGTGCCCGCCCGCATGGTCGCCGTCTACGCGCCGGGCCTGTCGCCGATGGACTTCCATGCGGTGGCCGAGGCCTGGGTCGACGGCGCCTGGTGGACCGTGGATGCCACGCGCCTCGCACCCCGTCAGAGCATGCTGCGCATCTCAACGGGCCGTGACGCGGCGGACATCGCCTTCCTCACGAACCACTGGGCCGACCTGTCCCTGACTCGCATGGAGGTGCTCGCGATCGTCGATGAGCTGCCGTCCGACGACGGCACTCAGCTCGTGCAGCTCGGCTAGCTAGCCGAGGTTGGCGATGGCCGCGGCCATGAGCGGCGCGACATCCCCGGGCTCGAAGAACAGCGACGAGGTCCCTACGATCCAGTAGGGGTCATCGAACGCCTGCGCGGTGCCCACCCCGTTGTCGACGATGAAGTAGCCCTCGACCTCGTAGGTGGGCACGGGGTTGCTGGTGGTCACCAGCTCGTTCTTCTTCGCCGTCAACACGGTGTCGCCGGGGTTGGCCACGGAGATCTCGATCAGCTCGCCACTGGTCTGGTTGACCCAGGCGCAGGCGATGCCCTTGTGGTCGAGGGCTTCGGCGCCGAGCGATCCCGCGGCGGGGGAGTAGTCGGCCTTCGCGCTGAAGTTCGGGTTGAAGTCGTACATCTCCTGCAGCGAGATGAGCGAGTCGCATCCGATGGTCACGGGCGTCGAGGGAGCCGAGCTCGCCGTGGGAGTCGCACTCGGTGTCGCGCTGCCGCTCGCCGACGACGACGGGGTCGCGCTTGCGCTGGGCGTGGCCTGCTCGGTCGGCACGCATGCGGTGAGCAGCAGCAGGCTGAGGGGGAGGATGGCCACAAGGGTTCGACGAGTGCGCATGATCCTATCCTCACCACGGTTGCGTGTGAGTGTGCTGCCAAAGCGCGCGCGTCGGCATTTCGGGCATCCATTCGGGCGCCCAAGTTGACGGTCGGATTCGGCCGGAGGCGCCCCGGCTAAGCTTGAGCCTCGTGAATCCCGCCGATCTCTCCGCCGCCCTGCTCACCGTCGTCACGGGCATCGTGGTGCGCCGCGGCGGCACTGCGGAGCTCACTGTCGACGACGTCGCCCTCGAGCGTCCGCGCAATCGCGACCACGGCGACTGGGCCTCCAACATCGCCATGAAGCTCGCCAAGTCGCTCGGGGCGAACCCCCGCGAGCTTGCGCAGGAGATCGCCGACGCCGCCGCCGAGCTTGAGGGCGTGGCATCCGTCGACGTGGCCGGCCCCGGCTTCATCAACATCACTCTGGATGCCGCCGCAGCCGGCGCCCTGGCCAAGACCATAGTGGAGCAGGCCGACGCCTACGGGCTCGGCGATCTCTACCGCGGCGTCACCATCAACCTCGAGTTCGTGTCGGCGAACCCGACCGGGCCGATCCACATCGGTGGCGTTCGCTGGGCCGCGGTGGGCGACAGCCTCGCGCGCATCTTCCAGTCGCAGGGCGGCATCGTCACCCGGGAGTACTACTTCAATGACCACGGCGCGCAGATCGACCGGTTCGCCCGCAGCCTGCTCGCGAGCTGGCTCGGTGAGCCCGCGCCGGAGGACGGCTACGGCGGCGACTACATCGCCGACATCGCGGCGCGCGTGCTCACGCTCTACCCGGGCGACCTGTTCCACATCCCGCGCGACGAGCAGCAGGAGGTGTTCAGGGCGGTCGGCGTCGAGCTGATGTTCGGCGACATCAAGGCGAGCCTGCACGAGTTCGGCGTCAAGTTCGACGTCTACTTCCACGAGAACGAGCTGCACGAGTCGGGCGCCGTGAACCACGCCATCGACCGTCTGCGCGAACTCGGCGCGATCTATGAGGCCGACGGCGCGACCTGGTTCCGGTCGACCGACTACGGCGACGACAAGGACCGCGTCCTGATCAAGAGCGACGGCGAGTTCGGGTACATGTCCGGCGACCTCGCCTACTACCTCAACAAGCGCGAGCGCGGTTTCGAGCGCAACCTGATCATGCTCGGCGCCGATCACCACGGCTACGTGAAGCGCCTCATGGCGATGACCGCGGCCTTCGGCGACACACCGTACGTCAACCTCGAGATCCTCATCGGGCAGCTCGTGAACCTGGTGCGCAACGGCGAACCCGTGCGCATGTCCAAACGCGCGGGCACGGTCGTCACCCTCGAGGACCTCGTCGAGGCCGTCGGAGTTGACGCCGGCCGCTATGCCCTCGTGCGCAGCTCCATCGACTCGCAGGTCGACATCGACCTCGACCTGTGGGGCAAGAAGACCAACGACAACCCCGTGTTCTACGTGCAGTACGCACACGCCCGCACGCACAGCGTTGCGCGCAACGCTTCCGGCTCCGGGGTCGAGCGCAGTGCGTTCGACGCGAGTCTGCTCGATCACGAGACCGAGAGCATCCTGCTGGGCATCCTCGCCGAGTACCCGCGGCTGCTGCGCCAGGCCGCCGAATTGCGGGAGCCGCACCGGGTCGCCCGCTACGCCGAGGAGCTGGCCGGCGCCTACCACCGTTGGTACGACAGCTGCCGGGTCACCCCGGTCGGTGACGAGCCGGTCGGCGACGTGCACCGCACCCGACTGTGGCTCAATGATGCGGTCGGCCAGGTGCTGCGCAACGGCCTCGGTCTGCTGGGCGTCAGCGCCCCGGAGAGGATGTAGCCATGGCCGAGCCCATCGAACCTGTGGCGCCACCGGCGGTCGAGCCCATCGAGACCTCCACCGAAGTGCTCCCCTCGACGCCTGTCGCGACCGCTCCCGCGCCGCCCCGCAAGCGCCGCCGCTGGATCGGCTGGGTCATCGCCCTCGTGGTGCTCGTCGTCCTGCTGGTCGCGGGCTTCTTCGTGGCCGACGCCTACGCGAAGGACTACGCCAAGGGCTACGTGCGCGACCAGATCATCCAGGTCCTGAAGCTCGACCCGACCACGAAGGTGGACGTCGACCTGGGAGGCGGCTCCGTCATCCTCCAGGCCCTGCGCGGTTCGATCGATGAGGTCACCGTGGATGTCGCCGAGCTCTCCTTCGGCGACATCACGGGTTCTGCCGTGATCACCGCCGCCGGGGTTCCCCTCGATGGTGCGCAGCCGGTCGACAAGCTCGGAATCGTCGCCACGGTCTCGGAGGCCAACGTACGCAAGCTCGCGAGCTTCATGAGCGGCATCGAGCTCAAGACCATCGAACTGGGTGAGGGCGTCATCACCGCGAGCACCGAGTTCAACGTTCTCGGCTTCTTCGTGATCCCGGTGTCGGTCGACCTCGTTCCCTCCGCCGTCGATGGCGGCATCAGCTTCGACCCGGAGACGATCACGCTGGCTGGCGAGGACATCTCGGTGGCCGACCTGCGCGCGAGCCCGGAGTTCGCGGGGATTGCGGGGCAGTTCCTTCAGTCGCAGGACTTCTGCGTAGCATCCAGCCTGCCGAAGGCTCTGACGATCACCGATGTCGACGTCGTCGGCTCGAACCTGGTGATCGCGATCAACGGCGACGGCACCGCACTCAGCGGTCCGGGGCTGTCCGAGCTCGGGGTCTGCAAGCAGAAGTAGCGCCTACCGCTAGTATTTACTCGGCTTCAGGGACCAATCCGGGTTCGCTCGCCTCACCTAGAAACAACCTCGTGAGGTCTGCCGTGTCATCCACCCCCCTCGCACCCGCGTGGCTCGTCGAGCCCGCCGATGCCAACGCGCTGCCCGCGTCGGTGTGGTCGCGCAATGCGCGGCGCTCCGCGGTCGGCGAGCTCGAGATCGCGGGGGTGTCCGCCTCAGCGCTCGTGGCCGAGTTCGGTACGCCCGTGTACGTGGTGGACGAAGCCGACGCCCGGGGTCGCGCCCGCGGCATCCGCGAATCGTTCGACCGCGAGTTCGCGCGGGTCGGCAGCAGCGCCAAGGTCTACTACGCGGGCAAGGCGTTCCTGTGCACCGAGGTCGCGCGCTGGGTCACCGAGGCTGGCCTCAACATCGACGTCGCGAGCGGCGGCGAGATGGCGGTCGCGCTCGCCGCGGGCGTCGACCCGGCACGCCTGGGGCTGCACGGCAACAACAAGAGTCTTTCCGAGATCGACCGTGCCGTGGGTGCGGGCGTCGGTGCCATCGTGATCGACAGCGTCGTCGAGATCGAGCGCGTCGCCACAGCAGCCTCACGGCACGGTCGAACCCAGCCGGTGCGCCTGCGCATCAACAGCGGGGTTCACGCATCAACCCACGAATACCTGGCGACGGCCCGCGAGGACCAGAAGTTCGGTATTCCTCTAGCGGATGCCGCGGCGGCAGTAGCACTCATCCGCGCCCAGCCGTCGCTGGCCTTCCTCGGTCTGCACTCGCACATCGGTTCGCAGATCTTCGAGTCGGACGGCTTCGCGGAGGCCGCCCACCGCCTCTTTGCGCTGCACGCCGAACTGCTGAAGGACGGCCCGGTTCCCGAGCTGAACCTCGGCGGCGGCTTCGGCATCGCCTACACGAGCGTCGACGACCCGCTCGACATCGATGAGATCGCGCGGCGCTTCGCCGACATCGTCTCGCAGGGTGCCGCCCAGCTCGGCATCCCCGTGCCGATCGTGGCGATCGAGCCGGGTCGCGCCGTGATCGGTCCGTCGACGACGACGCTCTACACGGTGGGCACCATCAAGGACGTGCTCGTGTCGGTGGTCGAGCCTGTCGAGACCACCGCCACCCGCAAGTACGTCAGCGTCGACGGCGGCATGAGCGACAACATCCGACCGGCCCTCTACGCCGCCAACTATTCGGCTCGCCTCGCCAACCGCACCAGCACAGCGTCCCCTGCCCTCGTGCGGGTCGCGGGCAAGCACTGCGAGTCGGGCGACATCCTCGTGCACGCCGACTACCTGCCCGGCGACGTCGAGCCGGGCGACCTGCTCGCGATCCCTGCGACCGGCGCCTACGGCTGGGCGATGGCGAGCAACTACAACTACCTGACCCGCCCGCCCGTGGTCGCCGTGCTCGACGGTGCTGCTCGCCTGATCGTGCGCGGCGAGACCGAGGCCGACCTTCTGTCCCGTGATGTTGGAGTGACCCCATGATCGAATACCGCAACCTCCGCGTCGCCATCCTCGGTGGCGGCAGCGTCGGCTCGCAGGTCGCATCCCTGCTGCTCGAGCACGGCGCCGAGTTGGCCGCCCGGGCCGGTGCCGGCCTCGAGCTCGTCGGCGTGGCCGTGCGCGACCCGAAGGCGACGCGCGACGCCGTGATCCCCGCCGAACTGATCACCACGGATGCCGAGTCGCTCATCCTCGGCGCCGACATCGTGGTCGAGCTGATCGGCGGCATCGAGCCGGCGCGCACCTACATCCTCCAGGCGCTGCACAGCGGCGCAGACGTGATCACCGCCAACAAGGCCGTGCTCGCCAACCACGGTCCCGAGCTGTTCGAGGCGGCCGAGCAGGTCGGCGCCCAGCTGTACTACGAGGCGGCCGTCGGGGGAGCGATCCCCATCATCCGCCCGCTGCGTGACAGCCTCGCGGGGGATCGGGTCAAGCGCATCCTCGGAATCGTCAACGGCACGACCAACTACATCCTCGACCGCATGGACACCTGGGGCGACGATTTCGACGAGGCTCTCGCCGAGGCGACCCGCCTCGGTTACGCGGAGGCTGACCCCACCGCCGACATCGAGGGCTTTGACGCCGCGCAGAAGGCCTCGATCCTCGCGAGCCTCGCCTTCCACACCACCGTGCCCCTCGATGCGGTGCACCGCGAGGGAATCACGTCGGTCATCCGCGAGCAGGTGCACGCGGCCCGCAAGGCCGGTTACGTCGTCAAGCTCCTCGCAATCTGCGAGCGACTCACGGATGCCGCGACCGGCGTCGAGGGCGTCAGCGCCCGGGTGCATCCGGCTCTCGTGCCCCTCGACCACCCGCTCGCGGCGGTGCATGGCGCGAACAACGCCGTGTTCGTCGAAGCCGAGGCAGCGGGCTCGCTCATGTTCTACGGCGCCGGTGCCGGAGGAATCCAGACCGCATCGGCAGTTCTCGGTGACCTCGTCTCCGCTGCTCGACGGCACGTCGCCGGCGGGCCGGGTGTCGCCGAGTCCACTCACGCCAACCTTCCGGTGCTGCCGATCTCGAGCGTCACCACCCGCTACCAGATCACCCTGTCGGTGGTCGACGAGCCGGGGGTGCTCGCCGCCATCGCCACGCTGTTCAGCGATCACGGCGTCTCGGTCGAGGCGGTGTCGCAGTCGGTGCGCGACGGCGCGGATGCTCCCACCGCTACCCTTGTCATAGTCACCCACGAGGCGGCCGAGTCTGCGCTCGCCTCCACCGTGACGGCGCTTGCGGCGAGCCCCGTCGTTTCCAGCGTCGTTTCCGTTCTACGAGTTGAAGGACTGTAATCAGTGGCCCACCAGTGGCGCGGAGTTCTGCGCGAATACGCCGACCGTCTCGACATCTCGGATGCGACGCCGATCATCACCCTCGGTGAGGGTGGCACCCCGCTGATTCCCGCCGACGCACTCTCGCACCGCACCGGTGCGAAGGTCTGGGTCAAGTTCGAGGGCATGAACCCCACCGGCTCCTTCAAGGACCGCGGAATGACGATGGCGGTGTCGAAGGCGGTCGAGCACGGCGCGAAGGCGATCATCTGCGCCTCGACGGGCAACACCTCTGCGTCGGCTGCCGCGTACGCCGCCCACGCCGGCATCACCGCCGCTGTGCTGGTACCCGAGGGCAAGATCGCCATGGGCAAGCTCAGCCAAGCCGTCGCCCACAACGGCCAGCTCATCCAGCTGCGCGGCAACTTCGACGACTGCCTCGAGATCGCCCGCGAGCTCGCCGAGAACTACCCAGTGCATCTGGTGAACTCGGTCAACAACGACCGTATCGAGGGCCAGAAGACGGCCGCATTCGAGGTCGTCGAGGTGCTCGGCGATGCACCCGACTTCCACTTCGTACCGGTCGGCAACGCGGGCAACTACACCGCGTACCACCGCGGCTACACCGAGGAGCTCGCGATCTCCGCCACCACTCGCATGCCGCGCATGTTCGGCTTCCAGGCCGCCGGCAGCGCACCGATGGTGCTCGGTCACGTCGTCAAGGATCCCGACACCATCGCCTCGGCGATCCGCATCGGCAACCCGGCCTCCTGGGAGCTCGCGCTGAAGGCACAGGCCGATAGCGACGGGTACTTCGGTTCCATCACCGACGACAAGATCCTGGAGGCTCACCGCATCCTGTCGGCCGAAGTCGGAATCTTCGTCGAGCCCGCGAGCGCGATCAGCGTCGCAGGTCTCCTCGAGCGCGCAGAGGCGGGGGAGATCCCGAAGGGGTCGACGGTCGTTCTCACCGTGACTGGCCACGGCCTCAAGGACCCGCAGTGGGCACTGCGCACCGCCGACGGCTCCGAGGTGCAGCCCACGATCGTCTCCGTCGACACCGACGAGGTGGCAGGGGTTCTCGGCCTGGTGCGCGCATGACCGACCTCGCCGGTCGCTCTGTCACCGTGCGAGTGCCTGCGACATCCGCGAATCTGGGCCCGGGATTCGACACCCTCGGACTCGCCCTGGCGCTCTACGACGAGTTGACGGTCACCGCCACCGCCGAACCGGGCGTGCACGTGGAGGTCGTCGGAGTCGGTGCCGGCGAGGTGCCGACCGACGAGACCAACCTCGTGGTGCGTTCGATCAAGCACACCTTCGACCGCTACGGGCTGCCCATGCCCGGTCTGGCACTCCAGGCTCACAACGTGATCCCGCACGGTCGCGGCCTCGGCTCCTCCGGTGCCGCGATCGTCTCCGGCATCATGGCGGCGAAGGGGCTGCTCGAGGGCGTCGTCGACATCGATTCGGATGCCCTGCTCACGCTCGCGACCGAGCTCGAGGGCCACCCCGACAATGTCGCGCCCGCGCTCTTCGGCGGCCTGACGATCGCCTGGACGACGGCCGACGGTCCCAAGGCCAAGAAGCTCATCGTGCACCGCGGAGTGTCGCCGGTGGTCTGCGTTCCCGCGGCGACGATGTCGACCGCGCTGGCCCGCAGCCTTCAGCCGGCGTCGGTTCCCCACGCGGATGCCGTCTTCAACGTGTCCCGCAGCGCTCTGCTCATTGCCGCGCTCATCCAGAGTCCCGAACTGCTGCTCGAAGCGACGGAGGACAAGCTGCACCAGAACTACCGGGCGAGCGCAATGCCGGAGACCGATGCGCTCATCCAGGTTCTGCGCAAGCACGGGTTGGCTGCGGTGGTATCGGGCGCCGGTCCGTCGGTTCTCGTGCTCGCCAGCGATCCCTCCCAGCGACTCGTCGCGGCCGAGTTGGTGGCCTCGCACGCCACCACGCCGTGGGAGTCGCTCATGCTGGCCGTCGATTTCAAAGGTGCTACAGTGGTCACGCACCAGGTAGAAGCAACGGCCTAGCCGCTATTCCCGGTTGCACCATCACCCTCGCCTCATCGCATAAGAATTCCTGTGCGCTCGCGCCGTCATCATCACGGCTCGACTCGCAGAGCGTGTGAGGCGATCAGCTCTCCACATCGAGTGACTAACTCTCGAGGTGGGGAAAGGAACCCAAGTAGTGACTGACGTCAACATCCGCGCCACCGGTGCGGATTCCCGCGCTGACCTGAGCGCCCTCAAGCTTGCCGAGCTCCAGGCTCTCGCGAGTTCGCTGGGCATCGTCGGCGCAACGAAACTTCGTAAAGGAGACCTCGTGAACGCAATCGAAGAGCACGACAACGACAACCAGGGCACGGCTGACGCCGAGTTCGAAGCACCGCAGCTTCAGACCTGGCAGCCCCCCACCGACGAGGCCGAGGCCGCAGTCGTGCCGGCCCCCGAGCCGATCTCCGAGCCGGTTGCAGTGAAGAAGCGCACCTCGCGTCGAGTGACGAGTGCCGACACCGAGGCCATCGCCGCAGCTCCCGTGCTGGCCGGCGCACCCGAGGTCGAGGTCGCCGAATCTGCCGCCCCGTCCGAGACCGCTGTCACCGCTGAGGCTGTCGAGCCCGCGCCCAGCCGCCGCCGTTCCTCGGCCGCGCCGGTTGCTCAGGCCGACTTCGCCGCCGACGATGACTCGCAGGGCGAGAGCCCCGACATTGAGACGTCCGACTCCGACGCGCCCGCATCCGCTGGCGACGAGTCCGGCGAGGGCGAGCAGGGCGGCTCCAGCCGCAACTCGCGCAATCGCAACCGCAACCGCAATGGCGGTGAGCGCCAGGGCGCCGACAACGGTCAGGGCGCCCAGCGCCAGAACGGCCAGAACCAGAACGGCCAGAACCTGAACGGCCAGAACCGCAACGGCCAGAACGGCCAGGGCGGCAACGGACAGAACCAGAACGGCCAGGGCGGCAACCAGCAGCCCCGCCTCGATGTCGACGGTGACAACGAGCGCAGCGGCCGCAACCGCTACCGCGACCGCAAGCGCGGCCGTGGCCCGGTCGGCGACGACTTCGAGCCGGAGATCACCGAGGATGACGTGCTCATCCCGGTCGCCGGCATCCTCGACGTGCTCGACAACTACGCCTTCGTGCGCACCTCCGGCTACCTGCCGGGCAACAACGACGTCTACGTCTCCCTCGGCCAGGTCAAGAAGTACAACCTGCGCAAGGGTGACGCCGTGGTCGGCGCCATCCGCCAGCCGCGCGAGGGCGACAACAACCAGGGTCGCCAGAAGTACAACGCGATCGTGCGCATCGACTCGATCAACGGTTTGCCCGTCGAGGAGGCCACCAACCGTGTCGAGTTCGGCAAGCTGACGCCCCTCTACCCGCAGGAGCGCCTGCGTCTGGAGACCGAGCCCGGCAAGCTCTCGACCCGCATCATCGACCTCGTGTCGCCGATCGGCAAGGGCCAGCGCGGACTCATCGTCTCGCCGCCCAAGGCGGGTAAGACCCTCGTTCTGCAGGCCATTGCGAACGCGATCGCCAAGAACAACCCCGAGGTCCACCTCATGGTCGTGCTCGTCGACGAGCGTCCCGAAGAGGTGACCGACATGCAGCGCACGGTCAAGGGTGAGGTTATCGCCTCCACCTTCGACCGGCCCGCCGAGGACCACACGACCGTCGCTGAGCTCGCCATCGAGCGCGCCAAGCGTCTAGTCGAGCTGGGACACGACGTGGTCGTGCTCCTCGACTCGATCACCCGCCTGGGCCGTGCCTACAACCTTGCGGCTCCCGCCTCGGGGCGCATCCTCTCGGGCGGCGTCGACTCGTCGGCCCTCTACCCGCCCAAGCGTTTCTTCGGTGCCGCGCGCAACATCGAGGAGGGCGGCTCGCTGACCATCATCGCGACCGCGCTCGTCGAGACCGGGTCCAAGATGGACGAGGTCATCTTCGAGGAGTTCAAGGGCACGGGCAACATGGAGCTGCGCCTGTCGCGCCAGCTGGCCGACAAGCGGATCTTCCCCGCGGTGGATGTCAACGCATCCGGAACCCGCCGTGAGGAGATGCTCATGGGCGCCGACGAGGTCAAGGTCACCTGGAAGCTGCGTCGCGCCCTCGCGGGCCTCGACCAGCAGCAGGCGCTCGAGATCGTGCTCGGCAAGCTCAAGGAGACGCAGTCGAACGTCGAGTTCCTCATGCAGATCCAGAAGTCGATGCCGACCGCCGCTGGCGCCAAAGAGGACTAGCCATGTTCGAGTCAGTGCAACAGTTGCTGGCCGAACATGACGAGCTCCAGGCTCAGCTTGCTGACCCGGAACTCCACTCAGACCCGGTCAGGTCGAAGAAGGTCAACCGGCGCTACGCGGAACTCGCGCGCATCGTCGCCGCGTACACCGAGTGGCGCACGCTGACCGACGACCTCGCGGCGGCCACCGAGATGGCGACCGACGACGAGTCGTTCGCGGCCGAGATCCCCGGGCTCACCGAGGCACTGGATGCCGCGCAGGAGAAGCTGCGCCGTCTGCTCATCCCGCGCGACCCCAACGACGCCCGTGACGTGATCATGGAGATCAAGATGGGGGAGGGTGGCGCGGAGTCCGCGCTCTTCGCCGGCGACCTGCTGCGCATGTACCTGCACTACGCGGAATCCAAGAAGTGGAAGACCGAGATCATCGAGCAGACCTCGAGCGATCTGGGCGGCATCAAGGATGTCCAGGTCGCCTTCAAGGGGTCGTCCACCGACCCCGCCGAGGGCGTCTGGGCCCACCTCAAGTACGAGGGTGGCGTGCACCGCGTGCAGCGCGTACCGGCGACGGAGTCGCAGGGCCGCATCCACACGTCGGCCGCCGGCGTGCTCGTGTTCCCCGAGGTGGACGAGCCTGAGGAGGTCGAGATCAACCAGAACGACCTCAAGATCGACGTCTACCGCTCGAGCGGCCCGGGCGGCCAGTCGGTCAACACGACCGACTCCGCCGTGCGCATCACGCACATCCCGACCGGAATTGTCGTGGCGATGCAGAACGAGAAGTCGCAGCTGCAGAACCGCGAGGCAGGCATGCGAGTGCTGCGTGCGCGCATCCTGGCCCGATACCAGGAAGAAGCGGACGCGGAGGCCAGCGAGTACCGCAAGAGCCAGATCCGCACCATGGATCGCTCGGAGCGCATCCGCACGTACAACTTCCCCGAGAATCGCATCGCCGACCACCGCACCGGGTACAAGGCCTACAACCTCGATCAGGTGATGAACGGGGCACTCGAACCCGTCATCCAGTCGTGCATCATTTTCGATGAGGAAGGCCGGCTCGCCGAGCTCGGCTCCGAGTAGGCCGGTTGAGTAGGGCGAAGCCCGTATCGAAACCATGAACCCGAACACCATCGCCTACGCCCTCGACCACGCCACAGCCGTGCTCGAGGAGGCCGGAGTGCCGTCGGCCAGGGTCGATGCCGAGCTGCTCATGGGCCACGTGCTGGGGCTCAGCCGCGGGGGAGTGCAGGCGAAGGTCGCCACTGACTCCGCGCTGAGCGCCGAGGACTCCGTCACGATCGCGGGCCTCGTGGAGCGCCGGGCTGCCCGCGAGCCACTGCAGCACATCACCGGGGTCGCGCCGTTCCGCAGTCGCGAACTCGCCGTCGGCCCGGGGGTGTTCGTTCCGCGGCCCGAGACCGAGCAGGTTGCGCAGTACGCGATCGACGCGCTCGCGGCATCCGCAACCCCGCAACCGATCGGTGTGGATCTCGGCACCGGCAGCGGAGCGATCGCCCTCGCGATGGCCACCGAGGTGCCGCACTCCTTTGTCTACGGCGTGGAGGTCTCGCCGCGAGCCTTCGTGTGGACGAAGCAGAACTTCCGAGGCATCGACAATGCGCGAGCCGTCTTCATCGACCTCGCCCACGCCCTGCCCGAGCTGGACGGCACCGTTGACGTCGTCATCTCCAACCCGCCCTACATTCCTCTGGGTGCCATCCCACGCGATCCCGAGGTGCGTCTGCACGATCCCGAGATCGCTCTGTACGGCGGCGACGATGGGTTGGATGTGGTGCGCCAAGTCTCCGCGACAGCCCTCCGGCTGCTCCATGCCGGCGGCACCCTCGTGCTCGAGCACGGCGAGCTGCAGGCCGCGGCCATCGGCGAGCTGCTCACGCAGGACGGCTGGCGCGCGATCGCCCACCACCGCGACCTGCTCGGGCGGGACCGGTCAACGACCGCTCTGCGCTAGCCGCGCCAGGCCGCGGCACCGGTCAGGTTCGCGCCGCAGCGAACTCCTCGATCGCCGCGTGCAACCCCTGCGGCGTGCCGAAGTGGTACGTCGTGATGCCCAGTGACGCGGCCCCCTCCACGTTCACCCGCATGTCGTCGGCGAAGAACGTGTTCTCGGGCTGCACGTCGTAGGCCGCCAGCACGCGTTCGAACACCACGGGGTCGGGCTTGCGCGCTCCGTAGTCGCTCGACGTGAAGAGGTGGTCGCCGAACAGGTCGACGAGTTCGGGGGCGATCGCGCGCAGGTGCTTCGACACCAGGGGACCGTTGTTCGTGAGCAGCGTGATCGTGCCCAGTTCGGATGCCCGCCGCACCGCCGCGAGCGACTCCGGCCACACCGTCATCGCCCCGGCACGGGCCTCGACGAATTGCGCTTCGTCCACGGGCATCCCGATGGCCTTCTCGAACGCGGACAGGTATTCGGCCGCCGACGCGAAGCCGCCAGCCTCGGCCGCCCACTCGCCGTCGTTGTGCCACCACCGGCGGCGCAGCTCATCGAGCGGCAGGCCGGTGATGTCGGTCATGGCCGACATGCGCAGGCGCCAGTCGTAGTCGTAGAGCACGTCGTCCATGTCGAAGATGAAGAGCAGGCTCATCGGGGCCTCCCCGCGAATGCCTCGACGGCCGCCAGGAGCGCGTCTGTCTGGTATTGCCCGTCGACTCGGAGCAGCTGGAACGCGGTCATGCCCACCGATCGAGCACCCTCGACGTTGGCGAGCGAATCGTCGGCGAGAAACGCGTCAGCGGCGTCCACGCCGTAGTGGTCGAGCGCGCGGCGGTAGATCTCCTCGCCCGGCTTGCGTGCACCGAGCATGTAGCTGAACAGCTGATTGCGGCCGAGGATCTCGACGACGTCGGGGGCGAGTATGGGCAAGGCGCTCGCGGTCGCCGCGGGGTTGTTGGAGAGCAGCGAGACCGTGCCGAGCTCCGAGGCTCGACGCAGGGCATCCATGCTCCCGTCGATGCGGGTCATCGCAGCAGCGCGCGCCGAGGCCCACTCGGCGAGGGTGAGCCGTCGGGTCTCGGTGACCCGCGCGAACTCGGCGAGGTAGGCGGCCGGCGTCGGCCACTCGCCAGCCTCGGCGCGGGCCTCGTACCCGTCGGCCCACCACGTGCGTGCGAGGTGGTACTGGCTCGCGCCCGTCAGCACTGCGAGCGCCGGCAGACGTCGGCGGAAGTCGTACGCGTACAGCGTCTTGTCGAGATCGAAGAAGTAAACGTCCACGGGCTCTCAAGTCTGTCACCGAATCGACCGGTACGATGATGGGGACATGGCCCCCATCTACGACTGCTCGGTCGAGGCTGAGCTCCTCACCGGTATGCGCCTCGCCAGAACCGCGATCGGTCGCGGTGATCTCGTGGTTCTTCCGACCGACACCGTCTACGGGCTCGCGGCCGACGCATTCAACCCGGCCGCAGTGCAGAAGTTGATCGACACGAAGGGTCGCACGAGGCAGTCGCCGCCCCCGGTGCTGATCCCGGGCATCCCGACTCTGGATGCTCTGGCCGAGGGTGTGCCCGACGAGGTTCGCGCCCTCGTGGCGAAGTTCTGGCCGGGTGGCCTGACGGTAATCGTCGCCGCCAACTCCGCGCTGGCTTGGGATCTCGGCGACACTCGCGGCACCGTAGCTCTGCGCATGCCCGACAACCGCATCGCCCTCGAACTGCTGAGCGAGACCGGTCCGCTCGCGGTCTCGAGCGCCAACCTCACCGGTCAGCCCGCCGCCACCACGGCCGCGGAGGCTGAGGCGATGCTCGGTGACTCCGTGGCGGTCTACCTCGATGGGGGAGAGGCCGGAACCATAGCTTCGACCATCGTGGATGCCATGGCCCTCGCCCTGCCCGACGGCAAGCTGCGCATCGTGCGCGAGGGTGCCATCCCGTCCGACGACATCCGTGCCCTCGTCGGAGCGGATCGATGCGAATAGTCCTCTACGCGCTCGTCACCGGCATCGCCGCCGTCGTGACCTACGGGCTCGCGATTCTCATCTGGAAGCTGTCCACCAAGTACCGGCTGTACCCGAAGATCCGTGAGCGCGACGTTCACACCCGCCCGACTCCGCGGCTGGGTGGCGTGGCGATGTTCCTCGGCATGGTCGTCGCCTTCGGCGTGGCATCCCAGGTGCCCGAGCTCAGCCTCGTCTTCTCCGACGCGGGCAAGGTGCTCGGCATCCTCGGGGCGGCTCTGATCATCGTGCTGATCGGCGTCGCCGACGACATCTGGGATCTGGACTGGGTCACCAAGCTCGCCGGCCAGATCATCGCCGCGGGCGTGCTCGCCTGGCAGGGCGTGCAACTGCAGACCCTGCCGATCGGCGGCCAGACCATCGTCTCGCCCTACATCTCGCTCATCATCACCGTGCTGGCCGTCGTGCTGGTGATGAACGCCATCAACTTCATCGACGGTCTCGACGGTCTCGTCGCCGGGGTCGCGCTCATCGCCAACAGCGTCTTCTTCGTCTACACCTACCTGCTCCAGTTGCAGGCACAGACCGAATACTTCAACCTCGCCTCGCTCACCTCCGCGGTGCTGGTCGGCGCGTGCATCGGCTTCCTGCCGCTCAACTTCCACCCCGCCAAGCTGTTCATGGGTGATGCCGGTGCACTGCTCGTCGGGCTCCTCATGGCCGCCTCCGCCATCCTCGTCACGGGGCAGGTCAACCCCGAGGTCGTCGATCGACCGGACGTCTACACCGCCTACTTCCTGCCCGCGTTCATCCCGATCCTGCTGCCGTTCGCGGTGCTCATCGTGCCGCTTCTCGACTTCGGTCTCGCGGTCACTCGCCGCCTTCGCGCCGGCAAGTCGCCGTTCACCGCCGATCGCAAGCACCTCCACCACCGCCTGCTCGACATGGGTCACTCCCACATGCATGCCGTGCTGATCTTCTACGCCTGGACCCTGGTCGTCTCGGTCGGATGCCTCGGCTTCATGTTCCTGCCCTTCTGGGTTGCAGCGCTGCTCATCCTCGTGGGGCTCGCCATCTGCACCGTGATCACGCTGTCGCCGCTGTCCAAGCGCAAGGCGCTCGAGGTGGTCGCCCAGTCCACCGAGGCGGATGACGCTGCCATCGACCCCGAGGTCGCCAAGTTCGACGGTCTGGACGCCGCCGGAGTCGACCCGGACGAGCTGCCGCTGCCGACAACGCTGCACAAGGAGAACCCATGACATCCTCAGTCGTCCACCGAGCGCTCGTGTTCGGCGGGATCGTGCTCGCGGCCGTCGCTGTGATCGGTTCGATCGTCGGACTTCTCGCGGCAGGAACATCGGGACTGGTCAGCGCCCTGTTCGCAGCCGCACTGACCGCCCTGTTCCTCGGTATGACCACGGTGAGCATCGTGGTCGCGGAGCGGGTCACCCGCACCTCGAAGTCGATGGGTGTCTATTTCGGCATCGTCATCGGGGCGTGGCTGCTGAAGTTCGTCGTGTTCGTCGTGGTCCTGCTCGTGACCCGGGGTGCCGAGTGGCTGAATCCGTTCGTGTTCTTCTACGCCCTCATCGCCGCGGTTCTGGGATCCCTGGTCGCCGATGTCGTGGCCCTCGCTGGCGCGCGGGTGAGCGCGATTCCTGCTCAGACGAGCCCCGCACCGGATGCCGCGGCCGAAGCATCCGCGAATCCGCCCGCCTAGCACGTCCTCGGCGGTTATCCCCTCGAAATACTTTTGCTAGGGTGGAGTAACCGCTGTCTTGATCGCACCGTTTCGAACGCCTGCTCCCGGAGTCCCCAACTGATTACCTCGACGCTCGTCTCGCTTCTCCCGCTCGTCACCGGTGACGACTCGGACGGTGGTTTTCACGGTCCGTCCATCGACGAGTTCTTCCCGCCGGCCGTCCTCTTCGCCGGGACCCCCTTCGAGTTGAACCGCATCATGTTGATCCGGCTGCTCGTCATGACGGTGCTGATCATTGTCTTCTGGCTCGGTACTCGCAGCATGAAGCTCGTGCCGACCCGTGGCCAGGTTGCCTTCGAGTTCATCACCGGCTTCGTGCGCAACAACATCATCGTGGGCACCCTCGGTGAGAAAGACGGCAAGCGCTTCATGCCGGTGCTCATGACGATCTTCTTCGTCACGTTGGGCATGAACATCACCGGCGTCATCCCACCCCTGCAGATCGCGGGCACGTCGGTCATCGGCCTCCCGCTCATCATGTCGATCGTCGCCTACGTGCTGTTCATCTACGCAGGCATCCGCAAGTTCGGCTTCAGGTACTTCAAGAACGCGCTGATCCTGCCGGGTGTGCCGATCGCGCTCGTGCCGTTCCTGGCGATCCTCGAGTTCCTCTCCACGTTCATCCTGCGCCCAGTCACCCTGACGCTGCGACTTCTCATGAACATGGTCGCCGGTCACATGCTGCTCGTGCTCTGCTTCGCGGCTACTGACTTCTTCCTCTTCACCGTTCTTGCTGACGGCAACTTCCTCGGTCTACTCGGGGTCGGTACCTTCGCGTTCGGCATCGCCTTCACGCTGCTCGAGATCTTCGTCGCCGCGCTGCAGGCCTACGTCATCACCATCCTCGCCGCCATCTACATCCAGATGGCGCTGGCCGAAGAGCACTGAGCCTCACGCTCCTCGGACAAGCAATCACCCCTGAAAGGAAACAGCAATGAACATTGTTGGACAGCTCGCACCGCTCGCCTTCGGTCTGGCCGCTATCGGCTCCGGTATCGGCGTGGGTCTCATCGTCGGCAAGACCATCGAGTCGGTGGCACGCCAGCCCGAACTGCAGGGCCGCCTGCAGGGCCTGATGTTCCTCGGTATCGCACTGACCGAGGCGCTCGCGTTCATCGCCATCGCGGTCGCGTTCATCCCGTTCCCCGCGCCGTAACCCCCACCCGCCACTCAAAGGAGTCCGAATGCTCACCGCATTCGCTGTGAAAGCCGCTGAAGAAGAGGCACCCAGCCTGCTGCTGCCGACGCTGCCCGACCTCATCTGGGGCACGATCGTCTTCGTCATCATCCTGGCGTTCTTCATCTGGAGGGTCGTCCCGCGACTGAACGCCGCGCTCGACGCGCGCGCCGATGCTATCGAAGGCGGCCTCAAGCGCGCCGAGGAGGCGCAGGCGGGAGCCCAGTCGGCACTCGAGGAGTACAAGGCTCAGCTGGCCGAGGCCCGTGCCGAGGCTGCGACGATCCGCGATGCCGCCCGCGAGGACGCGAAGCGCATCCGCGCCGAGCTCGTCGAGCAGGCTCAGGCTGATGCCGCGCGCATCGTCACGAGCGCTCAGGCTCAGATCGAGGCGGAGCGTCAGAGCGCTCTCGTATCGCTGCGCGCCGAGGTGGGCGCGATCGCGATCGATCTCGCGTCGGGCGTCGTGGGCGAGAGCCTCAACGACAAGCGGTCGAAGGACATCGTCGACCGCCTGCTGGCTGACCTCGAGACCGAGTCGAAGGCCAAGGCGTAACCATGGGTTCAGCGACACGAGAGGCACTCAGCGCGGCAACCGCCACGCTGAGCGAGCAGCGCACGGTCGATCTCGCCACCGGCGAGCAGCTTCTGGCGGCCGCTCTTGTCGTCGACGGATCGGCGCCGTTGCGCTCGGCCCTGTCCGATGACACGGCACCGGTGGAGAGCCGTCGCTCCATCGTGAAGTCGGTGTTCGGCTCCTACACTCCCGCGGCGCAGGCCGTGCTGGAGTCGCTCGCGAGCGGACGCTGGTCGAGTGAAGATGACTTCGTCGCAAGCATCGAGCGCCTGGGCATCCGTGCCGTCGCTTCGTCGGCACCGAAGTCGGTGTCGGTCGACGACGAGCTGTTCGCGTTCTCGAACGCCGTCTCGTCGAACGCCGAGCTGGAGCTCGCTCTGGGCAGCAAGCTCGGATCATCCGAGGGCAAGGTGGCCCTGGTCACGAAGCTGCTCGCAGGCAAGGCGAGCGAGCAGACTGTCGCGATCCTGAAGGCACTTCTCGCGCAGCCCCGGGGTCGCCGCATCGGCGAACTCGTGCGGTACGCGTCGACCATCGTCGCCGAGGCCTTCGGTCACACGATTGCGACCATCACGGTCGCCACGCCTCTGGCCGCCGACCAGACTGCACGCCTCGAGAAGGCGCTGTCTGCTCGATACGGCACCACAATCCGCATCAACGAACTCGTTGACCCCGCCGTTCTTGGCGGCATGCGTGTGCAGATCGGTGACGACGTCATCGACGGCAGCATCGCGACCCGACTCACCGACCTCAGGCTTCAGCTCGCCTAGCGCGAGTGGCACGAGAAGTTTCCACGAAAGAGGAATGAACCAATGGCAGAACTGACCATCAGCCCGGACGAGATCCGCGACGCGCTCAAGGAGTTCGTCAAGGCTTACGAGCCCGGCAAGGCGACGACGACCGAGGTCGGCTACGTCGTGGATGCCGCAGACGGCATCGCCCACGTCGAGGGCCTGCCCGGCGCCATGGCCAACGAGCTCCTGCGCTTCGCCGACGGCACCCTGGGCCTGGCCCAGAACCTCGACGAGGACGAGATCGGTGTCGTCATCCTCGGTGAGTTCACGGGCATCGTCGAGGGCATGGAGGTGACCCGCACCGGCGAGGTTCTGTCCGTCCCCGTCGGTGACGCGTTCCTCGGTCGCGTCGTCGACCCGCTCGGCGCTCCCATCGACGGTCTGGGCGAGATCAAGGCATCCACTCGTCGTGCCCTCGAGCTCCAAGCGCCCGGCGTCATGCAGCGCAAGAGCGTGCACGAGCCCATGCAGACCGGCATCAAGGCCATCGACGCGATGATCCCGATCGGTCGCGGCCAGCGCCAGCTCATCATCGGCGACCGCCAGACCGGTAAGACGGCCATCGCGATCGACACGATCATCAACCAGAAGGCCAACTGGGAGTCGGGCGATACCAACAAGCAGGTGCGCTGCATCTACGTCGCCATCGGACAGAAGGGCTCCACGATCGCGGCCGTCAAGGGCGCGCTCGAGGATGCGGGCGCCATGGAGTACACGACCATCGTCGCGGCTCCCGCCTCCGACCCCGCCGGCTTCAAGTACCTCGCGCCGTACACCGGGTCGGCCATCGGCCAGCAGTGGATGTACGACGGCAAGCACGTCCTCATCATCTTCGATGACCTGTCCAAGCAGGCCGAGGCCTACCGCGCCGTGTCGCTGCTGCTGCGTCGCCCGCCGGGACGTGAGGCATACCCCGGTGACGTGTTCTACCTACACTCCCGTCTGCTGGAGCGTTGTGCCAAGCTCTCCGACGAGCTGGGTGCCGGATCGATGACCGGACTTCCGATCATCGAGACGAAGGCCAACGACGTCTCCGCCTACATTCCGACCAACGTGATCTCGATCACCGACGGCCAGATCTTCCTCCAGTCCGACCTGTTCAACGCCAACCAGCGCCCCGCTGTTGACGTGGGCATCTCGGTGTCCCGCGTTGGTGGTGACGCCCAGGTCAAGTCGATCAAGAAGGTCTCCGGAACGCTCAAGCTCGAGCTCGCCCAGTACCGCTCGCTCGAGGCATTCGCGATGTTCGCCTCCGACCTGGATGCCGCGAGCCGCCGTCAGCTCGCCCGCGGTGCCCGCCTCACCGAGCTGCTGCGCCAGCCGCAGTACTCCCCGTTCCCGGTTGAGAAGCAGGTCGTCTCGATCTGGGCCGGCACCAACGGCAAGCTCGACGAGGTCGCGGTCGAGGACATCCTGCGATTCGAGTCCGAACTGCACGACTACCTCGCGCGCAACACGAAGGTGCTCGACACCCTGCGCGACACCAACGTGCTCGACGACGACACGACCGCTGCGCTCGATGCCGCGATCGACAAGTTCAAGCTCGAGTTCCAGACCGGTGACGGTCGCTCGCTGATCTCCGTCGGCACCGAGGTGTTCGAGGAGATCGCCGAAGAGGACATCGAGCAGGAGAAGATCGTCAAGCAGAAGCGCGGCAAGTAGGGCTATCGAACTCGACTGATCTCGACAAGCTCGATCACCGATAACCACTAAGGGAAGAAAGACACATGGGAGCGCAACTTCGGGTCTACCGGCAGAAGATCAAGTCTGCCCAGACGACCAAGAAGATCACTCGGGCCATGGAGCTCATCTCCGCTTCGCGCATCCAGAAGGCGCAGCAGCGGGTGGCAGCCTCCGGGCCGTACTCGCGCGCCATCACGCGCGCCGTCTCTGCGGTCGCCACGTTCTCGAACGTGGACCACATCCTCACGACCGAGCCCGAGGTGGTCGAGCGCGCTGCGATCGTCATCTTCTCGTCGGACCGCGGGCTCGCGGGCGCGTTCAACTCGAACGTGCTTCGCGAAGCGGGTGAGCTCGCGGCCCGCCTCGAGGGTCAGGGCAAGACCGTCGTGTACTTCCTGGTGGGGCGTAAGGCAGTCGGCTACTTCGCCTTCCGCAAGCGCGCGGCCGAGAAGATCTGGATCGGCGGCACGGATGCCCCCGAGTTCGACATCGCCAAGGAGATCGGCGATGCGCTGGTCGAGAAGTTCGTGCAGCCGGCGAGCGAGGGTGGCGTCGACGAGATCCACATCGTCTACAACCGCTTCGTGAGCATGCTCGTGCAGGTGCCCGAGGTCGTTCGACTCCTGCCCCTCGAGATCGTGGAAGGTGTCGAAGCGCCGGACAACACCGACGTGTTCCCCGCCTACGAGTTCGAGCCCGACCCCAGCACTGTGCTGGATGCCCTGCTCCCCGTCTACATCGAGAGCCGTATCTTCAACGCCATGCTTCAGTCGGCGGCCGCTAAGCACGCGGCGACGCAGAAGGCGATGAAGTCGGCGAGCGACAACGCGGACAAGCTCATCAAGGACTACACCCGACTGGCCAACAACGCGCGCCAGTCCGAGATCACCCAGCAGATTTCCGAGATCGTGGGCGGCGCAGACGCCCTGTCCTCGGCCAAGTAGCAGCACAGAGAGAGAAAAGACTATGGCTACCGCTACCAAGAAGGCCCCGGCCGCCAAGGCCGCCGTCGCGGGTGTCGGGCGCATTGCGCGCGTCACCGGCCCCGTCGTCGACATCGAGTTCCCGCACGACTCGATTCCCGGCATCTACAACGCACTGAAGACCACGATCACCATCGGGTCGGAGTCGACCGAGATCACGCTCGAGGTCGCGCAGCACCTGGGTGACGACCTCATCCGTGCCATCGCGCTCAAGCCCACCGACGGTCTGGTGCGCGGCCAGGAGGTGCGCGACACCGGTGGCCCCATCACGGTCCCCGTCGGTGACGTCACCAAGGGCAAGGTCTTCAACGTCATCGGTGAGATCCTCAATGCTGACGCCGACGGCACCATGGGCGGCGAGAAGATCGACATCACCGAGCGTTGGCCGATCCACCGCAAGCCCCCGGCATTCGACCAGCTCGAGTCGAAGACCGAGCTGTTCGAGACCGGCATCAAGGTCATCGACCTCCTCACCCCGTATGTACTCGGTGGAAAGATCGGCCTCTTCGGTGGTGCCGGTGTCGGCAAGACCGTGCTCATCCAGGAGATGATCCAGCGCGTGGCATCCGATCACGGTGGTGTGTCGGTCTTCGCTGGTGTCGGTGAGCGCACCCGTGAGGGCAACGACCTCATCGCCGAGATGGAGGAGGCGGGCGTCTTCGACAAGACCGCCCTTGTCTTCGGCCAGATGGATGAGCCGCCGGGCACGCGTCTGCGCGTCGCCCTCTCAGCGCTGACGATGGCGGAGTACTTCCGCGACGTGCAGAAGCAGGACGTGCTGTTGTTCATCGACAACATCTTCCGCTTCACGCAGGCCGGTTCCGAGGTCTCGACGCTTCTGGGTCGCATGCCGTCCGCCGTGGGTTACCAGCCCAACCTCGCGGATGAGATGGGTATCCTCCAGGAGCGCATCACCTCGACTCGCGGTCACTCGATCACGTCGCTGCAGGCCATCTACGTTCCCGCCGACGACTACACGGACCCGGCTCCGGCCACGACGTTCGCGCACCTCGACGCCACGACCGAGCTCAGCCGTGAGATCGCGTCGAAGGGTCTCTACCCGGCCGTCGACCCGCTCACGTCGACCAGCCGCATCCTCGACCCCCGCTACCTGGGTGCCGACCACTACCGGGTGGCCACGAACGTGAAGGCGATCCTCCAGAAGAACAAGGAACTCCAGGAGATCATCGCGATCCTCGGTGTTGACGAGCTCTCCGAAGAGGACAAGATCACCGTGTCGCGGGCGCGCCGCATCCAGCAGTTCCTGTCGCAGAACACCTACATGGCCAAGAAGTTCACGGGCGTCGAGGGTTCGACAGTTCCGCTGAAGGACACCATCGAGTCGTTCGACGCAATCACCAAGGGTGAGTTTGACCACGTTGCCGAGCAGGCCTTCTTCAACGTCGGTGCGATCTCCGACGTCGAAGAGCGCTGGGCGCAGATCCAGAAGGAGAACGGCTAACCATGGCCGAGCTCAAGGTCAGCATCGTCTCGGCCGATCAGGAGGTCTGGTCGGGCAAGGCGAAGCAGATCATTGCCCGCACTCTCGTGGGTGAGATCGGTATTCTGGCGGGCCACGAGCCGATTCTGGCTATTCTCGGCACTGGCGAGGTGCGCGTGACGACGATCGACGGCGAGCTCATCACGGCAACAGCCGACGATGGGTTCCTCTCGGTCGACAACAACAACGTCACCGTCGTCGCCCGTAACGCCGAGCTGGTCAGTCAGGGGTAGCAACCGTGCTCGTCGCGATGGCAGGCCTCCCCGGCACGGGCAAGTCGACGATCGGGCAGGTTGTCGCGAGTCGGCTGAACATCCCCGTGGTGTCGGTCGACCCCATTGAGACCGCCATCCTGCAGGCCGGTATCGCTGCCGACCAGCCGACGGGTCTCGCGGCGTACCTCGTCGCTGAGACCCTTGCCGAGCGGGTCCTCAGCACCGGAATCGGTGTGATGGTCGATGCCGTCAACGCTGTCGCGCCCGCGCGGGAGCAGTGGGTCGCCCTGGCCGAGCGCATGCAGGAACCGATCAGGTTCATCGAAGTGATCTGCTCAGATCCCGAGCTGCACCGCAGTCGCATCGAGGGCTGGCGCAAGCGCATGCCTCACATCCAGCTGACGTGGAACGCGGTCGAGCAGAGCTTCGATGACTACGCGGACTGGACCGGATCGAGCGCAGCCGTCGCCCGGATCACCCTCGACTCCGTCGACCCGCTCGGCGTGAACGTCGAGCGCGCGATCGCCTTCCTCAAGAGCTAGTGCTTCTGCTGCTTCCCCCCTCCGAGACGAAGCGCGACGGGGGAGCGGATGCCCGTCGGCTCGATCTCGCCGAACTGGGGTTCCCCGCCCTCACTCCGCAGCGCCGAGCCGCTCTCGCAGCTCTCGCGCGGCTCTCCCGGAGCGTGCGGGACTCGATGACCGCTCTCGGCCTCGGACCCACGCAGCGCGCGGAGATCGACCGCAATCGTCAGGTGCGCAGCTCGCCCGTGATGCCGGCGATCGATCGGTACACCGGTGTGCTCTACGACGGCCTGGATGCGGCATCCCTCACGACCGCCGAGCGGGACTTCGCGGGGCGTCATGTCGCCATCCACTCCGCCCTGTTTGGCCTCCTTCGCTCGGATGACCCGATCCCGGCCTACCGCCTGTCGCATGACTCACGCCTTCCGGGTCTGTCCCTGCGCAGCCATTGGCGGTCCGCGGTGACCACGGAGCTCGCCGCCCGGTCCGGACTGCTGATCGACCTGCGCAGTGAGTCGTACGCGTCGCTGGGACCGGCACCCGACGGCGCCTGGTACGTGCGCGTGGTCGCCGAGGATGCCGCAGGGCGCAAGGTCGCTCTGTCGCACTTCAACAAGAAGGCCAAGGGCGAGTTCGTGAAGGCAGTGCTCTCGACCGGGATCGATCATGACGGCGTCGACTCGCTCATCGACTGGGCTCGGTCGGCGGGCATCCGGCTGGAGAAGCAGGGCACCGGCGAGCTCGATCTCGTGCAGTAGCCACGTTCGCTTCGGCGCTCAGCCCTCGAGTCAGTCGGCCCGGTGGCATCCCACAACGTGGTCGTCGACGAGCCCAGCGGACTGCATGAGCGCGTACATCGTGGTGGGTCCGACGAACCGGAACCCGCGAGAGCGCAACGTCTTGCTCAGCGCCGTGGACTCGGTCGTGACCGCCGGTATGTCCCCGAGTGAGTTGGGCCTGCGCCTGCGCGCGGACGGTGCGAAGCTCCAGACCAGCTCGTCGAGCTCACCCTCGTTCATCTCGAGGGTCACCCGCGCGTTGGAGATCGTGGCCTCGATCTTCGCGCGGTTGCGGATGATGCGCGCGTCGAGCATCAGCGCCTCCACGTCGTGCGGCCCCATGGCGGCAACTCGCGCGACGTCGAACCCGAGGAACGCCTCCCTGAAGCCCGCGCGGCGCCTCAATATGGTGATCCAGGATAGGCCGGCCTGAAAGCCCTCGAGCGCGATCTTCTCGAACAGGCGCTGGTCACCGTGCAGGGGTCGCCCCCACTCCTCGTCGTGGTACCGGCGGTACTCGGGATCGTTGCCCACCCATGCGCAGCGGGTCAGGCCGTCTTCGCCGACAACAGCACTTGCGCGATCGGTCACCGGTGCTCGATGCCTTCGTGATCCAGCAGCCATTCCTTCGTCGGGATGCCGTTACCGCCGCTGTAGCCGGTGATGCGTCCGTTGGAGGCCAGCACGCGGTGGCAGGGGATGATGATCGGTACCGGGTTGGCGCCGACCGCGCCGCCCACGGCTCGCCCCGCCGTGGGACGACCGGTTGCCATGCCGATCTCCCCGTAAGACGCGACCTCTCCGAACGGGATGTCGGTGAGCTCGCGCCACACCGAGCGCTGGAAGTCCGTGCCGCCCAACGTGACCGGCACATCGAATTCGCGTCGGCTGCCCGCGAAGTATTCGGACAGTTGAGCGATTGCCGTGTCGATGACCGCCGTGCTGGCCTCGGGCTGGCCGTCGTGGGGCAGGTGGCCGTCGCGCTCGATGGCGAGCGAGGTGATCGAGGTGCCGTCGCTGGTGAGCTCGATGCGCCCGATGGGGGAGTCGACGCGGGCGATGTGGATCGACGGCGGGGGCGGCGAGTCGATGGTGGTGTGGTTCTGCATGCTTTGACCCTAGCCGCGTCATCCGACGGCCCACTGGCACTTTTCGGACATGGGAGAAAACGTGGCTTGGGCGCCGCTGGGGGAGGATGGGAGCATGATCACTCTCCCTCATCGTGAACTCGGCCGCTCGGGTCTTCAGGTCTCGGTCGTGGGGCTCGGTTGCAACAACTTCGGCCGACCGGGCAGTCGCACCGCGAGCCAGGAGGGCACGACGGCAGTCATCGACGCGGCTGACGATCTGGGCGTCACCCTGCTCGACACCGCAGACATCTACGGCGGTCATCCCGGTCAGAGTGAGACCTATCTCGGGGTCGCCTTGGCCGGCCGGCGGGATCGATTCGTGCTGGCCACGAAGTTCGGTCACGCGCAGGGAGACATGGGGATCGCCGACGGAGCTACCAAGGGATCGCGCGCCTACATTCGGGCGGCCGTCGCCGACTCCCTGCGTCGACTGCAGACCGATCACATCGATCTGTATCAGCTGCACACACCCGACCCGGTCACGCCGATCGAGGAGACGATCGGGGCTCTGGCCGAGCTGGTCACCGAGGGCACGATCAGGGCATTCGGGCATTCCAACTTCACGGCCGAGCAGGTCACCGAGGCCGAAGAGGCGGCGGTCCGGTTGGGGGGAGCGCGCTTCGAGTCAGCTCAGAACGAGTTCAGCCTGCTCGTTCGAGACGCCGAACGTGAGCTCCTGCCGAGCGTGCGACGCTACGGGCTGGGGTTTCTGCCGTTCTTCCCGCTGTACAACGGACTGTTCACGGGCAAGTTCACCCGAACCGAGCGCCCCAGTGACACCCGGATCATGCGCCAGCGACCGCACCTCGCAGACACCGCTCCCTGGGACACCATCGAACGCTACGAGGTGTTCTGTGCAGAACACGGTGTGACGATGCTCTCGGCGACGATCGGCTGGCTCCTGGCTCAGCCGGGGCTCACCAGCGTGATTGCCGGGGCGACCGGTCCGGAGCAGCTGCGCCAGAACGCCGCGGCATCCCGGGAGTGGACGCCGACCGCAGACCAGGTCGCGACAATCTCGGGGATCTTCGCCTAGCCCGCCGATTCAGCGGTGGGGTGGGGCGCGATATTGATGGCTGCGTTGAGTTCCTCGGTCGTGGCGTTGAGGGCGTCAAGCTGGGCGACCAGCGAGTTGTACTGGTTCACGTTCGCCTCGATCGCGGCGTACTGGGCGTCGAGCTCATCTTGGCGCTCGACGAGTTCGCCCCGAGCGCGATCGAACTGATCCTGCGAGCTGAAGTCTCCGGCGCTCGCCCGCGCGTTGAAGGCATCGATGTCGGAGTTGAGTTGGTCGTAGGCCGAGTTGTACGCGGAATAGTCAGAGTCGATGGATGTCGCGAGCGCGTCGATCTGCGCGGTGAGCCCCCGCACTGCCGCGGCCTGTTCGAGAAACACCCGATTCGATTGCTCGTGAAGGGCGGTCACCGCTGAGCGATCGGCGAAGTAGCGGGCGTAGTGCGCCTCCAGCGCGTCATCCAGCCCGGTGAATTCCGTGCCGATGATCGAGTGCAGCTCGTTCAGTCGCTCACCGGGCTCGGTGCGCTGGTAGAACTCGAGTGTGGCGGCGAAATCGGCGTCGTCGGCGTGCTCGGCTGCCTCGGCCTCCAGCAGCGGGGCGAGGGCATTACGCTCCGCGGCGCTCATGCGATCCCATGCCGCGTGGAGCAACTCGTGTGCGGCAACGACCTCTTCGAGACCGTCGAGGCGGGGATCGGTCACGTCGTAGAGGTGAATCTGCCGGGTGGTGGGCACGTAGCATCCGAGGATCCCCACATCCTCCTGGTGCGCGGAGCAGATGTCGTTGAAGAGCTGGCCGGTCGAGACCTGCGGTCGACTCGCGAAGAACAGGAACGCGCCCTCGTCGGTGAGGTCGGTGCGCTGAGCATAGGACGCGATCGCAGCGTCGGGTGTGTACTGCCAGACCGCAGCCTGATCGACCACACGCTGCTGGTTGAACGCGACCCAGCCGACCCCGGCGGACGCTGCCACCGAGATCACGAGGCCTACCGCGATGGCGATGCCCTGGCCGACTCCCAGTCGGGCGCGGGCCTGGGGCAGGCCGTTGGGGAGCAGCGCCCCGTTCTGGTCGATCATCACCGCAGGACTCTATCCGACCCGGCGTCAAGATTCCTCATGGTGGATGCCTCCGGGAGTGGCGGAGTGAGCACTCACTCACTTACTATGGTGCGGTGTCCACCACAGGTTCGCGCGCGCGGCCCCTCGCCCCCGAGGACCGTCGGGAGATGATCATCGACGCCGTGATCCCGCTCATCCTCGAGCACGGTGTGGGCATCACCTCGCGGCAGATCGCCGAGGCGGCGGGTGTCGCCGAAGGTACGGTCTTTCGCGCCTTCGGTGACAAGGAGAGCCTGATCGCGGCCGCTGCCGACGCGTTCTTCGAGCGAGGCGCCAGCGGCGAATCGGGTCCACTCATCGACGCCTCACTCGATCTCGAAGAGAAGTTGGAGATTCTCGTGGATGTCATGCGCCACCGCGTGCGGGACGTCATGAGAATGGCGATGCTCACCGGCCGTCGCGGACCGACTCCGAGCGCGGAGCAGCTCGAGCGCTTCAACCGGGTCATCTCCGATGCCTTCGCTCCCGACGCCCACCGCCTGAGGGTGGCACCCGAGCGCCTCGCTCAGTATGTGCGGGTCCTCGCGATCGCGACCTCGATTCCGGTCGGTGGCCCCGAACTCACCGACGCGGAGATCGTCGAACTCATCACCCGCGGCATCCTGGTCTCACCCGAGGCCGCCCACCCGAAGAAGGACTGACATGCTGATCTCACTCATCCTGCGGTTTCTCAAGCCGCACTGGCCGCTCATCGTGGGTGTCGTGGTCTTCCAACTCGCACAGTCGATAGCCTCGCTCTACCTGCCGAGTCTGAACGCCGACATCATCGACAAGGGCATCGCCACAGGCGACACCAACTACATCCTCGGTGTCGGGGCGGTCATGCTCGGCATCACGCTCGTTCAGGTCGCTGCGGCGATCACGGCGGTGTACTTCGGTGCCAAGGCAGCGATGAAGGTCGGGCGGGACATGCGCGGCGCGATCTTCCAGCGCGTGGGCGAGTTCTCCGAGCGGGAGGTCTCCAAGTTCGGGGCGCCCTCGCTCATCACCCGCACCACCAACGACGTGCAGCAGGTGCAACTGCTCGTGCTCATGACCTGCACGCTGCTGGTGTCGGCACCGATCCTCGCGATCGGCGGCATCATCATGGCTCTTCAGCAGGATCTGGAGCTGTCGTGGATCATGGTGATCGCGATTCCCGTGCTTCTGCTCTCGATCGGGTTGATCATCTCGCGCATGGTTCCGCTGTTCCGCCTCATGCAAACCCGGATCGACACGGTCAACCGCGTACTGCGCGAACAGCTCGCGGGCATCCGGGTGGTGCGCGCGTTCGTGCGCGAGGGCCTCGAGACAGAGCGGTTTGCGAAGGCCAACGAGGATGTCACCCAGACCGCCATCAGCGCAGGCCGCCTGTTCGCCCTGGTCTTCCCCGTCGTGCTGCTGATCATGAACGTGTCGAGCGTCGCCGTGCTCTGGTTCGGTGCCTTCCGCATCGATGACGGATCCATGCAGATCGGCGCCCTCACGGCCTTCCTCACCTACCTGATCCAGATTCTGATGGCGGTCATGATGGCGACCTTCATGGCGATCCTCATCCCGCGCGCGGCGGTGTCGGCCGATCGGATCGGGCAGGTGCTGGCCACCGAGACGTCGGTGGTGCTGCCGGAGCATCCGGTCACCGACCTCGTCGGCAAGGGGCACATCGAGCTGCGCGACGTGGAGTTCACCTACCCCGGCGCCGAGCATCCGGTGCTGCGCAACATCTCCTTCGAGGCTCGCCCGGGCCAGACCACCGCCATCATCGGCAGCACCGGCGCGGGAAAGACCACGCTGGTCAACCTGCTCCCGCGCCTGTTCGACGCGACCGGGGGCAGCGTGATGCTCGACGGTGTCGACGTGAAGCTGCTCGACGCCGACCTGCTCTGGGGGCGCATCGGTCTGGTGCCACAGAAGGCGTACCTGTTCTCCGGAACCGTGGCCAGCAACCTGCGCTACGGCAAGCCGGATGCCACCGACGAGGAACTCTGGCGGGCGCTCGAGGTCGCGCAGGCCAAGGAGTTCGTCGAGGCGATGCCCGAGGGGCTGGAGTCGCCGATAGCGCAGGGTGGTACCAACGTCTCGGGTGGTCAGCGACAACGCTTGGCGATTGCCCGGGCGCTGGTGAAGCGCAGCGAGATCCTCGTCTTCGACGACTCGTTCTCCGCCCTCGACACCGCCACGGATGCCCGCCTCCGACGAGCACTGTCCCGCGCCGAGAAGGCCACCACCAAGATCATCGTTGCCCAGCGGGTGTCGACGATCGTCGATGCCGACCAGATTCTCGTGATCGAGGACGGTGAGATCGTCGGCCGGGGAACCCATGACGAGCTGCTCGCGTCGAACGAGACGTACGCCGAGATCGTCGACAGCCAGCTGAAGGCCGAGGAGGCAGCATGAGCACCACCACACCCGCGCGCCCCCCGATGAGGCGCGGCCCCGGCGGTGGCGGTCCCTTCGGTGGCATGGGGATGCCCGCCGAGAAGTCGATGAACTTCGGTCCTTCGGCGAAGAGGCTGCTCGCGCGGCTCAGCCCGCACCGCGCGGGAGTGATCATCGTGATCGCGCTCTCGGTCGTCAGCGTCACGCTGTCCGTGCTGGGGCCGAAGCTCCTCGGTGAGGCCACGAACATCATCTTCTCGGGGATCATCTCGAAGACCCTCCCGACTGGGGTGACCCAGCAGCAGGTGATCGACCAGCTCCGGGCATCCGGCGACAACCAGAAGGCTGACTTCATCAGCGGCATGACACTGACGCCCGGGCAGGGCATCGACTTCTCGGCTCTGCAGATGGTGCTAGGGATCGTTCTGCTCATCTACGTGCTCGCGTCGGTGTTCTCCTGGCTCTCCAGCTACCTTCTCAACGGCATCGTGCAGCGCACGGTCTACCGCCTGCGGGCAGACGTCGAGGCGAAGGTCAACGTACTGCCGCTGCGGTACTTCGACGGGATGCAGCGGGGCGAGCTGCTCAGCCGCGTCACCAACGACGTGGACAACATCGGGCAGAGCATGCAGCAGACCCTGAGCCAGGTGATCACGTCGCTGCTGACAGTCGTGGGTGTGCTCGTGATGATGTTCATCATCTCGCCAGTGCTGGCTCTGATCGCCCTCATCACCATCCCGCTGACCCTCGGCATCACAGCGGTCATCGCCAAGCGATCGCAGAAGCTCTTCGTCGCCCAGTGGACTCACACGGGTGCCCTCAACGGACAGATCGAGGAGGCCTACTCGGGTCACGCGCTCGTGAAGGTGTTCGGTCGCCACCGCGAGGTGGAGAGCCGCTTCGCCGAGAAGAACGCCGAGCTCTACGAAGCCAGCTTCGGCGCACAGTTCGTGAGCGGCATCATCATGCCCGCCATGATGTTCGTGGGAAACCTGGTCTACGTCGCGATCGCGGTGGTCGGCGGGCTGTTCGTGTCCAACGGCACGATGAGCCTCGGTGACGTGCAGGCCTTCATCCAGTACTCGCGTCAGTTCACCCAGCCGCTCAGCCAGCTCGGATCGATGGCGAATCTCCTGCAGTCGGGCGTCGCGTCGGCGGAGCGGGTGTTCGAGCTGCTGGATGCGCCCGAGCAGTCGCCCGACCCTGAGGGCTCCGAGACGCAGGCCCTGGGTGAGTATGGCGGTGCGTCAGGCCGCCTCACCTTCGAGAACGTCTCGTTCCGCTACGAGCCGGAGAAGCCGCTCATCGACGACCTGTCGCTCGTCGCGGAACCGGGCCAGACGATCGCGATCGTGGGACCGACCGGCGCAGGCAAGACGACCCTCGTCAACCTCATGATGCGCTTCTACGAGATCGACTCCGGACGCATCACTCTCGACGGGGTCGACATCGCGACCATGTCGCGCGACGCGCTGCGCTCGCGCATGGGCATGGTGCTGCAGGACACCTGGCTGTTCGCGGGCACGATCCGTGCGAACATCGCGTACGGCCGGCCGGAGGCGACGGAGGAGGAGATCATGGATGCCGCCCGCGCAACCTACGTCGACCGCTTCGTGCACTCGCTGCCCGACGGCTACGACACCCTGCTCGATGACGAGGGCTCGAACGTCAGCGCGGGCGAGAAGCAACTGCTCACGATCGCGCGGGCCTTCCTCGCGCGACCGAGTGTGCTCATCCTGGATGAGGCCACCAGCTCGGTGGACACTCGCACCGAGGTGCTCGTGCAGCAGGCGATGAAGGCGCTGCGGCAGGACCGCACGAGCTTCGTCATCGCTCACCGGCTGTCGACGATTCGTGATGCGGATCTGATCCTGGTGATGGAGAACGGTGCCATCGTCGAGAAGGGCACCCACGACGAGTTGCTCGCCGCTCGGGGTGCCTACTTCGAGCTGTACACCTCTCAGTTCGCGGCGGCGATCACGGAGTAGCCTCTGTGTCGCCGCCGCGAGCGGCCGGCCTACTTCTGGAGGATCACCTGCAGGTCGAGCGTGATGGTCACGTCATCGCCCAGGGTCATGCCGCCAGCCTCGAGCGCGGCGTTCCAGTTGACCCCGAAGTCGCGCCGGTTGATCTTCGTGGTGGCCGTCGCCCCGGCGCGGGTGTTGCCATAGCTGTCGGTGATGACGCCACCGAATTCGCCCTTCAGCACGACGCTCTTGGTGACACCCCTCAGGGTCAGGTCACCGGTCACCGAGAAGTCGTCCGGCTCCCCGTCGAACGACGTGGAGACGAAGGTCATCGTCGGGTGCTCCTCGACGAGGAAGAAGTCGCTCGTGCGCAGGTGGTTGTCGCGCCCCTCGTTGCCGGTGTTGACGGATGCGACGTCGATGGTTGCCTCGATCGTGCTGTCGTGCGGGTTCTCGGCCGTGACGATCGTGACATCGAAGGTCTCGAAGATGCCGCGGACCTTGCTGATCATGAGGTGCTTCACCGTGAACGACACCTCGGAGTGGCTCGGGTCGAGCTTCCAGGTGCCGGTGATGTAGTCAGGGTGAATGCTGGTTGATGTAGTCATGATGCATGAAAGCGCATCGATCGCGGGATCATTCCCGATTTAGTGGACGCGTCAACTAAATTTACGTAGCCGTAACAATCAATGCCCGACGAGCGGTCCCATCAGCCTTGCCGCGAGGGACGGCCGCCTCGTCATCCGCTCCTCAGCATCAGCCACCGTCATGGCCAGCAGACCCGCGTTGGCACCGAGGAACCGTAACGGCTCCGGTTCCCAGGACGGCGACGAGTGGTTCACCCAGGGCAGGCGCACCAGCTCCGAGTCGGTTCCCGTGATCAGATCGGCCAGGGTGCGACCCGCCAGATTGGTCGTGCTCAGCCCGTCACCCACGTAGCCGCCGGCCCAGGCCAAGCCCTTGGCCGGGTCGTAGCTGGCGGTCGCATGCCAATCCCTCGGCACGCCGAGCGGTCCGCCCCACGTGTGAGTCACGCCCAGATCGCCGATCGACGGAAAGAAGTCGCGCAGCGTCGCCCGCAGGTGGTCGAAGACGCCACGCACCCTGTCGTACTCGGGTCTGATCGCGCTGCCCCAGTGGTAGCGCGCGCCTCGTCCACCGAAGGCAAAACGATTGTCTGCGGTGCGCTGGCCGTAGACCAGGAGGTGGCGGTAGTCGGTGAAGGTCTGCCCGTGGGCGATGCCGATCTCGTCCCACGCGGCATCCGTCATGGGCTCGCTGGCGATCATCAGCGAATACAGGGGCAGCACACGGCGGCGGGTGGCCCGCAGGGTCGCACCGTAGCCCTCTGTCGCGATGACGACGTTCTCGGCGCGAACCGTTCCTGCGGACGTGAAGACCGTGCGCGGCGCGTAGTCGAGCACCTCGGTCTGCTCGAAGATCGTCGCGCCGCGCTTCTCGAGGGAGCGTGCAAGCCCGCGCACGAGCTTCGCGGGGTGGATGCGCGCACAGGCCGGGTCGTAGCTCGCCCCCAGCGCGCCAGCGGCCTTGACCCGATGGATGCCCCACAACTCGGTCTCGTCGACACCGTAGCGCTCGGCCTCAGCGACCTCCTCGCGGGCGGCCTCCAGCTGAACTGTCGACCGCGCGAAGGCGATGGTGCCGCCCTTGGCGTAGTCGATATCGATGTCAGCGGATGCCGCGACCCGCCCGACCTCGTCGACGGTCTGCACCATCGCTCGCCGCATCGCCAGTGCAGCATCACGCCCGTGGGCGCGCTCCAGCGACGCCGTGGACCGCGGGAACAGCGCGCTGCACCAGCCGCCGTTGCGCCCCGATGCGCCGAACCCGACGATCTCCTTCTCGAGGATGGCGATCCGCAACTTCGGGTCACGGTCGAGCAGGTACCACGCCGTCCAGAGTCCGGTCAGTCCGCCACCCACGATGGCGACATCGACGTCGAGGTCGCCCGCGAGAGCCGACCGGGGGCTGAGGTCGTCGGGCACGGTGTCGTGCCAGAAGCTCAGCCGCCGGTACTCGCGCTGCGCATCCCCACCCGTGGCAGCGTTCGCCCCGGCGCTCAGAGCCGGGACCACGCCTCGGTGAGCACGCCGCGCAGGATGCCCTCAATCTCGTCGAACTCAGCCGGCCCGATCGTCAGCGGCGGCGCGAGCTGGATCACCGGGTCGCCGCGGTCATCGGCGCGGCAGTACAGGCCCGCCTCGAAGAGGGCCTTCGACAGGAACCCGCGCAGCAGGCGCTCGGACTCCGCATCGTTGAAGGTCTCCTTGGTGGCCTTGTCCTTGACGAGTTCGATTCCGAAGAAGTAGCCGTCGCCGCGCACGTTACCCACGATCGGCAGATCGTTCAGCCGCTCGAGCGCCGATCGGAACAGCGGCGAGTTCTCACGGACGCGCTCGTTGAGCTTCTCCTCCTCGAAGATGTCGAGGTTTGCCAGCGCTACAGCGGATGACACGGGGTGCCCGCCGAACGTGTAGCCGTGGTAGAACGACGTCGTGCCGTGCTTGAACGGCTCGTACACCCGGTCGCTCACGATCGTGGCGCCGATGGGGGAGTATCCGCTGGTCATTCCCTTGGCGCACGTGATCATGTCGGGCACGTAGCCGAACTCGTCGCAGGCGAACATGTGGCCGATGCGTCCGAAGGCGCAGATCACCTCGTCGCTCACGAGCAGCACGTCGTACTGGTCGCAGATCTCGCGCACTCGCTGGAAGTATCCGGGGGGCGGGGGGAAGCATCCGCCCGAGTTCTGCACCGGTTCCAGGAAGACGGCGGCAACCGTCTCGGGGCCTTCGAAGAGGATCATCTCCTCGATGCGGTTGGCGGCCCACAGCCCGAACTCGCGTTCGGCGGTGGCCGAGTCGGCACCGGGGGAGGCAACGAAGCCCATCTCCTCGGAGCGGTAGAAGTTGGTGTTCGGAACCCGGAAACCGCCGGGAACCAGGGGCTCGAACATCTCCTTCATGCCCGGGATGCCCGTGATGGCAAGCGCTCCCTGCGGCGTACCGTGGTACGCGATCGACCGGGAGATCACCTTGTGCTTGGTGGGTCGCCCCTGCAGCTTCCAGTAGTACTTGGCGAGCTTGAACGCGGTCTCGACCGCCTCGCCGCCGCCGGTGGAGAAGAAGACCCGGTTGAGATCGCCGGGCGCGTAGGAGGCCAGGCGGTCGGCGAGCTCGATGGCGTTGGGGTGCGCGTACGACCAGATCGGGAAGAACGCGAGTTCCTCGGCCTGGCGGGCGGCGACATCCGCGAGGCGCTTACGACCGTGCCCTGCGTTGACGACGAACAGGCCGCTGAGCCCGTCGATGTATTTGCGGCCGGTCGAGTCCCAGATGTGGTGCCCCTCGCCCTTGACGATGATGGGCACTCCCGCACCGCTCTCCATGACGGACTGGCGGGAGAAGTGCATCCAGAGGTGGTCCTTGGCCTTCTGCTGAAGGTCCGCCTCGTTGTAGGTGGTCAGGGTTGGTTCGGTCATTGTCATCTCTATCTCGTTCCCCAGTTGTAGAACTGCTTGAGCAGCTTCAGGTAGACGAAGGTCTCCGTCGACTGCACGCCCTCGATGCCGCGGATCTGCTTGTTGAGCAGCTCGATGAGGTCTTCGTCGTTCTCGCACACGACCTCCGCGAGGATGTCGAAGCTTCCGGCGGTCAGCACGACGTAGTCGACCGCGGGAAGGCGTCCGAGCTTCTCCGCGACGCTGGTGGTGTCGCCGGTCACGCGGATGCCGATCATTGCCTGGCGGTAGAAGCCCAGTTGCATCGGGTCGGTGACGGCGACGACCTGCATGACGCCGGAGTCGGTCAGCTTCTGCACGCGCTGGCGCACGGCGGCCTCGCTGAGCCCTACGGCCTTGCCGATCTCAGCGTAGGAGCGCCGTCCATCGCCCTGCAGCTGTTCGATGATCGCCTTCGAGACGTCATCGAGCGCTATCGGCTTCGATCCCGGAGGGCGCGGAGGACGGCTCATGGCTCGATTCTGTCAGTGCGCGAGGGTAGTCACAAGCGATTCCGCACCTCAGCCGCGAAATGACTGCTGAAATCGTTAGTGTCGACGGTGGATGCCACGGCCGACGCCCGGCTAAGTTAGTGCCATGGCAGAGATTCGTAACTTCATCAACGGCGAATTCGTCTCCGCGCGCGGCGACTCGAGTTTCGAGGTCATCGACCCGGCGACAGAGGAGGCATACGCGACATCCCCTGTGTCGGGCAAGGCCGACGTCGATGCGGCCTACTCCGCGGCCGCCGCAGCGTTCGAGGAGTGGGGCGAGACCACTCCCGCGGAGCGCCAGCTCGCACTGTTCCGCATCGCCGATGCGATGGAGGCTCGCGCGGACGAGTTCGCCGACCTGGAGTCGAAGGACACCGGCAAGCCTCGCGCCTCCCTCGTCGCCGACGAGATCATGCTCTCGGTCGACCAGATCAGGTTCTTCGCCGGCGAGGCGCGCCACCTCAGCGGCGTCGCCACCGGCGAGTACATGAAGGACCACACCTCCTCGATCCGCCGTGAGCCGATCGGCGTCATCGGTCAGGTCACCCCCTGGAACTATCCGCTCAACATGGCAGTGTGGAAGTTCGCCCCGGCCATCGCCGCCGGCAACACCACGGTTCTCAAGCCCAGCGACACGACACCGTCGTCGACGCTGCTGCTGGCAGAGGTCGCCGCAGAGTTCCTACCTGCCGGTGTGCTCAACGTGATCACAGGTGACCGCACGACCGGTGGCCTCATGATCGACCACAAGACTCCCCAGATGGTGTCGATCACCGGTTCGGTGCGGGCGGGTATGGAGGTCGCGAAGGCCGCGGCATCCGATCTGAAGCGCGTGCACCTCGAACTCGGCGGCAAGGCACCGGTCATCGTGTTCGACGACGCCGACATCGAGGCCGCCGTTGAGGGCATCGGCATCGCCGGGTACTTCAACGCCGGGCAGGACTGCACCGCGGCGACCCGCGTGCTCGTGCACAAGAACGTTCACGACGAGTTCGTGGCGGCGCTCGCCGCCTGGGCGAAGGACAACGCCAAGACGGGCGCTCCCGACCGCGAGGACATCCTGTTCGGTCCGGTCAACAACGCGAATCAGCTCGAGCGCGTCTCCGGCATCATCGACGCGCTGCCGTCCAACGCGAAGGTCGAGCTCGGCGGGGCCCGTCAGGGCGACAAGGGCTACTTCTACGAGGCCACGATCGTGTCGGGCCTCACGCAGACGGATGACGCGATCCAGAACGAGATCTTCGGACCCGTGATCACCGTGCAGTCGTTCACCGACGAGAAGCAGGCCCTCGAGTGGGCCAACGGGGTGCAGTACGGGCTGTCATCCAGTGTCTGGACCAAGGATCACGCCCGCGCGATGCGCTTCGCCAAGCATCTCGACTTCGGTTGCGTGTGGATCAACACCCACATTCCGCTGGTCGCCGAGATGCCCCACGGAGGCTTCAAGCACTCGGGCTACGGCAAGGACCTCTCCAGCTACGGCTTCGAGGACTACACCCGGATCAAGCACGTCATGAGTTTCATTGGAAACTCATGACCAGCAGATACCGTATGAGTTTCATTGGAAACTCATGACCAGCAGATACCGTATGAGTTTCATCGGGTGAGTGAGGACCTCGACGACACGGTGATCGTGCCCCCGCGCGATCTGCCGTCCGTCGCGCGATCGAGCGAGCCCGACGTCGAGCACACCCGCATCGTGCCGAAGCCCGCGCCAAGGCGGATCGACCACGCCACAGGGCTTCCGATCGTCGACGAGCCTCAACAGACTGAGGAGATTGCGCCACTGCGCTACTACGCGGTGCGGGTGTCGTCGCGCGCCGAACCGATTGTGCTCGACGCCCCGTGCTACGTCGGTCGCAATCCTTCGGCACCCAGAGTGGTCACCGGAGCGCCGCCGCGTCTGATTCGAGTTCCGTCGCCCCAGCGGGAGGTCTCAGCATCGCACGTCGAGGTACGTCAGCTGGGTGCCACGGTGGTGGTCACTGACCTCAGATCCACGAACGGGTCGATCGTCATGGTGCCGGGCAGTGTGCCACGCAAGCTGCGTCAGGGTGAGTCGGTGGTAGTGTCTCCGGGCACACTGGTGGATATTGGTGACGACAACATCCTCCAGATCCTCCCGATGCAACGCCCGGCCTAGCAGGGCGGAGAGGCAGTCGTGACCGAGATCGGCGCCAGCACGGCGCGCTTGGCCGTGCCCATCCCCGGGCACCCTGCCGACGCGTTCGTGATCGCATGGGCGGCGGCCACCGACACCGGTCGCAGGCGTGCCGCAAACGAGGACAGTTACGTCGCGCAGTCGCCCATGTTCGCCGTGGCAGACGGGATGGGCGGCCACTCGGCGGGCGACCTGGCCAGTGCGGCCGTCGTGCGCCGGCTCGCCGAGGCCGCGGTGGGGGACTTCGCTGCCCCTCGCGCCATCGAGCGCGCCCTTGAGGCGGCAACCGACGACATCTCGGTGATCTCGGGGGAGAGCGAGCTCGGCGTCGGCACCACTGTCACGGGGGCCCTCCTGACCCTTCAGGATGACGAGCCGTATTTCGCAATCTTCAATGTCGGCGACAGCCGGGTCTATTCGTTCGAACGCAACGAGCTCACTCAGGTGACGGTCGATCACTCGGTGGTTCAGGAACTGGTGGAGTCGGGCACCCTCACGCGCGACGAGGCCGAGCATCATCCGGACAGCAACATCATCACGCGCGCCGTCGGGTTCAACGCGGCGCCCATCCCGGACTTCTGGATGATCCGCGCTCACGCCGGACTGCGTCTACTGCTGTGCTCTGACGGGCTCACCAAGGAGGTCAGCACCGAACGCCTCCGACTGCACCTGGCGGCCGGGTTGTCGGCGCTCGAGACCGCTGGCGCACTCATCGACGCTGCGCTCGCCGCGGGGGGCCGCGACAACATCACGGCGATCGTGATCGATGTGCTGGATGCCCCCGAGTCAGTGCCCGACGACGACACGGCACCGCGTTCAGCCCGCTCGCACTGAGCTCGCAGGTATCGAAAGCGGCTCCCGACGACCCAGAAGTGGGGGTCGGCCGCACGACCCCTCTTCGGGGTACACGGCGACCCAGCCCGCGGGGTACCTGCCTAGAATGGTCGGATACGTCCAGAGGCGAGGGGGTGTTCGTGGCGCGCCGACTGCCATCCCAACCCCCGACGCTGCCGGGATTCTCCCACATTCACATTCTGGGCTCCGGCGGTTTCGCGGACGTCTTCCTGTACGAGCAGAACATGCCTCGTCGACAGGTCGCAGTCAAGGTCATGCTCAGCGAGGTCGTCAACGACCAGGTGCGGCAGATGTTCCAGGCCGAGGCCAACCTGATGGCCCAGTTGAGCGCGCACCCCTCGATCCTCACGGTGTACCAGGCGAGCGTGTCATCCGACGGCCGCCCCTACCTGGTCATGGAACTGTGTTCGTCGGCGCTGAGTCAGCGATATCGCATCGAACGCCTGCCCGTCGCCGAGGTGCTGCGCATCGCGGTCAAGATCGGTAGCGCGATCGAGACTGCGCACCGTGCTGGTGTCCTGCACCGCGACATCAAGCCGTCCAACATCCTCCTTACCGCCTACGGACACCCCGTGCTGTCCGATTTCGGCATCGCCGCCACCCTGAGCGAGTCCGACGATCGCGAGGCCGTGGGCATGTCGATCCCGTGGTCGGCGCCGGAGGTGCTCATGGACGAGACGGCCGGCACCGTGGCATCCGAGGTGTGGGCCTTCGCGGCGACGGTGTACTCGCTGCTGGCGGGCCGCTCGCCATTCGAGGTGCCCGGTGACTCGAACAAGTCGACCGATCTGATCTCGCGCATCAACCGTGCGAAGCCGCAGCCGATGGATCGCAATGATGTGCCCCAGAGCCTGGAGCGCGCCCTCTGGCGGGCCATGTCGCGCAAGCCCGAGAACCGCCAGTCCAGCATCCTGGAACTGGTGAGGGAATTGCAGGCGGTGGAGACCGAAATCGGTGTGCCGCAGACTCCCGTGGAAGTCGTCATGGACGACTGGGCCCTCGCGACGGTCGCCGACCTGGAAGATCGCACCAGGATCCGTGGTGGGGTCGTTCCGCGGGGCACGGTCTCCCAGCGCCGGCGTCGGCGGCGCACCGGGGAGACCACCGGCGACTACAGCGCGGTGGGAACACTCATCAAGGAAGACGCCCCGTTGCCTCGGAGTTCGGGCACGCGACCCCAGGATCGCGGTGGCCGATTCCAGACAATCGCGTGGATCCTGGTGGCGGCGGCGGTCCTCGCGGTCGTCCTCGGCACCGTTGCGACACTGGTGCTGCTGCGGTCGGCATCGTCGGACATCCCGATGGTGACCGCAATCGAGACGCAGGTCACCGACAACACCGTCGAGTTCACGTGGAGTGACCCGGGCCTCGGTGCCACCGACACGTATCAGGTGAGCACCTCAGACGGCGGCGCACCCGTTCAGCAGCGCGGCACGAGCTTCGTGGTCGACGCGGAGCCCGGCGACCGGGTGTGCATCACCGTCGCAGTGAACCGTGAGGGCAAGACCGGAATGCCCAGCAGCGAGAAGTGCGCTGACGTACCGCGATGACGGTGATCACGTGATCAGGAAGTGGATTTCCGCCCACGCGTCGCTCGTCATCAGTGTGACCAGCGGTGTCGTCATCGCGGCCCTGGTCGGGGCTGTTGCCATCGTGTCGACGGGCTACCCGGCGCAGCAACTCGAACTGGGTGACGGCTCGGTCTGGGTCGCCAACAGCCAGCAGCAGGCTATCGGTCGCGCCAACACCGAGGTCCTCGAGCTCAACACCGTTGTCGCGTCGACAGGCAACGACATCCAGGTGCTCCAGCAGGGGTCCACGGTGCTGCTGGTCGATCGCACCGAGAACAAGATCGATATCGTGGATGCCGCGACCTCTGAGATCAGCGACAGCGTCGCGCTCCCACCCAACCAGCCCCAGGTGCTCCTGGCTGGCACGCGTGTTGCCGTCTTCGAGCAGGGCACCGGCGAACTCTGGCTGCTGAACTCAGCCGACCTGTCCACCTTCGACGCCCAGTCCGATTCGACGTTGAGCCTGGGCACCGACGCCATGGTGAGCATGGATCCGGCGGGCGTGCTCTACGCCTATTCGCCGTCTGCCGGGCTCGTCTATCGAGTGAACGCCGCATCCTCCGACGGTGTTGACAGTTCGCAGTCGGTGACAGTGCCCGGCACGTCGTCCAGCCGCAGCATCACGTCCGTCGGCGGACACTGGGTGATTCTCGACACGCAGACCGACGCGCTCCTTCTCGACGGACGCACCGTCGACCTCTCGGCCGAGCTGGGATCCGGCACGGGTGCGGTGCTGCAGTGGCCGAGCATCGACGGTGAGCGGGTGCTCATTGGCTACTCGGGCGGACTCATCGCTGTCTCGCTGGGCAGTGGTGCTGTGTCATCCCTGGTCACGGACACCGCCGGCAGCCCGGCTCGCCCGCTGAGCCTTGCGGGATGCGACTATGCCGCGTGGTCGAACGGGCAGAACTGGCGCAGGTGCGGTGGTGAATCCGAGGGCACGACTGCGGTGCTCGCCTCCATGCCCGGTACCGCCCGACTGAGCTTCGAAACGAATGGTGCCCGGGCCGTTCTCAACGATCGGCGGTCGGGGGCCACCTGGGCGGTGCAACGCGCCGGGGAGCTCATCGACAACTGGGACGAGCTCATCACGGTCGACGACCAGACGCCCCAGGAGCAGCAGAACGACGAGGAGATCCCTCCCGAGGTGGAGAAGGCTCAGCAGCCTCCCGTCGCTCTCGACGACGAGTTCGGTGCGCGTCCCGGCAGGTCCACGGTGCTTCCGGTACTGCTCAATGACTATGACCCGAACGGCGACGTTCTCGTGGTCTCAGAGCTAACGCCCATCGATGAGGCTGTCGGTCGCATCGACCTCATCACCGAACGGCAGCAGATCCAACTCACCCTCTCTCCCGGTGCCTCGGGACAGCTGCGGTTCGACTACTCCATCACCGACGGGCGGGGCGGAACCGCAACGGCGAGCGTCGTCGTCACCATTCGAGGCGAAGCCGAGAACTCGGCGCCGCAGCAGGTGCGCACAACCAAGGCCGTCGTGCAAGCAGGCGGCCGCGTCGCCTCCCAGGTGCTCTCGGATTGGGTCGATCCCGACGGCGACGCGTTCTACCTCACGAGCGCCAGTACGGCCGAACCAGACTCCGTCAGCTACAAGCCGGGCGGCTCGGTCGTCTTCACCGATGCTGGCGCCGGCGGCGACCTCAAGGTTGTGACCATTGTCGTTTCAGACGGCAGCGCCGAGGCTACCGGCACGCTCACCGTCACAGTGAAGGCCGCGGGCGAGGTGCCCATCGTGGCCGAGCCCTTCGCGGTGCTCGCGTACGCCGGACAAGAAGTCACCCTGAGTCCACTCGACCACGTTCGTGGTGGATCGGGCACCCTGCGGCTCAACAGCGTGCCCGCCAAAGCGGATGTCACGATCACCCCGAGCTACGAGACCGGAACCTTCCGTTTCACGAGCTCGGCGGTACGCACCCACTACTTGGAATTCGTCGTCACCGATGGAACGCAGACGGTTACAGGGCTCGTGCGCGTGGATGTCGCAGCCCCGCCCGACGCGAACACCAAGCCCATCACGGTGCCCAAGACCGTATTCGTCAAGACTCTGCGCAACGAGCGCATCGATGTCGCCGGCACTGACGTCGATCCGGCCGGCGGCGTGCTGTTGGTCACGGGAATCACCAATCTGCCCGCGAACTCGGGAGTTCGTGCTGAGGTGCTCGAACAACGTCTCGTTCGCGTGAGCCTCGAGGCGCCGCTGGATCACCCTGTGACCTTCAACTACCGAATCAGCAACGGCCTCGCCGAGGCCGAGGGCGTGATCACAGTGATCGAGATCCCGACTCCGACCCGCGTTCAGGCGCCGATCGCCACTGACGACAGCGTGACGGTGCGCGTGGGGCAGGCGATCGACATCCCTGTGTTGCGCAACGACGAGCATCCCGACGGCCTGGATCTCACCCTGCAACCCACGCTCGAACAGCAGCTGCCCGCGAACTCGGGTCTGCTCTTCGCGTCGGGCAACGTGTTGCGCTACCTCGCTCCCGATCGCACCGGCAACTTCACCGCGAGCTACCGGGTCACCGGACCCGATGGGCAGGCCGCGACGGCCGTGGTGAGGATCAACGTCCGCGAGGAGGACCAGGCCACCAACAACGCGCCGGTGCCTGCGACGGTCACCGCTCGGGTGCTGGCGGGTGAGACGGTTCGGGTGAAGATTCCGCTGACGGGGATCGATCCGGACGGCGACTCGGTGCAATTGCTCGGTCAGGCCAGCAACCCGGAGAAGGGTGCGGTCATCGACACCCAGGCTGACAGGATCTCCTATCAGGCCGGCGACTACTCGGCGGGAACCGACACCTTCACCTACACGGTCATCGACTCCCTCGGTGCACGCTCCACCGGAACCATCCGCGTGGGCATCAGCCCACGGCTCGAGGGTGCTCGCAACCCGGTCGCAATCGTCGACGAGGTCACCGTGCGGCCGGGCGTGACCGTCTCGGTGCAGGTGCTCGCCAACGATTCGGATCCCGACGGAAGCCCGCTCACCATCGTCTCCGCCGAACCCAACGACACGGTGACGACCGCGGAGATCGTCGGCGACCTCGTGCAGGTCACCCCGCCCCGCACCCCCGGCACTTATGGCGTGATCTACTCGATCGCCAACGCCTCCGGCGGCAGCAGCCAGAACTTCATCCGCATCACCGTGAAGGCCGACGCGGCGCTGGCTTATCCGCTGGTATCCGACACCGTGCTCACTCTGTCCGACGTGCTCGACCGTGATCAGGTCACTGTGGATGTTCTCGCCAACGTCTTCTTCGCCGACGGCGACCCGCGTACGCTCGGCCTGTCGATCTACCCCGGCTACGGCGCGAACGCGTCGGTGACCAGCGGTAAGCGCGTCACCGTGACCGTCGGCAAGAAGAGCCAGATCATCCCGTTCAAGGTCACCCACCCGGACGACCCGTCAGTGGTCAGCTACGGTTTCATCCGGGTTCCGGGATCAGATGATGCCCTGCCCCAGGTCGATCGCCGCGCTCCAGCTCTGCGCGTCAATAGCGAGGACACACTGACCATCGATCTCAACGACTACGTGATCGCAGTCGGCGGCAAGCAGGTGAGGCTCACCGACGCAAATAGCGTGCGGGCGACCCACTCCGACGGCAGCAACCTCGTGGTGGATGACGACACCCTCGCCTTCACCTCGGCCGACAAGTACTTCGGACCAGCATCGATCTCCTTCGAGGTGACCGACGGCACATCGGCCACGGATCCGAACGGGCGCACCGCGATCCTCGTGCTGCCGATCACGGTCCTGCCCCGAGACAATCAGCCTCCGGTCTTCCGCGGCGCCGTCATCAGCTTCGAGCCGGGTCAGGAGAAGGAGATCGACCTGCTCAAGCTGACCAACTACCCCTATCCTGACGACCTAGCTGAGCTCGCCTACTCGGTCATCGATCCGCTCCCCATCGGCTTCAGCTACGCCCTGAATGGCTCGCAGCTCACCCTGCGCGCCGACGATGACGCGGTCAAGGGCTCGGCAACGGCGATGACCCTCGGGGTGAAGGACGACCTGTCGGTGGGTCAGTCCGGTCGAATCGAGTTGAGCGTCGTCCAGTCAACGCGGCCGCTGGTGCGTCCGGGCGCCGACCAGGCCATCGTGAAGCGCAGCTCGACGACGACCGTCGACGTGCTCGTGAACGACGAGGCGACGAACCCGTTCGCAGGCAAGCCCCTGCAGGTCGTCGCTATTCGGGGCCTCGACGGCGACGCCCTTCCCGCGGGGGTGGAGATCGTCCCTAGCGCCAACAAGAGTTCCCTGTCGGTCACGGTCTCCTCGACTGCCGCGCCGGGCGACGTCACCCTCCAGTACCAGGTGGCCGACGCGACCAACGATCCGGATCGGTTCGTGTGGGGCCTCGTCACGATTTCCGTGCAGGATCGCCCGGATCCGGTCACGAACCTGACCGCCACGGGCTTCGGTGATCGCGAGATCTCGTTGCGCTGGAATGCCGGCGCATTCAACAACTCGCCGATCACCGGCTATCGAGTCGTCGTGAGCACCACCTCGGGGTCCACCTTCACCACCGTCACCTGCGGTGGAACCACCTGCACCGTGCCCACCCCCGGAAACGGATCCGCCAACGCGGTGAGATTCTCCGTGGTGTCGACCAACGCCATCGGCGACTCCGACGCCGTATCCACCGGTTCAGGGGTCTGGTCCGACATCGTGCCCGCTGCGCCGAGCGGCGTCTCAGCGGAGCCCCTCGACCACGGACTGCGCGTCACCTGGAACGCGGTCCCGACACCCGCCGGCGGCACGCCAGTATCGACCTACGTCGTCGACGTGGGCGGGGTGTCGACGTCTGTCGGATGCTCCACCGCAACCTGCACGACCTCCGTCGTCGACTCATCCCTCGCCAACGGCACCCTCGTCACGTACTCGGTCAGCGCCCGCAACGACGCCTTCGGTCCACTGGCGGCCTGGAACTCCACGTCCCAGCAGGGGACGCCGGCGGGCGCCCCGCTGGCGATCGCCCCACCGATCGCGACGTCGACGAGTGACACGAGTATCGCCCTGGACTGGAGCGGGACATTCTCCGCCAACGGGCGCGCGGTCTCCGACTATACGGCGGCGATCTACACGGGCGCCGGTCCGAGTTGCGATTCCGACGGCACAGTCACCGACAACGGAGCGACACTCTTCGCCGCAGGAACCGGCACGTCGACGATCTTCAGCGGCCTGTCACCTGAAGTCGAGTACACGCTGGTCGTCTTCGCCTACAACGGACAGGGCTGCACCCAGAGTCAGACCGTGATCGCCCGCACGCCTCCGTCTGTCGTGGTCGACCTCTCGGTCTCGGGGCCCTCAGCCAACGGGTCCGTGTTCGACTTCGTCCTGCAGGGCATCGACCTCGGCGGCGGCATGGTCTCCAGCGGCTACTCGGTGTACTACCGGTTGAATGGCGGCACGGAGTACGGCCCCGTCAGCATCCCCGGGTTCCTGGCGGCCGAGCCCCTTCAATTTGGCCAGTCCGTCTCGGTGGAGCTCAGGGCGTGCCGCGATTACGGCGGACAACTCGTGTGCCAGCCGACCATGTCGTCGGCCTTCCCGTTGGGTGTTCCAGTCGACCCCCAGGTCGCCGGCCCGTTGACCTTCACTCAGGATGACTCGGGCGATCCGCAGAACGATGGAACGTTCGCGTGGCTAGGCTTTCCCTCCGGAACCTACGAGCTGGTCGAGTACGCCTGCGGCACGGCGCCGGGGGATGGGACGTTCCTTGTCGCGGGGAGCGATCCGACCTGCCACGTCTCGGCGAACCCTGCACAGACGCCGTGGCTCACCATCAGGGTCACCGCCAACGGTGGGCAGACCTACACGATCTCGTACAACGGCTTCGACTATGACTGACAGCATCACGAATGAAGGGCATTCCATGACCATGACACCGGAGCAGGCGACGTGGTTCTCCGACATCTTCAACCGGCTGGTGGCCAACGTCGACCAGGTACTGCTGGGCAAGACGTTCGTCATCCGACTCGGTTTCACCGCGTTGCTCTCTGAAGGGCACCTGCTGCTCGAGGACTTCCCGGGAACCGGCAAGACCTCGTTCGCCAGGGCTATGGCGCAGAGCGTCGCCGGCACGACCAGCCGCATCCAATTCACTCCCGACCTGCTTCCCGGCGACATCACGGGGGTGAGCATCTACGACCAGTCCAAGTCGGCATTCGAATTCCACGCGGGGCCGATCTTCGCAAACATCGTGCTCGCCGACGAGATCAACCGGGCGAGCCCGAAGACCCAGTCGGCCTTGCTGGAGGTCATGGAGGAGGCACACGTCACGGTCGATGGCGTCACCCACCCGGTGGGAGCGCCCTTCATGGTGATCGCCACGCAGAATCCGATCGAGCAGGCCGGCACCTACCGTCTACCCGAAGCCCAACTCGACCGCTTCATCATGAAGGCGTCGATCGGATACCCCGACCACTCGTCGACGCTGCGAATCCTCGAGGGCGCCGGCAACAAGGCCCACGAGGTCGTCGTCCCCCCGATCGTGACCGCGGATGTGGTCGTCGAGATGGGGCAACTGGCTCGCACGGTTCACGTCGATCCGACCATCAACGACTACGTGAGCCGGTTGGTGGAGGCGACCCGCACGGCGTCCGAAGTCCGGCTGGGCGCCAGTGTGCGGGGAGCGCTCGCCCTCATCCGCACGGCGAAGACGCTGGCAGCCGCGAGCGGTCGCCACTACGTGATTCCGGACGACGTCAAGGCGCTCGCCGAGCCGGTGCTCGCCCACCGACTGATCATCGACCCGGAAGCTGAGTTCGACGGTGTCACCGCGCCCAGCATCATGGGCCAGATCCTGATCGAGACGCCCCCGCCGAGCGAGCGGCAAGCCGTGTAATGGCTCGGGCGAAGGTGCCCGGCAGCGTGTCATCCGTTCGCGGATCGACGCGCTCATCGTCGCGCCCCGCTGGCAGCACGACCGGATCGCGCACAGACCTTCACTCGACGACGTCAACGAAGGGGCTCACCAATGCGCGAACCCGGATAGTCGGCGAGCGCACGGGATTCCTCGCCGACGCGATAGTCACCGTCGTACGGCTCGCAACGGCATTCGGTGCGGCTCTCAGCCGCGTGTTCGGGCGAGTCGCTGCGGTGGTCACTCCACTCGGGTGGACCGTCGTGCTGCTTGTGCCGCTGACGCTGGGGTTCGGCTACGGGCTGGGCTGGATCGAGCTCATCGTCGTGGGATTCGCGGGTCTGGCCATGCTCGTCATTGCGGCCCTCTACCTGATCGGGCGGAGCCCCGTGAGCATCGCACTGACCGTCGAACACAGTCGTGTCGTTGTCGGCGAGCCGGCGTCCGGCCAACTCGTTGCCACCAACCCCGGCCGACGCCGTGCCCTCGGCGTGACCGTGGAGGTGCCGGTTGGCCCCGGATTGGCCGAACTGGTGCTTCCCGGTCTGGCGCGCGGCGCCAGCGTCCGACGCGAGTTCCCCATCCCCACCGGGCGCCGAGGTGTCGTGCCCGTGGGTCCCGTGCGAACTGTGCGCGCCGATCCCGTGGGGCTCGTTCGCCGCGAACTGATCTGGGCGGAGGTCGCCGAACTGTTCGTTCATCCGCGCACCATCGGCATCCCGAGCCTCAGCACCGGGCTGATCCGGGACCTCGAGGGCAAGCCCACGAGGGATCTGTCCAACAACGACGTGTCGTTCCACGCCCTCCGTGAGTACCTTCCCGGCGACGAGCGGCGCTACATCCACTGGAAGTCCACCGCCCGCACGGGCAAGTACATGGTGCGGCAATTCGAGGAGACCCGACGCAGTCATCTCGTGGTCGCGTTGAGTCTGGCGAGTTCCGACTACGGAACCGACGCCGAGTTCGAGATGGCGGTGAGTGTTGCGGGTTCGCTCGGTGCTCGCGCCATTCGGGATGCCCGTACGGTCTCGGTTGTGGCGAGCGAGTACACGCCTCAATTCGCCAAACGCAAGGTCTTCGCGGTGCGATTGCTGTCGACTCTGACCAGGTCGAGGTTGCTCGACGATCTCGCCGTGGTCGAGAAATCGGAGACGGCCCTGAGCATCACCGATGTCGCGAAAGTCGCGGGGGATCAGGCGACCGGTGTCTCGGTTGCCTTCCTTGTCTGCGGGTCCACGGTCAACCCGCAGGAACTGCGCGCGGCTTCGGTCGCGTTCCCGGTGGGCGTCGAGGTGATCGCGATTGTCTGCGACCCCGACCGAACCCCGGGCCTGCGGCGGGTCTCGGGCCTCAGCGTGCTAACGATCGGGTATCTCGAGGACCTGCAGAAGTCTCTCGCGCGATCGGTGGCTGCCTGATGTCCTCGCGGCCGAGCGCCATGGTGGTGGCGGTCAACACCCTCATGCTGTGGCTGGCGACAGTGGTGGCGGCCAGCGCACTCTGGCCCATCTACGCGAGCACGGCGTTCCTCGTGATGGTGGCGGTCGCCCTCGCGGTGGGAACCCTGATCGCCATCCTCGGAGCACTATTCCGGTGGCCGGCTTTCGTCGTGATGCTCGCGACCGTTGTGGGGTTCTTCGCTGTCGGAGTACCGGTTGCCGTGCCGTCCAAGACCCAGTTCGGCGTTCTGCCGACTCTCGAGGGGCTTATCGATCTTGTCGCCGGCGTCGCCCTCGGGTGGAAGCAACTTCTCACGATCACCCTTCCCGTGGGTGACTATGAGGCGCTGCTGGTTCCCGCATTCGTACTGGTGCTTGTGAGCACCGTCGTGGGCCTGACGGTTGCGCTGCGCGCGCAGTGGGGCGAACTCGGTGTGCTCGCCCCGATCGTCGTGTTCATCGTTGCAACTGCGTTCGGTCCCGAGTTCCCCGACCGGCCGCTGATCGCCCCGATCGCCCTCATGGTCATCGTGCTCTTCTGGCTCGTGTGGTTTCGGTGGTATCGACGCCGGACGGCGATCAGGATGCTCCTCAGCCGAACCGGTGACGGCGCTGGCGGTGCCGAGACTCCGATAGCAGGCCTGCGCACGGTGGTCGCTGCTGGTGTCATCATGGCGGTGGCATCCGTGGGGGCTGTCGCGGGTGCCGCTGCGCTTCCTCCGTCCGCCGATCGCACTGTTCTTCGCACGACCATCGTTCAGCCCTTCGATCCGCGGGACTACGTCAGTCCGCTCGCCGGATTCCGTAGCTTCTGGCGCCCAAACCAGGTGGACGCGTCTCAGTTCTCGGTGGACGGCCTGGCGGCCGGCGATCGCATCCGCCTCGCCACCTTGGACACCTACGACGGCATCGTCTTCTCCGTCGGGAGCGGCGACGTCAGCACGGAGTCGGGCTCATTCACCCGGGTTCCCTACCGATTCGACCAGTCGGGCGTGAGCGGCGATCGGGTGAGCGTCACCGTCACCATCGACGCCTACTCCGGAGTCTGGCTACCCACGATCGGTCAGTTCGAGTCGATCGAGTTCGCCGGTGGCGACGCCGCTGATCTGCGCAACGCGTTCTACTACAACGACGTGACGGGCACAGCGGCAGTCATCGGAGGCCTGAGCCAGGGCGATTCGTACACCCTTACCGCTGTAGTACCGCGCCAGCCGACGGACGACCAGTGGGACACTCTGACGCCCGGCTCGGCCACGGTGCCCACCCCGAGTTCGGTCCCTGCGGAGGTCGCGACCAAGCTCGACGAGTACACCGCGGATGTCGATGGTGCCGGCCCGAAGCTCGTCGCGATGATCGCCGGCCTCACCGCCGAGGGGTACATCAGTCACGGAGTCGGCGCGGACGAGCCCGCCAGCCGCTCCGGCCATGCCGCTGACCGCATCGCCGAGCTGCTCAGTGCGCCGCGAATGATCGGCGACGCGGAGCAGTACGCGGTGGCCGCGGCGCTCATGGCCGATCAGCTCGGCTTTCCGGCCCGTGTCGTCCTCGGGTTCCAGCCCCAGTCCGGGGTGGTGCGGGGGTCAGACGTGTCGGCATGGATCGAGGTCAGCACGGCCCAGTTCGGGTGGGTGGCCCTCGACCCCACTCCGCCGTTGCGAGAGATCCCGGATGAGCAGCCTCCCGACAATGCACAGGTGTCGCGTCCTCCCACAATCGTTCCCCCGCCCGTCGTGGACTCCGAACGGTTCGACCGACAGACCACTCCCGACAGCGAGCAGGAGCTTCCGCCCGATCTCGATCCGGTGCTCCAGGTCCTGCTGGTGCTGCTCCGCGTGATCGGCTGGGTGCTGCTGGCCGCAGCAATCGTCGTGGCGCCGTTCCTGTTGATCATCGCCGCCAAGCTCCGGCGGCGGCGTTTGCGCAGGCACGCTCCCAGCGCCATCGAACAGATCAGCGGGGGTTGGCAGGAGTTCGAGGACGCCGTCATCGATCACGGACTCAGCCCCGCCGCATCCGCCACGCGCAGTGAAGTGGCTACTATCGCGGGCGGTGTCCAGTCCCAGGTTCTGGCGGCGGTTGCCGATCGGGCGATCTTCTCGCCGGATGAGTCGGCGGCATCCGATGTCGACAGCGTGTGGCGGGCAGTGGATGAGCTGCACGTGTCACTCGACGAGGGACTCACCCGCTGGCAGAGACTGAAGGCACGAATCTCGCTTCGCTCACTCGGTGGTTATAGTGTCAGAGACCTGTTCAAGCGATAGGACTGCACCGTGAACTGCTCCTACTGCGCGACAGAGCTTCCGTTGGGGGCGATGTTCTGCGGCGAATGTGGCCGATCCGTCGCGAGCGCGGCGACGCCGAGGACCACGCCGGCGCCGACGGCCACGCCGGTGCACGAGGGCGCCGAGCTGGTCGAGCCGGGGTCGTCAGTGCGTGACGAAGCCCACATCCTCTCCGGATCTGAACTCGAGCCGGAACGTGAGCCTGGGGTTGAGCCGGAACCGGAGCCTGAGGTTGAGCCGGAACCGGAACCCGTGGTTGACGTATCGCCGGAACCGGAACCGGAACCGGAACCGGAGGTCGTCCCTCAGCCTGAGCCTCAACCCCAGCACGACTTCGCGGACGATCCGGCGCCATCCTCGAGTGTTCAGCCGGAATCCTGTGCGCAGTGCGGCACTCGGCTTGATGCCGCCGACATCTTCTGCCCCGAGTGTGGCTTCGTTAGACAGTCCGCCTCCAATCGGCCGCGCGATACCGTCGCCCTGGATCCATTTCCGTGGGGTACTCCGGCCGGCGCGCCACTGCACGCCCCCTCAGTCGAGATCAGTGAGAACCCGGGGGATTCCGCACGCGGCGAGTATGACGACATCGATGACACCCGCATCGTGGATCGAAGTCGGCGTGGGGAGCGTTTCGTCCTTCAGTTCAGCACCGGCGAGAGTGTGAGTGTGACCAGCGCCGGTCTGCTCGGGCGCAATCCGATGCCCGAGCCGGGCGAATACTTCGACGCGCTCGTCGCCATCTCCGATCCCGGCAAGTCGGTATCCAAGACACACCTCGAGTTCGGCCAGGACGGTGGTGCGTTCTGGATCAGCGATCGGTACTCCGGCAACGGAACCGTGGTGCGCGAACCCGATGCCCAGCCCCGGCGCTGCGAACCGGGCAAGCGCTACCGCATCGTTCGTGGCACCCGGGTGGACATCGGCGAGCAGTTCTTCGTGGTCAGCTGACACCTCCGCACCATCCGGCGCTGCACCGATTTCTGCACGACGCAGCGCGATGCCGTTCTGACGAGAGCGCCCGCATGGTGTTGTGGGAAGGTGACTCCGGTACCGCTCGAGCTGCCCCTCCCGCCCGAACGTCCGGCGCCCTTCCGCTTTCCGATCATTGCCGCCTCCGCGCCGGTGATTCTCGCCGTCGGAATCTTCGTCGTCACAGGATCGGCCTTCACTCTCGCATTCGCGGCGCTCGGGCCCGCCACCGCGATTGCCGGATACTTCGATTCACGCTGGACTGCCCGCAAGCTGCGCCGTCGCGAGACCACGCGCTTCGCGATCGATCGGGATCGGGTCGCGCACGAGATCGAGCGGCGCCACGCCGACGAGCGCACCAGGTTGTTCGACGCGAGCCCGGATCCCGCACGGCTTGTCGCACACGAGGGGCCAGACCCTCATCGCTGGCGGGGCGATGGGCGGTCTCCGATTCTGGTTGTCGTCGGAACCGCATCGATTCCGAGCATGCTGCCGGTGGATTCGCCTCCAGCTCGCGTCTCCGGTCCGCCGTCCGATTCGGACCGAGCCATCGCCGACCTCGCCGATCAGGCCAGGGTGCTCGAAGGTGCACCGATGGCAGTCGACGCGCGTCTCGGCATCGGTGTGAGCGGCCCGCCCGTGTTTGCCCGGGCGATCGCCCGCGGAATCGCCGTCCAGCTCGCACGGAGACTATCCCCGTCGGACTGCTGGCGGTCGGCAAGTTCTGCACCATTCGACGCGTGGCTTGACGACCTGCCCCACGAAGCCGCGGCGACGAGCGTGCCCGGCTCCCTCGTCGAGTTCGGTCAGAGGGGCGAAGCGGTACCGCTGGCCATCGTTGCCGTTGCCGAAACACCAGCTCATCTCCCCGGCGCCTGCTCCATCGTGCTCGGTGTCGTGGACGGGCAGTTGCGTATCCTGAGTCATCCCGACGCCGACCATCGTCATCCGCTTCACCCGCTGCCGGTCACCGAGATCGAGGCGGCGGCGTGGGCCCTCCGCCTGTCTCGGGATGCCGCCCGCGAGGGCATGACGTCTCCTCATGCCCTGCTGCCGGATGCCGTCGAGCTCGCGCCGCTCCTGCGGCCGGCTGAGGTTGCCGATGTCGCCTCCCTCGCGTGCGAGCCCGGTGTGGACGCTGGCGGCTCGGTCACGCTGGATCTGGTGGCCCACGGTCCACACGCGGTCATCGGGGGCACCACCGGAAGCGGCAAGAGCGAGCTGCTGGTCGCGTGGATACTGGCCATGGCCGCGTCGCGGTCCCCGCAGCACGTCACATTCCTGCTCATCGACTACAAGGGCGGGGCGACGTTCGCGGCTCTCGCTCGGTTGCCGCACACCGTCGGCATCATCACCGATCTGGACGCGATGATGGCGGCGCGCGCGCTCGACAGCCTGCGGGCCGAGGTGCGTCACCGGGAGCGTCTGCTGGTGACCAGTGGGGCTCGTTCCATCGAACAGATCGACTCGCTTCCCCGGCTGGTCATCGTGGTCGATGAATTCGCGGCGATGCTCGCCGAGCATCCCGATCTGCACGGGCTGTTCGCCGATCTCGCTGCGCGAGGGCGCTCGCTGGGTATGCACCTCGTGCTCTGCACGCAGCGGCCGGCGGGCGCCGTTCGCGACGGGGTCCTGGCGAATGCCGACCTGAGGGTGTCGCTTCGGGTGAACAACCGAGCCGACAGCTCGGCCGTTGTGGGGTGCGACGACGCCGCGGGGATCCCACTCACGGCGCGCGGGCGCGGAGTCCTCAGGCTCGCCGGTGAAGCACCACGCTCGGTTCAGTTCGCCCTCGCCTCAGGGGCTGACGTCGCGCTCGTCACGCAACGATGGAGTGATTCTCCGCCGCCGCGTCGGCCGTGGTGCGAGCCTCTTCCTGCCGTGCTGAAGGCTGCCGCCCTTCCGCGCGACGGCATCGGATGTTTCGGCCTCGTCGACCTGCCATCCGAGCAGCATCAGGAGCCGGCCATCCACAGCCTCGAGGCAGAGGGTTCTCTGCTCGTGCTCGGTTCGCCCGCCAGCGGCAAGTCGACGGCGCTGCGCGCTCTGGCCACCGGTCACCCTGGCATTCGGGTCGTTCCCGCTGAGCCCGACGGAGCATGGGATGTGATCACCGATCTCGTCGCAGCCCTTGACACCCCAGCGTCCACGGCGACGTGTGTCGTTCTGGACGACCTCGACGCAGTGGTTCCGCGGTTCACGGGAGAGTACCGAGCGGCATTCGTGGATTTGCTGGCCCGCCTGCTCCGGGAGGGCCCGGGGCGGGGCATCACGGCCCTGCTCAGCGCCCAGAGGATCACGGGGGAGTCCCAGGGGCTCGCAGCGCTGGTGCCCGGCCGGCTCCTGCTGCGCCATTCCTCCCGCCAGGACTTCGTGATGGCCGGGGGAGAGGGTGGCCAGTTCGTCGCGGCACTCCCCGCCGGGCGCGGACTGTGGCGTGGGCAGTGGATGCAGGTGGTGGCCGACCCGCCGCCCCTACCGGTGACCGGGCCGACGGTCGCGCCGCTACTGGACCCGCGGCGCGCGCGAGCCATCGTGACGAGCCGGGTCGCACCACTGTTGGCCAGGTGGCCGTCGGCAGTTGCGCTCGCCGACGTCGGACCCGAACTCCGATCGGTGGCTCTTCCCGGCGTGACAATCGTCGGCGATCTCGACGAGTGGCAGTCACGATGGGGGGCGGTAGCGGCCCTGCGAACCCAGGCCGACATCATTCTCGACGGATGCACCCCCGCCGACTTCCGCGCGATCACGAGGTCCCGGCAGCTGCCCCCGCCTCTTGCGCCGGGTCAGTGCTGGCAGCTCAACGAGGACGGATCGGCACGCCGAGTGCGCCTCGACTAGCCCGCCCGCGACTGAACTGTAGTCCTAGGCTGCGAGAATCGCGGCGAGCTCGGTGTGCTTGAGGCCGTGGGCCGCGGCAACCGGCGCGTTCACGATCGAACCCGCATGGGCATTGAGACCGAGTGCGAGGGCCGGATCTGCGCGCAGGGCTTCGAGCCAACCATGGTTGGCGATCGCCCGCACGTAGGGCATGGTCGCATTCGTCAACGCGTACGTCGAGGTGTTCGGCACAGCACCGGGCATGTTGGCGACGCAGTAGAACAGCGAGCCGTGCACAGCGAAGGTCGGGTCGGCATGGGTCGTCGGGCGTGTGTCGGCAAAACAGCCACCCTGGTCGACGGCGATGTCCACGAGCACACTGCCCGGCTTCATCCGCGAGACCAGATCATTGCTCACCAGCTTCGGTGCCTTCGCTCCGGGCACAAGCACCGAACCGATCACGAGATCTGCGGTGAGCAGGGCACGTTCGATCTCGAATCCGTTCGAGGCGACCGTGTGCACACGGCCCGCGTAGAGAGCGTCGAGTTCGCGCAGGCGTTGGATGTTGGTGTCGAGCACTGTCACCTCGGCCCCCAGGCCGACTGCGACCGAGACGGCGTTCGTGCCCGCCACCCCGCCGCCGAGCACGACAACACGGGCGTTGTGAGTTCCGGGGACGCCAGGCACGAGGAGGCCGGGCCCGCCATTGGGCTTGAGCATCGCGTTCGCTCCCACGATCGGAGCGAGGCGACCCGCGACCTCGCTCATCGGCGCGAGAAGCGGAAGTGCTCGGTTCGGCAGTTGCACCGTCTCGTACGCGATGGCGGTGACGCCAGAACTGGTGAGGGCGGTGGTCAACTCGGGCTCGGCGGCGAGGTGGAGGTAGGTGAACAGCAGCAGGTCGCTGCGGAAGTAGCCGTACTCGGACTCGATCGGCTCCTTGACCTTGAGCAGGAGTTCGGCCGCAGCCCAGACCGTGGCCGCATCCGGCGCGATGGAGGCGCCAGCGGCCACGTAGGCGTCATCGGGGATTGACGAGCCGAGGCCCGCACCGGTCTCGATCAGCACCTCGTGGCCGTGCCCGACCAGGTCGTGCACGCCTGCGGGCGTGATCGCTACGCGGAACTCGTTGTTCTTGATCTCTCGGGGAACGGCGACCTTCATGCCCAACAGCGTACTGGGCGTACACCATGGATTCCGCACAAATTTCGGGCGTCTTCATGCTGATTTCGTGAAATTTGTGTTACGAAGTGCGCCTTTTGCTCCCTCGGGGTGTGTCCGGGGACTGACCTGTGTCAGTATCGACGCACGCGTGAACCGAAGGAGCTGCCCCGATGACCAGACAACTTCCCCAAGACCCGATCGTCCGTGAGCTCGTCGTGCAGGCGCGGAGGATGCAGTTCTCCCGGCGCAACATTCTGCAGGGCGCTGGTATCGGCGCCGGTGCACTTGCCCTTGCCGCCTGTGCTCCGACCAGCGCCGGAGCGCCGAAGCCGGCCGAGGACATCTCAGCCACCGACAAGACTCTGACGTGGTCGAACTGGCCTGCCTACATCGACGAGGATGACGACGGCAACTACCCGACCCTCGTGCGTTTCCAGGATCAGACGGGCATCAGCGTCGAGTACAAGGTCGATATCGACGACAACAACACCTACTACGGCACGATCAAGGATCAGCTGGCTCTCGGTCAGTTCACCGGGGCAGACACCTTCTGCCTGACCGAGTGGATGGTCGCCCGCCTCATTCGCTTCGGTTACGTGCAGGATCTGGATGCCGCGAACATCCCGAACAAGAAGAACCTCGCCCCCGCCCTACTCAACCCCGACTTCGACCCCGGTCGCGCCAAGTCGCTGCCCTGGCAGAACGGTTTCGCGGGCCTCGCGTGGAACACCGAGGAGATCCCTGCCGGCATCAAGAGCGTCGACGACCTGTGGAAGCCCGCGCTCAAGGGCAAGGTCACGGTGCTCAGCGAGATGCGCGACACCATGGGCATCCTCCTGCTGAGCCAAGGCGTCGACATCTCGAGTGAGGACTGGGGCACCGACGAGTACCAGGCCGCGATCGCTGTGCTCGAGGAGAACGTCGCTTCTGGTCAGATCTTCGGCATCAAGGGCAACGAGTACATGCAGGACTTCGTCTCCGGAGATGCCATCGCCGCGATCGCCTGGTCTGGCGACATCACGGTGCTCAACGCAGAGGCCGGCTACGAGAAGTGGAAGTTCGCGCTGCCCGAGACCGGCGGCACTCTGTGGGGCGACACCTTCGTCGTGCCCATGGGCTCCCCGCGCAAGGCCAACGCCGAGACGCTCATGAACTACTACTACGAGCCTGAGGTCGCCGCCGAGGTCGCCGCCTGGGTCAACTACATCACCCCGGTCGTCGGTGCCAAGGAGGTCGCCGCCGAGAAGTTCCCGGAGGTCGCCGACAACCAGCTCATCTTCCCGGATGCTGACACGCTGTCGAATGCCCATATCTTCCGCACGCTCGACTCGGCCGACGATCAGGCGTTCAACGCGGAGTTCCAGCGCGTCAAGCTGGGCGCCTGATGGCCGCTGGTGCATTCGCGGAGGCGGGCGCGGATCTTGAGCTGGTTGGTCTGCACAAGCGGTTCCCCGGGTTCACGGCGATCGAGGATCTCGATCTCACCATCCCAGCGGGCTCGTTCTTCGCACTGCTCGGCCCGTCGGGGTGCGGCAAGACGACCACGCTGCGACTGGTCGCCGGGCTCGAGCAGCCGACGTCGGGTCGCATCCTGATCGGTGGCAAGGATGTCACCTCGGTCAAGAGTTTCAAGCGGCCGGTCAACACGGTGTTCCAGAGCTACGCGCTGTTTCCGCACATGACCGTGCTCGAGAATGTGTCGTTCGGCCTCAAGCGTCGTGGAATCGCGGATGCCACGGGCAAGGCCCACGAAGCACTGCGACTGGTGGAACTCGACCACCTCTCGGCACGCAAGCCTCAGCAGCTGTCCGGTGGGCAGCAGCAGCGCGTCGCGCTCGCCCGAGCGGTCGTCAACCGCCCGGCACTGCTCCTGCTCGATGAGCCGTTGGGCGCCCTCGACCTCAAGCTGCGCCGTCAGATGCAGCTCGAACTCAAGGCCATTCAGAACGAGGTGGGACTGACCTTCCTCCACGTCACCCACGATCAGGAGGAGGCCATGACCATGGCCGACACGGTCGCGGTCATGAACAAGGGCCAGATCGAGCAGATGGGTGCCCCCGAGGAACTGTACGAGTTGCCCAAGACGGCATTCGTCGCCAACTTCCTGGGCCAGTCCAATCTGTTCACGGGCGACGTCACCAACTCGAAGGGCGACTCGATCGTCGTCGACATTGCCGGTGTCAAGATCGAGGTGCCGAAGGATCGGGCGCAGCGTCACACGGGCGAGATCACCATCGGCGTGCGTCCGGAGAAGCTCATGCTGCACACCGAGGCGCCGAAGAAGGCGCCGGGCGTCAACATCCTCGGCCCTGGTCGGGTGACGGATGTCTCGTTCTCGGGCGTCAGCACCCAGTACCAGATCGCGGTGCCCGGCATCGGGCTCATCACCGTCTTCGCCCAGAACATGGTCTTCGGTCCCGTCGTGAACCTCGGGGCTGAGGCCTGGGTCAGCTGGACGGTCGATCACGGTTTCGGTCTACTCGATGAGCCGGAGCACACACCGAAGTTCTCGGCTGACACCGACACCGCCACGATCGCGCTGCAGACCCGGCACGAGCTTCTCGCGGAGATCGAGGAGGCCTAGCGCATGGCCTTCGCTGCATTCGGCTCGACGGCCGGTCCGGTCGAGCAGGCACCACGGCGGCGCAGTTGGGTGGCGCTTGTCCTGCTGCTGCCGGGGCTCGCCTACCTTGCCCTGTTCTTTCTCACGCCCCTCGTCTCGCTCGTTCTGACCTCGTTCCAGGAGCCGGTCGAGTTCGGCGATGTCGGCCAGTTCCAACAGGCGTTCAAGATCGAGAACTACGCCACAGTGATCGAGGCCTACTGGCCGCACTTCCTGCGCGCGTTCGGCTACGCGATCGTGGCCACGATCGCGGCGCTGCTCATCGGCTACCCGCTCGCCTACTTCATCGGCGTGAAGTGCCGGTCGAAGCCTCTTCTGCAAGCGATGCTGCTGACGCTCGTCATCGCCCCGTTCTTCATCTCCTTCCTGCTGCGCACCCTTGCCTGGAAGCAGTTGATGGCGGATGACACCCCTCTCGTGCAGGCATTGAAGTCGCTCTCCGTGCTGCCCGCCGACGGGCACCTGACTGGCACCGCCTTCTCGGTCATCTTCGGCCTGACCTACAACTTCCTGCCGTTCATGACCCTGCCGATCTACACCACGCTCGAGCGCCTCGACACCCGCTACCTGGAGGCGGGAGCCGACCTGTACGCGAGTCCGGCGACGACATTCTGGAAGGTCACCCTGCCGCTGTCGCTGCCCGGGATCGTCTCGGGCACGCTGCTGACCTTCATCCCGGCGTCCGGTGACTACATCAATGCGAGTTCGAGCTTCCTCGGATCCGCGCAGACCCAGATGGTCGGTAACGCGATCGAAGCCAACTTCCTCGGCTTGCTGAACTACCCGGAGGCCGCAGCTCTGTCGGTCATCCTGATGGGTCTGATTCTCGTGATCGTCGGCATCTACGTGCGACGCACCGGAACGGAGGACCTGCTGTGAGATTCTCACTCGGCAAGTGGCTGCTACCGCTGTATTCGGCGCTAGCGCTCATCTTCCTTCTCACGCCGATCGTCTACACCTTCGTCTTCTCGTTCAACGATTCGGTGAAGTCCAACATCGTCTGGGTGGGCTTCACGCTCGACAACTGGACGAATGTCTGCGATGCGCAGGGGGTGTGTGCGGCCTTCGGCACGAGCATCCTCGTCGGTGTTGTTGCCACCCTGATCGCAACTGTTCTGGGCACGCTGCTGGCGATTGCGCTGGCCCGGTACCGCTTCCGCGGGCGTTCCGTGATCAGCCTGCTGCTGTTCCTGCCGATGGCCACGCCTGAGGTAGTGCTGGGTGCGGGGCTTGCGGCCCAGTTCCTGACGGCCGGAGTTCCCAAGGGGCTGGGCACGATCATCATCGCCCACGCGTTGTTCTGCCTCAGCTTCGTGGTGGTCACCGTGAAGGCGCGCGTCGCCAGCCTGGACCCCGCACTGGAGGAGGCCGGTCGCGACCTCTACGGTTCGGCGTTCCAGGTGTTCACCCGCATCACTCTGCCCCTGCTGATGCCGGGCATCATCGCCGCGGCGCTGCTGTCGTTCGCCTTGAGCTTCGACGACTTCATCATCACGCGCTTCAACAATGGCGGCGTGGAGACGTTCCCCGTCTTCGTGTACACCGCCGCGGCGCGCGGCATGCCGCCCGAGGCCAACGTGATCGCCTCTGCGGTCTTCATCCTCGCGCTGGTGATCGTTGTGGTCGCCCAGACCACGTCGGCGGCGCGGCGCAAGCGCCTCGCGCGCGCCCAGTAGCGACATCCACGCAACAGATCGGCACCATCATGCATGACGACCGACAGCGGCTGTCTGCGCTCCGTGAGGCAGTCGTGAGCCTGTATGCCTGATCCCGAGGACATCGCTGCTCCCATTCCGCCGCCGCGGCCGGAGACGTTCGTGTCGGTCGACATCGAGACCTCGGGGCCGACGCCCGGCCGGTACTCGATGCTCTCCGTCGGGGCCTGCCTCGTGGATGCCCCGGAGCGCGGCTTCTACGTGGAGCTCAAGCCCACCTCCCAGCTCGTCGTGGAGTCAGCTCGTGCCGTGGGCGGGCTCTCCCTCGATGACCTCGCTCGCGACGGGGTGGATCCAGCCGAAGCCATGGCGCGCTTCGCCGACTGGCTCGAGGCCGAGGTGCCCGCAGGCACGGTTCCGGTCTTCGTGGGTTTCAACGCCGCTTTCGACTGGATGTTCGTGGCCGACTACTTCGACCGGTTCCTCGGTCACAACCCCTTCGGTCACGCCGCGCTCGACATCAAGAGCTACACGATGGGGATGGCGGGGATCACCTGGGCGCAGACGAGCATGCGTTTCCTTGCGCCGAAGTACCTCAATGGGCGAAAGTTGACGCACAACGCCCTGGGCGACGCCCGGGATCAGGCCGAGATCTTCGCCGCTGTGCGGGCCGAATCGGCGAGGAGCCAGCCTCCGGGCGTCTGATCGAGCACGCGGCATCGGGAGGACGAGCATGAGCGACACCAGCGACGCAGACGTCAGGAACATCGTCGAGTCGGCCCGGCGCCTGGGCATTGAGCTCGACGAGGCGGGCACCATCCAGTGGCTCACCGCGATGGCCGCCAACCAGGACGACGACCAGATCGTCGTCGACACCGCAAGCGGCACCTTCGGCCACAAGGTGTCGATGCTGGACTTCAGCCCGCGGGATCTCGAGCGGTTCCGGCGCATCGGTCAGATCGTCGAGGTGACGGGTCCCGAGGGCGTGGCCGAGAGCGCCCTCGCTCTCTCCGGTTCCGCGGCCCAGTCGAAGATCCAGAGCTTCCCGGGCGACTGCGACTACTTCCAACGGCTCAACATCAAGGCGACCACTCGCGAGGAGGCCTGCGCCATCATGGCCGGCCTGATGAGGGACAAGGTGCTCTCGACCCTGCAGGGCCCGACCTACCAGTTCCTCGAGGCCAAGCTCGGCTCATTCGCCTGGGATTGCACCCAGGGCGGTGAGAAGCGCTGGAAGGGCAGCCCCATCACCTGGAAGGCCGCCGACATCGCGTCTGGCAGCATTGACGTTGTCAAAGACGACGGCACCGAGGTGACGCTTCGGTGGGACGAGGTCGCCCTCGATCCCGGATGGTGCAAACTTGACTGGGTCGTCGCCGACCCGGCGCGCACCCAGCTCTCGAACGCGAGCAATGTCATCGACGTCACCTGGGAGGCACCGAGTGGCGAGATAGTCTCCCTCGACGGCTACCTCGACGCCTTCTTCCAGGAGGTCTACCTCGACTCCGACGACGTTCCGGTGTTCGCCAAGCTCGCGAAGTTCGTCTCGGATGACGCGCTCGACGAGTACGTCGACCGGCTCGAGGGTGAGGTGCGCAAGTACCTCACCGACCACCTGAACTACGGCAAGGCAGCCAAGCGCATGTACAACGTGTTCCGCCTGTCGGGGCGTCACCTGGATGCGGCCTTCGTGCGTGAGCTCTTCGACGAGCCGACGACGATCCTGTATCAGGTCTGGTCGCTCATCGTCACGCTCGAGAACGCGACCGAGCCGGGCTCGTCGATCCCCATCGAGGCCGTGCAGGCCCAGGCCGACACGCTGATCGTCGACGTCGTGAAGGCCCTCGATGGTGATCAGGAGGACGCGATCGTGCAGGCGCTGCTCCAGTTGCGCCGCACCCTCGAGGATCAGAACTCGGGGGAGGCCCGCAGCTCCGAGGTCGAGGCAGCTCAGGCGCAGGTGGTCAACCTCATCAACACCTTCTACCGCGACAAGCTCGTGGCGATGCCGTCAATCAAGGACTACATCGACGCGGTGCAGGCCGAGGGGCCCGCGCACTAGCTCGTAGGGTCACACGAGGGCGATGAGCTGTCCGACTGGTTCTCCGCCGCCGAGCACGGGCTGGGTCGTGGCGGCGAGGATGGTGGCTGCTTGCTCGGAGTTGACGATGCCCTGCTCCTCCAACAGGGCGAGGGCGACTGGGATCGAGGCCCTGGTCGAGCCGTCGATGATCTTGAGGGCGACTGCTGTGCCATCGGGGGACCCTGCGACGAAGACTCCCTCTGCACCGTTCTTCGCAATGAGGCCCAGTTCGCTCATCACACTCGCGACGGCAGGGCTGTCGAGCGCCCACGGATCCCGACGGATCGCCCGCGACAGTCTCACGGCCTCCGCGTCGGCGCCGCGGGCCACGAGTCCGGTCGCGCGGGCGAGCCCGCGCAGGGAGACGGCGTGCAGCGGTGCGCCGCAACCGTCGATACCGGTGTGATCCACTGTTTCTCCCGTGTAGTCCTCGACCGTGCGCTGCACGATCAGCTGCAGGGGGTGACGCGGAGCTAGGTACGAATCGATGGGCCATCCGTTGCGGACACAGGCCAACAGGAAGGCTGCGTGCTTGCCGGAGCAGTTCATCGTGAGGCGCGCTGGGCCGGATGCCTCGTCCCGAGAGTTCGAATCGGAAGGCCAGTCGGCTGGGCACTGCAGTGCCGACTCATCCAACCCGGCCCGGTGGAGGATCGATCTCACGACCTCCACGTGCGCTGCCGTGCCTGTGTGACTGGCTGCGGCGAGCACTAGCTCAGGGCCGTCGAGATCAACTCCGGACCTCAGAACGGTGATCGCCTGAAGGAACTTGAGCGTCGACCGCGGGTAGATGAGCGCGTCGATATCACCGAGGGCACGCACGATCTCACCGTCGGGCCCGACGACGGCAGCGGCGCCGAGGTGGATCGACTCGCGCATGCGCGAGCGGTGCACGGCGGCAAGGGGTACAACTCCCGCCGCCGACAGGTTATCGAGCTCGGGGTCGTCTCCCGCGCTCCAGCTCACAGGCTCGCGAAGGCCTCGTCGATGACTCCCACGGCCTCCGCGATCAGCTCATTGCTGATGGCGAGGCTCGGCAGGAACCGAAGAACATTGCCGTAGGTTCCCGCGGTCAGCAGCAGCACGCCCTTCTGTGCGGCGAACGCCGAGATCGCGGAGACGGCTGCGGCATTGGGCTCGTGAGTTCCCGGCTGCACCAACTCGATCGCGATCATGGCACCGATTCCGCGCACGTCGCCGATCACCGGGTACTTCTTCTGCAGCTCGAGCAGAGCACCCTTCAGGGCGTTCTCGATGCGCACGGCCTCGGCGAGCAGGTTCTTCTGCTCGATCTGCTCGAACACGGCGATCGCAGCGGCCGCCGACACCGGGTTGCCACCGAAGGTGCCGCCGAGTCCGCCGGGCTGGGCCGAATCCATGATCTCGGCGCGACCGGTGACGCCGGCCAGCGGCAGGCCGCCCGCGATGCCCTTGGCCGAGAGCACCATATCGGGCACGAGACCGAAGTGCTCACTCGCGAAGTACTTGCCGGTGCGGGCCATGCCACTCTGGATCTCGTCTGCGATGAACACGATGCCGTTGGCCGTGCACCACGCCTGAAGGGCCGGCAAGTAGCCATCGGCGGGCACCTGGAATCCGCCCTCGCCCTGGATGGGCTCGACGACGAGGCAGGCGAGGTCGGCGGCGCCTACGGTCTTCTCGAGGTACGAGATCGTGCGGGCCGCGGCATCCGCACCGCTGAGACCATCGTGGTACGGGTACGAGTTCGGCGCGCGGTAGACGTCGCCGGCGAAGGGCCCGAAGCCCAGTGAGTACGGAGACGCCTTGAAGTTCATGGCCATCGTGAGGTTGGTGCGACCGTGGTACGCATGCTCGAGTACGGCGACACCATTGCGGCCCGTGTACTTGCGGGCGATCTTGACGCCGTTCTCCACGGCCTCGGCACCCGAGTTGACGAGCACCGTCTTCTTCGCGAAATCGCCGGGGGTGTGGGCGGCGAGGTACTCGGCGACCCGCACGTATCCCTCGTAGGGCGTGATGGTGAAGAGGGTGTGGGTGAGCTTCTCGAGCTGCTCGGTTGCCCCGGCCACCACCGCGTCATCCGTGTGCCCGATCGTGGTCACACCGATGCCCGCACCGAGGTCGATGAACTGGTTGCCGTCGACGTCGACCAGGATCGCGCCGTGAGCACGCTCGATGTAGACGGGAAGAGCGGCGGTCACGCCCACCGGAACGACCTTGAGTCGTCGCTCGTGGAGGGCCTGTGACTTGGGCCCGGGAATTGCCGTGACAACGCGGCGTTCCTGAACAACGGCAGAGGTCGTGGGCGCAAGAGTGTCAGTCATAATGGGCTCAAGTTTATCCGCCTATTGACCGGAGCGAGCCATGCAGATTGAGCATCGGTTCGAGGTGCAACTCGAGTGGCAGGGCAATCGAGGGGCTGGTACCAGCAGCTACCGCTCCTACGGACGCGACCACGTGATCAGTTCGCCAGGAAATCCGCCCATCCAGGGTTCGAGTGCGCGCGTGTTCCACGGTGATGCCGACCGCTGGAACCCCGAGGAGCTGCTCATCGCGTCGCTCAGCCAGTGCCACATGCTCAGCTACCTGCACGTCGCCACCGCGAACGGCATCGTGGTCGAGAGCTACCGGGATGACGCCACCGGAACGATCGAGCAGACGGCCGACGGCGGCGGACACTTCACCGGAGCAACCCTGCGTCCCGTGGTGGAGATCTCGGCCGGGGATCCCGAGCTCGCGCTTGCGCTCCACCGTGAGGCCAATGAGAAGTGCTTCATCGCATCGTCGGTGAACTTCGTCGTTGCGCACGAACCGATCATTCACGTGGTCGCCCCGTAGCTCACCCTCGTTCGCACCACACGTTCAGGCTCGGTGCGCCATGATGGATGCCTTGCCCTCACCATTCCTGAAGAAAGTTGCCCTGTGAACGTCACTCCGCGACGCGCTGCACTCTCCCTACTCGTCACGGCCGGACTCGTTGCCTCGCTCGCCGGGTGCACCACCGGCACCACCGGGTCCTCAGATTGCGCTGCAACGCCGTCGGGTTCCGTCTCGAACGCCGTGAAGGTCTCCGGCGACTTCGGCACGAAGCCGGATGTCACGATCAACTTCCCGACGGCCGCACCCGCCACCGAGCGCACCGTCATCATCGGCGGCGACGGTGACACCGTGGTGTCGGGCGATACCGTGAATGTCGACTACACGCTCTTCGACGGCGAGACCGGCGTTGAGCTCGCAGCCACCGAGTACACCGAGGGTTCGACCGTCGAGTTCCCGGTTGACGACACCCAGTTCCTGGTGGGCATCGTGAAGACCCTGGAGTGCTCCACCGTCGGATCGCGCGTGGTCGGCGTCATCCCCGCAGCCGACTCGTTCGGCGAGGCCGGCTCCGACCAGCTCGGTGTCGCCCCGGGTGACGACATCGTCTTCGTGGTCGACGTCGTGTCGATCTCGGCACCCAAGATTCCCGCGCTTCCCAAGGCCGATGGCGCCGACCAGCCGGCGACCCCCGGCTTCCCGACGGTGGTGCTGGATGACACCGGCCGCCCCACGGTCACGATCCCCGATGAGGCTCCCCCCACTGAGCTGAAGCTCGCCGTGCTGAAGAAGGGCACCGGAGCGGTGGTCGCCGACGGTGACGACGTCACCGTGCACTACGTCGGCGTCAACTGGAACACCAAGGTGATCTTCGACGAGAGCTGGGCGCGCGGCGAGCCCGCAACCTTCAACACCGGGCAGGTCATCGCGGGCTTCACCGCGGCACTCGTCGGCCAGACTGTCGGTTCGCAGGTCATCGTCATCATCCCGCCTGACCAGGGTTACGGCTCGGCTGGCAGCCCGCCCGACATCGGCGGCACCGACACCCTGGTCTTCGTGATCGACATTCTGGGCATCGGCTGAGCCAGCTAGCCTGATCACATGCGCAGAGTGATCATCCTCGGTTCGACCGGTTCGATCGGCACTCAAGCGCTCGAGGTCATCGCCGCCAACCCCCACCTCTTCGAGGTTGTGGGGCTGGCGGCGGGCAGCAACCGCGAGGCCGTCAGCGCCCAGGCCGCCGAGTTCTCGGTGGAGCACATCGCCTTCGGGCCCGACGAGGCGAGCCAGCTCGTGCGCACTGTGCAGGCCGACGTGGTGCTCAACGGCATCACGGGCTCGGTCGGGCTCGGCCCCACCCTCGCGGTGCTCGAGACCGAGGCGGTTCTCGCGCTCGCCAACAAGGAGAGCCTCATCGTCGGCGGTGAGCTCGTGACATCCCGAGTGCGCCCGGGGCAGCTGGTGCCGGTGGACTCCGAGCACTCGGCGATCGCCCAGGCGTTGCGCTCGGGCACCGCGGGCGAGGTCTCACGCCTGGTGCTGACCGCTTCCGGCGGACCCTTCCGCGGTCGCAGCCGTGAGTCGCTGCGAGACGTCACGCCCCGCGAGGCGCTCGCGCATCCCACCTGGGACATGGGGCTCGTGGTCACGACGAACTCGGCGACCCTCGTGAACAAGGGCCTCGAGGTGATCGAGGCGCACCTTCTGTTCGGCGTGCCTTACGACCGGATCGAGGTGACGGTTCATCCCCAGTCGATCGTGCACTCGATGGTGGAGTTCGTGGATGGCTCGACGATCGCTCAGGCGAGCCCACCCGACATGAGGCTTCCCATCTCGCTCGGACTCGACTGGCCCAACCGGGTCGCCGGCGTCGGACGCCCCCTCGACTGGACGGTCTCCAGCCAGTGGAGCTTCGAGCCGCTCGACACCGAAGTCTTCCCCGCCGTTGCCCTCGCCAAGCGCGTCGGTGAGGCGGGTCGCACCTATCCCGCCGTCTTCAACGCCGCGAACGAGCAGGCGGTGCTCGCGTTCCACGCTGGACGCATCGGCTACCTCGATATCGTCGACACAGTGGAGCGAGTGGTCGACGCTCACACCGCAGATGAGTTCAGCCTCGAATCGGTCTTCGAGGCCGAACGGTGGGCACGCGCCGAGGCAGACAGGCTGCTCACGGTTTAGCCCGGCTATTCTTGCGCCGTGGAAACTGTCCTGCTGTACATCCTCGGCATCCTCATCATCGTCGTGGGGCTCGCATTGTCGATCGGTCTCCACGAGCTCGGGCACCTGATCCCCGCCAAGCGCTTCGGCGTACGCGTCGGTCAGTACATGATCGGCTTCGGTCCGACGATCTTCTCGAGGATCAAGGGCGAGACCGAGTACGGGCTCAAGGCGATCCCGCTGGGCGGGTACATCTCGATGTCGGGCATGTATGCGCCGGCTCACGAGGGTGGGCGCGGCCGCACTGCCACCACCAGCATGTTCGAGACCCTGGTTCAGGATGACACCAAGGCCGACGACGACGAGGGCCGCACCTTCTTCCAGCTCCCCGTCTTCAAGCGCGTGATCATCATGCTCGGGGGACCGGTCATGAACCTGCTCATCGCGGTGGTGCTGTACACCGTCATCCTGTGCGGATTCGGCATCGCTCAGACCACGACGACGATCGGTAGTGTCTCGCAGTGCGTCGTCGCGGCATCCAGTCAGAGTCAGGAGTGCACGAGCTCAGACCCCGTCGCGCCGGGGGTCGAAGCGGGCATCAAGCCCGGCGACCGAATCGTGAGCATGAACGGTCAGGCGATCGGCACCTGGGACGAAGCCACAGCAATCATCCGAGCCTCGGCGGGCAAGAGTATCGATATCGTCGTCGATCGGGCTGGTGCCGAGGTCGCGCTGACGGCGACGCCCCTGCTCACCGAGCGCTACGTCTACGACGACAAGGGCGCTCCCGTGAAGGGCGCCGACGGCAAGCAGATCACCGAGGAGGTCGGATTCCTCGGGATCGGGTCGGCCATGGCGATCGTGCAGCAGCCCGTGACCGCGGTGCTGCCGACAATCGGTGACCGCGTCGTCGGCATCTTCGCGGTGATCACCCAGCTGCCGCAGCGCCTCGTCGATGTCGCTGTCGCGGCGTTCGGGCCGGGGGATCGGGATCCGAACGGGCTGATCGGCGTCGTCGGCGTGGGGCGCCTCGCCGGCGAGATCACCAGCATGAGCGACATCCCGATCGCCAGTCGCGCCGCGGGAATCATCGAGGTTGTCGCGTCGCTCAACATCGCGCTCTTCGTGTTCAACCTGATTCCTCTGGTGCCGCTCGACGGTGGCCACATCGCGATCGCGCTGATCGACGGCATCCGTCGGTTCTTTGCCAAGATCTTCAAGCGCCCGGAGCCCGGACCCATCGACGCAACCCGCATCCTGCCGGTCACGCTCGTCGTGACGGTGCTTTTGGGCGCCATGACACTGCTGCTCGTGTACGCGGATATCGTCAAGCCGATCACACTGCAGTAGGTCACCGAACGCCCCGCCCGAGCTTGACACCGTCGCGCTCGGCGGCATACCGTCAGTCAAACCTGAATCAGGTCTCAGGTATGGGAGCCTCATGACGTCGGATGGACTGCACACCCTCGGCCGCTGGTCGATGGATCGCGCCCTCGCGACACCGGACCGGATCGCGATCGACGATCGAGGTGTGGTGCTCACCTACCGGGAGCTCGAGCACCGCGCCTCCCGCCTGGCCGAATCGTTCATCGACGCGGGCTACGGGGTGGGCGACCGCATTGCCACGCTCACCGGGAACAGTGCCGACCACGTCGTGCTGTTCTTCGCGTGTGCGAAGTCCGGACTCGTGCTCGTTCCCCTGTCGTGGCGCCTCTCGCCGCGGGAACTGGCGCAGCAACTCGAACAGTCGCACCCGGCCCTGCTCCTCGTCGAGGACGAGTTCGACTCACTGGCCACCGCAGCACTCGAACTGCTCGTGTCCAGCCCGCCGACGGGCGGCCTCGGCGTGGGCGGCATCGAGCGCGAGATGGTCGCACCGGCGCGGGGAAGTGGGGCGGGCGGCATCCGCCGTGCTGTCGAGGATGACGATGCCCTACTCATCATGTTCACGTCGGGCACACTGGACCGCGCCAAGGGGGCGATCCTCACCCACGCCAACTGCTTCTGGACCAACCTGTCGCTGTCTCGGATCGCAGAGATCACCAGTTCCGACACGGTGCTCGCGGTGATGCCGCAGTATCACGTGGGCGGCTGGAACGTGCAGCCGCTGCTGGCCTGGTGGATGGGTGCCTCGGTGGTGCTCGAGCGAACGTTCGACCCCGGGCGGGTTCTGCAGCTCATCGCGGACCGCCGCATCACGACCATGATGGGGGTTCCCGCGAACTACCTCCTGCTGGCGCAGCATCCGGATTTCGCCACCGCTGACCTGTCCAGCCTGGCCCACGCGGTCGTCGGGGGAGCGCCGATGCCCGAACCGCTGCTGCGGGTGTGGCACGCTCGCGGAGTCGCCCTCACCCAGGGCTATGGGCTCACCGAGGCCTCGCCCAATGTGCTGTGCCTGCCCGATGATGACGCTCGTCGCAAGATCGGATCGGCGGGAAAGCCCTACCCGCACGTCGAGGTCGCCGTCGCCGATCCGGTGACCGGTGAAGTGCTCGCCGGCGAGGCGGAGGGGGAGCTGATGGTTCGCGGACCGGGTGTGTTCGCCGGCTACTTCGAACAGGATGATGCGACCCGCGAGGTACTGCGATCGGGCTGGCTCGCCACCGGAGACCTCGTCCATCGTGACGCCGAGGGCTATTTCCGCATAGTGGATCGGCTCAAGGACATCTTCATCAGCGGTGGGGAGAATGTGGCCCCGGCCGAGGTCGAGAGCGTGCTGTTCTCCCACCCCGCGGTTGCCGACGTGTCGGTCGTCGGCGTTCCCGATGACAGGTGGGGCGAAGTCGGTGTGGCCTGGGTCGTGGCGCGGGCAGGCGTCGCGACCGACGAGACCGACCTGCTGAGCTTCTGCGCGGCATCCCTGGCCCGGTTCAAGGTTCCCCGGCATGTGCGCTTTGTTTCCGCGATACCTCGTACCTCGAGCAACAAGGCCATGAGGCGCCTGCTGCTGCAGAACTGGCTCGCCGAGCAGCCCGAGCCGACCGGACGCACCGAACGGACCACTCGATGAGCGCCGCTCCGGTGACGGCGCGAGGCACAAGAACGAGAGCGAAGTTGCTTGCGGCGGCCGAGGTTGTGTTCGCGCGCTACGGGTACACCGAGGCATCCATCGTGCGCATCACCGAGGAGGCCGGGGTCGGGCAGGGCACGTTCTATCTCTACTTCTCCAGCAAACTCGAGATCTTCGAGGAGCTCGTCGATGACCTGAACCGGCGAGTGCGCCACGCGATGAGTGAGGCCGCCGTCGGTGCGGCGACGCGGCTCGAGTCGGAGCGAGCCGGGTTCCGTGCGTTCTTCGCGTTCACCGCTGAGCACCCCGCCCTGTACCGCATCGTGCGGGAGGCCGAATTCGTGTCTCCCAAGGCGCTGCGCTCGCACTACACCCGCATCGTCGAGGGCTACATCTCCGGGCTCGAAGACGCTCGCGGCAAGGGTGAGGTCGGCGACATCGACCCTACGGTCGCGGCATGGGCGCTGATGGGCATCGGCGAGATGATCGGGATGCGCTGGGTGCTGTGGGGCGACGGAGCCTCCGCTGGCGATGCTGCAGCTGGTGCCAACGCAGACCCGACCGCCAGCGGCACCTCGGAGGTGCCGGATGCGGTCTTCGACGAGATGATGCGGTTCATCCGTCGCGCCCTGGCGGTGGCGCCCGAGGCAGACGGGCCCAAGGCGCAGGGGCAGGCATCCGCAGATCAGACGAAACCCACGCTCGGAAGGACCCAATAATGACACTCGACGGTAGACGTGCCCTCGTCACGGGTGGAGGCAGCGGCATCGGTGCGGCCTGTGCCAGGGCACTCTCGGGTCAAGGTGCGCACGTGATCGTCGCCGACTTCAATCGCGAGTCGGCCGAGCGGGTGGCCGTGGAGGTGGGCGGCGAGCCCTGGGTCGTCGATCTGGGCGACACAGCGGCGCTCGCGGAGGTGTCACTGGACGTCGACATTCTCGTCAACAATGCCGGCATCCAGCAAGTTGGGCCCATCGAGACCTACGAACCGGCAGTGTTCGCGCGCATCCAGCGTCTGATGGTCGAATCCCCGTTCCTCTTGATCCGCGCGGCGCTGCCGGCGATGTACGCGCGCGGCTTCGGGCGGATCGTCAACGTCAGCTCGGTTCACGGGCTGCGCGCCTCGCCGTTCAAGGTCGCTTACGTCACGGCCAAGCACGGTCTCGAGGGCCTGTCGAAGGTGACCGCCCTCGAGGGCGGGCCGCACGGTGTGACCAGCAACTGCGTGAACCCGGGGTACGTGCGAACGCCTCTGGTCGAGAAGCAGATCGCCGACCAGGCGAAGGTGCACGGCATACCGGAGTCGGAGGTCGTGGAGAAGGTCATGCTCACCGAGAGCGCGATCAAGCGGCTGGTGGAACCCGACGAGGTCGCCGATCTTGTCGCATGGCTGTGCGGTCCCACCGCTGGGATGGTCACCGGCGCGTCGTACACGATGGACGGCGGCTGGAGCGCGCGGTGACGTCAGGGCCCTGCCACCTCCCACGCACGTAAACTAGAAGCGTGCCAGCCATCAATCTGGGAATGCCCAAGGTTCCCGAAGTTCTCGCTCCCCGACGCAAGACCCGCCAGATCCACGTGGGCAAGGTCGGAGTCGGCAGCGACCACCAGGTGAGCGTTCAGTCGATGACGACCACGCAGACCACCAACATCAACGCGACCCTGCAGCAGATCGCCGAGCTGACTGCCACCGGCTGCGACATCGTGCGTGTGGCTGTGCCCCATCAGGATGACGCGGATGTGCTGCACATCATCGCGGCGAAGAGCCAGATCCCGGTGATCGCCGACATCCACTTCCAGCCGCGCTACGTGTTCACGGCCATCGATGCTGGCGTCGGTGCCGTGCGCGTGAACCCCGGCAACATCAAGAAGTTCGACGACCAGGTCGGGGCGATCGCCAAGGCAGCGAAGGCTGCTGGCGTATCGATCCGCATCGGTGTCAATGCGGGATCACTCGAGCCGAGCATCCTGCAGAAGTACGGCAAGGCGACCGCGGAGGCGCTGGTCGAGTCCGCGGTCTGGGAGGCCAGCCTCTTCGAGGAGCACGACTTCCACGACTTCAAGATCTCCGTCAAGCACAACGACCCCATCGTGATGGTGAAGGCCTACCGCCTGCTCGCCGAGCGCGGCGACTGGCCGCTGCACCTCGGCGTGACCGAGGCCGGGCCCGAGTTCCAGGGCACCATCAAGAGCGCGACGGCCTTCGGCATCCTGCTCTCTGAGGGCATCGGCGACACGATCCGCGTCTCGCTGTCCGCGCCGCCCGCGCAGGAGGTCAAGGTGGGCCTCCAGATCCTGCAGTCGCTCAACCTGCGCGAGCGCAAGCTCGAGATCGTCTCCTGCCCGAGCTGCGGTCGTGCCCAGGTGGATGTCTACACCCTGGCCAACGATGTCACCGCCGGTCTCGAGGGCATGACAGTGCCGCTCCGCGTCGCCGTCATGGGATGCGTCGTCAACGGTCCGGGGGAGGCCCGCGAGGCCGACCTCGGGGTTGCGAGCGGCAACGGCCGCGGCCAGATCTTCGTCAAGGGCGAGGTCATCAAGACGGTTCCCGAGGCCGACATCGTGGCGACTCTCATCGAGGAAGCCAACCGGCTTGCCGCCGAGATGCCGCCGGGCGCGACGGGCTCGCCGCTCGTCACCACCAGCTGAGCACTCCCGGTAAACTCAGCCGGGTGTCCACACGCCTCTCCCAGCTCTTCGTCCGCACCCTCCGCGAGGATCCGGTCGACGCCGAGGTCGCGAGCCATCGCCTCCTCGTTCGCGCCGGCTACATCCGTCGACAGGCCCCCGGAGTGTTCGCGTGGCTTCCTCTGGGCCTGAAGGTCCGTCGCAAGATCGAGAACATCATCCGCGAGGAGCTCGAGGCGTTCGGCGCGCAGGAGGTGCACTTCCCGGCGCTGCTGCCGCGTGAGCCCTACGAGGTCACCGGCCGCTGGACCGAGTACGGCGACGGCATCTTCCGTCTCAAGGACCGCAAGGGCGCCGACTACCTCCTCGCGCCGACGCACGAGGAGGTCTTCACGCTGCTCGTGAAAGACCTGTACTCGAGCTACAAGGATCTTCCGCTGTCGATCTACCAGATCCAGGACAAGTACCGCGACGAGGCCCGCCCGCGCGCCGGCCTCCTGCGCGGCCGCGAGTTCTCGATGAAGGACAGCTACTCCTTCGACTACACCGACGCGGGGCTGGATGTCTCGTACCAGCAGCACCGCGACGCCTACGAGCGCATCTTCCAGCGCCTCGGACTCGACTACGTCATAGTCAAGGCGGATGCTGGCGCGATGGGCGGATCGAAGAGCGAGGAATTCCTGCACCCGACCCCGATCGGCGAGGACACCTTCGTGCGCACCGACGGTGGGTACGCCGCCAACGTCGAGGCATTCACGACGGCGGCGCCGCCCGCCCGATCCTTCGAGAAGCTGACCCCGGCCGAGGTGCTCGACACCCCCGACACCCCGACGATCGCGACCCTCGTCGCGCTGGCCAACGAGAAGCACCCGCGTCCGGACGGTCGTGCATGGACCGCGGCAGACACTCTCAAGAACATCGTGCTCGCCCTCACCGACCTCGAGGGCAACCGCGAGCTGGTCATCGTCGGCCTGCCCGGCGACCGCGACGTGGACATGAAGCGCGCCGAGGTGGCGTTCGCGCCCGCCGAAGTGGAGCCCGCTACAGAGGCCGACTTCGCGCGTCTCGACAAGCTCGACGACCGTCCCGGTCTCGTCAAGGGCTACATCGGGCCGTGGTCGGCCGCCGGTGCTGTGCTCGGCGAGAAGAGTGCCACGGGCATCCGCTACCTGCTCGACCCGAGGGTCTCCGAGGGCAGCGGCTGGATCACCGGAGCCAACGAGCACGGCCGCCACGTGTTCGGTCTGGTCGCGGGTCGCGACTTCGTCGGTGACGGCACCGTGCAGGTCGGCGAAGTGCTCGCGGGCGACCCCGCACCGGATGGCTCTGGCCCGGTCGAGCTCGCGCGCGGCATGGAGATCGGCCACGTGTTCCAGCTGGGCCGCAAGTACGCCGAGGCGCTCGGGCTCAAGGTGCTCGACGAGAACGGCAAGCTCGTGACCGTCACGATGGGCTCCTACGGCATCGGCGTCACCCGCATCATGGCCGTGATCGCCGAGGCGAACAACGACGAGAAGGGGCTGATCTGGCCCCGCAACATCGCCCCGTTCGACGTGCACGTGATCGCGGCGGGTCGCGAGGAGGTCATCTACGAGACGGCAGAAGCGCTCGTGGGTTCGCTGGAGGAGAGCGGCTTCGACGTGCTGTTCGACGACCGTCCCAAGGTCTCGCCGGGCGTGAAGTTCGGTGACGCCGAGCTGCTCGGTGTTCCCCAGATCGTCATAGTCGGCCGGGATGCGGCAGAGGGTCGCGTCGAGTTGTGGGATCGCCGCACCGGCGAGCGCACGAGCATCGGCCTCGATGAGGTGGGCGCAGCGCTGCTCGCCTAATTAGCTGACCAGCCCGAGGTCGTCGGCGAACTCCGTACGGATACGCTCGCGGATTGCCACGAGTTCCGGGTACGCCCAGAAGAACTCGAGCTTGCGCGCCACGATCGAGTCGCCAGCCGGCTCGTCCTCGAGCACGAACGTCATGAACGTCTCCGCGGCATCCTCGATCGCGTTGGTTGCCGCGTAGTCGCTCACGAAGTCGTCCTCGTGGGCGAGGTAGAACTCCCAGGCGAGGTCGGCGTCCGTGTTCGCGAGATCGGGTGCCGCGTCGCCGTAGGGAGCCCAGAACTGCTGCTGGAACGCCAGCAGCACCGAGTCGCCGTGCGCGCAACCCTCGTCGAGTTCGATGGTGTCGCACGACGTTGCGGTGGGGTCCACCTCATCGGTGGCCAGCATCAGGATGTGCCCGTACTCGTGGATCAGGGTCGCCACGAGCTGGGTGGGATCGTCACTCGTCGCAAGGTTGGCGGCGAGCACCCAGTACTGGGGATCGTCGTCCTGGTAGACGTACGCGAGCGTGTCACTCGACGCTGAATCGCCGACCCGGTACTGCGTCATCACCTCGGCGGCGAAGTCGACCGTGGCCACGCGCGTGAACGTGTCCCAGACCGTCGCCGTGAGGCCGGATGCCGCGGGGTCGAGAGTCCCATCGTCCAACACCGTGTAGACATCCACGGTGCCGAAGTCGTCGTCCTGCTCCTGCGGCACCGAGCCGTCCGCGACAGGTACGGGTGCGGACGGGATGACCGTCACGCATCCGGACAGCGCCACCACCGCGATGGTGCTCAGGGCGACGGTGGCAAGGAGTCGTTCGAGGGCCATTGCTCCACAGTAGGGGAGGGCGGACGGCGCGACGGTGTGCCGCCCGCGCCCCGACCGCTAAACTGGGTGTCGCATCGGCGACATCGGTCGTTCGAGCACCAGATCTCAATACCGGAGGCCCTCAGTGGACATCGACCTGAGCGTGCTGCGCCTCATGGAGCGCGAGCGCGAGATCCCCTTCGAGGAACTCGTGCAGATCATCGAGCAGGCCATCCTGACCGCCTACCTCAAGCATGTCGGCGACTCGGATCACAAGTCCACGGATGCCACGTCGCTGAAGGCCCGCGTCGAGCTCGACCGCAAGACCGGCAAGGTCACCATCTGGGTGCCCGAACTCGACGATGAGGGTGCGGTGATCGGCGAGGCCGAGGACAGCCCCGACGACTTCGGGCGCATCGCCGCGTTCGCCGCCAAGCAGGTCATCAACCAGCGCCTGCGCGACATCGCCGACGATCACGTGCTCGGCGAGTTCAAGGGCCGCGAGGGCGACATCGTCGCGGGCGTCATCCAGCAGGGACCGAATCCCCGGATGATCCACGTCGACCTCGGCACCGTCGAGGCGATCCTGCCGCCCGAGGAGCAGGTGCCGGGCGAGGACTACACGCATGGAACGCGCATCCGGGTCTACGTCACGGCCGTCAGCAAGGGACTCAAGGGGCCGCAGATCACCGTGAGCCGCACGCATCCCGCGCTCGTGCGCAAGCTCTTCGCGCTCGAGGTTCCGGAGATCGCCAGTGGGATCGTGGAGATCACGTCGCTTGCGCGCGAGGCCGGGCACCGCACCAAGATGGCGGTTCGGGCGCTGGAGCCGGGAGTCAACGCCAAGGGCGCGTGCATCGGCGAGCTGGGTCAGCGGGTGCGCGCCGTCACCGCCGAGCTCAACAACGAGAAGATCGACATCGTCGACTACTCCGACAACCTCGCCACCTTCGTCGCCAATGCTCTGTCGCCGGCCAAGGTGACCAGCTCGTACGTCATCGACGAATCCACCAAGGCGGTGCGCGCGTTGGTGCCCGACTACCAGCTGTCGCTCGCGATCGGCAAGGAGGGGCAGAACGCCCGCTTGGCCGCGAAGCTCACGGGCGCCCGCATCGACATCCAGCCCGATTCAATCCTGGAGGATTGAATCCGGCTGATGCCGATTCTCGCGCGATTCGAACGCATCAGCGGTCGAATGCGCCGGCCAATACCCATACTCGTGAAACTACTTTCCAATCTGGAAAATACATGCTTGAATGGAACAAAGTTCCCGAGCATGAAGGACCTCAGATGACCGACGAGACCACCCCCGAGAGCCCCTCGCCCGACGCCCAAGCCCTCCTTGCGGCAGCCGCCGAAGGCGCTGAGGCAGGCACCGCCATCGCCCATCGGGCGCGCGTCGCGAGCGGCGCCTTCGCCATCACGGTCGGCGTGCTCATCGCCCTGTTCCTGCTCGGCACGATCTACGTCTATCCGCTCGGGCAGATCACCGCCTCCGTCGCCATCACGGTCGCCTACGGTGTGTTGCTCGTCGCCGCCGCCCTGCTCTACCGCTGGGGGCGCCCGGGGGCGACTCCCGGCTGGCGCCAGCAGTACGCCAAGGGATTCGTGATCACGATCGTGCTCTACGCCGTGGGGATCTCCGTCTCCACCTCGACTCAGAGCACGACCCCCGCGCTGTGGGTCCCGTGGGCGGTCGCGACGGCGCTCCCGCTCGTGATCGTCGGCCTCCGTCCGGAGCGCGGATGACCGACTGGGCCGCCGAGCCGCGGCATCCCCGTCACGAGGTCGACGAGATCCTCACCGCTCCCGTGCGCCTGAGCCTCATCGCAGCCCTCGCTCGCGTCGAGGACGCCGAGTTCGGCGTGGTGCGGGAGAGTCTCGAGGTGAGCGATTCCGTGCTCAGCAAGCAGGCGGCGGCGCTCGAAGCGGTCGGTTACGTCGAGTTGCGCAAGGGCTACGTGGGCAAGCGGCCGCGCACCTGGCTGTCGATCACACCGGTCGGTCGCGCCGCCCTCGCCCGGCACCTCGCCGCGCTCACCGCGATCGTCGACGGGATCTGACCGGCGTCAGACCCTGAGGTCGCGCACCGACTCGCGCTGGATCAGGCGAGCTCGCGAAAGCCGGGCCCGGGGCCGGGGAGCACCCCGAACTGCGGTGAGCGACGTGGTCAATACCCCTAGGCCAGTGCCGTCGGAACGCTCCCTCGTGCTGGTCGGGCGGATGCCGCGGAAGGCGGCTACACTGGACTTCGTAAGAACGTGCATCGGTTGTCGCATCCGCGCGGACGCCACCCTCCTGCTGAGGGTCGTCGTGCGAGGCGACGAGGTGATCCCGGATCCGTCCGCGACACTTCCCGGTCGAGGTGCGTGGGTGCACCCCACGATCGCGTGCGTCGAACTCGCTGCCCAGCGCAGGGCGTTCGGCCGGGCGCTCAGGGTGACCAGCGCACTCGGAGTCGAGCACGTTCGCACCGCAGTCGGAGCCTCCACCGAGGCTCCCCGTGAGAAACAGGCTGATTGACCTATGGACAACTAATGAGCGGCTCGAAATGAGACCCGTCCGTAACTAACGGTCTGCCCCTGTCCGGGTGCAGACCCAGACAGGAGAATTGTGGCTAACCCACGAGTGCACGAAATCGCTGCCGAACTCGGCATCGAATCCAAGATCGTGCTCGACAAGCTGAAAGACATCGGCCAGTTCGTCAAGGGCCCTTCGTCCAGCGTCGCGCCCCCCGTCGCCCGCAAGGTGAAGGAGGCGCTGATCGCCGACGGCGTCAAGCCGGCGGCGCCCGCCGAGAAGCCCAAGGCTGCGCCGAAGGCCGCACCGCGGCCCGCAGCTCCCGCTCCCGCTGCGCCGGCAGTAGACGACTACGAGGTCGACGCGCCGGCACCGGCAGCACCGCCGCTGACGGTCGCGGAGCGCCAGGCCCAGGCCGAGGCGCTCGCGCAGGCACAAGCACAGGCGGCGCAGTCCCAGGCGGCGACCCCGGCTCCCACCGCGGCGGCAGCAGCAAGCCCGGATGCCGCGGCCCCGAGCCCCGCGGGCATCCCTCGTCCCGGCACGCCCCGCCCCGGCAACAACCCCTTCGCGTCGAACCAGGGCATGCAGCGCCCGGGCGCACCGCGCCCCGGAAACAACCCCTTCGCCTCGAACCAGGGCATGCAGCGTCCCGGCACCCCCGGGGCCATCCCGCGACCCGGAGCCCCGCGTCCCGGCGGCCCCGGCCAGGGTGCGCGCCCGGCGGCCTTCGGTCAGCGTCCCGGCGGCAACGCGCCGTTCCAGCAGCGTCCGGGTGGACCCGGTCGTCCCGCTGGTGGTGGCGGCTTCCGTCCCGGTGGCGCCCCCGGCGGTGCGCCCGGCAACAACTTCGGACCCAACCGTCCACCCGCCGGTGGTGCCGGTGGTCGTGGTCGTGGTCCCGGCGGTGGCACCGCTGGTGCCTTCGGTCGTGGCGGCGGCAAGAGCAAGGCCCGCAAGTCGAAGCGTACGAAGCGCGCCGAGTTCGAACTGAGGGAAGCACCGTCGCTGGGTGGCGTGAGCGTTCCCCGCGGTGACGGCAAGACGGTCATCCGTCTGCGTCGTGGCGCGTCGATCACCGACCTGGCCGACAAGTTGGAGACGCTGACCGGCTACACGGTGCAGCCGGGAAGCCTCGTGACCGCGCTCTTCCACCTCGGCCAGATGGCGACCGCAACCGAGTCGCTCGACGAGGAGACATTCTCGATTCTCGCGGGCGAGCTCAACTACAAGATCGAGATGGTCTCGCCCGAGGACGAGGACCGCGAGCTGCTCGCCGGCTTCGACCTCGACCTCGACCAGGAGCTCGAGGACGAGAGTGACGAGGATCTGGAGATCCGTCCGCCAGTCGTGACCGTCATGGGCCACGTCGACCACGGTAAGACCAAGCTCCTCGACGCGATCCGCAACGCCAACGTGGTTGCCGGTGAGGCGGGTGGCATCACCCAGCACATCGGTGCCTACCAGGTCTGGACCGAGCACGAGGGCCACGAGCGCGCCATCACCTTCATCGACACCCCGGGTCACGAGGCGTTCACCGCCATGCGCGCACGTGGTGCGCAGGTGACCGACGTCGCGATCCTCGTGGTCGCCGCCGACGACGGCATCATGCCGCAGACGGTGGAGGCGCTCAACCACGCGCAGGCCGCAGGCGTGCCGATCGTGGTGGCCGTCAACAAGATCGACAAGGAGGGGGCCAACCCCGCCAAGGTGCGCCAGCAGCTCACCGAGTTCGGTCTGGTCGCCGAGGAGTATGGCGGCGACACCATGTTCATGGATGTCTCCGCGCTCAACAACGTGGGTATCGCCGAGCTGCTCGACGCCGTACTGCTTACCGCCGATGCCGGGCTCGACCTTCGCGCCAACCCCAACAAGGATGCTCGCGGCGTGGCCATCGAAGCCAAGCTCGACAAGGGCCGTGGCGCTGTCGCGACCGTGCTCATCCAGTCGGGAACGCTGCGTGTCGGTGACGCGATCGTCGCGGGAACCGCCTACGGCCGCGTGCGTGCCATGCACGACGAGAACGGCGACACCGTGCTCGAAGCCTGGCCGTCGCGCCCCGTGCAGGTGCAGGGTCTGTCGACCGTGCCCCGCGCCGGCGACACGTTCATCGTCGTCGAGGAGGACCGCACCGCCCGCCAGATCGCTGAGAAGCGTGAAGCGGTCGAGCGCAACGCCCTGCTGGCCAAGGCGCGCAAGCGCATCAGCCTTGAGGACTTCACCAAGGCCCTCGAAGACGGCAAGGTCGAAGCCCTCAACCTCATCATCAAGGGTGACGTCTCCGGTGCCGTTGAGGCGCTCGAGGAGTCGCTGCTCAAGATCGAGGTGGATGACTCGGTGCAGCTGCGCATCATCCACCGCGGTGTGGGCGCGATCACCGAGAGCGACGTCAACCTGGCGACGATCGACAACGCGATCATCATCGGGTTCAACGTGCGCCCCGACACGAAGGCGCGCGAGCGGGCCTCGCGCGAGGGAGTGGACATCCGCTTCTACTCGGTCATCTACTCGGCACTCGAGGAGATCGAGAACTCGCTCAAGGGCATGCTCAAGCCCGAGTTCGAAGAGGTGCAGTCCGGTGTCGCGGAGATCCGCGAGATCTTCCGCTCCTCCAAGGTCGGCAACATCGCCGGTGTCATCGTGCGGTCCGGAACCATCACGCGCAACGCGCGTGCCCGGGTCATCCGCGACGGTGTCGTGGTCGGTGACAACCTGGCCATCGAGTCGCTGCGTCGCTTCAAGGACGACGTCACCGAGGTGCGCACCGACTTCGAGGCCGGAATCGGTCTCGGCAAGTTCAACGACATCCAGATCGGCGACGAGATCGAGACGATTGAGATGAAGGAGAAGCCGCGGGTGTAGCCCGTGGTCGGCTGACTCTCCGGCACCTCGAGTCTGGGCAGGTTCGCAAACTTTGTTTGCTCAAGAGCCCAGACCCGAGGTACCGGAGAGTCAGCCTCCGGAAGGCTCTTCCCGCGGGGGAGGGCCGGGAAGAGCGGGTTGAGTAGCCCGAAGGGCGTATCGAAACCCAGGCAGGAGCTGGAACATGGCAGACGCAGCACGGGCCGCGAAGATGGCGGACCGCATCAAGGTGATCGTGGCCAAGACGCTCGAGCGTGGCATCAAGGATCCGCGGTTGGGATTCGTCACCATCACGGATGTTCGTGTCACCGGCGACCTTCAGCACGCCTCGATCTTCTACACGGTCTACGGCAGCGACGAGGAGCGTGCCGACACGGCCGCGGCCCTCAAGTCCGCCACCGGCATGTTGCGCAGCGAGGTCGGAAAGAACATCACCGCCCGGCTGACGCCGAGTCTCGAGTTCATCGCCGACGGCATCCCGGAGAATGCGGCCCTCATCGACTCGCTGCTGACTGAGGCCGCTGCGCGCGACGCCGAGGTGGAGTCGCTCGCCAAGACCGCGCAGTATGCCGGCGACGAGGACCCGTACGTGAAGCCTCGCGTGATCGACGAGGACGACGAGGAAGGGTAGTCAGTCCCAGCCGGGGTTGATCGCGAAGCGGATACGGTCGGCCAGGTAGGTCTCGAGTGGCACCTCTGCGTGCTGGAGGCGCAGCGTCGGCGTGCCGTCGACTAACTGCAGCCGGTCGTCGCCGGGCTCCAGGGGCGCATAGCCGAAGTTGACGGCCTCGCCGGTGGCGAACCTGCCGCGTACCGCCGCCCGCTGCAGCTCGCGGCGGTCCTCCTCCGCCTGGCTCTTGTTGGCCGCGAAGTCCTTCGGGGTGAGCGCGCGGGTGACCGATCCGGTGGAGTAGAGCCGGGCATCCGTGTCGAGGAGGATCTCGCCGAGCCGCCATGCCCGCCCCGCCGGCACGAACCGCATGGGCTTGGTGATCGGGCCGATTCGCCGCGCGGGCCTCAGTTCGGCGAGGGCTTCGTCGGCGACGTCGGCGGCGCGCAGCTGTTCGACTGCCGAGGAGAGCAGGGCCGCAAGATCGGCGTCCATCAGCCGAGGGCGCGGATCAGCAGCAGCAACCAGATCGGGTTGACGAGCACGCTGATCACGAGCACCGCGATCGCGCCGCCTTTGCGTGCCGACCACGCGGTCCAGATGATGGCCGCGATGGTGGTGACGGATGCCACGGCGATGGCCCCGTAGCTGAGGCGCAGCACTCGGTCGCCCGACTCCCAGGTCAGCGCCTGCAGTTCGAAGCCCCAGAGCACGACGATCGCGAGCAGGCCGAGCAGGGCGATCACCTTGGGCACTGTCGTGCGCCGACGGGTCGCGGGCTGGCCGTCGGCGGGAGCGGTCTGGGTCATGCGCCGAGCCTAGCCATTCACTTCAGCAGTCGCGAGAGCACTCGATCGGCGAGTGGCTTGCCGCCGGTCTGGCAGGTGGGGCAGTACTGGAAGGTCGAGTCCGCGTAGATCACCTGCCGCACGGTGTCGCCGCAGACCGGGCAGAGTTGGCCGTTGCGGCCGTGCACCTGGAGGTTCGATTTCTTCTCGGCCTTCAGTTCGGATGCCGCGAGCCCGTCGGCCCGGGCGACGGCGGCGCGCAGCGTCTCCTGCATGGCGTCGTACAGGCGGCCCGAGTCATCCGGAGCCATCGCGGCAGGCTTGAAGGGGGACATCTTGGCGGCGTGCAGGATCTCGTCGGAATACGCGTTGCCAATGCCCGCGATCACGGACTGGCTGCGCAACACTCCCTTGATCTGGGCGCGGCCCTGAGCGGCGAGTATCGCGCGGAAGTGCTCGAGGGTGAAGTTGTTGGCGAGCGGGTCGGGCCCGAGCGACGCGAGCCCAGGCACATCCTGCGGTCGCCGCACCACCCAGATCGCGAGCGACTTCTTGGTGCCGTACTCGGTGACGTCGATGCCGGCGTCTTCGGCCAGGTCGGCATCGCCGACCATGACCAGCCGGGCAGCGAGCGGTCCAGCACCCGGGCGCTTACCGACGGCGGGTGCCGCCTCGCGCCAGCGGACCCAGCCTGCGCGAGCCAGGTGCATCACGAGGTGGAGCTCTTCGCCAGCGTCGCTGTCGCCGAACACCAGGTCGAGGTACTTGCCGTGACGGGCAACCGCAGTCACGGTACGGCCCGCCAGTGTAGACGCCGGAGGGTCGAACGTCTTCAGCGCCGCGAAGGAGACCAGGTCGAGTCGCTTGACCGTGTGGCCGATCAGCCGCGCGCCCAGGTCGGTGACCAGGGCGTGAACCTCGGGCAACTCGGGCATGCGTACAGTCTGCTACGGACGACGCCAGTTAGGCAGGCTGCATCCGGGTCTCTGCCTGGGTCGTGTAGGCGCGGCCATTCGGCGAGGTCCACTTCAGAACGCCACCGGTCGACTGAGTAACCGTCCATCGAGTCTGGTGTTTCAGTCGGTGATGCGCGGGGCACAGATGCGCGAGATTGTCGTGAGCGGTCTGCCCGTTGTGCAGCCAATCCTGTGTGTGGTCGATCTCGCAAATCCGGGCGGCGCGATTGCACCCGGGGAAGCGACACGTGCCATCCCGAACTCGGAGCCAGGTGCGCAGGTCTGCAGGCACCGTGTATCTGTCGCGGCCCACCGAGAGCACAGCACCCGTCTCGGGGTGCGTGAGAAGCCGTGTGAAGCTCGGAGCGGTCGCGGCGAGACGCATTGCGGTGTCGTGATCGATGGGGCCGTAACCCTCGAGCGTGGCGGGCTCGTCGCTCACGCCCAAGAGGGTCAGCACGGGAACGGTCACGAACACCCGGGGGCGGATGCCGCGATCCCCACCCGAGTCGAGGCGGCCGTCGAGCAGCAGCTCCGCGAACAGATCGGCGCGCAGCTGCGTGAGCGTGCGCTCCTCGGCGGGTGACTGCTGGGCGGTGGCCAGGTCGGTGATGCGGTTGTAGATGCCGTGCGCAACAACCGCCGGCAGGTACGCCGACAGCACGGCCATACCGTCGCGGGCAGGCTCGAGAGTGAGGGATCGCTGCGCAGCGGCATCCGTGAACCGTTCCTCGATGGTTTCGGGGCACAGTCGCTCGCGCACGGTGCGGGCGCGCCGGTCGAACTTGGCCACGGTCAAGGTCTCGGCGAGTGGAACGACTGTCGTCTCAAACGCACCCCACGACTCCGTGGGCAGCGACCGCGCGTGATCAACAATCGAGCGAGCGTGGCGCCAACTGATCGCGCCTGCGCTGAGGCCCGCGAAAGTCTTCGGCAGGTCGACAAGAGCCGCGCTGTCGGCAATGAGGGATTCTGCGGTGCGTTCCGGAATGCGCAATGCGCAGGCGAGTTCCGAGGCGATGACCCGCCGGGCGCGCACCTCGGCGTTCCAGCCACCATCGGAGCCGCCCAGCGACTGCTCAGCGACCTCGCTCCACCGCCTCGCCTGATCGATGAGCTCGGCCTTGTACGCGGCGAGCGACGCCTCCATGCGGTCGAGTGCGGCGATGCTGTCGATGAGATCGCCGAGGGTGTTCGCCATGGCGCCGTGCAGGCGCGCGGTCGGAGCGAGCGCGGTCGGAGCGAGCGCAGTGCTTTCGCCGGACTGCTCTGCCTCGAATCTCATGGTTCCACTTCACACCATGCCACCGACATTTCTTCGAACGTATGCTCGAATCGCGCCTACCGCGGCAACTCGTACCCGCCGTCCACAGCGACCACGAGCCCGTCGGCAAGCAGCCCCGCCAGTGCGCGGTCGCGCTGTGTCGCATCCGGCCACACGGTCGAGATCTCAGAAGCCGTGACCGGGATGTCGCTGGCGCGAAGCTCGGCCATGATGAGGCCGCGCACCTGACGGTCGCTGCCCTCGAACTTCTTCTGCACCGCCGCCCGGGGGCCGTCGTACTCGGGATATCCGGCGGCCCGCCACGCGCACGCCGAAGCGAGCGGGCACTCGTCGCAGCGCGGGGCGCGAGCGGTGCAGACGAGGGCGCCAAGCTCCATCATGCCGGCGTTGAAGAGCCGGGCATCCGGGAGTGATTCGGGCAGGAGCGCCTCCATGGCGGCGAGGTCTCGTCGGGTGGATGGCGGCCCGGCCACCGCCTGCCCCAGCACCGCTCGAGCGATGACGCGCCGCACGTTCGTGTCGACGACCGGATGCCGCTCGCCGTAGGCGAACGCGGCCACGGCCCGGGCGGTGTAGTCGCCGATTCCGGGCAGGGCGAGCAGGTCATCCACCGAAGCCGGCACGACGCCACCGTGCCGTTCCGCGATGGCCACCGCCGCGGCATGCAGGTTCAGCGCCCGGCGCGGATACCCTAGACGATCCCACGCGCGCACCGCTTCGGCCGGGGGAGAGGCCGCCAGCGCGGCCGGAGTCGGCCAGCGCTCCAGCCACTGCGCCAGCCGCGGCACCACCCGCACGACCGGCGTCTGCTGCAGCATGATCTCGCTCACGAGGATGCCCCACGCGCCGAACCCCTCCCGACGCCACGGCAGGTCGCGCCGGTGGGCGACGAACCAGTCGTTGACGGCGAGGGCGATATCCACGACTCAAACCTAGACGGGCAAATCTAGACTGGGCGCATGGCTAGGTTCACACCGCTCAAGCGTGACGTGCTCGACTCGCTCGCCGATGAGTTCCTGCACAACTACGGCAAGGGACGCACCTTTCTCGCGGTCGACGGTGTCGACGGTGCGGGCAAGACCCACTTCGCGGATGCCCTGGCCGAACGACTGGGTCGCAACGGGCATGCGGTGTTCCGGGCATCCATCGACGGGTTCCACCGGCCGCGCGCCGAGCGCTACGTGAAGGGCCCGGACTCGGCCGAGGGCTTCTACGCCGACTCGTTCGACTACGACCTGTTTCGCCGAGTGCTGGTCGAGCCGTTCCGCCTCGGCGGAAGCGCGGGCTTCGTGACCGCCGCCTGGGACGTCGCGCGCGACACCGCGGTCGAGATGGCGTGGCAGACCGGACCGCAGGATGCCACGCTCATCGTCGATGGCATCTTCCTCAACCGTCCGCAGCTGCGCGGTCTGTGGAACTACTCGATCTGGCTCGAGGTGCCCCGAGAGATCGCGGATGCCCGGCTCACGACCCGCGACGGGGCTCCCGCCGCGCAACGCTACCTCGACGGGCAGGCGCTCTACCTCGCCGAGGCGGATCCGCGCGCCAGGGCCACGGCGATCGTCGACAACTCCGACTTCGACCACCCCCGGAGGATCTTCGCAGACAGCTGCTAGCTGTCTGCGAACAGTAGGCGCAGTGCAGACAGCTGCTAGCGCCCGGCCACCCGCTCCGCTACCGCATCCACGGTGAAGAACTCGCCCGACGCCTCGACCTCGTGCACGAGCGCAACCAGCGCGGCGTTGACCGGCGCCCGCCGCCCGCGCGCCTCGGCCGCCCGCACCACAGACCCGTTGAGGTAGTCGATCTCGCTGGCTTGTCCGCGTCGGATGCTCTGCAGCGTCGATCCGGGGTTGGGGGTGCGCCCGATCCTGGCGCTCATGAGTGCTGGCAGTGCCTGACCGGCCCACAACGGCAGGATCGAGAACAATCGAAGCAGTCTGGGGCCGAGTCCCTGGAGCTTCTCGTAGTGCACCCTGCTCGCGAATCCGATGCGCACGCACTCCCGCATGCTCGAGGTCATCACCCGGCGCAGGCGCCGATTGGCCACCACCTCCTGCACGCTGAGCCCGGTGATCGCGGGCAGTGCGTTGACCTGGTTGATCACGAGCTTGGTCCACTGGGCGCCACGGAAGTTGGGGATGACGGTCGTCGGCATCACCTCGTTGAGGATGCGCGCCGCGTACCGGGCGGGCAGGTCATTCTCGCCCTCGACGCCGAGATAGGTCGGGCCCGGGGTGGTGATGGCGATCTCGCCTGGGGAGAGGTACGAGGTCGCGTAGGTCGCGAGGGCTCCCACGATGTCGCTGCGCGGGGTGGCGGCGTGCGCATTGGTGAGGCTGTCGAGTCCGTTCTGCACGACGACGAGGGGGACCCCTCTCAACAGCGCGACGTTCTCGCGGATCGCAGCCACGGCATCCTGAGCCTTCGTCGCCAGGATGGCAAGCTCGGGTCCGCGGGTCAGAGTCTCGTTGGCGAGAACGCTGGCCGTGTACTCGCCCCAGCCGCCGGTGAGGTGGATGCCTCGCTCCCGGATCGCGTCGAGGTGCGCGCCGCGCGCCGTCACCTCGACCTCGTGGCCGGCCCGCGCGAGCAGTGCCGCGATGGCGCCGCCGACCGCTCCCGCTCCGATGACGCCGATCCGCATGCTCAGATACTAGGGGCGTGTACCCCGTCCGCCCGGGACGCGCGCCCGGACGGCAGCGTTAGGATCGCAAGAGTGAAGTCCGCACCGGCCAACCCCGCCAGCGGCATCCTGCTCGTCGACAAACCGCAGGGCATCACCAGCCACGACGTGGTCGCCCGTGCCCGCAAGTCCGTCGGCACCCGCAAGGTCGGCCACGCGGGAACCCTCGACCCGATGGCGACCGGCCTGCTGATCCTCGGCGTGAACTCGGCGACGCGCCTGCTGACCTACATCGTCGGTCTCGACAAGCAGTACACGGCCACGATCAGACTGGGTGTTGCGACGACCACGGATGACGCCGAGGGCGAGCCGCTCGCTGGCGGGCCAGCAGAGGCGCTCACCGCCGTCACCGACGACGCGATCATCGCGGGGGCGGCAGGATTCACCGGCACCATCCTCCAGCGCCCGAGCAGCGTCAGCGCGATCAAGGTGGATGGCCGTCGCGCCTACGCCCTGGCTCGCGAGGGCGCGCCGGTCGAGCTTGCCCCGCGCAGCGTGACGGTCTCCGCCTTCGACGTGCTGGCCATCCGTCGATCGGAGTGGATCGACGTTGACGTTCGCGTGGATTGCAGCTCGGGCACGTACATTCGCGCGCTCGCCCGCGACCTGGGGGACCTGCTGGGAGTCGGCGGTCACCTGACGGCCCTGCGGCGCACCCGCATTGGCCCGTTCCGAGTGGATGCGGCGGTCGGGCTGGAAGAGCCGTTGGCCGAGAGGATGCTCGCCCCGGCCGCCGTCGCGGCATCCCTTCACCCCCGACTCGACCTGACCACCCAGGAGGCCGTCGACCTCGCCCACGGCAAGCGGATCGCGCTCGCCGGCGCGGGAACGCGAGCGGCGGTTGCCCCGGACGGTCGCCTCGTCGGCCTCGTCGAAGCAGTCGACGGCAAGGCCGTCGTCCTCGTGAACTTTCCGCCGGACCCAACAGCGCCGAGCAGAATCGAAACCCAGGGAGAGCAGACATGATCGAGTGGTTCACGTCGGTACAACTGGTGGTCGCCGTCGCCGCCGGGCTTCTGGCCGTCGTGCTCGGCCTGGCCGGTCGCAAACCCAACGATCTCGTGCTCGCATCCGCGGCACTGGTCGAGCTTCTGCTGATCGCGCAGATCATCGTGGCCATCGTCGCCCCTGCCGTCGGCAATGCGCCGACCGGCAGCGGTCTGGAGTTCTGGGTCTACCTGGTCTCGGCGGCGCTGCTGCCGCCGCTCGCTGTGTTCTGGGCGCTCGTGGAGCGCAACCGTTGGAGCACCGTCATCGTCGGCGTCGCCTGTTTGGCCGTCGCGGTGATGCTTTACCGTATGGGCCAGATCTGGTTCGTCCAGGTCGCGTGAGCGGGGAAGTGCAGGCCGTCGAGTCGCCTAAAGTTGACCCGATGGCTGAGAAAGGTTCCACCCGCGCGATCGGCGTCGGTCGTGTGCTGATTGCCGTGTACGCGGTGCTCGCCCTCGGCGCGACTGCACGGTCTCTTTTCCAGATCGCGACGAAGTTCGATGATGCACCGGTCGCCTACCTGCTCTCCGGGCTGGCCGGACTGGTCTACATCCTCGCCACAGTGGCCCTCCTCAATCGCGGCCGTGCCTGGTATCTGGTTGCCTGGGTCACCATCAGCTTCGAGTTGCTCGGTGTACTGGTGATCGGGCTGCTCAGCGTGATCGACCCCGTGCTCTTCCCGGCCGACACCGTGTGGTCGTACTTCGGGCGCGGCTATCTGTTCATCCCGCTCCTGCTGCCCATCTTCGGGATTCTCTGGCTCGTGCGCACCCGACCCGCGGTCGAGGCAGCCCGATGAGGATCTTCACCAGCCTCTCGGATGTTCCTGCCGACTTCGGTCGGAGCGTTGTGACGATCGGCAAGTTCGACGGCGTGCACGAGGGACACCGGGCGATGGTGCACCGCCTGCGCACCACGGCGGCCGCACGCGGACTCGCGTCGGTCGTCGTTACCTTCGATCGCAACCCGCTGTCACTACTGCGGCCCGAGGTGTGTCCCGAACCGCTCGTCAGCACTGAGCAGAAGCTCGACCTCCTGGCGGCGACGGATCCGGACGCGACCCTCGTGCTCACCTTCGACCGATCGTTGGCGGATGAGACGCCCGAGGAGTTCGTGCGCGCTGTGCTCGTCGAGTCGCTCAAGGCGGCGGTGGTGCTCGTCGGGGCCGACTTCAGGTTCGGCGCGAAGGGCGCCGGAAGCGTCGAGACCCTCATCGAACTCGGCGCCGCGCACGGCTTCGAGGTGCTCATCGTCGATGATGTCACCGCGGTCGATGGTCGCCGAATGTCGTCGAGCTGGATCCGCGAGCTCCTGAGCGAGGGGCGCGTCGCCGAGGCCGCTCGGCTGCTCGGTGCTCCGCACACGATCAGTGGGACGGTTGTGCACGGGCACCAGCGGGGTCGCGAGCTGGGCTATCCCACGGCCAACCTTTCGCGTGAGGTCGACGGCTTCGTGCCGGCCGACGGGGTCTATGCGGCGTGGCTCACTGCGCGCGACATCCGTTACCCGGCAGCCGTCTCGATCGGAAACAACCCGACATTCGAGGGCATTGTCGATCGACAGATCGAGGCGCACGCGATCGATGCGGCCTTCGACATCTACGACGAGGTCGTCGAGGTGTCGTTCGTCGAGTACATCCGCGGCATGCGCAAGTTCCCCGGACCCGACGAGCTCGCGGTGCAGATGGGTGCTGACGAGGACCAGATCCGAGTGATTTTGGGTGTGCCCCCGAAAGCTCACCGGTGACCGCAGCCGCGAACCGCCCACTCTGGGCGGGGCGCTCGCTCGCGTTCGTGGGCATCGTGCTTCTCGCCGTCAACCTGCGCACCGCCGTTGCCGCTGTGTCTCCGATCTACGCGGTGATCTCGCGGGACATCCCCTTGGGCAACCTGGGAATCGGCTTTCTGGGCATGCTTCCTCCGCTCGCATTCGCGGCGTCGGGCATCGTGGCCCCGGCGGTCGCGCGACGGCTCGGACTCGAGGCGACGCTCGCCGCTGCCTGTGCGGCTATGGTCGCGGGCGGCATTCTGCGCGCGAGTGCCGGAGACTACGCCACCCTGGTGGCCGGAAGCGTGGTGCTTCTCGCGGGCATGGGTTTTGGGAACATCCTGCTGCCGCCGGTCATCAAGCGATACTTCCCCGACCGCATCGGCCTCATGACGGCCACCTACGCCACGCTCATGGCGATCGGGGCTGCGATTCCGCCGCTGGTGGCGGCGCCGATCGCCGAGGCCACCAGCTGGCGGGTATCGCTGGGGATCTGGGGGCTCGTCGCGGTTGCGGCCGCCGCGCCCTGGTTCTTCCTGTGGCTCAGACGCCGAGCCGACGATCGCGCCTCGGCGAACGACGGTCTGGTCGAGGAGGCGGCGCCCCAGCTGGTCGGCAGGATGTGGCGTTCGCCGGTGGCCTGGGCGATCACGATCGCGTTCGCGGTACCGAGCTTCAACGTCTACGCGATGTTCGCGTGGTTGCCCGCGATCATCACCGATCTCACGACCCTGGGCGCGACTGAGGCGGGCGGTCTGCTCGCGCTGTTCGCGATCATGGGCCTGCCGTTCGCCCTGGTCGTGCCGCTGATCGCGGTGAGAGTGCGCAATGTGGGGTGGATGCTGGCGTTGGGCGTCGCGTTCTTCGTCACTGGCTATCTCGGGATGCTCGTCGCCCCCGCACAGGCGACGTGGCTCTGGGTGCTGCTCATCGGCAGTGGCCCGATCGTCTTCCCGCTGACACTCACGCTGATCAACCTGCGCACCCGCACGCACGAGGCATCCGTCGCTCTGAGCGGATTCGTGCAGAGCATCGGCTACGGAGCGGCCGCCTTGGGTCCGTTGACCTTGGGGTTCATCCATGACCTGACGGGCTCGTGGGTCGTGCCCCTGATCTTCCTGATCGGTCTCGTGCTGGTCGCCCTCATCCCGGCAGTCGTGCTGGCGCGGCCTCGAATGGTCGAAGACGATCTGGCGCGACGCGCCTAGCTGACCAACGATGAGCGGTGGATGAGCGCGGCCGCTCCGATCAGCGGGCCATCACCCGAGAGGGCCGAGGGGATCACCCTGACCTTGGTGACGAACGGGAACGCGGCCCGCTCGTCGATCGCCCGCCGAATCAGGTCGAAGAGGTCGGGAGATACGTGCGAGAACCCACCACCGATCGCCACCAGCTCGAGATCGACGAGCGCGGTAGCGGAGGCTATCGCCTGGCCGATGGCAGTTCCGGATCGGGTGACCGCAGCGATCGCGATGGGGTCGCCAGCGCTGTAGCTTGTGGCGAGATCTTCCCCCGTGCTGCCCGACCAGCCTTGCTTCTGCGCCCAGGCGGTTGTCTTCGGGCCTGACGCGATCGCCTCCACACATCCGGTTCCACCGCACGCACAGGGGTCGTCGTAGCCGCCGACCTCGAGGTGTCCGATGTGCCCGGCGTTTCCGGTGGGCCCGGCAATGGCGCGCCCTCCCAGGATGAGGCCGCCGCCGATACCCGTCGAGACGACCATGCCCATGAGATTCTGAGACCCCTGTGCAGCGCCCACCCAGTGCTCGGCGAGGGTGATGCACTCGCCGTCCATGCGAAGGGTCACGGGAATACCGGGAAGCAGTGCGCGAACGTGCTCGAGGAGGGGATAGTCACGCCAGCTCGGAAGGTTGAGTGGGGATACCAGACCGGTCGCGACAGTGATGGGGCCGGCCGAGCCGATTCCGGCACCGAGGAGCTCACCTCCGCCGGGCAGCGTGCCCAGACTCTGGCGCACGACCGTGTCGACGCTCGCGGCGAGCTGCTCACTGGTCGACTCTCGGCCCGTCGGTGACCGAAAACGGCTGCCGGGAAGGAGGGCGCCCGATTCATCCACGAGCGCGGCTTCGACTTTGGTGCCACCGAGATCGAGGGCGAGAACCCAGCCGCTCACGGAACGGTCATCCCCGAGGAGCTTGAACTCGTCATGTCCAGATCCTACTGGGCGTCGAGGGTGCGATTTCACGACCTGTCCGCCGACGTTGCCGATCCGTCGGGAGGTCTGATCAACGGTCACCGGCCTCGCCGCGGGCCTGCGCATAGTTGCAGCGCACGGACGGAATTGTGCTCACATGAGCGTTGATATTGGTGTGATGATCTGTCGCTCAGTATGGTCGCCGAAACGGTTACTCGAGTGTTTCGGATGGTCAATGATGATCGCAGTGGCGGGTGGTTTCGGCATCGGAATGACGATGCGCCTCGACCACGCCCCCGAGGCCGGGGAGACCGTGACCGGGGGTGTCCTGGCCAGCGGTCCGGGCGGCAAGGGCTCCAATCAGGCGATAGCGATTGCACGTCTCGGCCACTCGGTCGCGCTCTTCAGTTCGGTCGGTGACGACTCCGCGGGACGCGACGCCTACTCCCTCTGGACCTCTGAGGGAGTTGATTGGGGTGCGGTTGTCGTCACTCCCGCCCCCACAATGACGGGGTTCATCCTCGTGGACGGTACCGGCGAGAACCGGATCGCAATCGCTCCCGGGGCCCTTGCTCTTCTTGAACCCCGTCATGTTGAACGGTTCCGTAGCCGCATCCGGGATGCCGAACTGCTCGTTGTCTCGCTCGAGGTGCCGTGGGGTGTCGCGCGGCGGGCGCTCGAGATCGCGGCCGAGGAGGGCACCCCGCGCCTGCTGAATCCGGCTCCGGCGACCGTGCCGATGGGTGACCTTGTCGGCATTGCCGACATCGTCACACCGAACGCCTCCGAGGCCCGAGCGCTACTGGGTATCCGCCACGATGACGAACGCTCCGAGAGTTCACTCGCGATCGAACTCTCCACCGTGATCGGATGCGATGTTGTGCTGACGCTCGGATCGCGCGGAGCCATCGTTGTTCAGGCGGGTGTGGCGACTGAGATCCCACCGCACCCCGTGGCGGTCACTGTCGACACCACCGGTGCCGGCGATGCCTTCACGGCGGCGCTCGCCGTCGCTGTGGCCGAATCGGTGCCTCTTCTGGGCGCAGCCCGTTGGGCGGCCCGTGCAGGGGCCCACGCGGTGGGAATCGCCGAGGTCGTCCCGGCGCTTGCCATCCGCTCCGATCTCGGTGAACCGACGATGCACCAGGAGGAACGCAGTTACCCATGAGCGACACGACAACTGTGGCACGCCACATCCAGCACACTCTCATCGAGGCGGACAGTACTCGAGATCGCATGGTGGATCACGCGCGGGAGTGCATCGAATGGGGATTCAATGCCGCAATGGTTCCGGGCTCCTGGGTGCCGGTCGTTTCGGCCGAACTCGAAGGCACCGGGGTGCTCACCGCCTCTGCCCTCGACTTTCCGATCGTGGGAACCATGACCTCAGCGGGCAAAGCGGCAGAGGCCGCCGAACTGGTGCGCCTCGGCGCAAACCAGATCGACATCGGAGTGCAGATCGGATGGCTCAAGAGCGGCCTGTGGGACGCGTTCCGAGACGACATTGCCGGAGTCGTTGATGCGGCGGGCGTACCGATCAAGGTGATGTTGGAGCTGCCCCTGCTGACGCCTGAAGAGCGACGGGTCGCCGTCGAGCTCTCCATCGAGGCCGGGGCCGCGTATCTGAAGAACGCGAGCAGCGGCGCCGTGGAGACCGCCAACCCCGCAAGCATCGCCTGGCTGGTCAATGCCGCAGCGGGACGCGCACAGGTCAAGGCTTCCGGGTCGATCAAGTCCCTCGACCAGGTGCGCTCGCTCCTCGAGGCCGGCGCCGATCTCGTGGGAACGAGCGCCGGAATTCAGATCGTGTCCGACTCAGCCACCGCAGCGACATCCAGTTACTGACAGGAACCAACCATGACCATCCGACTCATCATCGACTGCGACACGGGCAGTGACGACGCCGTGGCCATCATGGCTGCGGCGCTGCATCCCGAGCTCGACCTGATTGCCGTCACCACCGTCAACGGCAACGTTCCTCTGGCCAACACGACGGAGAACTCGCTGCGAGTGCTCGATCACATCGGATCTTCGGTGCCGGTGTTCGCGGGGGCGCCCCGACCGTTGGTCCGCCCCGACTTCCCGATTCCCCGAGCGGTACTCAATGGCGACGATCCGGAGTTCCAGCAGCTGTACCTCGACTTTCCGCCAGCCGTCAGCACGGTGCAGGGCACCAACGCCGTGCAGTTCTTGATCGATACCTACTCTGACGACGCCAATCTCGACGTGGTACTCGTCGCCGTTGGGCCTCTGACCAACGTGGCTGCCGCACTCGCCGCAGCACCTCAGCTGGCCAGCCGCATCCCGCGACTGGTGATCATGGGCGGATCGATCGGGTGGGGGAATGTGACACCGGCAGCCGAGTTCAACTTCTGGGTTGACCCTGAGGCCGCTGAGGCGGTTCTGAGCTCGGGCATTCGCGAGATCACGATTCTTCCCCTGGATGCGACGCATGATGCTCCCATCAGCCTCGCGGACTGCGACCGCCTCGATCAGATCGGCACTCCCGGCGCGAGGGGGACGAGCGCTCTCATCCGCCATCGCATCGGTCACTACCCGGACGCACCCGACGCGGCGAAGCTCACCGCCCCGGTCCATGATGCGCTGTGTGTGGCCTACCTACTGCACCCCGAGGTCGTTACCGAGATGCTGACCTGCCCGGTACACGTCGAGACCACAGGGGAGCGCACCCTCGGTGCGATGCTCGTTGACACCCGTCCGTGGTCGGTCGAGCAGGCCAACGCGCGGGTGGCAAAACGCGCGGATGCGCAGATCTTCGTGCAGTTCCTCGCAGATGCGTTTTCACCTTGACCGGTCGCTAAGGCGCCCGCCACGCTGTATCCACTTGCCATTCGTCACATGAATTGAAGGCTCAATGTTGAGAGTTCAGTCGGTTGCTCAGGAGCTCGAGCGCCGCATCGTCAACGGCATCTATGCCGCGGGCGAGCGCGTGCCGACCGAGCCCCAGCTGGCGGCCGAGTTCTCGGTGAGTCGAACAACAGTTCGCGGTGCGGTGGCGGACCTGCAGGCACGAGGACTTGTCAGCAGGGAGCAGGGCCGCGGCACGTTCGTGCGGAGTACGGGCCGCGTGAGCGTGAGCATGATCCTCGAAACCAACCTTTCGGTGAGTGAGGTGATCCGGGCGTCCGGGCGGGAGCCTGGCACGACCGGGCTGAGCGTGCAGAGGAAGCTCGCTCCCGCGGCCGTGCTCGCCGCCCTTCGGTTGCCGGAAGGGTCGAAGTGTGTGGTCGTGCGGCGCACCCGCACCGCCGATGGCGTTCCCATCGCGGACAGCGTCGACCACCTGGCCGTGGTACGCGGCCTGCCGCTGACCCCGGCCGCCTACGAGAACTCGATTTACGAACTGCTCGAGGCGACCCATAACCAGCCCGTATCGAGCGGTACCGCTCGGATCGAGGCCCTCGCCGCACCGCTCGCGTCTGCGAAGCGGCTCGACGTGCCGGAAGGCACCCCCATACTCGTGCTCTCCCAAGTGCACGACCTCGCCGACGGTACCCCCGTCATGTACTCGATCGTCTCGTTGCGCAGCGACGTGATGAACCTGTACGTGCACCGTGGTCCCACCGGCGGACAACCGCTCCACGAGAGCACAAGCAGTGCGTCGTCCGAACGGGACGACGCGAAAGTCCTCACCGCTGCCGGCAGAGTCGCCGGGCAGAAATAACAACCCATCCGAAAGGCAAAGCAATGACTAGTGCCCCCGTAGCGGCCGCTCCGAAGAAGAGCAGCCGACTCAACCGCAACAACCTCCCGATGACGTTGATCGTGACGCTCATCCCGGTGTGCGTCGCTCTCAACATCGTTGGCGGATACATCGCTAGCGCCCTTCGCCTGCCCGTGTATCTGGACATGATCGGCACCGCGATCTCCGCGATCGTGCTCGGACCCTGGTGGGGCGCTCTAGTCGGCGTCCTCACCAACGGTGGTTCAGCGCTGATCAGCGGTCCGGTCAGCCTGCCGTTCGCCCTGGTGAACGTCGTTGGCGCCCTGATCTGGGGCTACGGCGTCCGTTCCTGGAAGCTCGGTCGCACGATCCCGCGCTTCTTCCTGCTGAACGTGATCGTTGCGGTCGCCTGCACGATCGTGGCTGCCCCGATCATCGTCCTGGTGTTCGGTGGCGCGACCGGCAACGGCGCGGATGCGCTCACCGGTACGTTCCTCGCGGTGGGGCAGAACCTGGTGGGTTCGGTCTTCTCGTCGAACATCCTCACGTCGCTTGCAGACAAGATCATCGGAGGTTTCGTCGCTCTGGCGATCATCGAGGCGCTGCCGAAGTCACTGACGGCGAACATCGACATCGTGAAGGCCACCCCGCTCAAGGGTGTCCTGCTCGCGGTGGCCGGAGTCGTCGTCGGCGTGCTCATCATCGTCGTGTTCCTCGCCCTGAACGCCGGCGCGTCCGCCTGATCCACAACTGACCTGGGGGTGCCCTCGCCCGCGGGGGCACCCCCAGCCTCAAGGAGAGCAATGCCAGAACCAATCATCACCTTCGACAACGTGACCTTCACCTATCCCGGAACAGAGGAACCGGCCCTGCGCGACATCTCGTTCAGCATCATGCCTGGCGAGTACGTCGCGGTGCTGGGGCTCAATGGTGCGGGGAAGACCACTATGGGCCTCTGCGTCAACGGTGTCGTGCCCACGATGCTGGGTGGAGACCTCACGGGAACGGTGACGGTGGGCGGCCTCACCGTCTCGGACTACCCGGTGCGGGAGATGTCCAAGCTCGTAGGCATGGTGTTCGACAATCCCGAGTTCCAGATGAGTCAGATGTCGGCGGCCGAGGAGGTCGCGCTGGGGCTCGAGAACGCGGGGGTTGCCTACGAGGACATGAAACGGATCATCCCCGAGACTCTGGAGCTCGTCGGCCTCGCCGGTTTCGAGGAGCGGTCGCCTCTCGGGCTCTCCGGTGGTCAGCAACAGCGTCTCGCCATCGCAGCCGTGCTCGCCATGGCGCCCCAGATTCTCATCATGGACGAGCCGACGTCGAACCTCGATCCCATCGGCAAGCAGGAAGTATTCGACATGGCCGCGAAGCTCAATCGCGACCGGGGGATGACCGTGATCGTCATCGAGCACGAGGTGGAGGTCATGGCGCGCTACGCCGACCGCGTCATCGTTCTTGATCAGGGTCGAATCGTCATGAATGGAACGCCGCAGGAGATCTTCAGTCGTGTCGACGACCTCGCGGCTCTCAAACTCCGGGTGCCGGAGGCGGCGGAACTCGCCACCATCCTCGGCACCGACTACGGCCTGTGGAAGGGCCCGATTCCGATCACCACCGAGCCGGCAGTAGCCGAGATCTCCGAACTGCTGGGAGCGAAGAATGGTTGAGTCAACCCCCACCAACCCAACCCTGGCGATCGATGTCCGCGGGGCGCGCTACGTCTATCCGACGGGCAACGTTGTCGCCCTCGGTGGCGTTGACCTCCAGGTCGCGCACGGTGAGATCATCGGAATCATCGGGCAGAACGGCTCTGGCAAGACGACGCTCACCAAGCTCTTCAACGGGCTGCTCAAGCCCACCGCAGGAACGGTGATTGTCAACGGTGTCGACACCGCGAAACACAGCGTTCAGCAGATGGCCGCCCACGTCGGGTACGTGTTCCAGAACCCGAACCACCAGCTGTTCGCCCGAACGGTTCGCATGGAGCTCGAGTTCGGCCCGCGCAACATCGGGGTTCCCGAGGATGAGATCACCGAGCGAGTCGACGAGGTTGTCGAGTTCTTCGGACTCCAGGAGTTCATCGAAGAGCATCCCTATCGGGTCAGCTTCCCCGTGCGCAAACTCGTGGGAATCGCCTCGATCGTGGCGATGCGCCCGCCGATCATCATCTTCGACGAGCCCTCGACAGGTCAGGACCACAACACCACGCACATCATCAACGGCCTCATGCGTCGCCTGCGAGAGCGAGGAACGACGGTCGTCTGCGTCTCCCACGACATGCCGCTGCTGGCCGACGTCGTCGAGCGCGTGATCGTGATGAAGAGCACCGAGGTGATCGCGGATGCCTCGCCGCGCGAGGTCTTCGCAGACCAGGCGCTGATGGCCAGGACCAACCTCCAGGCTCCCCAGGTGACGCAGATCGCCCTCCAGACTGTGGTGCCCCTCGGAGGACCCGTCGCGCTCACCCCGGCCGAACTGGCTGCCGACATCGCCCAGCGCCGTGGGAAGTCCGCCCGACGCGGGCGTACCTCGAGCGTCGCCGGCTGACGAACAGGAACTACAGACATGTCAATGCAAGCAGCAATGCCGATCGCGATGATCCCGGGAAACTCGATCATCCACAGAATCAATCCGCTCGCCAAGCTCGTCTGGGTCGTGGGATACGTGATCCTCGCCTTCTCGACTCAGAACATCGTCATCCTCTACTCGATGGCCTTGTTCGCGCTCCTGCTGGCGCCCATCGCGGGGGTGACCAAGCCCCTGCTCAAGGGCGCACTCATCCTCGTGCCCGTCGGATCCTCTCTGCTGGCGCTCCAGATCATCGCGCCAGCGGTCGAGCGGCCGTGGACCGCGGTGGATCAGATCGGGCCACTCGTGCTCTACGGCGACGGGGTGTATTACGGCTTCGTTCTGCTGGGGCGGATCGTGGCATCCCTCTTGATGGCTCTCATCATGGTGATGACCACGCACCCGAGTGACCTGTTCACGTCGTTCGCCAAGCTGAAGGTGCCCTACACGCTCAACTTCATGCTGGCCATGACGCTGCAGCTGATCCCCGTGTTCCAACGCGAGGTGGGCATCATCATGAGCGCACAGAAGTCGCGAGGCATGAAGGGAACGGGCTTCTCGGCCGTGTTGCCCAGCTTCGTTCCCGTGTTCGTCGGTGCCATCGAACGTGTGCAGCAGCTGTCCATCTCGCTCGAGTCGCGAGGGTTCGGCTCTGATGGCATCAAGACCAGCTACCGGCAGGTACGGGGTCGAGCCAGCGACTGGGTGGTCGGCATCGTGGGTGCAGTCGTGCTCATCACGTTGTCCGTCGTGGCGATCACCAAAGGCACGTGGTCGCTGGCGAACGAGATCACCTTCTCGCCCCTGTTCGTTCTGATCACCTTCCTGATCGCGGCCACTCTGTTCGCGGGGGTCATCCTCGCAGCGATCGCCTTCTCCTTCAAGAAATAGCCGGCTTGCCGGACGCACCAGAGAAACGGATGCATCACCATGTCCACAACTGACCACACTGAACGTCAGCACCACATCCAGGTCGCTCCGGGAGAGGTCGGTCGCTATGTCTTCCTTCCCGGCGACCCGGGTCGATGCGAGCCGATCGCACGATTCTTCGACGATCCCGTGCTGGTGGCGAAGAACCGTGAGTACGAGACCTGGACCGGCACCCTCGACGGCGAACGGGTCTCCGTGACATCAACCGGCATCGGATGCCCGTCAGCAAGCATCGCGATGGAGGAGCTCGTCAAGGTCGGCGCCGACACCTTCGTGCGAGTCGGGACGTCGGGGGCGATGCAGCCCGACATCCATCCCGGAGACCTGGGTGTGATCCAGGCCGCAATTCGCGACGAGGGTACGACGCTGCACTACCTGCCGGTCGAGTTCCCGGCGGTTGCAGACCTGGACGTCACCCGGGCTCTTGCGGTCGGGGCTCGAAGCACGGGCAGAACCGTGCACGTCGGAATCTCGCAGTCGAAGGACTCCTTCTACGGTCAGCACGAGCCCGGTCGTATGCCGGTGGCGCATCGACTCGCCGAGCGTTGGTCAGCGTGGATGGCTGGCGGCGCGATCTGCTCGGAGATGGAGGCTGCTGCGCTCTACATCGTCGCGTCGACTCTGCGCGTGCGGGCGGGGGGCATCATGATGATCCTCGGTCATTGGGACATGGCGGAGATGACTGACGACGAGATCGAGCGAGGCTCGGTCGACAACCTCCTGCCGGCGGCGATCGCGGGGATGCGCGAGCTGATCGCTCGCGACCGTGAGGCGGCGGCGGCATGAGCGTGTCACACGACGAGGACGTGCAGTACCACGTGCAGCTGCGACCGGGCGATGTCGGCCGGTACGTTCTGCTCCCCGGTGACCCAGGGCGCTGCGAGCCGATCGCCGCCCTGTTCGATGAGGCGGCCCACGTCTCCTCGAACCGGGAGTACACGACCTGGACGGGCACGCTCGACGGCGAGAAGGTCAGCGTCGTGTCGACCGGAATCGGATGCCCGTCGGCCGCGATCGCGGTCGAGGAGCTGATCAAGCTCGGTGCTGACACGTTCATCAGGGTCGGGACATCCGGTGCGATGCAGCCCGACACTCCGTCGGGGCAGCTGGCAATCGTGACCGCCGCGATCAGGGACGAGGGAACATCCAGCCACTACCTCCCCATGGAGTTCCCGGCGGTCGCGTCACCGCAGGTCGTTGACGCGCTCGCGATCGCGGCGCGGACTGTCGGAGCTGACTACCGCTTGGGAGTCACCCAGTCGAAGGACTCCTTCTACGGCGAAGTCGAGCCGGAGCGGATGCCGATGGCCGCCCGTCTCGCAGACCGCTGGAACGCGTGGATCGCCGGCGGCGCAATCTGCTCCGAGATGGAGGCCGCGGCGATCTTCGTGATCAGTTCCATCAACCGCGTGCGCGCTGGGGGCATCATGCACATGTGGTCGGAGGGTGGGGATGCCGACGCCGACCGTGCGCGCATGCTCGAGGTCTCGGTCGAATCACTTCGCGTTCTCATTGCCAAGGACAGGGCGGGCGCGCAGTGGCCGTAAGCGCTGACGCGGCCAGGCTTCGGGCCGCGGCGCCCGACTACTCGAGAGCGATGGCGGCGCACCAGCGTCGCAACTTCGCCTTTCTCGTGCTGGACGGCGCGACTTTCGCTTTCGCAATCTCGCTGTTGAGCGAGACCACGATCATCCCGGCGTTCGTTCAGACCCTCACTGGCAGTACCCTGTTGGTCGGTCTGGTGGCCGCCGTGTACGCCGTTGGTCACTATCTGCCCCAGCTGGTCGGTGCCCACCTCGTTCGCGGGCGCACGAGGCGCAAGCCTCTGCTGCTGGCCATCGTCGTCGCGGAGCGCGTCGGGATTCTTGCCATTGCGATCACCGCGCAACTCATCGGGGTGCTCGATACGACGACCATCGTGGTCATCTTCTTCGTCGCGTTCGGTGCGTATGCCGTCACCACGGGGCTCATCGGTCCGGTGTACGGGGACTTCCTCGCGAAGGCGATCACGCTCAATAGAGGCTGGTTCTTCGCGATCGTTCAGCTGCTGGGTGGGTTGCTCGGCTTCACGGCGGCTCTCGTCGCTGAGTCCATCGTGCGCTCGAACGACTTTCCCTATGGCATCCAGTTGTGCTTCTGGATCTGTTTCGCGCTGTCGTTCCTGTCGATCTTCTTCGTCGCCGGCCTGAAGGAGGAACCGTACCCGCACCCGGAACCGCGAGGACACTTCTGGTCGACGGTGCGGGAGATTCCCGCCCTGGTTGCCACGGACCGTGCCTACCGCCGATTCATCCTCGCGCGCTGCCTGCTCGCGTTCGCCACGCTCGGCATCGGTTTCGTCGTGGTGGACGGGCTGCGTGAGGGTGTGCTGAAACCCTCGGACGCCGCGCTCCTCGCGGCCGTCTTCATCCTCTCCCAGGCCGTGCTGGGATTCCTGTTGAGCATCGTGGGCAACTACTTCGGCTGGAAGGCCGTCGTCGTGCTCGGGGGCATCTTCCTGGTCATCGGGATGAGCTGCGCGGTGTTCGGCGGATTCATCGGTGTGTATGTGGTCGCATTCGTCGCGCTGGGTGGTGCGAACGCGGTGACCGTGATCGGTGACCCGAACATGTCGATTGAACTCGCCCCGACGGCGCGCACGAGTCTCTATCTCGGAACGACCTCGACCGTGCTCGCGCCGTTCTTCATTCTCGGGCCGCTCATTGCTGGCGCGGTGGCCGACGGTGTCGGGTACCGCGTGGTGTTCGGGGCCGCCATTGTGCTCGCCGCCATCGGGGTGGTGTTCGCGCTTCGGATGGCCGAACCGCGCCAAGCGCCGGGCGTGCTTGAGGTCGCGAGCGTCGGACAACCAGGAGTGCAACCATGAGGCGAATGATCATCGACACCGACACCGCAGCTGACGACAGCTTCGCGCTTCTTGTCGGTCTTCTGCACCCGGAGGCGCAGCTCGAGGCGATCACGATCGTGTCGGGCAATGTCGACTTCGACCAGCAGATCCAGAACGCCCTCATCACCGTGGACGCTGCCGGCCGCGGTGGTGAGGTGCCAGTACACATCGGGGCCCGCGTGCCCATGACGCGGCCGTGGTATGCGGCGCAGGCGCACGGCGACGGCAAGGGGAACCATGATTTCCCGGTGCCGGCCCAGAAGGCCAGTGCCGAGCGGGCAGCTGACGCCCTGGTTCGGATCGTCGACGAGAATCCCGGGCAGATCGACATCGTCGCCATCGGCCCGCTGACGAACATCGCGACCGCGGTGCTGCTCGATCGCGAGTTCGCCTCCAAGGTGCGGCAACTGTGGGTCATGGGCGGATGCGACAACTCGGTGGGCAATGTCTCCGCGGCCGCGGAGTACAACTTCTTCGTTGACCCGGAGGCGGCCGATATCGTCTTCCGAGCAGGCTTCGACGTCACGGTCGTTACGTGGACGCTCACGCTCGCCCGCGCCCTCTGGGATCGCGATCAGCTGGCCGAGATCGCGGCGTTGGGCACCCCGCTCTCCGAGTTCTTCACGATTCTCGACACGCCGAACCTCGAGTTCAATGAGGGGGTATCGATACTCGGGAGTACGCATCCGGACTCACTGACCGCGATGCTGCTCGTGCGCCCCGACCTGATTCGAGCATCCAGTCGCAAGTTCGTCGCGATCGAGCACACCAGCGAGCTGACGAGGGGGTATTCGCTGTTCGACGATCGTCCCGAGCGCAATGAGCCCAACGCGACAGTCATCGACGACGTGGACGCCGACGGGTTCTACCGGGCCTACCTGGAGTTGCTGTCCGGACGCAGATAGTGCTCATATGAGCACATGGCGCTGCAAATGTTGTGTTCGACTGGTGCAAACCGTAGGGTCGAGAACGTGGGAAGGCTGGCATGAACGAGACGACTGAACTGCTCTCCGTGCGCGTCGCCGAGCTCTACTACGAGGAGAACAAGTCGCAGGATGAGATCGGCGGGCTGCTCGGCATCACCCGCTGGAAGGTCGGTCGGTTGCTCACCCAGGCCCGCGAGCGCGGGATCGTGAGAATCGAGATAGTGCATCCCCGCGCCCGTCGCCTCGGGGCCGAGCGCCTGCTGCGCGAACGGTTCGGACTTCACGACGCCGTGGTCGTGCCCACACCGACCCATGCCAGTGAGCTGACCGACCGTGTGACGCAGGCTGCCGCCGACTACCTCACGGCGATGCGCCCGGTTCCGCGCACGCTCGGGGTCAGCTGGGGACGCACGATGGATGCGATCGCCGGCCATCTCGTGACCGGATGGGCGACCGCAGTGACGGTGGTGCAGATCAACGGCGCGGTCAGCCTCAACAGGCGCCCGACGACGGCCGCGAACACCGCGGCCACCATCGCCCAGAAGGCCGGAGGACAAGTCATCCTGCTCCCCAGTCCCGCGATCCTCGAACGCCTCGAGACCAAGCAGGCCATCGAGTCGGACCGCACCGTGGCGGGCGTCATCGAGCTCGCGGCCGGTGCCTCCGCCTACCTGTTCAGCGGGGGAGTGGCCGACGGAACCTCCGCACTCGTGGAAAGCGGCTATCTGGCCGGCACGGATGTCACCGAGTTGCGTCGCAAGGGGGCGATCGGCGACGTCGTCGGTCGCTTTATCGATGCCAACGGGAATATCGTTGACCCCGGACTTGATGAGCGCACCATGGGTCTCAGCTTGGAGCAACTCCGAGCAGCAGCGAATGCCATCTTCGTTGTCTCGGGCGAGGCCAAGCACCCTGTCGCGCGTGCGGTCGTGACGAGCGGACTGTGCACCGTAATCGTCACGGACGAAGCGACGGCACTGGCACTACTGGAGGAGAACGCATGACACCGAGTGCAGCGCTGGCCCCGGCCGAGCGGGCCCTGGGGCTCATCGGCCCCGACCTCACCGAGAAGAGTCTTCGCCTCCACCTGGAGGGTCTCTCGGGTATCGACGCCGTGGGCCTGGAGGAGCGCGCAGCCGCCCTCGGCACCCGCTCCATCAAAACCACCTCGAAGGCTTGGGCGCTCGACACCATCATCAGGCTGGTCGACCTCACAACCCTCGAGGGCGCAGACACCGACGGCAAGGTGCGCTCCCTGGTCGCCAAGGCGATGAATCCCGACGCGTCAGATCCCACGGTTCCCCGCGTCGCCGCCGTCTGCGTCTACGGTGACATGGTCCCAACTGCTGTTGATGCGCTGGGGTCAGCTCACGGCGATCCCGACGAGGGCAACATCAGCGTCGCCGCCGTGGCGACCGCCTTCCCGAGCGGTCGAGCCTCGCTCGCCGTGAAGACACTGGACACCGCCGAGGCGGTCGCCGCCGGAGCGGACGAGATCGACATGGTCATCGACCGCGGTGCCTTCCTCTCCGGCAACTACGGGCTGGTCTTCGACCAGATCGTGGCAGTCAAGGAGGCCTGTCGTCGTGAGGACGGCAGCTACGCCCACCTCAAGGTGATCCTCGAGACGGGTGAGCTGAACACCTACGACAACGTGCGCCGGGCATCCTGGCTCGCGATTCTTGCGGGTGGCGACTTCATCAAGACCTCCACAGGCAAGGTGTCGCCCGCGGCCACGCTTCCGGTGACCCTGCTCATGCTCGAGGTCGTGCGCGACTGGCACCGGCTGACGGGTGAGCGCATCGGTGTCAAGCCGGCCGGGGGCATCCGTACCTCGAAGGATGCCATCAAGTACCTCGTCACCGTCGCCGAGACCGTCGGGGAGGAGTGGCTGCAGCCGCACCTGTTCCGGTTCGGGGCATCGAGCCTGCTCAACGACGTGCTGCTCCAGCGCCAGAAGCTCACCACCGGCCGCTACTCGGGCCCCGACTACGTGACGATTGACTGAGAACAATGACTGAGATCGTGAAGCCGCACCGTTTCCTCGACTACGCGCCCGCGCCCGAGTCGACGAGCATCCTGCACCTGAAGAAGAGCTACGGGCTCTTCATCGACGGGGAGTTCGTCAAGGGCCACGGCAAGCCCTTCCTCACTGTCGCTCCGGCAACCGAGGAGAAGATCGCCGAGATCGCCAACGCCAACTCCAAGGACGTGGATACTGCGGTAGCCGCCGCGCGTCGAGCCTACGATCGCACCTGGTCGAAGCTCTCGGGCGCCGACCGCGGCAAGTACCTGTTCCGCATCGCGCGGCTCGTGCAGGAGCGGGCCCGAGAACTGGCCGTCGCGGAGAGTATCGACAACGGCAAGCCGATCAAGGAGTCCCGCGACGTGGACGTGCCCCTGGTCGCGGCGTGGTTCTTCTACTACGCGGGCTGGGCCGACAAGCTCGACTACGCGGGCCTGGGCCCGAATCCTCGAGCACTGGGGGTCGCCGCCCAGGTCATTCCGTGGAACTTCCCGCTGCTCATGCTGGCCTGGAAGATCGCTCCCGCGCTCGCCGCAGGCAACACCGTCGTGATCAAGCCCGCGGAGACGACGCCACTGAGCTCGCTCATCTTGGCCGAGATCTTCCAGCAGGCCGAGCTGCCGGCGGGGGTCGTCAACATCATCACCGGTGCAGGAGACACGGGCCAGGCGCTCGTCAACCACCCGGATGTCAACAAGGTCGCCTTCACGGGGTCGACGGCCGTCGGGCGGGCGATCGCCAAGTCGGTCGCAGGCTCCGGCAAGAAGCTGACCCTCGAACTGGGTGGCAAGGCCGCGAACATCGTCTTCGATGACGCCCCGATCGACCAGGCCGTCGAGGGGATCGTCAACGGGATCTTCTTCAACCAGGGCCACGTGTGCTGCGCCGGTTCGCGACTGCTCGTGCAGGAGAACGTGCACGACGAGGTCGTCGACCGGCTCAAGCTGCGCCTCTCGACTCTGCGCCTCGGCGACCCGCTCGACAAGAACACCGACATCGGAGCGATCAACTCCCGTGAGCAGCTCGAGCGCATTCGCGAGTTGAGCGACATCGGCGAGCGCGAGGGTGCCGAGCGCTGGACGGCGCCCTGCGTCATCCCGGACAAGGGCTTCTGGTTCGCCCCGACCATCTTCACGAACGTCTCGACCAGTTCGACGATCGCCCGCGAGGAGATCTTCGGACCGGTGCTGAGCGTGCTGACGTTCCGCACCCCGGCCGAGGCGATCGCCAAGGCCAACAACACCCCGTACGGGCTGTCGGCCGGCATCTGGAGCGAGAAGGGCTCGCGCATCCTTGCGGTCGCCGACCAGCTTCGCGCCGGTGTGATCTGGGCCAACACCTTCAACCGCTTCGACCCGGCCAGCCCCTTCGGCGGCTACAAGGAGAGCGGCTACGGCCGAGAAGGCGGGCGCCACGGCCTCGCCGCATATTTGCAGGGAGCATCATGGTAGGCCGTCTCGCGGTACCCAAGACCTACAAGCTGTACATCGGCGGAAAGTTCCCGCGCAGCGAGAGTGGGCGCACCTACGAGGTGCTCTCGAAGAAGGGCGCCTTCCTCGCCAACGCCGCCCTTGCCAGCCGCAAGGATGCCCGTGACGCGGTAGTGGCTGCCCGTGCCGCCTTCGGCGGCTGGTCGTCCGCCACGGCGTACAACCGGGGGCAGGTGCTGTACCGCATCGCCGAGCTGCTCGAGGGTCGTCGCGACCAGTTCGTGGACGAGTTGGTCTCGGCAGAGGGACTGTCCCGCACGGCTGCCGTGAAGCAGGTCGACACGGCGATCGACGCCTGGGTCTGGTACGCGGGGTGGGCCGACAAGTACGTGCAGGTTGCCGGTAACGGCAACGCGGTGTCCGGCCCGTACTTCAACCTGTCGACGCCGGAGCCGACCGGTGTCGTGGCGATCGTCGCGCCGCAGTCGGGCGGATCGCTGCTCGGTCTCGTCAGCGTGGTCGCCCCGGCGATCGTCTCGGGCAACACCGTCGTCGTGGTGGCTCAGCAGTCCGCACCGCTCAGCGCGATCAGTCTCAGTGAGGTTCTCGCGACGAGCGATGTGCCCGGGGGAGTGGTGAACATCCTCACCGGATCTCCCGCGGAGATCGCACCGTGGCTCGCCGGTCACGCCGACGTGAACGCGCTCGACCTCGCCGGAGCAGGCGACCTCGGGTGGGTTGACATGCAGATCACCGCCGCCGACACCCTCAAGCGAGTCATCGCGCCGGAGGTCGGCGCGCCTGCGCCGTCGCTTCACCGCATCGTCGCCCTGACCGAGACGAAGACGGTCTGGCACACGAAGTCGCTGATCTGATCTAGCCGATCTGAAGTGGCCGGGCGGGCAACCGCCAGACGGCACACAGGTCGACGCACGTAGGCTCGACCCATGCGCATCCTCGTCACCGGCGCGACCGGGTACATCGGAGGGCGGCTTGCGCCGCGGTTGGTCGACGCCGGGCACGAGGTGAGGATTCTCGTGCGAGACCCTGCCCGCGTTCGCGACGTGCCGTGGGCCAAGCGGGTCGAGGTGGTGACCGGCGACCTCAGCGATGCTGCGACGCTGCCGGCTGCATTCGAGGGAATCGATGTCGCCTACTACCTCGTGCACGCCATGGGGGCCGGAGGAGATTTCGAGCGCACGGAACTGACCTCGGCGCGCAACGTTGCTGCGGCAGCGAAGGCCGCCGGTGTGAAGCGCATCGTCTACCTCGGGGGTCTTCACCCCGACGTTCCCCTCGCACAGTTGAGCACTCACCTTCGTAGTCGCGCCGAGGTCGGGGAGATTCTGATCGCGTCGGGCGTTCCGACCGCGGCGCTCCAGGCGGGCACCGTGATCGGCTCCGGCTCCGCGTCGTTCGAGATGATCCGGCACCTCACCGAGGTGCTGCCGTACATGCCAGCGCCGAAGTGGGTGCGCAACTTCATCCAGCCGATCGCCGTCCGTGACGTGCTCTACTACCTCGTCGCCGCAGCGTCCCTGCCTGCCGAGGTCAACCGCACGTTCGATATCGGTGGACCCGACGTGCTGCGCTACGGCCAGATGATGAACGGGTACGCGCTCGAGGCGGGCCTACGTCAGCGTCCGATCGCCTCGCTGCCGGTGCTGACGCCGTGGCTCGCCTCGCAGTGGGTCAACCTCGTCACACCGATTCCGCGCCAGCTCGCCGTGCCGATCATCGCGTCGCTGCAATACGACTGCGTGGCGAGCGAGCACGACATCGCCCAGTACATCCCCGACCCCGAGGGCGGGCTCACGGGCTACCGCAAGGCCGTGCGCCTCGCACTCGCCAAGGTGCGTGACGGTCAGGTGGAGACGAGCTGGCAGAACGCCGCGATCGCCGGCGCCCCCAGCAATGCGCTGCCGAGCGACCCAGACTGGTCGGGCCACACGGTCTACACGGACGTGCGGGAGCAGCACTCCGCGGCATCCGTCGACCAGCTCTGGGCGGTCGTCGAGTCGATCGGCGGCGAGAACGGCTGGTACTCGTTTCCGCTTGCCTGGGCGGTGCGCGGCTGGCTGGACAAGCTCGTGGGCGGTGTCGGTCTGCGTCGCGGTCGTCGGGATGCCCGGCGCCTCGAACCGGGGGATGCCCTCGACTTCTGGCGGGTCGAGGACATCGACCGCGGGCACTTCCTTCGCCTCCGCGCGGAGATGAAGGTGCCAGGCCGGGCGTGGCTCGAGATGACGACCGAGGCCGATCCGCGGGGCGGCTCGACCTACCGGCAGCGGGCGGTGTTCTTCCCGTCGGGGCTCGGCGGGCGCCTCTACTGGTACTCGATTCTTCCCTTCCACGGGGTGATCTTCAGTGGCATGGCCAACCAGATCACGCAGAGCGCCGAGCGGCCGGTACGGTAGAGCAGTGTCATCCGTCATCGTCGTCGGCAGCGCCAATGTCGACCAGGTCTTCCGAGTTGAGCGCATCCCCTCACCGGGCGAGACCGTCTTGTCCACGGGATTCTCGACGGCACGCGGGGGCAAGGGGCAGAACCAGGCCGTCGCCGCCGCGCGCGCCGGTGCACCCACGGCATTCATCGCGGCCCTCGGTGACGATGCCTTCGGCTCCGACACTCGGGCGGGCCTGATCGACGACGGTGTCGACGTCACGGGCGTCAGGTCCCTGGACGCCGCGACCGGCACCGCACTCATCGCTGTCGATTCGGCTGGTGAGAACACGATCATCGTCGAGGCCGGCGCCAACCGACTCCTCGTCGATCTGCAGTCGGCGGATGCCGCGGCAATCGCCGCATCGTCGGTGCTGGCCATGCAGCTCGAGATCCCCCTGGAGACCGTCATCGCAGCGGCCAGGATCGCGCGGGCCGGCGACACCACGGTGATGCTCAACGCCGCACCCATCCGCGACCTGCCTGACGAGCTTCTGAGTTCACTCGACATCCTCGTCGTCAACGAGCATGAGGCGAGCCACCTCGCCGGGGAGCGCGACTGGCGGGAGCTGACCGAACAGGTTCCCGTCGTCGTCGTGACGCTCGGCTCCGAGGGCGCGCTGCTGCTGAGGCGAGGCTTGGACGAGGTGCGGGTGGCGGCGCCATCCGTTCACGCCGTCGACGCGACCGGCGCTGGCGACACCTTCTGCGGGGTCTTCGCGGCGGGGCTGGCGGAGGGCATGGAGTTGGAGCAGGCTCTGCGGTTCGCGGTGACCGCCGCTTCGCTCTCGGTGCAGAGCTACGGAGCTGTTCCGTCGATTCCGTTGCGAGCGCAGATCGACGCCGCAACGCCACGGTGACCCACATGTACACGGTGACCCCCATATGTACACGCTGACCCATATGTAACAGATCGGTAACGAAGACGCTATAGTCGATTCACGCTCGCGACGGCGCGAGTGACCCGACAGATTGGCGTCCTCGTGACGATTGCGCGGTGGTGGCACTCCAGTGGCGGTGCGCTGCGCAGGCTTGCCTCCCGCCCCGCGGTCGCGAGCTCGGCGATTCTCGGGCTCGTCCTCGTCATCGCCCTGGCACCCGACGCCGGCAGCGTGCATGCCGCGAGTCTGTTCGATGCACTGCGAGCTCCGGGACAGGCGGGGTTCGTGGCCGGCCATCGCGGTGACAAGGATGGCGCTCCGGAAAACACCCTCCCCGCATTCGAGCTCGCGATCAACAGCAACGTGGCCTTCGTCGAGACGGACATCCAGCTCACCTCAGACGGCGTGCCGGTACTGATGCACGACTGGACCGTCGACCGTACGACAGATGGCACCGGCCCGGTCTGGAACATGACCTATGACCAGATCAGTCGACTGGATGCCGGCAGCTGGTACGGTCCCGAGTTCGCCGGCACCCGGGTGCCCACCCTCGAGCAACTCCTGTTCCTGCTGCAGCCCACCGGCAAGCACGCGATCCTCGAACTCAAGGGAGCATGGACCGAGGATCAGACCCAGACCATTGCCGACCTGCTGTATGAGTACGGCGTGCAGGGCCGGGTCATCCTCGCCGGCTTCGACCTGGTCACACTGCAGGCACTCGAGCAGCGCGCACCTGACGTTCCCCGGGTGGTGATCACCCATGCGGTGATCGGTGATCCTGCCGTCTTGGCGAAGGCATGCGGCGCGATCGCGATCGTCACCAGCCTCGACTACATCCGCAGCGATCCCGGGGCCGTGGCGCGCATCCACGATGAGGGTCTGGGCGTGCTGCTGTACACCCTCAATGACACCGACACCTGGGCCGAGGCTGTCGCGCTCGGGGTCGACGGGCTCATCACCGACAAGCCAGTCAAGCTCGACACCTGGTTGGCCAGAAGCGCTTCCGGCGCAGGCTAGGCGCCGCCCACGACCGGGCTACAGCGCGCTCAGCAGCGTGCGGTAGAACTCGATGCCCTTGAGGAACGAGCTCACGCGGATCCGTTCGTTCATCGCGTGCAGGGTGTCTCGCTCCTCGCGCGACATCTCGAACGGCACGAACCGGTAGATGGCGCTCGAGAGGCCGGTGAAATGCCGGCTGTCGGTCGCGCCATTCTGCACGTACGGGGTCACGATCGCACCGGGGAACTCCGCCTCGATCGTCGCGGAGAGCAGTCCCCAGGCCTGGCCTCCCGTCGGCGAGACCGGCGCCGGTTCGCCGGCGCTGAGAACATTGATCACCACGGCATCGTCGTGGATGGCGCGGCGCAGGTGCTTCACCGCGGCGGCCACCGACGAGCCGACGGCGATTCGCAGGTTGACTATCGCGGTTGCGCGCTCTGCCAGGGCATTGGCAGCCTGACCGGCCTCCAGGATGGTCACGGCCTGGGTGGTGCGCACCATGGCGCGGGTCTCATCGTTACCCCGGGCCAACGCCCGCACCAGTAGGGGACCGGTGAGCCGTGCTGATCTCAGCGCCCATCCCATGCCACCCGTTGCGTGCGGAGCGAGCGCCGCGAACATCTGTCTGGTGGGCTCGGGAAGTCGGGCGGGAAACGGGCGTCCGTTCAACCGCACGATTGCTCGCGCCAGCCGAGCGGTCGCGCTCAGTCGTGGGGGAGTCGAGGAGTGTCCGCCCTGCTGGTTCACGATCAGCTCGACGAGCGTGGTGCCCTTCTCGCTGATTCCGACGGCAGCGGTCGCGCCACTCACGCCGGGAAAGGCGCCGTGCACGACTGCACCACCCTCGTCGAGCACGAGCAAGGGGCGGATGCCACGCTCCTGGAGCAGAGCGGCAATCGCGGCCGCACCGGTGCCGCTCGTCTCCTCGTCGTGCCCGAAGACGAGATAGACATCGTGCGTGGGCACGATGCCGTCCGACAGTGCGGCCTCCACGGCTTCGAGCAGGGCGACGAGCGAGCCCTTGTCGTCGAGGGTGCCCCGACCCCACACGACCGCGTCATCCCCGGAGCCGACGAGGTGTGCTTCGAACGGGGGATGCTCCCAGCCTCGATCGGTTGCTGCGACGACGTCGTAGTGGGCCATGAGAACGACCGGCTGGTCGGCGGCCCGCCCCACCCACCGGAAGAGCAGGGAGTGCCCGGCCACGATCTCGCGTTCGAGCGAGGCGTGCACCAGCGGATAGAGCTGCTGGAGGGTGTGGATGAACCGATCGAACTCATCCCACTCGACGAGCGCCTCGTCGAGCCGTGAGATGGTCGGGATTCGAAGCGCCTCCCGGAGCCTCTCGACTGAACGGTCACCGGTCATGGGTCGACTCTACCTAGCTCGGGGCCGCGCGCATCCCGTAGTTTGGGCACATGAGACGTGCCGTGCTGTCCGCTGTCGCCGCCCTGCTCATGGTGTTGTCGTTCGGCGCCCTCCCTGCGGCAGCCGAGCCTGCTGTGCCTGATGCACCGGGAATCGTGCTCGCCGGGGTCGATGACTTCTCCTTCGAGAGCTTCAGTGCCGACTACTCGCTGTCGACCGATGCCGACGGTCGGTCGACTCTCACGACGGTCGAGACCTTCGTCGCCGTATTCCCCGACATCGATCAGAACCACGGCATGCGTCGGGCGATCCCGGGCGACTACCAGGGTGCGCCGACGGATGTCTCGATCCTGTCCGTCACCGATGAGAACGGTGCACCGCGGCCATTCGACGTGGAGACCGACGACGAGGGCTTCGTGCTCGTCACCAGCCGTGAGGACGGATTCGTTCACGGCCGCCAGACCTACGTGTTCACCTACACACAGCGCAACGTCACCCGCTACTTCGCCGACACCGATGACGACGAGTTCTTCTGGGACACCAACGGCACGGGCTGGTCGCAGGCCTTCGGCTCGGTCTCGGCGAGGGTGCATGTGCCCACGGCGCTCGCCGGCGCGCTGACCGGCCAGAACGCCTGCTACCGCGGAAATGAGGGCTCGACTGACACCTGCGAGATCGTCGTCTCCGAAGAGGCCGGAGGCACGGTGTTGAGCACCGCTGTCGATCAGATCGGGCCCTACGAGAACGTCACGCTCGCGATCGGTTTCGCTCCCCACACCTTCGTGCCCCGGGATGACTCGTACCTCGGTTCGTCGCAGGCGCCCCTCCAGCTGCTCGCGGTGGCCGCAAGCATCGCAGCGCTGATCTGGTCGATCATCCTTCGCCGCACCGTGCTCGCGGATGGACGCGGGCGCCCGACGATCATCGCCGAGTACTCGCCGCCGAAGGATCTGGACGTGATCACCGCATCGGTGCTGATCAAGCGCACCCAGCGCGCTGCGGCAGCGCAGTTCGTCGACTTCGCCGTGGGACGCCGCATTCGCATCGTCGAGACCGAGACCCAGAGCTGGTTCTCGAAGAGCACGACCTACCTTCTCGAGCTGCTGGATGCCAGCGGTCTCGCCGGACCGCAGCTCGCGCTTGCGGTCGCGCTGTTCGGCTACCAGCTGCAGCCGGGAACCGGCTACCTGATGTCGGGCAAAGACGTCACCCTGAGTGAGCTCGTGCGGGGGATCATCCAGAATGCCACCGCGGCGACGACCCGGGAGGGGCTTCGCAAGAGTCCGCGGGTCGGGGCGGCCATACTTCCGAGCCTCATCGCGATCCTGGCCGCGGTCGCGTCGTTCGTCACGGGTATCGCGATGCTCGACAACTCGGAGGGCGGCATCATCCCGTTCCTGCTCTTCATTCCGCCAGTGATCATCGCGCTCGCGGTGTTCGGGCTGGTGTTCCGCACCCCGCTCACCGAGAAGGGGGCCGAGCTGCGGGATCACCTGAAGGGCCTCGAGCTCTACATCCGACTCGCGGAGGCCGATCGCCTGAAGATGCTCCAGAGCCCCACGGGCGCCGAGCGGGAGGCGATCTCCACGAGCGATCCGCGCCAGATCATCGACGTCTACGAGAAGCTTCTTCCGTATGCCGTTCTCTTCAGCCTGGAGAAGCAGTGGGCTCAGGAGCTCGGCAAGTACTACACCGAGCAGTCGCCCGACTGGTACTCGGGAACTGGCGCGTTCAACGCCGCAGTATTCGCGTCGAGCATCAGTTCGATGTCGACGACGGCGGCGAGCTCGTACTCGGGCAGTTCGTCGAGCAGTTCGAGCGGCGGCTCCGGCGGGGGCGGGTCGTCCGGTGGTGGCGGTGGTGGCGGTGGTGGCGGTGGCGTCTAGCCGCCCGTGATGCCGCTCGTCATGATGAAGTAGCCGGTCACGACCGACGCCGTCATGAGCACGGTGCCCCACAGGGGCGCCGTCCAGCTGCGACGGCCCCGGATCACGCGCGTCAGATACGTCAGCGTCGTCAGCGCAACGAAACCGGCCCCTCCGATCAGCGCGACGAGGAAGCCGACCTGCACCCCCTCGAACGCGTTGGGATCCGACGCGTGCTCGAGACCCAACAGGTAGAGCGAGGAGATCGCGAGGAATCCGATCAGCACCTCAGCGACAAGGATGACCATCCCCACGAGTGCGTCGAGCCCCCGATCGCTGCCCTCGAGCGGCGCGCGACCCGAGCCGAGACGGGCGCCGGGGTAGTTCGCGTTGAGGGTCATGCGGTCAGCCTATCTACGCCGCCCCGGCCGCCCAGTCGACCACGACGTCACCCGGCGCGTCCCCGAGCTTTGCGTGAAGTTTCGACCCCGGGTACACCAGTGGCAGCGCGGTGGCGGGAATCGCGTTGCCCACCTGGATCTGGTACGGCGTTGGCACGCCCGTTGCGACGGTCAGAGTCAGAGCATGCACGGGGTCGCCTTTGGCGTTGTTCACCCCAATGGGCTGATTGGCCACGAGCACAACGGTGATCGGCTTTCCGTGTTCGAGGATGTAGGCGGCGCTGCCCGGTCCGGTCGACTCGGGCAGGTTCACCTCCGGGGGCTGGCTGCCGAAGTCGATCGCAACCCTGCTGTGGTCTGCGGCATCCACGCGCACGGCGACAACGACGCCCGGTTGCTGGAGCTGGGGGATCATGACCTCCTGCACGCGCTGCGAGACCGTGGCCTGGAACGGCTTCTGACCGTCCATGATCACGTTCAGCACGAAGGTGCAGGTGCGTTCGACGAGGTTGTTCATGATCTGCACTGTCGTGCCCGAGAGCGAGATTGAGAGGATCTCGCCGCGCGCGAGGACACCCGTCTCGATCAGCTCGGTGTCCACCCCTCCGGTCAGATTCTGGAAGCCCTTGGCCATGCTGTCGAACAAACCCATCGTCGTGCCCTTCGTCGAGTCGAGTGCTGGTATCGACGCACAGACTAGCGCCGGGGAAGCGCCCGCGATAGGGCGCCGCCGACCGGGATAGGCTCCTGAGGGTGAGCGCTTCCTATCCCACGCCCGCCCGCCGCACTGCCCTCATCCCGTCGATCATCGCGGTGATCGCACTGCTCGCCGGGGTCGCCCTCATCGAGAGCGATGGATTCACGGTGATCCGCTACATCGTGAGCATCTTCGCCCTGATCGTCGCGGTGTTCGGTTGGCAGGCGCGCCAGTGTTGGTGGATCGTGCCGCTGGCGGCGATCGCCGTGTTGTGGAACCCGGTATTCCCACTCGACCTGAACTCGCCGGATGTCTGGCTTGGACTGCAGTACGGTGCCGCCCTGGTGTTCCTTGCTGCGGGCATCCTCATCAAGGTTGTCGACACGGGCGGCGCTTCGGCCAAGCGGTGACGGGGCAAACGGGGGTACACTGATCCCAACGCCCGCTGAGCCCACCAGTCGCCTCGCGACTGGGTCTGGATGTCTCAAGCCGGGCGCCGTCATCCGGTAGTTGTGCCGATGGCCACACGCATACGAAGTGCCGGGCGGAAGCGCCATGCACTAGGAGAACCCTTGGTACCTTCCGGACAGACCGAGCCGGGCCAGCGCCAGAAGCGCCAGCGATCCGCGTCGCAGCGCCAGCAGTCCACCCAGCGTCGCCGCGTGCGACCGGGCGACGACGTCGGTGTCATCCCTGTGCTCGCACGCGCCGCACGCGAGGTCGAGACTGCCGTGCAGAAGGGGCCGCTCAAGCCGGCCAACCGCGCGCGGTTCCAGGTCGCCACCCTCCTGCTCCGTGAGGAGCGGGCGAGGGTCAAGGCTGACAAGACGCTCACCGACGCGGAGCGCGCCAACGAGCAGAAGCGTCTCGATGGACTTGCGGGCATCCTCGCCAAGACAGCGGCCCGCGACACGAGCCTCATCGTCATGCTCGGCGACGACGCCCCCGTCACTGCCGCCGCCAAGGCGCTTCGCCGCGACCTCCTTCTCGCGGCCGGAGTTGAACTGAGCCCCGACGAGCTGATCATCACGACTGAGCCCAAGCTCGTCGACAAGCAGGTGGAGAAGCAGGTCGTGCCCGCGTCGGTGCGCCAGATGCAGATGTCCAACCCGTTCCTCGCCCCCGACTTCAGCGCCGTCGCGGCCAAGCCGGCGACGGTCAACCGTCTTGCCAACTGGGAGCTCATCGAACCCCTCTTCCGCTCATTCGAGTACGGTGCCGGCGGGGGAGCCGCCACGATGGATCTTCCCGAGGCCGGTTCCCTGCGCACGCAGGGCGACCTCGAGCTGATGCGCCACCAGGCTCGCTTCGTCGAGGAGGTCAAGCGCGGTCACCGCACGTTCCTGCTGGCCGACGAGCCGGGACTCGGCAAGACGGCTCAGGCGCTGCTGGCGGCCGCCGCATCCAACTCGTACCCGTTGCTCGTCGTCGTGCCCAATGTCGTGAAGACCAACTGGGCTCGCGAGGTCGGGCTCTGGACACCCGGACGCACGGCAACCGTGGTGCACGGTGACGGCAACGATGTCGATGCCTTCAGCGACGTGGTGATCGTCAACTACGAGATCCTCGACCGCCACGTCGGTTGGCTCGGTCGGTTCGGGTTCAAGGGGATGGTCGTCGACGAAGCGCACTTCATCAAGAACCTGAAGTCCGAGCGCTCGAAGCACGTGCTCGCGCTGTCGCGCAGCATCCGGGCCACCTACCCGAAGGCCCTCCTGATGGCCCTCACCGGTACGCCGCTGATCAACTCGATCGAGGACTTCCGCGCGATCTGGCAGTTCCTCGGCTGGATCGATGACAAGAAGCCCTTGGCCGCCCTCATGAACAAGCTCGAGGAGACCGGGCTCACCCCCGCCGACTTCGGCTTCTTCGCCGAGGCGCGGCGCGCCGTGATCGACATGGGTATCGTGCGACGCAAGAAGGTGGATGTCGCCGCCGACATCCCCGCCCGACGCATCGCCGACATCCCGGTGGAGCTCGACGACGATCTCGGTCGATCGATCCGTGCCGCCGAGGCAGCGCTGACCGCGCGCTTGGTCGACCGCTTCAAACGGGTGCGCTCCCTGAAGCCCGATGCCACCGACGACGAGCTCATTCGCGTGGTCGCCCACGCCGAGCTGGAGGAGTCGAAGGGCGCCACGACCGGTGAGAACGTCTTCACGATGGTTCGCAGGATCGGACAGGCGAAAGCCACCCTCGCGGCGGACTACACCTCGCAGCTGGCGCGGTCCGTGGGTAAGGTCGTGTTCTTCGCCAAGCACATCGACGTGATGGACCAGGCCGAGGAGCACTTCGCGAAGCTGGGTCTGAAGTCGGTGTCGATCCGCGGCGACCAGAGCGCGAAGGCGCGTCAGAACGCGATCGACTCCTTCGACTCCGACCCCGAGGTCTCGGTGGTCGTGGCCTCGCTCACGGCCGCCGGTGTCGGGCTCAACCTGCAGGCGGCATCCAACGTCGTGCTCGCCGAGCTGAGCTGGACGAGCGCCGAGCAGACCCAGGCCATCGACCGCGTGCACCGCATCGGCCAGGAGTTGCCGGTCACGGCGTGGCGCATCATCGCCGCGCACACGATCGACGCCCGCATCGCCGAACTCATCGACAGCAAGGCCGGACTTGCGGCGCGTGCTCTCGACGGATCCGACGTGGATGTCGCGGCCGAGTCCAACATCCAACTCGAGGCGCTGTCGAGCCTGCTTCGCGACGCGCTCGGGGAGCGCGACGCCGACTAGGTAGTCAGGCGCTCGATCGCACCCACGGGGATCGGCAGCCAGTTCGGTCTGTTGCGCGCTTCGTAGACGGTCTCGTAGAGAGCCTTGTCGAGCTCGAACGCGTCGACGAGGGCACCATTCGACCGGAGGTCGCGGCCCGACGCCGCGCCGTACCCCGCCGTGAAGGCTGCTCGGGCCGCGTCGGCCCAGTCGCGCGCATCGCGGCTCGACCCGGAGATCGCAATCGATCCGGCGATGTAGTCGAATGACCGGAGCATGCCCGCGACGTCGCGAAGCGGGCTGTCGAGACCGGAGCGTTCATTCATCGCCCGCAGCGGCTCGCCTTCGAAGTCGACGATGACCCAGCCGCGATCCGGCACCGCGAGTACCTGACCGAGGTGCAGGTCGCCGTGGATGCGCTGCTGGGCGGGCCACAGCGCCGCCTCGGCCCGGTCGAATGTGGCGGTGATCGCGGGGGAGCAGGCGGCGAGCCGAGGTGCCTCGGCAATGGCGCGTTCGAGGCGGGCGCGCATCCCAGCGACCGCGATCGCAACGTCGTCCGCGGTCGCTGGACGAGTCGGCAGGGTGGCGGCAAGCGTCGCGTGCACGCCTGCTGTCGCGATTCCGAGTTCGCGCGCCTCGGTGCTGAAGTCAATGCCGGCTTCGGCCGCCGCCAGGGCGACCAGCCAGCCATCGGTCGAGCCCGGGAGGTACTCCTGCGCGAACGCGAGATGCCCCCGCGCCCGACCATCGGAGCGCCCGCGATCCGACCAGGTCGCCACGATACTGCCGACCGGGTTAGGCACTGCGGTGGAGCCCGCCGCCGCGAGCGCGGTCTGAAGCTCGACGTCCGGATTCTCACCGTGGTGCAGCGCACGGAACAGCTTGACGATGATCGGTCGGCCCGACCCTTCATAGATGATCGAGGTGTTGGACTGCTCGCCCGAGAGCACCCGGCTGTGCACAATGGGCTCGGATGCGGCATCCGTGCCCGCCAGCTGACCGGCACCGGATGCCCGATCTCCCGTGAGCGGGCGCTGCTCGAGTATGGCCCCCAGCAACGCCTGGGCGAACTCGGGATCGTGCGGCGCGTCATGCACCTGCCAGCCGTGCAGATCGCCGATCCAGCCCACGCGGAGAGCCTGCCGCCGGTAGGACAGGGGCACTTGATAGAGCGCGGGCTTGCCCACTGTGTGGTCGAGAAGGAGGTGGACTATGACCGTCGCATCGCCGGGGCTCGGCATTCGCAGACTGCCGATCTCCTCGAGCACAGGCAGCGCGCCCCGGTTCGCGTACCAGCGCTGCTCGCTCATCCAGGGGCGCAGCCACTCGAGTGGCAGTGCGAATCCCGGCTCCGCCGGCGGGAAGGTCATCGCTCAGACTAGGCACGGTGCACGGGGTGAGGTCAAGCGCTTGCACAATGTGCAGTTGATGCCCAGCAGTATCCAAGGCACGGGTCGTATCGTGGGCACATGGCAGTACGCGCCCCGGCATTGCGCCGGGTTCCGGTGTGGATGTGGCGCGCGCTCATGGCCCATCTGGCACCGCGGGAGCTGCGTCGATTCAACGCGAATCCCATCAGCGACGTGAGCTACACCCTCGACGTCGACTACGTGGGTGACGGCACCCGCGAGCATCGCCTCGACGTGATCGCTCCCCGCGACATCCCTGGTCCGCTGCCGGTCTACGTCTACTTCCACGGCGGGGGCTGGACGAGCGGTGACAAGTCCGCGCTCACGAAGTACTGCGCCACCCAAGCCCTGGGCGGCATGATCGTGGTCAACGCCAACTACCGGATGGCCCCGCGAGCGACCATGCAGCACATGATGCAGGATGCCCACGCCGTGCTGCGCTGGATCTCGACCAGCATCGCCGAATTCGGCGGCGACCCCGACCGGGTGGTACTCGGCGGCGACTCGGCGGGCGGTCAGATCTCGGCGCTTCTCGCCGCATCCACGACCGATGCGGAGCTCGCCCGTCACTACGGCCTGGCACCGGTGCTCGCGACGGTCCGTGGGGTCGTTCAGCACTGCAGCGCCGTCGATTTCTCTGTGATGTTCGAGCGCGGGTTCATCCTCAGCCTCGAATTCGTGCGCATGCTTCTGCCGCGACGTGACCGGGGGCTGCCGCTGCGCAGCGCCGCGCACTTCCTCTCGCCGATCGAGTGGGTGGACAGCACGTTCCCACCTGCATTGGTCACGACCTCGCGCAAGGACCCGTTCTACCAGGCGAATCTCAACTTCATCGCAGAACTGATGCGCAATGGAGTCCCCGTGGAGTCCCACATCGACGAGCGTGCCGATCACACCTGGCAGCAGGACTCCCATCACCCGGGGTCCGCCGTTGTCTACGAGCGACTGCAGGCCTTCGTGCGTCGAGTGGCTCCGGTCCCCGTCGGCTGATTCCGAACGGGGCCCTGGGGCGCTAACGTGGCTGCGTGACTCTGGATGATTCCCGAGCGGCGGAGCCCGGGCCGTCCGATGACGCACGGCGGCGCGCACGTCACCTCGACGAGACCCTGCCCGACATCGACTGGACCGTTCCGCCCCGCGGTGCTGTACGTGGCTGGGTTGACGCGCCCAGCGGGCGAATCGCCACGCTCTCCCAGGGCGACCCCACCGCACCGCTCGTGCTCTTGGTGCCCGGTGTGACCGGCTCCAAAGAGGACTTCGCCCTCATGCTGCCTCTTCTGGCCGACGCGGGCTTCCATGCGGTGAGCTATGACATGGCCGGCCAGTACGAGTCCCGGGATGCCGGCCCCGAGCACCTGCGTCCGCCGCGTGCCCACTACGACCACGACCTGTTCGTCGGTGACCTGTTGTTCATGCTCGAGTCGGCTCCCGGGCCCGCGCACGTGCTCGGGTACTCCTTCGCGGGCACCGTCGCGCAGATCGCCTACTCCCGCATCCCGGAGCGGTTCGCGAGCCTGACACTGCTGAGTTGCCCGCCTGAGCCGGGCCAGGGGTTCCGGGGCGTCAAGCGAATCGGCCCCATCTCGCACTTCACGACGGGTCGGATCGGTGCGGCCCTCATGATCTGGGGTGTTCGCCGCAACTTCACCCACGTGCCGCCGGGGCGCCTCGCCTTTGTACGGCATCGCTTCGGTCTGACCAGGCGCAGCGCCGTTGCCGACATCATCTCGCTCATGAAGCGCTCGCCCGATCTGCGGGAGGCTCTGGCGATGTCGAGCATCCCGAAGTTGGTCGCCGTGGGGGAGCACGACCTGTGGCCTCGCGAGCTGCACGCCACGTTCGCGGCATCCATCGGTGCTGAGTTGGCGACGTACGCCACCGGTCACAGCCCGTGTGAGACGGCTCCTCACGAGCTCACTCTCGACCTCCTGGGTCTCTACGCGCGAGCGCGGTGAGGGCACAGGCGCCGATCAGCCCTTCAGCCGAACGCCTCTTCGGCCTGCTCGCGCTCCCAAGCGCGTTGCGCGGCACGGCGCTGCGAGAACGGCTTCTCGCGCGAGTTGAGACTCAGGGTGGTGTACGCCCAGGTCAGGCGTCGCCCCAGACCGGAGATCGACTGGAAGGGGCGCGCGGAGACGCCGACGCGCAGCGTCTTGTCGAAGACCACGGGCATGTCCGGCTCGATGTGGATCGCCAGGTCCAGGTCGTCGTGGATCTCACGCATCGACCGATGCACGGTCGTGCGCAATCGCGCCCAGGTGACCTTGCGCAATGCGAGATTGGAGCCGAACAGCGGCGCGTGACCGACGAGCCAGCCCACGAACCAGATGTAGCCACCGATGTACAGGTTCTCGGCGACCCAGTGCACGAACCGGGAAGACCCGTAGAAGTCGCCGGGCCCGCTCAGAGCAGCAAGGTCGGGATCGTCCTCGAACGCGGTCACGACCCGCTGCAGCCAGTCCGCCGGGGGAACTGAGTCGGCGTCGAGCCGTGCGAGAAGATCGCCGCTTGCTGCGTCGAATCCGGCGGCGGTCGCGGGGAAGATGCCGCGCAGCGGTTCCTCGATCACGAGCGCGCCGGCGGCGAGGGCTAAGGCGGCCGTGTCATCCGTGCTGCCGTTGTCGACAACGATGATCTCGTCGGCCAGCCTCGTCTGGGCTGCGAGGGCGCGCAGACAGTTTGCCAACATCGGCGAGTCGTTCAGTGCGGGGATCACAACGCTAACGCGAGTCATTTGCTCCCAGCATAGCTACGACGCGGCTCGGGCCCGACTGTAGGGTGGCTTCGTGAATCTGACTCGGATGCGTACCCTGGGCGCCGCGCTGGTGGCTGCGGCACTGGCATTCGCGGGACCGGCGATCTCGGCCGAAGCAGTCGCGCCCTCGGCGCTCAGCGATGTCAGCGACTTCGACTTCGAGTCCTTCTCGGCTGAGTATCATCTCGATACCGACGGCTCGGGACATGCGACGATGCGGGTCGTGGAGACGCTTGTCGCGCGGTTCCCGGACTTCGATCAGAACCGGGGGATCATCCGCGCCATCCCCCTCAAGGACGGCGAGTACTCGCTCGACGTGACGATGATTTCGGTGACCGATGCCGAGGGTGCCCCCGTCTACTACGAGCGCAACGACTACGACGGATTCGCGGAGTTCGCGTTGGGCACCGACGAGTTCGTGCACGGACGCACAACCTACGTGCTCGAATACACGATCAACAACCCGATTCGACACTTCGCCGACACCGGCGGCGACGAGTTCTACTGGGACATCAACGGCAACGGCTGGCAGCAGCAGTTCGACACCGTATCGGCGAAGGTCTTCCTCTCCCCGAAGCTGGCCGACGCCCTGACCGGCGAGGCTTCCTGCTATCTCGGCTACTACGGCGAGACAAATCAGTGCGAATTGACCCGCAACGACAGCGGCACCCAGTTCGAGGCGACGGTCGGACCGGTCGGGCCGTACAACACGCTCACCCTCGCGATCGGATTCGACGGCGGCACCGTCGTGCAGCCGACCCTGCCGCGCGACAGCTGGATCGTGCAGATCGTGCCCAAGGTGCTGCTTGGCATCCAGGGTCTGCTGGCCGCCATCGCGATCGTCATCCGGTCGGTTCTGTGGCGGGATGCCCGCGGCCGGGGCACGATCATCGCCGAGTACACCCCGCCCGGCGACTCCGACCTGCTGCTCGACGCGAACATCATCGGACGCGTCGACGCCTCGCTGCCGGCTCAGCTCGTGGACTTCGCGGTCCGCGGTCTCATCCGCGTGATCGACACCGATCCCGGTGCCTCGACGGGATCGGCCACCGGGCGATTCTCGCTCGAACTCGTGACCACTGATGGCGCGTCGGCTCGCGAGCTCAAGGTGCTCGTGATGCTGTTCGGCGTGACTCTCGCTCCCGGCAAACGAGTCAACCCGGGTTCGCTCAGCGCCGCGATCGGTGCCTCGCTCTACGGGCTCCCCGCATCGACGGCGAACCATGCGATCGCCGCGGGCTTCCGCGCCGAGCCGAAGAGCGCCGCGGCGAAGGTGCTGTCGCGCGCCGCATTCTGGGTGGTCGCCGCCTTCGTGCCGGTGTGGATCTGGGCCGCCTTCCTCGATGTGCTCGAGGCGAATGTCGTGCTTCCGGCACTCGCGACGGCGGCGCTGTGGATCGCTGTGCCGATCATCCTGATCAAGCCGAAGCTGCTCACTCGCAAGGGTGCCGAGGCCAAGGAGTACCTCCTCGGGCTCCGCGAGTACCTGACCATCGCCGAGGAGGACCGCATGCGTGTGCTGCAGAGTCCGCAGGGCGCGCTTCGGGTGGATGTCACCGACAAGGACGCCGTGGTCAAGCTCAACGAGCGACTGCTGCCCTACGCCGTGCTGTGGGGCGTCGAGGATCGCTGGGCGGACGAGCTGCGGGTGCAGTACGACGGCCGCACACCCGACTGGCTCGATGGCGCCAGCCTCTCCGGCAGCATGCTGCGCAGCTTCGCCTCGGCAACGACATCCTCGGTTCGGCCTATCGTGAGTTCGTCGTCATCATCGGGCGGAAGCAGCTGGACCTCCAGCGGCGGATCCAGCTTCTCGAGCGGGTCGAGCGGCGGTGGCTTCTCCGGTGGCGGTGGCGGTGGTGGCGGTGGCGGCGGCCGCTGAGCCGCGGCCCTAGCTCAGTGGACTAGTCCAGCAGCGCTCGTACGGCGAATGCGGCGTCGATGGCTGCCGGAACCGTCAGTTGCGGCAGGCTCACGGCGATCGGGTCACCGGTGGAGACCCCCTGGATCGTGATCGAGTAGGTCGTGTCGAACAGGTACAGTGCGGAGTCCAGGATGCCGTCCGCCGCGTCGTCGGGGCCCAACGTCTGGATCACGGCCCGGTACTGGGCCAACCGGTCATCCGCGATCGCATTGGGCAGGGTCGCGTAGCTGTCGATCTCGGCCTGCTGGAAGTCAATGGCAGCGATCGTCACCCCGAGCTGAGTCACCGAGTCCTCGGTCTCGTACACGCAGACCCGCTGCGCGTAGTCCTCAGGGGCGGTCTGCGCCTCGGAGGTCGTCGCGTTGAAGGTGAGTGTGCCGACCAGCGATCCGATTGCGTCGGTGACCTCGGCGCAGGTGGGCAGGCGACCGCCAGCGGTGGCGGGTGCGCTCGAACCTGCACTTGCCGTGGGTTCCGGTTGCGGTGCGACAGGGTTGGACGTGCAGCCGCTGAGAAGCGCGACGGCAATCAGTGCCGCGGACGCCGCGGCGATTCTCGAAAGCATCCTGTGACGATAACAATTCCCGCCTGTGAATGAGATCGGCAGGCGGGTCGAAGGCATAGAGTGGTTGGTCGCCGGTCAACGACGATCGGCAGGAACAACACAACGCCACAAGCGTGAAGGGCCATCATGTCCAGTGAAACCACGTCCACCGAAACGCGGATCGAGACCGACTCCCTCGGGTCGATGCCAGTCCCAGCCCTTGCATACTGGGGCATCCACACGGCTCGCGCGCTCGAGAACTTCCCGATCACGCGCCGCGCCCTCTCGGTGTATCCCGACCTCATCATTGCTCTCGCGCGAGTCAAGCAGGCCGCTGCCAGGGCCAACCTCGAACTCGGGGTCCTCGAACCCGAGAAGGCGGCGGTGATCGACCAGGTCTGCGAGGAGATCGTGGGCGGGGCGCTGCACCGCCAGTTCTGCGTTGGCGTCATCCAGGGCGGTGCGGGCACCTCCACGAACATGAACGCGAACGAGGTCATCGCCAACCGTGGTCTCGAGATTCTCGGGCACGGCAGGGGGGAGTACCAGTTCCTCCACCCGATCGACGACGTCAATCGCAGCCAGAGCACCAACGACGTCTACCCCACGGCGATCAAGCTGGCCATGGTCATGGGTGTGCAACGACTGCTCGCCGAGCACGAGCGCCTCACCAAGTCGTTCGCCGCGAAGGGGCGCGAGTTCAACAGCATCCTCAAGATCGGTCGCACCCAGATGCAGGATGCCGTGCCCATGACCCTCGGGCAGGAATTCTCCGGGTTCGCACACACGCTGCAGGAGGACCACGACCGGCTCTCGGAGACGATCCCGTGGCTCAACGAGATCAACATGGGTGCGACCGCCATCGGCACCGGCATCACCGCCGACCCGCGCTACGCCGACGCGGTGCGCCGCCACCTGATCGAGGTCACGGGCATCGAGATGGAGACTGCTCCCGATCTGATCGAGGCGACATCTGACGCGGGCATCTTCATGACCTTGAGCGGCATCCTCAAGCGCTCGGCAGTCAAGCTCTCGAAGATCTGCAATGACCTGCGACTGCTTTCCAGCGGACCCCAGGCCGGATTCGGCGAGATCTTCCTACCGGCCCGTCAGGCGGGGTCGTCGATCATGCCGGGCAAGGTCAATCCGGTCATCCCCGAGGTCGTCAACCAGGTCGCCTTCAGCGTCATCGGGGCGGATGCCACGGTCACCGCCGCGGCGGAGGCCGGCCAGCTGCAGCTCAACGCCTTCGAGCCGGTGATCGCGCACTCGATCCTGCAGTCCCTCATGTGGATGACCAACGCCTGCTACACCTTGCGCGTCAACTGCATCGACGGCATCACCGCCAATGTCGAGCGCCTCGCCATGCAGGTGGAGACCTCGGTGGGGGTGGTCACCGCGCTCACGCCGTACATCGGCTACGCGGCAGCGGCAACCCTCGCCCACACGGCGCTGACGACCAACGCGTCGATCAAGGATCTGGTGGTCGAGGCGGGGCTCATGACCCCGGAGAAGGTGTCGCAGGTGCTCTCTCCCGAGCGCTTGAGCGGCATGGTGCCGCTGACGGGACCGCTCACGCTGCCGATCGTGCCGCCGATCGTGCCGCCGAAACCCTAGGCCTTCGCGTCGTCCTCGTCGTCCAGCACGTCGAGGGCGGCGTCCCTGGCCTGGCCGGCGGTCGCGACGGCGGAGTCGACGAGGCTCTCGCCGCGCTCCCGGAGGTCGGCGGCGACATCCTTGGCCCTCTCGGCAACGTCCTTGGCGGTGGCGGTTGCCTTCTCCGCGACGTCCTTCGCTGTCGCGGTGGCCTTGCTCGCGACGTCCTTGGCGGTGGTCGACACCTGACCCGCGACATCCTTGGCGGTCGTACTGACCTTCTCGGCGACATCCCTGGCGACTCCGGGGGCCGCCTTGGCGGCTGCCTCCGCGCGATCGCGGATGATCGGCGCCTGAGCTCGGGCGTAGTCCTCGACATCCTTGCGTGCCTTGGCGACTCGTGGGTCCTCCCAGAGTTCGGTCACCTTCGCCTTCATGGCGTCGTACCGCTCACGTCCATCCCTGGTGCCGAGCACATAGCCGACCGCGATTCCGAGTCCGAGCATGATCAGTCTGGGGTTCATACCTGACAGCCTAGGTTGCCCGCCCAGCACTGACCACGGCCTAGCTTTCGGCGCGGACGTCTGCTACTGGCTTATCGGGCCGCCACCCGCGCCACACCGGATGCCGCAGCTTCCCGGTCGGCGTCCACTCGGCGAATTCCACCTCGCCCACCAGCGTGGGGGAGATGTAGTGCGCGTCGGCGGCGTCTGCGGCCGGCAGTTCTGCGAACGGACTGGTCACCCGCTCCATCCGACGGAACTTCGCTGCCAGAAGGTCGAACTCCTTCTCGGTGATTCCCGACGAGACGCGGCCGACATACCGCAGCCCGTGCTCGCCGGGGATACCCATGAGCAGCGAGCCGACTCGGTGCGACCGTGCGCCAGAACCGGGCCGCCATGCGCCGATGACGACCTCCTGTGCGAGGTGGTGCTTGAGCTTGATCCATGAGCGGGTACGTTTGCCCACCGAGTAGGTGCTGGTCCGTCGCTTGGCGATCACGCCCTCGAGGCCGAGAGCGCGGCTCGTGCGCATGGCCTCGTCGATCGAGCCCTCGAACGCGGGTGGCACTTCGATCGCGCCGCGCGGGGAGAGTGCCGCCTCCAGCTCGCGTCGGCGTTCTGTGTACTCCTCGCCGATGAGGCTCCGCCCGCCCAGTTCGAGAAGATCGAATGCCATGAAGGTCACGGGGGTCGCTGCCGCGGCAGGATCGACGTCGGACTTCTTGTTCAGGTTCATTCGCTTCTGGAGCAACGCGAAGTCGGGGCGCCCCGCCTTGTTCAGCGCGACGATCTCACCGTCGATGAGGGCATCCCCGGACACGATCTCCGCCAGCTCAGCAAGCTCCGGGTACGTGGCTGACACGTCGATTCCGTTGCGGCTGATCACCTGCACCCGGCCGTCGTCGATTCTGGCGAGGGCACGGATGCCGTCCCACTTCATCTCGAACGCCCACTGACCGGTGTCCCCGAGTTCGCCCGCCGTGCCGGGACTCGCCAGCATCGGTGCTGGCAGTCGATCAGACGCGCGCCGCACCGGACGGGTGCCGCCGATCACCTTGCGTCGGGAGTCGGCCCTGGCGGTGCGCACCGGCTGCTCCTCGACGGACTTCATGAGGTGGATGAGCCAATTGTTCTCGCTGTCACCGTCCCTGCCGCCGGTGTGGATGAGCGCGTACCGGTGCGACCCGTGCTTCTCGCCGTGCAGCGTCGCGATCACCTCCTTGCCGTCACGCCACTTCTCCAGGTCGTAAGTTCCGCGGTCCCAGATGGTCACCTCGCCTGCGCCGTACTGCCCGGCCGGGATGGTTCCTTCGAAGGCGCCGTAGGCGAGCGGATGATCCTCGGTCTGCACGGCGAGGTGGTTGCCGCTCAGATCGGTGGGAACCCCCTTCGGGATCGCCCAGCTCACCAGCACACCGTCGTGTTCCAGCCTGAAGTCGTAGTGCAACCGTCGCGCCTTGTGCTCCTGGATGACGAACGAGCTGCCCTGCGAGGTGGCGGGGGCGTCCACGGGCACGGGTTCAGGAGTCTTGGACCCGTCACGCATGCTGCGGTAGGTGGCGAGGCGGTCATCCGGGCCACCCGGTGCTGGTGTGGCAGCGATGAAGCCGGCCATCCGCTGCGGGGTCGGTTCGAGGGACGCCAGATGGCCTGCCGTCAGATTCTCGAGGATGTCGCCCTTCTTCTCGACGCGCTTGATCACCTCGCGGTAGTCCAAGTGCGCCAGATTCTTGCTCGCGAGCTCTCGCCACGTGCGCGGGGCGGCAACCATGGGGTGCGACCGTCCGCGCAGCGAGTACGGCGTGATGGTGGTCTTGCTGCCGTTGTTCTGGCTCCAGTCGACGAGCACCTTGCCGTCGCGCAGCGTCTTCTTCATGTCGCTGACCACCAGGTCGGGGTGGTCGGCTTCGAGTGCCCGGGCGAGTTCGTGGGCGACCTCGGACACCTCATCGCTGGTCTGCTTGCCGTCGAGCGGCGCGTACAGGTGGATCCCCTTGCTGCCGCTCGTCACCGGCATCGGGTCGAGCCCCATGCCGGTCAGGATGACGCGGGCGAGACGCGCCACCTCGGCACACTCCTGCAGCCCGGCTCCCGGCCCCGGGTCGAGGTCCAGCACCATGCGGTCGGGATTCTTGCGCACGCCGGTGCGACCGAACTGCCACTGCGGAACGTGGATCTCGAGCGCGGCGATCTGCCCGAGCCAGGTGAGCGTGGCGAGGTCGTTGACCAGCGGATAGGTGTTGATGTGGTCGGAGTGCTGGATCTCCCGACGCAGCACCCACTGCGGGGTTGAGCGCTCGTCGAGGTTCTTCTGGAAGAACATCTCGCCGGGTTCCTCGTCGGTTCCCACCCCGTGCACCCAGCGCTTGCGGGTCGCAGGGCGGTTGGCGGCATGCCGGATGAGTGCGCCGGAGACCCGGGCGTAGTAGTCGAGCACGTCCGCCTTGGTGGTGCCCGTCTCGGGGTAGAGCACCTTGCCCAGGTTGGTGAGCTTGAGTCGGTGACCGTCGATCGTCACCGTCTGCTCGTCGGCTGCCATGACTCCATCATGGGCGGTCGGGGGTGACAGGGCTAGGCCAGTGCGGGAGACTTGACGGCATGCGATCGATCTGGAAAGGCGCCATCACCTTCGGGCTCGTCAACGTGCCCGTCAAGGTCTACAGCGCCACCGAGGACCACGACGTGTCCCTGCACCAGGTGCACGACGCCGATGGCGGGCGCATCCGGTACCAGCGACGCTGCGAGATCTGCGGCAACGTCGTCGAGTACGCGAACATCGCGAAGGCTTTCGACGACGGTGAGCGCACGGTCGTGCTCACCGAGTCCGACCTTGCTTCCCTTCCCGCCGAGCGGTCGAAGGAGATCGATGTCGTCGAGTTCGTGCCGAGCGATCAGGTCGACCCGATCATGTTCGAGAAGAGCTACTACCTCGAGCCGGACTCCCGGTCCGTCAAGGCCTACGCGCTGCTGAGGCGCACCCTCGAGGAGACCGACCGCACGGCGATCGTGACCTTCGCGCTCCGGCAGAAGACCCGACTCGGAGCGTTGCGGGTGCGCGGCGACGTGCTCATGCTGCAGGCGCTTCTGTGGGATGACGAGGTTCGCGAGGCACGCTTCCCGGCGCTCGACGAGAAGGTGTCGATCTCGGCGAAAGAACTGGAGATGAGCGAGGCGCTGGTCAAGAGCTTCGAGTCGGACTTCTCGCCGGAGAAGTTCACCGACGACTTCCAGGACCAGCTGCGTGAACTCATCGAGGCCAAGCTCGACAAGGGCGACGCCGTCGACACCGCCGAGACGTTCGGAGAGAAGGCCGACGACGACAATGGTGGCGAGGTGCTCGACCTCATGGAGGCACTGCGCCGCAGCGTCGAGCGCAACCGCGCGGCAGCCAAGCCCGCGCCGAAGAAGAGCCCCAAGAAGTCCGCGAGCGCCTAGTTCAGGTGCCGCCGGGCCGCGGCGGGAAGCAGCACCCAGGTCGCGCTGATCAGGATGAGCGCCACCACCCCGGCGACCACGCCCGGGCCACGGCCGACCACGACATCGAAGATCAGCATGATGGTGCCGGAGAGCGTCAGCGCGACACCGAACAGCGTCACCTGCAGGATTCGGTTGGTGATGCGCACGATGGTCTCCTTGGCGCGACGGCGGAACAGCGTGCGGTGAAGACTCACGGGTGCGAGGCCGAGCGCCGTCGTGAGGCCGGCGACGATCACGAGGGTGAGGTACGCCGTCACCTGGTATTCGTCGAGGTCGACAAATCGCTGCGCGAACGCGACGGTGAGCAGGAAGCCCGTCAGAATCTGAGTACCGGTCTGGATGACCCGCAACTCCTGCAGCAACTCGCTCCAGTTGCGTTCCAGTCGATCGTGTTCGGTCTCGATCTCGGGGGCGTCCGCGGGAAGGCTGGTCATGCCCGAATCGTACCGGTCGGGCGTGAACGCCAGAGGTGCAGGCCCGCATAGCTGCGCCACGGGGCCCACCGCGACCCGTGCTCGGCGAGGGCTCCTGGCGACGAGGGCAGGCCCAGAGCGCCGGCGCTCTGCCTGATCACGAGGTCGCTGGTCAGGAGCACGTCCGGGTTGCCCAGCACTCTCATCGCAAGGTATCCCGCGGTCCAGGGGCCGATTCCGGGCAGTGCCACGAGCCGCGCGGTGAACTCGTCGGCGGGCATCCCGACATCGAGCACGAGCTCGCCGCTGGCGAGCGCTCGGGCTGCTCCGAGGATCGTGGTCACGCGTGATGCCGGTCCCCTCAGCGCTGTCTCGCCGTGCTCGGCGAGCTGCGTGGCCGTCGGGAACAGGCCGTCGGTGCCCAACTCGGCGGTGATGCGGCCGAGCACCGTGCGCGCTGCCGCCACCGAGATCTGCTGGCCGACCAGAGTGCGCATGAGCGCCTCCTCGGGATCCAGGGCGCCCGGCAGACGGATGCCCGGCACAGCCGCCACGAGGGGAGCGAGCACGGCATCCGCCGACAGCGCGCCGTCGATCGCGTGGGAGTCGGCGTCCAGGTCGCAGAGGCGACGGACCCGCGCGACGAGGGTCGCGACATCCGCGATGCTCTCGAGGCTTGCCGTGCATCGCACGCCTGAGTCGCCGTCGAGGGCGAGGCTCAGGCGGACCGTTCCCCCGGGAAGTCGCACAGCGCGCTCGAAGGTCTCGGTATCGCCCGACTCGAGTCCGGGCACGGCGTGGTCGGCGAAGAAGCGCATGAGCCCCGGCCCGTCGAATGGGGCTCGGGCCGGCAGTCTGAGCGTGATGCTGGTGGCGTCAGTCGCGGCCACCCGGGCCCGCCCTCGTCGAGCGAGGGCGCGCAGACCACTCGGGGTGGTCTCGTAGACGCTCAGGATCGTGTCGTTGAACTGGCGAATGCTGGAGAAGCCGCTCGCGAACGCGACGTCGGCGATGGATAGCTCGGTGGAGGCGAGCAGGGTGCGCGCCGTCTGTGCACGGTGCGCCCGGGCGAGCGCCAGCGGGCCGGCACCGAGCTCGGTTGCGAGCACCCTCGTGAGGTGGCGGGAGGTGTAGCCGAGGCGGGCCGCGAGCCCCGTGACGCCCTCGCGCTCGACGATTCCGTCGGAGATCAGCCGCATGGCTCGCGAGGCGAGGTCATCGCTCAGGTTCCAGTCGGGGGAGCCGGGCACGGCGTCGGGTTGGCAGCGTTTGCAGGCCCGCAGACCGTCCTCGTGGGCCGCCGCGGCCGTGCGGTAGAAGCTCACGTTCTTGGCGTGGGGCGTCATGGCGGGGCAACTGGGTCGACAGTAGATTCCCGTGGAGTGCACGCCCGCGATGAACTGGCCGTCGAAACGGGTGTCCCGGGAGGAGAGCGCGCGGTAGCGCTCAGCGAATCGCTCGTCGAATCGTGCCTCGGTAGCGCCCATGAGTATCAGGGTGCCACGGCGCCACGCCCTTCACTAGCGGGATTCGGACATGGCCGAAGACTCTAGAGTGGATCCATGGCCGATGTCGTTCAGCTTCTCTCGCAGGCTCTCGGTGACGTCGTCTCCGTTGATGCCCGCCAGCTGGATGCTGCGCGATACGACAAATCCGGACACGCGGCACCAGCGGCCCCGCTGGCGGTGGTGACCGCGCGCTCGATCGACGACGTGCAGGCCACGATGCGCATCGCGACCGAGACGGGCACGGCCGTCGTGACGCGTGGTGCCGGCACCGGGCTCGCCGGGGGAGCGATCGCCGGGGCTGGCGAGATCGTGCTCTCGACGCTGGGCATGGATCGCCTGCTCGAGGTGTCGGTCGATGACGAGCTTGCGGTGGTGCAGCCGGGCATCATCAATGCCGAGCTCAATCGGCAGCTCGAGCCCCACGGCCTCTGGTTTGCGCCCGACCCGGCGAGCCGCGCGATCTCCACCGTTGGCGGAAACATCGCCACCAACGCGGGAGGCCTGCTCTGCGCCAAGTACGGCGTGACCCGCGAGGCTGTGCTCGGCCTGAAGGTCGTGCTTGCCGACGGCCGTCTCATCGAACTCGGGCACCGCACCGTGAAGGGTGTCACGGGCCTCGACTTCACAGCTCTCATGATCGGCTCCGAGGGCACCCTGGGGGTCATCGTCGAGGCAACAGTCAAGGTGCGGCGTCTTGTCGCGGGTGTAGTGCCCACCATCAGTGCAACCTTCGCCACGGTCGACGATGCGGCGCGCGCGTCGGCGGTGATCACGGCATCCGGACTTCATCCCTCGATCATGGAACTCATCGGCGACAGCGCCATGGCTGCGATCTGCGCTCACCTCGGGATCGAGCATCCTGGCGGCTCACAACTGATCATTCAGACCGACGGACCCGGCGCCGAGATCGAGGCCGAGACCATCGCCGCCATCATCGCCTCGCTCGGTGGCGCGGTCGAGCTCTCCATCGACGCGGAGGATGCCGCGCGACTGTTCAGCATCCGGCGTTCGGCACACGCCGCCATCTCCACTCTCGGCACGGTGCTCATCGAGGACGTCTGCGTGCCGCGCAGCGCCCTCCCCGCGATGTTCGCGGCGATCCACGAGATCGAGCAGAAATACTCGATCACGATCCCGGTCGTGGCCCATGCCGCCGACGGCAACCTGCACCCTAACTTCGTCTTCCAGGGTGACGAGGTGCCGCAGCAGATCTGGTCGGCCGCCGACGAGATGTTCCTCGCGGCCCTGCGCCTCGGCGGAACACTCACGGGCGAGCACGGCATCGGCATCCTCAAGAAGCGCTGGCTTCGTGATGAGCTGGGCGATGACCAGTTCGACCTGCAGCAGAAGGTGAAGGCGGTCTTCGACCCGCTCGGCATCCTCAATCCCGGCAAGGTCTTCTGAGACCTATGGCGCGCGCGGCGCAGTAGCCTGTTGGCATGACGTTCCTGCCCATCACGACGTACGAGAGTCTGGATGCGACGGCCCGGGCGGCCAGTGACCGCCAGCTCGAACTGCACGGCGGTCGCATCACGAACATGAAGGCGACCCTGCTCAGCCACGTCCCCAGCTTCGACGCCTACATGCAGTGGTACACACTGCGGGACGCCCTGGTGCCGTTCATCGGCGAGCGTGCCGTGTCGCTGTTCAGCTATGCCATCTCCGACGAGAACGATTGCCTGGTCTGCTCGGTCTTCTTCCGCAAGATCCTCATCGACAACGGCGAGGACCCTGACCACCCCAACGTCACCGAGGCCGAACAGCTGCTCATCGACTTCGGGCGTGCGATCGCCCGCACGCCGTCGGCGATCGAGCCGGAGTTCTATGCGCGGCTCGAGTCGACCTTCAACCCACAACTGCGCGTGCTTCTCGTGGCCTTCGCCGGGCAGATGGTGGCCACCAACCTGTTCGTCACGGTGGGCAAGGTGCCGCTCGACGAGGTGCTCTACGACTACCGGAAGCCGGGGGATGAGCGCACCGGGGGAGACTGACCGGCCGTTCGCCGGGCGCGTCGCCTTCATCACGGGAGCGGCGCACGGGCAGGGCCGTGCTGTCGCGCTCGCGCTCGCGGAGTCGGGCGCGGACATCGTGGCGTTCGACGTCGCGGCGAAGATCGAGTATCCCGCCTACGCTCAGGGGTCGAGCGCCGAGCTCGACTCGCTCGTCGCCGAGGTGCACGCGCTCGGGCGCCGAGCCCTGGCCTTCGTTGGGGATGTGCGGGACTCCGCCGCGATCCAGCAGGCCGTCGATGCCGCGGTCGCCGAGTTCGGGCGCATCGATGTGCTCTTCAACAATGCCGGAATCGTCGCCTACGCCGCCGCCGACAAGATGACCGAGCTCGAGTGGGACGCCATGATCGACGTGAACCTGAAGGGTCCGTTCCTGGTCGCGCGCAGCGTCATCCCGGTCATGAAAGCCCAGCGCAGTGGCGTCATCATCAACAACTCGAGCGTGATGGGGCTCCGCGGAGGTAACCGGCTGTCGCACTACGTCGCATCGAAGCACGGGCTCACGGGGCTCACCAAGGCGTGGGCGATCGAACTCGCGCCGTGGGGCATCCGTGTGGTGAGCATCCATCCCACCGGCGTGAACACGCCCATGAACGACGGTCTCGCCGAGCTCGAGGGGGCGACGGCGATCGAGATCGCCGAACGCAGCGCCGGCAACCTCCTGCCCGGGGTGCCGTGGATCGAGGCGTCGGATGTCGCCGAGCTCGTGCTCTACCTTGCCAGCGATCGGGCGCGCTACGCCACCGGCGCCCAGTTCACCCTCGACGCGGGACTGCTCACCCGCTGATCCGGACGAGGTACCCGAGCACCGGTAGTGTCTCAAGCGTGGAACTGAACTGGATGCCCGCCACCGTTGCCCTCGCAGTGTGGCTCGTCGCCCTGTCCCTCCAACTGGCCGACCTCGGCACCGCCCGGTTCGACATCCGGCGCCTGAACCGAGGAACCCGCACGCTGGTTCGCCTCCACCCCGTCACCTGGGTCGTGCCGCTCGCAGCGCTGTCGCTCGTCGCCCTCGGGTTCGCGATCGAGTATGGGCAGCGCCTCCTGTTCGACGAGGGTGAGCCCGTCATGGCTTTGGTGGTGGCGCTGGCGATCGTGGTTCTTCTGGTCGCTGGCTGGGTCCTGATCACCAGTGCGGCGACCAGCCCCGCGGCCGACAGCTACCGGGCCGTGCGCGACGAGCTCGTCGACCTGCGCGGCAGTCGCGTTCAACAGGAGTGGATCGACGGCCTGCGGGAGCGCCTCACCGTCATCGACGAGACGACGGCGCGCACCCCCGCCCCGCCGATCGTGTCCTGGCGTGCTGCAGCAGGATGGGTCGTCCGCCGTCCCCAGCGCACGCTTCCGGTGATCTCGGCGGTTCTTCTTCTCGTGCTGGTCATTGTCGCCGCCGTCGAGGATCCCGGTCACGAGTGGGTGGTGGTTGCGGCGATCGGCGCCGTGCTGGTGAGCATGGCGTGCGCTGTGCTCGGGGCGCGGGCATCCCTCGTGCTGCTGGCGGCGGTTCGGGAGACGCAGCTTCAGTACCGGCGCGAGGCCGAGCAGTTGTTGATCGAGGCGGAGAAGACCTCGCGCAAGCCCGTCGCCGGGCTGGGCGAGCGTGTCACGAGAGCCCTTCAGATCCTGCGGGAGCAGCAGAGTTGATCACCGATCGGGCCCGTCGCAGCCGCTAGTGTCGTGGGCATGACAAACCCCACTGCGGCCACGCCCGACCACACCGCGTCAGCGGGAATCACCGGCGCGGCACCGGCAACAGCGCCCGCCGCTGTCGCCCAGTCTGCTGTCACAGCACCGGCCGGGCTCGCCGCTCCTGTGCAGCGCAGTTCGGCGGTGGTGGCGCTGGCGATCATCGGCATCATCGTGCTCGCCGTGATCGCCCTGTTCGTGACGGTCTACCTCATCAGCGGGCTCGGGGTCAGTGGGTTCGCACTCGGCGGTGTCATGGCACTGGTGCCGCTGGCCATCGTCTTCTTCGGGGTGCGCTGGATCGACCGGTGGGAGCCCGAACCGAGGGCAGCAGTCGTGTTCGCCTTTCTCTGGGGTGCCGGCGTCGCCGTGCTGATCGCCCTTCTCGTGGGTGCCGAGATCGACAACGTGATCAACAGCATGGGTGGCCCCGGCCCCGGTTATGACTTCTTCGCGGCGGCCATTCAGGCTCCGATCGTGGAGGAGACCGCCAAGGGTCTCGGCGTCCTGATCCTGTTCTGGGCCGCGCGCAGGCACTTCGATGGTCCCGTCGATGGACTGGTCTACGCGGCCTGGGTCGCGGGCGGGTTCGCGTTCACCGAGAACATCCTCTACTTCGGTTCGGAGCTGCTCAACCCGCAGGGTGCCCCGCTCGAGATCTTCCTCATCCGCGGCATCATGTCGCCGTTCGCACACGTCATGTTCACCGCCTGCACCGGCCTCGCGCTCGGGTTCGCCGCCCGTCGCACTGGCGCATTCGGTGCCATCGGGTTCTTCCTGCTCGGGCTCATTCCGGCGATCTTCCTGCACGCACTCTGGAACGGTGCCCTGTTCTTCGTCTCCGACTTCTTCGCGTACTACGCGATCGTGCAGTTCCCGCTCTTCCTCGGGGCGGTGTTCCTCGTTCTCTACCTGCGACGGCAGGAGGCCAAGCTCACGCACGACCGACTCGCCGAGTACGCGGCGGTCGGGTGGTTCAGCGCGGAAGAACTGCCGGCGCTGGCGACCCGTCCAGGGCGTCGCCAGGCGATCGCGTGGGCGAATCGCAACGGTAAGGGCGCTGAGATGAAGAAGTACATCCGGGATGCGACGAGGCTCGCCTTCGCCCGCCAGCGCATCATCACCGGACGTCACCGCACCGCGGCCGAAGCCGACGAGACGGCGCTGCTCGCCTCGATTGTGGAGAGTCGCAAGAACCTCACGGGCCTCGGAACCGCGACGGTCTGATCAGCTCGTCGGGTTGCGTGCGTCGTAACGACCCGCCGACTCTCCGGGGACCGGTCAGATCCCCAGCGCGTCGGCGAGGAATGACCAGGCCCAGATGGCCCCGAACACGATCACGGTGATCACGGCAACCACCGACACTCCGCGTCGGAGTCGGCGTCCCTCCGGGGCCACGATGTTCGCCGCTGGACTGCCCACGCGCTCATCGGCGTACAGGTCGGTGCGCGAGAGCGTCTTCAGTCCGACCGTGTCCACGATCCGCAGGATGCGCTGGTGCGCTGCGGGATTGCGCAGGTCGAACACGGTGGCGGAGTAGACGAACATCCAACTGTCGACGATCTCGACATCGAATGGCGCCGCCTCGTCGATGAGTAGAGCCATGAGATCGGGGGTGAACACGTACAGGGCATCCCGCTCGTACTCCCGGGGGCAGTACAGGGTGAAGTGGGTGTCGAAGTCGCCCTCGAGTGACAGCACCTGGTCTTTCGAGAAGACCGTCGGCAGGTTGGTGCCGCCGAAGAGTCCGTTGTTGGACCGGGAGTCGAGCACCATGTGTGGCAGAGCGCGGTCGAGGCTCAGCGCCACGAAGCCCCAGTTGTGGGTCGTCGAGTTCTTGCCGCTGCCGGTGACATAGCGGTAGTTGCCGTAGTCGAAGAACCGACCGGCGGGGGTGCGCAGGTGATCGAGCGCGACCCGGCTGCGTCCCGAGATGAAGATCGCGCCCGGGTATGTCGGGTCGGCGTCGACCGGGGAGAAGATCAGCCCGTTGGCTGCCGCGAAGGTGGTGAGCCGGTACCACCGTTCCCATCGACCGCCACCACCGAGCGCGCCGCGCACCGCGATGACGACGATGATCGCGAAGGCGGCGACGAACAGCAGCGGAAAGAGTAGAGACACCGCAGTGGTGATCGTCAGCCCCTGCGCAGCGCTCGATGCCACCATGCTCACGATCACCCCGGCGAAGCCGAGGAAGAGGAAGCCGATCACGACGAACACGAAAACCAGCACCACGACCTGCGCGACGCCGAACTGGCTCGAATAGGCGGGGTCACGCAGAGCCTGCTGTCGGAAGGTGCGCACCTGCTCCGAGGTGACTGGTGCCGTGAGCGCGGTGTAGTCGACCGATCGAGCCATGCGCCCATGGTATCGACGGGTGGGAAAAGACTCATCGCCCAGCGGTGCGGCAATGCCTGCGACTCGACTGGGCGATGAGTTGTACTGCCTCCAGACTGTCACCGCCTCAACGCCCGCGCAAGAGGTCTTTCGCATCCGCGTAGACTGGAAGGCCGGATTTCGAGGGGTGACTGGGATGCCGTCAGGCGAGTTGGACACGGAGCGCGCATACGTCGACACCCTGTACGCGCGGCTCGACGCGCTGCGCGAGGAAGCGCAGCAACAGCTCGAGCTCGTGCGCCGCTCCAACCCCGGGGGCACGCATCAGAATCGGTCAGAGCGGGATGCCTTCGCGCGCATCTACGAGGACCGGGTGCTGCAGCTGCGCCAGATCGACGAACGTCTCGCGTTCGGCCGACTGGAGATGAAGTCGGACGGTGCCGAGCCGGTGCTCCACTACATCGGTCGGATCGGACTGCGCGACGAGGAGCAGAAGCCGCTGCTGCTCGACTGGCGGGTTCCGCAGGCGCGTGCCTTCTACCAGGCGACTGCGGCAACACCGCTCGGCGCCCGGGCGCGCAGACACCTGCAGAGCCAGGGTCGCGAGATCGTTCGAATCGACGACGAGATCTTCGATCCCGACCTGCTCGACGGAGATGTCTCGGGCCTCCAGGGCGAGGCCGCCCTCATGGCGACCCTGACGGCGCAGCGCACCGGACGGATGTCGGACATTGTCGCGACCATCCAGGCCGAACAGGATGCGATCATCCGCTCCGAGCTGGGTGGCACGCTCGTGGTGCAGGGCGGTCCGGGCACGGGCAAGACGGCGGTGGCGCTGCATCGGGCGGCGTACCTGCTGTATTCCCACCGGGACCGGCTCGCGGCATCCGGTGTTCTCATCGTGGGTCCGTCGCGATCGTTCCTGCAGTACATCGAGGCGGTGCTTCCGTCGCTGGGCGAGACCGGGGTGGTGCTCGCGAGCGTGGGCCAGTTGTTCCCGGGAATGGATGTGTCGGCGGAGGACGCGCCCGAGGTCGCTGCCCTCAAGGGGTCACTCGAGATGGCGCAACTGCTCGGTCGTGCGGTGCGCTCGCGGCAGGTGGTGCCCACCGAGCCGCAGGTGCTCGACATCAACGGTGAGCTGCTCACCGTGCCGCCGCAGCTCATCCATGCGGCGATGCAGCGGGCGTGGGAGACGAAGAAGCCGCACAACGTCGCCCGCGTGACGTTCAACAAGGCCGCGATCTCCGCTCTGTCTCGCCTGCTCGCCGACCAGCTGCGGTCGCACGGCAACACCATCGAGGACAGCGACCAGGCCTGGCTGCGGGAAGACCTGCGCACGTCGCACGACGTCAAGGTCGCCCTCAACACCGCGTGGCTGCCCCTCACGCCGCAGAAGCTCCTGCAGGACCTCTACGCCAGGCCGCAGTGGCTGGCGTCGCTCACCCCGCGGTGGACGGCCGAGCAGCGAGCCCTGCTTCTGCGCGGCCGCGATGCGGACTTCACCGTGAGCGATGTGGCCCTGCTCGACGAGGCAGCCGAGCTGCTCGGGGAGTCCGACGACCTCGCCGACGCGCACAAGAGTGAGCGCAAGCAGCAGCGCAAGCGCGACATCGAGAACGCCGAGCAGGCGATCCGCAACATGGGTGTCGAAGGCCTCGTGGATGCCGCGACCCTCGCCGAGGGCTTCGAGGCGGCTGTGGAGCGGGGCACGACGGCCGAGATCGCGGCCGCCGATCGCGAGTGGGCCTACGGGCACGTCGTGGTCGACGAGGCGCAGGAACTCTCCCCGATGCAGTGGCGGCTGCTCATGCGGCGAAACCCGCTCAAGTCGTTCACCATCGTGGGCGATGTCGCCCAGGCGAGCGCGGCCGCCGGCACCACCAGCTGGGAGGGTGCCCTGCGTCCCCACGTCGGCGACAACTGGCGTCTCGAGGAACTGACCGTCAACTACCGCACCCCCGCCCAGATCAGCGAGGTCGCCGAGTCGATGGCGATCGCGCACGGCGTGACCATCACCCGGTCTCGCGCGGTACGCGCGAGCGAGTGGCCGGTCGAGATCGTGCGCGCGACCCAGCTCGCTGCCGCCGTCGCCGATGCCGTCGCCGCCGAGCGTGAGGCGGATGCCCCCGGCACAGTCGCGGTGATCGCCAGCGAGAGCCTGCTGCCGGGCATCCACCCCACTCTCGTCGAGCGGTTCGGATCGCACGTGGGACGCGGCGCGGCCGGGCTGTCGAGGGCGATCGCGGTGCTGAGCCCGCAGGAGGCCAAGGGCCTCGAGTTCGACGCCGTGATCGTGGTCGAACCGCAGGCGATTGTCGACGAGATTCCGCGCGGGGCGGCGGCGTTGTACGTCGCGATGACACGTCCGACTCAGCGCCTCACCCTCGTCACATCGGGCACTCTGCCAGCGGGAATCGAGTAACACCAGTCACAGGCGCCCCGGCAGCCACACGTCCCCCATTTCGGGGATGCCCCCAAGTGGGGGTTTGCAGCACATTCACAGGATGGCCACACTGTAACTACGAACCCGCTCTTCGGGGGAAGAAGGTTCGATCGGGTGCGATTCGTCGCAGCGAGTGGGGCCGGAGGCGGGGGAGCCTCCGGCCCAACGTCGTCTTACGGGCCGTGTGAGTTCCCCGACACGATCAGGGGAGACCAGGATGGCGCAGGGTCGCAGACTCCGTGAGCGGGTCGCCGGCCAGACCGCGATGAGTGACGTCGTGCACTCGCCATCGGTGAATCGCGAGCGCGGCACGCTTGCCCGCATCGCCGGGGTCAGTCCGTTGGATTCGACGAGTCGACGCGCCTACCGAATCGCCCTCGGCGAACTCGTGGTGGGCGACATCCTCGACGGCCTCGGCCAGCGGTGGGACGTGCTGCACGACCTGCCGCTCGGGGGCGAAAGCACCCTCGAACATCTGGTGATGGGTCCCTCCGGGATCTTCGCCGTTCGAACGGCCAACCACGGAGACGTCGAGGTCGTCGTCGATGGCGACATCGTGCTCGCCGGCGGTGAGCCTCACGACGACATCGAGGTCTGCGTTCGTCAGGCCGTTGCGGCCGCCCAGGCGCTGACAACTGCCGCAGGCGAGACCGTGCTGGTGCAGCCCCTGCTCGTGGTCGTGGCTCCGCGGCGTCTGACCGTGCGACGGGAGCCCAGCGGGGTACTGATCGGTGAGTCATCCGGGCTCGAGCGCATGCTCACCCGCGCCCCGAGCCAGCTCGGCGGAGAACAGGTTGCTCGCATCTCCGATCTCGCCGATCTGGAGACGACCTGGCCCGAGGCATCCGAAGTCACTCTCGACACCCAGCGACTGAATCGGCAGTTCACGCTGGTTCGTGCGGAGGTGCGCTCCGCCTTGGCCATTCGCACCGCCTGGGTGGTCGGCGCGCTTCTGGTGGCGTGCACCGGACTCTGGATGATGATCGCCCGGTTCGTCACCCAGATGGTCGCCGCATAGGCGGTGTGCAGGGTTCGCACGAGTTCATCGGGCACGATGGGTGAATGTTCCTGAGGCACCCGATCCTGACCGTGCTGACGTTCGCCTACCTGGCGCTCGTCGGGTGGGTCACGCTGTCGCCCCAGTTGACGATCGAACAGGGGTCGCTGCTCTGGCGCCTCGCCGCCCTGCTCGACCGGATACCGGGGGCCGACTGGTTCACGTTCTCGCGTCTCGAGTTTCTCGCCAACGTGGCCATGTTCGTGCCGCTGGGGCTGTTCTTCGTGCTCCTGCTCGGGCGCTCACGATGGTGGCTGTCGATCCTCCTCGGGGTGGTGATGACGGTGGGGATCGAACTCGCCCAGCAGTCGATCGCGGGCCGCGTCTCCGATCCGCGGGATGTGGTGGCCAACTCCTTGGGTGCGGTGATCGGAACGCTGCTTGCGCTGGTGCTGACGGCCGGCAAGGCGCGTCGGATTCGCCGTGAGGCCCGACTTTCCACACCGAGCGCGGTCTGATGGGCAGCGAGTCTGAGTCCGCGTACGCTGAGCGAGTGAGACGACTCTGGGCTTTCGTTCCCTTCCTGGTGGTCGGGGTCGTCCACCTCGCGGCCCTGTTCCTCGGCGTGGAGCCGCTGTCGAGCCCGACGAAGTACTTCCTGATGCCCGCGCTTCTGGTCGGATTCCTGATCGCGCTGCCCCGGCGGCGCTCCGAGCTCGCTCTGGTCGGTTCGGCCGCGATCGTGCTGTCGTGGCTTGGCGACGTGCTTCTCTCGGCGCCCGGCGATCTCGGATTCCTGATCGGGCTCGGCTTCTTCCTGCTCGCCCACCTCGCTTACATTGCTCAGTTCACCCGTTCGCTGCGTGTGCGTCGGGTGCCGCTGATCGCACTGGTGTACGTGCCGTGGTGGGTCGTGCTGCTGATTGCCCTCACGCCCTACGCGGGAGCACTCGTGGTTCCGGTTGCAATCTACGGTGCGGTGTTGGCAGTGAGTGCGGCGACCGCGCTGGGCGCCAACCGAATTGTCGCAGTCGGGGCGCTGGTGTTCTTCGTTTCCGACACACTTCTGGGCTTCAAGATGTTCTGGCCGGGCTTCAGCCTGTGGCAGGCGGACTTCCTCATCATGCTCGCGTACATCACGGGGCAGGGTCTCATCGCGCTGGGATCGGTGCGCCACGCGCAGCGGTCAGTCGGAGATGCAGTCCCCGCTTGAGACCGTCGCGGTGAGGGTGGACGCTTCGGCCGCCACCGGGTCGAGTTCGGCCATCGTCATCGCAAACCCGACACTCGCGGTATCGGCGCTGCGGGCGAACACCACTCCGGCCACGGTGCCGTCGAGTGTGAGCACTGGTCCGCCCGAGTTGCCCTGCCGCACGTCCGCGGCCAGCGTGTACACCTCGCGCGGGTGGGTGCTGGTGCCGTAGATGTCGTCGACCTGTGCCGTACCCACCTGCATGACTCGCGCGGCACCGGACGTGAACGGGCCACCGAAGGGGTAGCCCTGCACCGCGGCATCCGTGCCGGCGGGCAGTGAGTCGCCGAGCGGCAAGGGGTCTGCCGTGAGCCCGGGAACCGCGATGATCGCAAGGTCGAGCACGGGGTCGAAGTAGACGATCGAGCCGGCGATCGCTTCACCATTCGGCGCTTCGACGACCGGCTCGGTGACGCCGGCCACCACATGAGCATTCGTGACGACGCGATCGTCGGCGACCACGAAGCCGGTTCCCGACTGCGAGACTCCGCACGCGAAGGCGTTGCCGGTGATGCGCACAACAGACTGCGCGGCCGCATTCAGCTGGGGGCTGCCGGTATCCAGCTGGGGTATGACGGGTGCGGGCCCACCGAGGGCATCGGAGATGACGGGCAGGCCGCTGTCGGCCACGATCGACTTGAGTTGGGCGACCCACGCTTCGACCGGGTCAGGGGTCAGCGCGTTGATCGTGCGTAGCACTGCCGAACCGGCGGTGGCCCTCGACAGCACGGGCACACCGAGTTGGCTCACGGTCGACCCGACCACCGACGCCACAAGCGCTGCGGCGATCCCCGTCACCACGGCGCCGAGCAGTCTGTCCAGCCCGCTCAGCGGGGTGCGCTCGATGCCGCGACGGATGCCGCGGCCGAAGCTTGAGCCGAGTGCATGCCCTGCCGCCACCAGGGCGACAGTCACGGCGATCGTCACCACGGGGCGGGCCAGCGACCACGCGACCCAGCCCGTCACCAGGGGCACCACGAAGAACGCGGCGATCGCGCCGGCGACAACGCCGGCAATGACGAAGATGCTCCGGGACAGGCCATTCCTGAAGCCGTAGACGACGTACGCGATGAGAAGCACGATGAGGAGCACGTCGAGCACGATCGCGTCAGTCATGGCTGCGAGCCTACGGGGCGCAACCCGCAGAACACCCCGAAGGGACCTTCGGCCCTATGCGCCGGGTCCGGTGCAGAGGAGAGTGAGTTTCACGAAGGCGGTCGGGGGCTGACCGTGGAGCGCGTGATTCGGGTTCAGGCGCTCATCTTCTTACGGGGAACATCCCGGATGCCGCAGACGGGGGTCGCGGCATCCGGGCACTCTCATCGCCACCGGCACCATCAGGGTGCGGGTCGTCGTCATCCACGCGATCTGGCGTCTCGTTGCCACCATGTTCCTCGAGGCGAGGTTGCCGACGCGCTGACGCTCGACGCGCGCGCCCCGTAGTGGGGACTGCCGCGGAATCCGGGTGACTGGCTAGCGTGGAGTCATCGACATTCGGGGGGATGTGGTGACAGATCTTTTGGCTCGCCCGCTGGGCGAGGAGCGTGAGGGTAGGGGCCCTGACGTGGTGCGTCAGACCGCGCCGACCGTGCGAGTGCGGGGTGCCGCCTACGGCGTCATCGCGGAGAGCCTCCGCGTGCAGGCCGATGCTCGCCCGCAGACTCTGGCGGCAAAAGTCTTCGGCGTCAGCCCGCTCAGTGCCGATGCGCGCAGCTGGTACCGCGCCGCCCTCGGCCAGATCGAGATCGTCCGTTCCCTGAACTCTCTCGGCTCGCACTGGACGCTCCTGCATCCGGTGGCGGGCAGCTCCGATTCCGACTACCTCGTGATCGGCCCCGGTGGCGTTTTCGTCATCACCATCAAGAACCATTCCGGTCAGCGTGTTGTGGTGGAGAGCGAGCAACTGCTCGTCAACAACCGCCGCACCAACCACCTCCGGGATGCCCGCTTCGAGGCCGCGCGGGTCTCGAAGCTCCTGAGCACGGAGGCGAGCGAGTCCATCGCGGTGAACCCCCTCATCGCGATTGTGGACCCAGGCTCGCTCGCCTTCGTTCGACGGCGGCCACAGGACGTCACTGTGGCCGCTTCTTCACAACTGGCGCGTGTTGTGCTGCGGCGACGGAAGGTACTCTCCGCCGCCGCAGCCCGCGCGCTGGTGGCTGCCGCCGAACGCACCGGCGCGTGGCACAGCTCCGAGCACGTCATCGACGACACCCTGCGTCACGAGGCGCGCTTCCGGCGGCTTCGCTACGAGGTGGATGCCGCGGCGCGCCGCAGCGTCGCCTGGATCGTGCTCGCGGCTGCCGCCGTGCTCGCCATCGTTCTGGCGGTGTACTTCCTGTAGTTCGCGCTACTTGCCGCTACTTGGCCGGCTTCGCGGGCGGAGCCGGGGGAGCGGCCGGAGCGGCGGGAGCGACTACCGCGTCACTCTTCGACGGGTCGCACAGGCGCACGATGAGCACGATCGCGCCGGCGATCGGCAGCAGGATCCAGAAGATCTCCGTCCACCGGTGTCCGGCATCACGCAGGCGACGCACGGTGACGGCGAGGCTCGGCAGTAGCACGGCGATGCTCCAGAAGCCGGCGAGGTTGATTACCGGTCCTGAGCGGAACGCGTCGCCCAGCATGACAACGTCGTTGTTGATGGGCTGGTAGCCGCCCATCATGTACTGGCCGGGCAGGAGCGCGCTCAGTGCCGCGCTCACCAGGAAGCTGAACAGCGCGAACCACCAGAACTCGGGGCGGGTGGCCCGGCCCTCGAACGTGGCGTACTTGCGGAACACGGTCTTGATGGACTCGAAGAAGGTCATGCAGCGAGCTTGTCACGTTCTGGTGTCGCCCGGGAGGGGGCTAACCCCCGATTCGCGCGCCGTGTCGCACGGCCGGCCGCTCACGCGACCATCGTGACCCGAGATTTGCCGAGCGGCTTCCACTGCCGTCCAGCGTCGATCCATGCGGGTGCGCGCAGCTCGGGTCGGCCGTTGACCATCCTGAGTTCGTAGTCCGACGCGTGCAAAGCGTGATGGTGGGCGGGACACAACAGCACCCCGTTGTCGATATCGGTGAGCCCACCATCGCGATACTCCTTCACGTGGTGGGCGTGACACCAGCTGGGTGGGGCGTGGCATCCGCTCCAGATGCACCCACCATCTCGAACCGCGAGAGCGAGTCGTTGGGCTCGACTGTGCAGGCGTTCGGTGCGGCCCAGGTACAGCGGTTCGCCGTTGTCGCCCAGTACGAGCGTGCGCACGCCCGCATCGCACGCCAGTTCTTTGATCGTGGCGACGGAGACGGGCTCTGCGACGTCGTCGAGCCAGCCGACGCCGGTTCCTGCCTCGAGATCCTTCTTGTTGACGACAGCGATCACCGTCGTCAGGCTGCGCATGCTCTTGCGCGTGCTCTCACTCGAACGGATGCCCGCCGTGATCAGGCCCATCACGATGTCGAAGTTGCGCTGGTCAGTGGTGCGCGGGTCGCGCGTATTGGTCGCCACAGCGAGTTCCTCTGCCGAGAGGAACCGCGGTTGAACATTCGGCCCACTGCGCTCAGCCAACGCCGCCTTGAGGAGCGCGGCGTTGACGGGGTCGGCGTACCCGCCGAACTTCGAGAGCCCGTTCACCTCCTGACCGATCCAGAACTGCCGGCGCCGTCGCAGGTCTTCGTCGCGGGGTTCGGCGCCATCCGGGTCGAGGGCCTCGCGCCACACTAGGGCGCGCACCGCCACCAGGTCGGCGGACATGCTGGCGGCATCCTCGACGAGGGCGTGCTCGGCGCGGTCGCGGTGTTCGCGAGGTGCGGTGTCGGCTTGAGTGAGGTGCTGCACGATCACGGCGGCCGAGTCGAGCCCGAGCATCCCGTCGGCAAGACCTGCCGAGACGGCTGAGAACTCGGCAGGCAGGGGGCTACCGTCGAGCGCGAACCTGGCCCGGGTTGCCCGCCCGAGGCGCACTCGTCGCGCTGCCTCGCGGCTCGAGACCAGAGTGACCTTCTCGATCAGGTGCACCGCGCGCGTCTCGCCGAGGCGCTGGGCGAGTCCGTCGCGACCCAGTTCGTACCGAGAACGCTCATCGATCTCGCCCGCCAGTTGCACCCGCAGCGCATCGACGAGCCGCCCGAGTTCTTCCGCAGTCGAGGCAGCGAGTACCAGAGCTGAGTCGTCAAGACCGGCGGCACCGGCGCGCGCGGCCGCGGCGAGAAGGCTCTTCGCCTCGCCGAGTCGGTCGATCGCATCCAGCGCTGGTGTCATGTTCACACTCTGGCAGCACCCACCGACATTCCCTTTATGCTGATCAGCTCGCATATTTCCTGTTGATAACTCCCTTGAGCGCCAGCCTGTGGAGGAGAGGACGCAACCCTACGCATCCGATCTGCCAGACTCGAAGAAAGCACGACTACCCCCGCAGGAGGAACCCCCGTTGGTCACCGGTGAGCTCAGGAGCCAGGTCGACAAGGTCTGGAGCGCGTTCTGGTCGGGCGGCATCGCCAACCCGCTCGAGGTGATCGAGCAGATCACCTACCTGCTCTTCATCAAGCGCCTCGACGACTTGCACACCCTCGCTGAGAGCAAGGCCAACCTGCTCGGCACGCCGATCGAGAACCCGGTCTTCCCCGACGGCATGGATGACACCGGCCGGCGCCCGCGCCCCTACAGCGACCTGCGCTGGAGCCGCTTCAAGAACTTCTCGGCGCAGGAGATGTACGACGTAGTCGACCAGAACGTGTTCCCGTTCATCCGCGGTCTCGGTGCAGAGGGCTCGAGCTTCGCGGCCAACATGAAGGACGCGCGCTTCACCATCCCGACCCCGGCGCTGCTGAGCAAGGTCGTCGATCTGCTCGAGGACATCCCGATGGATGACCGCGATACCAAGGGCGACATCTACGAGTACATGCTCGGCAAGCTCGCCACCTCGGGGCAGAACGGGCAGTTCCGCACGTCGCGCCACATCATCCAGCTCATGGTGGACATGACGGCGCCGACGCCGCAGGACCGCATCATCGACCCCGCGGCGGGCACGGCGGGCTTCCTCGTGGCGGCGAGCGAGTACCTGCGCGAGCATCACCCCGAGATTTGGGCGGATGCCGCGAGCCGCGACCACTTCAACCGTCTCGCGTTCACCGGCTTCGACTCTGACGCATCGATGTCGCGCATCGGCAGCATGAACATGCAGCTGCACGGCGTGGAGAATCCCACGATCCAGCGCCGGGATTCGCTCGCCGAGGAGCACAGTGTTGTTTCAGGCGCCGACGCTGAGGGCAGCTACACCCTCGTGCTCGCCAACCCGCCGTTCGCCGGCAGCCTCGACTACGAGACCACGGCCAAGGACCTGCTCGCGATCGTCAAGACCAAGAAGACCGAGTTGCTGTTCCTGGCGCTGATGATCCGCCTGCTGAAGAACGGCGGGCGCGCGGCGGTCATCGTTCCCGATGGCGTGCTGTTCGGGTCATCCACTGCTCATAAAGCACTGAGACGGATGCTCGTGGAAGACCACAAGCTTGATGCCGTGGTGAAGCTCCCCAGCGGCACCTTCAAGCCGTACACGGGCGTGTCGACCGCGATCCTGTTCTTCACGAAGACGAGCTCGGGCGGCACCGACCACGTGTGGTTCTACGACGTGCGGGCCGATGGTTTCACCCTCGACGACAAGCGCACCCCCACCGAGCAGAACGATCTCCCCGACGTGCTGACCCGCTGGTTGAGTAGGCCGCCAGGCCGTATCGAAACCTGGGACGAGACGTCCCGCCCCAGAACCGCCCAATCCTTCCTGGTCCCCAAGTCCGAGATCGCCGCCCAGGGCTACGACCTCTCGCTCAACGGCTACCGCGAGGTCGAGCACGAGGAGGTCGAGCACCGCGACCCGCAGGTGATCCTCGCCGAGCTGATGGAACTCGAGCGCGAGATCCAGGAGGCGACGGCGGCGCTGGCGAAGTCGCTGGCGGCGCGCAGCTAGTGGTGAGACTTGGCGAGGTGGCTCGCATTGACAGGAGATCGGTCCAGCCAGAGGACATTGCTGACGGGCAGGTCTACCTTGGTCTCGAACACATCGAGACTGGCGGCCACATCGCCACTGCCAACGCGGTAAACGCGGGCGATCTGAAGAGTTCCAAGTTCGCTTTCGACACCCGACATGTTCTCTTTGGGAAGCTCAGACCGAACTTGGCGAAAGTGGCGCGACCGCCTTTCGAAGGCGTGTGCAGCACCGACATTGTGCCGATCCTCCCGGGCCCCAACCTCGATCGCGACTACCTGGCAAACTTTCTGCTCACGCCACAGATTGTGGATTGGGCAAGCTCTCGAACGTCCGGGGTCAATCTTCCGCGGCTTAGTCCTAGTGTGCTTGAGGGTCTAGAGATCCCCCTCCCACCCCTCCCCGACCAGCGCCGAATCGCATCCATCCTCGACGAGGTTGATGCGCTCCGAACCGCGCGGCGAACCGCGATCTCGAGAAGCGGCTTGGTGATAGCGGAGGCACTGTCCGGGATTTCAGCGTCTTCAGATCTAACCGAACTAGGCGATTTGGTGGAGGAGTTTCGGTACGGTACGTCAGCGAAGTCGGGACCAACGGGGCTGCCCGTTCTCCGCATCCCGAATGTTTCACGACGGAGCCTCGACTTCACGGATCTCAAGTTTGTTGAGCTTCCGCAAGCAGAGGTCGACCGATTGAAACTTCACCCCGGGGACTTGCTCATCGTCAGGTCGAACGGCAACCCAGATCTCGTCGGCGCTACAGCAATGTTTCAGATATCGGATCAGAAGACCTATGTCTACGCGTCCTATCTCATCCGAGCTCGACCGCGGCGATCCGTCGTCCCCATTTATCTCGCCCACTATCTTTCGTCACCCGCGGGGCGGGCCGCTCTCCGCGCGGGCGCAAGGACTTCTGCGGGTCAATACAACATCAACACGAAGGCGCTCGCCGCCATTAAAGTCCCCGTTCCCGCACTCGCCGTGCAACTCGATTTCGCTGAGAAAGTCCAGCTCCTCGAAAGATCGAATGCGCTCATGCGTGCCCACCTCGCGAAACTCGACGAGCTCTTCGCAGCCCTCCAACACCGCGCCTTTAGGGGATAGCTCTGACCAACGGCACCGCCGTCTCGGCCATCGACGCGTGGCAAAGGTCCATGCGCCGGGTACTCGACGGCGCTGTCTGGTGGGGCCGTGAACGGTAAGGGTCAGAATTGGCGCGCGACGATCGACTTCACGGGCTTCATAGAGGCGAAGCGACGTGAGCAGCCTGCGTCTGGCCAAACAAATCCGAGATTGTGAAGATCGACGAAGACTTCTTCAGCGACTACTGAGGTGTACCAAATTTGGTGCAAATGCACCATAATTGGTACATGCACCTGTCCCGGCCTCTCGAAGACCTACTGAGCAGGAACTTTGCCCTGGTCATTCGACGAATGGCAATGGTCTCGGACGAACTGTCCGGACGCAGGATCGCATATCTCTCTGGTGTCCCTCCGGTGAGCGCCGCAAGGGTCCTGTCGACTCTCGTGGAGGTCGGACTCGTGAAGTCTCGTTATCTGGGTCAGTCCAAGGTGTATCAGCTGAATCGAGACCACGTACTCTGGGGCGGCCTCGAACTGATTTTGGGCAGCGCCGCAAGAGTTGAAGCGCGAATCGTGGAACTGACCACCTCCTTCGCACCTCGCTCCACGACGGTCGCCGTCTTCGGTTCTTTCGCACGAGGCGATGCCGGTCCGCAGAGCGATATCGACATCGTCCTCGTGAGCAAAGATGAGGCCGATCCTGATAGGCGTTTCGACCTCGCAGACGCGTTGTCCGTGCAGCTCGCGACCTTCACGGGAAACTCCGTCGACATCATCGACATCGTCGATGCGGACCTCGAGAATCTGGTTCTGAGTGATGATGCGTTGGTCAGCTCATGGAATGCAGACGCGAGAACTGTGCATGGTCCCGACTTGAAGAGCAGAATCCGATCGATGATTGCCGAATGACCATCCGCACTCGTCCGATGTCTGCCGCCGCAGTGCAACAACGCGCACAGCAAGCGCGCGCGTTCATGGCGATTGCAGACCTCGCGTTGAGTGACCTCTCCACTGCCGGCCAGACGAATGTCGCGGGCTCGAACGCAGTGCTGGCGGGCATCGCAGCAGCCGATGCGATCTGCGGGCGCACTCTCGGTCAGCGTTCGGCGAGCGACAATCACACGGACGGGGGCACCTTGCTCAAACAAGCCACACCACCGAGTTCCCAAGCTGCCACGAATCTGAAGAAGCTGCTCGTCTCCAAGACCGACACGCAGTACAGCCCCGACCTCGTCAGTCTTGCGGTGGCGCGACGTCTCGTCGTCGCCGCGCAGCGCCTTCTCGATGAGATGGAGAAGGCGCTGCGCGCATGAGTCGAGCGGCTAGTTGACCGTCACACCCCAGTTGCCATCCGCCGTCACCGCAACCACCGAAGGCCCGGCGATCCAGCGCACGGTGCCGGTGTACGGTCCGATCTCGTTCACCACGAGCTCCGTCGAGTCGCCGTACAGCCACACAGCGAAGTTGCGCGACCCGTCGTGCGTGATGGTCGCGGGAGCGGCCTTGCCGAAGTAGAGCACCACGTCGTCGCCAGTGCCGGTGATCGAGTTGCCGGCGAATTGGCGAAGTGACAGCACGGACTTCATCGTTACAGTCCAGTTTCCGTCGGCGGTGATCTCCAGCGAACTCGGGTCACCGCCGAAGCCGGCGTTGAAGAGCACAGTGCCCTGGTACGCGCCGATGGTGTTGACGATCAGGTCCTGCTGGGCGAGGTTGTCGTCGAGCGTGAAGATCGCGAAGTTGCTCGAGCCATCGTGGGTGAGGGTCGCCACCGCGACCTGCCCCGGCCCGTCCGGCAGTTCGATCGCGAGCACCGAGTCTCCGACACCGCTGTAGACGATGTCCGCAGGGATCTCGGGCACGGGCTCCGGTTCGGGCGTCGCCTGCACATCCGGAGTGCTGGTCGCGACAGTGGGTGCCGGTGAGGGCTTTGCCTCATCCACCGTCTGCCGGACCCCGCCAGCGATCACGCCGATGCTCACGCTGATCGCGACGATGAGGGCGATCGGCCCCAGGATCACGCCCGTGAGCGCCATCCCGCGCGCCGGCGCCTTCGAGATGAGGCCGGCAATACCGAGGCCGAGCGCGGTGAGGGCGGGCAGGAATGCCACGAAGCTGAGCCCGGGAATGATCGCGAACACGATCGCCACGATGCCGACGATCAGGGCGGCCAGCGGCAGGCGGCTGCGCTTCGGGGGTGCTTCGAGAGCCACTGCGACCGGGGTCGGGGTGGGTTCGGGAGTGGTGCTGTCAGACATGATGTCTCCTTGCTTGCTGTTGCCCGCGGCGCTCGCCGCGGAACCTGCCGGAGGCAAGTCGGACAGTTGACCAGAGGCCTCCGACATTTCGTCACGTCCAGATCAATGAGCTGCTACTCATGAGACAGATGAGCTGCTAATCTGATGGTAGAAGGCCTGCTAAACACAGGATAGGAGTCCGGATGGGCTACCAGCGCCGCCTGATCGACGATGAGCTCGACGACTTGTTGCCGGGACTCGCCGCAATCAGCCTTGATGGGCCGAAGGGGGTCGGCAAGACCGCCACGGCGAGTCAGCGCGCGGCCACGATCCTGAGGATGGACTCGTCAGCCGACGCCGAGCTGATTCGTGCGGCCCCAGACCAGCTGCGAACGGCAGCGCGGCCCGTGCTGATCGATGAGTGGCAGCGGCTTCCCGAAGTATGGGACGCGGTGCGGCGTCTGGTGGACGATGATCGCGCCGGCGGGCAGTTCCTGCTCACCGGCAGCGCCGCACCCGCCGGAGCGAACATCCACTCGGGCACCGGGCGCATCGTGAGCCTCCGGATGCGTCCTCTGTCCCTCGCCGAACGCGGTGTCGAAACGCCCACCGTGTCCCTCGCGGCGTTGGCGACCCAGGGAGCCACGCCTATCGACGGCGACACCGCCATGGGGCTCAGCGACTACGTCGCAGAAATCATGGCGTCCGGTTTGCCGGGAATTCGAGGACTCGACCCGCGACAGAGGCGGGAGCAGCTGGACGGGTACATAGCGCGCGTGATCGACAAGGAGTTCGCCGAACAGGGCCTCCGGGTGCGACGCCCAGCCACTCTGCGAGCGTGGTTGCAGGCGTACGCCGCAGCCACGGCATCCACGGCCAGCTACACGACGATTCTGGATGCCGCGACCCCCGGTCAGGCCGACAAGCCAGCGATCTCGACCACCACCACCTATCGCGATGTGCTCTCTCAACTCTGGTTGCTCGACGAGGTCCCCGCGTGGTCATCGATCGGGGCGCAGTTCACTCGCTTGGGGAGCACGGCCAAGCATTTCCTTGCGGACCCGGCGCTCGCGGCGCGATTGCTGCAACTGCGTGATGACGATGTGATCGACGCCGCGAGGGGCACAGTGATCGGTCCTCAGGCCGGTGGAATCCTCGGCCGCCTGTTCGAGGCTCTCGTTGCCCTCTCCCTCCAGACCTACTCGCAGGTAGGCGAGTACTCGCTCAGTCACCTGCGCACGCGCAACGGCGACCACGAAGTGGATTTCATCGTGCACCGCGGCGCGGCGTGCGTCGGGGTGGAGGTCAAGTTGGGCGCCAGTGTGGACGACACCGACGTACAGCACCTGCTGTGGCTGAAGCAGCAGCTCGGCGAAGACCTGCGGGACATGGTCGTCGTCAACACCGGCAGCCGAGCCTACCGCCGCGCCGATGGAGTCGCGGTGGTGCCGGCCGCCCTGCTGGGTCCGTGACCGATGACACCCCAGGCCCGATAATCTGTTCGGCAAGCACTGAGGAAGGATCGAAATGAGCAACTTCGACTTCCTGCGTGCCGGCTGGCCCCAGATCGCCGAAGAGGCGCGCCGCGCCGAGCACTACACCAACGGCGACCCGCGCTCGTCGGTCTTCTACTCGCGTCGGGCGATCGAGCTCATGGTGCACTGGCTCTATCAAGTGGATGACACGCTCACCAAGCCCTACAAAGACGACCTCGCCGCGCTGCTCTACGAGCCCACCTTCAAGCGACTCGTCGGCCCGGCCATCCACACCAAACTCGACCTGATCCGCAAGCAGGGCAACTACGCCGTGCACCGCCCAGCACCATTCACACCGAAGGACAGCCTGCCGGTGGTGCGGGAGCTGTTCCACGTGATGGTGTGGGTGGCCACGCGCTACGCGCTCACGCCCGAGGAGAGGCCTGCCCCGGGCATCCCGTTCGATGCGGCCGCACTGCCTACACCGCAAACGGGCGTGGTCGCCAAGACCATGGCGCAGCTCACGAAGCTCAACGACGAGGTCGATGTCAAGGATGCCGCGCTCGCCAAGGCGCACAACGCCAACGAGGCCCTCGAGGCCCAGATCGCTTCGCTGCGCGAGGAGGTCGCCCTCGCGAAGGCCGCCAACGCGACAGTTCCCGACACGCACGACTACCGCGAAGACGAGACCCGCGACCTGTTCATCGACGTGCTGCTGCGCGAGGCGGGCTGGAAGCTCGACCAGGCTCGCGACCGCGAATTCCCGGTCACGGGCATGCCCAACAACTCCGAGGGCGGGCAGGGCTTCGTCGACTACGTGCTGTGGGGTGATGACGGCCTGCCACTCGGACTCGTCGAGGCCAAGCGCACCCGCAAGGACGCGCACGCCGGTCAGCAGCAGGCCAAGCTCTACGCCGACCGGCTTGAGGCGGTGTACGGGCAGCGTCCGGTGATCTTCTACACCAACGGCTACGAGCACTTTCTCTGGGATGACGCGACCTACCCGCCGCGGCGGGTGGACGGCTTCTACACCCGCGACCAGCTCGAGCTGCTGATCCAGCGCCGCACCACCCGCAAGCCTTTGGCGAGTGTCGAGGTGAACCCCTCGATCGTCGAGCGCTACTACCAGCGGCGTGCGATCGCGAAGGTCGCTGAGGTGTTCGAGAACAAGGAGCGCAAGGCGCTGTTGGTGATGGCCACGGGTTCCGGCAAGACGCGCACGGTGATCGCACTCGCCGACGTGCTGATGCGCGCGAACTGGGCGAAGCGCATCCTGTTCCTTGCCGACAGAGTGGCGCTCGTCAACCAGGCAGCCAACGCATTCAAGCAGCAGCTGCCCGACTCGGCGCCGGTGAACCTCGTGACCGACAAGGATTCCGAAGGGCGCGTCTACGTCTCGACCTACCCGACGATGATGGGCCTCATCAATCCGGACACGAACGGTGTCAGGCGCTTCGGGCCAGGTCATTTCGACCTGGTGATCATCGATGAGGCGCACCGCTCGGTGTACCAGAAGTACGGCGCGATCTTCGACTACTTCGACTCGCTACTGGTGGGACTCACGGCCACCCCGAAGGACGAGATCGACCACAACACCTACGGCCTCTTCAACCTCGAGGATGGCGTACCCACCGACTCCTACGACCTCACCGATGCGATCGAGGAGGGCTATCTCGTGCCGCCGGTGGGCCGCTCGATCGCGACGAAGTTCGTGCGGGAGGGCATCCGTTACGGCGATCTCAGCGAGAGCGAGAAGCAGGAATGGGACCTGCTCGACTGGGAGGACGGGCTCATCCCGACCGAGGTCGATTCCAGCGCGATGAACACCTGGCTGTTCAACAAGGACACGGTCGACACGGTTCTCGAAACCCTGATGACCGAGGGGCGGATGGTCGCGGGCGGCGACCGGCTCGGCAAGACGATCATCTTCGCCAAGAACAACGATCACGCCATCTTCATCGCGGAGCGGTTCAATGAGAACTACCCGCAATACAAGGGCGAGTTCGCCCGCATGATCACGTACCAGCAGACGTACAACCAGAGCATGATCGACGACTTCTCCAAGCCCGAGTCGTCGCCGCACATCGCCATCTCGGTCGACATGCTCGACACCGGTATCGACGTGCCGGAGGTCGTGAACCTCGTGTTCTTCAAGCCCGTGCACTCCAAGACGAAGTACTGGCAGATGGTCGGACGCGGCACTCGCCTGCGCCCCGACCTGTACGGCCCGGGGGAGCACAAGAAGGACTTCGTGATCTTCGATGTGTGTCAAAACATCGAGTACTTCAACCAGGACCTTCCTTCGGCGGGCACCTCGGCCACGCCGTCGCTCCGGTCGCGCCTGTTCACGTCACGTCTCGAGCTGCTTGCCGCGATCGATGCCGCCCCGGATGACGCTGAGCTCTCCGCACTGCGCGAGGGCATCGCCGCTCGCCTCCACGAACAGGTCTCGGGCATGAGCCTGGACAACTTCCTCGTGCGGCGCTCGCGGCGGGCCGTGGAGCGCTTCGCTCAGGGGTCGTCGTGGCTCTCGATCAGCGGAGACGACTTCACCGAGGCCGGCACCCTCGCCGACCTGCCTTCGGCCGGTGACGTGCAAGATACTGACGAGCTGGCGAAGCGCTTCGACCTCGTCGCGTTGCGGGCGCAGCTAGGTGTTCTTGCGGCGGATCCCGGTTTCGCCGCCGCCAAGGAGCGGATGCGCGCCATCGCCAGCGCGCTGGGGGAGCAGCGTGGCATCCCGGTGATCGACAACAACATCCAGCTGATCGAGGCCGTCGCCGGCGAGGACTGGTGGGTGGATGTCACGGTGCCGCTACTCGAGCTCGCGCGCATCCGCCTGCGGGAACTCGTGAAGCTGATCGACTCGTCGGCGCGCACTGTCGTCTACACCGACTTCAAGGACACCGCGGGGGAGTCGGCGATCGTCGAGATCCGCAAGGTCGCGGTCGGCGTGGACCGAGCGCGCTTCCGCGAGAAGGCGATCGCATTCCTGCGCGAGCACGAGAACGACCTCGCGGTCTCACGCCTTCGCAAGGGTCTGCCGCTAGCTCCCGGCGACCTGCAGCAGCTCGAGAACATCATGATCGAGAACGGCCTCGACGCCACCCAGGTTCGGGATGCCGCGACCGCCGCCCACGGTCTCGGCCTGTTCGTGCGCTCCCTCGTCGGCCTCGACCGGGCCGCAGCCACGGATGCTCTCTCGTCGTTCACCGCGGGCCTCACCCTGACCGCGAACCAGCAGTCGTTCGTGGGACTCATCGTTGAGCAGCTCACCCAGCGCGGAGTTGTGGAGCCGGAGCTGCTGTTCGCGGCACCATTCACCGATGTCGCGCCGACCGGCCCGGTCGCTCTGTTCGGCGATGCGAAGGTGAACGAGCTGGTGGCGGTGCTGCGACGGATTCGCGAGACGGCGGAGGTTGGGTAGACCGTCTCTCTGCTAAACTCCCAAGGTTGCCGTCTAACGGCCGCGGATAAAGAGAGCTCAGGCATCCTGCCCATGGGCACCGCGCAACGAGGAGAAAGGGGATCACCTTATGGCTCTTGAAGCCAGTGTCAAGAAGGCGATCATCGACGAGTACGCTACCCACCCAGGTGACACGGGATCCCCCGAGGTCCAGGTCGCGATGCTCACGCACCGCATCAAGGACCTGACCGAGCACCTCAAGGAGCACAAGCACGACCACCACTCACGTCGTGGGCTGCTTCTGCTCGTAGGTCAGCGTCGTCGCCTGCTGGGCTACCTCCAGGACATCGACATCGAGCGTTACCGCTCGCTGATCGAGCGTCTCGGACTGCGTCGCTAGGGTCTTGACTCTGCTCGACCACCGATCGCGTCGAACTTGACGACGGGCCGTACTCCTGAGGGAGTACGGCCCGTTTCTCATTCGGCCTTAGCCTGAGAGATGTGCCAGTGCCGACGTCCTTCACAGCTTTGTTCGACGAGAAGTACGTGCTCCTCACCACCTTCCGCAAGAGCGGAGTCGGGGTTCCGACCGCCGTCTGGGCGGCCGCGGACGCCGACACCCTGTTCGTGATCACCGTGGCGACGGCAGGCAAGGTCAAGCGCATCAGGAACAACGCCGAGGTCACGCTCCAGCCGTGCACGATGGCCGGTCGCGTCAAGGGGGATGTCGCCCCCGTCGCCGCGCGCGCCGAGATCATCGACGACCCCGACGGACTCGCCGCGGGCACTGCCGCACTGGAGAAGAAGTACGGGTGGCAGTTCCGGTTGGCGTTCCGGGCGGAGCGGCGGCGGGGCGCGGGCGCCTCGAGCCGTGTCATCCTGAAGATCACGGCGGCCTAGCCGCCCGCAGGATCACGGCGGCCTGGCCGCCCGAAGCGAACGGACGACATCCCATGGCACGACGCGTCATCTACGCCGAGCACGGCGGACCCGAGGTTCTGACCTTGGTCGAGGCCGAGATCCCCGAACCCGGCCCCGGTCGGGTGCGCGTGCGCGTGCAGGCGGCGGGTCTGAACCCGGTGGACTGGAAGACCTTCCGCGGCGGCGGAATGTACGGGGCGACTCTGCCCTCCGGCGTCGGCAACGACTTCGCGGGAGTCGTCGACGCGCTCGGCGCCGGCGTCACGGGCTTCGAGCCCGGGGACGCGGTCTACGGCGGCGCTCGGCACCAGGCCGAGGCGGACTACCTGGTGATCGACGCCGAGAAGCTGCTCCACCGCCCGGCGGGCCTGAGCCTCGAGCAGGCGGCGGGGCTCGACATCGTCGGCCGCACCGCCATTGCAAGCGTCAGAGCCATCGAAGTCGTGCCCGGCGACGTGGTGCTGGTCAGCGCCGCCGCGGGAGGCGTGGGCGGCCTCGCGTCCCAGCTCGCGATCCGGGCCGGTGCGACGGTCGTGGGCACCGCCAGCGCGGCCAACCACGACTATCTGCGTTCGCTCGGAGTCATTCCCGTCGCCTACGGCGACGACCTCGTCGAGCGACTCCGGGATGCCGCCCCCGGCCCCTTCACCGCAGCCCTCGACAATCACGGCCGTCACTCGATCGACTCAGCCCTTGCGCTGGGCATCGAGCCTCGGCGCGTCAACACGATCGCGGATCGGTCGGTCGTCGCCGAGTACGGCATCTCCGATGTGGGCGGGGGAGCGGCATCCATTCACGACCTGCCGGAGCTCGCGCAGCTCATCGCGTCGGGCGAGATCCAGTTCCCGATTGACTCGACCTATCCGCTCGAGCAGGTGCGCGAGGCGTACGAGCACCTGATGGCCGGGCACCTGCGCGGCAAGGTTGTGCTGACGCTCGGCTAGCGCTGTAGCATCCGTTCATGGTTCAGGAGTTCCCCGACGTCGAGCGCAACGATCGTGGAAAGGGCTCCTTCAGCCAGTATCGCTATGGCCTGATGCCCAACAACCCGCGGGTGCGCCTGCGGCTTGCGGCCAGCAACGCTTACCAGCGGGAGCTCCAGGAGATACTCGACAGCGGTGCATCCCCCCTCGAGACCGCCTTCTCCCGACGCAGCCAGCAGGAGGACAGCATCGACGCCCCCATTGAGGTGCGCCTGTTCACCGGCACCCGCGTGAGCGGTCCGGTGGGCTTCATCCCGCGTGGACTCGAATCGATCGTGGATGAGGCACTCTCGCGACTCGACCTCAACTCGCGCAAGCAGCGCATCCCCGCCGTGATCGTGCGCTCGGGAGGTCGCCTGCGAGTCGAGCTGCTCATGGGGCAGACGCGCTGAGAATTGCTGAGCGCGCGTCGCTCCTAGGCTTCGACACGCCGTAACTGGTAGGCTCTACGAGGTTGTCTACGGGCATCCGTACCGTACAACCGGAGCAGGCTGGCATGAAGCTGGTCATC